>NZ_JXDL01000001.1:3756732-3763205 GCF_001590795.1 Bradyrhizobium sp. AT1
CGCGGTCTGGGCCGACGCGAGCGGCGTTTGCAAGATGAGCGCCAGCGCCGCTGTCGCGGCCAGCAAATATGACTTTTGCATCAGAACCTCCAAAATTGCCTGATCCGAATGAGGAAAGCGTGCGGGCCTTTGCGGCAGCCACGCGGGCAAGTCCGATCACGATAGGCCGGAAAGCCCATCGCGAACTGTGGCCGAGATCACATTGCTCGCCACGGCTTGGCGCATCATAGACGCATGTCGAACGCAATGCCCACTGCGGACACCAAGACAAGTACGACAAAGTGTCGGGCAAATCCCGGAACCGACAGATCGAGCTGCGTGTTCCCTCATTGAACTGCTCTTGTCGAACTGCGCCTGTCGAACTGTTCTTGCAACTCTTCTCGAATGGAGACTGAAATGCGTCGCACCATCCTCACCCTCGCCTCGTTCGCGGCCCTGGCGGTCGCAATGGCCCCGACGGCCCAGGCCCACCCCACGAACGACAGATATTGCCTGCAGGGCCGCATGTGGGGCTATCCCGGCAACTGCCAGTTCGCGAGCTACCAGCAGTGCCAGGCCAGCGCTTCCGGCACCTCGGCCTATTGCGGCATCAACCCGCGCTACGCCTATTCGCAGCAGCGCTATTACTGACGACGTCGCGGCGTGCGCGCATCACGCGCGCGCTGCCACAAAGACGACGAAGGCCGCTCGCATCATGCGAACGGCCTTTCTCGCAATGGCAGGTCGCGTCCGCTTCCATACTGCCGGATCGGATTGTTGCAGTCTTACAAATTTGCGACACAAGCGTTGGGAAAAGGGCCGCCGCGAACCAGCGAGGCGTCGGTATCGAGCGAGCCATCATCACGTGTCTTTGGCGCTGCTGATACATTTAACGCAATGCGGCCTAGCGAGCACGTCCGGTTCGGGTCATAAGCGGTTCTTGACGGGAGGCTTTCATGGGGTCGGCTCATGAACCATGAGCGGACTTGGTCTACCTGGCCGCGTCTACTTCTTCACGGCAGCTAAAGGCAATGCAGGCGTGGCAGGGCCCTGCCGACAGCGGCAACTACGGGCTTGCCGCTGCAGCGGCGGTCGCCAGATATTTCGTGTAGAATTCAGCGACCCGGCCGCGCCACATGCCGACGAACGCCTCTGACGTCACGTTGTCCACCGATTTCCAGCTGCGCTTGTACGCCGGAAGTGCATTGCCCCAGATCGCGCGTTTGCACCACCTCTCGCCCTTCTCCTTGCCTTCGCTGGTGGCGCACATGGATTTCCAGGCGGTGCGAGCGGGCTGGCTGATGTGCTGAGCGGCGCCTTCCCAGCCCTGCTGATGGATCAAATAGAGGTCGCTCATGTCGGGTGTCCGGTGCGTGATCCACCCGAACTGGACGCCCTCGGTAATGATCTTGTACGCGGCCGCAACGGCGTTGTCCCTGGGATTGCGAATCTGCCCGAAGCCGAATTTCCCGAACTCATAGTGGCTCAGCTGAAACAGGCCGATATAGGACCCGGTGCGTTGGTTGGGATTGAAGCCGGATTCGATCTTGGCAACCGCCATCATGAAATTGAAATCGAGACCAAACGCGTCGGACGCGCGCTTGATCTCTTCGGCCGGCGTTCCGACCGGAATGTCCTTGAACGCACGCAAGACGATCTCCGCCGGTTTCTCGGCGGGCGGCAGCTCGGACCAGACGTAGTAGGTGAGATACCGGAAATCCGGCGTCGACGCCGCTTTCGGAGCACCGTCCGACGCATCGCGGTCTGCCGGCAGCGGTTGGACGATATCCTGTCCCAACGACGCCAATTTTGGTCCGACGGGTTCATCGGCGATTTCAGCTCCGGCGCTCAACGGCCCGGAACCTGCCGACATCACCGCGCCAGGCTCTGCTCGTTCTGCCCGAAGCGCTGCCGCAAGTCTGGCTGATGCATCCGCGTACAAGGCTGGCGTCACCCTGTTTGCAGGAGCCGTCATGGTCGCGGGAGCCGCGATGTTCGCGGCAGCTTCCGGCATGACATCAGGCACCGTTGCGGCCGGTCTAACACCGGCGGCCAGACAAAGGCCCACGGATGCGATCGCAGCCGCGATGCAGCCGGTCTGCCAAACCTTCATTGCCCGAAGTCCATGGATGGCTTCCGTACAAAGGCTGTTCGCATGGTCCTGCGGCCTGTGGGTGACCCCTCTTCGTAAAATCTTAAGGTTTAAATGTGGTGAACGAGGGCAGGCTTTCGGCCTCACCGCTGGGATGTGTTCCGATTTGGGCCACGAGCAGCCCCTCGCGGGAGACGCTCGTGGGGTCGGCTATGGGTCATAAGCGGCAGACCGACCGGGCCAGGTAGCCTCCGCCTCGTCCTCGACATCTGGCATGGACGAGCCCGCGCCCTAACGCGCCGCCCCCAATCCGACCTCCTCCAGCCGCGTCGCGAGCCAGCGCGTCAGCGGCTCATCCACGGCGCCGCTGACATAGACCTCCGACATCGTCACCCGCTCCTTGTCCAGCACCAGCAGCACGCCGATCCAATAGGGAAACCAGACATGGACGTCGGTCAGCGCCCGCAGCTTGTGCTGGTCGTGCTCCAGCGGCGTGTGATTGCTCGCCTTGCGGATCTCCACGCTGAGCAGATTGTTCGGGATCTCGCGCTGATGCACGACGACGTCGGGGTAGATCGATTTTCCCAAATGATCGTCGGTCGAGATGATGGTGCCGTGCGGCAGATGCAGCGTTCGCTCGCCGAGCCGGTCGTAATTGCAGTCGACCGACCAGCCGGCGAACTGCTTCTCCAGATGCACGGCGAAGCGGTGCGTGATCGCGCGCTCGCCGATGTCCTTCTCGAACAGGAAGCCTTCGTGGGCGTAGAAGTCCCGGAGCGCAGCGATCACCTTGTTCAGCTCGGTCTGCATCGTGCCTCCGGGCGCAGTCATGAGTAGCCCGGATGGAGCGTAGCGCAATCCGGGTTCTCGCAAAACGCACGGGGTCCCGGATTACGTTGCGCTCCATCCGGGCTACATGAGGCGCGACCGGCCCGCCCTACATCTGCACTTCGATCAGCCGCGGGCCGGGCTCGGCGACGGCTTCGGCCAGCGCCTTGTTGAACTCGTCGGCATTGGTGACGGCGCGGCCGGGGACGCCCATGCCCTTGGCCAGCGCGACGAAATCCAATGTCGGCCGGTCGAGGCGGAGCATGTCGTTGGCGCGCTGGCCGGGCTCGCCGGCGCCGACATTGTCGAACTCGCCGCGCAGGATCTGGTAGATGCGGTTGGCGAACACGATGGTGACGATGTTGAGGTTCTCGCGCGCCTGGGTCCACAGCGACTGGATCGTGTACATCGCGCTGCCGTCGCCGACCATGGTGATGACCTTGCGGTCCGGGCAGGCGATCGCGGCGCCGATCGACAGCGGCGTCGAGAAGCCGATCGAGCCACCCATGTTCTGCAGCCAGTCATGCGGCGCGGCGGCCGCGGTCGGCGGGAAGAAGGCGCGGCCGGTGGTCAGCGACTCGTCCACCATGATCGCGTTCTCGGGGATCGCGTAGGCAATCGCCTGCGCGATCGAGGCGTGGGTCAGCGCGCCGGTCGGCTTGACCAGTTCCTGCAATGCCTGCGGCTTGACGTCCTTGGCGCTGGCCTTCACGGCGCCGGCCAGCGCTTCGAGCGCGGCGACCGAGTTCTCGCCCCAGGAGGTCATGCGATGGACCTCGCAGCCCTCGGGCTTGAGCATGCTCGGCTTGTTCGGATAGGCGAAGAATGCCACGGGGTCGTCGGACTCGACCAGCACGATGTGCCGGAATTTTGCCAGCATCGGCAGCGCGTTCTCGATCACGTAGTGGATGCGGTCGATCGAGAAACGGCCGCGGCCGCGCGCCATCTTGGGGCGGAAGGTCGGGCCCATCACGGTGCAGCCGGTCTTGGCGGCGATGCGCTCGGCCAGCGCCAAGCCCTGCTCGCTGAGGGCGCTGCCGGTCATCAGGAGCAGCGTGCCCTCGCCGTCGCCATGCAGGATTTTTGCGGCCTGCTCGACCGCCTGCGGCGAATAGCTCGCGCGCTGCTGCTCGGCCGGAACCTCGGCGACGCCGTCGGCCTCGTTCCAGGCGGTGTCGGCGGGCAGGATCAGGGTCGCGATCTGCCCCGGTGCGCTTTTGGCGGCGGCAATCGCCGCGGCGCCGTCAGCAGCAACCGACTTGGAATTCGGCGAGGTCCGGACCCAGGACGACATCGGCCGGGCCAGACCCTCGATGTCGGAGGTGAGCGGCGCGTTGTAGTCGATGTGGTAGACGGCATGCTGTCCCACGATGTTGACAATGCCGGAATTGGCCTTCTTGGCGTTGTGCAGATTGGCAAGGCCGTTGGCGAGGCCGGGGCCGAGATGCAGCAGGGTCGAGGCCGGCGTGCCCTTCATGCGGTAATAGCCGTCGGCGGCGCCCGTCACCACGCCCTCGAACAGGCCGAGCACGCAGCGCATGCCGGGGACGCGATCGAGCGCTGCGACAAAATGCATCTCGGAAGTGCCCGGGTTGGAGAAGCAGATGTCCACCCCGCCCTTGACCATCGTCCGCACCAGGCTTTCCGCACCGTTCATTCTTTTTGCTCCGCAACCGGTCTTTTCAGGTAATCCGTCCGATCAATCATTGTTCGCAGGCCCCGTCAAAGCAAGTGCCGGCATCGCGGCCCTGCCCCGCGCGGGTTTGGCTAACGCTTTTCGGCAAACGGCATGGTTGCCGATTTGATAACGCCTGGGCTGGACGATGTCCCTCACGCGGCCGTGGCTTGCGGAAAGCCCGCAAATATGGCCTGTGGCCTGTGTTGAATCGTTTTTTTCCGGGGGAGACAATGATCCGGTTTTTTGCCGCACCGATTGCCGCCATCGCACTGCTGTCGGCCACGATGGGCGGCGCGCTCGCCGAAGAGTTCGACTCGCGCGACATCATGGGCGGCGGCCCGAATTTCTTTCGCGGCGGCTCCAGCCCGATCCCCCGCACCACCGTCATGTATAACGGCAACTACGCCCCCGGCACGATCGTGGTGAATACCAGCGAGCGGCGGCTGTATCTGGTGCTCCAGAACGGCCAGGCGTTGCGCTACGGCATCGGCGTCGGCCGCGACGGCTTCCGCTGGGGCGGCGTGCACAGGATCACCGCCAAGAAGGAGTGGCCGGACTGGACGCCGCCCTCGCAAATGCTGGCCCGCCGGCCCGACCTGCCGCGCCACATGAAGGGCGGCATCGAGAATCCGCTGGGCGCGCGCGCGATGTATCTGGGCTCCACGCTCTACCGCATCCACGGTTCCAACGAGCCCGAGACGATCGGCCAGGCGGTCTCCTCGGGCTGCTTCCGCATGACCAATGACGACGTCAGCGATCTCTACGGCCGCGTCTCGGTCGGTACCACCGTGGTGGTGCTGAACAATTAGGGCGCAACTGCCGCAGGCATGCCCACGATTTCGAGATGGTGGGCACGCTCCGCGTTGCCCACCCTTCGAGACTGTCACTCTCCTGCGACAGACGACGCGGGAACCCGCACAGCGCGTGAATTTGCGGCCTTGTGCGCGCGGCGCGAATGCGGCAGCGTCGCCTGACGATGAGCGCAATCAATCCGTCCGCGCCTGGCCTTCGCGTCGCTTTCCTGGCGCTCGCCGCGCTCACATGGGTGCCTGACACCGCACCCATGGCCGCCGCGGGTGAATTGCCCGCGATCTCCTCGCGTCAGCGCGCCGAGAAGAAGAACTTTACCGACGGCGAGATCGTCGACGGCTTCTTGAAGACGGCGTTCGGCGCCGAATATCACCTCGCCGGCCGGGTCGACCGCATTCGCAAGTTCGACGGGCCGGTTCGCGTCTACGCCGAGAGCGACCGCGCCGACCGCAAGGCGCAGCTCGCCAAGGTCGTGGCCGACATCGGCAAGCGCGTGCAGCATCTCGACATCGCCATGATCGACACCAACGAAGCGGCCAACGTGCGTGTGAAGCTGGTGCGCGACCGCGATCTGTTCCGCACCATCTCGAGCTTCTACGGCGCCGAGAAGGCGCGGGAGATCCGCACCTCGCTCGACCCGCAATGCCTGTCCGGCTTCCGCAAGAACGACAATTTCGAGATCGAGCATTCCGACGTCATCCTCACCGTCGACAACGGCGACTTCACCTTTCTCGACTGCGCCTATGAGGAGTTGCTGCAATCGCTCGGGCCGATCAACGACACCGCGAGCGTGCCCTGGACCATGTTCAACGACAACGTCTCGATGGGCTATTTCGACGTCTACGACCAGTACATCCTGAATGTGCTGTACGACCCCCGCATCAAGGCGGGCATGACCGTGACGGACGTGAAGGCGGTGCTGCCCGAAGTGCTCGCCGACGTGCGGGCGTGGGTGAAGCAGGTGAACGAGTTGAAGGAGTAAGGTGCTTCTTACCCTCCCCTGGAGGGGGAGGGTCGATCGCGCGCAGCGCGAGCGGGGTGGGGTGATCTCTCCGCTCGGGCACCGCATCGGTGGAGAGACTGTCA
>NZ_JXDL01000001.1:3763631-3767655 GCF_001590795.1 Bradyrhizobium sp. AT1
TCGATCGCGAGCCGACCCTCCCCCTCCAGGGGAGGGTAAGAGACCTTCCGCCCCTACTGCACCAGATCGGCCACCGTCGTCGCCGCCTTCAGACCGGTGCCGGTGAGCACCGCGACGGTGGTCTCGTTCGCCTTGATGGCTCCAGCCGCGGAGAGCTTGTCCAAGGCCGCCGCCGCGCTGGCGCTGGTCGGCTCGGCGAACAGGCCCTGGCGCGCGAGACGACGTAAGGCCGTGACGATCTCGTCCTCGGCGAGCGCAACGGTGCCGCCGCCGCTCTCGCGAAGAGCGGCGATGATCTCGCGCAGGCGCAGCGGATGCTTGATCGCGGTGCCCTCCGCGATGGTCTTGCTGACCTCGCGCGCGACGGGCGTGTCGACACCGGCCTGAAAACTCGCATCGATCGGCGAGCAATTGAGCGGCTGCGCCGCGAACAGGCGCGGCAGCTTTGCAATCTGACCCGCCTTCAACAGCTCGCGGAAGCCGAAGGCGCAGCCCAGGAGGCTGCTGCCGGCACCGACGGGAACGATGACATTGTCCGGCGCGCGAAAGCTGAGATCCTCCCAGATCTCATAGGCCAGCGATTTTGTCCCCTCGAGGAAGAACGGCTGCCAATTGTGGCTGGCGTAGAAGGTCTGGCTCGACTGGCGGATGGCTTCGGCCTCGGACTCTTCGCGCGGGCCTTCGACCAGCTGCACCGTCGCACCATAGGCACGCACCTGCGCGATCTTGGCCGGCGAGGTGGAGGCCGGCGCCAGAATCTTCACGCGCATGCCGCCGGCCGCGCCCAGTCCCGCCATCGACGAGCCGCCATTGCCGGAGGAATCCTCGAGGATGGCGTCGACCCCGATCTGGCGCAGGAAGGACAGCATCACGGATGAGCCGCGGTCCTTGAAGCTGCCGGTCGGGTTGAACCATTCGAGCTTGAACAACGGGCGCAGCTCGCCCCAATCCTGCTGGACCAGCGGCGTGCAACCTTCGCCGAGCGTGATCGGATGCTTGATCTCGACCGGCAGCGCCGCCCGGTAGCGCCACAGCGAGCGCGTGCGCGCATCGATATCGTCGCGCGAGATCCCCGCCCCCGGCGTCACCAGCAGCGGCGTGCGCTCGTCCGAGCACCAGCGCGGCTGGTCCAGGGGATAGAGCTGTCCGTTGCGGGGATCGATGTAGCTGGCGGGCATGGGGGTCTCCGAGTCAGAGCCGATCCGGTCGATATGTCCGAATATGCCGGTTTTATCCAGTCACCTGCTCGGACCCGCCTGCCCCTTCAAAAATTCGAACGATTACATAGATATAGAGGGCATTCCGGCGTCGCTTTCCGATCGGGGCAGGCGCGGGAATGGGCGTCGATGGCCGCGCACGATTAACTTGTCTGTCGCTGACGGCCGCTACAATATGTTGGATTGAGCTTGCGTCGCCTGTGTTCCGAAACGGTGCCGCAAGCGAGCCTGGCCCGTCCGAGCGGCGGGCCGTTGGCGTTTTGGGAGCCTGGACATGAGCCGCGCGAACCGTACCGACCACATCCGCCTCACCTCGCATCCGGAGCCGGGCAAGAAGTCCGCGTTCCCGATCCACTGGGGCGCCGCCGACGCGCGCGCGCGCGGGCCGATCATCGGCACGGTGTCACGCGCAGGCGATCGCAACGTGATCGGCAGCCATGGCGGCTCCTATGCGATGTACCGCGCGCTGGCCGTGTCCGCCGGCGCGCTCGATCCGATTCGCAGGCCCGACCTCACCAACACGTTTCCGGCCGCGACCATCGGGCCGTTCGAGCAGTGGAGCGATCCCGCAAAAATCGTCGCGCTGGATCCCTGGGGGCATCTCGTCGCCGAGAACTTCGGCAAGGACATCGCCGAGGGCGTCGACATCCGCCCGAGCATCGCGGTGACACGCGCGCGCCTCGACCTGCCGGAGATCCGCGAGGCGCTGGCGGCAAAACGGCTGCGCGCCGACGGCGAGGTGGTGCACGCCAATGGCAGCGTCTCCGTGGTGAAGATCGCGATCGATCCGGTCTGGTACCTGCCCGGCCTTGCCGCGCGCTTCGGCACCGGCGAGACCGAGCTGCGCCGCACGCTGTTCGAGCAGACCGCCGGCATGTTCCCCGAACTCGTGACGCGTCCGGACATGAAAGTGTTCCTGCCGCCGATCGGCGGCACCACGGTCTACATGTTCGGCGATGTGACGAAGCTCCCTGATCATCGCACAAAAATCACCTGCCGCGTCCATGACGAGTGCAACGGCTCCGACGTGTTCGGCTCCGACATCTGCACCTGCCGCCCCTATCTGATCCACGGCATCGAGGAATCCGCGCGCGGCGCACAGGAGGGCGGGCTCGGGCTCGTCGTCTACAACCGAAAAGAGGGCCGCGCGCTCGGCGAGGTCACCAAATTCCTGGTCTACAATGCGCGCAAGCGCCAGGAGGACGGCGACGCGGCAGCGGCCTATTTCGAGCGCACCGAATGCGTCGCCGGCGTGCAGGACGCGCGCTTCCAGCAATTGATGCCGGATACGATCCACTGGCTCGGCCTGAAGCGCATCGACCGCTTCCTGTCGATGAGCGACATGAAATACGACGCGTTGACCTCGCAAGGCATCGACATCGTCGAGCGCGTGCCGATCCCGCTGGAGCTGATTCCGGCCGACGCCCACGTCGAGATCGCCGCCAAGAAGGCCGCCGGCTATTACTCGACCGACATCGCGCCCGAGAAGGACGTCGACGGCGTGGTCGGCCGTTCGCTGGAAAAATATTGATCAGCTGATGTCGGACTCTTTGGAACGAGAGGCCCGCTCGCTGCTCAGCGCAGCAGCGGTTCGTGCGCGTGCCGGGCAGATGCTCGAACTCGGCCTTGCCGGCGGCTTGAGCCATTTCACTGTTGATCTCGGCCGCATGGATGGCGTCGCCGAGGCCGTGCTCGCGGTCACGCGAAAGGCCTATCCCACGCTTGAGATTCCCTTCCATGCGCGCTGGCGGCATTTTGTGCTTGGCGGCGTCGATCGCTGGGCAAAGCTTGCCGACGCGACATCATGGCCGGATCGCGCCGCGCGGGCGCGCGCCGAGTTCGACCTCGCGATCGTCAGCGTGCTGCTCGATGCCGGCGCAGGCGCTGCGTGGCGATATCGGGACGCGGCGACGGGCGAAAGCATCGGGCGGTCCGAAGGACTCGCGATCGCGAGCCTCGACATGTTCGCGAGCGGGCTGTTCTCGGGCGACGCACACGCGCCGTTCAGGGCCGATGCAGAGGTGCTGGCAAAATTGCCGCTCGCCGCGCTCACATCGGCGTTCCAGGTGAACGATGCCAATCCGCTGCTCGGACTTGAGGGACGCACCGATCTGCTGCGGCGCCTGGGCCAATTGGTTGCCGGGCGTGCGGAGGTTTTCGGCCTGCATGACACGCCACGGCCCGGCGGCCTGTTCGATCATATCGCGGCGCAGGCGAAGGGCGGCGCTGTCGCTGCGCCCGTCATCCTGTCGGCCGTGCTGAACCAGCTTGGACCAATCTGGCCCTCGCGGCTCGAACTCGCTGGTATTCCGCTCGGCGATTGCTGGCGTCATCCCGCGCTCAAAACGGATGACGCAACGGCCGGCCTCGTGCCGCTGCACAAGCTGTCGCAATGGCTGAGCTATTCGCTGATCGAGCCGCTGCAGCGCGCCGGCTTCGACGTCACCGACATCGATGGGCTGACCGGGCTTGCCGAGTACCGCAATGGCGGCCTGTTCGTCGACCACGAGGTGTTGCGCCTGCGCGATTCCGCCGACGCCGAGCGCGCGCATGCGGTGGACTCGCTGCTGGTCGTGGAATGGCGCGCGCTCACGGTGGCACTGCTGGACCGGCTCGCGGAGCTGGTTCGCGTCAAGCTCGGCCGCACGCCACAGTCGCTCCCGCTCGCCAGCATATTGGAAGGCGGCACCTGGGCCGCCGGCCGTGCCATTGCCTTTGCGCGCCGCCCCGACGGTTCACCGCCGCTGAAGGTGATCAGCGACGGCACGGTGTTCTAAACCCTCTCCCCTTGTGGGAGAGGGTGGCTT
>NZ_JXDL01000001.1:3768262-3772995 GCF_001590795.1 Bradyrhizobium sp. AT1
CTCTCAGTGAAGTTCGCGGATAGAACCCCTCATCCGGCGCTTCGCGCCACCTTCTCCCACAAGGGGAGAAGGAAGAAAGGTGTCCCATGGAAGGCGTCACGATCGTCGATCATCCGCTGGTGCAGCACAAGCTGACGCTGGTGCGCGACAAGTCCATCTCGACAAAGTCGTTCCGGGAGCTGATCAAGGAGATCGGCATGCTCTTGTGCTACGAGGTGACGCGCGATCTGCCGCTCGCCGACACCGTCATCGAGACGCCGCTGGCGACGATGCATTCGGCCAAGATCGCCGGCAAGAAGCTGGTGTTCGTGCCGATGCTGCGCGCCGGCACCACCTTCGTCGACGGCATGATGGATCTGGTGCCGACCGCGCGCGTCGCCCATATCGGGCTCTACCGCGAGCCGCACAGCTTTGCCGCGGTCGAGTATTTCTTCAAATCGCCGTCCGATCTCAGCGAGCGCCTCGCCATCGTGGTGACGCCTGTCGTTGCCACCGCCAACACGGCGGTCGCCGCCATCGACCGGCTGAAGGAGCGTGGCGCGAAGGATATCCGCCTCGCCTGCCTGATTGCGGCGCCTGAAGGATTGGAGCGGCTGCGGGGCTTGCATCCAGACGTGCCGATCTGGACCGCGGCCGTGGACGAAGGCCTCGACGAGACCGGCTTCATCGTGCCCGGCCTCGGCGATGCCGGCGACCGCGCCTACGGGACGCGGTAAGTTAAATCTTCCCGCTGCCGCAGATCAGCTTCAGCGACTGCCACTCCTTGTCCGTCAGCAGCGGCGGGCCGGAGGCCGGGCGATCTTCTTTCGTCATGCGCGCGAGGCGGTCCTCGGTCAGCGGATGGCTGGCGAGGATCGTCGTCAGCTTCGAGCCGCCTTCCTTGCCGGTGATGCGGTACATCAGCTCGAACGCGGGCTTTGGCGAGCGGCCGAGCTTGTGCATGACCTCGATCGCGAACGTATCGGCGGCGGTCTCGGCCTCGCGCGAATAGGAGGCTTCGACCACGCTGCGCGAGGCGAAGATCACGGCGGACGAGCCGGTGACGTCGCCGAACAACAGGCCGATCAGGAACGAGGTGCCGCCGTTGTAGATCAGGCCGCGCATGTTGTCGTAGTGCTTGAGATGGCCGAGCTCGTGGGCGAGGATGCCGGCGAGCTCGTCGGGATTCTGCGCCTTGTCCAGCAGGCCCCTCAGCACATAGACCTTGCCGCCCGGTAGCGCGAAGGCATTCGGCACCGCAGTCGGCAGCACGCCGGCCGTCATGGAATCGTCGTCGAGGCCGGCGGCATCACGCAGGCGGTTGACGAGCTTGGTGAACGCGGCCTTGCCGGCGGGATCTTCGCACGCCTTGCCGCCGAAGATGGTTTTGACCTGGACTTCGGAGGCGTCGCCGATGCGCCGCTCGATCGGCTTCGGCACCAGCGGCGCGAGACGGTCGGCGGCGAGCGGCACGCCGAACAGCACGACGCTGACGATGGAGACGGTGGCAGCCACCGACCAGCCGACGATCTTCGCGACGCCGCGGCGCGAGGTCCGGTGCTCGTCGAGCCGCAGGCAGCGGGCGGTGACGTCGGCTGCGAGCGCCGCGTCGCGGATCTCGAGCCGCGCCAGCGGAGGCGCGGCGGTACAGGCCAGACGCAAGATCCCTGGCGGACTGTCGGCACGGCGGATGTCGGCATAGGCCCAGCGAACCGGTGCCTCGCCCTCCTCCGCGATCTCCAGCGCATCACCGAACGTCAGCGTGACCTGCCGCCTGCGGCTCGAGGTGCCGTCGAAGAAGATGGTCGGCTTGGTGGACTGCGCCGGGGTGTCGGCGAACACATCACTCACAGCTTAGAATCCCGCGACATCGAGCCCATCGGCAAAACCTTCGCCGAGCGCGCTGGCAAGCTGGCCGCTGCCGCGCACATCCGCCGCGGCCGCGATGTCGTGCACCTCGACGGTTTCCAGCACCTTGGCCCAGAGATCGCGCTGCAGATAGACGCGCATCACGATATTGATCGCGAGCGCCAGGGCGAGATAGCCGATGACCATCATCACCACCATCGGGATGCTCGTGACGGCATTGTCGGAGCCGAGCATCTGCTCAGCCGGAACGCCGCTCAGCTGGACCAGCAACAGGGCACCGCCGCCCATATAGGCCGAGAAGGCCATCGTGAGCAGCATCCACCAGCCGATCATTTTCCAGTACAGGCCGTAGAAGGCGTCATGAGGCAGGTTGGAGGACAGGCTGACGCCGCCGATGCGGATGCCGTCGAGCCACCAGCGCCACTGGCGCGCCTTGAACTCGGCATAGAAGAACGGCGCGAGCGGAAAGATGAAGAGCGCGATCGGGCTGAGTAGCCACAGCCACCAAGCGCGCTTGAAGAAGGTCCAGCCGTCGCCCTCGAAATCGCCGCGCAGATCGCCGTAATGGCTGTGCTGCATCTTGTAGCGCTCCAGCGCGGCCTCGCGCCACGGCAGCGCCAGGCCGAGCGTGAGCAGCACCAGCAAGCCCCACGCCATGGCGCGGAACGAATAAGCCCAGCCCGAGCCGTCCATCCAGAAGCGGACGCCACGCCACACCGTGCGCGTCAGCCGGTAACGCCGCGCCCGAAAGATCGCGAACTGGCCGAAGGCGTAGAAGCCGATGAACAGCGGCGTCGAGGCAAAGCCCTGCCAGCGCTCGAACTCGATGCCGATCAGGAAGTAGGCGAGGTAGATCGGCAGCAGGATCGCGAGCGCGAACAGGAAGCCGACCAGCAGCTCCTTGGCCCGGCCGGTATATTCGGCGGCATCGCCGTCGATCGCGGTGTTCGCCCACAGATGGCGGCGAATGTCGGTGACGAGCCAGAAGCGGTAGAAGCCGAAGGTGACGAGCTCCAGCATGGCACCCTTGGTGACCATTTTCCGGAACTCGGAGCGATTGCCGGTGAAGTCCACCCGCGTCGGCGGCAGCGGCGGCGGAATCGGCTCGGAGCCGACAGGGGTCCATTGCATGTCGTTCACGGCGGCAACCTCGGGATGCGGTCTCGATCCGGTCAAACTATAGATCAGGGATTGGTCGGCCCCCAAGCTGGCGGGGTTCGATTTACCTCGATTCCAGTCGGTTTCTGGCACGATTTCACGACAAACGGTGTGCGGGGGATCACGTTGTGAGGTCGGTAGCCCGGATGGAGTGGAGCGCAATCCGGGACAGTATCGATTGCGACTCGAATCCCGGATTACGCTTGCGCTCCATCCGGGCTACGCATTCCCCTCTCGCTGGGCCTGGATGTGGCAAAACTCGCCCTTGCTCCGGCGCAGACAACCGGCTGTAATTGCAAATCAAATACCGCAGCGCAGAATTCAACGAGAACGCGCGGTTCATGCCAGGGAGAACGGTCATGCATGGGACCATCGAGAGCGCGGCCAAGCTCGACGCATTGCGCGAGCGTGCGTCCACGTTGCCGCTGGAGCAATTCGATCCGGGCGATCCCGAGTTGTTCAGGACCGATACGTTCTGGCCGTATTTCGATCGGCTGCGCCGCGAGGATCCCGTGCACTATTGCAAGGACTCGATGTTCGGGCCGTACTGGTCAGTGACGCGCTACAACGACATCATGGAGATCGAGACCAACCATGCGGTGTTCTCCTCGGCGTCTTCGCTCGGTGGCATCACCATCCGCGACATCGACCCGGATCTGCGCCGCGAGAGCTTCATCTCGATGGATCCGCCGCGCCACGCGGCGCAGCGCAAGACCGTGGCGCCAATGTTCACGCCGACGCATCTGGACAATCTCGCGCTCAACATCCGCAAGCGCTCGGCCGAGTGCCTGGACAATCTGCCGCGCGGCGAGGTGTTCGACTGGGTCGACCGCGTCTCGATCGAGCTGACCACGCAGATGCTCGCAGTGCTGTTCGACTTCCCCTGGGAGGATCGCCGCAAGCTGACGCGCTGGTCGGATATCGCCACCACGATCCCCGGCCCCGACGGCCTCGTCGCCACCGAGGACGAGCGCCAGGCCGAGCTGACCGAATGCGCCGGCTATTTCGCGCGCCTGTGGAAGGAGCGCATCGCGCAGCCGCCGAAGAGCGATTTGCTCTCGATGATGGCGCACGGCGCCGCGACGCGCGACATGGATGCCAAGAACTTCCTCGGCAATCTCGTGCTTTTGATCGTCGGCGGCAACGACACCACGCGCAACACCATGTCGGGCTCGCTGCTCGCACTGAGCCAGCATCCTGAGCAATATCGCAAGCTGCGCGAAAATCCTGATCTGCTCGACAGCTTCGTGCCCGAGGTGATCCGCTGGCAGACGCCGCTGGCCCATATGCGCCGCACCGCGCTCTCGGACTTCGAGTTCCGCGGCAAGCAGATCAAGAAAGGTGACAAGGTCGTGATGTGGTACGTCTCGGGCAACCGCGACGAGGAGGCGATCGAGAAGCCCTACGAATTCATCATTGACCGCGCCCGCCCCCGCACGCATCTCTCCTTCGGCTTCGGCATCCACCGCTGCGTCGGCTTGCGACTTGCCGAACTCCAGCTCAAGATTATCTGGGAAGAGATCCTGAGACGGTTCGACCATATCGAGGTGGTCGGCGAGCCGAAGCGGGTGTATTCGAGTTTCGTGAAGGGTTTGGAAGAACTGCCGGTGAAGATCGCGGCGTGAGTTTGAGCTACAACGGCGGGAATGCTGTGCTCCCTCTCCCGCTTGCGGGAGAGGGTTGGGGAGAGGGTATCTCCGCAATGGGACCGCCCCCAAGAGGAGAAA
>NZ_JXDL01000001.1:3773832-3787430 GCF_001590795.1 Bradyrhizobium sp. AT1
CAATGGGACCGCCCCCAAGAGGAGAAAGCCCTCACCCGCGCTTCGCGCGACCTCTCCCGCAAGCGGGAGAGGTAAGACAACAACTGGAGCCACGACGATGAACATCCAAACGCCGGTGAAAGTGGACAAGGCCGAACGCATGCGAAAGGCCCGCGAGGAGGCCTATGCGACGCCGTTGTCGCAATTCCACCCCGGCGCGCCCCGGCTGTTCCAGGACGACACGCTGTGGCCGTGGTTCGAGCGGCTGCGCAAGGAAGAGCCGGTGCATTACTGCACCAACGCACCGATCGAGCCCTATTGGTCGGTGGTGAAGTACAACGACATCATGCATGTCGACACCAATCACGGCATCTTCTCCTCGGACTCCAAGCTCGGCGGCATCTCGATCCGCGACGTGCCGGAAGGCTACGACTATCCGAGCTTCATCGCGATGGATCAGCCCAAGCATTCGTCGCAGCGCAAGACCGTGTCGCCGATGTTCACGCCGACACATCTGGACGAGTTGGCCAAGCTGATTCGCCAGCGCTCGCAGACCGTGCTGGACAACCTGCCGCGCAACGAGACCTTCAACTTCGTCGAGCGCGTCTCGATCGAGCTGACGACGCAGATGCTCGCGACCCTGTTCGATTTCCCCTGGGAGGAGCGGCGCAAGCTGACGCGCTGGTCCGACGTCTCGACCGCCCTGCCCAAGAGCGGCATCGTCGCCTCCGCCGAGGAGCGCCGCCGCGAGATGGACGAGTGCTACGCCTACATGTCCAAGCTGTGGAACGAGCGCGTCAACTCGGCGCCGCGCAACGACCTGCTGTCGCTGATGGCGCACAACGACGCCACGCGCCACATGGACCCCGACAATCTCATGGGCAACATCATCCTGCTCATCGTCGGCGGCAATGACACCACGCGCAACACCATGACCGGCTCGGTGCTGGCGCTGAACGAGAACCCGGAGCAGTACGACAAGCTGCGCGCCAATCCGGAACTGATCGATTCCATGGTGCCGGAAGTGATCCGCTGGCAGACGCCGCTGGCGCATATGCGGCGCACCGCGCTGCAGGACACCGAGATCGGCGGCAAGCAGATCAGGAAGGGCGACCGCGTCGTGATGTGGTACGTCTCCGGCAACCGCGACGAGGAGATGTTCGAGAAGCCGAACGAGTTCATCATCGACCGCCCCCGGCCGCGCACGCATCTTTCCTTCGGCTTCGGCATCCACCGCTGCGTCGGCATGCGCCTCGCGGAGCTGCAGCTCAAGATCGTCTGGGAGGAGATGCTGAAGCGCTTCGACCGCATCGAGGTGGTCGGCGAGCCCAAGCGGATCTATTCGAGCTTCATCAAGGGCTACGAGACGCTGCCGGTAAGGATTCCGGCTTGAGCTCTCTCGTGTCCCGGACGCGTCGCAGCGCGTAGCGGTGCGGCGCAGAGCCGGGACCCAGCAAGCAACGGTCCCGCAGCGACATGGGCCCCGGCTCTGCAGCGCATCACACCGGACGATGCTTCGCATCGCCGGGCGTGCTGCGCTGCGTCCGGGGCACGAGAGCGGTGGGTCACCGACCCAGCTATAAAATTCCGGCATGTCAGCTCGCGCCAGATGCGAAGGCAAGTCGGCAAGCTTGTGTCCTAAGCATTGACCGCGCGCTCGCTGCGCTCCCTCGCCCCGCAAGCGGGGAGAGGCGAAGTAAGGGTCAACTCAACTTGATGTCCCACACGCCGTCCTTGCGGCAGGCGGCGACTTCCTCGCGCAGGAGCGCGGTGACGGCGAGAGAGGCCGTCGAGACCGGGCGGTCGATCGGAGAAGCGAAAATGAGCTCGCGCGTCATCGGCTTCGAGACGGCCGTGGTTTCCAGCCGCCCGTCCGCGACCTCGCCATGGACCGAGGACGGCGGCAGCAGCGCGAAGCCGAGCCCCTCCTCGACGAGACTAGTGAGCACGCGGAAGGAATCCGCCTCGAGCTGGACGTTGAGCTTGATCCTGCGCTGGGCGGCCGCGTGCTCGATCAGCGCGCGGAGGCCGTGCGAGTGAGAGGGCAGCACCAGCCGCTGCCGCAGCAGCCAGCCGATGTCGACGCTTTTCTTGCGCGCAAGTCCGCAGCCGCGCGGGCCGACCGCGACGATGTTGTCGCGGCCCAGGCTCTGGACGTTGAGATGCAGATCGGCGGAGCGGCCGTAGAGGATGGCGAGGTCCATCTCGCCGCGGTGCAGCCATTCGACCAGATGGCCACTGTAGCTCTCGACGATGCGCAGCGAGATGCCGGGAAACTTTTCGACGCAGCGGCGCGCGAAACGCGCCGACAGCACGCAGCTCACGGTGGGAACGAGGCCGAGCACGACCTGGCCCGATGGCGGCCCCTGCGACGACTGGATGTCGTCGCGGATCTGGTCGATCTGCCGCACGATGCCGGAGGTGCGCGCCAGCAGCAGGCGCCCGGCCTCGGTCAGCACCATGCCGCGGCCGTTGCGGGTGAACAGCTCCGTGCGCAGCTCGTGTTCCAGCAGCTTGATCTGCCGCGAGAGCGCCGGCTGCGCCACGCGCAGCGTGTCGGAGGCCTTGGACAGGCTGCCGAGCTCCGCCACGCAACTGAAGGTCCTGAGCTGCCGGAAATCCATGCTTGCCAATCCTGGAAGGCTACTCCATACGCTATAACAAATCAGCATAGGGGGCGGGCGTTGTTTTCACAACGCCTGAGGGTCGGCCGGCGTTATCTTAACTGCCGCTGAGAACTGGAAACGCCATGAGTGAAGATCACCACACCGAAGATTACGCCGACATCCGGGACGCCGTCGCCAAACTCTGCGCGCAGTTTCCCGGCGAATATTGGCGCAAGCTCGATCGCGAGATGGCCTACCCCAAGGCCTTCGTCGATGCGCTGACTGCAGCCGGCTATCTCTCGGTGCTGATCCCCGAGGAATATGGCGGTGCGGGCCTGAAGCTGTCGGCGGCGGCTGCGATCCTGGAAGAGATCCAGCGCGCAGGCTGCAACGGCGGCGGCTGCCATGCCCAGATGTACACGATGGGCACGGTGCTCAGGCACGGCAATGCCGAGCAGAAGGCAAAATACCTGCCGAAGATCGCCAGCGGCGAATTGCGCCTGCAGGCCTTCGGCGTCACCGAGCCGACCAGCGGCACCGACACCTCCTCGCTGAAGACCTTCGCGCGCAAGGAGGGCAACGACAGCTACATCGTCAACGGCCAGAAGATCTGGACCAGCCGCGCCGAGCATTCCGATTTGATGGTGCTGCTGGCACGCACAACGCCGAAGGAGCAGGCCAAGAAGCGCACCGATGGCCTCTCCGTGTTCATCGTCGACATGCGCGAGGCCAAGAACAACGGCCTCGAGATCCGCCCGATCCGCACCATGATGAACCACGCCACCACCGAAGTGTTCTTTACCGACATGAAAGTGCCGGCGGAGAATTTGATCGGCGAGGAGGGCAAGGGCTTCCGCTACATCCTCTCCGGCATGAACGCCGAGCGCATCCTGATCGCGGCCGAATGCGTCGGCGACGCCAAATGGTTCATTGCGAAGGCGACGAACTACGCCAAGGAACGCAGCGTGTTCGGCCGGCCGATCGGCCAGAATCAAGGCATCCAGTTCCCGATCGCCAAGGCCTATGCCTCGATGCGCGCGGCCGAGCTGATGGTGAAGGAAGCCACGCGCAAATACGAGGCCGGGCTCGACTGCGGCGCCGAGGCCAACATGGCCAAGATGCTGGCGGCGGATGCATCCTGGGAAGCGGCAAATGCCTGCATCCAGACCCATGGCGGCTTCGGCTTTGCCGAGGAATACGACGTCGAGCGCAAATTCCGCGAGACGCGGCTGTATCAGGTGGCGCCGATCTCGACCAACCTCGTGCTGTCCTTTGTCGCCGAGCACGTGCTCGGCATGCCGCGCTCGTACTGAGGCCACGTCATGGGAGCACTGGACGGGATCAGGGTGATTGCGGTCGAGCAGGCGGTGGCGGCGCCGTTCTGCTCCTCGCGGCTGGCGGACGCCGGCGCGGAGGTGATCAAGATCGAACGGCCCGAGGGCGATTTCGCCCGCGGCTATGACGCGGCGGCCAAGGGCCAGAGCAGCTACTTCGTGTGGCTCAACCGCGGCAAGCAATCCGCCGTGGTCGATCTCACGACGAAGGAAGGCCGCGCCGAGCTGGAGAAGTTGATCGCGAGCGCCGACGTGCTGATCCAGAACCTCAAGCCAGGCTCGATGGACAAGCTCGGCTTCTCCCGCGAGCGGCTGTTGAAGGACTATCCGAAGCTGATCTCGTGCACGATCACCGGCTATGGTGACGAGGGCCCTTACGCGCATCGCAAGGCCTATGATCTCCTGATCCAAGCCGAGAGCGGGCTCGCCTCGATCACCGGCAACCCTGATGGTGCCTCGCGCGTCGGCATGTCGATTGTCGACGTTGCGACCGGCGCCACGGCGCATGCGGCGATCCTGGAAGCGCTGATCGGGCGCGGGCGCACCGGCAAGGGCGCCGACATCCGCATCTCCATGTTCGACGTGATGGCGGACTGGTGCACCGTGCCGCTGCTCAACTCCGAGGCCGGCAACCCGCCGAAGCGCATGGGCCTGCGCCATCCCTCGATCGCACCCTATGGCGTCTTCACCTCCAGGGACGGCAAGGACATCCTGATCTCGATCCAGAGCGAGCGCGAGTGGAAGACGCTGTGCGCGAAGGTGCTGGATCAGCCCGACCTGCCCGCCGACCCCCGCGTCGCCAACATGGTTGAGCGCGTGCGCAACCGCGATTTCACCGACACGACGGTCGCTGATGCCTTCGGCAAGATGACCCGCGACGAGTTGCTCAAGCGCCTGTCGGATGCCGACATCGCCTTTGCCGAGGTCAACACCATGGCCGATCTCACCAACCATCCGCATCTGCGCCGCATCGAGGTCGACACGCCGAACGGGCGCGTCAGCTATCCTGCGCCGGCGCCGATCATCGTCGGCGAGACGCGCAGCTATGGCGCCGTGCCGGCGATCGGCGAGAAGCCCCCAAAGAAGTAAAAGAGCGAGGCGTCATGACCGAGAAGCTCGATATCGATCATTTGCGGCAATGGATCGGCCGCAGCACCGAGGCCACCGACATCGTCACCGCGCAGCTCGTCATGGGCCTGCGCGCGACGCTGTTCCAGGAGGTCGGCGAGCCCAAAAAGGGCGACGCCGCACCGTTCACGGTGCATTGGTGCCTGGCCCAGCCGGTGTTTCCGATGTCGATGCTCGGGCCCGACGGCCACCCCACCCGCGGCGGCTTCCTGCCGCCGGTGCCGCTGCCGCGCCGGATGTGGGCCGGCGGCGAGATCGAGTTCTTGCAGCCGCTCTGCGTCGGCGATGAATCGACGCGGACCTCGCGCATCGCCGACGTGCAGGTGAAGACGGGCTCGACCGGCACGCTGTGCTTCGTCTCGGTCGAGCACAGCATCTCCTCACCGCGCGGCACTGCCATCCGCGAACGGCAGGACATCGTCTATCGCGAGATGACGAGCAGCGCACCCGCGAGCGGCAAGGCTCCGCCTCCGCCGCCGCAGGCGCAGCACCGCGAGACCCATGTCTCCGATCCCGTTCTGCTGTTCCGTTACTCCGCGCTGACCTTCAACGGTCACCGCATCCATTACGACCGCGACTACGTCACCAAGGTCGAGGGATATCCGGGCCTGATCTTCCACGGCCCGTTGCAGGCTGCGCTGATCATCGAGATGGCGGCAAAGCTGCGCGGCGGCAAGGCGCCGAAGAAGTTCACCTATCGCGGGCTGCAGCCGCTGTTCGAGGGAAGCGAGTTCTCGGTGAATGCCAACGAGCTCGAGGCGGGCATTGAGCTGTGGACTGCGAACGCGGAGGGGCAGCCGACGATGAAGGGGACGGCGATTTGGTGATAAATACACCGTCATTCCGGGGCGATGCGAAGCATCGCGCCGGAATGACGGCTCAATAAAAGCATTCGGGGACGGAAACCATGGCCAAGAACGGCAAGACCGGCAACAGATCCGTCACCGTCAAGCAGGCGACGCTCGACCTGCTGCGTGCCTTCGGCATCACAAAAGTGTTCGGCAATCCCGGCTCGACCGAGCTGCCGTTCCTGTCCGACTGGCCCGACGACATCGACTATGTCCTGGCGTTGCAGGAGGCGTCCGCCGTCGGCATGGCCGATGGCTACGCGCAGGCAACGCGCAATGCCGGCTTCGTCAATCTGCATTCGGCCGCCGGTGTCGGCAACGCGCTCGGTAACATCTACACCGCACATCGCAACCAGACCCCGCTGGTGATCACCGCGGGCCAGCAGGCGCGCTCGATCCTGCCGCTGCAGGCGTTCCTCTATGCCGAGCGCGCCTCGGAATTCCCGCGGCCTTATGTCAAATACAGCGTCGAGCCGGCCCGGCCCGAGGACGTGCCGGCCGCGATCGCGCGGGCCTATTACACCGCGATGCAGCCGCCGTGCGGACCGACCTTCGTGTCGATCCCGATCGACGATTGGGCGCATGCGACCGCGCCGGTGGAAGCGCGCAAGGTCAGCCGCGAGATCGGCCCCGAGCCTGACGCCATGAAGGCGCTGGTCGCCGCACTCGCCAGCGCAAAGCACCCAGCCCTCGTCGTCGGCCCCGGCGTGGATCGCGCCGGCGCGGTGGACCTGATGGTGCGCGTCGCCGAGAAGGCCAAGGCCAGCGTCTGGGTCAGCCCGTTCTCGGCGCGCTGTTCGTTCCCGGAGCGTCACCCGCAATTCGCCGGTTTCTTGCACGCCTCGCCCGCGCAGCTCTCCGACGCGCTGCGCGAACACGATCTCGTCGTCGTGATCGGCGCGCCGGTGTTCACCTTCCATGTCGAGGGCCATGCCGCGATCTTCGACGGCGGCGCGACGATCTTCCAGATCACGGATGACGCGGATGCCGCGGCCGTGACGCCGGTCGGCACCAGCATCATCGCGACCATGAAGCCGGCGCTGAGCCTGCTGCTCGACATGCTGCCGGAGAGCAAGCGCGCCACGCCGAAAGGCCGCGCGCTGCCGCCGGCTCCGCAGGCCGCCGATCCGCTGCCGGTCGAGTTTTTGCTGCACGCGCTGTCGCAGGCGATGCCGGAGGGGACGTCAGTCGTCGAGGAGGTTCCCTCGCATCGGCCGGCGATGCAGAAATTCCTGCCGATGCGCGGCCAGGATTCCTTCTACACCATGGCGAGCGGCGGCCTCGGTTATTCGCTGCCCGCCGCGGTCGGCATGGCGCTCGGCAAGCCGAAGCAGCGCACCGTGTGCCTGATCGGCGACGGCTCGGCGATGTATTCGATCCAGGCGCTGTGGACCGCCGCGCAACGCAAGCTGCCGCTCACCATCGTCGTCATCAACAATTCCGGCTACGGCGCGATGCGCTCGTTCAGCCAGGTGATGCAGGTGCGGAATGTACCGGGGCTGGAGCTGCCGGGAATCGATTTCGTGCGGCTTGCCGAAAGCATGGGCTGCCATGCGGTGCGGGTGAGCAAGGCGGCGGAGCTCGGCGAAGCGCTGAAGCGCGGGTTGGCGCATGAGGGAACGAGCCTCATCGAGGTCGTCGTGGATTCCGCGGTGCCGGTGCTCTACGGGCAGAAGCATTGACTGTCGCCCCTGCGAACGCAGGGGCCCATACCGCGTGATCTATCGGTCAAGCGCGGCTGTCAGTACCCGCGGGATAACTATTCGCTGGCAGTCATCGCCAAACTTCTCCCTGGGATTATGGGTCCCCGCGTTCGCGGGGACGACATCGAGTGTGGCGCCACCATGCCCCCTACGACGCCAGGAATCCCCCGTCCGCCGCCAGCACGTGCCCGACCACATAGGACGACGCATCCGACGACAGCCACACCACGGCTTCCGCCACCTCCTCCGGGCTGCCCATCCGCCGCAGCGGCAACCCTGCGCTGACCGTTGCGACGTCGCCGACGCCGGCGCGCAGCATCATGTCCGTGACGACGCGGCCGGGTGCGATGGCGTTGATGCGGATGCCGCGCGGGGCGTTCTCCAGCGCCACTGAACGCGTCAGCGAGATCGCGGCGGCTTTCGAGGCCGAGTAGAGCGAGAAGCCGGGATTGGGATTGCGCACGCCGCTGACGGAGGCGTTGACCACGATGCTGCCGCGGCCCTGCGCCAGCATGACCGGCAATTGATGGCGCAGGCACAGGAACAGCGCGCGGACATTGGTGTCGAACACCCTGTCGTAGATGTCGGTGCCCTGCTCTTCCAGCGGCGCGCGGCGCTCCTGGAAGCCGGCATTGTTGAAGGCGACGTCGAGCCGGCCGCACCGTTCGACAGCGGTGCCGACGAGGCGTGCGACCTCGTCCTCGCGGGTGATGTCAGTCTGACACGCGATCGCCTCCGCACCGAGCTCGCGGCACGCAGCCGCGGTGGCCTCGATCTCGGCCTCGCGCCGGCCCGCGACGATGATCGCCGCGGCCCCCTCGGATGCCATCCGCAGCGCCGCGGCGCGGCCGATGCCGCTGCCGCCGCCCGTGACCAGGCAGACCTTGCCCGCCATCCGCTGACCTGCCGGCAAAGCTTCGCTCATGGTCCACTCCAAAACGCTTGCATGCGCCGCTTTGCGCATATAGTTGTATGGTACAACTACATGCCGGGAGTCAAGATGGCCGAGCTTGCGTTGATCGACGACATCCGCGCCGCCTCGCGGTTGATGGTGCGCGAGCTCGGCTTCATGGATGCGACGGTGGCGGCCTCGGACTACCCGCCGTCGGCGGTGCACACGATTCTGGAAATCGGCATCCGCGGTCCCATGAATTCAGGCGAGCTCGGCGATTTCCTGCGCCTGGAGAAATCCAGCGTCAGTCGGCTGGTGCGCAAGCTGATCGATTGCGGCGAGCTCAAGGAGACGCCGGACGAGAATGATGCACGCAGCAAGCTTCTGTCGCTGACCGCAAAGGGCCGCCGCACGCTCGAGGCGCTGCATGCGTTCGGCCGGCAGCAGGTGCGCGGCGCGCTGGCGGCGCTGACCGAGGCCGAGCAGCGCAAGGTGCGCGAGGGGATGATGCTCTATGCGCGGGCGTTGCGGGCGAGTCGGGTAGAGGATGAGGCGATAGCCTAACCACCGGTGTCGTCCCCGCGAACGCGGGGACCCATACCGCGTGATCTATCGATAAGCGGAGGTGTGTGTACCGCGGGAAGTAACACTACCTGTCTTCGCCCAACTTCTCCCTGGGGTTATGGGTCCCCGCGTTCGCGGGGACGACACCTGTTATGGGGCTACAGCGTACCGGCAACTTCCCTATGCTACTTCCCGAACTCTTCCCGCATCTTCGCCTGGATCTTGGCCATGCCGCCGAGCCAGCGATCGTAATTCTCGGTCTTCTTGCGCATATAGCCGAGCACCTGGGGGTGCGGCAGGATCAGGAACGTCTCCTGCTCGAGGCCGGCGAGCACGTCTTTTGCGACCTGCTCCGGCGTGAGGTCGCCGTCGCCGGATTGCGGGCCTTTCGGGATCGAGCGCAGCATGTTGGTGTCGACGCCTTGCGGGCAGAGGATCGAGACCTTGATGTTGTCGGCCTTGTGCGAGATCGCGAGATTCTCCGCAAAGCCGACCGCGGCATGCTTGGTGGTGGAATAAGCCGGGCTGCCAACCTGCGACAGCAGGCCCGCGGCCGAGATGGTGTTGAGGAAATAGCCGCCGCCGCGCGCCTTCATGCGCGGGACGAGATGCCGCGCCGCGTAGACATGGGCCATGACGTGGATCGCCCAGCTGCGCTGCCACGGCTCGTCGGAGGCGCCGCCGGCATTGACCGACATCGGATCGAAGCCGCCGCCAATGCCGGCATTGGAGCAGAACAACCCGATGGGCCCGAACTGCCGCTCGGTCTCCTCGATGACGTGCGCAATGTCCTTTTCCTGCGCCACGTCGCATTTGAAGGCCGCGCCATCCACCATGGCCGCGACCGCCCTTGCATTGGCGGCGTCCATATCCGCGACGACGACCTTGGCCGCGCCCGCGCTGTGAAACGCCTCGCACAGCGCCTTGCCGATGCCGTTTGCGCCGCCCGTGACGACCACGACCTTGCCGGTCACCTGCATGCGACGTCTCCTCTTGTCTTATACCGCTTTAGACCGCCCGTTTATTCCGCGGCACGGAGCCTGCTCAGCTCAACACGAGGTCGAGCACCGCGGTATAATGGCACGCCGCGCCGGCCAAGACAAAGCCGTGCCAGATCGCATTCTGGAAGCGCAGCCGCCGCCAGGCGTGGAAGATCACGCCAAAACTGTAGAGCAGTCCGCCGGCCAGGATGAAGCCCAGCACCAGCGCCGGCAGCGCCCGGACCACGGCGTCGTAGAGCATCACGCCGCTCCAGCCCATCGCGAGATAGATGCCGACCGCGACGCGGTCGAAGCGGCCGGGACAGCAAAGCTTGAGCACGATGCCAAGGATCGCGACGCACCAGACCCCGGCGAGCAGCACGAGCGCGAACCCGCTGTCCTTCACCTCCAGGATGAACGGCGTGTAGGTCGCCGCGATCAGGAGATAGATCGCGGAATGGTCGAACCGCCGCAACAGCCATTTGGCCGGCGACACCGGCCAGAGATTATAGGTCGCCGACAGCACCAGCATCGAGAGCAGGCCGGCGACGTAGATCGAGACGCCGACGATGTCGGTTGCCGTGGCGTAGAGCGCCGTCAGCACCAACAGCACGGTCGCCGCAATGATGCCGGAGAGGACGCCGATCGCGTGGATGATTCCATCGGCGATCAGCTCGGCGCGGTCGTAATTCCAGCCCATCACGTCGGCTGCGGCGTGGACGGAGGTGGAGGCGAACTCTTTCAGTTGGAAGACGGTCATGGCAATCCGCAAAATTGAGGTAATGCCCTCTTCTATGGGTGCTTCGGGATCAGCGCGTCGTTCAAACGGCTGATTTGCCGATAAAGGCGGTGGAAGTATGAAGCTTGATTTTCCTCAGGCAGTTGCCACTTTTGTGACTAATCCATTTTGCGTATCCCCGCCCGAGATCCCCCGCGTTCACATGGCATTCAGTTTCCAGGATATGGTCGAAGAAGCGCGTTTGTCGGCCCAGGCGCTGATCGACTATGGGGAACATTTTTTCAACCCGACGGTGCGGTTAGGCGTTACCGGCCTGTCGCGGGCCGGCAAGACCGTGTTCATCACCGCGCTGATCCACGGCCTCACCCGCGGCGGCCGGTTTCCGGTGTTCGAAGCCTATGCCTCGGGCCGGATCGCGCGGGCGCATCTTTCGCCGCAGCCCGACGACGCCGTGCCGCGCTTTGCCTATGAGAACCATCTGCGCGCGCTGGTCGAGGAACGGCGCTGGCCGAATTCGACCGTCGACATCAGCGAGCTCCGCCTCGTCATCGACTATCAGCGGCCGAACGGCGCGGATCGCACGCTGACGCTCGACATCGTCGACTATCCCGGCGAATGGCTGCTCGACCTGCCGCTGCTGCAGAAGAGTTTCGAGCAATGGTCGGCGGAGAGCCTGGCGCTGTCGCGCGAGGCGCCGCGCGCGCATCTTGCGGGCGAATGGCACGCGCATCTGGCAACGCTCAAGGCCGACGCGCGCGAAGACGAGCAGGCAACGCTCACGGCCGCAAAACTCTTCACCGACTATTTGCGCGCCTGCCGCGACGAGCGCTTCGCGATGAGCCTGCTGCCGCCCGGCCGTTTCCTGATGCCCGGCAATCTCGCGGGCTCGCCGGCGCTGACCTTCGCGCCGCTCGACGTGCCCGTGGGCGGACAGGCGCCGGAGGGATCGCTGTGGGCGATGATGGTGCGCCGCTTCGAGGCCTACAAGGACGTCGTGGTGCGGCCGTTCTTCCGCGATCATTTTGCCCGGCTCGATCGCCAGATCGTGCTCGCCGATGCGCTGTCCGCGTTCAACTCCGGTCCCGAGGCGCTGCACGATCTCGAAGCCGCGCTCGCCGGCATTCTCGACTGCTTCAACATCGGCCGCAGCACGATCCTCTCCAGCCTGTTCCGGCCGCGCATCGACCGCATCCTGTTCGCGGCGACCAAGGCCGACCATCTGCATCATTCCAGCCACGACCGGCTCGAGGCCGTGCTGCGCCGCGCCGTCTCCGGCGCCGTCGCGCGTGCGGAGACGACCGGCGCTTCCATCGACGTGGTGGCGCTGGCCGCGGTGCGTGCCACGCGGGAGGCACAGGTCGCGCGCGGCCGCGACAAACTGCCGTCGATCCTGGGAACGCCGGCCGCGGGTGAAAGCGCCGGCGGCGAATTCTTCGACGGCAAGACGGAAGTGGCGACCTTTCCGGGCGATCTCCCCTTGGATCCCGAGCCGCTGTTCAATGGCAATGATTCATTCCGCGGCCTCGCGACCGAGGCAGCTGAAAAGAGCGATTTCCGCTTCCTGCGCTTCCGCCCGCCGGCACTCGACCGCGAAGGCAGCGAGCCGCCGACGCTGCCACACATCCGCCTCGACCGTGCCTTGCAGTTCCTGATCGGAGACAAGCTCGCATGAACGACCGATCCCAGCAGAGGCGGCCGGCGACGTTCCGGCTCGACGATCCCGGCGTCGTCGTCACAGAAGCCGACGAGACCAGCCGGCTCAGCCGCGCCACTATCCAGATCACGCCGGAGCACGATCCGCAGGCGCTCCCGGTGCCGATCGCGGCCGCCCTCCCGGCACGGCGCGGCTTTCCCTGGGGCGCGCTGTTCTGGTCGGGCGTTGCCGGGCTGACATTGCTGGGCACCGGACTCGGCGTGGTCCACCTGATCGAGGATCTGTTCGCGCGCAACGAAACGCTCGGCTTTGTCGGCCTTGCGTTCGCCTGCGTGACCGCACTCGCGCTCGCCGTGGTGATTGGCCGCGAGGCGTTCGGCCTCGCGCGTCTTGCGACCATCGAGCAGCTGCATGCGCGCGCTGCTTCCGTGCTTGCCAGCGACGACCGCAAGGAAAGCCGCGTCATCGTGCAAGACCTGCTCAAGATCGCGCATCAGAACCCGCAACTGGCGCGCGCCCGTGCCACGCTGGAGAGCCACACCGGCGAGATCATCGACGGCGCCGACATGATCCGCCTCGCCGAGCGCGAGTTGATGTCCCCGCTCGATGCCGAGGCGCGGCGGCTGGTGTCGTCGGCCGCGCAAAAGGTTTCGATCGTGACCGCGGTGAGCCCACGCGCCGCGATCGACGTGCTGTTCGTGCTCGTCGCCGCGCTGCGCCTGATCCGCCAGCTCGCTTATCTCTATGGCGGCCGCCCCGGCGCGCTCGGCATGATCCGCCTGCTGCGCCACGTCATCGCCCATCTCGCCATCACCGGCGGCATGGCCGCGAGCGACAGCCTGGTGCAGCAGATGCTCGGCCACGGCATCGCAGCAAAATTGTCGCAGCGGCTCGGCGAAGGCGTTCTGAACGGATTGCTGACGGCGCGGCTGGGATTGGCGGCGATCGACGTCACAAGGCCGCTGCCGTTTGCGGCATTGCCGCCGCCGAAGCTGTCCGATCTCGCGACGGATCTGCTGCGGAAGAAGGATGGGGAGGAGTAGCGGCTCTTTCTTACCCTCCCCTGGAGGGGGAGGGTCGGCTCGCAGCGCGCCAGCGATGCGAGACGGGGTGGGGTGACGGTCTCTCCCATTGAACACTGCCCGCGTGGAGAGATCACCCCACCCCGCTC
>NZ_JXDL01000001.1:3787940-3793605 GCF_001590795.1 Bradyrhizobium sp. AT1
ACCCCGCTCGCGCTGCGCGCGATCGACCCTCCCCCTCCAGGGGAGGGTAAGCAGTCCGCCAGCACCTTCCACTTGAACAGCGGTGAATCCTTCGGTGGTGACAGCTCTGGCGTCCAGCCGGTGAGCTTCTCGATCACATAGGTATCCGAGCGAACGCCGCGCCAGCTTCGGTCGACTTCGCCGAGCGGCTCGCGCCTCGCCGGAATGTTCTCCCACAGCGACGAGCGATCGTCCGGCTTGCGGCCGACATAGATGCCGGCGTGGCCCTTGATCCTGTCCAGGCCGGGATCGGCAAAATCCTGGAAGCGGCCCCGTTCGTTGATTTCGACGACGGGCACGCGGCCGCGGAACAGCCAGCGCATCATGGCGTAGGTGCGATAGTCCGTGGTCGCGATCCACCTCGCACCGGTCTCGTCGAGCGCGGCCTGCGCGCGCGCGGCGACCTGCTCATAGCCGGCCTCGGCGCCGATCGGGTCGATCTTGCCGAGCAGATTCCAGGGCGCTGCGACGTAATACAGGAACACGATGACGACGAAGGCGAGCCCAGAGACGATGGCCGTCCTCGCCCAGAACAGCGAAGATCGCAGCATGCGCGCCGACCAATCCTCCTTGATCATCGCCGCGAGGTTGACGGCAGCCGCCGCGAAGCCGACCGGCCACATGAACATCGGCCAGGTATCGCCGACCCGCAGCGTCGTCGACTTGAAAAGGAAATAGAGGAACGGCACCAGCACCGCGGTCGACAGCAGGATCGCGACGGGCTCGCGCGTGCGATAGCCGCGCCATGCCGTCAGCACCAGCCCGGTCAGCACCACCGGCAGCATGACGAAGCCGACCAGGCCGAATTGCAGGCCGATGAAGTCGCCGATGGTCCGCAGCGAGATGCCGTAATTGGCGGTGGCGCGCACGCCCTGAAAGCGGAACGAGGCCCAATCGTGCTGCGCGTTCCAGATCAGCACCGGCGAGAATGCGACGATCACAAGCAGTACCGCGAGATAGGGATACGGACTGCGCAACCAGCGCCAACGCCAATCCGGCACCAGCAGGAACGCGGCAACTGCGGGTGCAAACATGATCGCGGTGAATTTCGACAGCATCGAGAGACCGGCGAACAGACCGGCCGCCAGCCACCAGCGACCGTCGCCGCTCTGCGCCAGCCGCACCAGCGACCACATCATCGCCACCGCAAACGGGATCATGGCGACATCGGGCGCGACCTTGGCCATCAGCAGGCCGTAATAGAGCGCAGCCTCCGGCATCAGCACCGCGAGCACGACCGCGCGCACGTCGTGGGTGAGGCGGCGGACGATGTCGGCCAGCAGCAGCTGCGTCACCAGCATCGCGACGATGCCGCCGAAGCGGACACCGAGCGCGGTGTCGCCGAAGATCGCGGTTCCGAAACGGATCAGCCAGGCGATGCCAGGGGGATGATCGAGGAAGCTGAACGCGCTCTCCTTCGACCAGGTCCAGTAATAGGCCTCGTCGGTGCGCAGCTCGATCGCGGAGGCGTAGACGATGCGCAGCAGCGTCATCGCGGCGATGACGAGCAGCGCAACACGGATGAGGCGGCGTTCGGAGCCGCCGGGCTTCACGGAGATATCGGGAGTGATCGTCACGGCCGCGCTTTTCGCCAACCTGGGAGGGGGAGTCAATGCGGGGGAGTGGCGCCGCAAACACCGCTGTCGTCCCGGGCAAGCGTCAGCGCAGACCCGGGACGACGGCGGTGGGTGTGGCGGACGCCCTTGCCTACCCTACGATTTCGTAACCTTGCCGGGCATGTGATCCCGTCAGCTGTCCACGCCGGGAATTAAACGCTACGCTGGCTGTTCTTCCCAGTGAACTGATACAACCGAATCATGGCCATCGCTCCTGCACACATGTCCGAGCTCGTCCGCGCCACCAGCGTGCGGCAGGTGCGGCTCATCTGCGGGGTGATCCTGTTCTGCTACGTGATCAGCCATTTCCTCAACCATGCGCTCGGCAACATCTCGGTCGAGGCGATGGAGGCCGGGGTCTACTATCACACCCTGTTCTGGCAGTTCCTGCCCGTCGCGATCCTGTTCTACACGGCGGCGCTCACGCATATGGGGCTCGGCATCTACGCGCTGTACCAGCGCCGCCAGTTCCGCTGGCGGACGATCGAGCCGCTGCAGCTCGTGCTGGGCCTCAGCATCCCCGCGCTGGTCATGGCGCATGTGGTCGGGGTGCGGCTCGGCTACACGCTGTATGATCATCAGAAGCTCTACCCGCAGGAGCTCTATCTCTTCTTCGTCGCGGCGCCCGGCCGGCTCTGGCAGATGACGATCCTGTTGCTGATCGCCTGGGTGCATGGCTGCATCGGCATCTATTTCTGGCTTCGCCTCAAACCGTTCTTCACGCGCGCGGCACCCTATCTGCTGGCCGCCGCCGTGCTGGTCCCGACACTGTCGCTGCTCGGCATCTACCAGGGCGGCCGCAACGTCGCGTACGAAGCCGATGACGGGGAATGGCGCACGCACAATCTCACGCGCCGCCAGGTCGGCACCACGGCCGAGGCCGCGACGCTCGATCGGATCACCGGCGCCTTCACCATCACTTATTTTGGGCTGCTGGGCCTGGCGCTGGCGGCACGCGGCGTGCGGGCATGGCGCGAACGGCGCGGCGGCATGATCGCGCTGTCCTACGGCAACGGCAAGACGGTGCGCGTGCCCAAGGGGCTCTCGGTGCTGGAAGCAAGCCTGCGCCACAACGTGCCGCATGCCAGTGTCTGCGGCGGCCGCGCCCGCTGCTCGACTTGCCGCATCCGCATCATCGGCGACCATGGCGCCCTGCCCACACCGTCGCAGCGCGAGGCCTTCGTCCTCACCCGCGTCGGCACCGCCGATCCCTCGATCCGGCTGGCCTGCCAGTTGCGGCCAACGTCCGACCTCTCCTTCTTCCAACTCTTCACGCCGCACACGCATGCGGCGGACGGGCAGGCCTCGACGCCAGCCAGAATCGGCCAGGAGCGCTATCTCGTCAGCCTGTTCGTGGACATGCGCGGCTCGACCCAGCTCGCCGAGAAGCGGCTGCCGTTCGACACCGTCTTCATCGTCAACCGCTTCCTCGGGGCGGTGTCGCAGGCCGTGATCGAGCACGGCGGCCAGCCGAACCAGTTCGTCGGCGACGGCATGCTGGCGCTGTTCGGATTGACTGCCGATCCGCTAACCGCCTGCCGGCAGGCGCTGAAGGCAGCCAGCAGCATTGCCACTCAGATCGACGAGCTCAACGAGCTCCTGAGCCACGATCTCCGCCAGCCGATCCGCTTCGGCGTCGGCATTCACGGCGGCGAGGTCATCATCGGCGACATCGGTTATCGCGATCACATCGTCTTCACCGCGCTGGGCGATGCCGTGAATGTCGCGGCCCGGCTGCAGGACATGACCAAGACGCTGGCGTGTGAAGCGATCGTCTCGGAGGAAGTCCGCCGCACCGCCGGCCTCGTCGACGACGCCTTGCCACAGCAGGAGGTCACGATCCGCGGACGCGACGAGCCGCTCGCCGTGCGCGTGGTGGCGGATGCGCGGGAGCTGGCGGCGCTGGTCGATCAAAGCGAGCGCGTGGCGGCGTAATGTTCGCCTCTCCCCGCCTGCGGCAGGAGAATCGCATATGGCGCGCACGATGTGGCGGCAACGGCAGCGAGCTCCCTCCCCCGCTGGCGAGGGAGGGTTGGGGTGAGGGCTGTTTCCGCAATGGGATTATCGAAAATTGCGGAGGGAATCCCCAAGAGGTGAGAGGGACTTTCCGCGAGTCCGACTATCACCTTCCCTGCCGAGACTCCCCCTCACCCCAACCCTCTCCCCGCAAGCGGGGCGAGGGAGCGCACCACCCATCGCGGCTACAGCTCGGCTCAATCTCACAACAGCCGTAACACCGGCCTGCTGCAACGCAGCGGCATGGGCCTGCTGCGAAAGCACGAATTGACTTCGACCAAATGGTTGAGACAGATGGACGCAGGATCGCGGTGATGACCGCAGGTCCGACGAAAAGCTCCGGGAGGGGACGGGAATGTTCGATCGACGCGACCTGCTCAAAGGAGCGGGCCTTGCCGCCATGGCGGCCACACTGAATTCCACCAAGGCGCTGGCCCTCGACACCGTCACGCTTCCCTTCGCCAATGGCGAACGGCCGCTGGTGAAATATCCGCAGAAGCGGCCGATGATCGGCCTGACCAGCCGGCCGCCACAGCTCGAAACGCCGTTCGCGATCTTCAACGACGGTCCGATCACGCCGAATAACGCGTTCTTCGTGCGCTATCACCTCTCCGACCTGCCCTACAATCTCGATCCCGACAAGTTCACGCTGGAGGTCAAGGGCAAGGTCGACAAGCCGCTCAAGCTGTCGCTGAAAGACATCCGGAAGATGAAGGCGACCGAGATCGTCGCCGTCGCGCAGTGCTCAGGCAACAGCCGCGGCTTTTTCGAGCCGCGCGTCGCCGGCGGCCAGCTCGCCAACGGCGCGATGGGCTGTGCGCGCTGGCGCGGCGTGCCGCTGAAGGCCGTGCTGGAGATGGCCGGCGTGCAGAGCGGCGCCAAGCAAGTCACCTTTGGCGGCATGGATGGCCCGGTCAGCGACAAGACGCCTGACTTCGTCAAGGCGCTCGACATCGATCACGCCAATGACGGCGAGGTGATGCTGGCCTATGGCATGAACGGCGAGGATTTGCCGTTCCTCAACGGCTTCCCGCTGCGCCTGATCGTGCCCGGTTATTACGGCACCTACTGGGTCAAGCACCTCAACGAGATCAATGTCATCGAGAATGTCTATGACGGCTTCTGGATGAAGTCGGCCTATCGCATTCCCGACACGCCGAACAATTCGATCGAGCCCGGCACCACGCCGAAGGCGACGATCCCGATCAACCGCTTCACCATCCGCTCCTTCATCACCAGCGTGCCTGATGGGGCCAGGCTGAAAGCCGGCCGTACCACCCTGCGCGGCATCGCCTTCGACGGCGGCAAGGGCATCAAGGATGTTCAGGTCTCCACCGACGGCGGCAAAACCTGGATGAGCGCAAAACTCGGCAAGGATCTCGGCAAATACGCGTTCCGCGAATGGAAGCTGCCGGTGAAGCTCGCGGCGGGCAGCGTCGAGCTCAAGGTGCGCGCCACCGGCAATGGCGGCGAGACGCAGCCGGACACGCCGCGCTGGAACCCGGCGGGCTATTTGCGCAACGTCGTCGAGACCACCCGCGTGACCGTGGCCTGAGGGAGAATGATCATGCAGCGCACCGTTCTCCTCGCCATCACGCTCGCCCTCGCCAGCGGCTTCACGGCCGCGACGGCGGCGCCCGTCAACTACCAGCTTCCGGACGAGGTCGCCGCCTTCAAGGAGGGGCCCGACCTCGAAATCGTCAAGGGCAATTGCAGCGCCTGCCACTCGGCCGACTACATCAAGACGCAGCCGCCGATGAAGGACAAGAAGGGCTTCTGGCAGGCCGAGGTGACCAAGATGATCAAGGTCTATGGCGCACCGATCGACGATGCCGACGTCGGCAAGATCGTCGATTACCTGGCTGCGACTTATTGACGGACGGCGCGCGCTTTATTCTTACCCTCCCCTGGAGGGGGAGGGTCGATCGCGCGGAGCGCGAGCGGGGTGGGGTGATCTCTCAACACGAACAGCGCTCGATGCGGAGAGACTGTCA
>NZ_JXDL01000001.1:3794314-3803273 GCF_001590795.1 Bradyrhizobium sp. AT1
AGGGGAGGGTAAGAAAGATCGTTACCGCAGCCCGCCACTCATTTGACCGCGAAACGGGCAAAACCGGCAAAAGCGCCGCGAAGTTGAGCGGAATTCGGCGAAATGCCGATGTGGTTTGAGCTACCAAGCCGGCCACATTCCGCGTATCCTGTTAGGACCGAACCGGCCGGTTGGCGGGGACTGGCGGTTCGAGATCTCGGAGGAAGACCCGCGGAGAAGTCGTGATGGCTAAAGGTACGGTCAAGTGGTTCAACCCGACGAAGGGTTATGGATTTATCCAGCCTGCGTCGGGCGGCAAGGATGTGTTCGTGCATATCTCGGCAGTTCAGAAAGCCGGCCTGTCCTCGCTCAATGAGGGGCAGACGGTGGAATACGAAGAGATCGCAAACCGGGGCAAGACCTCCGCAGAGAACCTCAAAGTCTAAGCCCTTTGCTGCTTCCCGGCTTTGTCCGGGGGCCGGGCCAAGAAAATTTTCGAAGACGGTGAGTGCATTCGACGACAGGCGTTGCGATTGCACACGGAGAGCTATTTTTTCGCGCGAAGACCGCTCGTTCAACGCCACAGCAATGACAATCGCGACGGCATTTCGTCAGCCCACCGGCAACGGTGCGTCGCGCTTGATCTCTTCCATCACCGCATAGGTCCGCGTCTCGCGCACACCCGGCATCGACAGCAGGGTCTCGCCGAGGAAGCGTCGATAGGCGGTCATGTCTGCCAGCCGCGCCTTCACAAGATAGTCGAAGCCGCCGGCAACCATGTGACACTCCAGCACTTCGGGCGCGAGTTTCACTGCGCGCGCAAACCGTTCGAAATTGTCCGGCGTGGTCTTGTCGAGCAGCACCTCGACGAACACCAGGAGCCCGAGGCCGAGCCGGTGCGGATTGAGCCGCGCGCCATAGCCCTCGACAAAGCCCTCCCGCTGCAGCCGCTTCAGCCGCTCGCCGATCGAGGTCGGCGACAGGCCGATGCGCTCGGCGAGGTCGACATTGGCGATGCGCCCATCCTCCTGCAAAATGGAGAGGATCTTCCGGTCGATTCGATCGAGTTCCATGATTTATGAGGTCAAACTGCCTATGATCTTCATTTTCTAAGGCAAACCAGCTAGATTGTCTATCGAACTACGGTGACCCCGGCATTATCCTGGATTTCAGCCACAGGACCCGCCATGCCGAACATTCCGCCGCCCTTCTCCGCTCCCTACGCGCCCGATGACGCCGAGATCGCAGCAAAGCTCTTGCCGGCCGCGCCGCTCAGCCCGCCGCAGGAGGCGCGGATCGACCGCACCGCGACGCGGCTGATCGAAGCGATCCGCAAGCGCGACGACCGGCTCGGTGGCGTCGAGGACATGCTGCGGGAATTCGCGCTCTCGACCAAGGAGGGGCTCGCCTTGATGGTGCTGGCCGAAGCGCTGCTGCGCGTGCCGGACGCGCGCACCGCCGACCAGTTCATCGAGGACAAGCTCGGCGAGGGCGATTTCATCCACCACGAGACCAAGTCCACGGCGTTTTTGGTCAACGCCTCGGCCTGGGCGCTCGGCCTGTCGGCGCGGGTGATCCAGCCCGGCGAGACGCCGGACGGCACCATCGGTCGGCTCGTCAAGCGGCTCGGCGCGCCGGCGGTGCGCACCGCAACGCGCCAGGCGATGCGGCTGATGGGCAACCATTTCGTGCTGGGTGAGACCATCGAACAGGCGCTGGAGCGAGGCAGTCCGCGCTCCGGCCAGAAGCCGCGCTATTCCTTCGACATGCTCGGCGAAGGCGCGCGCACGGCCGCCGACGCGAAGCGCTATTTCGACGCCTATGCCAGTGCGATCGAAACCATCGGCAAGACGGCCGGCCGCCATCCCCTGCCCGACCGGCCCGGCATCTCCGTCAAGCTCTCGGCGCTGCATCCGCGCTTCGAGGCGATCAGCCGCGCGCGCGTGATGGCCGAGCTGGTGCCGCTGCTGCTGGACCTCGCGCAGCGCGCCAGGACGCATGACCTCAACTTCACCGTCGATGCCGAGGAAGCCGACCGGCTGGAGCTGTCGCTCGACGTGATCGCCGCGACGCTCGCCGATCCCTCGCTCAAAGGCTGGGACGGGTTTGGCCTCGCGATCCAGGCCTATCAGAAGCGCGCCGGCGCGGTAATCGACCATGTCGATGCGCTCGCGCGCGCGCATGACCGCAAGCTGATGGTGCGGCTGGTCAAGGGCGCCTATTGGGACACCGAAATCAAGCGCGCGCAGGAGCGCGGGCTCATTGGCTATCCCGTGTTCACGCGCAAGGCGATGACGGACCTGAACTACGTTGCCTGTGCGACGAAGCTGCTGGCGTTACGGCCGCGCATCTTCCCGCAATTCGCCACCCACAATGCGCTGACGGTCGCGACCGTGCTGGAGCTCGCGAAAGACGGCGGCGGCTTCGAATTCCAGCGCCTGCACGGCATGGGCGAAGCGCTCTACGAGCAACTGGCAAAAGATCATCCTGACATCGCCCACCGCACCTACGCGCCGGTCGGCAGCCATCGCGATCTGCTCGCTTATCTGGTGCGGCGGCTGCTGGAGAACGGCGCCAATTCTTCTTTCGTGGCGCAGGCCGCCGATTATCGTGTGCCTGTTCCGGCGCTGCTGCAGCGCCCGGCGGATGCGATTGTCCGGCCGCAAGCCGCGGCCCATTCCAAGATTCCGCCGCCCGGTGATCTGTTCGCGCCGGAACGGCGCAACTCCCGGGGCGTCGAATTCGGCTCGCGCGCCGCGCTTGACCGATTGCTGGCCGACGTGAAGGCCGAGGCCACCGACCTCAAGCCGATCGCCGACGCCACGCCCGACCAGGCCAATGCGGCCATGGCCGCGGCACGCGCCGGCTTTGCGGCCTGGAGCCGCACACCCGCCGGCACGCGCGCGGCAGCGCTGGAGCAGGCCGCGCATCTGCTGGAGAGCCGCAGCGCACATTTCATCGCGCTCCTGCAACGTGAAGGCGGCAAGACGCTGGACGATGCGCTCTCGGAGCTGCGGGAAGCCGCCGACTTCTGCCGATATTATGCCGCGCAGGGCCGAAAGCTGTTCGGCGCTGAAACGGCCATGCCGGGCCCGACCGGCGAGAGCAATACGCTTGCGATGCGCGGCCGCGGAGTCTTCGTCGCGATCTCGCCGTGGAATTTTCCGCTGGCGATCTTCCTCGGCCAGGTCACGGCGGCGTTGATGGCCGGCAACAGCGTCGTGGCAAAGCCCGCCGAGCAGACGCCGCGGATCGCGCACGAAGTCGTGGCCCTGCTGCACGAGGCCGGCATCCCCAAGGGCGCCCTTCAGCTCGTCACCGGCGACGGCCGCATCGGCGCCGCGCTGACCGCGCACCCTGATATCGCCGGCGTCGTCTTCACCGGCTCGACCGAGGTGGCGCGCCTGATCAACCGGACACTCGCCGCCAAGGACGGGCCGATCGTGCCGCTGATCGCGGAAACCGGCGGCATCAACGCCATGATCGCCGATGCCACCGCGCTGCCCGAGCAGGTCGCCGACGATGTCGTCACCTCCGCGTTCCGTTCCGCCGGCCAGCGCTGCTCGGCGCTGCGGCTGTTGTTCGTGCAGGAGGATGTCGCCGACCGCATGATCGAGATGATCGCGGGCGCGGCGCGCGAGCTGAAGATCGGTGATCCCTTCGACGTCGCGACGCATATCGGCCCTGTCATCGACATGGAGGCCAAGCAGCGCCTCGATGCGCATATCGCGCGGATGAGGAAGGAAGCAAGACTGCATTTTGCCGGCAGCGCGCCGGAGGGTTGCTTCGTCGCGCCGCACATCTTCGAGCTCAAGGAGGCCGGCCAGCTCACCGAGGAGGTCTTCGGCCCGATCCTGCATGTCGTGCGCTATCGCGCCGAGAACCTCGAAGGTGTGCTTGCTGCCATCGCGCGCACCGGCTACGGGCTCACGCTTGGCATTCATTCGCGCATCGACGACACCATCGAGGCCGTCATCGACCGTGCCCAGATCGGCAACGTCTATGTCAACCGCAACATGATCGGCGCCGTGGTCGGCGTGCAGCCGTTCGGCGGCAACGGTCTCTCGGGAACCGGCCCCAAGGCCGGCGGCCCACACTACCTCGCGCGCTTCGCCACCGAGCAGACCGTGACGATCAACACCGCTGCGGCGGGCGGCAACGCGGCGTTGCTTGCGGGGGAGGAGTGAGGCCCTGCGTCAGGCGCCGTTGCATCCCTGCAAAACATCGGTCTAATGCTCCCACCACCGGCCCGCGTCAATTCCAGCGCGCGGGAAACGACAAGAGCTGAGGGAGCGACGCCGCGATGGAAAAAGGCATCTTTTCAGGCCTGAAAGTTCTGGATTGCGCGAGCTTCATCGCAGCGCCCGCGGCCGCGACCGTGCTGTCGGATTTCGGCGCCGACGTCGTCAAGATCGAGCCGCCCGGCGTAGGCGACCCCTATCGCAACCTGCCCAATTTGCCGGGCTATCCCACCGGCGAGCACAATTTCGCCTGGCTGCTGGAAGCCCGCAACAAGAAGAGCATCGCGCTCGACCTCGCCAAGCCGGAGGCGCAGGCGGTGCTCTACAAGCTGGTCGCAGAGGCCGACGTCTTCATCACCAACATGCCGCCGCCGGTGCGCGCCAAGCTCGGCATCACCTACGACCATCTCGCCCATCTCAACGACCGGCTGATCTACGCCTCCTTCACCGGCTACGGCGAAAAGGGCGAGGAGGCCAACAAGCCCGGCTTCGACAGCAACGCCTATTGGGCGCGCTCCGGCCTGATGGACCTGGTTCGCGCCGACACCGACACCACGCCGGCCCGCTCGGTCGCCGGCATGGGCGACCATCCCTGCGCCATGGCGTTCTACGGCGCCATCGTCACCGCGCTGTACCAGCGCGAGAAGACCGGCAAGGGCTCGCATGTCGCCTCCAATCTGATGGCGAATGGGGTGTGGGCCGCGAGCGTGCTGGCGCAGGCAAAACTCTGCGGCGCCAAGTTCGGCGAGCGGCGCCCGCGCGAGCGCGCGCTCAACGCGGTCGCCAACCACTACCAGTGCAAGGACGGCCGCTGGCTGATCCTGTCGCTGCTGAGCGAGGAGAAGCAGTTTCCGGCGCTGGCGAAGTGCCTGGGGCGCGAGGACCTGATCACCGATCCGCGCTTTGCCACCAAGGCCGACCGTCAGGCCCGTTCGGTCGAACTGGTCAAGATTTTTGACGAGACCTTTGCGACCAGGGACCTCGCCGAATGGCGCAAGATCCTCGACGGCAACGGCCTCGTGTTCGGCGTCGTCGCGGTGCTCGACGACATCCCGAACGACAAGCAGATGCTCGACAACGAGGTGCTGGTGCCGTTCGAGAACGACACCATGCTCACCATCAACAGCCCGATCTGGATCGACGGCACCAAGAAGGTGCAGCCGCGCAAGCCGCCCGCCGTGGGAGAGCACAGTGACGAAATTTTGCGCGGCGCAGGATACGACGAGGCGGCGATCAAGCGGTTGCGGGGATCGGGGGCGGTCGGGTAAGGCCCGCACGCCGCCGTTATTTCCGTCCGATCAAGCTGGCCACCAGCTCCAGCAGTTCCGCCTTCGCCTCACGGCGGAAGCTGGCTCTGGGCGTGGCGAGTTGACGAAAGAGCAAGCCAATCAGCGCCGAGACGAACACCTCGGCGTGGCGGCGTGAGTTCGGCGACTTCGCAGCTTTTAGCGCAAGCTCAGCACTCTGCCGCCATGTGTCGAACCACTCGGCGACCACGGGCCGATAGCGCTCTTGCCTCGCGGCGGCCAGGAAGGCCTCATAGCAGGCGATATGCGTCTCGGCTTCTTGGCTGAGCTCGCTGACGTAGAAATCGACCAATGCGTCGATCCAGGCCTCCACCTCGAACGCCTTGCCCTGAAGACCAAGTGCCAACGCACGCAGCCTGCCGACTTCACGCGCCAGGGCAAACTGCAGGGCTGCCTCAATCAGCACATCGCGGGTCCCGAAATGATGCGTCACCGCGCCGAGTGAAACCCCGGCCTGAGTCGCGACCGCTCGGTGGGTCACACCGTCGAGGCCATGTCGCCCAATGATGCGCAACGTTGCCTGCATCAATGGCCGCTCGCGCTCGCTTGGCTCTGCTTTTGAATCCCTGCTCACCGGCCTGACATCCAGCGCTTGACGTTCTACAGAACAAATGTTCTGTTATGCGGATCATATGCAACATCGCTGTCCCGGCCCCGAAAGGCAAGGAGCGTTCAATGCCGAGCTACCGCCTCCACTATTTCCCCGAATCCGGCAACAGCTACAAGCTCGCGCTGATGCTGACGCTGTGCGGCGAGACGTTCGAGCCGGTCTGGACCGACTTCGGCGGCGGCGTCACGCGCACGGCGGAGTGGCGCAAGGCCGTCAACGAGATGGGCGAGATTCCCGTGCTCGAGGTCGACGGCGTGAAGATGACGCAGACCGCGCCGCTGCTGCTGAGGCTCGCCGAGCAGTATGGCCGCTTCGGCGCCGAGACCGAGGACGAGAAGTTCGAGCTGCTGCGCTGGTTGTTCTGGGACAACCACAAGCTCACCGGCTACATGGCGGCCTATCGCTTCATGCGAGCGTTCACCGAAAAGAATGATCCGCAGGTGCTGAAGCACTTCCGCCGCCGGCTCGAGGATTTTCTCGGCATTCTCGATGGGCATCTCCAGCACAACGCCTTCGCGATCGGCGCGAGGCCGACGGTCGCCGATATCTCGATGATGGCCTATCTGCACTATCCGAGCGACGAGCACGGCTTCGACTTCGCCGCGAGCCATCCCGCCATCCACGCCTGGCTCGACCGCATGGCCGCACTGCCCGGCTGGAAGCCGGCCTACGAGCTGCTGCCGGGCAAGCGGATGACGAACTACGCGACCTGAGGGCTCACCTCAGCGACAGCCAGCCGAGCGTGAACAAGACCCCGCCGACGATGACGGCCACCGCAATCGCCCAGATGCTCACGCGGGCGCTGCCGGTGACCTGCTTGGCTTCCTCATTCTGCGCGATCTCGCGATTGCGCGCTTTGTTGGCGTTGCCGGTATCCGTCATGGGTCATCCAAATTGTCTGGTGAGGTCTAACGCGTCTTGACGAAGCACATGCCGATGTGGCGCGAGGCCGCGGCCGCCTGACAGGTGAGACCGTTAGCACAGCTCCATGACGTAAAACTCTTGTCCGGCGTTCCCGATCCCGCATCTTGCAGGGAACAATGCGCGCCCCAGCCGTCCCAATATTCGCTCCCCGCAAGCTCCCGGCTGCCGCGGGTCTGCGGCCGGCTGGCAAATCCACGTGAGAAATCAGGGCGTTTGCCCGCAGCGAACGCGGTCAGAATGTCGCGGCGGCGCAGTTGGTCGCCGATGAAATGCGGCGAGGCCGGCACGATAGAAACGTTGGACGGCTTGTCCGCGAGCCAGTCGACGCCGGGGAAATGGAAGCCGCCGATGCCGCGGGTCTGGTGGCAGCCGGCGCAGGTGACGTCGTTGAGACGGCGCTGGAACCCGGCGATCGAGCGGACGTTCTGCATGTCGCCGCGCGCCGCCGCCTGCTTCAACGCGCCGACCACGTCATTGTCGGTGAAGACCGGATCCCCTTTCCCCTCGCCGTTTGCTTCTCCCTGCATCATCCCGAACTCCGGTTGCAGCGGCGACGCATCGAGGCCGGCGGGCGTCGGCACGACCGCCGCCCTGGCCAGGAATTTCTCCGGGATCAGCACCGTGCCGCGATCGAACGCGCGCAAATTCTCAGGGGAGAGCAGCCAGGCCTTGAAGTCGCGCCGGAGCGCATCGTCGGAGAGAATGCGGTCGCGGTCGATCTGGTTCTCCAGCTTCCCTTCCGCGAACGTCTTCGTGAGCGCATCGTACTTGAACACTTTGAGCAGATAGTCGGAGCGGAAATCATGCAGCGGCGATTTCGGTGCGATGGAGATCTGGATGTTGGTCTCGATGCGATCGAGCATGGCGTCGTCTCGCCCGCCGATCAGCTCCTGCCAATTTCCATTGTCGAGCCAGCGCTTCGCGATCTCGGCGCAGCCGATCGGCTTGCCGTTCGCATCGGTCTGGCGCGGATCGCGCGCCTTCATCACCAGATTGAACGTCATCGGCAGCCGCGTCGCGGTCTTGCCGCCGTCGAAACGTGCGAGCCGGTAGATCAAGCGGATCTCGCCGCAGGACTCTTCGTCGACATAGGCACGGTCCATGCGATTGACGATGCCGGCGAGCACGAAACGCGTGTTGGGCGATTTCAGCACAGCACGGTCGAACAGCTGGACATCAAAACCTTCGCCGACGCCGATGGTCTCGGTCGGATATTCGGCCGTCCGCTTGGTGATGTAGCGGTCGAACTCCGCGTCGATCGCCGGCGGAATGTCCTTGAGCTGCGGCAGCTCCGAAAACAAGAGGTCGGTCGTCAGCGGACGGGCCGCCTCCCGCTCGGGCGACACCAGGCGCGGGATCGTGAACACGTCGCCCTCATCGAGCCTGCGCAGCAATTCCGGATCGGTGATGGCCGTGCCGCGCGTCAGCGGCGCGGTCTCCGCGGCCGATAGCGGGGCGGCGCCGCCGAACAGCAAGGCGACAGCAATGAGAATTCGCAACGCGCGGCGCATGCCTTAGGTAACACCGCGCGAGGACACCTATTCAAGCAAAAAGGCGCCTCACATCGCAGTGAAGCGCCTCAATGATGTCAGATATCGAAGGCTCAGCGCGCGACGATCAGCCCCTTGCTGGTGACGACGACCCAGCGGCCGTCCTGGCGGCGGATCGCATCGACGCGGCCGACGCCCGGGATGGGATCGCCGGGATAGACCTCGTAGAGCCCGTCGCGACCCTCGATCAGCGCACCGCCATTGGCGGCGTTGCGCAAGCGCCAGCCCTCGACCGTCGGCAGGCGGCCGACCTCGGTCTTGGGGGCGGCAGCCACCGGAGCCGGTGCGGCGGCCGCGGTCGCAACCTGGGTCGGCGCGATCGAGCCGGTGGTCTCCTTGGCAGGCGCG
>NZ_JXDL01000001.1:3803914-3882611 GCF_001590795.1 Bradyrhizobium sp. AT1
TTGTCGACGGTCTCCGACAGCTTAGCGATCTTCGCCAGCGGTTCGGCCTGGGCTTTCTCGAGCTTATCGAGGCGGTCGTTGGCGCGATTGAACTGGCTGACGCCAGTCTTCGTGCTGTGCTCGACATTGGCCTTCAGCGCGACGAGATCGGCATCGATCCGCGCGACCGAAGCATCCAGCGCGCTGGTGTCAGCGACTTGCACCGGCGCCTCGGCCGGGCTCGCGAAATGCATCATGCCGGCGGTCGCAAGCGCACCGCTGATGGCGCCGACGCTCGCGGCAATCGCCACCACCGCGGCCATCGCCGACAGGCGCCGCTTGCCGCCGGCCTCGCGCGGCTCGTCCGGCTTCACATGGGGGGCAAAACCCTCGCGGTCCCAGTTGCGCTCCGAGGGCGCCATGACGATGAGCTTGCCGGGCTTCGGCTCGGGCTTGGTCTCGGCTTTGGCTTCGAGCTTCGACAGCTCGATTTTGGAGGCCTCGATCTTCGGCGGCTCCACCTTCACCGAATCCGGCTTGACGGGATCCGCTTTGGGCGGCGCCTCGTGGTCCGGGGCAATCGAGGGGGCCTCGATCCCAGCGGCTTCGACGACGTGCGGCGCGGTCGCAGCAGCTTCGACGCCGGCCTGTTCGCCAGTCCTTTGGGCAGCCTGATCGGGCATTGGTTCGCTCACGGCTCAAATACTCCAGTCGGGGTTGACCTTTTGGTAACTTTCATTGCTTGCGAATTCCTTACCTGCGGACCCGCTTACCGAAATTTTAGGAAGTCATCAGGGGCTGAATTGAGCCGGGAAGATGGAACCGGTGTGGCGAGCGTGAAACAATTTGTAACCGGGGCAAGATGAACGGCGGCGGAATGCGGGCGCTCTCGCAATGCCGGAGTTTGATTATCGCCCGTCCGTCACATCACGACGGGCGCATCCGGCAGCTCGTTGCTCTGCGAGCCCTGCGGCGGAAAATGCCGCGCCAGCTCGCGCGACACCGCCGCGATGCCGTCGATCACACCGCGCTCGAACTGGCCCGACCTGAACTCGGCCTCCATCGCGCGGCAGATGCGCTCCCAGCCTTCGGCACCGACCTTGGCATGAATGCCGCGATCGGCCACGATCTCGACGTCGCGGTCGGCGAGCAGGAGATAGATCAGCACGCCGTTGTTGTGCGCGGTGTCCCAGATGCGTAAGTGCGAGAACACGTCGAGTGCGCGCGCGCGGGCCGGCTGGTTACGGAACAGCGGCGCGCCGTCGAGGGCGCCTTCGACCACGAATCGAACCTGGCCCGAATGGGTGGCTTCACCCTGCTTGATCGCCTGCTCGATGCGGTCGAGCACGGCTGCCGGAAAGACCTGCTTTGCCCGCCAATGATGCTGCACGAGGTGCGTCGCAATGCGCTTGATGCTCATGACCGCTACCAGCTCCCCGAGGCGCCGCCGCCGCCAAAACTGCCGCCACCGCCGCTGAAGCCGCCGCTGCTGGACGAACCGCTGCTCCAGCCGCCCGACGACGAGCCGCTCGACCACGAGCCGCCGCGCGAGCGGCCGGTGCCGGGCGTGATCGCCGAAAACAGGTCGGCGACGAAGCCGATGACGAAGCCGAGACCACCCAGCGCGAGGGCAAGGCCGACGGACCCGAGAATGAACCAGGTCAAGGTCGCAATGATGCCTCCCGTCGCCAATGATCCGAGCAGCCGTCCGAGCGCGGCGCGGAAGGCGCCGCCGATGCCCACCGAGACAAACAGCGTGACGATGAACAGCGGTGCAAGGTCATCGAGACTGCCGAAGCTCACGGTCGGAGAGGGAACCGGCAAGGGCTCGCCGTCGATCACCCGCACCATGCGCTCGACGCCATCGGAGATGCCGCCGGCGAAATCGCCGCTCCTGAATTTCGGCGTGATGATCTCGTCGATGATCCGCCGCGAGGTGACATCGGTGAGCGCGCCTTCGAGACCGTAGCCGACCTCGATGCGCAAATGCCGGTCGTTCTTGGCGACGACGAGGATGGCGCCGTCGTCGATCTTCTTGCGGCCGATTTTCCAGGCCTCCGCGACGCGGATCGAGAACTGCTCGATCGTCTCGGGCTGCGTGGTCGGCACGATCAGGACGGCGATCTGGCTGCCCTTGCGGTTCTCGAAGTCGCGCAGCTTTTGCGACAGCGCCGCGACGTCGCTGCTGGAGAGCGTGCCGGTCTGGTCGACGACGCGCCCGGTGAGCTCGGGGACGGCGACATCGGCGAGGACGGGGAGCGCGAAGGCGAGGAAGAGCGCGATAGCCAGCCATAAGCTCGCTGTCATCGCCCGGCTTGACCGGGCGATCCAGTATTCCAGAGACGCCAGCGGGATGCGGAGAAGCCGCGGCGTACTGGATTCCCCGCCTTCGCGGGGAATGACAGCGGTGGGTGGAGCCTGGCGCATTCGCAAGACGACGCGAGCTTACTTCGACGGTGCCGGCGCCGGATTGAAATCCACCTTCGGCGCGGTCGAGATTTCCTTTTCGTTCGCGACCGAGAAATTCGGCTTCTCCTTGTAGCCGAACATCATCGCGGTGAGATTGCTCGGGAAGGAGCGGATGGTGACGTTATAGTCCTGCACCGACTTGATGTAGCGGTTGCGCGCCACCGTGATGCGGTTCTCGGTGCCCTCGAGCTGCGACATCAAATCCTTGAAGAGCGCGTCCGACTTGAGCTGGGGATAGTTCTCGGTCACCACCAGAAGCCGCGACAGCGCGCTGGACAACTCGCCCTGGGCGGCCTGGAACTTCTGGAAGGCGGCGGGGTCGTTCAGCACCTCGGGCGTTGCCTGGATGCTGCCGACCTTGGCGCGCGCATTGGTGACGCCGAGCAGCACGTCCTTTTCCTGCTGCGCAAAGCCCTTCACCGAATTGACGAGATTGGGCACGAGGTCGGCGCGGCGCTGATACTGGTTCACGACCTCGGACCAGTTGGCCTTGATCTGCTCGTCCTCGCTCTGGATCGCGTTGTAGCCGCAATTGGTGAGGCTCAGCGAGGCCAGCGCCGCCAGCACGGTCAGGATCTTGCGCATCAAATTTCTCCCGGTGGAATCCGGCGCAAACTACCAGATGCGACCCGCAAGGCGCCAGACATCTTGCATCCCTCCCAAGGCGCGAAAAGCAGCCGACTGACGCAAGCCTCTTGCCTATCCCTGACCGACATAGTCAACTCGACGAAACAATTAAGACAGAACTGGGGGAAGCGCGATGACCTCGTTCGAGACCATCCTCGTGGAGCGGCCCGAGCCCGCGATCACAAGGGTCGTGATGAACCGGCCCGAGGCGCGCAACGCGCAGAACCTGCAGATGACCTATGATCTCAACGCCGCCTTCGACGCGGCGGTGCAGGACGATGCGGTCAAGGTCATCATCCTCGCGGGTAACGGCCCGCACTTCTCCTCCGGCCATGATTTGCGCCCCGGCGGCAAGAACACCGCCGGCGTCGATTTCCCGCCGATCGGAAATTGGGGCGGTTTTGCCGAGCCCAACGCCCACGGCCGCTTCGCGCGCGAGCAGGAAATTTATCTCCAGATCACCCGGCGCTGGCGCAACCTTGCCAAGCCCACCGTCGCCGAGGTGCACGGCAAATGCATCGCCGGCGGACTAATGCTGGCCTGGGCCTGCGACCTCATCGTCGCCAGCGACGATGCGCAGTTCTGCGACCCCGTCGTCACCATGGGCGTCTGCGGCGTCGAATGGTTCGTACATCCCTGGGAGCTGGGCCCGCGCAAGGCCAAGGAGTTCCTCTTCACCGCCGACAGCTGGAGCGCGCAGGAGGCGCACCAGCTCGGCATGGTCAACCAGGTCGTGCCGCGGGCCGAGCTGTCATCACGCGTGCTGGAGCTGGCGCGCCGGATCGCGGCAAAGCCATCCTTCGCGCTGAAGATGACCAAGGAAGCCGTCAACCGCTCGGTCGACGTGATGGGCCAACCGGCCGCGATCGACCAGGCGTTTGCGCTGCATCAGCTCTGCCACGCCCACAATCTTCAGGAGTTCGGCATGATCGTCGATCCCTCCGGCCTGCATCCCTCCGTGCGCAAGCCGCCGGCGGCCGCGGAGTAGAACCATGGACCTCAATCTCAGTGACGAGCAGAAGCTGCTGCGCGAGAGCGCGGAGCGTTTCGTGGCCGGCAGCTACAATGCCGATCACCGCCGCAAGATGGCGAACGATCCGCTCGGCTTCAGCCCCGCGGTGTGGAAGCAGTTCGCCGAGCTCGGCTGGCTGGCGCTGCCGCTTCCCGAAGAGTTCGACGGGCTCGGCGGCGGCGCGGTCGAGATCGGCATTTTGATGGAAGCGTTCGGCCGCGGGCTGGTGTCGGAGCCCTATGTCGCGACGGTCGTGCTCGGTGCCGGGCTGCTCGACAGATGCGGCACGGCCGAGCAGAAGCAGGCGAGCCTGCCCAAGGTCGCCGACGGATCGCTGAAGCTCGCCTTTGCGCATTCCGAGCGCGCGGCACGGTTCGACCTCGCCAAGGTCGCGACGTCAGCGACCAAGACCGCGCAAGGCTGGCGGCTGTCCGGCAGCAAGATCGCCGTGCTCGACGGCCATGCCGCCGACGAGATCATCGTCTCCGCGCTGATCCACGACCATCACGGCCCATCGGGACGGATCGGCCTGTTCGTGCTGGCGGCGACGGCCGACGGCCTCGCGATGTCCGACTACGCGCGCCTCGGCGGCGGACGCGCCTGCAACATCGAATTGTCCGACGTGCATCTGCCGGAAGACGCCCTGCTCGGCGACGGCCACGACGCGCTGCCGGCGATCGAATGGGCGGTCGATCGCGCCATGGCCGCGCTGGGGGCGGAGGCCGTCGGCATCATGCAGACGCTGCTGGAGACCACGCTGGACTACACCAAGATCCGCAAACAATTCGGCCGGCCGCTCTCCGCCAACCAGGTGATCCGCCACCGCCTTGCCGACATGGCGATGCAGGTGGACGAAGCGCGATCGATGGCGCTGCGGGCGGCGTTGAAGATGGATGCCGCGCCGACCGAACGGGCCCGGGCGGCGTCAGGCGCGAAGGCCAAAATCGGCAAATGCGCGCGCTTCGTCGGCGAGCAGTCGATCCAGCTTCACGGCGGCATGGGCGTCACCGAGGAGCTCGAGGTCGGCGCCTATTTCAAGCGCCTCGTCGCCTTCGACACGCTGTTCGGCGGCAGCGCGCACCATTATGCCCGCCACGCCGAGCTCGGCCGCAAAGCCTGACACCGGGAGAGCCTCATGGACCTCACCTTCAATGCCGAAGAACGCGCCTTCCAGAGCGAGGTGCGCAGCTTCATCGCCAAAAATCTCACCGATGAGATGAAGCGCGCGACCGCGCTGACGCCGTCGGTGTTCTCCGACCCCGATATCGGCATGGCCTGGCAGCGCGCGCTGCACGCCAACGGCTGGGGCGCGCCGGGCTGGCCGATCGAACACGGCGGACCGGCCTGGACGCCGGCGCAGCGCTGGATCTTCGAGACCGAATGCGCGCGGGCCGGCGTGCCCAATGTCAACGTGATGGGCGTGAAGATGGTCGGGCCCGTCATCATCGGCTTTGGCAGCCCCGAGCAGAAGAACTTTTATCTGCCACGGATCCTCTCCGGCGAGGATTATTGGTGCCAGGGCTATTCCGAGCCGGGCTCCGGCTCCGACCTGTCCTCGCTGAAGACGCGCGCGGTACGCGACGGCGACGACTACATCATCAACGGCACCAAAATCTGGACCACGCACGCCCACCACGCCAACCGCATGTTCGCGCTGGTGCGCACCAGCGACGGCGAGCGTCAGCAGGACGGCATCAGCTTCATCCTGATCGACATGAAGACGCCCGGCATCACCACGCGGCCCATCCTCACCATCGGCGGCGACCACGAGGTCAACCAGGTGTTCTTCGACGACGTCCGCGTGCCCGTGGCCAACCGCGTCGGCGACGAGGGCAAGGGCTGGACCTACGGCAAATATCTGCTCGAGTTCGAGCGCGGCTCGGGCATCGCGTCGGCGAAGCTGCGCGAGGGGTTGAAGGCGATCTCTGATCTTGCCGAATCCGATTTGACGGGCCGCGCGATCGACAGCCCCGATATTGCCAGCCGCATCTCCGAGGTCGAGATCGACATCGACGCGCTGGAGATGACGGAGCTGCGCGTGCTCTCGGCGCTGCAGACCGGGCAAAACCCCGGCGCGGTGTCGTCGATCCTGAAGCTGCGCAACAGCGAGATCAGGCAAGCCGTCACGCGCCTCGGCGTCGACGTGATCGGCCATGACGCCCTCGCCGTCGAGCCGATGCGTCCGCTCTACAAGCTCAACCACGAGCCGCCGACGCCGGAGGAGATGCTGACGGTGGTCCCGGAATATCTCAACGGCCGCGCCTACACGATTTTCGGCGGCACCTCGGAGATCCAGCGCGACATCATCGCGAAGATGATGCTGGGGATTTAGCGCGCGTAGCCCGGATGGAGCGAAGCGCAATCCGGGATGGTGTTTCCGCGAGGCAGCGCTACCGGATTTCGCTTCGCTCCATCCGGGCTACGTCACGGAGTATTTTGCGAACTCTCGCGCTCCAATCTCCGCTGTCGTCCCCGCGAACGCGGGGACCCATAACCACAGGGAGAGGTGGTTGCGGGGACTCGGAGTTGCCGGCGCCCCGGGACGACGACTGAATTTGTCGTGACGGCTCGCGCAACAACGTGCTGCGCTTACCCCGCCGCCTTCGCGTCCTTGATCGCCTTCCACACCTTCTGCGGCGTCAAGGGTGTATTCAGCTGGGTGATGCCGAGCTCGGCGAGCGCGTCCATCACGCCGTTGGTGACGCAAGGAGGGCCGCCGATGGCGCCGGATTCGCCGCAGCCCTTGGCGCCGAGCGGGTTGGTGCGGCAGGGCGCGGAATCGTCCAGCGTCACCACGATCGGCGGCACGTCGTCGGCGCGCGGGATGCAATAGTCCTGGTAGCTCGCGGTGAGGAGCTGGCCGTCGGCATCGTAGGACACGCCCTCATACAGCGCCTGGCCGATGCCTTGCGCCACGCCGCCATGGATCTGCCCGGTGACCAGCATCGGGTTCACGGCGACGCCGACGTCGTCGACGGTGGTGTAGCGCACCACCTTCGAGACACCGGTCTCGGGGTCGATCTCGACCTCACAGATATGCGTGCCGTTCGGCCAGCTCGGGCCGTCGACCTCACCTTCGGAATCGACGCTGAGCTTGGCGCCGCTCTCCTTCTCGGCGAGATCGAACAGGCTGATGCGGCGGTCGGTGCCGACCACGGTGAGCATGCCGCCCTGGTACTCGATGTCCTCGATCGAGGTCTCCAGCACATTCGCCGCCTTCTCGCGCGCCTTCTGAATCAGATCGTTGGAGGAGACCGCAACCGCCGTGCCGCCGACGAACAGCGAGCGCGAGCCGACGCTGCCAAAGCCCTGCGCCAGATCGGTGTCGCCCTGGACCACGTCGATCTTGTCTATGGCGATGCCGAGCGTGTCGGAGATCATCTGGGTGTAGGTGGTCTGCAGCCCCTGCCCCATCGCCATGGTGCCGGAATGCAGCACGACGCGCCCCTGCGAGGTCGCGTGCAGGCTGACCTTCTCGGTGTGGGCGCGGCCGCCGGTCCATTCGATGTAGGAGGTGAGACCGCGGCCGTAGAGCAGGCCCTTCTTCTTCGCCGCCTTCTTGCGCGCGGCAAAGCCGTCCCAATCGGCGAGCTTCACGGCGCGGTCGAGCATGTGCGCGAAGGCGCCGGAATCGTAGACCTGGCCGGCCGCATTGGTGTAGGGCAGCTGCGCCGGCTTGATGTAGTTGGCTTTGCGGATCGCGCGCGGATCCATGCCGATCTTTCGCGCCGCGGCGTCGAACAGTCGCTCGACGATGAACACCGCCTCGGGACGGCCGGCGCCACGATACGCCCCGACCGGTGCGGTGTGGGTCATCACCGACTTCACCTCGAAATGCACCAGCGGCAAATCGTAGACGCCGGTCTGCACGAAGGGCCCGAGCACCAGCGGGATGATGTTCGCCGCACCGGAAGAATAGGCGCCGGTGCAGCCGATCGACTTGACGCGATAGGCCAGCACCTTGCCCTTCTCGTCCAGCGCGAAGGAGGCGGTCGAGGTGAGATCGCGGCCGTGGGTGCCGCCGACGAATTCGTCGGTGCGATCGCCGCGCCAGCGGATCTTCTTGTTCAGCTTGGTCGCGGCATAGGCGACGATGCCGTCCTCGGGATAGAGATTGGTCTTCTGGCCAAAGCCGCCGCCGATATCGCCGACCAGCACGCGGACGCTGTCCTTCGGACGCTTGAGCACGGCTTCGGCCAGCACGTCGCGGGTCGAGGCGGGAGTCTGCGACTGCACGTGCAGCAGGAGGCGGCCGGACTTCTTGTCGATCTCGGCGATGGTCGAGCGCGGCTCCATCGCGGAAGGCACGAGGCGCTGGCTGACGAGATCGAGCTCGACCGTGTGCGCGGCCTTGGCGAAGGCCTCGTCCACCTTGGCGGCATCGCCGTAGGACATCGCGCCGACGATGTTGTCGGGCGCCTCCGGCCACACCACGGGCGCGCCGGGCTTGACGGCCTCGACCGGATCGACCACCGCGGGCTGCACGTCGTATTCGACGACGATCGCCTCGGCCGCGGTCTGTGCCTCAGTGCGCGAGGATGCCACTACCGCGGCGACAGCCTCGCCGGCATAGCGCACGACCTCGTGGGCGAGCAGCCGGCGCGGCGGCACCGTCATCGGCTTGCCGTCCGGGCGCTTGAAGATGCTCAGGGTCGGGATGCTGCCGATATCGTCCTTGACGAGGTCGGCGCCGGTGTAGATCGCGGCAACGCCCGGCATCGACGCTGCGGCGCTGGTGTCGATCGAGACGATTCTGGCGTGGGCATGCGGCGACCGCAGCACATACAACCACAGCGCGCCGTCCTGCGGCTTGTCGTCGATGAATTGCCCCTTCCCGGTCAGCAGCCGCTGGTCTTCCAAACGCTTGACGGGCTGCCCCGCTCCGAAACGCAAATTGCCGGGAAGAATGTTCATTCCGTGGGGTCCTCAGGGTCTTTTCGAAATTACGGGCAGCCTTTTAGCGGATCGAGCAGAGGCATGCCAGCCGCGGTTTTGGGCGGAAAACCCGCCGGATTTGTCATGCCGGGGTAGCGGCTATGCCAACTCGTTCAACGCCGCCTCGACCACCTTGCGCGCATCCGCCGCCAGCGGGGCCTGGGGCGGGACGGGATCGCCGACGTCGTAGCCCTGGATCGAAAGTCCGGCCTTGATGCAGGCGGCGAGGTTGAAGCGGGCGAAGGCCTCGTTGATGCGCCACAGCCGGCGTTGCAGCGCCATGGCCTCGTCCCAGCGGCCGGCCTTGCCGAGCTCGTAGAGCTTGACGCTCTGGCGCGGGATGATGCAGGCCGGGCCCGCCATCCAGCCGAGGCCGCCGATCAGCATCACCGCGGCCGGGATGTGGGCGGAGGCCGAGAACACGCGCAGGGAATCGCCGCACCGGTTCATGATCGAGAGCAGCCGGCCGGTGTTGGTCGAGGCGTCCTTGATGTAGCCGATGCGCGGATGCTCGGCGAGCCGCGCAATGGTGTCGAGCGTGAGGTCGGAGCGCTGGAATTGCGGATTGGTGTAGATGACGACGGGGATGTCGACGGCATCCGCGATGGCGCGGAAGTAGGATTCGACCTGCGCGTCACTCAGCGGAAAATACGCTTCCAGGATCGCCAGGATGCCGTCGGCGCCGAGCTTCTGATAGGCCTTCGCCTGCGCCACCGCATCCGCCGTCGAGGTCGAGGCGACGCCGGCAATGACAGGCACCCGGCCTTTCGCGGCTTCGATCGTGGTCTGGACGATCGCCGTCCGTTGCGCGGCATTGAGATAGGCGAATTCGCCGGTCGAGCCGAGCGGCGTCAAGCCGTGCACGCCGGCGCCGATCAGATCGTCGCAGAGCTTGGCGAGCACTTCGGTGCGCACGCTGCCGTCGGCATCGACGGGAGAAACGAGATAGGGGAAGACGCCGTGGAATTCGGACATGTCGGTGAGGGCCCCGGAGCTGGTTTGCGCCTGACCGGTCTTACCAACGCTCGCTCCGGCGATCAAACCCTGAGCAGGCGCACCCGCGTGCCCCAGGGATCGACGGCCTCGACGCCGCCCGCAAGCGCCGTCACCTGCACGCCTCCCTTGCGCAGGCGCTGCTCCTGGGCGGCGAGAATGTCCGGCTTGTCCGTCACCAGCGAGAACCAGGCAAGGCCGGTCATCTGATCGTCGCGCAGGCCCGCGCCCTCGCTCTGCCAGACGTTCATGCCGAGGTGATGGTGATAGCGGCCCGACGACAGGAACGCCGCGCCACTGCGGCTGCGGGTCGGATCGAGGCCGATGGTGCCGTGATAGAAGTTGCCGGCCTGCGCGAGATCGCCGACGCGCAGATGCATGTGGCCGACGCGCATGCCGTCCGGCGCCTTGGCGTAGTCGGGCACCCGCGGGTTGGTCAGCGACAGCAAATCGGGAATGTTGAGTTCGTCGCTCGCCATCTTCACGCTGCCCTCGCTCCATTGCCATTGCGAGGGATCGCGGTCGGCATAGACCTCGATGCCGTTGCCTTCGGGGTCGTCGAGATAAACGGACTCGCTGACGAGATGATCGGCAAAGCCCGACAGCTTCACGCGGTGCGAGGCGGCGTGCACCAGCCAGCGCGCCAGGTCCTTGCGGGTCGGCATCAGGAAAGCGGTGTGGTAGAGGCCGGCGGCGTTGCGCGGCTCGATGGCCGCATCGGGGCGGGCCTCCAGCACCAGCAGCGTGATGCCCGATGTACCGAGCCTTGCGGCGGCGGCCGAGCGCTCCATCACGGTGAGACCGATCACGTCGCGGTAGTAATCGGCAACCTTGTCGAGGTTCTTCACCCGCAGCGTCACCATGCCGACCCGCATCGGCGTGCGGCTGGCATAGGTCGGCCCGCCGCCCTGCGGTGCGCCCTCGGCACGCGCCGCAGCCGCGGCGGCCATCGCGAGCGAGGTCGCGCCGGCGAGTTGCAGCAGGGTCCGGCGGGTGAGGTCGATGGTCATCGGTGGAGGCTCGCTGAAATGCTTGAGGCGATAGAACGCAATCGGCCGATTGCTACACGTTCCCGTGAGACGCTCCCAATCACATGTTCGTCGGCCGTGATCCCAGGAGCGCCCCTCCCTGTCCTGGCCACCCGGCCAGTTTCGCAATCGCCCGTGACATCCCAGATTGAGGACAACTTACAGGAGCTGACCATGACCGACCTTACCTCGCTGTCGTCCGCGCTCGCGGAATTGGTGGCGCGCACCGCGCCCTCTGTCGTGTCCGTCCATTCGCATCGCTCCCGCGCGACCGGCTTCGTCTGGAAAAGCGGCCTGATCGTCACCGCCGACGAGGCGCTGGCCGACGAGGGCGAGGTCGAGATCGGCCTTGCCGATGGCAGCCGGGTCGCCGCCACGATCGTGGGCCGCGACCACACCACCGACATCGCACTGCTGCGTGCCGACGTCGCCACGGCCCCGGTCAAGCTCGCCGCAGCCGTGCCGCCGCTTGGCGCCTTGGCGGTCGTGGTTGCCACCAACCGCGACACGCCGAGCGCGGCGCTCGGGATGGTGTCGGCCTCCGGGAGCGGCTGGCGCTCCCTGCGCGGCGGCGAGATCGACGCGCGGATCGAGCTCGACGTTCGTCTGCGTCCCGCCCAGCAGGGCGGCCTTGCGCTCGATGCTTCGGGAGCGGCGTTCGGCATGGCCGTGCTTGGTCCGCGGCGCGTGCTGGTGATCCCGACCGCGACGATCGAACGCGTTGCGGCCCAGCTCGAGACGCGCGGCCGCATCGCGCGCGGCTATCTCGGCCTCGGGCTGCAGCCGGTCCGGCTCGACGACGGCGTCGGCGCGATGGTGATGAACGTCGACAAGGCCGGGCCGTCGGCCACGGCCGGCATCCGCCAGGGCGACGTGATCGTCGCGGTCAACGACCAGAAACTGTCGGGCGTGCGTGCGCTGTCGCGAACGCTGGGGCCGGCGAGCGTCGGCGCGGTGGTCGAGATCGCGGCGCGCCGGGGCGGCGAGCCGGTCAGCTTCAAGGTCACGGTCGGCGAGAGGCCGGAGGCGTGAGCGAGGACAAGGCACCGGAGATCGTGCTCGCACTGGAGATAGACGATCCCGCCCTCGCCGATCGCCTGGCGGTGCTGCTCGGCCATGTCGACGGGCTTCGCCTTGCCGGGCCCGGCGAGGCAGCCGCGGCGACGATCGTCGCCCGCGATCCGCGCATCATACCCGACGACATCGCGCTGACGCAGCGCGAGCTCGACGTGCTGGCGCTGATGGCCGAGGGCGCCTCCAACAAGATGATCGCCCGCCGGCTCGGCATCTCCGTGCACACCGTCAAATTCCATGTCGGCTCGCTGCTGGACAAGCTCGATGCCACCGGTCGCACCGATGCGGTGGCGCATGCGGCGCGACGCGGCGTGATCGAGCTGTAGTGCCGACGGCGACGGGTCGAGCCACCCAATAGGTCGCGTAGCCTGGATGGAGCGAAGCGCAATCCGGGACGGTCCCCGCATTCCGCTTCGCTCCATGCGGGCTACGACGCACTCACACCCGCTTGCCGTTGTTCTTTTCCGCGGCCCTGCGCAGCGCTTCGGCGAGGGCGCCGCCGCCGGAAGACGACTCCTGCTTGCGCGGGGCCGAGGAGGTCATGCGGTTGGCGTTGCGCGCGCTATTGTCGCGCTGCATGCCGGGAGCGTCCTTCTTGGCACCGACTTCGTCGTCCAGACGCAAGGTCAGCGAGATGCGCTTGCGCGCGACCTCGAAGTCCAGCACCTTTACCTTGACGATGTCGCCCGGCTTCACCACCTCGCGCGGGTCCTTGATGTAGGTCTTTGACATCGCCGAGATGTGCACGAGGCCGTCCTGGTGCACGCCGATGTCGACGAAGGCGCCGAACGCGGCGACGTTGGTCACGGTGCCCTCGAGGATCATGCCCTTCTTGAGGTCCTTGATCTCCTCGACGCCCTCCTTGAACACCGCGGCCTTGAACGCCGGACGCGGATCGCGGCCGGGCTTTTCCAATTCCTTCAAGATGTCGGTGACGGTCGGCAGGCCGAAGGTCTCGTCGACGAAATCCTTCGGCTTCAAGGTGCGCACGATCTCGCTGGAGCCGATCAGCGCCTTGATGTCGCTCTTGGTCGCCGCGAGGATGCGGCGCACCACCGGATAGGCTTCCGGATGCACACCGGACGCATCGAGCGGATCCTCGCCGCCGAGGATGCGCAGGAAGCCCGCGCACTGCTCGAACGCCTTCGGGCCGAGCCGCGGCACCTCCTTCAGCGCCTTGCGCGACTTGAACGGGCCGTTGGCGTCGCGGTGCGCCACGATGCTCTGGGCCAGACCGGAGCCGACGCCCGACACGCGCGCGAGCAGCGGCGCCGAGGCGGTGTTGACGTCGACGCCGACCGCGTTCACGCAATCTTCGACCACCGCGTCGAGCGACTTGGCGAGCTTGGCCTGGCCGAGATCGTGCTGATACTGACCGACGCCGATCGCCTTGGGCTCGATCTTGACGAGCTCGGCGAGCGGGTCCTGCAGACGACGCGCGATCGAGACGGCGCCGCGCAGCGTGACGTCGAGACCCGGCAGCTCTTCCGAAGCGAAGGCGGACGCCGAATAGACCGACGCGCCGGCCTCCGACACCACGATCTTGGACATCTTCAGCTCGGCCAGACCCTTGACGAGATCGCCTGCGAGCTTGTCGGTCTCGCGCGAGGCGGTGCCGTTGCCGATCGCGATCAGCTCGACCTTGTGCTTCATCGCGAGCCGGCCGAGCGTCGCGAGCGACTCGTTCCACTGCCGCTGCGGCTCGTGCGGATAGATCACCGCGGTATCGACGACCTTGCCGGTCGCATCGGTGACGGCGACCTTGACGCCGGTGCGGTAGCCGGGATCGAGCCCCATGGTGACGCGGGTGCCGGCCGGCGCGGCCAGCAGCAGGTCTCGCAAGTTCGAGGCGAACACGCGCACTGCCTCGGTCTCCGCCGCGTTCCACAGCCGCATGCGCAGGTCGATGTTGAGATGCACCTGGATCTTGGTGCGCCAGGCCCAGCGCACGGTGTCGATCAGCCAGCGGTCGCCGGGGCGCTTGAGGTCGGCGATGCCGAACCGCTTCATGATCTTCAGCTCATAGGCGCCCGGCACGCCGGCAGGCGGCGCTTCCTCCGCCTGGATCTGCAGATCGAGGATCTCTTCCTTCTCGCCGCGGAACATCGCGAGGATGCGGTGCGAGGGCAGCTTGGTCAGAGGCTCCGAGAAATCGAAATAGTCGGCGAACTTCTCGCCCTCGGTCTTCTTGCCGTCGCGGACCTTGGAGGCCATGCGCGCATTGGTCCACATCTCCTCGCGCAGCGCGCCGATCAGATCGGCGTCCTCGTCGAAACGCTCGACCAGGATGGCGCGGGCGCCGTCGAGCGCAGCTGTCGTATCCGCAACGCCCTTCTCGGCGTTGACGAAGCCTTCGGCCACGACCTTCGGATCGTTGCCGGGCTCGGCCATCAGCTGATTGGCGAGCGGCTCGAGGCCGGCTTCCTTGGCGATCTCAGCCTTGGTGCGGCGCTTCGGCTTGAATGGCAGGTAGATGTCCTCGAGGCGGGCCTTGCTGTCGGCCGCCATGATCGAGGCTTCCAGCGCGGCATCGAGCTTGCCCTGCTCGCGCACTGATTCGAGGATGGCCTTGCGGCGGTCTTCGAGCTCGCGCAAGTAAACCAGGCGCTCCTCCAGGGTACGCAATTGCGCGTCGTCGAGCGCACCGGTCGCTTCCTTGCGGTAGCGGGCGATGAAGGGAACCGTGGCGCCGCCGTCGAGCAGCGTCACCGCCGCCTCGACCTGCTCGGCCCGAACCCCAAGCTCCTGCGCAATTTTCTGGTTGATATTTGCCACGCGAGAATTCCTCTATCCAAGCACGCAACGCGGCGGCGAACCACCGGCCACGGGACGCCGCTTATGGACCAACCGGGGTCGATTCATCAAGGTACGAAGCAGCATCGTCGACAGGGGATTTTTTTGTCGAGATGATGCGATCTCGCCACATTCATGGGGACGTGCTGCTCTCGTGTCCCGGACGCGCTGCAGCGTTCTTACGCTGCTGCGCAGAGCCGAGACCCAAAAGCGGCACGGCATGCGGCGACATGGGCCCCGGCTCTGCAGCGCACCAGCCCGAACGATGCTTCGCATCGCCGGGGCCGCTGCGCTGCGTCCGGGGCACGAGACGCGTGGGCACGCTTGCGCTTTGCCCACCCTGCCCTGTCGGTGATTTTGACTCGCAGACATGCCTTCTCCTCCTCGCGGCTTGTTTCGCCCGAGTTTTACTGTCCTCTTCACGCCCTTATCGCGAAAGGGCGCAGGGAAGGCCGGGCGCCGGCTGGCACCCGCTTGTCCGTCGTGCGATGAGAATGCACACGCAATGCACAACGGATGACAGGTGAAGCCGGAACGTCCGGCCTTCCCTGCGCGATGTTTGACGGCGTATGGCGCGCTCTCCCGGGAGCCGACTTTTCCTTTGGCCTCCCTCGTCCTCGCGAATTGACGGTGCGCTTTGCCCGGTTGGGCTCCACGCACCTCCGCAAGGCTTGACTGTAGCAACGACAGCCAGGACCACGCGATTTGGCCGTACGCTTCAGCGCCGTTCGTCCGCACGCGGCCGGATCTCACGGGGGTCTCCCGCCCTGCTCCGCCTCTCGTGCACGACGCTGCCGCGTCCACCGCTCCCCGATCCGCGGTTCGAAACGACGTACGACCGCCCCTTTCGCCGGATCAGGATGGACGACACATACGCCGAAACCGAATTTCGGTAAAGTAGAATATTTCGACCGGCATTGATTGACCCAGCGCTCGTGTGTTTTGCCCGCCGGTAACGCAAGCCCTCGTGGCGGCGATGGAGCTTGCGGCTTGACATGCGCCCCGGTTCCACGGCTGGTTGGCTCGCCGGACCACCGAACTGCCCACGAGGACCATCCATGCGGACCACATCGGTCGGCGTCATCAGGATCGCCACCAGGGGACCCGGCGACGTTTCCGGCCTCATGAAAATGATCGATGCCGGCGCCATCGATCCAAACGAGATACTCGCCGTCCTCGGCAAGACTGAAGGCAATGGCGGCGTCAACGACTTTACCCGTGAGTATGCCGTCACCGCCCTCTGCGCGGCGCTGGCGCCACGGCTCGGCCTGACGCCACATGAGGTGGAGCAGCGCATCGCGTTCGTGATGTCGGGCGGCACCGAGGGCGTGCTCAGCCCGCACATCACGGTGTTTACGCGCGAGGAGATCGGGAGGCCGCTCGCCGGCATCTCCGGCAGGCGCCTGAGCATCGGCATGGCGCAGACCCGCGATTTCCTGCCCGAGGAGCTTGGCCGTTCCGCGCAGATCAATGAGACCGCCAAGGCCGTGAAGGCCGCGATGGCGGATGCCGGCATCGCCGATCCCGCTGACGTCCATTTCGTGCAGATCAAATGCCCGCTGCTCACCAGCGAGCGCGTGGAGGCGGCCGCCGCGCGCGGCAACAAGACCGCGACGATCAGCGCTTACAGCTCGATGGCCTATTCGCGCGGCGCCTCCGCGCTCGGGGTTGCGGTCGCACTTGGCGAGGTCACATCCGACATTCGCGATGAGGACGTGCTGCGGCGTTATGATCTTTTCTCGAAGGTCGCCTCGACCTCGTCCGGAATCGAGCTGATGCACAACGTCGTCATCGTGCTCGGAAATTCGGACATTTCAGCCAGCGAGTTCGTGATCGGGCATGCCGTGATGAACGATGCAATCGATGCGCCCGCGGTGGTATCTGCGTTGCAGAGCGTCGGGCTTGGAATCGCGCCGCGTGCAGAAGCAGGTCGCGAGCTCGTCAACATCTTCGCCAAGGCCGAGGCTTCGCCCGATGGCAGCGTGCGCGGCTTCCGTCACACCATGCTGGAAGATACCGACATCAGCTCGACACGCCATGCCCGCGCGGCGGTCGGCGGCTTGATCGCAGGCCTTGCCGGCACCGGGGTGGTCTATGTTTCCGGCGGCGCCGAACATCAAGGGCCGGCCGGCGGCGGACCCATTGCCGTCATCGCAAAGCTCTCGAGTTGATGCGTGCGCATGTAACACGGGTTTGCAGCCGACCTCTCCATCCGACGCAACCCTGCCCTTCGCCCTGAATCAGTTGATTAAAGTGTTCCTGTGCGAAACTAAGGTGGCGCCGCACGAAGGGGTTTGGACCACATGACTTTGCCGATGACCTGGAACGAATGGGCGCAGCACGATGGCGTCGCGCTGGCGGGGCGTGTCCGCAAGGGCGAGCTGACGGCGAAGGAATTGGCGCGCCAGGCGGCCGCGGGCGTCGCCAAGGTCAATCCGGCCCTGTCCGGCGTGGTCGAGCTGTTCGAGGACGTCATCGCCGATCCCGCCAAGGACGGCGCCAATCTCGCAGGTCCGTTCGCCGGCCTGCCCTTCCTGATGAAGGATCTCGGGCCGACCATGAAGGGCCGGCTGCAGGAGATGGGCTCGCTGCTGATGCGCGGCAATCGTGCCGCGGCCGATACCTTCCTCACCGGTAAATTCCGCCAGGCCGGTCTCAATCTGATCGGCCGCACCACGACGCCGGAATTCGGCGTGTGCTCCTCGGCCGACAATCCCGCGGTCTACGTCACCCGCAATCCCTGGAATACCGACTACACCACGTGCGGATCGTCCGCAGGCAGCGCGGCGATGGTCGCCGCCGGCGTGGTGCCGATCGCGCATGCCACCGACGGCGGCGGCTCGATCCGCATTCCCGCCGGCGTCAACGGCAATATCGGTTTGAAAGTCTCGCGCGGCGTATTCTCACTGGCGCCGCACATGTCGGACCTCACCGGGCTCGTCTCGATCCAGGGCTGCCAGTCGCGCAGCGTGCGCGACACCGCCGCGTTCGTCGATCATGCCAGGGGACCTGCGCCCGGCGAGTTCATGCCATTCTGGACCACGGCGCAGCCTTATACCGAGATGATCAAGCGCGATCCGGGCAAGCTTCGCATCGCGCTGTCGCACAGTTGGGGCAATTACACCGCAACGCCGGAGCTCGCAGCCGAGCTGGAGAAGGCCGGCCGTTTCCTCGAAGGCCTCGGCCATCACGTCGACTATGCGCTGCCGGAGATCGACCTGCCCGCCGCCTTCGAGGCACAGACCACCTGCTACATCTCGAACTTCGCGGTGGTGATCTCCAACATGCTCGCCGCGCGCGGGCTCACGAGCCCGCCGGAAGATCTGATCGAGCCGATGAATATCCGGATCTGGGAAGCCGGCCGGCACACGACCTTCGCCGAGCGCGCGAAGATGCAGGGCGTGTTCAACACGACGTCGCGCGGCTTCGGCGCCTTCTTCGAGCAGTGGGACGTCATCCTGACGCCGATCACCGCGCTGCCGACACCGAAGGTCGGCACCAGGGAATATCTCACCATCTCAGACAATCCTGATGTGCGCGACTGGTTCGAAAATCTCTGGCGCTTCTTCGCCTTCACCCCGCTTGCCAATCTCTGCGGCATGCCCGCGATCTCGATGCCGATGGCCATGCAAGACCACGGCCTGCCGCTTGGCATCCAGGCGATCGCGAAGCAGGCGGGTGACGGCCTGCTGCTGCAGCTCGCCGCCCAGATCGAGCGCGCGCTCGACGGCAAGTGGAATGGTGGCAAGAAGCCGAAGGTGCATGTGAGCTGAGGCGAAGCCGGTCAGGTAGCCTTGTAGCCCGGATGGAGCCAACGGGTCGGCGCAAAGCGCCGCCCGATGACAGGCTCCGCGTAATCCGGGGAACGGCGACAAAGACTCCCGGATTACGCTTCGCTCCATCCGGGCTACGCGCCCAATCGTCAAAAAATGCCTAGCTCAGTTCTTCACCGCCGGAATCTCCTCCGCCACCGGCTGCTGCTGGCCCTGCTTGTACATCGCCAGCGCCTTGTCGAGCGCTTCGCGCAGCGCCAGCGCGGCGGCCACGCTGCAACGTAAGTGCGCGGTCTGGACCACGTCGACCCTGACGGCGGCGCCGACCGGCATCAGGAGGTTCGCGGCGAGCTCGATCTGGATCGCGCCGTTGTGATGGCCGAAGCAGGACGCACCGTCGAAATAGATGATCGGGGCGCGCTCCGAGCTGGAGCTCGAAATGGTGACGGGCCCCTGATTGGCGGCGGGCGTTTCGGGGTCGGCCATGGGCGCTCCTTGCAGCTCAACGACGAACGAAGCGCCCACCATCGGTGCTTTGGCCCGCCCTGTCGAGGCCCATTCAGGGGTTTTGCGCGGCGCCCGACACTGGTCTAGAACGTCCCCATGAGCACCAATCCGACCACGCTGCCATTCGAGGAACTCGCCGAGGCGATCAAGGGCCGCCGCTCCGACTACGGCCATATCAGCGGACTGCAGCTCGACCGTTTCGCGCCTGCCGAGGCCTGGTCCAGCCTGCCCTACCGGCCCGTCTTCGTCGGCGACACCGAGACCGGCGTGCTGCATGGCGGCGTCGTCACCGCGATGCTGGACGAGAGCTGCGGCATGGCGGTGCAGCTTGCGCTCGACGGCACGCGCGCGATCGCGACGCTCGACCTGCGCATCGACTATCAGAAGCCGGCGACGCCGGGCCTCGACATCAAGGCGCATTCGGTCTGCTACCGTACCACGCGCTCGATCGCCTTCGTGCGCTCCACCGCCTATCAGGAATCCGAGGACGATCCGGTGGCGACCGCGACCGCCTGCTTCATGGTCGGCGCCAACCGCACCAACATGCTCGCCGATCGCAGGATGAGTGCGCTGGACATAGCGGCGCTGGAGGCGCCGGAGGATCCGGACGGGCCGTTCGCACGCAGCCCCTTTGCGCGCTGGCTCGGCATCCGCGTCAACGACGATGGCACGCTGACGATGCCGTTCTCACCAAAGATCATCGGCAATCCGATCCTGCCCGCGATCCATGGCGGCATGACCGGCGCCTTCCTCGAAACCACCGCCGTCATCGGAGTCGGGCGCGAGCTCGCCACGGCCGCGCCGCCCAAGCCGATCGGGCTCACCGTCAATTATTTGCGCTCCGGCCGGGCGCTCGACACGTTCGCCAACGTCTCGATCGTGAAGCAGGGCCGCCGCATCGTCGCCTTCGAGGCACGCGCCTGGCAGGACGATGCGGAGAAGCCGATCGCCACCGCTTTCGGTCATTTCATGCTGCGCCCGACGCCGGGACATGACGAGGAATGAGCGCATTTTGACTTGACGGCCGCGGCTCCGGCCACAACGATAGCGCGTTCCTGCGAGAGGTATTGGATTGCGGCATCCGCTCGACATCGTCGCCATGTTCGCCGCGCTCTGGCTGCTGGCCGCGATGATGCTCGACGCGTTGACGCCGAAGGAGCTGAACGCGGTCATGATCGCGGTTGCGATCGGCCCCGCCATCGTCACCACCGCCGTGTTCTACTATTTGCGCTGTCCGCGGACCGACTTCGCGGTGATGTTCGCGGCGCTCTGGCTGATCTCGGACATCGCCATCGCCTTCATCTCACCGGCGCAGCTGCCGCATTTCCTGATCGTGCTCGGGTTCGTGCCGGCGCTGCTGATCGGCGGCGTGCTGCACTGGCAACGCCTCCAGCGCCGTGAGCAGCGGCTGCCCGCGCCTTCGGTGAAGCGGGGCTGAGGCCGTGCCGCAGATGTCCACCTCTCCCCTTCGGGAGAGGTGAAACCGGGCCGCTCGACGAAATCACCTTGGCAGCAAATTCGTCTTCGCAAGGTCGAGCACCTCGTCGCCGCGGCCGTTCATCACCGCGCGCAGCACCCAGAGGCTGAAGCCCTTGACCTGCTCGGCCGTGATGGTCGGCGGCATCGACAGTTCCTGCTTGGCAGTGACGACGTCGAGCAGCGCCGGCCCGTCATGCGCCAGCATCTCCTTCACCGCGCCGGGGAGCTCGCCGGGATCCTCGACGCGCCTGGCGAAGATGCCCATCGCGCGCGCCATCGCCGCGAAGTCGGGATTCTTCAGGTCGACATTGGTGTCGACGAAGCCCGCGGCCTTCATCTCCAGCGCGACGAAGCCGAGCACGCCGTTGTTGAACACGACCACCTTCACCGGCAGCTTCTCTTGCGTAAGCGTGATCAGATCGCCCATCAGCATGGTGAAGCCGCCGTCGCCGGACAGCGAGATGACCTGGCGGCCAGGCTGCGAAGCCTGCGCGCCGATCGCCTGCGGCATCGCGTTGGCCATCGAGCCGTGAACGAAGGAGCCGATCAGCCGGCGGCGGCCGTTCATGCCGAGATAGCGCGCGGCCCACACTGTGGGCGTGCCGACGTCGGCGGTGAAGACTGCGTCATCCGAGGCGTGGTCGCTGACGACTTTTGCGAGATATTGCGGATGGATCGGCTTACTTCCGGGCGTGCCCTTGGCGAGCGAGTCCAGGCCCTCGCGCGCCTTCTTGTAATGCGCGACGGCGTCGTCGAGATGCTTGCGCTGCGTCTTCGCCTTCAGCAGCGGCAGCAGCGCCTCGATGGTGAGCTTGACGTCGCCGACGAGGCCGAGATCGATCTTGCAGCGCCGCCCGAGATTTTCCGGGCGGATGTCGATCTGCGCGACCTTCGCATCGGTGGGGAAGAACTGCTTGTAGGGAAAATCGGTCCCGAGCATCACCAGCGTGTCGCAGGCATGCATGGCGGCATAGCCCGAGGAGAAACCGATGAAGCCGGTCATGCCGACGTCGTAGGGATTGTCGTATTCGACATGCTCCTTGCCGCCGAGCGCATGCACGATCGGGCTCTTCAGCGTCTCGGCGAGCTGCATCAAGGGCGCGTGCGCGCCGGCGCAGCCGCGACCGCAGAACAGGGTGACGCGCTCGGCGCCGTTGAGGAGATCGGCGAGCGCCTTGAGCTCATCGGCCTGCGGCACGACCCTGGGCGCCGCCACGCTGAGGCCGCGCGTCGTCGACAAGGCGCGCTTCGGCGGGCTGCGGAAGGCGACGTCACCGGGCATGGCGACGACGGCGACACCGCGCAGTCCCACCGCCGCGCGGATCGCGTTCTCCAGCACGAAGGGAAGCTGGCTGGGGTCGGAGACCAGCTCGCAATAATGGCTGCATTCGCGGAACAGGTTTTGCGGATGGGTCTCCTGGAAATAGCCGCCGCCGATCTCGGCCGTCGGGATCTGCGCCGCGATCGCCAGCACGGGAACGCGGCTGCGATGCGCGTCGAACAGGCCGTTGATCAGGTGCAGATTGCCGGGACCGCAGGAGCCCGCGCACACCGCAAGGCTGCCGGTCATCTCCGCTTCGCCGGCCGCCGCGAAAGCCGCGACCTCCTCGTGGCGGACATGGACCCATTCGATCGTGCCGCGGCGGCGCAATGCCTCGGTCAGAGCGTTCAGGCTGTCGCCGACAATGCCGTAGATGCGCTTGACGCCGGCCTGTTCGAGCGTTGCCACGAACAGATCGGCTACGTTGTTGATCGTCATGTCGGTCTCCTGATCTCGCTGGTTCAGCAAGATAGGATAACGCGCGACGGTGACGGCATCACGGCTTGTTTATTGCCGGCTCAGTCTTTCGCAATCGCCCGATCGTAGGCCGCGATCGTCGCCTTCGCGCGCGCCGCGACGTCGGCGGCGCTCATGCCGGGCTTGTAGAGGCTGGAGCCCAGCCCGAACGCGGTCACGCCGCCCTTGATGTAGTCGGCAAAGTTCTGGTCGGAGACGCCGCCGACCGCGGCGATCATCACGCCTGATGGCAGCACCGCCTTGATCGCGGCGATGCCGGCGGCACCTAACACGCTCGCCGGAAAGAACTTCAATCCCGATGCGCCGGAGCGCGCGGCCAGCAACGCCTCGGTCGGCGAGAACACGCCGGGCAGCGTCACCATGGCGTATTGATGCGCGCGCACGAGCACCTGCGTGTCGATATTCGGCGAGACCATCAGCCTGCCGCCGACGTCGTTGAGGCGATCGACATCCGCGGTGGCCAGCACCGTGCCGGCGCCGATCAGCACGCCCGACGGCGCGAGCTTCACAGCCGTCGCGATGGAGCGGAACGGATCGGGCGAGTTCAGCGGGATCTCGATCGCGGTCATGCCGGCCTCGATCAAGACGCCGACGATGGCCTCGGTCTCCTCGGGCTTGATGCCACGCAGGATCGCGACCAGCGGCCGCTGCATCGGCGGAAACGGAACGGTCATCTCGAAGATCCTTCTATGTCGTCCAAATCGCGGCAGAAGCCATCGACAGGCCGCGGCGGACCGCTTCATCCGCATCGACCGGATGCACGGTAACAGACAAGGCGTCGAAGGCGTGGCGATACAGCATCGCGAGCCGCCCCGAGGCGATCAGCGTGACGCCGGCTTGCGGCACGGCGCCGGAGAGCCCGGCCGCCAGCTCGACGCCGATCAGCGTGCCCGACAGCGTCTCGCGCGCCGCAGCGGGCGTGCCGCCAAACAACAGCTGGCGCGAGCGTGCCGTGAACAACAGATTGGCGGCGAAGGCCGGCGCTGCATGGGCAGCCTTGACCGCCGCCTTGAAGCTCGCGACATCCTCGGCCTCGTCAGCGCCCGCGACCGCGAGCGACAGGATCGTCTCGCGCGAGACCACGCTGAACAGCTCCCCGGTCATGAAGGTGGAGAAACCTTCGACGATGCCGCCCTTGACCCGCACCCATTTCGAATGCGTGCCGGGCATGCAGACCAGCGCCTCGCCGGCGGCCTCAAAGCCGAGCGCGCCGAGCAGCTGCGTTTCCTCACCGCGCATGACGTCGGGCGCGCTCACGTCGCGTTGCGCGATGCCGGGCAGGATGCGGATGTCGCGCGCTTGCGCGGGGACACGCACGGCCTGTTTCAGGATAGCCGCGAGCGGCGCCGGCGTATCGACATAGCCGGCTTCGACCCAGCCGGTCTTGGCGCCGGCCATGCCGCAAACCAGAACCGGCAGATGATCCGGCGCCTCTACCGCCGCGAGATGCGATTGCAGCACGGCAGGAAAGCCGGTCTTCGCCGCCGCCAGCATGCCTTCATCGCTGCGGCGCTCGGCCAGCACCCGGCCGCCACGATCGACCAGCCACAGGCGAAAGCTGCTGGTGCCCCAGTCCACCGCGACATAAGCGGGTTCGGTCATCGTGGTGCGTATCCTTCGTCTCATCGACAAGACGCCGTCTCGCGACAATGAGACGGCGTCGGCGCAAATCCGCCCCGGGATATCGGCAATTGCCGGCCCAAACCAGCCTTTTCTCGCGGGTCTGGAGCGCGAAGCACGCTGGCACACCGCTTGCTGAAACAGTGCCGTTCAAGCCCCGAACGCGCAACAAGACGCGTCAACATCAGATGAGGAAACCCATGGAGATCGGCTATTTCACGATGCCTTCGCACCCGCCGGAGTGCGGCCTGAAGGAAGGACACGACTGGGACCTGCAGGTCATGCGCTGGCTCGACGAGCTCGGCTATCAGGAAGCCTGGATCGGCGAGCACCACACCGCACCCTGGGAACCCAACCCCACGCCGGACCTGTTGATCGCGCAGGCCTTGATGCAGACCAAGAAGCTTCGCATCGGGCCGGGCGGCTTCCTGCTGCCCTATCATCATCCGGCCGAGCTCGCCAACCGCGTCGCGATGCTCGACCATCTCTCCGAGGGAAGGCTCAATTTCGGCGTCGCCGCCTCAGGCCTGCCGAGCGACTGGGCGATGTTCAACGTCGACGGCATGAGCGGGCAGAACCGCGACATGACCCGCGAGGCGCTGGAGATCATCCTGAAGATGTGGAGCGATCCCGCGCCCTGGACCTACAAGGGCAAGTTCTGGACGGTGTCCAAGCCGGACACCATGTTCGACTTCCTGAAACCCCACATCAAGCCGTTGCAGGCGCCGCATCCGCCGATCGGCGTCGCGGGCCTGTCGAAGAACTCGGACACGCTGAAGCTCGCGGGCGAGCGCGGCTTCATCCCGATGAGCCTCAACCTCAACCCGGCCTATGTCGGCAGCCACTGGGACTCCGTGGAGATCGGCGCGGCCAAGACCGGGCGCAAGCCGAACCGCGCGGACTGGCGGCTGGTGCGCGAAGTCTTCGTCGCCGACACCGACGAGGAGGCCTGGCGGCTCTCGACCGGCGACATGATGGGCCGGATGATGGGCGAGTACTTCCTGCCGCTGCTCGGCCATTTCGGCTTCAAGGATTATCTGAAGCACGCGCCCGACGTGCCGGACAGCGACGTCACGGTCGAATATTGCGCCAAGCGGAACTGGATCGTCGGCTCGCCTTCGACCGTCGCCGAGAAGATCGAGAAGATCTACGACGAGGTCGGCGGCTTCGGCGTGCTCTGCGTGTTCGGTTTCGACTACAAGCACAAGGCCGAAGCCTGGCACCACTCGCTCTCGCTGCTCAAGAACGAGGTGATGCCGCGCCTTGCGCATCTCGGCTCCGCGAAGAAGGCAGCTTGACGGAGACGCGGGTGCGGCGCGATCGTGCCGCACCCGCATTCATTTCGGAGATTTCCGCGTGACGGTGGACGCCAAACCTCTCGACGCCAAGGATTTCAAGCAGGCGATGCGCCAATGCGCCGGCGCGGTCGCCCTGGTCACGGTCGGCGCCGAGCACGGCAAGCGCACGGGGCTGACGGTGACCTCGGCCTGCTCGTTGTCGGACTCGCCGCCCTCGCTGATCGTCTGCGTCAACCGCAACGCCAGCGCGCATGCGCGGATCCGCGAGGAAGGCGCCTTCGCCATCAACTTCCTGCACGAGGACCACGCGCTGCTCGCGCTCACCTTCAGCGGCCAGAAGGGCGTCAACGGCGACGACCGCTTTGCCTTCGGGCAATGGACCCGCGGCGCCACCGGCGCCCCGGTGCTGACGGATGCGGTTGCCGCATTCGATTGCGTGCTGGCGCAGGAATTCGAGACGAAGACGCATTCGATCTTCGTCGGCGAAGTGCGAGGGGTGTCGCACGGCGCGGAAGCGACCCCGCTGATCTATCTCCGCAGCAGCTTCCACACGCCGCGGGAGATGCGCGGCACCGTCACGGTTGGCGATCTCGACTCGCGGCATCTGAGCTGGACGGATTTTTCGTGAAGGCGGCGACTTTGTAGGGTGGGCAAAGGCGCACTTGCGCCGTGCCCACCATCTCTCTCGATCGCAAAAATGCGTGGGCACGCTTCGCTTTGCCCACCCTACGATACTCGACACTACTGCGCCGTCTCGATCTTCAGCTGTTTGATCTTCCGGTACAGCGTCGCGCGGCTGAGCTTCAGCGCGCGTGCGGCTTCCGTCACGCGGCCACCATGCTTGCGCAGCGCGTCGACGATCGTGGCGCGCTCGGCTGCTTCGAGATCAGGCTCCGCCCTGCCGCCGAACGGCGGCAGATCGAGATCCGCATCCGTGATCACCCCATCCTCCGCCGTGCAGCCGGCGAGCCGCAATACATGACGGAGCTGGCGCATGTTGCCGGGATACGAATAGGCCGAGAGCCGCGCCCAGGCTTCATCCGACAAGCGGCAATTCGGCGCCTCTTCGCGCGCGATCTGGCGGATGATATCGTCGCGATCGGCGCGCTCGCGCAGGGCCGGCAGCCGCACCGCGATGCCGCGCAGGCGGAAGTAGAGATCGGCGCGGAAGGCGCCCTCCTCGGCCATGCGGCCGAGGTCGCGGTGGGTGGCGCTGATCAGGCGGATGTCGACGGCCACGGGTTTGAGCGCGCCGAGCGGCCAGACCTCGCGGTTTTCCAGGACGCGCAGCAGGCGCGTCTGCAGCGCGATCGGCATGTCGCCGATCTCGTCGAGGAACAGCGTGCCACCGTCGGCCTGCACGATCAGGCCCTTCGAGCCGTCGCGGCGCGCGCCCGTGAAAGCGCCGGCCTCGTAGCCGAACAGCTCGGCGTCGATCAGGCTCTCGGGCATCGCCGCGCAATTCAGCGCCACATAATTGTTGCGCGCCCGGTTGCTTGCGGCGTGAATGGCACGCGCGAACACGTCCTTGCCGACGCCGGTCTCGCCCTGCAGCAGCACCGGCAGATTGTGGTCGCCGATGCGCTTCAGCCGTTTCACGCTTCCGATCAAGCCGGGATCGCCGCCGGCGAGCCGGTGCAGCGCGTCAAAACGATCGACGGGCGGATCGCGGCGCCTGGCAAGCGGCCGCGCGCGCTGCGGCGGCGCGATCTGCCCCTGTCCCAAAGGACTGCCGTCGGCGCGGCGCAGCTGGACGATGTCGCCCTCCTCGCGCGCGGCGTGGTGATCGAACTTGACGTAGCGCGACAGGTCGATGCCGGACGCGATCAGGCCGTCGGTGAGGCCCAGCAGGGCGCGCGCGGACCGGCAGGCGCCGACGACGCGGCGATCGTCGTCATAGGCGACGAGGCCGCTGCCGCCATCGCCCGGCACGGTGGCGATCCAGGCATCGCGGAAATGGTCGCGAAAGATCGCGCCCTCGATGCGGCGCGTCGCCTGTATCGCGACCGCGAGCGCGAGCTGGTGCGCGGCGCGGCTGAGGTCATCACGACACGAGGTGATGTTGACGGCGCCGGCGATGCGGCCGACCTGATCGAACAGCGGCGTCACCGCACAGGAGAAGATGCCCCATTGCTCGCGAAAATGCTCGTCGCGATGAACCAGGATCGGCTTTTGCTCGGCAAGGCAGGTGCCGAGCCCGTTGGTGCCTTCCTGGGCCTCCGAAAAATTCGAGCCGGTATAGACCTTCCAGCGCAGGAAGATCTCGGTGTCGGCCTCGCCCGGCAAGCGGCTGAACAGCATGGTCGCGTTGGCATCAGCGAGATTGACGCAATAGCCCGCGTCCCGCAGCACGCGCGCGAGATCCTCGAGCTCGGACGTGGCGAGCCGGATCGTCTGCTCCATCGGTTCGGCGACATGCCGAACCTCGGCTTCGGTGAGCGTCTGCGGCGGTCCCCGGCGGGCGGGATCGAGCTTGTGGCTGATCAGGGAGCGCCGCCAGGAATTGGCAATGCGCGAGGAGGCATCGACGTCGGCCACATGATTGGCGACGGACAAGACACGGGCGACATGGTTCGAGGCCGAAAGGCTCGCCATCGCGGACGTCTCCACCCTGTATTATTGTGCAAAGTCTGGCACCACAGGCGGGGATGTCAATCGGGAACAGGAAAGGAGCTATTGCTGCACCGCCCTCACCACGTGTCGATACACGGCCGCTTTTTCCCCGCCCTGGCCGGCGGCTTCGGCACCGAACGGAGCCCTGCCATGATCCAGCGCCGCGTCTCGGCGGGGTCGATGACGTTGTCGATCTCGAACACCGAGGCGATCGAGACGGCTTTGCCGTTCGCGTAGAGCTCGGCGACCTTGTTGCGGTAATAGGTCTCGCGCTCCTCGGGATCGGCGATCGCCTCCATCTCCTTGCGGAAGCCGAGGCGGACATAGCCCTCCAGGCCCATGCCGCCGAACTCGCCGGTCGGCCAGGCCGCCGTGAAGAACGAGGCGTGGAAGCCGCCGCCGATCATCGACTGTGCCCCTAAGCCATAGCCCTTGCGCAGCACGATGCCGAACAGCGGCACGGTGAGGCTCGCGCCGGTCACGAACATGCGCGAGACGTGGCGCACGATCGCGGTCTTCTCGGCTTCGGGTCCGACCATGAAGCCGGGCGTGTCGCAGAGCGAGACGATGGGCAGATCGAAGGCATCGCAGAGCTGCAGGAAGCGCGCGGCCTTGTCGCCGGCATCGGCATCGATGGCACCGCCGAGATGGCGCGGGTTGTTGGCGATCAGGCCGAACGGCTTGCCTTCGATGCGGATCAGCGCGGTGATCATGCCGACGCCGTAGTCGCGGCGCAACTCCAGCACGCTGTCCTTGTCGGCGACGAGGTCGATCACGCTGCGGATGTCGTAGACTCGCAGGCGGTTCTCGGGGATGGCGCGGCGCAGCAGGCGCTGGTCGGCGGCCTCCCACTCCGTCACCGCGCCCTGGAAATAGGACAGGTATTTTTGCGCGACGGACGTCGCCTCTTCCTCGTCCTCGACCAGGATGTCGATGACGCCGTTCGGCGACTGGAACGAGACCGGGCCGACCTCGGCCGGATGATAGACGCCGAGCCCGCCGCCTTCGATCATGGCGGGACCGCCCATGCCGATCGAGGCGTTCCTGGTCGCAATGATGACGTCGCAGCAGCCGAGCATCGCGGCGTTGCCGGCGAAACAATAGCCGGAGACCACGCCGACGACAGGCACGAGGCCGGAGAGCCTTGCGAATTGCACGAAGGACGGGCCGTCGAGCCCGGTCATGCCGAGCCGGTCGGTGTCGCCGGGCCGGCCGCCGCCGCCCTCGGCGTAAAACACCAGCGGCACGCGCCAGTCTTCCGCCAGCGTCAGCATGCGGTCGATCTTCTTGTGGTTCATGTGGCCCTGCGTGCCCGCGAGCACGGTGTAGTCATAGGCCACGACGATGCAGCGCGCGCCTTCGGGCCCGAACTTCTCGCCATTGACCGTGGCGACGCCCATGACGAGGCCGTCGGCCGGCGTGTTCTTGATGAGATCGTCGAGCTTGCGCCGGCGCCGCTGTGCCGCGATCGCCAGGCTGCCGTACTCCATGAACGAGCCTTCGTCGACGAGCTGCGCGACGTTTTCGCGCGCGGTGCGCTGGTTGGTGTTGCGGCGGCGCTCGACCGATGACGGACGGTTCGCATCCAGCGTGTTGGCCTGGCGCGCGATCAGCTCGGCAAGGTCGGCGCGGATGTGGTCGAGATCGATGTCGGCTTCCGCGGCCGTTTGGTCGGCCGCGACGTCGAGCGGTTCCAGATACAGGATCGGCTCGCCGTGCAGGAGCGTGACGCCGTCGCCGGCCACGAGCTTCATGACCCGCCCGCCCTGCTCGGCCATCACGAGATGCTCCATCTTCATGGACTCGATCACGGCGAGCTGCTGGCCGGGGCGCACGATCTCGCCTTCCTTCACCTGGATGGTGACGATAGTTCCCTGCAAGGGTGCCGCGACCATGACCGTGCCTTCGGGCACGATCTGCGCGACGTGGGACTCAGCGGCGTGCGCGCCGCTTCGCTCGGCCGCCGCAAAGTAGAGCGGCTTGGCCGCGCCATCGGCGGCCTCGACGAGCTTTGCGATGTTGCGATCGATGAAATCGGTCGCGATCCGATTGGTCCTGAAATCGGGATGCGCCAGCACCGCCTGGAGGAAGGCGATGTTGGTGACGACGCCGTCGATCCGGAATTCGCGCAAGGCGCGCGAGGCCTTGGCGACCACGTCGTGCCAGGCTTCGCCCGGCGTATGCACGATGACCTTCGCCAGCAGCGAGTCGAAGGCCGCGCTGGTCTTGTAGCCGGCGTAACCAAAACTATCGACGCGCACGCCGGGCCCCGACGGCGGCTCGAACACGGCGAGCGCGCCACCGGTCGGATGCGTCGCGCCCGTCTCGTCCAACGTCTCCATGTTGACGCGAAGCTGCATGGCATGGCCGCGCGGCTTCGGGATCGACCCTTGCGCGAGGCCGAGCGAAGCCAGCGTCGCGCCCGCGGCGACCGCGAGTTGGGCGCGCACGAGATCGAGCCCGAGCACCTCTTCCGTCACGGTGTGCTCGACCTGCAGCCGCGGATTCGCCTCGATGAAGGCAAAGCTGTCCTCGGCGGTGCCGTCGACCAGGAATTCGAACGTGCCGAGATTGTCGTAAGAGGCTGCCGTCGCAAGCTGCTTCGCCGCATCGATGATGCGACCGCGCAGGGGATCGCTCAGCGAGGGACTTGGCGCGACCTCGATCAGCTTCTGGTGGCGACGCTGGATGGTGCATTCGCGCTCCCAGAGATGGGAGATCGCGCCGTGCTTGTCGCCGATGATCTGCACCTCGATATGGCGCGCCTGCCGGATCAGCCGCTCGGCATAGACGCCGTCGAAGCCGAACGCGGCCTTGGCCTCGGATTGGCAGCGCGCATAGGCCTCCGCGAGCTCGGATGCGCTCTCCACCACGCGCATGCCGCGCCCGCCGCCGCCGGCCATTGCCTTGATCACGATCGCCGCATGGCTGCCGAGCGAGGTGAAGAACGCGGTGATCTCTTCGAGGGTGGACGGCCCGCTGGTGCCGGCGATGATGGGGACGCCGCAACGCTTTGCCAATTGCCGTGCCGCGACCTTGTCGCCGAACAATTCGAGCGCGGCCGGCTTTGGGCCGACGAAGGTCAGGCCGCCATCGGCGCAAGCCCTGGCGAATGCCGCGTTCTCGCTGAGAAAGCCATAGCCCGGATGCACGGCGTCGCAGCCGGCCGCCTTCGCCGCTTTCACCACCGCCTCGATGTCGAGATAGGCCCGGGCGCCGCGGCCGGGGATTTCGACGGCATCATCGGCCACGCGCACGTGCAGCGACAGCGCATCGTCGGCGGGATGGATCGCGACCGTCGCGATGCCGGCATCGGCCGCAGCGCGCGCGATACGGATGGCGATCTCGCCGCGATTGGCGATCAGGAGCTTTTTGAACGACATGCGGCGGTCTCCATGCCCACGCGGCAAGGCGCGGGTCGGCAGGTTCGATGATCCTGCTTCTTCACTTTAGCCGCAGCCGTCAAGGGCGAGAACACCGGCCGCGATGACCGCTCCCGCCGGCCGGAATTTCGACGCGCTGCACGCGCGGCGGCGCGGCGAATTATCCGCGCCGCGGCAGACCGCGTCGGCGACGATCAGGCCGCCCGCACGCCCGCGACGAAGGTGCTGACCTCGTTTTCGAGCGCTTGCAGCTTCTGCGTCAAGCGGCCGCTCGATTGCAGCACGAGGCCGGCGGCCTGGCCGGTCGCCGCGGTGGCGTCGGTGACGCCGGAGATGTTTTGCGAGACCTGGTCGGTGCCGGAGGCTGCCTCCTGCACGCTGCGGGCGATCGCCTGCGTGGCTGCGCCCTGCTCCTCGACGGCGGCGGCGATCGAGGAGGAGATTTCGTTGACCTCCATGATGGTGGCGCGGATGCTCTCGATGTTGCCGACGACCTGATTGGTCTCGGCCTGGATCGCGGTGATCTGCGCGCCGATCTCGTCGGTGGCCTTCGCGGTCTGGCTCGCCAGCGATTTCACTTCGCTCGCGACCACCGCAAAGCCCTTGCCGGCTTCACCGGCGCGCGCCGCCTCGATGGTGGCGTTGAGCGCGAGCAGATTGGTCTGCGAGGCGATCTGGTTGATGAGGTCGATGACCTCGCCGATCTTGTGCGCGGCCGCGGCCAGCCCCTGCACGGTGTCGTTGGTGCGCTGTCCGTCGGCGGCGGCCTTGTCGGCCACGGTCGCGGCCTGCGCGACGCGCTGGCTGATCTCCGATATCGAGGACGACAATTCGCCGGCGGCGGAGGCCACCGTCTGCACGTTGTCCGAGGCCTGCTGGCAGGCGGATGCGACGATGCTCGCGCGGTCGCTCGCCTTGTTCGCGGTCTCCGACATGCCTTGCGCGGCCTGCTGCATCGCGCGCGCCTCGTTGAAGACGTCGCGGACGACGGCCTGGACGCTCGCCTCGAACTTGCCGGCGAGATCGGCCATCGCCTTGCGCTTCTCGCCGTCGGCCCGCTGCTTCAGCTCCTGCTGCTCGTCATGCATCCGGCTGACCGCCGATGCGTTGTCCTTGAACACGGCCAGCGCCTTGGCGAGCCCGCCGACCTCGTTGTTGTGGTCGGTATAGGGCACCTCGAACGCGCTGTCGCCGGCGGCAAGCCGCTCGGTCAGCGCGGTGATCCTTGCGAGTGGCCGGGTCACGCTGCGGCCGATCAGGAACGAGGCGCCCAGCACCAGGACCAGCACGGCCAGACAGACATAGCCGAACGTCGTCGCGGCCTGGCGGAAGACAGCGTCGACGTCGTCGAGATAGATGCCGGTGCCGATGATCCAGCCCCAGGGCGCAAAGCCCTTCACATAGGAGATTTTCCCGACCGGCTGGTCGAAGCCGGGCTTCGGCCAGAGGTAGCCGTAGAAGCCCGCGCCCTGCTTCTTGACGACGTCGACGAAGCCCATGAACAGCGCATTGCCGGCAGGATCCTTCATGCCGGAGAGATCCTTGCCGTCGAGCTCGGGCTTGATCGGATGCATGACCATCTTGGGGGTCATGTCGTTGATCCAGAAATACTCGACCTTGTCGTAACGCAAGCTCTTGATTTCGGCCATGGCAGCCGCCTGTGCCTGCTCGCGCGGGAGTTTTCCTTCGCTCTCCAGCTTCTGATAGTGCGCGAGGATGCCGTAACCGACATCGACCATGTGCTGCGTCTTGGCCTGGCGATCGGCGACCATCTGCGCGCGCAGCGTCGACAGCGCGATCGGGGCCAGCGCGATCATGCCGAGCAGGCTGATGCCGACAATGAGAACCAGCTTGAAACTGATGCGGGAGAAAAACATCGGGGCTCGCAAAATTGGCGGTACAGATATGCCAATTTATCCCGATCCCCTTAGCAAAGCTTTAAGCATTCGGGTTCCGCAAAGGGCCCACACGGAGGCCTGCGGCCGCCCACCGCTTTCGCATTCCGCCGACACGGTCCCGCATCCCAATGTAAACCTCTTCAAATCTAGAACACCTCGATATCGCCCTTCCGCGCGTTGACTTGCAGAGGGCTCTGGCCGAACGATCGATGCAGACAATCAGCGCCAGCTGTGGCGTGAGCGCAGCCAAGGGCGAGAGGCTTCATGCATTCATCGACATCATCAGCGTCGCTCGACCTTCCCGCACTCTGCGCGGCGGAACGGCTCTTCATCTGGGGATTTCGCGCCAAGGCGCGCAGCGGCGGCGCCGTTCCGAACGCCGCCGACATCCAGGAGGTGTACGACCATTTCCGCGTCGGCGATGCCGTGCTCTCGCTGGAATCGATCGTCGAGATCTTCGCCTGCACGGCCCATACGGCCATCGAGGTGCACTGCCCGACCTGTCCGCGCATGTCCGAGAGCGAGCACGGAATTCTGCACGCCATTGCCGCGGCCCAACAGGATCGCATCGACGTCGTGCGCGAGCAATTCGAGAGCTGGCTTCCGCCGGTCGGCGCCGATTGGGCGCTCGCGCCCGTGCGGGGCCTGGCGACGATCTTCCGCATGGCGGGTCTCATCCTGCCTGACCGGCGGGTGCGGTCCATCGACCATGGCCGGACCATGGCGATGAAAAGCTGGCTGGTCGGAAGCCCGACATTGCATTGACGAGGTCGTTCATGAACCCGGATGTCTGCGGTTCTGCGGCGACGCCGGACGCCGGCCAGATGCGGCTCTGTCCGCTGCAGGCCGCGCTTGCGGCGCGCCCCTTGGTCGACAGCTACGATGATTTCTGCCGCGTCGCGCTGTCGCTGTTCCGGTTCATCGGCGCAGCCTATACGACCGGCGCGTCCGATTGCTGGGAAGCGGCCTATCGCTTTGCCGACGAGGCGCCGGGCATCTCCGACAGTCCGCTGCTGGTGGCCCGCGCCGCCGCCCTCGTCAGGATCCTGCGCAGCGGCCGGCCCTGCGAGCTGTGCTTCATGCCGCCGTCGTGCCGGCGCTTGTCGAAGGACGAGGCCGAATTGATGCGATTGCTCGCGGTGGCGCGCCGCACGCAGCCGGGCGAGATCGAATCCATCGTCGGCCAGTTCGTCAGCTCCGGCAAGGAAGCTGCGGCAACGCGGGCGGTCAACGCGCTGGCCTCGTGCTGACACCTAGCCGCCTTTCTTGCCGAGCACGAGATCGATGGTATGCGCGGCGATCTTGCGCAATTGCGGCTCGTCGCCGAAGGCACGTTCGAGCACGGCAAGGCCGCGCGTCACGGTGACGATGTGCAGCGCCGCGGCCGCGGCATTGCCGTCGAACTCGCCGCGCGCCGCGCCTGCCGACAACGTGTCCTGAACAAGCGCGGTGATGCGCGCGATGAGGTTTGCAAAGGCCTGCCGCGCGTCGTCATCGAGCCCCTCGCCTTCGGCGGCGCCGAGCTCCATCAGCCCACGCGTCGTCGGACAGCCGCGCGGCGGCGTGCCGGAGCGGAAATTGGTGATGGTGAGGTCGAAGAACGCAGTGATGCGCTTGCGCAAGCTGCCCGCGCCGAGCGCCTTTTGCAGCGCGGCGAGATAATCCTCCGCATAGCGTTCATAGGCCTGCAGGAACAGCGCCTCCTTGCTGCCGAAGGCATTGTAGAGACTGCCGCGCTGCACGCCGGCATCGCGCGCGATGTCGGACAGCGAGGTGCCGCGCACGCCGTTGCGCCAGAACTGGTCGAACGCGATGCGCAGCACCTCGTCGTGATCGAACTCGCGCGGTCTCAAACTTTGCTCCCCGATGTATTTGACGCTGTGTCAAAAACATGCATTATCGACATCGTGTCAAAAACCAGACGGGATTGATAGTCCGTTCCGTCGATCGGACGAACCGGCGAGGCGACCAGCGCCGCCGGATCGAGCCCGCATGCAAAGGGACCTGCTCATGCCTCTGCTTCACATCGCAATGCGCGCCGGCAAGTCCGAAGCCTACCGGCAGGCTATACTCGACGGCCTCTATCACGCCATGCGTGATGCGCTCGACGTGCCCGAGGACGACGCGTTCATGTCCATCACCGAACACGAGCCTGCGAACTTCCGCTGCGGCACCGGTTACGGCGTCGCGCGCAGCGACGACGCATTGATGATCCAGATCACCGTGTTCGCCTCGCGCACGCCCGAGCAGAAGAAGGCGCTGTATCGCCAGATCGCCGATCGTCTCGGGGCAAATCCGGGCATCCGGCCGGAAGACGTGTTCGTGAACGTGCTCGATGCGCCCAAGGAGAACTGGTCGGTCGGACACGGCATCGCGCAGTTTGCGTGAGGCGCGAAGACGTGGAAGCGATGGCGCTCTGTTGAGGCCGACGGAGGGCTGAAGCCCGGCATTACCGGCATCTCCTCTATATCGGGACGGAAAGTCCTCGTTCAACCCCTCGTACGGGTCCGTCGCCCATGCTATTCTCGGTATATGGAAGAGCATTCGGATCTTTCGTTGCAGGAGACGCCCATCAAGGTCGATCCGCAGTCGAACGCCCCGGTTTGGACACCCCCGCGACAGGCCCTGTGGCAGCGCATTGCGCAGCATGATTTCGAACCCGATACCCCGCTGAACTTCACCCGCCGGCTCGCACGCGATCACGGCTGGCGCCTCGACGAGGCCCGCGCGGCGATCGATGCCTATCGGCGCTTCTGCTTTCTCGCAATCGTCTCGCCGGCGCCGGTGACGCCGAGCGAGGTGGTCGACGAGGTCTGGCATCAGCACCTGATTTACTCCCGCGACTATTGGACGATCTGGTGCGGGCAGGCGCTCCGGGCACCGCTGCATCATGATCCAACACCGGGCGGGCCCGAGGCGCAGATGGTCTATCGCCAGCAATATGCCGAGACGCTGGCGCTGCACGAGCAATTCTTCGGGCCGCCGGCTGCCGAGTTGTGGCCCGCGACGCATCTTCGCTTCGGACGTCCGCGCTATCACGTGACGGACCGCAGCCACTGGCTGATCTTTCCAAGACCGACGGCCTGGATCCGACGTTTATCCAAGAGGTGAACCGATGATTTGGAATCCTTTCAACTGGACTGCCGGCCCTTTCCTCACGCTCTATCTGGCTCTCGCCTTCACGATCTTTTGGCTCGGCTTCCGCCTCAAGTCGGAGATTGGTCCGAGCGCGCAACCGAGCGGCCGGCTGGGCATCCTTGAGCTGGCTTATCTCGCCGGGGGTGCGCGCCGGCTCGGTGACGCCGCGCTGTTCAGGCTCACCTCCGAAAACGGCGCCATCATCGAGCCCAACGGCCGCAAGATCAACGTGATCGACCAGGCACCGCTGGCGAGCCTGGTCGGGCAACCGCTGCGAATGCAATTCCAACCCGACATGACCCGTCAGCAATTCCAGACGGCGATCGAGCCGATTGTCGAGCGCATCCAGCAACGCCTGCAACGGTCCGGCTATTGCCCGAGCCAAGAGCAGATGGCGTCCTTCCGCATGACGGTCCTGCCCTTCGTCGGGCTGCTGGTGGTGTTTGGGATCACCAAGGCCTTGATAGGCTCCTCGCGGCATCATCCCGTCGATTTTCTGGTGTTTCTGATCGTGGTCACAGTGGTCGGCGGTATCGTGCTGGCTACAGCGCCACGACGCACGCGGGCTGGCACCAACGTGCTCGAGGGCTATCAGGCCTCGCATGAGCGCGCCTCGCGTGCGCCGCTCGACAACGAGCTGCTCCTCGCCGTCGCGCTGACGGGCGCTGTCGTCCTGACGGGGACCGCCCACGCCTCCGTCTATAGCGCGTCGCAGACGATGAGCAGCAGCGGCGACGGCGGCGGTGGGGGTTGCGGAGGCGGCGGCGGTGGTGGTGGTGGCGGATGCGGCGGCTGCAGCTGAACGAGGCGCCGCCGCCCGACCGGGAGCACAAACGATCGGCACGGATCGAGATAGGGCGGTCACCTCAGTCATCCGCAACGCACGCCGCCATGATCGCGTCGAGCTCGGCCTTCGAGAGCACGCCGAGCTCCGTGATGAAGACGATCCGCGAGCGCGGCACGCCCGGTGCGGGCGCATCGCCCGTGGCCAGCGTGGCGCGGCCGGCGGCGAACTGAAACACCATCTGGTGCCCGGGCTTCTCGACCGTTTCGAACAGGCCTTTTGCGCGCGCCAGCTTCGGTGCCAGCTTGCCGATCGCCTGCTGCAGGCGCGGCAATGAGAGCGGGTGCTCCGAGGTCCAGCTCAAGGTCTCGAAGCGTTCTTCTGCCGGGCGCTTTGGCCCGGGCTCGCGCGGCGCGGGCGCGCGATCGACATGCGCGGGAAACAGCAGCGCGGTCGGAATTGCGCCGTGTGGCGCATCGACCACCACAGCGGGAAGACGCTGGGCGCGGAGGGCCTCGCGCATCCGCACGCCCGCGCCCTCGTCCGCCAGATCGAGCTTGCTGAGCGCAATGATATCGGCGACGCGCAGTTGCGAGCGCTGGAGCGCGTCGTCCAGAGCTGACGGCGGCGTGCCGGCGTCGATCACGCAGAGCACCGTCTCCAGCGGCGCCTCGCGCAGGATCACGGGGTCCATCAGATTGCGCACGATGTCGGCGGGGTCGGCGACGCCGCTGGTCTCGATCACGATGTATTCCGGCTTCGGATCGCGCCGCAACAGCGTCGAGAGCGTGCGGAGCAGGTCGCCTTCGAGCGAGCAGCAGATGCAGCCATTGGCGAGGCTGACGACGCCGTCGGTGGCGCCGGCGATCAATTCCGCATCGATGTTGATGGCGCCGAAATCGTTGACGATGGCGGCGATGCGCCGTCCTTGCGCATGCGCCAGCAGATGGTTCACCACCGTGGTCTTGCCCGCCCCCAGAAAGCCCGTGACCAGCAGAATGGGGACCGGCATCGGTCAGCTCTCGGCGACGGGACGGCGCACGGGTTTTCCCGGCCGCGCCGCGACATCGAGAATGCCGTCGCTGATCAACGGCTGGCCGCTGACGACGAGGTGCCGCACGCCTTCGGACGGACGGTTCATCGCCGTGAAGGTGGCGCGATCGGAGAGCTTCTCGTAGTCGAACACGACGATGTCGGCATCGGCGTCTTTCGCCAGCCGACCCTTGGCGCGCATCGCGGGCGTACTCTGCGACAAAATCTCCGCCGGGATCAGCGCGCATTTGCGCACGCCTTCCAGCAGCGACACGGTCTTGCGCTCGCGCACCCATTCGCGGATGAACTTGGTGAAGCAGCCGGCCGAGCGCGGATGCGAGGTGGCATCGTCAGGCAGCGGCCAGGCATCGCCGGTGTAGGTCTTGCCGTCCGACGTCGTCCACGGCATCGCGTCGGAGGCGATGGCGCCGCCGGGATACAGCACCGACATGTCGAGCAGGTCGCGGTGATGCGCGTTGTGCTCGGTGTCGAGGATGTGCCAGAGCACCAGCGAGGACGGCTCTTCCGCTTGCGCCTTCAACAGCTCCTCGCGGTCGTGGAAGCGATAGCCGTCGGTGACGCGCTGCACGGAATCGTATCCGGTGCCGTTACGCTCGACGAATTCGGGGTCGCTGAAGAAGGCGGCGGCCAGCACGGTGGAGCCGGTGCCGTAAGGATAGGCCTCGACCGTAATGGGCAGGCCCTGCGCTTGCGCCTTTTCGATCAGCGCGCGGCAGCGCTCGACGTCGGTCTTGCTCGACGAGTTGAAATGGCAGATGTGCATGTGCGCGCCGGTGGCGCCGGCATAGCCGATCAGGCGAACATAGGCCTCCACCGCGCTCTCGGGGTCGATGCGCGACATGAAGGCGACGTGGGTGAAGGTCGGCACGTTCTGCGAGGCCGCGAGCTGGCAGACGGCGGTCAGCTCCTGCACGCCGGCGCCTGGCGCATAGGCATTGAGGATACCGATGCCGATGCCGCCTTCGTTGAGGCCGCGCGAAAGCCGTTCGAGAACGCCGGCGACCTCGGCGTCGGTCGCGACGTTGTCCATCCAGCGGCGGTCGCGCATGGCGTTGCCGAACGCCTCCAGCGAGCTCTCGGCATTGGAGCCCGTCATCGCACCGATGCGGGCAAACGCCCAATTGGTGGCGGCGCCGTAGTTCAGCACGCGGCCCTTTCGCGCCTGGCGCTCGTACCAGGAGGCGACCGGCAGCACGCCGGCCTCGAGATCCAGCGTGGTCGTGACGCCGTCGAAGGCCTGCATGCGGTCGGCCGGAATGGACTGGCCGTGCGCGTGCAGATCGATGAAGCCGGGCGCGACCACAAGGCCGGTGGCGTCGATCACCCGCTCGGCGCCGCCGAGGCCCGTGCCGACGGCGGCGATCCTGCCGTCCACCACCGCCACGTCGCCGACGGCGTCCATCCCACTCGCGGGATCCACCACCCGGCCGCCAGAGATCACCAAGCCGCTCATATCGTCACTCCCAAAAGGAAATTGCCAAAATCTCCAAAGGCCCGGCAGCAGCTCCGGAGGTGCGGGGCGCATAGTGCAGATTTTGGCAACAACGACCACCTCCGCCAATGCCGACGCAGCATGCATATTGCTGCGCCGCTGTTGCGAGGCCGCAGCAACACAATGCAGTCTCGGGTTGCAATCCGGCCGATGCCGAGCTATGGGATGCGCGCAATTTCGTTTTAGAGGCGACCATGTCTACGACAGCACGCTTCCCGGGTTCGACGCACGATATTTGATGCGCCCCCGGGATTGATCCCCGGGTGAAATCTCAAGACCCCATCTCAAATTGAATCTGCCGCAGCCTTTGGCCTGCGATCGAGATCTATTGGCATGACATCCCTTGTTCTGCTGGCCCCCCGTCAGGCGGCCGGCCGTTCCGACCTGCTCGAACGCAGGCTTCGGCGCTATCATCCGCGCTTCCAGGGCGCGGTGCGCACCTTGGCCTTGCGGCACTCGCGCCTTGCGGACCTTGCTGCAAGCTTTCCCGCGCTGCTCTTCGCGCTGGCCGTTCCGCAGGTCCGGCTCGATCCCGCGCGCGCGATTGCCGGCGTAATTGACGGCCGCCCGCTCGCGGAGGCGGCGATTGCCGCCGGCGTTCCGCTGTGGCTGCGCAAGCTGCCGCCGGAAGCCTTTGCGCGCCCGATCCCGCGATTGCCCGATGGCGAGCTGTTTCGCCGGCGGATCGCGAACTACCTTCCGCGCTCTCCCAAGCTGGCGCCGGCATGGCTCCAGCTCGTGGCCGATGCTGCCGAGATCGCGCATGAGCCGATGGCCGCATGGATCGCACGCGAGTTCACCCGCGAGCCCGGGCGAGTGAAGACTGCGCGGTTGCGTCCGATCTGGCTCTGGGCCTGGTTTTCCTCTCAGCCCACGACGCTGGGGCATGACCTGATCGAGCGGCCGTGGACGCCGGACATGCGCATCGATGCCGCACGTTCGGCCGCAAGCGATTGGCGAACGATCGTTGCCTTGCAGGTCAATCTCGGCCGCACACCGATCGCCGACATGTGGCTGCGGCCCGGCCGGATGGCCGGTTACGACTTCGCGCCGCTGGATTCGATGGCTGCCATCGTCGACGAGGCGAGAGCGATGCGGAACTGCCTCAAGACATTCGGCAGCAGCCTCGCACACAATCGAGCCCGCCTCTGGAGCATCCGGAAGGACGGCGAGCGGCTTGCGACGTTGCGGATTTCCCGCCATCGCGATCCGCTGCCGAACATCGTCGAGCTCAAGGGCCCCGGCAACACCGAAGTCTCGCGCGAATTGTGGTGGGCCGCCCGCCAATGGCTGCACAGGCATGATCTGTCGCAGCTCGACATCAGGCAATGTGACTGGGGGACGGCGCCGCTCGACCGCGAAAGCTGGATGTCGCTGTGGCGGCCCTACTGGCTCGCCAAGCGGCGCATCCCGCACTGGCTGCCGATAGCCCCGTCGCGCGAGGCGCTGGAGCTGCTGTGAGCGGATATAGCAACGACGGCCAGGACCACACGGTTTCGCCGTACGCAAGCAGCGCCGTTCGTCTTTGCGGGCCACGCGTGCTCACGAGGTTCATCCCGCCCTGCACGCGCAAGCTCCGCCTTTAACGCCGCCCGCGTCCACCGCAACTCCCAGCCCGCGCTCGAAACGACGTACGACCGCCCCTTTGGTGGGCTGGGATGGCCGATACATACGATAAATCCGAATTTCGGTAAAGTGGAATATTTTCGGCGGAAGGGGTTGACAGCGGATCGGGGTGTTTTGCCCGACGGGCGGCACTTCGTCCCAAACTGTGCTTGTGTTTTTGTTTGGCCGCTTCCCCCTGTATGCTCGCCGTGATGGAGCCGATCATGCCAGTTCGCTTTGGAGACATCCTTCAGGCTTTCGAGTTCGCCGACGCCAGCGGCGGCATGGGTGGGTGCCGCACCTTCGTCTGCAGGCAGACAGGAAAAATCTACTACCAGTTCGACGACGACAGCCTGCAGGAGCTCGAAGACGACGAACTGCCTGACGATATCGACGACGAGACCAAATACCTGCCGATGCCGAACTCGCGCGATCTCAGCCTCGGCAAGCCGCTTGTGCTGGATTTCGTCCGCGAGCACCTGCCGAGTGACCTGGACGACGTTCGCGACATCTTCAGCAAGCGCGGCGCCTATCAGAAATTCAAGAACCTCCTCTCTCGATGGGGAGCGATCGATGCTTGGCATGACTATCGGAACAGGGCGACAAAGCGGGCATTGCGGGATTGGTGCGAGGTCCATTCCATCGAGATCGTCGACTGACCGGGCAATCACTCGAACACCAAGATGTACGCGAGGAGGCTCCCGCCGTCTTCTCGCCCCCATTGTCATTCAGGGGATAGGGGGGCGGCGTTACGGTGGGCAAGTTCCCTGAGGTTCCGTGTGATCGTCCGACATCTTCCACAATTTGCGTCCCGTCATTCTGCTTCGCGCCGCGCTTTCCTCGGCGGATTGCTGTCGGCGGGCAGCGCCCTTGCGCTCGGCGGATGCGCCGGCCTCGGTGCGACCGGCGCGCGTTATGACGCATCGTCGCTGTCCGTCGATCCCACGTTGCTCGTCGCCACCACGCGCAAGCCCGTGAACGGTGCTCGCGCCAAACCCTGGTTCGGTCCGGAGCGTGCGACGAGCATGACGGTGGCGCGGGCCAAGCTGGTGGCGCCCGATGAGAGCCGCCTGTCTCTCGCCTCGGTCGGACTTGGCGGCTGGCGTCTCGATCGGCTCGAAACCGCGCCAGCCGACGCCGGCGATCTCGCGACCCAGGCCGGCGGAGGCGACGTGCTGATCTATGTGCACGGCTTCAAGCAGACGTTCGAGACGGCGGTGCTGGATGGCGCCTATCTCTCCGATGCGATCCGGTTCCGCGGCCGGACCATGGTGTTCGCCTGGCCCTCCAAGGCCGGACTGTTCGACTACGCCTATGACCGCGACAGCGCGATGTGGTCGCGCGACGAATTCGAGCGCGTGCTCTCGGCGCTGGTGTCGGCACCGGGGCCGGGCCGCGTGCACATCGTCGCGCACAGCATGGGAACCATGCTGACGCTAGAGAGCCTGCGTCAGCTCTACGGGCGATACGGCGACACGGTCACGAGCAAGATCGGCGCGGTGGTGTTCGCCGCGCCCGACATCGACATGGACGTGTTCTCGTCGGCGGTCCAGCGCATCGGCCCACTCGCCGGCAAGATCACCGTGATCGCCGCGACTAACGATCGCGCATTGGCGCTGTCGGGACAGCTCGCAGGCGGCATGACCAGGGTCGGCGCCGCCGAGAAGGCGGTCATCGCGCGGCTCGGCGTCCGCGTGGTCGATGCGTCCGCGGAAGGCTGGGGCATCATCAACCACGATTTGTTCCTGTCGAACGCGGAGGTGCAGCGGGTGATCCGGCGGTCGATCGACGGCACGACGGCGTGAGGGAGCCTGTGCGGCACGCGTTCGATGCATGGCCATCAATCACGCCGAAGCGATGACCGGCTACGCCGGTAGCTTTCGCTCGGCGATGATCCGCACGGGCGGAAAGACAACGCAATCCGCGACGTCGAACAGCACTTCGATGCGGCGATCAAACGCCCGAGCAAAGGCAAGCGCAGCATCGCGCCGTTCGTCGGCAATGGCGGTGCCGAGCGTGCAATGGGGCGTCCAGGCGCCGGGGCGATAATGTGGACGACAATGCGCTGGATCGATGGCCGCGCTGATCGCGCGGTGGATGCGAGCCAGGGTTTCGTCGGCCTCCGGCTCGGCCCAGAGGACGAGCGGAGAACCTTCGAACCAGCGAATTCGGTTGAATGCGATCCGCAACTGCGTCTCGCCGGCGACAGCTGCCAGCATGACGTCCCACACGGCCTTCTCGTCGACCGCAGGCTCGTCGTAGATCGCGAATGTGAAATGTGGCCGATAGCCGAGGGCGCGCATCGAAGGCTCGGCCTCGAACACGGCAACCTGATCCCACAGCCGCTCGATCTCGCCTGCTGACTCGTTGTCGGCCCGGATATTGATCGCCAATGCCACAGGCTCACCCAAAGGGCGGAATAATCAAGTGGAGATCAAGGGAAAGACTGTCTTGAAGACAAATGGCGCTCCCTAGGGGAATCGAACCCCTGTTTCAGCCTTGAGAGGGCCGCGTCCTAACCGCTAGACGAAGGGAGCGTGAGGGCTAGCCAATAGCCTCGAAATTTGTTCGCCGCAAGGACCCCGACAGGCCTTTTAGGGCTCATTGGCGAATTTCAGCCGTCCGGCCGGCTTCAGGGTATGGGCATCGAAGGTCCTGATCTCGGTGACCCCGTTAAGATCCAGCGTGATCACGAGGCGGTCGCCCGCAACCCCAGTCGAGATGATTTTGGCGCCCTTGGGCAGGGTGGCGGTGACGTCGCCGACCGGCTCGGCCGCCCTTCCCTCCGACTTGAAAAGGCGGTAGCCCACCGCGATCAGCACGGCGCAGATCGCCAGCGCCGTGGTCAACCCCGCGATCAGCATCATCCGCCGCACCCGCGCGAACAGCGCGGCCTGCTCGGGGCTCGGTTCGGGAACAGCGGTATCAGACGTCGTCATGGAAAATTCTGGCTCTGCGCAAAGGTTGGAGGTTGTCGTCGCCGGCGACGAGGGTTCGGCCCGGCTCGACCGCGTGCTGGCGGCGCGGTTGCCGGAGCTGTCGCGATCGAGGCTGAAAGCCCTGATCCTGGCGGGCGCAGTACACCTGAAGGCCTCCGCGGTCCGCGACCCCGCTTATCACGTCGCATCCGGCGATACGATCATAATCGACGTGCCGGAGGCGGCTCCGCCGGAGCCGAAGGGGGAGGATATCGCCCTCGATATCGTGTTCGAGGACGACGACATCGTCGTTCTCAACAAGCCCAAGGGGCTGGTGGTGCATCCCGCCGCCGGCCACGAGACCGGCACGCTGGTGAATGCGCTGATCGCCCATTGCGGCACCTCGCTCTCCGGCATCGGCGGGGTGCGCCGGCCCGGCATCGTGCACCGGCTCGACAAGGACACGACCGGGTTGATGGTCGTCGCCAAGAACGACCTCGCCCATGCCTCGCTGACAGCGCAATTCGCCGACCATGGCCGCACCGGCCAGATGCGCCGCGGCTACATGGCCTTCGCCTGGGGCGTGCCCGGCCGGCATCGCGGCACCGTCGATGCGCCGATCGACCGCCACCCGCATGCGCGCGAGAAGATGGCGGTGCGCCAGGGCGGCCGCGAGGCGGTGACCCATTGGGAAATCCTGGAGAGTTTTAGCGGGCGCGACGGCAAGCCGATCGCGACGCTGCTCGCCTGCGAGCTCGAGACCGGACGCACCCACCAGATCCGCGTCCACCTCGCCCATATCGGCCATCCCCTGATGGGCGATGCGGTCTATGGCCCGCATTTCAAGACCAAGGCGAACCAGCTCGGCCCGGAATCGCAGGCAGCCCTGGCCGCGCTGGGCCGGCAAGCCCTGCATGCCTATTTGCTGGTATTGGAGCACCCAAGGACCGGAGAATTACTCCACTGGGAGGCGCCTTTGCCGGAGGATTTGCTTCTCCTTCAAGCGGCGCTGAAAGCGGCGCAATGACGCAGGAGCTTTAAGAAAAGCGTTACATTACAAAAAGTTATAGCTGCCACACGGGGACGTGACGTCAGCAATCCTTCCCTTTTTGACCCTCCATGGGGTATATTGCGCCTGCGTTGGAAATGACCAACGCGGAACATCGCAGCTACGGCCGGCTTTAACACAGCGGTCGTCTGCCTGGCCCGCCGCTGTCGGGGGCCTGAACCTTGGAGGGCTTCAGTATGGCCCGTACCGCTGCTCTGCCGGTCCTCAATGGAGAATCCGGCTTATCTCGTTACCTCGCCGAGATCCGCAAGTTCCCGATGCTGGAACCCCAGCAGGAATACATGCTCGCCAAGCGTTGGCGCGAGCATGACGATCGCGACGCGGCGCACCAACTCGTCACCAGCCATCTCCGGCTCGTGGCCAAGATCGCCATGGGCTATCGCGGCTACGGCTTGCCGATTTCCGAGGTCGTCTCGGAGGGCAATGTCGGCCTGATGCAGGCGGTGAAGCGTTTCGAACCCGAGAAGGGATTCCGTCTCGCCACCTACGCCATGTGGTGGATCAAGGCGTCGATTCAAGAGTACATCCTGCGTTCCTGGTCGCTCGTGAAGATGGGCACCACCGCGAACCAGAAGAAGCTGTTCTTCAACCTGCGCAAGGCGAAGAGCAAGATCAACGCGCTGGACGAAGGCGATCTGCGCCCCGACCAGGTGAAGATCATTGCCAAGCGTCTCGGCGTCACCGATCAGGACGTGATCGACATGAACCGCCGCCTCGGTGGCGACGCGTCGCTCAACGCACCGATCCGCGACGACGGCGAAGCCGGCGAATGGCAGGACTGGCTGGTCGACAACACGCCCAACCAGGAAGCCATGCTGGCCGAGCACGAGGAATATGACGAACGCCGTGACGCGCTGAACGGCGCCATGGGCGTGCTCAACCCGCGCGAACGCCGCATCTTCGAGGCCCGCCGCCTCGCCGATGAGCCGATGACGCTGGAAGACCTCGCTGCCGAGTTCGGCGTGTCGCGCGAGCGCGTCCGCCAGATCGAGGTTCGCGCCTTCGAGAAGGTGCAATCCGCGGTCAAGGGCACGATCGCAAGAGCCGAGCAGGCCGCGCTGGAAGCCGCGCATTAAGCGGGGTTTTCACAGCACCAGAAATTGGCGGATCGAAAAGACAGAAAGCCGGCGGCAACGCCGGCTTTTTTGTTGGCTGGGTGATGCGGGGTGCAACTCCGCATCCAATGAGACGACGCTCACAGTCCCCGCTCCGCGTCCGTCCTAAAACCGTCCCGACTTGAACCCACGCGGCCGGTCGACCGACGCAACACGATCGGACCGACAGCATCGATTGGACGGACACCGTGGCGATCATCCTGCAATCCACCGTCGGCGGATTCTCCGCCCAGTTCATGCGCAAGCTGCCGCTGGTCGAGCAGGCGATGCGCGAGCACGGGCTCGAGCCGTCGGAATTCGTGATCTCGAAGGACTACGCGTCGACCGCGACGATCCCGATCATGGGCCCGTTCTTCTTCAGCTACAGCGTGTTCTTCGGCGAAGAGCAGTTCACCGTCACCGAGCCGAACGACATGGTGTTCCTGGATTACTTCTTCAAACGCGTGCTGGCCGCGGACGAGCCGCCGCAAGTGCCGCGACGGCCGGGCCTGATGCGGCGGCTATTCGACTGGATGTCGCAGCCGGTGTGACTGCTCTCGTCACTCCCCCCACGTCCGCGCCAGTGTCGCAAGCCAGCAGCCTTCGCAATAGCGCGCGTCCTTGTAGTCGATCCAGTTGTGCGCATAGACATGATCGAGCGGGATGCCGTAGCGCGCGCGCAGCACCTTGACGAGGATCTTCCACGCCGCGACCTGCGCTTCGGTCGGGCCCGTCGTCACGTCGGGATAATTGCCGGCGAATTCGACGCCGATCGAATTGTCGCGCACGACCTGGCGGAAGGTCGCGCTGTTGTCGATGTACTTGTTGTCGTTGCGGTTGGCGCCGTCGCCATGGGTCGGCACCAGGTTTTCTGCGACCGCCCAATAGACCGTGCCGTCGGTCTCCACCCACACCGTGACGCCGCGCCGCGTCGGGGCCTTTGCCTGCGCCTGCGCGCCGCCGCGCGCCGAGCCCGCCGGGCCTTCGGTCTGGTGCACGATGATGTTGCGCCAGGGATTTGCGTCGCGGACGTCCCCCCATGGCGCGAGCCAGACGATTCTGAGGCCGGGAATGTCGGGCGTGCCGGAGGCGCGCGCGAGCTTCGTCAGTTCGGCATCGTCAGCGGTTGCGGGGACGATCAGAAACAGTGCGGCGACAGCGGCCACGAGCAGGCGAGCAATCATCATGCGGATCCCATCACGGACCCTGATCTAGCACGGCTCCAAAACATGATCCGGAAAAGTGCGCCGCGGTTTTCGAAAGGATCATGCTCCAGCAACGACCTGAAACGCGATGGTGGTTCATCCCGATCATATCGCGTTTCAGGCGAATTTGTGCGCGGCCTGGCCGCGGCCAACCGGCTCGGGCGAGAGCGGCGGCGCCGGATCGTAGACGGCGAAGTCGTTCTTGCCGTTCTTCTTGGCGGCGTAGAGCGCGTGGTCGGCGTTGGCCATCAGGCGGTCCGGGAACGCGCCGATGCCGTGATCCCACTGCGCGACGCCGATCGAAATCGCGATCGGGATCTCGTCGCCGGTGCAGGCCTCGGCATCCCGGCGGCAGACCTCGAGCACGCGGCGGGCAATCATGGCCGCCTCACGCAGGGACGAGGACGGCAGCACGACGCAGAACTCGTCGCCGCCGGTGCGGGCGAGCATGTCGCCGGGCCGCAGCCGCGTCTGCGCCATCAGCGTGAAGTGCTTCAGGCAGGCATCGCCGGCGGCATGGCCGTGGGTGTCGTTGATGGTCTTGAAGCCGTCGAGATCGATCACCAGCAGCGAGAACGGCGCGCCGCTACGCTCGGAGCGGGCGCATTCCTCGGTCAGGCGCTGCAGCAGATGCCGCCGGTTGGCGACGCCCGTGAGATCGTCGAGCAGCGCGAGGTCGGCAACCTCGCCCCGCAGGCGGTCCATCGCCATCAGCAGGAAGCCGAAATTGAGCGTCATCGACAGGAACAGCAGGCCCAGCACCATCACGGCATGAACCTGACCGCCGGCGCGCGCCGAGAAATCGTGACCGAGCAGATTGCCCAGCGTGCGGACCAAGAGGATCGCAATGATGGTGAGAATGACGAGGCCGGACAGTCGGGCGCCCGGACTGACCTGGCCTTCCGGCGGCCACAGCAGCAGACGCAGCGCCAGCACCAGCGGCAGGGCCTGGCCGAACGTGTAGCTGAGCATGCGCAGCTGCATGTGCTCGACGCCGACCATGAACACTGCGACGCCGGCAAGGCTCAGGATTCCCGTCCCCGTCAAGAGGCGCCACGACACGGTGCGGTCATAGAAGCGCTGAATGCCCATGGCCGCCAGGCAGCTCGCCGCGATCACACCGGCCGCGCCGAGCAGAAGCGGCAAGGGAGACACGACGAACAGGCGGGCCAGGGCCGTCATCGCTCCGATTGCGCCGACAAAGGACGACGCCATCCAGAACCGCGCGGCGGCAAACTTCGGATAGGACCGCGTCACGTAGGCCCAGATCACGCCAAGCGCCAGGAAGTTGACGACGAAGACGGTCCACAATGTCGGTACGTTCAGCATGACGCGTGCGCCGTGCGCAGCGTCGCGCTCCCCGTTCCTGGCAGCCGTCCGTCCATGACCCATCCCCGTTTTCTTGCGGACAAGATGCGGCCATTGCGCTTAATGGAGTCTCACTGCGATCCTCGAAAGTTCCGCTTTGGTTTTGGATTCATGAAGGGCGCGGGGCTGTTGGGGGATCGTTAAGCCTGTCGCCGGCAAAGGCATCGCCGACCCCGTGATGCGGATTCGCGGACCGAAATCACCCGAAAATGCATCTGAGCTGTGGATAACATGATGACAGGGATGTGACTGCGCGGGGCAGTCGCCTGCGAATCTGCTGAGTTTGTCGTCGAGGATGTTGCGAGGCTGGCCCTCCGCCGAGCATCCCTCGTGTCGCGTTTCACCATTAACCCTGAAGAGGATCCTATGGCTAAGAAAGCGAAGAAGGCGACGAAGAAGAAGGCGAAAAAGGCCAAGAAGGCGAAGAAGAAGTAACGAGGCTTGTTCTTTGCCCGGGTGGAGCCTCGCTCCGCCCGGGCGTCGGGTAAGAGGTGGCGGGCGCGAGGCCCGCTTTTTTATTGGCCGGAGAACCTACCGCTCCGCGAACGCCAGCTTGGCGCCGAGCGCGGCGAAGCCGGCCGCAAAACTGCGGCGCAGCCAGGCCATGACTCGCGGGCGGGAGATGACGCGCTCGCGCACGGAGGCGGCGCAGAGGCCGTAGACGACGAACACCGCGAAGGTCATCGCCATGAAGGCGCCGCTCAATTCCAGCATGCGCGCCAGCACATGGGCCTCGTCCACGGCGATGAACTGCGGCAGGAAGGCGAGGAAGAAGATCGACAGCTTCGGATTGAGGATGTTGATCAAAAAGCCTGTCACGATGACGCGGCCGCTCGAACGCTCCTTGATATTGCCTTCGACCGAAAGCGCGCCGCTCTCGCGCAGCGTCTGCCAGGACATGTAGAGCAAATAGAGCACGCCGCCCCATTTCAGCGCGGCGAAGGCCAGCGCGCTGGTGTGGAGCACCGCGGCGAGGCCCAGCATCGCCGCACACATGTGCGGCACGATCCCGAGCGTGCAGCCGAAGGCCGCGGCGACGCTGGCGCGCGAGCCGCGCGTCAGCGCGGCGGCCAGCGTATAGAGCACGCCGGTGCCGGGCGAGGCGACGACGATCAGCGAGGTAAGCAGAAAGGACCAGGACATGGCCGGACCTTAGCAGCCCGCCGCACGGCGAGGAAGGTGGCCGTCCAGGCGCTTCAAGACAGCTGCGCGATCTCGGCTTCGCGCAGGACGTCGAGCGGCGCCCAGGGCTTGGCCCAGAATTTTGCGCCCGCGGGCAAGGGCTGCCGCAGCGGACGGCCGGAGGTGACGACGACGTCGAGCTTGGGATTGCGATCCTTGGCGACGTGGGCCAGCTCGACCCCGTTCATACGGCCGGCCAGTTGCACGTCGGTCATCATCAGGCAGAGCGCGCCGGCGCTCTTGTCGAGCACACGCTCGGCGGCTTCGGCGCTTTCGCACTGGATGACCTGATAGCCGCTCTCTTCCAGCAGGAGACTGAGCATCTCTCGCTGCATGGCGTCGTCCTCAACGATCAGAGCAGTTGCACGAAATGGCTGCGCTTGTCCCATGAGCGTCTCCCAATGCTTGCTTTCGTAACGTAGGTTAAGGAGCAAATTCCCAGGTGGTTCGGTTCCATTCTGAAAAAATGTAAAGCATAGTTCCACGATCCGGGCTTGACGGGGGGAACATGACGAGGATTCGGGGCGCTGCGGCCATCACGGGAGCGGCCGGCGGCATCGGCCGCGCGCTGGCCATCGAGCTTGCGCAGCGCGGCTGCGATCTCGCGCTGGCTGATCGCGACGAGGCCGGACTGAAGACGCTCGCTGCGGAGATCGGCGCAACACGCAGGGTCAGCGTGCATCGCGTCGACGTCGGCGAGCCCGATGACATCGCGCAATTCGCGGCGGAGGCGACCGCGGCGCATCCCGCGCTCGGCATCGTCGTCAACAATGCCGGCGTGGCGCTGATGGGCTCGTTCGAGGAGATCGACCAGGCGCAGATGGACTGGCTGTTCGACATCAATTTCTGGGGCGTGGTGCACGGCACGCGCGCCTTCCTGCCGCATCTGAAGACGAGGCCCGAGGCGCACATCGTCAACCTGTCCTCGATCTTCGGCATCATCGCGCCGCCGGGACAATCGGCCTATGCGGCGGCGAAATTCGCGGTGCGCGGCTTTTCTGAGAGCGTGCGGCACGAACTCAGCGTTGCGGGCAGTCCCGTCAAGCTGTCGGTCGTGCATCCCGGCGGCGTCGCCACCGCGATCGCGCGCAACTCCCGCACCGGTGTCGGCGTCACCGACAATGCCCGCCGCGCGCAGTCGATCGAGCGGTTCGAGACCGCGGCAAGAACCACGCCGAAGGATGCCGCGCGGCGCATCATCAGGGGCATCGAGAAGAACGAGCCGCGCATCCTGATCGGCAACGACGCGCGCTTCATGGACCTCTTGCAGCGCTTCCGCCCGGGGACCTACTGGGCGCCGCTGCAGCGGAAGCTGGAGAGGATGGCGAAGGGGACGTGAGCGTTGCCTGCTCTTTCACCCCTCCAGGGGAGGGGTGAAGTCACTGTCCCGCCAGCCGATCGGCGAAATAGCCGATGGTCTTCCTGTAGATCACCGCCCTGTTCCACTCGCGCATCGCCTCGAAATTGGCGGTGCCTTCGCCGTAGGGCTGGCCCATCTTGAAGCCGTTGGTGTGGAGCAAATTGGCGGTCGAGGCCAGCACGTCAGGGACGCTGTGGCGGAGGTCGACATGGCCGTCGCCGTCGAAATCGACGCCGTATTTGATGTAGGACGACGGCAGGAACTGGGTCTGGCCGATCTCGCCGGCAAAGGCGCCGATGAGATCGCGCAGCGGCAGGTCGCCGCGCTGCACGATCTTGAGCGCGGCGAGCAGCTCGCCCTGGAAAAGGTCTGTGCGGCGGCAATCATGCGCCAGCGTCGCCAGCGTGCGGACCACCGGCATCTTGCCGATGTCGCCCTTGCCGAAATCGCTTTCCAGGCCCCAGATCGCGACCAGGATAGTGCGCGGCACGCCGAACTGCTGCTCGATGCGCGAGAGCAATGCGGCATGGCGCTGCAACAGCGCGCGGCCGCCATTGATGCGGCCCGGACCGACGCGGGTCGAGACGTACTGCTCGAAACTCTTGTTGAAGGTGTGGCGCTGGCGCCGGTCGAAGGCGAGCACCGCGCCATCAGGAGTCACGCCACTGAGCGCTGCGCTGGTCACGCTCGCCGAGACGCCGGCGGCCTGGGCCTCCTGCGCCATGGTGGCGACGAACGCGTTGAAGTCGCCGCCGCAGCGCGCGGCCTGCGCCGCTCCGCCGGCCAGACACAGGACGGACGCGGCGGCGAGAAGCAGTCTCAGCATGTGGAGCAATCCCTTGAAGAAAATCGTGGCGCGAAGCAGCGCGCGGATCATGCCCGGGAAAGCAGCGAGCGTCAAAGCACCCGGCTTGATCCGCATCAAACTGTCTCACGCCCCCGCTCCCTAGATTGCAGCGAGCAGGAGCCGCCCAGGAGAAGCGCCATGACCGGAATTACCTTGACCGCCGAGCAGATTCGCAACGCCCCCGCAGCGGTACGGCAGTGGATCGAGCAGGAGGTGACCAGTTCGCTTGGCCTTTCGCCGCGCGCGCCCGTGACGATCCCGCCCCAGGCCTCGCATCTCGTCGCCTGCAGCGTGGAGGACGTCGCCGGCGTGCTTGAGCACATCAGGGGCGTGCTTCCGGCGGTCAACGTGCTGCTCGAGCTCGGCCGTCCCGGCATCAGCTTCGGCCAGCCCGCGGTGATGACGTTCCGCCTGATGGATATCCTGCATCACACCCGCCTGCCCGATATCAGCGGGGTGCTCACGTGCCTGGAGATGATCAACCAGGCGCTGATCGAGGTGAAGAAGGATCCGTCGGCCCGGTTCTGCGGCTTCGACCATGAAGGCCATTGCCTGATCGCGCCGCAGACGCAAACGAGCATCGCGGCGCTCTGGCAAAGCATGATGGAGCGCCAGCAGGCCGCGCAGGAGCGCGCGGCCGCCGGCCAGGCCGCGCCGGCGGCGTGAGGCAGACGGCAATTCCGCGGCAATCGGATCGGGAATGGCCCGTCGGTTAGAACCGGCGGGGCGGCGGGCGAGACTAACGCTTTGCGCCCCTTCCCCCGCAACCGACAGAGAGTGCCGATGTCCGCGCTGCACAACATCCCGGGAATGCTCGTCATTACCACCCTGCTCTGCCTGCACGCAGTTCCCGCCTCCGCGCAGACGCGGGACGTCGCCGGCAGCCGCGACTATCCCGGCATCGGCCGGTTCGCCGGCAGCGTGATCACCGGCTATGCCGTGAAGGACTTCGACGCGACGCGGATGCAGGCCGCGAGCTTCAGGGACGGTCAGCCGACCGATGCCCGGCGGCTCGAGGGCCGCATCGTCCGCATCGCCTATCGCACCAATCCCGGTCCCTCGATCCTGGAGGTGTCGCGGAATTTCGAAACGCAGCTCGCCAAGGCCGGCTTCGAGACCTTGCTCGCCTGCGACACCGACACCTGCGGCGGCATTCCCTTCACCGAGAGCATCGACACGCTGCCGGTGCCGCAGATGTGGGTCGACGGCTTCAACTACCGCTACTTCGCCGGCCGCAAGACCGAGGGCGGACGGGAGACCTATGCCAGCGTCCTCGTCAGCCAGAACAACCAGGACATCACCGCGCAGGTCACCGTCGCCGAGCTCGGGGCGATCACGAACAAGATGGTCGACGCCGCCGCGATGGCGAAGGGCCTTGGCGAGACCGGCCACATCGCGCTCTACGGCATCTATTTCGACACCGACAAGGCCGTGCTGAAACCGGAAAGCCGCCCGACGCTGGAGCAGATCGCAAAGCTGCTGGCGAGCCAGCCGCAGCTCAGCGTCTTCATCGTCGGCCATACCGACAGCCAGGGCGCCTATGACTACAATCTCGATCTGTCGAGGCGGCGCGCGGAGGCGGTCGCCGCCGAGCTGGTGAAGAACTTTCGGATCGTGCCGACGCGCCTGCGCACCGCCGGCGTCGGATTGCTGGCGCCGGTCGGCTCGAACGCGACGGATGCCGGCCGTGCACTCAACCGGCGCGTCGAGCTGGTGGCGCCATGAAACGTTGCGTCCGGGTTTGATGCGGGTCAATATCGCGGCACGAACGACATGAGATGGATGGCCGCAGACATCCATCTCCTCTGTCATCCCCGGCGCGACAACGTCCGAGGCAACCGGCCATGCCCGACCATCAGAACAAGCCGAGCCGCCCCGCCCTGCTCCGCATTCCCCTGTTCCGCCTGCTCGCCATCAACCTTGCGATCGGCGCCTGTGCCGCGACGCTGCTGGTCGGCGGACTGCTCTGGCTCAATCCCGGACATCTGCGCGAGCTGATCTTCGCCGACCGCGCACCGGGCATTGCGCTGGTCCTGCTGCTCGCCTCCTTCCTCATCACATTCGGTTCCGCCGCGATGGGCAGCGCGATCATGGCGCAGGGGCGCAAGGAGGACAGCGGCAAAGGCGGCGGACACGGATCGCGGCTCGCGGTGCAGAAGGTGACGCAGCGTCCGCGCGCGCATTGAGACGCGCACCGTGACGATGGAACCCACCAAGCGAACACCAAGGGCACATTGCATCACATTGTCTGCACGCCGCAGGGAAGACATGCAGGCTCGCGCACCTTCACGCACGACGCGCGCGACACACGGCGTCACCGGGATCGCCAAGATGAACAAAGTGGTTTGACAATCCAAACAATTGCTTCGATCTGGTTCCACATCACACGTCGCGACCAACGCATATCTGATGCGCTCGCTGCGACATCAACGCCGCCTCGATTTGCCTTGCCATCGCAAAGCGCCTTCTATAGAATTCTATTCTAGGTTGTCGCCCCGCCAGCCCCGGGTGACGCTGAAGACCAAAAATAAACGGCGGGCTTTGGCCCGCCGTTTATTGAGGGCCGCGCGATTTGCGCAGGTCGACATCGAGCTCACCTGAGCATCGAACTCACCTCAACGTCGAACGCACCTCAACATCGAACTCACCTCAACGTCAAACTCACTTGGACTGTCTCGTCTGTTTCGCGATCCAGGAGGCGTTCTCCGCCGACAGGATATTTTCGCAGTCGTTGACGAAGTCCGACAGCGGTGCCTTCGCGCCGTCCACGCGCCGCTGCAGCTGCAATGCCGTTGCGCGATACGTCACCACGAGAAAGCTGTAACGCTCCGCCTCGATATGGGCGATCACGGCGCCGCCGAGCGTCGTGAGCACCGCCGTCAGCGCGGCGAAATCGAAGTGGACGCCCAGAATCACGGGCTTGGCAACAACGCTGGCAACGGCCGTGAGCAACGTCGCCGCTCCCGCCAAGGCCAGCTCCAGGGACCTGAGCTGCGAGGCCGTTGATTGGTACGTCTTGGCGCGGTCCTCATAGAACGCGATCTGCTTGCTGGTCCGCCTCGCCAGATATTCGTCGAGCCCGAGAAAAACGCGCGGCGATGATCCCTGGTCCTTGGCCGGGATCTGCTGCTCGAGCAATTCCTTGGCATCTTCATCGATCTTCTGCAGCTCGGTACGGAGAACGTCGTCCGCCTTGGCCGGATCGTCATAAGGCGCAGCTTTCGTCGCGTAGCGGTAGGCCTCGCGCTTCAGGCGTTCCGAGATGGCGCGAGAGCGAACCCAGGCCGTGATACGCTCGGGGCCGAGCAGGCGTTGCGTGAAGAGGGTCGCGAATGCGAGGCATATCGCAGCCGTGATCGCGACCCAGGTGCGGGCATTGGCATTCCCTTCCGGTAGCTGGCTCGCCACGGACGCCAACACCGCGCCGAGCGACGACAGGGCGAACACGCACCACCGCGCACGATCGATCGTCGACTTCATGCCATTCGCGGTGGTCGACCATTTGGCCTGACTATCCGCAACAGACTCCAAGATGGTCATCGTCGTCTCCCCAAGATGTTTGCATTGAACTCACGGGCAATTGGCGCGATCGGCGGCGCACGTCGCCCTTGATGAGCGAAGGCGTGTTCGGTCACGTCGACGGCAGCTTCTTCTCCAGCTCCTCCAAGCCCGCCTTCAATCCCGGAAGCTCGCTCTCCACGGGCAGCAGCCCGCGCAAAGCGTCGATGAAGGTCTTGCGCTGCGAGTCCACCGTGTCGAGATTGGCAAATCCATCCTTGGCTATCTGGAGAAAGGCGGCGGCATCTCCCTGGTAGAGCTTGATCTCCGCGAGGTCGAAATAGCACCAGGGCCGGTCGAATGGCGGCACCTGTTTCAATTGCGCCTCCCGGATGCGGGCCGCGCGCGCCAGGGCAAGCTGATCCGACTCGGACAGAGCAAGACGGCCATTGATCTGCGCACGCAGCTTCAGGGCGTTGAGCAGCGGATAGGGATGTCCGCCCGAGACTTTCATCGATTCCTCGTAGGCCGCAAGGGCGGGCGCAAGGCGCTTGGCGCGCCTGAGGACTCCGCCGAGCGATGCGAGCGCGTCAAACCCCTTCGGGTTGAGCCTGATCGCCTCGCGAAGGGATGTTTCGCCGGGCGCCGGATCGGAATCGAGTGGCGGCTGCTTGGCGATCTGCGCGACCTTGTTCTCGGCGACCCCCTTCTCGCGCCAGGCTTCGCTATAGGTCGGCGACGCCGCGGCCGCAGCGGTGAACTGTTCGAGCGCTTCATCCCAGATGTCGTTGTCTCGGCACAACAGGCCGAGCTTCATCCGCGGTAACGGATTGTTGGGATCGACCGCGACCACCTGGCGATAGATCTCCATTGCACCGGTCACGTTGTAGGCGCGGATCTCATTCTCGGCCTGTGCCAACAGGTCGTTGACCGGTGGAGACTGCCGCTGCACGTTGAGAGCCTGCCGTACCGGACTGTTGATCCGGTTGCGCTTGAGCGATTCCGTCAACACCTGCGTGATCAGCTCGCGCGATTTCTGCGCCTCCGTCGCCGGCGCATACTCGTAGGGAAAAGCCTTGACCGAGGAGATATCGAAGGGCGGGGCGGCGTTGCCCTGGCGAAAGATCGCGGTGCCGGCCTCACGGGCGCGGTGCCGGACGCCGAGCTCGTACGCGACGTTGAAGTTGAGCCCGCTGATGTCGGCCAACGCGAAACGCGAGTATTCCAGATACTCGAACATGTCCTGCGTGATCAATGCCGAGAAGAAGTCCTGATCGGTGCGTCGGGGCTCGAGCTTGCCGCCCTCGGGCAGGTCGACCACGGCGATCGCGGGGACGAAGATGTCACTGTAGATCGCATTGAAATCGACATCCTTGTCGCCGACTTTCTTCAAACCGAACGGCATGATGACGAAACAGATTTTGGAATAATCCATGGCCATATCAGGCGCTCCCAAATGCAGCGGAGCAATTGAAAGCTTCATGTTTGCGCAAGATCAACTTCAGGTCAAGCGTGCCGCGGCAGCTGCGATCCGCCGACGGTGGCAAGCCCTGGCGATTCTTGCCGGCCAGCGGCGCGGTGACCGTGCATCAGGGACGTGGCGGCTACCTGCCCCTCGGGCGAATCCCGCCTCCAGCTGGCCCCAAAGTCATTTGACTACGACGCCCTTATCGACGACAAGCCGCCATGGCCAAGAAACCCGGAACCAATCCCAAAGGCGAATTCGCCTTTTTCAACGTCTTCTATGAAGACGATTCCCAACGCTCCAACCGCCGCGTGCCCTCCGAGCTGCTCGGCGGCCTCGACGGCGACGAACCCGCGCGCGCCTTCATCATGGAGCAGGACCGCGAGATCGCGGAGAAGAGCGGCAAGCCGGCGCTCGAGATCAAGCGGATCGAGCGGGTCGGGGTGAAGAAGAAGTAGGCGACGCGCCGGGAAGACACGTAAGCTTCATCACAAACAAGAACGGCTAGCCTCGACCCGCCGCTCCTTAGAAGTAAGGCTAGGCCGAGCTGTTCTTACACCACAAGCAATCTATAGAAGCGACTACCTTTGCCGATTGTGGCGAGTGCCTCGAACATGGTGTCGCCAAACTCCGAAGCTGCCGCCATGTATGAGTGACTATCTTCCTTATTCATAAATCGCTGGATTAGGTCGGCTTCTTGACCGTTGGTTGTCTCTAGGAAGCGATTGTACTGTTCCAAGAGTTTGTTGATGGTTGGATTGGCATCCTTCAGCTCAGGACGACCTCGAAGCCATTCAAGCCTTCCAGTTGGCGTTAGCTTCGTCATATCCAGCGCGTCCGCTGGCGTGACTGATTTCTTCGAGTTGTAAATCGTAAGAAGATAGAGCAGAGCCGAATAGCAAGTCAGTAGTCTGCTATGCTTTAATTTATAGTTCTTGAGTTTTCCGCCCGCCTTCTTGTCCTCAGGCTCTCGCTTCGTGCGAGCCTCATAGTTCACACAAAAAGTCCGCCAAATTCTCAATATGTCGTTGGCCAAGAACGCAGGCATGAATTCAGCCTGATGGCCTTGATAGTCCCTCCAGTAGCTGTTGATCACACTTTGAACGATCTCTTCATAAACCGCGTCTTCTACAAGCGGCTTGCTTTCTAAAAGAAGGAGGAGGCGAGCAGTAAACGTATTGGCAACGTCGTCTTTCTCGGTTCCCAGGGTATTGGTGAACTCGTACACCGAATGATGGTCCAAATATCGCCCATCACCCGAAAATTCCGGGAAGCCCATCTCTCGAGACCGTTCTATGAGCTCGGCCTGGACGCAGATTTCGTCGAGGTGATTCAGAAGGTTCTTCTGTCCAAAATCTTCGCCAGAGCCATCAGAGCGAGCAATCCGCTCGCTCCTTCCTGCGATGAAGAGGTCGAGATCGCTGAATTCACTTGCTTCGCAACGTCCGAACGAGCCGGTCGCATAGACGCACGCTTTCCCGGAGGCGAATTTAGCCGCACCTGCAAAGTTGGCGCGAAGCTTATCGATAACACTGGAGGAGAAGTCGCGACGCCTAGCGAGCTCGCTCATAAGCACCCTTCCACTCAAATATATTCGCAAATATCTCTGCCTGTTCGATCGCATCGTCGATTGCATGATGCGTATGCTGCCGCTTGGACGATAAAGACGGGTCGAGCTTTGAGCGGCCGGCCCGCGAGATCGGTACTCCAGCCTTAACAGCAAATGCGGTCTTTATGTCGAAACAACGAGAATAATCGAATGGCGAACCAGCCTTACAGAACTGAACAAAATACCAATAGAGCCATGTCCAATCAAAGCTCAGTGGATAGGCAACGAGTACTGGCCGGGCGCCGTTTGCGTTCTTTGTGATCCAGCCAAAGGCTTCGGTCATGGCCTCTTGGGGTGCTGCTCCCTCAACGCATAAACGAGCTCGATCTAGTCCATTAACGTCCAAAGCTTCCTTCTCGAAGGAGTCGGAGATCGGCTTCAGTTCACGATAAAAGACTTCATCATAATTTTGAGGGCGCGAAAAATTTCGCCCATCAAAAGAGCCAGCGTAGACTATTGCGAACGACAAGATTGAATATGGGCCGGGGATTGGACCGTCAGTCTCAACGTCAGCAGAGAAATACAGATCAGACGTGGCTCCTTCCAGCCGCTCATCGTGCCAAGCACCGAGTTTAGGTGTGCCTATAAGCATAGAAAACTCTAATCCCCTTAGCGGACATTCTTCAGGTCAACAGTTCCGCTGATAGCGTCGCAAAGCACTCCAACCGTAGTTTAGCCGAATATCTTCCAAATTGAATCGCAATCCACTGCAATTCGGCTCAAGGATAGAATGCCAGCAGCCCTCGGGCGGACCCGAGGGCAACAACCAGCGCTAGTTATCCAAGAAGCTCCGCAGCTTCCGGCTTCGCGACGGATGCTTCAGCTTCCTTAGCGCCTTCGCCTCGATCTGACGAATACGCTCGCGCGTCACCGAGAACTGCTGGCCGACTTCTTCCAGCGTGTGGTCGGTGTTCATGCCGATGCCGAAGCGCATGCGCAGGACGCGTTCTTCGCGCGGCGTGAGCGAGGCCAGCACGCGCGTGGTGGTCTCGCGCAGATTGGACTGGATCGCGGCGTCGATGGGCAAGATCGCGTTCTTGTCCTCGATGAAATCGCCGAGATGCGAATCCTCTTCGTCACCGACCGGCGTCTCCAGCGACAACGGCTCCTTGGCGATTTTGAGGACTTTTCGCACTTTCTCCAAGGGCATGCCGAGCTTCTCGGCGAGCTCTTCCGGGGTCGGCTCGCGGCCGATCTCGTTGAGCATCTGGCGGCTCGTGCGCACGATCTTGTTGATCGTCTCGATCATGTGCACGGGGATGCGGATGGTGCGGGCCTGGTCGGCGATCGAACGCGTGATCGCCTGCCGGATCCACCACGTGGCGTAGGTCGAGAACTTGTAGCCGCGGCGGTACTCGAACTTGTCGACCGCCTTCATCAGGCCGATGTTGCCTTCCTGGATCAGGTCGAGGAACTGCAGGCCGCGGTTGGTGTACTTCTTGGCGATCGAGATCACGAGACGGAGGTTGGCTTCCACCATCTCCTTCTTGGCCTGGCGCGCTTCGCGCTCGCCCTTCTGCACGGAGTGCACGATCTTGCGGAACTCGACGATCTCGAGGCCGGTCAGCGCGGCGAGCTGATGCACCTCGTGACGCAGGTCCTTGATGCGGTCCTTCTCGTGGTGGACGAAGTTCTTCCAGCCCTTGGCCGAGAGTTTCGAGACGCGGTTGAGCCAGCGCGGATCGAGCTCCGAGCCGGTGTAGTTGCGCAGGAAGTCTTCGCGCGCGACGCCGTGGCTGTCGGCGAGACGCATCAGGCGGCCCTCATGCGAGACGAGGCGCTTATTGATGTCGTAGAGCTGCTCGACCAGTGAATCGATACGCGCCTGGTTGAGGCGCAGCGACTTCACCTCGACGATGATCTCGTCCTTGAGCTTGCGGTACTTGCGCTCCTGGTGCGGCGACAGCGAGGGACCATGCGAGGTGCTCTCGAGCTGGTTCTGGATGTCCTGCTCTTGCAGCTTGCGCAGCTTCTTGTAGCTCTCGGCGATCTTGTCGAAGATCTCGACGACCTTCGGCTTGAGCTCGGCCTCGATCGCCGCCAGAGACATCTGGTTCTCGAACTCGTCGTCCTCGTCCATGTCGGCTTCGGCGGCGGTCTCGCCCGGATCCTTCTCTTCGCCACCCTGCCCGCCGGCGGCAGGCTGCGCGGCGCGGAACGGGGTCGGCGACGGGGGAGCAGCGGGCGGCGCGACATGCGCGGGCGCACCGACTGCAGCGGCCTGGCCCTCGGCCGGAGCTTCGCCGTTCTCGCCGGTGGGGCCTGATATCATCGCGTTGTTCATGCCGGCCTTGGCGTCAGGACCGGCATAGGTGGCTTCGAGATCGATGATGTCGCGGAGGAAGATCTTGCCTTCGTTGAGCTCGTCGCGCCAGATGATGATGGCCTGGAAGGTCAGCGGGCTTTCGCACAGCCCTGCGATCATCGCCTCGCGGCCGGCCTCGATGCGCTTGGCGATGGCGATTTCGCCTTCGCGGGACAGCAGCTCGACCGTGCCCATCTCACGCAGATACATGCGCACGGGATCGTCGGTGCGCTCGCCGGGCTCGCTCTTCTTGACCTCGGTGACGGCCTTCTGGGTGACTTCGACGAGCTCGTTGTCGGTCTCGTCCTCGCCGCCCTCGTCCTTTTCTTCCTCGCCTTCGCTATCGTCGGCTTCGGTGACGTTGATGCCCATGTCCGAGAGCATCGACATGATGTCCTCGATCTGTTCGGGCGAGGTCTGATCGGACGGCAAGACTTCGTTGAGCTGATCGAAGGTCACGAAGCCGCGCTTCTTGGCCTGCTTGATCATCTTCTTCACGGCCGCGTCGGACAGATCGAGCAACGGCGAGGGCGCGTCCTGGGAATCCTTCTCCGGAGCATCCGCTGCCTTGTCGTCTTTTTCCTTGTCCTTCGCCTGCAGCGTCTTTGCCTTGGTGGCCATCCATTGCTCCTAAACGCGCTTCATGCGGGGCGCTTTTTCGCGCCTTGCGTGAAATCACTTGAACCTGTTGCTCGACGCTCTCGCTTCGACAGTTCTCGACACAGAAAGGGCGGCGCGCATGTCTCTCGCCACCCCCAACTCTCTCTCGCCGGAATTGCCTAACGCTTCGTCAGCCTCTTTGTCGCAGCGGATGCAGGTGTAGTGCCAACAGCGATTGCGCGGATTCATTCCTGACGCGTCTGTTCTGCCTGCGGCCGCCTCTGGGCCAAAGTGCTACAAGACCGTTAAGCCTCGATTAACCCTGTTTTTGCCGCCAAACCCAGGATTTGGCGAGTCTTTTAGCGGTACCTAGCCCGGCCGTCCGCATGATTCTTTCATCACATGCTCTTCTGGAACCGGCCCGACAGCTCGCCAAAACCCTCGATCAGGGCTTCGGTGCCGTCGACCTCGGCCAGACGCGCCTTGACGTCACGCAGCCACGCCAAATTGGCCTCGCTGGGATCCTCCCCCAAGGCCAGCTCGGCGTCTTTCAGTTCTCTAAGTAGTGAATGGTATTGCCGATGCAAGGCAACCAGCTGATGCCAGGTGGCGAGGACATCGTCCCTTGCCGCGCCTTCGCGGGCGCCCCACACCGCCGCGGTGGTGATCCCGCCCTCAACCCGTTGAAGAAGCTGTGAAAATCCGCCTTTTTCGAGGTCGCTGCGCATCTTCTCGGCGAGCTCGCCGGGGTCTGGCGAATGGTGATGGTCGTTGGCGAAAGCCGCGATGATGCCGGCCCGGAGCTTGTGGGCCTCGGGATGGGCCAGCTCCAGGGCCGCGACCTCCTCGAGATGGTCGTGCAGCAGCCAGGGGTGGTTGATCAGGCTTTGCAGGATCAGGGCCTCCCGGCGGGAGATGGCACTGCGCTGGCCGCGCATGATCGGGCTCGCTGCCAGCTGGGGGCTAGCCGCCTGGTAGGGACCCGACGGTAACGGGGTGGGGCCGGGCGCACCGCGCCGCCCTCCGAAGCCCTGGCTCCCGAATCCCTGACCGCCGAATCGATTCGCGCCCGCCCCGCCGCGGGGCTGAAATTGGCGGCCGCCGCCACCCTGGCGGAAATTGCCCCGGCCGCCGAAGCCGCCGCGCCCGCCCTCCGGCGCAAAGGCGCGCTGCAGCCGCTCGACGAATTCGTCGCGGTAATAGCGCCGCACCACCTCGTCGCGGATGCCGTTGGTCAGCTCCTTGATGCGCGCTTCCAGCGCAGCGCGGCGCTCGGGCGTCGCAAAGTTGCCGCCTTCGAGCTCGCGCGACCAGATCATGTCGGCGAGCGGGCGGGCCGCGCCGATCACCTCCTCGATCGCGCCGCGGCCGCCGGAGCGCGCGAGATCGTCCGGATCCTGTCCCTCCGGCAGCAGCGCGAAACGAAGGCTCTTTCCGGGTGCGAGGAAGGGCAGCGCGAGATCGGCCGCACGATAAGCCGCCTTCTGGCCGGCGCGGTCGCCGTCGAAGCAGAGGATCGGCTCGTCCGCCATCTTCCAGAGCAGCGCGAGCTGGTTTTCGGTGAGCGCGGTGCCGAGCGGCGCGACGGCGCCGGGAAAACCTGTCGTGACCATGGCGATGACGTCGACATAGCCTTCGACCACGATCAGCGATGCGCCGTCATGCGTCGCCTTGCGCGCGGTCTGGTGGTTGTAGAGATTGTCGCCCTTGTGGAAGAGCGGCGTCTCCGGCGAGTTCAGGTATTTTGCAGCGACGTCCTTGTCCAGCGCGCGCCCGCCGAAGGCGATGACGCGGCCGCGCAAATCCGTGATCGGAAACATCACGCGATCGCGGAAGCGGTCGTAGGGCACGGGAATGTCGTCGCCCGCCACCAGAAGCCCGGTCTCGACCATGTCCTCGACGGAGATTCCAAGCTTGCCGAGATGCTCCTTCAGCGCGAAGCGATCGGGCGAGGCATAGCCGAGGCGGAACTGCAATTGCGTCGCCGGCGAGATGGCGCGGTCGGCGAGATAGCCGCGCGCTTTCGCGCCGACGCGCGAGGCCAGCGTCTCCGCGAAATAGGTCGCGGCGAGATCCATGACGTCATGCAGCGTGCGGCGGCGCTGCTCCTGCCGCGCCGCATCCGGCGTCACCGCCGGCAGCGCCAGGCCGGCCATGCTGGCGAGCCGCTCCACGGCCTCCGCGAACGGCAGGCCGTCGGTCTCCATCACGAATGAGATGATGTCGCCGTGCTTGCCGGAGGAGAAGTCGTGGTAAAAGCCCTTCTGGTCGTTGACGTAGAAGGACGGCGTCTTTTCCTGCTGGAACGGCGACAGCCCCTTCCACTCCCGCCCCGCCTTCTTCAACTTCACGCGCTTGGCCACGACCTCGGAGACCGAAAGCCGGGCACGAAGCTCGTCGAGGAATTGGGGCGTGAAGCGCATTATGCTGATTTCTGGGCTGAGTCGGACGTTATGGCCAACCGGATAGGCATATAGGGACGGCCCCGGGAAATACGAAGCATGTGTGGCTTCTCCCGGCTATTCACAGGTGAAAGTTTCGACGGAAAGCTTGAACCGCGCCCGGTTCCACGCTTCCATGGGCCATGTTCAGGACGTTTCGAGGCGGCCAGAGCGGGGGCTGGCGGGTGACCTCGGTCGCACCCGTGACCGGCGAGCCCCTGCCCTTCGTACCGGCGCTGTCGGTGACCGACAGCGAGGCCGTCTCGTTGCCGCTGGTGCCCTCGCGCAATGCGTGGCGGCTGGTCGGCGTCGCCAGCAGCCTGCGCTACACCGAGCGGGCGGAGAAGCAGCAGCTCACAGCCGTGCAGGCGGGGCTCGGCCGACCTGAGGCAACCTCTGCGGCGCTGATCCCGATCCGCAAATCGGCGGCCTGGTGGGAGCTGACGCAGGAAGAGCGCCGCAAGATCTTCGAGGACAGATCGCACCACATTGCGAGCAGCATGCGCTACCTGCCCGCCATCGCGCGCCAGCTCTATCATTGCCGCGACCTCGGCGAGCCCTTCGACTTCCTCACCTGGTTCGAATTCGCGCCCGCACACGCCTCGCTGTTCGAGGAGCTGGTCGCGATGCTGAGGCGGACCGAGGAATGGAGTTACGTCGAGCACGAAGTCGACGTGCGCGTGGTGAAGGAAGTGCTGTCGGCTTAGTGCTGCAGAAAGCGCCCGGACTCGATATGCGGCAGGCCGGTGACGGGCCAGTTGTAGACATAGGTCCAGGCCTTCTCGATGGCGCCGTCGGCGCGCGTCACGTCGACCAGCCGGCGCAGATATTCGGTCGGCTCGGGAAAGCCCTCGCCGCACGCCTCGTACATGTCGAGCTCGCCCAGCAGCTCGTCCGGCACGCGCATCTGAAAGAGCTCGCCGTGGACGATGTCGGATACTGCCTCCGACAGCAGCAATCCCGGATAATGCTTGACCAGAACGAGCCGGCCGCGGCAGGTCGCTTCGCCCAAAAAATCCGCATGCCCTGCCAGCAGCCGCGCCATCGGATGGTCGAAGCCGCGCATCAGGGTGCCGTAGACGAAGAGGCGATCGGAGGTCATGCTGTTCTAACGTTGCGACGTCGGTGCAATATCGTTACTCCGTTTACACAAATTATCGTTTCAGAGGCAATGAGGATGGACCAGCGTACGGCCGAGGCGACCGATCAACTGCTCGGCGCCGACGACATTCCGCCCGTGCACGAGGTGAATGCGGAAGGACGATCGCCCTTCCTGCTCACCTCGGATCATTACGGGCGGGTGCTGCCCCGCGCGCTCGGCGATCTCGGCGTCGCCCAAAGCGAGCTGGTCAGGCACATCGGCTGGGACATCGGCATCGCCGGCGTCGCCGAGCGGCTGGCACAAATGCTGGATGCGCATCTGATCGCGCAGCGTTATTCGCGGCTCGTGATCGACTGCAACCGTCCGCCCGAAGCGGCAAGTTCGATCCCGGTCATCTCCGAAGCCACCGCGATCCCGGGCAACGAAGGGATTTCGCAATGGGAGCGCGAGGCGCGGCGACGCGAGATCTTCCTGCCCTATCATGATCGCATCGCTGCCGCGATCGACGGCCGCGTGCATGCCAAGCGGCCGACCGTGCTGGTGTCGCTGCACAGTTTCACGCCTGTCTATGCCGGCGTCGCGCGCCCCTGGCACATCGGCGCGCTCTACAATCGCGACACCGTGCTGCCGCAGCTGCTGCTGAAGCATCTGCGCGGCGAAGGCGACCTCGTCGTCGGCGACAACGAGCCCTATGCGGTGAACGACCTCACCGACTACACCATTCCCGTCCACGGCGAGGCCCGCGGCCTCGTCAACACCGGCATCGAGATTCGGCAGGATCTCATCGCGGACCACACGGGCCAGCAGCAATGGGCCGAGCGGCTGGCAAGGATTTTCGCGGAGATCGAGGCGGAGCTGCGGGCCGGTTAGCCGCCGCGCGTTGCGACGAACAGCGCCAGCGCAGCGAAGATCGCGGCAATGCCCCACAGCACGTAGGCCATGCGGCCGTCGCCGCGCGCGTCGAGCGTTGCTTCCGCCGGATTGTCGGGATTGACGCGAACGTCGACGACGGCGCCGTCCTGGTAGCGCGACATCAGCTTCTTCAGCATTGCGTCGGAAGCGTCAGGCGTTTCGGCTGCGACGCGGGCGCATTCGTTGGTGTAGCTGATGTTCTGATAGCGATAGGTGTAGGTCACGCGCTTGCCGAACATCTCGAGGCCGCGTGCCTCGCCGGGCTGGCTCGCCTCGTGATACTCCTCGATTGCGGACAGCTTGATCGTGCCCGGCACGACCGGCCAGCGCGTCGCCATCGAGGCCTGCCGCCGCACCGCCCAGGCCATCAGCGCGATCACGAGACCGAACGCGCCGAAGGCGACGACGAGGCCGGCAAGATCCGGACGGCCAATGTGGTGCGCGAGATATTGATAGCTCTGGTTCAGCCCGAAGACCGAGCCGAAGATGATCGCGAGCACGATCGCCGAGCCGACGCCGAGGCAGCCCCACAACCCCTTCGGCAGGTCGCGCTCCAGCACCGCCTGATCCGGATGTTTCGGATTGTAGTAGACGGTGACGATGCTGCCGGCGGGATATTTCGCCAGCTTCTCGGCGACCTGGAAATTGCCGAGGTCCTCGCCGATCGAGATGCGATTGCAGCGCAGCTTGCGGCCGCCGACGGAATATTCGTAAGTGACATTCGCGAAATTGCGGTTCTCCGTGCGATAGCCGTCCTCGCGGTCGTCGTCGGACACCTTGACCTCGCGCACCTCGGCCACCGACGTGATGACCTTGCCCGCGGCCTGCGGCCAACTTCGTGCCTCGCGCACCTGCCAGGTCTTGACGATGGCGGCAATCAGGATGAGCGCGAGCGGCGCAAGCAGCATCGCGTAAACCAGCGGCGGTAAATTCGGCACGTCAAAACCCTTCGGCAGCGGCAAATGCCCGATTGGACGCTTTGCCGCCGCGAAGGGTTCAAGCCGAACCGGCTGGGAGCAGGATTATTTCGCCCTTGTCAGCGCCAGCCAGATGCCGCCGCCGATCATGAAGCCGCCGGAGATGCGGGACATCATCCGGGTGCGGCGGGCCGAGAAGAATTTTCGCGCGCGGCCTGCGGCGATGGCGTAGAGCGCGTCCGTCATCACGGCGGTGACCATGAAGGTCGCACCCAAGAGCGCAACTTGCGGGAAGTGCGGCTGATTCATGTCCATGAATTGCGGGATGAAGGCGCCGAAGAACACCAGCACTTTCGGGTTCGACAGCAGCACCAAAAACCCTTGCAGGAAGAACCCGCCGCGCGGCGGCGGAGGCGGTGTGTCGACCGAGACGCCCTCGACCGGCGCCCAGATCAGCTTGATGCCGAGCCAGACGAGGTAAGCGGCGCCGGCAAAGCGCACCCAGTCGAACCAATAGCCCATGGTCGCCATCAGCGAGGTCAGGCCGATCGCGACGATGCCGATGACGATGGCAAGCCCGGCTTGCGCACCGGCCACGTTGGTGAGCGCTGCCCGCGTGCCGTGGCGCAGGCCGTTGGCGATGACGAGAGTGACGATCGGCCCCGGCAGCAGCGCCAGCGCAATGCAGGCGGCGAGGAAGGCGAGATAGGCTTGCATGGACATCATGGGAGGGACTCGGTCTCAGGGCGATCTGGATGTATTAATACATGGCGCGGGCGGGAACGGAAGCTCGCTCATCCATTCTTCGGCAAGCCCGCAGCCGCGCGCGCCGCTCCGGTCAGCTCGAGGATATGCAGGCCGGTATTGGCGCGGTCGACGATGTAGATGTAGCCGCGGTCGTCGGTCTCCACATTGTTGGTCTGGATCGCGACCTTGCAGCGCTCGCCGCCTTCGATCGGGATGCAGCGCTTGTCGGTCGCGGCCGTGATCGACGGAATGAAATGGCCGACCTCCTTGGGATGATAGGGATCGCGGATGTCGAGCGCGCGCACGCCGGCATTGAAGAAGGCGATGAAGGCCATCTTCTTGTAATAGACCGGCGCCGTGCTCTCGTTCGAGGAGTGCGCGCCGAAGCGGCCGCCGCGCTGGCAGAACTGGCCGCTCGCCTCCGGCACGGTGTAGCTCGAGATCATCATCGGCCGCGTCTCGGTGGTGACGTCGGCAAACCACACCATCTGCCGGGCCTCGCCGCATTCGTTGAGGATCGCTTCATTCAGGATCATGACGATGTCGCGGGTCTTGCCGTCCTTGTCCTCGGCAAATTCGGCGATGGGCATGTCGAGCATCGGGAACGTGGTGTGCGCGCCGTTGAAGGCGGACATCGGCAGGCGCGAAATCTCGGGATAGCGCAGATTGTCCGGCGTCGGCTGCTTCGGCCCGTTCAGGAGCTTGTCGCGGTCGACGATCTGCAAGATGCCGCCCTTGTTGGTGCCGTAGCCGAAATAGACGCGGTTGCCGTCGGGCCCGGTCGAGATCGGTCCGTGCAGCTCGGTCGGTACCGCGCCAGTCGAGCCGGGCTCCTGACCCGGCAGGCCGAAATCGCGGATCTTCTGCGGACGCGCGGGATCGGAGAGATCGTAGACTTGCGTCATACGGCGGGTGCGCCAGTCCGGCGCGCCCGAGACGAGATAGGCGATGCCGGTGTCGCACTCCCACCAGCTCTTGTGCGTGTCCTTCAGGCCGCCAATGCGCGTGATGAGCACCGGACTCGCGGGATCGCTGACGTTCCAGATCTCATGCGCCTCGCTGCCGAAAGTCCTGAGCATGTAGACCGCGTTGGGATCGCCCTTTGGCAACGCCTTGCCGTCGCAGACCCGCACCATCTGCGCGCCGCCGGATTCGTACCTGCCCTCCTGCCCCGGCAGATGCCGCAGATACCTAGGCCGTGCGGGATCGGTGACGTCGACGATCGAGGTTCCGTTCGGCTCGGCCTTGCCCGTCATCGGGTTGACGGGCGCGGGCACGTCGTCGGTGCCGCCGTGATGGCCGATATAGGCGATCCAGCGATCGCCCTGGTGATGGATGGTCGGCTGATAGGCGCTGCGGGCCTGCAGGTCGCTGGTGCCGACGAGCTTCATGTTGGACGCTTCGGGCGGCGCGCCGATGGTTTGCTTCTGCGCGTGAGCGGCGGTGCTGCCAACGAAAAGAACAAGGGCGGCAGCAAGTGACACGCGACGGAGCATGAAGGTCCTCCCGGAACCAATCTGCGTTGGCTGAGCCTTGACGCTAACACAGCCGAATGCGTGTGCCCAACACACCATCTTGACATGCAACCATTTGGTTGCCTATTATCGCTGCCATGGATGAGGTCTTCAAAGCGCTCGCCGATGCTTCGCGACGCTCGCTCTTGGACCGGCTTCACACCAGGAACGGCCAGACGCTGAACGAGCTCTGCGAGGGTCTGGCCATGACGCGGCAGGCCGTCACCAAGCACCTTGTCATTCTCGAAGAAGCCAACCTCGTCACCACCATCAAACACGGCCGCGAGAAGCTGCACTACCTCAACCCGGTGCCCATCCATCAGATCGGCGAGCGCTGGATCAAGAAATTCGAGCGCGGCAGGCTCGCCGCACTCGGCGAGTTGAAACGGCAGTTGGAGAAGCGCGATGAGTAAGCCGGAATTCGTCTATGTCACCTACATCGAAACCACGCCGGAGAAGCTGTGGGAGGCGCTGACGTCAAGCGCATTCACCAGGCAATACTGGTTCGGCGCCGAGGTTCGCTCCGACTGGAAGCTCGGGTCGCCCTTCGCGCTTCTGCTCGACGGCGAGGTCACCGATTCCGGCGAGATCCTGGAATCCGATCCACCGCGGCGATTGTCCTACAGCTTCAAGCACCACAAGTTCGAGGAGCTGCGCAGCGAGCCGGTCTCGCGCGTCGTGTTCACCATCGAACCGTTCGGCTCGCTCGTGCGTTTGACCGTGTTGCATGACGGCTTCGTCGAGGGCGGCAAATATCTCGGCGCCGTCTCCAACGGCTGGCCCGCGATCCTGTCCGGGCTCAAGAGCTTGCTGGAGCGAGGCCAGGTGCTCGCCATCCCGCGCACGGCGCTCAACAAGGGATTCGACGCAAAATGAAGCTCGATCAATTCAAGCCGCTCACGGTCTACACCATCTATATCGCCTCCACGCCCGAGAAGGTGTGGGAGGCGCTGACCTCGGCGGAGTTCAGCCGAAAGTATTTCTCCGGCTTTGCGGTCGAGATGGAGCCGAAGCTCGGCGGCCGTTTCATCGTGCGCGCGCCCGACGGCTCCGAGCACATCCGAGGCGAGGTGTTCGAATACGATCCGCCGAACAAGCTCACGGTGAGTTGGAACGTCAATTGGCCCGACCTCGTGGAAAAGCTCGGCTCCACGCTCGTCACCTACGAGATCGAGACAGCCGGGGAGGCCGTCCGCCTCACCATGAGCGAACGCCACGACCGCGCGCTCAACGACGACATCCTTTCCGGCGGCCGCACCGGCTGGCCGGCGATCCTCTCCGGATTGAAGAGCCTGCTGGAGACAGGCAAGGCGCCGCAGATCAAGATGTCACCGCCGGCGAAGATGCTGGAAGCGCTGAAGGCGATGGGGATCAAGACGCCGTAGGTGCGGAGTCATTCCGGGGCGCGCGTAGCGCGAGCCCGGAATCCATCTCGCAGCAGGGTTGGTGGATGAATGGATTCCGGGCTCGCCCTTCGGGCGCCCCGGAATGACGACTAGGCGGGCACAGGCGCCACCAGCCGCCGGTAGAGATGCCACGTCGCGTGGCCGAGCACCGGCAACGTCACGATCAGTCCGAGAAAATAGGGCAGCGCCGAGACGATCAGAAGCATCACGATCACGGCGGCCCACGAGATCATCGGCAGCGGGCTCGTCACCACCGCGCGCACGCTCGTCACCATCGCCGTGACGAAATCGACCTCACGGTCGAGCAGCAGCGGAAACGACACCACGGTCAGCGAGAACAGGATCAGCGACAGCACGGCGCCGACGACGTTGCCGATGCCGAGAAACAGCAGGCCCTCGTTGGTCGTGAGCACGACCGTCATGAATTCCTGCAGGCTGGAGAAGGAGGCGTTGAGGCCGAGCAGCAGTGCGATCAGGAGCCGCACCTGGTACATCCAGACCACGAACACGAACAGCGTGACGAATGCCATCCAGCCGATCTCGCTGCGCGAGCGCACGGCGGACCAGATCGCGCCGAAGGAAACCGGCTCGCCGCGCTCGCGGCGGCGGCTGACCTCGTAGAGGCCGATCGCCACGAACGGCCCGATCAGCGCGAAGCCTGCCGCCAGGGGATAAACCAGATAGACCATGCCGTAGGCGGTGAGGCACAGCATGATGGCGATGCCGCCGGCGGCATAGAGCGCGCCGAAGCAGAGGCCGTAAAGCGGCAGCGCCTGGAAATCGCGTAGGCCCTCGACCAGCGCCTCGGCGATATCGGTCGCCGCGACCGGACGGACCACCGGATCGACCTTGCCCGAGATGGACATCAGCTTCCTCCACAGATCGGCGCGATCTTGCGTCGCGCGCGGATTGACCACGATAGTAACGCCGCCGCGCGCGGGCGCAACTCGATGCCGGATATTGGACAAGAGCGACGACGACGCCTCTTGGCGGTCGCGAGGCGGCTCGAATTCTTTAATGTTCTGTGCGATTTTCGAGCGAATTCCTGTGGACTGGGCAGACGATAGTCAGCAAGTTTTACCTTCGAACATACACACGCGATGACCAGAGCGGACCGCCCCACCGATGAGCCTGCGTACCCGGTTACTGATCCTCGTCATCGCGGCCATGCTGGTGCCGGCGAGCCTCGTCGGGCTGCGCTTCGTGCAGAACAGGTCCAGCGAAATCAACGCGGCCTTGGCCAATCTGGCCGCATCCGCCGACGACATCGCCAGCGATCTCGACGAGAAGATCCAGGGCACCGCTCAGCTTCATTATGGTCTCGCCCGCGCCCGGGACCTCGACACGCGGGACAAGGCGGCGTGCTCGGCGTTCCTGTCGGACGTCCGCGAGGAATATCCGCAGTTCACGGGCATCCTGACCATCGATCCCGACGGCCACCTGTTCTGTGACTCGCTGCGGACCAACCGCACGCTCGACCTGAACGACCGCGGCTATTTCAAAGAGGTCAAGAATCTTCAAGGGGTCGTCGCAGTCGAGCCGGTGTTCGGCCGCCTCACCGGACTGTCGGTGCTCCAGATCGCCTACCCCGTGCGAACGGATGGGGGCGCGCTCAAGTTCGTGTTGCTCGCGTCCTTCAACCTGAACAAATTCGCGGAGTTTCACGACAAGCGCCTGCTCGCCGAGAAGGACATCCTGCTCGTCGACGCCAAGGGTACGGTGCTGGCCGCCCCCAAGGGCGGCGGCTGGAGCGTGCCCGTCGGCGGGTCCATTGCGGGCTCCGACCTGTTCCGCTTCGCGGCCGTGCCCGATGGCGAGCCATTTCGGGAGGTCACCGACCGCGAAGGCCGCACCCAGATCTGGGGCGTCTCCCGCTCGCCCTCGATCCGCAAGGCTGGCCTCACCATCCTGGTCGGACGATCCAAGGACGAATTGGTCGCGGCGGCCAACCGCCGGCTTTACGAGGACATGGCGATTCTCGCGGTGGCCTCGCTGCTGCTGCTCGCCGGCTTATGGATTCTCACGACCGTGAGCATCGGGCGACAGGTCAGGCGGCTCGCCGTCATGGCCAAGAGACTCGGGCGCGGCGATCTCAGCGCGCGCATTCCCGAGCCCCATCCGGGCGGTGAGCTCGGCGGATTGATGACGCTGCTCAACAGCACGGCCGAGTCGCTCGAGCAGCAGCGCGCCGCGATCGCCGATCTCAGCCACAAGCTCAGCCAATCCCAGAAGATGGAAGCCATGGGCCAGCTCACCGGAGGCGTGGCGCATGATTTCAACAATCTGTTGACCGTCATTCTCGGCAATTCGGAGCATCTTGCCGACAGGCTGGCGGGAAACAAGGAATTGCACCGGATCGCCGGCGACATCGCGACCGCCGCCGAGCGCGGTTCCGACCTGACCAAGAGCCTGCTCGCCTTCGCGCGCAAGCAGCCGCTCCGGCCGCGAGAGATCGACATTGCCGAGAAGGTTCTCGGCATGGAGCAGCTCTTGCGTCGAACCCTGGGCGAGCACATCGAGTGCCGCTTCGCGTTCGAACCGGATCTGTGGCCGGCCAGCGTCGATCCCGGCCAGCTGACGACGGCCGTGCTCAACCTGGTGCTCAACGCGCGCGACGCGATGCCGGACGGCGGCAAGCTGACGGTCGAGATCCATAACAGCTCACTCGGTGAATCCGACCTCGATGTCAACGGCGAGCCGCGGCCCGGCGACTACGTCATGGTCGCCGTGACCGATACCGGCAGCGGCATGAGCTCCGAAGTGGCGAGCCGCGCCTTCGAGCCTTTCTTCACGACCAAGGAAGTCGGCAAGGGGACCGGCCTCGGCCTCAGCATGGTCTACGGCTTTGCACAGCAATCCGGCGGGCTCGTGCAGATGCAGTCCGAACCGGGACGAGGCAGCGTCGTCAAACTGTTCTTTCCCCGTCTCGCAACGCCGCCGAGCGCGGATCCGCCGCTGGCGGCGCAAACCGTCACACAGGCCGGACACGAGACCATTCTCCTCGTCGAAGACGACGACATGGTGCGAGCCTATGTCGAGAACGAGCTCATGGCGCTCGGCTACCGGGTCGTCGCGACGTCGAACGGCCCTGCAGCGCTGAACGTACTGCGCCAGCCCGGCGACATCCAGTTGCTGTTCACCGACGTCGTGATGCCCGGCGGCATGTTCGGGCCTGAGCTGGCGAGACAAGCATGCGAGCTGCGCCCCGGGCTCAAGGTGCTCTTCACCTCCGGCTATAGCCAGGATCCCGTGAGGACACCCGACGGGATCGGCGAGGCCCGCATTCTGACCAAGCCGTTCCGGCGCAAGGATCTTGCCGCCATGCTGCGGGCCGCGCTCTCGGAACCGTCGCGCTAGATCGCGAGCTGAAGCGCCACGGCGAGATTGGCCGCGAACAGGCCCGCGTCGATGACGAAGATCCGGAGCATCGGACCTTTCAGCACCGGCCAGTAGGCGACTCCGACCCGGCCGCCGCGCATCAGCACGGGGACGTTGTAGACGAATTGGCTGAAATGGCAGGCGGAGAAAAACAGCAACAGCGCGAGCTGCGCCTCGACCGGCTGGAAGAAGGCTGGACGCGCGGCCAGCAGATAGAGCGACAACAGCCCGATCGGCAGGTTCATTCCACCAAGGAACGCAACGCTGGCCGCCAGCGTCGGCGCGATCGGATTGCTGCGCTCTTCCCGCGGCAGCAGGATCTTCAGCGTGTTGGTTTGCGCGATGCTGAACTGGATGAAGGCGCCGACGAACCAGAGCGTGTTGAGAAGCAGGACGATATCCGTTGGGCGCATGGTCATTTCCCGTAGAAGGCTTCGCTGCGAACGACGCGGCCGGCATCGTCGAAATCCATGAACTCGCTGGCGCGGGTGTCGCCGAGCTGCCACCACACGACCAGCCGCGCGATCGTATCGTCCCAGCTCCAGCTCAGGATCTTGAGGTCGGCGCTTTCGATGTGGCCATAGGCTTTCCGCCAATAGGCGCGGATGTTCTCGGCGCCGGTCACGACCGGAGAACCGGTCAGCGTCAACGCCAGAGGACTGCGCATCTGCGCGTTCTCGGCAAAATGCGCCACAACGGCGTCGATATCGACCTTGCGCCAGCTCGCGCACCATGTCGCGACAAAGGGTTCCGCGGCCGCACGATTCATTGCCTGTCCGCTCATGACACGGCCCTCCCCTCGCTCATTAGCGAGGAAAGTGGCAAAGCTGGCTGCTCATGTCAACTAGATTGACTTGAGAATGTGTCAGTTGTGGTCGGCGATCGCCTCCATGACGGCCATCCATGCCGCCGCACCCGAGACCCCGGCGCGATCGAAGGCCTGGCGCATGACGTTGCGTTCGTGGTCGGAGGCGCGCTGCTCGATGCGCTGCCCGGCGGCAGTCAGGCGCAGCAATTTCGAGCGATGCTGCTCGGGCGAGCGCTTCGAGGTCACGAGCTTGCGCTCGAGCAGCAGATTCAGCGGCCGGCTCAAGGCTTGTTTGGAGATGCCGAGAACCTCGAGCAGCGCGCCGATCGCGATATCGGGCCGGCGCGCCACCACGTAGAGGATGCGATGATGCGGGCGCGACAGGCCCTGCTTCGCAAGATAGGCGTCGGCCTCCAGCGTCATGCCGCGCCAGCCGTAATACATCAGCTCGAGCGCCGCATCGAGATCGTGCAGCTTGTCGAGCGAGGCGCGGTGAAGCCCCGCGGCTTGAGAAGTCTTTGCCATTGTCGGACGTCAGCCCTTGAAAGAAGTCAGCCTTTGGCCCGCAGCTCGCGCCGCAGCACCTTGCCCGTCGCCGTCATCGGCAGCGTCTCGGCGAATGCGACGAAGCGCGGATATTCGTGGGCGGCCAGCTGCACCTTGACGAACTCCTGAATCTCGCGTGCCAGCACATCGCTGCCCGTGAAGCCGGGGCGCAGCACGATCCAGGCCTTGATGGATTCGGTGCGGATCGGATCGGGGATGCCGACCACGGCGGCCATGGCCACCGAGGGATGCTTCATCAGCGTGTGCTCGATCTCGGACGGGCCGACGCGATAGCCGGCGGTGGTGATAACGTCGTCCTCGCGGCTGACGTACCAGAAATAGCCGTCTTCGTCCTGCACGCCGAGATCGCCGGTGAGCAGGAACTCGCCGGCATATTTCTTCGCTGTCGCTTCCGGATTGCGCCAATATTCGAGCATGGTGACAGGGCACGGCTGGCGCACGCCGATGATGCCGCGCTGGCCACGCGGCAATTCCTCGCCCTTGTCGTTGACGATACGGACGTCGAAGCCCGGCGTTGCCTTGCCCATCGAACCCGGGCGGATCGGAAACAGATTGGAGTTGCTGCCGATCACGAGATTGCACTCGGTCTGGCCGAACACCTCATGCGCGTCGATGCCGAAAGTCTCGCGCACCCAGCCGAGCAGTTCGCCGCCGAGCGATTCACCGCCGGTGAAGATGCTGCGCAGCTTGACGCCTGGATGCTTCACGCCGGCCTGCCGCATCAGCTTCAGCGCGGTCGGCGGCAGGAAGACGTTGCGGATTCCGAGATCGGCCATCATCTGCATCGCCGCCTGCGGCTCGAATTTTCGCGCGCGGTGGCCGACCAGCGGGATGCCGTGGTACCAGAACGCGAGCAGGCCGTTGACGAGGCCGCCGATCCAGGCCCAGTCCGCCGGCGTCCACATGAGGTCGCCGGGCCTGGGCAGGAAGTTGTGACATATCTCGACATTCGGCAGATGGCCGAGCACGACGCGGTGCGCATGCAGCGCGCCCTTCGGATTGCCTGTCGTGCCCGAGGTGTAAATGATCAGCGCGGGATCGTCGCACGAGGTGTCCACGCGCGCGAAGTCGGGTGACGCGGCCTTCACCGCGTCCCAGAACGATGTCGTGCCCGACGGCGCGCGGCCGCCGACGACATAGACCATCTTCAGTTGCGGCAGGCGATCGCGGATCTTGGCGAGCTTCTCCCAACCGCCCTCGTCGGTGATGATGGCCTTGGCCTCGGAGTTCGACAGGCGGAATTCCAGTGCGTCCTCGCCGAACAGCGCGAACAGCGGGATCGAGATCATCCCGGAGCGGAACGCCGCCATATGCGCGATCGGCAATTCCAGCGATTGCGACAGGAACACCGCGACGCGGTCGCCGCGCGCAAGTCCATCCGCCTTCAGCACATTGGCAAAGCGGCGCGACATCTCAGCGACCTCGTCGAAGGAGGTGCGGCTGGTCGCACCATTCTCGTCGACATAGATCAGCGCGAGCCGGCCCGTGCCGTCAGCATGGCGGTCGCAGCACGCCTCCGCCATGTTGAAGCGGTCGGGGATGTCCCAGCGGAAATTGCGGACGAGTTCGTCGTAGGTCTTGGCTTCGGTCAGCATGGGCTTGGTTCGTTTCCGTGCTCTTGCCGTCATGGCCGGGCTTGTCCCGGCCATCCACGTTCTTCTTGTCTCGTCTCCAGTCTAAGGCCGTGGATGCCCGGGACAAGCCCGGGCATGACGATGGAGGTCGTTCACCGCACCGTCGCGAAGAACTTGCGGACATCGCGCACGAATAGCTCCGGCTGCTCGAACGCCGCAAAGTGGCCGCCCTTCTCCATCTCGCTCCAATGCATGATGTTGGGAAAGTTCGGCTCCATCCAGCGCCGCACCGGCGTGATGATCTCCTTGGGGAAGGCGGCCACGCCCGTCGGCACCTTGACGACAGGCGTGGTGCGGCGCTTGCCAAAACTTTCCCAGTAGAGCCGCGCCGAAGAGGTCGCCGTCTCCGTCGCCCAATAGAGCATGACGTTGTCGAGCAGTTCGTCCTTGCTGAAGATGTTCTCGGGGTGGCCGTTGCAATCGGTCCAGGCCCAGAATTTTTCCAGGATCCAGGCCGCCTGCCCGCTCGGCGAATCCGTCAGGCCATAGCCGAGCGTCTGCGGCCGCGTCGACTGCTGCTTGGAATAGCCGGAGTCGAGATCGACATAATGCTTGAGGCCGGCGAGCGCCCGCTTCTCCTCCGCCGTCGGCTCGCCCTCGATGCGCGGCGGCGAGTTGAAGGACAGGGTGATGTGGATGCCGGCGCAATGCGCCGGGTCCTGCGCGCCGAGCGACGTCGTCACCGCCGAACCCCAGTCGCCGCCTTGCGCACCGTAGCTGGCATAGCCGAGCCGCTCCATCAGCTTCGCCCAAGTCGCGGCGATGCGGTCGACGCCCCAGCCGGTGGTTTTCGGCTTGGCGGAGAAGCCGAAGCCCGGCAGCGAGGGACAGATCACGTGAAATGCATCGGCGGGACTGCCGCCATGCGCGGCGGGATCGGTCAGCGGCGCGATCACTTTCTGGAATTCCACGATCGAGCCCGGCCAGCCATGGGTGATGATCAGCGGCAGCGCGTTCGGCTCCTTCGAGCGGGCGTGGATGAAGTGGATGTCGAGCCCGTCGATCTCGGTGGTGAACTGTTCGAAGCGGTTGAGCTTGGCCTCGCGCGCCCGCCAGTCGTACTCGTTCGCCCAGTAGGCACAGACCTCCTGGATCCACTTCAGCGGCGCGCCCTGGCTCCAGTCGTCGACCAGCTCCGCCTCCGGCCAGCGCGTGCGCGCAAGACGCGATTTGAGGTCGGCGAGGATGTCGTCGCTGATGGCGATGCGGAACGGTTTGACGGCGGTCATCGGTTGCCTCCCGATTGTTTCTGTCGGTAAGAGTAGACCGGACTGGCGCAGCATCAAAGGTGCCCATCCTCCCCTGGAGGGGGAGGATCGGCTCGCATGGAGCGAAGCGCAATGCGAACCGAGGTGGGGTGACAGTCTCTCCAAGGAAGCGCCGCCCGAGTGGCGAGATCA
>NZ_JXDL01000001.1:3883224-3911522 GCF_001590795.1 Bradyrhizobium sp. AT1
CAGCGCGGCCTTCACGAGGCCGGACGCCTTGCCGAAATCCATCTGTCCCGCGTACTTCGCGCGCAAGACCGCGATCACCTTGCCCATGTCCTTCATGCCGGCGGCACCGGTCTCACCGATCGCATCCGCGATCGCCTTCTTCACCTCGTCGTCCGACATCTGCTTCGGCAGATAGGCCGAGATCACCGCGATCTCCTCGCGCTCCTGGGCCGCGAGCTCGGCGCGGCCGCCTTTTTCGTAGAGCTCGACCGATTCCTGCCGCTGCTTGATCATCTTCTGGAAGACGCCGAGCAGGTCCGCGTCCGACAGCGGCGGCTTGCCCTGCCCGCGGGCGTCGATGTCGGCGTTCTTGATGGTGGAGTTGACCATGCGCAGCGTGGACAGCTTGCGCTCGTCCTTGGCCTTCATGGCCTCCTTGACCGCATTGTTGATGTCGTCGCGCAACATGATCGTGATCCCTTTGAATATCTGACGCCTGATTTAGGCCGTTCGCGGCCCTTGGACAACCTCGGTTCCGAGCCATCCGGTCAGCGCCCGCGTGGTCGCTTCCGGCTGCTCGGCTTGCGGCAGGTGCCCGCAGCGATCCAGGACTATGAGCCTTGCGCCGGCGATGGCCTCGGCCATTTCCTTCGAGAATGCATTCGGGATCGTGCCGTCGGCATCGCCCGTCAGCACCAATGTCGGGCATTTGATCGCTGCAAGCGTCGGCCGCGAATCCACCCGCGCGATGATCGCGGTCTGCTGCCGCAGATAGCCCTCGACGCCGACATCCTCGTCCTGCGCATGCACGAGCCTGAGGATAGCGGCATCGTCGCGCCGCGACGGGTGCACCAGCTCCGGAAAACTCTCCTCGCGAATGGCGCGGAGCTCGCCGCGCCTGGCGCGCTCCATCAGGGCACGGCGGCGCGCGGTCGCCTCCGGCGTGTCGGGCCGCGCCTGGGTGTTGATCAGCGCAAGCCTGGCCACACGCTCAGGCGCTTGACGCATGATCTCGAGCGCGATGTAGCCGCCCATGGAATGGCCGGCGAGCGCGAAGCGCGGCGGCGCTTCGCTCAGCACCCGGGCGGCAATCGCCGCCATGCTGTCGTCGCGGATATGGTTGGCAATCATGACCGGGCCGAACCGCCACAGCGCCGGGATGACCGGCGCATAGATCCGGGCCGAGGAGGCCAGCCCCGGAACCAGCACAATCGGGGTGGTCTGGTCCATTATTGCCTCGCAAGCCCCTCAAATTGCCGGAAATTGTGCGGCCGACCTTAAGGACGGGAGGAGGCCTGTCAAATATGCAAAAACGCATGTGAATCCCCCCTCTCCCGCTTTGACGGCGGCGCCCGCGGGGACTATGAAACGCGCTCATGACACAACATGACAACGATCCCGCCTGGCCGGACCACAAACCGACCGCGCTGTTGGTGCTTGCTGACGGCACGGTGCTCGAAGGCTTTGGTCTCGGCGCCGAAGGCCACGCCGTCGGCGAAGTCTGCTTCAACACCGCGATGACCGGCTATGAGGAGATCCTCACCGATCCCTCCTATGCCGGCCAGCTCATCACCTTCACCTTCCCGCATATCGGCAATGTCGGTACCAACGAGGAAGACATCGAGACGGTAAACATGGCGGCAACGCCGGGCGCGCGCGGCGTGATCCTGCGCACCGCGATCACCGATCCCTCGAACTACCGCGCCACCAAACATCTCGACCAGTGGCTGAAGGCACGCGGCATCATCGGCCTCTCCGGCATCGACACCCGCGCCCTGACCGCGCTGATCCGCAGCAAGGGCATGCCCAACGCCGTGATCGCACACGCCAAAAACGGCGAGTTCGACCTGCATGGCCTGAAGGAAGAAGCGCGCGAATGGCCCGGCCTCGAAGGCATGGACCTCGTGCCGATGGTCACGAGCGGCCAGCGCTTCACCTGGGACGAGACGCCCTGGCTGTGGGACAAGGGTTTTGGCCGCCAGGACAAGGCGGAGTTCAACGTCGTCGCCATCGACTACGGCATCAAGCGCAACATCCTGCGCCTGCTCGCCGGCGTCGGCTGCAAGGTGACGGTGGTGCCGGCGACGACCTCGTCCGAAGACATTTTGGCGATGAAGCCGGACGGCGTGTTCCTGTCGAACGGCCCGGGCGATCCGGCTGCGACCGGCAAATATGCCGTGCCTGTGATTCAGGACGTGATCAAGTCGGGCACGCCGACCTTCGGCATCTGCCTCGGCCATCAGATGCTGGGCCTCGCCGTCGGTGCCAAGACGAAGAAGATGCATCAGGGCCATCACGGCGCCAATCATCCCGTCAAGGACGAGACCACCGGCAAGGTCGAGATCACCTCGATGAACCACGGCTTCGCCGTGGACGAGACCACGCTGCCGAAGGGCGCGACGCAAACCCACATTTCCTTGTTCGATGGGTCCAATTGCGGCATCCAGCTCGACGGCAAGCCGGTGTTCTCGGTGCAGTACCATCCCGAGGCTTCACCAGGGCCGCGCGACTCGCACTATCTGTTCCAGCGTTTTGCCGATCTGATGCGGCAGAAGAAGAGCGCGTGAGACAAGAACGCCGGCGGACGAGACCGCCGGCTATGCGTCACGGACGCATGAACATGAAGTCTGTGTCGGGATCGCAATTCTCGGCAATGAAGCGCAGCTCCGCCTGGATGTCCGCGACGGACCTCGTCTCCAGATATTTCGAGATCACCAGACCGAGCAAGGCGCGGCAGACGGCTTCGTGCCCGAGACCGGACGCCTCCGCCTCGTCGATAGCCGCCGAGAAATGACGCTGCGCGACGTCGGATGCGTACATGGCGTTCCCTTTTTCTTTCGCTTCGGCTGGCGTGCCCGCCATTGGCCGCGCATGCCTTGATCTCCATCAAGTCCGGCATATGGATTTGGCCGGGAACAAGGGGACGAGCATCGTCTTGATTGATGGACTGTTGTGACCCGGAGCCTCGAAATGTCCGTCGTCCGCGACAATGCCGAACCGCTCGCCATCGTGTTTGGGGATGATGGGCTGGTGCCGAACAACATCAGGCCGTTCCTGGTCTATCAGGACGCGGTGAAGCTCGATCCCGAGCGCCCCGAGGAGACCATCGAAGATCTGTTCGAGGCGAACGGCTGGGGCGGCACCTGGCGCAACGGCGTCTACGATTACCTGCACTATCACGCGACGGTGCATGAAGTGCTCGGCGTCGCGCGCGGAAGTGCACGGGTTCGCTTCGGCGGCGACCACGGTCAGGAGCTGGACATCAGGGCCGGCGACGTCGCGATCCTGCCCGCCGGCACCGGGCATCAATGCATCACGGCGAGCGAGGATTTCTGCGTCATCGGCGCCTATCCGCCGGGCAGCAAGCTGGAGATCACAAGGGCGACGCCGGAGAACCACGCCAAGGCGCTGAAGACGATTCCAGAGGTCGCGATGCCGCCGGCCGATCCCGTGACGGGGAAGGATGGCGCTCTGATGCGGCTGTGGTGGTAGCCAAAAGCGCAGGTGCCGGTGGGTGGGTTAGCCGCAGGCGTAACCCACCATCTCGTTCACCGCGGATACAAAAGCGGTGGGTTACGCTCTGCAGCTGCGCTTCGCACATCTGCAGCGCTAACCCACCCTACATATCCCTTTACGCCTCGTTGCCGCCTTCCTGCCGCGTCGCCTCGAACAGGAACCACGTCCGGCGCTCGGTCTCGTCGATGAAATTCTCGAGCAGGCTGGCACTCGCCACGTCCTCGGCCTTGTCGCAGACATCATGGGCTTTGCGCATCGCGGCTGCGACGTGCTTGTTGTCCTGCATCAGCTCGCGCAGCATCTCGCGCGGCGGGACGTAGTCTTCGTTGTTGTCCTTGATGGTCTGGAGCTTCGCGACCTGGCCGATCGACTTCAACGTGGTGCCGCCGATCTTGCGGACACGCTCGGCGAGCTGGTCGGTGGTGGCGAAGATCTGGTCGGACTGCTCGTCGAGCAGCAGATGGTAGTCCCGGAAATGCCGGCCGCTGATGTGCCAGTGGAAATTCTTGGTCTTCAGATACAGCGCGAAGGCGTCGGCCAGAAGCACGTTGAGCGCCTCCGAGACCTTCTTGACCCCGTCGGGCGACAGATCGGTGGGGGTATCGAGATCGGGCGAGACCTTGTTGTTGGTTTTGCTCACGGGAGACCTTCCTGTTAGGACGCGGACATTGACGGAGCGCCGTCGCACCCCTAACGCAAGGCGGGCAGCGCGGTTCCAACATAGGAACCGCCGGACGGGATACCATGGACGATTGGATCGATTATTACGACTCGACGCATACGATCTACGTCAGCAAGCTGCATCGCGACTTGCACTTCCAGATCATTGCGCGGGACATCATCGGCTACATCTCCTCGCCCGATGCGGTCGTGCTCGACTACGCCTGCGGCGAGGCGCTGTCGGCGACCCAGGTGGCCGCTCGCTGCGGCCAGCTGATCCTGGCCGAACCCGCGCCGGGCGTGCGCGGCCGGCTGATCGCGCGGTTCGCCCCGAACACCAAGATCCGCGTCCGCTCGCTCGACGACGTCCGCAAGATGCAGGACCAGTCGATCGACCTCGTTGTGATGAACTCGGTCGCGCAATACATGGCGCCGGACGAGCTCGATGCCGCGCTGCTCAACATCCGCCGTCTCCTGAAGCCCTCCGGCAAGCTGGTGCTGGGGGACATCCTGCAGCCCAATGTCGGCATGTTCAGGGACGTCCTGGCGCTGCTCGGCTTCGGCCTTCGCCACGGCTTCCTGAAGGACGCCTTGATCGGGCTGATCAGCACCGCGCTGTCGGATTACCGTCATTTGCGCACGCGCATCGGGCTGCAGCGCTACAGCGAGGAGGAGATCACCGCCAAGCTGAGGGCGGCCGGGTTCGCGGTCCAGCGCGCCCACACCAATATCGGCCACAATCCCTGGCGCATGACCTTCATCGCGCGGCCGCCTCTGGTTCGTTAAGCATAACAATTAGCCGTTGTAGCTTGCCGCACTGCAATCGGTCATGATCGCTGCGGCCCGGTGGCGGAAGCGTCTACGCGAGGGCGGTGCAACGCTCTACATCCTGGTTCAAATCCAGGCCGGGTCTCCACGCTTCGCCCCTTCGGGGCTACGCGTGGCGCAGCCACGCCGGACCCGAAGGGGCGAAGCGTGTCCGGCGTAGCTGGAGCGACAGCGCAAGCGAAGACGGACTGCCCGCTCGAACCTCAATCCGCCTCGACCACATCCCCCTCCGACAACAAGTGCAGCCGCTCGGCATCCTTCGCCGCGGAGCCGATCACCGCGTCCAGCAGACCCGGAAAGCGTGCATCCAGATCCTCGCGGCGCAATCGCATGAAGCGGTTGGTGCCGGCCACGCGCGTCTGCATCAGGCCGCATTCGCGCAGCTTGGCGAAGTGATAGGCCAGGTTCGACTTGCCCCCGAGCCCACTGAAATCGCCGCAGCAGAGCTCGCTGCTGACACGTTCCTGCGCTGCGAGCTGGTACACGATTGCCAACCGGATCGGATCGCTGAGGCAATCCAGAACCATCGGCAGCTCGATCTGCTCGCGGGTGGGGTGGAGAGGCGTGCGGCTCATGACCGGGGAATCATAGCGATGCGGCCACAATGTTCAATAGTTCTTGAACCGATTGACATCGCCACCTTTGTGCATTCAATTGTTCAATAATCGTTGAACATAGGATCTGGTCCAATGAGCGTGTTCTGGCTGGCCTTGGGAGCCTTTGCGATCGGTACTGAAGGCTTTGTGATCGCTGGGCTTTTGCCTGCCATCGCCAGCGACCTGTCGATTTCGGTCCCGGCAGCCGGCCAGCTCGTCACCGCCTACGCCCTCACCTATGCCGTGGGCTCCCCGATCCTGGCGGTGGCGCTGAACAATATCGACCGCCGCACCGTGCTGGCCCTGGCGCTGACGACCTTCATTGCCGGAAACATCGCGGCGATGGTGGCTTCGAATTATGCCCTGCTGCTCGCCTCCCGGATGCTGATGGCACTGGGCTCGGGCCTGTGCATGCCGACAGCCCTCGCCGTGTCGATCGCCATCGCATCGCCCGAACGGCGGGGCCGCGCCGTGGCGCTGGTCACCTCCGGACTCACGGTTGCGACCGTCATTGGCGTTCCCCTCGGCAATCTCGTCGGCAGCCTGCTCGGCTGGCGCGCGACCTTTGCCATGGTGGCCCTGATCGGCGGCGTTGCGCTCGCGGGCCTCCTGCTCGGCCTGCCCCGCGGCCTGCCGCGCAACACGGCTTCGCTCAGCGAGCGGCTCGCGGTGGCCCGCCACGGCAATGTCGTGGTCGCGCTCTTGATCACGATTTTATGGGCGCTCGGCGGCTTCACCGTCTTCACCTATTTCGCGGTTCCACTGCGCAATCTCGGCTTCGACGCCTCGCAGATCAGCCTGGCATTGCTGGTGTTTGGCGGCGCGGCGGCGATCGGCAACATGCTCGGTGGCGTCCTGGCCGACCGGCTCGGCACGCTCACCACCGCAGCCCTCGGGCTCGCCGGCATGGCGAGCGCCCTCATCCTGCATTCGCTGGTGCTGAAGCTGATGCCCGGCCAGGCCCATTACGCCGTGCTGGGCGCGATCTTCCTCTGGGGCATCTCGGGTTGGGCGTTCTATCCGGCCCAGATCGCCAGCATCATCCGGATCGAGCCGCAGGCCTCGATGATCGCCCTCTCGCTCAACGCCTCCGCCATGTATCTCGGCTTCGCCATCGGTGGGGCCCTCGGCGGCGCGGTGCTGGCCACCTTGTCGCCCGACGACCTCGGCTGGATCGGCGGTGTGAGCGTAGCGGCCTCGCTTCTGGTGCATCTCGCCCGCGGCTGGCAGGCCCGGCCCAAACCGGTCAAAATTGCCGGTTGATGGGCGTTTTTCGGGGTTTCGCCGCCCCAAAAACTGGTCTAAGACCCACCCGCGCGCGAGGGAGACCACCGCGCTCTCGGCCACAGGGACGCGCAGCCGCGCGCCCTTTTTTTGTGCCCAAATTCCAGTCCGGCGAGAGTTGATGCCCAAACGTACAGACATCACCACCATCCTGATCATCGGCGCCGGTCCCATCGTGATCGGCCAGGCCTGCGAGTTCGACTATTCGGGCACCCAGGCGGTGAAGACGCTGAAGGAAGAGGGCTATCGCATCGTCCTCGTCAATTCCAACCCGGCCACCATCATGACCGACCCGGAATTGGCCGATGCGACCTATATCGAGCCGATCACGCCCGAGATCGTCGCCAAGATCATCGAGAAGGAACGGCACGTCATTCCCGGCGGCTTCGCGCTGCTGCCGACCATGGGCGGCCAGACCGCGTTGAACTGCGCGCTGTCGCTGCGCCGCCAGGGCACGCTGGACAAGTTCGACGTCGAGATGATCGGCGCCACCGCCGACGCGATCGACAAGGCCGAGGACCGCCAGCTGTTCCGCGAGGCCATGACCAAGATCGGGCTCGAGACGCCGAAGTCGCGGCTCGCCAACGCCTCCGAACTGAAGAAGTCATTCCGCGACAAACACCAGGCCGAACGCGAGAAGCTGTCGGGCGCCGCCCTTGAAGAGCACGATCGGCAGTGGACGCTGGGCGAGAGCGAGCGCCGCAAGCGCTACCAGGAATACGCCTTCGGCCAGGCCATGATGGCGCTGTCCGAGATCGGCCTGCCCGCGATCATCCGCCCCTCCTTCACCATGGGCGGCACCGGCGGCGGCATCGCCTACAACAAGGAAGAATTCCTCGACATCATCGAGCGCGGGCTCGATGCGTCTCCGACCAACGAAGTGCTGATCGAAGAATCCGTGCTCGGCTGGAAAGAGTACGAGATGGAGGTGGTGCGCGACAAGAAGGACAATTGCATCATCGTCTGCTCGATCGAGAACCTCGATCCGATGGGCGTGCACACCGGCGATTCCATCACGGTGGCACCGGCACTGACGCTGACCGACAAGGAATACCAGATCATGCGCGACGCCTCGCTGGCGGTGCTGCGCGAGATCGGCGTCGAGACCGGCGGCTCCAACGTGCAGTTCGGCGTCAATCCCGAGGACGGCCGCATGGTCGTGATCGAGATGAATCCGCGCGTGTCGCGTTCGTCCGCGCTGGCTTCCAAGGCGACGGGATTCCCGATCGCAAAAGTCGCCGCCAAGCTCGCGGTCGGCTACACGCTCGACGAGATCGCCAACGACATCACCGGCGGCGCGACGCCGGCCTCGTTCGAGCCAACCATCGACTACGTCGTCACCAAGGTGCCGCGCTTCGCCTTCGAGAAATTCCCGGGCGCCTCGACCACGCTGACGACCTCGATGAAATCGGTCGGCGAAGTCATGGCGATCGGCCGCACCTTCCAGGAAAGCCTGCAGAAGGCCTTGCGCGGGCTCGAGACCGGCCTCACCGGCCTCGACGAGATCGAGATCGAGGGTCTCGGCCGCGACGACGACAAGAACGCGATCCGTGCCGCGCTCGGCACGCCGACGCCGAACCGGCTGCTCCAGGTCGCCCAGGCGATGCGGCTCGGCTGGTCGAACGAGGATATCTTCAACTCCTGCAAGATCGACCCGTGGTTCCTCGGCGAGATGCGGGGGATCGTCGATATGGAGGAGAAGGTCCGGAAGAACGGCCTGCCGGGCAACGCCTTCGGCATGCGCACGCTCAAGGCCATGGGCTTCTCCGACGCGCGACTCGCGGTGCTGGCCGAGACGACGGAAGCCGAGGTCACGGCGAAGCGCCACGCACTCGGCGTTCGTCCCGTCTACAAGCGCATCGACACCTGCGCAGCCGAATTCGCCTCGCCCACCGCCTACATGTATTCGACCTATGAGGCGCCGTTTGCGGGCGCGCCGGCGGACGAGAGCACGCCGTCCGACAAGAAGAAGGTCATCATTCTCGGCGGCGGGCCGAACCGCATCGGCCAGGGCATCGAGTTCGACTATTGCTGCTGTCATGCCTGCTTCGCGCTGCATGACGCCGGCTACGAATCCATCATGGTCAACTGCAATCCCGAGACGGTATCGACCGACTACGACACCGCCGACCGGCTCTATTTCGAGCCGCTCACCGCCGAGGACGTGCTGGAGATCATCGCCAAGGAACGCAGCAAGGGTACGCTGCACGGCGTCATCGTGCAGTTCGGCGGCCAGACGCCGCTGAAGCTCGCGCGCGCGCTGGAGGCTGCCGAAGTACCGATCCTCGGCACCTCGCCCGACGCCATCGATCTTGCCGAGGACCGCGACCGTTTCAAGCGCGTGCTCGACAAGCTTCGCCTCAAGCAGCCGAAGAACGGCATCGCCTATTCGGTCGAGCAGGCGCGCCTGGTCGCAACCGATCTCGGCCTGCCGCTGGTGGTGCGCCCGTCCTACGTGCTCGGCGGCCGCGCGATGCAGATCATCCGCGAGGAGAACCAGCTCAGCGATTACCTGCTCGGTACGCTGCCGGAGCTGGTGCCGGCCGACGTCAAGGCGCGCTACCCGAACGACAAGACCGGGCAGATCAACACCGTGCTCGGCAAGAACCCGCTGCTGTTCGACCGTTATCTGTCGGACGCCACCGAGATCGACGTCGACTGCCTCTGCGACGGCAAGGACACTTTCATCGTCGGCATCATGGAGCACATCGAGGAAGCCGGCATCCATTCCGGCGATAGCGCCTGCTCGCTGCCGCCGCATTCGCTCGACGCCAAGATGATCGAGGAGCTGGAGCGGCAGACCCGCGAGCTCGCGCTCGGCCTCGACGTGGTCGGCCTGATGAACGTGCAATACGCCATCAAGGACGGCGAGATCTACGTGCTCGAAGTCAACCCGCGCGCCTCGCGCACCGTGCCGTTCGTGGCCAAGGTGGTCGGCACGCCGGTCGCCAAGATCGCCGCGCGCGTCATGGCCGGCGAGAAGCTCGCCGACTTCAAATTGAAGAAGGCCGAGCTCAAGCATGTCGGCGTCAAGGAATCGGTCTTCCCCTTCGCGCGCTTCCCTGGCGTCGACACGGTGCTCGGCCCGGAGATGCGCTCGACCGGCGAGGTCATGGGCATCGACCGCTCGTTCGCGGTGGCGTTTGCCAAGAGCCAGCTCGGCGGCGGCACGCGAGTACCACGCAAGGGCACGGTGTTCGTCTCCGTGCGCGAGAGCGACAAAACGCGTATCGCCGAGGCGGTTCGCGAACTGCATTCGCTCGGCTTCAAGGTGCTGGCGACCTCGGGCACGGCGCGCTTCCTGACCGACCAGGGCATCCCGACCGAGAAGGTGAACAAGGTGCTGGAGGGCCGGCCGCACATCGTCGATGCCATCACCAATGGCGACGTCCAGTTGGTCTTCAACACCACCGAAGGCCCGCAGGCGCTGGCCGACAGCCGTTCGCTGCGGCGCGCGGCCCTCTTGCATAAAGTGCCGTATTACACCACTCTTTCCGGGGCCGTGGCGGCCGCGCAGGGCATCCGCGCCTATCTTGGCGGGGACCTTGAGGTTCGTACCCTGCAGAGCTACTTTTCGGAAACCTGATCGCTAGCGCGCGGCGACGCTTCCGCTAAGTGATTGGCAATGAAGCCACAATGGCCGGAGGAACTGTCCGGCCATCGTGGTTGTTCTGTTCCGGCGCCAGACCCACATCATGTCCCGGTGGGCGTGTGTTCAGCCCCGGGAGCACCGACGAATCGAGGTTATCGCGCCCCCTGAATTTGTGGGGCGCGAAGCTGAAGCACGAGAGAAGAGATGGAAAAGGTTCCGATGACCCAGGCCGGCTTTGTCGCGCTCGGGGAAGAATTGAAGAAGCGCCAGTCGGAAGACCGTCCGCGGATCATCGAGCATATCGCCGAAGCGCGCTCGCACGGAGACCTGTCGGAAAACGCGGAATATCATGCCGCGAAGGAAGAGCAGTCCCACAATGAGGGCCGCATCGCCGAGCTCGAGGACAAGCTCGCGCGTGCCGACATCATCGACATCTCGAAACTGTCCGGCGACACCATCAAGTTCGGCGCCACCGTGACCCTGGTCGACGAGGATACCGAGAAGAAGACGGTGTGGCAGATCGTCGGCGAGGTCGAGGCGGACGCCAAGAAGGGCCGCATCTCCATCACCTCGCCGCTCGCCCGCGCGCTGATCGGCAAGAAGAAGGGATCGACCGTCGAGGTCAACGCCCCCGGCGGCGCCAAGGCGTATGAGATCACCAAGGTGGAGTGGCGGTAAGGATCTGCCGCTGCACGTGATGACGTTTCGAAAAGGCCGCGCACTGCGCGGCCTTTTTTGTTTCGGAAGAAATCCAGACTGCCGCTGCGGAAAGACTCTAGATTGCTTCGCTACGCTCGCAATGACGGAGTGCGCAGCAGCGACATCCACCACTCTCGTGTCCCGGACAAGCTGCAACGCTTCAAGCGTTGCAGCGCTGAGCCGGGACCCAGAAAGCGACACGGGAAATCCCCGTGACATGGGCCCCGGCTCTGCAGCGCACCGCCGAAGTGGCGCTGCGTCCGGGGCATGAGAACGGCGCTCTACCTCCGCCCCTTCACCTCGAGCGGCACGGCGGCCTCGTATTTCGAATTATGCAGCACCAGCGAGGTCCGCACATTCCGCACATGCGGCGCCGCGGTCAGATGCGTGACGAAGTCCTGGAAGGTCGCCATGTCAGGGGCGACGCATTTGAGGATGAAATCGACCTCGCCCGACAGCATCCAGCATTCCCGCACCAAGGGCTCGGCGCGGACGAACTCCTCGAAAGCGCGCAAATCCGCCTCGGCTTGGCTGGACAGGTGCACGGCGGCGAACACGGTGACGTCGAAGCCGAGCTTGCGGGCGTCCAGCAGGCCACGATAGCCGTGGATGTAGCCCTCCTCCTCCAGCGCGCGGACGCGGCGCAGGCAGGGCGGTGGCGAGATGCCGACGCGCTTGGCCAATTCGACATTCGTGATTCGACCGTCGGCCTGAATCTCGGTGAGAATTTTCAGGTCGATCTCGTCTAGGTTCCGCGACACGTGATTGGAACTCCTGGCCTTTACGGCGGCATTGGATGGGCTTGTCGCAATCCTCATAGCCCAGTCCGCCGCCTTAGCGCAATTTTATTGCGCGTGCAGCGCAATCGAGTTTTGTTCCCTGTTGGAAAAATCCGCCGACAGGCAATGCAATTCTTGCATAGCTCACCAGAAGGCTTAGATTAGCTCTGATATTTCAGCGCCTCCGCGACGCCTCCCGGCATGTTCCGCGCCCGCGCTGCAAATCCCCCGTGAAAGGCGTCCATCGAAATGTCCGCTCCTGTTCATGCAAAGGTCGTCATCATCGGCTCGGGCCCTGCCGGCTACACCGCGGCGATCTATGCCGCGCGAGCCATGCTGGAGCCGATCCTGATCCAGGGCATGCAGGCGGGCGGCCAGCTCACCATCACCACCGACGTCGAGAACTATCCGGGCTTCGCCGACGTGATCCAGGGCCCCTGGCTGATGGAGCAGATGGAGAAGCAGGCGGTCCATGTCGGCACCAAGATCGTCTCCGACCTTGTGATCAAGCTCGACACCTCGCAGCGGCCGTTCCGCCTCACCTGTGACAGCGGCGACGTCTATCTCGCCGACACCGTCATCCTCGCCACAGGCGCGCAGGCGCGCTGGCTCGGGCTGCCGTCCGAAGCTAAATTCCAGGGCGGCGGCGTGTCGGCCTGCGCCACCTGCGACGGCTTCTTCTACCGCAACAAGGAAGTGGTGGTGGTCGGCGGCGGCAATACCGCGGTCGAGGAGGCCCTGTACCTCACCAACCATGCCTCGCAGGTCACCATCGTGCATCGCCGCGATCATTTCCGCGCCGAGCGTATCCTGCAGGAGCGCCTGTTCAAACATCCGAAGATCAAGGTGATCTGGGACTCGGCCGTGGACGAGATCTGCGGCACCGAGAACCCGAACAAGGTCACCCATGTGCGCCTGAAGAACGTCAAGACCGGCGCGCTGACGGACGTGAAGACCGACGGCGTCTTTATCGCCATCGGCCATGCGCCGGCGACCGAGCTCGTGAAAGACCAGATCAAGCTGAAACCGTCGGGCTATGTCGAGGTCGCCGCGAATTCGACCGCCACCTCGGTGCCCGGCCTGTTTGCCGCCGGCGACGTCGCCGACGAAACCTATCGCCAGGCCGTCACGGCCGCAGGCCTCGGCTGCATGGCAGCGCTCGAGGCCGAACGTTTCTTGGCCCTGCGCGCCAGCGAGCGCGCGGCAGCGGAATAAAGATCATGCCTCGAACACGCGACGGATTTACGGATATGGACTGGGACAAGCTGAAGGTGTTTCACGCAGCGGCGGAAGCTGGCAGCTTCACGCATGCGGGCGAGCAGCTCGGCCTGTCGCAATCGGCGGTGTCGCGCCAGGTCTCGGCGCTGGAGCAGGAGCTTTCGGTCTCGCTGTTCCACCGTCATGCCCGCGGCCTGATCCTCACCGAGCAGGGCGACCTCCTGTTCCGCACCGCGCATGACGTGTTCATGCAGCTCCAGGCGGCGCGCGCGAAACTGACCGACAGCCGCGAGCGGCCGAGCGGCGACCTCAAGATCACCACCACGCCCGGCGTCGGCATCAACTGGCTGATCCCGCGGCTCGGCGAGTTCACCGCGCTCTATCCGGAGATCCGCATCTCCTTGATCGTCACCGACGAGGAGCTCGACCTGTCGATGCGCGAGGCTGATGTCGCGATCCGCACCCGCAAGCCGACGCAGCCGGACCTCATCCAGCGCAAGCTGTTCGCGATGGGCTTCCATGCCTATTGCTCGCCGGAATACATCAAGCGCTTCGGCACGCCGCGCACGCTGGAGGAGCTCGACTCCCACCGCATCATCACGCTCGCCGACGGCAACTTCGCGCCTCACTTGCAGAACCGCAACTGGCTGGTCGAAGCCGGGCGCAACGGCTCGGGTCCGCGCGAGGCCTATTTCAGGGTGAACAACATCCTCGGTCTGGTGCGCGCCTGTCAGCAGGGCCTCGGCATCGCCGCGCTGCCCGACTACCTCGTCGAGGAGCAAAGCAAACTCGTGCAGCTGTTCGGCGAGTCGGATTCGATCCAGCTCGACACCTACTTCGTCTATCCCGAGGAGTTGAAAACGGTGGCGCGCGTGCAGGTGTTCCGCGACTTCGTGGTCAGCAAAGCGCAGCGCTGGCCGTCCTGATTTCCGCATGACTGACATGCGGCCTCGGCTGTTGCTGCAGGCCGCTCGTCAAGCCCATACTGTTTGCACGCTGAGCCTTCGCGTTGCGCATTTGTCCCCCTCCTCCAGTGGCGCGGGAGTTCAGTAATCCCTCTTGGAAGGTGATTGTGTCGGCCTCACGTGGCCAATACCTTAAGCCGGGCTCTTTGGGCCCGGCTTTTTTTCTGTCAAATCAGCCTTCGCCCTCCGCGTGTATTGACAGTTCCGCGCCAACCCCGCATCATTTGCAAATGATCACGAAGTCGTGCGCAATCTCGTTCGAGGCCGTCGCCTCGAAAAAAGGCCCCCATGCCGGGGCCTCGGATTTTTGCGCGCACTAGCTAAAGCTTCGTCATCGCTGCAAATCTTCGAAAACCCCGCCGCCTGGACGGGGTTTTTTCATGCGCCCTCCGTCTCAGGCTTTTTTCCCGAGAAGGAGATGGAAACATGACTGGTCTACAGGAACAACTGCACGGGCTGTGGCTGCCGCTGGTGACGCCGTTTCGCGATGGGGCGCTCGACGAGCGGTCACTGCGGCGGCTGACACGGCACTACTGCAACCAGGCTGTCGACGGCTTCATCCTGGGGGCGACCTCCGGTGAAGGCATGACGCTGCGCGAGGCCGAGCTCGAACGTCTCGTTGCCGTCGTGCGCGACGAGATGGCAGCGGGCCGCCGCAACGTTCCGGTCTGCCTCGGGCTATCCGGCGCGGACACCTCGCGGCTGAAGGAACGTCTCGACGAGACCGCGGACTGGCCGATCGAGGGTTATCTGATCGCCAGTCCATATTATGTGCGACCCTCGCAGCGCGGGCTGCTGGCGCATTTCGAGACGCTCGCCGATCACGCCGCCTGGCCGCTCGCGCTCTACAACATTCCCTATCGCACCGCCGTGAACATCACCAACCAGACCATGCTGCGGCTCGCCGAGCACAAGAACATCATCGGCCTGAAGGATTGCGGCGCGAGCCGCGAGCAATCGATCGCGCTGCTGCGCGACCGGCCGAAGGACTTTCGCGTGCTCACCGGCGAGGACGCGAACTATTTGGAGGCGCTCGGCGACGGCGCCGACGGCGGCATCGTGCTGTCGGCCCATGTCGAGACCGCGACGTTCGCGGCCGTGTATGCCGAGATGAAGCGCGGCAATCCCGACGCGGCGCGGGCGCGCTGGCAGGAAGTCGCCGAGCTCACGCGGCTCTTGTTCACCGAACCGAGTCCGGCACCGGCGAAGTACTGGCTGTGGCGATGCGGCCTGATCGATAGTCCGGAAGTGCGCCTGCCGATGGTGGAGGTCAGCAGCGAGCTCGCGGCCACGATCGACCGCGAGATCGAGCGGCGCATGCAGGTCGCGGCGTAGCGGCCTCTCTTCACGGCACCTCCGCGTCATTCCGGGGCGCGCGTAGCGCGAACCCGGAATCCGCGGTGGGGACGGCCGACCGTACCCTTGGTTAACCGCGCCCCAACGCCCTTCGCGTCCGCCGCATGGCGCATCCACGCCTCGTTTACGCTTCTGTCCCTATCGTTGTCCTGCAAAGCTTCTCACAGGGGGAATGACCATGGGGCATCGCACCCGGCCTACGGCCGCGAGCCAGTTCGCGCCCACCGATCTCTTGCAGGGAATTCTCGTCGTATCGTCGTTCGGGTTCTGGGCGGTGATGCTCGGCCTGATGCCGGTGCTGCTGTTTCGGGTCTGGCTCGCCTGAGGCCGCGGCCCGCGCGGATGGTTAAGCGGCGCTCACAAATGCGCGCAAAATGCGAGCGGGATTGCAAGCCGGAATTTTAAAACATCGCAGCTATCGTTCACGCCCATAAGCGAAGAAATCGCGGGGGCATTTGTGAATAGTCATCATGAGATGGCGTCGCATTACGACGCCGGACAGCAGAGCTTTACCACCGAGGACATTCTCTGGGCCGTCGGCATCTGGTCGGTGATCCTGACGCTGTCGCCGGTCATCGTGTTCTACATGCTGATGGTGGCGTAAGCTTCGAGGGAGACCCGGAAACGCAAAACGCGCGGACATCCGCGCGTTTTTCGTCCGGGGAATGATTTAAAGAATTATGCCGCCTGCTTGTGCATTGCGCCGGATGCCGACGCCGTGCCGCGAATAGCCTTCACTGAACGCTCGATCGCCGCCCACAGCCTTGCGATTTCCTGCGCCGCACGGCTCTCGGCCTGGTACTCCCGCGCGCCTTCGCCATGGCTCAGCGCCATCAGCAGATCCGAACGGTTGGTGATCTGGCCGCCCCACACCGGAGCACGGAATTTGGCCAGCGCTTCGCGGGCGATGGTGACGATCGGGCTTTCGGCTTCGTCGCGCTTGGCCGGCGCACCGTTGAGCACGACCGCATAGGGCTTGCGCGCCGCACGGCACATCTGGATGGTTTCCTGCACCGCGTTGACGTCGAACACGCCGGGACGGGCGGGAATCACCACCATGGTGGCGTTCTTGATCGCGTCGTCGACCACGGCCGACAGGTTCGGCGGCGTGTCGATCAACACCCATTCATAGCCGTCGCGCTTGGCAGCGGAGACGATGCCGCTGACGGAGTTCACGGCCGACTTGATCGGCGGTTCGTTGGTGCCACGCAGCTTGTGCCACAGCGTGAGCGAGCCTTGCGGGTCCGCGTCCACGAGCATGACCTGCTTGCTCGCCTTGATCTGCGCGGCGAGATGTGCGGCTAGGGTACTCTTGCCCGAGCCGCCTTTACGCGATGCAAAAACAATAACGTTCATACCTTCGGCCTCCAGATTGACCCCAGGCCGCGAAAATGAATCACCGCGCTGATTCGTGAAAGATAAATTTATCGAGAGTTGCGTTACAGCCACGAAATAACAAAGCGTGCTGGCTTTTGAGTCACACTGCGATGTGCGAGGCGCGACAAGTCTGCAATGAAACGCCGTGTGCGTGAGCGTATGTGCGTTTTTTGAGCAGTCGTTCGGGACAAAACGGAATGCAACCTCGCCGCGCAAACCCGCATCCGACTCTTTTCCGTCGTGCTGGCCCGGCGTCGTCGCAAGCTTCACGCCAGCTTCGCGAACAAAAGGAGTCCGTCACCTGACGAAGTTTCGAAAGGGGAACGCGGGCAGCCCGCGCTAGCCGTCGCTGGTCTTTTTCTTCTTCGTCGCCGGCTTGCTGCTCTTCTTCGCGGTTTTGGGCGCGATGTTGGTCGGCCTGCCGGCGCGCTGCTCGGCCGGCTCGGGTCCGCGGCGGAAGAACACCGCGCATTGCGGCGAGAGCTGCGTCTTCTTCTTGATCATGCAGGCGGTGATGGCATCGACGTTCGGCACGAACTCGCTGCACAGCCGCATCGCATCCGGCGTGCAGGCCTGCTGCTCCTCCGGGGTGTAGGCGAAGCCGGCACCGGGCTGGATCAGCACGGCCAGGGCCATCCCGAGGGTGGCAGCGGCCAAGGATGTCTTGAAGCGAAGCGCCGGCATCGAATCCCCCAAATGTCGAGTCACGGAGAATAGTGGGTGAACCGCGGTTCGTTGGCAACCGAGGGGGGATGCGAAAGGTCTGAGCTGTGCGGTCTCGGCAACAGGCGGGTGAAGGTCCGGTGCGCCATGCGGAGTCGTTCCAATCCACAGCTGTTATCGCCGCCTACGCGGGGATGACAGCTGTGTGCGAGGGAACAGCGCCCCCCGCAACCAAAAAATACGAAAACAACCCCATGCACAGTAGCAAGCCACGGTAATCGCTGAACATTTTTCGCCTTAGGATTAAGCGAAACGCGGTTTGACTTGTCGGGCGAAACAGGGGCATCATGTCACATCCAACAAGATGCGCGTGGGGTGGTCGGCCTGTCTCCTGCGCTGGTCGAAAAGCGCACGGAGGAATGATCGCATGGAAGGCAATGACGCGGAGCTGCCGCTTGCGGGCGTCACGGTGGTCTCGCTCGAGCAGGCGATCGCGGCGCCGCTGGCCAGTCGGCATTTGGCGGACTGGGGCGCGCGGGTGATCAAGATCGAGCGGCCGGGCGCGGGCGATTTCTGCCGGGACTACGACCACGTCATGAACGGCCTATCGAGCCAGTTCGTCTGGACCAACCGGTCCAAGGAGAGCCTCGCCATCGACATCAAGAGCGAGGACGGCCGCAAGGTGCTCGACGCCCTGCTGCCGCAGGCCGACGTGTTCATCCAGAACCTCGCGCCGGGCGCCGCGGAGCGGCTCGGCCTCGACGCGGCGTCGCTGCTGAAGAAGCATCCCCGCATCATCGCCTGCGACGTCTCGGGCTATGGGACCGGTGGTCCCTACAGCGACAAGAAGGCCTATGACCTGCTGGTGCAGTGCGAGGCCGGCGTGCTCGCCATCAACGGCACCGAGGCGGAGCCGGCCAAGGTGGGGCTGTCCGTGGTCGATATCGCCACCGGCATGTACATCCTCAACGGTGTCTTGATGGCGCTGTACCGCCGGGAGCGGACCGGCAAGGGCACGGCGTTCCAGGCCTCGCTGTTCGACAGCATCACGGACTGGATGAGCTATCCCGCCTTCTACACGCACAGCACGGGCCGGCCGCTGCCGCGCACCGGCGCCAGGCACGCGACGATTGCGCCCTACGGCCCGTTCCGGGTCGGCGACGGCACCACCGTCTTCTTCGGCATCCAGAACGACCGGGAATGGCGCTCGCTGTGCCGTCTCGTGCTCGGCGAGGCCGACTTCGCCGACCATCCGCGCTTCCGCACCAATCCGCTGCGTATGCAGAACCGCGACGAGCTGCAGGCGCATATCGAGCAGCGTTTTGCTGCCATGACCGGCGAAGAAGTGCTGCGGCTGCTGGATGAGGCCTCCATCGCCAACGCGCATCTCAATTCGGTCGAGGCCTTCCTGGCGCATGAGCAGCTGCATGCGCGCTCGCGCGTGCAGAGCGTCGGCTCTCCGTGCGGGCCGGTGATGAGCTTCCTGCCCGCGCTGACCATTCCCGGAATGACGCCGCGGATGGATCCAGTGCCGGATGTGGGAGAGCATAACCAGGCCATCCTCGGCGAACTCGGTCTGACGAAGGAGGCGTGACGATGGCGCATCAGCGGCCCATGCGGGCCTATCTTGCCGTCCCCGCGCATCGCGCCCGTCTCGTCGCCAAGGCGGCGGCCTCCGCGGCGGATGCGGTGTTCATGGATCTCGAGGACGCGGTGCCGCCGTCCGAGAAGGGCCTTGCGCTGAGCGAAGCCGTGCAATCCCTCGCCGCGCTCGACTGGGGCAACAAGCGCGTCACGGTGCGGATCAACGCCGCCGACAGCCCGTTCATCGCTGAGGAGCTGCGCGCGCTGGCGGCGCTGCCGCGGCTCGATGCCTTGATCGTGCCAAAGGCGGAGCGCCCGAGCGACATCGCTGCGATCGCCGAGCAGTTGCGGGCAGCCGCGCCCGATCGTGCCGCGCCGGTCGCGCTGGACTTGTTGATCGAGACCGCGCTCGGCCTCGTCAATGTCGACGCGCTCGCCGCGTGCCACGCCAGCGTCGCCGCGCTGCACCTCGGCGTCGGCGATTTCGCCGCTTCCATCGGCGCGCGCTCCTCCGACATCGGCGTGTCGCCGGACGGCTACCGCCATGTCGGCTCGGCGCAAAGCGGCTATGCCACCGCGCCGCTCGACCTGTTCGCCTATCCCATGATGCGCCTGCTGGTAGCCGCCCGCGCACGCGGCCTGATCGCCATCGACGGCCCCTGCGGCGCGTTCCGCGACGCGAGGCTGACGGAAAGCAGCGCGCAGAAGGCCGCGGCGATGGGCTTCGACGGCAAGCAGGTCATCCACCCCGACCAGATCGAGCCGACGCGGCGCGCGTTCATGCCGACGGCCGCGGAGCTGGCGCAGGCGCGGCGCATCGTCGAGGCCATGGAGCAGGCGGAGGCGAACGGCCAGGGCGCGGTGACACTGGACGGCAAGATGATCGACTATGCCAATGTGCGCATGGCGCGCCGCATCATCGGGCTGGGATCATAGCGACGATTGCAGGCCGTGCCCGACGCCGATCCTCCATAGGCCGTTGGTTCAGGGCCCTCGCAAGACGAGCCGGCCAAGCAGCGCCGCAAGTTCGCTCTGCCTGGATATGCCGAGCTTCTGAAATACGCGCTTCAGCACATTGCGCGCCGTCTCTTCGGCAATCCCGAGCCGTCCCGCAGCTTGTTTCGGCGGAACGCCAGAGCCCACCAGCGAGGCGATCCTGGCTTCCCCGAGCGTCAAGCCCAGGATGTCCCGCACGATGGCCGGATCCGGCGGCTCGGCAGATTTCAGCTCGATCGCGAGCACGATCGCTCGCGTGCGGGTCAGAAAATGACTGTCCGAGTGTGCGCCGGCGGTGATCGGCAGGAGATAGATGACGAAACGCCGGCCGGTTGCGCTCGCCTCGACGAGAATGGGCCTCGGCTCGGCCAGCAGATCGCGCGCCTCGGCGCGAAGCGTTTGCGTCATCGCGGTCTCGAACGGCCCCCGGCTCGCCGCCATGCGAACACGCAGACGATCGTTCACGAGGTCGAACACTTCGCCGAGAAGGTTCTCCCCGACCGGATTGGCGAACAGCACGCGGGCCGACGAGTCCAGCGCGAACACGCCGATGCCGATCCGCGCGAGGGCGTCGCCAAGGCCCAGATTGGCCAATTCGGTATCAAGCAGCCGGATCGACAGCCGCAACGATTTCTCGGCATGGCGCCCGAGCGTCGCGATCAGGTCCAGTTCGGCGTCGGAGAATTGCGGCTTGGCGAAGGCCCGCTGCACGCTGAGCGCCACGAGGATCCGTGGATCGGGTGACACCCCGATCGATCCGAACCAGCCCAAACCGTGCCTTGCAAGGAATTCCCTGCTGAAGGGATGGTTGAGGTAGGCGTCATCGACCGGGCCGATGTGTCGATCGGTGAAGGGCTCGCCGCTGACGTAAAGGCCGGACGAGACGCAACGTTCCGCCTTGAAATCTTGCTGCGCCCAACGCGCCCCATAGTCGGCGAGCGCAGGCGCGAGGCGGTCGGAGGCGATGGCTCCGAACGCCCCGTCATCCCTTCGCCATTGCAGGATCGCCCCGGTGTCATCGAAGCAGTCGGCGATCTTGCCAAGAGCGGATGGCCAGAACGATGGACTCGCTGCCGCATCGTAGATCGCTTCGATGGCAGGGAGGAGACGGTCGGCGGCAAGGGCCATGGGTTCCCAATCGATCAGAGAATATATTAGGTTAAATGAAGCTGCAGGTTACACGAGATCGCCTTTCGGCAATTGCCATTCGGCTGGTCGTCCGAAACTTCCAAGGGATTTCTGGGCATGAAGGCGATTACGGTGGCGGTGCACAAAATTGTCTTTGGTCAGCCGTGCCGCTACCTTGCACTCGCTGTGCGGGAATTCTTGTGAACGCTCACCATCATCGAGCACTGCCAGCGTCATCAGCGGCGGTGACGCTGGAAGGCAGGATGATCACCTATCCCGATCTGCGGATGGCGCGCAGGATCATGGAACGGGGATCGTAGGCGCGCATGGCCACGCTGTTGATCGTCGCGCCGGTGTTTGCGCTGATCGCCGCCGGCTATGCCGCGGTGCTGTTTCGCTTCGTCTCGGAGAGCGCACACAAGGGCATCAGCGAATTCGCCTTCAGCATCGCGATCCCTGCCCTGCTGTTCCGCACCATCGTCGTCTCGGAATTCCCCGACGTCAGCCCCTACCGGATGTGGGGCGCCTATTACGGCGCGCTCGCGCTGACCTGGATCGCGGCGCTGACGATCTCGGCGCTGCTCCGCGCGCGGCGCGAGGACCGCGAAGACGGCGTCGTGTTCGCGATCGGGTCGGTCTACGGCAACATCGTGATGCTCGGCATTCCTCTGGTGCTGTCCGCGCTCGGCAACGAGGCGGCGGGGCCGATGGCGCTGATCCTGTCGGTGAACACGCCGCTGCTCTGGCTCTGCGGCATTCTGCAGATGGAGCTGGTCAGCCGCAAACGCACCGGCTCGGCGCTGTCGGTGATCCGCCCCGTGCTCACCGATCTCGCGCGCAACCCGCTGATGCTGGCGATCGGCTTCGGCGTGGTCTGGCGCTTCACCGGCCTCGGCCTCACCCCCGTCATCGACCGCACCATCGAGCTCCTGGCGCAGGCGGGCTCGCCGACGGCGCTGATCGCGCTCGGCATCAATTTGTTCCGCTTCGAGGTGAAGGGCGAGAAGCTGAGCATCTTGGTGATGTGCGCGCTGAAGCTCGCAGCGATGCCGGCCGCGGCGTTCGTGCTGGCAAGCCTGCTCGACCTGCCGCCGATCGCTGCCGGTGTCGTCGTGCTGTTCGCGGCGATGCCGACCGGTGCGAATGCCTACATCTTTGCAGTGCAGTATCAGCGGCTGGTGAACCCGGTGTCGGGCGCGGTGGCGCTGGGCACGCTGCTCGCGGCGGCGACGCTGCCGGTGGTGGTGTGGGTGGTGGCGGGAGGCGTGAAATAATTCGGCCGCATGCGTGTGGCAGACCACCATGGACGGAGCGTGTCATGGCACAGAACATCTACGACAATCCCGAGTTCTTTTCGGGCTACAGCCAGCTTCCACGCCAGGTGCATGGCCTTGCCGGCGCGCCCGAATGGCCGGCGTTGCGCGCCATGTTTCCCGACGTCGCCGGCCGGCGCGCAATCGATCTCGGCTGCGGCTTCGGCTGGGTGTCACGCTGGCTGCGTGAGAATGGCGCTCGCGAAGTTCTCGGCATCGACCTCTCCGAGAGCATGATCGCTCGGGCGCGGCAGACCACCGCCGATGCCGCGATCACGTATCGCATTGCGGACCTCGAGACGCTCGAGCTTGCGGAAGCGGCGTTCGATTTCGCCTTCAGCTCGCTGACCTTCCACTATATCCGCGACTTCGACCGGCTCACGCGCATGATCCATCGCGCCCTCACGCCGGGCAGCCATCTCGTCTTCTCGATCGAGCATCCGATTTTCATGGCTGCCGAGCGTCCCCACTGGATCGAGGATGAGAACGGACGCAAGACCTGGCCCGTCAATCGCTATGCGATCGAAGGCGAGCGCCGCACCGATTGGTTCGCGAAAGACGTGGTGAAGTATCACCGCAGGATCGGAACGACGCTCGGCGCGCTGATGCGCGCCGGATTCACCATTGAGGCCCTCGACGAATTCGCTCCGTCGGCGCAACAGGTCAGGGACAACCCGGCGCTCGAGCAAGAGCTGGAACGGCCAATGATGCTGCTGGTGTCGGCGCGGCGGTAGAGGTCGTAGGCGCCGGCATCGCTGAAGTTCAGTGCACGGTCAGCGCAGGCCCAGGAAGGACAGCACCGCACCGATCACGACGACGAGTCCGACCAGATAGATAATCCCGTTCATGTCTCAGCTCCCTTGCTTCATCCTGCCGCAGCTACAAACACCGGAGGGACCGAAAAGGTTCGCCGGGGCCGGCCGGTGTTTTCTGCCGAGAGCGCGGAACGAAAACGAGCAATCCCGCCGGGGCCCTCGCGCCATCATCCCGGCGATTTTGCCATTGCACGCAAAAGTAGCTACAATGCCTTGATACCTGTTGCAGGGAGGGTGACATGGCAAGCCGCGAAGACATGCTCGCATTGATCAGGGACGCCTACGCCGCGCGCGACGGCGCCGACACCGACAGCCTGATGACGGCTTTTCACCCCGAGGGCGCGTTCGCCCTGATGGGTGACAAAAGCGCGCTCGAATTGACGGGACGCATGGAGGGCCACCCGACCCTGCACGCAGCCTTCACGCAACTGACCGCCGGCTTTGGCTTCGAGGGCCGCGAGATCCTGGCCGAACTGGTCGACGGCGATCGCGTCGCCGTCCACTCCCGCGTCAACGTGCGGTACAATCCGACAGGGAAGACGGTCAGCACGGAGATTCTGGACCTGTTCAAATTTCAGGACGGGAAGATCGCGGAGCTGATCGAGTTTGCGGACACGGCGCAGATCAAGGCGATGATGGGGTGAGGCGCGGGCCCGCGCGCACTGTCGCCGAAATTCTGCTGACTGCCGAAAGCACTATTGAGTGTGCCGGCCCACGCGCCAGCCCATCTCCCAGAAGTCCGCCTCGAGCCGGGTGGCTTCCCTGAAGATCGCGATCAGCTCGGCCTCGCGAGCCGGCGTGGCGTAGAGATGTGCGAGATGATCCAGATGCGCCCGCGCCTTGGCAGCGACCTCCTGGTAGGGCGCGCCGGCGTACTCGGCGATACAGACGCGATAGGCGTTCGTCGCAGCGTCAGCACCGGGCCGCGCGGCGAGCCGCGTTGCGATCTCCGCGTACCCGATCACGCAAGGCGCAAGCGCCACCTTGAGCGCCAGCAGATCACCGCGCATTCCCGCATCGAGCACGTAGCGCGTATAGGCCAGCATCTCGGCCGCCGGAGGCGCCTGTTCAAGGTCGGCCGGCGACAGACCCCAATCGGCACAGAGTTTGACATGCAGGTTCATCTCGACATCGAGGATGGCCGACAGGCCGGCCGATGCTTCGCGCATATCGGCAAGCGTGGGCGACTTGTAGACCGCAAGCGCGTAAGCGCGCGCAAACTCGATGAGGAACAGGTAGTCCTGAACGAGGTAGTGACGAAACGCCGCTTCAGGGAGCGAGCCGTCTGCTAGTCCGTTCGTGAAGGGATGCTCGGTGTAGGCCCGCCACTCGACGGATGCTGCTGTCTTGAGACGTTCGAAGAAGGTCACGATGTTTTTCGCCGGGGTTGCTTGTCGATGAACGTCTTTGGCTCGCTACCGATAGCGCATTGCGAACCGGGGAGCTATGGTGGCGGCGCACAAAGCTGGCTTTGAGCAGCGTGGCGGTAGGGTCACGGCGAGAGTTTCCGTACTGTCACCGTAGTGCCCATAGGAAGCGCCAATGGCCAGTCGGCTCGCAACATTTGATTAGGATCAACTCTTGGTAAGCCTATTAAGAATGTCCGCGAACCCAGACGAATAGCGTTTGCTGAATTGTATTTGCACCGCAACGCGCTCAACTACGTATTCCGACAGCATACTATTAGGCCTCGCGATATCTGGCTTGAAAAGAGCAAGATTGATTCCCTCGCCCACAGCGCTCCGATAGACGACACCGTCGTATCCGCACTTTTTAGTGAACTCACATAAATACTGACTGGGCACATAGTCGATTGCCGCTCCTTGAGGGAGTACCGGCCTGGTTAACTCTTCGCCTAGCCTTTCTAGAAAACCGATATCGCTCCGCAACTTTCCAATCTGATCTTCGTCACCCAGTTCTATCGGCGACACTAGGCGCCTGGGATTTCTGAGATCGAGCAATCTAGTTTCTGTTGGAATCGTGAAGGTCGCTACGCCCACTCTCTCGCCAGTATGCGGCCTCACTTCTGCGGCAGAAGTTTCTGGCGTGGAAGCAACGTAGAGATACGGAATTCCTGCTGGATTAGCTCGTCCATGTGAGGCAATCCTTCTCGGCGGAGGCCCCATCTCCTCAACTTTATAGGATCTATTCTCCTGACAAATTCGGGCGCGGTACCACTTAGCCGGCATATCCTTAGCGGGGAGCAGCTGTAGAAGCTGTTCTAGTCGGCCCGCATCCAGCTGAATATTTGGAAAGTAACGGTTTCCATACATTAATTCGTCGCGAAGCTGCTCCCAACGAAGTAGCGCATCGCTCTGAAAGCGCGGGGACGGGACAAACTTTTTCCTGACGATCTCCCCATCATCGAGCACATTGGCAAGTAAATCTTTTGATCTCGCAACATCCATGCGCTCGTGGTCAAACATTGCCCAATCGGCCTTGAACCACTCGACCAGCAATTTGCCATCTTCGTTTGGCTCGTAAATGTTGACGAGCGGTCGAAAGAAATCGGCGAGTGAAGACGGCACCACAAGAATCTGATCAACACTTAGACAGTAAGCGCACTCCCCCCGTTCTTCCGATAGTCCCGGAAGAATGTCTCCCAAACCACGATCGCCAAAACAACGAGCGCAACATTTCATTGGAAGCGTCTGTCAATTAAAGAACGCCGCTAGTGTTTCAATGTGATGTTTCATCGATAGCTTCTTGACGTAGCCAAGACCTGGAAAATGCTTCTTCGCGAAGAGTTCTCTGAACTCTTTCACAGCTTCGGTCTCAAGCACCTTCGAGGTGCCGCTATCAAGCTTTGCGATCATTGCCGCGAGAGCTTGCGCAAACTTGCCTGCAGGATCCGTCGGAGTGTTTTGGCTGATTGATTTAAAATGATAAATGAACATTTCATTGTCTTGATCAGGATCGATGAACGTAAGATGGATTGCTACTGCGTAAGCGGGCCCTCCACCTTCCGTGTAGTCGTCACCTGCAATGAGAAAATCGCCAAAACCATTCATGCCCTCCTCGGCGAATGTCACATGTAGGTCAGAAAAGCTCTCGACGAATGGATGATCCCGATTTCGTCGGCGCTCAAAGCCGTCCCTCAACAACACGCGCTTGCTGCCGCTGAAGTGCTTTCGGTAAAGCTTTCCGCAAAAATCCTCAAAGAACACGTGGCGCATATTGAAGAGATCATCGCCAAAAACGTCCGCGAGGCTCTTAGCGTTGGTAAAACCAGCATGAATAAGGGTGCATTGCTTATCGTGCTTCGAAACTAGATCTGCGACCATGGCAGCCGACGTGTCGTCCTTGAGCAGGACACCAGTCTCAATTCCAACCTTGTTGGCATAGCTGTCGTTTAAGAGATCTGAGATGCCATCCCCCGAGGAATGATCGCCGTGATAAGGATTGACGATTACAACGGCCCTGCCGCTCGCCTCGCAGACGGCATCTAGCGACCTCTCCAGACCGCCTAACGCTTGCTTCACCGGTTCAATGATTGGAACGAAATTACTAGCGGCCAGTATGGGAGCCGTCTCACGTACCGTCAGCAGCTCATATTGCTTGCCGCGGAGGTATGGGAAATACATTTCTCTTCTCCCCAACGCATCGCATCTTCAAGACGCGCATTGAGCGCCAAAAGCAATCTTTGGTGGTCCGAGGTTCTTAATGGAACCGTAAGCGCAGCGGGTGTCAATGACTGCGGCAAATCTTCGACTAATTTCCCGAGGGGTAATAGATTGCGGGTCTTCTTTAGGACGGTCACCAAAGCGGTATGAAGGTCAACGGAATTGAGACGGGCAAACAGAAGCCGTAGCTCAGCACGCATCAAGGTGTTTGGCACGTCCGGGATTGCGATTCCGAAGCTCTTCAAGATCAACTTCGCTTCGTCGGTTCGGATCGACTCAAACACAGTTGCCGGGCAGATCCGGTCTGGACGCTCTCGTGCATCTCGCAATTTCGAAATGGTTTGACGAGCCGACAGACTGAGTACGCCAATCTCGTTATCGGTTGACCTAAGGATAGAATCTACGTGCTTTTCGGCGGTTATGACAAACACTCGCGCGAATACTCGCTTGTAGGATTCCAGCTGCTTCTCTAGGCGATCCAGAGAGTCCCGCTCGGATTTAATCTCGTATACGGTCGACGTACCATTGAGGATGGCCACGTCGGCCTTGCATTGACCGACGCGAAATTCAGCTAACATGCTTGCCGTTTTGAGGGAGTGGGTTCCCAGCAGGACATTGTGGGTTAAAGCCGCCTTGTAAATATACTCGTCCCTATTTCCAACTACGCGCAGCGCAGCAAAAGCAGTATCAAATGCGTCTCGAACGCGACCATGTTCAGCGGGGACTTCGAATAGGCGAGTTTCACGAGCGAGACGTGCAAACGCAGACGAACTGCCACGTGTCGCCAGTTCGCGAATAATCGACGAAGCGAACAAGCGCGAGACGGCGGCCTTTGCCGCACGATCTTGGGTTGCTGCTTTCATTCCTATCCTTGCGATTCGCGCGCATACTCAAGCCAGTATGCGCATTTGCGGGTAAAGCTCCAGTAATGCCTCGAACCAACCGACCCTATGGCGCCGGATCGCGCCTCAACTATGCTAGGGTCTTGAATAGCTTGGTACAGTTGGGTGGGCTCGAACCACCGACCTCCTGTTCCACAGACAGGCGCTCTAACCAACTGAGCTACAACTGCATCCTTGCGAGCCGCCCTGAAGGGTGCCTGAAAAGGCGTCGACCTAGGGGGCTGGACGGGGCGGAAACTAGGTGCAACGGCCCGGTTTGGCAAGGCCGCAATGGGGTGAAAAACCGGGTGAAATCATGCTTCGCGCAACGAAATCCGGCCTGATGGCGAGTATCGAGGTGTTGCGCTCGCGCTGCCGGCTGCCGAGGCACTCCCCGGGCTGAGAGAGCCCTCACCCGTCGCCCTGCGATGCTTCGCATCGCCTGT
>NZ_JXDL01000001.1:3911542-3912756 GCF_001590795.1 Bradyrhizobium sp. AT1
CCGGCCTCTCCCAAGCGCGGGAGAGGCGAAGAAAAAACCCGGGCGTTTCGGCCCGGGTTTCGCTCAATTCAACCCGGCCTCACCGCTCAGGCGGCGGGCATGTACTTCGAGGCGGAGGCCTTGATCGGCTCGGCGGTCTCGGCGGCGACGCGCTGGGTCAGCTCGACCAGCTCCTTGGCCTGGGACTGCAGGGTCTCGAACTGCTTGCGGGTGTGGCCGGTCCACAGCTCCAGCGCCTCCGTCGGCGACTTCAGGCCGAACAGCTGCTGGGCGAAGTCGAGCTGGGCGCTGGTGTTGGCCTTCATGAACTCCACCAGCTTGGCGGTGTACTCGCTCGCGCCCTTGGAGGCGGAGGTGAAAACGGCCTCGACGGTGCCGTTGTGGGTTTCGGCGGCGTCCTTGAACTTGGCGTAGCTCTCGCGGGCCTGCGCCGCGCCCTTTTCGGCGAACGCACGCATCTGCTCGGGAACCTCGAACGGAATGATCGAGGCAGAAAACGGATCAGTCGCACCTGTCATGGTTGTCCCTCACGCTAATTGAAAAAATGGAGTGAGCCTTCTGGCGCGCCCGCCGGCCAACCGGGGCCTTGTCTCTGCTTTGAGCTGGCGGGAACGAAGACTGGAACGCGAAACAAACAAGATGGCTCGCCCAGTGCCCAGTATTATGGCTGCCTATCATGTCAACATTGTGCAGCGCAACGCGCCAAGCGGGTGCGCTGCGAAATTTAATCTCGGAGGGTGAGGTTCCGGTAAGGGGGAACCGGGGGTTGAGAGCTGAGAGCGAAGCAGACGCATCAACGGTGCCCAACCTCCCCTGGAGGTCCGGGACGAGCGCAGCTCGCCCGTGGGTCGGCTCGCAGTGCGCTCGCGCGCTGTGAGCCGGGGTGGGGTGATCTCTCCACTCGGGCACCGCCAGCGTCGAGAGACTGTCACCCCACCTCGGTTCGCATTGCGCTTCGCTTCATGCGAACCGATCCTCCCCCTCCAGGGGAGGATGGGGACCGTTGATGCCGCCCGGCCTTCCCTCTCCCCTTCGAATCCCTTGGATGAACCTGGCTCCGGCTTGCGGGGGTGGGCGGATTAAGGTTATCGCGGCTTTGGGGTACCTCCGAGGGCCCGGGACCGTGGACCTGCCCGCGACCGCGGGCGATACTAACCCTTTCTTAAGGCTGTCATTCCGGCAGCCGCCAGCTTCACGCGTGAGACTAAAGCCGG
>NZ_JXDL01000001.1:3913616-3934918 GCF_001590795.1 Bradyrhizobium sp. AT1
CCGCCGCCATCGCACGGCTCGCCCGCCGGCATCGCGCTGTTCGACGCCTTCGCCGAGCCGGTCGAGGCGCCCGCGACCCACGAGACGATCCCGCCCGAACCGCCGCAAGCCGCAATGGCTCAGGACGCGGCCGAAACTCCGGTTGAAAACCCAGTCGAAGCCATCGTGTCGCCGCAGGCCGCGCCGATCACATCGGGCATGAATGAGCCGTCGTCGGGCCAAGACTTTTCAGGTCGGGACTCGTCAGGTCGAGACTCTTCGGACCGAGAGCCGCCCGCACCGCGTCAGCATCCGCTGCGCTTTCTCTGGCAGATGGATGCAGAGGGCCGCTTTGTGCTTCTCTCCGACGAATTCATCCGCCTGATCGGCGCGCGCACGGCCGCAGGCTTCGGCCGCCCCTGGCGCGAGATCGCCGACGAATTCTCGCTCGACCCTGATTGGCGCGTCGCCCAGGCGCTGGCGAGCCACGACACCTGGGCCGGGATCACCGTGAACTGGCCGACCGACGGCGGCGCGTCTCTGCCGGTCGAACTCGCGGGCCTGCCGACTTACGACAGCCAGCGCAATTTCTCCGGCTTCAAGGGCTTTGGCGTCTGCCGCGATCTCGACGCCCTCAACCGGCTCGATGCCGCGAGGCGCTTCGAGCTCCTGGCCGAACCGCCGCCTCCGCCGATCGAGCCGCCCGAGCCCGAGCCGATACCCGAAGCCGAACTGCCAGACCCCACAAGCGACGCGAATTCACATCCAACCGATCCGGACACGCCCGTGGAGACTCCCTTGGAAACGCCTCCCAATGTCGTGCCGTTCCGCCCGCACGGCGATGCCAGGTCACAAGGTGACCAGAGATCGCCGACGCTGACGCCGGTCGAGAACAGCGCGTTCAACGAGCTCGCACGGCAATTGTCCGAACGGCTCGAACGCGAGCGCGAGACGATCGCGGCCGATAGCCCCGAGCCTGTCGCGGAGATCAGCGCCGAACCACCGGCGCCGGAGCCCGAGTCGCCGCACAAGCCAGCCGAATGGCTGACCGAGCCCGCGCCGCCGCCACGCGGCGCCAGCGCGCGCGACCGCACGCTGCTCGACCTGTTGCCGACGGGCATCCTGATCTACCGGCTCGACCGCCTGCTCTATGCCAACCCAGCGTTTCTGACGCGCATCGGCTATGCCAGCCTCCATGCGCTGGAGGATGCCGGCGGGCTGGACGCGCTCTATGTCGAGCCCGGCGTGTCCTCGGCCAGCAGCACCTCGCAAGCCGGCACGCCCGTCACGATCAGCGCGACGGTCGCGAACGGCGAAGCGCCGCTTGCCACCACCGAAGCGCATCTGCACACGATCGACTGGGACGGCGAGAGCGCGCATGCGCTGATCTGCGCGCTGCCGCAGGCTGCGCCCGTCGTCACCGCTCCCGGCATTGCCGAGCCCGTCGTCACCGAGGCGGTCGCCGCCGAGACCGTTGTCCCGGAATCCTTCCCCTACGCTCCCGAGCCCGAGCCCGCGGCCGGCGAAGCCGAGGCCGAAGATCTCGCCGCGATCCTCGACACCACGGCCGAGGGCATCGTCATGTTCGATGCCGAAGGCAACATCCACGCCTGCAACCGCAGCGCCGAGGCGCTGTTCGGCTATGACGGCACGGCGCTGCTGGAGCAGAATCTGGTGACGCTGTTCGCGCCCGAGAGCCAGCAGATCGTCGCCGATTATTTCGAGAGCCTGAAGAGCCAGGACATTGCGAGCCTGCTCGACCACGGCCGCGAGGTGCTGGGCCGCGAGAAGAAGGGCGGCGTCATTCCGCTCGCGATGATCATGGGCCGCACGCGGCCCGACGGCCCGAACTTCTTCGCCGTGTTCCGCGACCTCTCCCAGAGCAAGAAGGGCGAGAGCGAGCTGACGCAGGCCCGCCGCCTGGTCCACAGCGCGGCGAACGCGAAAGCCGACATGCTGGCGCGGATCAGCCACGAGATCCGCACGCCTCTGAACGCCATCATCGGCTTTGCCGAGGTGATGATCTCCGAACGTTTCGGCACGCTCGGCAACGAGCGCTACGGCGAATACATGAAGGACATCCGCGCCTCCGGCGAGCGCGTCATCGCCATCATCGACGATTTGCTGGAGCTGTCGCGGATCGAGACCGGCAAGCTCGATCTCAACTTCGCCAATCTCCACCTCAACGATCTCGTCGAAGCCTGCGTCACCGTGATGCAGCCGCAGGCCAATCGCGAGCGCATCATCATCCGCACCTCGCTCGCCCATGCGCTGCCGCAGGTGACGGTGGACGCGCGCGCGATGCGGCAGATCACCATGAACCTGATCTCGAACTCGATAAGGCTCGCCAGCGCCGGCGGCCAGGTCATCGTCTCGACCGCGCTGTCCGACCGCGGCGAGATTTGCTTGCGCATCCGCGACACCGGCCACGGCCTGTCGGAGCGCGAGGTCGCCGCCGCGATGGAGCCGTTCCGCACGCCGCCGCCCGGCGACGCCGCGGACAATGCGGCGCTGAACCTGTCGCTGACCAAGGCCCTGGTCGAAGCCAATCGCGCCCGCTTCAACATCAAGAGCGCCGGCCACGGCACGCTGATCGAAGTGGTGTTCGCGCCGGCCCTGGCGGGGGCGTAGGGGACGTCGCGCACAAGCCGTTTACGCCGCGCGCACCGTCTCCAAAAATCGGCTCACTTCGATCTTCAGGCGGCTGCTGTCGCTCGACAGCGACTGCGCCGCCGAGAGGACTTGCGAGGAGGCAGAGCCGGTCTCGGTCGCGCCCTGGCGCACGCTGCTAATGTTGGCGCTGACCTGCGTGGTGCCGGCGGCGGCGTTCTGGACGTTGCGCGAGATCTCGCTGGTCGCGGCGCCCTGCTCCTCCACAGCGGCGGCGATGGTGGAGGAAATCTCCGACAGCCGTTCGATGGTGCCGCCGATGGTCTTGATGGCGCCGACCGAATCCTCCGTCGCAACCTGGATGCTCGAGATCTGATGACCGATGTCGCCGGTCGCCTTCGCGGTCTGCTCGGCGAGCGCCTTCACCTCCGAGGCCACTACGGCAAAGCCGCGGCCGGCTTCGCCGGCACGCGCGGCCTCGATGGTGGCGTTCAGTGCCAACAGATTGGTCTGGCCCGCGATGGCGTTGATGAGCTCGATCACGTCACCGATGCGCGCGGCCGCCTTCGACAATTCGCCGACACGGTCGTTGGTCTGCCCGGCCTGGCTGACGGCTTCGCCGGCCATGCGCGCGGAGGCCTGCACCTGGCGGCTGATCTCGTTGACGGAGGCGGTGAGCTCCTCCGCGGCCGACGCAACCGACTGCACGTTGGTCGCGGCCTCTTCCGAAGCAGCCTCCACCAGCGTGGCGAGTTCGGTCGACCGGCTGGCGGTGGTGGTCAGGGACGTCGCCGAGGCCTCGAGCTCGTTGGCCGCAGACGACACCGTCTCGACGATCTCGCCGATCGCGCCCTCGAAATCGTCGGCCATCCTGATCATGTCGGCGCGGCGGCGCTCGGCGGCGAGCTTGTCCTGCCTGATCTTCTCCTCGGCTTCTTCCTGCGCCTTCCGCTCGGCGTTGATCTTGAACGTCTCGACGGCCTGCGCGATCTCGCCGATCTCGTCGGGACGGCCGAGCCCCGGCAGGACGATGGAGAAATTGCCGTTGGCGAGCTCGATCATCGCCGCGCGCATCGCCGACAGCGGCTTGGAGACCGAGCGCCCGATGAACACGCCAAGGCCGAGCACGGCGGACGCGATCAGCGCGATGGCGGCGCCGATCCACCATTGAATGCCGTCGCGTTCGACATCGTTGAGCCGGTCGGCTTCGCTGCGGATCCCGTCGACCGATTTCGACACCTGCTCGATGACCGGCTCGACGGCGGAGAAGGCCTCCGACATCGCCTTCTGCCGGGCCGCGAGCGCGAGCGCTGCGTCCATCCAGGCGGTGAAATCGCGCTGGTAATCGGCAAGCTTCGCGCGCAGCTCCGATTTCGCGGCATCGGACATATCGGCAGCATCGACCCCCGACAGGAATTCGCCCGCGCGCTTCTTCATCTCCTCGCCATAGCGGGCGTCACGGCGCAGCATGAAATCCTTCTCGTGACGGCGCATCATCAGCATGGCGATGCGCAGCTGCGCATTCTGCAGCTGGTCGACCCTGGCTTCGATGCCGTGCACGGAACCGCGCAGGCGGCCCTCCAGGCCGGACGTCTCGTCGAGGCCCAGCTTCTGCTTGGTGTCGACCACGGCGGTGAAATGCGCCTGGTAATCCCCGAGCGAAGCAGTCATCGCGTCGATCTGGCGCGCCAGCTCCGGCTTGCCGAGCGCGGCGATCCGGCCGCGCAGCTTCCCGATGTCGCCGGCGACCTCCTTGCCGATCTCGACCTGCCGCTGCGCCTTGGCAGCGTCATTGCGCAGCAGAAAATCCTTCTCGGCGCGACGGGCTTCGAGCAGCTCGATCGCGATCCTGCTGTTCAGCTCCTGGATCGTGCGCGCGTTCTCGGCGGCGTCGCGATAGACGGCCATCGCGCGCTCGCCATAGAGGTGAATGCCGCCGATCAGGACGACGCCGACGACGCCGATCACGCCGATGGCCGTGATCTTGTGAGTGAGACGAAGGGAGAGGAGCCGCATCAGGATGCCCGGGATGGAGATGGCCGATGCGGTTTATGAAGCGCTAATGCGTCAAAGCTTCCGTTAATTCCACGATACGTATTAATACGTGCGTCTCATAGAAATACACGTCGATGTGCACGGTGAGGTGCACAAGCGGGCGCCACGACGGAGACGCGGCGCCTGTCACGGCACATTCTCTCCCGCTCGAGGCGCCGCACGAGCCGGGCCTTTCTAAGAAAACGCCCCCGCATGAATACGGATCCGGCCGCGGCGGCGGCACTTTTGCGACCGCGGATTTGCAGAGTTCCGATAGCGATTTTAGCGCCACCTTCAAGAATCGCCCCGGGCACAACACCTCGGCACCGGTGCGCGGCTTCAGCCGTCGCTGTCAGGTTAATCGCCGCGACGGAAAGCAGCTGCAGTGTGTTCGATCGGACAAACAAACTGATAATTTGATTTAGATACCTCTCCCGCCAGCTTCGACGGCGCTGCCAATGCTTGCAGCCGCTCGCATCCAGGCAGCTCTGCAATCAACAGGACAAGAGGTAGGCGACATGTTTGGCCGCAGAAATCGTGATGACGTGAAGGCACAGATCGACGCGATCGGCCGCTCGCAAGCGGTGATCGAATTCGCGATGGACGGAACGATCATTACGGCCAACCAGAACTTCCTCGACACGCTCGGTTATGCGATCGAGGAGATTCGCGGCAGGAATCATTCCATGTTCGTGACGGCCGACCAGCATGGCGGCGCAGAATACAGGGATTTCTGGGCCGCACTGAAGCGTGGAGAGTTTCAGGCCGGCGAGTTCATGCGCATCGCCAAGGGTGGTCACGAGATCTGGATCGAGGCGTCCTACAATCCGGTGATCGGCAGCGACGGCAACCCGGTCAAGGTCATCAAGATCGCGACCGAGATCACCGCGAAGAAGCTGCGCGGCATGGCCGACGCATCGAAGCTCGCCGCCATCGACCGCGCGCAGGCCATGATCGAATTCAAACTCGACGGCACGATCGTGAATGCCAACGAGAATTTCCTGAACGCGCTTGGCTATAGTCTCGCCGAGATCGAGGGCAAGCACCACAGCATGTTCATGCCGCAGGCCGATCGCGACAGCGTGGACTATCGCGAGTTCTGGGCCGCGCTCCGCCGCGGCGAGTACCAGGCCGGCGAATTCAAGCGCATCGGCAAGGGCGGCAGGGAGGTCTGGATCCTCGCCTCCTACAATCCCGTGATGGACGACACCGGCAAGCCCATCGGCGTGGTCAAATTCGCGACCGACGTCACCGCGAGCAAGGTCAGAAATGCCGACCTCGCCGGGCAGATCGAGGCGATCGGCAAGTCCCAGGCGGTGATTGAATTCAACATGGACGGCACCATCATCACCGCCAACGCCAATTTCCTCGGTGCGCTCGGCTATTCTCTCGCCGAGATCAAGGGCCATCATCACAGCATGTTCGTCGAACCCAGCGAGCGCGACGGCACGGCCTATCGCGAGTTCTGGGACGCGCTCAACCGCGGTCAGTACCAAGCGGCCGAATACAAGCGCATCGGCAAGGGCGGCAAGGAGGTCTACATCCAGGCCTCCTACAACCCGATCCTCGATCTCAACGGCAAGCCGTTCAAGGTCGTGAAATATGCGACCGACGTCACGCGGCAGGTGCTGGTCCGCCTGGGCAACGAACGGGTCCGCGGCATGATGGAGTCGGTTGCCGCAGGTTCGGAAGAGCTCAACGCCTCGGTGCGGGAGATCTCCGAGGCAATGACCAAATCCCGCGAGACCGCGATGGGCGCGGTCGAACAGGTCTCGACCGCCGACGCGCAGGCCCAGCGCCTCACCGAGGCCGCGCATGCGATGAGCGGCATTGTCGAGCTGATCAACAACATCACCGGCCAGATCAACCTGCTCGCGCTGAACGCCACCATCGAATCCGCTCGCGCCGGCGAAGCCGGCCGCGGCTTTGCCGTGGTGGCCTCCGAGGTCAAGAGCCTCGCCAACCAGGCCAAGCAGGCCACCGACAAGATCGGGCAGGAGATCGGCAGCCTCAACAGCATCTCCGGCGACGTCGTTAGCGCGCTCGGCTCGATCAAGCAGGCGATCTACAATGTCAGCGAATACGTGACATCCACGGCCGCCGCCGTCGAGGAGCAGAGCACGGTGACGAACGAGATGTCGAACAGCATGCAGCGGGCAGCAGCGGAAGCCGCCGCCATGGCGAGCCAGGCCTGATCGCCAAACAACCAAGCCTGATCCCCAAACAAAAAGGCACGGCGCTTGCGGCGCCGTGCCTTTTCAAATCCTGCAGCCTCGGTCAGCTATAGATTTCGAACAGGCCGGCGCCGCCCTGGCCGCCGCCGATGCACATCGTCACCACGCCCCATTTGGCCTTGCGGCGCGCGCCTTCCTGCAGCAGATGGCCGGTGAGACGGGCGCCGGTCATGCCGAAGGGATGGCCGATCGCGATCGAGCCGCCGTTGACGTTGTACTTGGCGGGATCGATGCCGAGCTGGTCGCGGCAATACAGGCACTGGCTGGCGAAGGCTTCATTGAGCTCCCACAGATCGATGTCGTCGACCTTGAGGCCGGTGCGCTTGAGCAGCTTCGGAATCGCGAACACCGGGCCGATGCCCATCTCGTCGGGCTCGCAGCCGGCGGTGGCCCAGGCGACGAAACGGCCGAGCGGCTTGAGGCCGCGCTTCTCGGCGTCCTTGGCTTCCATCAGCACCACGGCGGCGGCGCCGTCCGAGAGCTGGCTGGCATTGCCGGCGGTGACGAACTTGCCGGGGCCCTTCACCGGCTCGAGTTTTGCCAATCCTTCCAGCGTGGTCTCGGGGCGATTGCATTCGTCGCGGTCGACGACGTAATCGACGATCGACTCCGCCTTGGTCGCCTTGTCGACGACCTTCATCTTGGTCTTCATCGGGACGATCTCGTCCTTGTACTTGCCCGCCTGCTGCGACGCCGCCATGCGGCGCTGCGATTCCAGCGAGAACTCGTCCTGATATTCGCGGCTGAGCTTGTAGCGCTCGGCGACGATGTCGGCGGTGTCGATCATCGCCATGAAGATATCGGGGGCGACCTTGAGCAATTCGGGATCGATCGATTCCTTCGGCGTGCCGCCGCCCGGCATCGAGATGCTCTCGACGCCGCCGGCGACGATGCAGTCGGCGCCGTCGGAACGGATCGAGTTGGCGGCCATCGCGATGGTCTGCAGCCCCGAGGAGCAGAAACGGTTCACCGAGACGCCGGCGGTGGTCTTCGGCAGGCCGGCGAGCAGCGCGGCCTGGCGGCCGATGTTCGGCGCCCCATGGGCGCAATTGCCGAGATAGCAGTCCTCGACATAATCCTTCTCGACGCCGGCGCGGTCGACCGCGTGATGAATGGCGTGTGCCGCGAGCGACATCGGCGGCGTGATGTTGAACCCGCCGCGGCCGGATTTTGCGAGGCCCGTGCGCGCATAGGAAACGATGACGGCTTCACGCATGTGTTTCTCCCTTGTCGAACGATTTTGAACGGAGCGTCCTGACGCCATTGGTACACAAAGTTTGACGAGCACGGGAAAGAAAAACGCCGCCTCCGGCGAAGGAGACGGCGTTGTTCCGCGGGTCGGAATATCAATGCGAGCGTCACTCTATCCATACGTCATGGCCGGGCTTGTCCCGGGCATCCACGTTCTTGGTCATGCGTTGGGAAGGCGTGGATGGCCGGGTCAAGCCCGGCCATGACGACGGTGGAAGCGTGACTTAGAACGTCAGCGCCTTGGCCTGCTTGACCTGCGGTAGCGCCTGCACCTTGGCGAGCAGGTCCGCCGGCACCGCGCCGTCGACCTCGACGAGGGCGATGGCATCGCTGCCGGGCGCGACGCGGCCGAGATGGAAGGTGGCGATGTTGAGCTTGGCATCGCCGAGCAGGCTCGCGAACCTGCCGATGAAGCCCGGCTTGTCCTCGTTGGTGATGTAGATCATCGACTTGCCGAACTCGGCGTCGACCCGGATGCCCTTGATGTCGACGAGGCGCGGCTTGCCGTCGGCATAGACGGTGCCCGAGACCGACCGCTCCTGCCGCTCGGTGGTGACGGTGACGGTGATCAGGCTTTCATAATCGCTCTGGGCGGCGCGGACGATCTCGTCCACCACCATGCCGCGCTCCTTGGCGACGACGGGTGCGGAGACGACGTTGACCTCGCCCAGCATCGGCCGCAGCAGGCCCGACAGCACGGCGGAGGTGATCGCCTTGATCTTCATCTCGGCGACGTGGCCCTCATAGGTGATCTCGACCTTGAGGATGCCGCTCTCGGTGAGCTGGCCGGCGAACGAGCCGAGCTTCTCGGCGAGCGAGATGAACGGCTTCAGCTTCGGCGCTTCTTCGGCCGTGATCGAGGGGAAGTTGACCGCGTTCGAGATCGCGCCGGTGAGCAGATAATCCGACATCTGCTCGGCGACCTGCAGCGCGACGTTCTCCTGCGCTTCGGTGGTGGAGGCGCCGAGATGCGGCGTGCAGATCACGTTGGGATGGCCGAACAGCACGTTCTTGTTCGCGGGCTCCTCGACGAAGACGTCGAAGGCGGCGCCGGCGATGTGCTTGGAATTGAGCGCGTCGACCACGGCCTGCTCGTCGACCAGACCGCCGCGGGCGCAGTTGATCAGGCGCACGCCCTTCTTCATCTTGGCGATCGCGGCCGCGTCGATGATGTTCTTGGTCTTCTCGGTCAGCGGCGTGTGCAGTGTGATGAAGTCGGCGCGCTTGAGCAGATCGTCGAGCTCGACCTTCTCGACGCCGATGTCCTTGGCGCGCTCCGGCGACAGGAACGGATCGAACGCGATCACCTTCATGCGCAGGCCGAGCGCGCGGTCGGCCACGATCGAGCCGATATTGCCGCAGCCGACCACGCCGAGCACCTTGCCGGTGATCTCGACGCCCATGAAGCGGTTCTTCTCCCACTTGCCGGCCTGGGTCGAGGCGTCGGCCTGCGGGATTTCGCGGGCGAGCGCCAGCATCAGGGTGATGGCATGCTCGGCGGTCGTGATCGAATTGCCGAACGGCGTGTTCATCACGATGATGCCCTTGGCCGTGGCGGCGGGGATCTCGACATTGTCGACGCCGATGCCGGCGCGGCCGATCACCTTGAGGTTGGTCGCCTTCTCCAGGATCTTGGCGGTCGCCTTGGTCGCGGAGCGGATCGCAAGGCCGTCGTAATTGCCGATGATCTCGGCGAGCTTGTCCTTGTCCTTGCCGAGGTTGGGCTGGAAGTCGACCTCGACGCCGCGGTCTTTGAAGATCTGCACGGCGGCCGGAGAGAGCGCGTCGGAAATGAGAACTTTGGGTTTGGTCATCTGAGCTATCCGCTGATGAGATGTGTTCAGCTCGTCACCCGCGGGCTTGACCCGCGGGTCCATCTTTCATGATGGATGGATGGCCGGGTCAAGCCCGGCCATGACGAGAATGAGTTGAACGAACTACTACGCCGCCTTGGCGAGCGCGGCCTTGGTCTCGGCGAAGGCCCAGTCGATCCACTGCGTCAGCAGCTCGACGTCCTTGGCTTCGACCGTGGCGCCGCACCAGATACGCAGGCCCGCCGGGGCATCGCGGTAATAGGCGAAGTCGTAACCGGCGCCTTCCTTCTCGATCAGCGCAACCAGCTTCTTGGAGAAGTCGGCCTGCGCATCCTCGGACAGCGAGGTGATCGCGGGATCGGTGAACTTGAGGCACACCGAGGTGTTGGAGCGGATCGCCGCGTCCTTGGCCAGGAAGTCGATCCACGGCGTCCTCGCCTTCCAGTCGGCCAGCACCTTGGTGTTGGCGTCGGCACGCGCGATCAGCGCCTTGAGGCCGCCGATCGACTTGGCCCAGTTCAGCGCATCGAGATAGTCCTCGACGCAGAGCATCGACGGCGTGTTGATGGTCTCGCCGACGAAGATGCCCTCGTTGATCTTGCCGCCCTTGGTCATGCGGAAGATTTTCGGCAGCGGCCAGGCCGGCTTGTAGGTCTCGAGCCGTTCCACCGCACGCGGCGACAGGATCAGCATGCCGTGGGCGGCTTCGCCGCCGAGCGCCTTCTGCCAGGAGAAGGTGACGACATCGAGCTTGGCCCAGTCGAGAGCTTGCGCGAAGGCGGCAGACGTCGCGTCGCAGATGGTCAGGCCTTCGCGGGTCGCGCTGATCCAATCGGCGTTCGGCACGCGCACGCCTGAGGTGGTGCCGTTCCAGGTGAAGACGACGTCGGACTTCGGATCGACCTTGGAGAGATCGGGGATTTCACCATAGGCTGCGTTCAGCTTGGTGACGTCCTTGAGCTTCAATTCCTTGACGATGTCGCTGACCCAGCCCTCGCCGAAGGATTCCCAGGCGAGCGTGGTGACCGGCCGCGCACCGAGCAGCGACCACAGTGCCATCTCGACCGCGCCGGTATCGGAGGCCGGCACGATGCCGATGCGATAATCGGCGGGCACTTCGAGCACTTCGCGCGTCAGATCGATCGCGAGCTTGAGCTTGGTCTTGCCGACCTTCGCGCGATGCGAGCGGCCGAGTGCTGCGTCCTTGAGATTTTGGGCGTTCCAGCCGGGGCGCTTGGCGCAGGGGCCGGAGGAGAAATGCGGCACGTTTGGCCGCGAAGCGGGCTTCGCTACAGTCATGATATCTACCCTTCCAGATAGTCAGCCTCCCGTTGGGGGGAGGTGTCCCGCCGCGGCTGATACGGGAATCGGGTAGTTCAGTCAAGGAAGTTCCGGGGCCTCACGCGCGAGTGATGGCGGCTCGGGTGCGAGATCAGGGGATTCGACGACGGCAAGCGCGTTCAGCAAGTCCGTGGCATCGCTGATCAATTGTGCGGCCCGGCGACGGCTGCCGACTTTCAAAATGCATTTGTCGTTGGCCTGCACGACATAATCGTTGCCGACCTTGATCATGGAATAGCTTGTCATCGAAATCCCCGAACCGACCGAGCCCGGTTTCTGACGCTGCCTAGCACCGTTCGTTCCTGCGGGAACGTGAACGAAGAACGGTTAGTTTATCAGGCCTTAAGATGAACGAACGCGCGATCCGATTCCGCTGATCAAGCAACGCGTGGGCCGCGCTGGCTCAAAAGCGGACAGTCATACCGACGTGACTGCCTGTGAATCCGAGCCGCTTGTAGAAGCGCTGTGCGTCAACTCTGCTCGCATGCGTCAGTAGCTCGACCAGATTGCAACCGCGCGCTTTCGCTTCCGTTACCGCCCATTGCACCAATTGCTCGCCGATGCCGCGGCTGCGGCAATCGGTGGCAACGCGCACGTCTTCGAGCAATCCGCGAATGCCGCCTTGCGAGCTGATGCCCGAGAGAACGGCGAGCTGCAGGCAACCGACCACCCTGCCCTCGATCTCGGCCACCACGAGCGTCAGATTCGGATCGCGCTCGACCCGTTCGAACGCCTCATAATAGACCGCCGGAAGTGGATCCTCGACGCGCTCGCGGGCGCGGCCGAGATGATCGTCGGCGAGCATCGTCACGATCGCGGGAACGTCGTCGCGGCGCGCGCGGCGAATGGAAACGGATTCGGCGCTCATGTCGAGAACTCCAACTCAGCGCGCTGGTGGAAGGCCGAGAAATGCTTCGACTTCGCCGATCCAGCGGCGGATGGAAGCATAGCGGCCGAGATCGAAGCCGCCCTCATGCGCCACGCGGGTGTAGGCGAGCAGCGAGACATCGGCGAGCGAAACCTCCTCGCCGGCGAAGAAGCGGCTGCGGGCCAGATGCTGCTCCATGCGGTCGAGCGCCGCATAGCCACGCTTGACCTTCTCGGGGTCGAGCTCGGAGGCGTCCTTGCCGAGATAGACGATGACGAAGCGGCACACCGCGATATAGGGCTCGTGGCTGTACTGCTCCCAGAACAGCCATTCGTCCATCTTGGCCGCGGCAAAGGCGTCGCGCGGAACGAGCGCGCTGTCGCGGGCGAGATAGCGGATGATGGCATTGGACTGCGCCAGCGTGCGGCCGTCGTCGAAGGCTACGGCGGGCACCTGGCCGGCGCCGTTCATCGCGAGGAATTGCGGCGTGCGCGTCTCGCCCTTGCGCGTGTCGACCTCGATCCACTGGTAGGGCAATGCGAGATGATCGCAGACCCACTTCACCTTCAGACAGTTTCCGGAATTGCTGTCGCCGTAGATCTTCATCCCTGCCGCCCCGCTTTGGAGCGACAGAGCATCAGGATGGAGAGGAGCTGTCAACTGCGACGCGGCGAAGCCGCGTCAGAACTTGTAGCCGACCCCGAGGCGCGCATTGTTCAGCGTCACCACGGTGTTCATCACAGGCGAGAATCTCACATACTCGTATTCCACGCGCGCGAACAGGCCGTCCCAGATGCAGTATTCGAGGCCGAGACCGGCAGTCCAGCCCACCGCGAACGCGTTCGTCCGACGCTGAGTCTGCGTCTGCGACTGAGCCGGAATGGGTTGCGGCGCTCCGAACGTGGTCGTCGTCAACGTGACGCCGCCGACGATGACGGTATTCGTCACATCCTGACGCAAATCCACGATGCTCGTCACCGAGCGGGACACGTCCATTCGACCGACTGCAGCGCCCATGAAGGCATACGGCATGAAGTCGCCGCCGTCCCAACCCACCCGGCCCCGCAGCGTGATCATGTCCTTGATCTTCGCCGTGGCGGTGCCGGTCAGCGTCACGTCATAATTGTTGGTGACGTTCGCGGGTCGGGTCTCACCGGACGGGTTGACGATCGTGAGCGAGTTGCTGCCCGAGGTGAACGTCGAGAGGTTGTTGAAGTAGCTGTAGCTACCTTCGAGGCTGAGAATGGCGTCGTACCATTGCCAGTTGCGGCCGATGAAGCCGCCGAAATTTGTGCTTTGGGTGTTGGTCCTGTTCAGCAATGACCAGTTCGCGGTCGGCTGCTGCAGCACGCTGTCGCGGAAGATATAGTTGGTCAGGCCGACCACGCTCTGGCTGAAATCGGTTGCGTCGGCCGTGTAGCCGCCATGACCGCCGACATAGAAGCCATCCCAATTATGGCTCGTCTTCGACAGACCGTCGGTGAAGCCGCCGCGCAGGATCGGCAGGTCAGGCATGTCGGCCGCGTGCGCGGCAGACACCGTCCCCAACATCGCTGCCGCCAACAAAAGCCCACGCATCGCAACGCTCCATCGAACTCGAACTTTCGCTGGTGATCATGGCTCGTTAACCTTAACCAATGGTTGCGCCAGACACTTTCGTCGCTGCGAAGCGATGAAAAATACGCAAAGCAAAACGGCGCGGGATGAACCCGCGCCGTTAAGAAGTCCTAACCGATGAGTTGGCTTATCAGCCCTTGGTGACCAGCGGCGGCGGCGGCATGTAGGCCGGAGGGCTGTTGAGATCCCAGCGCACGCCGAGCTTGATGTCGTGCGAGGTGATCTCCTTGACCTTGATCGAGGTGGGGCCCGAGGCGCTGTTGTCGAACAAACGGTAGTTGCCGGGCGCGCCGTCGCCGAGGTTCATGTAGCTGTAGGCGAGTTCGACGGTGAACCCGGGATTGACCTTGTAGGCGAGACCGGCGTGAGCGGCCCAGGCAAGGTTCCACTTTCCGTTGTCGGCGAAGTAGGCGACGCTGTTGTTGAGCAGCGGGTTGTACGACACGCCGTCGTCGCGGAAGCCGCTGATCTTGTTGTAGGAGCCGCCGACACCGGCGCCGATGAACGGGGTGATGCACCACCAGGTGCCGAGATCGACATAGGCGTTGGCCATGACGACCCACTCGGACTTGCTGCCGCTGTAATTGTTGACGCCGACAAAGCCGGGGCCGACGACGTTGTCGCTGCCGTGCAGATTGGATTTGCCACGGTACTGGCCGATCACGTCGGCGCGGAACCAGTTGTTGAAGCGATAGCCGACGCCGAGATCGAACAGCCCGGCCGAGTCGAAGCCGAGGCCTTCGGTCGTCTTGGAGAAGCCGGCCGGGAGGGCGCTCTCAATGCGCTTGGCGCTCTGGTTGGTCATGCCGATATCGCCGCGGAGATACCAGCCGCCAAAGTCGGCGGGCGGAGCCGGCGGCGCGTACATGGGAGGGGGCGCCGCGATCGGCATATCGGCGGCGAACGCCATCGACGAGATCAGGGTTGCCGCACCCGCGGCAAGGAGAGACTTAACGCTACGCATTGGCTTCGTCCTTATGGCCGGTGAGGCTCAATACGGGCGCCTCACGTTCTGGAAACTCACGAAGCGGACGATGCCAGCAAATGTTTAAGCGCCACTTAACCCTAATTTTTAAGGTTGATTTTTTCTCACCCCACACGCGGATGCGGCTGGAGCGTTGCAAAAATGCGGCGGTCGCGCGCGCAATTGCTAACGATGTGTGAAGCCGCAATGCGGCGAAGAATGCGGCGGTCGCGCGCGCAATTGCTAACGATGTGTGAAGCCGCAATGCGGCGAAGCAAGATTTGTTAACTTGTGTGCCGCGGCAGCTTCGGCAGGAACACCGTGAGCAGGCCGATCGCCGGCAGATAGGCGCAGACCTGATAGACGAACTCGATCGAGGTGTGATCGGCGAGCTTGCCGAGCACGGCGGCTCCGAGGCCCCCGATCCCGAAAGCGACGCCGAAGAACACACCGGAGATCATGCCGAATCTGTGCGGCACCAGCTCCTGCGCGAACACGATGATGGACGACGTCGTCGAGGAGATGATAAGGCCGATGACGACGCTCAGCACGGCGCTCGCATAGAGCCCGGCATAGGGCAGCGCCAGCGTGAACGGCAGTGCGCCGAGGATCGAAATCCAGATCACGATCTTGCGACCGAAGCGATCGCCCAGGGGACCGCCCAGAAACGCGCCGACCGCGTTCGCTGCGAGGAAGATGAAGAGATAGATCTGCGCGGCCTGCGTCGACACGCCGAAACGATCGATCAGGTAGAAGATGTAGTAGCTCGACAGGCTCGAGACGTAGAGCTGCTTCGAGAACAGCAACGCGACCAGCACGAGCAGCGCGAGGGCGACGCGGCGCGAGCTCGGCGCGTCGGGATGGGCCTGAACCGCGGCCGCCTTCCTGGCCTTGATCTGCGGCGCGTACCAGCGGCCGATGCGCCAGAGGATGAGAATGGCGAGGAACGCGATCGAGGAGAACCAGGCGATGCTGCCCTGCCCGAACGGCACCACGATCAGCGCCGCCAGCACCGGCCCCATCGAGGTGCCGAAGCTGCCGCCGAGCTGAAACACCGATTGCGCAAAACCGTAGCGGCCGCCGGAGGCGAGCCGCGCGATGCGCGCGGACTCCGGGTGAAACACCGCCGAGCCGAGACCGACCAGCGCGGCAGCGACGAGAATGACAAGATATTGCTGCGCGGCGCTGAGCAGCAACAGGCCGAAGAAGGTCGAGGCCATGCCGATCGCCAGCGAGTAAGGCTGCGCCTTCTTGTCGGTGTAGTGCCCGACCACCGGCTGCAGCAGCGAGGCCGTGAACTGAAAGGCCAGCGTGATCATGCCGATCTGCGCGAAGTCGAGCGCGTAGGCGTCCTTCAGGATCGGATACACCGAGGCGATCAGCGACTGCATGGTGTCGTTGAGGAAGTGCGAGACGCTGATGCCGGCGAGCACGACATAGGCAGGCCCGGCGGCCTTCGCAGCAACAGGCGCCACGTCGTCGACGACGACGGGCTCGGTCAGCGTTTCCTCGGAGACGACGACAGGCTTGTTCAATGCAACGGTCCTGGCGCGGCAGATTGCCGCGACCTCGTAGGTACGATGCAACGTGCGGAGGAGCCAGCGCAAATCGCAAATGGCTGGGATGCGCGGGTGCCTTTCCCTCTCCCCTTGTGGGAGAGGGTGGCTCGCCGCGTCAGCGGCGAGACGGGTGAGGGGTCTCTCTCCGCGAGTCCACTTGCGAGTTGTGCACGCGGAGACAACCCCTCATCCGGCGCTTCGCGCCACCTTCTCCCACAAGGGGAGAAGGAAGAGATCAAGCCGCCGCCTGGCCCAGCGCCGAGACGATGGTGTCGACGACGTCCTCGACCAGGATGCGGTCTTCGCCTTCGCCCATGACGCGGATCACCGGCTCGGTGCCGGAGGAGCGGATCAGGAGGCGGCCGTGACCGTTGAGACGCTGCTCACCGTCGGAGATCGCCGACTTGACGTCGGAATTGTCGAGCGGCTTGCCGCCCTTGTGGCGGACGTTCTTGAGGATCTGCGGCAGCGGATCGAAGCGGTGGCAGACTTCCGACACGGGCCGGCGCAGCTTCTGCACCACCGCCAGCACCTGCAATGCGGCGACGAAGCCGTCGCCCGTCGTGGCGTAATCGGACAGGATGATGTGACCGGACTGCTCGCCGCCGAGATTGTAGCCGCCGTTCAGCATCTGCTCGAGCACGTAGCGGTCGCCGACCGGCGTGCGGACGAGATCGAGCCCCTGCCCTTTCAGGAAGCGCTCGAGGCCGAGATTGGACATCACGGTGGCGACGATGCCGGGACGCGACAGCCGGCCGTCTTCCTTCCAGCTCTGCGCGATCACCGCGAGCAGCTGGTCGCCGTCGACGACATGGCCGCGCTCGTCGACCAGGATGACGCGGTCGGCATCGCCGTCGAGTGCAATGCCGATGTCGGCGCGCATCTCGCGCACCTTCTTCGACAAGGCTTCCGGCGAGGTCGAGCCGCAATCCTTGTTGATGTTGAAGCCATCAGGCTCGACGCCGATCGGCACCACATCGGCGCCCAGCTCCCACAGCGCTTCCGGCACCACCTTGTAGGCGGCGCCGTTGGCGCAATCGATCACGACGCGCAGACCGTCGAGCGAGAGATCGCGCGGCAGCGTGCGCTTGGCGAATTCGATGTAGCGGTCATGCACGCCGTCGATGCGGCGGGCGCGGCCCAGGCTCGCGCTCTGGGCGAGCCGCTTGTCGATGGGCTCGTCGAGCAGCTGCTCGATCTGCCGCTCGACGTCGTCGGAGAGCTTGAAGCCCTGCGGGCCGAACAGCTTGATGCCGTTGTCCTCGAACAGATTGTGCGAGGCCGAGATCATCACGCCGAGATCGGCACGCATCGACTTGGTCAGCATCGCCACCGCCGGCGTCGGCATCGGGCCGACCAGCAGCACGTCCATGCCGACCGAGGTGAAGCCCGCGACCATCGCGTATTCGATCATGTAGCCGGACAGGCGGGTGTCCTTGCCGATCACCACCCGGTGGCGGTGATCACCGCGCTGGAACGCAAGGCCCGCGGCCTGGCCGACCTTGAGCGCGAGCTCCGGCGTGATCAGTCCGTTGGCGCGGCCCCGAATCCCGTCGGTCCCGAAATATTTGCGGCTCATATCGTCCCCCAAGCAACAACCAGGGATTCCCCACTACAACCACGGGGTGCCGAAACCGGCCCCGCATCCCTGATTTGCTGAGGTCTTATAAAGCCATCGCGGCTAACTTGGCTTCAAAAAATATGATGAATCATTACGGAACCAGGGCGAGCGCGGGCGCGGTAACGTATTGTTAATATTACGCTTCCCGTGCGAGTCGCAAAAGATGGCGGAACCCGGCCTCAGTCCGAGCGCTTCACATGGCCGTCGGGGCGGCTCGGAGCCGGCTGGGTGACGTTGACGGGATCGGAGCCGGGAAAGGTCTCCTCCAGCCCCTCTTCCAGCGCCTCCTCGAGATCACGCTTCTCCTTGATCTCTTCCGCGGAAGGTCCAGCGTGCGGCCTGGTCATGGCACTCTCCTGCAAAACGTTCTGCAAACGATTTGGCTGTGCATCCAACCATGCTAGATGACCTCGAAATCTTCCGATGCAAGACTCTTGAGTACAAGACGGGCCGGGGAAACGAGCATGAAGCATATTACCTGTATCGACGATCTTCGCGCCCTGCATAAGCGCCGCGTGCCGAAGGCGTTCTTCGACTATTGCGACCGCGGCTCCTATGCCGAGGAAACGCTGCGCGCCAACCGCGAGGACATGCAGGCGATCAAGTTCCGCCAGCGCATCCTGGTCGACGTCTCCAAGCGCGACACCTCGACCACGATTCTCGGCGAGCCCTCGACCATGCCGCTGATGCTCGCGCCGGTCGGCCTGCTCGGCATGCAGCATGGCGACGGCGAGATCCACGCCTGCCGCGCCGCTCAGGCCGCCGGCATCCCGTTCACGCAATCGACCATGTCGATCTGCTCGATCGAGGACATCGCCGCCAATGTCGAGAAGCCTTTCTGGTTCCAGCTCTATGTCATGAAGGACCGCGGCTTCATCAAGGAATTGATCCAGCGCGCGATCGTGGCCAAGTGCAGCGCGCTGGTGCTGACCGTGGACCTGCAGGTGATCGGCCAGCGCCACGCCGACATCAAGAACGGCATGACGGTGCCGCCGGAATGGTCGCTGTCGAAGCTGCTGGATTTCGCCAGCAAGCCCGCCTGGGTCTCCGGCGTGCTGCAAGGCAAGCGCCGCACCTTCGGCAACATCGCCGGTCACGTGAAGAACACCGAGGATCTCAACCGCCTTGCCGAATGGACGGCGTCGCAGTTCGACACCTCGCTGAGCTGGAAGGACGTCGAGTGGGTCCGTAGCATCTGGCCGGGCAAGCTCATCATCAAGGGCATCCTCGACGTCGAGGACGCCGAGGAAGCCGCCAAGACCGGCGCGCAGGCGCTCGTGGTGTCGAACCATGGCGGCCGCCAGCTCGACGGCGCGCCGTCCTCGATCGAAGTGCTGCCGGAGATCGCGGATGCGGTCGGCGAGAAGATGGAGATCATGTTCGACGGCGGCATCCGCTCCGGCCAGGACGTGATGCGCGCGCTCGCGCTCGGCGCAAAATCCTGCATGCTCGGCCGCGCCTATGCCTATGGCCTAGGGGCCGGCGGCCAGGCCGGCGTCGCCAAGGCGATCGACATCATCCAGAAGGAATTGCTCACCACCATGGGCCTGTGCGGCGTCAACCGGATCGACGAGATCGACGATCATATCATTGCGATGTGAGGTGCCGTAGGGTGAGCAAAGCGACCTGTCCGCCGTAGAGCGAAGGCGGAAGCGTGCCCACCACCTTTCGCGGAGCCAGAAGAGACGTGGGCACGGCAGAAGTGCGCCTTTGCCGACCCTACGATTGCTGTCGCCTCACATCGGCGGCGTCATGCCGTCGCGGCCGACGCTGACGCGGTTGGTCTCGAACGAGCCGTCCGGCAATTGCTTCATGAAGGCGATGACTTTGGCGCCCGGCTTCAACTCGGATTTGTCGCTCGGCACGAAGGTCACCACGGGCGTGTTGTCGGCGACGAAGACTTTCTTCTCGCCGTCCTTGTACTTGACGAGCAGCGTATGGCCGTCATTGCCGACGACGCTTTCCGCCACCGTCGCATTGGTCATGCTCGAATTCGGCTTGAGGTCCCAGGGCCGAGAGCCCTCGCCGGTGCCGCGCATGCTCTCCGGAAAGACGTGAACCTCGACGGCGTTCTGGCCGCCGTCCGGTCCCGGCACGGTGGTCGCACCGATGAACGAACCCGGCTTGATGTCGGCGAGTGAAATTTTGGTAATGCCTGACACGTTGACGTCAGGTGCGATGCGCAGCTTGACGTCCTCGCCGCTGCGCGACTTGACCTGCATGGTGTCGCCGTTGACGGCTTCGATGGTGCCGCGCACCCGCGTGGGCACCGGCGCCCTCTGGGCGAAGGCGCCGTAAGTCGAGACGGCCACCATCGCGACGGCGATCAGTGGACGTGTGAAAGTTGCACGTTGAATAGCCATAACGGTCTCCGATTGTCCCACGACGGTAGAACTCCGGAGATGGTGTGCTATTCGCCGCGCCCCGCTCAAGTCTTTGTGAGATCGGCCTCGACCAAAGCGCGCAGCTCGGCCGTGACCTGCGGCCGCCGGCCGAACCACAGTTCGAAGCCGCGCACCGCCTGGTGCAGGAGCATGCCGAGTCCATCTGCGGTCTTCAGGCCCCGCGCCGTCGCGGCGGCGAGCAGCGGCGTCACCAGCGGAACATAAACGAGGTCGGCAACCACCGCCGCCGGCGGCAGGCGCGCGACATCCACATCGAGTGACGGCTGGCCGTGCATGCCGAGCGAGGTCGTGTTCACGAGAAGTTTTGCGCGCGGGAGCAAGTCCCCCATCGCGTCCCATGTCACGGGATGCACGTTCGGTCCGAACTGGCTTGCAAGGGTCTCGGCCCGCGCGATGGTGCGATTGGCAAGATGCACGCGCGTGATGCCGCGTTCGAGCAGCCCGAACACGACCGCGCGCGAGGAACCGCCGGCGCCCAGCACCAGCGCCTCCTCGGCCGCGTCCCAGCCGGGCGCGCTGGCGTCGAGATTGCCGATGAAGCCTTCGACGTCGGTGTTGGTCGAGCGCAGCTCGCCGTCGGCAAACCACAGCGTGTTGGCCGCGCCCACGGCCTTGGCGCGGACATCGGGCCTCGACAGCGCCAGCACGCCTTCCTTGTGCGGGATGGTGACGTTGGCGCCGACGAAGCCGCGCAGCGACAGCCGCAGCACGAAATCCCTGAGATCCTCGGGCGGCACCGCCTCAATGACGTAGCCGCCTTCAATGCCGAGCGTCCGCAGCCAGTAGTGATGGATCAGCGGCGAGCGCGAATGCGCGGCCGGCCATCCGATCAGACAGGCTGCAGGAGCTTTGGACGCGGTCATCTTTCCCTCGGGGTGATAGTCCCGAGGCGATCCATTTCGCGTCGCGCCCGCTCTGTCAAGCGCGTGCGCCGCGGTGGCCGGAGGAGAACGGCTGGCGGTCAGCTCGCCGCAGCCTCCTCGACCGCGCCGCCCTTGATGTCGG
>NZ_JXDL01000001.1:3934940-3938179 GCF_001590795.1 Bradyrhizobium sp. AT1
GATGAACAGCCTTATGCCCTGGCGGTGCGCCTTGGCGGCGACCCGCCCCAGCACGTTGGCCGCCGTCGAATCCAGGAACGGCACGGCGGCGAAATCGACCACGAAGGCCTTGCGCTTGTCGGCGACCTCGTCGAGCACGCTCCCGATCGCCGAAGCCGCACCGAAGAAGAACGCGCCGGTTATGCGATAGACCAGCACGTCGCGGTCGACCGCCAGCGCGGGATCGTAGCGAACGCGATCGCCGTTACCGTCGTCGGGACGATCGCCTGCGACCAGAGGCGAGCGTTCCTCGATGCCCGTCATCTCCGCCATGCGATGGATGAACAGCACCGCGCCGAGCGCGAAGCCGACCAGGATGCCTTCTGTCAGATCGCGGAAGATCGTCAGCAGGAACGTCGCGAGCAACACGACGGCATCCCCCCATGACGAACGCAGCAGCGTGGCGAATTCGTGCTTCTCCGCCATGGTCCACGCCACCACGACCAGCACCGAGGCGAGCGCGGCCAGCGGAATGTAGCTTGCGAGCGGCGCCGCGATCAGCATGAACAGCAGCAGGAACACGGAGTGCAGCATGCCTGCCAGAGGGCCGCGCGCGCCGGCGCGGATGTTGGTCGCGGTGCGCGCGATCAGGCCGGTGACGCAGATGCCGCCGAACAGCGCCGAGCCGATATTGGCGGCGCCCTGCGCCACCAGCTCGCAATTGGAGCGGTGACGGCGCCCGGTCATGCCGTCGGCCACCACCGCCGACAACAGCGATTCGATCGCGGCCAGCAGCGCGAACGAGATCGCATCCGGCAGCACGGCGGTCGCCTTCGCAAGCGAGAACGCGGGCAAGGCCGGCGAAGGCAGCTCGCGCGGAATGCCGCCGAAGCGCGAACCGATGGTTTCCACCGGCAGCGACAGCACGGCACAGGCGACGGCGGCGAGCACGACCGCGATCAGGATGCCGGGCCAGGACGGCCGCCAGATCCGCAGGGCCGCGATGATGGCGATGCTGACGATGGCGACCGCGACGGCGGATGGATTGATGGTGTTGAGGCCGCCGGCGAGCGCGACCAGCTTTGGAACGAACTCGCTGGGCTCTTTGCCCGCAAGCGTGATCCCGCCGAGATCGCGGAGCTGGCTGGCGAAGATGATCACGGCGATACCGGCGGTGAAGCCGACCGTCACCGGATACGGAATGAACTTGATGTATGTGCCGATGCGCAGGAAGCCGGCAGCAACCAGGAAAAGTCCCGCCATCAGGGTAGCGAGGATGACGCCGTCGACGCCGTGACGGTCGGCGGTCGCAGCGACCAGGACGATGAACGCGCCGGCAGGTCCGCCGATCTGGAACCGGCTGCCGCCGAGCAGCGAGGCGATGAAGCCGCCGACGACGGCCGTGTAAAGGCCGCGGTCCGGCGTCACGCCCGAGGCGATCGCGATCGCCATCGACAGCGGCAGCGCCACGATCGCAACCGTCAGGCCTGCGAAGACGTCGGCGCGGAGATCCGCAAGCCCATAGCCCTCGCGCCATACGGTCACGAGCTTTGGCAGATAGAGTTCGGTAAAGGTCGGCTGACGAAGCCCGTGCAGCTTGCCTGCGTGTTCGCCCGTGATGCTCATTTCAGCAAAGTGCTCCGCTGCCCACAACGCTCCGATGCATCGTGCGGCCGCGTGCGTCGGCGCGACGGTGCGTTAGTCCAACCTGCTCCAGAGCATGATCATCGCGGGATCACGCTCCCACCCGGCGTGGCGGCCCCGGCTCTTTCAGCCGAACACCACGTCCGCCGCCTTCGCTGCGCGCCTGTTCGCCGATCAGCTCGACGCCGGCCCGCTCGAACGCCTCGACCACCCGCATCAGGGTCTCGACCACGCCACGAACGTTGCCAGTGCTCGCCTCCATCCGCTGGATGGTCGGCAACGACACGCCTGCCAGTTCCGCCAAGGTTTTCTGGTCAATGCCAAGCAGCGCGCGGGCTGCCCGCATCTGGAATGACGTAATCACCTCGGCCTCACGTATCAACTCTTATAAATGATATCTAGAACGTGTACAATGATGTAAAATACATCATTCCGCGGTTAGCGCAAGGGCCGCGTCCGTGATGCAGTTGTGCGTGGAAACACCGCTCTCGTGTCCCGGACACAGCACATCCCGCCCGGCGATGCGAAGCATCGTCGGGTGTGATGCGCTGCAGGGATCATCGCAGCCTCCCCCCGCGAGCGCGGAGAGAGTTGCGTCTCGACAGCTCACGCCGCGTGTTGATGCGCGGCGATGATCTGGTCGGCGGCACGGCCGGTGACTTCGGCCATGTGATCGAACGTGCGGGTGAAGCTGCCCGCCCCTGCCGTGGCCGAGCGCAGCTCGACGATGAGTTCGCCGATCTCGGCTTCCGGCATCATGGCGCGGACGCAGTCCCAGCCGCTCCAGCCGTCGCGGGTGTCGAAGCCGAGGATCTGGCCGCGCCGCGCCGACAGGATCGCGTTGATCTTCGCGGTCGCATCGGTCGGGCAGACGATCTCGACCACGTGGATCGGCTCCAGCAGCACCGGCTGGCATTGCGGCAGGCCTTCGTTGAGCCCGATCCGCGCCGCCGTGCGGAAGGCGAGGTCGGAGCTGTCGACGCTGTGGTAGGAGCCGTCGGTCAGCGTCACCTGCACATCGGTGACGGGGAAGCCGAGCGGACCGCGCGCCAGTCCGTCGACGACACCTTCCTCCACCGCGCCGATGTAGTTGCGCGGCACGGCGCCGCCCACCACCTTCTCGGTGAATTTGAAGCCGTCGCCGCGCGGCAGCGGCTTGATGTCGAGCACGACGTCGCCGAACTGGCCGTGTCCACCGGACTGCTTCTTGTGGCGCCCACGCTGGGTGATCGGCTTGCGGATGGTTTCCTGGTAGCCGATCCCGGGCGGATGCGAGGTGAGCTTGATACCGAAGCGGTCGCGGAGCCGCTCGCTAGCGACGCGCAAGTGCATCTCGCCCTGCCCCCACAAGACGGTGTCGTGGGTCTGGGCGTTCTGCACGACGACGAGCGAGGGATCCTCCTCGTGCAGCCGGGCCAGCGCCTGGCCGAGCTTGACATCGTCCTTGCGGTCGGTGGCGGCGATCGAGATCGCAAGCACCGGCGGCGTCGGCTCCGTGACGGCCAGCGCGGCCGGCGGGGTCTTGCCGCTCGAGACCGTGTCGCCGGTCTTGACGGGATCGAGCTTGGCGAGCGCCACGGTGTCGCCGGGCTCCGCCGCGGCACGCTTGGTGTCGT
>NZ_JXDL01000001.1:3938377-3947696 GCF_001590795.1 Bradyrhizobium sp. AT1
GACGGCGAGGATGCCGGAGATGCGCCCAGAGCTGCCGGAGGCGGATTGCAGCGTCGCACCGTCCTCGAGATGGCCGGCCAGCAACCGCGTCAGCGACAGCTTTCCACCATGCTGCGAGTGCAGCGTCTTGAAGACATAACCGAGCGCATCCTTGCTCTCGGGCACGCCGAGGCGTTTTGCCGTCTCCGCGATGCCGGGCGCCTCGTGACGCAGCGCTTTCATCAAACGCAGCACGCCGTTCTCGCGCGCCGCGGCGCCCAGCAGCACCGGGCAGATCAGTCCCTCGCGCAATTCGCGGGCGAGATCGTCGAACACGGCATCGCGCGGCGGCTGGATGTCCTCGAGCAGCTGCTCCATCAGCGCATCGTCGTGATCGGCGAGCTTCTCCAGCATGGAAAAGCGGGCTTCCTTCTCGCGATCGAGATTGCCGCCTTCGAGCGCGACCACCTCGGAGGCTTTGTGCTCGCGATAGACGAAGGCGCGTTCCAGCGCGAGATCGACGAAGCCCTCGATCAGATCGTCCTTCCAGATCGGGATCTGGCGCAACACCAGCGGCACGCGGGAAGCGGGCTGCAGCATCGCGAGCGTCTCGCGGATGCGCTGGCTCGCGCGGTCGATCTTGTTGAGGAACAGGAAACGCGGGATCTTCAGCTCCTCCAGCTCGCGCAGGATGATCTGCAGCTGCGGCAGCTTCTTCTCGTCGGCCTCGCAGACCACGATCGCCGCATCGACCGCGGGCAGCGCGGCGCGCATGTCGTGGGCAAACTCGACGGAACCTGGACAATCCAGGAAGGTGTAGCTGTCGCCCATGAAACTCGTGGTGGCGGCAGTCAGCCCGACGGTCATCTTGTGATGACGGGCCTCAGGGGTGGCGTCGCCGACGGACGTTCCGGCATCGACGCTGCCGGCGCGCGGGATCGCGCCCGTTCGCGCCAGGATTGCTTCGAGAAGTGTGGTTTTACCGCTTTGGAAAGGGCCCACCAGCGCGATGCACCGTGGACCTCGGGGACTTCTGACGTCTTGTCCCATTCGCCGCCTCCTTGGTGTGGAGCTCGGCCCATGATTGGGTCGGCAAACGCAGATGCTCTGCCCGTCCCCGAGATTTGGCAAGCGTCAAAAATCGCTGCGGTGCGTCGTCAGTTCGATCAAGTCTTATAATTCTGCGGTGGTCGGCTTGGTGTTCCACCTCTCCCGCTGGAAGAGGTGGAGAGAAAGCCGCAACCGCAAATCGTTAACGGCCCGGGCGAAGTTCCAGGCTCTCGAGGCCGGCGGCGACGTTGAGGCCGACCTGGCCCTGCACGCTGAGCGGCTGGAGCGCGATCGAATTGTTGGAGCCGCCGACCAACACATTGCCGCCAAGGCCGACGCCGACCGACGCGCTGCCCTGCGCGCCGGCATAATTGCCGGAGAGGTCGCCCGGGCCGAGCCGGTCGACCGGTGCGAACACGCCCCACGCTAGCGCCGTCTCCTGGGTGATGCCGATGTCGAGACCAACTTTGCGGATCGTCGCAACGTAGCGGTCGTCCGGCAGACCGTCGGCGCGCAGCACGCAGCCGAGATGGGTCACCGATCCCACGATGAAGCCGACGCTGGCGCCGCCACGGCATTCGAGCACACCCACCCGCGCCATCCGCTGCTGCGCACTGCCGCTGACGCTGGAGGCAACGAGGCTGGCAACGGCGAGCCCGGCGAAGATGAACGAACGGCGCATGAAATATCTCCGGCGATAAGGTGATGCGAGCAGAGAAGGCGCACTGCAAGCTGCGCGATGGTCTATGCCACAGGAGCCGCGGCCGTGCCAGATTTCACACGACGAATTGGCGTGCTTTCTTCCCTTCTCCCTTTGTGGGAGAAGGTGGCGCGAAGCGCCGGATGAGGGGTTGCCTCCGCGTATGTTGCGGCGAGAGGATCATGCGCGGAGAGAACCCCTCACCCGTCTCGCCCGCTCCGCGGCGAGCCACCCTCTCCCACAAGGGGAGAGGGAAAGCACCGCGACAGTCTCAGCGCAGATTACCGCAAAAACGCTGGATGCGCTTGCAGGCATCTTCGAGGTCCGAGGTCTTGGTCGCGTAGGAGATGCGGAACGCCGGTCCAAGGCCGAAGGCCGAGCCCTGCACCACCGCGACGCCTTCGGTCTCCAGCAGCTCGGTGACGAAGTCCTCGTCATTGCCGATCACCTTGCCCGACGGCGCCGTCTTGCCGATCGTGCCGGCGCAGGACGGATAGACGTAGAAGGCGCCCTCGGGACGCGGGCACTCGATTCCCTTGGCCTGGTTGAGCATGGAGACGACGAGGTCGCGCCGCTCCTTGAACACCTTGTTGTTGGCGGGAATGAAGTCCTGCGGACCGTTCAGCGCTTCGACCGCGGCCCATTGCGCGATCGAGGACGGGTTCGAGGTCGACTGCGACTGGATCGTCGCCATCGCCTTGATCAGCTGCGCGGGACCACCGGCATAGCCGATGCGCCAGCCGGTCATGCAATAGGCTTTCGACACACCGTTCACCGTGAGCGTGCGGTCGTAGAGCTTCGGCTCGACCTGCGCGACCGTGGTGAACTGGAAGTCGTCGTAGACGAGGTGCTCGTACATGTCGTCGGTCATCACCCAGACGTGGGGATGCTTCACCAGCACGTCGGTGAGCGCCTTCAGCTCCGAACGCGTGTAGGCAGCTCCCGTCGGGTTCGACGGCGAGCACAGGATCACCCATTTGGTCTTCGGCGTGATGGCGCGCTCGAGCGCCTCGGCCTGGAGCTTGAAACCGGTCGCGGCGGTGCAGACCACCGGCACCGGCTCGCCGCCGGCGAGCGCCACCATTTCAGGGTAGCTGACCCAATAAGGCGCGGGAATGATCACCTCGTCGCCCGGATTGATGGTCGCCATCAGCGCATTGTACAGCACCTGCTTGCCGCCGGTGCCGACGATGATCTGGTTCGGCTTGTAGGTAACGCCGTTCTCGCGCTGAAACTTGGCGATGATGGCGTCCTTCAGCTCGGGAATGCCGTCGACCGCGGTGTACTTGGTCTTGCCGGCCTCGATGGCGTGGATCGCCGCCAGCTTGATGTTGGCGGGCGTGTCGAAATCGGGCTCGCCTGCGCCGAGGCCGATGACGTTGCGGCCCGCCGCTTTCAGCGCGCGTGCTTTATCCGTGACCGCGATTGTCGCGGACGGCTTCACACGGTCGAGCGCAGCGGCAAGGAAGGACATCGTCATCTCCTGACAAGCGTCGTGAAACCTTTCGTCTCACGACTCCGATTGTGGGAATGCAGCCACCCTAAAACGTGAGCCGCTGCACCGCAAGAAACTTCGGCCAAATCCCGGAAAAACTTGCGGACGGGACGCGTTTCGAGGCGCAATTTCCCGCAATTTTCAGCAACTTTCCCTCCGGATTGGCTCATATCCGGCAAGGCATGTCCTCGGAGCAATTTTGTACGTTTGGAATGCGCAGAACCAGCACGCCGGCGAGCCTGATTGCGGATAAGTGGGCCATGACGATGCGGAGGCATCAATCCGTCCCGACCGTCGAGCTTCACGATCTCGCAGGGCAATGCGCCGGAGCATTGACGCAAGCGTGAACTGATTTGCAGCGTCGCGCGAAAATGATCTTCCTCACCGTTGCAGTGCGGTAGGGTTTTCGAGTTTTTCTATTGGCTGGCCCTTGCGGCGGATTCGCATCGGCATCATTGTTTAGCCGCGTCGCAGGGTAACGCGCGTCGCGTCTTCCCATCCTCGGATTTGAACCTCCCAGAATGTACAAGCTCTATTCGATGCAACGCTCGGGCAACAGCTACAAGGTCCGCCTTGCGCTGGCGCTGCTCAACTTGCCTTACGAAGCAATCGAGGTGGACATTCTGCGCGGCGAGAGCCGCACGCCGGACTTTCTGACCAAGAACCCGTCGGGACAGGTGCCGCTGCTCGAGGTCGGCGACGACCGTTACCTTGCCGAATCCAACGCCATCCTTTGGTACGTCGCCGTCGGCACGCCGCTTGCGCCCGAGAACCGCATCGACCGCGCCGAGGCGCTGCAATGGATGTTCTTCGAGCAGCACGCGCTCGAGCCGAACATCGGCGCCGCCTATTTCTGGCTGTCGCTGGTCAAGGGCGGCCGCGACCTCCAGACCCATTCGCTGGAGGACTGGATGGAGCGCGGCTATGGCGCGCTCCAGGTGATGGAGAATCACCTCAAGACCAATGCCTATTTCGCCGCGCGCCAGCTCACGGTCGCCGACATCGCGCTGTACGGCTACACCCATTTGGCCGACCGCTGCGACTTCGACCTCCAGGCCTTCCCCGCGATCCGGGACTGGCTGAAGCGGGTGGAAGCGGCTCCCGGCTTCGTGTCGATGGACTGGCGGCCGGCCGACATCGACGATCCCGCCAGCATCGCTGCCAGCGCCTGACGGCACCCGCTCCCGCTCAGGGGAATAGCGGGCATAACGGTAATATTTGCCGCAATCTGGCCATTTTCACCGCGATAGCCGCCGCAATATTGCCGGTTCAAACTGGGAAATTGTGGAAGGTCGCGGGTGATTCGCTCGCGCGTTGAGGGATTTAGACCATGATACGGGCGTCCGGCACGGCAGGCTTTCAGGGCCATCCCGCTTCCGTCGCGTCTTCCCGGCTGACCAATGCTGTCGCGGCCTCACTGGCGATCGCCGCGCTCTCGCTGTGCCTGATCGTCACCCTGACGGTGCTGTCGACCAAGGCAACCATGGCGATGGGCCTGCCGGCCTGATTCCGTTTCCTGGTCCAGCCCTTCAAGGCGCCCGCGTGATCCGCGCCGGCCGGCATCGCGACAGGACGTCGATGAAATCACCTGTGTTAGTCGTTGCAATCACACTGACCGCGGCCATCCTGGTCGCGGCATCGCTGTTGATTGTGGTCGGCACCCGCAAGGGTCCGGGGACATCGACGCTGAACGCGCCCGCGCTGAAACAGCCCCTCAAGCTCACGCATCTCGTCTAAAATCGTCCGAAAGCCTTACGCTTGCCGGCAGGTGCGCCTTAAGCACACCGCGCGAAAAGGCATCGCGATGGCGCAACGATCAGTCAGAGTTGCGGTCTTACCTCGTTCGGGAGGAGCGAGACTGGTCCATGCGGTTCGGATGGCGTGCGATCTCCGGTCCGGTGCTGACGGCAGCAACTCTGCTGCTGGCGATACTCCTCGATCGCTTCATCCCCACTCCCCCGCCCGCACCGTTGCTCGTCGGGATCGTGGCGCTTGCCGGCGCATTGTCGGGTCTCGGCTCGGCCCTGATCACCGCGGCTGGCGCGGTGATCGGCGTGGCGCTGCTGTTCCTTTACCAGCACGGCGCTGCCTATGCCGCCGCGGATCTGATCCGGCTCGGCCTCCTGGCCATCACCGCTGCCGGGACCGCCGGCATCACCGGTTTGATGCGCGAGCGGCTGCTCGGCACGTTCGCGGCCGAGCGCAGAAGCCACGCCACCGCCGCGCGGCTCTCCGCCGCGCTCGACCAGGTCGATATCGGCATCGTGCTGCTCGATGCCGAGACGCGGGCCGAGTTCATCAACCGCGCGTTCCGCGATTACTTCGCGGTGCCGGACGAGATCGCCGACGGCAAGCCGCCCTTCATCGCGCTGATGTATCACGGCCGCGACACCGGTGCGTTCGAGCTGCCCGAGGACGAGCTCGGCACTTTCATCGCGCAGCGCATGGAGATGGTGCGGATCGGCGATGCCACGCCGATCAACATCGCCTTGCGCAACGGCGAAGTGCTGCGCTTCGTCTGCACCGCCCTGCCCGACGGCGGACGGATGCTCAGCTACACGCCGGTAACCGACCTCGTGCGCCACACCGACGCGCCCTCACGCGCCGACTACTACCGCTCGCTGCGCGATCCCGCGGGCCGGAAGCTGATCCGGTATCTTCGCGTCGCTGAGTGATGCGATGCGGCGATTGATCGGCGCGGCCATCATCACGTATGAATGACGCTTCATCCATCGCGGGAAATCCACATGTCGCTCACCATTCGCCCCGTCACCAGGCAGGACTACGATCAATGGCTGCCGCTGTGGGACGGCTACAACGCCTTCTACGGCCGCTCCGGCCCGACCGCGCTGGCGCCAGAGATCACGCGGATGACGTGGCAGCGATTCTTCGACGCCTATGAGCCGGTGCATGGGCTGGTGGCCGAGAGCGACGGCAAGCTGCTCGGCATGACGAACTATCTGTTTCATCGCAGCACCACCGCGATCGAGCCGTCCTGCTATCTGCAGGACCTGTTCACGCTCGAGGCCGCGCGCGGCAAGGGCGTCGGCGCGGCGCTGATCCACGGCGTGTATGAGCGGGCGAAACTGGCGGGATCGCCGCGCGTCTATTGGCAGACGCACGAGACCAATTTCACGGCGCAGCGCCTGTACGACAAGGTCGCGGAGCGCTCCGGCTTCATCGTCTATCGCAAGCTGTTCTGACCGCCGCGCGCACCCTGTGGATAACTCCCGCTGTCACCCGCGCGTAATATAGGGCGGCTAGGCTGCACCTGCGTCTGATCAGGCCCCCCGTCACCGATCAAGCGCCCCAAGCGGTCCCCGTCAGTCGCCGCGTCTGACAGGGGCCGCATTTTTTTGTCCGCCTTTGCCAGCATGGCAGCAGCGCGGCAAGCGCCTTGCCGGCACGGCGCACGATGGTCAGAATGAGTGGCTGCTCATCTCTGACAGGATCTCCCATGGAAATTCGCAATCTCGGCGCCTCCGGCCTTCGCGTGTCTGCGGTCGGGCTCGGCTGCAACAATTTCGGCCAGCGCACGGATCTGGAGACCTCGCGCAAGGTGATCCATCGCGCGCTCGATCTCGGCATCACGCTGTTCGACACCGCCGACATCTATTCGAACATGGGCGGCTCGGAGACGGTGCTCGGCGCGGTCCTGGGCGATCGCCGCAAGGACATCGTGCTCGCGACGAAGTATGCCAAGCCCATGGCGGAAGACGGCACCAAACAGGGCGCCTCGCGGCGCTACATCATGGCGGCGGTCGAGGCCAGCCTGAAGCGGCTGAAGACCGACTACATCGATCTCTACCAGCAGCACGACTATGACCCGCTGACGCCGATCGAGGAGAGCCTGCGCGCACTCGACGACCTCATCCGCCAGGGCAAGGTCCGCTACATCGGCAATTCGAACTTTCCGGCCTGGCGCGTCGCCGAAGCCGAGTACGTCGCGCGCGCGATGAATGTCAGCCGCTTCGTGTCGTGCCAGGACGAATACTCGCTCGTCGTGCGCGACATCGAGAAGGACCTGCTTCCGGCGGCAACGGAATACAAGCTCGGCCTGCTGCCATTCTTTCCGCTCGCGAGCGGCCTCCTGACCGGCAAGTACCGGAAGGGCGAGGCTGCGCCCGGCGATACCCGCTTCGGCAAGGTGGAACGGCTGCGCGACCGCTACGTCACGCCGCGCAACGAGGACATCGTCGAGAAGCTACAGGCCTTCGCCAAGGCGCGCGGCCACAGCATGCTCGAGCTCGCCTTCTCCTGGCTCGCCGCCCGCCCGCAGGTGTCGAGCGTGATCGCGGGCGCCACCCGCGTCGAACAGATCGAGCAGAACGTGAAAGCGATCGCCTGGAAGCTCAATGCCGAGGAGATGGGCGAGATCGACAAGATCACCCTGGGCTGACGTTCGCGGCGCGGCGTTACTTCGCCACGGTCTGGATCACCTCGAAGCCTTCGAACTGGGGATGACCGAGATAGGCCGGCTTGGTGTCGCCGGCCCGCGCATGCGCGGCACGAAACGCCTCCGACTTGGTCCAGGCCTCGAACGCGGCGTGGTTCGCCCAGACCGTATGCGAAGCGTACAGCGTGTGGTCCTCGAGTTCGGGACCCCGCAGCAGATGGAATTCGACGAAGCCCGGCACCTTGTCCAGATGCGTGTCGCGCGTGAGCCAGACCTGCTCGAAGGCGGACTCGGAGCCCTTGGCGACGCGGAAGCGGTTCATGGCGATGTACATGGGGGTGGTTCTCCTGATGCTCGCATCATCATGTCGTCATTCCGGGACGCGCCGCAAGGCGCAGGCCCGGAATCCATTTTGCGGCAGAGTTGGCGGATGAATGGATTCCGGGCTCGCGCCACGCGCGCCCCGGAATGACGGCGGCAGCTACGATGCGACCAACCCCTTCATCGGCTTCGCGCCGGCGCTGTCCGGAAACACCGTTTCCGCCAGCACGCGATCTGACAGCCCGAACTGCCCCTGCAGCACGCCCTTGATCACCGAGCGCAGGTCGGTCGTCGGCTTGAGGTCGCGGCCCTCGTACAAGTTCGCGAGCTTCAGACCCGGCCAGTCGGCGATGACGCGGCCGCCTTTCACGGCGCCGCCGGCGAGCAGCGCGATCGTGCCAGTGCCGTGATCGGTGCCGTCGGTGCCGTTGATGCGCGCGGTGCGGCCGAATTCAGTGGCGACGACAACGACCGTGTCGCGCCAGCGATCGCCCAGGCCTCCTTCGAATTCGGCGAGCGCGCCATCGAGGCCGCCGAGCAGGAAGGCGAGACGCCCAACAGGGCCGCCCTCATTGGCGTGCGTGTCCCAGCCGTCGAAAGCGAGCGCGGCGATGCGCGGGCCGTCGTCCGCCGCCATCAGCTTTGCCGCGCCGCGCGCCACCTGGCGCATCTGTGCGACCTGATTGCCCGGCTTCGGCTTCATGTCGTCGCCGCTGGCGGCCTTCTCCAATTGCAGACCTTGCGAGAGCGCCGCGGCCAGCGCAGGATCGCGGTGGCGGTAGAGATCGACGAGGCGCATCGCGGTGTCGTCATCCGCCTGCGGCAGCGCCACCGGCGCCCAGCCGACGGTCGGCGCATTGCCGCGCAGCACCAGCGGCGTGGTGGGCCCGACCGCGAGAGCGCTCGATACGCGCTCGCCGCGCGGCAGCGCTTCCAGCGCGCGATTGAGCCAGCCGGATTGCACGCGGCCCGGACCGGCATAGCCGCTTTCGAGCACGTCCTGACCGTCGAAATGCGAGCGGTCGCGATAGGGCGTCGCCACCGCGTGGATCACCGCGGCGTGCTTGTCGCGGTACATGCGCGCAAATTCCGGCATCGCCGGATGCAGCGCAAAGAAGGAATCGAGCACGATCGCGGGATGCGCGCCGTCGCTCGCGAGCGCGATCGAGCCGTGCAGGCCGGCATAATCGGGATCGCCGATCGGGGCGACGGTCGAAAGCCCGTCGAGCGCGCCGCGCAGGATCACCACGACCAGCCGGGGATCGCGCCCATCGGTGGCACGTGCGAATTTCGGCAAGTACGCCCAGGCCGCGAACGAAGCGCCGCCGAGCAGAAGGCCGCGGCGCGAGGTGAGGGGCCGGTTCTCGACGCAGTCGAT
>NZ_JXDL01000001.1:3948313-4021301 GCF_001590795.1 Bradyrhizobium sp. AT1
ATCATCATCTCCTCTGCATTTCCGGTGACATCAGGAGCAGCGCCAGCGCCTGCTGCCGCGACTCCGCACGCTCGATGGTTCGCCGCGTCTCGATCGAGGCCGCATCGGCGGCCGCGAACTCCAGCAGGTCGAGCGGATCGATGTTGTTGCCGAGCCGCGCGCCCATCTGCGCGGCGATATCGAGCCTGAGCTTCATCCCTTCCGGCGCAGCCCAAGCCGCGCTGGTGTCCGGGAAACCGTTTGGCCCTGCCGGCGACCACAACGGCTGGCCCAGCAGATTGAGATTGTTGAGGTAGGCGCCGGGATCCTCCGGCACGCGCGCGAGCAGCCGGCCGCTCGCGACGAGGAAGTCGTAAGGGCTGCGCATCTTGGTCAGCGGCGCTTTCCAGGCCTCGTCGGAATCGACCAGCGTGGTCGCCATCGTTTTGAGGTCGCCCTCGGTCTTGACGAAGACATCGCGCAGGCGCGCGACCAGAGCTGGAGGCGGATCGTCGGCGACGAAATGACGGACGAATTTGGTCGCGATGAAGTTCGCGGTCGACGGATGCCGCGCGATGTCGGCGAGCGCGGCTTCGCCTTGCGCCAGCCCCGTCGGCTCGTAGGTCTTTCCGAGCAGCATCTGCGGACCGGGCTGGTGCGCATTGGCGTTGAATGCAAAGGAGCCGGGGGGCCCGAGCTGGCCCTGCCGTCCGGCGAAGGTCCAGCCCGTGATGATGCGTGCGAGCGAGGTGACGTCGTCTTGCGTGTAGCCCCCACCGACGCCGAGCGTATGCAGCTCCATGATCTCGCGCGCGAGATTTTCGTTCAGCCCGCGCTTGCGGTTCTGCCCTGCGCGAGAATCCGGGCCGAGCGATTGCTGGTTGTCGAGGAAGAACAGCATGGCCGGATGCTGCTCGACAGCCTTGAGCATGTCGGCGAAGCGCCCGAGCACGTGCGGCCTGATCGCCTCGCGCTCGAACGCGCCGGCCCAGATCCGCGCCAGCTCGCCCTTGCTCGCGGAGATGCAGAAATGGTTGGACCAGAACGCGACGAGGCGCTCGGTGAAGCCGCAGGTGGCCAGGGTCGCGCGCTGCAGCCGCGCCAGCGCTTCAGTGCGGAAGGTCTTTTGAATCACATTGAGCGGTTGCGGCGCGGGCTTTGCGGCCGGCGGAGCGCCCGGCTGCATCGTCTCGGGCTTCGCCATGCTCTCGGCGGGCTTGGCCTCCGTCATCTGGCCGGCGATCTCCGTCGCGGCCGTATTCAGCGAGAGATTGCGGCGGAGCCCGGGCTTCGGCTCGGCCGGCGCCGGCGTGTCGGCAGGTGCGGCAGCCTTCGCCGCCTCGCGCGCCTGCTTGACCTGGTCCTGATAGGCGAACACGGCCTGCCCGAGTTGCTGCGTCGATTGCAGGCCGGGCGCCTCCAGCAGCACGCCGCTCGCACGCGCGAGCTCCGCCTTCACGAAACCGCGCGGATCGGAGGCGGCGTTAATCAGATCGCCCGAAGCGCCGCCGCGCGCGCCGAAGCCAAAACGGTTGAGCGCAACGAGCGCGGCTTGCGAATCGCGGGCCATCGATTTGTCCTTGACGTGCCGGGAGCCGCTTTCCGAGTCCGCGCGCGACGCCTAATATACCGCAACGACCGATGAACCCGACATGAAAATCACGGCGAAGCTTCGACGCAAATCATGACAAATCCGCAAGAAACCTCGGCCCCGGAACCGCGCCGCCTGACCTGCTCACGCTGCGGCACCGAGTTCGGCTGCGATCTCTCGGGCAATTGCTGGTGCGCGGAGGAAACAGCAAAGCTGCCCATGCCGGTCGCGGGCGAGGACTGCTTGTGCCGCGGGTGTTTGCGCAAGGCAGCGGAGGCAGCCCGTGGCCCGGATGGAGCGCAAGCGTAATCCGGGAATCCTCCACGGGCACCGGCCCCGGATTTCGCTGCGCTCCATCCGGGCTACGAAGTTTACACCTCAAACCCCGGCGATCGCCTTGCCATGCCGTCGAACGCATCGAGCAGCTTCTCGCGCCACGCGTAAACCGGATCGTCCGCTTCCAGCAGCTTGAACGGGCTCACCACGCGCGCCCATTGGAAGCCGCCGAACACGATGTAGTCGGCGTAGTTCGGCGCCTCGCCGCCGAGATAGGGCTGCTTCTTCAGCGTCTGCCGCATCACCTCGAGCGATTTGCGGAACGTGACCACGCCGGTGTCGCGGCTCGCCATCACCTGCTCCATCGTCTTGCCGCCGAAGCGCGCCTCGCGCGACTGGCGGAAATAGGCGGCGTCGACCTCGCCGAGATTCTTCGGGATGTCGGCGACGATCAGCGGAAAGATGCCGCCGACAATGGCGATGTCGCCCCATGCGTTGATCATGCGCGCCATGGCGCGGCCACCCTCGCCGCCGAACAGCGACGTACGGTTCGGGAAATTGTCCTCGAGATAAGTCGCGATCGTCCAGGAATCGACCACCGGCTTGCCGTCATGCAGCAGCACCGGGACCTTCTCCGAGCCGTGCGGCGCAAGCGCGCTCTTCTCGGTGAAGCGCCAGGGCAGCGATTCCGCCGACAGGCTCTTGTGCGCCAGCGCCATCCGCGTGCGCCAGCAATACGGGCTGAACGGGCGCGAGGGGTCGGTGCCGACGAGTTCGTAGAGTTTGAGTGACATGGTCTATCCATCATTCCGAGCACAGCGAAGCAATCCAGTCTGCCGCCGCGAAAGACATTCTGGATTGCTTCGCTTGCGCTCGCAATGACGATGTGGAGGCAGAATTGCGCGTCACCGCCCGTTCGCGCGCAACAGCTTCTCGCCGCCTTCCGTCACCGCAATGACCAGGCCGAGGCCTGCAATTGTCTCGCGCGCGACATAGCCGCGATCCGCGGCGTCTTCCCAGATGGTGAGGCGCGGGCACGAGGTCTTCCAGGTCGAAATCACCTCGGCATAGGCGCGCGGCTCGCGCGCGACCCATTCGACGAAGTCCAGCACCAGCGGATCGGCAGTCTCGCTCATTGCAAACCTCCCTTGTCGAAGGCGGCCAGCACCGGCGCACGCAGCAACAGCCAGCCGCCATAGGCGATGTAATAGCAGGCGATGGTGGTGATCAGCTTGTTCGACCAGGCGATGAATTGCTGGTCGGTCATGGCCTCCAGGATGCGCCGCGCCAGCGTGGTGCCGAGCATCGAAGCCGCGATGGCGACGCCGGCGAGCACGGGATCGAGGCTCGCGGCCTGGTCGATGATGCCACCGAAATAGATCAGCTTGGTGAAATGACTGACGAGCTGGCACATCGCCTTGGTCGCCACCTTCTCGCGCCGGCCGAAATTGCCGCCGAGGAAGAAGGTATCGAGCAACGGGCCGGAGACGCCGGTCATCAGCATCAGGCCCATGCAGATCGTGCCGTAGACCGTGCCCTGCCAGAGTCGGTCGGGATCGGGCTTGATGTTGACGGGCAACAGCCGCGCCATGAACGGGGTGATGCCGAGCAGCAGCAGCGCCATCGGCTTGTCGGGCACGTAGCGCGTGAGCGACCAGGCCGAGAGCGCAATGGCCGCGCCGACCATGTAGTTCGCGACCGGCCGCCAGCGGATATGGGCCCGCCACAGAAACGCGCGCCAACCGTTCGAGGCCATCTGCGTGATCGCATGCAGCACCATCGCGGCCGGCAGCGGCATCAGGGCGAGCAGCACGCCGATCAGGATCAGCCCGCCCGCCATGCCGAAAAGCCCCGACAGGAAGGCGGTGGCGACCATCAGCATTCCGAGGGCAGCGATCAAGATGGGCGTCACGTCGGCAAATCTCCTAAATCGGCGCGTATAGTCAGGGAGGCACGCTGTCTCACTCCCTCGCCCCGCTTGCGGGGAGAGGCGAAGGGGAGCGTGCCTCGCTTGCCTCGTCTTCGCAAACTGAGTTATCTTGGCCTTGCATCAGCTTTCCTGAGGGTGGGACATTTTGCGGCGGCTGCTGTTTCTCAACGGCATCAAGGCATTCGAGGCGGCGGCGCGGACCGGCAGCTTTGCCGCGGCCGGGCTCGAGCTGAACGTGTCGGCGGCCGCGGTCAGCCGCATGGTGCATCTGCTGGAAGAGCGGCTCGGCGTCGCGCTGTTCGAGCGCAAGGCCAACAAGCTGGTGCTGACGCAGGCCGGCCGTGCCTATCAGAGCGGGCTGACGCCGATCTTCGACGCGCTGGCCAGCCTCACCGCGCAGGTGACGGCGCCGGCAAGCGTGCGCGTGCTCACCATCGGCGTCGGCCACACCTTTGCGATGCGCTGGCTGATCCCGCGCCTGTCGGAGTTTCGCAGCGAGGAACCCGACATCGAGGTGCGCTTCACCACCGGCGGCGCATCGGTGCCGTTCGGCGAGGACTGGAGCTGCGGCATCAAGCTCGGCACCGGCGACTGGCCCGGCCTCGTCGCCGAGCCGCTATTCGCCGGCGATCTCACCCCGGTCTGCGTGCCGCGCCTCGCGAGCGGGCTGAAGCGCCCGGCCGACCTCAAGGGCCCCAGCCTGATCCGCGTCGAACATTCGCCCGAGGACTGGCCGATCTGGCTGAAGGCCGCAAACCTGCCCCGCATCAATCCGCGCGGACCTGAGTTCCAGTTCTACGGCCAGGCGCTGCAGGCCGCGGCCGACGGGCTCGGCATCGCCATGGGCATCCGCCCCTATATCGACGACGACCTCGCCGCCGGCCGGCTGGTCGCCCCGTTCGATCTCTCCGTGCCCAAGGGCATGCGCTGGTACCTGCTCTATCGCAGCTTCCAGACCGAGCAGCGCGACTTCGCCGCGTTCCGCCGCTGGATCATGCGCGCAGCGGCGGAACCCGCGGCCCGGCCCGTGAAGCGGATCGGCCGGACGGCCGCGCGGAACTGACGCCCGAAGGCAAAAAAGCCGGCCGCTTGTGAACGGCTTCACATCCCGAAATCCGCAAACGTGGTCGCCTGACTCTCCAACAAGACACGTACGGAACACTTCGGGGACGACCATGACGACGCTCTACGACGGTTTTGACATTGAATCCTTCGAGGCCGGCAAAGGCCTCTGGCACGCCCGCATCCGCCGCGCCGATCTCAGCCCGCTCGCCATCGACGGCGTGCTGTTTCCGGCCATGGAGGTCGGTTTCGCCTGGCCCGATCAGAACGCTGCGATCGCCGACGCCAAGCACCACATCGACCGCTTCCGCCGGCGCACCGACAGCGACGACGAATAAGCGGGCGGGACGACCAGCCAACCAGGGACAGCGCAGCGCAAAGGGGGACAAGCCGGTCATGTCAGTCATCGAATTCGAAGACGCGCCGCGGCCGAGGATCTACACCCGCGCCGTGCTGTCCAACTGCCCGGAATGCAACGGCGATCTCGCGGTGCTCCGCGTGATCGGCGGGCGCGCCGGATGCGAGTACTGGACCATGCGCTGCACCGATTGCGGCGGCATCCATCTCGACATCCTCGAGCCCTATCAGGCCGACGAGAACGACGAAGGTCCGCTGCCTGCGGCGTGAGGCCCTACCCTGCTGCCAACCTGCTGTCAGCAGCCTGCATAGCGGGCGGCATTCGCCCTTTATTGCGAGGCTGACTCGTCCCATATTCGCCTCATGGCGAAGAAACCAGCATCCTCCGACAAATCCGGCAAAACCCCGAAAACCAAGACCCCGAACTCGAAGGCGCACCGCCCTGACGTGCAGCCGATCGGGCCGGCTCTGGCCGAGCTGCTCAATCCCGCGATCAATCGCGGCGATGCCGGGCTGGGATCGGGCACCGGCTTGCAGCCGCCGCCGGACAATTCGCGCGACCGCCGCGCCGGGGGCGAGGCCGCCGCGCATCGCGCGCGGGCTTCGACGCCGAAGGAATTTCCGCAGGACAACACCAGACCGATGCCGCTGCGCCCCAACCCGCAGCCGCCGGGCGCCCGTGCCTCGACCGAGGGTTTTGACGAGGCCCCGCAAGCCAATTACGGCACCGCCGCCACGATCCCGACGCTCGATCCGGAACTGGCGCGGCAACTTGGATTGCCTACCGAGGAGGACGATGCCGAGGCGCTGGCGCGTCCGCCGCGCAGCAAGATGGAGGCGCTCGGCGTCAAGGCGACCGCCGATGCGCTGGAATCGCTGATCCGCGAGGGCCGGCCCGAGTTCCGCAAGGACGACGGCTCGACGAAAGTGTGGACGCCACACCGGCCGCCGCGCCCGGAAAAGTCCGAAGGCGGCGTGCGCTTCGAGATTAAATCGTCCTACGAGCCGCGCGGCGACCAGCCGACCGCGATCGCCGAGCTGGTCGAGGGCATCAATCGCAACGACCGTTCGCAAGTGCTGCTGGGCGTCACCGGCTCGGGCAAGACCTACACCATGGCACAGGTGATCGAGAAGACGCAGCGCCCCGCCCTGATCCTGGCGCCGAACAAGACGCTCGCCGCCCAGCTCTATGGCGAGTTCAAGAACTTCTTCCCCGACAACGCGGTCGAGTATTTTGTCAGTTATTACGACTACTATCAGCCAGAGGCGTATGTCCCTCGCACGGACACCTACATAGAAAAGGACTCCTCGATCAACGAGCAGATCGACCGCATGCGCCACTCGGCGACGCGCGCGCTGCTCGAACGCGACGACGTCATCATCGTCGCCTCAGTGTCCTGCATCTACGGTATCGGCTCGGTTGAGACCTACACCGCGATGACCTTCGCCCTGAAGAAGGGCGAGCGCATCGACCAGCGCCAGCTCATCGCCGACCTCGTCGCGCTGCAATACAAGCGCACCCAGGCCGATTTCACCCGCGGCACCTTTCGCGTGCGCGGCGACGTCATCGACATCTTCCCGGCGCACTATGAGGACCGGGCCTGGCGGGTGAATTTGTTCGGCGACACCATCGAGACCATCGAGGAATTCGATCCGCTCACCGGCCACAAGCAGGACGAGCTCGAATTCATCAAGATGTACGCCAATTCGCACTATGTGACGCCGCGCCCGACGCTGGTGCAGGCGATCAAGTCGATCAAATCAGAGCTGAAGCAGCGGCTCGACCAGCTCAACAACCAGGGCCGCCTGCTGGAAGCGCAGCGGCTGGAGCAGCGCACCACCTTCGACCTCGAGATGATGGAGGCGACGGGAAGCTGCGCCGGCATCGAGAACTATTCGCGCTACCTCACCGGGCGCCGTCCCGGCGAGCCGCCGCCGACGCTGTTCGAATACGTCCCCGACAACGCGCTGATCTTCGCCGACGAAAGCCACGTCACCATCCCGCAGATCGGCGCCATGTTCCGCGGCGACTTCCGCCGCAAGGCGACGCTGGCCGAATACGGCTTCCGCCTGCCCTCCTGCATGGACAACCGCCCGCTCCGCTTCGAGGAATGGGACATGATGCGACCGCAGACCATCGCGGTGTCGGCGACGCCAAGCGCCTGGGAGCTGAACGAGAGCGGCGGCGTGTTCGTCGAGCAGGTCATTCGCCCCACGGGACTGATCGATCCGCCGGTCGATATCCGCCCGGCCCGGACCCAGGTCGACGACCTCGTCGGCGAGGTCCGCGCCACCGCGCAGGCCGGTTATCGCTCGCTGATCACCGTGCTGACTAAGCGCATGGCGGAGGACCTCACGGAATATCTGCATGAGCAGGGCATTCGCGTCCGCTACATGCACAGCGATATCGACACCATCGAGCGCATCGAGATCATCCGCGATTTGCGTCTCGGCGCGTTCGACGCGCTGGTCGGCATCAATTTGTTGCGCGAAGGCCTCGACATTCCCGAATGCGCGCTGGTCGCCATTCTCGATGCCGACAAGGAAGGTTTTTTGCGCAGCGAGACCTCGCTGATCCAGACCATCGGCCGCGCCGCGCGCAACGTCGACGGCAAGGTGATCCTCTACGCCGACCAGATGACGGGCTCGATGGAGCGCGCCATCGCCGAGACCAACCGGCGCCGCGAGAAGCAGGTCGAGTACAACAATGCCAACGGCATCACGCCGGAGAGCGTGAAGAAGCAGATCGGCGACATCCTCAATTCCGTCTACGAGCGCGACCACGTGCTGGTCGAGGTCGGCGGCCACGACATGACCGACGACGTCATCTCGATCGGACACAATTTCGAAGCCGTGCTCGCCGATCTCGAAACGCGGATGCGCGAGGCCGCCGCCGACCTGAACTTCGAGGAAGCCGCGCGCCTGCGCGACGAAGTCAAGCGCCTGCGCGCGACGGAGCTTGCGGTGGTGGACGATCCCACTGCCAAGCAGCGCGTTGTGCAGGGCAAGGCGGGAGCTTATGCCGGCAGCAAGAAATACGGCGATGCCGCGAATTTGCCGGTCAGCGCCATGAAGAAGAAAACAGTTAGCTCCGCCCTGAAGGCGAGCGGCGGCGGCAGCGGCTCGAAGGTGCACAAACCGCATCTCGATGAGATGCACGGCCCGGAATCCCTGCCCTACCGCGAGAAGCAGACGCTGCCGGCCAAGCCGTTCGGAAGTACGAGCCGGATCATCCAGCCGACGGATTCACGGCAGTCGGGGCCGGAGTTCGGGCCGGCGCCGAAGTCGACGGGTGGGATGCCGGGGCGACGGGGCGGGTGGAAGAAGAGGTAGGACGTCCGCACGTCGTGGCTATGGATTGTCAGTTGCGCAATTGCGCGTCTGGCCCCACCGCTTGGCGGCGCCACGGACGTCTCTCTCACCCCGCGATCGTCGCCAGCAACGACAGCAGCAGCACTGAGGCCATGAGCTGCATCGACGTCGCGGGCTTGGCCCGCCAATGGGCGATCTTTTCGGAGAAGGACAGGCCGGCGTCGAAGAACCCGGCTTCGTAGCCGCTCCTCAGCTTCGGGAATGCCGAGGCGGCCGCGATGACGAGGATGCTGTAGAAGACCGACGCCAGCGCGATGGTGAGCGCGTGGCTGCCGCCGTGATCATGACCCAGCAGCTTCACCATCAGCGATGCCGCGGCGAAGATCGGAAAGCCCTGCAGGATGGTGGTGAGAGCGAAGCCTTCGAGCCAGTTCAAGGGGGCGGGCTTCGATATGGTGACGAACGGCATGATGCTCACCCCACGCTCGCCGTCACCACCGCCATCACCGACAGCAGCAGCACGATGGTGACGAGCTGGAGCGAGGCGACGGGGTGGGTGCGCCAGGCCGTGATCTTGTCGGACAGCGACAGATGGACCTCGAAGAATTTCGGCTCGTAGATTGTCTTGAAGAACGCCGGGAAGCTGGGACCGAAGGTCACGGCGAGCATAGCGTGGGCGAGCGAGGCGATGGCGACGAAGATGGCGACGCCGGGGTCACCGGAGAGATCGTGGTTGCCGGCGAGCTTGAGCAGGAAGGCGGCGGCGGCGAAGGTCGGGAAGCTCTGCAGGATCGCGGTCAGCGCGAGGCCTTCGATCGCGTTGTGCAGGCGGGACTTTCTGGCAGTGGCGATGGTGGCCATGGCACGTCTCCCTGATGACATTGGGATGACGATAGCCGCAGGGTGAGGCCCGGGATGTGAGTTGGCTCACGCATTGGCCCCTCTCCGCGGGGGGCTGCGTCAGAGCTGGCGGAAGAACACGAGGTAGATGGCAAGGCCGATCGTCGAGAACGACAGCAGGACGCCGAGCCAATTGTATTTGACGCCCTGCGCGTGGGACGCATTTCTGATGAAAGCGCTGAAGAAGCACAGGAACAGGATTGCGAGGACGACACCCCACGAGAGCTTCCCGACGTCCATTGTCCCCTCGCCTGGCTCAACTCTAGCGCTAGCGACTGGAATTTACCATCAGGGCATGCCGGGTCAAAGAGGGATCGGGCGAGGTTTTCCGCGGTGTTACAGCTTCCCCTGGCCGTTCATCTGGCTCTGCTGCTGCCGCTGCTTCTCCTGTTCCTTGGCGTGGTGGCGGCCGTAGAGGCAGCCGGCGGCGGCGCCGAGCACGCCGTGATGGCCGGCATAGTGGCCTTCGACCCCGCCGACGATGGCGCCCTTGATGCAGCCCTTGGCATTGGCGGCCGAGCTGGCGCCCAGCATGAGCAGCGCGGCGGTCACGGTGAGAAGCGTGGATTTCATCGGTGGAAGTCTCCTGATGCGATGCCGGCATCTCAACGAGCAGCGGCAGGTCCGGGTTCCCTTGCGCTGCGCGCCGGCCGATGGGCGCGCGGCGCCATCAGGGCAGCCGGGGTCGCTCGAATTCTGGCAGGCGAACAGGCGCGCAACCCGCAATTGCACCCCCATGAACCGGGCATTGCGCCCGCGCGTCCTAAGCTGCAAGCACCCTGTGTTTTTGCGGATTGATGGATCCGCGAGGCCGGCGGTAGCGTTCACCATCACGGCCGACGAGGGCGGGAGCAGCATGATAGTTGAATCGCTGAACAGGCAACGCGTGCTGCATCTGCTCGATACCTTCGCGCGTGGCGACATCGAGGCCGCGCTGGCCTGCTGCACCGACGACGTCGACTTTCTCACCCATGCGCCGATCGACGTGCTGCCGCACATGGTGCCGCGCCACGGCAAGGCCGAGCTGCGCGAGCTCTGGCAGACGATCTGGTCGCGCTATTCTGAGGTCCGCTACAAGGCGCCGCATATCGTCGCCGAGGGCGACGCGGTGGCGACCTACATGCACACCTATTTCACCAAGCGCAGCAACGACCGCATCGTGCAATTCGACATGGCCGTGTTCTACACCTTCCGCGGCGGACTGGTGGCGGAGATCCGCGAGATCATCGATTCCTACGATCTAGTGCAGCAGGTGCTCGAGCGCGAGATCGGGCCGTTGATCACCAGCGCGCGGGCGGATTGATTCTTCCCATCCTTCCTGGAACCCGCCCTTGACCCGGGAGATTACGGGGTTCTATTGCGAATCTCACATTTCGCCATCAATTGTGCATTGCGAAAACGTGAATTGCGTTTTGGCCGAAATCCCCTACTTTGTTCGTATACAAACGAGTTGAGCCCCGGCACCTGACTGTGCATGGGGTTGTTTTCCGTTTCTTTCGCAAGTCAGCTTCAGGATTGCCAAAAATGACAGAGCACAGCCTCTGGCGTTTCTCGCGCGCGTTGCACCGCGCGATCAACGACCGGCATTTCGCGGATATCGAGGCCCTGATCGACGAGGACGTCGAGTGGGCACTCTACGGCCCGATCGACATGTTTCCGTTTCTCGGCGCGCGCCAGGGCAAGGACGCCGTGCTCGACGTCATCCGCCAGCTCGCCGACAATTTCCAGGTTCGCCGCTTCGACCGCGAGAGCATCATGCTCGGCGTCGATTCCGCCGCCTCGATGGTGCGCTATTCGCTGACGGCACTGGATTCCCACAAGCCGATCAGCCTGCGGGTCGCGCAGTTCGCCCAGTTCAGGGCCGGCAAGCTGGTCAGCATGCGCGTCCTGATCGACACCTTCGATCTGGTCGAGCAGGCACTCGGCCGCACCATTCATCTGCCGAAGATGACCAGCGTCGGCTGACCGAATACCAACGGGCCCCAATCCGGGACCGATGACGATGCCGGCTGCGACGTCCTGGCCTCCAGCCCCGCCGGATGCCGTCGCAGCAAGACGCTCGTGATCGGGCGCGCGCCTTTCGCGCGGCCCGTTGGTTCGTTGCCCTGAAGGCGCCGCCACAATTTCGCAACGATGGACCAGCATTTTCAGCGCGGAATGGCGCATGGTCTTTGCCGACCGCCGATATATATTATCGGACGGCATGCGCTGGGGTTCGCGGGCAGGACGATGGAATTCTCGAGGGGTTTTGGCTGGACCAGGCTGCCGGTGCTGGCGGCCGCATTCATTTTGGGCTCGGTGCTGACGGTCTCGGCGCAGATCATTCCACCCTTCTCCCCTCCAGCGGCCGCGGCTGACGACGAGGCCGAGACAGAGGCCGTGGCGGAGGCTCCCGACGTCAACGACCCCGACGTGATGAAGGGCATCGACGTCGACAAGCTCGACTGGAGCCAGCTCGCGGTCGATGCCGGCACCGGCATTGACCCCATGGCCGCCAAAAAGCGCGCCCAGGCCGCCGGCAAGGACGGACTGGACTGGTCGTCGAACCAGAATGCGAACGGCTCCTCGGCGGTGACGGTGAAGCAGTCGGTATTCGAATTCTGGGATACGCGGGTCGGCGCCGACCTGACGGTGGCGAGCGAGCCGAGGACGATGTCCGAGCTGCTGGCGCAGAAGGCCAGTAATGGCGGCAACCTGCCGCAATCCTCCGGCAGCGCCTGGGCGACGGCAACCGCGCCCGGCGCGGGCGTGATCTGGGACAAGACCGCGGTGGAAGCCCGGGTCGATCCCGGCTCGGAGCAGAGCAAGCTCGGGGCCTCGCTGACCAAATCGGTGCCGCTGTCGGGCGATACCTCGCTGACGCTGCAGAACGGCTACAGCGTCAACCAGCAGGGCACCAGTGCAGTCCCCGGCATCGGCGGCCACATCACCACCCGCAATTACGAGACAGACCAGTCCGCCAAGGTCACGCTCAGCGACACCGGCACCAGCATCAGCGCCGGCCAGACGCTGTCGACCACCGACGACAAATGGCTGCGCAAGGTCGGTGCCGAGCAAAAGCTGTTCGACAACGTCACCGTCTCCGGCTCGGTCGGCGAGACCTCGCAGGGCGCGATCAACAAGAGCGTGACGGCTGGCTTCAAGAAGAGCTGGTAGCGACCTAGGCGCCTTCCCTCATCCCGAAGGCGCATTGCGGCGTTCACACTCTGCTAACCATACGCCACGGCAAAGCCCCCGAATCGTCCGCCCTTGCCGTATCTCGGCCAAGTTGCGGTCAAATTCCGACGCCCTAGTCGGGCTGACCGAATTCGTCGTGCGGGGGACACTCGCGCTGCGCTCAACGCGAACAGGGGAACAACGATGAACGCCATGCGTCCGGAAAAGATCGAAGGCACCGAGACCGAGACGGTCGACACCAACCTCGCCGCCGTGACGGAAGTCGAGGCCGGCATCCGCGACTTCGTCCGCAACGACATCGCCTATCTGCGCCGCCCGGCGGCGACCACCACCAGCGACGCGCCGCCGCTCGACCCGAGCGCGGAAGCCACCGTCAATAACGTCAACTCGCTGATCCAGCGCGTTGCCGGCACCTCGCTCGCCGAAATCGAGAACCTGATCTCGGAGCTCGAGAGCCTGCGCGACCTGCTGCACGCCGAAGGCCAGCGCGTCCAGCGCGAGATCTCCGGCTATGCCCAGCTCAGCCAGGCCGCGATGAAGTCGACCCGCATGATTTCCGACAACGTCGCGCAGTGGAAGCGCGCCGCCGACGGTTTGCGGAATAGCTGATCGCACGACGAAAGCATCACCGAACCGCCGCGCTCCGCAAGGGGCGCGGCGGTTTTGATTCCGGCGGTCTCGTGCCCCGGACGCGGTGCGGCACGCAGTGACGCGCCGCAGAGCCGGGGCCCATGCCTCAGTCGAAATGGCTTCGAGATGGGCCCCGGCTCTGCGCGGCAGCGCAAGAGCGCTGCAGCGCGTCCGGGACACGAGAGTATGGCTTGAACCCTCCGCCCATCCCCAACGACTAATGCCCAGCGCCGGCAGCCTTGCCGCCGGGCTTGGGGACATGTCACATGGAAAGCATTCGGCCCGACACCACGGACCCGATCCCGTTGCGGCCCGCGCCGAATCAATTCGGCACGATCATGCTGCGCTTTGTCGGGTTGCTGGCGGTTGCGATCGCCGTCCTGGCGTTCGTCTATAGCCGCTGAGCTGCGGCGGCCGGATACCGGCCGCGAAAGATGAACGAACTCTTACCGGCTCGCGTCGACGGCCGAGGCTTCCAGGGTGTAGGCGCCATCGGCATAGCCCTTCACCACCATGCCGGCGACCAGCATCACGGCCAGCGTCGCCGTCGCGAAGATGAATCCAACAAACTTGAGTGCGCCGCGATCAGCCATGGTCCTCGTCCCCTGTCGTCTGCCCAATTCGTTTCAAATAGACAGCGACAGGTTCATAATTAGTTAGCAACTGACTGGTTCCGCCAAACTGCTTCGCGGTAACCATGTCGCGCAGGCTTATGGCAGCGGTCCCGAAACGCGTCCATAGCGCGCGGGCAACACTCGCGCACTGATTTGGACCGTTCATCTTGGAACGAATCTAACCGCCCGTGCGCGTCGGCACGAAGGCTGAAGCCGTGATGGAGTAGACCTCCTCACCGCGCTGGTTGGTGCCGGTGGTGCGAGCGGTCAGGATGCCCCAGCCGGGGCGCGAGGCTGAGGTGCGCTTGTCGATGACGACATTGACGTAAGCGACGGTGTCGCCGGCGAGCACCGGCCGGATCCAGCGCAGGTCGCGAAAGCCCGGCGACGGACCCCACACCGCGATCTCCTCGCCGCGCGCTGCGGCTTCGCGCGCCAGGCGCTGGCCGTCGGCGACAAGCAGGCTCATGCAGGCCGAGCCGACATGCCAGCCGGAGGCCGCGAGTCCGCCGAACAGCGAGTTCTTTCCCTCCTCCTCGTCGAGATGAAATCGCTGCGGATCGAACTTGGCGGCGAACGTCTTGATGGCCTCCGCCGTGAACGTATAGGCGCCGATCTCGCGGCGCTGGCCGATCTCGATGTCGTCGAAGAACCGCATCAGACCGTCCCCTCGCGCCGCTTGATCAGGATCGGCGAGGTCATCTCGGCGAGCGCCAGCCCAGCCGCGTTGCGCGCGGTGCATTTGAACTTGACGATGCCAAGCTCGGGCCGGCTCTTCGAGGTGCGTGCTTCCAGCACGTCGACATCGAGCGTGAGGTCGTCACCGGGCCGCAAGGGCGACAGCCATCGCACTTCGTCGACACCGGGAGATCCCAGCGAAGCGGCGCGGGTGATGAAACCGTCGGCCATCATCCTCATCATGAGCGAGCAGAGGTGCCAACCCGAGCCGGACAGGCCGCGCAGCATGCTCTTGCTGGCAGCCTCCTCGTCCAGGTGCATCGGCTGCGGATCGAACTCGGCGGCAAAGGCCAGAATCTCGTCGCGGGTGACATGGCGCGGGCCGAACGTGCCGAACCGGCCGGGCGGAAAATCTTCGAAGGTCAGGGTCATCTTGGGAAAGCTTTGCGGGAATGACAGATTGTGGCCGCACTTTGCGGCAATCTCAACCCGCCGGCCCGCATGGCTCGTGCTACATACGGGGCGGCGGCGGCCTTGAGTCGGACCCATCGAGGGCCGGGACCTGAGTGCCAAGGCCGGTTTGCGGGCCGATTTGTCCTGGGGAGAGCAATGTTTTCATTCAGCGACCTTTTCCAATGGGACCGCTTCATCACGCCGACGATCATCAAGACCTTCTATTGGCTGGTGATCGCACTGATCTGCCTGTTCGGCCTCTCCGGCATCTTCTCAGGGCTCGCGGCAATGGCGATCAGCCCGTTCGGCGGCTTCCTGGTGCTGCTGTCGTCGATCGCCAGCGTCGTCGTCGGCATCGTGTTCTCGCGCATCGTCGCCGAGCTGATCCTGATCGTGTTCCGCATCAACGAGCATCTCGGTGCGATCCGGGACCAGGGCGGCGGGATGCGGTGAGGCTCTCGTGTCCCGGACGCGGCGCGGCATGAAATGACGCGACGCAGAGCCGGGACCCATGCATCCGCAATCAAAACTCCTGGGCCCCGGCTCTGCAGCGCACCGCTGAAGAAGCGCTGCGTCGCGTCCGGGGCACGAGAGCGCCTGTTACGTATTGAACCTGAAATGCATCACGTCGCCATCGGCGACGACGTATTCCTTGCCTTCGAGCCGGAGCTTGCCGGCGTCACGCGCGCCGGCTTCGCCGCCGAGTGCGACGTAATCCTCATACGCGATCGTCTCGGCGCGGATGAAGCCCTTCTCGAAATCGGTGTGGATCACGCCGGCAGCCCCGGGCGCCTTGGTGCCGCGATGGATGGTCCAGGCGCGCGCTTCCTTCGGGCCTACGGTGAAATAGGTGATGAGGTCGAGCAGTGTGTAGCCGGCGCGGATCAGGCGGTCGAGGCCGGCCTCGTCCAGCCCCAGCGTCTCCAGGAAATCTGCGCGCTCGTCACGCGAGATGGTGGCGATCTCGGATTCGATCTTGGCGGAGATGACGACGGCGACTGCGCCTTCCTTGGCGGCCTGGTCCTGCACGGCCTTGGAGAACGAATTGCCCGTCGCGGCCGAGCCTTCCTCGACGTTGCAGACATAGAGCACCGGCTTGGACGACAACAGGCCGAGCATGCCGAAAGCACGCTCCTCCTCCGCCTTGCGCTCGACGAGACGCGCCGGCTTGCCCTCGCGCAGCAGCACCAGGGTGCGGTTGACGAGGTCGAGCTGCTCCTTGGCGTCCTTGTCGCTGCCCTTGGCCTTCTTGGTGAGGTTGTCGACGCGCTTCTCGAGGCTGTCGAGATCGGCGAGCATCAGCTCGGTCTCGATGGTCTCGATGTCGGCGAGCGGGGCGATCTTGCCCTCGACATGGGTGATGTCGGAATCCTCAAAGCAGCGCACCACATGTGCGATGGCGTCGACCTCGCGAATGTTGGCCAGAAACTGGTTGCCGAGGCCTTCACCCTTGGACGCGCCGCGGACGAGGCCCGCGATGTCGACGAAGGTCAGCCGGGTCGGGATGATCTGGCCGGACTTGGCGATCGCCGCGAGCTTGTCGAGCCTGGGGTCCGGCACCGCGACTTCGCCGACGTTCGGCTCGATGGTGCAGAACGGATAGTTCGCGGCCTGCGCCGCGGCCGTCTCGGTCAGCGCATTGAACAAGGTCGACTTGCCGACATTGGGCAGTCCGACGATTCCGCATTTGAAACCCATGATGGTCCTGGCCTCCGCGCTACGCGCGCAAATGTCTTCCGAACTCGTCATGCGCGGGATTCGACCCGCGCATCCATCGTCTTCGCAGGATGGATCGCCGGATCAAGTCCGGCGATGACCGGTGTTATTCCTTGCCGTTCTCGTCCTTGGTCAAAAATCCCTTCGCCTGCATGGCGAGATGCACCCTGTTGGCGAAAGTCGCGTCCGTGCCCTTGGCCACCAGGCCTGCGTGCTCGGCCACCGCCTCGCACAGGGTCGCCACCCAATCATTGTCGGCCTTGGCGAAGTCCGACAGCACGTGGCCGTGCACCAGTTCCTTGACGCCGGGATGACCGATGCCGAGCCGCACGCGGCGATAGTCGTTGCCGATATGCGCCGAGATCGAACGCAGGCCGTTATGGCCGGCGATGCCGCCGCCGATCTTCACCCGCACCTTGCCCGGCGGCAGTTCGAGCTCGTCATGGAACACGGTGACGTCGCCAGGGACGATCTTGAAGAAGCTTGCGGCGTCCTGCACGGCACGGCCGGAATCGTTCATGTAGGTCGTCGGCTTGAGCAGGATCACGCGCTCAGTGCCGAGCGTGCCTTCCGAGGTGTCGCCCTGAAAACGGCGGCGCCATGGTGCGAAACCATGACGCCGCGCGATTTCGTCGACGGCCATGAAGCCGATATTGTGCCGGTTGCGTGCGTATTTCGCGCCGGGATTGCCGAGCCCAACAAAGAGTCGCATGACGCGGCGCGCCCTCGCTCGGCGCGCGATCGAGGACCGCGCGCCAGCCTTGAGAGATTACTTCTTCTTGTCGCCGCCGGCAGGAGCCTTGGCAGCAGCCGCCGGAGCCGCAGCACCCGCGGCAGGAGCCGCACCAGCCGCCGGAGCAGCCGCAGCAGCGCCGGGAGCTGCAGCCGCAGCCGCGGCCTTCTGCTCTTCGGCATAGCCGGACGGCGGCACGATGGTGACGAGGGTCGCGTCCTCGCGGGTCAGCGCCTTCACGCCGTTCGGCAGCTTGACGTCGGACAGATGCAGCGAGTGACCGATTTCCAGCGAGCCGACATCGGCCTCGATGTACTGCGGAATGCTCTCGACGCCGCATTCGAGCTCGATCGCGTGGGCGACGATGTTGACGGTGCCGCCGCGCTTCACGCCCGGGGACGCTTCCGACTTCACAACATGCAGGGGCACGCTGATACGGATGGTAGCGCCTTCGCCGAGCCGCATGAAATCGACATGGATCGGGAAGTCCTTGACCGGATCGAGGTGATAGTCGCGCGGAATCACGCGGTGCTTCTTACCCTCGAGATCGATGTCCACCAGCGTGGTCAGGAACCGGCCGGCGAGGATGCGCTGGCGCAGTTCGCGATCTTCGATCGAGATCGTGACGGGGGGCTGGTTGTTGCCATAGATCACTCCGGGCACGCGCCCGGCGCGACGCTCAGCCCGGGCGGCCCCCTTGCCGCTCTTCGGACGTGCGGTCGCCTTCAATTCCTTGACGGTCGTCGCCATGTCGTTAAGTCCTTGTTTTTGCAAAAGTTAATGGGCCGCAGCGCGGCCCATGGCATAGCTCGCAGCAAGCCTCCAGGGGTGCGGGGGCCACGAACTTGGCGGGCTTTTACCCGGAAGACGCGGAAATGACAAGGAGAATGGGCCGGGAATGGCATCCCTTGTAGCCCGGATGGAGCGCAGCGAAATCCGGGACCTGCCCACCGTTGGAACTGACCCGGATTGCGCTGCGCTCCATCCGGGCTACGAGACCGAGGTTATCCCCCGAGCTTGGCCTCCAGCGCCGCGATGCGCGCCTTCAGCGCCTCGTTCTCCTCGCGCGCGAGGCGGGCCATGTCCTTGACCGCCTCGAACTCCTCGCGCTTGACCAGATCCATGTCGCGCAGGAATTTTTCGGCCTGGGTGCGCATCACGGTGTCGAACTCGCGCTTGACGCCCTGGGCGGCACCGGCAGCATCGTTCATCAGGCGGCCGATCTCGTCGAAAAACCGGTTGTTGGTCTGGGTCATGTCGGTCTCCGATAAACTTTGCGCGAACTCTCCGAAACACAATGGCAATCCAAAGGGAGCGGTTCAAGGGCCGCGAGGTGGTATCCTTGTCATGCTCCGGTTTCCTTGCAATCGTACTCAACGTCCCTGCATAAGAAGAATCCCAGGGCGTCTGCCGGCGCTCGACCGCCGCGATCTCGCTTGGAAATAGAAGGCGCGATGCCCTTTCTGCTCATCGACTTCCCTGCCTTCAAGCCGATCGCGCTCGAGATCGGCCCGTTCGCGATCCGCTGGTATGCGCTGGCCTATATCTGCGGCATCGTGTTCGGCTGGCTCTATGCGCGCTCGCTGCTGAAGAAAGAGCGCCTGTGGGGCGGCCCGGCACCGATGTCGCTGGTGCAGATCGACGACTTCATCCTCTGGGTCACGCTCGGCATCATCCTCGGCGGCCGCACCGGCTACGTGCTGTTCTACAATCTGCCCTTCTTCATCGATTACCCCGCCGCGATCTTCAGATTGTGGGAGGGCGGCATGTCTTTCCACGGCGGCTTCCTCGGCTGCGTCGTCGCGGTGATGTGGTTTGCCTATCGCAACAACATCCCGATCCTGTCGCTCGGCGACATCACGACCGCCGTCGCCCCGGTCGGCCTGCTGCTCGGGCGCATCGCCAATTTCATCAATGGCGAATTGTGGGGCCGCGCCACCGATGCCAGCCTGCCCTGGGCGATGATCTTCCCCAACGATCCCACGCAGCTGCCGCGTCATCCGAGCCAGCTCTACCAGGCCGGCATGGAGGGCATCCTGCTGTTCACGGTGCTCGCGATCATGATCCGCTGCGGCGCCCTGAAGCGGCCCGGCATGATCCTTGGCGCCTTCATCCTGGTCTATGGCCTGGCCCGGATCGCCGGCGAGCATTTCCGCGAACCGGACCCGCAACTCGGCTTCCTCTGGGGCGGATTAACCATGGGCATGCTGTTGTCGATCCCGATGCTTATCGTCGGCGGTGTACTTATTGTATTGGCGGTCAGGCGCGGTGCGCCGAAGCCGCTCGAGGCCAACAGTTAATTCCTTTCGAGAAGATAGCCGTGACCGAACAGCCGCTGCTCAACGAGATCAAGGCGCTGATCAAATCCTCAGGCCCGATGCCGGTCTGGCGCTACATGGAACTGTGCCTGATGCATCCGCGTCATGGCTACTACGTCTCGCGCGATCCGCTCGGGCGTGAGGGCGACTTCACCACCGCGCCCGAAGTCAGCCAGATGTTCGGCGAGCTCCTGGGGTTGTGGACCGCCTCGGTGTGGAAGCAGATGGGCTCGCCGCAGTTTTTGCGGCTGATCGAGCTCGGGCCCGGCCGCGGCACAATGATGGCGGACGCGCTGCGCGCGCTCCGCGTGCTGCCGCCGCTGTACCAGGCACTCCACATCCACATGGTCGAGGTCAATCCAGTGCTGCGCGAGCGGCAGGGTGCGACGCTGTCCGCCGTACGCAACATCTCCTGGCACGACAGCATCGACGACGTGCCGGAGGGGCCGAGCATCATCCTCGCCAACGAATATTTCGACGTGCTGCCGATCCACCAGATGGTCCGCCACGAGAACGGCTGGCACGAGCGCGTGATCGAGATCGACGGCAACGGAAAGCTCCAATTCGGCGTGGCGCCGGAGCCGACGCCGCGCTTCGACGTGCTGCTGCCGCCGTTGGTGCGCGCCGCGCCCGTCGGCGCCGTGTTCGAATGGCGGCCCGACGGCGAGATCATGAAGCTCGCCACGCGCGTGCGCGACCAGGACGGCGCGGCGCTGATCATCGACTACGGCCACTTACGCAGCGATGCCGGCGACACCTTCCAGGCGATCGCGCGTCACACCTTCGCCGATCCCCTGAAGGCGCCCGGGCAGGCCGACGTCACCGCCCATGTCGATTTCCAGGCGCTGGCGGGTGCGGCCGAGGCTGTCGGCGCGCGCGTGCACGGGCCGGTGACGCAGGGCGACTTCCTCAGGCGGATCGGCATCGACACCAGGGCCGCCGCCCTCATGCAGAAGGCGACGCCGGAAGTGGCCACCGACATTTCGATCGCCCTCAAGCGCCTGACGGAAACCGGGCGCAGCGGCATGGGCTCGATGTTCAAAGTGCTCGGCATCTCCGAGCCGCGGCTGACGGGCATTGCCGGCCTCAGCGATCTCGAACCGGCCGGAGACGATTGATGACCCTCACCTCGTCGCTGCTGTCGGCCGTCCCCGGACTTCGCCACGCATTCTTCACCCGCGAAGGCGGCGTCTCCGGCGGCATCTATTCCGCGCTGAACGGCGGGCTCGGCTCCAGCGACGATCAGAGCCTGGTCGCGGAGAACCGCCGCCGCATGGCCGAGCATGTCGGCGTCGCGGCGGATCGCTTCCTCAGCCTGCACCAGATCCATTCGCCCGACGTGCTCGTGGCGGAAGCGCCGTGGCCGGGCGGGCCGCGACCGAAGGGCGATGCGCTGGTCACGAAAACGCCCGGCATTGCGCTCGGGGTCTCCACCGCCGATTGCGGGCCGGTGCTGTTCGTCGACCCCAACGCGCGCGTGATCGGCGGCGCGCATGCGGGGTGGAAGGGCGCGCTGACCGGCGTGCTGGAGGCGACGATCTCGGCGATGGAGACGCTCGGCGCCACGCGCAGCGGCATCATCGCCGCGATCGGCCCCTTGATCCGGCAGGAGAGCTACGAGGTCGGCAACGAGTTCGTGACACGCTTCATCGAGGCGGACGCGGAGAACGCGATGTTCTTCATCCCCTCGCGGCGCGAGGGACACGCGATGTTCGATCTCGCCGGCTTCATCCGCAAGCGGCTGGAAGGTGCCGGCATCCTGATGATCGACGATCTAGGCCTGGACACCTACGCCGACGAGCGCTTCTTCAGCTATCGCCGCTCGGTGCATCGCCAGGAGCCGGATTACGGCCGTCACGTCCACGCCATCGCGCTGGAAGCGTAAGGTCTCGTGCCCCGGCTCTGCGATCTCGATCTCGGCGACAATCTGAGCCCGGCTCAGCGCAGCGGCACTGCGCGCCGCAACGCGTCCGGGACACGCACCGTTTTCCGGACCATCGCTTCGAAGGCTGCGCGCTCGAAGCGTGAACACACAGGCAACTCCGCGTCATTCCGGGGCGATGGTCCTGTGCGATGACAGTGGCCTGTGTCGCCCCTGCCCTAGACCTTAATCGATTTTAACGATATCGCTGCCCTCCATAATGAGGGACGCGTCATTCATCCTGGGCCGCGCGGGTTCGCGCGTGCTGGCGGTCATGCTGCTGGCGGCCTCAGCCGCGCTTGGCGGCTGCGCCGGCGGTGGTGGCGGCGCCGCCAATTCCTACGCCATGGCACCGAGCACCGGCTCGGGTGCGACGGTCGCCTTCGAATCGATCGACGGCCCGCCGCCGCAGGTGTTCGACCGCATGGTCGGCGTGCTCGACAGCGAATCCAAGCTGCGTAGCCTGTCCGTCGTCTCCCGTGAGGGGACGGCTGCCTATCGCGTGCGCAGCTATCTCTCCGCCCAGGTGGTGCGCGGAAAGACCGTGATCGCCTGGGTTTGGGACGTCTACGACGCCAACCAGCAGCGCGCGCTGCGCCTCTCCGGCGAGGAACCCACGTCCGCCAAGGGCGGCCGCGATCCCTGGGGCGCGGCCGACGACCTCGTGCTGCGGAAGATCGCCCAGGCCGGATTCAGCGGACTTTCCAACATGATCAACGGAACACCGGATGCACCTGGCGCAGCGCCAGGCTTGCGGGGACCGGCGGTGGCGAGCGTGATCAACGACGTCCCGGCGCCTGAGATGCCGAGCTCGGCGCTCGGCTATGCCGAGCGATAACCCCCGCTAAACCACGGCCCAAGAATTCCAGGACTCGCGGCCAAGCCGTTGGCCCGACTCAGGATTTTCAAAGGGAAAACGTAGCATCCCGGGTTGCCATCGCAGCCCTCGGCCTGATATTTCCTCGCCCGTCGTAACCGTGCTTCCAGTGGGATCTGAGATGTTGAACGTCGTATCCAGCAAAGCGCGGGAGGAAGCATCCATGTCGGGCAAGAACGGCTCCATCAAGCTCGTCGCCGGCAACTCCAATCCGGCCCTCGCCCAAGCCATCGCGCAGGGCCTGGACCTGCCGCTGACCAAGGCGGTGGTTCGGCGCTTCGCCGACATGGAGATCTTCGTCGAGATCCAGGAAAACGTCCGCGGCTCGGATGCCTTCATCATCCAGTCGACCTCGTTCCCGGCGAACGACCATCTGATGGAATTGCTGATCATCACCGACGCGCTGCGCCGCTCCTCGGCGCGCCGCATCACCGCGGTGCTGCCCTATTTCGGCTACGCGCGGCAGGACCGCAAATCGGGCTCGCGCACGCCGATCTCGGCCAAGCTCGTCGCCAATCTGATCACGCAGGCCGGCGTCGACCGCGTCATGACGCTCGACCTGCACGCCGGCCAGATCCAGGGCTTCTTCGACATCCCGACCGACAACCTCTATGCCGCGCCGCTGATGGTGCGCGACATCAAGGACAAGTTCGACCTCTCCAAGACGATGGTGATCTCGCCCGACGTCGGCGGCGTGGCCCGCGCGCGCGGCCTTGCCAAGCGGATCAACACCCCGCTCGCGATCGTCGACAAGCGCCGCGAACGTGCGGGCGAGTCCGAGGTCATGAACGTGATCGGCGACGTCGCCGGATACACCTGCATCCTGATCGACGACATCGTGGACTCCGGCGGCACGCTGGTGAACGCGGCCGACGCGCTGATCGCCAAGGGCGCCAAGGACGTCTACGCCTACATCACCCACGGCGTGCTCTCCGGCGGCGCGGCCGCCCGCATCACGAACTCCAAGCTGAAGGAGCTCGTGATCACCGACTCGATCCTGCCGACCGAGGCGGTGACCAAGGCGCCGAACATCCGAACACTGCCGATCGCCAGCCTGATCTCGGACGCGATCGCGCGCACCGCGGCGGAAGAGTCGGTGTCGAGCCTGTTCGACTGACACCGTCGTTCCGGGGCGGCGCGTAGCGCCGAACCCGGAATCCATCTTGCAGCGATCCGTTTCGACAAATGGATTCCGGGTTCACGCTGCGCGCGCCCCGGAATGACCAGACCTACCCGACGATCCCCGCCGCGACCTGGCCGCGCAGGCGCTCCAGGCCGAGCAACGTCTCGGCACAGGCAGCCGCGACCTCGACGCCCTTGATCGCAAAGTGCCTGCGGAAGAAGTCGTAATGCACCTCGGTCTCGTGGAATTGCTGCGGCGTCAGCACGGCCGAGAACACCGGCACCTCGGTGCGCAGTTGCACGTCCATCAGCGCCTTGATCACGGTGTCGGCGACAAACTCGTGGCGATAGATGCCGCCGTCGACGACGAGGCCGGCCGCGACGATGGCGGTGTAGCGCCGCGTCTTGGCGAGGACCTGCGCATGCAGCGGGATCTCGAACGAGCCCGGCACCTCGAACACGTCGACATGGGTGAGATGGCGCGCTTCGGCCTCCTTCATGAAGGCGATGCGGGCCTCCTCGACCACGTCGCGGTGCCAGCAGGCCTGCACGAAAGCCACCCGCTGCGGCTTGGCAAAGCGAGGGTGCTCGGTCGCAGGTCCTTGCGGAACCGGCGGTTGGGGGACTTCAACTTCGGCTTTGGAAGTTTCGGCTTGGGGGTCTTGCAACATCTGATTCATGGCTTTCCTCGGTTCAAGGACCAGAATCAGGGCACACGGAACGACAAACAGCCGCACCTTGCGATGCGTCTGCCACCGACCGTTCTCTTTCATCCGGACTTTAACCGTCGGCTTCGGAGTTGCACCGAATCTGCTGACCCTTCCGTTCGGGATACCCCCTCGCGGAAGGCGCTCGCGGGCTTAGGCCTTTCGGCCCTTACCGCCGGTGGGGACTTTCACCCCGCCCTGAGAACATCGGCCGCCCGGAATGAACGGCCTGTCCGGAAATATGCAGCCGGCGGACCGGCGCGGCAAGTATGTTCCGCATGGGCAAATCGCATGGTCCCATGCCATCGCCGTGGGAGCGGCCCTCGCCGCGCGGAATTAACGATTGGCGCCTCGCCGGATCCGATTCCGGTTTGTTCTCCTCGATCTCGATCGAGGACTCCCGGCGTTAAGAATTGTGGCGGAGATGAGCTGTGGACGAACGAGTCCTGGCTTGTGGACGGACTCGGGACCCCGTTGCGCAGATTCCGCAAATCACATCACTTGATCCGCGACAGGCCCGCGCTGATCCGAGGGATCGCAAGACCCCGAGGAGATCGCAAAGGCGACTCCGAGGGGACGCCGTAGCGACGTTTAGGGAGCGTGCGCCGGGCCCAACCGTGTGCGTATCAAAGACAACAAGAAGGCAAGAGGTCGAGACGGCATGTCCCTGCTCGAAGGCACTATCGATTCCAAAAGCCATCCGCTCGCGGTGGTCGAGGATATCGCTGCCAGCAACAACTGGCCGTTCGAACGCTCCGGCGAAGACGAACTCACGATTGTCTCGAAGGGACAATGGACCGACTACCAGCTCTCCTTCACCTGGATGGGCGAGATCGAGGCGCTGCATCTGGCCTGCGCTTTCGACATGAAGATTCCGTCCGCGCGGCGCGGCGAGGTGCAGCGGCTCGTCGCCGCCGTCAACGAGCAGCTGTGGGTCGGCCATTTCGACCTGTGGACCAACACCGGCATGGTGATGCATCGCCAGGCGCTGGTGCTGCCGGGCGGGCTGACCGCTTCGACCGCGCAATGCGAAGCCATGCTCGCCGGCGCCATCCACGCCTGCGAGCGCTATTTCCCCGCGTTCCAATTCGTGGTGTGGGCCGGCAAGACCACGACCGAGGCGATGGACGCGGCGATGTTCGACACGGTCGGAGAGGCGTAAGGCTCGCCTCCCCTCTCTGTCGTCCCGGACGAGCGACACGTCCGCCGTAGCTCGAAGAGCGAAGGCGGAAGCGAAGATCCGGGACCCAGACCGCGTGATGTCTCTTGTGGCACGCGACTTGTTGCCAACACCTGCATCCACTAGAACCGCCTGTGTCCCCGCTTTCGCGGGGACGACACTGAGTGTATGGCGGCTGCAATGGCGAACAACCTCCTTCAAGACATCACCGGCACCATCCTGCTCGCCGGCGCCGGCAAGATGGGCGGCGCGATGTTGACCGGATGGCTTGCGGGCGGGCTCGACCCGCGCCGCGTCGCGGTAGTCGATCCGCACATCTCGCCTGAGATCACCGCGCTTGCCGCCAAGGGCGTCGCGCTCAATCCCGATGTGAAAGCGGCCGGCCCGGTCGAGACGCTGGTCGTCGCGGTGAAGCCGCAGATGTTCCGCGAGGCTGGCGCGAGGCTGAAAGCGTTCGTCTCGGACCAGACCTCCGTGGTCTCGATCATGGCGGGAACCACGATCGCCTCGCTGCAGGAGGTCTGCGGCGGCGCCGTGGTGCGCGCGATGCCGAACACGCCGGCCGCGATCGGCCGCGGCATCACCGTCGCCGTCGCGGCGAGCAATGTCAGCACCGCGCAGCGCGCGATCGCCGATGCGCTGCTGCGCGCCACGGGCTCGGTCGAATGGGTCGAGGATGAAGGCCTGATGGACGCGGTGACGGCCGTCTCCGGCTCGGGGCCGGCCTATGTGTTCCTGCTCGCCGAGGAGCTCGCGCGCGCCGGCGTCGAGGCCGGGCTCCCCGAGGCGCTGGCAACGAAGCTCGCCCGCGAAACGGTGGCGGGCTCCGGCGAGCTGCTGCACCAGTCGGAGCTTCCCTCCGCCACGCTGCGCCAGAACGTCACCTCGCCCGGCGGCACCACGGCCGCAGCGCTCAGTGTGCTCATGGGCGAACCCGGCCTGCGCGAGCTGATGATCCGCGCGATCGCAGCGGCGACGCAGCGGTCGAAGGAATTGGCGAAGTAACCGCTACGCCCCGAGCCGCTTGTTGAACATCTCGACATTGACGAGCCCGCGCGCATGGCGGCCTTCGCCGAGCTTGCGCGTGCCCTCGAACGCCTCGACCTCGAAGCGGATGACGCGGCGCTCCACCGCGGTGACCTTCGCTGTGGTCCGCACCGTGGCGCCGACCAGGGCTGCTGCGAGATGGCGAATATCGACCTCGGTGCCGACGGTGACCCAGCCCGGCTGAAGCGCGGCGCGGATCGCATCGCCCGAGGTCATCTCCATTTCCAGGATCATCATCGGCGTCGCGTAGACAAAAGGCATGCCGGGCACGAAATGCCCGACCGTGCGCTCCGCCGGGACCACCAGCGTGCGCTCGGCGCTCATGCCGATGGTGATGAAATCGCGTGCGTCCATGGTGGCCTCAAACTCCGCTGTCGTCCCGGACAAGCGAAGCGCAGATCCGGGACCCATAACCACAGGACTGAGTTTGGCGAAGGCTCGGAGTTACCAGCTCGCGCCATAACCACGCCCTGTGGTTATGGGTCTCCGCGCCCGTGCGCAATTGCGCACTAGGCGGGGACGACACCTGTTATTGCCGCACCAGCGCTGGCTACTTCTTCGCCGCTGCCGCGCGCTCCACGAAGGTCTTGCCGCCCTTCATCTTGTGGCGGAGCGGGGCTTCGTTGATCTGGATGACGACGGCATCGGCGTCGACGCCGAGATTCTTCACCAGCGCCTGCGTGATGTCGCGCATCATGCCGGCCTTCTGCTCGTCGGTGCGGCCCTCGGCCATGCTGACGGTGATCTCAGGCATCGTTCTCTCCCTCTTCTCTCACCGTCATGGCCGGGCTCGTCCCCGCCATCCACGGTCTTCGCTATCAAACAAGACGTGGATGCCCGGGACAAGCCCGAGCATGACGACGCCAGTGAATAGCTAGCCCCAGCTCACGTCATGGCGGGCCAGGACCTCGCGCACTTTCGCGACGAGATCGGCTTCGCTGCACGAGAACTGCGCCGGCCGGCTCTCGCGCCATTCCTGGTTGGAGGCGATCGCGGCGGCCGCTTTGGCGCCTTCGATCAGGTCCTTGATCTGCAGCTCGCCGCGCGCTTTTTCATCCGAGCCCTGGATGATCACACAGGGACTGTTGCGGCGGTCGGCGTATTTGAGCTGGTTGCCCATGTTCTTGGGATTGCCGAGATAGAGCTCGGCGCGGATGCCCGCGGTGCGCAAGGACGCCACCATCTTCTGATAGTCGGCGACGCGGTCGCGATCGAACACGGTGACGACGACGGGGCCGAATTCGGGCCGCGTGTCGAGCTTGCCGAGCAAGGTCAACGCGGCCTGGAGGCGCGACACGCCGATCGAGAATCCAGTCGCCGGCACCGGCTCGCCGCGGAAGCGCGAGACGAGGCCATCGTAACGACCACCGCCGCCGACCGAGCCGAACCGCACCGGGCGGCCCTTCTCGTCCTTGGTCTCGAGCAGCAGTTCGACCTCGTAGACCGGGCCGGTGTAATATTCGAGGCCGCGCACGACGGACGGATCGATCTTGATGCGATCCGCACCATAGCCCGACGCCGTGACCAGCTTTGCAATCTCTTCCAGCTCGCTCACGCCGGCCTGACCGACCTGGCTCTTGGCGAGATAGGTTTCCGCCGCGGCAATGGCCTCTTTCCAATCCTCGCGTGGCTTGGTGATGGCGAGAACGACGTCAGCATCCGCTTCGCTGAGATTGGCGCCCTTGGTGAAGTCGCCCTTGCCTTCCTCGCCGCCATCCCAGCGTCCGGGGCCGAGCAGCTTGCGCACTTCGTCGGCGGAGAATTTGTCGAGCTTGTCGATCGCGCGCAGCACGGTCAGCCTGCGCGCGGCGTTCTCGTCGCCACCGAGCCCGATGGATTCCAGAACGCCGTCGAGCACTTTGCGGTTGTTGACCTTCACGACATAGGAACCGCGCGCGATGCCGAGCGCTTCCATCGTGTCCGCGGCCATCATGCAGATCTCGGCGTCCGCCGCCGGCGTCGCCGAGCCCACCGTGTCGGCGTCGAACTGCATGAACTGGCGGAAGCGGCCGGGACCGGGCTTTTCGTTGCGGAAGACATAGCCGACACGGTAGCTGCGATAGGGCAGGACGAGCGCGTCGGTGCCGTAGCGCTCGCCGACATAGCGGGCGAGCGGCGCTGTCAGATCGTAGCGCAGGCTGATCCACTGCTCGTCGTCGTCCTGGAACGAGAACACGCCCTCGTTCGGACGGTCCTGATCGGGCAGGAATTTGCCGAGCGCGTCGGTGTATTCCATCGCCGGTGTCTCCACCGGCTCGAAGCCGTAGAGCTCGTAGACGGCGCGGATCTTCTCGACCATCTCGCGCGTCGCCCGGATCGCGGCAGGGTCGCGATCCTCGAGTCCGCGCGGCAGGCGCGCCTTCAGTTTCTGCGGTTTTTTGGGTTTCTCGGCCATGCGCGGCGTTTACCAGCCGGGGCGCGAGGCGGCAACTGCCCTACGGCTGCTCCATCCGCGCCCGGAGCGCGTCGGCATCGGCTTTCGGCATGGATTTGAGCAGTGGCTTGATGGTTTCGCCGCCGACGATCTTGCCGTTGCGCATGAACATCCAGTCTGAGATGTCGGCCTCGGCGAACTTCACCTCCTCGCCTGCCCGCCTGCCTGGGAGGTCGCGCGGCTCGTTGGCGAACCGGCCGGAATAGCTGCCGCTGGGCAGCTTCTTCACCTCGGCGATCCAGATGTGCTCCCCGCCCTTGCGGGTGGAAAAGTGCACCTTGAGGGAATGTCCGGTCTCCGACGGCTTTGGCGCGTCATAGGAGGCCCAGAAGGTGACAAGCGAGCTACGGGCGCGCGCGATCGCAGCATTCATCTCGGGATCGGCGGTCCGCACGTCAATGACGGGGGATCGGTCTTCGGCCGAAACCTCGGGCGGAGGGCTGATGGTCAGGATGCCGAGCACGCAAGCACCGGTGATGCCGACGAGAACGATCCATTTCAGGGGCTGGGAGAGCCTTGTTGCCATGATCGCGATATCCAGGACGACGTGATGTGTTCTGGCTTTGTCGCGGAGTTATGGCGATGCGTTCAGTGCACGAAAAGCCACTGGCATTGCGCGTTTCCCCTCTCCTCGTGAGAGAGGGAAAACGTTGTCGCTGCGGATCAAAACACCTTGCGGATCCAGTTGTGCGGATCGTTGGTGCGGCCGTACTGGATATCGACGAGCTGCTTGCGCAGGCCCATGGCGACCGGGCCGGCAACGCCGCCAGAGATCTCGAAGTCGCCGCTGACCGAACGCACCTTGCCGATCGGCGAGATCACGGCCGCCGTGCCGCAGGCAAATGCTTCCTTGAGCTTGCCTGAGGCTGCATCCTTGCGCCACTGGTCGAGCGAATACGGCTCCTCGCGCACCGTCTTGCCGGCATCCTTGGCCAGCGCGATGATGGAATCGCGGGTGATACCGGGCAGGATGGTGCCGAGCGGCGGCGTGAGCAAGGAGCCGTCGTCGAACACGAAAAAGACGTTCATGCCGCCGAGCTCCTCGATATAGCGGCGCTCGATCGCGTCGAGGAAGACGACCTGATCGCAGCCGTGCTGCATCGCCTCGGCCTGCGCGCGCAGGCTCGCGGCGTAATTGCCGCCGCATTTGACGGCACCAGTGCCGCCGACCGCTGCGCGCGTGTAATTCTCCGACACCCAGATCGAGACCGGCGCGGGCCCGCCCTTGAAGTACGAGCCGACAGGCGAGGCGATCACCGCAAAAATGTATTCGGACGACGGCTTGACGCCGAGGAAGGTCTCGCTCGCGATCATGAAGGGGCGCAGGTAAAGGCTGCCCTCGCCGCCCGGCATCCAGGCGCGGTCGATGCGCACAACCTGCTCGACCGCCTCGATGAAGACGTCCTCGGGCAACTGCGCCATCGCCATGCGATCCGCCGAATCCCTGAAGCGCCGCGCATTGGCGTCGGGGCGGAACAGGTTCACACCGCCGTCGTCGCGCTTGTAGGCTTTCAGACCCTCAAAGATCTCCTGCGCGTAGTGCAGGACGGCGCCGGCCGGATCCATCTGGAAGTTGGCGCGCGCCTCGATCTTCGCCTCGTACCAGCCGCCCTTGGCCTGGTTGTAGCGGACGATCGCCATGTGATCGGTGAAGACCCGCCCGAAGCCGGGGTCCACCAGCTTGGCGACGCGGTCCTTTTCGGGAGTCGGATTGGATGCGGGCTGGATGTCGAATGTCATGCTCATGTCCTTGGCTCCCGCTGCCGGTATCGGCGCTGTTCTGGCACCGGCCGCCCTGTTTTGGGCCGGCTGGCTTCATTAGGTGTCTGGCTGAACCACCGCCAGCCTTGTTACGGCCGGTTTCCCGTGGCCAGCATGTCGCCGAGGACATGCTTTTGCGGAACGCGGAAGTCCAGTATGTTTTGCCGAAATGCCGCTCGACAATCGCACGGTAGACCTGCTCCGGCCGTCGTCGCCTGTCCGGCTCTTTCCGCCGTCCTTGCTTCGACGCCGCCCGCCGCGAAACGATCTAAAGTTTCGTGCGGGTCGATCGTTTTGTAACATTGAACCCAAGATACGTCAATATGCCTGACATAAATTTCGCGACTTCCTCTCACGACGCCGCCGAGCCCAGGCCGGCCGCAGACGATGGAGGCAATTTGCGCTGGGATATCATCGAGCTACTGTTCTTCGCCTATCGCGACTTCGTCGGCGATCCCGACCAGGAGCTGGAGGCTTTCGGCTTCGGCCGGGCCCATCACCGGGTCATGCACTTCGTCTACCGCTATCCCGGCCTCAAGGTCGCTGATTTGCTCGATGTCCTGCGCATCACCAAGCAGTCGCTCGGCCGTGTGCTCAAGCAGCTCCTGGACGAGGGCTACATCGTGCAGAAGACCGGCGACAACGACCGCCGCCAGCGCCTGCTCTACGCGACGCCGAAAGGCGAAACTCTGGTGCAGAAGCTGGCCGGTCTGCAGACCACGCGGATCACCAAGGCGCTCGCCGAGATGAGCCCGCAGGATGCCGAGACGGTCAAGCGTTTCCTCCGTGCGATGATCGATCGGGACGATCCGGACAAGGTGCTCGAGACGATCTTCGCTTCCGTCAACAACGCCAAGGAGTGACCGTGCCGCTCGCTGCCACTCTCGCCCGCCCGCCGGCGCGCCCGGCCGACGACGCGCCGCATCTGCTGCTCGTCGACGACGACCGCCGCATCCGCGATCTGCTCTCGCGCTTCCTCGCGGCAGAGGGCTACCGCGTCACCACCGCCGCAAGCGCCGGCGATGCACGGTCGAAATTGCTGGGTCTGCATTTCGACCTCTTGATCCTCGACGTGATGATGCCCGGCGAGACCGGCTTCGATCTCGCCCGCTTCATCCGGACCTCCTCCTCGGTGCCGATCGTGATGCTGACGGCGCGCCATGAAGCTGAGGCCCGCATCGAGGGCCTGCAGATCGGCGCCGACGACTACGTGGCCAAACCGTTCGAGCCGCGCGAGCTGGCGTTGCGCATCAACAACATCCTCAAGCGCGCCGCCCCGCCGCCGCAGGCCGCGACGATCGAGAAGATCGCCTTCGGTCCCTACATCTACCATCTCGACCGCGGGGAGCTGCGCCAAGGCGAGGAGGTCATCCACCTCACCGACCGCGAGCGCGAGATGCTGCGCATTCTCTCGGAGACGCCGGGCGAGACCGTGCCGCGCAGTGCGCTGACCGGCAATGGCAGCGTCAACGAGCGCGCCGTCGACGTGCAGATCAACCGCTTGCGGCGCAAGATCGAGACAGACCCCGCCAATCCGCTGTTCCTCCAGGCGGTGCGCGGCATCGGCTACCGCCTGGTGGCCTCGCCATAGATCAAGTGAAGCGCGCCAGATGAGCACGATCGATACCGGCCTGACGCTGTTGAAGAGCGCCGCCGGCCGAGTCTCCGCCGTCAATGGCTGGATGGGCAATGCGTTCAAGGGCTGGATGCCGACCGGCCTCTACGCCCGCGCGCTCCTCATCATGATCGTGCCGATGGTGGTGCTGCAATCGGTCGTCGCCTTCGTGTTCATGGAGCGGCACTGGAACACGGTGACGCGCAGATTGTCCGCCGCGGTGGTGCAGGACATCGCCGCGCTGATCGACGTCTACAAGGGCTATCCGCAGGACAAGGATCGCACCGAGATCCGCCGCATCGCGCAGCAGCGCCTCGGCCTCGTGGTCGACTTCCTGCCCGCCGGCGACATGCCGCCGCCGGGACCAAAGCCGTTCTTCTCGCTGCTCGACCAGACGCTGTCGGTGCAGCTCGGCCGCCAGATCGGACGCTCGTTCTGGATCGATACGGTCGGCCGCTCCAATCTGGTCGAGATCCGCATCCAGCTCGACGATGCCGTGATGCGGGTGTTCGCGCAGCGCAGCGCCGCCTATGCCTCGAACTCGGAGATCTTCCTGTTCTGGATGGTCGGCACGTCGTCGATCCTGCTGATCGTCGCGGTGCTGTTCCTGCGCAACCAGATCAAGCCGATCCTGCGCCTTGCCGACGCTGCCGAAAGTTTTGGCAAGGGCCGCGAGGCGCCGAACTTCAGGCCGCGCGGCGCGCGCGAGGTACGGCGCGCCTCCGTCGCCTTCCTCGAGATGAAGTCGCGCATCGAGCGCACCATGGAGCAGCGCACCGCGATGCTCGCCGGCGTCAGCCACGATCTGCGCACCATCCTGACCCGCTTCAAGCTCGAGCTGGCGCTGATCGGCGACAGCCCCGAGCTCGAGGGCATGCGCAAGGACGTCGACGAGATGTCGATGATGCTGGAAGATTACCTCGCCTTTGCGCGCGGCGATTCCGGCGAGCAGTCGCAGCCGACCGACATGGCGCAGGCGCTCGAGGAGCTGCGCGGCGACGCCGAACGCCATGGCCATACCGCGACCGTTGCCTTCCACGGCCTGCCCGTCGTGACGGTGAAACCGGCGTCGTTCAAGCGCTGCCTCGCCAACCTCGTCACCAACGCGGCGCGTTACGGCAAGAGCATCGCCATCACCGGCCAGCGCGATCACCGTTATTTGACCGTCACGATCGACGACGACGGGCCGGGCATTCCCACGCATCTGCGCGAAGAAGTGTTCAAGCCGTTCCTGCGGCTGGACAACGCTCGCAACCAGGACGAGGGCGGCACGGGCCTTGGCCTCGCCATCGCCCGCGACATCGCCCGCTCCCACGGCGGCGACATCACGCTGGGCGACAGTCCGATGGGGGGATTGAGGGCGAGCGTGCGGATTCCGGTGTAGCCGAGCTGGCCGTAGCCCGGATGGAGCGCAGCGCAATCCGGGATTCTTTCTTCGCAACCGATACAAGGCCCCGGATTACGCTGCGCTCCATCCGGGCTACGAACGCGCGAAGTTTTACTTCGGCAGCAGCGCTTTCAGCTTGTCCATGTCGCGCACGTTCATCTTGAAGCCGCCCGGCATCACGATGTCGCCGGGCTTCTGTTCCGGCTTGCAGGCCCCCAGCCATTTGGCTTGCAGCGTCATGGTGGTATCGCGCCCCGCAGCGCCGGCGGCGCCGCCTTGCGCGTGTGAGGAGGTCTTCACCGTATAGGCCGAATTGAAATCGCCTGATATCTCGGCATGCGACGTCGTGCTGACGCCGGCGACGCTGCACTCGGAATCGCTGACATAGCCGGTTGCGGTCTTCTTGATCTCCTGCTTGGAGCAGATCTGCTTGGCCATCGGGGAGACGTTGTCGTTCATCTGCTTGTCGACGGTCTCGTCCGTGCAATGCTGCATGGTCATCTCGGGCACCGGCGAGCCTGATGTGACCAGCTTCATTTCCCAAAGGCCGGCCTTGCGCACAGGCAGATCGTCGGCGCTGGCGCCGCCCGCCGCCACAAGGCAAAGCATCGAGCCGAGCAAAGCGAGTTTGCGCGTCATGCGAGAAGCTCCCGGCTGAGAGATCGAAGCGTTACGAGAACGCCTCAGTAGAGCGTGCGGATCGGCTGGGCGGCGGCGCCATAAGGCACCCAGCGGCAGGAGAACGAGATGTAACCGCCCTCATAGCCCTGCACCGCCAGGAATTTCACCACCTTGCCATAGCGCGCGCAGTGATCGACCGCGACCTGCCGGGCATCGACCTGGGTCGCCATCGAATAGGCGATGATGCCGCCGGTGTCGTTGCCCTTGAACGGCGGCACATAGTCGGCGCGCGCCGGCTGGCTCGCCGTCATGCCCGAGACAACCAGGCAGGCAAGAAGGCCCGCGGCCGCAATGATTCGCATTCCCGTCACTCCAATTGGCTGGCCGCCAGTCTACGGTGCCGGGACGGAAGTGAAAAGAACCGAAGCCCTTCTGAGTGCGACGTTGTGGTCAACTCCTGGCGAAGTGTTGCCGCGCTGCACTTGACCTCCCCCGGCCTTCGCGGCACCGTCCAGCCTTCGCAAAGACTTCAGCAGTCCGGATTGACCATGCGCGCCCCCTCCCAGAAATCGCTCCGCTTTGCCGCTTTGCTCGGCCTCATGTTCGGGGCGCTGTCGCTCGGCGAGGCCAGGGCCGCCAATCCACTGGAGCTGAACTTCTGGCTGAGCGGACCGCGCTATGACGGCACCGTCGCCGATTGCGAACGAGCGCTGCCGACGATCGCCACCCAGTTCTGGGAAAAGGAAAGCACGTTCTGGAATTCTTCTTTGAAGATCACCGGCTTCGCCGCCGTTCGCGAGACCGCGTTCCGGCCCTGGCAGTCCGACAACATTCCGCGCCGCTATTGCAGCGCTGACGCCATGCTCACGGACGGCAAGGTCCGTAAGGTGCATTACTCGCTGATCGAGGATGGTGGCTTCGCCGGCTACGGCAACGGTGTCGAGTGGTGCGTGGTCGGGGTTGACCGCAACTGGGCCTATAATCCGGCCTGCCGCGCCGCCAAGCCCTGATCAGGGAAGCCCTGATTCGGATCGCTCGGGGCGCCGAATGACCACCCCCTGAATTTTGTTCTTGAAATGTTCTTGTCGACTGCTAGGCTGCCGTGCACAGTCTAGTTGAGGGGCGTTGCCATGTTTCATTCCAGATTGCATTCGTTCTCCCGCCTGGTGATCTCGCTGGCCCTTTCCTTGATCCTTGCCGCCGGCCTGGCCTCGTTCGCCGGTGACGCAAAGGCCCAGGACAAGCGGCAGAACGCGCCGGGCGAATTCGACTTCTATGTGATGTCGCTGTCGTGGTCGCCCTCGTTCTGCGAGGAGGCGGCCGAGCGCGGCGGCCGCTCGCAGATCCAGTGCGGCGGACGGCCCTACGCCTTCGTGGTGCACGGACTGTGGCCGCAATATGAGAACGGCTTTCCGGAATATTGCCAGCGTCCCGCGCCGCGGCTGAACCGCAGCATCGTCTCCTCGATGCTCGATCTGATGCCGGCGCCGGGCCTGATCTTCAACGAATGGGACAAGCACGGCACCTGCTCCGGCCTTGAAGGCCGCAGCTATTTCGAGACGATCCGCAAGGCGCGCGCCGCGATCAAGATTCCAGCCGAATATCTCGATCTGTCGCAGGCCAAGACCGTGGCGCCGGCGGAGGTCGAGGAGGCCTTCATCAAGGCCAATCCGGGTCTGAGCAGCACCGCCATCTCGGTCACTTGCAACCGCACCCGGCTCTCCGAGGTCCGCATCTGCCTCAGCAAGGACCTGCAATTCCGCGCCTGCGAGGAAACCGACCGCCGCGCCTGCCGCCGCGACCAGGTGACGATGCCGCCGATCAGGGGCGGTTAGGCCCGATTCTTAGACCGTCATTCCGGGGCGCGCGTAGCGCGAACCCGGAATCCATCTATCCGCATTGCCGGTAGCGAAATGGATTCCGGGTTCGGTGCTGACGCACCGCCCCGGAATGACGGCCGTTACTTTCGGCGCGCGATGTCGTAACTCAGCTCCATGAATTACCGCCACGCCTTCCATGCCGGCAGCTTCGCCGATGTCATCAAGCACATCGTGCTGGCGCGCATCATCACCTATCTGCAGGACAAGCCGGGCGCGTTCCGCGTCATCGACACCCATGCCGGGGCCGGCCTCTACGACCTCGACAGCGACGAGGCGCGCCGGAGCGGCGAATGGCTGACCGGCATCGCGCGACTGATGCAGGCTCGCCTGTCGAACGAGAGCGCGGCGCTGGCCAAGCCCTATCTCGACATCGTCCGCGCCTTCAATCCGAAGGGTGAGCTCAAGGCCTATCCGGGCTCGCCGTTGATCGCGCGCGGCCTGCTCAGGCCGCAGGACCGGCTCGTCGCCTGCGAACTCGAGCCGAAGGCGCGAAAGGCGCTGATCGGCGTACTGCGCCGCGACGAACAGGCCCGCGTGGTCGACCTCGACGGTTGGGTGGCGCTGCCGGCCTTCGTGCCGCCAAAAGAGCGGCGCGGCCTCGTGCTGATCGATCCGCCCTTCGAGGCCAAGGACGAGTTCGAGCGACTGGGCGAAGCCTTCTCGACGGCCTTCGCGAAATGGCCGACCGGCATCTACCTGATTTGGTATCCGGCCAAGAACCGCCGTGCCACCGACCTGCTGGCCCAAACGGTGGCGCGGCTCGCAGCTGCAGCAAAACCACCGGGAAAATGTCTGCGGCTGGAATTCAGCGTCGCGCCCCAACTCGATGGCGGGGCTCTCGCCTCGACCGGGCTCCTGATCGTCAATCCGCCCTACACGCTGCAGGGCGAGCTCAAAACGATCCTGCCCGAGCTGGAAATGCCGCTCGGCCAGGGCGGCGCTGCCAGATTCCGATTAGAGATCCCCAAGCCCTGAAGAGAGGCCGTAACACTCCGGCATTCTTGGGAAAAATATGCAGGAGCGGTAGTCAATCTGCAGAGAACCGTATTATGCTGTTTCCGTGACTGGCTTTACGTTCCGCTTCCGCGAATGGTTGCGGCGGAGTGAAGGCCTAAGAAAGATCCGGCCGGACCGCTTACGGTCCGCCCAAGGATGGCCAGCTCTCCCGGGCTCCGTAACGCCCGGTCATGTCGCGACGTGAGTCTGCGTCGCGGCGGAGGAGCAATGAGGGGGAGTTTCCCGATGGCCATGACGGGAACGGTTAAGTTTTTCAACGGCGAACGCGGCTACGGTTTCATCAAGCCTGACGACGGCGGCCGCGACGTGTTCGTGCATATTACTGCTGTGGAGCGGGCCGGACTGAAGGACCTTGCGGAAGGACAGCGCATTACTTTCGAAGTCGAACCGGACAAGAAGGGGAAGGGACCTAAGGCGGTCAATCTGGTCATCCTCTCCTAGCGGGCCAGACGCAAAATACTTCGCGCAATACTTGGTGCAAAAGATACTTGGCGAAAAAAAATCCCGGCCGCGAGCGGCCGGGAGTTGTTGTCCGGTATTTTCTTCTTCAGCTATCAGAAGCGATAGTTCACGCCTGCGCGCACAACGCTGGCGCTATAGCCGTTTGACACGCCCGTAATTGCGAACTGACTGGTCGACAGGTCGATGTAGAGATATTCGAGCTTGGCGCTCCAGTTCGGAGCAAGGCCGACTTCCGCGCCGGCACCGATGGTCCAGCCCGCGGTGGTGTGCGATTCCGACCAGCCGAAGGTCTGCGCGCGCAACTCGCCGAAGGCGAGGCCGGCGGTGCCGTAGAACAGCACGTTGTTGAAGGCGTAGCCGGCGCGGCCGCGCAGCGTGCCGAACCACGGATTGGAGAACTTCCACGGCGCGAAGGTGTCGTCGGCCCCGGCGGCCTGGATGTCGCCTTCGACGCCGAACACGAACGGGCCGTTCTGGAAATTGTAGCCGGCCTGCACGCCGCCGACGAAGCCGGACGGCTTTGCGGGATTGTTGTCGACCGAGCCCCATTCATAGCCGATGTTGCCGCCCAGATACGGACCGGCCCAGCTATAGGCGTTGAGAGGCTGATTGACGGTGTAAGGCGCACGCCCGCCATAATTCATGTCGGCGGCCTCTGCCGAAGCTGTCCAGCCGGCTGCAACCAACGCGGCTGCGCCCACAATGAGCCCCTTCATCACTCAACTCCAACGCAACTGCCGTCACCGGTGCGAATGCCTGCGCCGCCGCGCGAGGCCAGACCGCATGGTTACGGAACCACCACCTTTTCGCGTAAGATTTATCGAGAGTTTTAAGTTAAAGGGCTGTTAAGCCGGGTTACCGCGCTGTTAACAGGCTTAAGCAAATGTTACCGGGAACTGCGTTGCCGTCTCCCGTGCGCGCCGCCTGGCCGGAACTTCAAATCGGCGCCCCCAGCCCTTAAATTCGTTCCATGGTTCACGATTCCAACGACAATCCGGACGACCGAGCGCGTAAATCGCCGCCGCCCGCCGCGGGCGACGTGCCGCCGGACCTCGATCCCGCCACCACAGGGGGCGAAGACGAGGACGATGCGCGGCTGCCGGATATCCTTGAAGAGAGCGGCGCGGTCGGCGAAGGGCCGCTGGCGAGCGGTCACGAGGCGATCGAGCGCGCGGTCCGGCTCGCGCCCACCTCGCCCGGCGTCTACCGCATGCTCAGTGCAAATGCCGACGTGCTCTATGTCGGCAAGGCCAAGAACGTCAAAAAGCGCCTCTCCAACTATGCGCGCCAGAATGCGCCGCAGCCGGCACGCATCCTGCGCATGATCGCCGCCACGGTGACCGTGGAAATCGTCTCGACCAACACCGAGACCGAGGCGCTGCTGCTGGAAGCCAACCTGATCAAGCAGCTGCGGCCGCGCTTCAACGTGCAGCTGCGCGACGACAAATCGTTTCCCTATATCCTGATCACCGGCGACCATTGGGCGCCGCAGATCCTGAAACATCGCGGCGCGCAGAGCCGGCCCGGACGCTATTTCGGCCCGTTCGCCTCCGCCGGCGCGGTCAACCGCACCATCACGGCCTTGCAGCGTGCGTTCTTGATCCGCTCCTGCACCGATTCCTTCTTCGAGAGCCGCACCCGGCCCTGCCTGCTCTACCAGATCCGCCGCTGCGCCGGCCCCTGCACCCGCGAGATCGACTTCGGCGGGTATACGACGCTGGTGCGCGAGGCGAGCGACTTCCTGTCCGGCAAGAGCCATGCGGTGAAGCAGGAGCTCGCCGGCGAGATGGAAAAGGCGGCGGGAGAGCTCGAGTTCGAGCGCGCCGCGCTTTACCGCGATCGCCTTGCCGCGCTGTCGGCGATCCAGTCGCAGCAGGGCATCAACCCGCGCACGGTCGAGGAAGCCGACGTGTTCGCCATCCACCAGGAGGGCGGCTTCTCCTGCGTCGAGGTGTTCTTCTTCCGCACCGGCCAGAACTGGGGCAACCGCGCCTATTTTCCGCGCGCGGAAAAGACGTTCACCGCGGAAGAGGTGCTCGGTTCCTTTCTCGCCCAGTTCTACGACGACAAGCCGCCGCCGCGAAACATCCTGCTCTCGCACGAGATCGAGGAGAGCGAATTGCTCGCCAATGCGCTGGCGATCAAGGCCGGCCACAAGGTCGAGGTCAACACGCCCAAGCGCGGCGAGAAGAAGGAACTCGTCGCTCACGCGCTGACCAATGCGCGCGAGGCGCTCGGCCGCAAGCTCGCCGATACCGCCACGCAAAGCCGCCTGCTCGACGCCATGGCCACGACGCTGAGCCTGCCGCATCCGCCCAAGCGCATCGAGGTCTACGACAACAGCCACATCCAGGGCACCAATGCGGTCGGCGCCATGATCGTCGCCGGCCCTGATGGCTTCGTGAAGAACCAGTACCGCAAGTTCAACATCAAGTCGGAAGGCATCACGCCCGGCGACGACTTCGCCATGATGCGCGAGGTGCTGGAGCGGCGCTTCAAGCGCCTGATCAATCCGCCCGAGGAGGGCACGGTCAAGGCGAAGGACGACGATTTCCCGCAATGGCCCGATCTCGTCATCATCGACGGCGGCCGCGGCCAGCTCAACGCCGTCCGCGAGATCTTCGCCAGTCTCGGCCTGACCCAGGTGTCGCTGATGTCGGTCGCCAAGGGGCCGGACCGGGATGCCGGCCGCGAGACCCTGTTCATGCCGGAACGCGAGGCCATCAAGCTGGAGCCGCGCGACCCCGTGCTCTATTTCATCCAGCGCCTGCGCGACGAGGCTCACCGCTTCGTCATCGGCTCGCACCGCAAGCTGCGCAAGAAGGACATCCGCGAGGCCGGTTTGCAGGAGATTCCGGGCATCGGCCCGTCACGCAAACGTGCCTTGCTGCATCATTTCGGGACCCTGAAGGAGATCGAACGCGCCTCGATCGCCGATCTCGGCAAGGTTCCGGGGGTGAGCGCCGAGAGCGCCCGCAGGATTTTCGATTATTTCCATCCCCAGCCGGGATGAACGCAAGGGGCCCAAAGGGAGCTCGGGTCATCAGGTCGTCGCATCCCGTGCCGCATTTGTGAGCGGGACGGTTGACCTTGGGGCTCGAGCGGTATTGGTAGGACGAATGAACATCGCCACGACACGAGGGACGACCAGCCGCGCGATGTCCCTCCCGAACATCCTGACCTATGGCCGGATCGCCGCGATTCCGGTCGTGGTCGGGTGCATCTACGCGCAATCGATTCTGGATCAGCCGCTTTGGCTGCGCTGGGTGGCGGTGGCCATCTTCATCGGCGCCGCGGTGACCGACTACCTCGACGGCTATTATGCGCGAATCTGGAATCAGCAATCGGCATTCGGCCGGATGCTCGATCCGATTGCCGACAAGCTACTGGTCGCCTCGTGCCTGCTGATGCTGGCCGCGGACGGCATCATCCATGGCTGGTCGCTGTGGGCTGCCATCGTGATCCTGTGCCGCGAGATCCTGGTCTCGGGCCTGCGCGAATATCTTGCCGCGCTCCGCGTCAGCGTGCCCGTGACCAAGCTTGCCAAGTGGAAGACCACGGTCCAGCTCGTTGCGATCGGCTTTCTGCTCGCGGGCCCCGCCGGCGACGAGGTGGTGCCCGTCGTCTCGATGATTGGCCTCGTGCTGCTGTGGGCCTCGGCGATCGTGACCATTTATACCGGCTACGACTATTTCCGCGCCGGCATCCATCACCTCATCAAGGAGGACGAGGGATGAAGGTGAAATATTTCGCCTGGGTGCGCGAACGCGTCGGCAAGGCCGAGGAGACCATCGAGCCGCCGGCGACGGTGCGCACTGTCGAGGAGCTGATCGCCTGGCTGTCGGGCCAAAGCGAGGCCTATGCCTACGCCTTCGAGAAACCAAAGGTGATCCGCACTGCGATCGACCACGCCCATGTCAAATCGGACGCTGCGATCGCCGGCGCGCGCGAAATCGCGTTCTTCCCGCCGATGACCGGCGGCTAGCCATGACGTCCCCTGTCGCCGCCTGCCCCGTCACCATCCGCATTCAGGAAGACGATTTCGATATCGCCCGCGAGATCGCGGTCCTGACCAAGAGCCGCACCGACATCGGGGCGGTCGTGAGCTTTTCCGGCATCTGCCGCGCGGACGACGACAGCGCGAAGGTCGCAGCTCTCACGCTCGAACATTACCCTGGCATGGCCGAGGAAGAGATCGGGCGTCATGTCGACGAGGCGGTCTCGCGCTGGCCGCTCAATGGCGTCACGGTGATCCACCGCGTCGGCCGCTTCATGCCGGGCCAGAACATCGTGCTGGTGCTGACCGCCTCGCAGCATCGCCAGGCCGCGTTCCAGGCGGCCGAGTTCCTGATGGATTACCTCAAGACCAACGCGCCGTTCTGGAAGAAGGAAGAAAGCGAAGCCGGCACCGGCTGGGTCGAGGCCCAGGCCCGCGACGACGAAGCTGCCGCACGCTGGACCCGATCCTGATGGCAAAAGCATCCAAAAAGACCGTGCGCGGCCGTCCCGCGCCAAAACCTGTCAAGGTCGCTCCAGGCGAGCTTCTCACGCTGATGGATTTCGTCCGCTATGCGGTGAGCCGCTTTGTCGAAGCCAAGCTCGCCTTTGCCCATGGCACGACCGATCCGGTTGCCGAAGCGGCCTTCCTGGTGAGCGAGGCGCTGCATCTCAATCCCGAACAATTCGAGATCTTTGCCAATGCACGCGTCACGGCGGCGGAGGGCAAGACCATCCTCGACCTCATCCATCAGCGCGTCACGACGCGCAAACCGGCCGCCTATCTCGTCAACAAGATCTATATGCGCGGCCTGCCGTTCTATGTCGACGAGCGCGTCATCGTTCCGCGCTCTTTCATCGGCGAGCTGCTGGAGTCGCATTTCGGCGGCGACGGCGAGGCCGGATCGCTGATCGACGACCCCATGGCGGTCGAGCGTGTGCTCGATCTCTGCACGGGATCCGGATGCCTCGCCATCCTCGCCGCGCATCATTTCCCGAACGCCGCTGTCGATGCCGTCGACATCTCCAAGGGCGCGATCGAGGTTGCCACGCGCAATGTCGGGGAATACGGCCTCGAGGACCGGATCAGCCTGTATCGCGGCGACCTGTTCGCCCCACTCGGCGACAACAGATACGATCTGATCATCACCAACCCGCCTTACGTCGATGCCGAAGGCATGGCGGCGCTGCCGCCGGAATGCCGGGCCGAGCCGAAGCTCGCCTTCGATGGCGGCGCCGACGGCCTCGACGTGGTCCGCCGCATCCTGGCCGAGGCGCCCGATCATCTGACGCCGGATGGCGGGCTGATCTGCGAGATCGGCCGCGGCCGGGGCCTGATCGACGAGGCCTTTCCGGAACTGCCGCTGCTCTGGCTCGACACCGAGGACTCCGAAGGCGAGGTGTTCTGGATCGCGGCCGCCGATCTCAACTGAACGCTCCCGGCCGCGAGCTCGAACGGAACAAGTCAAATTCGGCCACGTTCATCCCGAGACGAATTTCTCGCTCTCGGAGGATGTCCAGATGCTCGCGCCATCGGGCGAATTGCTACGCGCCGGCATGGCGCTGAAGCTCAACCACGTCAAACGCGCCGCCCAATCCTATCTGCGTGACCAGACCACCCAGGCCACCGGCAAGGTGACGTCTTACGCGGTGGCCGGCGGGCTGTTCGCCGTCGCGGGCCTGTTCGTCGTCGCGGCATTCTTCGTCGGGCTGATGGCTCTGTACCGCTGGGTCGCCATCGCTTACGGGCAGTTCTGGGGGTTTGGTGCCGTCGGCGCGGTGTTGCTGGTGCTGGCCGCGATCTGCGCCGGCGTGGCGATGGCACAGATGAAGCGCAAAGCCAGGCCCATCGTGCCACTCGCCAGCCGTTTGCGCGTGGCCATAGCGACCCCGCGAATTCCGCGAGGAACGGTCAAGGAGGCGGTGAAGGAGGTCGCGACCGCGATTCCCCTTGCACCGCTCGCACCGGGCGAGCGCCGCCATGGCGCAACAGCGTTGCCAGCGCGCACCAACCGCCCCGTGCAGCTTGGCCTGATGCTCGCGGCAATTGGACTGGCGGGGTTCACTGCGGCCCGCCGCAGGCGTCACGGCCGTCGATTGGACGCTTGATGCTGGTGCGGCGCTCCGAGCAGATCGACAGCTGGCTGCTGGTGGCGGCGACCGCCGTCTTCGTGCTGACGGCGGAGCGCTATTTCCAGGACTCCGGCTTGGTCCCGTCGGGACCTCCCCAAGACCACCGCAATGCGGAAGCGAATTCACCGGAAACGCATCCGGCGCGCGCAGCCGTGGAGCCCGGCCGCGGGCGTCATGCCAAGAGCCCGTTCGCGATCCCCTGGGCGGGCTGGAAGGATATCTTCTGGCGCACCTATCAGCGCATCGACGACGATCGGCTGCTGGCGACCGCGGGCGGCGTCGTGTTCTTTGGACTGCTCGCGATCTTCCCAGCCGTCACGGCGCTCGTCTCGTCCTACGCTCTGTTCGCCGATCCCTCGACGATCAGCTCAAATCTGCACACGCTTGCGACCATGCTGCCGGAAGGATCGTTCCAGATCGTCGAGGACCAGGTCGCGCGCGTGCTGTCGCACGGCAACACCACGCTCGGGGCCACCTTCCTGGTCGGTCTTCTGCTTGCCGTTTGGAGCGCCAATGCCGGCGTCAAGGCGATCTTCGATGCCCTCAACGTCGCCTATGAGGAGCGCGAGAAGCGCAGCTTCATCCAGCTCAACATGGTGTCGCTGGCGTTCACGATCGGCGGCATCGTGGCGCTGCTGCTGATGGTGGGGGCCGTTGTCGCCTTCCCGCTCGCGCTCGATCACCTCGGCATGGCGCCCGAAAGCAAGCTGATCGTGGCGCTGGCCCGGTGGCCGCTGCTGTTTCTCATCCTGCTGGTGGCGCTGGCGATCCTCTACCGCTTCGCACCCAGCCGCGATGCGCCGCGCTGGCAGTGGCTGAGCCTCGGCGCGGTGGCCGCCGCCATCCTCTGGATCGCCGGCTCGGCGCTGTTGTCCTGGTATCTCTCGGAATTCGCCAATTACAACGCGACCTACGGCTCGCTCGGCGCGGCGATCGGCCTGATGATGTGGATGTGGATGTCGGCCATCGTCATCATGTTCGGCGCCGAGCTGAATTCGGAGATCGAGCGGCAGACGCTGCGGGACACGACCGAGGGGCAGCCCAAGCCGCTCGGCACCCGCGAGGCCGTGTCGGCCGACACCGTCGGTGCTAGCGCCCCATTCTAGCCGATGACGACGATCGGGCCGGAGCTTGCCCGGCCCGATCTAGCGACATCTCAGCGCTTGGTGATCACGACTTCCAGATACTCGCTGTGCACGACGATGGTGCCGTCATCGGCATGGTTGAATTCGCAGAGCAGCGCCAGCAGATCGCGTCTCAGCGCGGCCTGGCCGCTCTCGTCGAGCGCGGCAAACGCCTTCAGCGTCGGCCCGTAGAAGGTCTTGAAGACATCGAGCCAGTGCTCGGGCGAGCGGTAGCGGAACACGAACATGCGAGGCTCGGCCGAGATGTCGGAGGCCTGGCTTGCGAACATCTCCTCGAGTCGTGCCCGCGTGCCCCACAGCGCCGGCGACTTCACGCCGGCCGGCGGCGGCAGATGCTTGCCGATGGTCTTGAACAGCTGGCCGATGAAGCCCTGCGGGGTCCAGTTGGCGAGGCCGATCTTGCCGCCGGATTTGCAGACGCGTGCCAGCTCGGAGGCCGCCTTGTCCTGATCCGGCGTGAACATCACGCCGAAGGTCGAGAGCACGACGTCGTAACTCGCGTCCGCAAACGGCAGGGCCTCGGCATCCGCCTCGCGAAATTCGACCGTCAGATGGTCCGCCGCCGCACGCTCCTGCCCGCGCTTGAGCAACTCCGGAACATAGTCGGTGGATGTGACGTCACACCAGCGCCGGGCCGCGGCCAGCGTCGCGTTGCCGTTGCCGGCAGCGACGTCGAGCACCTTGCTGCCGGCTCGCAAATCCAGGGCTTCGCAGAGTTGCTCGCCGACGATCTGCAGTGTGGTGCCGACCACGGCATAGTCGCCCGATGACCAGGCGCCATGCTGGCGCTGCTTGACGGCGGCTAGATCGGGCTGGGCGGGAGCCTGTTTGAGTGCGGCGGATGTCGACATGGCAATTCTCCAGGGTTTGAAAACGCCGGGACGATAGGGTGTGCGCGACTCGCTGGCCTTGAGAGCGGCATTATTTTACGCTGAGATCACCTTGATTTCCGAGCCGGAGCCGGGACTGGCGTGCCGTTTCATTTCGAGGATTTCGTGCTCGATGCCGAGCGGCGCGAATTGCGCCGCGCGAAGGCGCTGATCGCGATCGAGCCCCAGGTGTTCGATCTCCTGCTTTATCTCGTTCGTAACCGCGAGCGCGTGGTGACGCGGGACAATCTGCTCGACGCGGTCTGGAACGGCCGCGTCGTCTCGGAATCAACCCTCACCAGCCGGATCAACGCCGCGCGGCGCGCGGTCGACGACAATGGTGGGGAGCAGCGGCTGATCCGAACCATCGCGCGCAAGGGCGTCCGGTTTGTCGGCGAGGTCACCGAGCTCTCGGAGGCGGCGACGCCGGCAGTGGCGAGCCGGCCGGCCACCGCAACACCGGCGGGCTTGCCGCTGCCCGACCGGCCCGCCATCGCGGTCCTGCCGTTCGTGAATATGAGCGGCGAGGCCGAGCAGGAGTATTTCTCGGACGGCATCAGCGAAGACATCATCACCGCGCTGTCGAAGCTGCGCTGGTTCTTCGTGATCGCGCGCAACTCCTCGTTCATCTACAAGGGCCGCGCGGTTCATCTGCGTGAGGTCGCGGAGGAGCTCGGCGTCCGCTATGTCGTCGAAGGCAGCGTCCGCAAGGACGGTGATCGCGTGCGCATCACCGCGCAACTCAACGACGTCGCCACCGGCAGTCATCTCTGGGCGGAACGTTACGATCGCGAGCTCGCCGACGTGTTTGCCGTGCAGGACGAGATCACCGAGGCCATCGTCGCCGCGATCGAGCCGCAGCTCTATGCCGCGGAAAGCTATCGCGCCCAACGCAAGCCGCCCGACAGCATGGACGCTTGGGATCTCGTGATGCGCGCGCTTTCGCATTACTGGCGTGTGACACGGCAGGATCACGTCGTCGCGCAGGCGCTGCTCGAGAAGGCCATCGCGCTCGACCCCAACTACGGCAAGGCGCTCGGACTGCTCGGCACCAGCTACATGTTCACAGCCCATATGGGCTGGATGGAGATGAGCACTGCGATCCCCGGCGCCGAACGTGCCGCACGTGCTGCGATCCGTGCCGACGACGAGGATGCCTGGGCTCACAACGCGCTCGGGCACGTCAATCTGTTTGCACGCCGGTTCGAGGATTCGCTGGCCGAATTCGAGACCGCGTTGCGGCTCAATCCGAATTTCGCCCTGGCGCAGGGCTATTATGGATTGGCACTCGGCTATTGCGGCCGCTGGCAGGACGCCGACGAGGCCGCTCGACGGGCGATCCGCCTCAGCCCGCGCGATCCCTATGCTCCTGTCTATTACGGCATCGCCGCTTATGCCCGCTTCCTCGGCGGCGATGACGCGGAGGCGATCCGGCTCGCCCAGGAGGCCCTGCGCCAGCGCAGCGATTTCGTCGGCGCGCACCGGGTGCTGACGGCGGCTGCCGGCATGGCTGGGCAGACGAATCTCGCCCAGGCGGCGCTGAGGGAGCTGCGCCGTGCCCAACCGAACATCTCCCTCGCCTGGCTCGCCGAGTTCATGCCGGTCAAGCTTGCCCGCGACCGCGACCGCTACATCGATGGCTTTCGCCGGGCTGGATTGACATGAGCCGCGACCAGGCTGCTATCCCCTCGAATCAGCAATGATGTTAAGGTCATGTGGCTTGGGGGAGCACGAGGCGTGATGGGATCGCAACGTGACCCGTATTTTCCCGGGTGAGGCAGTCAGCTCTTAAAGGCGTAACGCGCGGCATGATTCGCATTTCGACGATCTTCATCGCCTTCTGCATGGTTCTGGTCGCGGCTTCGCTTGGGCTCGTCCTGTACGCCGTCGCCGGCATCAGCGGAACCGAATCCGCGATCGTGGCGCTGACCGCGCTGACCTTCCTGATCCTCTACAACGCGGTGTCGATGCGGCTGCGCGATCGCAGCGACGTCGGCGGCCAGATCGCCGATCTGTCGCGCGGCACCGCCGATCTCGCCCGCCAAGTGGCCGAGTTCGGCCGCCGGCTGGCTGCAATCGAGGGACGCATCGCCTCGTCCAATTCGACCAACTCCGACCGTATTCAGTCGGTGGTCGGCGAGATCAACGAGCTCGGCGGGCTGGTCAGGCAGCTCGCGACCACCGTGTCGGCCCATGAGGACCTGCTGGCCGGCGGCGCGCCGACGCCGGCTTCCGCCCCGGCGGCCCGGTCCGAACCGGAGGCGCCGATCGATCTGGTTGCGCCGTTCGAAGAGCGGCCGGCAGCCCCTCCCCCGCTTCCCGCGGCACCTCCGGCTCCGCTGGCGCAGCCGCGGCCGGCGCCGGCGGTCCAGACCCAGACCGCCAACCCGGTTCAGACGGCCACCGGGCGCAACCAAACCCAATTGCTGGCAACGCTGCGCAACGCCATCGACGAAAACCGCATCGACATCTTCCTGCAGCCGATGGTGACGCTGCCGCAACGCAAGGTGCGGTTCTACGAGGCCGTGACGCGCATGCGCGACGAGCGCGACCAGCTGATCGCCGCCGAGGAGTTCATCAGCATCGCGGAAGCTTCGGGGCTGATCGGGCGCATCGACAACATGGTGATGCTGCGCTGCGTGCAGGTGCTGCGGCGCCTGATGGTGCGCAACAAGGATGTCGGCGTGTTCTGCAACGTCGCGGCCTCCACGCTCGGCAATTCCACCACCTTCGCGCAATGCCTTGACTTCCTCGAAGCCAACCGGGCACTGGCGCCTTCGCTGGTGCTGGAGTTCAAGCAATCGACGTTCCGCAATCTCGGCCCGGCCGAGACCGAGAATCTCGCCGCACTGGCCCAGCGCGGCTTCCGCTTCTCGATCGACCATGTCACGGATCTCAGGATCGAGCCGCGCGAGCTGGCCGACCGCGGCGTACGCTTCATCAAGGTGCCGGCCGCGCTGCTGCTCGACCCGAAGCAGGCCTCGGCCTCGGACATCCACCCCTCCGACCTCTCCGACCTGCTCGGCCGCTTCGGCATCGACTTGATCGCCGAGCGGATCGAAGGCGAGCGCGCCGTAATCGACCTGCTCGACTATGACGTGCGGTTCGGCCAGGGGTTCCTGTTCGCGCCGCCCCGGCCATTGCGGCCGGAGGGGGCATCTGCTACCGGCGGGACCGCGCCGAACCAGGCGCAGGACATTCAGGGATCCAATGGCTCCGCTTCCCCCAGCCAAGGCACAACATCTGGCGCGACGTCAGCCGCTCCCCCGGCACAACGCATCACCGGCAACGCCGCGCTCGCGCGCCGCATCTGATCGGCGCTGCGCATCATGACCACGCTGCATTTCGCCGAAAGCCTGCGCGAGCTCGTGGGCGGCGTCGACGTCGTGCTCAGCGACATCTGGGGCGTCGTCCACAATGGCCTCGAATCCTTCCCCGAAGCCTGCGAGGCGCTGCACACCTATCGCAGCCACGGCGGTACGGTGATCCTGATCACCAACGCACCGCGCCCGGCCGACTCGGTGCAGCGGCAATTGCGCAAGCTCGGCGTCGCCGACGAGACCTATGACGCCATCGTGTCGTCCGGCGACCTGACCCGGCTCTATGTTGCCGAGCATCCTGGCCGCAAGATGTTCTGGCTCGGCCCCGAGCGCGACAATTCGATCTATCGCGGCCTCGATGCGACAACCGCGCCGCTGGAAGAAGCCGACTACATCGTCTGCACTGGTCTGTACGACGACGAGACCGAGACGGCGGAAGACTATCGCGGCATGATGCTGAAGGCGCGCGAGCGCAAGCTGACGCTGGTCTGCGCCAACCCCGACATCGTGGTGGAACGCGGCGACCGGCTGATCTATTGCGCCGGCGCCATCGCGGAGCTCTATCGCGAGCTCGGCGGGGAGGTGATCTTCTACGGCAAGCCGCACCGGCCGATCTACGAGCGCGCCATGGCGCTCGCCGGCGAACGCCAGGGCCACCCGATCGACCGCAAAAAAGTGCTGGCGATCGGCGATTCCGTCCGCACCGACCTGACCGGCGCGCGCGAATTCGGCATCGACTGCCTGTTCGTGACCCGCGGCATCCATGCCGAGGAGTTCGAGGGCCTAGACCAGCTCGACCCGGCTTCGGTGCTGGAATTATTCGGCCACCCGCCGAAGGCGTTGATGCGCGAATTGAAGTGGTGATGGCTGCGGTTGACCGCGCGGGCGCGTCAGCCCAGACGTCGTCATGGCCGGGCTTGTCCCGGCCATCCACGTCTTACTTCTAGCATCAAGAACGTGGATGCCCGGGACAAGCCCGGGCATGACGACCTCGATGGAGAATTGTTGATCCGGAGAGGCGCGCGCTTACGCGCTCGCCATGTCCGGAAAGACCGCCTCGATCTTCGTCTTCAGCGTCGCCGCGTTGAACGGCTTGACGATGTAGTTGTTCACGCCGGCCTTCTTGGCCGCGATCACGTTCTCGGTCTTGGATTCCGCCGTGATCATGATGAAGGGCGTGGTGGCGAGGTTCGGATCCGCCCGCACTTCGCGCAGGAGGTCGTAACCCGTCATCGGCTCCATGTTCCAGTCGGAAATCACGAGCCCGTACTTCTTGCCGCGCATCTTGTTCAGCGCTGCCGAACCGTCGCTTGCATCATCGATATTCTCGAAGCCAAGCTGCTTCAGCAGATTCCGGATGATACGGATCATGGTGCTGTAGTCATCCACCACCAGAACCGGCATCGACAAATCAACCGCCATCTCGACTCCCCCAACGCATACCCAGGAATATTACGATCGGACCTGCCCAAGCCCGGAGCCCCGGCAGTTCCACGCTCAAGGACTACCATCAAGGCGTTAAACAGCGCGTTAATTGGGGACGCCCCCCAAGGACTGAAATCGCGTTCGATGCGGCCGCCCGCTCCCGCTTGACTTCGTCCGGCCGGTCGCGCCACGGTCCCGGCCGGTCCCGCCGGTTCGAGAATTCCCCTGATGGCTCCGCATTTTACCGTTATCCGCGACACCACGCCGGACTCCGCCATTCCAAGGGGTGCCGTGGTCGCCATGGGCAATTTCGACGGGGTTCATCTCGGCCACCGCGCCGTGATCGCCGCAGCCCTGGAAATGGGCCGGGTGCAGGGCCGCCCGGCCCTGGCATTGACCTTCGAGCCCCATCCACGGCGGTTTTTCAGTCCCAATACCCCGCAATTCCGCCTGACGGACGAGCGGGCCAAGCTGCGGCTTCTGGCCGGCACCGGGCTTGCCGGCGCCGTGGTCATGACCTTCGACAAGGCCCGTGCCGGAACCAGCGCGCAAGACTTCATTCACCATGACCTGATCGGGCGGCTTGGCGTCAGCGGAATCGCGGTCGGCTACGACTTCCATTTCGGCAAGGGGCGGGTCGGCTCGCCCAGCCTTCTGGTCAACGAGGCCCCCCGCCTCGGCATCGAGGTCGACGTGCAGCCGCATGTCGACATCGACGAGCGGCCGGTATCCTCCAGCGCCATCCGGATCGCCCTCGCCGAGGGCCAGCTGGACGAGGCCACCACGATGCTGAGCGCGCCCTGGTTCGTCACCGGCGAGGTCATCCACGGCGAGAAGCGCGGGCGCGATCTCGGCTATCCCACCGCCAACATCCGCCTGGACGCCAATTGCGGCCTGAAGCACGGCATCTATGCGGTGCGGGTCGGCCGCGGGCCGCAGCGGCTGGACGGGGTCGCCAGCTTCGGCCGCCGCCCGACCTTTGATAATGGCGCTCCCCTGCTCGAAATCTTCCTGTTCGACTTCAAGGGCGATCTCTACGGGCAGGCGCTGGACTGCGCCTTCGTCGGCTTCATCCGCGAGGAGTTGAAATTCGACAGCCTGGAGGCCCTGATCCGCCAGATGGACGACGATTCCGCCCGCGCCCGCGCCATCCTGGCCGCCGCTCCGGACGCGTTTCCGCGGCTGGGCGCCATCGATTGACCCCGACCCCTGCCTCCCCGAACCTTTGCGCTTCCACCGTCCCCCTGCTATGGAGGGGCCATGTTTGCGCGGCGCATCATAGGGATTAGCGGCCCGGCTTCCGCCTGAGCTAAAGGCTCGGCGCAAGACCGGGATTTTGTCGTTTCACCCGCGATTCCGCATCGCCATTCGTTCCCGCGCCCTGCCGAGCCAGTCAATCTCATGTCCGAAAAGCCGCAAAAGTCCCAAAAGTCCGACGCCAAAGACTATTCGAAGACCCTGTTCCTGCCGCAGACCGAATTCCCGATGCGCGCCGGCCTGCCGCAGCGCGAGCCGGAGATCCTCAAGCGCTGGTACGAGATCGGCCTCTACGAGAAGCTGCGCGAAACCGCGAAGGGCCGCGCCAAGTTCGTGCTGCATGACGGCCCGCCCTACGCCAACGGCAACATCCATATCGGCACGGCGCTGAACAAGATCCTCAAGGATCTCGTCACCAAGAGCCAGCAGATGCTCGGCTTCGATTCCAACTACGTGCCGGGCTGGGACTGCCACGGCCTGCCGATCGAATGGAAGGTCGAGGAAGAGCACTACCGCAAGAAGGGCAAGCAGAAGCCCGACTTCCGCGACTCGACCGCGATGATCGACTTCCGCCGGGAATGCCGCGCCTACGCCACGCATTGGCTCGGCGTACAACGCGAGGAATTCAAGCGCCTCGGCGTCATCGGCGACTGGGATCATCCCTACGCCACCATGAGCTTCCCCGCCGAAGCCCAGATCGCGCGCGAGCTGATGAAGTTCGCCGCCAACGGCACGCTCTACCGCGGCTCCAAGCCGGTGATGTGGAGCGTGGTCGAGAAGACCGCGCTCGCCGAAGCCGAGGTGGAGTACGAGGACCACACCTCCGATACGGTGTGGGTGAAATTCCCGGTCACCTCGCCCGCGCACGGTGCGCTCGCCTCCGCAAGCGTCGTGATCTGGACCACCACGCCCTGGACGCTGCCCGGCAACCGCGCCATCTCGTTCTCGCCGAAGATCGCCTACGGCCTGTACAAGGTGACGGACGCCCCTGCCGACAATTGGACCAAGACCGGCGACCTCCTGATCCTCGCCGACGCGCTGGCCGAAGAGGTGTTCAAGCAGGCGCGCGTGACGGCCTATGAGAAAATCCGCGACGTCCCCGGCGACACCATGGACGCGATCGAATGTGCCCATCCGCTCAAGGGCCTTGCCGGCGGCTACGACTTCATCGTGCCGCTGCTGTCTGGTGATCATGTCACCGACGACACCGGCACCGGCTTCGTGCACACCGCGCCCGGTCATGGCCGCGAGGACTTCGATGTCTGGATGGCGCAATCGCGCGATCTCGACGCGCGCGGCATCTCGACGGCGATCCCCTACACTGTCGATGAGAACGGCGCCTACACCGATCATGCGCCGGGCTTTGCCGGCAAGCGCGTCATCAACGACAAGGGCGAGAAGGGCGATGCCAACGAGGCCGTGATCAAGGCACTCGTCGAACGCGGCATGCTGCTCGCGCGCGGCCGGCTCAAGCATCAATATCCGCACTCCTGGCGCTCCAAGAAGCCGGTGATCTTCCGCAACACGCCGCAATGGTTCATCGCCATGGATAAGGATGTTGCGCAGGGCGGCAAGGCGAAGAGCGGCGACACATTGCGCGCCCGCGCGCTGCACGCGATCTCGGTGACGCAATGGGTGCCGCCGTCGGGTGAGAACCGCATCAACGGCATGATCGAGGCCCGGCCCGACTGGGTGATCTCGCGCCAGCGCGCCTGGGGCGTGCCGATCGCCGTGTTCGTGCGCGAGAAGGGCGACGGCTCCGCCGAGATCCTGCAGGATGAGGCGGTCAACGCGCGCATTGGCGAAGCCTTCGAAAAGGAAGGCGCCGATGCCTGGTACGCGACGGGCGCGCGCGAGCGCTTCCTCGGGTCCCGCGCGAGCGAGGATTGGCAGAAGGTCGACGACATTCTCGACGTCTGGTTCGATTCCGGCTCGACGCACGCTTTCGTGCTCGAGGATCCCGTGCATTTCCCAGGACTTGCCGGCATCAAGCGCAAGGTCGACGGCGGCGCTGACACGGTAATGTACCTCGAGGGCTCCGACCAGCATCGCGGCTGGTTCCACTCTTCGCTGCTGGAAAGCTGCGGCACCCGGGGCCGCGCGCCCTACGACATCGTGCTGACCCACGGCTTCACGCAGGCCGAAGACGGCCGCAAGATGTCGAAGTCGCTCGGCAACACCATCGAGCCGCAGGCCGTCATCAAGGAATCCGGCGCCGACATTCTCCGGCTCTGGGTCGCCTCCTGCGACTACACCGACGATCAGCGCATCGGTCCCGAGATCCTGAAGAACACCGTCGAGACTTACCGCAAGCTGCGCAACACGGTGCGCTGGATGCTCGGCACGCTGCATCATTACAAGCCGACCGACGGCGTCGCGCCGGCCGAGATGCCTGAGCTCGAGCGGTTGATGCTGCACGAGCTCGCAGGTCGCGCCGCCGCGGTGGATAAGGCCTACCGCGAATTCGACTTCAAGACGGTGGTCGCGATCCTGTCCGCCTTCCTCAACAGCGAGCTCTCGGCGTTCTATTTCGACATCCGCAAGGACACGCTGTATTGCGATCCGCCGTCATCGCTGACGCGCAAGGCGGCGCTGACCACGATCGACCTGTTGTGCGCCTCGATCCTGAAATGGCTGGCGCCGATCCTCAGCTTCACCGCGGAGGAAGGCTGGCGCATGTACCGGCCAGATGCCGAGCCGTCGGTGCATCTGACGCTATTCCCGGCCGATCTCGAAGCCTTGCGCGACGACAAGCTCGCGGCGAAGTGGGAGACCATCCGCAACGTCCGCCGCGTCGTCACCGGCGCACTCGAGCTCGAACGCGCAGCCAAGAACATCGGCTCGTCGCTGGAGGCCTCGCCGGTGATCTATGTCGCCGACCGCGACATGCTGGCGACGCTGTTCGACATCGATCTCGCCGAGATCTGCATCACCTCGAACTACGAGGTGCGTGAGGGCGAAGCGCCGGCAGCCGCGTTCCGTCTCGATGCCGTGCCCGGTGTCGCGGTCGTGGTGGAGAAGGCGGTCGGCACCAAATGCGCCCGCTCCTGGAAGATCTCCCCGATGGTCGGCGAAGACGCTGAATACCCCGACGTCACCCCGCGCGATGCCAAGGCGCTGCGCGAATGGAAGGCGTTGGGAGTGGCGGTCTGATCCCGGCATGACCCCGCTTGGCGCCGGCATCTTCGCGGCCATCGTCACCTTGGTGGCCGACCAGGCCTCGAAGTTGTGGCTGCTGAACGGGTTCGACCTCGCCCGCCGCGGCGTCGTCAAGGTGACGCCGTTCTTCGACCTGGTGCTGGCCTGGAATATCGGCATCAGCTTCGGCTGGCTGCAGAACGACAGCCAGGCAGCGCAGCTCGCGTTGATGGCGGTCAAGGCCATTGCCGTGGTCGCGCTGGCGATCTGGATGGCCCGCTCGCACACCCACCTCGCCACGGTCGCGCTGGGCCTGATCATCGGCGGCGCCATCGGCAACGGCATCGACCGCCTGGCCTATGGCGCGGTGGTCGATTTCGCCCTGTTCCATATCGAGATCGGCGGAAATACCTATAATTGGTATGTGTTTAACCTCGCCGACGTGGCCATCGTTGCTGGGGTGGCGGGGCTATTGTATGATTCCTTCCTGGGGGTACCCGCCGCAAAAGCGCCCTGATCCCGGCCGATACGGACCGGCAGGTGGAACCCGGCCTTTGCGAGGGTTTGCTGCGTGCGCGCGGCGATCTGACACAATATGGAACAGGTACAAGTATGCGCAGCTCGAAGACCAGCATTTCGATGGTTCGAGACCCCCAATCGGGGTTCTGGCAGGCGTTGAAATTGTCCGCTGTCGCGCTCGGCATCGGTCTCGTCATGTCGGCTGGCGCGGCCCGCGCCGGTGACGACGACGACGAAGATGACGGGATGACCTTCGAAGAGAAGATCATCGACAATCTGATGTCCGGCATCGGCGCCAAGAGCATGGAAAAGCCCGGCATCGAATACCGCGAGCGCTCGCCGCTTGTCGTTCCGCCCAAGCTGGACCTGCCGCCCCCGGCGACCCAGGCCAAGAACGTGCCGAACTGGCCCAAGGACCCCGAGGAAAAGCGCCGCAAGGAAGCCATCGCCGCGCGCAAGAAGGCGACCAAGGAAACCGAGAACTGGCAGGCCGCCCGGCCTCTGACGCCCGCCGAGATGAAGGCCGGCCAGGTCGCCGCAGCGCCCCGGACCAGCAATGACCCGATCCAGCCGGGCACCAACGGCAACCCGTCGCTCAGCCCCGCCGAGCTCGGCTTCTCCGGCGGTCTGTGGAATATGATGAAGGGCGGCGGCGGCAAAGGTGAGACGAAGCAATTCACCAGCGAGCCGCCGCGCCAGTCGCTGGTCGAGCCGCCGCCAGGCTACCAGACCCCGTCTCCGAGCTATGCTTATGGGGCCGGCGAGGACAAAACGCGGCGGACCTATTTCGACATCATGTCGGGCAAGGACAAGGAACAATAGCGTTCCCGTCCCACAGCCGCGAACCCGGCGCCGGCGCTCATGTACGCCGGCCGCCGTCGATAATTGCCTATCAGTAACTTGCCACCGCGTTGAGTTCTCTGCTTCGTGACGCGAAGCCTCAGCCGCACGGTGTACCATGCCGTGCCTTTCGAGCCGGACATCCGGACTCGGCCTTTCACTAGGGATCATGATGTCCGCAAAACGATCGGCTGCCTGCCTCCTTGCCGCGCTGCTTTCGACCACCGTCCTGACAGCGGGCGCGGCCCTTGCCCAGACCACGGTCACATCGGCCCCGCCCGCCAGCTTCACGCTCAGCAATGGTATGCAGGTCGTGGTGATCCCCGATCACCGCACGCCCGTCGTCACCGAGATGATCTGGTACAAGGTCGGCTCGGCCGACGAGACGCCGGGCAAGTCGGGGCTCGCGCACTTCCTCGAACACCTGATGTTCAAGGGCACCTCGAAGCATCCGGTCGGCGAATTCTCCCAGACCGTGCTCCGCGTCGGCGGCAATGAGAACGCCTCGACCTCGGTCGACTACACCAACTATTACCAGCGCGTGCCGAAAGAGCAGTTGCCGACCATGATGGAGTTCGAGGCCGACCGCATGACCGGCCTGATCCTCAAGGACGAGAACGTGCTGCCCGAGCGCGACGTCGTGCTCGAAGAATACAACATGCGCGTTGCCAACAATCCGGACGCGCGGCTGAACGAGCAGATCATGGCCGCGCTCTATCTCAATCATCCCTACGGCCGTCCGGTGATCGGCTGGCACCAGGAGATCGAGAAGCTCGATCGCGAGGACGCGCTTGCTTTCTACCGCCGCTTCTATGCGCCCAACAACGCGATCCTGGTGATCGCCGGCGATGTCGAGGCTGCCGACGTCCGCCCGCTGGTCGAGCGCAATTTCGGCTCGATCCCCGCGCAACCCGCGATCCCGGCGCGGCGTGTCCGTCCGCAGGAGCCGGAGCCCGCGGCGCCGCGCACCGTGACGCTGGCCGACCCGCGCGTCGAGCAGCCGAGCATGCGGCGCTATTATCTGGTGCCCTCGGCGACCACGGCCGCGGCCGGCGAGAGCGCCGCGCTCGACGTGCTGGCGCAGCTGATGGGCAGCGGCAGCAATTCCTATCTCTACCGCGCGCTCGTCGTCGACAAGCCGCTCGCGGTCTCCGCCAATGCCAGCTATTCCAGCATCTCGCTCGACCCGACCCAGTTCGCGATCTCGGCCGCGCCGAAGCCCGGCGTCAGCTTCGCCGAGGTCGAGCAGGCGGTCGACGGCGTCATCGCCAGCGTCGCGCAGAACCCGATCCGCGCCGAGGACCTGGAGCGCGTGAAGACCCAGCTGATCGCGGAAGCGATCTACGCCCAGGACAACCAGGCTGTGCTGGCACGCTGGTATGGCGGCGCGCTGACCACGGGCCTGTCGATCGAGGACATCAGGAGCTGGCCCGACCGCATCCGCGCAGTCACCGCCGAGCAGGTTCGCGCCGCAGCTCAAAAATGGCTCGAGAAGAAGCGCTCGGTGACGGGCTATCTGATCAAGGACACCAGTGCCGCCAAGCGCGAGGAGAAGCGTTCGTGACCTATCCTTTCCTTCGCGCAAGACACTTTGCACTGTCCCTCGCTACCGGCGCCGCGCTCGCGCTGGCCGCGATCTCGCCATCGCAGGCCGCCGCAAAGATCCAGCACCTGGTCTCGCCGGGCGGCATCGAGGCCTGGTTCGTGCAGGACGCAACCGTGCCACTGATCGCGATGGAATATTCCTTTGCCGGCGGCTCGGCCCAGGATCCAAAGGACAAGCCAGGCGTCGCTAATCTCGTCGGCGACCTCCTCGACGAAGGCTCGGGCGATCTCGACTCCAAGACCTTCCACGAGCGGCTCGACCGCCGCGCCATCGAGCTGTCCTTCAGCGCCACCCGCGACACCTTCCGCGGCAGCCTGCGCATGCTGCGCGACAACAAGGACGAGGCCTTCGACCTGCTGCGGAGCGCGCTGACCTCGCCGCATTTCGACACCGCCGATGTCGAGCGCATCCGCTCGCAGGTCCTCTCGGGCCTGCGCCGCGAGACCACCAACCCGACCTCGCTCGCGAGCCGCAAGTTCCTCGAAGTCGCCTTCGGCGACCATCCCTACAGCCGGCAGAGCAACGGCAACCTCGACAGCGTGCCGACCATCACGGTCGCCGACATGAAGGACTATGTCGGCCGCGTGCTTGCCAAGGATGGGCTCAAGATCGCGGTCGTCGGCGACGTCGATCCTGCAACCCTCGGCAAGCTGCTCGACCACACCTTCGGCAGCCTGCCCGCCAAGGCCAATCTGACGCCGGTCCCCGATGTCGAGGCCGCAAAGCCGCCGCAGCGCGCCTTCGTGACGCTCGACGTGCCGCAGACCGTCATCACCTTCGGCGGCCCCGGCGTGAAGCGCAGCGATCCGAACTTCATGGCCGCCTATGTCGTCAACCATATCCTCGGCGGCGGTGGATTGTCCTCTCGGCTCTATCGCGAGGTGCGCGAGAAGCGCGGCCTCGCCTATTCGGTGTTCGAATCGCTGCTCTGGATGGAGCATTCGGCGATCTTCATCGGCAACACCGGCACCCGTGCCGACCGCGCCGGCGACACTCTCGATGCCATCGACAAGGAGGTACGCCGGATCGCCGAGGAAGGTCCGACGCAGAAGGAGCTCGACGAGGCCAAGTCCTACCTCAAGGGCTCGCAGATGCTGGCGCTCGACACCTCCTCCAAGCTGGCGCAGGCGCTGCTGCAGTACCAGCAGGACAAGCTTCCGATCGACTATATCGAGAAGCGCAACGCCATCGTCGATGCCGTCACGCTGGACGACGCCAAGGCCGCCGCCAAGCGGCTCTGGGGCCAGGGCCTGCTGACCGTCGTCGTCGGCCGCGCCCCGCAGGCCGCGGCGCAGCCCTCCACGGCGCCGGCAACGAATTCGAACTGACGCCTGAAACGTCGACTGCAATGGCCGGGCTCGCCCCGGCCATTTGCGCTTCCACCATGCACCATTGCCGAAATCAGACGTCCGCGATATGTCCGGACATCACGGATGGTGCCATCATGCTGCGGATATCCCGCGATCTCGTCATCGACGAGGACGACATCGAGATCGGCTTTGTCCGCGCCTCCGGGCCGGGCGGGCAGAATGTCAACAAATTGTCGACCGCGGCCCAGCTGCGCTTCGACACCGGCAAGCTGACCTTGCCGGAAGACGCGGCGATCCGGCTTGCCCGCATCGCCGGCCAGCGCATGACCAAGGACGGCGTGATCGTGATCCACGCCCAGCGTTTCCGCACCCAAGAGCGTAACCGGCAGGACGCCATCGACCGGCTGGTCGAGATCCTGAGCGAGGCCATGGTGCGGCCGAAGCCGCGGCGCGCGACAAAGCCGACTTTCGGCTCCAAGCAACGCCGGCTCGACGGCAAGAAACGCCGCAGCGACGTCAAGGCCGGTCGCGGCGGGCGCTTCGACGATTAGCAAACGCAGCCGAAAAACTCCGGCCGCCAGGCGACCGGAGTTTTGCCGCTTCACCGGCGGGATTAGTAGCGCTTGGATGGAGCCGCGCCGCCTGTCGCAGCATCGTCGGCCGCTCCCTTGTGCGCAGCGCTGCCCGTGGTGCCGACCGTACCTTTGGTGCTCTTGGTTGGCTTCATGCCGGTCTTCTCGCCCGCTGCGCCCGGCTGAGCGTTCATCTCCTCATCGCCGCTGCCCATCGCGCCGCCTTGCATGGGCTTGCTCTGCACCGTGCCGCCCGACTTCGCGGTGGGGGGCGCGCTCTGCGCGAGAACGGGCGTCGCAATGAGTGCCGATAGAGCGCATGCGATCATCGAGGTCTTCACCAACTTCATCCATTTCTCCTGGATTTTTCCGCGATGAATGGCTCGGCCGTTCCCGGCGCCGCTTGCTGCGCCGACCCATTGCATCGCGTAAAGACATCAAGCGGCGCAATCGTCATGCAATGCGCACGGTGTGGTGATCGTTTAGGGATTTGACGGCGGTTTCGCGGAATTGTGCTCCGCATATAAGGCAGCGCGGGACACCGCACGCCGCGGGCATCTCCGCGCGCGGCGAAACAGCCCGCTACTACCACCGCCGATCTGACGCCGCCTAGAGTTTGCGCAGGTTGATGTGAATGGGCGGCTCTCGACGATGCGCGCGATCGTGCTGGGATTGTGCACCGCGATGGTGCTGGTGGTGGGGACTGCCGGCGCGCAAATGCCTCTGCCCGCCACAAAGCCGCCGGACGGCGCGACGCTCTTCAAGCAGCAATGCGCGGTGTGCCATACGTTGAACTTGTCCGAGCCGATGCGGCAAGGCCCGCCGCTGACGAAGGTCGTCGGACGTCCCGCCGGCAAGGCTGAAGGTTTCAAATACTCGGACGCGCTATCGAAAGCCGACTTCGCCTGGGATGAGCCCCGGCTCGACGCATGGCTGACCAATCCGCAAGCCGTCGTTCCCGGCGTGGTCATGGCCTATCGGCAGGCCAAGCCCGAAACGCGCGCTGCGATCATTGCCTACCTGAAGGAGCAGAACTGAATGGCAAAGCCGGTCCATTCCATGATCCGTGTGCTGGATGAAGCGCGCTCGCTCGACTTCTACCAGCGTGCCTTCGGCCTGGAGGTCGCCGACCATCTGAAATTCGCAGACTTTGCCCTGATCTATCTGCGTCATCCCTCCTCACCTTTCGAGGTCGAGTTGACCGTGAATTTCGATCGCAAGGAAGCCTACGCGCTCGGCGACGGCTACGGCCATCTCGCCGTGGTGGTCGAGGACCTCGACGCCGAACATGCCCGCTTCGAGCGCGAGAAGCTCGCACCAGGACCGTTGCGCGACTTCAAGCACGACGGCAGGACGCTTGCGCGCTTCTTCTTCGTCAGTGATCCCGATGGCTACAAGATCGAGGTGATCCAGCGCGGCGGACGTTTCGGCTAACCACATCAAGACGTCAAAATCGCAAAAAATATACGGAGGAATGCCATGAGAGAAGTCGATCGTCGAAGCAAGCACAGCCGCCGCGTCTTTCTCAAGGGCGCGGCCACGGCCGTGCCGGTCGTGGCTGTCGCGACCAGCGTCACTGTGAGCATCGAAGATGCCTGGGCCGATGACGCCACCGCGCTCTCGCCCGCAACGATGAAGACGTTGCTGAAGGTCGCGCGCGACATCTATCCGCACGACGTGCTCGGCGACAGCTACTACATCACCGCGATCAAGCCGTGGGACGGCAAGGCGGCCAAGGATCCCGCGGTCAAGTCGCTGATCAGCGACGGCATCACGCGGCTCGATCAAAACGCGCGGGACCGCCACAAGGTCGCCTACGCCGAGGTGCCCTGGGAAGCCGACCGCGTGGTGCTGCTGAAGGAGATCGAGCAAAGCGACTTCTTCCAGAAGGTGCGCGGAGATCTCATCGTCTCGCTCTACAACCAGAAAGAGGTCTGGCCGCGGTTCGGCTACGAGGGCTCCTCCGCCGAACACGGCGGCTACATCAACCGCGGCTTCGCCGACATTGACTGGCTGCCGAAGGCTTAAATCACCCAACGGTTCAGGAGAACGCATATGGCAAAATTCGATCTGAACGATTCCAGCGTTGTGGTGATCGTCGGCTCCGGTGCCGGCGGCGGCACGCTGGGCAACGAGCTCGCGCAGAAGGGCGTCAAGGTGGTCATCCTCGAGGCAGGTCCGCGCATCGAGAACCACGACTTCGTCAACGACGAGTGGGAGAGCTTTTCCCAGCTCGCCTGGACCGATGCGCGCACCACCTCAGGCACGTGGCGCGTCGCCAAGGATTTTTCCGGCCTTCCCGCCTGGATCGTCAAGGCGGTCGGCGGCTCCACGACCCATTGGGCCGGCGCCTCGCTGCGTTTCGACGAGCACGAGTTCAGGGTGAAGTCGACCTACGGCAACCTTCCCGGCGCCAACCTCCTGGATTGGCCGGTCACGCTCGCCGAGATGGAGCCGTGGTACGCCAAGGCCGAGAACAAGATGGGCGTGACCCGCACCAACGGCATTCCCGGGCTTCCCGGCAACAATAACTTCAAGGTGCTCGAAGCCGGCGCCAGGAAGCTCGGCTACAAGACCGTGCACACCGGCAACATGGCCATCAACAGCCAGCCGCGCGACGGTCGCGGCGCCTGCCAGCAGATCGGCTTCTGCTTCCAGGGCTGCAAATCCGGTGCGAAATGGTCGACGCTCTACACCGAGATCCCCAAGGGCGAGGCGACCGGCAATCTGGAAGTCCGCCCCGGCAGCATGGCGGTCAAGATCGAGCACGACGCCGGCGGCAAGGTGACCGGCGTCGTCTATGCCGACGAGAACGGCACGATGCAGCGCCAGAAAGCACGTATCGTCGCGGTCGCCGGCAACTCGATCGAGAGCCCGCGGCTGCTGCTTAACAGCGCCTCCACCATGTTTCCCGACGGCCTCGCCAACTCATCGGGTCAGGTCGGCCGCAACTACATGCGTCACATGACCGGCAGCGTCTACGCCGTGTTCGAGAAATCGGTGCACATGTATCGCGGCACGACCATGGCCGGGATCATCCGCGATGAAGCGGCCAACAATCCGAAGCGCGGCTTCGTCGGCGGCTACGAGATGGAGACGCTGTCGATCGGTCTGCCCTTCATGGCCGCGTTCCTCAATCCCGGCGCCTGGGGACGTCCGTTCACCTCGGCACTCGACGGTTATCCCAGGATGGCCGGCATGTGGCTGGTCGGCGAGGACATGCCGCAGGAGACCAACCGCATCACGCTCGATCCGGTCGTCAAGGACAAGCATGGACAGCCGGTCGCGAGCGTCCATTTCGACGATCATCCCAACGACCTCGCGATGCGTGCCCATGCCTACAAGCAGGGCGCCGCGGTCTATGACGCCGTCGGCGCCACCGTGACCTATCCGACGCCTCCCTATCCGAGCACGCACAATCTCGGCACCAACCGGATGAGCGAGAAGCCCAGGGACGGCGTGGTCAACAAGTTCGGGCAGAGCCACGACGTCAAGAACCTGTTCGTCTCCGACGGCAGCCAGTTCACCAGTGGCGCTGCCTGCAACCCGACGCTGACCATCGTCGCGCTGGCGATCCGGCAGGCGGACTACATCGCGGGAGCGATGCAGAAGAAGGAGATTTGAAGTCAGAGAGGCAAACCTCTCTCCACGTCATTGCGAACGAAGAAATGTCTCTGCGGAAAAACTCCGGATCGCTTCGTCAAGAACTCCTCGCAATGACGCCGAAGGAAATCTTGTAGCCCGGATGGAGCGCAGCGTAATCCGGGGCCGCCGTCACTTGCGGAACGATTCCCGGATTGCGCTGCGCTCCATCCGGGCTACCCACCCGTCATTCAGCCGCATCCAGAATCGGCGCCACGTTTGCCTTGAACTCCGGCACCGTCACCATGCTCTTCGAGCGATAGATCAAACACGAGCAGCGCAGCAGCGAAGCAAAGTTGTTGACCTCGCCGTGATGGCCGAGCACCTCGTTATAAAGGGTGGTCAAGAACTTGCCGAGGCTCATGCCCTCCTTGGCCGCGATCTCCTCCAGCGTGTCCCAGAACGCCATTTCCAGCCGGATCGAAGTGCAATGGCCGTCGATCCGCAAAGAGCGGGTCTGGGATTCGTAATCGCGTTGGGGCTGATGCGCAAAGAGATGGCACATGGCGTCCTCCCGTCCTGTTGCCGTTTTTTCACGATGCTACACCGCGGCCCGGCACCCCACAATCAGGTCGGCGGCAGGACGGCCGCTTCATCCGGGCTCCACGATTTTCTCGAACGTCCAATGTCTTCAATGTGATAGGCAACCCTCTTCCCCAGGCCGCCACACGGCTGTTGCCCAACACATGCTTTTGACGCAACACGGCCTAGAATAGTGCCGCCAGCGAATCCAAATCGAAAGCCTCATGCCCGTCCGCCAATTGCCAGAACAGGTCGTCAACCGCATCGCCGCCGGCGAGGTGGTCGAGCGGCCGGCGAGCGTGGTCAAGGAGCTAGTCGAGAACGCGATCGATGCCGGCGCCAGCCGGATCGACGTCTTCACCGACGGCGGCGGACGGCGGCGGATCGGCATCACCGACGACGGCGGCGGCATGACCGCGAAGGATCTGGCGCTTGCAGTCGAGCGCCACGCCACCTCGAAACTCGACGACGAGGATCTGCTGCAGATCCGCACCCTCGGGTTCCGCGGCGAGGCGCTGCCCTCGATCGGCTCCGTCGCGCGGCTCTCGATCACGACGCGCCATGCCAGCGAGCCGCATGCCTGGTCGCTGTCCGTCGAGGGCGGCGAGAAGTCCGAGATCATGCCGGCGGCGCTGGCGCATGGCACGCGGGTCGAGGTTGGCGACCTCTTCTATGCGACGCCGGCGCGGCTGAAATTCCTGAAGACCGATCGCACCGAGGCGGAGGCGATCCGCGAGGTGGTGCGGCGCCTCGCCATGGCGCGGCCTGACATCGCCTTCACGCTCGCCGGCGAGGAGCGCGCGCCGGTGACCTGGGCTGCTGCCCTGCCCGGCCCGGCCGGACGCCTGACCCGGCTCGGCGATATCCTCGGCGCGGAGTTCCGTAGCCATGCCTTCGAGGTTCATGCCGAGCGCGAGGGTGTCGTCGTCTCCGGCTATGCGGCAGCCCCCGCGCTGACCAAAGCCAACGCGCTCGGGCAATATCTCTTCGTCAACGGCCGTCCGGTGCGCGACAAGCTGATCCTGGGGGCCGTGCGCGGGGCCTATGCCGATTACCTGCCGCGCGACCGCCATCCCGTGCTGGCGCTGTTCGTGACACTCGACCCGCGCGAGGTCGATGCCAACGTGCATCCGGCCAAGACCGAGGTGCGCTTCCGCAATGCCGGCCTCGTCCGCGCATTGATCGTGCACGGGCTGAAGGAAGGCCTCGCGCGCGAGGGGCGTCGCACCGCCGCCAACAGCGGCGAGAGCGCCTTGTCCGCGTTCCGCCCGGCGTTCACGCCGCAGCGTCCGGCGAGCTGGGACTGGCGCGCCTCGCCATCCGCGCCGATCGCACCGATGCCGTCATTCGAAGGCGCCGCGGCACCGGCTTTCGCCGAACGCGCACAGGCCGCCTTCGACGTCGGCGCGCCCAGCGCGGACGTGCGGATCGAGACGCAGCCGCTGGCTGACCTCGTCGATCGTCCGCTCGGCGCGGCGCGCACGCAGATCCACGAGACCTATATCGTCTCTCAGACCCGCGACGGATTGATCATCGTCGACCAGCACGCCGCGCATGAGCGCATCGTCTATGAGCGGCTGAAGGCCTCGCTGGCTGCCAACGGCGTGCAGCGGCAGATCCTCCTCATTCCCGAGATCGTCGAGATGGACGAGGCGACGGTGGAGCGGCTCCTGGAGCGCAGCGAGGAGCTGGCATCATTCGGCCTCGCCATCGAATCCTTCGGCCCTGGCGCGGTCGCGGTGCGCGAGACGCCCTCGCTGCTCGGCAAGACCAACGCCGGCGGCCTCTTGCGCGACCTCTCCGAGCACATGGCCGAGTGGGACGAGGCGCTGCCGCTCGAACGTCGCCTGATGCACGTCGCCGCCACCATGGCCTGCCACGGCTCCGTGCGCGCCGGCCGCCGCTTGCGGCCCGAAGAGATGAACGCCCTGCTCCGCGAGATGGAAGACACCCCGAACTCCGGCCAGTGCAATCACGGCCGGCCGACCTATGTCGAGCTGAAGCTCAGCGATGTGGAGAGGCTGTTCGGGCGGCGGTGAATTCGCAGGGCGGGTTAGCGTAGCGTAACCCGCCTCTTTTGCATTTGCCGAGACGATCGCGGATGACGCTGCGCTGATCCGCCCTACGCAAGAACACGAAATTCCGGCGTCACGGACTGCGCGGCCTTGGCTTCTCGACCAACCAGCAACCTACCCTGCGCAGCTTCGATCCATTTCATCCGCAAGCCATTAACTCTTTGTTGCTACCTGAGGCTGTCCTGCAATGCCTGGGGTCCTGCATGTCCTGGTGGCAAATCCTTCTCGTATGCGCGGTGGCATTTGTCGTTTGGGATTTTCGCCGCTTTCTGCGGGCGAGGGCCGCGACCTCGCCGCCGAGGCTGGCTCCGGCGGACTACGATGCGCCGATCCCGCCGCCGCTTGGGATCAGCGAGAGCGTGTCGGTCGTTTTGCGGCGGCAGATCCCGCCGCGGTTCGAAGCGCCACGATCATGGCTGGGCGGGCTGCCCATGATGCCCGATCATGTCGCATGGCCGCGCTCGGTTTCGTCGGAATACCCTGATCGCGGCGAGCGGCCGCTGCACTTTGTGGCGCAGATCGCCTGCGCCGACCTTCCAGCCGAATTGTGGGGCGGCCTGGGGCCCCGCCAGGGCTGGCTGCTGCTGTTCATCGATCCCAATCAGGGTGCGCCCGAGGGACCTGATGCATTTCGCATTCTCCATGTCGATGCGCTCGGCTCCGAGCGGCAGCCGCCGGCGGATCTCGGGCCTGTGCATGACGGCGTCTATAGCGGCTTCGACTATGACTATTGCCGCACCGCCGACGAGGTGCCGCGGCGCTGGCGGCGGTGGCCGGTCGATCTGGTCGGGGTGCCCAACGAGGCGCGGATCGAAGGCCAGCGCACGCGCGTCGCGCCGGAGAATTTTGCAAGCCTCCTCTATCCCAGGCAGCCTATCGTGTCGGACCGCGAGCAGCCGGCCGAGCCCGAGCCTTTCACCTGGCGCGGCGCACTTCAGGTGCTCGACAGTATTGCGCGCACGCATGGGCCGTCAGCAAAATCGCCGGACGAGCTTAGGATTCCGGATTGGCTGGTCGAGCGGCTGGGCCAGCCGGGTTATATCGGCTCCATCCTCGCCACGATCGAGGTCGACGACGCCAATTGGACCACGATGTCCCGGGCTGATCTCGACGGCCCCGAGCCGGACGACGAGGCAACGCGCCTGCGGGTTGCGCAAACGCGGCGCGCGACGGAGAACCGCAAGGCACGACGCGAAGCGCTAGCGGCTTTCCTGGCCGGCCATCCCACGCCGGAGTCGATCGTGGACTATCTGCGCCGGTCCGGGCGCGAGCTCGGCGCGTGGAGCGCTGCAATGCGCGAGCGCGTTGCCGGCGAGCGATCAGCCGTGCTGGCGCACGACCTCGACAGCCCGATCCCGGACGGTGCCTGGCAAGCGCTCAAGGCGCGCCTGCAGCAGGACGCATTCCGGTTCTGGAATTACTCCTCCACCGATCGGGACGGCGAGCGGGGCCATGTCGCCTTTTACGAACACGAAATTTCCGCATGGTCTTTCCAGCGCGGCCACATCCGCGAGCTGGTGGCCGACTATTACGTCGATGAAGCGAAGCGGGCGCTGATCCCGCGCGCGGTCCTGTCCGAATTCGAGCCGCATTGGCGCAGCCTCTATCACAATCGCCCCCATCGCATCGGCGGCTACCACGACGGCCTGCAGTCGGATGCGCAGATCGGCCCGACCCGGAAGCTCCTGCTGTTCCAGATCGCAAGCGACGACGCCATGCACTGGAGCTGGGGCGACGCGGGCGCCTACTACGTCTTCATCGACATGGACACGCTGAAGACGATGGATTTCTCGCAGGCGACGATCACGCTGGAATGCTATTGACGCCGGAGAGAGCGGGCCGCCATGGCCAAGCTGTTCGGCTGCTTTGGATACGGCCTGCTTGGCATGCATCCGCATGCCGCCCTCAATGCCAGTTGTGCATCATCGATTGCAGGGAAAGCCAGCCCATCAACGGCAGCGCCAGCAGGACTATCACCCCAAGCGCGGACGCGCGGGCCGCATCGAGATCGCGATGGCGGAACTGTCGCCAGGCCTGAAAAGCCGCCGCCAGAACCAGCAATGCGTAGAGACCGGCCAGCAGCCAGACGGCCTGCTTGCCCGTTAGCGGGATGCCGGCGTCGTTGAGCGCCTTTCCGACAATGCTTCCCGGCACACCAACAAAGAAGGTCAGCGAAATCGCGACCAGGAAGCCCATCAGCGATCCCGGAAACGAGGTTGCAGACAAGGCAACGACACCACCCTGCAACATCACGCACAAAATGAACGCGCGCTGGGTCATTTGCCGGGACACTCCATCCACCCCTTGCTGTGCAGCATAGCGCGACGGAGTTAATGTAAATTGTCCTCCATCCGGAGAATGCTGCATACCGTGTGCAGGATGGATGAGTTTGGCTACGGCTTCCTCAGAAACACGAGCTCGGTGTCGTCATAGGCGCGCCGCTCCAGTTCCTCAAAACCCTCCGGCGTCGCGAACTGTGCGGCCTTGGCTTCCTCGACCACCAGCAGCGCGCCCGGCGTGAGCCAGCCGCCATCGCGCAAGGACGCTAGCGCCTTCTCCGCAAAGCCCTTGCCGTAGGGCGGATCGAGGAACGCCAGCGAGAACGGCTCGACCGGATGGGCGGGACCCAGATCGGTCGCGTCGCGGCGATATACCTTTGTCACCCCGCCGAGGCCGAGCGACTCGACGTTGTTGCGCAGCAGGGCCCGCGCCTTCGCGCCGTTGTCGACGAACAGCGTGAACTTCGCCCCGCGCGACGAAGCCTCGATGCCGAGCGCGCCGGTGCCGGCGAAGAGATCGAGCACGCGCGCGTCGGAAATCGGGTCGTCATAGGCATGCACGAGGATGTTGAACACGGACTCGCGCAACCGGTCCGCCGTGGGGCGGATGTCGCGCGAGGACGGTGAGGCGAGATTACGCCCCTTCAAACGACCGCCGACGACGCGCAAGTCAGTCCTCCCGCGGCGTCAGATCGCGCTTGCCGTGATAGCCGCGCTTGGGACGGCGCGGCGGGCCGTAGCCGCTGGCCTGTTCCTCGTTGCGCTCGCGTGCCTCCTCGCTGCCGGTGCGCTGCACCAGCACGCGGCGGCCCTTGCGGTCGGCGATCACGCCGCGCTTGCTGGCGGGCTTCTTTTCGCTCGGCGCGTCCTCGACCCGCGAGGCTTTCGAGGGCACATCGAACTGCGCCCCCGATTTCTCGATGATCTTGTCGCCGAGCTGCTCGCGCAGCACGCGGGACTTGATCTCCTCGACCTGGCCTTCAGGCACTTCGCCGAGCTGGAACGGGCCGTAGGAGACGCGGATCAACCGGTTCACTTCGAGCCCGAGATGAGCGCAGACATTGCGCACTTCGCGGTTCTTGCCTTCGCGGATCGCGAACACCAGCCAGACATTGGCGCCCTGGTCGCGCTCCAGCGTCGCGTCGATCGGGCCGTATTTGACCCCCTCGATCTCGACACCGTCCTTGAGCGCGTCGAGCTGTGCCTGGGTGACGTCGCCATGGGCGCGAACGCGGTAGCGGCGCAGCCAGCCGGTGTCGGGCAGCTCGAGCGTGCGCGCGAGCCCGCCGTCATTGGTGAGCAGCAACAGGCCCTCGGTGTTGAAATCGAGCCGGCCGACGCTGATCAGCCGCGGCAGGCCTTCCGGCAGATTGTCGAACACGGTCGGACGACCCTCGGGATCGTCATGCGTGGTCATCAGCCCGCGCGGCTTGTGATAAAGGAACAGCCGCGTGCGCTCGCGCTCCGGCAACGGCTTGCCGTCGACCAGGACGACGTCGTTCTTGGTGATGTCGAGCGCGGGCGAATTGATGACACGGCCGTTGACGGTGACGCGGCCCTGCGTGACCATCTCCTCGGCATCGCGGCGCGAGGCAAGCCCTGCGCGGGCCAGCGCCTTGGCGATGCGCTCGCCGGCCTTCTTCGGCTTCGGCTCTTCTTCCCGGCGCGGGCGGCGATCGGAATCCCGATCGCGCTCGCGATAGGCGCCGCGGCCGCCGAAGGCGGGGCGCTTCTCGAAAATCCGGCTCTCGTCCTCGTTTTCGCGGCGCGGACGATCGCCGAAACGGCCTTCGTTGCGCGGATGCTCGTGCCAATCGGAACGGCCCTCGGGCCGCTCGCGCGGACGATCGAATTTCGGACGGTCGCGGAACGGACGATCGCCCGACGGCCGATCGTCGCGCGCGCGCGAAAAGCGCGGACGGTCGTCACCGCGGCCGCCTTCGCGACGGTCGTCGCGCTTCTGCCAGGGCTTGTCGGCGCCGCGGTCGCGGCCGCCAAAATCCTTGCGCGGCCCGCGATCCCCACGGTCGCGATCCGGTGCGCCACGGGAAAACTTGCGCTCACCGTCGAACTTGCGTTCGGGGCGATCGCCACGCGGCGGACGATCACCGCGATCGAAATTCGGACGGTCGCCACGCGGCTTGAAGCTGCGCTCGCCACGGTCCTCGCGCGGCCCGCCGCGTGAGAATTTGCGCTCGCCGTCGAACTTGCGCTCGGGGCGATCGCCGCGCGGCGCGTAGGGCTTCTTGTCGCCGAACTTCCTGTCGCTCGAGCGGCCGGCCGGACGGGCGTCGTCGCGATCCCTGCGCGGCGGACGATCGTCGCGGCCAAAGGACGGACGATCGCCACGCGGCTTGAAGGGCCGCTTCTCGCCGTCGCGCGAGGAGCTGTCGGAGAACGGCCGGTCGCCGCGCGGCTTGAAGCTGCGTTCGCCGCGGCCCTCGCTGCCGCGATCGTCGCGCTTGAACTTCGGACGGTCGGAGAAATCGCGGCGCGGCGCATCGCCCTCTTCGCGGCGGCGGAACGGACGGTCCCCGCGGTCGGCGCGCGGCGGACGGCTGTCGCGGTCGCCGCGAGGCGGGCGCTTGTCGCCCTCGCTCTTGCCCTCGAAGCCGCGCTTGGCGAATTTCTTCTCGGGGCCGCGCGCCTTGCCGCTGCGGCCGCCTTTTGACGGTCCTCGGGCCGGGCCTCGCCGGCCGCGGGAATCGTTGTCTTTGTCGCTGTCGCGAGGCATGGATAATCTCACTCAGGGGATGGCCAAGCATTGTGCGCGCTCGTTCCGAGCCGCATGCTCAGGCAAAATCGGGTAGCACTTCTGCTGAAGGCGCAGCTACTAGCAGGTTTCTTCGGATGATACGAGGCTTGAAAGCCCCCTCTTTCATGGATTTGGCGCTTCAGGCGGCCGAAAATGCCGGAAAAGCGGGCGAAGTTCCGATCGGCTGCGTGGTGGTCCGCAATGACGAGGTAATTGCCACCGCCGCCAACCGGACGCTGACCGACCGCGACCCCACCGGCCATGCCGAAATCGTGGCGCTGCGCGAGGCGGCGAAGAAGGTCGGCAGCGAGCGCCTGGTCGACTGCGACCTCTACGTGACGCTGGAGCCCTGCACCATGTGTGCGGGCGCGATCTCCTTTGCAAGAGTGAGGCGGCTCTATTACGGCGCCGCCGACCCCAAGGGCGGCGCGGTCGAGTCCGGCGTGCGGTTCTTCGGCTCGCCGACCTGCCACCACGCGCCGGACGTCTATTCCGGCGTCGGCGAGAGCGAGGCGGCGCGGCTGCTGAAGGCGTTCTTTCGGGAGCGAAGGTAGTGCCGTCGTAGCCCGGATGGAGCGCAGCGCAATCCGGGGCGGTCGCGCGGCGGGGATGGACTCCCGGATTACGCTGCGCTCCATCCGGGCTACAAGAGCCTCAACCCAGGAAGAACTCGCGCAGCGCCTTCGCCGTCACATCCGGGTTCTCCTCGGTGAGGAAGTGCCCGGAGTCCACCGGCATGCCTTCCACGTTCGTCGCCCATTGCCGCCAAGTGTCGAGCGGCGTCGCCGCGGCCTGCGCCACGCCGGCATTGCCCCACAGCGCCAGCATCGGCACGGTGATCTTCTTGCCGGCCTCGTAATCGGCCTTGTCGAGGTCGTAGTCGAAATAGGCGCCGGCGCGGTAGTCCTCGCACATCGCATGGATGCGGGCGGGATCGCGGAACGGGGCGAGGTAGTGCTCGAGCGCCCGCTCGTCGATGGCGTCGAGCGTCTTCGACTTGGTCTGGCTCGCCATCTTGAAGCGCAGGAAGAACTCGCCTTGCCCTGCGATCAGCGTCTCCGGCAGCGGATAAGGCTGCGCCAGGAAGGTCCAGTGATAGATCTTTAAGCCATAGGCGCGGTTCATCCGCTCCCAGTAATTATAGGTCGGCAGGATATCGAGCACCGCGAGCTTCGACAGCCGGCCGGGATGATCGAGCGCAAGCCGATAGGAGACACGGCCGCCGCGGTCGTGGCCGGCCAGCGCGAAGTGGACATGGCCGAGCCGCTCCATCACTTCCACCATCGCCTTGGCCATCGCGCGCTTGCTGTAGGGGATGTGCAGCGCATCGCTCTCGGGCATGTCGGACCAGCCATAGCCCGGCAGGTCGGCGATGATCAGCGTGAACTGATCGGCGAGCTCAGGCGCCACCCGGTGCCACATCACGTTGGTCTCGGAGAAGCCGTGCAGGAGCAACAGCGGCGGCCCGCTGCCGCCGACGCGGGCGAAGATGCGGCCGAACGAGGTATCGATCCATTCGGAGGCAAAGCCCGGATAGAGGTCGGCGAGATCGGACATCTTGTTGCATCCTTATATGGTCGGTCGGGCCGTCCCCGGCACCAAAAAGTGCGAAAACAACCCCATGCACAGTACCGGTATCATGATCGGGGCCGATAACCCCAGATACTGATTGCACATTCTGGGGTGCGGATGTGGCGAACCGGTGACGCCGACGTTGAGATTCCGCGGGGGGTCGTCACCTCTCCCGCTTGCGGGAGAGGTCGGCGCGTCCGGGCGATGCGCAGCATCGTCCCGTGCGCCGGGAGAGGGCTTTCTCCTCTTGGGGATT
>NZ_JXDL01000001.1:4021321-4022138 GCF_001590795.1 Bradyrhizobium sp. AT1
TCCCCGTGTCGCGATCACGCCTTATCACATCACGCGCTAGCCTTTGGCCTTCTCCGCCTCCACCGCCTGCCAGCCGATGTCGCGGCGGCAGAAGCCCTCGGGCCAGCGGATGCGGTCGACGGCCTGGTAGGCGCGCGCCTGCGCCTCGGTCACGGTCTTGCCCAGCGCGCAGACGTTGAGCACGCGGCCGCCATTGGCGAGGATCGCACCATCCTTGGCGACAGTGCCGGCGTGGAAGATCTCGACATTGTCGACCTTGGCCGCGTCATCGAGCCCCTCGATGCGCGTGCCCTTCTGGTAGTCGCCGGGATAGCCTTGTGCGGCCATCACCACGGTGAGCGCGCTCTCCTTGTGCCAGCGCAGGTCGAAATTCCTGAGCTGGCCGTCGCAGGCGGCGAGCAGCGCCGGCACGATGTCGCTCATCATGCGCAGCATCAGCACCTGGCATTCAGGATCGCCGAAGCGGACGTTGAACTCGAACAGCTTTGGCCCCTGCGTCGTCAGCATGATCCCGGCATAAAGGATGCCGCGGAACGGCGTGCCGCGCTGCTTCATGCCTGCGACCGTCGGCAAAATGATCTTCGCCATGATCGCGTCGTGGATGGCGGGCGTCACCAGCGGCGTCGGCGAATAGGCGCCCATGCCGCCGGTGTTCGGGCCGACGTCGTGGTCGAACACGCGCTTGTGGTCCTGCGCGGAGGCCAGCGGGATCGCGGTCTCGCCGTCGCACAGCGCGAAGAAGCTGATCTCGCGGCCCGGCAGAAACTCCTCGATCACCACCTCCGCGCCGGCCTCGCCAAAGGCGCCCTCGAACATC
>NZ_JXDL01000001.1:4022637-4067837 GCF_001590795.1 Bradyrhizobium sp. AT1
GGCGTCCTCCGCCTCGCGCACGGTCTTGGCGACGACGACGCCCTTGCCGGCGGCAAGCCCGTCGGCCTTGACCACGATCGGCGCGCCCTGGCTCTGCACGTAGGCGCGCGCGTCATTGGCGTCAGTGAAGCGCTTGTAGGCACCCGTGGGAATGCCGAACTCGGTGCACACCGCCTTGGTGAACCCCTTGGAGCTTTCGAGCTGCGCGGCCGCCTTGCTCGGCCCGAACGCCTTGATGCCGGCGGCGGTGAGATCATCGACGATGCCGGCCGCCAGCGGCGTCTCCGGCCCGACCACCACCAGCTCAACCTTGTTGGTCCTGCAGAAATCGATCACCGCGCCATGGTCGGCGACATCCAGCGCCACGCATTCCGCCTCCTTCGCGATGCCGGCATTGCCGGGCGCGCACCAGAATTTGGTCACCAGGGGAGAGGCCGCGATCTTCCATGCGAGAGCATGTTCGCGGCCGCCGGAACCGAGGAGGAGAATGTGCATCGAGGGCTCAGAATGAGGGGTTTTGCTGGGGCGGAGGTCGCATGAATTGCCGCGAGTCTCAAGGGGTGTTGCCCCAAACTCCCCGTCATTCGGAGGCGCGCCTCTTGGCGCGAGCCCGAAATCCACCAGGCCGCAGCGAAACTATGGAATGGGTCAGATGACTATTGCTCGTTGGTTTCTTGCTTCGTGCCGCTGTGCCGACCTTAGGATCTGAACTAGCTCCACAACGACGGCCCGGATCGGAATCATGCCTCAGCCTCCGTTGGAGGAGCTTGCTTCCGCCAAGGCTACGCGCCGGCGACTACCGCGGCATGATGAATTGATCTGCGCAAGGTTGGAACCATTGATTCCGTCCGCTGACCTTTGACAGCCAATGAGTTTTCGTTGCAGTCTCGTCATAGTTGCGACCACGTTCAAAACAACCTATTTCGAGACGCACCCTCCTTTTAGCAGCCTAAAGTAGAACTTAATGACAACCACATCTGTCGATGACGATTCCCTGACTTGGCTGCATGTTACCGATCTGCATGCTGGCATGGGCGGTCAAGATTGGCTTTGGCCCACCTTCAAGGCTTCATTCTACGAGGATCTTGCAGTGATGCAGGATGCTGCCGGGCGTGTCGATACAGTGATATTTTCCGGCGACCTGACGCAAATGGGTACACGGAAGGACTTCGATAGGCTTGACGAAATCTTGTCTGAAATGTGGGATGCTTTTGCGAAGCAAGGCTCAAAACCCGCCCTCGTCGCCATTCCGGGCAACCACGACGTTCAGTGGCTGGAGAAGCTGGGACCTGCTCATCAGGTGCTGAAGGAATGGTGGGCGTTTTCACATCTACACGATGAGTTTTTCGCCGATGATAAAAGTCCTTACCGCGCGGCAGTTGAAGAGCAGCTAAACGAATTCAGTCTGTGGCAAGATCGGCTAGATGCCTCAAACATTCCAACCTTGAAGCCCGAGAGCGTGGGACTACTGCCGGGGGACCAGTCGCTTGCAATTCAAAAAGGAAAGCTAAAGATCGGATTGGTTCTACTAAATTCGACGTGGCTACAGATCGATGGCGGTGAGTATCTGGGAAAACTTCACGTCGATGCTCGCCAGCTCCACGGCGTTACCAATGGAAGCCCCGCGGCTTGGTGCGACAATCATGATTTGAACTTCCTAATCACGCACCACCCTGTGGATTGGCTCCATCCCGATAGTCTCGCCTTCTGGGACAGCGACATAAATCCATCGCAGCGGTTTGACGCGCATTTTTACGGACATATGCACGCACCAGCGAGCCAAAGTGTTTCGGCGGGCGGCGGTAGCGTTAGACGATCTGTGCAAGGCGCCTCCCTGTTCGGACTACGAACGATTGACAAAAAGCTCGATCGAATACACGGCTATTCCGTCGGGCGAGCACGCCGCAACAATTCCAATATTGAAGTTAGAGTTTGGCCTAGGATTTTGACAAGCCGACAAGATGGCGCGAAATCATTAGGACGCGACCAGAAGTTTCATCTGAGAGAATCAGATGGGTCTTACCAGTTGATCGACCGAGGCCTTCCGGACGGCAAGGCACGAGAAGCTGAAGAGCCTCCACCGCTCCAATCAACGGCTCTTCAGATTCCGACTAAATCTGAAGATATCCTAAAAAAGGTACGTTATCATTTACCACTACTCCCCGCGCATCAAAGTGTTCGGAGAATAGAACAACAGGCTAGCTTGGACGCACTTTCTACCCACCGCTGCCTTTGGCTAGTTTCTGAATGGGGCATGGGCGAAGATGGTTTTCTGTCGAGCGTCAAGCAAGCTAGAGGTCACATAGCGTCGCCGACGTTTCGCGTCGACCTCAGCGATTTCGTTAATCGCGATCATTTACTCGAGGATGTTAAGAGGAAACTAGGTTGCAGTCTCGACCGTTTCGCCGAGGAAGTGGCGAACGTTGGCGTCTCATATGTCCTCTTCGATGATTTCCCCGTGAACTTCACGGACGCTGAGAACGACACCTCTGCCGAAGACGACCTCCAAGAGCTGGTCGCCATAATCCTCGAATTTTGTCCACAGCTCAACGTCATCATAAAGACGCGCCGTGCTCCAAAGCGCCCCACATTTCCCGTTATTGAAGTTGCCGCGCTCGACGTCGCCGACTTGAGAGCTTACGTCTTAGACCATGAAAAGGGCGGACCTGACCGCGCCAGCACTGCCACTGTTGGCGCCCTACATCGCCACACAGACGGCATCCCGACGCGCGTTGACCAAGCCCTCAAACACTTAGAGGTAGTCACGCTATCGGAACTTCTAAGCTCGAATACCGACCTAATGATGACAACCCCAGTCGGGGGACGATTTCACCCTGCACTAGTGCGCTCGCTTCGAGAACTGGGAGAATCATCGGATGCGAATCAACGCAGAGTCTTTTCGCTACTGAAGGCGCTGATGATATTTCCTCAGGGAGAACGGTTATCCCGAATTAAGCGCTTCAACTTGAATGCGCCGTTCTTCCTTCCTCACGCCGAAGAATTGCTAGATCGGCAATTGATCGAGGTAACAACTCTCCAGAAGATTGAAAGCCAGACATCGGACACTCAGGCACGCACGCTAGTTGTGCCACGCCAAACGCGCGAATGCCTTCGGGAAATGATGGAGGAAGATGAATTCCGAGAGCTAAACCAAAAGGCTGCTGAGCTTTATTTCGGAGACCGTTGGAAATCGGGTCTCATGAAGTCGAAGGCTGCGTACCGTTTTGATAATCCCGACTGCCCGATCGGAGACATTCAGAATGCAGCCGCGATTATTTTAAGACTTTTCGCTGACGCAATAGAGCACGACGATCATCGTGAAATCGAGCGCTCCTTGGGTTTGGCGCACTCTTTTGCCGGCACGTTGATTGACGGGGATCACTTCAGCGGAGCCGTCAATTTCTGTGAACAAATCCTCCCGCTCATAGGAGAGGATAGCGACTCGGACCACCGATCACGCTTGCTTGCCGACTACGGCAGATCGCTCCGCATGATAGGCGAAACTGAGAAAGCACGCGACACCCTGCTCGACGTCGCGGAGCACCCCTTTCCATCTGCGACCAGACAGATCGTACTGGTCAGCCTAGCCCTGTGCTATCAATCTCTGGATGACAGCGATGGAGCAAGGGAATACGCGCAACTCGCTCTATCCATAGACAAGCATTCGGCAAGTGCTTTGCAAGCACAATCCATCTTGATTAGACTCGACGACAATGCGCCGAGACGACAACAACGTCTAGCAGCCCACGAAACTAAATGCCGAAAGCAGAATGCTAACGTTGTCGCCAACAACATAGCCATTCTCCGAGCCCGGGAGTCGAAGGATGAGACGCAGATAAAGAAGATTCTTGCGCCTGTTATGAGTCTTTCCAGCGACAACAAGGATCACTATAATCAGACTCGAGCAATTATCGAGCTTTCTCAGCTGTCTTCGACACTTGGAGACAAAGAGATGTTTCAGTTGATGAACGCGTACTATTTCCTTTTTAATGAACGCATACCCTCGTTGTTTGATCGCTGTCACGAAGCACTATGGGGCGGCTTCGAAGCTCGCAACGACGCCACGAACCTGTTCAGTCTTTTCCGCTACAGTTCACTGAATTGGCGGCTTCGCGGGCATGAAGAGTTTGAGAAGAAATATATTCAGCAGTTGATTTCGAAGTTTGGATCAGCGTTAGCAATCGAAACATCCGATCGCTCACCGCGAGAACTCGCTTATCTCAAAGCAAGGGCAAACGCCGCTGGCCTGCTGGCCGCACCAAGCACAAATGCCTTATCCTCAACAGCCAGGAAAGGCGATTGATCGCAGCAAGTAACGTCCGATTGTTGGAATTGCGGTGACAGTCCAGGACTGTCACCGCAATCCTATGTGAGGCGGTCTGGCCTAAAGAGCGCCTTGTATTTGGCTGGCGGTTTCTTCGTGGGAGGTTTCGCAGTGCCCGACAAAGAGGGAGCCGACGAAGGCGAGCGCAACGCACGGGTCGATAGCTGCGAACAAATTGCCATTGACAATAATGCATTCTTAAGTTGAGCTTCTTTCTTTTCTTAAAGGGGGAGCTTATGAAGTGCTTTGTTACTATTATCGGCATTTTGTTCGCCTGCATGTCCGACATGGCGAGCGGCACAGAGACCATTGTCGACAAGAAGAATCCCATGAGCAGCAAGGTCAGCATTGTCGCGGGCGGCTGGGATGCGGCCGTGCATGCTGATGCGTCCTATCGCGCTTTCGTCAAGGCGCATCCACAGCCACTTGGTCGATATGACTTCTATTATTCCTTAGAGATCGTTCCACAATTCAACAACAAGTACAACGACTGCGCCGACAATCCTAACTTCATCAATTTCTTCAAAGCGCTGTTCGGAGTCACAAACGGCGTGGTACTTTCAGTGAAGGCAGACATCCAACAACGATTGAACGGTCGAGTGGCTGTTGATCTACTAAAGGGAGGCAGCCAACTCGTTCTAGCAGCGAGAGGTGCGAGTTCGGGCACAGCGACCGCAGGTAACGGCTGCTTCTTTGACGAAACTCTTCGACCGACGTTTCCAATGCTTCAGTGGAATGGAGGCGGGACAAAAGATGAGTTTGACGATTTTCGGATCAAGTTCATCGTCGTTGGAGGCAAGACAGAAAACATCGCCGCGGTCCAAAACCTAGTCAGCCTCTTTAGCTCGGCGAGTGCAGCGGCGGGCTGGGCGTCTGGAGCCGCTTTCCTAGCCTCTCCGGTGGTCGCAGCCGAGCAAAAGGTTGCACAAAACTTTCAATCTGCTTTGCAGGCCGCAGGGACGCTGCAAAACCAAGTTTCGAAAGGCTACGTGCTAAAAACGCACTTTGCGCCTGACGATAGTGAAAGGAATGGCAAGATTACCATTGAAATTCCCAGCCTCTTTGACAATCCTGATGAGAACCACGGAAACTTGGTCATCTATGTTCGGAGGCATGGATCGATAGTACTTCAGGGGTCAGGGCCCATTACTCCAGAGACAATCTTCAACAGCGTCGAACTGGCGAACAGACAATGCAATATGGTCTCTATCGCCGGCGGAAGTTGTACAAATAGTGGAAATGACTCAATACGAACTGCACTCGCAAAAGCGCTTAAGTCGGTTGATAGCGGCTTAGGAGATGGCGCAAATCCGATAGCTCCATTGATCGACTACGCGAACCGCCCAAAGAGCGTCTACAACATTTGTAAAGGCATTCGAACTGTCGCACGCCTCCAACTTCATCTCAGCACCCTCGATGAGATGCTCGTTCGTTGGGCCTTCACCAAGGAGGCCGGCTTTCAGGAGGAGTTGGATAAAGCTGCTGGGAGCAAGGAGGAGAAAGAAAAACTTGAAGCAGCTACCGGTCAAAAGCTGGAAGCAATTCAAAGCATGTGTTGGAACAAGGGCGACAAAGATATTGTCGAGAGCGTTGCTCATGATCTCAAGAGAGACTTGCTTCATTGAGTAGCATAGATGATCGAAGCGCCCGGTCGCAACGACCCTAGTAGGAGCGGCCGGGACGTTGCTGCTACAAAACTAAATGCAACGGTTAACACTATTGGTGGCGGCCCTCCGCGTAGTCTCTGTCATTCTGAGGGCGCGCCAGCGGGATCTCGGAATTCAGCTGGCAACTGCATCGATGGCGAAATAGATTTCGGATTCGTCGATTTGCGCCGCCCCGGAATGACGGGGAGAGAAAGCGCTGGTCCGCGGGGCCTACCCCTGCTTCCCCGCAATAATCTCCTGCAACGCCGCCACATGCCGCGCAAGCGCGCCGCGCCCAGCGGCCGTGGCGGTCACCGTGGTCTGCGGCTACTTCGCCACGAAAGCCTCCTCTACCGACACATAGCCCGCCTTGCCAGCGTCTCGATATGCGCGCCGAGATTGCCGTCGGTGGCGCCGGTGAGTTTCTTTAGCCTTGAAAACTTCAGGGCCGCCGACACGAGCAGTGCCTTCAGCGCTGCTATGATCTTCAGCCGCAGCGGCTGGTGGATGATGTCGTCGAGCTCGGCCACCAACCGCGCCGCATCCAGAGCCCCCCCGACGATCAGGCCGCCGCCGTTGACGAAGGCCGTCCAGAGCGGGGAACGCCTCGCCGATGAGAAGAAGCCGATCAGCGTACGTGGCCTGGGCGGGCGACTTTTCGCCGCGCCAACGATCGGGTACAGGGAGTCGAGATGTGCTCGCGCGAGCGAACCCCACAAGGCCTGATGGATGACCGCTGAGAAATTGCAGCCAGGAGCGCCCGCCCTGGAAAAAGGGCTGGATCTTCTGGAGGCGCTGGCGGGCGCGTCGCGGGGGCTCACGCAGAAACAGCTCGCCGAGACCGTCGGCCGCTCCGTCAGCGAGATCTTCCGGATGCTGGTGGCGCTGGAGCGTCGGGGCTATGTCGCGCGCGACCCCGCAACCGGCGAATATACTCTGACGCTGAAACTGTTCCGGATCGCTTCGCAATTCCCGCCGACCGAGCGGCTGCTGAAGGCGGCGCTGCCGGTGATGGAGCAGCTGGCCTCCCGCGTGCAGCTGTCCTGCCACCTCACGGTGTTGCACGGCGAGCAGTTCATGGTGATCGCCCGTATCGAGCCGGAATGGCTGATGGGCTGGTCGGTCAAGGTCGGCGCGGTGTTTCCGCTCACGCAGCAATATGCTTCGGCGAAGGTCCTGGCGGCCTTTCAGCTCGAGGGCCGGCGCCAGGAGCTTGCACAGGTCATCGCCGCCAATGACCGTATCAGCGCCAAGAAGGCGCTCGCCGCGCTCGACCGCATTTCAGCGGACGGGGGAAATTTCTCCAACGACGACGGCTATACGCGCATCCTTGCCTATAGCTGCCCGATCATCGAAGCCTCCGGCCGCGCGGTGGCGGCGATGACCGTCCCGCTGGTGAGGCAGGATCAGATCCCCGCCCCCGAGGCCAGCACCATCGCCGCCGAGCTGCGCAGCGCGGCCAGGATCGTCTCCGAGAAGATCGGCGGCGTCTCCTAGGTTGCGGTCATCCCTCCATCCACGACCCAGGCGGCGCCATTGACATGCGCCGCCTCATCGGAGGCGAGGAACGCGACGATGTTCGCGACATCCTGCGGCCGGCCATGAGCCACCGCATCGCTTCGGCGCAAGGCGATGCCGCCGTCGCGCGCCTGGCCTTCCAATTCCCGGATCATGCGCGACTCCACCGGTCCGGGCAGAACGGCGTTGACCCTGATTTTCGTGCCGGCCACATCCAGCGCCGCCGTACGCGTCAGTCCGAGCACGGCGTGCTTGGAGGCGACGTAGCCGGCAAGCCCTGCACGCCCCCGGATCGCAGACGTCGAGGCGGTGTTGATGATGGCGCCCGTCCCACGCTGCATCATGCGTGCGAGCACGTGCTTGAGGCCCAGAAATACCCCTTTCACGTTCACCTGCAGCAGTTGATCGAATGTCTCGTCCGGATATTCGTGGAGAGGCGCGACGACGCCCTCGATGCCTGCATTGTTGGCGAAAATGCCGATCGGTCCCAGGCGGTCTTCGGTCGCCTCGACGAAAGCGACCGTATCCTGAGCAAGCGAAACATCAGCGAGAATCGCGAGTGCCCTCGCCCCGGCCTGCTCGACCAGCCGCGCCGTAGCGTTGGCGGCCGCTTCATCGCGGTCGACGATAGCGACCGCAGCGCTCATCCGCGCCAGCTTCAGCGCAATGGCGCGTCCGATATCACCGCCGCCGCCGGTGACGAGCGCCACCGGCCGCCGGTCACTTGCGGTCACGACTTCAGGAACTCGCAGCCGCCATCTGCCAGAGGCCGCCAGGCCTCGGACGGCGCAATGGTCTTGACCAGCTTGTAATAGTCCCAGGGATATTTGGAATCGCCGGGAGATTTCACCTCGAACAGATACATGTTGTGCAGCTTGCGACCATCGGCGCGCACGCTTCCCTTGCCGAACAGGGGATCATCGGTCGGCAGCTTCTTCATCTGTTCGACCACCGCCTTGCCGTCACCGGAGGCGCCGAGCGCCTCCACCGCCTTGAGGTAATGCAGCGTCGTGGCGTAGGCGCCGGCATGCAGCGCGGTCGGATAGCGCCCGTTGTTGCGCGGCGCGAATCGCTTGGTCCAGGCGCGGGTATCGTCGTTCAGGTCCCAGTAGAAGGATTCGGTGAACTGCAGGCCCTGCGCGATCTTGAGGCCGAGCGAGTGCACGTCGCTGAGATACAGCACCGTCGCGACCACGCGCTGGCCGCCCTGGGGAATGCCGAATTCCACCGCCTGCTTGATGGAATTGATGGTGTCGCCGCCGGCATTGATCAAGGCGATGATTTCCGCCTTCGAAGACTGGGCCTGCAACAGGAACGAAGAAAAGTCCTGCGTGTTGATCGGCGTGCGCACGCCGCCGAGGACCTTGCCGCCGGCTTTCTGCACGACGTTCTTGATGTCGCCTTCCATGGCGTGGCCGAAGGCGTAGTCGGCAGTGAGCAGGAACCAGCTCTTGCCGCCGCTCTCGACAACAGCGCGCGCGACACCCGACGAGAGTGCGTATGTATCATAGGTCCAGTGCACGAGATTGGGTGAGCAGGACTTGCCGGTGAGGTCGGACGAGGATGCGCCGGAGACCAGCAGCGTCTTGTTGTTCTGCTGCACGACGTTGCGGACCGCGAGCGCGACGGCTGAATTCGGCGCATCGACGATCACGTCGACGCCCTGGCGATCGATCCATTCGCGCGCGATGTTGGCGCCGACATCGGCCTTGTTCATGTGGTCGCCACTGATGATTTCGATCGGCCGGGTCATCTTGTGGGCCGCCTGGAAATCCTCGACCGCCATTTTGGCCCCCAGCACCGAGCCCGGACCGGTGACATCGGCATAGAGGCTGGACATGTCCGTCAGCACGCCGATGCGAAGCGGTTTTGCATCCTGCGCCTGCGCACCAAGACCTGTCATGCCCAAGGCAAGGCCACCAGCGCCGGCCAGCAACCCGCGGCGGCTCACCCGATATCGATCGACCATCTCAAACCCTCCCTGCCTCGCCCGTGCTTCTGCACGTTGATTTGCCGCCCGCACGTGCATTGCGCGCAGGCTGATCTTGTCGTTACGGAACGAGCCGTTCGATGAGCCGCCGGTCCTCGACCTCAAATCCGCCGCCATACACGTCCGACACCATGAAATGCGCGCCCAGGATTTCCGGATCGAGGTCGGCGATGGGATCGTACGCGCTGGCGTGCAGGGTCATGGTGGCGCGGCCGGGCGCCGGCTTGGAATATTTCAACGGCGTGCGGCGATAGACGATGTCGGCATAGGCGGTGGCGAGCCGCTCGGGATCCGGCAGGCGGCGCACGTGGATCTCGCCCGCCGGCAGTTCGTCGCCGTCGACAATGCGTATGACAGGTGCCGAACTGTCCGGCGTGAAGGAGAAATCGGCGAGCGGAATGCCGCGGCGCCGGACCCACCCCGTGATCGATCCGTCGGGATGCTCATCGAAAGCGTAGTTTGTATCCTTCTTGGTGTAGCCGAACACCTCGCGCCCGGCGCAGATCCCCATGGGATCGCTGCAATACATGAAGATATGCGTCTCGGTGAACAGCCCCTTGTAGCGCACAGGCACCGAGATCATCAGGTCGAACATCTCTCCGGCGTGCACCGCCAGCGAATGGCCGGGCGAGCGCATGAAGCGGAAGGCCACCCGATCGCTCGCGATCTCGAACGGGGTGTCGGCCAGCAGCGCGGCGACCTTGCCCGGCGCGACGCGGGTCATGACCTCGACGGTGCGCAGGGTGCAGCCCCACTCGACAGGATAGGCCGGCGAATAAGGCGGGTTGACCCCGCTGTTCGGCTTGAGCCGGTACGGCCCGAACATGCGTCCGCGCGGGTCGTTGGGATCGGTGACCACAGCCATCAGGTCCGCTTCCTCTCATATATGATTTTTAATTTTCATATATGAAATATGAGACGAGTCAAGCTCCGCTCGCAGGGGCCTGCTCGCCGCACCGAATCGGTTGGCGCGGCGCGGCGAAAATCCTTAACGTCGGGCTCGATCCCCCAACCCGAATCGTTTGCTCATGCCGCCTGCGGAACCACTTCACAACGCGCCCGAATTCACCGTTTCCGAGCTCTCCCAGTCCCTGAAGCGGACAGTGGAGGACACCTATGGCCATGTCCGGGTGCGCGGCGAGATCTCCGGCTTCCGCGGCGCCCATTCCTCCGGCCATTGCTATTTCGCGCTCAAGGACGAGAGCGCCAAGATCGAGGCGGTGATCTGGAAGGGCGTGCACGGCCGGATGCGCTTCAAGCCCCAGGAAGGGCTCGAGGTGATCGCCACCGGCAAGCTCACGACCTATCCGGGCTCCTCGAAATACCAGATCGTGATCGAGGCGCTGGAGCCGGCCGGCATCGGCGCGCTGATGGCGCTGATGGAGGAGCGCAAGAAGAAGCTCGCCGCCGAAGGGTTGTTCGACGAGGCGCGCAAGCAGCTGCTGCCCTGGCTGCCCGAGGTGATCGGCGTCGTGACCTCGCCGACCGGCGCCGTGATCCGCGACATCCTGCACCGGCTGGAGGACCGCTTCCCCCGCCGCGTGCTGGTGTGGCCGGTGAAGGTGCAGGGCGAAGGCTCGGCCGAGCAGGTCGCGGCCGCGATCCGCGGCTTCAACGCGCTGCCTGAAGGCGGCAAGATTCCGCGGCCCGATGTCTTGATCGTCGCGCGCGGCGGCGGCTCGCTGGAGGACCTCTGGTCGTTCAACGAGGAGATCGTGGTGCGGGCCGCAAGCGAGAGCATGATCCCACTGATCTCGGCGGTGGGCCACGAGACCGACATCACGCTGATCGACTTCGTCGCGGACAAGCGCGCGCCGACGCCGACAGCGGCGGCCGAGATGGCGGTGCCGGTGCGCAGCGATCTGTTCGTCGAGGTCGCCGATCTCGGCCGCCGCACCCGCGCCTATTGGCAGCGCGCCCAGGAAAGCCGCCGCAGCGAATTGCGCGCCGCCGCGCGCGCCCTGCCGGCGGCCGGCGATCTGCTCGCCATTCCCCGGCAGCGGCTGGATTCGGCGGGCGCGTCCCTGCCCCGCTGCCTCAAGGCCAACACGCACGCGCATTTCCGCCGGTTCACCGCCGCCAGCTCGAAGCTGACGCTGCGGGTGCTGCACGGCCAGATCTCGCAGGCCGATCATCGCCTGACGGTGTGCGGCGAGCGGCTCGGCCTCTCCACGCGCTCGCTGCTGCGGCGGCGGCGCGACCGCTTTGCCGGGCTCGAGGTTCGCTTGCGCGCATCAAAACTCTCCAATGCGCAGGCGCAGCGCAACGCCATTGCCCGTCAGCGCGAGCGCACGCATCGCCTCAGCGAGCGCGCCGGCCGCGCGCTGCTCACGCTGCTGCAGCGGCTGGAGGCGCGCGTCGAGAACAGCGGCAAGCTGCTGTCGGCCTTGTCCTATCGCAGCGTGCTCGCGCGCGGCTTCGCGCTGGTGCGGGACGAGGCCGGACATCCCGTGCATGCGGCGGACAGCGTCGGGCCGAACGCGCGGCTCGAGATCGAGTTCGCGGATGGACGTGTCGCGGCGACCGCAGATGCGGATCGGCCCGCACCGACCGCCAGGCGCGCGCCGGCGCCGCCAAAATCGGCTGCGGCGGATGCCAAGCCCGCGCCAAAGCGCGTGGCCAAGGCGGTGGATCAGGGCAATTTGTTCTGAGGCATGATAGCCGCGCGTCATTACAGGTGTCATTCCCCGCGCAGGCGGGGAATCCAGTACGCCGAGGCTTCGCGGAGACTCACAGGCGTCTCGGAGTACTGGATCGTCCGCCTTCGCGGACGATGACAGCGAGTATGTACGACGAGCCGTGCCTAGCGGCAGGACAATCCCGCGTCGATCGTGGTCCAGAAACCGCAATGCTCCGGCGCGCGCTGGGGGGCGCCGGCGTGGGCCTCGTACAGGAAGACCGCGAGGGAGAACACGGCGAGTGCGGAGAAAAGCGTGATGCGGTTGCGCATGAGCATTGCGTTTAATCGACATCGTGGTCGAACTAAGGCGCCGTCACGTGCTGAAACCGGTTTGACGCGCGATCCGTAAATTACTGGTCGGCCATACTCCGTGCAGGGCGGTGGTCGATGCGGGGCTGTCCGCCTCACGTTGTTCCTCGGGCGGCCCCGCTTCGCGTGGGTTGCGTAGCCCGGATGGAGCGCAGCGCAATCCGGGGCTCGTGCCCCACGTTGCACCGTCCCGGATTTCGCTGCGCTCCATCCGGGCTACGAAATTAGCGCGCCAGCCACTGCGCGACGTCCTTCTGCGACTCCGCGCGCGCTTCCGCATTCGTGCCGAGATGGCCGCGCTCGGGCGCGGCGGCGTCGTTGCTGCCGGCCGCTGCGTGCAGCGGCGTGTTGGCGCGGTCGAAATCGTGATAGGCGCCGGGATAGACCACGATGCGCGCGAGCGCGCTGCGGCCATGCGCGCCCTCCACCATCTGGCGGCAGGCCGGCGGCGAGGAGACGTCGTCGTCGGCGCCGATCAGCACCAGGGTCGGTATCCGCGTGCTCCAGCCGAGGCCGGCGGAAATCCGGCAGTCCGGATAGAACGCGATCGCGGCGCGGAAATCGGGCTCCGGATCGCGCGCCGCGCTCTGCGGGCGCACGGCCCAGAGCAGCGCGCTCGCACCATTGGCCCAGCCCATCAGGCTGACGCGGTCGCGCGCCACCCAGGACTGCTTCATCAGCCAGGCGCGCGATGCTGCGACATCGGTGACGCGCTCACGCCGCGCCTTGAGGTGCATCTCCTTGACGCGGCATTGCGGCCCTAGCTCGCGCGAGCCGTAGCTGTCGGGCAGCAGCACCGCATTGCCCGCCCTCAGCAGGCGCTCGGCCCAGTCGCGATAACGCGGCAGCACGGGATCGGAATGGCCAGCGAGCCCGCCGCAGCCATGCAGCGCGATCACGGTCGGAAACGGGCCCGCTCCCGCCGGCTTGTAGAGCTGCGCATGCAGGACGCCGGACGCCAGCGGAATCTCGACGGCTTGCGGCGCCGGCGCGGCGCGCGCGGCCGACATCAGAAGCGTCAGGAACAGGGTGGTCAGTCGAAGGCGCATCGGACTCTGCCGTAGGGGGTGCCGGAACCAGCGATCCTTCGGCCGAGCATTATCATGCGGAAACGGCGGCAAAACATCACAAACCGGTGGGTTTACCGGGCGGACAAGCCGCCCTATCTATGCTAGATCCCGTCCAACACATCTTGCCCTCCAAGGTCTGCCTTCAAGGTTTTTCTTCAAGGTTTTTCTGGAAGCGGCCTTCCACGGAGACTTTCGACCGTGCTGAACAAGTTCGGCCCCTCGGGCCATGGCGAAGCCCAGGTGCAGTATCTCGACGGCGACTTCCGCGTGATCTCGCCGGGGACGTTCGTGCGCTGCGCCATCACCGACACGCGGATCCCGCTCGACGAGCTGAAGTACTGGAGCGTGGACCTGCAAGAGGCCTATGCCACGCCCGCCGCCGTGCTGCAGCGGCATTTTCCCGGTGCGCCGAAACCGCAGGACTCGTGATCTCGCAGCTCCCGTAGGGTGGCATCGCTCGACTATTGCTGCTCGGGACCATCCGTACCCACGCAAGTCTTGATCGCACTCTTCCTGGCTTCGCCGACGATCTTCTGATCGATCGCCTGCTTCAGGCAATCGAGCCGCGCCCGCGCCAGGCAGAGCTGCAGCTGGTCGCGCTTGTCCTGTCCCTTCAGGCTCGCCGTGGTGGCAAGGCACGTCACACGCTTGGTCGCGGGGACCGGCACCGTGGCGGTCGGGCTTGCCGTCGGCGCTGGCGTTTGCGCCAGTGCAGGCGCGATGATCAGACATGCAAGGCTGGCGGCAATGACAGACGGTCGTTTCATCGAATTCTCCCGATCGTCCGAGATCGATAGAAGCCTTGCGATGAATGTCGGCTGAATGGTGGTGCCGTAGGGTGGGCAAAGCGCAGCGTGCCCACCTGTCTCCGAACGCAACAGATCGTGGGCACGGCGCAAGGGCGCCTTTGCCCACCCTACGATATCAGCGTCTCGAAAATCTTCGCTCGCGCGCCTTGTAGAGCTGGTCGCTGATCAATTGCTTCAGCTTTGCCGGCTCGTCGAACTCGAGATGGACGACGAACGGGACGATGTCATCAGGCACGCCCTCGCTGCCGCGCAGGCGTGCGAGGTCCTTTTCCGTCGTCACCAGCGTGAGCTGATCGCGCCTGGCCTCCGCTGCGAGGGCTGCGATCTCCTCGCGCGAGAACATGTGATGGTCGGCGAAGCCGCGCGTGCGGGCGACGTCGATGCCGGCGGCGCTGAGGGTCCGGAAGAAGCGCTCGGGATCGCCGATGCCGGCGAAGGCGAGAACCCGCTTGCCGAGCAGCTGCGCGAGCGAAGCCGCATCCGGCTTCAATCGCGCGCGCAGCTCCGGCTTGTCCCGCTTGGCGAGCTCGGTCGCAACGTCGTTGGCGGCACGGCCGTCGCCGATCAGCACCAGCGCGTCGGTGCGCGCAAGCTGCGCCGGCAGCGGCGCGCGCAGGGGGCCGGCGGGAAACACCGCGCCATTGCCGAGGCCGCGCTCGCTGTCGATCACGATCAACGAAGCATCCTTGAGCAGGCGCGGGTTCTGGAAACCGTCGTCCATCAGGATCATTGTGGCGCCCCGCGCCTTGGCCAGCGCGACGCCGTCGAGACGGTCGCGCGCGACCGCGACCGGGACGTCGCGCGCCATCATCAGGGGCTCGTCGCCGACATCGGCCGCGCTGTGGCGTGCGGGGTCGACCATGACCGGGCCTTTCAGGCGTCCGCCATAGCCGCGGCTGAGCACCACCGGCGTCTCGCCGAGCTCGCGCAGCAGCTTCGTCAGCGCCAGCACGGTCGGCGTCTTGCCGGCACCGCCGAGATGGTAATTGCCGACGCAGATCACGGGAATGCCGGCATCCGCGCCGGCGCGCAGCATGCGCCGCTCGGTGATGGCGCCGTAGAGCAGACCCAGCGGCTGCAATGCATATGACGTGAAGGAGCGCGGCCGGTACCAGAAGGCCGGCTCACGCATTGGCGGCCCCCATCTCGATCCGCAATTGCAACAGATAGGGCTCGAGCGCCGTCATGGTCCGTTCCAGCCCGCCGCCGAGCTGCTCGACCACGCGGGCGCCGGCGCGCTGCATCTTGTCGCGCAGGGCGGGGTCGGCCAGCAACTGGCCGAGCTGCTTGACGAGGGCCTCCTGCGTGTCGACCTGCCGCGCGCCGCCGCTCCTGTCGAGCGCCTCGAACACGTCGGCGAAGTTGAAGACATGCGGGCCATGGATGATCGCGGCACCCAGCTTGATTGCCTCGATCGGGTTCTGCCCCCCATGATGGATCAACGATCCGCCCATGAACACGATGGGTGAGAGACGATAGAACAGGCCGAGCTCGCCCATGGTGTCGGCGACGTAGATGTCGGTCGTCGCGGTCGGCAGCTCCTCGCGCGAGCGCAACGCCGGCTTCAGGCCCGAGGCCGTGATCTGGCCTGCGATGGAGGAGCCGCGATCGGGATGCCGCGGCACGATTACGGTGAGCAGTTGCGGGAAGAATCCGACGAGGCTGCGATGCGCCGCGACCAGCATCTCGTCCTCGCCCGGGTGGGTCGAGGCCGCGACGACGATGGGGCGCCCGCGCGTCATCGCCATCAGCCGCTCGAGCTTGGCGGGATCGGCCGGCGGTGCCGGCACGTCGAGCTTGAGATTGCCTGTGGTGACCACGTCGCGGCCGCCGAGCGTGGCGAAACGTTCGGCATCGATCTTCGACTGCGCCAGGCAAATGTCGAACCGCGACAGCAGCGCCGAGATGGTGCCGTGCATGCGCTGCCAGCGCGGAAAGGAGCGCGGCGACATCCGTCCGTTGATCAGCACCATCGGCACCCGGCGCGCAGCGCCGGCGAGGATCAGGTTCGGCCACAGATCGGATTCGATGAACAGCGCCAGCGACGGCTTCCAATGGTCGAGGAAGCGCGCGACGTAGCGCGGGGAATCATACGGCACGTATTGATGGATGACGTCGGGCGGAAAGCGCTTGGCGACCACGGCGGCGGACGTGACCGTGCCCGAGGTGAGCAGGATGCGCAGATTGAGATCGCGCAGGCGCTCGATCAAGGCGGCAGCCGCCAGCACCTCGCCGACACTGGCGCCGTGAATCCAGACCAGCGGGCCGTGCGGCCGCACGTCCCGGGACAGGCCGCGCCGCTCGCCGACGCGCGCGGGGTCTTCCTTGCCCTGCTTCAGCCGCCGCTTGATCAGCGCGGGCGCAAGCGGCACCAGGCCGGAGGCCAGGCGCCGATACATCCGCAGCGTGATCGGCAGCGCAATGGGCAGCGATTTAGGCATCTTGAGGCCCCGGGCGGCCGAGCTGCGCGTAAGCGCGGCGGGTCGCCTCGTTCAACGTCTGTTCCAGCTCCAGCCGCAGCGTTTCCATCGTGGCGGCGTCGGCGTCCGGCGGAACGTGGATTTCCTTGATGCCGACCAGCGCGCCCCGCCCGAAGGGCAGGTTGATGGTGGTGCGGTCCCAGTTCTTCAGCCGGATGAAGCGGCTGGTCGCCATCGCGAAAGGCATGATCGGCCGCCCCGATTCCCGTGCCAGCATGATAATGCCGAGCCCGGCCACGCGCGAGCGCTTGGGGACATCGGCGGTCAGCGCGACATTACAACCGGCCTGGAGCGTGCGCACCATTTCCTTGAAGGCGCCGACCCCGCCCTTGCGGTGAAACGCGCCGCCATGATCGCCGGAACCTCTGATGGTGCCGATGCCGAGCCGCTCCGCGGCGATCGCGTTGAACTCGCCGTCGCGATGGCGGGAGATCAGCACCTTGGCGCGATAGGAGGCCTTGTTCTGATTCTTGATGAAGGGCGTGAGGAAATGCTGGCCGTGCCAGAACGCGAAGATCGCAGGGAGCTGCGGCTCAACCTGCGCATAGACGTCGGGCGGATCCAGCGTGAATCTGTTGGTCCGCCAGACCAGACGCAGATATTCGGCCGCCAGAACCCCGACGGCACGCTGAAACCAGCTGCTTCGCAGCGTATTGCGAAGCAGTCTTTTCAACGTGCCGGTTCTTGATTGGGGTCGAGCAGCCGATGGAGATGGACGATGAAATAGCGCATCTGCGCGTTGTCGACCGTGCTCTGCGCCTTGGCGCGCCAGGCGGCGTGGGCGGTTGCATAGTTCGGATAGAGGCCGACGATCTCGACGTCGTCGAGATTCTTGAAGGTGTTTTGGGTGAGATCGACGAGTTCGCCGCCGATCACGAGGTGAAGCAGTTGTTGCGGGGCACTATCTGGCATGAGTTCTGTTCCTAACGGGCTGCCCGGCAAAGCAGTTGTTCGAGAAGCACGACAAAAAGCGCCTTAGGCCAAGGGGCGGTTTCGAAAATGCGCGACAATGCCCGCATGACGATCGCGCCCCGCTGCCACCAGCACCCCGTGCGCCACTTCCCGGCGGTTATAGAGGATGGGTTCTCCGGAGAGGTCACTCATCCTACCATCGGCTTCCTGCACGATCAAATCGGCCGCCGCAAGGTCCCAATCATGGCTGTTGCCGCCCGCAAAAGCCGCATCCAGCGCGCCGTGGGCGACCCGGCACAGGCGCAGCGCAAGCGAGCCGATTCGCGGATGTAGCTTGATGTCGCGGCCGGAGCCGTTGAGCCGCTCCACCAGCGGTTTCGGGCCTGCGACCCGGGAGAAGTCGAGCGCGGATCCGGGCGAGGCCTGCACGGAAGCGCCGTTGAGCGTGGTACCCCGGCCGCGTGCGGCGAAGAAGAACTCATTGGTCGTCGGCGCGAATACCGCGGCCAGCACCGGTGCGGCATCCTCGACCAGCGCGACGCTGACGCACCAGTCGTGATGGCCGCCGAGGTAATTGCGCGTGCCGTCGATGGGATCGACGATCCAGGTCAGCCGCCGCGACAGCCGGTTAGCGTCGTCGACGCTTTCCTCCGAGAGCCAGCCATAATCCGGCGTCGCACTGCGCAGGCGCGCTTCGAGCAGATCGTTGACGGCGATGTCGGCTTCCGACACCGGCGACGAGGCACCCTTGGTCCACGTCTTCAGCTCGGTCCGGAACATCGACTGCGCCAGCGCACCCGCTTCCCGCACCGTGTCTTGCAGCAGCGCCGCGTCGCGCGTCAGGATCGTGTCGTTCGCGTCAGCGTCCGCCAAGCGTCAAGCCCTCGATGCGCACCGTCGGCGCATTGATGCCGTAGCGGAACTCGAGATTGTTCGCCGGCTGCATCGACTTGAAGATCTCGAACAGATGGCCGGCGATCGTCACCTCGCTGACGGGATAGGTGATCTCGCCGTTCTCGATCCAGAAGCCGGAGGCGCCGCGGCTGTAATCGCCGGTGACGCCGTTGACACCCGAGCCAATCAGGTCGGTGACGTAAAAGCCCTGCTTGATGTCGGAGATCAGCTCGGCGGGCGTCGGCGTGCCGGGCTCGAGATGCAGATTGTAAGGGCCCGGCGACGGCGAGGACGACACGCCGCGATGGGCGTGGCCGGTGGTGGCAAGGCCGAGCTCGCGCGCGGTGGCGCAGTCGAGCAGCCAGGTCGTCAGCACGCCCTCGTCGATCAGCGCGATCTTCTTCACCGCGACGCCCTCGGCGTCGAAAGTCTGCGAGCGCAGGCCGCGCTTGCGCAAGGGATCGTCGATGATGCGGATGTTCTTGGCGAACAACTGCTGGCCGAGCTTGTCCTTGAGGAAGCTGGTCTTGCGCGCGATCGAGGCGCCGTTGATGGCGCCGACGACATGGCCGACCAGCGAGCCGGCAACGCGCGGATCGAACACCACGGGCACCTTGCAGGTCTCGACCTTGCGCGGATTGGAGCGCGCCACGGTGCGCTCGCCGGCGGAACGGCCGACGATGCCGGGCGACAGCAGATCGGCGCCATGCGGCGCCGAGGTGAAGTCGTAATCGCGCTCCATGCCGGTGCCTTCGCCCGAGATGGCGGTGGCCGAGATGCCCTGGCTGGAACGCAGGTAAGAACCGTGGAAGCCGGTCGAAGTGACCAGCACCATGCCGCCCATGCCCGCGGACGCCGAGGCGCCGCCGGATTTGGTGACGCCCTTCACGGCGAGGGCCGCAGCCTCGGCTTCGAGCGCGCGGCGCTCGAGCTCGCTCGTGGCGGGCACGTCGGGATCGAGCAGGTCGAGATCGGGGAAGTCGCGCGCGAGCAGCGCGGGATCGGCAAGCCCGACATATTTGTCATCGGGCGCGACGCGCGCCATCGCGACCGCGCGTTCGGCGAGCTTGGTGACGGCATCGCCGCTGACGTCGTTGGTCGAGACCACCGCCTGGCGCTGGCCGACCAGCACGCGCAGGCCGACATCGTCGCCCTCGGAGCGCTCGGATTCCTCGACGCGTCCGTCGCGCACCTCGACGCCTTGCGAGACGCCGCGCACCGCGACCGCATCGGCCGCATCGGCGCCGGCGCGCCTGGCCGCCTCGACCAGCCGCTGCGCCAGATCCGACAGCGCGGATTGGTCGAACAGGTCGCGATTGGCCCCAGATGATTTTTGGGTCGAAGACGTCGAGCTTGGTGAAGAGTTCACGAACGAAATCCTGTTGGGGCGGGGGTTCGGGACCGGAACCCACAGATGTGCCCTAATGGCGCGGACTTCAAGCATTTTCAGCCTGCCAAAAGCTCAGATTCGCCGGTTGCGCGCAACGTCTCGTCAATCATGCGCGCCAAGCTCTTGTCAATCATGAGCAGCAGTGAGGATGGATTAACCAGCCTTTTTAAGCGGTTTCGGAAACGGCCGCGCTAAGGTCCTCGCATCGACCGGGAACATAATCCCGGCGGGGAGAACTAAAGCCGTGAGGCGTCAAACAGCAACATGCGGGGTCGCTCCCGCCGGGTCGAGCCGCTCTCTGCGGCTCGACCCACTTTCCCTTCCGGTCCGCTTCGATGCGCACGATCCGCGCGCCGACGGACATGTCCGGCAGATCGAGCTTCATCGCGAACGTGTCGTGCTGCGCCGTGCCGTCCGCGGCATGCAGATGGCGATCAACGTCCGCGTCAGCGACTTCACCGGTGTCGCGCTGCGCGGCAATGACGAGGCGCAAGCTCTCGTCCTCGTGCATCGCGATCCCTCGCTCTCCGTGCCGCTGCTGGTCGGCGCCGACGGCGAAGAACTCGCGGAAGCCTGGGCGGTCTGGAGCGAGCTGTTCGCGCTGCCGCAACTCGACGAAGGCGCGCGCAAGCCCGCAGCCCGCCGCCGCCGCGCCAATGCGATCCGCGCCCGCCGTCCGAAATTCCTGATGCGCCGCCGCGTTGCGATGGCGCGCGAGCTCATCGTTCATCGCGAAGAGCGCGAGATCATCGCGCGGAATTGAGCGGCAATTTCAGCTGCCGTAGGGCGGGTTAGCCGTAGGCGTAACCCGCCTCTTTGCGTTCTACTCGGACAGAAGTTGGCGGATTACGCTTCGCTAATCCGCCCTACGCATCCTACGAGAGCTGTGCCCGCGTCACCGCGTCCGTCAGAAATCCCGCAAACAGCAGCAAGCCCGCATGCTTGTTCGACTTGAACAGGCGCAGGCACAGCTCGGGATCGTCGATCCGGAGGCGCGCGATCTGCCACGCCAGATGCGCGGCAAAGGCGGCAAGCCCGAGCCAGGCCGGCCAGCGCGCATCGGCGGAGGCCAGGGCGACGCCGATCAACATCACCGCGACGCCATAGAACAGGATCAGCGCCTGATGCGTATGGGCGCCGAACAGGCGTGCGGTGGATTTGACACCGATCAGCGCGTCGTCCTCGGCGTCCTGATGCGCGTAGATCGTGTCATAGCCGATCACCCAGGCGATCGAACCGGCATAGAGCACCAGTGCGGTGACGTCGATGCGTCCGAAAGTGACGGCAAAGCCCATCAGCGCACCCCAGGAGAAGGCGAGCCCGAGAAAGACCTGCGGCCACCAGGTGACGCGCTTCATGAAGGGATAGATGGCGACAACCAGGAGTGAGGCGATGCCGGTCATGACGGCAAAGCGGTTGAACTGCAGCAGCACGACGCACCCGACCAGCGCCAGAGCAACCAGGAAGGCCAGCGCCTGCTTCACGCTGATGTGCCCCGCGGGCAACGGCCGCGAGCGGGTGCGCTCGACCTTGTCGTCGAGATCGCGATCGGTGATGTCGTTCCAGGCGCAGCCCGCCCCGCGCATCGCGAAAGCGCCGATGAAGAACAGGACGATGGTGAGCGGCAGGCCGCGGACGTCATGCGCCATGCCGCTCGCGAGCGCTGCCGACCACCAGCAGGGCATCAGCAGCAGCCAGGAGCCGATCGGACGATCGAAGCGGGACAGGCGCAAATAAGGCCGCGCCCATTGCGGCGCGCGCGTATCAACCCAGTTGCCGGTGGAATCGGCAACGCGGGCGGATGCGTCGCTCATCGGGTGAGGACGTTGCCGTTGAGCGTGTCGAAGGTGCTGCCGCCCTTCTTGCCGGCATTGGCCTCAGGCGCCGAGCCCGAGCCCAGCACCTCGCTCAGCGACGGGCCTGCGGGGCGCGCCTGCTGCTGCTGCATCTGCGTCGCGACGTTGCAGACCTTGGTCGCCATGGCCTCGGTGTTCTTGTGGCCGTCCTTCATCTGCGCGCCGACCTGCGGCGGGATTCCGCATTTGGCGGCGTGTGTGTCGATGTACTTGATCATCTTCGACTCGGCCTGGCTGAAATTGCGGATCAGCTTGCAGGCCTCGTCAGGCGGCGCGTGACGGTCGCTCGCGGCCTTGATCAGCTTGCCGCGCTTCTCGGCCTCTTCGCGCAGGGGCATGAACGCCTTCATGCAGTCCTCGCCGGGACCGGCCTGGGTCGGCGGCGCCGCGCTGAAGGCGCCGGCGCCACCGATCGGTGCGGCGCCGTTCACGGGAAAGGACGATTGCGGCGCCGTGCCCACGGAGGCGGTCGGTGCCGCACCATTCACGGGCGGAAAGGGAGAGCTGGCCGCGGGGGCGCTGGTCGCGGCCTGACCGGGCAGAGGCGCCGGGAACGCGCTTTGCGCATAAGCACCGGCGGCACCCATGGTGACCATGGCGGCAGTGATCGGAACCACCAAATGACGGATCATCAAGAAAATCTCTCCGGCAGGAGCTGACGGGGTCCAGCGTCTTCCAATTGAAGCGCAACCAGCGTGCTCGCGATTTTACGATTCCCGCCGGCCCTTAACAACCCACCGAATAGGGCAAGAGCGCGGCGCGCCGACGCAGCGACTTGGCAATATTTACCCCGAAATGGCTGCTTTCGGTTAATAACGGCGCCAAATTGGACTTTTGAAGCATGCCGTCCCACGATTTTCGCGCTCCCCGCCTGTTCGTCGACACCCCCTTGGCCCAGGACGCCAGGGTCTTGCTCGACCGCGACCAGAGCAATTATCTCGGCAACGTGTTGCGGCTTGCCGCCGGGGCCGAGGTTCTGGCGTTCAACGGCCGCGACGGCGAGTGGCAGGCCGCGATTGAGGGCCGCAAGCGGCCGGACGGCCTCGTCATCCTCCAGCAGACCCGGCCGCAGGACCGGCTCGCCGACCTCGCTTACGTCTTCGCCCCGCTGAAGCATGCCCGGCTCGACTACATGGTCCAGAAAGCCATCGAGATGGGCGCCGCCAGTCTGCAGCCGGTGCTGACCCGGTTCACCCAGGCCTCCCGGGTCAACACCGAGCGGATGCGCGCCAATGTCGTCGAGGCCGCCGAGCAGTGCGGTATTCTGGGCATTGCCACCGTCGCCGAACCGGTCGCCCTGGAGCGCTTCCTCAGCCAGCGCCCGGCCGACCGCCTGCTGATCTTCTGCGATGAGGCGGCCGCGGTCCAAGACCCCATTCAGGCCCTGCAAGCCGCCCGCAGGACCGGACAAGGTATCGACGTCCTGATCGGCCCCGAAGGCGGCTTTGCCGAGGAAGAGCGGGCCCTGCTGCTGCGGCAGCCGGACATCCTGCGCCTCGCGCTCGGTCCCCGAATCATGCGGGCCGACACCGCGGCGGTGGCCGCGCTGGCTCTGGTCCAGGCGGTGCTGGGCGATTGGGGCGATCGGAGGGGCTAGATCGTTTTCCGAGTCCTGCCCAGCAAGGTGTCCGACGGCAGCTCTCCGAAGGCCGCCTTGTAACTCGCCGCGAACCCGCCCAGATGCCAGAAACCGTGCGCAATCGCGCAGGCCTTCACGCTGCGCCGGCCCGCACCGAGGCGCAGCTGCTTGCGGACCGACCAGAGCCGCAGAATCCGGCTATAGCGATGCGGACTGAGGCCGCAAATGGCCTGCGTCGCGCTCTGGAGCGTGCGAACGGACACACCGACCTGGGCCGCGAGCTCAGGCGTCTTGTGCCAGATCGTCAGATCCTGCTGAATCAATCTTTCCATGTCCGCGACGATGCGCCTGTAGCTCTGCATCGTGGACGACACGGCCTCGTCCTTCGTGCCCGTGCGCAACGCAGCATCCATCGTGCTGAGCAGAGATTGCTCGACGGCCGTCAACGAGGCCTGCTCGTTCAGGAAGTCCGGGTCGTGCGCTGCAATTTCCAGCGTGACAGAGACCAGACGGCGTAACGCCGCAAGCGCGTCCGACGCCGGGTTCACCAGATGATAGCCGCGATCCAGTTGCGTCCATGGCTCACGCGGGGGCGGAGTGAAATACACGATGGCTATCAGCCGGCCCTCCGGCTCGTGGACCAGGCAATCAGAGGCCCCTCGCAGCATGACGATGGAGCGGCCCATCGATTGCCCGTTGATGCGAGCCGAGGTCACGTGATCCATCGGCACCACGACGGCGGCGGCAGCATTCGTCAGGTGATAGCCGCGAATGATCCGCGGAAAGGTTTTCACCAGCGACAGGGTCATGCTCGGCAAGCTGAGCCGGGCGCGCATGATTGGCATCGCTCCGGCAGACAAGGGCATGCTGGATGCGCCGGCATACGTCTCCGTCTCGCCGAAATGGTCGATGTCATAGGCCTTGAGCTCGAGGGCGGACGACGGCTTGAGCCTCTGGAAGGACATCAAGCGGTCCGTCGCCTGCTTTGGCGCTCCATCGCGCGCGATATCGAAATGGCCCTGATCCATATGCTGCTGCTTACCTGGCCTTCCTCACGTTCACGGCCCCCTTGGAGGCGCGCAGATCGTCCGGCCCATTGATGCCGGCACGCTTGAGATCTCGAAGCAGCTTCTTCAGCAGCAGCATGTTGGTGTTCTGCAGCTCGTGGTTATTTCCAAACCTGAATGCGTTCTGCTCGGTCACGATCAGTCCGGCCTTGGTTTCTTCGAGAATCTTGCGCCTCTTCAATCCCGTCACGCGGCGGCGCACGGTTTCGAGCGGCAGGCTGAGAAAACGTGAGAGTGCCGCACGCGAGACGCCCTGCTTGATCACATCCGGCTCGACCGCGTGAATGCTTGAGAACTTCTCGTCCAACACCGGGTCGTTCATCACGTGGATGACGTTCGCGTTCAGAACCGCATGAACGATCAGAAGGTCCAGTGGATCGAATTCCTCGTAGTGCCGGAACAGCTCGCTCATCGAGAACAGCATGTAGGCCAGCGTATGTCGCGAGACCGTCCGGATAATATCTGAAGCATTGCGCATGAATCGAAAACCAACATCCATCTTGTAAACGATGGCTACGGCGAGCGGATCATCCGCCATACCCAAATTGAGTATGCGGCGACTTGCCGTCGGTTCTCAATTTATCATTGTGGCTTCAGGCATTCGGCCGCACCGCGACGTCGCTCGCTGATGCGTTCGCGAAGGCGATGACGGCCACTCGAGGTGACGAGAGCGATGGAAGGCAGGGCGGTCAATGACGGCGGCGCGCTGGATACAACAGGATATGAAGAGCTGCGGCTCATCAGGGCATTTCTCCGTCTCACCGACCCCGGCCGAAGGCAGAAGATCCTCAACCTGGTGGAGCAGCTCGCGGAGGACACCGAATTCGCTGCGGCAGGGCCGGCCTTCGTCGCGGCCGACGCATCGGCCCCGGAGCCGATCAGGGACTTCGCTGCCCCCACCGAGTAAGGCTGCTGCTCTCGTCAACAGCCGACACCAGCAGAGGTATTTTATTACCTGTCAAAAATGACAGCGCTTCTCCGTTTCTGGCCTGACTGACCGGCCGCCTTCGCGCCAAACCTCGTTAAGCGATTGATCCTTTGGAGGTCGAAACCGCGGATCGGCCATGCTAAGGGCTGCGCAATTCTGTGCTCCCCTTGCCTGCCCGGTTCCTCCGGGACGATGGACCCCGTTATGACCGCGACTGCCACCTCAAATGCTGCCGGCTCCGCCGCCTGGGCGGATACGCTGCTGTTGTCGTTCGCGCAGGCGGGCTACCTCAGGGCGGAGCCCGCGATCCTGCAGCCGGCCGAGCCGTTCCTGGACCTTTCCGGCGAGGATATCCGCAAGAGCCTGTACCTGACGACGGATCTGTCCGGCGAAGAGCTGTGCCTGCGCCCGGACCTGACCATTCCCGTGGCCCGCGACTACCTCGCCTCCGACCGCGCCGGCCAGCCGGCCGGGTTTAGCTATCTGGGCCCGGTGTTTCGCTACCGCAGCGGCCAGGCCAGCGAATTCCTGCAGGCCGGCATCGAATCGTTCGGCCGCCAGGACCGAGCCGCGGCCGACGCCGAGACGCTGGCGCTGGCACTGGAGGCGACCGCGGCCTTTGGCGTCCGCGACGTCGAGATCCGCACCGGCGACGTGGCGCTGTTCAACGCGCTGCTCGACGCGCTCGACCTCTATCCGGTCTGGCGCCGGCGCCTGGTCAAGGATTTCAACCGCAAGATCAGCCTGGAGCAGGATCTGGAGCGGCTGGCGGCCGCGACCACCGCGAGCCCAAGCGAATATCAGGGCGTGCTCGCCGCCCTCGCCGGCTCCGATCGCAAGGCGGCGCTCGCCTTCGTCACGGATCTGATGTCGATCGCCGGCACCACCAATGTCGGCGGCCGCACCACGGCCGAGATCGCCGATCGCTTCCTCGAGCAATCGACGCTGAAGGGCGGCGCACTGTCGCGCGAGGCGATCACCGTGCTCAAGCGCTTCCTGTCGATCTCAGGCAATCCAGACGATTCCATCGCCGCGCTGCGCGCGCTCACCATCGATGCCAAGCTCGACCTTGCCGCGGCCATCGACCAGTTCGAGAGCCGGGTCGGCTTCATGGCCGCGCGCGGCATCGACGTGAAGCAGACGCGCTTCTCGACCGCGTTCGGGCGCGGCCTCGACTATTACACCGGCTTCGAATTCGAGCTGCATCACCGGGGCGACGGCACCGAGCCGCTGGTTGCCGGCGGGCGCTATGACGGGCTGATGACCCAGCTCGGTTCAGCCACGCCGATCCCCGCGGTCGGCTTCTCGGTCTGGGTGGATGCGCTGACGAAGATCGGCCGCAAGGTGGGAGCTTAAGTCATGAGCGCGCCATTCGTTCTGGCCGTTCCCTCCAAGGGCCGCCTGCAGGAGAACACCGAAGCCTTCTTCGCCCGCGCCGGGCTCAAGCTGTCGAAGGCCGGCGGTGCCCGCGACTATCGCGGCACCATCGCGGGCCTCGACAATGTCGAGGTCGCCTATCTCTCGGCGAGCGAGATCGCCTCGCAACTGTCGCGCGGCTTCGCGCATCTCGGCGTCACCGGCGAGGACCTGGTGCGCGAGAACATCGCCGACGCCGACAAGCGCGTGTCGTTGATCGACGGCCTCGGCTTCGGCTATGCCGACGTCGTGGTCGCCGTGCCGCAGGCCTGGATCGACGTCCGCACCATGGCCGACCTCGACGACGTCACCACCGGCTTCCGCGAGCAGCATCACATGCGGATGCGGGTCGCGACCAAGTTCGTCAATCTCACCCGCGCGTTCTTCCAGAGCCACGGCATCACCGATTACCGCATCGTCGAAAGCGCCGGCGCGACCGAAGGCGCGCCTGCAGCCGGCAGCGCCGAATTGATCGTCGACATCACGACGACCGGCGCGACGCTCGCCGCCAACGGCCTGCGGGTGCTCGACGACGGTGTGATCCTGCGTAGCCAGGCCAATCTGGTCGCCTCGAAAGAGGCCGACTGGTCGCCGCAGGCGCGCGAGACCGCGCGCATCATCCTCGATCACATCGCAGCAAGGGCGCGAGCCAACAAGTACCGCGAGGTCCGCACCCGCTTCCGGCAATGCGACGCCACCCTGCTCGGCGAAGCCCACAGCCGGTACGGCGTCGAGGCCCCGTTCGGCGGACCGACCTCGTCAGGCATGCTGACGTTGCACTGCCCGCCGGGGCAGCTCTATGCGCTGGCGAGCTTCCTGCGCGAGCATGGCGCCGAGACCGTCTCGGTGGTTTCGCTCGACTACGTGTTCGACCGCGAGAACCCGCTGTTCGCCAAGCTCGAGGCGTTCCTGCGGCAGTGAGCCCAGGTCCGCTCGGCTTTTCCGTTCAGCTTTGCGACAGCAAACGGCAGCTACCATATGCTGTTGAGATGACATTGAACGCCTCTGGGACTTGACCGATGACGCTGGGCTCTGACGTTTCCGGCATGACGACCACCGCAGCCACCGCCGCGGCGAAGGGACTGTCGATCGTCGTCCCCGTCTACAACGAGGCGGCGGGCCTCGCCGCCCTGCACATGCGCATCTGCGATCTCGCAAAGACCTTGCGGGAGCGCTATCGGCTCGCTTGCGAGGTCGTCTATGTCGACGACGGCAGCAAGGACGCGACGCTCTCGATCGCGCGTTCATTGCCAGCCGATTCACTGGGCGTCCAGGTGGTGTCGCTGTCGCGCAATTTCGGCAAGGAGGCGGCGCTGATGGCCGGCCTCGACCATGCCCGGCTCGGCGCCGTCATGTTCATGGACGGCGACGGCCAGCATCCGCCGGCCCTGATCGAACAGCTGGTGCGGCACTGGATCGATGACGGCTATGACGTCGTCTACACCGCCAAGGCGCATCGCGACAACGAGGGCTTCCTGCGCCGCGTCGCCGTGCACGGCTTCTACGCGCTGATCAATTGGGGCGCACGCCAGAAGATCCCCGAGGACGCCGGCGACTTCCGCCTGCTCTCGCCACGCGCGGTCACCGCGCTCAGGCAATTGCCGGAGCGCAACCGGTTCTTCAAGGGCCTCGCCAGCTGGATCGGCTTCCGCCAGATCCGCGTCGACTACGAGCCTTCGGCGCGCACCCATGGCGTCACCACCTTCAACGCCGCAAGCCTGCTCGGCCTGTCGATCGAGGGCCTGACCTCGTTTTCGGTCGCCCCCTTGCGCTTCGCCAGCCTGCTCGGCGTCATTCTCGCAGCGGGCGCTTTCCTGTTCGGCCTTTCGATCCTCTGGGAGGTGCTCACGACCGGCAAGCAGGTGCCCGGCTATCCCTCGCTGGTGATCGGCCTGATGACGATCGGCGGCGTGCAGCTCATCATGATCGGCATCGTCGGCGAATATATCGGCAAGATCCTCTCGGAGCTGAAGGCGCGCCCGATCTATTTCGTCGCCGAGCACAGTGAAAAGCACTTCGAAGCCGACAAGGCTGACGACGCCGCGAAGCGGACGGCGGCCGAATGAGCGAGGCCGCGGACCTGCGGCGGATCTGGCTCTGCGCCGACGATTACGGCATCAGCCCGGGCGTCAACCGCGCCATCCGCGACCTGATCGAACGCGGCCGCCTCAACGCCACCTCGGTGATGACAGTGGGCCCGGCGATCGCGCGCAGCGAGGTCGAGGCGCTGCAGGCATCGGTCAAGCAAAGCCCGCGCTGCGCGATCGGGTTGCACGTGACGCTGTCGGCGCCGTTCCGGCCGCTGACCATGCATTTCCGACCGCTCGACGGCGACATGTTCATGCCGTTTCCGAAACTGCTGCGTGCCGGCGTTTTGCGGCGGCTCGACCGCGAATTCTTTCGCAACGAGGTCAAGGCGCAGCTCGCCGCCTTCGCGGAGGCGTTCGGGCGCCTGCCTGATTTCGTCGACGGCCATCAGCATGTGCAGCTCTATCCGCAGGTGCGCGACGGCTTTGTCGATGCCGTCGTCGAGGGCGCGCCGAATGCCTGGGTGCGCCAGGGCGGCCGCGGCCTGCCGCTGAGGCAGCGGCTGGCCTCCCCCAAGGCCCTGGTGCTCGATGTGCTCAGCACGCAATTCCGCCGCCGCGCCGGCAGCGCCGGTCTCAGCTTCAATCCCGGCTTTGCCGGCGCCTATGACTTCACGCGCGCAACCGATTTCGACGCGCTGATGCGGCACTTTCTGGAAGGCCTCCCCGATGGCGGCCTCGTGATGTGCCATCCCGGCTTCGCCGATGAGGTCCTGGCCGGGCTCGACCCGATGACCGACGTGCGCGAGCGCGAGCACGCCTATCTGTCGGGCGAGGCCTTCGCGCGCCTGCTCGCGGACAGCCGCGTCACGCTGGAGTGAAACCGGCGGAAACCCGCAGGGCAGCTTGTCGCATACCGAAATTTAATCCAGCCGGCACTGTTGGGGCCACAATGGAACCCTACATCTGCCTCGCGCTTGTTTGCGCAAGGGAGATTGATCATGACGCCGCAGGAACGCCAGCTCGTCGACGACCTGTTCGACCGGCTTTCGAAACTGGAAAACGCACCGCGCGATCCCGACGCGATCGCTGCGATCTCCGACGGGCTACGCAAAGCCCCCGGCGCCGTCTACGCGCTGGTGCAGACCACGCTGTTGCAGGACGAAGCGCTGAAGCGTGCTCATAACCGCATCCAGGAGCTCGAAGCGGCCCATGCGCCCGAGCAGGCGCAGTCCTCCGGCGGCTTCCTCGATACGATGCGTGACACGCTGTTTGGCGGAAGCCCGCCGCGCGGCTCGGTTCCGAACGTGCCGCCGCGCGAGCAGCGGCCGGTTTGGAACACCGGCCAGGCGATGCCGCAGGGTCAGCCGGGCTACGGCGCACCGCCGCCTTACGGACAGGCCTATGGTCAAGGTCCGGGCCAGGGCTATGGTGCCCCGCCGGCCGGTGGTGGCGGCGGCTCGTTCCTTGGCACGGCGGCGGCAGCCGCAGCCGGCGTCGTCGGCGGCTCGCTGTTGCTCTCCAGCATTCGCGGCATGATGGGTGGATCGCACCAGCAGGGTTTTGGCGACAGCAATGCCCTCGGCGATCGCAGCGCTGGTGGAAGCCCCTGGGGCGGCAGCGACCAGTCCGGCGGATCGCTCGCGCGCGATGCCGGCCTCAACGACATCGGCTCGAACCGCGATTCCCGCCAGGGCTTCTTCGACCAGGCCTCGAACGACGATCGAAACAACAACGATCAGAACTACGACGACAATCGTGACGCCGGCAATATGGACATGGCCGACGACAGCGATTTCGGCGGCGACGATGGCGACAGCGATTACGCGTAAGGCTGCCTGACAGCGTCACAGACAAGAACGGCCGCCCAGGAGGCGGCCGTTTTCGTGAGCAGCGAGCGCTCGGCTACATCACGACGACCTTGGTGCCGACATTGACGCGGCCGTAGAGGTCGATGACGTCCTCGTTGCGCATGCGGATGCAACCGGAGGAGACGTTGGTGCCGATGGTCCAGGGCTCGTTGGAGCCGTGGATGCGGTAGAGCGTCGAGCCCAGATACATCGCGCGGGCACCGAGCGGATTTTCCGGGCCGCCTTCCATGTGCCGGGGCAGATCGGGGCGGCGCGCGATCATTTCCGCCGGCGGCGTCCAGTCCGGCCATTCGCGCTTGGCCGTGATCGACTTTACGCCGGACCAGGTGAAGCCGGGACGTCCGACGCCGATGCCGTAGCGCATCGCCTTGCCGTTGCCTTCGACGAGATAGAGGAACTTGTTCGGCGTATCGACCACGATCGTGCCGGCACTTTCCTTGCCGCTATAGTCAACAGATTGTTTCTCGAACCTCGGATCGAACTGACGCTGCCGGGGGTCGGCCGCCTCCTGCTGGAGCGTGCCTTGCTGATATCCACCCTGCATCTGCGGCTCGCCCATCGGCGGCAGGCGGCGCTGATCGTAATAAGCCGGCTGCTGCTGATACACGGGCTGCTCCGGCGCGTAAGCCGGACCGCGGCCGGGACCGTCGCCGAACAGGAACTCGATGAAGCCGCCGCCCATGTTGGCATTGGAGGCGACGCGGACCGGCGCCGGCGGCACTCGCGGCTGGTAGAGCACCGCGGGCGGATCGTTCGGCACCGAATTGTCGAAGGCGCTGGCATTGTTTGCGCCGGCAATGAAGGTGCAAGCGCTGCCGAGCAGCGCAACAGACATTTTCTTGAACATCGACGTACTCTGTACTGTTTCGTCTAGATCACACGCGCCGTGGAGAGCTGATGGCTGGTCAGCGCCCCTCGACGTGGTCAATAAAAAGCAAAAGCCGTTGCGTTTGGTAAACGTATCGGGCGTTTGGATTCACCACGTCGTCAACCGAGGGGCAATTTGGCGATCAGCGTTTATTTTCGATGAACGCGGCGCGGCCATGGTTAATCGCCGGTTTTCATGCCGTCGCGCGACGCAGCACAACAGTTCCTGCTGTGAACTTCGTGTTAAATCGCTTCTGCCTACAAAGACGCGTGAGTGAGGTGGGGGGAGTATCCTGATGGCTGTTCACCGCAAACGTTTTCGCGTCGAGGATATCGCTGGTGGCGGCGAGATGCCGAATTTTGACGTAACTGAAGAGGCAATGCCGATGCACAGCGAGATCATGGCGGAGCTGCGCGCGATCCGTGCACAGATGGCGAAGGGCAGCGTGCCAGCGCCGTTGTCCGGCAGCGCAGCCATGGCGGCGATCGACGCCTCCACCGCCCACGAGCTCGCCGAGGCCCGCACGATGCTCGAAACCTATCGGGCCCAGATCGAACAGTGCGAAAAGCTGAAGGTCGAGCTCGACCTCATCCACGACGCCATCGACCGCACCAAGCGCGAGATCGCGACACTGCACGGCAAGAGCTTCGACGGCGGCGAAATGGCCAAGGTCAATGGCGAGCTCGGCGCGGTGGTCGGCGGCACCGAGCAGGCGACCCAACAGATCCTCGAAGCCGCGGAATCGATCGACCAGGCCGCCAGCGCAATGTCCAAGGTGGACTCGGTCGACCAGCAGAAGCGGCTCGCCGACGACATCCAGGAACGCGTCATCTCGATCTTCGAGGCCTGCAACTTCCAGGACCTGACCGGCCAGCGCATCAGCAAGGTCATGACCACGATGAAGTTCATCGAGCAGCACATCAACTCGATGATGGACATCTGGGGCGGCGTCGACGCGATCAAGGCCCACGTCGTTCCGCAGGTCGACAATCGCAGCGAGGACGACAAGCTTCTCAACGGCCCCAAGCTCGCCGGCGACGTCGGCCACGCCTCGCAGGACGACATCGACGCGCTGTTCGACTGAACGGACGCGGACCGACAGAAAAACAAAACGCCGGCGAGAGCCGGCGTTTTTCGTTTTTAGAGAACGCCCGGGCTCGCTTCCTTCTCCCCTTGCGGAGAAGGAAAGTCGCGCCGTCGCCTCACGCCCTTGGCGCGCAGCGGACGTAGACCATGTTGCCGTAGCGGGTGGCGGCGTCTTTGTCGATGAAACGGGTAATCAGGACGCGGCCGTCGAAGGAGACGATCTCACGGTCCTGCTCGCCGGGGGTGGGACCTGCCGGTCCGATGTAATTCTTGCCGCTGGGCGAGCCCTTCAGCCGCAGCTCCTGGGGTGTCGCCTGGTCGGCCAGATGCATGATCACGCCGCCGGAGGAGCCGGCGGTGATGACGTAAGGGTTCTTGCACTGGGCCCGGGCGGCAGCCTCGGTGCGGGCGCGGTCGGCCGGGTTCTGGAACGAGGCCAGACCCCAACGGCCGACGATCTCGTCGGCACGAATGGTCGCAGGCATTTCCGGAGCAACGCCCGGCTCGGCATCGGGCGGCGGCGAGGACGACGAGAACGACGGCAGGCTCATGCCGCCGCCGCAGGCGCCCAGCAGCAGCGCCAGACAAGAGGCGGCCGCCAGATTGGCAACCGTGCGCGCGTGAGCTGAACTGATCATGGCATTCCCCCGAGCAAGACCATGGCCGCACCCCTCCCGCAGCCAAGCGCAAAAAAGCTGCCGGAGCAATGACGTCCTTTGATACGCCTTAGCCCCGAACAAGTTTCCAATGCCACCATCCTATATCCGCCTCACCAATCGCTTAACCACCTTTGCTTGACAGGATCGCGGCCAAGCCATATTTCCGGGCCCACTATTAGCACTCGGAAAGCCCGATTGCTAAGCGCGCCGTTCGATCCTCGGGAGAGGGGTTGGACGGAAGCGCCGCCCCACCCACTTCCACACCTTCCGAAGCGAGCCTCCAAAGGGAAACGTCATGGCTAAATCCAAATTTCGTCCGCTGCATGACCGTGTCGTGGTCAAACGTATCGACGCCGAGGAAAAGACCAAGGGCGGCATCATCATTCCGGACACCGCCAAGGAAAAGCCGTCCCAGGGCGAAGTCGTCGCCGTCGGCCCCGGTGGCCGCGACGAGGCCGGCAAGCTGACCCCGATCGACCTCAAGATCGGCGACCGCGTGCTGTTCGGCAAGTGGTCGGGCACCGAGGTCAAGATCGACAACGAAGATCTCCTGATCATGAAGGAGTCGGACATCATGGGCGTTCTGGCCTAAGGCCATCCGCCTGAACGGCCGCTGAATGTTTCGTCGTCATGCCCGGGCCCTGCCCCGGGCATCCATCATTCTTTGAGTGAAGATGGATTGCCGGGCCTACGCCACGCCGAAGCGGCTTCGGCCGCGCAGGCGGGTCGAGCCCGGCAATGACGGAGAGAGCGCGGCATACACATTACGAAACACGAGGGACTGCAGAAATGACTGCCAAGGACGTCAAGTTTTCCGGAGACGCGCGCGATCGCATGCTGCGCGGCGTCGACATTCTCGCCAACGCCGTCAAGGTGACGCTCGGCCCGAAGGGCCGCAACGTCGTCATCGAGAAGAGCTTCGGCGCGCCCCGCATCACCAAGGACGGCGTCACCGTCGCCAAGGAGATCGAGCTCGAGGACAAGTTCGAGAACATGGGCGCCCAGATGGTGCGTGAGGTCGCCTCCAAGACCAACGACCTCGCCGGCGACGGCACCACCACCGCGACCGTGCTGGCCCAGGCCATCGTGCGCGAAGGCGCCAAGGCGGTTGCCGCCGGCATGAACCCGATGGACCTCAAGCGCGGCATCGACAGCGCGGTGGCCGCCGTCATCAAGGACATCGAGAAGCGCGCCAAGCCGGTCGCCGCCTCCTCCGAGGTCGCCCAGGTCGGCACCATCTCGGCCAACGGCGATGCCGCCATCGGCAAGATGATCGCCCAGGCGATGCAGAAGGTCGGCAACGAGGGCGTCATCACCGTCGAGGAGAACAAATCGCTCGACACCGAGGTCGACATCGTCGAGGGCATGAAGTTCGACCGCGGCTATCTCAGCCCCTACTTCGTCACCAACCCCGAGAAGATGACCGCCGAGCTCGAGGACGCCTACATCCTGCTGCACGAGAAGAAGCTCTCGGGCCTGCAGGCCATGCTGCCGGTGCTGGAAGCCGTGGTGCAGTCGGGCAAGCCGCTCGTCATCATCGCGGAGGACGTCGAGGGCGAGGCGCTGGCCACCCTGGTCGTCAACCGTCTGCGCGGCGGCCTCAAGGTCGCGGCCGTGAAGGCGCCGGGCTTCGGCGATCGCCGCAAGGCCATGCTCGAGGACCTCGCGATCCTCACCGGCGGCCAGTTGATCTCCGAGGATCTCGGCATGAAGCTCGAGAACGTCACGGTGAAGATGCTGGGCCGCGCCGGCAAGGTCGTGATCGACAAGGAGAACACCACGATCGTCAAGGGTGCCGGCAAGAAGCCGGAGATCGAGGCCCGCGTCGGCCAGATCAAGGCCCAGATCGAGGAAACCACCTCGGACTACGACCGTGAGAAGCTCCAGGAGCGCCTCGCCAAGCTCGCCGGCGGCGTCGCGGTGATCCGCGTCGGCGGCGCGACCGAGATCGAGGTCAAGGAGAAGAAGGACCGCGTCGAGGACGCCCTCAACGCCACCCGCGCCGCGGTGCAGGAAGGCATCGTCCCCGGCGGCGGCGTCGCGCTGCTCCGCGCCAAGAAGGCGGTCGGCCGTCTCACCAACGCCAATCCCGACGTCCAGGCCGGCATCAACATCGTGCTCAAGGCGCTGGAAGCTCCGATCCGCCAGATCTCCGAGAACGCCGGCGTGGAAGGCTCGATCGTGGTCGGCAAGATCCTGGAGAACAAGTCCGAGACCTTCGGCTTCGACGCCCAGAACGAGGACTATGTCGACATGGTCGAGAAGGGCATCATCGACCCCGCCAAGGTGGTGCGCACCGCGCTGCAGGACGCCGCCTCGATCGCCGGCCTGCTGGTGACCACCGAGGCCATGGTCGCCGAGTCGCCGAAGAAGGAAGCTCCGCCCGCGATGCCCGCCGGCGGCGGCATGGGTGGCTTCTGAGCCCAACTTCACCTCACACGATCACGAAGGCCGCCTCCGGGCGGCCTTCTTTTTTGCCGACCCTGCCTTCAGCTTTCCGATTCAACCGACGGCCAAAACCCACTACGGTGGCGCCGATTCTTTTGCTCGAGGGATTTCGTCGATGCGCGCGCTTCTGGTTTGTCCGACAGTCGTTTTGGCCGCTCTGCTTGCAGTTGCGCCCGAGGTCGCCTCCGCCCAGATGAAGCTGTCGCCCAAGGCCACGGCGCCCGGCGGCGTGGAGACGCGCTATTTCACCTCGATCGACGGGCTGATGGACGGCAATGCCGACGTGATCCTCAAGGAGACCCGCCAGGGCAAGACGGTCACGGCGGCCGTGCTCGACGTCTGCTATCCCGTCGCGAAGAATTCCGACCGCAAGGATCGCTTCGTCGTCAATCTCCAGGTCGCAGGCCAGAACCTGACCGGCACCACGCAGAGCATGAGCGAGAAGGCGCCCGTCAGCGTCAAGCTGCTGCGCAAGCAGAGCGGGGATACCTTCGAATTCCGCGGCCAGATCAGCATCGGCCAGGTGGTGACCGAGGTCACTTCGCCCGACAATTCCGATCTCAGCGAGAAGGAATTTCAGGACAACCAGACCTCCGACGACGGCATCACGCCGCAGCCGAAGGACTTCACCGACGTCTCGCCGGAGGCGATCGCGGTCAAGGTCAAGCTGGATGCTGCGACGGACTTCCTGAAGAGCCTGAAGGGTCAGGAGGTCGAGGTGACGCTGGCGAGCCTCACCGTCGGCTGCGACGCGCTGCGCGCCGGCGAGCAGACCATCAACATGTCGGTCGATCCCGAGCGCGCCGGCGCGCTGCTGGCGAAATTCAAGGCGATGCCGGGCGTCACCGCCGCCGGCTGGACCGCCGGCATGACCGAGATGGACCGCACCATCCGCTTCGCCGCGGCCGATTGGCGCGAGGGCGACAAGATCAACCGCACCAAGCTGGCGACCACCGTCGCGAACGTCCTGAGCCGAACCCTCGCGGCAAAGCCGGTCTCGCAAAGCTTCAATCCCGCCACGGGCAAGCTGAAGCTGGTCTTCAAGCGGCCGAACCCTGATTTTCCGGCGCTCGAGCTGACCGACACGATCGAGGTCGCAGGGCTCGTCTCGCCCGACAAGCCCGGCACCACCGACAAGCTCATGCTCTGGATCGGCAGCCCAGCGACGACGACCACTGATGAGAGCAGCGGCGCCAAGCTCAATCTCTCCGACGACGCCTCGGTCGACGAGGAAGGCGACCAGCCCGACGACAACGGTTCGGTCGAGGCGCTCACCAGGGAGCTGAAAGGCCAGCGCTGGGACGCCGACAAGTCGGTGTGGAAATAGGTGGCGCTATCGTGCCCCGGACGCAGTGCAGCACTTCAGTGATGCGCTGCTGAGCCGGGGCCCAGAGCCACAAGCAAAGTCGCGGATGAAAGGCTGGGTCCCGGCTCTGCGGCGCATCGCTTGCGCGCTGCGCCTTGTCCGGGACACGAGAGCAACGTTCGCGAGAGCCCTAATTCCCCGTCGTCCGGAACCGCAACGGCTTCGGGCCGATCAGCGTCAGCACGTCGCCCTGGCGCTTCCAGGTCTCGACACTGGAGAGCGCCGCGACGAACTCGTCGTCGGCCTGCGCGCGTGCAGGCGGGCAATTACGATCCTGGATCTGGCCGGGAACGAAGATCACGGTGTTGCCGGCGACGGAAAACTGGCCCTTGCCGCCCTTGCACCAGAGCTCCAGCAAGACCTCGCCATGGTCGCCGATCTCGATGTTCGGAATCCGCTTGGAGCCGGGTTGCGGCAGTGCTTCCAGCGTCATCTCGGTGCCGAACGGAAAACCGTCCTCGGCACGCGCGAGCGTCGACATCGCGAGCATTGCAACCGCCACACACACCAAATGCTTGAGCGAAACCATGAAACCTCTCGTCCGACGTGATTTGCGGCACCTTCTATAAGACGGCGGCGCCATTGAGAAGGTTCGCGCAACCCGGATGCAAAAATCCCCGCGAGGGCGAACCTCGCGGGGATTTGCGTCGAATCGGGGCGTGGCCTGCTACTTCAGGACCAGCGCCGTGAACGGCCAGACATAGGCCTGCAACGTCACGAGCACACCGACGAGACAGGCCAGCACGATCGAGTGCCAGAACACGAAGCGCAGGATCGTGCCCTCGTGGCCGTACCAGTTGGTGGCCGTGGAGGCGACCACGATCGACTGCGCGTCGATCATCTTGCCCATCACGCCGCCGGACGAGTTCGCCGCGGCCATCAGGACCGGCGACAGACCGAGCTGCTCGGACGTGATCTTCTGCAGATTGCCGAACAGCACGTTGGACGCCGTGTCCGATCCCGTCAGCGCCACGCCCAACCAGCCGAGCAGCGTGCCGAAGAAGGGATAGAGCACGCCGGTGGCGGCGAAGGCGAGGCCAAGCGTGGCGTCGACGCCGGAGAGCCGGGTCAGCGTGCCGATCGCCAGCATCGCCGAGATCGTGATCAGCGAGATCGCGCACAGCCGGATGGTGCGGCCGTACTCGGTCAGGAGCCTGCCGGGACCGACGCCCATCAGGACACCGGAGATGATCGCCGCGATCAGCATGCCCGTGCCGGTGAACGACAGATAGGTGAAGCCGAACACCGCTCCCTCAGGCGTCGGCTTGGCCGCCACCGGCGGCATCTTGTTGATCATCTGGTGCAGCTCGGGAACGGGATAGTTCCAGACGAAAATCGAATTCGCCCAAGTCTTGAAGCCGCCATTGCCCCAGACCAGCATCACGATGCAGACGACGATCCACGGCAGCAACGCGCTGAACAGCTCGCTCTGCGTCAGTGGCGTCTTGTCGAGCGGCTTGGCCGCCGCCATCGTGGCTGCCGATTCATCGCGGCCGCGCAGCGCCGGCGACAGCCAGAGCTGCTTCGGCTGCCAGACCTTCAGGAACAGGATCAACGCGCCCATCGAGATCAGCGACGCACCGATGTCGACGATCCAGGGATTGATGAAGTTCGAGATCACGAATTGCGGAACAGCGAACGAGATGCCGGTGACGAGGATCGCCGGCCAGACATCCTTCATGCCTTTCCAGCCCGCGAACGCCCACACCACCCAGAACGGCACGATCAGCGAGAAGAACGGCAATTGCCGGCCGACCATGGCGCCGAGGATGTAGGGATCGAGCCCGGTGACCGAGGCGAGACCCTGGATCGGCGTGCCCAGCGCGCCGTAGGCGACGGGCGCGGTGTTGGCGATCAGCGACAGGCCGGAGGCGGCGAGCGGCGAGAAGCCGAGGCCGATCAGCACGGCACCGGTGATGGCGACCGGCGTGCCGAAGCCCGAGGCGCCCTCGAAGAACGCGCCGAAGGAAAACGCGATCAGCAGCAATTGCAGCCGCCGATCCTCAGTGACGCCGCCGATGGCGCGCTTGAGCAATTCGAAGCGTCCCGTGCTCACCGTCACCTGGTAGAGGAAGATGACGTTGAGCACGATCCAGCCGATGGGGAAGAAGCCGGTGACGATGCCCAGCACCGAGGCGCGGATCGACATGTTCGCCGGCATGGTGAAGACGAAGATCGTGATCAGATTGGCCACGATCACGGCGATAATAGCCGCGATATGCGCCTGGACGCGGCCGCTGGCGATCAGGACCAGCAGCGTGACGACCGGCACCGCCGCCGCGATCGTCGACAGCACCGGGCTGTGCAGCGGATCATAGACTTGATTCCACATGGTCTTCCTCCCCCACGCATGTTGCTGCAGGCGGCCCGCGTGGACAGCCGGACCTGCTTGACGCTGGAAGCGATAACCCCCGAGATGGACACGAATTCCTCGCGATTGCAGCGGTTCCCGTCCGCTCACAAGCTCGCGAAATCCCAGGTCACCCCACCCCGCGCCGTCGAGCCCCATGCTAGGGTTGCAAGCTGCGACAAGCCAACGCAAATTGCAGAACTCGCGACTTTAGTCTAAGCGCGCCCATTTCCGCCATGGTCTCAAGTCCTTGGCTCCGGGTGGTTGTGCACATCCCCCTAGGAGACCCCGCTCTGTGAAGAACATCAGCGCCACGCTCGCGATCGTCTGGCGAATCGCCGCTCCCTATTTCCGGTCCGAGGACAAATGGGTTGGCCGCGGCCTGCTCGCCGTCGTCATCGCGATGGAGCTGGTGCTGGTCGCGATCAACGTGCTGCTCAATCAATGGCAGAACCGGTTCTACAGCGCGCTGCAGGCCTATGACCTCCCCGAGTTCGTCAAGGAGGTTTGGATCTTCCTCGGCCTCGCCTTCACCTTCGTCGCGCTCGCCGTCTACAAGCTCTATCTGAACCAGTGGCTGCAGATCCGCTGGCGGCAATGGCTGACGCGACATTATCTCGGCGAATGGCTCGACGGCGCCACCCATTACCGCATGCAGCTCAAGGGCGACGCCGCCGACAATCCGGACCAGCGCATCACCGAAGACGTCAAGACCTTCGTCGAGCAGACACTGTCGATCGGCCTTGGCCTGCTGTCCTCGGTCGTGACGCTGGCCTCCTTCGTCGTCATCCTCTGGGGACTGTCCTACAAGGCGCCCTTGTACATTTACGGCACCGACATCGTCATCCCCGGTTTCCTGGTCTGGTGTGCGGTGGCCTATGCGATTGCGGGTACCGCGCTGACCCATTGGATCGGCGCACCGCTCATCAATCTCAATTTCGAGCAGCAGCGCTTTGAGGCCGACTTCCGCTTCAACCTGATCCGCGTGCGCGAAAATTCCGAGCAGATCGCCCTGTTGAAGGGTGAGAACGCGGAGCGCGGGCATCTCCTGCGGCGCTTCGGCTTCGTCATCGGCAATTGGTACGAGATCATGAGCCGGACCAAGCGCCTGACCGCGTTCACGGCCAGCTACGGTCAGGCCGCAACGATCTTTCCCTATGTAGTGGTGGCGCCGGCCTACTTCGCCAAGCGGATCCAGCTCGGCGACATGATGCAGACCGGCTCGGCGTTCGGCAGCGTGCAGGACGCTCTGTCCTTCTTCGTCACCGCCTATCGCTCGCTCGCCGAGTGGCGCTCGGTGATCGCCCGCCTCGACGGCTTCGAGATGTCGGTCAGCTCCTCCGCCCGAGGCGCGGCGCTGGAGCCGACCATCGACGTCACGCCATCGAAGGGCAAGGCCATCGCGCTCGAGCAATTGCTCGTCAGGCTGCCGAACGGCACACCTCTGGTCGCAGCCGATGCCTTCACGATCCAGCCGTCGGAGCGGGTGCTGGTGACCGGCGCGTCGGGCTCCGGCAAGTCGACCCTGTTCCGGGCCATTGCCGGCATCTGGCCGTTCGGCACCGGCACGATCGCTATCCCCGCGACGTCGAAGCTGATGATGCTGCCGCAGCGGCCGTATTTCCCGATCGGCCCGCTGGGCGACGCCGTCATCTACCCTGCCGAGCACGGCTCCATCCCGGCCGAGAAGATCCGCGATGCCGTGATTGCAGTCGGCATGAAGCAGCTGGCCGACCGGCTCAACGAGGACGGTCACTGGAACCGGACATTGTCGCTCGGCGAACAGCAACGCCTTGGGCTTGCCCGCGCGCTGCTGCACGTGCCGGATTATCTGTTCCTCGATGAGGCGACCGCCTCGCTGGACGAGCCGTCCGAGGACCGGCTCTATCGGCTGCTGACGGAGAAGCTGCCACAGGCCACCATCGTCTCGATCGGCCACCGCTCGACCCTGGACGTTTTCCATACTCGCAAGGTGACGCTGGTGGAGGACGGCGAGATTCACGTCCTCGGCAAAACCGGCGAGCCGGCCCGGGAGCCGACGGCGGCGCGCTGAGGCGAGCGCCGTGTGGCCGCTGGCCATCGAGTTCGAGCCCTCACTCCCGTACACTCGTCATGCCCGGGCTTGACCCGGCCATGACGGCGTCGAGAAAAGCAAAAGGGCGGCAGATTGCTCTGCCGCCCCTTAGAAAGCCGTCCCGGGAGGAACTTACTTCAGGTTGGTCATCGCCGTCAGGTCGAACGAGAGCTTGGCGATGCCGGTCGCGCCGCACCACTTGGAGCCGACGCCCGAGGGATTGATGCTGCTGAAGCTGTTGTTGAAGGTGGAGGTGTTGTCGCTGGTGAAGGCGTTGCAGTTCGCCTTCGACAGATCGGTGTCGGAATAACGGAGATCCAGCGTCATCACCTTGTAGGTGAAGCCGACGCCGAGGTTCCAGGTGTTGTAGTCGGCATATTTGATGCCGTTCGGGAACGGACCGCCGCCCAGCGGGCTGGGGATGCCGGTGCCGTAGAACGAGTCGGAGGTGCCGAACCACTGGCGGCCGAATTCACCCGACACGTACATTCCGACGCCGCTTGAGCCAAACGTTGTGCTGGGCGCGGTCCACTTGCCCGTGATCGAGGTGTAGTTGCCCCAAGCGCCGGTGTTAAGGAAGTTCGGCGAATAGTACTCGTTGAGGCCGACGCTCCAGTTGTCGTTGATCGTGTAATTCACCTTGCCGTAGACTTCGAAGAAGCTGACATCCCTCTTCATGACGTTGCCGTTCGGCAGGAAGTTGGTGGCGCACTCTGCGCTGAGCGGGTTGCCGGCGGTGTCGGCCGCCGCGCCGTAGTAGCAGGTCCCACCCGGATACAGGTAACCCCAGACGCCGATGTCGAACGCGAACGCGCCGAAGGTCGGGCGGATACCGCCGTAGATGTCGATCTCGGCCGCGGCGCGGTTCGGGAAGGAGATGCTCTCACCGGCGACGCCGACATAGAGCTGAAGGTCCTTGGTGACGTTGTAGCGCGGCTCGAAATAGGCAGCGACCGACGGCTTGTTGTTCGACTGGGTGATACCGCGGAAGACGTAATTGCTCATGATCGCGCCGCCGAAGGCGATATCCCAGGGATCGAAGGCAACCACCGGCGGGGCCTTCCTGGCCTTCACAGCCATATCCGCCGCGAAAGCCGAACCCGTCGTCACCATTGCCAGCGCCGTTGCCAACAAAGCCACTTTTTTCATTTCGATCCCCATCACCAGTTTTTACCCAGTCGGATCCCGGAAGCCCCCCGGGGCGAACGACCTACGTGCAAAATTGCGTTACTGCGACAATCTGGATTGAGGGATGGGGGCCGTGAAGCAAAAATCACGGGCATCTGCCGACTTTTTAGGCGTTTTGGCGATTCCACGAAAGGTTGTCGGCCTGTGTGTCTTCTCGATCACATTATTTGCATTCCAAAGTGCACGGAGAGACCGTGCAAGTACGGGGCGGCGGGTAGCCGTGGCAGCCGCGCTACGAATCAGCCGGGCGTGGAAAGGGGCAGCGTCCAGAGGTGCCTGTGGCGATGCAAAAAGGCCGCAGCGTCGCCGCCGCGGCCTTCCGGTTGACGAGCGCGGGCGCTGGACGGGGACCTAGCCTTGCCCCTCGGCCGGCGCCGCTTCCGCAGAAGACGAAGGCATCGCCCAACTTGTCTCGGCCGCCGGCTCGGGAGCCGGAGTTGCCGCCGGCGCTGACGGCTTCGGCGCGGGAGCTGCCTTCGCCTTCTTCGGTGCCGCTTTCTTCGCGGCCTTCTTCGGTGCAGCCTTCTTGGCCGCCGCCTTCTTTGCCGTCTTCTTCGGGGTGGCCTTCTTCGGGGTGGCCTTCTTTGCAGTTTTCTTGGTCGACTTCTTGGCAGACTTCTTCGCGGACTTCTTGGCTGCCTTCTTCGTCGCCTTCTTCGCGGTCTTCTTGGCCGCTACGGCCTTCTTCGCCTTTTTGGCCTTCTTGCTTTTCTTCTTCTTCGCTTTCGCCATCGTGGTCCTCCTGTTGCCGCCAAACAATGGTCGATCGGGCGCCTTCAGTCGTCACCTCGGGAGGAAAGTTCAGGCTCTGAAAGCTCAAACCTGCGCATTCAGTGCCGGCCGCGACCCGCCCGTAGCCCAATCGAGAAGCTCAATCGTGTGTACGACCGGAACTGAAGTGCCACTGGCAATCTGCACCATGCAGCCGATATTGCCCGCGGCAATCATGTCCGGCTTGACGCTCGCGATGTTGGCGACCTTGCGATCGCGCAACCGGCCCGCAAGCTCGGGCTGGAGAATGTTGTAGGTCCCCGCCGAACCGCAACACAAATGGCTCTCGGGCACATCTTTCACCACGAATCCATTCTTGGAAAGCAATTCTTTCGGAAGCGTCGTGATTTTCTGTCCGTGCTGCAACGAACATGCTGAGTGATAGGCGACGACGATGTCGTCATGTCGCGCGGTCGGTTCGAGTCCGAGACCGGCGATGTATTCGGTGATGTCCTTGGCGAGCGCGGACATTTGCGCCGCATCGGCGGCGAAGGCTTTGTCCTCGCGCAGCAGATAGCCGTAGTCCTTGATCACCGTGCCGCAGCCGGACGTGGTCACCAGGATGGCGTCGAGCCCCTCGCCGGCCGCTTCCTTCCGCCACGCCGCGACGTTGGCGCGCGCCCGCGCCAAGGCATCAGCGTCGTTGCCGAGATGATGGGTCAGCGCGCCGCAGCACTGTTCGTCCCGAACCAGGACAACCTCGACGCCGTGGCGGGTGAGAAGACTGATCGCGGCCTGGTTGATACGCGGCGCCAGCACCTGCTGGGCGCAGCCTTGCAGCAGCGCGACCCGGCCGCGCTTCTTGCCGAGGGCCGCGAACACGCTACCCGGCAGCGCACCCCGCGGCGGCAGCCGGTTGGGTGCCAGCGCCAGCATCGCCTTGAGACGCTGGATCAGGCCGGGCGTCGCCGAGGGCCGCGGGGTCGGCAGGAACACGGCAAGCGGACGGGCCAGCCGCGCCAGCACCATGCTGATGCGGAAGCGCTGCGGGTCCGGCAGGACGAAGGCCAGCACCTGGCGCAGCAGCCGCTCGGTGAGCGGCCGCTGATAGCGTTGCTCGATCCTGACCCGGGCCTGGTCGACGAGGTGCATGTAGTTCACCCCCGAGGGGCAGGTCGTCATGCAGGCCAGGCACGACAGGCAGCGGTCGACATGCTTGACCACCTCGGCCGTCGGCGTCTGGTCCTTCTCCAGCATCTCCTTGATCAGGTAGATGCGGCCGCGCGGGCTATCGAGTTCGTCGCCGAGCAGCACATAGGTCGGACAGGTCGCCGTGCAGAAGCCGCAATGGACGCAGGCGCGCAGGATCTTGTCGGCTTCCGCGATATCGGGATCGGCGAGCTGGGCCAGTGAGAATTCGGTCTTCATGCTCCAACGCCCCGCCTCAAGCGTCCCCGGTTGAGAACGGTCTTTGGATCGAAACTGGCGCGCACCCGCTCGCTCAGCGCCGCAATACCCGGTGCTTGCGGATGGAATACGTCGACATCCCGCCTGACATCTTCGGCCGCCCGGATCAGCATAGCGTGCCCTCCGACCGCGGCCGCGCGCGCGCGCACCGCCGGGGCATGCGCGTCAGCCTTCGGCGGTAGCGCCGCCCAGATCAGGCCGCCGCCCCAATCGTAGA
>NZ_JXDL01000001.1:4068695-4077057 GCF_001590795.1 Bradyrhizobium sp. AT1
CGATGCGCCAGACCGGCCAGGCGCCGAGCGCGCCGCCGGCCGCGAACGGCAGCACGTCGCGGATCATGGCCCACAGCGCGGCGGACGGAGCGTCCTCGATCAGCGCCGCGGCTCCGAACGGCGCCAGCAGGTCGCGCAGCGAGCCGGCGCGATGGGCGGCGGACGACGTGATGCCCTCGAGCCGCAGCATGGTCAGCGACTCGCCGTCGCTTGCGAGATCGCCAAGCCCCTCGGTCTTGGTGCGGAATGTCGATTTCGGCAGATGCGCTGCCGCCGAGACGTCATAGGGCGAGCCGAGCGCCGCAGTCATCGCCTTGTTGGCGGCGGCATCGTCGAGACCGCGCAGCAGCAGCGTGCGCTCGGCCTCGGGCTTGGGCATCACCTTCAGCGTGACCTCGGTCATGACCGACAGCGTGCCCCAGGAGCCCGCGAGCAGCTTGCAGAGATCGTAGCCGGTGACGTTCTTCACCACCTTGCCGCCGGTCTTGAAGCTGTCGCCGAAGCCGGAGACGGCATGCGCCCCGAGCAAATGATCGCGCGCCCCGCCGGCCCGGATGCGCCGCGGCCCGGCAAGCCCGGCCGCGATCATGCCGCCGATGGTGCCGAGCGCCGGCGTGCCGAGCAGCGGCGCGGTATCCATCGGCTCGAAGGCGAATTGCTGGTTCTTGGCGTCGATCAGCGCCAGCACGTCGGCGAGCGGCGCGCCGGCCTGCAGAGTGACGATCAGCTCGTTGGGCTCGTAGGAGGTGACGGCATTCAGCGCGGAGAGGTCGAGCACGGCATTGGTCGCCATGGCATGGCCGATGCTGCGCTTGGAGCCATGCCCGATGATCTCGAGCGGCTGCTCATTGGCAATCGCCGCGCGCACCACCTCTTCGACGTCTTTGGCGTCTCTGACTTTGAGCGTATCCACGAGTGAGCCGGTATCCAAGTTCAGGACGAAAAGCAAATTTGGCGCATGGCAGCGAGACTGCCGTGCGCGACGCTAGAACCGCGGAATGTCCGGGAACGCCAGCTTGCCGGCATGGACGTGCATGCGGCCGAGCTCGGCGCAGCGGTGCAGGGTCGGAAACACTTTTCCGGGGTTGAGCAGGCCCTGCGGATCGAAGGCGCATTTCAGGCGCTGCTGCTGGTTGAGGTCGATCTCCGTGAACATGTCGGGCATCAGGTCGCGCTTCTCGATGCCGACGCCGTGCTCGCCGGTCAGCACGCCGCCGAACTCGACGCAGGCGCGCAGGATGTCGGCGCCGAAGGCTTCCGCGCGCTCGATCTCGCCGGGCTTGTTGGCATCGTAGAGGATGAGGGGGTGCAGATTGCCGTCGCCGGCGTGGAACACGTTGGCACAGCCGAGCTGGTATTTTTCGCCGAGCTCGCGGATGCGCGCCAGCGCCTTGGGCAGCGCGCCGCGCGGAATGGTGCCGTCCATGCAGAGATAGTCCGGCGAGATGCGTCCCACTGCCGGAAACGCCGCCTTGCGGCCGGCCCAGAACAGATTGCGCTCGGCCTCCGAGGTCGAGATCTGGCAGGTGGTCGAGCCGCAGGCATTGGCGATGGTCTCGACGCGCGCGATCAGCTCGTCGACCTCGATCTTGGGACCGTCGAGCTCGATGATGAGCAGCGCCTCCACGTCGAGCGGATAGCCGGCATGCACGAAGGCTTCGGCGGCGTGGATCGCCGGCTTGTCCATCATCTCCATGCCGCCAGGGATGATGCCGGCGCCGATGATGCGCGCCACGCATTCGCCGGCGGCCTCGACTTGCGCGAAGCCGACCATCAGCGCGCGCGCCGTCTCGGGCTTCTGCAGGATGCGCACCGTGACCTCGGTGATGACGCCGAGCAGCCCTTCCGAGCCGGTGATGACGCCCATCAGGTCGTAGCCGGCGTTCTCGCACCCCTTGCCGCCGATGCGCAGGATCTCGCCGCTCATCAGCACGATCTCGCAGCCGAGCACGTTGTTGGTGGTCATGCCGTATTTGAGACAGTGCACGCCGCCGGAGTTTTCCGCGACATTGCCACCGATCGAGCAGGCGATCTGCGAGGACGGGTCGGGCGCGTAATAGAAGCCGGCATGGGCGACCGCCTGGCTGATCGCCAGATTGGTGACGCCGGGCTCGGTGACGACGACGCGGTTGTCGAAATCGATCTCGCGGATGCGCTTGAACTTGCCGAGGCCGAGCAGCACGCCGTCTTCGAGCGGCAGCGCCCCGCCCGACAGCGAGGTGCCGGAGCCGCGCGGCACCACCTTGATGTTCTGCTCTGCACAATATTTCAGGATGAGCGAGACCTGCTCGGTCGTATCGGGCAGCACCACGACCATCGGCGGCTGCCGGTAGGCGGTCAGACCGTCGGATTCGTAGGCCCGCATCTCGGCGGCACTGTCGATCACGCCCTCGCCGGGGACGATTGCGCGCAATGCAGCAATGATCTCCGCGCGGCGCGCCAGCACCGCCTGGTCGCTCGCAGGCATCATGATGGCCATGTCGAATCCTTCATGACATATCCTTCCGGCTCAAAGCCAATTGATCGATTTGTCTCGGCAAATCAATCACGTCCGCGCCTGTTTGGGTAGGCTATCCGAAAGTCGGATCGACGATCTCTGGCGAGTTCGCTCTGGGACAAGTAGGAAATCATGAAACCTGTCATGGTTTGGTGGCTTGTCCAAGCCGAGCAGGCCTGCCAAAACCGGCAAGCTGATTCAGACAAGAGACTGACCAGGCCAGACCCTCCAGGGAAGAGACGAAGAGCATCCGATGACAAAACTGACTTTTGGCGCACTGACGATCCTCACCGTGATTGCCACCGCACCCGCCGCGATGGCGCAGGATGTTGCGGCCGGCAAGACCTCGTTCAACAAATGCCTGGCCTGCCACGCGATCGGCGAAGGCGCCAAGAACAAGGTCGGCCCCGAGCTCAACGGCCTCAACGGCCGCAAGTCGGGCACCGTCGAGGGCTACAGCTATTCGGACGCGAACAAGAATTCCGGCATCACCTGGGACGAGGCCGTGTTCAAGGAATACATCAAGGATCCCAAGGCCAAGATCCCCGGCACCAAGATGGCGTTCGCCGGCATCAAGAACGAGACCGAGATCAACAATCTCTGGGCCTTCGTCTCCCAGTTCGACAAGGACGGCAAGATCAAGCAGTAAGCCTGCACAAGGCCATCGCTGCAGCTTCGGTTCTGATGGAATCAGGACCGAAGCTGCAGCTTTTGTTGTGATGCACACTCTCTCCACGTCATTACGAGGAGCTCGGCGACAAAATTGCGGAGCAATTTTGCGCTGATGCGACGAAGAAATCCAGACTGCCTCCGCGGAGGGATTCTGGATTGCTTCCGCCTTTGCCAAGGCTTCGGCGGACAAGTCGCTGCGCTCGCAATGACGGAGTATGACGTAGCGGCATCGCTCTTTCCGCACCATCTCGCTTGCAGATACGTCTTCTCGTTCTCGCGGCTGAAATCGCCCGAGCTTTGCTTCATCTTCGCACCCTCAAATCCAAGAGGGCACAGGGAAGGCCGGGTGCCGACAGGCACCCGCGGTCCGCTGCGCGAAATGCACACGCAGGAAGAACCGCACAGCAGCATACAGGTGGTGCCGATCACTCGGCCTTCCCTGCGCGATGGTCGGACGGCTTATGCCGTGATCTCCCGGGAGCCGAACTTTCCTTTGGCCTCCCTCGCCCCGCGAATTGGATGATGCAGTCTGCCCGGTTGGGCTCGCTCGCATCTTCGCTAGGCTTGACCGTAGCAACGACGGCCAGGACCACACGGTTTTGCCGTACGCACGGCCCGCCATTTCGCCCGCAGTATTTCCAGCCCTGTCGACAAAGCCGGAAACTTACAGGCGAGACGAACCTAGCAGCGCCGTCGTCCGCACGAAGCCTCGGGCTCACAGGGACTACCCGCCCTGCCCGCGCCTCTCGTGCCGACGCTGCCGCGTCCACCGCAAGCCCGGCTCGCGATCAAGACGACGACGAGATCGCCCCTCTTGGTGAGCCGGGATGGACGACACATACGCCGAAACCGAATTTCGGTAAAGTGGAATATTTTTATGCCGGTGGATTGACAGAGGGCGACACAGGCGAGGTGCCGTAGCCCGGATGGAGCGCAGCGCAATCCGGGATGGTGCAAAATGCCGGGCGGGCGGCCCCGGATTACGCTGACGGTCCATCCGGGCTACGGGAGCAGTGCCCACGTCTTTTGCCGTCATCGAGAGATGATCGTGGGCGCGGCGCAAGGGCGCCTTTGCCTACCCTACGCGCGAAGACGCAACTAATCGGCGGCCGCCTGTGCGGGCGTGATCCTGCCGATCATCGCTTCGATCTCCGTCTTCACCAGATCCGGCACGGCGTTCTGCACCATGTGGCCGAGATCGGGCAGCACGATCAGCTTCGCGTTCGGCACCATGGCCGCGAACGGGCGGGCGTGGATGTTGGTCCTCACCGTCTTGTCGGGCTCGCCGGCGATGACCGTGACCGGAGCCTTGATCTCGCCATAGCGCGCGGCTTGCGCGGCGACCGCTTCCTTCAGCGTCACCAGATCATAGGCATTGGCGATGAACTCGCGCGGACGCAGCAGCAGCGGCGTCGCGGATTCCCGCACGAAACCGTCGGGCATCGTCTGCGGCAGGAACACGTTGCGCGCGCCGGCCTCAGCGACGAAATAACCGAGCGGCAGCGTGATGGTGTAGGCGAGCAGCGGGCCGATCACGGGCGTCGCGATCAGCTCGTTGTAACGGCCGACGCCGCCGCGCCAGGGATGGGTGACGGGCGCGAGCATGACGAGCCCGGCGACGCGGGTCGGATGATCGAGCGCAAGCCGCGCGCCGAGTGCGCCGCTCCAGGAATGCACGACGAAGACCGCGCGATCGATCCCGAGCTTTTGAAGCGCTTCGTCGATCATCCGCGCCTGGACCTGCGGCGTGGAATCCGCGCGCCGCGCCCGCGTGCTCCAGCCATGGCCGGGACGGTCGACCAGGATGACGCGATGGTCCTTGGCGAGGAGATCGCCGAGCGGGCGCCGCATCGCTTCGAGATTGGAGCTCGCGCCGTGCAGCATCACGATCGGCACCCCCGCATCGCGCGGGCCGATATCGACGACGTGTAGCGTCGCGCCGTCGACCTTCACCATGTCCCCCTGCGGCGGAAAGGCGCGCTGCACGGCGACGATTCCGGCCTGCGTGACCAGCGCCAGCAGGACCAGCGCCGTCACGACTGACATCACGATCATGGAGAGAATCCGCGAGATCCTGGGCACAAGGCAATTACGGCTGTCATGGGCGGCAGTTTCGCTGCACCGGCTCCCCCGGCGTCTGCCGAAAATGCCGGGGCTGTGGATATGTGCATAATTGAGAAACGTAAAAACGCAATGGAATCAACAATATTCCAACGGGACACGCAAGCCTCGGAACAGCTTCATGCGGACGTCATTGCCGCGTCCATATAATCGCCATGGTCGGTTCCGCCATCTAGGCGCGGGTGGGCGCCGATCCTCCTCTTTAGGCCTCAGGGGATGGGGGAAAGACCGGCAGAACTGTCCTGGTTTGAACCGGAGGAATTTCGATGAGCTTCAGATCGAACGACACTGCGATCGACGAAATCGTCGCGAGCTGCAACGGCGACCTGCGCGGTGCCGTGCGGGCGCTGCTCCTGATCAACGAGCATCTCGAGACGGAGCTGGCAAAGGCTTACGCCGCAGCTATCGATCGCGGCCTGGCCGAACGCGGCGGCAACGCCCTGCATTGATGACAAACTAGTTCGTGCCGTCCTCTTCCTTTTCCTCGTCCGGCGTGGGCGCGGGACAGGCGCGGATCGTCGAACGGGCAAGCTTGGCATCGGCCATGGACTTGTAGGGACCGTCGCCGAACCAGATATCGCCGATGATGACCGGATTGCTGGTCACGATGTTGCATTTTCCGGTGGCGCGGTTGCCGACCACCCAGAACAGGCCGTCGGCGAGGCTCATCGTCCCCGACGCCAGCAGCAGGCACCCCGCAAAGATCAAACGCTTCATGGCTTTCGCTCCTGCCCTGCAGGTAGGCCTGCGGCCGCGCCGGCAATAGTGCTCACGATGCCGCGCCTTGCGAGCGTGGTTAATCCGAAGCCGCCGCGTTCACTCAAGACATGATCGAGTTTGAGGCTAAATATCGCGTCCCTCGACCTTCTCGGTCAGCGCCTTGACCTGGTCGGGGATCTTCTCGAGGTGCGGATTGACGGCGAGCGCCTTACGATAGGCCTCGAGCGCGCGCTTCTCGTCGCCGACCTCCTGCATGATCATGCCGAGGCCCGCGAGCGCGCCGAAATGGCGCGGCTCCCGGATCAGCACCTGCTGGATGTCCGCGAGCGAACGGCCATAGTCGTTCTGCATGTAGTAGAGCGTGGCGCGACGGTTCCAGGCCTCGATATAGTCGGGCCGGAGCTTGATGACCGAATCCAGCAGCTTGATCGCGACATCGATCTTCTTGGCATCGACCGCGGTCTTCGCCCGCGCCATCAGCAAGGACGCGGTGTCGCTCGGCGTCTGCAGCCAGATCGCCCAGATCCGCGCCTCGACATGCTTGGCGCTGGCCTCGTCTGGCGCGGCCTTCAAGGCACCGAACAGGAATTCGAGATTCTTGCTGCGGTCGACCTTCGGCAGCTTGGGCGGCGCCTCGGGGAGCTTCTTCTGCCTGGCGGGTGGCTCGACCTGCTGCGCGCCGGCCGGAGCCAGCCCGACGGCTCCCAGCACGAGGGCCAGACACAGGGTGCGCGCGAACGGGAATCTCACTGCCATGGTCAAAGTCTAAACGCGCAAAGCCGCCCTTGCAAAGCAAAGGCGGCGTCAAACTCGTGTGAGCAGTGGTCTTGCGGGGCGCGCGAAGCGACCGCGAGGGCAAACTCAGCCTTTGCTGATCAGCCCTGGCGAGCCTTGAAGCGGCGCTGCACCTTGTTGATCACATAGACCCGGCCCTTGCGGCGGACCAGGCGGTTGGCGCGATGGCGACCGCGCAGCGATTTCAGCGAGTTACGGACCTTCATGGCAGAATCCTGAACGTTCGAAAGGCCGTGTTCGGCACTACCGTTTCGGCACGCGCGAATGTGGCAAAATGAGATTTTTCCCGCTGGCGGACGACCGCCCGGGACGGGGCGGTTCTTAAGGCATGGCGGGCGGGGCTGTCAATGTTAACTGCCGCCCTCCGGGCCGGCAAATTCTGGAAAACAACCCCATGCACAGTAGAAGCGGCCGGATCGGCCCGATCTGGCCCGTCCGGGATCGATCGAGCCAAGGACGTTTACGGACAGCGATTTCGCCGCCCCGGACGCCTTGCCAAGTTCGTTATATCATATAATCAATTTGGCAACCCGTCGGGAGGACACCCATGCCGAAGCTGAAGCTGCCTGATATCGACAAAGTCGTCGCCATCGACATCCACACCCATGCCGAGGAGCCCTGCGGCTGCCATCCCGACGACGGCTATGACGATTTCCAGGCGCAGATGGCGGAATACTTCAAGTCGCCGAACAAGCATCCGCCGACAGTGCCGGAGACAGCGGCCTATTACCGCTCCAAGAACATCGCCGCGGTGATCTTCCCGGTCGATGCCGAGCGCGAGACCGGCTTCCGCCGCTACAACAATTACGAGATGATCGAGGCCGCCTCCGACCATCTCGACGTCCTCATCCCCTTCGTCTCGATCGACCCGCACAAGGGCAAGCTCGGCGCACGCGAGGCGCGCAAGCTGATCGAGGAATACGGCGTGCGCGGCTTCAAATTCCATCCGACCATGCAGGGCTTCTACGCCAACGACCGCATGGCCTATCCGCTCTACGAAGAGATCAACAATGGCGGCGCGATCGCGCTGTTTCACACCGGCCAGACCGGCGTCGGCTCGGGCATGCCGGGCGGCATGGGGATGCGGTTGAAATATTCCAACCCGATGTACATGGACGACGTCGCGGCCGATTTCCCCGACCTCAAGATCATCCTCGCCCATCCCTCTTTCCCCTGGCAGGAAGAGGCGCTGTCGGTCGCGACCCACAAGCCCAACGTCTACATCGACCTGTCGGGCTGGTCGCCGAAATACTTCCCGCCAATCCTGGTGCGCTACATCAACTCGATCCTGCAGGACAAGATGCTGTTCGGCTCGGACTGGCCCGTCATCACGCCGGACCGCTGGCTGTCGGACTTCGCCAAGATTGAGATCCGCGACGAGATCCGGCCGAAGGTGCTCAAGGCGAACGCGCGGAAGATCTTGGGGATCTAGGGCGAAGCGGGCTTGAGTTGAATCAAGCAGGCGGGCTCGGTGCACCTCTCCCGCCTGCGGGAGAGGTCGCGCCGAAGGCGCGGGTGAGGGTTCTTTCCTCTAGGGGATTATCCCGCTGTGGAGAC
>NZ_JXDL01000001.1:4077577-4089896 GCF_001590795.1 Bradyrhizobium sp. AT1
ATCCCGCTGTGGAGACACCCTCTCCCCAGCCCTCCCCCGCAAGCGGGGAGGAGCACACCTTGATTGGGGCGGCATTCGACCGAATCTCAGATCTGCGCCAGGCCTCCATCCACGAAGACTTCGCTGCCGGTCATGAAGCTGCTGTCCGAGGACGCCAGGAACGCGGCCACCGCGCCCGTCTCGGAGGGATCGCCGACACGTCCGATGGGGGTGGCGCTGCCGAGCGCATCGAACGCTTCCTCACCGACGATCTCCAGCGCCAGCTCGGTCTTGGTCGGCCCCGGAGACAGCACGTTGACGCGGATGCCGGTGCCGCGCAGGTCCTGCGCCCAGCTGCGCGCCAGATTGCGGATCGCGGCCTTGGTCGCGCTGTAGATGCTGAACTGCGGCGTCCCCATGACGCCCGTGCTCGAACCGGTCAGGATGATCGACGCGCCCTGCTTCATCAGCGGCAGGGCTTTCTGTACGGTGAAGACCAGCCCTTTCACGTTGACGTCGAAGATGTGATCGTAATGCTCGACGGTGATCTCGCCGAGCGGGGCGAACAGCCCGGTCCCGGCATTGGCGAAGAGAACGTCGATGTTGCCTCGTTCCTTCCTGACCGTCTCGTAAAGCCGGTCGAGATCGGCAAGATCGGTCACCGAGCCCCTGACGGCGCGCGCCTGGGATCCGAGCTTGGCCACGGCGGCGTCGAGCTGCTCCTGCCGCCGCCCGAAGATGTAGACGAACGCGCCTTCGTCGATGAACCGTTTCGCCGCGCCAAATCCGATGCCGGTGCCGCCGCCGGTCACCACTGCCGTCTTGCCTTGTAGTCTGCTCATGATGTGCTCCTTCACTGAGGTTGCACTGAGCTGGCGGCGTACCCACCTATCGACAAGTATGCACCTTTTGGTAAGTGCCCAAAAAATGTCAGATACGACTTTCCCGCCTGCACAGGCTCCTACTCCGGTCCAGAGCTGCACGCCGACTTTGCCCGGCTTCACCTGCGGCCTCGACGCGACCCTGCGGGTCGTCTCCGGCAAGTGGAAGCCGCTGATCCTGTACTTCGTCGCCCAGGACGGCCCGACCCGTTACGGCGAACTCCGCCGCGCCATCCGCGACGTCAGCGACAAGGTGCTGATCCAGCAATTGAAGGAGCTGGAGGCCGATGGTCTGGTGAAGCGCACCGACTACAAGGAAGTGCCGCCGCGTGTGGACTACAGCCTCACCCCCCTGGGTCACAGCCTCGCCCAGGCGCTCGTGCCGCTCTGCACGTGGGGCACGGAGCATATGGCCGAAGTCAGCCGGGTGTTCGCAGAGCGGGCGACCTGGACACGGCGAGAACGTGAGCCGACTGTCTAGCTTGCGTTGTTCGTGGTGCGAGGGCTGCTTTGCCCTTGAGTTCTTGCGACCATAACGATCCCGGAAGGACACCCGATGCCCATCAACGCCGTCGTCTTCGATGCCTACGGGACGCTCTACGACATCCAATCGGTGGCTGAGATCACCGAGGATGCGTTTCCGGGCTATGGCGAGATCATCACGCAGGTCTGGCGCATCAAGCAGCTCGAATACACCTGGATGCGCTCGCTGATGCGACGCTACCAGGATTTCGCGGCGGTGACGCGCGACTCCCTCGCCTATACGCTGCGGGTGCTCGGGCTCGCTTACGAGAGCGAGGCGTTCGAGCGCGTGATCGAGAAATATCTGCATCTGGACCTTTATCCGGACGCAACCGCAGCGCTCACGGCGCTGAAGCCGCGCAAGCTTGCGATCCTCTCCAACGGCAGCCCGGATATGCTGAATGCGCTGGTGCGCAATTCCGGGCTCCACCGCCTGCTCGATGCCACCATCAGCGTCGATGCGAAGAAGATCTTCAAGCCGAGCCCGCAGGCTTATGAGCTGATCGGCGAGGAGCTCGGGACCGCGCCGAACGAGGTGTTGTTCGTCTCCTCCAATCCCTGGGATGTCGCGGGGGCAAAATCGTTCGGGCTCAAGGTCGCCTGGATCGAGCGGGTGACGCCGGAAGCGATGGCGCTGGCTTGCGTCGAGAACGAAGTCGTGGCACCGCTCACCATGTTCAAGGCGATCCGCACCCAGATGGACGAGCTCGGCTTCGCACCGGACCACCGCGTCCGCGCGCTCTCCGAGCTGCCGGGAATTGCTTAGGGATCGCCGCCCCCGAAGCCTGGAATGAGCTGACTGGAATGAGCCTGGAATCCGTTCGTGCCTTCTTCGCCGAGAAAGCCCCCGACATCTCCGTCATGGAATCCCCGATCAGCTCGGCGACCGTGCCGCTGGCAGCCGAGGCCTATGGCGTCGAGCCCGGAATGATCGCCAAGACGCTGTCCTTGCGCGTCGGCGAACGCGTGATCCTGATCGTCGCCGCCGGCACCTCGCGGATGGACAACAAGAAGGTCAAGGCGCAGTTCGGCGGCAAGCCGAAGATGCTGGGGCTGGAGGAGGTCGCCGACATCACCGGCCACGAGGTCGGCGGCGTCTGCCCGTTCGGGCTGAAATCACCGCTGCCGGTCTATTGCGACGTGTCGCTGAAGGCGTTCGACGTCGTGGTGCCGGCCGCGGGTTCGACCCACAGCGCGGTGCGCATCACGCCGCAGCGGATGGCCGAGCTCACCGCGGCCGAATGGGTCGATGTCTGCGAGGTCAGGCCGTAAGGCGGCACTGGCTACATGCCTGATGCATTTGCCGGTCAGGCAGGCTAGCATGGCGACCATGAGCGACGACAAGGTGAAACGACGACTGACCACCGTGCTGTGCGCCGACGTGTTCGGCTATTCCCGTCTCATGGAGGCGGACGAGACCGGTACGTTGGAGACGCTGCGCCGCTACCGCACGGCCATTGCGCGCCTGGTCGAGCGTCATGACGGCCGCATCGTCAATACCTGGGGCGATGCCGTGATCGCCGAGTTCGCCAGCGTCGTCGAGGCGGTGCAATGCGCGGTCGAGATTCAGCATGAAATCTCGTCGGACGCGTCGCAGACGAATCCAATGCAGTTTCGCATCGGCATCAACCTCGGCGACGTCATGGTGGACGGCTCCGACATCTATGGCGACGGGGTCAATATCGCATCGCGCCTGCAGGAGCTTGCAGAGCCCGGCGGCGTCGTGATCTCGAGCTCGGTCTACGACCAGGTGCACAACAAACTGTCCGTCGGCTTCGACTGCCTCGGCCAGCGGCCGATGAAGAACATTGCGCCCCTGACCAGTTATCGGTTGACCCTGGGTGGCAAGGCTGCCGCGACGGTGAGCGTCCCGATCACGGCAAGCGCGCCTCCCTCAGAGCGGGTGCATGCTCCGCGGATGGACGACAGGCGCGCACCATCATCGATGAATGCCGTCTCCGAGTGGCTCACGAGGCTGCCCCGCCCGCTCGCAGCGGCCCTCACGGTGTCGGCCTTCCTGATTGTGATCAATCTGCTCACCAGCCACAGGATCTGGTTTCATTGGCCCGTCGCAGCCATTCTCTTCGGTGTGGTCATGCGGATGGTGCTCGGAAACCGACCTGAATCGGACAGCAGAACGGAGCGCTGAACGAGGCGGCACGACCCGCATCTTCGCGCTGCGTATCTCTTCCAATCACGCATTCAATAGAGACTAATCGTCGTTGTCGTCATAGGGACGCGGTCGCACCTGCGACGGTGGCGGCGGCGCGTTGTCATAGCGCGGCGGCGGTGCGGCGCGATTGCGCGGGACCTGCTGCTGCGGCGGCATCTGGTTGTTGGACTGGAACACGGCGCGACAGCCGCTCGACAGCTGCGGCGTGTTCTGCTGCAGGCACGCCGTGATGCGGCTCACGTCCGGAATCTGATCACTGCACAGCCGCCACACATCCGGCGTGCAGGCCATCTGCTGTTCCATGGTCCCGCGATATTCTTCGGCGAATGCTGCGCCCGGCGCCACGATGCCGCCGATCGCGAGCACGACACCCAGCGCAATCCGCTCTGTTCGCATGTCCGATCCTTCCCGATTCCGTCGAATTCTCATCAATCAATGAGGCGGGAGCCGGTTCTGACCCAACAACAAAATGTGAAAATGCCGGCCGGAACCGCGGGATCGCCTGACGCCGCAGTCCGTGGCGCCGCCGCAACAGGGCTGGCGCAAACCAGCGTCTTGCGCCTTTCGCCATAAGCCATTTCGCATCACGCCAAGAAGCGCGGCGAGCTTCCCGCTAGCAATGGGGCTGGAATGAGGACATCGTCGATGCCGACTGCAAGAGCGGCTTGTGCGCCGAAGGTCACAACGGCCGCCATCCTTCGTCACAAGCTGCTCGTCACCACGGCGCTGGCATCCCTCGTGATCGCGGCCGCCCCGGTTCTGATGCCTGGCCCCGCGCTCGCGGCCTGTACCGTGGCGGGCACGGGCACGATCGGCGCGCTCAATTCGGGGGACGTCGCGACCTGCACCGGCCTCGGCAACACCGACCACATCAACGCCACCGGCGGGGTCAACGTCACCGTCAACATTGGGGACGGGACGACGACCTCGCTGGTGCCCGGCGCCGGAATTCCAGCGGTCGTTTTCGACGGCACCTTCGCGTCGCACGTCACCGTCAACAATCAGGCCACGGCCTCGACCTACAGCGGAGCCGTTCTGCTCTCCAACGGATCGAACAGCAACAATGTGACGATCGCGGCAGGCGGCATCGCGGAGGGAACGGGTAACGCCGAAGCGGCGATCGTGATCGACAATTCGAACAGCAATCTCGTCAACATTCAGGGGACGGTGGTCGGCACCGGCGCCAACACGACGGGGCTGCGAATCAGCGGGACGTCGAACGGCAATACCGTCCTTGTCTATCAGGGCGGCTCGATCGGCGGCGGCCATACCGGCGTGCAATTCATCGCGGGCGGCAACACGCTGCTCAACGCCGGCACGATTTCCGGCGGCTTCTTCATCGCCATCCAGGGCTCTTCCGGCGCCGACGCGATCCTCAATTCCGGAACCATCACGGGCGGCGGCAGCGGAGCGATCGACCTTTCCGGAGGCGATGACGAGCTCACCCTCGGTCCCGGCTCGACGATCACCGGGATCGTCCGCGGCGGCAGCGGCACGGACACGCTGAAATTCGGCGGCAGCGGCAGCGCCACGTTCGATCTCGGAACGCTCGGTGCCGGCCTGCAATATGACGAGTTCGAGCAATTGGCCAAGACCGGCGCCTCGGTCTGGACGCTGACCGGCACCACCGCTTTCAACGGCGCCACCATTGTGGACGCCGGCGGGCTGATCGTGAATGGCACATTGCCCTCGATCGTCAGCGTCAACGGCGGTTATCTCGGCGGCACCGGGACGGTCGGCGGCATCGTCGTCAACAATGGCGGCGCGGTGGCAGCGGGCAATTCGATCGGCACCCTCAACGTCAGCGGCAACGTCACCTTCAACGCCGGCTCGACCTTTGAGGTCGAGATCAATCCCGCCGGCCAGTCGGACAAGATCGCGGCGGGCGGAATGGCGACGCTCAATGGCGGCACCGTGCGGATCGTGCCGCTCGGCGCCGGCTTCCTCGCCAACACCCAATATACGATCCTGACTGCGGCCGGCGGCGTCAGCGGCACGTTCGCTTCGCTCACGTCGTCGGGCAGCCCGCTGGTCACGGGGCAGCTCAGCTACGATGCCAACAATGTCTACTTCATTCTGCAACAGATCGGCGGCTTCGGCACGCTGTCGGGCCTGACGCCGAACCAGGCCGCGGTGGCGGGCGCGCTGGACAAGGCGCAGTCTGGCGGCGCATCGGCATCGCTCGGCACCGCGATGAACACGCTCGCGGCGTTGAGCACTCCGGGCATCAAGGCCGGTCTCGACGATCTCGCCGGGCAAATTCACCCCGATGGCCGCCGCTTCACCGCCGACCAGGCCGACATGTTCCAAAACTTCATGTGGAATGCCGGGACGCAGTCCCACGGCGAGGCCGTGCGCATGTCGGCCTCCGCCTATGCCGCGGAGCCGGCGGACCCGATCGGCAAGGCGCTGCGCGGACGCCGCGCGGCGCCGGTGCAGAGCGTCTGGTTCGGCGGTTACGGCAATTGGGACAAGGTGGCGGCGAGCAACATCGCGTTTGGGACGAGCACGGTCATCGGCGGTGCAGCGCTCGGCGTGGATTTCTGGCAGTTGCCAGGCTTCACGGCGGGCGTTGCCGTGGGCGCATCGACCGGCCGGCTCCGCATGGCGGGCCGCGCCGATCGCATCGAGGCCAATGCCGGGCATGCGGGCTTCTACGCGCGGGGCGAGAGCGGCGGATTCACTCTCGCATCCGCCATCAGCTATTCCTTCGCCGCGCTCGAAAGCTCGCGCTCGATCTCGTTCCTCGGCGAGACGGCAACCGCCTCCTCGCGGGCGAACAGTTTTGCCGCCTCGCTCGGTATCGCGCGTCCCTTCGAGATCGGGTGGCGCATCACGGCCGAGCCATTCGCCAAAGCGGACTGGTACGCGACGCGGCAAGGCAGCTTCTCCGAAACCGGCGCGCCCGGCGTCAATCAGCTGGTGCAGGCCGGCCGATACGACGTCGGCTACGGCACCGCCGGCTTGCGCGCCCATCATCGCGTGATGATGCCGAACGGTTACGCTGCGCAGCTCGGCGCCAGCATTGCCGTGCGCCACGAGCTGACCGGCGGCGCCGCGACCACGACGGCCGCGCTCGAGGGCGCGCCCGGCATTCCGTTCGCGATAACAGGCGTCGAACGCGCACGCACGGTGGCGCTCACCGGCGCCGAGATCCGATGGAACCTCACGGCCGCAACATCCTTCAAGGCGTCCTACGAGGGCGCCTTCGCGTCGGGATATGACCGGCATACGCTGCGGGGCGTGGTCCGCAGCGAGTTCTGAACGGGCGCCCTACTCCACCTTGCCGATCTTCTTCACCGCCGCGATCAGCCGCGCACTGTCGGTTGCAACGAATTGCGCGAAGGCCGGCGCGTCCTGATAGGCGACGAGACTGCCCGAGGTCTCGAATGCCCTCAGTACGTCGGGGCTGGTCATGACCTGCGCCATCGCCTCGCGCAGCCGGGTCGCGATCGGCGCGGGAAGAGCGCTCTGCGCGAACAGCCCGGCCCAGATATACATCTCGACATCCTTGTAGCCGAGCTCCTGGAAGGTCGGCACGTCGGGGAAGCTCGCGATGCGCTGCGCGCCGCAATTGCCGAGCACGCGCAGCTTGCCGTCGTCGACCTGCGGCTTCAGCGTGCCGGGTGCGGCGGCGATCGCCTGCACGGTGCCGCCGAGGATCGCCGTGAGCGCGGGACCTGCGCCGCGGAACGGTACGTGCAGCAGCTTGATGCCGGCGCTGTTTGCGAACATCTCCATCGCCACGTGCAGCGTGCCGTAGGGCCCGGACGAGCCGTAGGTGATCTGGCCCGGGCGCCTCCTGGCATCCTCGACGAAATCCTGCGCTGTTTTCCACGGCGCGGAGGCCGGCACCGCCAACAGCGTGGGATCGGCGAGCACGCGCGCGATCGGCTTGAATTGCGAGACCTCGTAGGCGGCGGGACGATCGAACAGCCGGTCGGCCTCGGGCAGCACCGCGAGTGAGGACAGCGTCATCAGCAGCGTATATCCGTCAGGCTCGGCGCGTGCCGCCGCGGCATTGCCGACCGAGCCCCCGCCGCCTCCGGCGCGGTTGTCGACGATGACGGGCTTGCCCAGGATCCGCTCAAGCGCCATGGCGACGGGGCGCGCCGCGAGATCGGCCTGGCCCCCGGCCGGGAACGGCACGATCATGGTGATGTTGCGCACGGGATAGGTTTGGGCGAACGCTGGATCCGGTGCTGCAAGGCGAAACAACGGCAATGAAGCAGCGGCGCGCAAGAGATCGCGTCGATCCATGTGGTGCCTCCCCCTGATGTTCTTATGTCGCCGCCAGCCTAGCGCGCCAGACGGCAAGAACAAGCCGTTTACGAAGTGTTCACCATGTCGGGCTCCCCCAGGAACGCATGTCCGGAGCCGCTGTTGCCCTCCCAAGGAGAGTGAACGATGCGGAATCTGGCGACCATCGACGTTGCGCTGGACGAGATGCTGGTGAATCTCGCGGCGATCGTGTTGCGGCTGTCAAAGCCCGAACTGACGCGGACACCGGAAGCGCGGCGCGCATTGGCGCAATCGGTCCATCAATATGCAGCTTGCGCGAAGCGTTCGAACGACCCTCGCGTTCACGAATTGAAATCGCAGCTGGAAGAAACGCTGAAGCCGAACCTGCGCATCGTCGCAATCGACGGCGTCAAGGTGGCGTAGGCAAGCTGCAAAGCGAGATGCCGTAGGGTGGGCAAAGGCGCGCTCTTCGCGCGCCGTGCCCACGATCACTCGCCGAAGTGCCCCGGAATGTCCCGCAAGTCTCCTCCCCAATCTAGGGGAAGCCTCCCCTGCTTCACGTATCGATGAAAGCTGCTGAACGACCAATCGCGCACTCGAGCGACGAGTCCGTGTCTGACGGGATTGAAATGGATGTAATCAACGTGACGCTCAAAATCGCGTCGTCGCGAATTGCGTGCTCCCAATAGCGGCGCTGCCAAATGCCCTTCTCCCGCTTCTTCAATTTGCTCATTGAAGGCGGCGCGGCTTCCAGGCCACGAGAAAATCCACCTTTGATCAGATTCCAGCGCGATGAAAAGTCGACGTCCCCTTCGGGCAGCGTCCAGATCGTGTGGAGGTGATCGGGCAAGATGCAGATCGCGACGGTCTCAAAAGGTCGGCGTTCAAAGACGGTACGGTAAATTCGTCTGAGGCCGATCAGCTTGATCGACGAGGAGTGTGCTCGAACGATCTTCGAGAACAACAGTGAAAAAGAAAGTCCGGCCTTTTGCGCGCCGATATCGAGACACTTGCGATCTTCTCGGACAAAGACTTGGGCACGCTTCGCTTTGCCCACCCTACGGCAGTTGCGTTGTCTTCGCACCTTTCTTCGTCCGCCGCTTGCACGTGCCCGGCAGCTTGGCTGCGAGAAAATCGCCGAGTGCTTCGACGCGGGCGGGGCGCGGGCCGCCGGGGGGCGTCACCAGGTGTACGGCGCTTTCGGGCTGCTTCCAGTCCTTCAGGATGACTTCGACCTCGCCGGACGAAATCGCTTCGCCGACGATGAATTCGGGCAATTCGGCGATGCCGAGGCCCGCGATCAGCGACGGCATCAACGCCTCGCCATTGTTGACGCGAAGCTGGCCGCCCGGACGCACGCTGGCCTGCTCGCCGGCCGAATTGCTGTAGTGCCAGATGTTGGGCGTCGACATATAGGCGTAGCTGAAGCATTTGTGGTCGGCCAGATGCATCGGATGCGTCGGGCGTCCCTGGCGCTTGAGATAGGACGGCGCGGCCACGGTGTAGCGCGGCATGGTGAAGAGCTGCCGCGCGAGCAGCGAGGAATCCGGCAGGCGCGCGATCCGCACGGCCATGTCGAAACCTTCGCCGATCAGATCCACCGTCGCATCGCTCAAGTGAAGATCGACCGAGACTTCCGGATAGGCCTCGAAAAACTCCGGCAGCAGCGGCGCCACCGCCTTGATGCCGAACGTCATGGGCACGGCGAGCCGCACCAGGCCGCGCGGCGCCACGGACTGCGCCAGCGCCTCGTTCTCCGCCGCCTCGCCGTCGGCCAGAAGGCGCGTCGCGCGCTCGGCGAGCTTGTGGCCGGCATCGGTCAGCGCGAGCCGGCGCGAGGTGCGGTTGAACAGGCGGGCCCCTAACCGCTCCTCGAGCCGGGTCACGGCCTTCGAGACCGTCGCCTTGGACATCGCGAGCTCGCTCGCGGCCCCCGCAAACGACCGTAATTCCACGACTTTTGCGAAAATCGCGAGCGCCTCGAAATCGGGGAGTTTTGCCATGGGAGCCGATCCGATCGTACTTTTTGGGAAACAATGTGTTTCGATAGTTTCTATTTCTATACCACAGGCGCAGGCTTATCCAAGGGGTCATCAGACATTCCAGGACATGGAGACATCCAATGACCAAGAAGCTCTCAGGCAAGGTTGCCCTCGTCACCGGCGGCTCGCGCGGCATCGGCGCAGCAAGCGCCCGCGCTCTCGCCGACGAAGGCGCAGATGTCGCCATCAGCTACGTCGCGTCGCCCGAAAAGGCCGAGGCAGTCGTCGCTGAGCTGAAGGCCAAGGGCGTGAAGGCCCGCGCCTTCAGGGCGGACCAGGCCTCGGCCAAGGACGTGACGCAGCTCGTCAAGGACGTGGCGAAGGAATTCGGCCATCTCGACATCCTCGTCAACAATGCAGGTGTCGCCAATGGCGGTGCGATCGACGACGCCAAAGCCGACACGGAAGCGCTGACTCGCCAGGATCAGGTCAACGTGCATGGCGTGATCGCGGCGATCCGCGCCGCCTCGCAATTGATGGGTGAAGGCGGCCGCATCGTCACCGTCGGCTCCATGTTGGCCGACCGGGCCTCGTTCCCGGGCCTTGCCGACTATGTCGCCACCAAGGCGGCCGTGGTCGGTTACACCAAGGGCGCCGCCCGCGACCTCGGCCCGCGCGGTATCACCGTCAACGTGGTGCAGCCCGGCTCGATCGACACCGACATGAATCCAAAGGACGGCGGCGAGTTCGCCGAGACCCAGCGCAAGCAGCACGCGCTGCAACGCTTCGGCCGCCCCGAGGAAGTCGCCGCGGGAATCGTGTTTCTCGCAAGCCCCGAGGCCTCCTTCGTCACCGGTACCGTTCTCAACGTCGACGGTGGATTCGGCGCCTGATCAAGGCGCCAACCGTTCAACTCAAGGATTACGCAGATGATCGAACTCAGACCCTTCGCAAAACTCGGCGGCGCCGACCATGGCTGGCTGAAAGCAAAGCATCATTTCTCCTTCGCCAGCCATTATGACCCCAACAACATGGGTCACGGTGCCTTGCGGGTGTGGAACGACGACGAGATCGCGCCGAACACCGGCTTTCCCGCCCATCCCCACGCCAACATGGAAATCATCACCTATGTGCGCGAGGGCGCGATCACCCATCAGGACAGCCTCGGCAACGAGGGCCGCACCGAAGCGGGCGACGTGCAGGTGATGAGCGCCGGCAGCGGCATCCGCCACTCCGAGTACAATCTGGAGCCGTCCAGGACGCGGATCTTCCAGATCTGGATCGAGCCGACGCAGCGCGGCGGCCAGCCGACCTGGGGCTCGAAGCCGTTTCCGAAGGCCGATCGCTCCGGCAAGCTCGTGACCATCGCGAGCGGGATCGAAGGCGACACCGACGCGCTGCCGATCCGGGCCGATGCGCGGGTGCTCGCCACCACGCTGAAGGCTGGCGAGCGCGCGGAATACGCGCCGCAGACGTCGCGGCATCTCTACCTGGTGCCCGCGGCCGGCGCGGTCGAGATCAACGGCGTCCGCGTCAACGCCCGCGACGGCGCCGCGATCCGCGACGAGGAGCGGCTGACCATCACCGCGCTGGAAGATTCGGAGATCGTGCTCGTCGACGCGGCTTAGCCACACCAACTCGTCATGTCCGGGCTTGACCCGGGCATCCATCGCCTTCGCAAGAAGATTTTCGAAGAGCGATGGGTTGCCGGGTCAAGCCCGGCAACGACACCGACAGAACAATTCATTTCATCCAACGGAGACCATCATGACCAAAGTTCTCGTCCTCTACTACTCCGCCTACGGCCACATCGAAGCCATGGCCAACGCCGTTGCCGAAGGCGCGCGCGAGGCCGGCGTCACCGTCGACATCAAGCGCGTGCCGGAGCTGGTGCCGGCCGAGGTCGCCAAGGCTTCGTACTACAAGGTTGATCAAGCCGCCCCGATCGCCAAGATCGAGGACCTCGCCAATTACGATGCGATCATCGTCGGCACCGGCACCCGCTTCGGCCGCATGGCCTCGCAGATGGCGAACTTCCTCGACCAGGCCGGCGGGCTCTGGGCCAAGGGCGCACTGCACGGCAAGGTCGGCGGCGCCTTCACCTCGACTGCGACCCAGCATGGCGGCCAGGAGACGACGCTGTTCTCGATCATCACCAACCTCCTGCATTTCGGCATGGTCGTGGTCGGCATGAACTACGGCTTCGCCGGCCAGATGAAGCTCGACGAGGTCACCGGCGGCGCACCCTACGGCGCCACCACGATCACCGGCGGCGACGGCAGCCGCCAGCCCAGCGCCAACGAGCTCGCCGGCGCGCGCTATCAGGGCCGCCAGATCGCGGAGACCGCCAAGAAGCTCCACGGCTGAGCCGCAAGGCCTGGGGGGTCTCGTGGCTAATACGACGCGGGCGGCATTTCCTTCGCGAATGCCGCCCCGTCACCCTACAGCGTGAGGTCCGCGTGGGGCTGAACCGGAGCCGTCGGCATGGGCGCGGGGGCGGTCGAAAGCCACCAGACCCTCACCGGCAAACCAGCATGTCT
>NZ_JXDL01000001.1:4090514-4100551 GCF_001590795.1 Bradyrhizobium sp. AT1
TTCTCTTCGCAACGACTGAACGCTTTCCCATCCTCTTGCGAACGCCTCGCTCAATCGCCGGCCGGCCTCCGCATCCTGTAACCCCGCGCAGCCGATGAACTGAGCCCGGCCGAGGAATTTCGCGGGCCAGATCGCCCCGCCATCCGGGCGCGTGATCATCAACATACCGCCAAGCGTGCCCTCGGGCGCCAACGGAAAAACCAGTCGTCCACCGGGCCGCAAGGCATCGAGCCATTCCATCGCCGGCTGCGCCGCGCCGGCGCAGACATAGATCACGTTCGCGGCGGGCAAATCGGACGCGATGCCCGAACGCTCGCGCACGTCCACATGGGCGATGTCCTTCAGATTGTCCCGTGCCAGCGCGGCGAGACGCGGGTCGATTTCATAGGCGTGGACACGGCCGCCGGATCCGACGAGGTGAGCGAGGATCGCGGTGTAGTAACCGCTGCCCGCTCCGATCTGGATCACGGTCTCCCCTTCCCTCACCGCGCACCCGCTCAGCCAATAGGCGTGTGCGCTCGGCATACCGATGTTGAGGCTGCGCGCGCTATCGAGCGCCAACAATGCATTCTGGTAGATGAAGGCAGGATCGTCGTCCGGCGTCACGACATAGGGATGGCCGCCGAAGGAGATCGACCACGGTCCGGGCCCGACGAAAGGCTCGCGCCTGACGGACCGAAAGGCCTGCTCGATGCGTGGATCAGCAGCCTTCGCCGCGGCGCAGATCAGCTGCGCATAGAACGCGCGATATTTTGTCGAACGATCTTCCATGTCGCCCTCCGAAGCGGCGGCGACGATAGCACATCGATTGCGATGTTCGAGTGACCTTGCGATCCGGAGCTCGACGCTAACGCGTTCCCTTGCCCATGGCCCGTGCGGCAAGGGCGGCGACCGCGGGATAGCGGCGCAGGCCCTGCGCGGCGTGGTCGCGCCATGCGTAGGGCAGGCCGCGCCAGGTCAGCGCGACGCTGACGTCGGTCAAGGGCACCCGCTCGGCGCCGAAGCGCCGCTTGTAGTCCTGGTTGCCGATGCTGAGGTCGAAGCGGCGCACGCCCTCTGCATGCAGCGCGGCCATGGTGCGCTCGGCGACGAGCAGCCCCGGCGAGCAGTTCGCCCATGGATCGCCGCCGTGGCTGATGCGGAGCAGGTAATAGGTCGCGCCATGCGTGACGCCGAGCGCGGTGGCGACGACGCCGTCGTCGCACACCAGCGCCGAGACGACGGCATAACGCTCCGCAATGCCCCGGCGAACGACCTCGCGATAGAACCGCGCATGGGCCGCGTCGTTAAGGACGAACGGCGAGCCGAGCTTGCGCATGCGCGCCTGCTGCTGGACATCCATCACGTCCATCAGTTCATGCGCCCGCGCGACATCCGTGGCGATTTCGAACCGGGCACCGGCGTGACGGGTGAAGACGCGCCAACTCCGCGGCATCTGCATGCGCTTGATCGAGGCCTGATAGTCCGCATAGTCGTCGCCCATCAGCACGAGATTGCCGTTGAGCGAGGAAGATCCGATGCGCCCCATCGACACCAGCGGGTTCGGCCTGCCGCCGACCTCAACCGGCATCTTCCGCAGCCGCAGCAGATCGAAGCGATCCGGCAAGGCACGCAAGCCCTCGACCAGCGCCTTGCCGATTGCACCCGCCGCCGCGCCCGGAGTGGCACCTGGTGACAGGATCGGCGCATTGTTGTCGGAGACGCCGAGATCGGCGAATTCGACGATGCGGATGCCGCGCCTGACGTGGCTGATCATCGGCACCATCGCGATGTCCTTGCCGGTGGCGGCATCGGAGATCACGGCAATCAACGGCGCGACGTCATCGAACGCCTGGTACCAGGGACCGAGCCAGTAGCCATGCTGGAAAGCGGTACGATCTGCGGCAGTCAGGCGCGACGCGGCCTCGCGCCAGTCACGCACGAAATCGATCGCGATGTCCGAGGTGCCGGACACAAGACCATCCAATTGCTCGACGCCGACAACCGACATCGGCGGGGCATACGATTCCTGGGTGTTGCCGGATAGATCATGTTTTGTCGCAGACCGGCTTATCGTTAAGCTATTACCACTGCCGACAGACGCGATAGCTTTCATGGCGCCGGTTCCGTCTGCGCGACGCATTGGAACCGCGCCAGGAAGTGCAGGCCCGCCACCGCCAGAGCGAACATGAACCAGATCGGATTCTGCCGTTCGAGCAGGAAGGTTTCGGTCGCTCCATAATACAGGCCGAACAGCCACACGGTCAGGAACAACTTGGCCAACGCGCCACTGCGATTGTGGGTTTGGGCCGACTGAAAATTGCCGAGAGGCGCAAGCACGAAGACGAGGATCACGAGCAACAGGCCCGGCAGGCCGATGGTGACCGCGAGGTCGAGATAGCTGTTGTGGCTGTGCGCCGCCGACGTCGCCCATTCGGCGCCTTGGGCGGTCTGCCGCGCCGTGACGTCGTCCCAGAAAGCCGCATAGCCGTGACCGGTGATCGGCTTCTCGGCGACCGCCGCGAGCGCGAATTCCCAGATCGCGGAACGGCCGGTGAAAGTGGGATCGAGCGGCAGCAGCCGCGTCATGGCCCCGAGCGCCGGGCTCATCACGCTGCCGACCGTCAGCAGGTTCATGACGATCAGCGGCACGAAGCAGATGATCCGCTTCAGCCACAGGCCGGGCGTGAGATAGACCAGCGACGCAAGCGCGTAGATCGCAAGGCACAGCACTGATGAGGTCTTGCCGCCGGTGAAGATCAGGAAGATGCCGGCGAGCGCTGCGATCACGGGTCCCATCACGAACGAGCCCACGGCAGACAGATAGATGCCGACATAGACCAGGATGGTCATCACCGGCGAGGCGACGTTCTTGTGACCGAAGCTGCCGCGCCAATCGCCGGCGAGCTGCGGCTCGCCGATATCAAGCGCGGTATGGATCGAATATTGCGGCGCGAGGACAACGCCGAGATAGCAGAGCGCGAGCAGCACCAGCGCGGCGGCGCCCAGGCACAGATTGAAGCTGCGCTGCGTCGGCGGCAACAGCGGCAGCAGGATGGCGAGCGACGTCACGCTGGCGAGAAGCACGAAGCGCTGGATCGACACACCGCGGCTCTCGGAAAGGACGATGTTGATCAGCAGCCACCCGACGAGACAGAGATGAAGCGGCGTCACCAGGCTCTTCAACGCCGGCCCATCCGTGGTCGCCACGAACAGCACCGCAACCACAGCCAGCAGGCCCCAGGACAGATAGGCCAGCGCCATTCGTCCACCGACGATCGTGGTGACATCGGCATTGCGCAGGTCCGGAAAGGGATCGAGCGTCACCAGCACCAGCAGCAGCGACGCGACCGCGACGAGACAGCGTGCGGCCTGCACGGCATTCAGCTGCGCCAAGCCGTCGCGCATGATGCGGCCCAACGATCGGGCCTCGAGCTCAGTCATGTCGGCGGCGCTGCGGGTCATGGCTCAGGACATCTGGTGCCGCTGGTGGAGCTCCAGCTCCGGGCTCGATGCTGTTGAGCGCTCCTCAACAGACCTGCCGGAAGCCTGCGCCGGCTGCCGCACGATGCCTCGCGCAATCTCGTAATATTGCAGCGCGCGTTGCTCGAGCGTGAGATTGTCCAGGATATAGCCCCGCGGATCGAACGCACCCGCAATACATCCGGCCCAGAAATCGTCCCAGCCCGCTTCGAACTGCGCGACGTCCAGGAACTTGGCGCCGCAGCGCTCGTCCCAATACGGCACCGAGGACACCGGTGCGAACTGCACGCGATGCGGATAGTAATCGGGGTCACGCCATGGGCCGCCCGGATCCCAGGCGAATACAGGCACGCCGCAAGACAGCGCCTGCTGATAAGCGATGCCCTGGCTTTCGTTCTGGCACAGGAAGATCATCGCGCGCGATCTCGCCAGCGCGGCCTGAAATTCCTCTTCCTTGTAGCTGCCATAACGCAGCTCGGTGAAGGAGCGGCCCTCTTTTCGCAGGCGGGCGCGGACGGGCTCGATCAGCTCCGGCGCGTAGCGCTCGCGGTCCCAGTGCACCTTGTCGTAGATCAGCACATCGAAGGTCTTCTGGGAGGCGCGCGATGGCGCCCACAGATCCGTGTCTATGCCGATCGGCCAGGCCTCGGTGTCGGGCCAATGCGGCCGGTACATGTCGACGTACCAGGGGCCGGGCACCACGACCTTCTTCACCGGCAGACGCTTGAACAGATCAGGGTCGTCGAGCGGATGATTGTGGGCGGCGACGCCGAGCAGGATCGGGTTTTTCCAAGCGAACTTGTCGAGCAGGAAGGTGCGGCCGATGATGCAGGCGAGCTCATCAGGATGCTGCGCGATGTAACCATAATCGTTGACGCGGTAGCGGATGCCGAGCCGGTCGAGCCCTGCGCAGAGATTGAGAAACACGCGAAGCTGGCCGCTCATGCGCGGCTCGCCGAGCAGCAGGCGGCGCGCCATGCGCCGCAGATGCCGGTCGCCGGGGAACCAACGATCGTCCTTGTCCTCGTAGAAGAGGTTGAGGATCATCGCATTGGGGTCGTGTTCGAACGTCTTTGCGGGCACTGGATCCATCCGCGTCAACCGGTTGCGCATTCTCGCATGGGACCGGCCGCCGCTCTCCTCCAAATCTGCCACAGGCTTAATGCCAGTGGCTTAACGCTAATTGACGAAACCGCGCCGACATACGCCTTCGCGTCAACGATCAGGCCGTAATGCAGGTATCATTCGCGAGAAGACAATGTTGCGATCGATCGCCTCATCGATCCTGCAGACGCGCCCTGGTTAACAGACTCTTAAAGGCGAGCCGTGGCTCAGATCACCGCCGAAGACGTTCTCGATTTGCCGGCCTCCACACGCATCGTTCCGGCAGTGCGCCAGCCGCTGCCGTCGAGCTCGCCCAATTCGGTATCCGTCGTCATTCCCGCCAAGAACGTTGCGGCCTATGTCGGCGAAACTCTCGCCAGCGCACTGGCGCAGGGCGAGGTCGGCGAAGTGATCGTCGTGGACGATGGTTCCACCGACAAGACCGCCGCGATCGTCCGCGGCATTCGCGATCCGCGACTGCGCCTGATGACCAATGATTCCGCCGGCGTGTCGGCCGCGCGCAATCTCGGCGCACGTCATGCAAGCGGCGAATGGCTGCTGTTCCTCGATGCCGATGACCGCCTGCGTCCGGGCGCGGTGGCTGCGCTGCTGGCGGCGGCGCGCAGCGCTCCTCGCGCCGTCCTGGTCTACGGTGACTACAACACGATCGACAGCGAGGGACGCCAGATCGGGCGGCGCGACCTGCTGAAGAGGCGCCGCAAGCCATCCGGAGACGTGCTGACACGGCTCGCGGCCGGCAATTTCATCGTCAATGGCGGCATCGCGCTCGCGCGCGCGGAAGCGTTTCGCGCCATCGGCGGCTTCGATACGTCGCTCAGATATTGCGAGGACTGGCATTGCTGGTGCCGCCTCGCCGCGATCGGCGAGTTCGAATTCGCGCCAAAGCTGCTGCTCGATTATCGCCTGCACACCGCCAATACCATGAACGCCGCCGTGCGGACGCCGAAGGACTTCTTCCCGGCCATCGCGCGGGTGTTCGACGACGGGCTGATTCTGGCCAGATTACCCGAGGGCACAGCATCTGGCTTGCGCCTTGCCGCCGAACTTCATCTCATCACTTATGCGGCGATGCAGGCGGTTCGCTTCGGCCGATATCGGCAAGCCCTGGGTTATCTCGGAATGGTCGGCCGCCGTTCGCTCACGGCGCTGCCGCGCGCCGCGGCACGGACCGCCCTCGCGCGCTTCGGCATCTAGCGGTCACGACACGATCTTTGAGGCTTCATAGGGCTTCGGCGCGAAGCCGAACGCCGCGAGCATGGAGCCGAGCGCCACCAGCGCCGGATGCATGGCAACGACGGCTTTCGACGTCGTCAGCAGGCGGGCGGACCGGACCAGCGACAGCGGCAGCCGTCCGAGCATCTGCGCGAACACCCACGCGCGCCCGCTCAAGCCTTGAGCCGCCTTGGACTGCACGCGATAATTGATTGCGCCGATGCGCAGGCCGCGCTTTGCGATCCAGCCGGGGCTGGTGCGGCTTTGCGGCACGGTTTCGGTGATCACGGCCTCAGCCGTCCAGTGGAAGATCATGCCGGCATCGCGGCACCGTACGAAGAAGTCGCAATCGCCGCCGCCGAGGAAATTGAAACTGAGGTCGAAGGCGGGACGCTCGAACCGCTCGAAGGCCGCGCGTGTGATCAGGCAGTTGCCGCAGCCATAGATCAGCGGCACCGCGCCGGAATAGTCGTAGGCGGGACAGAAGGCTGGATGACGCGACAGCCACGGCTTGCTGTCGTCCTCGAAGACCGGCAGCACCGGCCCGCCGACCACGTCGGCACCGGTCGCCTCCGCGGTGCGCACCATCAGCTCGAGCCAGTCGGGCGAGGCGATCTCGTCGTCGTCGATCATCAGGAAGCGGGTGGCGGCGGGAAACAGCGCCTGCGCCGTCTCGAACGCGGCGTTGATCGCCTGGCAATTGCCCTGCCGCTTCTCGACGAGACAGACGCCCTGCAGCCTGCCCTCGGCCAAAAACTCTGCAGCAACCGGCGCGCTCTCGCGCTGCGCGGCATCGTTCTCGACCATCACGACGGCAAAGGAACGTGGGGTGCGCTGGTTCGCCAGCGAGTCCAGCGTCAACCGCAGATGCCGCGGACGGCGGAAGCAGGGAATGCAGACGACGATGCCGACCGACAGATCGAGAACGCGGGAGCTTGCCACGATCTCCCGGTTGGGATCGCGCACGGCATCCGAGATACGCATGGCGGACAGGTCTGTCGGGATCAATGTCATGACGTTCTAGATGTCCGAGATATGTTGAAAAAGCCCTGCTTCAATCACGCGTCCCGCGATGGCGCATCGCCGCGGGACAGATGCGTCCCAAAATGAACGGCTTATTGAGAGCGCAGGCCCACCTCGCCCGCCGATCTCCCGCTCGTCCCAAGGCAGCATCGCGCGTTTAACCGCTTTCGCGCGTTTCTCCCGCGAAACCATGCGCGCGTGATACTGCAATTCGCGGTCCATGCGGCGATCACGATCCAACATGAACAATGCCGTAGTTAATGCGTATGCGCATTAACCGGACCGTAAGCACTGCGACCGTTGAGACGCGGCGGCATCAGATTTGCTCTTCGGGCGAGCGAGTATTTTCCTGTAAATTTGATTAGAACAAGCGCGGTCAAAAAACATGAACAAGCCAGCCACGATCGATTTCGCGACAGCCACGGCGATCCATATCCCCGCGGCCGTTGCTCCCGTCCAGGCGCTGCACGATCTCGTCCCCGGCGAAGCCCGCGACAGCCTGCTCGCCGTTCACGACGTGCTGCGCCGCGAACTGCCGCAAGATCAACTCGCCATCTATGAGGCCGGCGGCGGCTCGTGCAGCGTCCTGCCGCCCGAGATGCTGGGCCGCAGCAAGGTCACCGTCGTCGATATCGACGAGGACCAGGTCCGCAACAACACCTACGCCGACGAGGCGATCCTCGGCGACGTGCAGACTTATCGTTTCGCCGGCGAGACCTTCGATCTCGTGATCTGCTACAACGTGATCGAGCATCTGCCCCATGTCGACGCCGCGCTCCTGAACTTCCGCGACGCGCTCAAGCGCGGCGGCATGATCCTGATCGGCGCGCCCAATCCGCGGTCGCTGTCCGGCATCGTCACGAAGTATTCGCCGCACTGGTTTCACGTCTGGTTCTACCGGCACGTCCGCGGCATCAAGGACGCCGGTCTGCCTGGCGAGCCGCCATTTCCGACCTTCTTCCACCCGCTGGTGACGCTGCCCCGGCTCGAAGCCTTCGCGGCCGCCAACGGCCTCGAGATGATCTACCGCCGCGAGGTCGAGAGCCCGCGCTATCCCGAGATGCGCCGGCGCAAGCCGCTGTTCGCAGCCCTCGTGGACGCCGGCGCCGCCCTGCTCAATACCATGCTGTCGCGCGGCACCGACGTCCGCCGCGGCGACTATCACGTCATCCTGCGGAAAAGCTGACCATCATGGCGCGCACGCGGCTCATCACAGAATATGCGGAGACCCGCAGCCGAGCCGTGCGCGGTAACGAACCGTTAATCTCCAGGGAGCCGCATAGCCGGCATCACGCGGACGCAGCGCGCAGTGGCAGTCGCTTAAACGCTTTGTTTGCCATTTCGGTGAATAGTCCCTCAATGAGTATGGTTAATTTTCCCTGTTGCGTTGATTGCGCCCCTATATCCCGGGGGCATGGCGTAGAGCGAAGAGTAACCCCTCAGCCTGCGGCATTTGGAATGAAAGCTGGGGATCATGCTTGACTATAACCAGCCGATCGATCGGGCGAGATCCGAGCCCGCGCAACAGAAGACTGCGGCCGGCTTCAACGTGCTGGAGCTCGCCAATCTGCTCTGGCGGCGCAAGATCGCGATTGCGGCGGCCGCGCTGCTCGGCGCAACGCTCGCGGTCACGATCGGCAAGAGTCTGACGCCCCGCTACACCGCCACCGCCCAGCTCTATGTCGATCCACGCGAGCTTCAGCTCGTCGACCGCGAGCTCACGCCGCGCGCGCAGGACGTCTCCGGCATGTCGATGGTGGTGGAGAGCCAGGCGCGCCTGATCACCGCCAACAGCGTCCTGCTCAAGGTGATCCAGCAGGCGGGTCTCGACAAGGATCCGGAATTCGGCGGCGGCGACGGCCGAAGCCTGATGTCGTCGCTGCTCGGCCTGGTCGGCCTGCAGCCTCGTGCGCCCTCCGCGGCCGCCAACAACGAGGTGCAGCTTGCCGCGCTCGAGGCGCTGAACAGGCACATCACCATCCGCAAGACCGAGAAGAGCTTCATCGTCGACATCGAGGTCTGGTCGACCGATCCGGCGAAGGCGGCGATGCTCGCCAACACGCTGACCAACGCTTACCTCGCGGAGTCCCGCAATTCGCAGGCTTCCGCCGCCCGGCGCGCCACCAACGATCTCTCCAGCCGCCTCAAGGAGCTGCGCGAGCGGCTGCGCAACGCCGAAACCGCGCTCGCCACCTACAAGGCCCAGAACAATTTCGTCGGCACCCAGGATGCGCTGATCAGCGACCAGCAGCTCTCGGCCAGCAACCAGCGGCTCTCCGCGGCGCGCGCCGCGACGATGGATGCCCAGGCGCGGCTCGACCAGATCGAGGCGAGCCGCCGGACCGCCGCCGATGCCGGCGCGATTCCGGAAGCCCTGCAATCGCCGACGATCGCGAATTTGCGCGCGCAATATGCCGATGCGCGCAAGAAATATGCCGAGCAGGCCGGCGAGCTCGGGCCGCGCCATCCGGCGCTGCGCCAGACCGAGAAGCAGGTCGAGGATCTCAAGCGCACCATCAGCGAAGAGATCGACCGCTTCGCCCAGTCCGCCAAGAACGATCTGACGCGCGCCCGCGACTTCGAGGCCTCGCTCAACCGGGCGCTGGAAGCGCAGAAGCGGCAAAGCGTCCAGCTCAGCCAGGCCGCCGTGCGCCTGCGCGAGCTCGAGCGCGAGGCCGATGCCAGCCGCGACGTCTACCAATCCTTCCTCAAGCGCTCCCGCGAGACCGAAGAGCAGGAGAGCTTGAACACTTCGGCGGCCCGAATCATCGGCGAGGCGACCGTGCCGCAGCGGCGCTCGTTCCCGCCGGCGATGAGCATGTTCGCCATGATCGGCTTCATCTTCGGCGCGCTCGCGGCCTCGAGCTGGTTCGTCGCGGCCGAACTGCTGTTCGCCGGCGCGGCCGCACCCGCTGCGCCGACGCCTGCCCGCCGTGAACGCACGCAGGCACCGCAGGCGTCGCGGTCCCCGGAGCCACCGCAGGCTCCTGGGGTTGCACAGCCGCAGCAGGCCCCGCGCGCGCCGGAAGTTGCACAGGTTCTGCCCGAGCTTGCCGCGCCGTCGCTGCAGCCGGCGATGATCGAAAAGCCCCTGATCGAGAAGCCGCTGATCGCGCGGCTCCAGGAGGCCGACGTCATCCACACGCTCGGCGCCATTCTTGCCACCGGCGGCGGCGTCGATCTCACCCGGCTGGGCTGGCCGACATTGCGGCCCG
>NZ_JXDL01000001.1:4101345-4152346 GCF_001590795.1 Bradyrhizobium sp. AT1
GAAGCTGCTCAACGCCTGGCGCGACATGCGCGCCGCCGTGGCGCGGCGTGCCGGCGGCAAGGCGATGCCGGTGATCGCGCTTGTCGGCGGCGGCGAGACCACCGGGCGCAGCGTAAGCGCGCTGAATTTCGCGCTCGCGGCGGCCCGCGATGGCGCCCGCGTGCTGATGATCGACGCCGACCATCAGATGCACGCGCTCTCCAACAAGGTCAGCCGTCCCGGCAAGAGCGAGCCGAGCAGGCTCGGCTGGCTCTCGATCGGCAGCAAGGCTGCACGCGAGATCAAGACGGTCAACGGCATTTCGGTGCTGCCGGCCGGCGAAGGTGATGCCGGCAAGGCTACTGATGCGATCCGCAAGGCGATCGCCCAGGCACGCGCCGCGGGCGGCTATGACCTCGTGATCCTCGACGGCCCGGCGATGCCGCTTCTCGCCGCCAGCCGCAAGCTGCTCGACGACACGGACGCGCTGGTTGCGGTGCTGCCGACCAGCCTCGACATCAACGACAGCCTGGAAGAGATCCTGACCGCGCTCGGCCGCGCCGAGCGCAAGCTCGTCGGCGTCGTGCTCGACGAGCTCACCCCTGCAGTCGAAGCGCGCCAGCGAGGCAAACAATATGCTTGAGCGCCGCGTCAACATCGACGGACGGGCAGCAACTGCCGAAGTGCCGCGGATCACCGTCGGCGGGCTGCGCATGGCCGCGATCGACCTGGAAGCCACCGCCGACTTCATGATCGAGGCGACCGACCCCAACCATCGCATCGGCCGTCCGTTGTTCCTGACCTCGGCCAATGGCGAGGTGCTGGCGCGCTGCTCGACCGAGCCGCAGACCGAGCGCCTGTTCCGCGCCGCCGACCTGATCAATGCCGACGGCCAGCCGCTGGTGGCGGCCTCGAAGCTGCAATCCTGGTTTCCGCTGCCCGAACGCGTCGCGACCACCGACCTGTTTCACGTCGTCGCGCGCAAGGCGGAAGCAGCGGGCCGCAGCTTCTACATGTTCGGCGCCAGCGAGGACGAAAACCTCGCGGCCGTCGAGAATGTCCGGAAGCTGTATCCGAACCTGAAGATCGTCGGCTACAGCCACGGCTATCTCAAAGGCGATGCGCTGCGCGCGAAGGTCGAGGAGATCAACGCGCTTGCGCCTGATTATCTGTGGGTCGCGCTCGGCGTGCCCAACGAGCAGGCATTCGTGAAGGAATTCACGCCGCATCTCACCAATGTTGGCGTTATCAAGACATCCGGCGGGCTGTTCAACTTCCTGTCAGGGAGCCGCGCTCGCGCGCCGCAATGGATGCAGAAGATCGGGCTGGAATGGGCCTGGCGCACCCTGCTTGAGCCGCGCCGGCTGTTCTGGCGCTATTTGACCACCAACCCCCGCGCGCTCTATCTTCTCTTCAGCCGCAACCGACCCCTCCGCTAAGAGAAGAGCACCAGACGACATGACCGATCGACCGACTGTCCTCGTCACGGGAGGCGCGGGCTACATTGGCTCGCACGCCTGCCGCGCATTGACTGCCGCCGGCTATCAGCCCGTCGTTTATGACAATCTCTCGACAGGTCATCGCAGCTTCGTTGCCGGCCCCCTGGTCATCGGCGACCTGCTCGACGGCGCGGCGCTGGCGCGCGCCTTCGCCGACCACGAGATCACGGCGGTGATGCATTTCGCGGCGGCAAGCCTGGTCGGCGAATCCATGACGGATCCGCAGAAATACTATGTCAACAATGTGCAGGGAACGCTGTCGCTGTTGCAGGCGATGCGCAATGCCGGCTGTCACCGCATCGTGTTCTCCTCCACCGGCGCCGTCTACGGCAATGCCGATTCCAAGGAACTGCCGGAGGACTTTCCCTGCGCTCCGATCAATCCTTACGGCGCTTCGAAATGGATGATCGAGCGGATGCTGGCTGACTACCGCTCAGCCTACGGCTTCGGCGCGTTCTGCCTGCGTTATTTCAACGCCAGCGGCGCCGATCCCTCAGGCGGCATCGGCGAACTGCGCGACAACGAAACCCATCTCATTCCCCGCGCCATGATGGCGCTGCAAGGCCATGTCGATTTCGCGGTGTTCGGCGATGATTACGACACGCCCGATGGAACCGCGATCCGCGACTACATCCACGTCACCGATCTGGCGGCAGCGCATGTGGCGGCACTCAAGCTGCTGGAACAGGGACATGCCGGCGGCAGCTTCAATCTCGGCACCGGCGCCGGCTTCTCGGTGCGCGAGATCCTCGACGCCATCAGGCAGGAGACCGGGCGCGAGGTGCCGCACACCGTCAGGCCGCGCCGCGCCGGCGATCCCACTTATCTGGTCGCTGACCCCTCCGCGGCACGGAAGGTGCTGAACTTCGTGCCGCGTCACTCCGATTTGCCTACGGTCATCCGCACCGCCTGGGCCTGGCACCAGAAGGCGCATCCGCTTAAGTCGCGTTAGAGCCTGTAAAACAGATTTGGTTGACACGTTGGAGCTGTGCACCTCTCCCGCTTGCGGGAGAGGTGAACGAGCCGCAGCCATCAGACGACGGCGCGTTTCAGGCGTGACGCCGCAGCTTCCGTGACTGCAACGTCCGGCTCCGGCTGGAGCGGCGGCGCGATGGGCAGAACCATGGGCCGCAGCAGCTCGGCCATCTGCCGCGCCGGCAACGGCTTGGCGATGAGGAAGCCTTGCATCTCGTCGCAGCCATGGGCGCGCAGGAACGCCTCCTGCTCGACGTTCTCGACACCTTCGGCGACCACGGTCATGCCGAGCGCCTTGCCCATGCTGATGATCGCTTGCGCGATCGCCTGGTCTTCCGAATCGTGCGGCAGGTCGCGCACGAAGGAGCGGTCGATCTTGATTGTGTCGATCGGGAAGTGCTTCATCAGCGACATAGACGAATAGCCGGTGCCGAAATCGTCGATGGCAAGGCGAATGCCGCGGCTCTGGATGGCGTCGAGCACCTTGAGCGCACGTCCGACGTTGCGCATCATCATGCTCTCGGTGACCTCGAGCTGGAGCAGCACGGGGGACATGCCGCTGGCCGCGAGCGCCTCGTCGACGTCCTGCAACAAATGCTCGTCGGCGAACTGCCGCGGCGACAGATTGACCGCCATCGACAGCGGCAGCAGGCCGCGACGCTGCCAGGCCATGGCCTGCGAGCAGGCCTCGTTGAGCACCCAGCGGCCGATCGGCACGATCAGCCCGGTTTCTTCCGCGAGCGGAATGAACTGCGCCGGTGAGACGCTGCCGAGGTCGGGATGCGTCCAGCGCAGCAGCGCTTCCACGCCGGTGATCTGGCCGGTCTCCATCTCCACCTTGGGCTGGTAGTTCAGCGAGAACTGGCCGCGCTCCAGCGCCCGGCGCAGCGCGCTCTCCAGCGACAGCCGTTCGATCGACTGCGTCTTCACTTCCTTGGAGAAGAAGCGATAGCCGTTCTTGCCGTCTTCCTTGGCGAGATACATCGCCATGTCGGCGTTCTTGGTCAGCGTCTGCGCGTCGGAACCGTTGGCCGGATACATCGCGATGCCGATCGACGCCGTGGTGTGGCACTCGTGCCCGGCGAGCTCCATGGGCTGGGCGAGCGCGGTCAAAAGGTCGGTCGCGATGTGCTGGACATCGTCGATCTCGCCGCACTGGTCGAGGATCACCACGAACTCGTCGCCGCCGAGGCGCGCCACCACGTCGCTTGCCCGCAGCGCCCCGCGCAAGCGATTGGCGACCTCGAGCAGCAGCAGGTCGCCGGCCTCGTGCCCGAGCGAATCGTTGATGACCTTGAAGCGGTCGAGGTCGATGAACAGCACCGCAAAACGGTGATCGTGTCGCTCCGCCGTGGCGATCGCCTCGCGCAAGAGCCCGTTGAAGGTCTCGCGGTTCGGAAGGTCCGTCAGGCTGTCATGCGAGGCGAGGTACTCGATCCGCTCGTCCGCCTCGTTCTTGGCGTCGGCGCGATCGAAATTCTCCATCGCAAAGGACACGTTGTCGGCAAGACGCTGCAACAGCTCGACGAACTCGGTCGTAAAAGTCCCCGGCTCCGTCGACATGTAGATCATGACGCCGACGGCCTGGTCGTGCACGATCAGCGGAAATGCCGCGCCGGAGCGCGCGCCGTCGCCGCGCACGACGGCGTGGAAGGCGCTCACGCGCTGGTCGTTGAGATAGTCGTTGCTGATGCAGGGCTGGCGCGTGCGGAACGCCGTGCCGCTCATGCCGCGCCCTTCGGGCCGCTCCGGATCGATCGAGAGGCGGACGTTGCGCGTGGTGTCGGCGGAGGGGCCGGCGCTCGCCACGATTTCCAGCTGATCGCTGTCGGCCCTTGCCAGCGCGATGGTGGTCGAGGTGAACTTGGCACCGTTCGACGCCGCAAGACACACGAGATCGAACAGCTCGGCGCGCGACTTCGCCCGCATGATCGCCTCGTTGGTCGCGCTCAGCGCCGCGAACATGCGCCTCAGGCGCTCCTTCTGCGCCTCGGTGCGGGCCTTCTCCTCGGCACGCTCGAAATTGTCGAGTGCGAACGAGACGTTTTCTGCAAGACGGGCCAGCAGCTCGACCAGATCGGGCGTGAATGTGTCCTCCTCCGGAGCGAGGAAGAGCAGGATGCCGATCGGCTTCCGGCCGTCGCGCAGCAGCGGGAAGCTCGCAGCCGCGCGGGTCCCGTCCTCGACGGCCTTGGAGCGCCAGTGCGCCGATCGCGGATCGTGCATGTAGTCGTTGATGACGCTCGGCCGGCACGTCCGCAGCGAAATTCCGATGATTCCCTGGCCTTCGGGATGATCCGGGGAGATCACGCAGGTGCGTCCGACCATCCGCTCCTGGAGCCGCCCCTTCACGGCGACGACCCGGACCAGCTCGGATGCCTCGTCGATGATTCCAATCGTCGCCGAGGCGAACACGTCGCCCAGCACGGCTGCCTGACATGCGACGTCGAACAGCTCCTCGCGGGTCTCGGCACGCATGATGGCTTCGTTGGTGGCGCTCAACGCCTCGAACATGCCGCTCAGCCGGTTTCGCTGCTTGTCGGCCTTGGCCTTCTCCTCAGCGCGGTCGAGATTTGCGATCGCGAATGACACGTTGCGCGCAAGACGTTCCAGCAGCTCGACCAGCTCGGGCGTGAACGTGCCGATCTCCAGGGAATTGAACAGGAACACGCCCTCAGTGCGATCACCGTTGAGCAACGGCAGCGCCGCGGAGGATTTGACGCCGGTGCGGCGCGCGCTGTCGTACCACGGCTTGAGGCGGTCGTCGGCCAGCAGGTCGTTGGTCAGGCACGGCTTGCCGGTGCGGAAGCACGTACCGGTCAGGCCTCGCCCTTCCGGCACCTTGTCCGTCGTCGCAAATTTCAGACTGCGCACCTCATCGGAATTCGGTCCCGCGGAGGCGACGACGCGCAGCAGCTCGGAGGAAGGCTCAGCGAGCGCGATCGTAGCCGAGCCGAACTTGCCGCCTTGCACCGACGCTTCGCAGACGAGATCGAACAGCTCGGCCCGCGACGTCGCCCGGATGATCGCTTCATTGGTGGCGCTCAGCGCGGCGTACATGCGCGCCAGCCGCTCCTCCTCGCGCGCGATCTCAGCCTTTTCCTCGTCGCGGTCGAAGTTCTGGAGCGCAAAGCACACGTTCTCGGTCATGCGCAGCAACAGCGCGACGATGCCCTCGTCCTTCGCCCAGGACTTGCTCACGAAGAAGAACATCACGCCGACGCTGATTCCGCGCTTGATCAGCGGCGCCGCGACGCAGGCGACCGCCCCGGCATTGATATTGGCCCGCTCCCAGGTGGTTCCCTTGGTGCGACCGACAAGGTCGTCTTCGACCATCGCCTTCTGCGTCCGGAAGACCTGGCCGGAGATGCCACGACCGTGAGGATTCTCAGGGTCGATTGAGTAGCGCGCCTGCCGGATCAGGTCGAGATTCTGTCCGGTCGCGGCCACCGGTGTCAGCCAGTGCGAGTTTTCCTCGCGCAGCAGCACGAAAGTCGCCAGCGATTTTCCACCATGCACTGCTGCGTCGCAGACCCGCTGATAGAGGTCCAGTTCGGTATTGGCCTTGAGGATCGCCTCGTTGGTCGCGCTCAGCGCCCCGAACATGCGATTGAGCCGCCGCATCGCCGCTTCGCTCTCCCGACGCGCTCCCTCTCGCTCGAAATTCTCGAGCGCATAGGAAATGTTGGCCGACATGCGCTCGAACAGCGACACCATCTGCTCGTTCAGCGAGCCGGCTTCGCGGCGGGTCACGTAGAGCACGCCGACGCTCTTGCCGTTGCAGAGCAGCGGCAACGCCGCAGCCGCGCCGATGGCGGCCGAAGCCGCACCCGCGCGCCACGCCAGCGAACGCGGATCGTTCAGATAATCGTTGCTGATGCACAGCTTCTGTTCGCGAAACGCCTCGCCACCGACACCGGAGCCTTCGGGTGTACCGGCTTCTGTCGTGATGACGAGCGAGCGGAGTCGCGGGATGTCGTCGCCGCAGCCGGCCACGAAACGCAAGCGGCTGCCATCCGGTCCCACCAGGAACACGGCGACCGCCAAAAAATCTCCGCTCGAAAACCCGGCGTCGCAGACCTTCTGGTACAGCTCGTCCGGCGATTTCGCATAGAGAATCGCTTCGTTGATGGCGCTCAACGCCGCAAATGTGCGCGCGAGTGTCGTCGACACGATCTCAGCTCCCGGGCATTCTGCCAGTTTCTCCCGGGTGACTTTATGAACGACCATCGCCTAAGTGGTCGTTATTGCGCGCTGCAAACCAGCGATCAAAGTGAACGAGCTACGAACGACCTGCGGCAAACCTGACGGAAATACCGCCGCGCGGGACGAATCCTCGTCAAGGGCGGGTTCTCTTTACGATTTTGCAGCCCTGTATTGGTTTACGGGAGATTGATATCGCCGCTGCGCTTTGAGACGATGACTTCAACAATCAGCGCCCGACAAGGGCACGAAGCTCGGGGAACGCCATGCCGATCGTCAAGGCCGATCGCCTCACGCGCATCAGCGCCGCCTTGCTCCGCGCCGCCGGAGCCTCCGAGGAAGAGGCCGACGCCGTCGCAAAGGGCTGCGTCAACGCCAACCTCGCCGGCCACGACTCCCACGGTGTGATCGCCGTTCCCACCTATGTCGACCGCATCAAGGCCGGCCACATCGTGCCCGGCGCCAAATGGACCATCGTCCAGGAAACGCCGACCACGACCGTGATCGACGGTCATTGGGGTTTTGGTTTCCACGTCAACGCCAAGGCGATGGCGCTGACGATCGAGAAAGCCAAGACGGCGAATGTCGCGGCGTGCACCGTATTCCGGCAGAGCCATGTCGGCCGCCTCGCCGCCTATCCCTTGATGGCGATGCGCGAGGGCATGATCGGGATCGCGACGGCGGATTCGGGCCGCTCGCCGAAGCACGTGGCGCCGTTCGGGGGCAAGGAGGCGCGGCTCGGCACCAACCCGATCTCGATCGCGGTGCCGTCCGATCTCGATACGCCGTTCTATCTGGACATGGCGACCTCGGCGGTCGCGGCCGGCAAGATCCAGCTCGCGGTCGCACGCGGCGAGGAGATTCCGACGGGATGGATCATCGACGCCGAGGGACGGCACACCACCGATCCCACGCAATACCGCAAAGGCGGCGCGCTGCTGCCGCTCGGCGGCACCGAGGGCTACAAGGGCAGCGGCCTCGCCGCCATGGTCGAAGTGCTGTGCGGCCTGCTCACCGGGCTCGGTTTCGGCGTCGAGCCGACGGGGCGGCACAATGACGGCTGCTTCATGGCGGTGTTCAACGTCGCCGCGTTCCGGCAGCTAGCGGACTTCAAGTGCGAGGTCGCGGAGTTCGCGCACTATCTCAAATCGACGCCGCCGTCCGAGGGCAGCAAGGGCGTCTACTATCCCGGCGAGATCGAGGGCCTGCGCGAGCAGCAGCGCCTGCGCGACGGCATCGAGATCGAGGATGCCACGTGGGAGAAACTGCGCGCGCTGGCGAGGGAATACCGGCTCGACACCGTGCTCGATCTGGGCTGACGGCATCAGGAGAACAGCAGCATGACGAGACAGATGGTCCTGGTCGGCTTCCTCCAGGCGCAGAACTGCACCAATTTGCCGAGCTCCTGGCGGCATCCGGACTCGCGCGACGATTCCATGTCGGCGGACTATTATCAGGCGATCGCCAAAATTCTCGAAGCCGGCAAGTTCCACATGGCCTTCTTCGACGATCGCCTGGCGATGCCGGACCGCTATGGCAACGACCACGCCCACACCGTCGAATACGGCATCCGCTGCGTGAAGATGGATCCGTTGATCGTGCTGACCACGATGGGCATGGTCACCGAGAAGCTCGGCTTGGGCGCGACCTGCTCGACCACCTATTACGAACCATTCGACGTCGCGCGCCGGTTCGCGACGCTCGATCTGATGTCCGGCGGGCGCGCGGGCTGGAACGTCGTCACCTCGCTCAACGACGGCGAAGCCCTCAACATGGGGCGCGACTCCCATCCCGAACATGATTCCCGCTACGACAAGGCCGACGAGTTCATGGAGGTCGTGCTCGGCCATTGGGACACCTGGGAGGACGGCGCGCTCATCATCGACAAGAAGAGCGGTCGCTTTGCCGATCCAACCAAGGTGAAGCGGCTCGATCACAAGGGGCCGGCCTTCAAGTCGCGCGGACCGTTCACCGTGCCGCGCTCGCAACAGGGCCATCCGGTCATCATCCAGGCCGGCGCCTCCGGCCGCGGCCAGCGCTTCGCCGGCCGCTGGGGCGAAGTGATCTTCACGGCCGCGCGCAATCTCACTGCCGCCAAGGAAGGCTACGCCGCCGTGCGCAACGAGGCCGCCAAGGCCGGCCGCGATCCCGACCAGATGTTCCTCTGCAATCTGACGACGCCGGTCTGCGCCGCCACCAAGGCGGAGGCGGAGGACAGGATGGCGCTGATCAACAAGCTGCCGCTGCAGATCGACGCGCTATCGCTGCTCGCCGAAGCCCTCAACTACGATTTCGCCTCCAAGGACCTCGACGAGCCGCTGACCACGGACGAGCTGAAGAGCATGCAGGGCATTCTGGGCATCCGCGACGGCGTGCTGAAGGCCTCAGGCAAGAGCAACCCGAGCGCGCGCGACTTCGTCACCTTCTCCGGCCGCGGCCAGGTGCAGGACGCGATGGTCGGCGGCCCCAAGGAGATCGCCGACAAGTTCGAAGAAATGTTCGTCGAGCGCGGCTGCGACGGTTTCGTCATCGCCGCAACCTACGTGCCCGGCTCCTATGCCGATTTCGTCCAGCATGTCGTGCCGGAGCTGCAGCGACGCGGCCTGTTTCAGAAGGACTATCGCGGCAAGACGCTTCGCGAAAATCTCGGGCTCAGGCGACCGGCGGCGGGCGCCTGGAAGGTACAGCCGCGCGATGCCGCGGAATAACGACGAGGACAAATTATGCGCTGGCTGAAATTCACCACCGCGGGCAAGACGTCGTGGGGGATCGTCGAAGGCGACCGTGTGATCGCAGTCGACGGCGATCCCTTCAGTGAATGGCAGCGCAGCTCGCGCACGCACCCGCTAGCGCAGGTGAAGATCGAGCTGCCGCTGATCCCCCGCACCTTCTACTGCGTCGGCCTGAATTACCTCAAGCACCTGAAGGAGGCCGCCGACAAGGCCGGCACCGTGCCGGCCGTGCCTGACCGTCCCGAGATCGGCTATCGCGCCCAAAACGCGCTGATCGCGCATGACGAGGACGTGGTGATCCCGTCCTTTGCGACGGAGAAGATCCACTATGAGGGCGAGCTCGTCGTCGTCATCGGCAAGAAAGTGAAGCACCTCACTGAAGCCAACGCGATGGATTGCGTGTTCGGCTACACCATCGGCAACGACGTCAGCGAACGCAGCTGGCAGAAGGCCGACCGCGGCCTGTGGCGTTCGAAGAACGCCGACACGTTCAAGCCGATGGGACCGTGGATCGAGACCGAGGCCGATCTCGACACGATGGAAACGATCGTCCGGGTCAACGGCAAGGAGACCAACCGCTTCCGCACGAACGACATGATCTTCGGCGTGGTGCCGTTCCTGGTCGAGCTGACCAGGTATTTCACGCTATGGCCCGGCGATGTGATCTGGATGGGCACCGACGGTGCCTCGCCGGATATCAGGCACGGCGATGTCGTGGAGATCGATATCAGCGGCATCGGGACGTTGCGGAACAGGTTTGTGCGGGAGCAGCCATAGCTCTCGTAGGATGGGTAGAGCGGAGCGAAACCCATCATCTGCAGTCGGCCCGGATAGACCTCGATGTGTTTCGCTATCGCTCTACCCATCCTACGAAGGCTCCTTCAAAACGGCAGCGCCACGCCGGTCTTGATCTCCTTCAGCACCACGTTGCTGCGGACATAGCGGATGCCGGGGATGCGAAACATGAACTCGTCCAGGAAGCGGTTATACGCGACCATGTCCTGCACGACGACGCGCAGATGATAATCGGCATCGCCCGTGGTGGCGAAGCACTCCAGCACTTCGCGTCGTTTGGTCACTCGCGTCACGAACTCGTCGACGAATTTGGCATCGTGCCGCTCCAGCGAGACGTGGAGAATCGCGGACATCGCAAAGCCCGCCTGCTCGCGCGCGACCAGCGCCGCATAACCCTGGATGACCCCGGCCTCCTCCAGCGCGCGCACCCGGCGCCAGCAGGCCGAGGTGGACATGCCGACTTCGTCCGCGAGTTGCTGGTTGGTGGCGCGGCCGTCCTTCTGGAGGCAGGCGAGAATCCGGGTGTCCTGGTCTTCGATCATGGGAACCTCGCATTTTTGCCAGAATCTACCAAAATTTACCTCTTCATGCAAAATCCTACCGGATATGCATCGTCAGACGGATAAATAGGTAAGACCTACCAGCGCCCCAGGCATAACCTCTCACCATTGGGCAGGATGCCGCGCGAGGTCCGTCATGGACGCCATTCCCTCACTTGATGCTTACGAGCTCTCGGATCGCTACGATCGCGAGGAGGGCCGCGTCTTCCTGACGGGCACGCAGGCCATCGTCCGTATCGCGCTCGATCAGGCGAGGCGCGACCGCGTGAGCGGCCTCAACACCGCCGGTTTCATCTCCGGCTATCGCGGCTCGCCGCTCGGCGGCGTCGATCTCGAGCTCTGGCGTATCCAGGAACGACTGAAGCAAGACCGCATCGAATTCCTCCCCGCCGTCAACGAGGACCTCGCGGCCACCGCGGTGCTGGGCTCGCAACAGGTCGAGACCCAAGGAGATCGCGAGGTCGATGGCGTGTTCGGGCTCTGGTACGGCAAGGGCCCCGGCGTCGATCGCTCCGGCGACGCGCTCAAGCACGGCAACGCCTACGGCTCCTCGCCGCATGGCGGCGTACTGGTGGTGGCCGGCGACGACCATGGCTGCGTCTCCTCCTCGATGCCGCACCAGTCCGACGTCGCCTTCATGAGCTGGTTCATGCCGACGCTGCATCCAGCCAGCGTCAGCGAATATCTCGAGTTCGGCGAATATGGCTATGCGCTGAGCCGCTTCTCCGGCATGTGGGTCGGCTTCAAGGCGATTTCGGAGATCGTCGAGTCCGGCGCCTCCGTCGCGCTCCGCCCGCCGCGAAGCTTCCGCACGCCCGACTTCGCGCCGCCGCCCGGCGGCCTGCACTACCGCTGGCCCGATTTGCCGGGCCCACAGATCGAGGAGCGGCTGGAGGCGAAGAAGCACGCGGTCTACGCCTTCGCCAAGGCCAATCCGATCGATCGCCACATCTACGACATCAAGGATGCGACCTACGGCATCGTCACCACGGGCAAGGCCCATCTCGATCTGATGGAGGCGCTACGGCTGATGGGCCTCGACGAAGCCGCCTGCCGCAGCATCGGCATCGACATCTACAAGGTCGGCATGGTCTGGCCGCTGGCGCTGCACGACGCCATGGCCTTCGTGAAGGGCAAGCGCGAGATTTTGGTGGTCGAGGAGAAGCGCGGCATCATCGAGAGCCAGTTCAAGGAATATTTCTACGATTATCCCGGCAGCAAGCCCGAACGCATGATGGGCAAGCATGACGAAACCGGGGCCAGGCTGATCTCCTGGATCGGGGAACTGTCGCCGCGCGCGCTGGCAGGCGTGCTGGCGCGGCGGCTCGATCCGATGTTCCCCGGCCTCAATCTTGCCGCACGCGCCGCCGCCCTGATGCCGGAGGCGGCACGCAGCATCAACGTCCCGGGTGCAACGCGTACGCCCTATTTCTGCTCGGGCTGCCCGCACAACACGTCGACGAAGGTGCCGGAGGGATCGAAGGCGCTGGCCGGCATCGGCTGTCATTTCATGGCGAGCTGGATGGACCGGGAGACCTCGTCGCTGATCCAGATGGGCGGCGAAGGCGTGAACTGGGCGGCTTCGTCGCGATTCACCGGGCACAAGCACATTTTCCAGAACCTCGGCGAAGGCACCTACTATCATTCCGGCTCGATGGCGATCCGGCAGGCGATCGCCGCCAAGGCCAACATCACTTACAAGATCCTGTTCAACGATGCGGTGGCGATGACGGGCGGTCAGCCGGTCGACGGCCCGGTCAGCGTCCACGCCATCGCGCACAGCGTTCGCGCCGAAGGTGTGGCGCGCATCGCGCTGGTGTCGGATGATCCCGCGCAGTTCGCGCCTGCCGACCTGCCTGATGGCGTCACCATCCATCCGCGCGAGGACATGGATGCCGTGCAGCGCGAGCTGCGCAACATTCCCGGCGTCTCGGTCCTGATCTATCAGCAGACCTGCGCCACGGAGAAGCGGCGCCGGCGCAAGCGCGGACAGATGGCCGATCCCAAGCGATTCGCCATGATCAACGATCTCGTCTGCGAGGGCTGCGGCGACTGCTCGGTGGAATCCAACTGCCTCAGCGTCGAGCCGAAGGAGACGCCGTTCGGCCGCAAGCGCCAGATCAACCTGTCGTCCTGCAACAAGGATTTTTCCTGCCTCAATGGCTTCTGCCCAAGCTTCGTCACCGTCGAGGGCGCGACGCGCCGGAAGAAGAGCGCGAGCGGGATCGACGCGGTCGGCCACGCCGCCACGCTTCCCCTGCCCGCGACCGCAACGCTCGACCGCCCCTACGACCTGCTCGTGACCGGGGTCGGCGGCACCGGCGTGATCACGGTCGGCGCGTTGATCGGCATGGCCGCACATCTCGAACGTCGCGGCGTCTCGGTGCTGGATTTCACCGGCTTTGCACAGAAGTTCGGGCCGGTGCTGAGCTATATCCGGCTCGCACCAAGTCCCGAGGCGCTGCACCAAGTGCGCATCGACCAGGGCGCGGCCGATGCGCTGATCGGTTGCGACCTCGTCGTCAGCTCTTCGCCAAAGGCGTCCGGCACCTATCGCCGCGGCACGCGCGCCGTGGTCAACACCGCGGAGATGCCGACCGGCGACGTCGTCCGCTTCCGCGATGCCGATCTCGCCTCCCCTGCCCGCCTGCGCGCAATCGGCTGGGTCGTCGGTGAAGACAATCTCGGCACGATCAATGCCAACGCGCTGGCCGAACGGCTGCTCGGCGATGCCGTCTATGCCAATATCATCATGCTCGGCTTTGCCTGGCAGAGCGGGCTTGTTCCGATCTCGCTTGCGGCGCTGCTGCGCGCGATCGAGCTCAACGCCGTCGCGGTCGAGCGCAACAAGCAGGCCTTCGCATGGGGCCGGATCGCGGCGTCCGATCCGGACTTCCTGCCGAAGGCGCGCAACGCGCTTGCAACCGAGACGCTCGATGAGATCATCGACCGTCGCGTCGACTTTCTCACTGCCTATCAGGACAGCGCCTATGCGGCACGCTACCGACGGACAATCGCAAGGGTCCGCAGTGCCGAGGCTGCCCTGAACAGCGAGGCTCTGACCGAGGCGGTCGCGCGCGCCCTGTTCAAGCTGATGGCGTACAAGGACGAGTACGAGGTAGCGCGCCTGCACATGCAAAGCGGATTCCTCGACGAGCTGAAACGCGAGTTCGAGGACGGCTTCAAGATCTGGTATCACCTCGCTCCGCCGTTCCTGCCGTCACCGCGCGACGCACGTGGACGCCCGCGCAAGCGCGCGTTCGGTCAATGGATCCAGACCCCTCTCGCCCTGCTGGCGCGCCTGAAGGGGCTGCGCGGAACGCCGTTCGATCCGTTCGGCTACACCCGGGAACGGCGCGTCGAGCGCGAACTGATCGCGTGGTACGAAGGCGTGATCGAGCGGATGCTGGGCGAGCTCGATCCGGCGCGTCTTCCTGATCTCATCGCAATTGCAAAGGCACCGATGGAGATCCGCGGCTACGGTCCGGTCAAGGACAGCGCGGTCGGGACGGTGAAGACAGAGGTCGAGCGGCTGTTCGGTCAGCTCCGCACGCCAACGCCGGCAAAGATGCGCGCCGCCGGTTGACGCCGGGCCGCCGAGGCCTCAGCCTCCAAGCCGGAGGGGCGCGCTGATGGCCCCGTCAATCGGGTGATGCATCATGGATTTCGACCAGTTGACCCTGAGCCAGGCCGCCGCGGACCTTCAGGCAGGGACAGTCACGAGCACCGCGCTGACGACGCAGGCGCTCGCCCGCGCCAAGGCCAACGCCGATCTCAATGCCTTCGTCACGCTGGACGAGGCCGGCGCCCTGAAGGCCGCCGCGGCATTCGACGCCACAAGCGACAAGGACAAGCCGCTCGGCGGGGTGCCCATCGTGATCAAGGACAACATCGAGGTCGCGGGACTGCCTTGCAGCGCTGGCACGCCCGCGCTCAAGGACTACGTTCCAAAAGCCGATGCCCCGGTCGTGGCAAGGCTGCGCGCCGCGGGCGCTATCATCATCGGCAAGACCAGCATGCACGAGCTGGCCTTCGGCATCTCCGGCTACAACACGGCGTTCAAGACCGGCGCCGAGTTCGGCGTGCGCAACGCCTATGACCGCGCCCTGATCGCGGGCGGCTCCTCGTCGGGCACGGGCTCTGCGATCGGCGCACGCATCGTCGCGGGCGGGCTCGGCACCGATACCGGCGGATCGGTCCGGGTGCCGGGCGCGCTGAACGGATGCGCTTCGCTGCGCCCGACCGTCGGGCGCTATCCGCAAGAGGGCATCGCGCCGATTTCGCACACCCGCGACACCGCGGGCCCGATGGCTGCGACCATGGCCGATGTCGCATTGCTCGATCGCGTGATCGCGGGTGGCGACGCGATCGCGCCGGCCGATTTGAGCCAGGTCCGCGTCGGTATCGCCAGATCGATGCTGGTCAACCTCGATGCGGATACCGAAGCTGCGTTCCAAGGCGCCGTCGCGAAAGTCAGGGCCCAAGGCGTCACGGTGGTCGAGATCGAGATGCCGCAACTGGCCGAACTCAACGGCCAGGTCAGTTTTCCGGTCGCGCTGTACGAGGCGTATGACGATCTGGTCGCCTATCTCAAGCACACCGGCACGGGTCTCACCATCGAGGCAGTCGCGGCGCAGATCGCCAGCGCCGATGTGAAGGGCACCTATGACGGCCTGGTCATCCCGCGCAAACTGCCGGCCCCTGACGGCACGCTTGTCGATGCCAAGCCGGTCTACGACGCCGCGATCAAGACCGCGCGACCTGCGTTGCAGGCACTCTACGCCAAGACCTTTGCCGACAACCGGCTCGACGCCATTGCGTTTCCGACCACGCCGCGCGTGGCGATTGCCTCCAATCCCGACTCCAGCAGCCTCGAGAACTTTGGGCTCTTCATCCAGAACACCGATCCCGGCAGCAATGCCGGTATTCCCGGGATCCAGATCCCGATCGCGCTCGGCGCCAGCAGCCGATTGCCGATCGGGCTTGAACTCGACGGCCCCGCCGGCAGCGACCGCCACCTGCTCGCGATCGGCATGGCGCTCGACGGTGTGTTCGGTCGGCTACCGCCGCCGACCTCTTAGGGAATGGTACGAGGCGCGGGCTCCAAACGCCTAGCCGGCGTGACAGGATGACGATCGCGGCCCCGACTCCGATATTTCGATCGGGGTGGGCCGACCTTTCTTGTCGCCGTCGAACACGATCAGGACACGCAGTCCGGTTGACGTCTTGTCCAGCGGCAGCAGCCCCTCCGGCTTTCGCTTGGCATCAAACGGCAAATCCTTCAACAGCTCGACAGATTCTGATGCGCCGTCCCAGGCGTAGACGGCATAGGACCCGGGTCCGTCCGCAACCGGACCTGCCAGGACGAGAATGCGATCCCCAAATGGCGCGAGATCGCGCACGCCACGGCCTTGGCCAAGCGACAGCCGGTACAGGCGGTGGTCCAAGCTCTTTCCATTGCCGAACAGCGAAGTCACCTCGACCGCTAGAACGACGGCACATTTGCCGTTCAGCACGGGGCCCCGGAATCCCGCGAGCAGCGTCCGGTCGTCCTTGATCGCCACGCCTTCGATGGTCAGGCCGTTATTCTCGAGCCGCCGATCCATGAAGTCGCGAAGCACGGGTTCGGCCGCGATGACCTCTCGCAGCTGCGCCGTACGCTCGAAGCCCGACGCATCGCCATCTGCACCCGTGGTGCGAAACCGGACGATCTGGCTGCTTGCGGCGATCTTCGCCCGAATCTTGGCGGCGTGCTTCTTGGGATTAAGCTTGTGGTCCTTGTCCCTGGGATGGCCGTGGGAGCCGATGACGTAATAGTACCCTTTGGAGAAGGCGACGCCCTCGCCATCGAGCTCGAGTGCCTTGTCCTTGAAGGTGTTGTCGATCAATTTGACCGAGCTGCCGGCAACGAGCTTGCCGTCGGTCAGTTTGATGAATTGGGCGTCCTGGAGATTGTCGTCGATGACGAGGCATGACCGGGGAAACCCATCTGTGGTCGTGCAGGCGATGCCACTGACATCCTTGGACTTGCCGCCGTCTTCGCCGATCAGCCTTTTCTTGACCGGCCACGCATCGTCGGCTGCGGCGACAGAAGGCTGCATGCCCGCCGCCATGACGCCAAGCAGCAAGATCGCAATCCATCCCGTTCTGGCAGGGGTCATCGAAGCCTTCCTTCAGCGCTTGCCGGTTCAGATACGGCCAAGCCGCCCAGCTTCACCGCAAGATGTCGCTCGCCCGTCCCCTGCGAAGCTCTGCATGCCATCGGATACCGATCGGCTTGCCGCCTGCCGATGTGCCAAACAAAGTAAGAGTTGGAGAAGCAGAAGCCGAAAGCCGGCCTGAACGAAACGTCACATCGCAAAACAGGATCGGGCCGAGCCAATTCGGTCCAGAGTAAATCACTCATATCTGAGGTTGTATTGTTCCAGATATCGCGGCGATGTCAACTCGCTTTGCGAGCGACATGGCGTCGCCGGCGAGAGGCTTCATGAATACGGATTGATGAGCTTCTGCTGCTCGGCACTGTGGTGCACGAGCATGTCGATGAAGGTCCGGACCTTCGCCGACAGATGATGCCGGTGCGGATAGACCGCGTTCATGGACAGCTCCACCGTACGGTATTCCGGCAGGAGGCGCACGAGGCGGCCAGCTTCGAGGTCGTCCTGAATGAGAAATCCGGCCATCAGGCAGACGGCGGCGCCCTCCAGCGCGACCTTCCGCAGCGCTTCCCCGCTGTTGGTGACGAAGCTGCCGGAGATGCGCACGGAAGCCGGCACGCCCTTGCGGTCGAGGAAACGCCATTCATCGCCAAACGGGTAATTGAGATGACGACCGCAATTATGCGCGGCGAGCTCGTCGAGCTTCTGCACCCGGCCATGCGTCTCGATGTAATCGTGGGAGCAGCACAGCACGTGCCGCCAGGTGGCGAGACTGCGCACGATCAGGCTCGAATCCGGCGGCGGGGTCATGCGCAAGGCAACATCGTAGCCTTCCTCGATGAGATCGACATCCGCCTCACCCATGCGCAGATCGATCTTGAGTTCCGGATAGGCCAGGAGCTTTGCGACGACCGGAGCCACGAACGGCACCATATGGGTAGCGACGTGAATGCGCAGCGTGCCGCGCGGCACCGACTGCAATTCGCCCGCGATATCGTCGGCCTGCTCGATGTCGGCGAGGATTTGGACGCAGCGGTCGTAATAGGCCTTGCCGATCTCCGTCAGATTGACCTTGCGTGTGGTGCGGTGAAGCAGCCTCACGCCGAGCCGGTCCTCCAGCGCCTGCACGTGGTTGCTCACCATGGTGGTCGACATGTTGAGCTTGCGGGCGGCTGCGGAGAACCCGCCAGTCTCTACCACCCGGCTGAAGACTTCGAGGCTGGTCAATCGGTCCATGGCTTCCCTTGCGCTGGGATGTACGCCTCAGCAGCAATCGCGCGTCAGAGACGGCAATTGCGCTGGCGCAGTCGCGAGCCTGACTCGGTAGACATCACGAACCAGGCGCCCGCTCAGATTATCCACTCTCAAGGGATAATCCTTCCGGAATTTAGCCAATTATCTCGCGAGGCGGCAAGACCGATACTCTCAGCGAGCGAGAGGAGACCGTAATGTCTGAGATGCCCCGCACCGAGACCTTCCAGCAAGGCACTGAAATCACGCGAGATTACGCCAAAGCGGCTGTTCCGGCCCGGAACCGCACCCGGCGCGTGGCGCTAGTGCTCGCGCTGCTCGCGGGCACGGTAGCCATTGTCTATTACGGGCACGACTATTGGACCAACGGCCGCTACCTCGAGACAACCGACGATGCCTATGTGAAGGCCGACTCCACGATCATCGCGCCGAAGGTCTCCGGCTATATCGCGAAGGTGCTGGTCGGCGACAACGAGAAGGTCAGAGCGGGCCAGCTCCTCGCAAAAATCGACGACCGCGACTTCAAGGCGGCGCTCGACCAGGCGAGAGCCGACGTCGCCGCCGCCGAAGCCTCGGTGCGCAACATCGATGCCCAGCTCGAACTGCAGCAGCCGATCATCGAGCAAGGCACGGCCGACGTCGCTGCCGCGGACGCCAATCTGAAATTCGCGCAGGAAGAGCGCGCACGCTCCGACGAGCTGATGAAGTCGGGCTCCGGCACGATCCAGCGCGCGCAGCAGACCGACGCGGCGCTGCGCGCCAGCAGCGCGCAATTGCAGCACGCGAAATTCGGCCTGCTGGCCGCGCAGCGCAAGATCGACGTGCTCACCACCCAGCGCGCCCAGGCCACGGCCCAGCTCGAACGGACCCGCGCGGTAGCGCAGCAGGCGGCGCTGAACCTGTCCTATACCGAGATCACCGCACCGGTCGAAGGCACGGTCGGTGCCCGGAGCTTGCGGGTCGGCCAGTACGTGCAAGCCGGCACACAATTGATGGCAGTCGTGCCGCTCGATGCGGTTTATGTCGTTGCGAACTTCAAGGAAACCCAGCTCACGCATGTGCGGCCGGGACAGCCGGTCGAGCTGCAGGTCGACAGCTTCCGTAGCAAGACCCTGCGCGGCCATGTCGACAGTCTGTCGCCGGCGAGCGGGCTCGAATTCGCGCTGCTGCCGCCGGACAACGCCACCGGCAATTTCACCAAGATCGTGCAGCGCGTTCCCGTGAAGATCGTGCTCGACGACCGCAGCCTCACCGGGCTGCTGCGCCCCGGCATGTCCGCGGTGCCGACCGTCGACACCAAGCAGGCGGTGCTGGCCGAGCGCGAAACGGCCAAGCACTTTGCCGACACCACCTCTCGCGCGAATGGCGGCTGAACCCATGAGCACGCTGCAACCGACCGTCAACGCCGCCAGGGAGCTGTCTGCCTCCGCTGCACCCGCCGCACCGGCGGTGTCCGCAAAGACCTGGATCGCGGTCATCGGCGCCACGCTCGGCGCCTTCATGGCGGTGCTGAACATCCAGATCGTCAACGCTTCGCTCGCCGACATCCAGGGCGCGATCGGCGCCGGCATCGACGACGGCGGCTGGATCTCGACCTCCTATCTGGTCGCCGAGATCGTGGTGATCCCGCTCTCCGGCTGGCTGGCGCAGGTGTTCTCGATCCGCATCTATCTCCTCACCAACGCGATCCTGTTTCTGGTTCTTTCAGCGGCCTGCGCCCTCGCTCAGGATCTATCGCAGATGATCGTGCTGCGCGCCGTGCAAGGTTTTACCGGTGGCGTGCTGATCCCGATGGCGTTCACGCTGATCATCACGCTTCTACCGCGCACCAAGCAGCCGGTGGGCCTGGCATTGTTCGCACTGTCGGCGACGTTCGCGCCCGCGATCGGCCCGACCATCGGCGGCTATCTCACCGAGAATTTCGGCTGGGAGTACATCTTCTACGTCAACCTCGTTCCCGGCGCGATCATGGTTGGCATGCTCTGGTACGCGCTCGACGCCAAGCCGATGAAGCTGTCGCTCCTGCGCGAGGGCGACTGGGCCGGCATCGTCACCATGGCGATCGGGCTGTCGGCGCTGCAGACCGTTCTGGAGGAAGGCAACAAGGACGACTGGTTCGGCTCGCCCTTCATCGTCAAACTCTCCGTGATCGCGGCCATCGCACTGACCGCCTTCCTGATCATCGAGCTGACGGTGAGGAAGCCGCTGCTCAATCTGCGCCTGCTGGTCCGCCGCAATTTCGGCTTCGGCATGCTCGCGAACTTCCTGCTCGGCATCGCGCTGTACGGCTCCGTGTTCATCCTGCCGCAATATCTGGCACGCATCCAGGGCTACAATGCCGAGCAGATCGGCATGGTGCTGGCCTGGACCGGATTGCCGCAACTGGTGCTGATCCCGCTGGTGCCGCGGCTGATGCAGAAACTCGATGCGCGGATCATCATCGGCGTCGGCTTCGTGCTGTTCGCGGCCTCGAACTTCATGAACATCTATATGACCAACGATTATGCAGCCGACCAGCTGCTGTGGCCCAACGTCGTCCGCGCGATCGGCCAGGCGCTGGTGATGGCGCCGCTGTCGGCGGTCGCAACCGCGGGCATAGAGCCGGAGAACGCGGGCTCAGCCTCCGGCCTGTTCAACATGATGCGCAATCTCGGCGGCGCTGTCGGCATCGCAATGCTTCAGACGGTACTGACAAAGCGCGAGCAGTATCACTCCAACGTGATGATGCAGTCGGTCTCGGTGTTCGAGCAGGCTACCCGCACGCGGCTTGAGCAATTGACGCAGTATTTCGTCAATCACGGCATCCTCGACCGCGCAGACGCAGCGCGTCGTGCCTATGTCGCGATCGGCCATACCGTGCAGAAGCAGGCCTATATCTTCGCTTTCAGCGACACCTTTTACCTGCTCGGCATGGCCCTGATCGTGGCGTTGGTGGCCGTGTTCCTTTTGAAGAAGCCGGGCCAGACCTCGACCGGCGGCGCCCACTGACATCAACCGTAGGAAGCAAGGAGAACGACCATGAAGCCCCGCATGAATTTCTACCAGGCCGCCCCTGATACGATGAAGGCATTGATGGCGCTGGAGGAGCAGATCCAGTCGACAGGGCTCGAGAAATCGCTGATCGAGCTGGTCAAGATCCGGGCCTCGCAGATCAACGGCTGCGCTTTCTGCATCAACATGCACACCGAAGACGCGCGCAAACGCGGCGAGACCGAGCAGCGCATCTATCTGCTGAACGCCTGGCGCGAATCCCCGCTCTATTCCGACCGCGAGCGCGCCGCGCTGGCCTGGACGGAATCGGTGACGTTGATTTCGCAGACGCACGCGCCCGACGATGTCTATGAGCAGGTTCGCGCGCAGTTCTCCGATGCGGAGACGGTGAACCTGACCATGCTGATCGGCGCCATCAACGCCTGGAACAGGATCGCGATCGCGTTCCGCGCGGTGCATCCGGTGAAGGTGAAGGCGTCGGTGGCGTGAGGCGCGACATTGACGCAAATACGGATTTGTCATGCGCGGGCTCGACCCGCGCATCCGTCCAAAAGAACCTCTGACTCTCGATGGATTGCCGGGTCAGGCCCGGCAATGACAAATCAGACCGCCGTCGCCTTGGCGAACTCCACGTAGATCTCGCGCAGGCGCGTTGCCATCGGGCCGGGCTTGCCGTCGCCGACCTTCTTGCCGTCGATGGCGACCACAGGCTGGACGAACAGCGAGGCCGAGGTCGCAAAGGCCTCCTTGGCGGCCAGCGCCTCGGCGACCGTGAAGGAGCGCTCCTCGACGCGGAGTTGGCGCTCTTCGGCGAGCGCCACCACGGCCTTGCGGGTGCAACCCGGCAGGATCGCGTTGGAGTTCTTGCGGGTGACGATGACGTCGTCCTTGGTAAGGATGAACGCCGAGGACGAGCCGCCCTCGGTGACGTATCCGTCCTCCAGCATCCAGGCCTCGCCCGCGCCGGCTTCGGCCGCCGCCTGCTTTGCCAAGACCTGCGCCAGCAGGGCCACGCTCTTGATGTCGCGGCGCTCCCAGCGGATGTCGGGCACCGTGATGACATTGATGCCGGTCTTCGCCGAGGCAGCGTTGATGATGTCCTTTTCAGAGGTGAACATCACCAGGCTCGACTTGACGTCGCTCTTCGGGAAGGCGAAGTCGCGGCCCTTGTCGGCGCCGCGCGTCACCTGGAGATAGACGAGACCGTTCACGACGTTGTTGCGCGCGATCAGCTCCTTCTGCAGCTCGGTGATGCGATCGAGCGTCTCCGGCAGCTTTAGCTTGATCTCGCCGACCGAGCGCTCCAGCCGCGCCAGATGCGAGGCGTTGTCGACCAGCTTGCCGTCCAGCACGGCCGAGACCTCATAGATGCCGTCGGCGAACAGGAAGCCGCGATCGAGGACCGAGATTTTGGCGTCCGAGAGCGGGACGAATGAGCCGTTGACGTAGGCGATCGGGTCCAAGGCAGGTCTCCTGGGGGAAGGGGATTTGGCTCCCGGTATAGGAGATTTGGCGGGCGCGATAAACCCTCGATCGGTCATTCCGGGGCATTCGCGAAGCGAATGAGCCCGGAATCCATTTCGCCCCTTGGATTGCCGCCCGATGGATTCCGGGCCTGCGCCTTCGGCGCATCCCGGAATGACGGCGGTGCTTAGTGCGACAGAATCTTCGACAAGAACTTCTGCGCGCGGTCGCTGCGCGGCTTGCCGAAGAAATCGTCCTTCTGGGCGTCCTCGACGATCTCGCCGCGATCCATGAAGATGACCCGGTTGGCGACCTTGCGGGCGAAGCCCATCTCGTGGGTGACGACCATCATGGTCATGCCTTCGCGGGCAAGATCGACCATGACGTCGAGCACCTCGCTGACCATTTCCGGATCGAGCGCCGAGGTCGGCTCGTCGAACAGCATCACGATCGGATCCATCGCGAGCGCGCGTGCGATGGCGACGCGCTGCTGCTGGCCGCCGGACAGCTGCGCGGGAAATTTCTGCGCCTGCTCCTTGAGGCCGACACGCTCCAGCAGCTGCATGCCCTTGGTCTGCGCCTTGTCGTGCGGGCGGCCCAGCACCTTCTCCTGCGCAAGACAGAGGTTGTCGATGATCTTGAGGTGCGGAAACAGCTCGAAGTGCTGGAACACCATCCCAACGCGCGAGCGCAGCTTGGGCAGATTGGTCTTGGGATCGTGCACCTTGGTGCCGTCGACGGTGATCTCACCGCTCTGGAACGGCTCCAGCGCATTGACGCATTTGATCAACGTCGACTTGCCAGAGCCCGAGGGACCGCAAACCACCACGACCTCGCCCTTGGTCACGCTGGTGGTGCAATCGGTCAACACCTGGAAACTCGGCGTGTACCATTTGTTGACGTGGCTGATTTCGATCATGAGCTTCTAGCCCTAGCGAATGATGGCGATGCGCGCCTGCAGGCGGCGGACGCCGAAGGACGCGATACAGGAAATGGTGAAGTAGACGACCGCTGCGAACAGGTACATTTCGACGAGGCGCCCGTCGCGCTGCGCGACCTTGCTTGCCGCTCCCAGGAAGTCCGTGATCGACAGGACGTAGACCAGCGAGGTGTCCTGGAACAGCACGATGGTCTGCGTGATCAGAACCGGCAGCATGTTGCGGAAGGCCTGCGGCAGCACGATGTAGCGGATGGTCTGGGCGTAGGTCAGTCCCAGTGCGTTGGCCGCGGCCGGCTGTCCGCGCGAGATCGACTGGATGCCGGCGCGCATGATTTCGGAGAAATACGCCGCCTCGAACATGATGAAGGTGATGAGCGAGGATGCGAACGCGCCGACGCTGATGGGGCGCGCGGCGCCGGTCACCCACTGCCCGATATAGGGCACCAGGAAGTAGAACCAGAAGATGACGAGCACCAGCGGCAGCGAGCGCATGAAATCGACATAGAGGCCGGCGATGCGCCCGAGAGTCTTGTAGCCGGACAACCGCATCAGGGCGAGCGTCGTGCCGAAGATGAGGCCGCCGAGGGCCGCGAGGCCCGTCAGCGTCAGTGTGAACGTCATGCCCTCGAAGAACAGGTAAGGCAGCGCGCGGCGGATGACGTCGAAATCGAGATTGGCGAACATCGCTTATTTCCCCGTGATGTAGCCGGGGATCGCGACCCAGCGCTCGAGGAAGCGCATCGCGGTCACGACGACGGCGTTGACGAGGAGATAGAGGATGGTCGCGGCGGTGAAGGCCTCGAACACCTGGAACGAGAATTCCTGCATCGAGCGCGCCTGTCCGGTCAGCTCGAGCAGGCCGATCGTGATCGCGACGGCGGTGTTCTTGATGGTGTTGAGGAACTCGGACGTCAGCGGCGGCAGGATGATGCGGAACGCCATCGGCAGCAACACGTAGCGATAGCCCTGCGCGGTGGTCAGGCCCAGCGCCGTTGCCGCCATCTTCTGTCCGCGCGGCAATGACGAGATGCCGGCCTGCAATTGCACGGCCACGCGCGCCGACATGAAGAAGCCTATGCCGATCGCCGCCGTCCAGAACGGCGCGTTCGGGAGCTGTTTCAGCCAGGTGCCGGCGGCCTTTGGCAACAGTTCCGGCAGCACGAAGTACCACAGGAAGAGCTGCACGAGCAGCGGCATGTTGCGGAAGAATTCGACATAGGCAAAGCCGAACCAGTTCGCTCCCTTCGATGGCAACGTACGCATCACGCCAACGAGCGAGCCGGTGATCAGCGCGATGACCCATGCCAGCGCCGCGGTCTGCAGGGTCAGCGCCAGGCCCGACAACAGCATGTCGAGATAGGTGCCGGTCCCCATCGGGTTCGGCTGGAAAAAGATTCCCCAGTTCCAGTTATAGTTCACGTGTCCCCCGCGCGAACGCGCCAGTCATGGATGACCTTAGAGTAAGGTCTTGGCGCCTATGCAAATGTCCGGCCACCCTGATGTCAAGAGTGGCCGGACATGATCCCGATCGAAAGATCGAGGTTTTATCTTACTTGTAGTCGTCCGGGTTCGGCGAATCCGTCGGCTTGGCGAACTCGTTCTTCAGCTCGGCCGAGATCGGCGTGTTCAGGTTCAGGCCCTTCGGCGGGATCTTCTGCGTGAACCATTTGTCGTAGATCTTCTGGGCTTCGCCGGAGGTGTAGAGCGCCGCGGTCGCCGCATCGACCGCCTTCTTGAAGGCCGCGTCATCCTTGCGCAGCATGATGCCGTAGGGCTCCGGCTTGGAGAATGCGTCCTTGGAGATCTCATAATCGCCCGGCGACTTCGAGCCGGCGACGAGGCTCGCGAGCAGGATGTCGTCCATGACGAAGGCGACCGCGCGGTCGGTCTCGACCATCAGGAACGCTTCGGCGTGGTCCTTGGCCGGGATGATGTTGGCGCCGAGCTTCTTCTCGACGTTGGCCTCAGTGAGCTGCTTGATGTTGGTGGTGCCGGCGGTCGAGACCACCGTCTTGCCCTTGAGGTCGTCGATCGACTTCAGTCCGCTGGACTTCTTGAAGACGTAGCGGCTGGCGGTCAGATAGTGGGTGTTGGTGAAGGCGACCTGCTTCTGGCGCTCGGCGTTGTTGGTGGTCGAACCGCATTCGAGGTCGATGGTGCCGTTGGCCATCAGCGGGATGCGGGTCGCCGAGGTCACCGGGTTGAGCTTGACCTCGAGCTTGTCGAGCTTGAGCTCCTTCTTCACGGCGTCGACGATCTTGTAGCAGATGTCCATCGCGAACCCGACGGGCTTCTGATTGTCGTCGAGATAGGAGAATGGGATCGAAGAGTCGCGGAAGCCGAGCGTGATCGCGCCGGTGTCCTTGATGTTCTTCAGCGTGCCGGTCAGCTCCTGGGCCCCGGCCTGGCTGACGGCGAAGGTCGCGGCGAGCGCGAGCCCAATGCTACGGAAGTGTTTCACTTTTTTGTCCCCTTTCAGGATGATGCGGGCGGGATGCAAGCACAAAACGGCTTGGATTAGAATGTGACTTTTGGCTGGATCGCGGCTCAGGTTAACGGCTCAGGCGAGGGGTTTCGGCAGCTGGCCCAGATCCCAGAACAGCCCCGCCATCACCGTCAAGGCTTCTTCGGTCAATGGCAGCAGGATGTGCTCATTGGGCGCATGCTGGGAGCAGCCGGGATAGGAGTGCGGGACCCAGATCGTCGGCAGGCCCAGGATCTCGGAAAACACGTCGTTGGGCAGCGAGCCACCGAAATTCGGGAGCACCGCCGGCGCCTTGCCGGTAGTTTCCTGCACCGAATCCGCCGCCCATTTGATCCAGGGGCTGTCGAAGTCTGTGCGCGATGCAGCAAAGCTCTGGGCCGCGCGCACCTCGATCATCGGAAACCCCTTGTCGACCAGATGCGCGCGGATCGCGTCGATCAACCCATCAACCTTGGTGCCGACCACAAAACGCAATTGCAGCACGGCATTGGCATGGCCCGGAATGGCGTTGGCGGGCTTCTCGATATTGCCCGACGACATCGCCAGCACTTCCAGCGTATTCCAGGCATAGAGCCGTTCAGCCGCTGAAAGCCCCTCCTCGCCCCAGTTCTCGGCCAGTGCGGGCTCGTCCGCACCCGGCACCACCTGCACGTCGGCGAGATAGGAGCGGATCTGGTTGGTGAGGCGCGGCGGCTTCAGGGCCTCGAGCTGGAGGCGGCCGTGACCGTCAACCAGCGTCGAGATCGCGTTGACCAGGATGGTCGCGGGGTTGGCCAGCACGCCGCCCCAATTGCCGGAATGGTTGCCGCCGTCGCGCAGATTCACGTCGAGATGGATGCGGATGCCGCCGCGGCATCCCAGGAACAGCGTCGGGCGGTCGGCGGACAGCCGCGGACCATCGGAAGCCATGAACAGATCGGCCTTGAGCGCGTCGCGATTGAGGTCGCAGACCTTGCCGAGATCCGGCGAGCCGATCTCCTCGCCCATCTCGACGATGAACTTGGCGTTGAAGCCGAGCTTGCCGCCGCGGGCGTCGCGCACCGCGCGAAGCGCGGCCATGTTGATGCTGTGCTGGCCCTTGTTGTCGGCGGTGCCGCGGCCATAGAGCCGCGTGCCCGCGACCGTGGTGCGCCAGGGATCGCGCCCGTCGCGCCACTCGCCCTCCATGCCGTCGACAACGTCGCCATGGCCGTAGATCAGCACGGTCGGCGCTGAGGCGCTTTCGTGATGCTCGGCGAACAGGAACGGCGCCTTGCCGCTGGGGGACTCGACGATGCGGCTGGTGAAATCGAGCGCGGCGAACGCCGGCTGCATCTCCTGCTCCAGATAGGCGCGCAGCTCGGCGCCGCGGGACGGGTTCTGGCTTTCGGTCTTGAAGGCGACGCGGCGGTCGAGCTCGGCGAGAAACGCGCCGGACTTGAAATCCTCACGGGCGCGGGCGATGGCGTCGGCTCTGGTCATGACTTGCTTTTCGAGACGTTGAGGCGAAGGACCTTACCCGATACGGGCTGGCCTTCGAAAGTGGCGGGGACTTGGATAGTTCTTGCAGTTTGCTTGTACTTCTCTTGGGATTTCGTCCTTGCATCCTTGAGGTTGGCTTGCCAAGCACAGCTGCGACGCTGATTTTGGCCTTGCCAAGCGCAAGCCATATGCAAGAACTTCGCCAAGTTCGGGCACCAAGTTCGGGCGCACGTCTACCATTCGAAGAGCGCTCGGTACAGAGCGCCGGGGAACCAGCATGGCCAAAGAGATCAGGCTCAACGCCTTCGCGATGAATTGCGTCGCGCACCAGTCGCCGGGCCTGTGGACCCATCCGCGCGACCGCACCGCCGAGTATAACCGCCTGCCCTATTGGATCGATCTCGCCAAGACGCTGGAGCGGGGCCGTTTCGACGGACTGTTCCTGGCCGACGTGCTCGGGGTCTACGACGTCTATGGCAACAGCCCTGACGCGGCCTTACGCAACGCGGCACAGACACCGTCGAACGAGCCGCTGCTGCTGCTCTCGGCGATGGCCGCCGTCACGCAAAATCTCGGCTTCGGCGTCACCAGCAATCTGTCGTTCGAGCCGCCCTACCCGTTCGCGCGGCGGATGTCGACGCTCGATCACCTCACCGAGGGGCGGATCGGCTGGAACGTCGTCACCGGCTATCTCGACAGCGCCGCGCGCGGCGCCGGCAAGGACAAGCAGATCGGGCACGACGACCGCTACGACATCGCCGACGAATATATGGACGTCGTCTACAAGCTCTGGGAAGGAAGCTGGGAGGACGACGCGGTGCTGCGCGACCGCAAGCGCGGCATCTTCACCGATCCCAGCAAGGTTCACCGCATCAATCATGAGAGCGCGAACTACCGCATCAACAACACCATCCATCTCAGCGAGCCGTCGCCCCAGCGCACGCCGGTGCTGTACCAGGCCGGCACCTCGCCGCGTGGCCGGCAGTTCGCGGCCAGGCATGCCGAATGCGTGTTCATGTCGGGCCCCTCGGCCAAGATCATTGCGCCGCGCGTGGCGGCGATCCGCGAGGAAGCCGCCAGGATCGGCCGCAACCCGGCGGAGATCCTGATGTTCAACATGATGACGATCATCCTCGGGCATACCGAGGCCGAAGCGGCTGCGAAATACGCCGACTACCGCGCGCACATCAATCCGGAAGGCGCGCTGGCGCTGATGTCGGGATGGACCGGCATCGACTTCTCCGGCTACGAGCTCGACCAGCAAGTGCGACACGTCCAGAACGACGCCGGCCGCAGCGCGCTCGACAACGTCACCCGCGGCGATCCCGATCGCGTCTGGACCGTGCGCAACGTCATCGAGCATGTCGGCATCGGCGGCGCGGGCCCTGTCGTGGTCGGCACGCCCGAAAGCGTCGCCGACAAGATCGAGGACTGGTTCGAGAAGACCGACGTCGACGGCCTCAACGTGGCCTTTGCGATCTCGCCTGGCGATTTCGAGGATATCGCAGATATGTTGGTGCCGGAGTTGACCAAGCGCGGGCGGTACAAGCCGGAATACGCCAAGGGCACGCTGCGCGAAAAACTGTTCGGCACCGGACGTGCACGGCTCGACGCGCCGCATCCTGCGGCGGGGTATCGGGTGGGGAAGAAGGGGTAGCTTGCCACGTACTCCGGTGTCGTCCCCGCGAACGCGGGGACCCATAACCCCAGGGAGTAGTTTGACGACGGCTCGGAGTTCGGTACTCCCACCACCGTCATCGATGGATTACGCGGTATGGGTCCCCGCGTTCGCGGGGACGACAGTGCGCCCTACACTTTCCCATCCACCATCACCTCGATCAGCTTGGTGCCGGGCCGATTGAACGCCGACGCCAGCGTCGCCTTCAATTCCCTGGGGTCGCTGATCTTGATCGCTTCACATCCCAGCGCTTTCGCAACGCCCGCGAAATCGACGGGCGGATCGACGAAATCCATGCCGACGTAATTGTCGTCGCCGTGGAAGGCGAGCAGGCGCTGCTTGATGATGCGATAGCCGCCGTTGTTGGCGATGACGACGTTGAGCGGAAGCTTGTGATGCGCCGCGGTCCACAGCGACTGGATCGAATACATCGCGCTGCCGTCGCCGGAGAAGCACACCACGGGGCGATCCGGGTTGGCGATGCTGGCGCCGACGGAGGCCGGCAGGCCCCAGCCGATGCCGCCGGAAGCAAGGCCGTGATAGCCGTAGCGGTCGCGGTGCGGCCGCAGCGCGGTAACTTGCCGGCTGGAGGTGAGGCCTTCGTCGACCAGGATGGCATTCCCCGGCATGGCCTCGACCATTTGCAGCACGAGGAAGTCCGGATCGATGGGGCTGCGGCCCGCATTCTTGCCTATCTGCTCGACCAGCGCGGCACGGCGGGCGGTCCAGTTCTTCGGCGCAAGCTCGGCAAGGCGCTGCTTGGCACGGCTCGCGAGTGCCGCACCGCCCATCTCCTTCAGCACCGGGATCAGCGCGCGCAGCGTTTCCTTCAAATCCGCCTTCAGGGCGATCTCGGCGCCGTAATTCTTGGCGATCTCCCAATCGACGAGGCCGATCTGCACGATGCCGAGGCCATCAGGCAATGCATCGACCTCGCTATAGACCGACATCCGCAAGGGGTCGCCGCCGAGCGCGATCAGGAGATCGTGGGGCGCAAGCGTATCGCGCGCGACCTTCTGCACGCGCGCGAGCGTGCCGGCGAAGCTCGGGCTCTCCGAGAGGAAGTGCGAGCCATAGGGCGTCGAGGATTGGTAGGCGGCGGCGCCAAGCAGCTCGGCCAGCTCCGCGGCTTCCTTCAGCGCGTCGCTCTTCACCACCTCGTCCATGGTGACGATGACGGGGCGCTCCGCCTTGAGCAGGCGCGCGGCAAACGCCTTCAACGCCTCGTCCGACGGCTTGACGCGTGCATCGATGCGGGTGGAGCGGCCGAGATCGATGCCGGCTTCGGCGTTGAGAATATCGCCAGGCAGCGAAATGAACACCGGCCCGGTCGGCGGCGTCATCGCCACCTTGGCGGCGCGGCGGACGATACGCGGCAGATCCTCCAGCCGCGTCACCTCGACCGCCCATTTCACCAGCGGCTCGGCCATCCGCACCAGCGGACCATACAGCACCGGCTCCATCAGGCCATGGCCCTGCTCCTGTTGGCCGGCGGTCAGGATCATCGGCGTGCCCGTGAACTGCGCGTTGTAGAGCGAGCCCATGGCGTTGCCGAGACCGGGGGCGACGTGGACATTGCAGGCGACAAGCTTGCCGGAGGCGCGGCTGTAGCCGTCGGCGATCGCGACCACCAGGCTCTCCTGCATCGCCATCACATAGGTGAGATCAGGATGGTCCTTCAGCGCATGCATGATCGGCAGCTCGGTGGTGCCGGGGTTGCCGAACAGATGCGTGATGCCCTCGTCCTTGAGCAGCGCGAGAAAGGCGGAGCGGCCGGTGATCTTGTTCTTCATGTTTCCTCCAGGGAGCGGACGTTGCCGCAAGGACGGAAGGCATGATGGCCGAATTTTTGCGAGGCGCGCAAGGAAGCGCGCTCATGGCTGCGTTGCGTGGGGCCCAAATCGATTTCAGCTCTCGTGTCCCGGACGCGGCGCAGCACGCAGTGATGCGACGCAGAGCCGGGACCCAGATTGGCGCCGAGTTTGCTGACACATGGGTCCCGGCACTGCGCAGCAGCGTTTCACGCTGCAGCGCGTCCGGGACACGAGAACGAGCGAATAGAGCTACCTCTCATCCCGCCCCAATTCGAACGGATCCTCGCCGCCCGCGCGCTTCTTCTTTTTCGAGCGTTGCCAGACCACGCCCGGAAAACCCTTCAACGGCACCAGGGGCTCGCCGGTATAGGCCCATTCCTGCAGCTCCTCGATCCCTATGTGATAGAGCGGCTGGCGGCCGGTGCGTTCCCGAAATAGAGCGCGCGGGATATTGACCATGTGGGGGCCGCGGGGGCGTTCATAGGCGATCGGCGTGCCGCACTGCGAGCAGAAGCTGCGGGTGGTCTTGGTGGACTTGTCCTCGTAGCGGGTGAGCGAGGTCTTGCCGGACGTAATGCGAAAGCGTTTCTTCCAGCTTCCGACATAAGTGGCGTAGGCGGCACCATGAGCACGGCGGCTGGCGGCCGAATGATCGTGCCAGGCCCAGCGCGCGGGAACGTCGATCTCGAAGGTGACCTTGCCGCAAAGGCACTGGCCGGTGGCGATCCCTGCGGCGGCTGCGGCTTTGGCCATGGACGTCTCTCCGTCGTCATGTACGCGATATGCGCTTGTCATTCCAGGGCGCGACGAAGTCGCGAGCTATGGTGCGCAATTGCGCACCTGAGAATCCCTCGAACAGCAAGCCAGTACGTGAGATGGATTCCGGGCTCGACGCTTCGCGTCGCCCCGGAATGACGGAGGGACCTACGCCGGCGTCAGCTCGTCATAAATCGGATAGTCCGTATACCCCTTCTCCTCGCCGCCATAGAACGTCGCGCGATTGTACGGCGTGATCGGGTAGCCGTGCTGCAGGCGGCGCGGCAGGTCGGGGTTGGAGATGAAGATGCGGCCGAAGGCGATGATGTCGGCGTGGCCGTCGGCGATCGCCGCGTTCGCGGTCTCACCGGTGAAGCCGCCGGCGGTCATCAGCACGCCGCTGTAGTGCGGACGGAACAGCACCATCGCCGAGGGCACGTTCTCCCAATGGACATCGGCACGGCCGGCGCCGCTGGAGCGCGGCTCGATGAAATGCAGATAGGCGAGACCGAGCTTGTCGAGCGCCTTCACGACATAGGTATAGAGCGGCATCGGGTCGGCCTCGCCGGAATCATTGGCGATGCCGTGGGGCGACAGCCGCACCGCGACGCGGTTGGCGCCCCAGACGTCGATCGCGGCCTGCGTGACCTCGAGCAGCAGCCGCGCACGATTCTCGATCGAACCGCCATATTGATCGCTGCGCTGGTTGCTGCGCGATTGCAGAAACTGCTCGAGCAGATAGCCGTTGGCGCCGTGGATCTCGACGCCATCGAAGCCGGCGGCGAGCGCGTTCTTCGCGCCTTGCCTGAAGGCCTCGACGATGCCCTTGACCTCCGCGGTCTCCAGCGCGCGCGGCGTCTCATAATCGGAGATCTTGCCGTCGGCCGTCATCGCCTTCATGCCCTCCGCCTTGATCGGGATCGCCGAGGCTGAAACCGGCAACTCGCCGCCATGGAAGGAGGAGTGCGAGACGCGGCCGACATGCCAGAGCTGGAGGAAGATGATGCCGCCCTTGGCATGCACGGCGTCCGTCACCTTGCGCCAGCCGGCGATCTGCGCCTCCGAATAGATGCCCGGCGTCGCCGGATTGCCGCGGCCATGCGAGACCACGGGCGAGGCTTCGGCGATGAGCAGACCGCCCTTGGTCGCACGCTGGCCGTAATATTCGGCGTTGAGCGGCCGCGGCGCAAAGCTCTCGCGTTCGGCGCGCATGCGCGTCAGCGGCGCCAACGCGACACGATGCGCGAGCCTGTACGGACCGACCTGCAACGGTTTGAACAACGCCTCGAATTTCATGTGATCCCCGGATGATCGATGAGAGGACGGGGATCATATGAGAAAGGGTGGCGGCCCGGAAGCCGCTTGGGTGGATGGCAGGCCAGCCGAAACAGGCGGCAGAAAAAAGCCCCGGGCCGCGCCCGGGGCTTACTATCTGTCCAGAACGTCGGGATCAGTATTTCGCGACGACCGGGCCCGAGCCGAACTTGTAATTCAGGCCGACCCGGGCGATGTGGCCGGTGAAATCCGCAGTTGCGTCGAAGCCGCGCGCGGGACCCGGAGTGAACGGGAACAGCGGATTGAAGAAGGTGTATTTCTCGCTGCCGAGATCATAGTAGAGATATTCGAGCTTGACGCTCCAGTTCGACGAAATGCGGTACTCGCCGCCACCGCCGACGGCCCAGCCCACGCGCCAGCTTTCCGACGTCCCCGCGCCACAGATCACGTTGAGGCAGGGCGTGCCGGCCGCAAGCGTGGGATCCACGATCGACGTCGACGCCTTGACGTGCCCATAGGCAAGACCGCCGGTCGCGTAGAGCATCAAATCGGGTGTAACGGTGGCACCGATCCGGCCGCGCACGGTCCCCAACCAATCGACCTTCTGCTCTTGCCTGGTCATGATGTCCGGGAAAACCGGCAGGGTTCGCGAGACCGTCGAGCTGCCCTTGATGCCGGCCGCCGCGATATCGGCTTCGACGCCCCACACCAGCGAACCCGTCTGCAAATTGTAGCCGGCCTGCACGCCGCCCAGCACACCGCGCGGGTCCGTTGCCAGAGACGGCGGGACAAGGCCGCCGGCGAGAGCCACGTCGAGCACGCCCGCCGTGAAAACCGGATCGTGCGGCGCGAGCTTGATAGCATCATCGCTCCAGCCGTACCCGACATTCACGCCGGCGTAGAAGCCGGACCAGTTGTAGGCGACGGGCAATTGCGGCGCCTTGTAGAGCGGCCCACGTGCAGCGAGATCGGCTGCGGTCGCGGACTGCACCGAGGCGATGCCCAAAGCCACAAGCATTGTCGAAGCGAAACGAAGCATTCTCGATATCCCAACCCGAACATTGACGTTGACCAGCAGTAACGAGCCAACCTTCGAAATGGGATAACAATCCTTGTGAGATCACTGACGACAGTCGTTTCAAAATCGCTTGTAGCGTCCGGGCAACAACTTCTGGTCGTCGCTAGCAGCCTCTCGTCGCCGCAAGCAAACGAGTCGCTGAAGTCCGGACGCGATGGCGCGTCAAGCCGTCTTGATCCAGACGGCCTTCACGTTGAGATATTCCTCGACATGCTGCTTGCCGGACTCGCGGCCGTAGCCGCTCATTTTGTAGCCGCCGAACGGCACGGCCGGGTCCATCGCCTGGTAGCAGTTCACCCACACCGAGCCGGCGCGCAGGCGCTTCGCGACCGCATGGGCCTTGGTGACGTCGCGCGTCCACAAGCCCGAGCCAAGACCGAAGGTGGTGTTGTTGGCGCGCTTGACCAGCTCGTCCATGTCCTTGAACGCGATCGCGGAGATGACCGGGCCAAAGATCTCCTCCTGCGCGATGCGCATGTTGTCCTGGACACCCGCGAACACCGTCGGCGAGACGAAGAAGCCCTTCGACAATGCGCCCTCGGTGACGCGGCCGCCGCCGGCGAGCGCGCGTGCGCCTTCCTTCTGGCCGATGTCGAGATAGCCGGTGACGCGTTCGAGCTGCTGCTCGGACACCAGCGGGCCGATCTGCACGTTGGGATCGAGGCCGTTGCCGACCTGCAGCTTCTTGCCGAACTCGGCGACGCGGCCGACGAACTCCTCATAAATCGCCTGCTCGACGAACAGCCGCGTGCCGGCGCTGCAGATCTGTCCGGAATTGGCGAACACCGCCATCGCGGCGCCCGGCACGGCGGCGTCGAGATCGGCATCGGCGAACACGATGTCCGGCGACTTGCCGCCGAGCTCGAGCGAGACACGCTTGAGGTTGCCGGCCGAAGCGCGGATGATCGACTGGCCCGTGACATGCGAGCCCGTGAAGGCGACCTTGTCGACGTCGGGATGCGAGGCGAGCGCGGCGCCCGCGGTCTCGCCATAGCCGGGCACGACGTTGACGACGCCCGGGGGAATGCCGGCTTCCATCGCGAGCTCAGCGATGCGCAGCGAGGTCAGCGGCGCCTCTTCGGCGGGCTTGAGCACCACGGTGCAACCGGTCGCGATCGCCGGGCCGATCTTCCAGATCGTCGCGGTGAGCGGACCGTTCCAGGGAATGATGGCACCGACGACGCCGATCGGCTCCTTCAGCGTGTAGGAGAAGATTTCGCCGGGCAGCGAGTTCTCGATGGTCTCGCCGTGGATCGCGGTGGTCTGGCCGGCATAATAGCGCAGCATGCCGACCGCGCGCAGGCGATAGGCGCGGGTGCGGCTGAGCGGCGCACCCATATCCATCGTATCGAGCTGCGACAATTCGTCGAAATTCTTCTCGACGAGGTCGGCGAGCTTGAGCAGCAGGTTCTGCCGTTCGAACGGCTTGACCTTGCTCCAGGGACCTTCGAAGGCGCGGCGGGCGGCGGCGACCGCACGGTCGATGTCTTCCTTGTCGCCCTCGGCAACGGTCGCGAGCAGTTCACCCGTCGCGGGATTGTGGGTCTCGAAGCGCTTGCCTGAGGCCGCATCGACCCACTTCCCGTCGATCAGCATCTGCTTGTAGGACCCGTTCGCGAACGGATGGCGCGTGATCGGAATAGCCTGCGACACAGCCATGGCTGCACTCCCTGTCAGGTGATTGATTGGTTCGATCTGGGCGGGATCGTTAGGTCGTGGAGAATACAGCGCTGCCCGAGGAGCGTAAAGGCAGCGTGGAACGAAGACCTCCCATGCCGACTTGTGCAGGGTCGCACGCATGCCATGTTATAGCTCGACCGCGCCCTCCCCGGAGACCTTGCCATGCCACATGCCGCCATCGTGAAAGACAATGTTGCCGTGATCACCGGTGGCGCATCCGGCATTGGATTTGCCGCGGCCATGGCCTTCGCACGCGCAGGCATGAAGGTGTGTATCGCTGACGTCGACGAGGCTCGACTGACCGAGGCAGCGACAAAACTGTCATCCGTCACGCCTGCCGCAAACGTGATGTCCTTCGCCGTCGATGTCGCCAGAGCGGAGAGCGTGAAGGAACTGGAGCGCGCCGTGGGCGCGCATTTCGGCGGAACCGACATCCTCATGAACAATGCCGGCATCCAGCCAGGCAGCACATTGTTCGACGAACCCGACAATTGGCAGCGCATCATCGCCGTCAACATGTGGGGCATCATCAACGGCTCGCGAATCTTCGCGCCCGGCATGATCGCGCGCGGCAAATGCGGCCTCATCATCAACACCGGCTCGAAGCAGGGCATCACCACGCCACCCGGCGACCCCGCCTACAATGTCTCCAAGGCCGGTGTGAAGGCTTTTACCGAGGCGCTCCAGCACGAGTTACGCAACGCAAAGGACTGCCACGTCACGGCGCACCTGCTGATCCCCGGCTTCGTCTTCACCGGGCTCACCGCGAAGGGCCGCACCGAAAAACCCGCCGGCGCCTGGACGCCGGAGCAGACGGTCGATTTCATGCTGGCGCGGCTGGAAACCGGCGATTTCTACATCCTGTGCCCGGACAATGACGTGCCACGCGCGCTCGACGAGAAGCGCATGGAATGGGCCGCCGGCGACGTCATCGAGAACCGCCCGCCGCTGTCGCGCTGGCATCCGGATTATGCGGATGCGTTCAAGAGGTTCGTGGAGGGGAAGTGACGCTTTTCCTTCTCCCCCTTGTGGGAGAGGAAGAGAAGACGCCCTACAGCGTCTCTTGCTGGTGTCCGCAATTCTTGCACGCGAACTTGACCCGGGTCTGGCCTTTCTCCGCCTGCACCCGGTTCGGCGCGCCGCACTTGCCGCAGACGGCTTCGATGCGGGTCGCGCCCTGCTTGACGACGATGGTCTTCTTTTCCATCGATTCGCGGATCAGGCGCTCGGCCTCTTCACGCAGCGATTGTTTCGACAAAGCTCGTCTCCGCCTCTGAAAAGCGCGAGAGCCATATCCCACCTGCAGCCGAAGTACAATGCGTGATGCGGATCACGACCATCAGGACGTCGTTCCGGATGGTTGCGGATGCGAGAGCCGCGGCGCGTGTTCCTTCGCGGCTCCCTGCTTTCGTACGGATCGGATCAAGGCGCTTTTTCAGGCGGCCTTGGACACCTCCATCAAAAGCCGCTCGGCCTTCGCGTCCTCGATGCGGTTCACCAGCCGGCTGCTCTCGTGATTGTCACGCACGGTCTTGGTCAGGGTGATGCAGGTCTGGATCAGCATGACGATACCCATGGTGAGATAGCCTTTCATCCAGAAGTCGATCGGCAGGAAGAAGACGCCGATGGCGACGAGGAATGCGGAGGCTGCAAAGGACGCGTAAGTGAAGGTCACCCAGGCGCTGCTGTGGGGCTGGCCGTTCTGGTTCATGATGGTCTCCTGTTGGTGCGATGATGATGGGGGGATGAGGTCAGGCGGTCGGCGATTGCTTGAATTTCAACCGCGCCAATACGTCGTCCGCGGTCGTCTTCAGACGCGGACCAAAGCCCTGCTCGGCGAGTCTCTCGGCGGTAGCGAGGGGACCCGTGGCCACATCGAGCTCGACCAGCGCATCGTCGGCAGCCTGGGCTTCCATCTGCCGATCGCGCAGACGCCGCAAAGTGCCCTCCGCCTCCGGCAACGTGGATTCGTAAGGACGTGCGGCCTCGATGCCGCTGCGGCGAAGCGAGCGCACCGCCTCCGAGGCACGGGCGAGACGGCGGCCGCGATCGAGCTCGGTGATGCGGGCCTGCGCGGTTGCAACGTGCCGCTTCAGCCGGGCGATCTCGGTTGCGAACAGGGCGCGAGCCGTCATCGCCGCATCGCGGTCGGCCTCAAGGCCCGCGATGGCTTCGGCGGCGTCCCTGGCGAGATCCTCACGGCCGCCATCGAGCGCCGCAACCGCGCGGGTCTCGAGATCGGCAATGCGGGCGACGGTGGCCTCCAGCTTGCGGCCCTCCTGCTGGTCCTGCGCGATCGCCAGCGCCAGCGTCCGCTTGCTGCGCTCGACGGCCGCGGCCGCATCGCGCATCTGCTGGTCGAGAATGAGGAGGGCCGTCCGGTCCTCCAGCTCCTCGCCGGCGGCGGCCACGCTGCCGCGGAAAAGTGTCACGACGGTCTTGAACATCTTCAGCTCCCTGTTATGAGCGTTGCTCACAAGCCGTTTGTAGCAGCAAACTTGAACATCGTTCAAGGATATTTTGAGCAATGCTCAAAGAATTTTGCAATTGATGTCTAAGGCCTTGGAACGACGAGAAAAACTTCGATCCGCCCTGATCCTGGCGGCGGAGCGGATGATCGCCGATCGCGGATTGTCGGGCCTGAAAACCCGCGATCTCGCCCGCGAGATCGGCTGCGCCAACGGCGCGGTCTACAATCTCGTGGCCGACATGGACGAGCTGATCCTGCGTGTGGGTTCGCGCACGTTACTCCGGCTCGACGAGGTGCTCAGCGCAGCGGTCAGCGCAGGCGAGCCATCACCGCAGGAAAGCCTGGTCCGCATCGCCCTCGCCTATTGCGATTTCGCCGCGGAGAATCTCCAACTCTGGCGCGCGCTGTTCGAGCATCGCATGGAGGCAGACAAGGCCGTCCCCGACTGGTCCGTCGCAGACCAGATGCAGCTGTTCCGCCACATCTACCAGCCGCTGGCCGCACTGTTTCCGAAGCGAAGCCCCGAGGAGCTCGGCATCACCGCGCGCAGCCTGTTCTCGGCCGTGCATGGCATGGTGGCACTGGGACTGGAGCAGAAGCTGGTTGCCGTGCCGCTGCCGGCGCTACGCAGGGAGATCGCGGACCTGGTGCGCGCGATGATCGACGGATTGATCGCACGCCAGCGGTAGCCATCTCCGGCGGAATCCAACCGCCCCGCGCGTAGCGGCGCGCGGAGCAATCACATCGTAAGTCTCAAGCCGCCTTGCCGGCGCTTAGACGATCCAGCACCGGCATAAGCTCCGACGGATCAGGACGGTGCGTGTAGTCCGGATTCACCTCCGCATAGGCGATGATTCCGTCGCGGCCTATGACGTAACGCGCCGGCATCGGCAGCACCCAGGCCGGATCGTCGTTGAACGTCGGCAGATCGTTCTTGAAGGACTGGTAGAGCGCGACGAGCTCCTGCGGCAGCGCGAAACGGATGCCGAAGGCCTCGGCAACCGCGCTCCTGACGTCGCTCAGGATGGGGAAGGACAGCTTGTTGTCGCGCTCCGATTTCCGGCTGTTCGGCGCGGTCTGCGGTGAGATCGCAACGAGGCTGGCACCGCGGGCGACGATCTCCGGCAGCGCTTCCTGGAGCGCCTGGAGCTCGAGATTGCAATAGGGGCACCAAACGCCGCGATAGAACGACACGACCAGCGGTCCCCTGGCGAGCAGCTCACGCAAGGCGACCTGCCTGCCCTCGGGGTCTTTCAGGGTGAATTCCGGCGCGGCGTCACCGGCCCTCTTCGCCCGCTGTGCCTGACCGCTCGCGATCAGCTCGGCGGTGGCGCGGTGCATGATGTCGAGCACCTCCCGGCTGGGCTTGAGCGGCAGGCGGCCGCCTTCGAAATCGGCTTTGAAGGCATCGAGCTTGTCTTGCAGGGCCATGGCGAAACTCCGTCGATTGCTGTTGGCCCGGCCTATCTGGATCATTTGGAAGCCGAGGGGTATACCGCTCGGCCGGAGAAGATTTATTTGGAATCCAAATGAGCGACCGGCTTCAGGAAATGACGGTGTTCGTGCGGGCCGCCGAATGCGGCAGCTTTTCCAGGGCGGCCCGTGAGCTCGGCCTGTCGCAGCCCTCGGTATCCCGCATTATCGGCGAGCTGGAGGCGCGGCTCGACGTCAAGCTGCTGCTGCGGACCACGCGCCGCATCACCGTGACCGACGCTGGGGCACTCTTCCTCGCGCGCGCACGTGAGGTCCTCGCCGACATCGAGGACGCGGAGGACGCCGCACGCGGCATCGATTCGTTGCGCGGAACCATCCGCATCGCCATGCCCATCATGTACGGCATGCGGCAAATCATTCCGCATCTGCCGAAATTCCTGGCGATGCATCCGATGCTGCACGTCGAGCTGTCGGTGGTCGACGAACGGCAGAATCTCGTGGCCGAAGGCGCCGATCTTGCCATCCGCCTCGGCGAGCTCGACGATTCCGCTTTCGGCGCACGCAAGCTCGAAACCTTGCAGCGCCTCCTGGTGGCGTCCCCGTCCTATCTCGCCGCCCGCGGCACGCCGAAAACGCCGGCCGATCTCGCTTCACATGATTGCATCTTCGGGCCCGGTCATTCCGGCCGGGCGAGTTGGGTGTTCACGCGCAACGGCGCGGAAACGTCGGTGGACGTGCGCGGCCGTATCCATACCGATTCAGGTCCGGGCGTATTCGCCTGTGCCCTGGCGGGCCTCGGCATTTCGATGGCAACGTCCGTGATGGCCGCGCCCGAAATCAAATCGGGTGCGCTCGTTCCACTGTTGAAAGGCTACAAGGCCTCGCCCCTCGCCGTGCACGCCGTCTTCCCGGGCGGCCCGCGTCCCTCGACCAAGATACGGGCACTGGTCGATTTCCTCGCGGAGGAACTGAGATAGTTGCGGCATCTCGAAGCGCGCTGATGGCACACGCCTTGCCTCTCGATCCCGGGACAACTCTCTCAGGGGACAGCGATGCGCGATTCAACCTTCCATGTCAGCCGCCGTGACGTCGTCCTCGGCGGCTTGAGCGCCGCTGCAATGACGGCCATCACGTCTCCCCATGCCCTGGCGCAGGGGCGCAGCGAGACGCTGCTGGTGGTGCAGGAGCTCGGGCCGAACTCGCTCGACATGCAGGGCGTCGGCTCCAACCAGACCGTGAACGGCCTGTCCTGGAATTGCTATGATCGCCTGCTGAGCTACGCCTCGAAGACGCTGCCCGATGGCACGATCTCGTACGATCGCGAGAAGCTCGCGCCCGAGCTCGCCGAGAGCTGGGAGGTCGCCACCGACGGCATGTCCTGCACCTTCCGCTTGCGGAAAGATGCAAAATTCCATGACGGCACGCCTGTGACCGCCAAGGACGTCAAATGGTCGTTCGACCGCGCGGTGAAGGTCGGCGGCTTTCCGACCTTCCAGATGTCGGCGGGGTCGCTGGAGAAGCCCGAGCAGTTCGTCGTGGTCGACGACCACACCTTCCGCATCGACTATGTCCGCAAGGACAAGATGCTGCTGTTCAACGTCGCGGTCGTCGTGCCCTTCATCATCAACTCCGAGCTGGCGAAGAAGAATGCGACGGCTGAAGACCCCTGGGCACTGGCGTGGCTCAGGACCAACGAGGCCGGCGGCGGCGCCTACAAGATCGAAAGCTGGAAGCCCGGCAGCGAGACCGTGCTGGCGCGGTTCGACGACTGGAAGAGCGGCCCGCTGCCGAAGGTGAAGCGCGTGATCGCGCGCGACGTTCCCTCCGCAGGTACCCGCCGCGCCATGCTGGAACGGGGCGATGCGGACATTTCCAGCGGCTTCGCGCCGCGCGATTTCGAGCAGATCATCAGGGAGGGCAAGGTCAAGGTCTCAGGCGTGCCGATCCCGAACGCGCTCTGGTATGTCGCGCTCAACACCGCCAAGCCGCCGTTCGACAATGCGAAGCTGCGCCAGGCCATTGCCTGGGCGATGCCGTACGAGCAGATCCAAAGCAGCGCGTTCTTCGGGCGCGCCGTTCCGATGTACGGCGGAGCGGCGGAAGTCTCAAAGCCGGTCTGGCCGCAACCGTTTCCCTATGTCACCGACCTCGACAAGGCCAAGGCGTTGATGAAGGAAGCCGGCTTCGAATCCGGCCTGGAGACGACCTTGTCGCTCGACACGGGCACCGCCACCGTCGGCGAGCCGACCGCGATCCTGATCCAGGAGAGCCTCGCCAAGATCGGCATCAAGGCAGGCATCGAAAAGATCCCCGGCGCGAATTGGCGCACGACGCTGAACAAGAAGGAGCTGCCGCTCGCGCTCAATCGTTTCTCTGGCTGGCTGGATTATCCCGAATATTACTTCTACTGGAATTTCCACGGCAACAACTCGATCTTCAACATCTCGTCCTACCAGAACAAGGCGATGGACGCGCTGATCGACAAGGCGCGGTTCACCGCAGATAGCGCGGAGTACGACCGGTGCGTGAAGGATTTCATCGCGCTCTGCATGCGCGACGTTCCCGTCGTTCCGCTCAACCAGCCGATCCACGACGTCGCGATGCAGAAGGCCGTCACCGGCTACGAATTCTGGTTTCACCGCGAGCCGGACTACCGCCAGTTCGCGAAGGGCTAGTTTCGACGAGGTGGATTGCGCCCGAGGCGGCTCGCGCCTGCTCGGTCGGAAAACCGCGCTCCAGCCGCGCCGCGCTCGCATGCAACATGGCCGCATCGAGCCCGCCTTGCCGAGATCCCTCCAGCGCGCAGGCAAAGACCCGGTAGAACTGCGCGCCGTCATAGGCGACCAGCAGCATATCGACGCCGGCATTGATGGCCTCGACCACGGCCTTGCAGACGTCGTTCTGGTAGATCGCGCCCATCACGAGATCGTCGGTCATCACCATGCCCTGGTAACCCCATGTCTCGCGGATGATGCCGTCGACGACGCGCTTCGAATGCGAGGTGGCGCGATCGGGATCGACCGCCGTAAGCGTGACATGGCCCACCATCAGCGCGCTGCGCGAATGCGACAGCACCTCGCGGAACGGCAGCCAGTCGGTGGTTTCGAGCTCCCTCACCGGCGTGTCGAGATTGGCGCTGAAATGATGCGTATCGGTGCGCACGCGCCCGATGCCGGGAAAGTGCTTCAGCGTGGCGCCGACGCCCGACTCCTCCAGCCCGCGGACATAGGCGCTCGCGATCGTGCTGACGACGCTGGGATCTGTCGCGATCGCGCGTTGGCCGATCAGCGTGTGGAAGTCGAGCCGGTTGCGCCGCTGTGGCGGCTTGAGGTCGAGCACCGGGGCGAGATTGAGGTTGACGCCGAGCCCTGCGAGCTCGCGGCCATGGATGCGGCCGAATTCTTCCGCTTTGGCCTGCTGCTCGTCGGGAGCAAGCCCGGCGAGCGTCGCGAGCGCCGGCACCTTTGTCAGCGGAGGTGCGAGATGCCCGACGATGCCGCCTTCCTGGTCTGCGGCGACGACAAGCGGCGGCAGGCCGGCGGCGCGCCTGACGTCCTGGAGCGCTTCGATCTCAGCACGCAGCGCCTCGACCGTCCGTCCTCGGATGTTGTGCCGGGTGACATAGATGCCGCCGATCAGACCCAGCCTGGCCAGACGCGCGACCTCGGGGAACGAGGAATAGCCGACCATGAAGTGCGGCCCGAGCTGACGCGCTTCGGCTGCGCTCGCACCGAGAACCTCGTTCTTGCGCAGCTCGTACTTCAGATGCGCGGCCGACATCAGCACCGGCGGCAGACACCAGAACATGACGAGCAGCTTGCCCGCGATGGTACGCCAGCGCCCTCGACGCAACAGCAGGATGACGATCATGATGCTTGCAGCGACAAGCGCGATGTTTCCGGCGCCGCGCAGCGGGACCAGATAGGGATCGTTCTTGTTCGCGGCCGCGAATGCAAGGAGAGGCGCGGCAAGCCAGAGCAGGACGAGACCGGTGCGACGGAGGAATTGCATGATGTGCCACATGCGATGAGGAACGAATGCTTCGCACCTATCAAAGCGATTTGGCCTGCGCGAGAGGCAAACGCGGGCCTGCACGAAAACTGCAAAAGACTCCTGAAACCGTGCAGACGGCGATCCCGCCTTCTGCACAAACGACGTTCAGACTTCGTGATGCCAACCATCACGAAAGGTCTTCCGGACATGACGAGCCTGGCTTCGACGATCGGAGAAGAGATCAAGCCGATCAATCATTCCTCGATCCCGGCCAAGGTCGGTCTCGCGTTGGCGCTGGCCGCATTCGCCGACTGGTTGTTCTACGGGCAGCGGATCGGGCTGTCGCTGACGCTCTTTGCGATCGCGCTCGCCGGCGTATCGGTGCTCTTCAATCGCGCGGCCCTGGATCTGCGCCGAGCCATGGTCGGCTCGGCCGTTCTCGCCGCCGGACTCGTGCCTGTTGTCGAAGAGCTCAACACGTTGTCGTTCCTGATCCTCGTCGCGTCGCTGGCGATTGCGCTGCTGCTCGTGACCAATGCGGAAACGACCGGGCTTGCCGAGCGCGCCCGCGCGCTGCGCAATTTCGTACTGCTCGGACCCTTCCGGTTCTTCCTCGATGCGCCCCAGGCATTCAACGCAACGGCGTTGACGCGTGGCATCGCGCGCTGGCTGCTCCCCGCAGCGCTCAGCACCGTCTTCGTCGCGCTCTTCGCCGCGGCCAATCCGGTGATCGAACAGTGGGTCTCCCTGCTCAATCCGAAACTCATCCTGCAATATGTCAGCATCCCGCGCGTGCTGTTCTGGGCCTTGATGATGGCACTGGTCTGGCCGTTCATTCATGTGCGCTGGCGGAGCAGGACGATGGTCAGCACCGTCGCGGACGGCCCCCTCCCGCCGCCGCTGCCGCCGTTGGTGTCGGCGGAGTTTCTTGGCCCCTCCACCATCCTGCGCTCGCTGATCCTGTTCAACCTGCTGTTCGCGGCGCAGTCCGTTCTCGACGGCATCTATCTCTGGGGCCATGTGGCGCTGCCCGACAATTTGACCTATGCGGGCTATGCGCATCGTGGCGCCTATCCGCTGATCGCAACCGCCCTGCTCGCCGCGGCCTTCGTGCTGGTGGCGATGCGGCCGGGCGGGCCGGCCGAGAAATCGAAGGTGATCCGGCCGCTGGTCTATGTGTGGGTCGGACAGAACGTGCTGCTGGTCGCCTCGTCCATCCTTCGGCTCGACCTCTATGTCGACATCTACATGCTGACCTACTGGCGCATCGCGGCTTTCATCTGGATGGGGCTGGTCGCGCTGGGGCTGATCCTGATCGTCGCCCGCATCGCCCTCAACCGGTCCAACCAATGGCTCGTGGGCATCAATCTGGCCGCGCTCACGATCGTGCTCTATGGCTGCTCGCTGGTGAACTTCGACGCCTTCATTGCCGACTACAATGTCGCCCACAGCCGGGAAGCATCGGGCAACGGATTGCAAGTCGACATCAACTATCTCCTGACGCTCGGACCACAGGCGCTGCCCGCCATCGACAGGGCGATCATGCTCAGGCCGGGCAATCCCGAGAGCTGCCTTGTGTCGCGCCGCGACCGCCTTGTAGAACAGCAGCGCCAGGATCTGGCTTGGCGGAGCTGGGGTTTCAGGAATTGGCGGCTCCAGCATAGGCTGGCGGCGCAAGTGAAGGATCAGCCGGCCGGCTGAGCAGGCGGAGAGTTTCTTGGCGCATCGCATTCTCATCGTCGACGACGAGGGCCACATCCGCGAGGTCATCCGCGTTGCGCTGAAGAAGGCCGGCATGGACGTGATCGAGGCTCGCGACGGCAGGGAGGCGCTCGCCCGCTTTGCCGCCGACAGGCCCGATCTCATCGTGCTCGACATCGGCATGCCCGAGTTCGACGGCCTCGACGTCTGCCGCGAGATCCGCAAGAGCTCCGACGTGCCGATCCTGTTCCTGTCGGCGCGCGACGAGGAGATCGACCGCATCCTCGGCCTCGAGATCGGCGGCGACGACTATGTGACGAAGCCGTTCAGCCCGCGTGAGCTGGTGGCGCGGGTCAACGTCATCCTGCGCCGCCTCACCCCGCGCAATGGCGAGGCCAAGGCCGGTCCCACCGCGCTCGTGCAAGGGGGCCTGCTGCTCGATCCCGAGCAGCATGTCGCCACGTTTGCAGGCACGCCGCTGAAGCTGACCGCGATCGAGTTCGGCATCTTGCGTGCGTTCCTGACCCGGCCGACCTCGGTGTTCAACCGCGAGCAGCTGATGCGGGCGGCCTATCAGCTCAACATCCAGGTCTCCGACCGCACCATCGACAGCCACATCCGCAACATCCGCGCCAAGCTCGCGGCGCAGCATTGCGAGAACGTGATCGAGACCATCCACGGCGTCGGCTTCAAGCTTGGCCGCTGCGAGAAAGAGGCATGAGCGCGGCGCCTGACAAATGGCGGCCGTCGCTCGGCCTCGTGATCTTCACGGTGCTGGCGACCGTCGCCGTGCTGCCGCTGGTCGGCCTGTTCTTCTTCCGCCTCTACGACAACCAGCTGATCCGCCAGACCCAGGCCGAGCTGATCGCGCAGAGCCGCGTGCTGGCGACGATCTATGCGCAGGAGGTCACGGCGCGGCTCGACGATGGCCTGACACTCGGGGCCGAGGTGCCTCCGAACGTGCTGCCCGACCCCGGCGACCCCGTCACGCCGATCCGGCCCGCGCTCGATCTCACCGCCAACGACCTGCTGCGGCGGCGACCGGATGCGCTGCCCGCCTCCCGGCCCGCGCAGCCTGCCTATGTCGAGATCGGCGCAAAACTGACGCCGATCATCCGCGAGACCCAGAAGGTGACGCTGGCGGGCTTCCGGATCCTCGATCCGCAAGGTGTCGTCATCGCCGGGCGGCAGGAGGTCGGGCAGTCGCTCGCCCATATCGAGGAGGTCGCGGATGCGCTGCACGGGCAATACCGCGCGACCTTGCGCAACCGCGTGCCGGACAAGCCGCCGCCGCCGATCTACTCATTCAGCCGCGGCCTCGGCGTGCACGTGTTCTCGGCGATGCCCGTCACCGTCAACAACCGCGTCGCCGGCGTGATCTACACCACGCGGACGCCGAGCAACATTTTCGATCATCTCTACCAGGAGCGGACCAAGTTCGTGCTGGCCGGCCTCGCCGTGATCCTCGGCACCATCGCGATCGGCCTCGTGTTCTCCCGCACCATCACGCTGCCGATGCGCGAGCTGATCGACCGGGCCGCACGGATCGGCCGCGGCGACCGCGAGGCGTTTCAGCCGTTGCGGCATTACGGCACGCGCGAGTTCGCCCAGCTCTCGCACAGCTTCCTCGGCATGGCCGAGCAGCTGGCGCGGCGCTCGGACTATATCGCGACCTTTTCGGCCCATCTCACCCACGAGCTGAAATCGCCGCTGACCTCGATCAAGGGCGCGGCCGAGCTGTTGCAGGATTCGGTCCAAGGCAAGTCCGAGGGCCTGACGCCGGCCGAGCAGAACACGTTCATCGCCAACATCCTGTCCGACACGCAGCGGCTGGAGGCGATGGCGCAGCGGCTGCGCGAACTGGCTCGCGCAGAGAGCTTGCCGCAAAACGAGCGCACGGAGCTCGCACCCGTGATCGCCGACCTCCGAAGCCAGTTTCCGGCCACCGACATCTCGGCCAGTGGCAGCCTGGACCGCCCGATCGGCATGTCCGGCGAGAAGGCACTGATCGTGCTGTCGCATCTCACTGATAACGCGGTGCGGCACAAGGCGCGGTCGATCCGGCTGGAGGCGAGCTTTGAGCGGACGACCTTGCGTTTGACGGTGAGCAATGACGGCGAACCGATCTCGGCACCGAACCGCGACAGGATCTTTGATGCGTTCTTCACCACCCGCCGCGATCAGGGCGGCACCGGGATGGGGCTGGCGATCGCACGCGCGGTGATGGCGAGCCATGGCGGCTCGATCAGCCTCAGGCCGACCGACGAGGGCGCGGCCTTCGAGCTTCAGTTTCCGATTGCCTAGATCGCAAACACCCAGGCGGCGACGATGGTGCCGATGGTGACCAGACCGGCGATGGTCCAGCCGGCGGCATATTCCAGCTCGGGATGACCGGTCGCCCGCATGATCTCCGTGGGATCGGCGGTATGCTTATGTGCCATGACAGCCTCGCACGTTACTCCCCGCGTCCTATGTAAGTCGCTTGGGGCGCCAAAAGGTTCCGTCACGGAAATGCGAGGAACGATGCAGCTTGGCTTGTTCGCCGAACCGGACGCAGGACCGGCCGGCCTTCGCTATGCGGACAACTTTATCGAAGCCGCCAGCGAGCAGGCGCTGATCGGCCGCATCGCAGCATTGCCGCTACAGCGCTTCCAGTTCGGGGTGTTCGAGGGCCATCGCCGGGTGGCGTCCTTCGGCTATCGCTTTGACTATGCGCTGCAGCGGTTGACCGAGGCGGAGCCGATCCCGGACTGGCTCCTGCCGATCGCGCGCCAGGTCGAGCATTGGGCGGGGCTGCGGGAGGGGAGCGTCCGGCAGGTGCTCTGTACCGAATATGAGGTCGGGGTCGGCATCGGCTGGCACCGCGACAAGCCGCATTTCGACAAGGTGCTCGGCCTGTCGCTGGGCTCTCCTTGCAAGTTCCGCTTCCGCCGCCGCAGCAGCGACAAATGGCAGCGCCACACCCTCGAGGCCCTGCCGCGCTCGCTCTACATGATGGACGGCGAGGCGCGCTCGCAATGGGAGCACAGCATCCCGCCGGTCGAGGCGCGTCGTTATTCCGTCACGTTCCGGACCATGAATCGGACCTGACAGCCCGCCCAAAGCAAAATTTGCGAAAACAACCCCATGCACAGTAGAGCGCAAGCCCGCTTTTGCGCCCCGAACGCGGCGGCATGTCGCACCGGCCGCCCGTTCCGCGCCGGCCGCGGACCTGCCAAAGGTGCCGTGAATTCGCCTCAAGCCCAGCCGAGAAATGATGCGAATTGAAAAGACAGGCCAGATCAGCGAGCCAATATCGGCCCCCAAGGCCGGCATCATCATGAAGAATTTTCTGACGCTTTTCCTGCTTCTGACCATGACCACGGCCTCCGCCCACGGCCCCTTGCCGGCCCGGCTGTCGCCGCCCTCCGATCTCATCCGGGTCGGCCTCACCGATTCCGACACCAGCGCAGGCGGCACCGCGCGGCTCTGCGAGCAGGTCACCTTCTCGCGCGGCCTGCGCTACGGCGAGAGCGAAGCCAATGTGCTCGACGTCGCCGCCAGCACGACCAAGGCGGATACGCCGCGGCCGGTGCTGCTGTTCGTGGCCGGCGACACCTTCACCGGCGACCGCGCCGCCCCCGAGCTGTCGCGCCAGATCCAGGACCAGGTCATGTGCTTTGCCGCCCGCAACGACATGATCGGGGTGCGCGTCAATTATCGCCTGGCTCCTTCGGCGACCTGGCCGATGGGGGCGACGGACGTGGCGGCCGCGCTGTCCTGGGTTCACGGCAATATCGACCTGTTCAACGGCGATGCCCGCGAGATCGTCGCGGTCGGCTACGGCGCCGGCGCCTTCCACGTCGCAACCCTGCTGGCGCATCCCGAGTTTCAGACCGATCGCGCCGATGTTGCCGCCGTCGTTCTGGTGTCCGGCATCTACCGCGCCGGCAAGGACGCGAACGACAGCGAGAAGGCCTATCTCGGCAGCGACGCGACGCAATACGACAAGCGATCGGTGTTTCCGGGCATCCTGAACGTCGACGTTCCGATCGTGCTGGCCTGGGCCGCGGACGATTCCGCCGGCGTCATGAAACAGGGTGAGACCCTGAAGAAGACGCTCTGCGGCGCTGGTCATTGCCCGCGCAGCGCGATGCTGCGCAGCCGCGACGGCATCGCTGGCGCCTTCGGCCTCGACGGCTCCGGCGACAGCCTCGCCGAGCCGACGCTGCTGCTGGTGCATCAGCTCGAGGCGCGTGGGCTGCCGTAGCGGCGTGTCAGCACGCCTGCCATTTCGTCCCGGACTCGCGCTCTGTGGAAGCGGGCCGCCAAGCCACACGATCGCCAAACGCTTGACGTAGATCAACTCGCCTTGGTGCGGACTAAGCCGACCTCGTTGGGGGCCAACGACAAGGTGCCGAGCATGCGCGTCACCGGAAGAGTTCTGTTCGTTTTGATCGCCGCTCTAGCCTCGCTAGGCGCGATGTCGCAGCAACAACACGCGGAGCAACCGGCGACCGACAAGGAAATCCGCATCGGCAATGTCATGCCGTATTCGGGGCTGCTCTCGGAATTCGGCGCGATCGGCCAGGCGGAAGCCGCCTATTTCGACATGATCAATGCGCGCGGCGGCATCAACGGCCGCAAGGTCCGCTTCATCACGCGCGACGACAATTCCGATCCGGCTGCCGCGCTGGAGCTGACGCGCAATCTGGTCGAGAAGGACGATGTGCACCTGATGTTCGGCTCGTTCGGCACGCCCGGCAATCTCGCCGCGCGCTGGTATCTGAACGAGAAGAAGATCCCGCAGTTGTTCGTGGCCTCCGGCGACGAGGAGCTGAGCCGGGCAAAGGCGTTTCCCTGGACCATGGGCTGGCAGCCGTCGTTCCGGTCGGAGGGGCGCATCTACGCCAACTACATCCAGGCCTATTACCCCCGGAAGAAGATCGTCGTGCTCTGGCAGAACGACCAGTTCGGACGCATGCTCTACAAGGGCATCCAGGAAGGGCTCGGCGATCTGAACCGGCATGTCCTCGTCGACATCGCCTTCGACATCAACGACGAACATCTCGACGGGCACGTCTCGATCCTCAAGCGCACTGGGGCCGACATCTTCGTCTTTCTCGGCGTGCCGTCGACGGCGTCCAAGGTGATCAAGCTGGCGGCCTCACTGAATTGGCATCCGGTGTTCATCGTCAACGATTCCTCCGCCTCGATCGCCAATGCGATGGCGCCCGCGGGCCTGGAGAACTCGGCCGGCGTGATCTCGGCAGCCTTCCTGAAGGATCCGAGCGATCCCGCCTGGAAGGACGACGCCGCCATGAAGGACTGGTTCAGCTTCATGGACAAGTACCATCAGGTCGAAAGCACGAACAACAGCGCCGCGCTCTATGGCTATGCCGCGGCCGAAGCGCTGACCAAGGTGCTGACGCAATGCGGCGACGACCTGTCGCGCGAGAACATCATGCGCCAGGCGGCTTCGCTGAGCAGTTATCATCCCTCCGTCGCGCTGCCCGACATCAGAATGAACACTTCGCCGAGCAACTATTTGCCGATCAAGCAGATGCGGCTGGTGCAGTTCGACGGACGGTCGTGGCAGCCTTTTGGGGATGTGATCGAGACGGCATTCACGGAAGGGGCGGTGCGGTGA
>NZ_JXDL01000001.1:4152867-4171692 GCF_001590795.1 Bradyrhizobium sp. AT1
CTCTTACCCTCCCCTTGATGGGGAGGGTCGGCTCACATTGAGCGCAGCGAGATGTGAGACGGGGTGGGGTGATCTCTCCCCACGGGCAGTCTTCGTGTTGAGAGATCACCCCACCCCGCTCGCGCTGCGCGCGATCGACCCTCCCCCTCCAGGGGAGGGTAAGACAGCCCCCGTCACGCGGGCTTCAGCGAGGCCAGCGCGCTTTCCAGCAGCGCGCGCACCCTTGCGGCGTCGTCTGACTTCACCACGGCGGGATCGAGATAGAGCTCGAGTCCGGGCGCGCGCTCGGTGATCACCCCACTCCGCTCCGCCGCCGCGTCGTTCAGCGCATCGACTGAATAGGGAATCACCTCGCGGCTGATGCCCTTCATGGTGATCGCGGGCAGCGCGTGGGCGCGGACGATGTCGCTGACGAGGGCGAAGGTCTCGTAGCTCAGCACGATCCCGCCGGCCTCGGCGATCGATTGCAGGCGCGCGGCGAGGTTCGCCTCGGCGCCGATTATGGTGTAGTCCATCCGGTCGGAGCTGCCGAAATTGCCGACATTGCAATAACCGGAATTGATGCCCATGCGCGAGCGGAACGGCTGCTCGATGCCCGAGGCGCGCCATTTCGCATTGAGCTCGGCAAGGCGCTGCTGCATGCGCCAGGCCATCTGCAGACAGGCCTGCGCATCGGCGCGGTCGCCCCTGGTCTCGGGATCGCCGAAGAAGATCAGCATGGCGTCGCCGATGAACTTGTCGATGGTGCCGCCATAGTCATGGGCGATCGCCGACATCTCCGTGAAATATTCGTTGAGGAGCTGGGTCAACTGCTCCGGCTGCAGCCGCTCGGCGGTGGCCGTGAAATTCTGGATGTCGGAGAAGAAGATGGTGAGCTTCTTGCGCTCGGTGTGAATGGTAACGTCCTTCTGGCCGGAGAAGATGCTCTTGTAGACCTGCGGCGGGATGTAGCGCGAGATCTTCATCGAGAGCGAGGCCAGGAAGTCGTTGGCGGATTCGAGCTCCTTGTTCATGCCCTTGATGCGGCGCGCCTGGCGGCGTTGCAGCGACAGGAACGACAGCCCGCTGCCGGCGGCGATCAGGAAATAGGCCAGCAGGAACTTGAACGAGAAGATGTTGGCGGCGATCGGCTGCGCGATGATCACCTCCTGGATGCCGCGGACATCCCCCACCTTCCAGTCCTTCTTCGGGCTCTCGGGGTGGCTGTTGTGGCAGCTCACGCAGGCCGGGCCCATCGTGACGGGGGCAACGAGGCGGACCTTGTCCGAGAACAGCGAGGTTTCGGTGTCGACGATCTTCTGCTCGGGGTCCTTGCGAAGCGCATCGAGCGCATCCTTCTCGAACTTGTCGAGCTGGTGCGGCGCGCGGTTCTGGAACGGGAAGTCCGACACGAAGCGGTAGGTGATGTTCTCCTGCTGCGCGCCGATCACCCGGCCGAGTTCGAGCGAGAGGGTCGCGGGAATCGGGATCGCGCCGGGAACGGACTCGTAATTGTGCACGACCTTCGTGGTGCCATCGGGGTTCGCCAGAACGCGCCCGACCACGTTGGAGGCATAATAGCTGCGCACGCTCGTGATCACCGAATTGAGATCGATCGCCTGGCGGCGCAGCGCGGTCTTGCTGAGCTCGACCAGGTCCAGCCACACCGCGAGCGGCAGAGCGAGCAGGAGGAAGGCGATCACGGCCCCCGTGAGAATGCCGCTCTTGCGCTGTTCTTCGGAGATCTCTTGTTTCACGCTATGGCTCCGTTGTGTGCGATTTTGTCGCAAACTGTCAGGGATCTGCGGCAAAGGATGCGGCGGCACAGAGCCAACAATTGCGGGCGGACGCAACCCCATTTTATGGTGGTCGCGGAAGGCGCCTTTTCGTTTGATCACGGATGCTTAAGATCGCCATCGACCTGCATCCGCTGCGCCGGGAGAGAGATCCATGACTGAGACCATCCGCATCAAGCGCTTCAACGCGCGGCCGGTGATCGTGCCGATGAATTTGCCGCTCCAGACCTCGACCGGGGCAGTCGCCAGGGCACCGCTGGTGCTGATCGACTGCGAAACCGACCAGGGCGCGGTCGGACACGCCTATTTGTTCTCGATCACGCCGTCGGCCTTGAAGCCCCTGACGTCGATGGTCACGGAAATGTCAGAGCTCGTCGCCGGCGACGAGCTGGTGCCGTTCGAGATCGAGCGCAAGCTGAGCCAGCGCTTCACCCTGCTCGGCCTCGCCGGCCTGCAGCGGCTGGCGCAATCCGGCATCGACATGGCGGCATGGGATGCGCTGGCGCGAGCCAAGGGCCTGCCGCTGGCCCGCCTGCTCGGCGGCGCGCCGAAGCCGGTCAGGGCGTACAATTCGAAGGGGCTCGGCATCATGCCGGCGGGTGCTGCGGTCGACGAGGCGCACAAGCTGCTGGCCGAGGGGTTTCACGCCGCCAAGATCCGCGTCGGGCGCCCCGATGCGCGGGAGGATCTCGCCGTCGTTCGCGCCGTGCGCAAGGCCGTCGGCGATCGGGTGACGTTGATGTGCGACTACAATCAGGCGCTGACGGTGACCGAAGCGATCCGCCGCGGCGAGATGCTCGACGACGAGGGCCTCAGCTGGATCGAAGAACCGATCCGCCACGACGACTATGAGGGCTGCGCCCGCATTGCCGACGCGCTGCATACGCCGCTGCAGATCGGCGAGAACTTCGACAGCGCCTTCTCGATGCAGACCGCGCTCGCGGCGGAAGCCTGCGACTATGTCATGCCCGACGTTCAACGCATCGGCGGCGTCACCGGCTGGCTGCGGGCCGCCGCGCTCGCCCATGCCGCCGGCATCGAGATGTCCTCGCATCTGTTCTCGGAAGTCAGTGCGCACCTGCTTTGCGTGACGCCGACCGCGCATTGGCTGGAATATGTCGACTGGGCCGATGCCGTGCTGGCAACGCGGCTCCAGATCAAGGACGGCTTTGCGCTGCCGAGCGAGGAGCCCGGCAACGGCATCGCCTGGGACGAGGCGGCGGTCGCCAAATATCTCGTCAAATAGGACGACCTGCTACGTCCGAACGGCGGCGATCATGTTCAGCTCGACCGGAGCCCCGCGTGGCAATTCGGCGACACCGACGGATGTCCGCGTGTGACGGCCGCGATCGCCGAGGCGTTCGATCAGCCGGTCGGACGCCCCGTTCATGACTTGTGACTGCTGGGTAAATCCAGGCGCCGAGGCGACGTATCCCACGACCTGCAGGATTTGGACGATCCTGTCCTCTCCGCCGGTTGCGTGATTGATGGCGGAGATGCAGAGATCGGCACAGAGGGCGGCGGCCTCTTGCGCGGCCGCAACATCGACGCCCGCGCCGACCTTGCCCGCGTACAGCAGGTCCTCGCCGCGACGCGGCAGCTGGCCACTGACATAGGCAATCCCACCATGGATGATCACCGGCAGGTAGTTGCCGCCGGGCTTGTTCACGCTGCTCATGTCGTTGGCCTGCCTTCTCTTCATATCCGGCGAAACGACGCATCGGCCTCGTCGCCGTGGGGACGGCTGGACAATGGCAGGCGACAAATCATGGATCAAGGCTGCCAAGCTCTTGCATGACGAGGGCGGCGGGTCCGGCCCGACGAGGCTTTGCTTCCACGCATTGCGCGGCGGTAGCGGGCGCGATAACGATGGCCCATGACCAATTGGCGCCCTCATGCCCACATCCGCGTCGTCGCGATCGGCCTGCACTGGCGGGACGGACGGCTGCTGGCGGCCGAGGTTCGCGACGATGCCGGCCGGATCAAGGGCGTGCGTCCGCTCGGCGGCGAGATCGAATTCGGCGAGAGCTGGCGGGCTGCGCTCGTGCGTGAATTCAACGAGGAGCTCGGCATCGACGTCACGCTGAAGGGCGAACCGCTGATGCTGGAGAACATCTTCGTGCACGAGGGCGCAACGGGGCACGAGGTGATGTTCATCTCCGAGGTCGAGTTTCCCGATGCCGCATTCCGCGGTCAGGACCGCATCGACTTCCGGGAGGATAATGGCGAGCAGATCGTCGCGCGCTGGTTCGACTTGGCCGATCTCGACGCGGACGGCGCGCCGAGCCTGTTTCCGACCGGGCTGAAGGGCTTGCTGCTGGGCGCGGCAAAGGACAGCCCCGCGTAAGCGGCGCGTTGGCGGCTACTTCATCAGCCTGAAGCGGCCTCCTTCCACCTTGATCAGGAACGCCGAGCGCTCGTCGTATCCGTTGTGATCGGTTGCGCTCATCGTGGACAAGCCGTTGTTGAGATACACCTCCTTGACGCGCTCGAGCTGGTCACGCAGGGCGGCGCGAAACTCCGCCGTGCCGGGTTTCGCGGTCTTCAATGCAGCTGGTATCGCCGTCTGGAGGAGCGCCATGGAATCCCAGAGATGCGCTGCGAAGATGTTCGGCTTCTGCCCGTTCGCCTTCTCGTAGGCGGACAGCAACTGGTCCCGGATCTTGCGGAACGGATCGTCCGCCGGAAGATCGTCGGCGATCGTGAACGCCTCGCCGGTGAAGACGGCGCCTTCGACGCTGGCGCCGCCGAGCTTGATGAATTCTTCCGTCGCCACGCCATGGGTCTGGTAGATCTTGCCGGAATAGCCGCGCTCGCGAAGCGCCTGTTGCGGCAGCACCGCCGGCGTGCCCGCCGAGGCGATGAAGACGGCGTCCGGATTTGTCGCCATCACCTTGAGGGCCTGGCCGGTCACGCTGGTGTCGGCGCGCGCATAGACTTCGTGCGTGGTCAGGGTCAGGCCGAGGGTGGGAGCAAGCCTGCTTACTTCCTTGTAGTAACCCTCGCCATAGCCATCGGAGACGCCGATGTAGCCGAGAGTCTTCGCGCCGGATTTGGCGATGTGCTTGAGGATCGCGAGGGCCATCAGGTCGTCGTTGGGAACGACCTTGAAGGCCCATTTGCGCCGTTCGTCCATCGGCTGGACGATGGCCGTCGCCGCGGCGAGCGAGATGATCGGTGTCTTGGCCTCCCAGGCGACGTCGAGCATCGGCATGGTCACCGGCGTCAGCGAGGAGCCGATGAGGACGTCGACACCGTCCTGAATGACGAGCCGCCGCGCGTTTTGAATGCCTTTGGTCGAGTCCGATTCATCGTCGAGGGCGATATAGACGATCTTTTCGCCGCCGATCTCCCTCGGGAGGGCCGCAACCGTCCGCATCTGCGGCTGCCCGAGCGCCGACCCCGGCCCTGAAGCAGAGACCACGATTCCCACCTTGATATCGGCCCTTGCGGTGGAGATGGCGAGAACCATTGCGGTGCAAACGCACAAGGCGACAAGGCAGCGCCGGATCATGATGTCCTCCCGTGTATTATATTTCGCCGGCGCAATGTCGTCCTGGCCGCGGCGAAAGTCTGTCCCTACGGCTAGGGACAGGCGCGCCCGGAGATGGCGTTGCGCTCTGTCGGGATGGTGGAGTTTCCCCGGAAGAATCTCGGATGTGCCTCACTCGAAAGTGACGATTGATCCATCTCTCGCGGTTTGCAGGGAGACGCTGCTTCGGTTGACAAGCACGGGAGCCTCCAGCACAATTTGCGCAGGTAGATACCGCCTGCTGCTTGCGCCCTCCGGGGTATGGTGAAGTGTATCAGACCGCCGCGCGCTTCCTTTGCTCGAGCGAACGGGTCAGTAACGCAAGCCCTGACAAACTCCGTTCGCGTTGCAAAGGATCAGCAGATGCGCGATTTCCGCGACGCCAAAGCCATGGCGCAAACGCTTCGTGAAACCTTGAACGCCCGATCGGTCTCCCTCACCGTCGGTGAGAGCCTGGAGCTGATCGCGAAAATCCTGGGATTTCCAGACTGGAACGTCCTGGCCGCGAGGATCAAGGCTGCCGGACAGGACGCCCGGGCGCGCGTTGCAGAACCTGCACCCGACGCAGCGAACGGCGCGGCCGCGACCGAAATCGAGATACCGCCCGACATCCTGGACCGCTATGCCGGAACGTATCGGTTCAACAATGCCGTCTTCACCGTGCGGCGCGATGGAAACAGCCTATCGGCGCATCTCAGCGGTCAAGGCTCGGTGTCCTACCGCCCCATCAGCGAGACGGAATTCACCGGAGAGAACGTCGACATCAAACTCCGCTTCGTTCCCGGACCGGACAACACGCCGTCCGCATTGGTGCTGCGTCAGCACGGCAATGATCACACCATGCCGCGGATCGATGCGGCGGAAGCGCAGGAGCTCGAGCGCGCCATCAAGGACCGCATGAACCGCCGCTCCGCCAGTCCCGGAACCGAGGCCGCGCTTCGTCGTCTCGTCGAAGACCTCGCGACTGGCCGGCCCGATTATTCCGCCATGAGCGCGGGATTGGCAGAGGCCACGCGTCAGCAATTGCCGACGCTGCAACTCGGTCTCGCCGAGATGGGACCGATCACCTCGATCACGTTTCTTGGCGTTGGCGCGCAAGGACAGGACGTCTATTCCGTCTGGCACGAAGGCGGCGCCTCGCATTGGCACATCGCCCTGGAAGCCGATGGCACGATCGGGTCGGCCTTCGTCACTCCGGGACCGTGACACGAGACCAATCGCAGCATGCGGGCGCAATCACCCCTCGCCCGCATCGCGTCGGTAGCGGAAGTCGCAATGCGGCGCACCTTGCATGATCGTCTGCGTGCGTGTGAGCTTGATGTCAGGACCAAAACCTTCCGCGGTGGCAAAATCGGCGGTGCAGACCAAGAGGAAGCCGAGCTCGGGCGCGCCGAGGGCCTTGTAGAACTCGGCATAGGCGCAGCGCGTGACATCGAAGGCGAAGGCATCGTGCGATTGCTCGATGACGTCATAAGCGAGCGCGTCGTCTCGGGCGTAGGTCCTGAAGGCGGACGACACGGCCTCGCCGAGATCGGCTTCGTGGTTGCCCGGGTTCTTGGCCTTCCAGAATTCCTCGCCGAAGCCGCGATAGAGATCCCCGAGCGCCTTGCGCACCAGTGCGTTGGCGCGGGCCGTGCCGAGCTCGGCCTGAAGCGCCTTGACCAGCGGCACCAGGATCTGGGCCTGGATCTTGGCCTGTTCGATGACGGATATGCTCATAGGCGGGCTCGCGTCAGAACCATATCGTAGCCCGGATGGAGCGTCAGCGTAATCCGGGATGGCGGGATTGGTTCGGAGATGCCGAGCAAGGCGCTTCAATCCGTCTTCGCTCTGCGAGCTACGCCGGACATGCTTCAGGTCGGATGAGTGGCTTGCCGAGCCGTAGCTCGCGGCGGCAGCCCGCCTTCGCCCGATGGGCTTCGGCGCGGCATCCTTCTCTCGCTTCGCGAGCGAAGGATGGTGGGCGCGACAGGGATCGAACCTGTGACCCCTACCATGTCAAGGTAGTGCTCTCCCGCTGAGCTACGCGCCCTAATAGTCCACTTACGTCGGGTGGGGTCCCTATAACGGCTCAGGGGAGCCGGCGCAAGGACGGAACGGGGCCTATTCAGGCCGCCAGCATCTTGTTCACTTCGCTGACCAATTCGCGCAGATGCACGGGCTTGGACAGCACCTTGGCGTTCTTGGGGGCGTCCGAATCCGAGTTCAGGGCGACCGCGGCGAAGCCGGTGATGAACATGATCTTGATATCGGGATCGAGTTCCGAGGCCCGGCGGGCGAGCTCGATGCCGTCCATCTCCGGCATCACGATGTCGGTGAGCAGCATCTCGAACGGCTCTTCCCGCAGCCTTTGATAGGCGGCCATGCCGTTGTCGTGGGACGAGACCTGAAAACCGGCGTTTTCCAGCGCCTTGACCAGGAAACGGCGCATGTCGTTGTCGTCTTCGGCGAGCAGGATCTTTGGCATGGCAGGAATCGTCGCATCCCCAGAGGATATCAGCAGAGGTCACTAAGCCCGACAGAGGGTAAATTTGGGGTGAAAATCTTTACCCTGGCAGCAGCTCGCGCTGCCGCACTCTTGTGAACCCGAAAACGGCGCGAATCAATCGAGCCGCGTGGGCCCGTCCCCGCCTCCCTGCCCGCACGGTTAAGACGTGTTCCAATCACCGTCGCATCTTTTCGCTTGGCAGAATGGTTGCGATTCCGGACAATGACGACACATAAGAGCCGCATCCATCGGCCGAATCAATGCGGTCTGGCCCCTGCCAGATCCCGGCGCGAAGGGACGAAGCCTGAGAAGATGACCCGGTTTGACGGCGAGACGTCGCCAGCCTTCGAGATCGTGGAGCCCGCGCAATGGCGCGCGCCTGTCATCTTCAACTCGCCGCATTCCGGCTCGACCTATCCGGACGAATTTTTGGCGGCCTCGCGGATCGACCTGCCGACGTTGCGGCGGTCCGAAGATTCCTTCATGGACGAGCTGATCGGCCATTTGAGCGAGCGCGGCTTTCCAACCGTCAGGGTCAATTTTCCCCGCTCCTATGTCGACGTCAACCGCGAGCCTTATGAGCTCGATCCCCGCATGTTCAGCGGACGGCTGCCGAGCTTTGCCAACACCCGCTCGATGCGGGTCGCCGGCGGCCTCGGCACCATTCCGCGCGTGGTCGGCGACGGCCAGGAAATCTACCGCGACCGCATCCTGGTCGACGATGCGCTGGGGCGGATCGAGACGCTGTACAAGCCTTACCATCGCGCGCTGCGCCGGCTGATCAACAAGGTGCACCAGATGTTCGGCACCGTGGTGCTGGTCGACTGCCATTCGATGCCGTCGGTCGGCGTGAGCAGGGACGAGCCGCGCCGGCCCGACGTCGTGATCGGCGACCGCTACGGCACGAGCTGCACGCCGCTGCTGCCGGACCGGGTGGAAGAGACCATGACCGGGCTCGGCTATTCGATCGGCCGCAACAAGCCCTATGCCGGCGGCTTCATCACCGAGCATTACGGCAATCCCGCGAGCGGCCTGCACGCGGTGCAGCTCGAGCTCAACCGGGCGATCTACATGGACGAGCGGCGACGCGAGCGCAGCCCGCGCTTTGCGCAAGTGGCGGCCGACTTCGGCGTTCTCGCCGACGTGCTGGCGACCACGATTCCGTTCGGCGATCTCGGCCCGTTCCAGGCCGCGGCGGAATAGGCGCAGCTTCTCTCTCGGATGACGATGCCTTGAAGCGCGAGCGCGTTTTCGCTTCGCAAGCTTGCGCGCCCTCAAATGAAAGCGGCCCGGACAGAAAAAAGGGCCGCTCGCGAATGACGCAAGCGGCCCAAGTCTAGGGAGGAAACGCCCAAGGAGGGCAGCGGTAACGCCAAGCGCTACCGCACCGCAACAATATGCGACCGCGCCGCACAAAGTGCAAGGCCTTTTGAGCCATTTCCCATGCAATACGCACATGGCTCAATTGCTTCTACGGAAACCCAGATTCAGTTTCTTTGATAAGGAAATTCAATGGGTTGATAGATGTTTGCATACGAACGAGGCATGGTCGGAACTAAGTTTTCAACGCCATGATCGATATTTGGCCAAGCAATGACTGCGATGAGGCAGCGCCGGTCGGCATCCAAAATACCAGGGTGCAAATCAAGACAGCGCTGCCCGCGAGAAGCGAATTGAGCTAGGCAGAAGCGAGCTTCGTCCAACTTTCGCTTTGAGGATTTGGCCTGTGACGGTGATCGACTTCTCCGCCTTCATCGAACGGCTCGCCACCGCCTCCGGCGAAACCATCCTGCCGTTCTTCCGCACCTCGCTGTCGATCGACGACAAGAGCAAGACCAAGGATTTCGATCCGGTCACCGAAGCAGACCGCGCCGCCGAGGCCGTGATGCGCCGGCTGATCAAGGCGAGCTTCCCCCAGCACGGCATTGTCGGCGAGGAATTCGGCAATGAGCGCGAGGACGCCGACTATGTCTGGGTGCTCGACCCCATCGACGGCACCAAGTCCTTCATCGGCGGCTTTCCGATCTGGGGCACGCTGATCGCACTGCTGCACAAGGGCGCGCCGGTCTACGGCATGATGCACCAGCCCTTCATCGGCGAGCGCTTCTCCGGCGACAACGGCTCGGCCAACTACAAGGGCCCTTCCGGCGAGCGCCGCCTCCAGGTTCGCCGCTGCGCCTCGCTGTCGGAGGCGACGACCTACACCACCTCTCCGCTGCTGATGAACGAGCGCGACCGCGCCATCTTCGGCCGGATCGAGAAGGGCGCCCGGCTGTCGCGCTATGGCGGCGACTGCTACTCCTATTGCATGCTGGCGGCAGGCCATGTCGATCTCGTGGTCGAGACCGAGTTGAAGCCTTACGACATCGCGGCCCTGATCCCGATCGTGACCGGCGCCGGCGGCGTCGTCACCACCTGGGAAGGCAAGCCGGCCCAGGGCGGCGGCCGCATCATCGCGGCCGGCGACGCCAGGGTTCACGAAGAAGCGCTCAAGCTTCTCAATCAATAAGCAACGCGAGCGGGAGGCTTGCATGACCATCTCACGCAGGCTTCTCCTTGGTTTATTCCTGCTGCTTCCGTCAGCGGTAGCGGCGCAGACTTTTCCCGCAAAGCCTATCAAGCTGATCGTGCCGTTCCCGGCCGGCGGCCCCAACGACATCATCGCGCGTGTGATCGGCCAACGCATGTCGGAGCTCTCGGGCCAGCCGGTGCTGATCGACAATCGCGGCGGCCAGGGCGGCGTGCTCGGCACCGACGCCGTCGCCAAGGCGCCGCCTGACGGCTACACCATCGCGATCTCCTCGGCCGGCGCCCTCGCGATCAGTCCGAGCATGGAGAAAGTCGCCTATGACACGTTGACTGATCTCACGCCGGTGACGCTGGTTGCGACCGTGCCGGAAATGCTCGTGGTGGCCACCAACGTGCCGGCAAAGGACATCGGCGAATTGATCGCGCTCGCCAAGGCACAGCCGGGAAAGCTCAACTTCGCTTCATCCGGCCCCGGCAGCCTGCCGCATCTGGCCGGCGAATTGTTCAAGCTGACGGCCAGGATCGACATCGTGCACGTGCCCTATCGCGGCGCCGCGCCGGCCGTGAACGATCTGTTGGGCCAGCAGGTGCAGATGACCTTCCTCGATCTCCCGGTGCTGTTGCCGCAGGTGAAAGCCGGCGCGTTGAAGCCGATCGCGATCGGCTCGGCGATGCGCGCCCCCACCGCCCCCGAGGTGCCGACGCTCTCGGAAGCGGGTTTTCCCGATCTGCGCGTCGAGAATTGGTACGGCATGGTCGCACCGAAGGGCACGCCGAAGGAGATCGTCACCGCGCTGCATGACCTCGCGACCAAGGCGATGGCGGATCCCGCGGTGAAGGAGAAGCTCGCCGCCCAGGGCGCGACGCTTGTCGGCGACGAGCCGGAGCATTTTCGCGCCTTCATCGCGGATGAGACGAAGAAGTGGGCGAAGGTGATCAAGGACGCCGGGGTTGAGACAGCGAAATAGGCTCTCTCTTACCCTCCCCTGGAGGCTAAGAGGCTCACACCGCCTCAGCCCTTAAATGCTCCACCAGCATCTTGGCCGGCCGCGGCAGCGCCTTGAAGCTCCTTGCGCAGATCACGAGACGGCGGTTGGCGAAGGCATCGCGCAGGCGGACCATGGCGAGCGGCATCGTCTTGGCGCAGCGGCGGGCGGCGGCTTCGGGCATGAGGGCAACGCCAACGTCGGCGGCGACCATCTGGCAGATCGCGTCGAAATCGCGCAAGCGCGCGCGGAAATGCGGGCGCATGCCGAGCCGGGCCGCGTGCCTGGAGATGTGCATCTGAAGCGCGGTGGCGCTGGTCAAGCCGACGAAGTCGCACGCTCCCGCTTCCTGAAAATCGATCTGGCGGCGGCCGGCGAACGGGCCGCGTTTCGACGTCACCAGCGTCAGGCGGTCCTCGCTGAAGGGGAAGCGCTCGATATGCTCGGGCAGCGCGTGCTCGGCGGCAAAGCCGAGATCGGCGGCACCCGCGGTGATCGCCGCCGCGATGTCGGTGCTCTCGCGCTCCTCGATGTCGATGGCGACGTCGCGATGCTGGCGCAGGAAGCCGGCCAGCGCCTTCGGCAGATGCTCCGACAGGCCCGACGTGTTGGCGAGGAAGTGAACGCTGGCGCGCACGCCCGAGGCAAAACCGGCGAGATCGCCACGCATGGCGTCGATCTGGTGGATGACGAGCCGGGCATGATCGAGCAGGCTCTCGCCGGCCGCGGTCAATTCGACGCCGCGGCGGCCGCGCTTGAGCAGCACGACGCCGAGCGCATCCTCGAGCCCCTTGATGCGCGCGCTGGCCGAGGCAAGCGCCAGGTGCGAGCGCTCCGCGCCGCGGGTGATGCTGCGCTGGTCGGCAACCGCGATGAAGAGCTGGAGGTCGACGAGGTCGAAGCGCATGGCGGTCTCTCCTTAGCCTTCGCCAGGGACGAAGGCACTCTCCGTAACCTCCAGATTGTGCCCGCGCCCAGCTTCGGTCAATGTGCCCAAATGATCGACCCGCTTCTCATCCTCATCGCCGCCGTCTTCCTGCTCGCCGGATTCGTCAAGGGCGTGGTCGGTCTCGGCCTGCCGACCGTGTCCATGGGCCTGCTCGCCGTGAGCATGGCCCCGAGCCGCGCGATTGCCATCGTGATCGTGCCCGCCATCGTCACCAATATCTGGCAGACCTTCGTCGGCCCGTATTTGCGCGACATCCTGCGGCGGCTGTGGCCGCTGATGATCGGCACCGTGATCGGCTGCTGGCTCAATGCCGGCGCGCTGACCGGCCCGCATGCGCGCTATGGCACCATCGTGCTCGGCGTGCTGCTCGTCGTCTACGCGGTGATCGGCCTGAACAAATTCCATTTCCACGTCGCTCCGCACAACGAGAAATGGGTCGGCGGCTTGGTCGGTGTCGTTACCGGCGTGATCTCGGCCTCGACTGGCGTGCAGGTGATCCCCTCGATGCCGTTCATGCAGGCGATCGGGATGGAAAAGGACGAGCTGGTGCAGGCGCTGGGCGTGTTCTTCACGACAGCGACGCTGGCGCTCGCCTTCAACCTCACCGCCGGTGGATTGCTGACGCCCGCCAATGCCGTGCCGGGCGCTGTCGGCCTTGCCATGGCCTTTGCCGGCATGTTCATCGGCCAGTCGGTGCGGGCGCGAATGCCGGCGGAAGCGTTCCGCCGCTGGTTCCTGATCGCGATGATCTTGCTCGGGCTTTATCTCACCGGCAGCGCGCTGGCGAAGGAGTTCGCGTAAACTCAGATCGCACGAAGCTCCCTCATCCGTTCGAATGAGCCTACCGGCTCTCCAGCATCGCGACGCGAATGCCGAGATAGATGAAGAGGCCGCCGAGCGCGCGATTGACCCAGGCGATGGCGCCCTCGGACCGGCGCAGCCGGTGCGCGGCTTTCGCCGCGAAGGCTGCCAGCACCAGGCACCACAGCGTTCCCGTAGAGATGAAGATCAGGCCGAGCGCCAGGAACGCGAGCGGCTTGTGGGTCGCATCGGCTGCGACGAATTGCGGCAGGAAGGCCAGGAAGAACAGCGCGACCTTGGGATTGAGCGCGTTGGTGAAGACACCCTGCAGGAAGACCCGCCGCAGCGAGCTCCGCACCGGCTCGTCGATCGCCGCCGCCAGCACCGGGCGCGACCACAACATCTGCAGCCCGGTCACCACGAGATAGGCCGCGCCAACCAGCTTCAGGATCGAGAACGCGGTCGACGAGGCCATCAGCAGGGCCGAAAGACCGATCGCCGCAGCCGCGACATGGACAAAACAACCGCAACTGATGCCGAATGCGGCAGCGGCACCGCCCCGCCAGCCCATCTGCATGCTGCGGCCGATGACGTAGACCGAATCCGGCCCCGGCGTGATGTTGAGCAGCACGCCCGACAGGACGAACAGCCATATCTCATGAATGCCCAGCATATGTGACGTGCCCTCGCCGCCAGTCCGGAACACGGGCTTATTCGGTTCGTCTCGCCCCGTCCACCGGCGGGACTGCGTAGGATTTACCTCGAATTTGCAACGCAAAGCCTACTATCACTCGTCCGCATCTGCTCTATAAAGGCAGGGTTCTTGAAATGCGGGATTCGAGGCGACTGCCACGGCGTGGCCGGTCTGCCCTCCCTTGGAGCTGCGAGAATATGGAAAGACGTCTGGCTGCCATCGTCTGCGCCGATGTCGCCGGCTATTCGCGCATGATGGGCAGCGACGAAGCCGGCACCCATGCCGCCTTCAAGGCCCATCGCGCCGCGATCCACCCCATCATCCTCAATCACGGCGGCCGCGTCGTCAAAAACACCGGCGACGGCTTCCTGCTCGAGTTCCCCTCGATTGTCGGCGCCACCGAGGCCGCGATCGCGATGCAGACCCTGATGGTCGAGCGTAACCACCATCTGCCGGCCGATCGCGCCATGCAGTTCCGGCTCGGCATCCACATGGGCGACGTCATCGCCGACGAGGACGAGGTGTTCGGTGACGATGTCAACATTGCCGTCCGCCTGGAATCGGTGGCGAGCCCCGGCGGCTTCGCGATCTCGGCCAAGGCCTATCGCGAGGCGAGCAAGCATCTCACCGCGCGACTGACCGATGCCGGCAACCATCGCTTCAAGAACATCAAGGATCCGATCGGAGTCTTTACCTGGATGCCCGACGGGGCACCGGCACTGGCCCCCGAATTGAGAGAAGCGTCGGCGCTGTCGCAGCAGTACCGCACCGCCATCGTCGGGGTGCTGCCCTTCGCCAATCTCAGTGACGCCCAGGACGAATATTTCTCCGACGGCCTCACCGAGGATCTGATCCACGCGCTGTCGCTGCAATCCTTCTATCGCGTGCTGAGCCGCAACTCGACCTTCGCCTTCAAGGGCAAGAACACCAGCACGCGCCTGATCGCGCGCGAGATCGACGCCACCTATCTGATCCAGGGCTCGGTGCGGCGCGCGGGCGCCAAGATCCGCGTCACCGCCGAGCTGATCGCGCCGGAGACCGGCGAGCAGCTCTGGACCGGCCGCTATGATCGCGACATCGGCGACTTCTTCGCGATGCAGGACGAGATCACCACCAACCTGTCCGCCGCCATCGCCACCGAGATCGTCCGGGCCGAGGCCTCGGCGCCGGCACGGCTCTCGACCGACGTGAGCGCCTGGGACCGCTTCCTCAAGGGCCTGTCGCACTACTATCGGCAGACCAAGGAAGACCTGGCCACCGCCGTCGAGCTATTCCGGGAGGCCATCCGGCTCGATCCCAAACTGTCGATCGCGCACGCCTATCTCGCCACGATCCAGATCCAGAGCATCCAGTTCGGCTGGGTCAAGGGCACGCGGGAGATGTGGGCCGAGGCGATGAACCTGGCTGAGACCAGCGTCCGGCTCGACCCGCGCTCCTCCTTCGCGTTCTCGATCCTGTCCTGGGCCCACGCGATGGAGGGGCATTACGAGGCCGCGATGGACGCCGCCAAGCGCGCGGTCGCGCTCAATCCTTACGACAATGGCGCGCGCGGCGTGCTCGGCATCTGCCATTTCGTCATCGGCGAGCATCGCGAGGCGATCGAGCTGTTCTCGATGGCCGCGCAGCGCGACAACAGTGACCCGCGCTATCAATGGGCGGCGCTGAACGCCTTCAGTCACTACCTGTTGCGCCAATATGACGCGACCCTGTCATGGGCCCGCGAGCAGCTCTACATCAACCCGAACCACATGCAGGCGCTGGCGATCCGCGCCGCGGCGTTGGCCCAGATGGGACGGAGTGGCGAGGCGAGCGAGGCCCTCGGCGTGCTGATGGGAAACTACCCCACCCTGAACGTCGACAGGCATTTGCGCAACTTCCACTGGAAGCGGCCTGAGGACCTCGCCCATTACCGCGAGGGGCTGCTGAAGGCCGGCGTGCCGCTCGGCAAGCTGACCCTGGTGCAGAGCGACATCAAACGCGCCGCCGAGTCCTGACAGGCGGGCTCGAGCCCATTGCAATCCCTAATCGGTGCCTTGGCAAATCCGCACCGCCTTTTCTTGACACCACAGTGAATTCGGCCACATTCCTCTGCACGCCTAAGTAGTATAGCCTGCTGCCAGTTTGTTAGGACTTTCCGCGCTTGATCGGCGCCTCTGCATTTCACGATTCGCTGCTTTCAGGATTTTGGGCCATGCATTCCCCCGCTTCGAAGCCGCCCTTCGACCCCTCGATCCCGGTCTCGCCGGACAATCCCTGTCCGTTCCTGCGCGGCCTTGTCGGTGAAGGTTTCGTCGAGGGCGGGACCGTCCCGCTCAACACGCTCTCGCAGACCATCGCGAATGCGACCGGCGAGACGGGGCTGAAGAAGATCTCGGCCCGCATCCAGGTCCGCGGCGTTGCGCTCATCGCGAACGGCTTCAAGCACATTCTGAAGAGCATCTGGTCGGGCGCGCAGCTCGACGCGCTGCGCGGCGGTCCGCTCGACAAGCGCGGCGCCGGCTCGCGCATCCTCGGCGTCGACGGCAAGGTCAACGAGGACGAGATCGCGCGGTTCGCGAGCTTCGGCCGGACCTACACCGACCCGAACACCGGCAGCAGCGAGCCCGGCCTCAACGCCGCGGAAATCAAGACCTTCATGCGCGACAACCTCAAGCGCGCCGGCAGCGCCGCACGCTGGTACTACCCGCTGCTGATGAAGTTCGAATGGCCCATCCTTTTGAAGATCATCGGCAAGGGCAAGACAGACGAGGGGCGTTATCTCAGCGTGGCCGACGTGCGCACGCTGTTCAACGAGCGCCGATTTCCCGACCGTATCAACCAGCAGATATTGTCGCAGCCGCTGCTGTCGGCCTGCCAGCTCCGCTTTCGCTGGGCGGTCGCGCTCACGGCGCTGGTCATCGGCCTTGGTCTCGCCGCGCTGGTGGCCGTCGCCGAATTCCCCAACCAGGTCCGCGCCATGCTGCCGCAGAAGGGGATCCTCGTGAATCTTCTGCCGCCGCCCTTGCCTGCGGTCCCGGAGACGAAAGCCGCCTTCTGGCTCGAGCAGAACTGGTCGCTGAAAGACCGGCACTGGTTCCACCATGCCAGCCAGGGCACCGCGACCTTCCCGGTGCCCTACGAATGGTTCATGGCGCTGGAGCAGCCGCGGCTTCGTCTGTTCTCGAAGCCGAGCATGATGAAGGACAGCGCCTATCTCGAAGGCTTCGGCTTCATCCCGAGCCCGCAATCGATCCAGACCGACACGACGACATTGCGCCGCTTCGGTTACGCCAACGTCTACGAGACGACGCAGGTGCCGGACTGGTCGACGAGGTGGACGCCGGCGGACAACGTCGACGGTCTGCCGGTCGGCTTCGCGCGGATGACCGGCGTCGTCGATCCCGCGACCGGCCGCCGCGAGGAGGACAAGATCGGGCTGACCTGCGCGGCCTGCCACACCGGCCAGATCCATTACCAGGGCGTGGACGTCCGCTTCGACGGCGGTCCGGCGATGACCGACCTGAAGAAGCTGGAGCTCTCTACCGGCCTCTCGATCGCCTACACGCTGTACGTCCCGTTCCGCTTCCAGCGCTTCGCCGATCGCGTGCTCGGCCCCGAAGCCAGCAAGACGGACCGCACCGCGCTCAAGCAGAAGCTCAGTGCGATCGGCACGTTCCTGATCGACTGGCAAAAGAAGTACGAGGCGACGATCGAGGACAAGAAGACCTGGGACGGCAAGCGGCAGCAGGACACGGAGGAAGGGTTCGGCCGCCTCGACGCGCTCAACCGCATCGGCAACCAGGTCTTCTCGCAGGATCTCGCGCTGAGCGGGGTCAAGGGATTCGAGAAGAACCTGCACGCCCAGGACGCCCCGGTCAGCTACCCCCCGATCTGGACCGTGCCCTGGTTCAAGTTCGCCCAATACGACGCCTCGATCGAGCAGCCGTTGATCCGCAACGCCGGCGAAGCGCTCGGCGTGACCGCGCTGCTCAACCTGTCCGACGCCTATCCGGAGGACCGGCTGTGGCGCTCCTCGGTGAATATCAGGACGCTCGGCTGGATCGAGGACATGCTGAGAGGCCCCGATCCGTTCAAGGCGGCCGATCCTTCCACAGGTCCGAAGTTCGGCGGCCTGCTCGCGCCGAAATGGCCTTCGCAGATCCTCGGCGATGCATGGCGGCTGAAACCCGATCGCGTCGAGCGCGGCCGTGCCATCTATGCCGAGATGTGCTCGGGATGCCACCTGCCTGATATCAACACCCCCGCCTTCTGGTCATCGAAGCATTGGGAGCCGAACGGCGACAGCAAGGTCCTGAACGCCGTGACGATCCCCCTCGACGAGATCAAGACGGACCCCGAACAGTCGCTCGTTCTCGGCAAGAGGATCGTCGATGTGCCCGGTTTCCTGAAGATGAACACGGCCGATCTCCAGACATGGTGGCAATGCGAGATCCCGACCGCGAGCACCTCGCCCAACGAAATGGTCTATGCGCTCGGTCTCATGACCGCGGTCGATCTCGTCGCCCGCAAATGGATGGATGACGAGAAAGTCCCGGACGCCGAGCGGGCGAAGATGTGGAATCTCGCGCGCAAGAACTGCCTCAATCCGGCGCCCGATCCGCGCTATCGCGCGCGGCCGCTGAACGGCATCTGGGCCACCGCGCCTTACCTGCACAACGGCTCGGTGCCTTCGCTGTATTGGCTGCTGAAGCCGGCGAGCGAGCGCCCGCGCAAATTCTGCATGGGCCGCCGTGACTACGATCCCGACACCGTGGGCTTTGCGGTCACCGCGGACGAAAAATGCAAGACGGGCGAAACGCAGTTCACGGCGGGGTCCGAGAAGGATCCGGTCCAGGGCAACAGCGTGCTCGGCCATTCCTTCGAGCGCAAGGACGGCGAGCCGAAACGCCCCGGCGTGATAGGCCGCATCTTCAAGGACGATGCCGAGCGCTATGATCTGATCGAGTATCTGAAGACGCTGTAGCGCTTTCTTACCTCGCCCCGCTTGCGGGGAGAGGTCGAATTCGATCGCAGATCGAATTCGGGTGAGGGGGACTCTCCGCGAGTCCAACTCTCACCGTCTTTGCGGAGA
>NZ_JXDL01000001.1:4171774-4174665 GCF_001590795.1 Bradyrhizobium sp. AT1
TCTCCGCGAGTCCAACTCTCACCGTCTTTGCGGAGACTCCCCCTCACCCCGACCCTCTCCCCGCAAGCGGGGCGAGGGGGAAGACCCCCTCATTTGAACAGCGGCGTGCCCGGCACGAAGGCGTCGAAGGCGGCCCAGAACTGGGAGCGGTAGCGGTCCTGCTCCTGCAGGATCTCGTGCTTGGCGCCGGCGATCACGAGATGCGAGCCGGCGCGCAAGTGATAGGCAAACTCCTCGATCGCGGCGGTGGAGACCACCACGTCGTTGGAGGCCGCCAGCATCAGGATCGGCTGGCGGATCTGCGAGGGGTAGTGCACGCCCTTGAAGGTGTGCATCGCGCGGAAGGCGGTATCGGCCCAGGCGACGGTCGGTGACGCGAGCCCGAGCGTCGGATCCTCCTCAAGGATCGCGGCATTGCGTGCATAGCGGACGGGATCGCTGGTCACGGGATTGTTGATGAAGGGGTCCAGCCCGGTGAGGCGATCGCTGCCGCCGGGGACGTAACGGCCGCCCTGCCCGAGCAGGCGCATCGTCTTCAGCAATGCACGCACCGGAAACGAGGTGGTACGGCCGGGCAGGTCGATCATCGGCGCCGACAGCACCATGCGGTCGAACCAGCGCTTGCCGGCATGCGCCACCCGCAGCAGCACCGTGCCGCCCATGGAATGCGCCAGGGCGAAGAACGGCGGCGGACAATCCGGCAGCACCACCTGCTGCACGAAGGCTTCGACGTCGACCTCGAAATCCGAGAAATCGCGCACATAGCCCTTGCGCGGGTCACGCAGGCGGCGCGAGGAGTGGCCCTGCCCGCGCCAGTCGATCATAGCCACCGCAAAGCCGCGGTCGCGCAGATCGCGCACGGTCTCGAAATATTTCTCGATCTGCTCGCTGCGCCCGGTGAAGACGCAGACGGTGCCCTTGCGGCCCGCCGGCGGCGCCCAGCGCGCAAAGCGCAGCTCGGCGCCATCGGGCGTCTTGATGGTGCCGCTGACGACGTTTTCGGGGACGGGATTGGACGGGATCGAGACCAACGTCATGGGTGGAGGTGCTTGGGCGCGAAGTGCTGCAAATCAAGGGGCCAAAGCGCCGAAAAGGCGCAAATGCCGCCCTCTTGAACGCCGTCTCGTTCCACCCATATCACCTTCGTGCAGGCCGCTACCAGTGTTTCGGAACCGGAACATCAGGCTGCACACAGACTAAAGCCCGGCCCGATTGGCGGGCGGGTTACCAAACAGTCGCTCAATGGAGGACTTGACCATGCGTAGCTACGATCTCACCCCGTTCTATCGTTCCACCGTCGGCTTCGACCGCCTCTTCAGCCTGCTCGACCAGGCCAGCTCGGACGGCAGCCCCGGTTATCCCCCCTACAATATCGAGCGTACCGGCGAGAACGCCTACCGCATCACCGTTGCGGTCTCGGGCTTCGCCAGGGATGAGCTCTCCATCGTCGCGAAGGAAAACACGCTGACGATCAAGGGCGAGAAGGTCGCCAACGAGAACTCGAAGTCGGAAGTACTCTACCGCGGCATCGCCGCGCGTGCTTTCGAGCGCGCCTTCCAGCTTGCCGACTTCGTGCAGGTGAAGGACGCCTCGCTCGAGAACGGGCTGCTTCACGTCGATCTCGTCCGCGAGATTCCCGAGGCGAAGAAACCGCGCCAGATCGCGATCAACACCGGCGCGAAGGCGCAGGTGATCGAGAACTCGGCCGCGCAAGTCGCCGCGTAATCAGCGCGCGTCATCTCCAGGTTACGAAAACGCCCCGGTGCCCCGGGGCGTTTTTATTTGCGCTGCATCACAGAGCGGTGAGGCCGCGTAACAGGGTGGCCGCGCGCTCCGTCCTTTGGGCATCGACCCCAAGAACAAGACGGAGAACGATCATGACTTTTTGGCGCAGCCTTTTCGTCGCCGCGAGCCTGCTGGCGGCTCCTATCAGCCTCGCTCACGCACAGACACCGCAGACCGTGAAGGCGACCAATGTCGTGCTGGTGCACGGTGCCTGGGCCGACGGCTCGAGCTGGTCGGAGGTGATTCCGATCCTCCAGGCTGCAGGCCTGCATGTCACGGCGGTGCAGAATCCGCTGTCGTCGCTCGCCGACTCCGTCGACGCCACCAAGCGCGCCCTGGCCGAGCAGGACGGACCGACCGTGCTGGTCGCGCATTCCTGGGGCGGCACCGTCATCAGCCAGGTCGGCATCGACCCGAAGGTCACCGGCCTCGTCTATATCGCCGCCCGCGCGCCTGATGCGAACGAGGATTTCGTCGCGCTGTCGAAGCAGTTTCCGACCGGCCCGGTGCGCGCCGGCATCGTCGAGCGCGACGGCTATACCAAGCTCTCGGAAGATGCCTTCCTGAAGTACTTTGCCAATGGCGTGAAGCCGGAGCAGGCGAAGGAGCTCTACGCCGTGCAATGGCCGACCGCGGCCTCGATCTTCGCCGGCCGCACCACGGAGGCGGCATGGCATTCCAAGCCGAGCTGGTACGCGGTGTCGAAGAACGACTACACCATCAACCCCGATCTCGAACGCTTCCTCGCCAAGCGCATGAACGCCACGACCGTGGAGCTCGATGCCGGCCACCTCTCGCTGGTGTCGCACCCGAAGGATGTCGCGAATTTGATCCTGGAGGCGGCGGGCTATCCGCGGAGCTGAAGCGAGCGCTGAATGCGGAAGGCGCCTGAATGCTCAGGCGCTTTTTGCTTTGTCCGACTGTCTCCCGCGATTGCCGCTGTCGTCCCTGCGAACGCAGGGACCCATAACCACAGGGAGCAATTTGGCGAAGACTAGCAGCCCGGTACTCGCACTTCATCCCCACCGATAGATCACGCGGTATGGATCCCTGCGTTCGCAGGGATGACAGCGTTGGGTGCGGCTGACGCCGACGCGCCGAACGGG
>NZ_JXDL01000001.1:4174894-4185715 GCF_001590795.1 Bradyrhizobium sp. AT1
CGCGGCGGGCCGCCGCGGACCATGGTTGGCGGCGGTAGTGCGGTTTGCGGACCGTAAGGCGCGGCCGTGGGCTCCTCATAGGCCGGGGCCATGCCATAGGCATCCGCATTTGGCATGAAGCGCAAGATTCGTCCGTCGCGGGCGTCGATCACGAGCCGGCCGTCGTCGCCGCGCCGGTCGATCACCGCGATGGTGTAGACGCCGCCGCGCAGGCGCGGGATGCCGAGCGGCGAGAAGCCGTTGTCGCGCAGCACCGCATAGACCTCGGTGGCCGGCAGCAGCGCCGCTGCCGGGCCGCGATCCTCATAGCCATAACCGTAACCTTGGCCTTGGCCGTAACCGTAGCCTTGCCCGTAACGCGGCGGCGGTGGCGGGGCAGCGTCCGGCGGCGCATAGGGGCCGTCGAAATCCGACACGGAGATCAGTGCCCCTCCCGCAATACCGCTCGCTGGAACCTGCGCCTGAGCCATGGATGCAGCCAGCGTGGCAGCAGCCACACATCCTGTGAAAAACTTCATGATCGACACGCTCCTGTCAGGCCCTAAACGGCTTGCGCTCTTTCGCTTCTTGCGGCGTGGCGCGCCTTCCGAAGGGTTGATCCGAAGCTTCATTTGGGATTTCGGCGTCCGCAGGGCCGGATCGGGGCGCGTTTGCTTCAAAACCGGGGCCGCGCAACTTTTGGAAAGCGATCGATTGACTTATCGGGAATCGGGACTTCCGCACGCTTGTGTGCTAGACAAAAATTTGGCAAGGTGATGGTTAGGACAGGAAGACTGTCTCAATTTTGCTCGCGGTTCCGGCACAGGGATTGCAGCGAAAACCGGCACTTTCGAGCGCCGGCAAGATACCAGGCAAAGCCGTTCTCGGGGACGAAGAACGCCTAGGCCTGAATTTAAGAAAATGCGGCTCGCGAGCGGACGAGCGGTGACCCAGAGGCGGGTGCCGCGGAACGCCCAAGGTGCGCCGAAGATGGCGGTGAGGCAGCTTGCCGCATGGAGAGGATTGGAACAATGAACGGGTCGCAAGTCGAGCGCGCAAACATCGTGGCAGAACAGCTGTCGGCGACCGCCGCCTCGAAAACGACCGATCCGATTCAGGAACATAATTCGCGCCCGCCGGCCGTTGGCCTCTACGATCCGAGCCTGGAAAAAGATTCCTGCGGCGTCGGCTTCATCGCCAACATCAAGGGCCAGAAGTCGCACGCGATCGTCGCGGACGCGCTGAGCATCCTCTGCAATCTCGAGCATCGCGGCGCCGTCGGCGCCGACCCGCGCGCCGGTGACGGCGCCGGCATCCTGGTGCAGATCCCGCACGCCTTCTTCAGCCGCAAGGCCGGAGAGCTCGGCTTCACGCTGCCCCAGCCCGGCGAATACGCCATCGGCGCGCTGTTCATGCCGCGCGACACCGCCTGGCGCAACGTCATCAAGAGCATCATCGCCGACCAGATCAAGGAAGAGGGCCTGACCCTGCTCGGCTGGCGCGACGTGCCGACCGACAATTCCTCGCTCGGCGTCACCGTGAAGCCGACCGAGCCCGCCTGCATGCAGGTGTTCATCGGCCGCAACGGCACCGCCAAGACCGAGGACGATTTCGAGCGCCGGCTCTACATCCTGCGCAAGTCGATCTCGCAGGCGATCTACCAGCGCCGCGACCGCGGGCTTGCGGGCTACTACCCCTGCTCGATGTCCTGCCGCACCGTGATCTACAAGGGCATGTTCCTCGCCGACCAGCTCGGCAAGTACTATCCCGACCTGCACGAGAAGGATTTCGAGAGCGCGCTCGCGCTCGTGCACCAGCGCTTCTCGACCAACACCTTCCCGGCCTGGTCGCTGGCGCATCCCTATCGCATGATCGCGCATAACGGCGAGATCAACACGCTGCGCGGCAACACCAACTGGATGGCGGCGCGCCAGGCGTCGGTGAGCTCCGAGCTGTACGGCAAGGACATCAACCGGCTCTGGCCGATCTCCTACGAAGGCCAGTCGGACACCGCCTGCTTCGACAACGCGCTCGAATTCCTGGTGCAGGGCGGCTACTCGCTGCCGCACGCCGTCATGATGATGATTCCGGAGGCGTGGGCCGGCAATCCCCTGATGGATGAGAAGCGCCGCGCCTTCTACGAATATCATGCCGCGCTGATGGAGCCATGGGACGGCCCCGCCGCGATCGCCTTCACCGACGGCCGCCAGATCGGCGCCACGCTCGACCGCAACGGCCTGCGGCCCGCGCGCTATCTCGTCACCAAGGACGATCGCATCGTGATGGCGTCCGAGATGGGCGTGCTGACGATCCCCGAGGACCAGATCATCACCAAGTGGCGCCTGCAGCCCGGCAAGATGCTGCTGGTCGACCTCGAACAGGGCCGTCTCATTCCCGACGACGAGATCAAGGCCGAGCTCGCCAGGAGCCATCCCTACAAGGAGTGGCTGGAGCGGACCCAGATCGTGCTGGAAGAGCTGCCGAAGGTGCCGACCACCGGCGTGCGCTCGAACCTGTCGCTGCTCGATCGCCAGCAGGCGTTCGGCTACAGCCAGGAAGACATCGCCATCCTGATGACGCCGATGGCAGCCACGGGCGAGGAAGCCGCGGGCTCGATGGGCAACGACACGCCGATCTCGGCGCTGTCGGACAAGGCCAAGCCGCTGTTCACCTACTTCAAGCAGAACTTCGCGCAGGTCACCAACCCGCCGATCGATCCGATCCGCGAGGAGCTGGTGATGAGCCTCGTCTCCATCATCGGACCGCGGCCGAACCTGTTCGACCTGCAGGGCCTTGCCACCACCAAGCGTCTGGAAGCGCGCCAGCCGATCCTGACCGACGCGGATCTCGAAAAGATCCGCTCGATCTCGGACGTCGCCGACACCCACTTCAAGTCGCGCACGCTGGACACCACCTTCCACGCCGGCCTCGGCGCGGCCGGCATGGACCAGGTGCTGGACGAGCTCTGCGCGCGCGCCGAGAGCGCGGTGCGCGAAGGCGTCAACATCATCATCCTGTCCGACCGCATGGTCGGCACCGACCGCGTGCCGATCCCCTCGCTGCTGGCTTGTGCGTCGGTACATCATCATTTGATCCGAACGGGCCTGCGCACCTCGGTCGGCCTCGTCGTCGAATCCGGCGAGCCGCGCGAAGTGCATCACTTCGCCTGCCTTGCCGGCTACGGCGCGGAAGCGATCAATCCGTACCTCGCGTTCGAGACCATCATCGCGATGAAGGACCGCCTGCCCGGCTCGCTCGACGATTACGAGATCGTCAAGCGCTACATCAAGTCGATCGGCAAGGGCCTGCTCAAGGTGATGTCCAAGATGGGCATCTCGACCTACCAGTCCTATTGCGGCGCGCAGATCTTCGACGCGGTCGGTCTGAAGGCCGACTTCGTCGCGAAGTTCTTCGCGGGCACGCATACCCGCGTCGAGGGCGTCGGTCTTGGCGAGATCGCCGAAGAAGCCGTGCGCCGACATGCCGACGCGTTCGGCGATGCCCAGGTCTACAAGACCGCGCTCGATGTCGGTGGCGAATACGCCTATCGCAGCCGCGGCGAGGACCATGCCTGGACCGCGGAATCGGTGTCGCTGCTGCAGCATGCCGCGCGCGGCAACTCGCAGGAGCGCTATCGCGCCTTCGCAAAGATCCTCAACGAGCAGTCGGAGCGTTTGCTGACGCTGCGCGGCCTGTTCCGGATCAAGAGCGCGGAGGAGGAGAAGCGCAAGCCGATCCCGCTCGACCAGGTCGAGCCGGCCAAGGACATCGTCCGGCGCTTCGCCACGGGCGCGATGAGCTTCGGCTCGATCTCGCGCGAGGCCCACACCACGCTCGCGATCGCCATGAACCGGATCGGCGGCAAGTCGAACACCGGCGAAGGCGGCGAGGAAGCCGATCGCTTCAAGCCGATGCCGAACGGCGATTCCATGCGCTCTGCGATCAAGCAGGTCGCCTCGGGCCGCTTCGGCGTCACCACGGAGTATCTCGTCAACTCCGACATGATGCAGATCAAGATGGCGCAGGGTGCCAAGCCCGGCGAAGGCGGCCAGCTGCCCGGCCACAAGGTCGACGCGACCATCGCCAAGGTCCGGCATTCGACGCCGGGCGTCGGCCTGATCTCGCCGCCGCCGCACCACGACATCTATTCGATCGAGGATCTGGCGCAGCTCATCTACGACCTCAAGAACGTCAATCCGACGGGCGACGTCTCGGTCAAGCTGGTCTCCGAGATCGGCGTCGGCACGGTGGCCGCGGGCGTCGCCAAGGCGCGCGCCGACCATGTCACCATCGCGGGCTTCGAAGGCGGCACCGGTGCATCACCGCTGACCTCGATCAAGCATGCCGGCTCGCCCTGGGAGATCGGCCTGGCCGAAACCCACCAGACGCTGGTGCGCGAGCGGCTGCGCAGCCGCATCGTGGTCCAGGTCGACGGCGGCTTCCGCACCGGCCGTGACGTCGTGATCGGCGCGCTCTTGGGCGCCGACGAGTTCGGCTTCGCTACCGCGCCGTTGATTGCGGCCGGCTGCATCATGATGCGCAAGTGCCATCTCAATACCTGCCCGGTCGGCGTCGCGACCCAGGACCCCGTCCTGCGCAAGCGCTTCACCGGCCAGCCCGAGCACGTGATCAACTACTTCTTCTTCGTTGCGGAGGAAGTCCGCGAGATCATGGCCTCGCTCGGCTTCCGCACCTTCAACGAGATGGTCGGCCAGGTTCAGCTGCTCGACCAGACCAAGCTGGTCGCGCATTGGAAGGCCAAGGGCCTCGATTTCTCCAAGCTCTTCGTCAAGCAGAAGGAGGAGAAGGGCCAGAAGATCTATCACTCCGAGCGCCAGAACCATCATCTGGAGGCGGTGCTCGACCGCTCGCTGATCGAGCAGGCCAAGCCCGCGCTCGACCGCGGCGCGCCGGTGAAGATCGAGGCCAATATCAACAGCACCAACCGCTCCGCGGGCGCGATGCTGTCCGGCGCCGTCGCCAAGATCTACGGCCATGCCGGCCTGCCGCACGACACCATCCATGTCAGCCTCAAGGGCACTGCCGGCCAGGCCTTCGGCGCCTGGCTCGCCCACGGCGTCACCTTCGAGCTCGAAGGTGAAGGCAACGACTATGTCGGCAAGGGCCTCTCGGGCGGCAAGATCATCGTCAAGCCGCCGAAGAACTCCGCCATCGTGCCGGAAGAAAGCATCATCGTCGGCAACACCGTGATGTACGGCGCGATCGAGGGTGAGTGCTACTTCCGCGGCATCGCCGGCGAGCGCTTCGCCGTGCGTAACTCGGGCGCGGTTGCCGTGGTCGAGGGCGCGGGCGATCATTGCTGCGAATACATGACCGGCGGCATCGTGGTCGTGCTCGGCAAGACCGGGCGCAACTTCGCGGCCGGCATGTCCGGCGGCATCGCCTATGTGCTCGACGAGACCGGCGACTTCGACAGGCTGTGCAACATGGCGATGGTCGAGCTCGAGCCGGTGCTGTCGGAAGAGCTGATCAACGCCGGCACCTATCACCACTCCGGTGACCTCGAAGCGCACGGCCGGGTCGACGTGTTCAAGAACCTGCTCGCCTCCGACGTCGAGCGGCTGCACGTCCTGATCTCGCGCCATGCGAAAGCCACCGGCTCCAAGCGCGCCGCCGACATCCTCGCCAATTGGAAGGACTGGCTGCCCAAATTCCGCAAGGTGATGCCGGTCGAGTACCGGCGCGCCCTGCGCGAAATGGCCGCCAACGCGGACGCCGAGCCGAAAATCGCGATCGGGGCGTAAGACTATCAGCGCCCGTCATTGCGAGCGTAGCGAAGCAATCCAGACGTTCTCCTCGGTTACAGACTGGATTGCTTCGTCGCTTAAGTGCAAAATTGCCCCGCAATTTTGTCACGAGCACCTCGCAATGACGGTGGGGAAGCAACAGACGATTAAGCGGCAGGGACTTCGGGTTTAATGGGCAAGATCACGGGTTTTCTCGAAATCGAACGGCGCGACCGCAAGTACACCCCGGTCGCCGAGCGCGTGAAGCATTACAAGGAATTCGTCGTTCCCCTCTCCGAGAAAGAGGTGCGCGACCAGGCCGCGCGCTGCATGAATTGCGGCATTCCCTATTGCCACGGCACGGGCTCGGTCGCGCCCGGCACGCCCGGCTGCCCGGTCAACAATCAGATCCCTGATTGGAACGACCTCGTCTACCAGGGCAATTGGGAAGAGGCCTCGCGCAACCTGCACTCGACCAACAATTTCCCGGAGTTCACGGGGCGCATTTGTCCGGCGCCGTGCGAGGCGTCCTGCACGCTCAACATCGACGACAACCCCGTCACCATCAAGACCATCGAATGCGCGATCGTCGACCGCGCCTGGGACAATGGCTGGCTCAAGCCTGAGATCGCAGCCGTCAAGACCGGCAAGAAGGTCGCCGTGATCGGCTCGGGCCCGGCCGGCATGGCCTGCGCGCAGCAGCTCGCGCGCGCCGGACACGACGTGCATCTGTTCGAGAAGTACGCCAAGGCCGGCGGCCTGCTGCGCTACGGCATCCCCGACTTCAAGATGGAGAAGGGCGTCATCGACCGCCGCGTCAGGCAGATGGAAGGCGAAGGCGTCACCTTCCACTACAACAGCCATGTCGGCGCTGACGGCAATGTCGATCCGCGCGAGATGCTCAACGAGTACGACGCGGTGGCGCTGACCGGCGGCGCGGAAGCCCCGCGCGATTTGCCGATCCCCGGCCGCGAGCTCGCCGGCATCCACTACGCCATGGACTTCCTGCCGCAGCAGAATCGCCGCGTCTCCGAGGAGCCGCTCGGCGGCGTCCAGGAGATCCTGGCCGGCGGCAAGCACGTCGTCGTCATCGGCGGCGGCGACACCGGATCTGACTGCATCGGCACCTCGCTGCGCCAGGGCGCGCTGTCGGTGACCCAGCTCGAGATCATGCCCGCTCCCCCTGAGCGCGAGAACAAGGGCCTGACCTGGCCGAACTGGCCGCTGAAGATGCGGACGTCCTCCAGCCAGGCCGAAGGCGCGGTGCGCGAATACGCCGTGCTGACGCAGAAGTTTTCCGGCGAGAACGGCCAAGTCAAGAAGCTGCACTGCGTGCATGTCGACGACAAGTTCAAGCCGATCGCCGGCACCGAGTTCGAACTCGACGCCGACCTCGTCCTGCTCGCGATGGGTTTTGTGCATCCCGTGCACGAGGGCTTGCTCAAGCTGCTCTCGGTCGAGCTCGACCCGCGCGGCAACGTCAAGGCCAACACGCTGGACTACCAGACCTCGCGCCCGAACGTGTTCACCGCCGGCGACATGCGGCGTGGGCAGTCGCTCGTGGTGTGGGCGATCCGCGAGGGCCGGCTGTGTGCAAGGTCGATCGATACGTTCCTGATGGGGAAGACGGATCTGCCGCGCTGAGTGAAGCGCGCGAATTGGTAGCCACAAGTGAGACTGTCGTCGCCTGCGTAAGCGGGCGATTTTCTTATTCCGCACCGCACTATCGGGGCCATGAACCAAATACTTAAGACGTAACTGCTTGAGCGATATCCGCGCTGGCCGAAAGATGAGCTAAATGGTAATCGTCGAGGTTGTTATAGTGTCTTCCTGCTCGATTCGACGGAATGACGTATGCCAAAATTCGACGATGAAACAATAGAAACTCTTTTTGGCGCAGACGACGCTGAACACGAGAAACCTGAGCGCTTTAAGCAGTACTTCTTTTATAATGGAGCTTACGATTCTGTTGTTTCCAATCTGGCGATTCGAGTGCTGGTTGGCCACAAGGGGGTCGGGAAAAGTGCCTTGCTTAAGCGGGCATTCCTTGCAGACAGCGAAGCTTCCAAGATCGCGTTTTGGCTTCAATCCGGCGATATCGACGCGATTAGACCGATCAACTCAACTGCGTCATCACTTGTTGCGCGGATCGAAGGCTGGAAGCAAGGTATTTCGGCTTTCTTGGCATCAAGCCTTCTAAAACTTCTCGATCCAGAAACGTACGAGTCAACACTCGATAAGATACGAAGTGGCAGCACGGCGTCACTCCGCGAGGTATATACGAGGGCAATCGAGATTTACGCGAAAGAACGCGGCGTTGACCCAGGAGCTGTCACGGTCACTTTGTATATCGATGACATTGATCGCGGATGGACAGCGAATTCTGAAGACATCAAGAATATTTCTGCTTTGCTAAACGCAATGCGCGATATTGCAGGGCCAGACGACCGCATCCGCTTCAGGATTGGCCTCCGCAGCGACGTATATTTTTTGGTTCGGACGTCGGATGAATCTACAGACAAGATCGAGCGAAATGTAATCTGGATCAAATGGAATAACGATGAAATTTTGCGTCTAGCAGCAAAGCGCATCCAAACCTTCTTCAAAGTAGAAGTCGACGAAAAAGCGCTCAAAGCACTGCAACAGCCGCAGATAACTCAGACCATACTCAGCAAGGTGATCGATCCGGTATTTCGGGGGAAGGGGCACTGGGATAACCGGCCCATCCATAACGTGCTGTTATCACTCACGCGAGCTCGGCCTAGAGATCTAGTTAAACTTTTTCACGGAGCCGCCCGCAGGGCTCAGAGTCGAAACCATCAAATTATCTCGTCAGAGGACCTCGACGATAGCTTTCAGTCGTATTCTCAAGAGAGACTTCAAGACATCATCAACGAATTTCGCACCGAACTGCCTCAAATAGAAAACCTTCTCCTGAACATGAGGCCGACAAAAAAGCAGTATCGAACCGCGGAAATTATCAGTTTTCGACCGACCGACTGAATGTAAAGCTTCACGAGATCATGCAGCATGTAACGCTGCGATTTGCGAACGGTCGCTATGTAACTCCTAGGAGCCTGATCCAATTTCTGTACAAAATCGACTTCATTACCGCGAGGCGAAAGACGGCATCGGGGATTGATCGCAAATACTTTGATGAGAGTCGATTTCTTGCAACTGAGATAGTTGAATTCGGATACGGATGGGAAATACACCCAGCTTACAGATGGGCTCTTCAACCGCAGGATATTCAAGCCGTCATTGATTCCTTGGATTGATCGTGATCAGCGTACCAACATGGTCATCGCTTCGGGCGATTGGAAACTCGCCAGCAGCAAAAGCAAGCATACTTATTCCATTTCTCGGCTATCTTATTCTTTTCAACAAGCGTCTCGTCGAGGCGCTCGCCTTTCGCTGCATTGACTATCCGTGCCAAGAACAGATTCTTTTTCCAAATCTGTATTTTCTGTATTTTGGCCTAACGATTTTTGGCCTTGGCTCTTTCCTTTACCAAGTACAGTGCGACCCAAGAATTAAGCGATTTGCGAACGTGGAGGACTACGTCCTCTCCGTCAGAGACATAACAACAAATCTCGAGCTGGAGCACCACCAGCATAAAATCGACAGTTTAATGGGAGAGTCGTTAGCGACTAACGATTTTTTGGGCGCGCAACTCACCGACCCAGATTTGGCCCCCTCCATCAAACTTGACATTCTAACAAGACACTATCGCGCCCTAGATTCGTCAAAAAAGGTTGGTCGGTTGTTGGTTGCCGCTGCTTATTTTTCGGGGCTGGGACTTTTGGCCATACCTTCGATAGCCACTTTGATCCAAATAACTCGGTCTTTAGTTGGCAGTTGGATTGGCTAGTTCTGCAGCCTCACCCCGACCATCACCACCGTCCCCTGCGAGCTGGACCCCGCCTGGTTCGAATCCAGGATGTCGTGGCGTAGCGTGCCCTTGACCCAGATGTTGCGGTTGAGCTTGTAGATCAGGTTGCCTTCGAGCGAGTAGGTCTTGTCGTTGCGGTTCTGGCCCTGGTAGTCGAGCGTGCCGTAGGTGAACTTGCCGACGGCGGTGAGCCAGCGGCGGAAGTCGTGGTCGACTTCGGCCGAATAGGTGCGCACCAGCACGCCTGAGGAGCCGGGGATGGTGGTCTCGGCGATCTGCGTGTCGGTGAAGAACTTCACCGTGGTGAGGCCGCTCGCGTTCCAGATCAGCGAACCCGTGGTCAGGAAGCCTGCGAGCTGGCTGAGGCGCGGATCGGTGTAGTTGCGCGCGGAATAGCCGACCGAGATCTCGCCGGTGAGGATGCGCGAGAATTCAAAGGACGAGCCGACCTTGGCATAGCCGCCGTTCGAATCGCGGAGGTAGCCGTTGCGATCGGCGGCCAGATCGTGGACCCGGGTGTCGCCCTGGATCTCGACGAACGGCTTCAGGCCGGGCTTGAGGTCGTAGGAGAAGCGACCGATGCCGCCATACTGGTTGAAGTCGCGATCGTTGTTGGTGAATGTCGTGCCGTCAGTGAGCTTGGAGTCCGTATAGGCGGTGCGATCGACGGTGGCGCCGGCGGCGACCTGGAAGCGGTTGAAGGTCTGGTCGAAGCCGACCGTGGTGCCGTAGGCGGCGTAGACAGGATATTTCTGCAGGCCGGCCTGCACGTTCGGGCTGCCGGGATTGTCGGTGGCGAGGCGCAGCCGCAGCTGCGAGGTCAGCTTGAGGTCGCGATCGACGTCGATGCGGCCGTCGACATGGCCGTTGAAATCGGGACGATTGGCCTCGACCGGCGAAGGCGAGGCAAAGCCATCGATGGTCGCCGGCATGTTGGTGGTGTAGCCGGAGAACGAGCCGCGCAGATCGGCGACCAGTGCGTGGCGCTCCCAGTCGGACATCACAACGAGGTCAGGCGCGACGACGTAGACCGGGGAGCCGACCGGCTTGTTCAGACGCGTCGGATTGGTGTCATAGCCGGTGGAGAGCTCGAGCCCGCCCTTGATCAGGAAGCTGCCGGCATAGTCGCCGACGGCTCCGAATGGATCGTCATCCGTCTTGAGGCGGCGGCGCTGCGGCTGGCCGGGCACGGTGCCCGCCATC
>NZ_JXDL01000001.1:4186426-4214335 GCF_001590795.1 Bradyrhizobium sp. AT1
CTTCGGCTGGCCGGGATAGAGCTTGGGTTGCTGTCGCTTGCGGTTGAGGGCGTCGTAACCGGAGCTGCTCGCGCCGCTCGCGGCGGGAAGGCCATAGGTCGGGACCTGACCGATGCGCGAGGTCGCCGGCGTTTGCTGACGCTTGCGCGGATCGGCACTGGGATCGGGCAGCGCGGGAAGCGCATCCGACGGCGCCTGCGGCACGCCCGCCGTGCGGCGGGTCGGTAGCGTCTCGGGCGAGGCGAAGCCGCCACGGTTGGGATTGAACAGGTCGGGCGTGAGGCTCTGGGCGGCCGCGGGCGCGCTTCCGAGGGTCGTCAGCGCAAGACAAGGGACAAGACACGGCAAAGCCGCGCGCAGAATGAGCGCGCGTTTGCTCCGGCCAGTGCCTGGAGACGACCCCACGATGGAATAACTCCAACGAAATCAAACACTTTCACGATCGCCCCCACCGGCTGGCGGGAACCATCGTTAATGGAGTTAAAACAATTATGGTTAATGACCCGTTGAGGGCCGCGGCCGGCTCGTCGCCTCTCTGCCCGGGCCGTGCTAAGCAGGCGCCAACGGGCGAACGCCCCACCCTTCCCTGGACGAAAACATGCCGAGCTCGAAACCGCTGATGACCGCATCATCCGGCCCCGTTCCTGACAGCGTCGAATCCGCGCTCCGCACGCTGGAGACGGAGAGCGGCGGCATCAACGCGCTTGCAGCCGCCCTGCGCGGCCCGCTGGGCGCGACATTCGCGAAGGCGGTGGATCTGATCCGCAACGCCAAAGGCCGCGTCATCGTCACCGGGCTCGGCAAGTCGGGCCATATGGGGCGCAAGATCGCTGCGACGCTGGCCTCGACCGGCACACCCGCCTTCTTCGTGCACGCCGCCGAGGCCGGCCATGGCGACCTCGGCATGATCACCACCGACGACGTCATCATGGCGCTGTCCTGGTCCGGCGAGCAGCCGGAGATGAAGAACGTCGTGAACTATTCGGCACGCTTCGCCATCCCCATGATCGCGGTGACCTCGAACGCAGCCTCCTCGCTGGGCCAGGCCGCCGACATCGTGATCGAGCTGCCGAAGGCGCGCGAGGCCTGCCCGCACAATCTGGCGCCGACCACCTCGACGCTGATGCAGGCCGCCATCGGAGACGCGCTCGCGATCGCGCTGCTCGAAGGCCGCGGCTTCACTGCGCTCGAGTTTGCGCATTTCCACCCCGGCGGCAAGCTGGGCGCGATGCTGAAATTCGTCCGCGACTACATGCGCACGGGCGCGGAAATCCCGGTCAAGCCTGAGGGCACCGCGATGTCGGAGGCCGTGGTCGAGATGTCGGCCAAGGGTTTGGGGTGCGTCTGCATCGTCAACGAAGCCAACGAGGTCGCGGGCATCATCACCGACGGCGATCTGCGCCGCCACATGCGTCCCGATCTGCTGACGGCATCGGTCGACGACATCATGACGAAGCAGCCCAAGACAGTGCCGCCCTCGATGCTCGCCACCGAGATGATCGAGGTGCTGAACACGCGCAAGATCACCACGCTGGTCGTGACCGAGGCCGGCAAGGTGGTCGGCATCGTGCATCTGCACGATCTGCTGCGCGCCGGCGTGGCGTAAGCGCGCGGCCTCTCTCCACGCCGTCATTCCGGGGCGCGCCACTTGGCGCGAGCCCGGAATCCATTCATCTCAGTGGACGCTGCACGATGGATTCCGGGCTCGCGACTTCGTCGCGCCCCGGAATGACAGCTACACAGGAAACCGCGCCGCGTTCTCCTCCAGCGGCAGCCGCAGCCCGTTCGCCATATACGACACCGTGCGATAGAAGCCGCACAGCAGCATAATCTCCAGGATCTGCGCCTCGTCGTAATGCGCCGACAGCGCGGTGAATTCCTCGTCGCTGAGCGTCGCGCGATGATGCAGGGCGTCGACCGCCGCCATCAGCACTTGCTCCGCCGCTGACCAGCAGGCCGACGCCGCATCCCCCTGTACGGTCGCACGCACCTCCTCCTCGGTAAGCTTCGCCGGCCCGGCAAAGATCGCGACATGCACACCCCACTCATACTCACACCTGTTCAGCGCGCAGGTGCGGTCGATGACGATCTCGCGCTGGCGCAGCGAGAGCGGGCCGGGATCGAGCAGGCCGCCGGCACGAAACTTGTCCCAGGCGCGGCCATGGCCCGCCATCACCCGAAACAGCATCAGCGGCGGCGCGCCGCGCATGATGCGGTCGAACTGCGTCTGGATCTCCGGGGGATAAGGCGGGCTGAGCGGGGCGGTGCGCGGCGTGGATGGGGACATGGCAGAAGACATGGGCAGCGTCCGTTGCTACACTTATCGTAGCGATACGCTACACTATTTGTAGCACTCCGCAAGGGACCATTCATGACGAAGCAGGCCGCCTCGAAGACACGCAGCGTCCGCGGCTCCCGCACCGGCCGGCCGATCATGGCGCTGCTGGACCTGCTAGGCCGGCGCTGGAGCCTGCGGATCCTTTGGGAGCTGCGGGACGCCCCACTCACCTCGCGCGCGCTGCGCAGCGCCTGCGACGAGGCCTCGCCGACGGTGCTGCAGACACGGCTGACCGAGCTGCGCGAGGCCGGGTTCGTCGAGCTTGGCGAAGGCGGCGGCTATGGGCTGACGCCGCTCGGGCGGGAATTGTGCGAGATAGTCATGCCGCTGCACCGGTTTGCGGAGCGGTGGAAGAGGTAGTGTCTGCTTACCCTCCCCTCCAGGGGAGGGTAAGAGACACTACGCCGCCGCCACGGTCAGGTTCGCGCCATCCACCTGCACCACCTTCACCCGCGTTCCCGCCGGTGTATCCGGACCAGCGACACGCCACACCGTGTCGCCGATGCGCATGGTGCCGCTGCCGTCGATGATCGGCTTCTCCAGGGTGAACTCGCGGCCGAGCAGGGCCTCGCTCCGCTTGTTGAGGAACGGGCTGGTGCTCGCATCGCTCTTCGGCCGGGCGAGGCGGCGCCACACCGGGACGGCGGCAGCGGCGAAAATCGCGAACATCACCAGCTGCAGCTGCCAGGACAAGGCAATTGCGAACGAGATCAGCCCCACCAGCAGCGCGGCGAGCCCGAGCCAGAACAGGAAGACGCCCGGCGCCAGCACCTCCAGCGCCATCAGGATGAAGCCGAAGATCAGCCAGTTCCAGCTGCCGAGCGATACGAACATGTCGGTCATGACACGACCTTCTATCATGGTGCGCGCCCCTATCGGAGAGGCACGCCGGTGACTATCCCTGCCGCGGCGGCACCGCCGGCGGCGTGCTGCCGGTCGGCGGCACGGAGCCGGGGCGGCGAGCGGCGGCAGCCGCGCTCTCGCCGAACGTCGCCTTGGCGATCTCGCCGATGCCGGCGAGCGAACCGAGCATGCTCGTGGCTTCGATCGGCAGCATGATGATCTTCTGGTTCGGCGCCTCCGCGAACTGGCCGAACGCCTTGATATATTTGTCGGCGATGAAATAGTTCAACGCGGCGACGTCGCCCTTGGAAATGGCCTCGCTCACCATCTGCGTCGCCTTCGCTTCCGCCTCCGCTGAACGCTCGCGGGCCTCGGCATCGCGGAACGCGGCTTCCTTGCGGCCTTCGGCCTGCAGGATCTGGCCCTGCTTGGCACCCTCGGCGCGCAGGATCTCCGACTGGCGCTGGCCTTCGGCGGCGAGGATGTCGGCGCGCTTGACGCGCTCGGCCTTCATCTGACGGCCCATGGCTTCGACGAGATCCGCCGGCGGCACGATGTCCTTGATCTCGATGCGGTTGACCTTCAGGCCCCAGGGCGAGACCGCGGCATCCACGACGCGGAGCAGGCGCTCGTTGATCTCGTCGCGATGCGACAGCACCTGGTCGAGATCCATCGCGCCCATCACCGAACGGATGTTAGTCATGGTCAGGACGGTGATGGCCTGCGTCAGGTTGGAAACCTCGTAACTCGCCTTGGCCGCGTCGAAGACCTGGTAGAAGGCAACGCCGTCCACCGTCACGGTCGCGTTGTCCTTGGTGATGACCTCCTGCTCGGGAATGTCGATCACCTGCTCCATCATGTTGATCTTGCGTCCGACGCGATCGAAATAGGGCACGATCAGATTGAGCCCGGGACTGAGCGTCTGGGTGTATTTGCCGAATCGCTCGATGGTCCAGTCGTAGCCCTGCGGCACCGTCTTCACGCCGGCGACCAGCGTGACGATGACGAGCAACACCAGAACAATCGCGAAAATGTCGAAACCGCTCATATTTCCTCCAAAACGGAAAAGAAGCCAGGAAAAGACCCTTCCCGCGCCGTCATTGGTCGGGATCGCAACCCTACCGGTTCAGCGGTCGCAAGTAACGTCGGGACTGGCGCAATTCCGGACAAGACGGGTGCAGAGGGAGCGGTCTCGATATGTATTTGCGGAAGGCCCTTGAAAGCGCGCCGGCTCAGACCTAGCGACGGATATTGACGCATCCGGCGATGCGGCCCGCTGCGAACGGCCTCATTCGATGACATCGTTTGCGATTGCGAGCAGGACCGCGGGAAGCGTGATGCCAAGCGCCTTGGCCGTCTTCAGGTTGATCGTCAGTTCGAACCTAGTCGGATTCTGGACCGGCAGATCGGCTGCCCGCGCGCCCCTCAGAATGCGGTCGACGTAAGAGGCGGCGCGGCGCAGCTGCTCGGCGCTATCGGTGCTGTAGGACATCAGCCCGCCCTCCTCGACGAAAGCACGGCTCCAGAACACCGCAGGCACGCGCGCCTCCGCAATGGCTGCCAGAAGGCGCGCGCGGTTGGCCATGGTGAAAAAGTCAGGCAGGACGAGCAGCCCATCGGCCTTCCTGGAGGCCAGCGCCACGATCGAGGCTGTGTCATGCACCGGCGCAGGCTCGACCGTCACGTGAAGGGTCCGGGCCGCATCCTCGATGGTGCGCAGCATCAGCGGTGCGAACGGCGCGGTGGCGGGATTGTAGACGACGGCAACGCGGGACACTTTCGGCGTGACCTGCGTCAGCATCTCCAGCCATTTGCCGGCGAGTGGACCGTCATAATCGGTGAAGCCGGTGACGTTACCGCCGGGATGCGCGAGGTTTTCGACGAAACCCTGGCTGACGGGATCGGTGACGACGGCGAACACGATCGGGATCGTCGTGGTGCGCCGGCTCAGCTCCTCGAGCGAGGGCGTGCCGACCGCGAGCAGGATGTCGGGCTTGAGCGCGATCAACTCGTCGGCGAGCTGCGCGATACGGGCGCGATCGGCGCCACCGCTGCGCCAGTGGACCTTGAGGTTGTCGCGCTCCTTCCAACCAAGGCCGGCGAGCGCCTCGACCAGGACCATGCTGCGCGTGTGGCCGATCGCATCGTCGGCAGCCGTGACCGAGAGCATGCCAAGCCGGCGCATTGCGTTCGGCTGCTGCGCCAGCACCGGCGCTGGCAGCGCCGCGATCATCCCAAGCGTCAGGAGTTCGCGACGGTTCACGGGATTAGATCCAGCCCTGAAGCTCGCGCAGCACCAGGGCGCGGATGACGTCCATGCCCGGCTCGCTGTCGTTGAGGCAGGGGATCGCGGAGAACTCTTCACCGCCATTGTGCTTGAAGATCTCGGCGTTTTCCTGCGCGATCTCCTCCAGCGTCTCCAGGCAGTCGGCGGAAAAGCCCGGCGTCACCACGGCGATGCGGCGCACGCCTTCCTTGGCAAGCCGCTCCATGGTCTTGTCGGTATAGGGCTGGAGCCACTCGGCATTGCCGAAGCGCGACTGGAAGGTCAGCAGCAGCTTCGTCTCGTCCATGCCGAGCCTGCGGCGCAGCGCCTCCGTGGTGGCGATGCAGTGCTGCTGATAGGGATCGCCCTTGTCGACATAGGATTTCGGCATGCCGTGGAACGACGCCACGATCAGCTCGGGCTTGAAGGACAGCGTTGCCAGATGCGTCTCGATCGAGACCGCGAGCGCGTCGATATAGGCCGCGTCCTCGTAATAAGGCGGCGTCACCCGCAGCGTCGGCTGGTTGCGCAGCTGCGCGAGCACGCGGAACACTTCGTCGCAGACGGTCGCCGAGGTCGAGGCCGAATATTGCGGATACAGCGGGACCGCCAGAATGCGCTCACAGCCTTTCGCGATCAGCGCGTCGATGCCCGACTTGATCGAGGGATTGCCATAGCGCATCGCCCAGTCCACGACGACGTGGCTGCGCTCCGACAGCGCGGCCGCGAGCTTGTCGGCTTGCGAGCGCGTGATGGTCTTCAGCGGCGATTCGTTCCTCTCGGTGTTCCAGATCTTCTGGTAGTCCAGCGCCTTGGTGCGGGGACGGCTGCGCAGGATGATGCCGTTCAGCACGGCTTTCCAGATCAGCCCCTGGTCCTCGATGACGCGGGCGTCGCTGAGGAACTCCTTCAGATAGACCCGTACGCCCGGCGCATCGGCCGTGTCGGGTGTTCCGAGATTGACCAGGAGCACGCCGACGCGCGGCAAGGCGGATTGGGCGGCCGGTCTCGCGGCCTCGATGGGGACGACACTGGTCATGGCTCTGTGGGTCGCGCGTTGGTCCAAACTTGTCAAGATGAGGCCGGTTTCGCTAGGGTCGCACCCAGGCGGGGGAGAAAAGATGACACTCGCGGAATGGTGCGTCTTAGGAGCGCTGCTGCTCTATCTGTCTACGATCGCCGCGGTCAAATGGATCAGGTTTCGCCGCTTCGACAATTCCCGGCCGCGCGACCCCGCCTTCTACGAGGACGCCCTGTCGCAGCGAGCGCTCGGCGCGCATCAGAATGGCATCGAGACCTTCCCGTTCTTCGCCTTCGCCGTGCTGCTTGCCGAATACCGGGACTCGCCGCAGCGGCTGATCGACGAGCTCGCGGCATTGTTCCTGATCGTCCGGATCGCCTATGTGCTAACCTATCTCGGCAACCGCCCGACGCTGCGCTCGATCCTCTGGAGCGTCGGCTTTGCGATCAATCTCGGGATCTTCTTCATGCCGATGCTGAAGCGGTTCTTGCCGGTGTAACGCTCTGGCTGCCGTGTCCCGGACGCGGTGCAGCGCGCTTGCGCTGCTCCGCAGAGCCGGGACCCAGAAGGCCACGTTACCACATGGCGAGATGGGCCCCGGCTCTGCAGCGCACCGTCGAAGGGACGCTGCGCTGCGTCCGGGGCACGAGTGTGCCTCAAAAACACGTCGTGCGCTCGGCCGCAATGTAGCCGAGCAACAGGCCCGCGCCGAACAGCAGCACGACGCCTGCGGCCGCGAATTCGATGCCGCGCATGAACAGCGCGCCGCCGCCGTCGCGACCGGCGCTGAGGCGGGCGGCGATGTCCTTGGCGGAGACGGCGACGACCGCGATGGCCGCCACCGTGATCGCGGTGCCGAGGCCCATCAGGAAGGTCGCGGCGATGCCGGCCCAGAACAAGCCCTGGGCGAGTGCAAACACCAGCACCAGGATCGCACCCGAACAGGGGCGGATGCCGACGGTAAGGATCGCGGCAAAACCGCGCCGCCAGCCGCCGGGACCGGCGAGCTCGCTCGGCGTGGGGCCGTGGGAATGGCCGCAATGCTCGTCGTGGACATGGTCATGCCCGTGGTGGGCATGGGCATGGCCGTGATCGTGATGATGGTGATCATGATGGTCATGCGCATCATGATGATGGTGATGGTCGTGATCGTGATCGTGGTGATGCGGCACGCCGGCGATCGCGGGCACGGGCTGGGCCGCCTGCAGCGCCCGGATGAAAGTGCGGCCCTTGACCCAGACGAGGCGCAACCCGAACAGCGCGATGAGGGCGTAGCTCGCGATCTCGATCGCGCCTTCCGCCTTGCACATGGTCTTGGCCGTCGCGTTCAGCACCCAGGCCGAAATGCCGACGATCAGGATCGCCACCAGCGACTGCATCAGGGCAGACGCAAACGACAGCGCGATGCCGCGCCGGGCGGTTTCGCGGTTGGCGACGAGATAGGAGGCGATCACCGCCTTGCCATGGCCGGGGCCGGCGGCATGAAAGATGCCATAGGCGAACGAGATGAACAGCAGCGTCCACACCGCCGAGCCGTCGGACTTGGCGGCGCGGATGGTCGACGACATCTGACGATAGAATTCCGACTGCTTGGCCAGGATCCAGCCGATGAGGCCGTTTGCTTCAGGTTCGGCGGCCTGCGCAGGGCGCGGCGCGCCAAAAGGGTTTTGCGCGAGGAGATCGTGGAGCGCGGCATCGGCCAGGCTGACCACCAGCAGGACAGCGGCGCAAGCGACCAGGCCGCGCGCGAGCGGGGAGAGTTGCGGCTTCAAGGGCAATCCACCGTGATCTTGTTGGCGAACATCATGCCGAAATTGGAGTTCTCGCCGTTCAGGAAGGTCTGCTCGTTGAGCTTCTGAGCGCTCGCCGAGCCGTCGTTCGGCCGATCCAGCTTCATCTGGCAGCCCGCGGGCGCGCCGACCAGCTTGACCGGGTTGTCCTTGGCCATCTGGAAATCGATGAAGAAGGAGCGGTCGAACACTTCGAGCACCAGTTGCTTGGGCTTGACCGGATTCTTCAGCGGCAGCGTGAAGTGCAGGGTCAGCACCGTATCCTTGTAGTCGAGGAAGTAGTCGACCGGCTCCTGGAATCGCTCCTTCTTGCCGTCGGCTCGCGCGAAGGTGAAGTAGGCGTATTCCTTCAGCGACTCGACATTGGTCTGTGCCAGAGGCCCGAGCTCCTCGCGCGTATAGGCGCCCTTGGTCTTGCTCTCGAGCCCCTGCACCGCATAGCTCGAGAACATGTCGTCGAACGTCCAGGCGTGGCGGACGCCGGTGATGGTGCCGTCGGCAGCGTAGAGCAACTCGCTGGTCGCGGTGATCCAGACATGCGGATGCGCGCTGGCCGCCCCCGCCGCGAGCGTCGTCGCGGCGGCGAGCAGCCATCCGAACAGAGCCCGCATCCCCATCAGGCCGCCTTCGGGGCGTCGAGCAGGCCGCGACGACGGAGCAGCGCGTCGGGCTCGGGCGGCCGGCCGCGGAACGCCTCGTAGGCCGCTTCCGGATCGACCGATCCACCGCTCGCATAGATGTCGTCGTGCAGGCGCTTGGCGACAGCGGGATCGAAGATGTTGCCGGCCTCCTCGAATGCGCCGAAGGCGTCGGCGTCCATCACCTCGGACCACATATAGCTGTAATAGCCGGCCGCGTAGTGGTCGCCGGTGAAGATGTGGCCGAACTGCGTCGGGCGGTGACGCAGCGCGATCTCCTCGGGCATGCCGATCTTTTCCAGCTCCTTCTTTTCGAAGGCGCGAACATCCTGCGCCGCGGACGCCGGCTGGGTGTGGAACTCGAGATCGACCAGGGCCGACGAGACGAACTCGACCGTGGCAAAGCCCTGGTTGAACTTTCGCGCCGCGAGGAAGCGCTGGAGCAGGTCATCCGGCAGCGGCTCGCCAGTCTGGTAGTGGCGGGCGAACTTCTGCAGCACCTCGGGCCGTTCCTGCCAGTGCTCGTAGAGCTGCGACGGCAGCTCGACGAAGTCGGTGAACACGGAGGTGCCGGACAGCGAGGGATAGGTCACGTTGGAGAGCATGCCGTGCAGGCCGTGGCCGAACTCGTGGAACAGGGTGCGGGCATCGTCGGGCGAGAGCAGCGAAGGCTCGCCGTCGGCACCCTTGGCAAAATTGCAGATGTTGAGGACCAGCGGCGCGACGTCGCCGTCGAGCTTCTGCTGGTCGCGTAGCGAGGTCATCCAGGCGCCGGAGCGCTTCGACGGACGGGCGAAGTAGTCGCCATAGAACAGCGCCTTGTGCTTGCCGTCCCTACCCTTCATCTCCCAGACCCGGACGTCGGGATGCCAGACCGGAACGTCCTTGCGCTCCTCGAAGGTGACGCCGAACAGGCGCGTGGCGCAGTCGAAGGCGGCTTCGATCATGTGGTCGAGCGCCAGGTAGGGCTTGATCGCGGAATCGTCGAAATTGGCGCGCTGCAGGCGCAGCTTCTCGGCGTAGAAGCGCCAGTCCCAGGGCGCGAGCTTGAAATTGCCGCCCTCTTCCGTGATCAGCGCCTGCATCTCGTCGCGGTCGGCAAGCGCCCGGGCGCGCGCCGGCTTCCACACCCGCTCCAACAGGCCTCGCACCGCGTCCGGCGTCTTGGCCATGGAGTCCTCGAGCCGGTAGGCGGCGTAGGTCGGATAGCCCAGGAGGTTGGCGCTCTCCTCGCGCAGCTTCAGGATCTCGACGATGGTTTCGTTGTTGTCGTTGGCGTTGCCGTTGTCGCCGCGCGCGATGAAGGCCTTGTAGACCTTTTCGCGGAGGTCGCGCCGGGCCGAGCTCTTCAGGAACGTCTCGACCGAGGACCGCGACAGCGTGACGATGGCCTTGCCTGCCAAGCCGCGCTCTTCCGCCGCAGCCTTGGCGGCGGCGACGAAGCTCTCCGGCAGGCCCTGGCGGTCGGCCTCGCCCAGCTCCATGAACCAGTCCTGCTCGTCGCCGAGCAGATGATGGCTGAAACCGGTGCCGAGCTGGGCCAGCTTCTCGTTGATCTCGGCCATCCGCGTCTTGGCCTCCTCGGAGAGGCCGGCGCCGGCACGGTGGAAGCGGGTGTAGGTGCGCTCCAGGAGACGAAGCTGCTCGGGCGTGAGACCAAGATTGGCGCGGTTCTCGTGCAGCTGGGCGATGCGACCAAACAGCACGGCATTCATCATGATCGGATTCCAGTGCCGCGCCATCCGCAAGGAGACTTCCTTGTCGATCTCCAGGATGGCCGGGTTGGAATGCGCCGAGACGAGGTCGTAGAAGACCGCTGCGACCTTGCTCAGCAGCTTGCCGGAGCGCTCCAGCGCCGTGATGGTGTTGGCGAAGTCGGCCGCGGCGGGATCGTTGGTGATCGCCGCGATCTCGGCGGAGTGGTCGGCGAAAGCCTGTTCGAACGCCGGGAGGAAGTGCTCCGGCTTGATCTCGTCGAAGGGCGGGGTCGCAAACGGCGTCACCCAGGCCTTCAGCAGCGGATTGGTCTCGGAGTCCGTAGTTTGGCGGGGTTCTGACATCGCAAGTCCGATTTTCATGGCTCGATTGTTGCGGCCAGCTATAGCATGCGATGGGGCTTTTTTGGGCCATTTGGCCTTGCTCCCGGCCGCCTTTTCGGGGAGATTGCGGCCCTCGAAGCCACGGACCCCTGAGCTCATGAACGCGCCTTCCTCGTCTTCCCGTCAGATCGCCTGGCCCAGCGTCATCACCGTCATCAGCGCCGCCATCCTGATCGGCGCGGAGGTGTTCGGCGCGGCCTTTGCCGGCGGCTGGGCGCTCGCGATCCTGTTCGGGCTCGGCGACCAGGGCACGCATATCCTGCAGGCCGTGCTGTTCGCGCTCGGCGTGCTGGTGATGACCGCCTTCATCCGCGCAGCTCAACGCGTCGAGCCCTTCACCAAGCTCCGCTGACGCTGCTCGCGCGCGGGTGACGCGCGCACGAGACGCAAAAACTTAACGCCCGTTCATCTTCCGCGTCGCTCGCGCAACACTGCGCAAGCAGATGTTAGGCAATTCTGTTCTCAGCCTAAAAAAATTCTTGCGAAGCAGAGTCAAAACGCTTATGTGCGCTCTTGCCCAATTTCGCACGTGCCTGTGGTCGTGTGTCAGTCGGTAGGTATCCGGACAAGAGGCCGGACAGCCGCCAAGGGGTGAAGAAGCCGAGGGGCTCTTCGGAAGTGCGGAAGTCGGAAGGCTCATCGCCGGAAGACGAAAGCAAACCCGGAGCGTCCAGCATCTCTCTCAAGAGATGCCTTGTCGAAGGTGACTTCACTTTTTGCAACCGTGACTGGCAGCCGGAGGCGAACCGGCGCACCCCGCTCTCAACGGGGGACGCGACTTAAAGCAACGACGGATCGGGCTTTTTTGGTCTCTACCGGCAGTCCAACGCCGGCGCGGGCTACTGAAAAGGCTTGTCCTTCATTGCCAGGTGTGCGGGCGGGAACACTCCCAACCAATCCACGGCAGCACAGTCTGATTTGAGTCTTTGGCTTGTCACGCCTCCATCGCGTGATCTGGCCGGGGCGCATATCCGACGACATTTTTTGAACGGATCCCCGTCGCTGGGCCGTTTGGGAGAGTGCTATGACCGAACGTATTCAGGAATTCCTGCGCAACCGCCGCAAGGATGGCCTCGACACCGAGCCGTGCCTCGTCGTCGACCTCGAGGTCGTGCGCGACAATTACCAGACCTTCGCCAAGGCGCTGCCCGACAGCCGCGTGTTCTATGCCGTCAAGGCAAACCCGGCGCCGGAAGTGCTGGCCCTGCTCGCGTCCATGGGCTCCTGCTTCGACACCGCGACGGTCGCCGAGATCGAGATGGCGCTGGCTGCGGGTGCGACGCCCGACCGCATCTCCTTCGGCAACACTATCAAGAAGGAGCGCGACATCGCGCGCGCCTTCGCGCTCGGCATCCGGCTTTTCGCCGTGGACTGCTCCGCTGAGGTCGAGAAGGTCGCCCGTGCCGCCCCCGGCGCGAAGGTGTTCTGCCGCATCCTCTATGACTGCGCCGGCGCCGAGTGGCCGCTGTCGCGCAAGTTCGGCTGCGACCCGGAGATGGCGGTCGAGGTGCTCGACCTCGCCAAGCGCCTCCGGCTGGAGCCGTGCGGCATCTCGTTCCATGTCGGCTCGCAGCAGCGCAAGGTGAAGGCGTGGGACCGTGCGCTGGCGATGGCCTCGCAGGTGTTCCGCGACTGCGCCGAGCGCGGCATCAACCTGACCATGGTCAACATGGGCGGCGGCTTCCCGACCAAGTACCTGAAGGACGTGCCGCCGGTCGTGACCTACGGCCGCTCGATCTTCCGCGCGCTGCGCAAGCACTTCGGCAACCAGATTCCGGAGACCATCATCGAGCCGGGCCGCGGCATGGTGGGCAACGCCGGCGTCATCGAATCCGAGGTCGTGCTCATCTCGAAGAAGAGCGACGAGGACGAGGTCCGCTGGGTGTATCTGGACATCGGCAAGTTCGGCGGTCTCGCCGAGACCATGGACGAGTCGATCCGTTACGCCATCCGCACCCGCCACGACGGCGCGGACATGACGCCGTGCGTGCTCGCAGGTCCCACCTGCGACAGCGCCGACGTGCTGTACGAGAAGAGTCCGTACCCGCTTCCCGTCACGCTCGAGATCGGCGACAAGGTGCTGATCGAAGGCACCGGGGCCTATACGTCGACCTACTCGTCGGTGGCGTTCAACGGCATCCCGCCGCTGCGGACGTATCACATCTGATCCGTCTCTCTTTTTGAGAGGCCTGACGAACCGGGAGCCGGCTTGCCGGCTCCCTCCCTGACATCTCGATTCTGACGACGTCTTGGACCGGCGTGCTGCGCGCATGTCAGCTCAAGCGGGGACTGACGCGCCATGACCACTCCTCGGAAGCCACAGATCACCCTCACCTCGAAAGCCGCTCCGTTCGCGATCCGTGCGGAACGTGCTGCCGACGTTGCGATGCGTGAAGCGCTGCTGGATGCCTGCTTTGGCGAGAACCGCCACGGCCGCACCTGCCAGCGCCTGCGCGACCGACGTGCACCTGCCGCAGGCCTTGCCCTGTCGGCGATGCGCGAGGGCAAGCTCGTGGGAACCGTGCGGCTGTGGCACGTCAGCGCCGGAGGCAGGCCCGCTCTGGTCCTCGGACCGCTGGCGGTCGACCCTGCCTGCCGCGAGCTCGGGATCGGCGCCGCGCTGATGCATCAAGCGCTGGCCGCCGCCCGGGCGCGCGGACATGCCGCAGTGATCCTGCTCGGCGATGCCCCCTATTACGCCCGCTTCGGCTTCTCGGGCGAGAACACCGGCGCGCTGTCGCTGCCCGGCCCGTTCGAGCGCGACCGGCTGCTGGCGATCGAGTTCGCGGAAGGCGCACTCGACGGCGCCGAAGGGATGATCGTCCCGACCGGCGCGCCCCTGCCCAAACGGAGGTCGGTTCGCGCCCTCGACGCGCGCGCGGCCTGAGGGATCGCCATGATGGTGACGACCGAAGCCGCGTTCCGCGGCAACGTTCGGCCGCGCCTCTGCCAAGCCCGCGCCTTTGGGGTTGCGCAGGCGCCGGAAACGCCCTTTAACCCCGCGAAATCCTCCTTCCAGTCGAGGTCCAAGACATGTCCCGTCGCCTGATTTCCACCGGCTCCCCGTTCGAGAAGACCGCCGGCTACAGCCGCGCCGTGATCGACGGCGAGTTCGCCTTCGTCGCGGGAACCACCGGCTATGACTACACCACGATGACGATGCCGGCAGATGTCACGAGCCAGTCACGCAACTGCTTCAAGACGATCGAAGCTGCCCTGAAGGAGGGCGGTTTCGAGATGGCCGACATCGTCCGCGTGACCTACTACCTCACCGACATCAAGGACGCAGACGCGCATTTCGCCGTCTGCGGCGAAGTGCTCGGCGACATCCGCCCGGCCGCAACGCTTCTCGTCGTCTCGGCGCTCTACAAGCCCGAGATGAGGGTCGAGATCGAAGCCACCGCCAAGCGCCGCAGCGTCTGACAAGCGCCGCACCTGATCCACCCCTCATCCTTTGTCCGCCAGCACGTTTCGGAGAAACCATCCCATGAGCCCCGCCTCGCAGATCTACGCGAAGATCACCGGTCCCATCGTCATGGTCGGCTTCGGCTCCATCGGCAAAGGCACGTTGCCGCTGATCGAGCGGCATCTCGATTACGACAAGTCGCGCGTCACCGTGATCGATCCCAAGGACGAAGGCCGCAAGGCGCATTGCGAGAAGCACAATGTCCGCTTCGTCCAGAAGGCCGTGACCAGGGACAATTATCGGGAGTTGCTGACCCCGCTGCTCACCGAGGGCGGCGGCCAGGGCTTTTGCGTCAATCTCTCGGTCGACACCGGCTCGACCGACATCATGGAGCTCTGCAACGAGCTCGGTGCGCTCTATATCGACACCGTCAACGAACCCTGGCTCGGATTCTATTTCGATGCCTCGAAGGGCCCGGAAGCGCGCTCCAACTACGCCCTGCGTGAAGCAACGCTGGCCGCCAAGCGCGCACGCCCCGCGGGCTCGACGACGGCGGTCTCCTGCTGCGGCGCCAATCCCGGCATGGTCTCCTTCTTCGTCAAGCAGGCGCTGCTCAACGTCGCCGCTGATCTGAAGCTCAACGCTCCCAAGCCGAAGACCAAGGCCGAATGGGCGGATTTGATGCGGCAGGCCGGCATCAAGGGCATCCACATCGCCGAACGCGATACCCAGCGCTCAAAGAAGCCCAAAGAGCCCGACGTCTTCGTCAACACCTGGTCGGTGGAAGGTTTCCTGTCGGAAGGCGTGCAGCCGTCCGAGCTCGGCTGGGGCACTCACGAAAAATGGATGCCTGAGAATGCAAAGACCCACGAGGCCGGCTGCGGCGCTGCCATCTATCTGATGCAGCCCGGCGCCAACACGCGCGTGCGCACCTGGTGCCCGACCCGCGGCGCGCAATACGGCTTCCTCGTCACCCACAACGAGTCGATCTCGATCGCCGACTATTTCACCGTGCGCGACGCTTCGGGCACGGCAATCTACCGGCCGACCTGCCACTATGCCTATCATCCCGCCGACGACGCCGTGCTGTCCCTGCACGAGATGTTCGGCCGCGCCGCCAAGATGCAGGAGAAGCATCACATCCTCGACGAGAACGAGATCGTCGACGGCATCGACGAGCTCGGCGTGCTGCTGTTCGGCCATGACAAGAATGCCTATTGGTACGGCTCGCAGCTCTCCATCGAAGAGACCCGCAAGCTCGCCCCTTACCAGAACGCCACCGGCCTGCAGGTGACCTCCGCCGTGCTCGGCGGCATGGTGTGGGCGCTGGAAAACCCGAACGAAGGCATCGTCGAAGCCGACGAGATGGATTTCGATCGCCTGCTGGAAATCCAGCTGCCCTATCTCGGCCCGGTCAAGGGCTTCTACACCGACTGGACGCCGCTGACGGATCGTCCGGGACTGTTCCCGGAGGATATCGACACGTCTGATCCGTGGCAGTTCAAGAACGTTTTGGTGCGGTAGGCTCTCTCCTCCGTCATGCCGGACCGCGCTTACGGGCTCGACGTCGAAGGCCTGCGTCCCGCCAGCCTATTGGAGGAGAACCGGCAGATTGAGCGGGCCGCGGAAACCAAAGCCGTGCCAGCGGACGCTCGCGGGATCAGGCAGGGTCATACGGGGGAAGCGCTCGAACAACATCGGCAGAAGGATGGCGCCAACCGTCCGCCGCGAAAGGTGCGCGCCTGCGCAGTGATGCGGGCCGTTGCCGAAGGCTTGATGAGGATTGGGTTCGCGCAACGCGTCGTAGCGCTCGCCATCCTCGAAGACCTCCTCGTCCCGGTTGGCTGAGGCCTGTATCGTCATCACCGTGTCGCCCTTCGGGATGGAGCAGCCGCGAATCTCGGTGTCTTCCATGACGAGACGCGAACTCGCCTGGATCGGCGCCACCCATCGTACGCCTTCCTCGAAAGCGGATCGCCATTTGCCGCCTTCTCGGACGGCTTCAAGCTGGTCCGGGTTAGTCAGCAAGCCGTAGATGATCGTCAGCAGAGCGTCACGCGGCTCGTTGATGCCACCCCCGATCGCGATCTTGACGTTGGCAATCATCTGACTCTCGGCGATCGGGTTTGCTGCGTTCACCATGAAGGACAGCGCGGAGGAATCCTGTTCGGTGCGAACGCGTTCGAAATTGCCACGGATACATCGATCCATCTCCGCATTGGCAAGGTCGGTTGCTTCGAAGGGTCCTGGCGTCCAGCCAAAATTGCCGGCGCCGTCGATCAGGGTCTGGGACCATCGTTGCATGTCCTGGTCGCTCGCGTCCGGAACGCCCATGGCATGGGCCAGAATCCGCGCTGCGATGGGGCCGGCGAGCGTGGGGAAGAGGTCAACGACCTCGCCGCGGGGCAACCGGTCGAGATACGCAGCGGCCAGTTTCGCATAGAGGGGTGCCCAAACGGCCTCGATCGTCTTCGGCATCAGGGCCGGCATCATCGCCATCCGCTCGCTGCGGTGCTCGTCGTGGTCCTTGCGCATCAGCGTATGGGCCAGGAAGGCCCGCTTCATCGGCGTGTTCGGATCGTCGGAGCTGAACAGCGCCGCGTTGTCCTTCACATATTTGGTGTCGGCAGCCTTGGTGAGGAAGGTGCGTCCCACGGATTTCACTCGCAGCACGGGCGCCTCGCGTCGCAGCCGCCGGTAGATCGGATAAGGATCGCGCGTAAGCTCCGCGATCGAAATCGTCTCATCGAGGGGCGCCAGGCTTGCGGTCGGCATGGAGTGATCCTGTGGGGTGCAGGTCAGTTTCCGCTCCGGATCATACCGGCGCAAGTGAAGCAGAACAACGGCTCACCATCACGCCGGCGCAGGGTTGCTATCGCAGCAGAAGAGCTTGCGGTTGCGCCCTACTTCTTCTCGATCGGCGGCGCGATCTTCTCGGCCGGTGCCGGCGGAAGTGCTGGCTTGGCCGCGCCCGCCGCGCCCTGCGTCTGCGGGTCGGGGCGTGCCGGTTCAGGGGCCGGCGTGGTCGGGCGCTCGCCGCCGGGCTTGGCTTCCGCGGGCTTGTTCTGATCTTCGGACGGCGTGCCCTGCAGCGGCGGCGTGGCCTGCGCCAGCTGCATCCGGCCCTCGGCGCGGATTTGCGCGATCGATACGCCTGACACCACGACACCCGCTGCGAACAGCGAACAGGCGATCATCAGGTCGAGCTTCAGTCTGCGCTTGTCATTGCCGGTCATGTCGATCACCGCCTTTGTCCACGGAATCAACGAAGTTGCCCGACCGGGGTTCCATCCCCGGCAAGGCGGGAACTGCCGGTCTGCGCGCCAAAACGCCGCGCTCAATCCGTGGTGCTGACTTCCCAGGTGGCGTGCCGAACGCCGGGCAGGTGCTGGAGATCCGTCGCCACCGCGTTCAGCTCGTTCGGATCGATCGCGGACGCAACCAGCTTTGCAACAATCTCGATCAGATCGTCCCCGGTCTCGACCACGTCGATATCGGCCACCGGATATTTCGCGCCCTCGAGCTTGTCGACGAGGCGGTCGCGCATGTCGGGCAAGGCGTCCGCGGCGACCGCAAGCTTGAAATAATAGGTCGCCTCCAGCGCCTTCTCGTTCAGCGGGATGCGGTTGATGGCATTGACAAGCGGGCGCAGCATGGTGTTGCCGGCGATGACGAACACGGTCAGCGCCGCGGCTTGCGCGATCATGTCGGCCCCCGCGCAGGAGCCGACCGCGGCCGAGGCCCATAGCGTCGCCGCGGTGTTGAGCCCGCGCACGTCCATGCCCTGCTTCATGATGACGCCGGCGCCCAGGAAGCCGATACCCGAGACGACATAGGCAATCACCCGAACCGCGCCGTCGGCACCGTCCAGCTGCATGGCGAGATCGACGAAGGCGGCCGCGCCGACCGCGACCAGCACGTTGGTGCGCAGGCCCGCGGTGCGCTGGCGATATTGCCGCTCGGCGCCGATCAGCGTGCCCAGCACGAAGGCCGTGGTCAGGCTGATTAGCGTGTCGGCGAAGTCAGCAAGCTGGAAGGTCGTCAGAAATCGCATGGTCCCCTATACGACCGGAACCATGACGGTTTAAAGCTCCAGCAGCCCGCCGTCCCCATTTTCGTCGGCGAAAGCCAGCAGCGTGCCCTTGGCATTCCAGCCGATCGCAGCCACCGGAGGCGTGCCGTTGCGGCGGACCAGGATCTCCGCGCCGTCTTCCAGCCGCACCATCAGCACGGTGCCGTCGCTATAGCCGGCGGCGAGGATGTCGTTCTTGGGGTGACAGGCGACCGCCGCCACGCGCGCCTGCAGCGGCGCGAGCATGGCGGGCTCCTTGCCCATCGGACCGTCCTTGCTGCCGAACGGCCAGATGATGACGGTGTCGGCGCCCGAGGTGGCGAGACCCTTGCCGCCCGCGCTCCAGGACATCGAGCGGACGCGGCCGGGATAGCCGGTCATGCGCATATGCCTGTTGTCGGCGAGCCGCCAGCCGTGCAGCGCGGGCTCGTGCATCGCCGTGACCAGGAACTTGTTGTCCGGGCTGAAGGTCACCGCGTGATGCGAACCGGCCCAGGGCAGGAATTCGGCCGAGCCTTCCATGTTCGGAAACCACAGCGTCACGCCGTTGTAATGCGCGATCGCGAGCCGCAGACCCTTCGGCGCAAACGCAAGCCCGCCGACGGTCGAGGGCACCTCGAGCGACTTTTCCTCACTCTTGCCGCTCTTGACGGTCGCGATCTTGCCGGCCGACCAGGCGAAGGCGCCATCGGCATGCAGCGCCACCGCGTCGATCCAGCGCCGCTTCGGATCGGTGGCGAGTAGCGTCACCTCGCCCTTGGCGTCGAGCGAGACGACCTTGCCGTCGTCGCCGCCCATGATAAGGCGCTTGCCATCTGAGGCGGTGGAGAGAATGCCGCCGCTGTGCACGGCGACATTGGTGATCTCGCCCTTGGCGTCGACGAGCGCGACATTCTCCTCGCCGCCGACGAAGGCGGCGCGGGGCCCAAGGAAGTGCAACGAGGTCACGGCCATGCCGAGCGCAACAGGCTTGACGCGGTCCGTGACGGAAACGATCGAGGCGGAATCGGGCGCCGGCGTGAACTCTTTCATCACGAGACGATGCAGCTCTCGAAACCCTTGCGGATGGCCTCTTCGGGCAATTCGCGGCCGATGAAGACGAGGCGGCTCTCGCGCTTCTCGCCCTCCTTCCACTTCCGCTGGTGGTCGCCCTCCAGCATCATGTGGACACCCTGGAAGACGTAGCGGTCGTCGTCGTCGTGGAAGGCGAGGATGCCCTTGGAGCGCAGGATCTTGCCGCCCTCGACCTGCACCAAATTCTGCAGCCACGGCATGAACACGTTCGGATCGAGCGGCTTGTCGGACTTGAGCGACAGCGACTGCATGTCCTCGTCGTGATAGTGCTTCAGGCCGTGACCGTGATCATGGTGATGATCGTGGCCGTGATGGTGGTGGTGATCATGGTCGTGGTCATGATCGTCGACCTCCAGGAAGTCCGGCTCGACTTCGAGGATGCGGTCGAGGTCGAAGGCGCCGCGATCGAGCACGTCGGCCAGGGCCACCGAGCAGCGCTCGGTGCGATGCAGCTTCGCATAAGGGTTGATGGCGCGGATGCGGGCCTCGACCTCGGCCAGCTCGCCCTTATTGACGAGATCGGTCTTGTTCAGGACGATGACGTCGGCAAACGCGATCTGGTTCTTGGCCTCGGGCGCATCCTTGAGCCGGTCGGACAGCCACTTTGCGTCGGCAACCGTGACCACCGCGTCGAGCCGCGCGTTCTTCTGCACGTCCTCGTCGACGAAGAAGGTCTGGGCGACGGGCGCGGGATCGGCAAGGCCGGTGGTCTCGACGATGATTGCGTCGAACTTGCCCTTGCGCTTCATCAACCCGTCCATGATGCGCACGAGGTCGCCGCGCACGGTGCAGCAGATGCAGCCGTTGTTCATCTCGAACACTTCCTCATCGGCGCCGATGATGAGGTCGTTGTCGATGCCGATCTCGCCGAATTCGTTGACGATGACGGCGTATTTCTTGCCGTGGTTCTCCGACAGGATGCGGTTCAAAAGCGTGGTCTTGCCGGCACCGAGATAGCCGGTGAGGACGGTCACGGGAATTTTGGAGGAGGTCGCTTCAGACATAAGAACTCCGACATCGGGCTTGTTCGCGCGACGCGAGGCAGGGTGGCCCCTACCCTAATGGTCAAGCGCGCTGGTCAGGGCCTTTATATTGTGCCTGACCATGTCAATGTAAGTGGGTGCAGACCCCTTTTCGCCCGTTAAACCGTCCGAAATCAGGGTCCCGCCGACCTTTGCGCCGGTCTCCGCCGCGATCCGCCGGATCAGGCGGTCGTCGCTGATATTCTCCAAAAATACCGCCGGGATTTTTTGGGCCTTGATCTGGCCGATGATGGCGGCGATGTCCCGCGCGCTGGGCTCGGTTTCGGTGGAGACGCCCAGGGGGGCCACGAACTGGACGCCGTATTCGGCGGAAAAATAGCCGAAGGCGTCATGGGTGGAGATCACCTTGCGCCGCTCCGGGGGGATTTTAGCGACGGCCTCCCGCACCTCACGATCGAGCGTTTCGAGCTTTTCCAGATAGGCCTTGGCCCGAGCACGGAAGACATCCGCGTCATCCGGGGCAGCCGCGGCCAGCGCATTGGCGATGTCGGTCACGTAGACCCTGGCGTTGGGGACGGACTGCCAGGCGTGGGGATCGGCGGCCGCGCCGAGTTTCAGCGGCACGATGCCGGCGCTTGCGGTGACGATTTGCGCCTTGCTGCCTGCGGACTGCACGAGACGCGGCAGCCAGCCCTCCAGCCCGAGCCCGTTGACGATCACGAGCCTCGCCTCCGCGACGCGCTTCGCATCAGACGGTGCCGGCGTATAGACGTGGACGTCGCCGTCGGCGCCGACCAGCGTGGTCAGATTGATCCTGTCACCGCCGACATTGCGGACGAAATCGGCCAGGATCGAGAAGCTCGCGACGACGTTGAGCCGCTCCGCGGCCTGGAGCGGCGAGGCGATCAGCACCAGCGCACAAAGCAGGATGATCCGCATCGTCACGCTTCCAGATGCCGGCCGGGAAACAATTGCCTGACGATACCGCCGACGCGACCGAACAGGACGGAGACGATGTAGAGCACCGTCGCCACGAGAATGATCGCGGGGCCTGAGGGCACGCGGGTCTGGAATGACAGCACGAGGCCCGCATAGCCCGAGACCGCGGCGGCAACGACAGCGATGCAGATCATGACGGTGAGATCACGCGACCAGAACCGCGCGATGCCGGCCGGCAGGATCATCAGCCCGACCGCAAGCAGCGTGCCGAGCGCCTGAAATCCGTTGACGAGGTTGATGACGACGAGGGCGAGGAAGGCGAGATGCGCAGGTCCGCCGGCGCGGCTGACGGTGCGCAGGAACAGGGGATCGACGCTCTCGATCACCAGCGGGCGATAGATCACCGCCAGCACCAGCAGCGTCACGGTGGCGTTGAAGGCCACCACCAGCAGCGTCTGGTCGTCCATCGCGAGGATGTTGCCGAACAGCACGTGCAAGAGGTCGATATTGGTGCCCTTGATCGAGACGATGGTAACGCCGAGCGCCAGCGAGGCCAGATAGAAGGTCGCGAGCGAAGCGTCCTCCTTCAGTCCGGTCGAGCGCGAAACCACGCCGGCAAGGATCGCAACCGCAAAGCCGGCGATCAGGCCGCCCGCCGTCATCGCGAACAGATTGAGGCCGGAGAGCAGGAAGCCGATGGCGGCGCCGGGCAGGATCGCATGCGCCATGGCGTCGCCCACGAGGCTCATCCGCCGCAGCATCAGGAATACGCCGATCGGCGCGCCGGCCAGCGCCAGCGCGATTGCGGCGGCAAGCGCCCGCCGCATGAACTCGAATTCGGTGAACGGACCGATCAGCGCGTCATAGAGCATCGGATATCAGGCCGCCCGCGAGCTGACATCATCGCCTGCGCAGGCCGTCGCGCTGTCGTCAAAGGCCTCGCACATTCGCATCGCGACCATCAGGTTCTCCGGCGTCAGCACCTCCGCCGTCGGTCCCCATGCCACGGGGCCACGGGCCAGCACCAGCGTCTGGCTGAAATGGGTGCGCACCATTTCCATGTCGTGCAGCGCGGCGAGCACGGTACGGCCCTCGCCTTGCCACTGCTTCACCAGCGCAAGCAGATCGGCCGTGGTCTTGCTGTCGATGGCGTTGAAGGGTTCGTCGAGCACGATCAGACTCGCGTCCTGGAGCAGCACGCGCGCGAACAGCACGCGCTGCATCTGGCCGCCCGAGAGGGTGCCGATGGGTCGGTTCTCGAAACCGTTGAGGCCGACGGAGGCAATCGCGCGCAGGATCTTTTCGCGGGCGGCCTTGCCTATGCCGCCGAACAGGCCAGTGCCGCGCCACAAGCCAGTGCCGACGAAATCGAACACCGAGATCGGGAAGCTGCGGTCGATCTCCGCGCTCTGCGGCAGGTAGGCGATGTCGCGGGCATCGAGCCCGCCGAGATGGATGCTGCCGTCGAGCGGCCGGAGGATGCCAACGATGCCGCGCAGCAGGGTCGACTTGCCGGCGCCATTCGGGCCAATCACGGCGACCAGCGCACCGCGTGCGACCTCGCCGTTGAGATGATGCACGGCCGGATGCCGGTCGTAACCGAGCGTGACGTTGTGGAATGTTAGCTGTGCCATCCTCACCTCATCGCCAGGAAGACCACGCCCCAGAGCACGGCGCAGACGGCGAGCGCGGCGGCGAGGCGGCCGGCCATGGTCATGCGCAGGATCGACCAGGGCGCCGCCTGGGCCGGATGCGGCGAGGCCGCATCATGGACATGGGCGTGGCTGTGGTCGTACCCGTGCGAATGCTCGTGGTCATGGGAATGGCCGTGAGCATGGTCATGATGATGGGCGTGGGACGCGGCGGGAACCATGCCAGAACGTTATATTATAACATTGCACCTGTCCACGGCCGCCTCAGGGCTTGCCGATCACCATCGCGATCGCCGCGGCCAGGAACGGGAACGGCACCGAGACGGCACAGCGGAACCAGACGAAACGGGCCGGCATGAACGGGATTTCCCACAGGATTACCCGCTGGAAGGCAAACAGCGCCCAGGCGACGACATAGGCCACCACCTGAGGCACGCCGCCGCCCGACTTCAGCGCCACCGTCCCGATCGAGAAGCCAATCACGGGGCCCCCGGGCGTCGCCGCGCCAGCAACGACGGCGGAGGCGACCCCGAGCCAACCGCTGTCCGGTCCGAGCCAGCCGGTGATCACCTCCTGCGGGATGATGGCGGCGATGTAGCCGGAGCCGATCACGCCCAGCGCGATCCGCGGCACGATGTTGATGAAGTCCATCGCGCCTTCGCGCAGCGAAGCCTTGAACACGGTCGGGCCGCGGCGGAAGGCGACGAGCCCGACGCCGACCACCGATCCCCACAACAGGATGTCGATGAGAAGCGCGGCGCTCAAGTCTCGTCATCCTTGGCGGCCGGCTTCGGATAGAGCCTGATATAGACGAAGCGGCCAAGCGCGCCGGCCAGCACCGGCAGCGGCAGCGAGATCAGGATCCGCCAGAGCGTGAAGTCGGTGCCCATGATCGGGATTTCCCAGGCCACCGCCCGGCCGTAACCGATCAGGGTCCAGCTCACGACCATGGCGATGGTGGCGCCGAAATCGGCACCGACGGCAAGCAGCGCGCTCGCGACGGGATAGGCGGTGAAGGGGCCGCCGGGCAGGATCGCGCCGAAGGCGGTGCCGATCAGCAGCCCCATCAGCCCGGATTTCGGCCCGAGCGAGCGCGAGACCTTTTCATGCGGCAGGATTTCCGAGATCAGGGCCCCGAGCAGGCAGCCGGCGAGGACGCGCGGCAGGATGCCTGAAAACAGCGAGAGATCGTGGGTGAGAATGTCCAGGACGCCGTCGGTGCCGTCACGCCGCCAGACCAGACCTGCGCTGACCGCCACGAGGACTGCGATGATGATCGTCGACCAGCCGATCGGCTTGCGGACTCGTCCCGGCCGCGGCTCGGACTCCGCGTCCTCGGCGGGCGCGGGACTGTTCGGGGAAGGATCTGACAACGGGCTGGGTGGCTCAAGGGTGATGCCCGCTCTGATTAAGGGCGCCACTGAGGCGATGCAAACGGTGTGATCACAGACCCATGCGCGCGCCGCGCAGGGCAATTCCGCACAGCAAAAAGGCGGCCGCGCGAGCGACCGCCTTTCGATCTCGTCATCCCGCGGCGCTTAGGCCTTCTCGAACAGGGACTCCACGTATTCCCAGTTTACGAGGTTCTCGACGAACGCCTTGAGATAGTCCGGACGGCGGTTGCGATAGTCGATGTAGTAGGAGTGCTCCCAGACGTCGCAGCCGAGGATCGGGGTGGCGCCGTGCACCAGCGGATTCTCGCCGTTCGGGGTCTTGGAGATCTCGAGCTTGCCGTTCTTGACCTGGAGCCAGCACCAGCCGGAGCCGAACTGGCCGACGCCGGCCGCCTGGAAGTCGGTCTTGAACTTCTCGAAGCCGCCGAGGTCCTCGTTGATCTTCTTCTCGATCTTGGCCGGCAGCTTGGTGCCGCCGCCATTGGGCTTCATCCAGCTCCAGAAGTGGATGTGGTTGTAGTGCTGGCCGGCATTGTTGAACACCGCGGGGTTCTTGCCGAACGAGCCCTTGACGATCTCTTCAAGGGACTTGCCTTCCCATTCGGTCCCTTTGAGCGCGTTGTTGCCGTTGGTGACATAGGCCTGATGATGCTTGTCGTGGTGGAATTCCAGCGTCTCCTTCGACATGAACTGGCCGAGGGCGTCATAGGCGTAAGGGAGTGGGGGCAGCGTAAAGGTCATGGGATGTTGTCCGCGACTGATGGGGAACTGGCTTAACGAGGAGTCTTATAGAAGGTTCCACGGCTGTTAAATACCGCCAATTTGCGAAATTGCGTGATGCGGTCGATTGGCCCGATTGCATAAAATCGACGCAAGCGCGGGGGCGCTTCGCTCGGCCGCAAAAATATCATTGCCTTTGAAGCGCTTATGACAGAACGAATGCGCCGCGAAGCGGAGCTCCGAGGGACGAAGCCATGAGCATCGAAATCGACATCCTGAACGGCGACGCCTCGTGGCCGATTGCGGAGCCGCTGCATCAGGCGGTCTGGGGACCGCAAGAGGTCGCGGACAAGCCCTGGGCTCACGTCAAATGGGCCAATGCCGATCTGCGCGTGCTGATCGAGACGCCCGAGGACGGCCTGGTCTGCCATGTCGGCATCTACTTCCGCACCGTCACCTGGAATGGACAGAAGGTCCATATCGGCGGCATTGGCGGGGTCTGCACGCGCCAGGACCGGCGCGGTCGCGGCTATGCGACCGTGGCGATCGACGCGGCGGTTCACACCATCAGAGCCAATGAGGCGGCCCGTTTCGCGCTGTTGTTCTGCGAACCCCACAATTTCTCGTTCTACGAGACCCGGAGCTGGCTGCCCTTCAAGGGAGAGGTCTATTGCGAGCAGCCGGAGGGGCGCATCCGCTTCACCCATATGGCCCCCTACGTCTTCAACATCGTCCGGGCACCGACCTTGGGCACCATCGACCTATGCGGCCTGCCATGGTGACCCCTGCGTGACGGGAGGGCTGCGGCGGGGGCTTGGCTGCCATATAACATGTTGATCATCATCTAATTCCGTCCGGTGACACATGACGATCGACGCCTCCCTCGACGCCGAGCTCCCGCGTGCCCCGGTCGCCTCCCCCATCGCCGGCCTGCTGACGGCGCCGATCCTGCCGACGCTGCTGCGGCTCGCGATCCCCAACATGATCGCGATGGTCGGCAGCACGCTGGTCGCGATCGCCGAGACCTCCTATATCGGCCGGCTCGGCACCATCCCTCTCGCCGCGATCGCGCTGGTGTTTCCGTTCGCGATGTTGACCCAGATGATGAGCGCGGGCGCGATGGGCGGCGGCGTCTCCTCCGCGATCAGCCGCGCGCTCGGCGCCGGCGACCGTGACCGCGCCGCGACGCTGGCGCTGCATGCCGCCATCATCGGCCTCTGCGGCGGCGTGTTCTTCACGGTGATGATGCTCGTCTTCGGCCGCTCCTTCTTCACCCTGCTCGGCGGACGCGACCGCGTCCTCGAGGAAGCCAGCGCTTATTCGCAGGTGCTGTTCTCCGGCGCGGTCGCGATCTGGCTCGTCAACACGCTGGCCTCGGTGATTCGCGGCACCGGCGACATGCGTCTGCCCTCGATAACGCTGATCGGGGCGAGCGTGCTGCAGATCGCGCTCGGCGGCACGCTGGGGCTCGGCCTGTTCGGCGTGAAGCAATACGGCATGCCGGGCGTCGCCAGCGGCCAGTTGATCGCGTTCACCTGTGCCGCGATCTTCTTCCTCTGGTATCTGGCGTCCGGCCGCAGCCGGCTGCCGCTGAAGCTTCGCGCGTTTCATTTCGAGCGCGCGATGTTCCTCGATATTCTCAAGGTCGGCGCAGTGGCCTGCCTGTCGCCGCTCCAGACCGTGCTCACCATTTTGATCTTCACGAAGATCCTGGCGACCTTCGGCACCGAGATGCTGGCCGGCTACGGCATCGGCTCGCGGCTGGAATTTTTGCTGATCCCGATCACCTTCGCCTTCGGCATTGCCTCGGTGCCGATGGTCGGCATGGCAATGGGTGCCGGCCAGTTGAAGCGCGCGCGACGCGTCGCCTGGACCGCGGCCGCAGCCTCCGGATTGACGGTCGGTCTGATCGGGCTCGTCATCGCGCTCAATCCGTCGCTGTGGGTCGCACTCTTCACGCGCGATGCCGGCGTCACCGCCGCCGCGCACAGCTATTTCCACTGGGCCGGCCCGACCTTCGTGTTCTTCGGCATCGGCGTGTCGCTCTACTTCTCCTCGCAAGGCGCGGCGCGCGTCGGCGGTCCCGTGCTCGCTTCCACCGCGCGGCTGCTGATCGTGGCGATCGGCGGCGTCGGCTTGATGATGGCGCAGGCTCCGGCCTGGACCTTGTTCGCGCTGGTCGGCGGCGCCATGGCAGTGTTCGGCCTCTCGACCGCGGCCTCGGTCGCGTTCGCACGCTGGGACAAATGAGCGCAGTATATAAACGCACATCGATTAAACGCAGGAATGTGATTCCAGCCAGCGTTGCACTATCTCGCCGGCCTGCTATGGAGGCGCTCCATTTTTGAGGCCCCTCCCATGACTTCCAGATTCGCTGCTTTCATCGTCCTCCTCGCCGCGCTGCTCGGCGCGACGGCTGCGCATGCGCAGAGCGCCGATGGGACATGGCTCACCCAGGCGGGCGATGCGCGCGTCAAGATCAGCAAGTGTAGTGGCGGCATTTGCGGCCACGTCGTCTGGCTGCGCGAGCCCTACGACACCGCGACCGGCCAGCCCGCCACCGACAGCAAGAATCCCAATCGTGAGCTCGCCAGGCGCCCGATGATCGGTCTGCCGCTGTTCAGCGGCATGCAGCCCTCCGGTCCGAACAAATGGTCGGGCCAGATCTACAATG
>NZ_JXDL01000001.1:4214955-4215766 GCF_001590795.1 Bradyrhizobium sp. AT1
GATCTACAATGCCGATGACGGCAGCACCTATGCCAGCAGCATCACAGTGACGGGAGCAGATTCGCTGCGGGTCGAAGGCTGCGTCGGCGCACTCTGCGGCAGTGAGACCTGGACCCGCGCTGGACGGTAGCAGGTCCGCGAGCTCTCGTGCCCCGGACGCAGCGCAGCACGTAGTGATGCGCTGCAGAGCCGGGGCCTATCGCACTCTGGGTCCCGGCTCTGCGCAGCGTCACTGCGTGCCGCAGCGCGTTCGGGACACGAGATCCCTCACGCCGTCATCGCCTTCAGCGCCGTCGCTGCCGAGGCGTAGCCGCCCCGCGCGCCGTCGATGAAGTGCACATGATCGCTGCGCAGCGCCGACGGCGTGAAGCAGGTCATCATGGCGGCGTCCTGCTGATGGAGGCCGTAGCGCACGACGCCCTCGCGCGCGGCCGCCGCAAGGCGATCGCTCAGCGCGCGCTCGAGCTGCGGCGTGCAGTCGAGAATCATGCGCAGGCCGTCGTCGTACTTCCTGAAGTCCGAGTTCTCGACGACCTGGCGCCTGTAGAGCTTGGGCACGAAGCCGCCGACCTTGAGGTCGAAGCGCATGATCAGATAGACGAACAGCGTGTAGGCCAGCACGCTGGCCCTGCGCGCGAGCAGCGGGCCGCCGCGCCTGGTGCGGGCTTCGTATTCCAGCCCCTGCGGCGGCCATTTCAGCGGCGGTCCCTGCGGCGGCACCGGACGGGCGCCGTCCGGGCTGCGCTCGACGAGATGGATGACGTCCTCGATCACCTTGCGGAAGGCCTGCGGGTCGACGCCGGGCGCCGGC
>NZ_JXDL01000001.1:4216203-4243035 GCF_001590795.1 Bradyrhizobium sp. AT1
CCCGCGCGAGGCCGGCATCGTCTCGAAGCGGCAGGACAGTCCGGACAGGTCGGGCTGCGTCCCCGCCGGCGCCTCAGCGACAGCGAACTCGCCGCGTTTCATCGCGGCGTCGGCGAAGGCGAGCCCGCCGCCGGAGAACATCGCATAGGACAGGTTCGCCGACGGACCGAAGCGTGCGACGCGCACGTCGAGACCGCGCGCGCGGATGGCGCTCACCGGCACCAGCGCGACGCGCATCCTCAGGTCGAGATCCTCCCGCACCCAGGTGGCGGTCGCGGCAAGCGCATCGCGCGCCGCATCGAGATCGCCGGGCGCGACCGCAAAGCTCGCACCGTCGCCGCCGAACACGAAGGGGAATTCGCGCCCCTGCAGCGCGTTCGTCACCGCCGCGATCACGGCGGCGCCGGCCATATTCACCGCCTTGTAGCGCTGCGCCGCGATCGCCTTGGTGGAATCGACGATATCGGCAACCCCGATGCTCCAATCGTCCGGGAGCGGCGCATAAAGCGCAGGGTCCATCAGGCTGGTGAAGCCGCGGAAGACGGGAATGCCGCCATAGAAGGATTCGCCTGAGGTCATCGGGATCCCGGATGGTTGGAATGCGCAACAAATACGTGGCAGGATCGATCCGGGTTCGCCGGCCGGCGGCCCCTTTCGATCATTGGCCGAAATGGGCCAGGACGACAAGACAAGGCAACAACAAGATGCCGCCGCGTTGCAATGCCGCGGCGGGTCATTGATCGGCATCAAACGACCGGCCGGAAGTTGCGGCTATCGTCCTTCAGCTCCACAGACTTGCATGGGATGATCGAGGTGTCCGACTTCGGCAACAAGGACTCCACCTCTCCGGTCCGCCGGCGCACGGGCATCGACCCGGTCAGCGCCGTGAAGCTGCCCGAGAGACTGACGGAGGCCGTCGACGCCTGGGCCGAAGCCCATCGCCTGACCCGCTCGGATGCAATCTGCAAGCTGATCGAGCTGGGCCTGAAGATCGCACCCCCGGTGCTGCCGTCGCAGCACCCGATCGCGTCAGAGGCCACCAGGATCGAAGAGGTCGCGGTCCACGAGATCGAGACGCTGCTCGATCCCGCGCTACCGGCAGACGAACGCGAGCGCCGCATCCGTCGCCTCACCGAAGGGCCGCCGGAATTTTCACACGAACGAATTGACCTGCCGAAGGACTTGCCGAAGCACCGGACGTGAGCGGCTAATGCAGCTTCTCGTCCTGACGCTTGCGCAAAGTATCGAGCGACGCATCGCGGCAGCCGACCAGGTGCACGAATTGCTGCGGGTACATTTCATAGCCGTGACTGCCGGAATTCTGATGCGTCATCGGCGGGCAGTGGACATCATCCAGCTTGGCGCGGGATTGCTCCGTTCGGCCCCGATTTGAAGCGGTCATGTTGGGCATGGCCATGGACTGCTCCCTGTCGATTAGGGCAGATCGATTGACATAACCCAATCGATTGCGGCGCATCTTACGACCAAATCCGGCTGAATGTCATTGAGCCGTATCAACGCAGCTATGGCCGGCGGAGTTCCACTCAGGCCGTGTTGCCCGCATCGATGGTGAACACGGTGCCGGTGACGTTGCGGCCGCCGTCTCCCAGCAGATATTCCACCATGCGCGCGACGTCGTCCGTCTCCGGCAGGCGGCGCAAGGCGCTGCGGCCGGCGATGCGCTTGCGCGCCTCGTCGGACAGATTGTGCGTGAGCTCGGTGTCGATGAAGCCCGGCGCGATCGCATTGACGGTGATGCCGAGCTTGCCGACCTCGCGCGCCAGCGAGCGGGTGAAGCCGGTTGCGGCGGCCTTGGTCGCACCATAGACGGACAGGCCGTTATAGCCGGTGGTCGCGATGATCGAGGAGATGTTGATGATGCGGCCGGCGCCGTCGGCCATCATCTGCCGCGCGACGTATTTGGTGAGGATGATCGGCGACAGCACGTTGAGCTGCACCAGCGCCTCGATCTCGGAATTGTGCATGGTGGCGAGCAGGCCTTCGGTGCCGAGGCCGGCATTGTTGACGAGGCCGTAGACCGGGCCGAATTCGTCGCGCACCAGTTTTGCAAAGGCCGGAATCGCGTCGATCACCGCGAGGTCGCAGGCGCGGAAATGCAGACGCCCTTCGGACCCGGCGATCGCCGCCCTGAGCTCTTCGCTCTCGCGCCGCGCCGCGGCGATCACGTTGTAGCCGGCGCCAGCGAGGCGCCTGCCGATCGAAAGACCGATGCCGCGGCTGCCGCCGGTGACGAGGACATTATGCATCGGTTCGCGCCAGTTTTCCGGCCGGAGTGACGTCGAGCGCCTCGACGAAGCGGATCACCGCCGGCACCTTGTGGGACGCGAGCTGCGCGCGGCACCGCTCCAGGATCTGGTCGCGGATCTCTTTCGCACGCGTCGGATCGGTGCCCTCGGTGAGGATCACGTCGGCGACCACGATGCCGCCGGTGATCGGGCTCTTCCGTGACTTGGCCCGCGACATCCGCACGTCCGGATGGCGGTTGATCACCGCCTCGATCTCCTCGGGATGGACCTTCAGCCCGCCGATATTGATGATGCCGCCGCGGCGGCCGACGAAATAATAACGGTCGCCGCGCAGCTCGACGATATCGCCGCTGTCGACGAATCCGTCGTCATCGGTGAGCGCCGCCGCATCGCGGCCGACATAGGCATGCGCGGTGCGCGTCGAACGGATACGGAGCGAGCCGTCGACCACTTTCATCTCGACGCCGTTGCGATTGCCGAGATAGTCGGCCGGAAAGCCTTCCAGCCCGTCATTGACGGCGAAGCCGACGCCCGCCTCGGTCGAGGCGTAGGCGTGGCCGACGGAGGAGTTGGGGAACGCCGCCTTCAATCCGTCGAGCACCGCCTGGTCCGCGATTTCACCGGAGAGGCGGACGTAAGCCGGGGCAAATTGCGCGGCCGAACCGCTCATCAGCAGCTTGCGCCAGTGCGACGGCGTACCGGAGATATGCGAGACCCCGCGCGCTTTCAGGCGCGCGACGTGATCACCGAGCGCCTCATGCGGATCCGACAGCACCATCGAGCCGCCGGACAGGACGGCGCGAAGGAAGATCTGGAGGCCGCCATAGCGGCGAATATCGTAGAACGTGGCCCAGACCGGCGCGGGCCCACGCGCGGGGCCTTCGGCGACGATCGCACCGGTCAGCGCTTCCAGCGTATGGCCGACGATCTTCGGCACGCCTGAGGTGCCCGAGGTGAGCATCAGCCATTCCGTGGCGCGCTCGGACTTGGCCGGCGCAGCGGCTTGGAGCGGCAATTGCGCGGTGATGACGAGCGCGACGCCCGAGCCGGCCCAGCGATCGGGCTCGTCGGTGACGACGGCGTCGATCGCGGCATCCGCGATCAACGCGTCCAGATGATTAGGGTTGAGATCGGGCGGACAGAGCAACATGCGGCGCGCGATGCCGTCGAGCTCGATCATGGCGAGGCCCGACCGGAGCTGGTCGGACAATTTGAGCAGCACGGAGCGGCCCGACAATTCATGCAGGCGGCCACCGAGGACCGTCTGCGACAGGATGTCGGTCAGTGACACGACATCATGCGCGTCGGAGATCGTGCGGCCTTTCAGCTCCGCGCCAAGATGGTCGCGAAGCGCGAAGATCTCACGCGGGGACATTTTCGTAGGCCCGCACGAAATCGCCCACGGTGGCGGGGAATGCTGCGTCCTCGGAAATGGTGAAGGGATCGATGCCGGTGTCGTCCTCGAGACGTGCGACGAGGATGGCGAAGGCGAGCGAGTCGAAGCCCGTCTCGTGCAGCGACAGATCGTCCGAAAGCGCGGGAAGCGTGACGTGCTGCTCCCTGGCGATCTGCTGGATCGCCTCAATGACCTTAGACCTTACCGACATGGCTGGCTCGCTTTGTTATCGTTGGCGTTGCGGCGGCTCTTGCTGGCCGCCTCCCCATGGCGGCTTGTTTACCCGAGAGAAGTAAATGCCTTCTTGGACAATTCAGATAAAATTGGACCTATCTGCCGATTTTGGAGATCTACAGCCTGGTCGAGCCGTCCAGGATCCGTGCATGAGCCTCGGCATCCAGCGGGACGTAGGCCCCGGATCTGGAATCCATCATGAACAGCGGATCGGAGATCCCGGCGGGATCGAAGCCTTCCCGCGCCAGGTCGCCCTTCTTCTGCTTGAACGTCTCGGTCGCATCGATCTCGCTGGAGATGCGGATGAAGACGGGATGTGCATAGACCGGCAGACGCTGCGCGAGATGCGCGGGCAATGCCGCGATGTCAAAACCCTCGTTGACGACGATCGCGCTCATGCCGGCACGCCCGTCGGCCCCTGGGATGCTGACGCCGTAGGTAGTGGCATCGACCACGCCGGTGAAATCGCGCATCGCGTCGTTCACCTCCGAGGTCGCGACGTTCTCGCCCTTCCAGCGGAACGTGTCGCCGATCCGATCGACGAAATGGAAGAACCCCTTGTCGTCGATCCGCATTAGATCGCCGGTACGAAACCAGGCATCGCCTTTCGCAAAGACATTTCGAAGAATCTTCTTCTCGGTTTCGCCGGCGTCGGTATAGCCCTCGAAGCGGCCTCCACCCTCATCGGCGGTGCCGATGCGGCCGATGGCTTCGCCGGCCTCGCCGCGGGCGCAGGCGATGCAAAACCCCTCTTCGTTGCGCAGCGGCGTGCCGCTATCGGGGTCGAGCTTGACGAGATTGGCAGGGAAGCGATGCGCGAGCAGCGGTGGGATGCGGCCGATCGCGCCCGGCTGTCCCTCGACGTTGAACAGCGAGAAATTGCCTTCGGTCGCCGCATAGAATTCGAGGATCCGGGGAATGGCGAAACGCGCCTGAAAGTCGTCCCAGATGTCGCCGCGCAGGCCGTTGCCGCAGACGAGGCGGAGACGATGGCGGTTCTCGTATTCCGACGGCGCCGCCTTGAGCAGGTAGCGGCAGAGCTCGCCGATATATTGAAACAGCGTGCAGTCATGCCGCACGATGTCGGACCAGAAATGCGAGGCCGAGAATTTCTCCGCGATCACCACCGAGCCGCCGGCCGCGAGCATGCTGCAGGGCGCCACGATGCCGCCGACCGAGTGGAACAGCGGCAGGCAATCATAGAGCCGATCCTGCGGGCTCGCGCCGGTGAGACCGGCGAACCAGAAGCCCCAGTTGAGAATGCGGCGGTGGCTGATGCTGGCGGCCTTCGGCAGGCCTGTGGTGCCCGAGGTGTAGATCAGCAGCGCACGGTCGTCGATGGTGACCTCGCCGCGTTCTTCCGGCGATAGGGGAGCGTCGTCCATCGCCGCCAGCGCGACATCGATGGCGCGATCGCTGCGGGCATCGCCATGCGTCCAGACCTTGGCCTGGGACTTCAGATGCGGCGCTGCGCCCTCCAGCACCTCCGTCAGCCCATGCGCCACGATGATATGGCTTGGCTTGGCGACATCGATGCAATGCGCGAGCGAGGGCCCGACCAGCTTGGTGTTGAGCAGCGCGACCACACCGCCGACCCGGCTGATGCCGAGCCAAGCCGCGACATAATCGATGCCGTTCGGCATGATCAACGCGACGGTATTCCCCTTGGCCACGCCCACCGAGCGCGCCCAGCGCGCGTAACGATTGATGCGCCTCGACAGGCCTTCGTAGTCGAGACTCGTGTCGTCCGTGACCAGCGCGACGCGGCCAGGTTGGCGCTGCGCCCAATCGTCGATGACGTCGGCGAACAGGCGTCCCGGCAGCGTCTCGATCCGCGCGGTGAGCTCGATGGCTTTCAGCCAGATCTTCGAAGCCGACGGCGCGCGCGCGACTTTCGGCTGTTCGATGACACCGGTGGTCATATTGTTCACTCTTCGGGCCGTCCGCTGATATCCGCCAATCTAGCCCGCGTGCTTTGCCCAGGTGTTAAGAGACAAGGTAAAACTCCGTTAGTGCGCGATTAACTCTAGTGATCCTTTACCAAGCCGACGGGATCGGCGTGCGGCGCAATCCAATTCTTGCGATAGCAATGCCAATTGTCAGCGCGCTGGTCGCGTCGCCTCGTCCCCCTTGCGGGGAGAGGTGAAGTGGAGACCGTCATGATCACCAGACGACATTTCATTCAGGCCGCCGCCTGTGCCGCGGCCACGATCGCCGCACCGCGTGCCTTTGCGCTCGGCAATCCCTCCTATCCCTCGCGCAGCGTGAAATGGGTGGTGCCCTATGCGCCGGGTGGCGCGACCGACCTGCTGTCGCGGCTGCTCTGCCAGCGGTTGTCCGACCGGCTGGGCCAGACCTTCGTCGTCGAGAACAAGCCCGGCGCCGGCAGCAATATCGGCACGCAGGCGGTGATCTCGTCGGCCCCCGACGGCTATACGCTGCTGCTGACCTCGACCGCGAACGCGATCAACGCCTCGTTCGATCCGGCACTGCCGTACGATTTCGCCAGGGGCATCGTACCGGTCGCCGGCGTCGCGCGAATTCCGCTGGTGCTGGTCGTCAACAACGATTTGCCGGTGAAATCCGTCGCCGACTTCATCGCCTACGCCAAGGCCAATCCCGGCAAGGTGTCGATCGCCTCCTCGGGCATCGGCACCTCGCTGCACCTCTCGGGCGAATTGTTCAAATCGATGGCCGCCGTAGAGTTCACCCACGTCCCCTATCGCGGCTCGGCGCCGGGTCTGACCGACGTGATGAGCAGGCAGATCCAGGGCATGTTCGACAACGTCACCTCGTCCTTCGAACTGGTGCGCGCCGGCAAGCTGCGCGCGCTCGGCGTCACCACGCGCGAGCGCTCGGAAATCCTGCCCGACGTGCCGGCGATCGCCGACACGCTGCCCGGCTACGAGACGTCGTCGTTCTACGGCGTCGGCGCCCCGCACGACACGCCGCGCGAGATCGTCGATCTGCTCAACCGCGAGATCGACGCTGCGCTGTCTGATGCCGGCATCAAGGGCCGCATCGCCGAGCTCGGCGCCGTCCCGCTGCACGGCAACGCCGTTGAATTCGGCGGCATGCTGACGGCGGAGACCGACCGCTGGCGCAAGGTGGTGGAGTTGTCGGGGATCAGGAAGGACTAGCGGCTGCACTGCCCGCGATGCGGAAGCGCCGGTCCACCGACGCTAGCCGCTACGCCTGTAACGCAACCGTTGCGGCGGCGCTTGGACCGGATAATACGGATTGAGATCACAGATCGCCGAGCGGCCGAACGCGGTTGCGCGGCACTGCGGGATCGACGTGAAGGAGCAATCGTACCACTCTCCACCTCCCCCGTTCGCACCCGAATAAACATGCATGCAGACGGGGTACCGCGGATCAAAGGTCTGCGCATGCGACGGCGCAGCCGTCAGCAACGCGCCAGCTATCATGAGCAGGCCGAACGAGAAGCGCATGAGCTGCAATCCGATAAGCTGCATCTGATTACTGCTGCGCCTTCTTGTGGCGCCGGCGCGGCTGCTGCGGCGGCTGGTCGAAGCGGTAGTAGGGATTGACGTCGCAGCTGGCCGAGCGGCCCGAGGCGGTCGCACGGCACTGCGGCAGCGAGGTGAAGGAGCAGTCGAAATAGTCGCCGCCGCCACCGCCGAAGCCGCCGCCGGGCGTGTAAACGTGCATGCATACGGGGTAGCGCGGATCATAGGTCTGGGCGCTGGCATCTGCCGCGACGAACAGCGTGGCAATCGCCGTGAGGGCCAAAATCGATGGGCGCATGGACTTAATCCTCGAATCGACGGCGTCGGCGGGCCTGATGCCGACGGCCTGCTATGGCATAACACCAGGCCGGAGGCGACTGTTCCTAGGGACAGATGACGGCAAGGTGAGCAATGGGCTGCGACGCTAGCCGAGCCCCTGCAACACCAGACGGTTCAGCCTCGCTGCAAAGGCCGCGGGATCTTCCGGCAATTCGCCGTCCAGGATCTGGGCCTGTTCGAGCAGGAGCAGGCTGAGATCGTCGACCACCTTCGAGCCGGCCTGCGCCTTGGTGATTGCCGTCACCAGCGGATGGCGCAGATTGATCTCGAGGATCGGCTTGGTCTTCATGGCCCGGTTCTGCTGCGCCAGGATACGCTCGAGCTCGCGGCTCGGGCCCTGGCTGTCGGCAACGAGGCATGAGGCCGAACTGGTGAGGCGCGTCGAGGCCTTGACGTCGCTGACGCGCTCGCCGAGCGCGGCCTTGATCACGGCGATGGTGGCGCCTTCATCGGCGGCCGGCTCCTCCTTGTTCGCCTCATCCTTGTCGTCAACGCGCGGAATCAGGTCGAGATTGAGATCGCCCTGGCTCAGCGACTTCAGCGGCTTGCCCTCGAACTCCGAGGGCATCGAGGTCCAGAACGCGTCGACCGGATCGGACAGCAGCAGCACCTCGATGCCGCGCGCGGTCGCAGCTTCCAGCCGCGGATTGGATTTCAGCCGCTCGATGCTGTCGCCGACGAGATAATAGATCTCGGTCTGGTTCGGCTTGAAATCGGCGATGACCTGCTTCAGCGAACGTTTCTCGCCCGACGTCGTGGTGAAGCGCGACAATGCCAGCAGCTTCTCGCGCCGCTCGAAATCCTCGTAGATGCCTTCCTTGAGCACGGCACCGAACGCGTCCCAGATCCTGGCGAAGTTCTCCGGATCCTTCTCGGCGAGGCTTTCCAGTTCCGACACGACGCGGGTCGCCACGGCTTTGCGGATCTGCGCGAGCTGCGGATTGTTCTGCAGCATCTCGCGGGAGATGTTGAGCGGAAGATCCTCGCTGTCGACGACGCCGCGGATGAAGCGCAGATAGCCCGGCAACAGATCGGCATCGTCGGTGATGAAGACGCGGCGCACGTAGAGCTTCACCCGGCCCTTGCGGTTTGGCTCGAACAGGTCGAACGGCTTGGTCGCGGGCGCGAACAGCAGCACGGCGTAGGAATAGCGGCCTTCGGCACGATAATGCAGCGTCATTGCGGGATCGTCGAAGGCGGACGCGATCTGCTGATAGGCTTTCTTGTAGTCTTCTGCCGTGAGCTCTGATTTCGAGCGCTGCCACAGCGCGCTGGCCGAATTGATCTGGCGCGGCTCGCCCTCTTCCGGCACGAGCTCGATGGGAAACAGGATGTTGTCGGAATAGGCACCGACGATGCGCTCGATCTCGTAGGCCTCGAGATATTTCTTGGCATCGTCCTTCAGGTGCAGGACGATCTCGGTGCCGCGGGCTACACGCGTCGCCTCCTCATCGCTGGCGCGGGCGATCTCGAAGCCGGAGCCGCCGGAGGACGTCCAGGTCCAGACGTCGCTCTCGCCGGCGCGCCGGCTGACCACGACGATCTTTTCGGCGACCATGAAGGCGGAATAGAAGCCGACGCCGAATTGGCCGATCAGGCCGAGGCCGTCCTTGGCCTCCTTCAGCTTCGACACGAACGCCTTGGTGCCGGAACGGGCGATGGTGCCGAGATGATCGATCAGCTCCTGCCGTTCCATGCCGATGCCGTTGTCGGCGATCGTGAGCGTCGCAGCCTGCTTGTTGGGGATGATGCGGATCTTGAGCGCGTCGCCCTCGCCCAGCAGCGCCGGACTGGCGATCGCCTCGTAGCGCAGCTTGTCGCAGGCATCCGAGGCGTTGGAGACGAGCTCGCGCAGGAAGATGTCGGTCTCGGAATAGACGGAATGCACCATGAGGTGCAAAAGCTCGGAAACCTCGGCCTGGAAGGGCTGCGTATGCACAGCCGTGTCTGACGTCGTCATGCGTTTACCCGGTCAAAAACGAAGGGAACCCGGGATATAACGCGAGCGCTGGGCGGATCAAGTGGACGTGAACGATCGAGGTCTCGGCGGAAGGACGCCGGATCCCGCGGCTGCGGATCAGGTCACGCAACGACCGGGCTGAAGCAGCTTTGCGACCTCGGTCAGGGAGCTGACCATCGGCTCGCAGGCGAGCGTCGGCCTGTTGCGGGTCCGCTTCTGGTTCTGGAGCAGCATCGGCGGCTTGGCGTTGCCGGTCTCGATCACCGCGGGAACCCGCAGCAGCACCGAGGTGTCGGCGAGGTCGTTCAGCCGCATCGAGACCGTGCGGGTGGGAACCGGCGCCGGCCGGATCTCGGCTAGGCGGTCCGCCTTGCCGGCACGATTGACGTTGTGGCTTGCATCAAGGCTCGGCGCATAGTTCGAGCTGTGGCTGGGGACATCGGCGACCGCCTGCCAGCGGTTGGCGAGATCGTGGCCGGAGGCCAATTGCACCGCGCCGAGCGTTGCGGCAATCGCGACGGCGCCCAAAAATACCTTTTGAATCTGTGACATGGATGTCTGTCCCTCGCCCCATGGCGATCGCGGGAACAACGCGGGCGGAGGACCGGGGGTTCTTGGCCGTTACGATCACTTAACCGTGTGCGGCAAAGGCCGCAGCGCGCGCAAAATATTTCGAACGGCCTGGAACGACTCGCGTGGACGGGAGTCGTCTCAGCAGCCGGCTATTCCCCCCTGCCCCATAAGCCGGCGACGTAGGGCGCGACTGTGGTGATGCCAGTCGCGCCTTACTTTTTTTCGCCCTTCGATCGTAAGGGCGGAGGGCGATGAAACCTCGGCGTTTTCCGCTTAGCGGCAGGGATTGAGCAAAATCGCGGCGCGGCTTTGCCTTACGTACCGCCGGCCTTCAGCAATTGCCGCGCGTCGAGCTCGACCGTCTTGAATCCCCAGTCCGCCGCGACGTGCACGAGATGCGCCGTGCCTCCAGGGCCGTCGGGGTCCTTCTCGCGATTGTAGAGCGCGACCAGCGTCAGATAGCGCGGTTGCGCGGCCAAGGCATTGAACATCATCCAGAGATTATTCCGCTGCCAGATGTCGTAATCCTTCTTGCCAGCGAGCCAGCGCGGCAGATCCTTGGATTCGGCAAGCACGCGAGGCGTCACCCGCTGGCAGAGTTGCTGGTATCGCATCACCCAATCGACCCCGCCGTGATTGACCGATTCAGCCTGGAACTGGGCCTCCGGCAGCGCCAGCATGAGCTGCGTGGAGACGCCGAGTGCGTTGCAGACCTCGTGGAACAGGATATCGCTGCCACAAGCCCCGCCCGCGATGCCGAACGCAACGCCGCCCCTCTCGTTCATCTCGTCCTTGACCGCCTTTTCGATCATCTTGCGCGCCGCGGCAATTGCCTCTTGTGTGTTGGGAAATCGCGGGTCGTTCTTGTCCCGGCGGGGCGTGTCCAGCATATGGCCCGTGAAAAGGATGACCCGCACAGGCAGCTCCGCGGGTTTGTCCGGCGCGGCCTGATTCATCTCCCGCAGCGAGGCCTCGACATTTGCCGACAGCACCCCGAGCTCGCGAAACAGCAGGAGATTGCGCCGCGCCGCGTCGATTTCGAACGGGCCCGCATTTGCCAGACCTCTTCGATAAGCATTCCCGGCTTGCGCCGGCTTCTCGGCCGTGAGGAACGACAGGTCCGCGCGGCTGATCTCCTTCCAGATGTCGAATTTCTCGCCCTTCCGCACCACCTTGTCATCGTTGCCGACGGCCAGGTTTAACGCCGCAGCGAGACGACCGGCGCGGCGTTCGCCGGTCTTGAGCGCGGCGATCGCGGCGTCCCCGTCATCGAAACTTTCCGCCCAGACGTCGGGAAGCGCCTTGGCGAGATTGATCTGGATCGTCAGCATCGCAAGCGCGTTGATCCCCGCATAGAAGCTGTCCAGATCTTCGGCGAAGCCATCGAGATAGTGCTGGATGGCGGAGCCAAGATGCGGCGAGCGGAGGGCCGCCTCGCGTTGCGCATCGGGGGACGCCGCGGCCTGCCAATCGTCGATCCAGCGCGTCTTGGCGTTGCTTCCCAATAGTGAATGTCCTTCGGCGCGATGAAACCGCCGCTCCGCCGATTCCTTGGGCGTCTCATCGCGATCATTCGGCGGCATCGTGCGGGCGAGGACCCGATTGATCGCCTGCTCCGAACGCGTGATGGCGTCGAGCTTTGAATCATGACCAAGCGCTCTGGCCGCCAGCTTCTGATAGATCGTGCCCAGGCGGTAATTGGCCTGAAAATCGTTGCTGTCCAGGCCCCGAAGCAGCTCGAACGTCTCCTTGGCTCCGGCGAGGGCCTTGATCCGAAATTGCGCGTCGCCAACGATCCGCAATCCCGCGCTCCCCCATTCGAAACCGCGGACCTCCTGCGCGAGCAGCCGCAGGTCGCCGGCGCGCCCCGCCTTTTGCGCGATCTCGACCTCTTCCTGGAAGTCGAACGGCACGATCATGAGCGCGGCCCGGTCGTGCGGCGTCAGGCGTGGGAGCAACTTGAAGACAGGACTGTCCTTGTTGGTGTCGGCAAGTGTCGCCCTGAGCGACTCGATAAAGCCAGGGAGCGCGGCGGCAGGGTTCGCCGGATCGTATTGACCATATCGATCGGTCTGAAGATCGAAGGGATACTTGTCCTGCGTATCCTTGGCGCGCATCAGCAGGGTGTGCCGGTCGCGCAAACCGTGCCGGATACCGAGCTCGTAGAATACGTTGGCGTTGTGGATGGAGAGGTCGGCGATCACCAGATCGGAGAGCACCAGCAGCCTGAACATATCCTCCCGAATGTTGCCCTGCCGCGTGATTTCGAGCGTGGTGCGGCCTTCAATTCCAGCCGCCGTGAGCGCAGGAGCGATGAGCTCCCTTTCCACCCGATCGAAATCGATGCCGCCCTGCGTGCCGAAGGGACGAACGATAAAAGCGCGTGTGACTTCCATAGCTCAACATCCCTGAATTTCGATCAGCTAGGCCAGAGCACCGGCCGCCGCCGGCGCAGCTCAATCGAAGCCGGGCGGAAAGTGTTCCGGCTTGACCTGCTGCTCCGCGGCAAGCCGCCCGATGTCGGCAAGCTCTGCGAGATTGTTGGGATCATCCATCGCCGCGATCTTCGCGACAGCTTCCGGCGCAAGGTCGCGCTTGACCGTGGTCTTCAGCCAGCCGGGCTCCAGGAGCACGTTGTAGCGCGCATAGGTGGCCAGTTGCGGACCGCTCTGGCTGTCCAGCTTCAGATCCCCCACGGCGCGGTCGATCGCCCATGGCGTCAGGCAGTTCGTCAGCCATTGCAGCATGGCCTGATTGACGCGCCCGCAATCATCCATGAGGGATTGGAGCGATCGCAGGCCCTGCTCGGCCGCAGCCATGCGCGTGATCTGCTCCGTCGTGTAAGTCTTCTTGAACGTGCCCGTGCCGACCGAAATCAGCAGCAGCTTGTCTTTGCCGGTCGGCCAGCGGAAGCCATGGCCATCGAGCGCGGCCAGCATCAGCAGCTGCAACGACGGGTCGTTGAAAGGGCTCACACCGCCGTCGACGAACGCGCCGGCGACGACGTTTCCATCACGGGAGGAGATGTCGATCTCCTGAGGCTCGAAATAGGTCGGCGCCGCTGTGCTCGCCCGGACCACCTTGGTCAAATACAACTTGCCGTCCTGTGCGGCATATCGAGCGGCGGGATGATTGTGCAGCGGCCAGGGACTGCCGGTGTCGAGGCGCTTCGTCATGATCATCAAGCCGGTGCGGATGCGCTCGCTGTCGAGCGTCGTGTCTGCCCCAAGCTGTTCATCGAGTGCGGCTTGAAGCGGCTTGGATTTGAATTTTGGCGCCAACAGCCCGAGCCGCCAGAACTCGGCCTGGAAAACGTCTATTCCGATCCCGGTGTAGAGCTTCTTGAGCTGCTCCACCGTCAATCCGCAGGCCAGACCGGCCGCAATGATCGACCCGGTCGATGTGCCCCCGATGAGATCGAAATAGTCGCAGAGCAGGAAGTTCGGATCCTTGAATCGCCTCCTGAACTCCCGCTCCATGACGTCGAGATATTCGAGGGTGAGAATGCCCCGTATCCCGCCTCCATCGAGAGCCAGTATCCGCTTCGGTCCGTTCGTGCTGTCCAAATGTTGTTGCTTGGTCTTGGGCATCTGGCCCTCCCAGGCTGCAATGGCAGCCGATACCGGCTGCAGCAATTCGATAGCTCACAATATTCTCTTATGCGACGGCCGTAGAATCTGCCGCGGCATCCAATTCGATCCGACCGTCAATATCGGTCGCTTCAAGTCCACCATCTTGCACGAAACACACCCTAAAGTATAGTGGTCGAAATTGCTGGCAGACAAAAAGGCCAGGCCGTCCTCGCCATCATTCGCGGCTGCGCCGGGAATGAGAGAAAAGATTTCCAGACGGCGTGCGGCGAACGCGCGAACCTTGGCTGAGGCGAAGTAAGGATTTCATGAGCAGCGTCTTGTCGCCAATCACAACAGCGACGAGCCGTGGCGACCGCAGGAGTGTCATGCTCGACGGGGATCAGGTCGCATGGCTGACATTTTCCTGAGCTACACCCATGTCGATCGGCCGCGTGCCCGGCCGATCGTGGATCTTCTCGAAGAGCAGGGCTGGACCGTTTGGTGGGACCGCGGCATCGAACCCGGCATGCCGTGGCGGCCCGAGCTCGACATCGAATTGGCCAACTGTCGCGCCGTCGTCGTGCTGTGGTCGCAGACGTCAACGGCCAGCGAATGGGTTTGTCATGAGGCACGCGCCGGCCTGAAGAAGGGCGCGCTGGTGCCCATACTCCTCGACGACGATGAATTCCCGACGGAATTTGCCGCCGTGCAGGCAACCGATCTTTCGCGCTGGAATGGCGAGACAGACCGCACCGAGGTGGAAGCGCTGCTGCGCCGGCTAGCGCGTCTCGTCCCGCCCTCGCGTATCGATACGGTTCGTCCGGGCTTCGATCCGGATTTTCTCGACGAGACGCGCCCAATCTCTCTACCGGGCGTGAACGGTGCGGTAGCGGTGTTGCGCTATCTGCATTTCACGGTCGTGATGAATCCGGCGCGTCGGCTCGCGCATTACGTGGCTTACAATTGCGACGGGAGCCAATTCGTCGACGAGCCGCGCGGCGCGGATAAATGGTCGCCCGATCCGCTGCTTCCCCCGTCGTTGCAGATGAATTTGCCGCTGCTGCGACAGAGCCCTTACGACCGCGGCCATCTCATGGCCCGCGCGACGGGCTGCTGGGGCGAACCGCGCGCCGCTTCGATCTCGGCGCGACAGGCCTTCTACTGGCCCAACGTCGTGCCGCAGCATCACCGGCTCAATCGGGATTGGTGGCACGCTTTGGAACAGTGGGAGCGTGCAATGGCGCAATCGCGCGGCCGGCTGACCGGCTTCAGCGGGCCGGTCTTCTCCGACGACGATGAAGCCTTCCGCGGCGACGTCGAGTTCGAGCATGGCCTGATCGCGCGCGACACTTTTCGCGTCCCGCGGGCCTATTGGAAAGTTGTGGTGGTAGCCGCTCCACGCGGCCGTCTTGCCGTCGCAGCCTATCTGATGGACCAGGTGGCGATGGTGGCACAGAACGTCGGCCGCGGGATCGAGATCGGCGACTACCGCGTCACGCTCGCGGATCTGGAAAGGATCGCGCAACTCCGTTTTGCGGCATCGCTGCACGAAGCGGCTGCGTTGTGAGTTTGCCGGCGAAGGGACGCCCGTACCCGCAAGCGCAACGGCGCTTCTGCTATCGCTCGAGAGGTCAAGAGACCTCTGACGTCAAGAGACCTTCCCTGCCAGCCATGCCCGTCCCTCGCCATACAGCCTCTCCACTTCGGGCCCGATCAGGCCCGGCATGTCGCGCTTGACCTTGTAGCCGATCAGCTCCTGCATATAGGCGAGATGGCGATAGCCTTCGGGCAGCGCGGCCAGCGCCTTCTGGTCGAGACGGAGTGTCGCGGCGGGATCGACCGGGTCGATCCGGTCCTTTTCATAAATCGGCTGGCGGCGGACGATGCCCCATCTTCCCATTCCTGATTGGTCTTGCCGCTTCTCCAGGAAATCATAAAAGCGTCCAGTGCAGACGACGTCGCAGAGCACGTCGTGCACCAGCGCGCGCTGCGAGATCGTCATCTTGGTCTGCGCGACGGCCCGCTCGCCTGCGAGATCGATGCTGGTGCCGCCGAGGAAATGCAGGATGCGCACGCCCTTGGCGAACCCCTCCTGGCTGACGCGCATGAAATCCCGCGCCGGTCCCTGAAACCAGGTCGCGGACATCCAGCCTTCTTCATGCCAGACCGTGGCAAAGCGCTCCCAGTCGCCGGCGTCGCGCCAGACCGCCCAGTTCTCGAGGAGGTCGCGGATGGCGAGGCGATCGAGGAGTTGCTGGTCCATGGTGAGTAATCTCCCGGCGCCCAAGAGCGGCGATGAATGTTGTTGGCCGGATATCAACGGGGCAATTTGGACGGCGTCAAGCAGGCTTTCCCAGCCTTTCGAAATTGCGCTCCCCCTGCGAACGCGTTACGAGCAAGAAACCTTGCAATCAACCTGATGGCGATTACTATTCACATTGATGCAGATGAAATTCCCTTTGCTGGCCGCCCTGCTCGGATTGCTCACGGCTGTTCCGTCTTTGGCCCAGGCTGAATCCCAGAACGACAGCGTCAAAGCCTGGACGGCGAGGCTGGCGGCGCACATCAACAGCAACAAGTTTTTCCCCGTTAAAGCATGGGGGCAAACCGGCCAGGCCAAAGTTACATTCGTCATCGACCGGTCCGGAAGGTTGATCTCCCGGGCGCTGGCTGAAAGCGCCGGCTCGCAGCCGATCGACGACGCTGCGCTGGCGATCATTGCCCGCGCCGAACCGTTTCCGGCGCCGCCTTCGGAGCTGAAGGACGACTCATTCTCTTTTACCGTGCCGATTGTCTTCAGTGGTCGTCAATTTCAGGTGCCGCCGTCCTTCCGGGTTGTGCAGAGCGGAGCGGATCTCGACCCCACGGCGTCCGATCCCATGGCCGCTTGGCGCAAGGCGGTCACCGAACATGTCTGGCGCCACAGGGTGTTCCCACCGGGCGCGATTGGCCAGAAAGGCGATGTCGGTGTCACATTCGTGGTCGATCGTTCGGGTAAATTGATCTCGAGCGCTTTGGTGGAAAGCACGGGCTTCGAGCCGCTAGATGCCGCGGCGCTCGACATGGTCGAGCGATCCGCGCCACTGCCGAAGCCGCCCACCGAGGCGAAGGACGATCTTCAGAGGATGACCGTCCTCATGACTTTCGACGGAACGCGGCTCATTTCGGCACCGTCGCCCGAACGAGAGAAATTGCTCCAATCCTGGATCCAGGACCAGGCCAAGCTGACTGCAAAATCCCCCGGACCGGATGATACAAAACTAAATTCCATGCTTCGCAGTATCTGCCGCGGATGCTGAGGCGGGGTGCCGACAAAACAAAAACGGCGCGCCTTTCGACGCGCCGTCTTCTTGTTCGATACAGGTCTTCCTAGGCCGCCGGCGCCTTCGGCGTGCGGTTGCGCGAGTTGCGCTGGAAGAACAGGGCCTGGCTCGCCACCGCCGACACCATCGCGGGCTGGAACGGCTTTGAGATCAGGAACGCCGGCTCGGGTCGCTCGCCGGTGAGGAAGCGTTCCGGATAGGCGGTGATGAACACCACCGGCACTTCGAAAGTGCGCAGCAGCTCGTTGACGGCGTCCAGGCCCGACGAGCCGTCGGCGAGCTGGATGTCGGCCAGGATCAGACCCGGGCGCTTGTTCTTGGCAAGCGCCACCGCATCGGCGTGGGTCCGCGCGACGCCGACGACATTATGGCCGAGATTCTTCACCAGGCTCTCGAGGTCCATGGCGATGAAGGTCTCGTCCTCGATGATCAGCACATCGGTCGCGATCTCCGCCGCCATCTCGCGGCCTGCGGCGTCCGCAAGGCGCCGGGTCTCGGCGACGTCGGTGCCGAGGATGTAGCCGACTTCCTCTTCCGAAAACCCCTCCAGCGAAAGCAGCAGGAAGGCCTGCCGCGGCAGCGGCGTGATGTTCGACAGACGCCGCTCCGGCGGCATCGGCAGGGTCGTCACCTCCGAATCGTCGTTGACGGAGACCGAATTCCAGATCTGGGTGAACAGCCGGAACAGGCCGGCGCGCGGCCCATGGCTCTCGTCGAGCACCGTGGGATCCCCAAGCATGGCTTCCAACATGGCTGCGACATAGGCGTCGCCGGAGGCTTGGCTGCCTGTCAGGGCGCGTGCGTACCGGCGCAATAGCGGCAAGTGTTCAGCAACAAGCTGTGAACGGGACATCCCCACTCCATTCATCTTCGGGCCATCCTGGCAATGCGGGGGGCCCGGGTTCCCCTGCTGGGCTGGATTACGCCTCAGCCTGAGAAAAGTTCCGTTGCGCCGGGAACTTTTTCTCGAACCTGGCATTGTGCCTAACCAGGGAACGGCTCCCGGTTGAGAAACCTCTCGAACTTACAGTCACTTAACTCGGGGAAACGTGGAACAGGTCATGAAAGATCTCAAGTCTCAAGCCAGCAGAAGCACGACCCCCGGCAAGGGAGGCCTCACTCCGGAGATCCAATCCCGGATCGGGCATCAGTTGCGCGCCATGTATGATGATGTCGTGCGACAAGGGGTTCCCGATCGGTTCGCAGAACTGATCAAGAAGCTTGATGCGCCGGGAGCGACACCCCAATTGGGCGATGAGGGCGGATCCAACGACAACAACAATGGGAGGGATTAATGCCTCTCACGGACTCCCTGCGTAACGATATCCTGGCGGCCGTGCCCAGTCTGCGCGCGTTCGCCATTTCGCTCAGCGGCAATGCGGACCGCGCCGACGATTTGGTCCAGGAGACGCTGCTCCGCGCGCTCGCCAACATCGACTCGTTCCAGCCCGGCTCCAATCTGCCGGCGTGGCTGTTCACGATCCTGCGCAACCTGTTCCGCTCCGATTATCGCAAGCGGCGGCGCGAGGTCGAGGATGCCGAAGGCAACTACGCAAAGACGCTGAAGACGCAGCCGTCGCAGAACGCGCATCTCGAGTTCGAGGAGTTTCGCACGGCGCTCGAGAAGCTTCCGCAGGACCAGCGCGAAGCGTTGATCCTGGTCGGCGCCTCCGGCTTCTCCTACGAGGATGCGGCCTCGATCTGCGGCTGCGCAGTCGGCACGATCAAGAGCCGCGTGAACCGCGCCCGCTCGAAGCTCGCCGCGCTGCTCTATGTCGACGGCGCCGAGGATTTCGGCCCGGACGAGACGATACGCGCCGTGATCGGCGGCAGCGGCGGCTGATCACGGGCGCCAAGCCAACCGAAACGAAGACGGCCGCTTTCGCGGCCGTCTTTACGTGTCCGAAAGATGGCGCCCTCGATCATTCGTCCGCGAACGTCACCGTGTCAGCCACGCTCGCGCGCGAGGTGCGGTAGCTGTTGACCTTGTGCGCGTCGTCGGCATAGCCGAACGAAATGCCGCAGACGACGCGGCGATCGTCGGGCAGGTTGAAGTGGCGGCGGATCAGGCCGGAGTGGCGCGCGAGCGCGGCCTGCGGAATGGTGCCGAGCCCGAGCGCCTGCGCCGCGAGCATGAAATTGCTGACATAGGCACCGCAATCGATCGCACCGTAGATGCCGAGCGGCTCGTTGGTGTGAATGATCGCGACATGCGGCGCACCGAAGAAATTGTAGTTCTCCAGCGCCTGCTTGGCGTAAGCCATTTTATCGCCGCGGGCGATGCCGAGCGTGTTGTAGAGCTGGAAGCCGCTTTCGCGGCGGCGGTCGAGATAAACGCCGACATATTCGCGCGGCGGCGTGAAGTCGTAATCGTCGCCGAGACCGCCCGAGGCCTCCTTGTAGATCGCCTGGCGAAAGCGCTCCTTGGCCGCGCCGCTGGCGATCACAACCTGCCAGGGCTGGCTGTTGCACCATGACGCCGTGCGCTGCGCGGTCGTCAGCACGTGCTCGATGACCGCACGGTCGACCTCTTTTGGCAGGAAGGCGCGGACGGAGTAGCGCTCGTTGAGCAGCTCTTCGAGCACGCCGATGCGATCTTGGGTCTGATTTGCTTTAGCGTCCATTGCCTAGCTCGCTTTCGTGCCCCGGACGCGACGCAGCACGAAGTGATGCGGCGCAGAGCCGGGGGCCATTGTGGCATCTGGGTCCCGGCTCTGCGGAGCGGCACTGCGCGCCGCACCGCGTCCGGGACACAAGATTTCCTATCTACCCTTGGTCGGGATCTTGTTATACGGCACGTCCTTGTCGACGCGGATGTCGCCGGGCAACCCCAGCACGCGCTCGGCGATGATGTTGCGCAGGATCTCGTCGGTGCCGCCGGCGATGCGCATCGAGGGCGAGGACAGCAGCATCTGCTGGAACTGGCCCTGCACCGTCTCCTCGTCGTTTCCGGTGAGAACACCGGCCGCGCCCTGCAGGTCCATCGCGTAAGTCGCAATGTCCTGCAGCATCATGCCCGACACCAGCTTGCCGATCGAGTTCTCCGGACCCGGCCGCTCGCCCTTCGACAGCGCCGAGATGGTGCGATAGCTGGTGAATTTCAGCCCGTTCGACTTCGCCGCCCAGCTTGCCAGCTTCGAGCGCACCGCGGGATCGTCGATGGCGAGCCCCTCCTCGAGCATGAGGTTGGAGCAGAACTCGAACATTTCAGGCACGCCGGTCGCGAGCCGCGCACCGATCGACATGCGCTCGTTCATCAGCGTGGTCAGCGAAACGCTCCAGCCCGCGCCGACGGCCCCCAGACGCTGGCTGTCGGGAATGACGACGTCGGTGAAATAGACCTCGTTGAACTCCTGCATGCCGTTGGCCTGCTTGATAGGCCGCACCTCGACGCCCGGGCTCTTCATGTCCAGAAAGAACATGGTGAGGCCCTTGTGCTTGGGCACGTTCGGATCGGTCCGTGCGATCAAGAGACCGTAGTCGGAATAATGCGCGCCCGAGGTCCAGATCTTCTGGCCGTTGACGACCCAATTATCGCCCTTCTTCTCCGCGCGCGTGCGCAGGCCCGCGACATCGGAGCCGGCGGAGGGCTCGGAGAACAGCTGGCACCAGATCTCCTCGCCCGAAGCGAGCTTCGGCAGATAACGCCGCTTGGCATCCTCGCTGCCGAACGCCATCACGGTCGGACCGCACATGCCCTCGCCGATCTGGAACGGCTGCGTCAGCTTGCCGTAGACGCCCTCTTCCTGCTGCCAGATCACCTTCTCGATGGGCGTCGCGCCGCGGCCGCCATACTCCTTAGGCCAGTGCAGGCAGGCCCAGCCGCCTTCGGCCTTTTTCTTCTGCCAGGCCTTGCCGACATCGACGATGTCGTGGCTGGCAAGGCGGATGCGGCCGAGCGAGGATTTTGACAGCTCGGCATGCAATTCCTTCGGCGCATTGGCGTCGATCCATTTGCGCGCGGTCTCGCGGAATGCGGCTTCCTGCGGGGTGTCGTCGAAATTCATCTTCGAACTCTCCTTTCTCGTGCCCCGGACGCTGCGCAGCGCGAAGCGGTGCGCTGCAAAGCCGGGGCCCATTTTGGCTTTCTGGGTCCCGGCTCTGCGGAGCGGTACTTCGTACCGCACCGCGTCCGGGACACGGCTAGCCTCTTCCCTTCGTCGGGATCTTGTTGAACGGCACGTCCTTGTCGACACGGATATCGCCGGGCAGACCCAGCACCCGCTCGGCGATGATGTTGCGCATGATCTCGTCGGTACCGCCTTCGACGCGGGTACCAGGCGCGCGCAGCAGCATCGCCTGGAAACGGCCGGCCAGCTCGCCATCCTCACCGCTGACCACGCCGCCCGCGCCCTGCAAGTCCAGCGCGTAGGTCGCGACGTCCTGGATCATCGAGCCCGCCACCAGCTTGCCGATGGAATTTTCCGGCCCCGGCCGCTCGCCCTTCGACAGCGCCGAGATCGCGCGCATGCTGGTGTATTTCAGCCCGCTCGCCTTCACTGCCCAGTTCGCCAGCTTGGAGCGCATCGCGCGATCCTCGATCGCCGGGCCGTCGTCGAGCATCAGGCTGGAGCAGTACTCGAACAATTCAGGGAAGCCGGTCGAGACGGCCGCGCCGATCGCGCTGCGCTCGTTCATCAGCGTGGTCAGCGAGACGTTCCAGCCGTCGCCGACCTCGCCGAGGCGCTGATGGTCGGGAATGCGGACGTTGGTGAAATAGACCTCGTTGAAGTCGGAGGCGCCGCTCGCCTGCTTGATCGGCCGCACCTCGACGCCGGGGCTCTTCATGTCCAGGAAGAACATGGTGAGGCCCTTGTGCTTGGGAACGGTCGGATCGGTGCGCGTCAAGAGGATGCCGTAGTCGGAATAATGCGCGCCTGAGGTCCAGATCTTCTGGCCGTTGATGATCCAATCGTCGCCGTCCTTCTCGGCGCGCGTTCGCAGCCCCGCGACGTCCGAGCCGCCGGCCGGCTCGGAGAACAGCTGGCACCAGACCTTCTCGCCTGAAGCCAGCGGCGGCAGATAGGTCCGCTTATGCTCCTCGCGGGCGAACGCCATCATGGTCGGCCCGCACATGCCGTGGCCGATGATGAACATGCGGGAGAGCTGGCCGAACGGCCCTTCTTCCTGCGACCAGATCACGCGCTCGATCGGCGACGAGCCGCGGCCGCCATACTCCTTCGGCCAGTGCAGGCAGGCCCAGCCAGCATCGGCCTTCTTCTTCTGCCACGCCTTTGCGACTTCCAGGATATTGGCGTTCTTGAGCACGGTGCGGCCAAGCGAGGATTTGCGCAGCTCCTCTTCGTATTGCTTGGGCGCGTTGGCACCGATCCAGGCCCGCGCGGTGGCGCGGAATTCGGCTTCCTGCGGGGTGTCGTCGAAGTTCATGGTGCTCATCTCTCGGTTCGTTCCCCGGACGCTGCGCAGCACGAAGTGATGCGCTGCAGATCCGGGGTCCATTGCGACCCTGGGTCCCAGCTCTGCGAAGCGGCATTGCATGCCGCATCGCGTCCGGGACACGAGCGGCGGATCACGCCGCGTTCTTCTTCCGCATGCGATCGATCAACTGATCTTCCCAATAGGAAAGGCTGCCGAGCCCCAGCGCCATCGCGTTGGCGCGGCGGTAGTACATGTGGCAGTCGAATTCCCACGTGAAGCCCATGCCGCCGTGAACCTGGATGTTGTTCTTGGCGCAGTGCTGGAACGCCTGCGTTGCGCTGATGCGCGCGGCGGCGGCGGCTTCGGGCAGTTCGGCCGCATTGGTCGAGAGCGCCCAGGCGCCGTAATAGCTGTTGGAGCGCGCCAGCGTCGCCGAGACATACATGTCGGCGAGCATGTGCTTGACCGCCTGGAACGAGCCGATCTGACGGCCGAAGGCGATGCGATCGAGCGCGTAGTCGCGGCCCATCTCCAGAGCGCGGTCGGAGCCGCCGACCTGCTCGAACGCACAGAGCACCGCGGCGCGGTCGAGCACCTGGGTGAGGATGCTCCAGCCTTCGCCAGTCGCGCCGAGCGGCTCGGCCTTGCAGTCTTTGAAGGTGATTTCCGCCTGCCCGCGGGTCGGATCGAGATTGGTGAGGCTCTTGACCTCGACGCCGCCGGCCTTGAGGTCGACGAGGAACAGCGAGATATCGCTCTCGCGTCCGCTCGATCCCGTGCGCGCGGCAACCACCGCGAAGTCGGCGATCGCACCGTCGGCCACCGGCTTCTTGACGCCGTTGAGCACACCGTTTGCAGCGGCGAGCTTGACGTTCTTGGGTGACGGATTGCCCTTGCCCTCGAACAGGGCCAGCGTGCCGATCGCTTCCCCCGAGGCGATAGCGGGCAACCATTTTTTCTTCTGAGCATCGCTGCCGGCGATCAGCAGCGCTTCAGCCGCGAGATAGACGGTCGAGGAGAACGGCACCGGCGCGTTGGCCCGGCCCATCTCCTCCGCGACTACGCAGAGCTCGAGATGACCGGCGCCCGCGCCGCCGAACTCTTCCGGAATCGCAACGCCGAGAAGGCCCATCTCGGCGAGGCCCTTCCAGAGCTCCTTGTCGTAAGGCGCCTTGCCGTCGAGCACGACACGCACCGCCTTGGGCGAGCATTTTTCGGTGAGGAACTTGCGCGCCTGGTCGCGGAGCTGCTTCTGGTCGTCGGAGAAGTCGAAGTTCATGGCGGGCTACCTTTTTCTTGCTGTCATTCCGGGGCGCGACGAAGTCGCGAGCCCTGAATCCATTTCGCCACACGCTTGCGGCCCAATGGATTCTCTGGTGCGCATTTGCGCACCATAGTTCGCGCTGCGCGCGCCCCGGAATGACCATTGGAGAGAGTATCTATTCATCGCAGCACGATCACGTCCTGGTCGGGCTTGTCGGCATAGAGCCGCTCCACCAGCGCAGCGCGGCGTTCGAGGCCTGCGCGCTGGTTGATGTAGCCCTTGTCGGTGAGCTCGTTGCCGTCGATCGAGGGCGGCTCGACCATCAGCATCGCGCGCGCGATGATGCGGCTGCTGGCGCCCTCGCATTCTCGGTTGTGCGTCTCCAGCCCGCGCCGAAGACAGGCGATCACGTCAGGATGCTTCACGGCGTCGGCAAAGGTCAGATCGGGGTTGCCGACGAGCTGGCGGCAGGCATGCAGGTTCGGCCACGCCAGGAGGCCGATGAAGGCGCGATCCTGCCCCGCGACCAGCGCGTCATGCACCACAGGCGTTGCGGCTGCGATCGCATCGGTGCGGAGCGAGCCGACATGAACGAATGTGCCGGTGGTGAGCTTGAAGTCCTCGACCACGCGGCCCGCAAAGATGATGCCCTTCACCGGATCGGAATCGTCGACGAAGATGCCGGCATCGCCGATGCAGTAAAACCCTTCTTCGTCGAACATCTTCTTGGTCAGCTCCGGCTGGCCGAAATAGCCGGGCGTGACGTTGACGCCGCGCAGGCGCAGCTCGTATTTCGAGCCGCACGGCACCATCTTCAACTCGACGCCGGGGAACGGCAGGCCGATCAGGCCGACGCGCTCGGTGTCCCAATAGGTGCCGGTCGAGGTCGGCGCGGTCTCGGTCGAGCCCCAGCCGGTGTAGAACACGATGCGCTCGCCGGTGGTCTTCACCGCCAGCGACTGCATGCGGTCGTAGAGATCGTCAGGCAACCGCGCGCCGCCATAGGCCATGATCGAGAGATTCTTGAAGAAGGAGCGACAGAGCGCGTCGTCCTTCTCCATGGCCGCCGCGAGCGCGGCATAGCCGGCCGGCACGTTGGCGTAATAGGTCGGCGAGATCTCGCGCAGATTCCGCAGCGTCTCCTCGAACTGACCAGGCATCGGCCGGCCGTCGTCGATATAGAGCGTGCCTCCGTCGACCAGGATCGGATGGAACGCCGCATTGCCGCCCATGGTGTGATTCCACGGCATCCAGTCCAGCATGGTCGCAACAGGACCATCGGGCGCGCGCGGCCGCACCTGCATCATCATCGCCGCATTGGCGCACATCATCTCCTGGGTATTTATGACGGCCTTGGGCATGCCGGTCGAGCCCGAGGTGAACAGCAGCTTACCGACGGTCTGCGGCGTGATTTTTGCGATCGACTCCTCGACATCCTTCGTCACCGGCGTCGCCGCAAGCTCGGCGAAGCTGACGCTTGGGATGCCGTCGCAGGGCCGGGCGACGTGCACCACGGTGACGCCGGTGAGGTCGAGCGCTTTCAACGCCTTCTCGAAGGTCGGCCCGTCCTGCACCATCAATACGGCCGGCTTGATCAAGTCGAACAGGTACTTCAGCTTGACGTGATCATGGCTCATCAACGAGTAGGCCGGCGACACCGGCGCCGCCGGGACGCGTGCCTGCATCGCCGCCTGCGTCATCAGCGCATGCTCGATCGAATTGCCGGAGAGGATCGCAACGGGGCGACCATCGAGCCTGAGATCGAGCAGGCCTTGCGTCAGCGCATCCACGGTGCGCTTGGCTTCGGCATAGGAGACCTTGCGCCATTCGCGGTTCGGCCCGCCGCGCTGCGCCAGCCAGATGCGCTCGGGCGCTTCCTTCGCCCATTTCGCCAGCGAGGCCGGAATGTGCGTCTCATAAGCCTGCAGCGGAATGCGCGACTTCAGCACCACCGTGCCGTCGTTGCGGCGCTCGACGTCGATGTCGCGCTTTAGCCATTCGACCTTGCGAAAGGCGGGCTTCGTCATCACGGCCGCCGCGCTTCCACTCATTTTGCGTCTCCCGGAATTATCGTCCTTTGCGGATCGTTCTCGTTCAGCGCTTGATATAGACAGGCTTTCGCTTCTCTAGGAAGGCCCTGATGCCTTCCGAAAATTCCTCGGAACGGCTGCATAGGACCTGGTTGCGATCCTCCATCGCGATCGCAGCTTCCAGCGACCCGGCATCGACGCTGATGTTGAGGCATTCCTTGGAGAGACGCAGCCCCACGGGCGAGGCCGTCATCATCGCATCGACATAGGGATCCGCGGCCGCATCGAGCTTGTCCTCATCCACGACCTCGGAGACGAGCCCGACCGCCAGCGCGCGCTCGGCGCCGATGAAGCGCCCGGTGAGGATCAGCTCGGACGCGACGGAGACGCCGACAAGCCGCGGCAAAAAATAGCTGGTGCCGATGTCGCAGCCGCCGAGGCCGAGCTTGATGAAGGCGCAGTTCATCCGCGCGGATTTCGAGGCGATGCGGATGTCGGAGGCCAGCGCCAGCGCAAAGCCGCCGCCGGCCGCGGCCCCTTGCACAAGCGACAGGATCGGCTGCGGGCAGCGCCGCATCAGCATTACGATGTCGGCGATGCGCCGCTGCGAATCCAGCGACTCCGTGACCCCCGGCGGCTCCTGCTGCCCGGCCCGGCGCGCCATCGCCGCCTTGAGATCGAGGCCGGCGCAAAAATTCTTGCCTGCGCCGCGGAGCACGACGACGCGCGTGTCGCGATTGCGCTGCAGCCCCTGGAAATAAACGTTGAGCGCATCGATCAGCGCGGGATCGAGCGCGTTCAGACTATCGGGACGATTGAGCGTCACCCGGTCGACGCCGTCATCGTGCTCGATCAGCAGCGGTTGGGACATGGGTGGCGTTCCTGCGTACTGCGGAATTGCGCGGTGTCAATTGCTGCGCCCTCTCCCCTTGTGGGAGAGGGCATGCACATCGCTAGCCAAGAACTCGCTTGGGTGAGGGGTCTGCCTCCACACATGAGATCGCGGAGAGAACCCCCTCATCCGG
>NZ_JXDL01000001.1:4243739-4256239 GCF_001590795.1 Bradyrhizobium sp. AT1
GGTCTGCCTCCACACATGAGATCGCGGAGAGAACCCCTCATCCGGCGCGCAAGCGCGCGCCACCTTCTCCCACAAGGGGAGAAGGAAGAAGCTAACGCGGCGCCATGCGGATGGCGCCGTCGAGACGGATGGTCTCGCCGTTGAGCATCGGGTTCTCGACGATGTGCACGGCGAGCGCACCGTATTCCTTGGCATCGCCGAGGCGCGAGGGATGCGGTACCTGCGCGCCAAGGCTCTTGCGGGCTTCTTCGTTGAGCCCCATCAGCAGCGGCGTGAAGAACAGGCCAGGGGCGATGGTGTTGACGCGGATCTTCTGGCTGGCAAGGTCGCGCGCGGCCGGCAGGGTCAGGCCGACGACGCCGCCCTTCGACGCCGAATAGGCGATCTGGCCGATCTGGCCTTCATAGGCCGCAACCGAAGCGGTGTTGATGATGACGCCGCGCTCTTCACCGACCGGCTCGATGGTGACGAGGCGCTCGGCGAAAAGGCGCAGGCAGTTGAAGGTGCCGATCAAATTGACGTTGATGATGCGCGCGAATTTCTCGAGCGGATAGACGCCGTCACGGCCGACGATGCGCTGCGAGCCGCCGATGCCGGCGCAGTTCATCAGGACGCGGGCAACGCCATGCGCAGCCTCAGCCTTGGCGATCGCCGCCTTGATCTGCTCCTCGCTGGTGACGTCGGCATGCAGCGCAACGCCCTTCACTTCGGCGGCAACCTTCTCGGCATTTTCCTTGTTCTGGTCGATCACGCCGATCTTGGCGCCCTTGGCCGCCATGGCGCGAGCGGTCGCCTCTCCGAGGCCCGAACCACCGCCGGTGATGAGAACGGCTACGTCTTTCAATTCCATGACAGGCACCTTTCCTTGGGCGTTTCTTCTCTAGACTTGAGAGTGATGGCCGGATTATCCGGCCGCGGCAGCTTCCCCGGCTTGCGTGAGGATGCCGCCGCAGATCAGCGTTTCCATGTGCTTGATGTATTGCCGGCAAACGTCGTCGGTGACCGGACCGACGCCGGTCGCGCGAGACATCGCGTGCCGGCCGAAGAACAGATGATCGCAGGCCCCGATCAGGCTGGTGTAGAACAGCACCGGATCGGTGGCGCGGAACTCGCCACGGCTGACGCCCTCGGCGAGCAGGCGGCGGTGGAAATCCAAGAGCGGCGCGACGAAGAATTTTGAGACTTCGTCAGCGGAGCCGACGCTGGTTTCGTGCAGCAGATAATGGATCAGCCGGTTCATATAGGGAAACCGGTGATAGGCGCGGATGATGCCGGCGATGTGCAGCTTCAGCTTCGCCGTCGAATTGATCGGCTGCGCCAGCAAATATTCGAGATTAGACATTTCGGTCGCCGCATCGCGCGCGAGCAGCGCCAGCAGGAGGCCGTCCTTGTTGCCGAAATGATATTTCACCAGTGCGGCGTTGGCGCCCGACTTCTGCGCGATGTCGGACAGCGAGATCTCGATCGAGGAGCGTTCGATCATCAGCTCGCTCGCGGCCACGAGCAATTTCTCCGCCGTGGAATTTTTTCCGCTGGGGAGCCTGTTCGGTACGCTGGTCGCCACGGAAGATCCCTGTTCGTCGCTCGGAGCGGGGCGCAGATAAGCCCAAGCAGCGTCTCATCACAAGAGTTAATTGATCGATTGACTAAACGATCTCCCGTCCCTTAAATCCGTCCCCGACACCTAACCCAATCAAGAATTCAGGGAGAAACCGACATGGCCGAGGCTTATATCGTCGCCGCCGCGCGTACCGCCGGCGGGCGCAAGGGGGGCCGCCTCGCCGGCTGGCATCCGGCCGATCTCGCCGCGAAGGTGCTGGACGAGCTGGTCGATCGCACCAAGGTCGATCCCGCCCTGGTCGAGGACGTGATCATGGGCTGCGTGATGCAGGTCGGCGAGCAGTCGAACAACGTCGCGCGCAACGCGATCATGGCATCGAAGCTGCCGGAAAGCGTTCCGGGCACCTCGATCGACCGCCAGTGCGGCTCCTCGCAGCAGGCGCTGCACTTCGCCGCGCAAGCCGTGATGTCGGGCGCGATGGACGTCGTCATCGCCGCCGGCGTGGAATCGATGACGCGCGTGCCGATGGGCCTGTCGTCGCAGCTCCCCGCCAAGAACGGCTTCGGCAATTACAAGAGCCCGGGCATCGAAAAGAAGTATCCGAACATCGTGTTCAGCCAGTTCACCGGCGCCGAGATGATGGCCGAGAAGTACGGCCTGTCGAAGGACGACCTCGACCAATTCTCCTACGACAGCCATCAGCGTGCGATTGCAGCGACACAAGCCGGCCACTTCAAGAAAGAGATCGTGCCGCTCGAGATCACCCGCGCCGACGGCAGCAAGGACACGCACCACATCGACGAAGGCATCCGCTTCGACGTCACGCTCGACGGCATCAAGGGCGTCAAGCTGATCGCTGAGAACGGCAAGCTCACCGCCGCCAGCGCCAGCCAGATCTGCGACGGCGCCTCCGGCGTCATGGTGGTGAACGAGAAGGGCCTGAAGCAGCTCGGCGTCAAGCCGCTGGCCCGCATCCACCACATGACCATGACCGGTGGCGATCCCGTGATCATGCTCGACGCGCCCCTGCACGCCACCAAGAAGGCGTTGGAGAAGGCCGGCATGAAGATCGACGACATCGACCTGTTCGAAGTCAACGAGGCCTTCGCCTCGGTGCCGACCGGCTGGCTCAAGACCACCGGCGCCGATCCGGCGCGCCTCAACGTCAACGGCGGCGCCATCGCGCTCGGCCATCCGCTCGGCGGCTCCGGCACCAAGCTGATGACGACGCTGGTCCACGCCCTGCACCAGCGCGGCAAGCGCTATGGTCTACAGACCATGTGCGAAGGCGGCGGCATGGCGAACGTGACGATCGTCGAACGGCTGTAAGCCGAGACGTCGCCACACAAACGGTGTCGTCCCGGCGAACGCCGGGACCCATACCGCGAAATCTATCGATCGTGGTCGGTCGCAGTACCGAACCACGATCATCCACCAAACTACGCCCTGTGGTTATGGGTCCCGGCGTTCGCCGGGACGACATCTCGTATGCCTTGTCGTATGCCTTGGGACCAACACTCATGACCCACCCCTCCATCCACGCCCGCACCACGCCCAACAAGATCGCCTACCAGATGGCCGGCACGGGCAAGGCGATCACCTATCGCGAGCTCGACGAGCTTTCGAACCAGGGCGCGCATCTGTTCCGCTCGCTGGGGCTGAAGGCCGGCGACCACATCGCGCTGTTGATGGAGAATCGTCTGGCCTTCATGGAGCTGTGCTGGGCCGCGCAGCGCAGCGGGCTCTATTACACAGCGATCAGCCGCTATTTGAAGCAGGACGAGATCGACTACATCATCGCCGATTGCGGCGCCAAGGTCGTGATCACCACGCCGAAATGCGCCGACCAGATCAAGAGCCTGATCAAGGGCACGGCCGGCGAGCCGATCTTCTACATGATGGACGAACCGCTGCCGGGCTTCCGCTCCTATGACAAGGAGGCCGCCGCGCAGCCGACCACGCCGATCGCCGATGAGGTCGCCGGCTACGACATGCTGTATTCGTCCGGCACCACCGGCCGGCCCAAGGGCGTCAAGAAGGCCTTCGAGGGCAAGACGATCAACGAGCCGAACCCGCTGCTGCGCGTGCTCTGCGCCGACATGTGCGGCATGAACGCGGACAGCACCTATCTGTCGCCGGCGCCGCTCTATCATGCGGCTCCCTTGCGCTTCAACATGATGGCGATCGTGCTCGGCGGCACCTCGATCATCATGGAGCACTTCGACGCCGAAGACTTCCTGAAGCTGGTCGAGACATACAAGGTCACGCAGTCGCAGCTGGTGCCGACCATGTTCGTGCGCATGCTGAAGCTGCCGGACGAGGTTCGCAACCGTTACGACGTCTCAACGCTCAAGGGCGCGATCCACGCCGCCGCCCCGTGCCCGGTCGACGTCAAGGCAAAGATGATCGACTGGTGGGGCCCGATCCTGATCGAGTATTACGCCGGCTCGGAAGGCAACGGCGTCACCGTCTGCAGCTCGCAGCAATGGCTGGAGCATCGCGGCAGCGTCGGCCGCGCCGTGGTCGGCAAGGTCAAGATTCTCGACGAGAACGACGAGGAGCAGCCGGTCGGCGAGATCGGCACAGTCTACTTCGCCGACGCGCCGGCGTTCACCTATCACAACGACCCCGAGAAGACGAAGAAGGCCTACAACGCCAAGGGCTGGTCGACGCTCGGCGATGTCGGCTATCTCGACAAGGACGGCTTCCTCTATCTCACCGACCGCAAGTCCTACATGATCATTTCCGGCGGCGTGAACATCTACCCGCAGGAGACCGAGGACGTGCTGATCACCCACCCCGACGTCGCCGACGTCGCGGTGTTCGGTGTGCCGAACGAGGAGATGGGCGAAGAGGTCAAGGCGGTGGTGCAGCCGCACGACATGAGCCGCGCCGGCAAGGCGCTGGAAGCCGACTTGATCGCCTATTGCAGGGGTCGGCTCTCCGCCATCAAGTGCCCGCGTTCGATCGATTTCGAGCCCGAGCTGCCGCGCACGCCCACGGGCAAGCTGGTGAAGCGGCATTTACGCGATAAGTATTGGCCGAAGGCGGCGGCGAAGATTTAGGAGAGGATTCGGGTCCCGGCTCAGCAGTGCAGCACTTCGTGCCGCACTGCGTCCGGGGCACGAGACCTTGAACCTCAATCAAACAGACTCGGCGTGTGGTTCACCAGCGCGCCTTCAATCTCCAGCATCTTCAGCTTGGTCACCACGCCGCCGTTCGCCGAGAAGCCGCCGGGCTTGTTGCCGGCCGCGAGCACGCGATGGCAGGGCACCACGATCGGGCACGGGTTGTGGCCGAGCGCCTGGCCGACGTCGCGCGAGAGCTGGACGCCACCGAGCTGCTTGGCGATGTCGCCATAGGTGATGGTCTTGCCGGGCGGAATCGCGCGGGCGATCGCGTAGACGCCGCGGTTAAACTCGGGCACTCCGTCGAGATCGAGCTCGATATCGGTGAGGTCGTCCGGTTCGCCCGCGAGCAGCTTGACGATGCGGTCGATCGCCTCTCGCACCTCGGCGGTGGGCTCGGCCTCGACGGCGTCAGCGTGGCGCTGGCTGATGCGGGTACGGATCTTCTGCTCGCCGCCCATTGGCAGCTGCGTGCCGTTGATGCCGCGCGGGCCCCAGGCAATGGCGCAGAGGCCGATCTTGGTATCGAACAAGGCGAAATGCTGGTCGGTCATGGCTAGGTTCCTGAGGTTTGCGTCCTCGTCGCATGCCCCCAATGTGATCTCTCCTCAAATCTAGGCTTGGAAATAGTTGCGATCCACCCGGTTTCCGGGAATCTTGCACAGGAGTTCCGCCTGCGCCCGCGAGTCCCGAATGCAAAGCCTCCACGTCAACGGTTACGACATGCCCTATCTCGACGTGGGCGACGACAGGGGCCGGCCGCCGCTGGTCTGCGTGCACGGCTCGCTCAACGACTTCCGGGTCTGGGGCTGCGTGCTCGGGCCGCTGACGCAGCAGCGTCGCGTGATCGCCGTCAGCCTGCGGCATTTCTTTCCGGAACGCTGGGACGGCATCGGCGACACCTATTCGATCGCCCAGCATGTCCAGGACGTCATCGCCTTCATCGAGACGCTCGACCTCGGGCCCGTCGACCTGATGGGCCATTCCCGCGGCGGACACATCTGCTTCCGCGTCGCGCAAGCCCGCCCTGATCTGTTGCGCCGGCTCGTCCTGGCGGAGCCCGGCGGCGAGCTCGATGCGAGCCTCGATCCGGATTACGTCGGCGGCCCCTCGCCGCTGCTGGCGCGCTTCACGGCTTCGGCCGAGAAGATCGCCGCCGGCGATGTCGATGGCGGCCTTGCCGTGTTCGTCGACACGCTGGAAGGCGCCGGCACCTGGCCGCGGCTGCCGGCGATCGTGAAGCAGAATTTGCGCGATAACGCTTACACCCTGATCGGCCAGGTCCGCGACAACCGCCCGCCATTCTCCAAGGCGGATGCGGAAGCGATCAAGATGCCGACGCTGTTCATCCTGGGCGCGCGGACCAAGGGCCTGCTGCCGAAAGTGCTGCATGCGCTCGCCGCGCACGTGCCCTATTCCAAGACGGCAATCATCCCGAACACGACGCATCCGATGTTCGAGCAGGCGCCGCAAAAATACTCGGAAATGGTTTTGGATTTTCTGGCGAGCTGATCATGCAGAGCTTTCGCGTCAACGGTTACGACATGGCCTATCTCGAAGTCGGAGAAGGCCATCCGCTGGTCTGCGTGCACGGCACCCTCGGGGATTTCCGCACCTGGTATTCGGTGCTCGGGCCGCTGTCGAAGGCCCATCGCGTGATCTCGGTCAGCCTGCGGCACTTTTTCCCCGAGCATTGGGATGCCGTCGGCGACGACTACAAGATGGCGCAGCACGTCTCGGATATGATCGCGTTCGTCGAGCAGGTTCAGCCCGGCCCCGTCGACCTCATGGGCCATTCCCGCGGCGGCCACATCGCGTTTCGCGTCGCGCAGGCGCGGCCGGATCTCGTGCGAAAGCTGGTGCTGGCCGAGCCCGGCGGCGACCTCGATTCCAGCCTGCCGCTGCCGGAAGGCACGCCCGCGCATCCGCCGCTGGCGGCGCGCACCGCGCGCTCGGTCGAGATGATCCGCGCCGGCGACCTCGAGGGCGCACTGCAGAATTTTTACGAGGGCATCGAGGGCGACGGATCCTGGCGGCGCGTGCCGGCGGCGGCCAAGCAGCAGCTGCGCGACAACGCGCTGACCTTCCTCGGCCAGATCAACGAGCAGCGCCGGCCCTATACGCTCAGCGATGCGCAGGCGATCCGGACGCCGACGCTGCTGATCGGCGGCGGCGCCACCACCGGCAGCCTGTCGGTGATGTGGCGCGTGCTGGCCGAGCATATCGCGGGCGCCAAGACGGCCGTGATTCCGAACGCCGGCCACTGGATGTTCGAGCAGGACCCGCTGGAGTTCGGCGGGGTGGTGAGCGGCTTCCTGGCGGAGTGAAGCCTCCTCTCCGGGTTCTTTTTTGCGAAAACAACCCCATGCACAGTAGAACACCGCAGTAAAATCAAAGGCTTACATGTCCTCGATGCGAGCCGCATTGACGCCCCTTCCTTCCTGAGATACCTTCGAATACGGAATTCCGTATTCCCATTGGCTGTCGGAGCTACCGGCGTGATCCCCCTCGACCCGCTTCCGAACCTGATCGACCAGGTCTATGCGCGCATCCTGGAGGCGATCTCCGACCGCACGCTGGAGCCCGGCCAGCGCATCCGGCAGAACGAGCTCGCCGACAGGCTCGGCGTGTCGCGCCAGCCGGTGTCGCACGCGCTGCATCTGCTGCATCGACAAGGCCTCGTCGCCGAAAGCGGCAAGCGCGGGTTCGAGGTCACCCAGCTCGATCCCTCACGGATCCGCCAGCTCTACGAGGTGCGCGGGGCGATCGATGCGCTTGCGGCGCGGCTTGCGACGACGCGCGCGGGATACGACGCGACCGGCCGCGCGCGGTTGGAAGCGGCGCTGGCCGCCGGCGGCCGCATCGACCGCGCGACACCGCTGGCCGAGCTCATCACGCTCGACGTCGATTTTCACCGCGCGATCTATCAGCTCGCCGGCAATCCCGTGATCGAGGAGACGATCGCGCCGCAATGGCCGCATATGCGCCGCTCGATGGCGACGGTGCTGTCGGAGCTCGACTATCGCGGCAGCGCCTGGGCGGAGCACGCGGAGATCGCCGGGCACATTCTGGCAGGCGATGCGAGCGCGGCCGAGCGCGCGGCGCTGGCGCATGCGCAGACGGCGGGGCGAATGACCGAGGAGAGATTGAGGACGAGCGACGAGGCGGCGGCGTAGCGATTTGCGCCGTCATTCCGGGGCGCGCCACTTGGCGCGAGCCCGGAATCCATCGGGCGGCATCGACGGTGGATGAATGGATTCCGGGCTCGCGCTTCGCGCGCCCCGGAATGACAGCAAAAAACAAAATCAAGGAGGACGACCCATGAAACTGTCTCAGGAGCAATTGGAGTTCTTCCATCGTGAGGGCTGGCTGTTCCTGCCCGAGCTGTTCGCCCAGGAGGAGGTCGATCTGCTCGCGCGCGAGGCGGTCGGCATCTACGACACCAACCGGCCGGAAGTCTGGCGCGAGAAGAGCGGCGCGCCGCGCACGGCGTTTGCCGCGCATCTCTATAACGAGGCGTTCGGCATCCTCGGCGCCCATCCGCGCATGATCGACCCGGTCGAGCAATTGTTCGGCGAGCCTGTCTACATGCACCAGTTCAAGATCAACGCGAAATCGGCCTTCACCGGCGACGTCTGGCAATGGCACCAGGATTACGGCACCTGGAAGCGCGACGACGGCATGCCGGAGCCGCGGGCGATGAACATCGCGATCTTCCTCGACGAGGTGATGCCGATCAACGGACCCCTGATGCTGGTGCCGCGCAGCCAGAACGCCGGCGATCTCGAGGCCTCGCACGACCTCGCCACCACCTCCTATCCGCTATGGACGCTGGACGAAGCCACGGTGACGCGGCTCGTCGCGCAGGGCGGCATCGTCGCGCCGACCGGCAAGCCCGGCGGCATGCTGATGTTCCACGGCAATCTCGTGCATGGCTCGGCAGGCAACATCACGCCCTATCCGCGCAAGATCGTGTACCTGACGCTGAATGCGGTCTCGAACTACATTCGCACCCCGACGCGACCGGACTACATCGCCCATCGCGATTTTGCGCCGATCAAGACGGTGGATGACGATGCGCTGGTGCGGCTTGCCCGTGCGCCGCGGCAGGCGGCGGAGTAGACAGGTCTCGTGCCCCGACGCAGCGCAGCGCTTCTTCAGCGGTGCGCTGCAGGCCGGGGCTCATACTGTATCGATAATTTTCTCTCTAGGTCCCGGCTCAGCGGCGCAGCGTTTCCGGACGATGCTACGCATCGCCTAGGCTGCACCGCGTCCGGGGACACGATAGCTCCGCAGGACATCCCCCATGAATCTCTTCCGCCTCCTCCAGGCCCGCGCGTCCGCCGGCAAGCCTGTCCGTGTCGCGCTGATCGGCGCGGGCAAATTCGGCTCGATGTTCCTGGCGCAGGTGCCGCATACGCCGGGGCTGGAGGTACCTGTCATCGTCGATATCGATCGTGAGCGCGCGCGCGAGGCATGCCGCACCGTCGGCTGGAGCGCCGAGCTCATCGCTAAGACCGTCTTCACCGATGACGGCGCGCGCGCCATTGCCGGCGGCGCGATGGACGTGGTGGTGGAGGCGACCGGGAATCCCGCCGTTGGGATCCGCCACGCGCGCGCCGCGATCGCGGCGGGCAAGCACATCGTGATGGTGAATGTCGAAGCCGACGTGCTCGCAGGACCGCTGCTCGCCGAGGAAGCGCGCAAGGCCGGCGTGGTCTATTCGCTCGCCTATGGCGACCAGCCGGCGCTGACCGCCGAGATGGTCGACTGGGCCCGCGCCACCGGCTTTCGCGTGGTCGCCGCCGGCAAGGGCACGAAATACCTGCCGGCCTATCACGACGTGACGCCTGACGGCGTCTGGCAGCATTACGGCCTGACCGCGGGCGAAGCGCAGTCGGCCGGCATGAACCCGCAGATGTTCAACTCGTTTCTCGACGGCACAAAATCGGCGATCGAGATGGCCGCGATCGCCAACGCTTGCGCGCTCGACGTGCCCGCGGACGGCCTGCTGTTTCCGCCCTGCGGCGTCGACGACCTGCCGCACATCATGCGGCCGCGTTCACATGGCGGCGTGCTGGAGCGGGCTGGCGTGGTCGAGGTGGTGTCCTCGCTGGAGCGCGACGGGCGGCCGGTGTTCCGCGATCTGCGCTGGGGCGTCTACGTCGTGCTGGAGGCGCCGAACCATTACGCCGCCGACTGCTTCAGGCAATACGGCTTGAAGACCGACGGCAGCGGGCGCTATGCCGCGATGTACAAGCCGTACCATCTGATCGGACTGGAGCTGAACATCTCGGTGTTGTCGGCGGCGCTGCGGGGTGAGCCGACGGGACAGCCCCATGGCTTCCGCGGCGACGTCGCGGCCGTGGCCAAGCGCAATCTGCGCGCCGGCGAGATGCTCGACGGTGAAGGCGGCTACACGGTGTGGGGCAAGCTGGTCCCGGCTAGCGCGAGCCTGAAGGCGAGCGCGCTGCCGATCGGCCTTGCGCATCGCCTCAAGCTGAAGCACGACATCGCCCATGGCGAGATCGTGCGCTGGAGCGATGTCGAATTCGACGCGAACAACGAGACGATCAGGACGCGGAAGGCGATGGAAGCGGCGTTCGCGAAGGAGGAGTGAGACGAGATCTCGGCCACCGGCTCGGTCTACCTCTCCCGCTTGCGCGCAGGGCAACAACACTCCTCTGAGCAAGCTACGGCAACAGGCGCTCTTCCTTCGCTTGCCGAAACCACTTCCGGAACATGTCTTCCGTGTCCATCATCTCGGTAAAGCCAGCGCGGTTGATCTTCACGGTGGAGACGATCGAGGGCGGGCCGGATTCCGTATGGCCGTAGCGCATGCTGTAGTCGGCGTACTGGAATGAGAGGCCGACGAAGTCGGCGAGACCGGGCGAGACGAGGTTATGCCTGGTCCGCAGCTCGTCCCAGATGTCGATCCAGTTCGGATACTCCTTCGCAAGCGAAAGCGGCACCGGCTTGCCGGGCTTCATCTCCAGCGCGTCGGCCAGGGCGGGCCAGATGTTTTCCCAGGTGAAGACGTCGCCATTGGTGACGTTGAAGGCCTCGTTCTGTGCCGTCCCCGCTTCGCCCGACCAGGCGATCGCGCGGGCGAGGAGATCGACATCGACGGCCTGCCCAACACGCGGGGCGCCGCCGGGAAAATCCAGCGGCCGGCCCTGCTCGCGCAGCATCGCGGCGTAGACGCCCAGAGGCGGGATCAGATCCATCGCGCCGCCCATGGCGAGACCGACGATCAGGACAGGGCGCAAAATGCTCCAGTGCCAGGCCTTGCCCTTCTGGAGCCCGCGCAGGAAGTTTTCCTGGGCCCAATAGAAATTGGGCTGCTCATACATTTCCGAGCGGCCCTCGCGCGCCGGCACGGTCAGCGGGCGAACATGGACGCCGTAGGCCTTGGTCCCCTGCAACAAGACGACATGTTTGAGCCCGGGCGCCACCGGCTCGAGCTCGCCCATCAGGTTGCGCAGCATCTGATCGTTGATCTTGATCTGTTGCTCATCGCGCCATCCATCGACCAGCTGCGGCGCTTCGTAGAGCGCGGCGTAAACCAGATGGGTGGCGCCCGCGAGCTCGGCCGCGGCGCGGCGGCAGTCCGCGGCGCTCGTGAGGTCAATCGGGACGTGGCGGGCGCCATAGAGGTTGCGCGGCCTTCGCCGCGACAGCGCCACGACTTCGCAAGGCTCCGACGTGCCGAAGTGCCGCAAGGCGGCGTTGCCGACGAGACCGGTCGCACCGGCGACCACCACCTTCTTGCCCGTCATTGCGCGCTTCCCCTTTGATCGTTGCCTCATCGTCTAGCAGAACGCTGACGGTCCCGACTTGTGTCTGGCACGCTTCGCAGTCGCGAGATGCAGATGGCTTGATTATCGGGTCATGAACAGTCATCCTTGCTGACGGAACCGCAACACTCGGATTCCAGCAACAAGAGCCCATCAGGGCCATTCGGGAACGCCTAAACCATTTCAACAAAAGAACGTCGATCCTCGACGAAACGACATCAAGATCGCTTCTGCTCGACGAGTCGACGCAAGGGAAGGGATACGCATGAAACGTCGTGATTTTCTCAAGGTGACAGGCGCCAGCCTGGCCGCCAGCACCGCCGTCGCCGCGCCCGCGATCGCGCAAAGCTCCCCCGAGATCAAGTGGCGCTATGCCACGAGCTGGCCGAAGTCGCTCGATACGCTCTACGGCGGCTGTGAATATTTCTGCAAGCAAGTAGCCGCCATCACCGACAACAAGTTTCAGATTCAGCCGTTTGCAGCCGGCGAGCTCGTTCCGGGCCTGCAGGTCCTGGATGCCGTATCAAATGGCACCGTCGAGATCGGCAACACCGCGCTCTATTACTATTGGGGCAAGAACCCCGCCTTCACCTTCGCCACCGCGCTGCCGTTCGGCTTGAACACGCGCCAGCAGATCTCGTGGCTGCTGTGGGGCGGCGGGCAAGAACTCGTCAACGACCTCCTCAAGGAGTACAACGTCTACGGCATTCCGACCGGCTCGACCGGCGCGCAGATGGGCGGCTGGTTCAGAAAGGAGATCAAATCGATCGACGATCTCAAGGGCCTGAAGATGCGTATCGGCGGCTTTGCCGGCACCATCCTTGCCAAGCTCGGCTCCGTGCCGCAGCAGCTCGCCGGCGGCGACATCTATCCGGCGCTCGAGAAGGGCACGATCGATGCGGCCGAATGGGTCGGCCCCTACGACGATGAAAAGCTCGGCTTCGCGAAAGTGGCTAAGTACTACTATTATCCCGGCTGGTGGGAAGGCACGAGCCAGGGCCACAACATCATGAA
>NZ_JXDL01000001.1:4261239-4309223 GCF_001590795.1 Bradyrhizobium sp. AT1
AACCACAAGTCATCGGAGCCTTTTTCAACAGGCACCCGTTCGGTCCTCCAGTGAGTGTTACCTCACCTTCAACCTGCTCATGGCTAGATCACTAGGTTTCGGGTCTAATACAACGAACTTGACGCCCTATTCAGACTCGCTTTCGCTACGCCTTCGCCTATCGGCTTAAGCTTGCTCGTTAAATTAAGTCGCTGGCCCATAATACAAAAGGTACGATGTCACCCAGAACGTATCTTGGGCTCCATCTGTTTGTAGGTGTCCGGTTTCAGGTCTATTTCACTCCCCTCGTCGGGGTGCTTTTCACCTTTCCCTCACGGTACTGGTTCACTATCGGTCGCTGAGGAGTACTTAGGCTTGGAGGGTGGTCCCCCCATGTTCAGACAGGATTTCACGTGTCCCGCCTTACTCGTGGATACATCATCGCATTACTCGTACGGGGCTATCACCCTCTGAGGCCCAGCTTTCCTGACTGGTTCCGATTGTCTTTGATGTATCACTGGCCTGGTCCGCGTTCGCTCGCCACTACTAACGGAGTCTCTGTTGATGTCCTTTCCTCCAGGTACTTAGATGTTTCAGTTCCCTGGGTTTGCTTGAAACCTCCTATGTATTCAGAAGTCTCATACCTTCTCTTGATAACCGGAAATCCAAAACCTCGCGGTCATGGTCCCGATCATTTCTGGTCGAACACCAAGACACAAGGTCTTGGAGTTCCGGCTATCGAAGGTGGGTTTCCCCATTCGGAAATCCGTGGATCAAAGCTTCTTCGCAGCTCCCCACGGCTTATCGCAGCGTAGCACGTCCTTCATCGCCTCTCAGCGCCAAGGCATCCACCGAACACCCTTAAGGCACTTGATTGCTCTCATTATCAATGTCCACACACTCGGCAGAATGTTGTCTGTACGATTGCCTTGCGGCGCGCACCCTCGATGAATGCTACGTACAGCCGGACATTGACTAGAAAGACCAGCTTGCTTCGTAAGATCGTTCCGATAGCGAGGCGGTCAAGCTTCGCTAAAAGGATCATTTACAACTCGCTTGTCCTTCAAACGCAGCCTTGTGAGCTCCCTTTGAATGACGCACGAGCGCCGAAATGATCCGGAGATAATGAAGTCTCGCGTGGCAATTGCTTGCCCCACGATCCAACTCGGATCGATCTCCTCTTTACGATGTCAGAAATCACGCAGCTTATCGTCTATCCAGACTGATAAGTGCGAAGTGATGTTTCGCGGACGACGGTACAAGATCTCGGTGATCAAACCATCTGGTGGAGCCAGACGGGATCGAACCGACGACCTCATGCTTGCAAAGCACGCGCTCTCCCAGCTGAGCTATGGCCCCGTAACCAGAAGACGAATGCTCACTCGATGAAAGTGGTGGGCCTGGGAAGACTTGAACTTCCGACCTCACGCTTATCAAGCGCGCGCTCTAACCAACTGAGCTACAAGCCCCTAACGCATATCCTGTTAAGGACCAGGGATTCTGCAAGCTTGCAGCCCCAGCGCGTGTTCGTCCGCGAAGAAAGAGAAACGTAGACGGCGAAATCCCGCCAATGCAGCTCAACGATCTGGCGATCTGTTGGCCACTGATGTTTCTAAAACGGTTCGATAGAAGCAAGCTTCTGAAGAACCATCCTTAGAAAGGAGGTGATCCAGCCGCAGGTTCCCCTACGGCTACCTTGTTACGACTTCACCCCAGTCGCTGACCCTACCGTGGCCGGCTGCCTCCCTTGCGGGTTAGCGCACCGTCTTCAGGTAAAACCAACTCCCATGGTGTGACGGGCGGTGTGTACAAGGCCCGGGAACGTATTCACCGTGGCGTGCTGATCCACGATTACTAGCGATTCCAACTTCATGGGCTCGAGTTGCAGAGCCCAATCCGAACTGAGACGGCTTTTTGAGATTTGCGAAGGGTCGCCCCTTAGCATCCCATTGTCACCGCCATTGTAGCACGTGTGTAGCCCAGCCCGTAAGGGCCATGAGGACTTGACGTCATCCCCACCTTCCTCGCGGCTTATCACCGGCAGTCTCCTTAGAGTGCTCAACTAAATGGTAGCAACTAAGGACGGGGGTTGCGCTCGTTGCGGGACTTAACCCAACATCTCACGACACGAGCTGACGACAGCCATGCAGCACCTGTGCTCCAGGCTCCGAAGAGAAGGTCACATCTCTGCGACCGGTCCTGGACATGTCAAGGGCTGGTAAGGTTCTGCGCGTTGCGTCGAATTAAACCACATGCTCCACCGCTTGTGCGGGCCCCCGTCAATTCCTTTGAGTTTTAATCTTGCGACCGTACTCCCCAGGCGGAATGCTTAAAGCGTTAGCTGCGCCACTAGTGAGTAAACCCACTAACGGCTGGCATTCATCGTTTACGGCGTGGACTACCAGGGTATCTAATCCTGTTTGCTCCCCACGCTTTCGTGCCTCAGCGTCAGTATCGGGCCAGTGAGCCGCCTTCGCCACTGGTGTTCTTGCGAATATCTACGAATTTCACCTCTACACTCGCAGTTCCACTCACCTCTCCCGAACTCAAGATCTTCAGTATCAAAGGCAGTTCTGGAGTTGAGCTCCAGGATTTCACCCCTGACTTAAAGACCCGCCTACGCACCCTTTACGCCCAGTGATTCCGAGCAACGCTAGCCCCCTTCGTATTACCGCGGCTGCTGGCACGAAGTTAGCCGGGGCTTATTCTTGCGGTACCGTCATTATCTTCCCGCACAAAAGAGCTTTACAACCCTAGGGCCTTCATCACTCACGCGGCATGGCTGGATCAGGGTTGCCCCCATTGTCCAATATTCCCCACTGCTGCCTCCCGTAGGAGTTTGGGCCGTGTCTCAGTCCCAATGTGGCTGATCATCCTCTCAGACCAGCTACTGATCGTCGCCTTGGTGAGCCATTACCTCACCAACTAGCTAATCAGACGCGGGCCGATCTTTCGGCGATAAATCTTTCCCCGTAAGGGCTTATCCGGTATTAGCACAAGTTTCCCTGTGTTGTTCCGAACCAAAAGGTACGTTCCCACGCGTTACTCACCCGTCTGCCGCTGACGTATTGCTACGCCCGCTCGACTTGCATGTGTTAAGCCTGCCGCCAGCGTTCGCTCTGAGCCAGGATCAAACTCTCAAGTTGGACTTGAACTTTGAACCGGCTGATCACAACGTTTGACGAGGTCCCACCATTTTTCCGACGACCGAAGCCGCCGAGCTGCCCGCGATTCACATCGCTGGCAACGATGGTGTTTCCTTTAAAACGTGTACCGCCGAAGTCTTTCGTCCGGTCCCGATCCAAAAAGCCGAAGCTCTTTAAATGCGAGACCCGCAAGGACTCCGCCGTCCACGTTTCTCTTTCTTCATCTTCACTTGTCAAACAGCCCGAGACCGTGGAGGCCTCAACCTTCCAGAGAGGAAGGGTTCCGACACCCTTACCGACGATGAATGAACTCCAACCGACTTGTGTCGGCTGTTGTGTCACTCAACAAGGTGAGGAGCATCAGTGGCGCGTTCGCTCGCCTTGGTCAGTGACCCGGCGGCGCCGCGCTCAGTGGTTGGGGTTATAGGCCCCACCTTCCGGGCTGTCAACGCCAATCGTCAACAAAACGTCGCACAGTGGATCGCCGCGAAAATTCTAGCGATTCCAGTCGATTAGCAAGACGCAGGACGCGACGTCGGCGCCCGCGCCGCAAAAAATCTGAAAAAAAGTTTGCGCGCCGGCGGGCTCCGGAGAGCGCTCCAGGCCCCCCCTTCCCGGGCCCTTCGCCTCCCCTCTCCCGGCGTCCCCCTTACCTTGGCGCGGCGGATCCAGAAGCGGCCCGGCAATCCCCGGCCAGAGACCCGGCCGGATCAACCGCTCGGCTCGGGCCGAGCTTTGCCCCCCCTTCAGGCCGGGCTTTTACGGCCTGTCATTCAGGAAACTTTTTCCATGACAGGCGCCGTACTTGAGCCACAATCCCGCGGCGTTCTGCTAAGAGACGAGCTTGAATCGCGGGGGTGCCGGTGGGGGCCGCCAGCGGTTTTCATGGGGTCAGAGGAAGGCGATCTTGCAGATGACGCGGCCTTCCCCGGACATTCGAGAGACATCGAGAGAGCTTTTTCCGTCCAGCTGTTCGTAATTTCGGCCGGTCCCGTTCTCGGGACCTTCTGAGCGCGGACGCCTGTGCGGCTTGCATTTTCCGGCGATCCCCCTTCAAGAGGGCAACTGGAGAGGCAGGTTCGAAGCGGGCTTCTTGGGTCGTTGATTGGGGGACTTGAGTGAACCACAGGACGTCACGCGGCGCTTACGGGCGTGAGACCGGGATCATCGATCTCGGCCACGAGCCGCCGCTGTCCGTCGATGGTTCCGAGGCCGCCGTGATCGATCGTCGCCGCGTCTCGGTGCAATGGTTCAGCGGCACGATCCTGACCGGACTCTGCGGCGCAGCCCTGATCGGCGGCGCCGTTTTCGCATCGCTCGACGGCGAGATGACCTTCGCCAAGGTGCCGGAGCGGGTCGAGGGCGCGCTGCGCGGAGCATTCGGCGCGGCCGATCGCGCCGCCACGCTGCACAAGAGCGACCGCCTGCCGCCGCCGAACGAATCCACGGCGTCCCGCAACATCGTGCGCGTTTCCACCGTCGCCCGCGTCGGCAATCGCGACGTGATGCGGGTGCGTCCGTTCGTGCGGATCGCCGGCAATCTGTCGATGACGACCAGCGATCTGTCGGCGAAGATTCCGCCGTTCAACGCTCAGCGCCTGCTCACCGACGTCGGCTCCGATCCGAAGGCGGCAGCGGAAGACCCGAACAATCCGGAAGCCGTCGAGCCCGACGCGGAAGTCTCCTTCGTCACCAAGGACCTGTCGGCGGTGCTGCCGAAGGCCAAGATTTCCGCGGTGGTGGCGCTCGACGACATCCTGATGCGGGTGCGCGACGCCGCCAATTGGCGCGGCAATGGCGGGGTGCGCTACGCCTCGCTCGCCAATGCCACCGCCGACATTTCCGGCGCGACCGGCCCCTCCGACATCAGGACCGCTTACGCCGCCGAAGCCTCGCCGTCCGATCCCTATGCCGGCTTTGAGACGCGCGTGGTGCCGGAAAACGTCACGCTGCTGCCCAAGACCAAGGAGCAGATCACCGGCGGCAATCCCAACGGCGAACGCGTCCATCTGGTCAAGAAGGGCGACAGCGTCGCCGGCGTGCTGCGCGATCTCGGCGCGAACGCCGACGAGATCAAGGCGATCACCGCGACGCTCGGCCCCCGCGGCCGCGACGGCGGCCTCAAGGAAGGCGAGAAGCTTCGCATCCTGATGGCGCCCGCAAGCCCCGGCGCCCGCCTGCAGCCCTACCGCGTCGTCGTCGCCAACGAGACCATGGTCGAGGCGATCGCGGCGCTGTCCGATCTCGGCAAATACGTCGCGGTCGACGTCTCCAGCATGAACACCGTCGCCGACGCTGCGGCCAGCGCCAACAGCGACGACGATGACGACGATGACGGCAGCGGCGTGCGGCTGTACCAGAGCATCTACGAGACCGCGATGCGCAACAAGGTCCCGATGCCGGTCATCGAGGACATGATCAAGATCTACTCCTACGACGTCGATTTCCAGCGCAAGGTGCAGCCGGGCGATTCCTTCGACGTGTTCTACGCCGGTGAAGACGAGGGCACGACGTCGAGCGAAAAGAACGACGTGCTGTTCGCCTCCCTCACAGTCGGCGGCGAGACCAAGAAATACTACCGCTATCAGAGCCCCGACGACGGCGTCGTCGACTACTACGACGAGACCGGCAAGAGCGCGAAGAAGTTCCTGGTCAGGAAGCCGGTCAACAACGCCATCATGCGCTCAGGCTTCGGCGGCCGCCGCCATCCGATCCTCGGCTACGTCAAGATGCACACCGGCGTCGATTGGGCCACCGCCTACGGCACCCCGATCTTCGCCTCCGGCAACGGCCTGATCGAGAAGGTCGGGCCCGAAGGCGGCTACGGCAAATACATCCGCATCAAGCATTCCAACGGCTACGAGACCGCCTACGGCCACATGTCGGCCTTCGCCAAGGGCATGGAAGCGGGCAAGAAGGTGCGCCAGGGCCAGGTGATCGGCTTCGTCGGTTCGACCGGCCAGTCGACCGGCCCCCACGTCCACTACGAGATCCTGGTCAACGGCCGCTTCGTCGACCCGATGCGCGTGAAGCTGCCGCGCGGCCGCTCGCTCGAAGGCCCGATGCTGGCAAGCTTCGAGAAGGAGCGCGACCGGCTCGAGGGCATGATGAGCGGTCGCGGCGGCGCCATCGCCCGCATGTCGGATGCGACCGGCGGCCCGCTGCAGGTCACCAACCGGTAAGTCGGCGACCGGCAATCAATCGATATCGGCCGGACATCTCCCACACAATCCGAATTTCGACGTTGCCGAACCAGGCAGCTTTGCGGCGTCGCTCACAACGTCAAGTTTCGTTTGCCAAAGCGGCGTGAGGAGCGAATACTTTCCAAAAAACGGGAGGTCTCGCCATGAAGAACAGGCTCGCCTGCGCAGCCTTTATCGCTGCGCTTTTCGCCACGTCGAGCGCTTCCGCCGACGGTTGGGACGTGACAAAACTCGTTCCCGGCTCCGCATTCCATGGCGTACACGGGCTCGGCATCGACAAGGCCGGCCGTCTGTTCGCCGGCAGCGTCGCCGGCGCGGCGCTCTACGAGGTCGACATCTCCAGCGGTACCGCCAAGGTTGCAATCCCTTCTCCCGTGGGGATGGCCGACGACATCGCGTTTGCGCCCGACGGCACCATGGCCTGGACCGGATTCCTCGCCGGCGATCTCTATGCGCGCAAGGGCGACGGCCCGATCAAGAAGCTCGCATCCGGCCTTCCCGGCATCAACTCGCTCGCCTTCCGCAAGGACGGCCGGCTCTATGCCACCACCGTTTTCCTCGGCGACACGCTCTATGAGATCGACGTCGAGGGCGTGAAGCCGCCGCGCCAGATCATGGAAAAGATGGGCGGCCTCAACGGCTTCGAGTTCGGCTCCGACGACAAGCTCTACGGTCCGCTCTGGTTCAAGGGCCAGGTCGCACGGGTCGACGTCGACAAGGCCGAGCTGACTGTCGTCGCCGACGGCTTCAAGGTCCCGGCCGCGGTGAACTTCGATTCCAAGGGCAATCTCTTCGTGGTCGACACCGCGCTCGGCCAGTTGGTCCGGGTCGATCCCAAATCGGGCGCCAAGACCATGGTCGCGCAATTGAAGCCGTCGCTGGACAATCTCGCCATCGACGACAAGGACCGCATCTACGTCTCCAACATGGCCGACAACGGCATCCAGGAGGTCGATCCGGCGACCGGCCAGGCCAAGCAGATCATCATCGGCAAGCTCGCGCTGCCGGGCGGCATCGGTGTCACCAGCGAGAACGGCAAGGATACGATCCACATCGCCGACGTGTTCGCCTATCGCACGGTGGATGGCGCGACCGGCGAGGTCACCGAGAAGGCGCGCATGCACGCCGCCGGCACCACGCTCGAATATCCGATGAGCGCGACGGCGAGGGGCAACGACGTGGTGCTGTCGAGCTGGTTTACCGGCACCGTGCAGGTGATCGACGCCAAGACCGGCGCGACGCGCGACATGCTGCACGGCTTCAAGGCGCCGCACGATGCGATCGTGCTCGCTGACGGCACCATTCTGGTGGCCGAGCTCGGCACCAAATCGCTGGTCAAGGTGAGCGGCGAGCACGGCAAGGACCGCACCACCCTGATTGGCGACCTCGAGGGCCCGGTCGGGCTCGTCCGTGGCAAGACCGACGAGGTCTATGTGACCGAAGCCTTTGCAGGCAACGTCTCCCGGATCGACAGCAACGGCGAAAAGACCGTGATCGCCAAGGAACTGAAAATGCCGGAGGGCATCGCGCGCGCTGGCGACGGCACGCTGATCGTGGCGGAAGTCGGCGCCAAGCGGCTGATCGCGATTGCACCGGAGAGCGGCACGGTGACGGAGATCGCTGCCAATCTTCCGATCGGGATGCCGGGCGCGCCCGGCGGATTGCCGACCAATATTCCGACCGGTGTGGCGGTCGGGACGAGCGGCGTGATCTATTTCTCGTCGGACGTGGAGAATGCGATCTACAAGGTCGCGAAAAAATAGGTCCCGGCGCGCATCTATCGGCGACTGGACTTGGCGAGCTGGCCGCGGCTCGTTCTTTTTGGCCTACGCTGGAGGTTGGCGAAGTAACACTACTCGGCCGCCACAATTGCGCGAAGCCACCCTGGACGGGCAGTGCCGTGCCGTCTGCATGGTTGCAGGCGGACCATCCGCCGGCGGTCCGGTGACAATCGGTGTTAGCAGTTTGTCGGTGCCAGCAATTTATGAGAGGCGCCGCCGGGACACGACGGCTTTCGCATGCACGACAGCCGGACCGGACTCACGGCTCAACTGATAACGTCCACTTTCCGTCGTCCTGCTTCTCCAAAGTGACCTTGATCGTGTCATCCTTGTCGAGTGCAGCGAAAGCTTCCTTTTGAGCATCTTCTGCGGATAGGTCCTTCTTCGGCGCGACCACGATTGCCCTCCTGTGATGACTGAAATTCCCGCTTGCTTGCACTCCACGATCTAGAAAATCGACGGCGATCTAGGCGACCGCCTCGTGCGCTGGATCTTGAACGGTGAATTGGCCCTTATAGCCGATAACGTCTTTCTTAATCTCGATCTTGGTCGTCTTGTCGTGCCCCAAGAAGATCTCGATCAGGACTTTCGCGTCCTCCTTGGACTCAATGTCGACCAACGTCGTGGTTTCAGACATCCCGCAACTCCTTGTGACTTGATGTATCCGAAGTCCGATCTGCCCTATTGCATAGGGTCTCCGTTATTGTGAGCACACGCGATCATCTTGCTTCTAGCGGTCAAGTTGTTTTGGCCGATAGCATAGCTGTATGGATTCGGCTTACCGCCACCAATGGTCTTGAAGTTCGCATTGAACAGACAAGTGCTCATGTCGTTAAACCGCTTCGCTTTGAGGTCCTTATCCGCAACGTTCAGATAGGCCAGTACCAGTTTCGTCGTAACCTCTTTTGGCTGGTACGCGCCGCCCTGGACGATCATGGCGGCTTCCTTTTGAAGCGAAGCGTCTTTCGCCGCCTCTCCGGCTTCGGCTGCAGCCTTGATCAAACCTGCGGTGAGCGTCCCTGCACGATAATAATCTTCGAGATCATGCAGTGCGGCCGAGAGTGGGTAAGTGCGGGGCGGAAAATCAACCTTCCTGAAGATGCGCGCGGCGACGATGTCGCGCTTTGCTTCCATCTGGGCCTGCACGATCTGGATCGTCTTGTTTACAAGCAACTCTGAATCATAGAAGCCCCTGCTCGCATTTACACCGCCCGCGAGCGCGCTCAGCGTTCGCACGGTGTTTACCGGTGTGAACACCGCTCCGGCCGTCGTCAAACCCTGCGTAACCAATGCCGTCGTGAAGCCAAACTCGCCCCGTTCCCTCGTCAGCGCGGTCTCGAACTCGGTGAATTCAGCGTCGATGATGTACATTCGGCGAGCGATGTACTCGTTGCGGTAGAACATCCGATCGTTGTCGGTGCTCGCGAACTCGTAGCTGGTTGCGATACCTGGCAGCGCCTCTCGTGCGTTCGCCACCTCTTCCGCGACTGTGTAAATTCGATCGGGCCTTCCCCGGAAGGTTTCGCAACCTGACAGGATTAGGCCGGCCAACACAAAGGCGGCCACAGCCACATACCGTCGACGCAACGCCGCCACGCTACGCATCACACGCCCCCTTAACTCCCCGTTAGGGATTGTGGCGACGATGTGACGAGTTGTTCGAGAAGATTCGCACAGCCAGAGCGCTAAAGCGCTTGCCGTGTTTCATTTGCACAACACTTCCTTTGCGTGCGGTGCGTCAAAATTGTAGATGGCGTGCATATGCCGGGGAGAGTGCACTGCGAAGCTCGCGCGCCCCGGCGAGCGGCGCTCCGCATCCACAATCAGCGAACGAGCCACCCGCAAAAAATCGCCCCGGGGAGGCTGACCTCTCCGGGGCGGTTTGTCGTTTCAGGCTTCGAACAGCCGCGCTCAGTTCAGCTTGCGCTTCGCCGGCGGCGCCTCGAACTGCGCAATCTCGGCGGTCTGTGGCGCCTTGCCGTTGAAGGTCAGCACGTTGCCTTCGGACGAGATCGCGACGCTCTCGCCATCCCTGACGTCGCCGGCCAGGATCATCTCGGCGAGCGGATCCTGGACGTGACGCTGGATCACGCGCTTCAGCGGCCTTGCGCCGTAGGCGGGATCCCATCCCTTCGCGGCCAGCCAGTCGCGGCCGGCTGCATCGAGCGTCAACACGATCTTGCGATCGGTCAAAAGCTTCTGCAGCCGTGCGAACTGGATCTCGACGATCCGGCCCATCTCGCTGCGCTGCAGGCGGTGGAACAGGATGATCTCGTCGACGCGGTTGAGGAATTCGGGGCGGAAATGCCCGCGCACCATTCCCATCACCTGCTCGCGCACGGCCGAGGTGTCCTCGCCCTCCGGCTGGTTCACCAGGAATTCCGAGCCGAGGTTCGAAGTCATGATGATCAGCGTGTTGCGGAAGTCGACGGTGCGGCCCTGGCCGTCGGTCAGGCGGCCGTCGTCGAGCACCTGCAACAGGACGTTGAAGACGTCAGGATGCGCCTTCTCGATCTCGTCGAACAGCACGACCTGGTAAGGCCGGCGCCGCACCGCTTCGGTGAGCGCGCCGCCCTCGTCATAGCCGACATAGCCCGGAGGCGCGCCGATCAGCCGCGAGACCGAGTGCTTCTCCATGTATTCGGACATGTCGAGGCGGACCATCGCGGTCTCGTCGTTGAAGAGGTACTCAGCGAGCGCCTTGGTCAGTTCGGTCTTGCCGACGCCGGTCGGCCCTAAGAACATGAACGAGCCGGTGGGGCGATGCGGGTCCTGCAGGCCTGCGCGCGAGCGGCGCACGGCGGTCGCGACCGCACGCACGGCCTCGGCCTGGCCGACGACACGCTGTCCCAGCTGCTCCTCCATCTTCAGGAGCTTTTCCTTCTCGCCCTCCAGCATCTTGTCGACGGGCACGCCCGTCCATCGCGAGACCACCTGCGCGATATGGTTGGCGGTGACCGCCTCCTCCATCATCTCGCCGGAGCCTTCGCGCGCCTCGATATCCGCAAGCTGCTTCTCCAGCTCGGGGATCCGGCCATAGGCCAGCTCGCCGGCCTTCTGGAATTCGCCGCGCCGCTGCGCATTGGCAAGCTCGACACGCAAGCCGTCGAGTTCGGCCTTCAGCTTCTGGGCATCGGAGAGCTTGTTCTTCTCCGCGCTCCAGCGCGCCGTCAGCGCCGCAGATTTCTCCTCGAGCTCGGCGAGGTCCTTCTCCAGGGTCTGGAGCCGGGACTTGGAGCCGGGATCGCTTTCCTTCTTCAGCGCCTCCTGCTCGATCTTGAGCCGGATGATCTCGCGGTCGAGCGAATCCAGCTCTTCCGGCTTGGAATCGACCTGCATCTTGAGCCGCGCCGCGGCTTCGTCCATCAGGTCGATCGCCTTGTCGGGCAGGAAGCGGTCGGTGATGTAGCGGTTGGACAGCGTCGTGGCGGCCACGAGCGCGGAATCGGTGATCCGCACGCCATGGTGCTGCTCGTACTTGTCCTTGAGACCGCGCAGGATCGAGATGGTGTCCTCGACCGAGGGCTCGCTGACGAAGATCGGCTGGAAACGCCGCGCCAGGGCGGCGTCCTTCTCGACATGCTTCTGATACTCGTCGAGCGTGGTCGCGCCGATGCAGTGCAGCTCGCCGCGGGCGAGCGCCGGCTTCAGCAAATTGGAGGCGTCCATCGCGCCGTCGCCCTTGCCGGCGCCGATCAGCGTGTGCATCTCGTCGATGAACAGGATGAAGGTGCCTTCGCTGCCGGTGACCTCCTGGAGCACGGCCTTCAGCCGCTCCTCGAACTCACCGCGATATTTTGCGCCGGCAATCAGCGCGCCGAGGTCCAGCGACAGCAGCTTCTTGTCCTTCAGGCTCTCCGGCACGTCACCGTTGACGATGCGCAGCGCGAGGCCTTCGGCGATGGCGGTCTTGCCGACGCCGGGCTCACCGATCAGGACGGGATTGTTCTTGGTCCGGCGCGACAGCACCTGGATGGTGCGGCGGATCTCCTCGTCGCGGCCGATGACCGGATCGAGCTTGCCGTCGCGCGCGGCCTGGGTCAGGTCGCGGGCATATTTCTTCAGCGCGTCGTACGCGTTCTCGGCGGTCGCGCTGTCGGCGGTGCGGCCCTTGCGCAGGGCCTCGATCGCCGCGTTGAGGTTTTGCGGGGTGACGCCGCCCTTGTTCAGGATCGTCCCGGCCTCGCTGGACTTCTCCAGCGTCAGCCCGAGCAGAAGCCGCTCGACGGTGACGAAGCTGTCGCCAGCCTTCTCACCGGCCTTTTCGGCGGCATCGAAGGTGCGGGCGAGCTCGGGCGCCAGATAGATCTGTCCGGCGCCGCCGCCGCTGACCTTCGGCACCTTGCCGAGGGCGTCCTCGGTCGCCTTCAGGATTGCGCGGGAATTGCCGCCGGCGCGGTCGATCAGACCGCCGGCCAGCCCCTCGCTGTCGTCGAGAAGCACCTTGAGGAGGTGCAGGGTTGAAAACTGCTGGTGCCCCTCGCGCATCGCGAGCGACTGCGCGGACTGGATGAAGCCCCTGGAGCGTTCGGTATATTTTTCGATATTCATCTTTTCTGTCCCTCGGCCTGCCCTTGGGGCCCCTAAGGCACCCCAAACGGCATCTTCATTGGGTTTCCGATTACCGCATTGACGTTTCTCAACCGGTAACGGTCGTATTTTGCCGACATTGCGCCGGCCTGACGCAGATGTGGGAAGCAAGTCGCGGATGCGAAAGAGGCGCCTTCACAATTTCGTGCGCGGGCGGGCGGGCTTGGCTCCGGCCGGCCGAATCCCTTAAGTAACGGCATGACAGCCAGCCGCTTTGCCGAGATCACCGGCCTCTACCGCTACCCCATCAAGGGCCTGACGCCGGAACGCCTGCCGCGCGCCCCTTTGCGGGTCGGTCAGACCCTACCCGCCGACCGCCGCTACGCCATCGAGAACGGCCCGAGCGGGTTCGATCCGGAAGCGCCCGCATGGAAGCCGAAAATCCAATTTCTGATGCTCGCGCGCAATGAACGGCTGGCGGAACTCGACAGTCGTTTCGACGACGCCACCAATGTGTTGACCATCCGAAAGGACGGCCAAATCGTCGCCAGCGGCGACCTTGAAACCGCGGCCGGGCGCACCGCCATCGAGCGCTATTTCGCGGAGAATTTTCAGCCGGAGCTGAAGGGACCGCCAAAGCTGCTATCCGGCCGTGACCACAGCTTCTCCGACGTCGCCCGCAAGGTCGTGTCCATCATCAATCTGAACAGCGTCCACGCCCTCGAGGCCATGCTGGGCGGCACTGCCGTGCATCCGCTGCGCTTCCGCGCCAATCTCTACGTCAAGGGCTGGGCGGCCTGGTCGGAACTCGATCTCGTCGGCCAGACGCTCGCGGTCGGGCAGGCCCGGCTGAAGGTGGTCAAGCGCATCGTCCGCTGCCCTGCCACCAATGTGGACCCGGTGACGGCGCAGCGCGATCTCGAAATCCCGCCCACGCTGTCGCGCCATCTCGGCCACATGGACTGCGGCATCTATGCCGAGGTGATCGAAGGCGGCGAGATCGGTGTGGGCGATGCGGTCGCGGTGGAAGAGCCGAAGCTGCTGTGAGCCGACGCCGCGGCCGTAGGGTGGATTAGCTGAGCGGCTGCGCGAAGTGCAGTCGCTTAGCGTAATCCACCATGCTTCGTCGATCACCGAGCGAAGTTGGTGGATTGCGCTTCGCTGATCCACCCCACGGCACCTTTCTCAATTCGGCATCACATAGGCATAGATGCGGCCGCGCGAGACCGGCGCTTCGCGGACGCGGTTGCCGTTATTGCCGGAGATCATGATCGGATTGCCCTGCGCGTCGATGCCCGTGATGATGCCGACATGGCCGCCGCGGCGGCCGCGCGACATCACCGCGATGGCGCCGACCTGCGGACCGGAGACGCGCGTGCCGTAATGGGCGAAGGAGTTCGCCATGTCCGAGCCGGTGCCGCGATGACCGGTCTTCTCCAGCACCATGTTCATGAAGCGCGCGCACCACAGGCTGCCGCGCCCGGTCGGATTGCCGCCGACGTAACGGCGCGCTTCCGACACCAGGGAGCCGCCGCCGAAGCCACCACTGCTCGTGGCCTCACTCGCCATGCCGCCGCTCGCGCTCAGCGCCGCTCGACGGCTTGCACGCGTGACCATTCGACCGCCGCCGGTGATGATCGTTCCACCATTGCCGCTCATGGCGACGCCGGGGCTATTGGTGTTCGGATCATAGCTGGCAAACGTGTTGCCGAAACCGCTCGCCTGCAACTGCGCCGCGCTGCGCTCGAAGCGCGAGCTGCGTGCATGATGCCGGTAATGATGATGTCTGGTGTGGTGCACGTAAGCGTGCCGTTCTGCGCTATGACGATGATGAGGCCGCGCTGAGGCCGGAGAAACGAACGCGGCAACCGCCGCAAGGAAAATCGCCAGCGCGACAACACAACGCGACAGGCGGGACGCAAACAACTCAACCATTCTTCATCCTTCGTTGACACCCCCACTTCCGATCGGCCCGTGCAAGCGCCGACATCCGTCTGGCCGTTAAGCCGCCGGATGTGGCGAGAAAAAGACGCGGGCTGCCTGCGAATAGCTGCGATGATTTTGCGCCGACACTGCTTCAATGCTGCCGCATTGCGGACAACAGCATTAACTGCGATCCTGCAAAAGCGGCTTGAAGAGAGGGAAACGGTTAATGCCCCACGCCACGACCAAGGATAACGTCCGCATCTATTTCGAAGAGGCGGGCCAGGGAACGCCGATACTTTTTCTGCACGAATTCGCGGCCGACTACACCAATTGGGAGCCGCAGATGCGCTACTTCTCGCGCGGCCACCGCTGCATCACCTATTCGGCGCGCGGCTATACACCGTCGGACGTGCCCGAGGGCGAGGTCTACAGCTACACGCATTTCTACACCGACGCGCTCGCGGTGCTCGATCATCTCGGGATCGCGCGCGCGCATCTCGTCGGGCTTTCGATGGGCGCCTATTCGTCTCTGCAGATCGGATTGAACGCGCCGCAGCGCGCGCTGTCGATGACGCTGGCCGGCGTCGGCTCCGGCTCCGAGATCGAGAACCTCGATGCCTGGCGCAAGCAATGCCGTGCCAACGCCGAGCAGTTCGAGACGCTGGGCTCGGTGGAAGTCGCAAAGGTCACGCGCGAGGCGCCGAGCCGGATTCCCTTCCTGGTGAAGGACCCGCGCGGCCACGCCGATTTCTACGCCGCGCTGGCGCGGCACGACGCCAAGGGTTCGGCGCGCACGATGCGCGGCTTCCAGGGCGGCCGTCCCTCGATCTTTACGATGACCGACGCGATCGCGAAGGCGACGACGCCGGCGCTGATCATCTGTGGCGACGAAGACGATCCGTGTATCGGTCCGAGCCTGTTCCTGAAGAAGCATCTGCCGGCCGCGGGCCTCGCGATGTTTCCGAAGTCCGGCCACGTGCTCAATCTCGAAGAGCCTGCGCTGTTCAACGAGGCGGTAGAGCGGTTCGTCACGCTGGTGGAAGCCGGCCGCTGGCCGGTGCGCGATCTGCGGTCGGTGGCGGCGCATTAGGCGAAGGCGCTGCCAAACGCTCCGTCTCGTGGCCCGGATGGAGCGGAAGCGTAATCCGGGATTCTCGAGTGCGGCACGACCTGCCCCGGATTGCGCTCCGCTCCATCCGGGCTACTGGAAACTACTTCCCACCGCCGCGGCTAAGAAGAAACACCGCCTGCTCGCCGAACATGTTCCACACCCACCAGGGCAGGTTCAGCGGCACGGGGCGGCCGTAGAGATCGAGCGCGACCGAGCGCTCCATCTTGACGTTGATCTCGTCGCAGAGCTGCACGAAATCCTTGATGGTGCAGAAATGGATGTTGGCGGTATCGTACCAGGTCGCCGGCAGGTTCTCCGTGCGCGGCATGTGGCCGCCGATCAGGAGCTGCAGCCGCATCTTCCAGAAGCCGAAATTCGGGAACGAGACGATGGCGCGGCGGCCGATGCGCAGCAGGTTTTCCAGCACCACCCGCGGCTGCCGCGTTGCCTGCAGCGTCTGCGACAGGATCACGTAGTCGAAGGCGTCGTCGGGATAGTTGATGAGGTCGGTGTCGGCATCGCCCTGCACCACCGCAAGGCCCTTGGCGACGCAGCGGTTGACGCCCTCGCGCGACAGCTCGATGCCGCGGCCGTCGATGCCGCGGGTCTCGAGCAGTTGGAGCAGATCGCCCTCGCCGCAGCCGACGTCGAGCACTTTCGAGCCCGGCTTGACCATGTCGGCGACCAGGACATGGTCGGCGCGATACTCACCGGACGATCTTGTCGTCACGCCGCTCAGCGGCAGCACTTCTTGTACAGACATCGCTAGCCGTCCTTGGCTGTGAGCCCGCGCGCCTTGCCTGCCGATTGCAGGAAGGCGCGGGAGATGTCGAAGAATTCGGGCACGTCGAGCAGGAAGGCGTCATGCCCGCGATCGGTCTCGATCTCGGCGAACGATACCCGCGCGCTCGATGCGTTCAGCGCGTGCACCAGTGCGCGCGATTCCGAGGTCGGAAACAGCCAGTCGCTGGTGAACGAAACCACGCAGAAGCGGGTCTTGATATCGGCGAACGCCTTCGCCAGCACGCCGCCATGGTCGGCGGCGATGTCGAAATAGTCCATCGCGCGCGTCAGGTAGAGATAGGAATTGGCGTCGAAGCGCTCGACGAAGGAGGAGCCCTGGTAGCGCAGATAGGACTCGACCTGGAAATCGGCGTCGAACGAGAAGGTCGGCAGCTCGCGGTCCTGCATGCGCCGACCGAACTTGCGATGCAGCGCCGCGTCCGAGAGATAGGTGATGTGCGCCGCCATCCGCGCCACCGCGAGCCCGCGATGCGGATGGATGCCCTGATCGGCATAGCCGCCGCCGTGCCAATCGGGATCGGCCATCACGGCCTGGCGGCCGAGCTCGTGGAAGGCGATGTTCTGCGCCGAGTGCCGCGTCGCGCAGGCGATCGCCAGCGCGGAGTAGACGCGCGCAGGATAGGCCGCGGTCCATTGCAGCACCTGCATGCCGCCCATCGAGCCGCCGACCACCGCGAACAGCGTGTCGATGCCCAGCCGGTCGATCAGCATCGCCTGTGCGCGCACCATGTCGGGAATGGTGATGACAGGGAAATCCAGGCCCCAGACCTTGCCGGTGGCGGGATTGATCGAAGCCGGCCCGGTCGAGCCCATGCAGCCGCCGATCACGTTGGAGCAGATGATGAAGTAGTTCTTGGGATCGATGGGACGGCCGGGGCCGACCAGCGTCTCCCACCAGCCGGGCTTGCCGGTGACGGGATGCACATTGGCGACATGCTGGTCGCCGGTCAGCGCATGGCAGATCAGGACCGCGTTGGAGCGATCGGCGTTGAGCTCGCCATAGGTCTGGTAGGCGATCTGGAACGGGGTGAGATCGACGCCGCAATCGAGCCGCAGCGGCTGCTCGGTGCCGAAATGCGCGACCTGCGAACTCGGATGATCCACCTCGTGCGACCGCTCATCGGTGCTGATCGCCGGACTCGGAATCGACTTGACGCCACCCATCTGACCATCGACCTCATTTGCGATCAGACTTGAGACCGCAGTGACATCAGGCCATGAAAAACCCGGCCTGAACGATAGGTTCGGCCGGGATCGAAGCGTCCCCGGCCTGTTTAGCGAGTTTTTTAACGTGGCTGCAAGCCGGCCGGCTCAAATGACCACGGAACAGGTAAAATCTACCGGCTTAGGCGGTTTTCGTCAAGCCGCGAGCCGGATCGACCGGATTTGCCCTCCAGGCCGAGGGCCGAAAAGGCCGTCATTTCTCTTTGCTTTCGCCGCCCTGACTGCCTAATCAGAGCATCCCCCAATCGGAACGATCGACAGCCAGATATGTCCCAACGCCCGCCCGCGCCACCATCGCTGCAGGAACTGCGCAAGGAGATCGACGCGATCGACGAGGGCATGCATCGCCTGCTGATGCAGCGCGGCGACATCATCGACCGCCTGATCCAGGTGAAGCAGACCCAGGAGGTCGGCTCCGCGTTCCGCCCGGCGCGCGAGGCCGCCATGATGCGCGAGCTCGTGCAGCGTCATCGCGGCATCCTGCCGCTCGACACGGTCGAGAGCATCTGGCGCGTCATCATCTCGACGTTCACCTACGTGCAGGCGCCGTTCTCCGTGCATGCCGACATCTCGGCCAGCGAGGCGGCGATGCGCGATTCCGTGCGCTTCCATTTCGGCTTCACGGTGCCTTACGTCGCCCATTTCAGCGCGCAGGCCGCGGTCGAGGCGGTGGCGAAATCCAAGGGCGATCTGGCAATGGTCTCGGCCACCTCGAGCCGCACGCCGTGGTGGCTGGAGCTGGAAGCGGTCGGCGCGCCGAAAATCATCGCGCGAATGCCCTTCATCGAGCGTGCCGACCATCCGGCCGCACTGCCGGTGTTCGCGATCTCGCGCGTCGCCGACAGCGCTTTGGTGACCGAGGTCGAGACCTTCAGCGTCCGCGTGTCCGGCTGGAACGCCGAGGTCGCGCGCGCTCTGTCGCCGCTCGCCGAGATCGTGGCCGTGCCGGACACCGCCTTCGACGGCGCGGCACTGCTGGTCTCGGTCACGAGCGCGACCAGCATCGACAAAATCAGGGCTGCCCTGATCGAGGCGGGGGCCTCGGTGCGCTCTGTGGCCCTCGTCGGCAGCCACGCAACGCGCTATACGGTGCCCCCGACCGGGGCGAAATCGTAAACCGCGCGCCCGCCCCGCCATTTTCGGAGTTCAAGATGTCCCGCCCCGTGCCGAATCCCGGCATTCTCGATATTGCGCCCTACACGCCCGGCAAGAGCCCGGTCGCCGAGCCGGGCCGCAAGGTATTCAAGCTCTCCGCCAACGAGACGCCGTTCGGGCCCTCGCCCAAGGCGATCGAAGCCTTCAAGCGCGTGGCGGACCATCTGGAAGACTATCCGGAAGGCACCTCGCGCGTGCTGCGCGAGGCGATCGGCCGTTCGTTCGGGCTCGACCCCAACCGCATCATCTGCGGCGCCGGCTCGGACGAAATCCTCAATCTGCTCGCCCACACCTACCTCAGCCACGGCGACGAGGCGATCTCCACCACGCACGGCTTCCTGGTCTACCCGATCGCGACCATGGCGGTCGGCGCCAAGAATGTCGTCGCGCAGGAGAAGAACCTCACCTGTGACGTCGACGCCATCCTGAAAGCCGTGACGCCGAAGACCAAGCTTGTCTGGCTCGCCAACCCCAACAACCCGACCGGCACCTATGTGCCGTTCGACGAGGTCAAGCGGCTGCGCGCCGGCCTGCCCTCGCACGTGCTGCTGGTGCTGGACGCCGCCTATTCCGACTACGTTTCCCGTAACGACTATGAAATGGGGATCGAGCTGGTCGCCACTACCGAGAACACGGTGGTGACGCACACCTTCTCCAAGATCCACGGCCTCGCCGCGCTGCGCATCGGCTGGATGTTCGGGCCGGAGCACATCATCGACGCCGTCAACCGCATCCGCGGTCCCTTCAACGTGTCGACGCCGGCGATGTATGCCGCGGTCGCCGCGATCGAGGACACCGCGCATCAGGCGATGTCGAAGCAGTTCACCGAGACCTGGCGCAACTGGCTGACCGAGGAGATCACCAAGCTCGGATTGAAGGTGACGCCGAGCGTCGCCAATTTCGTGCTGATCCACTTCCCGACCGAGAAGGGCAAGACCGCAGACGACGCCGACGCTTTTCTCACCAAGCGCGGCCTGGTGCTGCGCGCGCTGAAGAATTACGGCCTGCCGCACTCGCTGCGCATGACCATCGGCACCGAGGAGGCCAACCGCCTCGTGGTCGATGGCCTGCGCGACTTCATGGCCGGCAAGTGAGCGCGCAGCCGCACTTCCAGCGCGTCGCGCTGATCGGCTTCGGCCTGATCGGCGGCTCGATCGCGCGCGCTGCGAAGCTCCAGGGCCTGGCCGGCGAGATCGTCACCACCGCGCGCTCGGAGAAGACGCGCGCGCGGGTGATGGAGCTCGGCATCGTCGACCAGGTCGTGGCGACCAATGCGGAAGCGGTGAAGGATGCCGATCTCGTCATCCTCTGCATTCCCGTCGGCGCCTGCGGGCCGGTGGCGCAGGAGATCGCCGCGCATCTGAAGCCCGGTGCAATCATTTCCGACGTCGGCTCGGTGAAGGGCGCGATCGTCAGGGACATGGCGCCGCATCTGCCGAAGAGCGTTCATTTCGTGCCGGCGCATCCCGTCGCCGGCACCGAGCATTCGGGACCGGATTCAGGCTTCGCCGAGCTCTTCATCAACCGCTGGTGCATCCTCACCCCGCCCGAAGGCGTCGATGCGACCGCCACCGATCGCCTGCGCGCGTTCTGGGCGGCGATGGGCGCCAAGGTCGAAGTGATGACGCCGGATCATCATGATCTCGTGCTCGCCATCACCAGCCATCTGCCGCATCTGATCGCCTACACCATCGTCGGCACTGCCGACGAGCTGGCGCAGGTGACGGAATCAGAAGTGATCAAGTTCTCGGCCGGTGGCTTTCGCGATTTCACCCGCATCGCCGCCTCCGATCCGACGATGTGGCGCGACGTCTTCCTCGCCAACAAGGAGGCGGTGCTGGAGATGCTCGGCACCTTCACCGAGGATCTGGCAAAGCTCACCCGCGCGATCCGCCGCGGCGATGGGGAAGCGCTGTTCGACCACTTCACCCGCACCCGCGCCATCCGCCGCGGCATCGTCGAGATCGGCCAGGATTCGGCCGCTGCGGATTTCGGCCGGCAGCATGGCCAGCTCGGCAGGAAGCCGCCTCAGTAGCGGCTGTCCGCGCCGGTCTTGAACAAGCGGCCGACCAGACCGGCGCCGACCTGCATGCAGACGCCGAGCGCCCAGGAGAATCCGAGCGCCAGGTTCCAGCCGCCATCGGCGGCTTCGTCGAACACGAACGTATAGAGCGCGAGCAGCCCTGCCCCGGCCGCAAAGAAAGTCCCTGCCGCGCTGACGAGGTCGAGCGCAGCCGAGCGGTGCAGGGTGCGCTCCTGCAGCGGCGGCCAGCGCGGGATGTCGATCCCGAGATAGGCGCCGGCCATGCCGAGCACGATGAGCGCGGCCGTGAATTCGACCGTGTCGAACCAGAACAGATCGACACGCATCAAGAGCGCCGCGACGAAGGTCGCGCCTGCCGCGCCCGTCATGGCAAGGCCAAGCCGGGCGATGATCTGCGCGAGCCGAAGGATCAGAAGCCCGTCAGACAATCGTCGCCCTCGCTTCGCCGCACGCGCTTCATGACTAGAACGGGTAGTACCGGATCTGCGTCATGACGACGTTGTCGTCCGTCTTCGGCGCACCACCGACCCCGGCAAACGCGAACCGCTGCGTGTGGGAATACTGCACGCCGGCTTTGAGCGTGCCGTAATTGCCCTGGTAGATGGTGTCGTAGAGTCCGGCCGTGATCTGGCGAACCTCCCTGGTGTTGCCGTTGCAGGTCCCGGCCGGCGAGCTCTCGATGCCGCAGCCGGTGTTGTTGTAGAGCGGATTGCCGTAGCCGAACGGCACCGTGCCGACATCAGCGAAATTCGCCTTGGCTTTCTCCAGACCGGCGTAGCTGTAGAGGTCGAGACTCGGCGTCGCGTGCCAGATCAGGCCGACAGCCGCCGCCGTGATGGTCAGCGGCAGCAGCGTGCCGTCCTGCGCCACCGCGGCGTCGGGGAATGGCGTCGCCGTGAAGCGGCCAAGCACGCCGTGCGAGCCGTAGAGCTGCAGATCGAGGGTTTTCGGAATCAGCTCGGCATAGACGTGGCCGCCGAAGCTGCCGGTGTCGTAAGTATGGTTGGCGTCGTTGAAGCGGTCGAACAGTTGGCGATAGAGCGCCCAGGCCTCGACATGCAGCTTGTAAGGGCCGAGCCGCGGATCCCATGCCGCCTTCACCGTGACGTCGGGCACCTGGTTCAGGCTGACATTGTTGAGGTTGTTGAAGAAGCTGCCGCCCGGCCCAGTCAGATTGACCTGGAGGTTCGGATTGAGCACGCCTTGCGGACCGACCGCGGGCGTGCCGACGGCCGGCACGTTGCCGCCGAAGAATGCGGTCTGGGCATTCTCGATCGATGCGGCGAGCTTGAATTCAGGTCCGATGTCCTGCCAGACGCGCAGGCCTGGTTGGCGCGCCGCCAGGAATCCCGGAACGGATTCGAAATCGATCACGCCGGGCGCATCGACGCCGCGCGGATCAATGCCCATCTTGCTCGGCGCGTTCAGCGACCATGATTGCCCGGCAAGGAAGTGAAGGCCGAGATCGCTGCGATCGACCTCGAGGCTGAGCTGCCGCATGCGCGGATTGAACGAGTTGGTCGCAACCGAGCTCGCCGTCTGCGCCGCGCCTTCGAAGTCGATCTCGCCGTAACCGGCAAGGTGCGTATCAGCACCCGCATTGCCTTCGGCCAGCACCGACAAGCGGCTCTGACGCGCGGAAAAGCGCGTTTCCGGAATGTTGAAATTACGGCTCTGCTGATAGGGGATGAAGTTGTAGACGGAGCCGGTGTCGGAGGCGAGATTGCGCGAGCGGTAGATGCCGGTGAGATCGACCCAGCCGCCGAATGTCAGCGTGATGCCCTTGTAGCAGACCTTGCCGGCCGCACAGGGATCGACGGGCAGCGCCTTGTAGGTCGCGGGCATCGGAGCCGCCTTCGCCTGCGCTTCAACCTGGCGCGTCTTGCGTGCCTCCGAATCCACCCGTTGCTGCAGTTCCTTCAGCTTGGCTTTCAACAACTGGATTTCGGTTGCGACATTGTCGTCGGCACGCGCTGCGCCCGAATTAGCAGCCGCGATGCCCAGCATCAGTCCGCAAGTGATGATCCGCACTTGAACCTCCCTCCTGTTGGGAAGCAGGTTGGTTTCCTCCTGCCGTCTCCGGCAGCTGCATGCTTCCCTGGTGTGGAGTGATTGGACGTCGGCTGCGGTTATTCGCGGCGAGGCGTATGTTCTGCATCACGTTTTCCTGACGGTCTCGTTCGGAATATTTGCGCGGCCTTGCCGATCGCGTCGCTATTCTCCGAGGTTCTGTTCATGGGGCCCGGCCGGGGGGCATGGCCGGGCCCGTTCGCGACGGGCAAGCGATGGACGGCGGTTATTTGCCCTTGGTCGCGCGCATCACCGTGGGACGCGGTGATTTCGGTGACGGAACGAACGCCATCGTATCCCGCGTCGCAGGACTTGCGAGGCTGCGATCGCCGTTCGGATACATCGAGGCATAGGCAGCCGGCTCCTGCATCTGCCACTGCCACTGCGCGAGCGCCGGCGTCGCGGACCCGGCCGAGATGGCGAGCGCGGCAACGAACAGCTTGGACTTTGTCATGGTAGTCTCTCCTGCCTGGCGGCCCGCATCATCGTGCGGCCGACATGGAGAGAGAGCGGCGGTGCAGGCCCCGCATTCCCGCGCATGCAATCACGATCTGGGGAAGCAGGCGTGAGGGCATAGGCCCGTAGCCCGGAGGGAACGCAGCGTAATCCGGGACAGCGCCGCCGCGATCAAGAACCCCGGATTCCGCCCCGCTCCATCCGGGCTACAGGAATCAATACAACGGCGGGATCTGACCGACCTTGACCGGGCCGAGCAGCACGGCGCCGTCGACGAACTTCAACGGGAAGCTGCGCGCCTTCTTGCCTTCCAGCGTGCTCTCGGTGCCGATGGAGTTGATGCCGGCGGCGACGCCCGCATTGGCGTTCTGCTTGATGACCTTGCCGAGGCCGGGCACGGCGCGATCGAGCGCACCGAAGAGATTGTTGAGGTCCTGCGACTTCACCCCGGGCGCGACGCGATCGAGCGTTGCCTGCGGCACGCCCTCCTCCAGCATCTTCTCGATACCGAGCGCCGGGATCACGCGCTCGAGGCCGGTCACGGTCATCTGCAATTCGCCGTCGAGGCGGCCGTTGGCCGACAGGCCGAGCGTGCCGGCCGCGACCGCGATCATCTCGCCCTGCTGGATCCGCGACTGCACGATCTCGATGTGACCGCCGGCGGCCTGGATCTCGCGGAAGCGCTGCGGCCAGGGCTTTGGCGTGAGATCGGAGAGGCCGGTGATCTTGGCCCGCGTGTCCGCCTCGAACGGCTCGGCGAGCAAGGGATGAACGCCCTGGATGCTGCCTTGCGCGACATGGAGCACGGTCTCGATCACGGGATGATCGGCCGGCGAGCCGTCCGCAAGGCGGCCGTGCAGTTCGACTTGCTTGGCGCGCGCGAGCGGCACCTGCACCGACCCATCAACGCGATTGATGCTGGGATCGTCGAACACGATGGAGGCGCGGTCCGGCACCGAGGGCAGACCGACCACGCTGCTGCGACCCTTGCTCCAGTTCACCACGAAGGTGTTTTGCGTGACGCCGTCGATCAGGGTTGCCGGCGCGGAGAATTCGGCGATGACGAGCTTGGGATCGTAGACCTGGGCGACGACCAGGATGTTGTCGAGCTTCGCCGTGAACGGCGTCTTGCTCGCGTTCTGCGACACCAGGGCGACGCTGGCGCCGGAGCACTGGACCTCGAAGCGGAACGGGAAGCCGGCGATCGAGCGCTTGGCGCAATCATAGATGCGGCCGGCCTTGGCCTCCTGCGCCCGCCAGGCGTCGGCGGCGACTTCGGCCTGCGACGCCGCATAGAACCAGAAGCAGCTCCACGCCACGGCGAGGATCAGGACGAGGACGGGTGCGATGAAAAGGCCCCAACGGGAGCGGCGGCCTGCGGCAACGGTCATATTGGACATGCGGCGACCCTTTGACCCCAGATTCAGGCAAATGTAAGCGAGGGCGGACTGCGACGAAAGACGGAGAATTCGCTTCGCTTGAGGGCGCGGTTCTGGTAGCCGTGCCCGACATGTCGGAAATCACCCTTCCCTCCGTCACCACAGCCAACGGCGATCTCTGGGTGTTCGGCTACGGCTCGCTGATGTGGCGGCCGGGCTTCGCATTCGAGGAGCGCGTCCCGGCGCGGCTGGTCGGCGAGCACCGCGCGCTCTGCGTCTATTCCTTCGTGCATCGCGGCACGCCGGAGAAGCCGGGCCTGGTGCTCGGGCTCGACCGCGGCGGTGCCTGCCGCGGCATCGCCTTCCGCGTCGCCGAGAAGAAGCGCGCCGAGGTCGTCGCTTATTTGCGGGCGCGCGAGCAGGTCACTTCGGTCTATCGCGAGGTGATGCGTTCGGTGTGGCTGGAGAACGATGCCCGGCAGCGCGTCTCCGCGCTCACCTATGTCGTCGACCGCGGCCATGTTCAATATGCCGGCCGTCTCTCGCTTACCGAGCAGCATCGTCATGTGATCCAGGGCCATGGTCAGTCCGGCGCCAATCGCGACTACGTGACCGCCACGGTAAAGGCGATCGAGGCCGAAGGTTTTCGCGACACGCAGCTGCATCAGCTCGCATTGATGCTGCATGGTGATCCACATTCGCTGCACGCACCGTCGCCCGCCGAAGACCGCGACAACCGCTAGCCGCCACTCGGCGCATAGCTCGGCGTCGAGCCAATCAACTGCTCCTGCTCTTTTCGGCCCGCTTCGACGAGGCGCCCGGTCGCATCCTCGATGGCGGTTTGCACGCGGGAGAGAAACTCGTCCTTTGGCAGGCCCGGCGGCAGCGGATCGAGAAACTCCACCACCAGCGTGCCGGGATAGCGCATGAAGGTGCGGCGGGGCCAGAACAGGCCGGAGTTGAGCGCGATCGGCAGGCACGGCACGCCGCAGGACGAATAGATCTGCGCAAAGCCGGTCTTGTAGTCGGGCGGTGCGCCCGGCGCCCGGCGCGTACCTTCCGGAAAGATCACCAGCTGCTTGCCGCTGCGAACCGCATCGCGCGCTCGCCGTGTCATGTCCAGCAGCGCCTTCACCCCGGCATTGCGGTCGATCGCAATCATTCCGGTCTTGACCAGGAACTGGCCGAATACGGGGATCTGCATCAACTGACGCTTGAGGATGAAGATCGGCCGATTGAAGAAGCCCGGCAGCACGAAGGTCTCCCAGAACGACTGGTGCTTCGCCACGATGACCAGCGGCCCCTGCGGAATCTTCTCCTCACCGCGGAATTCGACCTTGATGTTGCAGACCACGCGCATCAGGACCAGCGTCGCCTTGGCCCACCATTCCGCGACCGTCAGCATGGCGCGCGGCGGCAATGCGAAGGTCGGCAGCGCAACGATCGCGAGGCACACCAGCACGGCGTAGAACAGCACGTTGAACACCAGCGAGCGCAGGAAAATCAGGAACATCGACGGTCCGATCAATTGCCTGTCAATTGGGCTGTCAATTTGCCTGGGCGGTGGCGGGCCGCTTCGGCTGCTGACTTGAAGGCTGCTCCGACATCTCGGGCGAAAGGTCAATCCCGAAATCCTCCAGCCGCACCCTGATCTCGGCCGCGATGTACTTGACATATTCCGACAGCAGCAGCCGCAAGGTGGACGCCGAGGTCCACCATGGCTCCTCGCGCCATTTGTCACCGACCACCGCGAACGGAATCAGCGTCGTCTGTGGCATCGCATGCGAGAACTCCACCAGCGCGCGCGGCATGTGATAGTTCGAGGTGACCACGATCAGCGATTGGAAACGGCGCCTCTCGGCCCAGCGTCGCGCCTCCGCCGCATTGCCGCGGGTCGAGAGCGCGGTGCGGTCGAGATCGACGCAACAGGTCATGAAGGACTGGTTCTCCGGCAAGGTTCTGGAGATGTCGTTCGCCGTGGAGGTCGGGTGCACGCCGGAGATCAGCAGCCGCCTGCCATAGCCGGCCGCGAGCAGTTCCATCGCATCGGACACCCGGGAGGAGCCGCCGGTCAGCACCACGATGCCGTCAGCCTTGCGCCCCGGCGCGACCTCGGCGCCGCGCAATTGCGACAGGAACGCGATGAAACCCGCCGCGGCGCCGACGAAGGCGAATGCAATCGTCGACACCAATGCCGCGCGCAGCCAGCCGCGCGGCAAGTTCGGCGATCGATCGTCGGTCGGCGAGGTCATGTGGTGTCGGTGATCCCTTCCCTGAGGTGATTTTATGACGTTTTGAGACGAAGTGGAGTCCCGCGTCGCGATGGTGGGCTCCCTCGCTCCGCTTGCGGGGAGAGGCGAAGAATCCTCAATCCACATCGTTCAGCGTCGCAAACAGCGTCTGGCGCGCGGCCACGGCGGTGATGGCGCCGATCAGCACGGCCTGGACCGCCAGCACGATGTAGCCGGACGGCCGCAGCGAGAAGGTGCCGAGCAGCGCGGCGAACTGGTCGCCGACGGGGGTACCGGAAAACCAGCCGGCGATCGACTCCGAGAAGCCGAACACCAGCATGGCGACGCCGCCGCCGATCACGCCGCCCTCCAGCCCCAGCCTGAGGAAATGGCGCAGGAAGTGGTTGGCGATGTAGCGATCGCCTGCGCCGACGAAATGCAGCACCTCGACGATCGGACGGTTCGCCGCCATGGCGCCGCGGGTGGCGAACGAGACGGAGATGATGGTGGCGATAATGACGAGCGCGAGAATGCCGAGACCTGCGAGCACGGTGGCATTGGTCATCGAGCGCATCCGCTCGATCCAGGCGCGGTGATCGTCGACGCTGGCGCTAGGGGCGACCTGGGTCACGCGCGCGCGCAAGGCGCCGAGATCGAGCGGCGTGCCGGGCTGCACGCGCGCGATGATCATGCGCGGCACCGGCAGATCGTCCATCGACAGCCCGGTGCCGAGCCAGGGCTCAAGCAGCTTGCCGCTCTCCTCCCTGCTGAACGGCTTGACCTCGACGATGCCGGCCAGTGCGCGCATCGCCTCCGTCACCGCCGCGGTGTCACGATCGAGATCGCGCCCCGCTTGCGGACGAACCTGAATGGTGATCTCGCTCGCGACGTCCGACTGCCATTCGGCGGCGGAGGCGCTGACCAGCAGCACCGCGCCCGTGGTCATCGACGCCAGGAAGGTCATGATGGCGACGACGGCGACCAGCGCGCGGCCGTGGATCGAGGCGCGCGGCACGATCGGCGACATGTTGCGCGCCCTGGCCGGAAGCTGCGGACGCTCCTGTCCGAGATCGACCAGCACGCCGCGCTCGTCGGTCCTATTCATAAACGTGCAACCGTCCCTGGTGCAGCACGAGCCGCCGTGCCTCGTACTGGTCCATCAGGCCGATGTCGTGGGTCGCGATGATGACGGCGGTGCCCGATTTGTTGAGCTCGATGAAAAGCCGCAGCAGGCGGCGGCCAAGCGTCGGATCGACGCTGCCGGTCGGCTCGTCCGCGAGCAGTAGCTGCGGCCGCGAGATCACGGCGCGCGCGATCGCGGCGCGCTGCTTCTCACCGCCCGACAGGATCGGCGGCAGCGCGTCCATGCGCTCGCCGAGCCCGACCCAACGCAACAGGTCGATCACCTCCTTGCGATAGCTCGACTCGCTGCGCCCCATGACGCGGAACGGCAGCGCGACGTTCTCGTAAGTCGTCATGTGATCGAGCAGACGGAAATCCTGCAGCACGATGCCGATGCGCTTGCGCAAATCGGCGATCTCGTCCTTGCCGAGCTGCGAGATGTCGTGGCCGAACAGATTGACGAGGCCCCGTGTCGGCCGATGCGACAGGAACAACAGGCGCAGCAGCGAGGTCTTGCCGGCGCCGGACGGGCCGGTGAGGAACTGGAACGAATGCGCCTGGATCTGGAAGCTGAGATCGCGCAGGATCTCAGGCCCCAAACCGTAACGTAATCCGACATTTTCGAACCGAACCAAGCTCAGCTCCGTTCGAGAGGGGGCGCGGGTCGCACGGCTGCGCTCCGCCACAGGCGATCAACGGGTTTTGCGGCCGTTATGGTTTCCGGTTCGTTAACGGTCGCCTTGTAGCATAAAGGCCGCCCCGTTCTCCGCGACGGGTCACCGTCAACTCCTCGTTCATGCATCAAGGCTCGTCCATGCATATCGTCTGCCCCCATTGTATGACATCCTACGCCATCAAGCTCGCGAGCCTTGGGGCGAACGGACGGGCGGTCCGCTGTTCCCGCTGCAAGGAGACCTGGATCGCCCATGCCGAGGATGCCATCGAGGAGGCATCCGTCCCGGCCATGGCCGCAGCCAGCCAGGCCGACGACCAGTCCGACCTCGCCGAGCAGTGGAACTCCTATGCCAAGGACGACAGCGCCGCTGATGCGCCGGTCGTCGACAGCCCCTCGATCGCCAGCGACTGGCCCGATGAAGAGGCCAAGGAAACCGAGGACGAGTGGACAGCGGCGGCCCGGGAGGCGGAGGAGGAGGTCGCCGGGGTGCAGCACCAATCCTGGTTCCGCGGCCTGTTCGGCCGACGCGGTGCGCGGGTCAGCCGTCCGGTCGCGACCGCGGCGCCGCGAAAATCGCATTTCGGCCTGCCGACCGCCTGCGCCGCCATGGGCGCGCTGGTGCTGGCACTGGTGATCTGGCGCGGCGACATGGTGCGGCTGCTGCCGCAGACCGCCGCCTTCTATAAGATGGTCGGGCTCGACGTTAATCTGCGCGGGCTGGCCTTCAAGGATGTGAAGCTGTCCAGCGAGACCGTGGACGGTAAGCAGGTGCTGGTGATCGAGGGCGTGATCGTCGGCGAGGGCAAGAAGCCGCTCGACATCCCGCGGCTGCGCTTCGCCGTGCGCGACGGCCAAGGCGCGGAGATCTACGCCTGGAATACGGTGCTGGAGCAGACCGTGCTGCGGCCGGGAGAGCGCGCCTTCTTCCGCTCCCGCCTCGCCTCGCCGCCGCCCGAGGGCCGCAATATCGACGTTCGCTTCTTCAACCGGCGCGACATTGCCGGCGGCAGCGTATAATCAGCTTGTGGAATCCCGCACGGGAAGGCTTGTCCCATGCCGAAGATATTGATCGCCGACGACGAGGATTCGATGCGCACGCTGGTGGCGCGCGCCATCGCCATGGACGGCCATGACACCGTCACCGCGCAGGATGGCGCCGAGGCGCTGGAGATCCTGACCCGCGAGGACGGCGCCTTCGACCTGCTGCTCACCGACATCCAGATGCCCGTGATGGACGGCATCGCGCTGGCGCTCTCCGCCGCGCGCGATTTCCCCGATCTGACCATCCTCTTGATGACCGGTTTCGCCGATCAGCGCGAGCGCGCCTCCAACCTCAATGCGCTGGTGCATGACGTCGTGACGAAGCCGTTCTCGGTCGCGGATATCCGCACCGCAGTGGCGGACGCGTTGGCGGCGAAGAAGGCGTAGCCCGACCGCCGCCACGGATTCCGCTGTCATCGCCCGGCTTGACCGGGCGATGACACCGAGTGTGGCCCTAAAAATCCTTCAGCAGCCGCTCGATGTAATCGAGCTCGATCTGCGGGCGCGAGCTGTCCCCCAAGCGGCGGCGGAGCTCTTCGAGGATGCGGCGGACACGCTGGGCGTCGATCTCGCCGGGGATCTTGACGGTGTAGTCGTCGCTGAGATCGCGGCCGTGAAGCGGACGCCCCAGCGGATCGGTCTGGTTGCCGCCGCTCTGCTGCCGGCCGGGGCGATTGCCGGGACCATCGCCCTGCCCGTCGCCATCGCCCTGCTGCATCGCCTCGGCCATCTTCTGCGCGCCCTTGCGCATCGCGTCGAGTGCCTTGCCCTGCGAGTCCACGGCCCCGTCCGCATTGCCCTCGCCGAGCTTCGAGCCGGCATCGCCCATGGCGCCGTCGGCGGTGTCGAGGCTGCCATCGTCATCGCCGTCGTCGCCGTCCTGATCGCCGCTCTGGCCCTGGTCGCCCTGCTGGCCTTTCTGTCCCTGTTGACCCTGCTGCCCTTTCTGGCCCTTTTGTCCCTTCTGCGTGAGGCCGCGCTTGGCGAGTTCGTCCTGCAGCTTCTTCAGGCGGTCGCGCAGCGACTGCTGATCCTGCTGCAGGTCCGACATCGACTGCTCGCCCTGCTTGCCGCGCGAGCGGTCACGTCGGGAATCCTGGCCCTGCTTGAAGGTCTTGTCGCGCAATTGCTGCTGCTTGCGGATCATGTCGCTGAGCTCGTTCAGCGCCTGCTCCATCTCGCTCTCGCCGGATTGCCCGGGCTGCGCCATCTGGAGATTTTCCATGATCTGCGCGAGCTGCTCGAGCAAGCGCTGCGCGGCTTCTTTGTTGCCCTCACGCGCCGCCTTCTCGATCTGCCGCAACAGGTCGTCCAGATCGCGCTGCGTGATGACGTTGCGGTCGCGGTTGGAGGATTGGCTCCGCTCGGTCGCCCGCTTGTACTCCTCGAGCCTCTGGATGGCGTCGGACTGGTTGCCGAGGCTCTTGCCGGATTCCTTCTGCCTGAGGCTGTCGCCGGATTCCTGCATCGCCTTTTCGGCACTGTCGAGCAGCGCGTCGGGATCCTGGTCCAGCTGGGCCGCAGCCGGCGAGACGCCGCCGAGCAGCAGAGCGAGGCAGGCGATCGAGATCGCCTTCAAGACTGGCACGCGCGCTAGCTTCCGCATTTCCGGTCCCGCGTAAACTGGTTGGTCTTGTCGTCCCCCGCCTTGTTGGCCCGGTTGTTCGCCGACTTCCGATAGGCCTGAAGCTGCTCACGCAGCACGTCCTGCTGCTGCGCCAGCTCCGCGAGCTGCTCGGGCGTCGCGTTCTGGGTCTTCTGGCGCAGCTCGATGGCCTTGTCGAGGATGAGCTGGACCTCGGCGGGGAACGGCTGTCGGGCACCGAGCGGGTTCTGCTCGGCACGACGGGCGAGATCGCGCACCTTGCCGGCCATGGCTTCGCGGAGCTTTTGCGTCAGCACCCTGAGCTCGTCCTCGCTGGCACCGCGGTCCAGCGCCGCCTTGAGCGCGTCCTGCGCCGAGCGCAGCGCGGCGTTGACGCTGCCGGCGACGCCGTCGTCCTCGATGGTGGTCGCGAAGGCCCACATGCTCGCCACCACGTTGCGCAGCGCATCGTCGGTGCGGGCCGCCTCGAGCTGGGTCGCAAGACTGCGGAGGCCGAGATAGCAGCCGGCATCCGGCGTGAACAATTCGGGGGCGATCATCAGCGCGTCGAGCGCGGTGTAGACGTCTGCATTCCTGTTGGCGTCGAGCGCGAGGATGCGGCGCTGCTCGATCAGCGCGCGCGCGAGCGAGTTGGTGAACAGACGCTCGGGCAGTCGCATGTTGAAGGGTTCGCTTCTCGCCTCGTTGCCGGCTTCGTCCTTGGCGGTGAGCGTCAGCGTGACATCGGCACCGGCATAGGGATCCTCGCTGAGATCCTTCACGGTCTGGCCGACGCCGTTGCGGGTGCGCGCGTTCGGCAGCACCAGCGGGAATTGCGGCGGCTCGAACAGCGGCCGCGCCGCGGTCTTTGCGTCGGAATTCTTGCCGTCATCTTTGGCGTCAGCGGGGCGCAGGGCAATGTGCGCGTCCGCGCCGGTGACGCCGTAATCGTCCTCGATCTTGTAGGAGAGCTGGAGCCCGCCCCGCGCCTGGCGCTCGGGATCCTTGGCAAGCGCGATCGTCGGCGCGCGGTCCGGCGTGGCCGCAAACGCCCATTGCGGCTGGCCGGCGGGCGCGCGGACACGCGCGGTGCCATCAGTGGTGATGGTAAAATGCTTCTCGTTGGTGCCCTTGGGGGCGGCCTCCGCGGGAGCGACCTCCTTGAGGCCGCCGGAGACGGCGACATCCAGGCTGCCGCCGGAGGAGCGTACGATCAGGGTCGATCCTGCGGGAACGGCAAGCGGCCCGGAAGCCGGCAGCGCTGCGGCCTCCTTGTTGGCGGCCGACAGGATGACCGGCGGCTTGCCGGTGTAGATCGGCGGGGTGACCCAGGCATCGACGCGAACATTCGCCGGCGCCAGCACGCCGTTCCAGTCGAAGGCGGCCCCGAGCCGCATCGCGCGCTCGTCACCGGCGGCGAAGAAGGTGGCAACCAGCATCACCATGACCAGCGCGCGCAGCGCCCAGGGATCATGCAGCGCCAGCCGAGGATGCGGCAGACCGGCGCGGATGCGCTTGAGCGAGGCCAGCGTACGCTCGCGCTGGGCCTGCCACAGCGCCTGTGCGACCGGATCCTGCGAGGACAGCGTGTCCGTCAGGGTGGTGGCCGGGCGGTGACGGATGCCGGAGCCCCGATCGAGCCGGCCAAGCGCCTCCTCGCGGCTCGGCCAGCGGAAGCGAATCAGGGGCAGCAGGGCGGCAATCGCAACGCCGGCGAAAACGACGAGACCGATGGCACGGGCGATGAACGGCAACGCCAGCCAGAGGCCGGCCCAGGACACCACCAGGAACAAGCCGACGACGGTCAGAAGCCGCGCCAGGTTCGGCCAGGCACGCTCCCACGCGATGGCATAAATGGCCCGGTCGAGGGCCTGCGCCAGCTTCAGCCGCGACAGAGCGTCACTGTTGCGGATCGGGTCTGACGGGTCGGGGGTGACGCCGTTCAATCAACTCTCCAGGTTGCCCGGGAGAGAAGCGTATCACAACGGCAGCACTGAGGCATCCGTTCCGGTACGGGAGACACCCCTTTTCCCGCATAACACGAGGACGTGACTGGCCCGGCCCAACCCCGTAATTTCCGCGCACCACCTGAGGGAAACGCAAGGGAAGTCAAGGGAAACGCCATGGACAAGAAGATGCACGACAAGGGCCTGGAAGTCCGCAAAGCGGTGCTGGGCGAGGCCTATGTCAACAACGCTCTGAAGAACGTCGACGACTTCAACCGCCCGTTCCAGGAGATGCTGAACGAATATTGCTGGGGCACCGTGTGGGGCCGCGAGGAGCTGCCGCGCAAGACCCGCAGCATGCTCAACATCGCCATGATCGCGATCCTCAACCGCCAGCACGAGTTTCGCGCGCATCTGAAGGGCGCGCTGACCAACGGCGTCAGTCGCGAGGAGATCCGCGAGATCCTGATGCAGGTCGCGATCTATGGCGGCATGCCCGCCGCCGTCGACAGCTTCCGCATCGCGCGCGAGGTGTTCGCCGAGATCGACGGCAAGGCGTGAGATGCGGCGCCCATCTCCGTTGTCGTCCCGGACAAGCGTAGCGAAGCGAAGCGCTGATCCGGGACCCATAGCCACCGGAGGATGTGGTTACGGGGACTCGTAGTGACCGCTTTCGCGCAACGACTCCTCCCTGAGGTTATGGGTCCCGGATCGGCGCGCGCCTGAGGCGCGCTTGTCCGGGACGACACCGGGGATGGAGTGCGCGTCTTTCACAACAACGAAAACCAAACAAGGAAACACCATGGACATCGGATTTATCGGCCTCGGAAACATGGGTTTCCCGATGGCGCGGCGGCTGATCGAGGCGGGGCACAGGCTCGTCGTGTTCGACACGCGCAAGGACGTTATGGGCAAGCTCACGGCGCTCGGCGCGACCGCCGCAACATCGCCGAAGGACGTCGCCGATCAGGTCGAGACCGTGATGGCGAGCCTGCCCTCGCTGCAGGCTTCGCTCGAGGTGGCAACCGGCGCGAACGGCGTGATCGAGGGCAGCCGCGTCAAACGCTTCATTGATCTGTCGACCGTCGGCTCAACGATGGCCGTGAAGATTCACGGCCTCCTCGCCAAGCGCAACATCGTACAGATCGACTGCCCCGTCTCCGGCGGCGTCGGCGGCGCCGAGAAGGGCACGCTGGCGGTGATGGTCTCCGGGCCTCGGACCGAGTTCGAACTGCTCAAGCCCGCGCTCGACGTGATCGGAAAAGTGTTCTTCATCGGCGAGAAGCCCGGCGCGGCGCAGACCATGAAGCTCGCCAACAATTTTCTCTCGGCCACCGCGATCGTGGCGACGTCGGAGGCGGTGGTGATGGGCGTGAAGGCCGGGCTTGATCCCGCCGTGATGATCGACGTCATCAATGCCGGCTCGGGCATGAACACCGCGAGCCGCGACAAGTTTCCGCGCGCGGTGCTGCCGCGCAGCTTCGACTTCGGCTTCGCCACGGGACTGATGGTGAAGGACGTCCGGCTCGCGCTGGAGGAGATGAAGCAGCTCGGCCTCTCGATGGAGGTCGCGGACGCCGTCGGGCGGCTGTGGGAGACCGTGATCGCTGCGGAAGGCGCGGAGTCCGATTTCACCGCGGCGATCAAGCCGATCGAGAAGAAGGCGGGCGTTGTGGTGGGCGGAAAAAAATAACGTTCACTGGATTGTGCGGACGCCGCTTGATTTGCCTGCCGGATCAAGCGGTTCTGCCCGACGGGTCGAACCTGAAGGTCGGTAACTTGGACGGATCTCTGCGCACGCCTAACCCGTTGATTTCACAACGTTGGTCTACTGTGCATGGGGTTGTTTTTCAGGTTTTGGCTCGCCCTTACAGCCACGGCGCCGGCTTGTCCATCGCAATGAGCTGCTCGACCTCGATGCGCGGGCGCACCACGGCGTACTGATCGTCCTTCACCAGCACTTCCGGCACCAGCGGCCTTGTGTTGTACGTTCCGGCCTGCACCGCGCCGTAGGCACCTGCCGTCATGATGGCGAGGAGATCGCCGGGTTTCGGCGTCGGCAGCGTGCGGTCGAGCGCGAGATAGTCGCCGGTCTCGCAGACCGGGCCGACGACGTCGGCCGTGATGGTGGCGGCGCCCTTCGGGGCCTGCGTCACCGGCAGGATGTCGTGATGCGCTTCGTACAGCGTCGGGCGGATGAGGTCGTTCATCGCAGCGTCGATGATGACGAAGTTCTTGCCGTCGCCGTGCTTCACATAGATCACCTTGGCGACCAGGATGCCGGCATTGCCGACGATCATGCGGCCCGGCTCGAACATCAGCGTGCAGCCGAGATTGTGGCTGACGCGCTTGACCATGGCGGCATAGGCGGCCGGCGCCGGCGGCGCCTCGCGGTCCATGTAATAGGGAATGCCGAGGCCGCCGCCGAAATCGACGTGGCTGATGTTGTGGCCGTCGGCGCGCAGCGTCTGCACGAATTCGGAGAGGATGCGGAACGCGGTCTCCATGCCCGAGAGGTCGGTGATCTGGCTGCCGATATGCACGTCGGTGCCGGTCACCTCGATGCCCGGGAGTTTCGCGGCGCGCGCATAGACCTCGCGCGCATGCACGATCGGGATGCCGAACTTGTTCTCGGACTTGCCCGTGGAGATCTTGGCGTGGGTGCCGGCATCGACGTCGGGGTTGACGCGCAGCGAGACGCGCGCGGTCTTGCCCATCTCGGTCGCAAGCCGCGACAGCAATTCAAGCTCGGGCTCGGACTCGACGTTGAGGCAGAGGATGTCGGCGGCGAGCGCGGCGCGCAGCTCTTGTTCGGTCTTGCCGACGCCGGAGAACAGGATCTTGTTTGGCGGAATGCCGGCGGCCAGAGCGCGCTTCAGTTCACCGCCGGAGACCACGTCGGCACCGGCCCCGAGCTTGGCCAGCGTGCGCAGCACCGACTGGTTCGAGTTCGCCTTCATGGCGTAGCAGACCAGCACCTTCTCGCCGGCGAAGGCCTCGGTGAAGACGCGATAGTGCCGCTCCAGCGTCGCGGTCGAATAGCAATAGAACGGCGTGCCGACGGTCGCGGCCAGCTCGGACAGGTTCACCGCCTCGGCGTGCAGCACGCCGTTGCGATAGTCGAAATGGTTCATGGCTTAGCTCGGTTGTCCCGGCTTATTTCTTGCCGGGAGGTTCGTCCAGGAGCGGGTCGAGAATAAACGGTTTCTTCCGGCCCTTGGCCGCCGCGGGCTCGGCATCCGCACCTGAGCTGGGATTGAACATGCTCGACGTCTTCTGGGCAGCGGTGTCAGGGTTGGTCGGAGCTGCGCCGCTGGCCGCGGGCGCGTTGGTGGCGGTCGGCGGCAAATCCAGCGGACCCTTGCGGCCGCAGCCGGCAAGCGCAAGCGCCGTCAGGCTCAAGACAATGATGGCCCACCCCGAGCCGGCCGGGCGAAACTTTGACGTCACGACGAAATCCCCACTACGCGGGCCGCACCATACAGAGATTGACGCGCTCTGGCGAGAGCCCGGATGACCATGAAACATCAGCGAAATTTGACCCTCAGCCCAATTTTCGCTCTTTTTCCAGCCGCTTCACCCAAGCCTTGGCCTGGGCCGTCACGTTCTTCGGCGCGGTGCCGCCGAAGCTGGTGCGGCTCTTCACCGACGATTCGACCGAGAGCACGCCGAACACGTCCTTGGTGATTTTCGGCTCGATCGCCTGCATCTCCCCAAGCGGCAGCTCGTGCAGCGCGACGCCGCCCTCGGCGGCCTTGGCCACGATCCGCCCGGTGACGTGATGGGCCTCGCGGAATGGCATCTTCAGGGTGCGCACCAGCCAGTCGGCCAGGTCGGTCGCGGTGGCATAGCCCTCGCCCGCGGCCGCCTTCATCTTGGCCTCATCAGGCACGAGGTCGCGGACCATCCCGGTCATGGCGCGGATCGCCAGCGACAGCGCCGCAAAGCCCTCCATCGCGCCCTGCTTGTCCTCCTGCATGTCCTTTTGATAGGCGAGCGGCAGGCCCTTCATCACGATCAGAAGCCCGTTGAGCGCGCCGATGACGCGGCCGGTCTTGGCGCGCACCAGTTCCGCGGCATCCGGATTCCGCTTCTGCGGCATGATCGAGGATCCCGTGGTGAACTTGTCGCTGAGCCGGATCATGCCGACCAGCGGCGAGGTCCAGATCACGATCTCCTCCGCGAAGCGCGACATGTGCACGGCGCAGATCGAGGCGGCCGACAGCGTCTCCAGCACGAAGTCGCGGTCGGACACCGCATCGAGCGAGTTCGCCATCGGGCGGTCGAAGCCAAGCGCCTTCGCGGTGGCGTGGCGGTCGATCGGGAACGAGGTGCCGGCCAGCGCGGCGGCGCCGAGCGGCGATTCGTTGAGCCGCTTGCGCGCGTCCTGGAAGCGGCCGCGGTCACGCGCGGCCATCTCGACATAGGCGAGCAGATGGTGGCCGAAGGTCACGGGCTGCGCGGTTTGAAGATGCGTGAAGCCTGGCATCACGGTGCCGGCGTGCTCCAGCGCGCGCTCGACCAGCGCCTGCTGGAACGCGGCGAGCGCGGCATCGGTCTCGTCGAGGACATCGCGGACATAGAGACGGAAATCGGTCGCGACCTGGTCGTTGCGCGAGCGCGCGGTGTGCAGGCGGCCGGCGGCGGGGCCGATCAGCTCGGACAGGCGGCTCTCGACATTCATATGAATGTCCTCGAGCGCGCGCTTGAACGCGAAGCCCCCCTTGCCGATCTCTGACAAAATCGTGTCTAGACCCTTGCCGATATTTTTCGCATCAGAACTCGTGATGATGCCTTGGCTGGCGAGCATCGCAGCGTGGGCCTTGGACGCGGCAATGTCCTGGGCGTAGAGGTGACGATCGACGTCGATGGAGACGTTGATCTCTTCCATGATCTCATCGGGACGTTCCGAGAACCGGCCGCCCCACATCTTGTTGCTCATGATCCCCTGCTCACGCCTTGATCTGCCGCACGTTTGCTGGCCGCCGCCAGCCGTATTAAGAGGCCCCTGATAGCCATATCTGCGACCGGATGACAAACGATATGCTCGACAAGACGCCTTCCGCCACGCGCCGGGTCCCCCTCGTCATCGCCACCGTGGTGGTCGGAGGGCTGGCCGGCTTCGCCGCGCTGTACGGACTGGGCCTGAGCCGGGCCCCCTCAGGCGATCCGACCTGCAAGCCGGCGGTGGCGACCGCGCAAAAGATCGCTCCCCTCGCCCATGGCGAGCTGGCGGCACTGACCATGGCGAGCGCCCCGCTGAAGCTGCCCGACCTCGCCTTCGAGGACGCCGACGGCAAGCCGAAGAAACTGTCCGATTTCCGCGGCAAGACGCTGCTGGTGAACCTGTGGGCGACCTGGTGCGTGCCGTGCCGGAAGGAAATGCCGGCGCTGGACGAGCTGCAGGGCAAGCTGTCGGGCCCGAATTTCGAGGTGGTGGCGATCAATATCGACACCCGCGACGCCGAGAAGCCGAAGACCTTCCTGAAAGAGGCCAATCTGGCCCGATTAAGCTATTTCAGCGATCAAAAAGCCAAGGTTTTTCAGGATCTTAAGGCGATAGGTCGGGCCCTGGGCATGCCGACCTCGGTGCTGGTCGATCCGCAGGGCTGCGAGATCGCGACGATCGCGGGGCCGGCGGAATGGGCAAGCGAGGACGCGCTCAAGCTGATCCGGGCCGCGACCGGCAAGGCCGCCGCAGCGCTCTAGGGATTTTCAAGCCGTGACGTTGAGATTGCCGCCGACGCCGGCACCGACATTGGCGAGCGAGGGCTGACCGGCGCCGAGCAACGTCAGGACGGTGGATTTCTCCATATCCGCGTTCTGCTTGCTGAGCGTCGCCGCAATATTCGACTGCAGCGCGCCTTGCTGAGCGGCCAGCATGGTGCTGACCATAGCCATCATGTCCATTACGCGAACCCTCGTACTGGCCGTAACCTAGGCGCGAGAGGTTAACGGGACATGAAATGACACGGATGCTGTGAAGTGGCCGTGTCCCGGACGCGGCGCGGCACGACGTGGCGCTCCGCAGAGCCGGGACCCATGCTTTTGCGTGAACGCGGCTTCTGGGCCCCGGCTCTGCAGCGCATCGCTAACGCGCTGCGCAGCGTCCGGGGCACGAGTCCGCCCTACCGCGTCGGAACCGGCTTGGCGCCGCGGTAGTCGTAGAAGCCACGCTGGGTCTTGCGGCCGAGCCAGCCGGCCTCGACATATTTCACCAGCAGCGGGCACGGGCGGTACTTGGAGTCAGCCAAGCCCTCGTGCAGCACCTGCATGATGGAGAGGCAGGTATCGAGGCCGATGAAATCGGCGAGCTCCAGCGGGCCCATCGGATGGTGCGCCCCGAGCTTCATCGCCGCGTCGATCGCCTCGACGTTGCCGACGCCTTCATACAGCGTGTAGATCGCCTCGTTGATCATCGGCAGCAAAATGCGGTTGACGATAAAGGCTGGGAAATCCTCGGAGACCGCGACCTGTTTGCCGAGCTTGGCAACGAATTCCTTGGACGCCTCGAAGGTGGAATCGTCGGTGGCGATACCACGGATCAGCTCCACCAGCTCCATCAGCGGCACCGGATTCATGAAGTGAATGCCGATGAAGCGCTCGGGCCGGTCGGTCGCGGCGGCAAGCCGCGTGATCGAGATCGAGGAGGTATCGGAGGCGACGATCGCCTCGGGCTTCAGCACCGCGCAAAGCTCGTGGAAGATCTTGCGCTTGACCTCTTCCTTCTCGACCGCGGTCTCGATCACGAGGTCGCAATCGGCGAGATCGTCGAGCTTTTCGGCGGGCGTGATACGCGCCATCGCCTTGGCTTTGTCATCCTCGGAGACGGCCTTCTTGGAGACTTGGCGCGCCAGATTGCCGTTGATGGTGGCCATGCCCGACTTGAGGCGGTCGGCCGAGACGTCGTTGAGCACCACGTCGAAGCCGGCCAGCGCCGCCACGTGCGCGATGCCACTGCCCATCTGACCCGCGCCGATCACGCCGACCTTCTTGATCACTGCCGCCATCTTGTCATCCACCGGAACGGCGCGCATGTCGCGCCTGCCTATCCCCCGAGCCGGGAGGTCCGATTTAATCAGAACCTTGGCTCGAAACCTAGATTGGATCGCTTCGAAGGCGTGCCCCACGCCAAAGAAAACGCCTCAGAAATGAAACACCGGCCGGAGTTTATAGCTCCGGCCGGTGTTTTTGGCTCGTTTTACTTGCCGAGCTTGCCGAGTTCGGCCGTCAGCTCCGGAACCGCCTGGTAGAGGTCGGCGACCAGGCCGTAATCGGCGACCTGGAAGATCGGCGCGTCCTCGTCCTTGTTGATCGCGACGATCACCTTGGAGTCCTTCATGCCGGCCAGATGCTGGATCGCGCCGGAAATGCCGACGGCGACATAGAGCTCGGGGGCCACCACCTTGCCGGTCTGGCCGACCTGCCAGTCGTTCGGTGCATAGCCGGCATCCACTGCCGCGCGCGAGGCACCGACACCGGCCCCAAGCTTGTCAGCGAGCGGCTCGATGTATTTGGCGAAATTCTCGCGGCTCTGCATGGCGCGGCCACCGGAGACGATGATCTTGGCCGAGGTCAGTTCGGGACGGTCGCTCTTGGCGACCTCCTCGCCGACGAAGGACGACAGGGCCGGATCAGCGGCCGCCGCGACGCTCTCGACCGGCGCGCTGCCGCCTTCGCCTGCTGCGGCGAAGGTGGAGGTGCGCACCGTGATGACCTTCTTGGCGTCCTTCGACTTCACCGTCTGGATGGCGTTGCCGGCATAGATCGGACGCTCATAGGTGTCGGGGGCGACCACCTTGATGATCTCCGAGACCTGCATGACGTCGAGCAGGGCGGCAACACGCGGCATCACGTTCTTGAAGCGCGAGGTCGCGGGCGCGACGATCGCGTCATAGCCGGACGCCAGCGAGACGATCAGCGCGGCCAGCGGCTCGGCAAGATCGTGCGCGTAGAGTTCGCCATCTGCGAGCAGCACCTTCTTCACGCCGGCAAGCTTGGCGGCGGCATCCGCCGCCGCCTTGGCGTTCTGGCCGGCGACCAGGACCTCGACATCCGCGCCGAGCGCGGCAGCTGCGGTCAGCGCCTTGTTGGTCGCATCCTTGAGCGACGCATTGTCGTGTTCAGCAATCAGAAGCGTCGTCATCAGAGCACCCCGGCTTCGTTCTTGAGTTTCGACACCAGCTCGGCGACGTCCTTGACCTTGACGCCCGCCTTGCGGCCCGCCGGCTCCGTCGTCTTGACGACCTCGAGACGCGGAGCGACATCGACGCCGTAATCGGCGACGGTCTTGTCCGCAATCGGCTTCTTCTTGGCCTTCATGATGTTCGGCAGCGAAGCATAGCGCGGCTCGTTGAGACGGAGATCCGTGGTGACGATCGCCGGTCCCTTTAGCTTGACGGTCTGCAAACCGCCGTCGACTTCGCGAGTGACCTTGAAGTCGCTTCCTTCGACCTCGAGCTTCGAGGCGAACGTCGCCTGCGACCAGCCGAGCAGCGCAGCCAGCATCTGGCCGGTCTGGTTCGAGTCGTCGTCGATCGCCTGCTTGCCGAGAATGATCAGGCCGGGCTGCTCTTCTTCCGCGACCTTCTTCAGGATCTTGGCGACGGCGAGCGGCTCGACGCTGCCTTCGACCTTCACCAGGATGCCGCGGTCGGCGCCCATCGCAAGACCTGTGCGGATCGTCTCCGACGCCTGCGCCGGTCCAATGGAGACCACCACGACTTCGGTCGCCTTGCCGGCTTCCTTCAGGCGCAGCGCTTCCTCGACCGCGATTTCGTCGAACGGGTTCATCGACATCTTGACGTTGGCGAGTTCAACGCCCGATCCATCGCCCTTGACGCGGACCTTGACGTTGTAATCGACCACCCGCTTTACCGGCACTAAGACCTTCATCGATCCTCTTTCACTCAATTTGGGAGGGGGGTTATCAACTGGCGCGGAACCTAAAGGCCTGATCTGCCCCGGTCAACGCGCGAGCGGGCCTAATTTTGGGCCTGCTGAAATGCGGCGACCCGATGGGTCAGCGGTTCTGGCCCGGAACCCAGAGCACGTCTCCGGAGCCATTCCCGTTGGCGGCTCGGCTGGCCACGAACAGGAAGTCCGACAGCCGATTCATATAATGGATGCCAGCTGTGCTGACCGGCTCTCCGGGCCGCGCCGCCAGTTCCACGATCACGCGTTCCGCCCTGCGGCATATCGTGCGCGCCACATGGAGATACGCGGCGGACGGCGTGCCGCCGGGAAGCACGAAAGAGGTGAGCGGCGCGAGCTTGTCGTTGAGCGCGTCGATGTCGCGCTCGAGCCGCTCGACCTGGCTCGCCACCACCCGCAGCCGCTCCGCCTTGCCCTCACGCTCGGGCACAGCAAGGTCGGCGCCAAGATCGAACAGATCGTTCTGGATGCGGCCGAGCATCGCGTCGAGCTCAGGCATGTCATGGGTATGGAGCCTGACGACACCGATGGCGGCGTTGGTCTCGTCGACGGTGCCATAGGCTTCGATGCGCAGATCGTATTTCGGACGCCGCTCGCCGGTTCCGAGCGCCGTCGTGCCGTCGTCACCGGTCTTGGTGTAGATGCGGTTCAACGTGACCATATCAGCGCCCCATCGCCCAGACCGCGGCCATCGCGATGACGATCGCCACGAACTGAAGCAGCACGCGCCAGCGCATCAGCTTTTGCGAGGTATTGGGCGAGCCGCCGCGCATCATGTTGATGAGACCGAGCAGCAGCACCAAGGCCACAGCGCCGGCAGCCACCGGCAGGATGAAAGTACTCAGGAGGGATGCCATTAGGGGGTGATAACACCGTGCGCGGCGGTCCGCCATCTCCCCGGTTCGTCATTCCGGGGCGATGCGAAGCATCTAGCCCGGAATGACAGCGTGGCGCTTCGCGAACTGGCTTTTGGACCAATAATATCAGATGGTGGCGCGATGATTTTCGATTTACGCCCGTTGCCTGTCCTCCTGGCCTCTCCCTACGTCCAGGGGGAGAGAGCAGCGGTGTAGGTGCCACGTGAAAGCCATCCGCTACATTTATTGCGTCGTGGAGGACGCGTTCTATACGTTCCTGGCCGATGACGGCTGGGCGATCGCCAGCCACATCGCGCTGTCGACGCTGATGGCGCTATTCCCGTTCCTGATCGTGCTGACCTCGCTCGCCGGCTTCTTCGGTTCCAAGGAACTCGCCGACCAGGCCGCCAGCCTGATGCTGCAGATCTGGCCCAAGCAGGTCGCCGATTCGATCTCGGGCGAGGTGCATGACGTGCTGACCACGACCCGCACCGGCGTGCTCACCATCGGCGCGGCGCTGTCGGTCTATTTCGCCTCCAACGGCGTCGAGGCACTCCGGGTCGCGCTCAACCGCGCTTATGCGGTGGTGGAGATGCGGCGCTGGTACTGGCTGCGGTTGGAATCGATCCTCTACACGCTGATTGCGGCTTTCACCGCGCTCGCCATGGCGTTCCTGATCGTGCTCGGCCCGCTCCTGATCGAAGCGGCGCGGCGCCATATCCCGCTGTTCGTCGAGTCCAACGAGAGCATCCTCACCTGGCTGCGCTACGGCATCACCATCGGTGCGCTCGTTGTGGCGCTGATCATCCTCCACGTGTGGCTGCCGGCGGGACGTCGCAGATTTGTCCAGATCCTGCCCGGCATCGTCTTCACCATCGTGGCCTCGCTGATCTCAGGCATCGTGTTCGGACAATACCTGGCGCGCTTCGCCAACAATTACGTGACGATGTATGCGGGACTCGCCTCGGTGATCATCGCGCTGGTGTTCCTGTACTTCATCGCCGCGATCTTCGTTTACGGCGGAGAGCTCAACGCCGCGATCATCAAGTCGCGACTTCCTCACGGCGTGTCGCTTCAAGCAGCGCAGTCGCTAGCGCCCGCGGAGACACAGGCTTGACCAGGAAGGCGTCGGCGCCGGCCTCGCGCGAGGCCGCCTCGTCCTCGCCGCGGCCGGACACGCCGATGATCGGGATCTGAGCCAGCGGCGCGTCCATAGTGCGGATCCGCCGGATGGCTTCGACGCCGTCGATGCCCGGCAGCACCATGTCCATCAGCACCGCATCGAAGGCGCCCTGCGCCAGTCGGTTCACGGCGTCCTCGCCGCGCCCGATGAACTCGGCATGATGGCCGAGCTCGGTCAAAATGGTGTTGAGCACGACGCGACCGAACGGATTGTCCTCGACGCTGAGGACGCGCAGCGCCGCGACCGCATCAGGTTCGGCCTCGCCCTTCCTCTTGCGGGACTTGCCCGATCCCGTCGCATCCAGCGACATCGTCAGCGTGAAGGTGGCGCCGCCGCCGCGGCGTGGCGCAACCGTGATGTCCCCGCCCATCGCACGCGCCAATTGCTTGACCGAGGACAGGCCGAGGCCAGCGCCGCCGAAGCGCGAGGCAATGGTGACATTGGCCTGGGTGAACGGGCGGAACAGCCGCTTGATCTCGGCCATGGTCAGGCCGATGCCGCTGTCGGACACCGCAAACGCAACGCCGACCCTGCCTTTGCCTTTGGCTTTGCCCTTGGCGGGACGCCACGGCTCGACAGCCAGCGCCACACCGCCCTGGTCGGTGAACTTCACGGCATTGTCGATCAGGTTCTCGAGCGCGGCGCGCAGCCGGACGGGATCGCCGACCACGAGGCCAGGGAGCTTGTCGGAGATCTCGACCTGGGCCTGGAGCCCCTTGGCCGCGGCCCGCCCCGCGAGCGAATCGCCGGCGCTGCGGGCGAGCGTCCTGAGATCGAACAGGTCCTGCCGCAGCGTACTTCCGCCCTTCCCGGCCCCCTTGCCGGTTCTGGCGGCATCCACGAACAGCGTGGCAAGGCTCGCCAGATGCTCAGCCCCGGCCTTGATGGTGTCGGCCCAGCGCCGTTCCCGTTCGCCGAGATCGGAGGTCGCGAGCAGGTCGCTGATCGCCAGGATTCCGGTCAGGGGGGTGCGGACCTCATGGGCAAAGGCGGCGAGAGCGGCCTGGACCACGTCGGGCGCGACCGTCTTTGTGCTGCGCTTGCGCAACGGGGCGACCGGCCCGGACCGCTTCCGAGGCGGTCGCTTGGACGTCCGCGTGGTGTGCGCTGCGCGCTTTTTCGCCGCCATGAATCCCCTTCGAAGTATCCCCTTCGAACCCCGGGCTGTCGATCAAGCATGGCACGGCGGAACCCCCGGAGTCACGGCGGCGTTTAGCTAACCCCCAGAGAAACTTAATCTAATCCCACCAACTGGCGGATGCTTGAGGGCGTGATGCCGGCCGCGCGCAAGGCGCGCAGGCCGGTCGAGCCGCTCGATTTCGACAGCTTGCGCCCCTCGTCGTCGCAAATCAGCCGGTGATGGCGGTAGGCGGGTCCGGGCAGGCCGAGCAGGGCCTGGAGCAGGCGGTGCACCGAGGTCGCATAAAACAGGTCCTGGCCACGCACGATCTCACTGACGCCCTGCAGCGCGTCGTCGACGACGACGGACAGATGGTAGCTGGTCGGTGTCTCCTTGCGGGCGAGGATCACGTCGCCCCATGCCGCGGGGTGTGCGGGGACGATGCCACGCTCGCCATCGGGGCCCTCACCGAGCTCATTCCAGCTCAGGCCGGTAACGCGCTGACAGGCGGCCGCCATGTCGAGCCGCAACGCGTAAGGCATGCCCGATGCGACGAGACGATCGCGCGCGGAAGCTGAGAGTGATTTCGCATCGCCGGGATAAAGCGGCGCGCCGTCGGGATCGCGTGGCCAGGGGCCATCCGCCTCGCGCGCGGCAACGAGCCTTGCGATCTCGGCGCGGCTTTCGAAGGCGGGATAGACGAGCTCAAGTGCCGACAGCCTGTCCAGCGCGTCGCGATAATCGGCGAGATGCTCCGACTGCCGCCTTACCGGCATTTCCCACGCGATCCCGAGCCAGGCAAGATCCTCGAAGATCGCCGCCTCGAACTCCGGCCGGCATCGCGTCGCGTCGATGTCCTCGATGCGCAGCAACAGCCGCCCGCCGGTCTCGCGCGCGCGGTCGAAATTGAGCAGCGCGGAATAGGCGTGGCCGAGATGCAGGAAGCCGTTGGGGCTGGGGGCAAATCGGAAAACGGGTGGTGCCATCGGATGAATCTCGTCATGGCCGGGCTTGACCCGGCCATCCATCTTCCAAGGACTCTGTTACGATAGGAGATGGATGCGCGGGTCAAGCCCGCGCATGACGAGTTGAAACACACCATGACCATCCACCTCGAAACCCAATCCGATCTCGAAGAGGCCGTCGATGCGCTGATCAAGCGCGATCCGCGCTTGAAACCGGTGCTCGATATCGCGGGCATGCCGGCGCTGCGGCGGCGCGAGCCGGGGTTTGCCGGGCTTGCCCACATCGTCTGCGGGCAGCAGCTCTCGACCGCGAGCGCCGCGGCGATCTGGGGGCGGCTGTCGGCGGCGTTCGATCCGTTCGACCATGAGACGGTGGGACGCGCCCGCGCCGACCGGCTGGGACGGCTCGGACTCTCGGCCGCCAAGATCAAGACGCTGAAGCACCTGGCGCGCGAGATCCGCGCACAGCGGCTGAACCTCGACGTGCTTGCCGAGGAAGACGCCGACGCCGCGCATCACACGCTGATCGCGCTACCCGGTATCGGCCCCTGGACCGCGGACGTCTATCTGCTGTTCTGCCTCGGCCATGGCGATGCCTGGCCGGCCGGCGATCTCGCCGTGCAGGAAGCCATCAAGATCGGCCTCGGCCTGAAGGCGCGGCCGACCGTGAAGCAGATGGCGCCGCTCGCCGAGCCCTGGCGTCCGCTGCGCGGCGCGGCGGCGCATCTCTGGTGGAGCTATTATCGCGCGGTGAAGAAGCGTGAGGGCGTGCTCGCCGGCTCAAACTAGCCGCGCAGACGCTCGCGATCGGCGCGGGCGCATTCGGCCACGAAATCGACCACGGCCCGCACCGCAGGGAGCTCGACGAGGTCGGGATGCGCCAGCAGCCACAGGTCGGCCACGCTGGCGAGCTTCTGCGGCGCGACGCGCACGAGGTCGGGATAGCTTTCCGCGACGAAGCACGACAGCGCGGAAATTCCGATCCCGGCGCGCGCCGCCGCCAGCATGTCGCCCTGCGACGAGCAGCGCATCACGACGGTGCCCTGGCGGGTGATCGCATCGCTCCAGCGCGCCAGCTGCGCGTTGGAATCCTGGTCGGCAAAGCCGATCACGCTATGCCCCTTCCACTCGGCGCTGCGCTCCGGCAGGGACCGGCCGGCGGCATAGTCGCGCGAGGCATAGAAGCCGGTGCCGAGCCGGCCGATCTTGCGGCCGACCAGATTTTCCTCGCCGCTGTCGAGCGGCCGCAGCACGACGTCGGCTTCCCGGCGCCGCACGCTGGCTGGAAACGGATGGGTGATGATCTCGAGGCGGATGTGATCATGTGCGCCGAGAAAGGCGTGGAGCCGGGGCATCAGCCAGTGCGAGGCCAGCGTCGCCCCGATCGACAGCTTGACCGTGCCGCGCGCCTGGCGCCCGCCGGCGCCGACGGCGGCCTCGGCGCGGAGCGCGGCAGCCGCCATCGCCTCGGCGTGCTCACGCAGGATGCGGCCGTCGGCAGTGAGCACAAAGCCGT
>NZ_JXDL01000001.1:4309292-4312375 GCF_001590795.1 Bradyrhizobium sp. AT1
AAAGCCGTCGGCGGCGCGGGCCAGCAGCTTGGTGCCGAGCTGCGCCTCCAGCGCCGCGATCTTGCGGCTGACAGTCGGATGGCTGGCGTGCAGCCGCCGCGCCGCGGCGGTGAAGCTGCCGGTATCCGCCACCGCGACAAAGGTCTTGCAGAGATCCCAATCCACCGGCAGCCCCGTTCAAAGCTGAATACACCTATGTTCAATCTTGAACGATCCTGCGCGCGCGGTCCAACCCTATAGTGGGGTCAAACCGCGAGGCGGGCGCACCCGCCAACGCGACAATCGACATGGAAGCGCTCGCCCCTTGGCCGGAACGACCGGCGATGCGGGTCGTCAGGAGGATCGAATGGCATTGCCTGCCCTGCTCAAGAACAATCTGGAGCTGCCCGTCGTCGGCTCGCCGCTCTTCATCGTCTCCGGACCGGAGTTGGTGATCGCGCAGTGCAAGGCGGGAATCGTCGGCTCGTTTCCCGCGCTCAACGCCCGTCCGGTCGAGAAGCTCGACGAATGGCTGAGCCGCATCGAGGACGAGCTCGGCGAATACAAATCGCGCAATCCCGGCAAGAAGGTCGCACCCTACGCCGTCAACCAGATCTGCCATGCCTCCAACGACCGGCTGATGAAGGACATGGAGACGTGCGTCAAGCACAAGGCGCCCATCATCATCACCTCGCTGCGGCCGCCGGCGGAGATCGTCGAGGCCGCACACTCCTACGGCGGCGTAGTGTTCCACGACGTCATCAACGTCAAGCACGCGCGCAAGGCCGCCGAGCAGGGCGTCGACGGCCTGATCCTGGTCTGCGCCGGTGCGGGCGGACATGCCGGCACGCTGTCGCCCTTCGCTCTGGTGCGCGAGGTCAAGCAATGGTTCGGCGGCGCAATCCTGCTGTCGGGCGCGATCAGCGACGGCTACGGCATCGCTTCCGCACTGACGCTGGGCGCCGACCTCGCCTATATGGGCACGCGCTTCATCGCGACGCAGGAAGCCAATGCCGACCCAGGCTACAAGTCTGCGCTGACGCAGCACGCCGCGCACGACATCGTCTACACCAACCTGTTCACCGGCGTGCACGGCAATTATCTCGGCCCCTCGATCGCCGCCGCCGGGTTAGATCCGGACAATCTCCCGGCCGCTGACAAGTCGAAGATGAATTTCGGCTCCGGCGGCAACACGAAATCGAAGGCGTGGCGCGACATCTGGGGATCCGGCCAGGGCATCGGCCAGATCACCGATGTCCCTCCCGTCGCCGAGCTCGTCGACCGGATGAAGGGCGAGTTCGATCAGGCCCGGCAGGATTTTTTGATGCGCGCAAGCGCCTGACGTCTCGGATCGACAGACAAAGAACAACGGGAGGACACCATGAAGCTGGCAGCCGCACTGATCGGCATGTCGCTGCTGACGCTCGCCGGCGGCAGCGTTCATGCCGAAGGCACGGAGGAGATCCGCATCGGACAGACCCTGCCCTATAGCGGTCCGGCCTCCGGCTTCGGCGCGATCGGGCGGACGCAGGAAGCCTTCTTCGAGAAGGTCAACGCCGAAGGCGGCATCAACGGCCGCAAGGTCAAGTTCATCACGCTGGACGACGCCTATTCGCCACCGAAGACGGTCGAGCAGACCCGCAAGCTGGTGGAGCAGGACGAGGTGCTGATGATGTTCGGCTCGCTCGGCACCGCCACCAACAGCGCGGTGCAGCGCTACCTGAACAGCAAGAAGGTGCCGCAGCTGTTCGTGCTCTCCGGCGCGACCAAATGGGCCGATCCGCAGAAATATCAATGGACCATGCCCGGCATGGCCGCCTACGAATCCGAGGGCGTGGTCTATGCCAAGCACGTGCTGCGCACCAAGCCCGGCGCCAAGATCGCGATCCTGTCCCAGAACGACGATTTCGGCCGCGACTATGTCGCCGGCTTCAAGCGCGCGCTCGGGGACAAGGCCGCGAGCCTGATCATCGCGGAGCAGACCTACGAGACCAGCGCACCGACGATCAGCTCGCAGCTCTCGACCCTGAAGGCCTCAGGCGCCGACGTGCTGTTCGGCGTCGTGCTCGGCAAGTTCACCTCGCAGATGATCAAGGGCGTGGCCGAGATCGGCTGGAAGCCTGATCTGTTCTTCGTACCCACCTCGGCCTCGTCGATCTCGTTCCTGGAGCCTGCGGGGCTCGACAACGCCGTCGGCCTGATCTCGTCGAGCAACCAGAAGGACACGATGGACCCGCAATGGGCCGGCGATCCCGGCGTGAAGGAGTACTTCGCCTTCATGAAGCAGTACATGCCGAACGCCGACCTCTCCAATTCCAACTACGCGGCCGGCTATCACTATGCGACGCTGCTGATGACCGTGCTGAAGGCGTGCAAGGACGATGTCAGCCGCGACAACATCATGCGTCAGGCCGCTTCGCTGAAAGACGTGAAGTTGCCGCTGCTGCTGCCGGGCATGAGCGTGAGCACCGGCCCCGACGACTATCTGCCATTCCAGCAGCTTCAGCTCCGGCGCTTCAACGGCAAGAGCTGGGTCGGCTTCGGCGACGTGCTGGATGATCGCTGACACGAGCGAACGAGGACCGACGATGATCATCAGCGGCGAACGCCGGATCGGCTATGACGCGATCCAGGCGCGCATCAAACGCGCGGCGAGCGGGCTGCGCACCCTCGGCCTTGCCGAAGGCGTGCCGGTCGCGATGATGCTGCGCAACGATTTCGCCCTGTTCGAAGTGGTCGCGGCCTCTGCCGCACTGGGCAGCCCGGTGGTGCCGATCAATTGGCATCTCAAGGCCGAGGAGGTCCGTTACATCCTGACCGACAGCGGTGCGAAGATCCTGGTCTGCCACGCCGATTTGCTGCCGCAGATCCGCGACGGCATCCCGGCGGATGTCCGCCTCCTCGTCGTCGCGACGCCGCCCGAGCTCGCGGCAACCTTCGGCATTCCCCCTGATCTGACCGAGGTCCCGGACGGACTGCCCGATTGGGACCGTTGGCGCGACGGGCATCCGGAAACCCAGGAGCCGGCGCGGCGAGCGGCGGCGATGATCTACACCTCGGGGACCACGGGCATGCCGAAGGGCGTGCGGCGCATGCCGATGCCT
>NZ_JXDL01000001.1:4312435-4334156 GCF_001590795.1 Bradyrhizobium sp. AT1
CCATCGCCTATGGCATCAAGCCGCGCGAGGGCCAAATCGTGCTGATCAACGGGCCGATGTATCACTCGGCGCCGCACTCCTACGGCATGATGGCATTCCGCAACGGCTGCACCATCGTCCTCCAGGCGCGGTTCGACGCCGAGGAACTGCTGGCGCTGATCGAGGGCCACCGCGTCACCCACATCCACATGGTGCCGACCATGTTCGTGCGCCTGCTCCGCCTGCCCGAGGCGGTCCGGCAGCGCTACGATCTCTCCTCGCTGCGTTTCGTCGTGCACGGCGCCGCGCCCTGCCCGCCCGAGGTCAAGCGGGCCATGATCGAATGGTGGGGACCGGTCATCAACGAGTATTTCGGCTCGACCGAGACCGGCATCCCGGTGTGGCACTCCGCCGAGGAGGCGCTGAAGAAGCCCGGCACGGTCGGCCGCGCCATCGACGGCGGCATCGTCAAGATTTTTCGCGACGACGGCAGCCTCTGCGACGTCAATGAGATCGGCGAAATCTACATGCGCCAGACCGCGGTCCCCGACTTCGACTATCACGGCAAGGCGCAGGCCAGGGCCGAGGCGGGGCGCGACGGTCTCGTCAGCGTGGGCGACGTCGGCTATCTCGACGAGGACGGTTATCTGTTCCTGTGCGACCGCAAGCGCGACATGGTGATCTCGGGCGGGGTCAACATCTATCCCGCCGAGATCGAGAACGCGCTGATCGGAATGCCGGGCGTGCGTGATTGCGCCGTGTTCGGCATCCCCGACGCCGAATATGGCGAGCGGCTGTGCGCCTGCATCGAGCCCGATCAGGCCGAGCCGCTCTCCGCCGCCGCGGTGCAGGCCTTTCTGCGCGCGCGGCTCGCCAACTTCAAGGTGCCGAAGGAGATCCAGTTCCTGGATGCGTTGCCCCGCGAGGCAACTGGCAAGATCTTCAAGCGCAAGCTGCGCGATCCTTATTGGGCGGACCGAAGGCCGGGCGCTTAGCCAGTCTCAAGGCCGGATCGGCGCGAGCGGACTGCCGGCCCATATTCCGTCCGGGCAAGGCCGCATGCCTGCCTCGCTCGGCTCCGCGGCTTTTGGCGGGCGACGAAGCCGTATAGCCTTCGACCTCAGAGGAAACGCCGCGAAGACGGCACGAGGTCGCATGCTGGACAGGACGAAGGATATTTCCGTCGCCACGCAAGCCTGGCTCGATGAATTCGAGCGCCTGCTCGGCGAGCCCGAACCCGCCGCGCTGGACCACCTCTTCCTCGCCGACAGCTTTTGGCGCGACGCGCTGGCGCTGAGCTGGAACCTGCAAACACTCGCCGGCCGCGAGACGATCACGCCAGCGCTGACTGCGCTCGCGCCCAAGACGGCGCCCACCCATTTTAAGATCGCGCCCGACCGCGCACCACCGCGCTGGGTGACGCGCGCCGGCACCAATACCATCGAGGCGATCTTCAATTTCGAAACCGCGATCGGACGCGGCAGCGGCATCATTCGGCTTCTTCCTGACAGCACCGACGGCGATCGGCTGAAGGCGTGGACACTTCTGACTACGCTCGACGAGCTAAAGGGCTTTGAGGAGCAACTCGGCAGATCGCGCCCGCGCGGCCAGGCCTATTCCCGCGATTTCCGCGGGCCGAACTGGCTCGATCTGCGCAACGCCTCGCGGGACTATGCGAAGCGCGATCCGGCCGTGCTGGTCGTGGGCGGCGGCCAGGCCGGGCTTGCGATCGCAGCGCGGCTGAAGCAGTTGCAGGTCGACACGCTGATCGTCGATCGCGAGGCGCGCATCGGCGACAATTGGCGCAAGCGCTATCACGCGCTGACCCTGCACAACCAGGTGCAGGTCAATCACCTGCCCTACATGCCGTTTCCGCCGAACTGGCCGACCTACATCCCCAAGGACAAGCTCGCCAACTGGTTCGAGGCTTACGTCGATGCGATGGAGCTGAATTTCTGGACCGGCACCGCGTTCGAGGACGGCAGCTATGACGAGGCCGAGGGACGCTGGACGGTCACATTGCGCCGCACCGACGGCGGCAAGCGCACCATGCATCCGCGGCACGTGATCATGGCCACCGGCGTCAGCGGCATCGCGAACATCCCTGCCATCCCGACCCTCGACAATTTCAAGGGCACGCTGCTGCATTCCAGCCGCTACGAGGACGGCGAGAGGTGGACCGGCAAGCGCGCGATCGTCATCGGCACCGGCAACAGCGGCCACGACATCGCGCAGGATCTCTATTCCAGCGGCGCCGAGGTCACGCTGGTGCAGCGCTCGCCCACACTCGTCACCAACATCGAGCCGTCGGCGCAACTTGCTTACGCCACCTACAATGAAGGCACGCTCGAGGACAACGATTTGATCGCCGCCTCGATGCCGACGCCGCTCGCGAAGAAGACCCATGTGATGCTGACCGAGCAATCGAAGCAGCTCGACAAGGAGCTGCTCGACGGCCTCTCTCGCGTCGGCTTCAGGCTCGACTTCGGCGAGGCCGGCACGGGATGGCAATTCAAATACCTCACCCGCGGCGGCGGCTACTATTTCAACGTCGGCTGCTCCAATTTGATCGCAGAGGGCAAGGTCAAGCTCAGGCAGTTCGACGATATCGATGGTTTTGTCGCCGACGGCGCGCGGATGAAGGACGGCTCGATCGTTGCCGCCGATCTCATCGTGCTCTCCACCGGCTACAAGCCGCAGGAAGTTCTCGTGCGAAAACTGTTCGGGGATGCGGTCGCCGACCGCGTCGGCCCGATCTGGGGTTTTGGCGACGGCTTCGAGCTGCGCAACATGTATACGCGCACGGCACAGCCCGGCCTGTGGTTCATCGCCGGGAGCCTCGCGCAGTGCCGCATCAACTCGAAATATCTCGCGCTGCAGATCAAGGCGATCGAGGAAGGGGTTTTGGGGCGGACGTAACCGCAATCGTCATTCCGGGGCGCGCGTCAGCGCGAACCCGGAATCCATGGAAACTCCGGGACCCGCGGCCAAATGGATTCCGGGCTCGCGACTTCGTCGCGCCCCGGAATGACAAGAGGAGAGATCAATGCCAGCCATCCTCGGCAGCGGCGAGCACCGCTACCGCGTCGTCGACAATTTCGCAAAGCTGCCGGACGGCTGGCAGCTCACCGACGTCGCTTCCGTCGCAGTCGACAGCAAGGACCGCGTCTACGTCTTCAACCGCGGCGCCCATCCGATGGTGGTGCTGGACCGCGACGGCAATTTCCTGCGCAGCTTTGGCGAAGGGCTGTTCTCGCGCGCGCACGGCCTGCACATCGATGCAGACGACAATCTCTATTGCACGGATGACGGCGACCATACCGTGCGCAAATGCACCACCGACGGCAAGGTGCTGCTGACGATCGGTATCCCCGCAAAGCCTGCGGCTTTCATGAGCGGCGATCCGTTCCACCGCTGCACCCACACCGCGCTGTCGCCGAAGGGCGAAATCTACGTGTCTGACGGCTATGGCAATGCCCGCGTGCACAAATTCACCCCCGACGGCAAGCTGATCAGGAGCTGGGGCGAGCCCGGCACCGATCCCGGCCAGTTCAACATCGTGCACAATATCGCCACCGATGCCGACGGCTGGGTCTATGTCGCCGACCGCGAGAACCATCGCGTGCAGGTGTTCGACGGGGAAGGCAAGTACGAGACGCAGTGGAACAACCTTCACCGCCCATGTGCGCTGTGCTGCTGCGGCGGGGCGAAGAGCCCGACCTTCGTGATCGGCGAGCTCGGTCCCGGCATGGCCGTCAACCGCAAGGTGCCCAATCTCGGTCCGCGGCTGTCGATCGTGGATGCCAAGGGCAAGCGCATTGCGCGGCTCGGCGGCGAGGAGGGCCCCGGCATTTCCAGCGGCAAATTCCTGGCACCCCACGGCATCGCGCTGGATTCGAAAGGCGACATCTATGTCGGCGAGGTCGGCGTCACCGACTGGAAGACGAGCTTTCCTGACGAGGAGATGCCGGCCATGGTGCGCGCCACACGCTGTCTGCAGAAGCTGGAGCGGGTACGGGAGTAGCTCCACGGCAAATCACGACGCGCGGTAAGCGGCGGTTCCGCGCCAGGCGCGTACCTCCCCCAAATCGCGGCTTTTTGAGCGGCTTCGCCACCCCGCCGCCGTATTGCTTGCGCCTGAATAAGTCGCTCAACGGGCTTCACAATCCCGTCACGCTGCATGTAGTATGTCAGGACATGCTGCTTCGCAGCGTATATTGGAGGCCGGGAGCGTTACTTGAACGCACATGTCTCGCAAGGCAGTTGGCCGGTGTTGGTGCTGAATGCGGACTTCCGGCCGCTGAGTTACTACCCGCTGTCTCTTTGGTCGTGGCAAGACGCGATCAAGGCGGTGTTCCTCGACCGCGTCAACATCGTCGCTCACTACGATCAGGCGGTCCACAGTCCGACGCTGCAGATGCAGCTGCCGAGCGTCGTCTCGCTCAAATCCTTCGTCAAGCCGACCACGCACCCGGCCTTCACCCGGTTCAACGTCTTCCTGCGCGATCGTTTCGCCTGCCAATATTGCGGCTCGCCCGAAGACCTCACCTTCGATCACATCATCCCGCGCAGCAAGGGCGGCCAGACCACCTGGGAGAACGTGGTCGCGGCCTGCTCGCCCTGTAATCTGCGCAAGGGCAATCTGACGCCGGCGCAGGCAAAGATGTTTCCGCGCCAGAGCGCCTTTGCGCCGACCGTCCACCAGCTCCACCGCAACGGCCGCCTGTTTCCGCCGAACTATCTGCACGACAGCTGGCTGGATTATCTCTACTGGGATACGGAGCTGGATCCGTAGGTCGCGGAGCCGGCGATGATGCGATTAGGCTTCTATCTCCGCGCTTGCTCCATATTGATCTGATAGGCGGAAATCCGGTCGATCTCGAACGCGACGCTCGCTGGCGATTCGGCATCGACCTGACTGACGCCCGGAAAAAACTTCGATCCGATCGCCAGATTGACGATCATGTACATGGGATCGTCGAAGCCGATCGGTACCTTGATGTCGGAGACCGGCCTGCGGTCGATGAAATAGACCAGGCGATCCTCCTGCCACAGCACACCGTAATTGTGGAAGGCGCGCGAGGCATCGTCGACCGCGAAATCGAAGCCGCAGGACTGGATCTTCTGGGTCGAAGGAATCCGCCAATGCGTCGTCATCACGAGATCTCCCGGCCGCCCGCCGCGCCCCTCGAGAACGTCGACCTCGGGCGGCCAACCGCCGTCGTCCGCCAGCATCCAGAACGCCGGCCACACCGCATGGCCGACCGGCACCTTGGCACGGATTTCGAAATAGCCGTGCTTCTGGGCGAAGGTGCCCTGGGTCGTCAGGATGCCCGAAATGTACTCGTTGTTGAACAGCACCGATTTTAGTTCCGGCGGCGTACGGCTGGCGATGATCGACAACACACCGTCTTTCACCCTGAACGGATCGAGCCCGAGCGGCGCTGCCGCACGACCGGCATAACGGGGGTCGACGTAGATCTGCTGCTCGCCATTGGCGCTGGTCTTGCGCTTGAAGTCGGAGCCGTCACCGCCCCAATAGCGCGCCTCCGGCCAGGCCGCTCCGCCCGCATAATGCGGGACCCAACGTCCGTTCGACAGGGGATGCTCGTCAAAATCCTCGCTGAACGTCCGTCTCAACGGCAGAAACACCAGCGGAGCTTGATTGACCGCGTCGAGCCGGCGGCAGGCGATGGTGGAAGGATCGGTTGTGACCTGCAGCGCCATGCTCGCCGGCGCGCCATCGAGCTCGTCCTGCGCGATGCCAGGCGCAGACAGCACGCCGAGGCCGATCGCAACCAGAGTGCCGCCCATCCAACGGTCGATCATCACCGCACTCGAAAATGCCATGACATGCCCGGAGCTTAGCTCAGCCGTCGTCACGCGGGCAACCGCGGCATCCCATGCCAGCGGGCGATTTGAAAACCATTCCTCGCGCCTCCGTACCCCGGGCGGTTACTGAACTTTACCCCGCTGCAACGCCAGCGTCACGCCACTGAGCGTGAGTGCCATCGCTGTCCATTCGCGGTAGCCCAGCGGCTCGCCGAGGATGATGGCGGCCGAGACCACCCCGATCACGGGCACGATCAGCATGCCGGTCGAGGCCGTGGTCGGCGGCAGGCGGCGCAACGTCTCGAACCAGGTGACGTAACAGACGCCCATCGGCACCAATGTCATGTAGAGGAAGCAGCCGAGCCCCAGCGGGGTGATTGCGGTGATGTCGGGACGCTCGAACAACACGCCGAGGACCAGCATCGTGCCGCAGCCGAGCCCGACCTGCCAGGCGACGACGACCAGCGGCGGCATGGGCAGCGGCTTGCGGTTGAGCACGTTGCCGAGCGCGAACAGGATGGCGCAAGACAACGCCAGCACAATACCCAGCAGCTTGTCGGCGCTGAACGCAAAACCGTTGCCGCTCAGCAGCAGCGCGACGCCGGCGACGCCGAGGACGAGCCCGAAGATGTCCCGCAGGGTCGGCCGCGTGTGCAGCACCGGCCAGGCGAACAGCATCGCCCAGATCGGCATGGTGTAGGCGAGCAGTGCGCCCTCGCTCACCGTGACATATTTCATCGCGACCGTGCCGAGCCCCATCCAGGCAAAGACGTTGGTGAAGGTCGCGAACAGCAGCCGCGGGATCGCCTCGCGCGGAACGGCGAACGATTCCTTCCGACTCAGCACAAGGGCACCGAGGATGAGCGAGGCACAAACGCCCGCAAGTCCGCGCGCGAACAAGGGCGGCCATTGTTGCAGCAGCAGCTTCATCAGCGGCCAGTTCAGCGCCCAGCCGAACGCCGTCACGCAGAGGCAGAGAGAGCCGATCGTCCTGTCGCGTCGCGCCGAATCCATGGACAGCGCTTAGCAGGCGGACGCTGCCCGCTCCACCTCGGCCGGCGCATGCAAGCCATCGCGCAGGCGGGAACTGGACCGCCTGGCGCTCGTTCAGTTGGGGAGCACGCCGCGCCGGTGCGTGCCGCAGCGCAACCGAGGAGGCCATCATGTCTGCAGCTGAGAAAGACCACGTCTACAAGATCCTGGACCTCGTCGGATCGTCCGAGACATCGATCGAGGACGCGGTCAAGAACGCAATCAGCCGCGCCGCCAAGACCGTCCGCGACATCAAATGGTTCGAGGTCGTGCAGACGCGCGGCCATGTCGAGAACGGCGCCGTGCGTCACTTTCAGGTGACGCTGCGCATCGGCTTCACGCTGGAGGAATGACGGCGCTCACCAGCCGTAGCGAAGGCTGCCCTTGCCGGCGTAGCTGCGGGTGACGCTGGAGAACTCGCCTTCGAACGTCGCCGCCATCGACCAGCCGCTTGTCCATTTCATCTCGGCCGAAGCCGTCGTGAGCACGGCATCGCGAGCTTGCGCTGCGCCGTTGACGACGAAGCTTGCGAGCGGTAGCGCCTGAAAGGTCGCGGCGGCCGCACGATCGGGATTGAAATCATGTGCCCAGGCGACACGGCCGCGCAGCGTCATCACGCCATCTGCCAACGCAAGGGACCGGTCGGTACGCAGGCCGAGCTCGCTGCGGCTGTCGGTCATGCTTTTCGCGGCGTAGCTCAAGGCGAACGCCGTCGAGCCGGAGACCGCCTGTTCGGCATAACCTGGGAGATCGAGGGTCGTGAACTGCATCGCGCCATAAGGCGTGAGGCCGATTCCGCCGACCCACGACGCAACCAGGCGATAGCCGCCTTCGAGACGACCGGAATACGCATTGGCATCGAACGCGGCGCGCAGGCGATCGGCGCCGGCGATGGTCACCGTGCGATCAGTGGTGATGCTCTGCCAGCCATAGGCCAGCGCGGCGGAGACATAGGCCGGGCCGTTCGCATGGGACAGATAGGCGCCGGCCTGGAACAGGTCGGAGCGGCCGGAGCCGAGACCGTTCACGTCGAAGCCGGTGCCGCCGCCGGCGAGCGCGAAGCCCAGTTTCGTGCTCGGCGCGAGCCAATAATCCGCGCCGACCGCGGTACCCGCGATGCGGCTCGTCATGTCGCTGGAGCCGTCCGTCGCATTGCCATTGGTCAATTGCGATCCGCCGAAGCCGGCCGCCCACACGCTCCAACGCTGCGCAAATCTCTGCGTCGGCGCCTTGGCGAGCATGGCGAACGCGTCGGTGCGCCGGCCTGCGGCATAGGCGCCTGGTTCGCTGTCTTCGGCAAATCCAGCCGCACTGTTCGGCGGGCCCGTCCGGCCCTCCCGTTGCGCGAAGGGGTCCGTGAGCAGGCCCATGAACTGGCTCATCGCGCTGATCGTCGTCTGCTGCGTGCCCGTGCCTTGCTCGCCGGAGGCTTGCGTCAGTCCTGCCGCGGTCATGCGGCCGTAGGTCAGCGGGATACCGCCGTTGACATCGAAGGAGTGGACCAATGCATTCGCCACCGCCCGCTGATTGCCATTCAGGCCGGACGCCGGCGGCGGGACGAAGGCGAGCGACAGGTTGAGATAGGCATTGTTCGCATCGTAGCTGAGATCGGTCGTGAAGTTCGCCGGCAAATTGCTGCTGGCAACTGTCGAGGCAAAGGCCCCCGAGAGGCCGCCCGCGCTGAGGATGGTGTATCTCTTCTCGATATAACTGCCGGCCGCAAATACCGCGTTCACGGTGGCGCCGCCAAGAATGGCGGTGCCGGATACGTTCGCGGAGGACGCCGCCGATGGATTGACCTGGACCCGATAGATCGCGCCCGATTGCAGGGCGAGATCACCGACGATGCTCGTCACGCTGCCGGGCGTACCATTGCCGGGCGCGAAGGTGCCACCACCGGCGATCGTTACCAACAGCGGATCGATCGTGCCCGCTCCCATCAGCACGCCACCGGCATTCACCGTGACGGAAGAGGTGCCGGTGATGGTTCCTTCGACGTCGAGCACTCCGCCATTCACGGCCGTGGCTCCCGTATAGCCGATGTTGCCGAGCAACATGGTGAAGCCGGCCGTCGTCGTCAGGCTCGCAGTCCCGCCGATGCCGTTGAGGACGCCTCCGGTCGACGTGATGGGCGCGTTCAGATTACCGTTGCGGATCGTGCCGCCGCTGAGGTTGACCACGCTCTGGGTCTGCGTCGTGCTGCCCAGATCAAGCGTGGCACCGCTGTTGACCGTGGTCGTCCCGCCGACGTCGCCCAGTGTGCCGGCACCGCTCAAGGCCAGCGTACCGCCGTTGACGAAGGTTCCGCCGCTGTAGGTGTTGGCTCCGGTCAACGTCAGCGTGCCCAGCCCCGCCTTGGTCAGGGATCCCGTGTTGATGATCTGTCCAGATAAGGTTGCGTCGAAGCCGTTGGTGTCGATCGTGCCGCCGCCCGCCAGCAGGGAAATCGTCCGCGCGGTGCTGAAAGCCCCCGTGAAGCGCAGCGCACCACCATTGAAATTGACGTATTGCCCGAAACCCAGCGCTGAGAGCGCTGCGTCGCTGCCAATTGAGACCGCCCCACCCGCCGCAACGATGACGTTCGGCCCAATGAAAGCTGTACCGGAAGTGCCGTTGTCCACGATCGGAATGGACGGGGAGGCTATGATCGTGTTCGTGGCGGTATCCAGCACGTAAAACCCCGCGCCGGTCGTGATGTAGGCTCGACTTCCGTCGGGCGTCACGGTCACCCCGACGCTGTGGCTGGGCAGGGCTACGTTTGCGGTGACGGTGTTCGTCAGAGCATCGATCACCACGAGCTGTTGAAGCTGCGTCGTCACATAGATCCGCGACCCATCCGGGCTGACCGCGACAATCAGGGGGAGTCCGGAGACCGAAATCGTCGTCACCACCGATTGCGATGTCGCATCGATCACCGTGACGCTACCGGATTGATTGGCCACGTAGATGCGGCCTCCATCCGGAGACACTGTGATCCCGGAGGCGCTGTTTCCGACTGCGACCGAGCCGATCACGGCTTTCGATGCAGCGTCGATGATCGAAACGCTTGCGGAGCCCTGGTTGGCCACATAAATCCTGGTGCCGTCCGGCGAGACGGCAACGCCGAAAGGGATTACACCAACTGCGATGGGTGAACCGACCACGAGATTGGTCGCGGTGGAAATCACCGTGACCGAATTGGCCGCAGAGGACGTCACGTAGAGGCTCGAGCCGTCAGGGCTGAGCGCCAATCCTGCCGGCGATCCGGCGACGGGTATGGTCGCGACAACCGTCCGGCCGACGACGTCGATGACGTCCACCGCGCCGGACATGGCAACGACATAGGCGAAGCGGCCGTCGGCCGAAAACACCGCGCTGATAGGATATGCGTTCGTCGCGATCGCGGACCCGATCGGAGCGTTGCTCCGCGTGCCGAACTCGATCACCTGCCCCGGCGTGCTGTTGATTGCGGTCCAAAGTCCGTAATTGTCGATTTGCGCACGGCTGGCGGAGGTCGAGCCGAGATAGGGCAGGACCAGGATGACGAGCATCCCGCAACCTCTCAGTGTCCCGCATCTGCGCGGAGGTTGCCGACGATCGGCGCACTTCATTCCCATCGACCCCACGCCGTAACCTCATTCCAACAGCGCGACTCCCGCGTGGCGCGCTCGCACTCCAGCAACGAGAAGAATCTCTAACAGGACGGCGGGCCAGACGATGTGCCCGGCGTCTCAGCCGGACAAAATCCACGCAATTCTCGCATTAGTTGCATATGTTAGACCGCGCTATCCTGCCCGCATTCGCTTGCGCGCCGATATCCGAATGGCTACATCCAGACCTGACATCGGTTTGCCGCCGATATCGAGAATGAGTTGCATGCGGTCTTCCCGATCGTGAGGGGATGTGGACGATACAGCGTTGACCGCGAGCATGGTGGCGGACAATCCCGGCCGCGGTCCCGACGCGCTCGCGCGGTTGCGGGCCGCGACGGTCGACATCTGCGAGGTCATTCCGCGCACCGCGGAGGATGATTTCCATGTCACCACGATGACATGGATGACCCGCAACGCCTTGCTGATCGACACGCTCTCCTCCGACCAGGACTATGACCGCACGCCCGCGCATGTCGCCCGCGGCGTCATGGATCATTTTCAGATCACCCTCTGCATCGCAGGCGAGATGCTGTTCAGCTCGGGCCGGCGCGAGGTCACGCTGCGGCCCGGCGACATCGCTCTCATCGACATGGCGCAACCGAACCGGACCGCGCTGCGCGCCGGCGGCGGCCGCACCCACCTCATGACGATCGTCCTGCAGCGCGCGATGCTGGCGCCGCGGCTGGCACATCCGGATGCGGCGACCGCGACCCTGCTGCCGTCGGACCACCCTCATGCCCGCCTGCTCGCCCGCCACTACGCCGCGCTTGGCTCGCCGTTCGAGACGGATAGCGGGACCGGCAATGCCGAAGCCACGGTCGAGGCGATCGCCGATCTCGTGGCGGCTGCGGCTGGCGGGACGGCTGAAATCGTCGCGGGCCTCGATCGCGCCGAGCGCCATCTCTACCTCACGATGATCAAGCGCCACATCGCCAACAATCTCGAAACAGATGCGCTCACCAGCGAAGAACTCTGCCGCCACTTCCATATCTCGCGCGCGACCCTCTACCGGCTGCTCGAGGCCGAAGGCGGACTTGCTCATTATGTGCAGGAGCAGCGGCTTAATCTTGCATTCCAGCGATTGATATCGCCGTCCGCTCAGGACGTCCGTCTGATCGAACTCGCCGTCGACATCCGGTTCAGCAGCGATTCCACCTTCATCCGCGCATTCCGCCGCAAATTCGGCCTGACACCGGGCGAATTGAGGGAATTGGCCGACACGTGGCTGCGCGAGACCGGGGCGGTGCCGGCCGTCGACACGGTGCTGCACCAACTGGCCCGCCGGCGCGCATCGCAGCCCCAGTGAGCATCTACGGAATTTGTCGCACGCGCTCCGGCCGGTTATGACTGCGACCGCGGCCGGATGTTCGGCCGATCCGAGAGTGCTGCCGTGACCGATGCGATCAAGCTCGTCCTCTTCGACATGGACAATGTGCTCTGCCAGTACGACCGGGCAAAACGCGTCGCGCATCTGGCGGAGCTTGCGGGATCGACCAGCGAGTTCGTCCACGCGGCGATCTGGGAGAGCGGCTTCGAGGCGCTCGGCGATTGCGGCGCGCTCGATGCCGCGGACTATCTGCGCGGCTTCGGCGAGCGCTTGGGCTATCCGCTCTCGCTCGACGAATGGGTCGAGGCGCGGCGCCGCTCGATGCGGGCGAATGAGGCGATGCTGGAGATCGCCGCGAGCTTGCGCGAGACCGTCGATATTGCCGTGCTGACCAACAACACCACGCTGGTCGCGGACCACATCGACACGCTGCTACCGGAGCTGCGGCCGCTGTTCGGCTCCCGGATCTATGCCTCCGCGCGCTTCAAGACGGCGAAGCCGGACCCGCGCTGCTATCGTCTGTGCCTGTCCGAGCTGCAGGTGGCGCCCGAGACCGCTCTCTTCATCGACGACCTCGCGCAGAATTGCGCAGGGGCGAAAGAAGCCGGCCTCCTGGCGCATCATCACACCACGCCGGAGGCTCTCAGGGAGGCGCTCATGAAGTATGGCCTGCTCGAGGCGCCGTGAGCGGACGCCGGATCAGGCAAGCTCCGCGCCGCGCCGCTCGGGAACCAGCGCGAGCAGCACCACGACATCGAGCAAATAGAGCAGCGCCAGAGCAGCGATCGCCGTCGGAAAGCCGTAAGACGCGCTGATCAGGCCAACCACCAGCGGACCGAATCCCGCGACCGCGCGGCCGATATTGAAGAACACGTTTTGTGCGGTCGCCCGAGCGGCGGTCGGATAGAGCTCGCTCATGAGCGCGCCGTAGCCGCCGAGCATGCCGTTGACGAAGAAGCCCATCACGGCTCCGCCGACCAGCAGCGCCATTGCGGCGGTCAATTGCGAATAGACCAGCACCATGATTGCCGCACCCAGCATGTAGACTAGGAACGCAGGGCGGCGGCCGAACCGATCGGCCGCGTGGCCAAACAGGAAGATGCCGAGCGCCATGCCGGCAATGGTGACCGAGGTCCAGACTGCCGATTGGGTGAGACCATAGCCGAACCGGGTCGAGAGATAGTTCGGCAGCCAGATCATGATGCCGTAATAGCCGAAATTCTGCACCGAGCAGAGGATGACCATGGCAAGGCTGATCTTTGTCGTCTCTCTGTCGGCGACCAGCGCGCGAAGCGAGGCGATGGCATCCGTGGCCGTGGCCCGATGTGCCAGGAAGATGTCGGGCTCGTGCAGCCTGCGCCGGATCACATAGGCGGCAAGAGCCGGAAACAGCCCGATCGCGAACATGCCGCGCCAGCCAATGAGGGGCAGGAGAATCGGCGTCACCAGCGCCGCACAGAGCACGCCGAATTGCCAACCGAGGCCGACATAGGAGGTCGCCCGCGCCCGCTTGTCCGACGGCCAGGCCTCGGCGACCAGCGCCATGCCGATGCCGAATTCTCCGCCGAGCCCGACGCCCGCGATGGCCCGATAGATCATGAGATCCCAATAGCCCTGGGCCAGGGCGCAGAGTCCGGTGAAGACTGCGAACAGGACGATGCTCCAGGTCAGGACGCGGACGCGACCGAGCCGGTCGGACAGCAGGCCGAAGATGAAGCCGCCGAGCACCGCGCCGACCAGTGTTGCGGTCACCAGCGAGGCGGCCTGCGGCTGCGTCAGATGGAGATCTTTAGAGATCGCGGTCAGCATGAAGCCGAGGATGAGAAGATCGAACCCATCCATCGCGTAGCCCAGCGCGGATCCCCACAGCGCCCGGCGCGCATCGGTGCCGACGTCCGTGGTTCGAATCGAAAGCGGCTGCGCTTCCGCTGCGGCGAGACCGGCGTCCTGCATCTGCCTCTCGTTCCCCTCTCCGCGCCGATCCCTTGAAATCGCTGACGGCGTCAGGCCAGATGGCACGCCACGAAGTGTCCGCCCGCACCTTCCTTCAGCACCGGCGCGCTCTCGGCGCAGCGCGGCTGCGCGATCGGACAGCGGGTGTGGAAGTGACAGCCCGACGGCGGCTTCATCGGGCTCGGCACGTCGCCCTTGAGGCGGATGCGCTCGCGCTTGAGCTTGGGATCGGGCACCGGTACCGCCGACAGCAGCGCCCTGGTGTAGGGATGCTGCGGATTGCGGTAGAGATCGCTGGCCTTGGCGAGCTCGACGATGCGGCCGAGATACATCACCGCAACGCGGTCGGAGATGTGCTCGACCACGGAGAGGTCGTGCGCGACGAAGAGATAGGTGAGGTTCAGCTCGGCCTGGAGGTCTTCCAGGAGATTGATCACCTGGGCCTGGATCGAGACGTCGAGCGCGGAGACCGGCTCGTCGCAGACGATCAGCTTCGGCTCGACCGCGAGCGCGCGCGCGATCACGATGCGTTGGCGCTGGCCGCCGGAGAATTCATGCGGATAACGCCGCATGTGCTCGGCCTTGAGCCCGACCTTGACGAGCAGGCTAGCGACGCGCTCCTCGCGCTCCTTTGCCGAGGATCCGAGCTTGTGGATGATCAGCGCCTCGCCGAGGATGGCACCGACCGTCATGCGCGGATTGAGCGAGGCGAACGGATCCTGGAACACCAGCTGCATGTTCCGCCGCATCGCGCGCAGATCATTGCCGCCGAGCTGACGCACGTCCTGGCCGTCGAAGGTGACCTCGCCGTCGGTCGGCTCGATCAGGCGCAGCACGCAGCGTCCCGTGGTCGACTTGCCGCAGCCGGATTCGCCGACGAGACCGAGCGTCTCGCCGCGGTTGACCGAGAACGACACGCCGTCGACGGCATAGACGGTGCCGACCTGGCGCGACAACAGGCCGCCGAGCACGGGGAAATGCTTCTTCAGGTTGGAGACTTGCAGCAAGGGCTCGCTCATGAGGCGGCTCCCAGGTTCGGATCGCCGAGATGACAGGCCATGCGGTGACCGGGCGCGATCTCACGCAGCAGCGGCTCCTTCTCAGTGCAGACATTCATGGCAAACTTGCAGCGCGGCGCGAAGCGGCAGCCGACCGGCGGATTGATCAGGATCGGCACCGAACCGCCGATCGCCTCGAGCCGCGTCTTGTGCTCGCTGTCGAGATCGATGCGCGGGATCGAGCGGATCAGCCCTTGCGTATAGGGATGGCCGGGATGACCGAAGAGATCATCGACGAGTGCTTCCTCCACCACCTTGCCGGCATACATCACGACGACGCGCTGCGCGGTCTCGGCGACGACGCCCATGGCATGGGTGATCAGCATCACCGCCATGCCGAAGCGCTCCTTCATGTCCTGCAAGAGGTCGAGGATCTGCGCCTGGATGGTGACGTCGAGCGCGGTGGTCGGCTCGTCGGCGATGATCAGCTTCGGCTTGCAGGCCAGCGCCATCGCGATCATCACGCGCTGGCGCATGCCGCCGGAGAATTGGTGCGGATAATTGTGCACGCGGCCTTCGGCGTTGGGGATCTGCACCAGCTTCAGCATCTCGATGGTGCGCTCGAGCGCCTGCTTCCTGGTCACCGCCTCGTGGCGGCGCAGGCTCTCGGCGATCTGCTCGCCGATGGTGAGCACCGGGTTGAGCGAGGTCATCGGCTCCTGGAAGATGAAGCCGATCTCCTTGGCCCTGATCTCGTCGAGCTGGTTGCTCGTCAAAGGCACGAGATCGCGACCCTCGAAGATGATCTGCCCCGCCGCGATGCGGCCCGGCGGCATCGCGATCAGCTTCAGGATCGACATCGCGGTCACGGTCTTGCCGCAGCCGGATTCGCCGACGACGCAGAGCGTCTCGCCACGGTTGATGGAGATATCGACGCCGTCGACGGCCTGCAGGATGCCATCGTCGGTGGAGAAGTGGGTTTTCAATCCCTTGATCTCGAGCAGCGGCGCCATCAGATCACCCGTCGCGCATCGAGCGCGTCACGCAGGCCGTCGCCGATGAAGTTGATGGCGACCACCGCGATGAAGATCGCGCCGCCCGGAAACAGCGCCCAATGCGGGCCAATGTCGAGAAAGTCCTTGGCGTCATACAGCAGCCGGCCCCAGGTCGGCGTATCCGGCGGGAAGCCCAGGCCGAGGAAGGACAGCGTCGATTCCGCGATGATCGCGGCGGCGACGTCGATGGTGCCGGCGATGATCACCGGGCCGAGCGCATTGGGCAGGATATGCCGCACCACCTGCCGCACCGGGCTGGCGCCGAGCGCGCGTGCGGCCTCGACGAACTCCTTCTCGCGGATCGACAGGAACTGCGCGCGCACCAGCCGCGCCACCGGCATCCAGCGCAGGCCCCCGATCACGAGCACGATCAGGATGAAGATGCCGCCTTCGGGACCGAATACCTGCTTCAGCCCGTCGCGGAACAGATAGATCAGCAGCAGCAGCAGCGGCAGTTGCGGCAGCGACAGGAACAAATCCGTGAGCCACATCAATCCATGCCCGAGCGCGCCGCGCGACATGCCGGCGAGCGCGCCGATCAGCGTGCCGATGAAGACGGAGACCAGCATCGCTGCGAGGCCGACCGCGAGCGAGATGCGGCCGCCATAGATCATGCGCGCCAGAATGTCCTGACCGAGGTCGTCGGTGCCGAACGGATGGGCGAGCGAGGGCCCTTGCAGGCCCGCGACGATGTCGATGTCACTCATCTTCACACGCCAAAGGAAGGGCCCGAGCAGGACGGCGAGAATGAGGACAAGCAGCAAGAAGGCGCTGACCACGGCGAGCTTGTGGCGGCTATAACGCCGCCACGTCTCGCGCCAGGGCGAGTAGACGCGCCGCTCAGCGGAGGGAGATGCGAGGGTCAAGCCAGCCATAAAGAACGTCCGCGATGAGATTGAACAGCACGACCAGGCACGCGAAGACGAAGGTCACGGCCATCACCACCGGCGTGTCGTTGGACAGGATCGAAGAGATCAGCAGCGAGCCGATGCCGGGGATGCGGAAGATCTGCTCGGTGACGATGGCGCCGCCGAACACGGCGGGAATCTGCAGCGCGATCAGCGTCACGACCGGGATCATGGCGTTGCGCATCACGTGCTTGACGATGACCTTGGCCTGGCCGAGGCCCTTGGCGCGTGCCGTGGTGACGTAGTCGAGCCGGATCACATCCAGCATCGCCGAGCGCACGAAGCGCGTCATCGACGCCGCCTGGAACAGGCCGAGCACCGCCACCGGCATGATCGCCTGACGGATCATCTCCAGCGCCCAATGAATGCCGGTGCCCTTGATGTCGGTGGTATAGACGAACGGCAGCCAGTCCAGCGTGACCGAGAAGATCAGGATGAACAGGATGCCGGTGAAGAAGGTCGGTAGCGAGAAGCCGACGAAGGCGAGCGTGTTGGCGATCTGGTCGAACAGCGAATACGGCTTGGTCGCGGCATAGACACCGACCGGGATCGCGATCAGCAGCGCCAGGATCTGCGCCGAGCCGATCACGAAGAGCGTGGTCGGCAGGCGCTGCAGGATCAGCTTGTCGACGTCCATCCGGCTGACGAAGGAGAAACCCCAATCGCCGTGCAGCATGGCGTTGAGCCAGTGGACGTAACGAAGGTAGATCGGATCGTCGAGGCCGAACTTGGCCCGAAGCGCGGCCTGCACTTCGGGCGGGACGTTCGGATTGGTCGCCAGTTCCGAGAAGGGATCGCCGGGCGCGAGCGCCAGCACGAAGAACAGCACGGCCGAGATTCCCAGCAGGCTGGGAATCGCGATCAGCAGACGACGCAGGACGTATTGACTCATAGGGAAGTATCCCGATTACGCCCGCGCGATCACGCCTCCCGGTACCAGTCGAACAAATTGTCGGTCTCGTTGGCCCAGCCGCTGACGATGCAGACGAGGTTGTTGGCCGCGGCTTCCACCTTGAGACGATGCTGCACGGGAATGAACACGACTTCCTTGATCAAGAGATCATTGGCCTTGATGTAGAACTCGGCGCGCTTGATCGGGTCCATTTCGCCTTCCGCCGCTGCGATGATCGCATCGTAGTCCTTGTTGACCCAGCGCGGATAATTGGTGCCCTGCCACTTGTTTTCCTTGGTCGCCACCCTGTCCGACGTATAGCGGCGCATGTGCTGCGACGGATCCGGCTGGCTCATGGGGATCTGGAACATCTCCAGGTCCGCATAGAACTTCGGATAGGTATCGGGATTGCCGACGTCCGAGGAGAAGAACACCGAGGCGACCACCGACTTCAGCTCGACGTCGATGCCCGCCTTCTGGCAGGCCTGCTTGACGATGGCCTGGGTCTTCTGGCGCGGGCCGTTGATCGAGGTCTGGTACAGAAGCTTCAGCTTCTTGCCGTCCTTTTCGCGGATGCCGTCCGCGCCCGGCTTCCAGCCGGCGTCGTCGAGGAGTTTCGCCGCCTTCTCGACGTTGAATTCCCAGGTGTTGTTCTTGGACACGAACTTCTCGGGCCCGTTGAGGAAATTGGCGGTGGTGCGGCCGGCGCGGCCGTAGATCGCCTTCTTGACCGACTCGCGGTCGACCAGCATCGATAGCGCCTTGCGCACCGCCGGATCGGAGAACAGCGGGTGCTTGGTCTTCATCGAGGATCGCTCGCCGTCGACCTCGGTATTGGGGTCGGTGAAATTGAGCGCGATGAACTCGGTGTCGCCGCCCACGGCGTAGACGGCCTTGCCCTTGCCGCCCTTCTCCAGGCGCAGCAGCACATCGTCTTCGACCTGGATGTTGTAGCCGAAATCGTATTCGCCGGTCTGGATCACCGCGCGTGCGGCCGAAACGGCGTCACCGCCGCCCTTCATTTCCAGGGTGTCGAAGTAGGGGCGGTTCGGCATGTGGTAATCGGGATTGATCACGCCGCGCACGAGATCGCCGGGCTTGAACTCCACGAATTTGTAGGGACCGGTGCCGACCGGCGACAGGTTGTTCGGAGCCTCGCGGGATTTGGCGCCCTTGTAGTCCGCAAACAGATGCTTGGGGATGATGGTATTGGGAGCGCCCACGAAAGCATCGGCCCAGAAGGGCGTCGGCTTGTTGAAGACGATGCGCACCGTGAGATCGTCGATCTTCTCGACCTTGATGTCGCGGTAGGTGCCGATGGTGACGGCTGCAGTCGCGGGATCGCTGGCATATTCCCAGTTGAACACGACGTCGTCGGCGGAGAACGGCTTGCCGTCGTGCCATTTGACGCCGGGCTTGAGCTTCCAGGTCACCGATTTGCCGTCAGCGGCGAGCCCGCCATTCTGGAGCGAGGGAATCTCGGCCGCCAGAACCAGCTTCATGTTGCCTTCGGGATCCCAGGACGCGAGCGGTTCGTAGAACAGGCGCGAGCCGTCCTGGTCCTTGGTGCCGGTGGCGAAATGCGGATTGAGCAAGGTCGGGCCCTGCCACCACAGCAGCTTCAGCGCACCGCCGCCGCCACGCTTGGTCGGCTTGTAGGTCGAGGCCCCCTCGGCCATCGCGACGCCGCCGAGCGCGAGGATCTGGTTGGCCAGGGGAGCGGTGAGACCGACCGCGGCCATGCGCGTGATGAAGGCGCGGCGATCCATCCGCCCGTCCTTCACTTGGCCGATCATCGAACGCAGTTCTTTGTCCAGCATGGTTGTCCCCCGTCTGGTTCCCATAGTGATGAGAGCGGCCGCGCAACGCGGCTGCCCATTTGGCTGGCAGTAGATGGCACACCGAATGGGGGGCGCGTCAACTGGGACCGTGTGTATGCAAACGGTCTTCTGGCTGTCTGTTGGGCAAAACTGCGTTCTGCAGCCCATCTGTTCGGCAATCCAGCATCAAAACATGCTGGATTGCACGCTGCAGTGCGAAAAATTTGTTCGCCGGATCAGACGAAGTATCGAGGCGAAATTCTACGCGACGGACATGTCGAGCGGCGGCTCAACATGATCCGGCAGCGGACAGACATACGGAGTCTTGGCCGTCCGCTTTTCCAGATCGGCCTTGGCGGCCTTGATCAACTCCGGATCCATCAGCGCCTTGATGCCGAGACCGGCCATCGCCTTGGCCGCCTGCACCATGGCCTTGTGGGCATGCGGGCTCTTGCCCTGCGCCACCACTTGCCAGGTGTGGAAGGGCGTTCCGATTGCAACCGTGGGTGCGTGAACCTGCACGGTCGGCACCACCCAGCTGACGTCGCCGACATCGGTCGAGCCGACCAGCGGATTGCGCTTGGCATCGAGCGGCACCAGGAAGTCGGCCAGCGGCCGATCGGTCGGCTCCATGCCGATCGCGTAATAGACCGACGCGATGTCCTTGTCGCTCAGCGTCGCGCGGATCTCGCCGGCAAAGCTCTTGTCCGCGTCGTCGAAATGCGGCGGTCCGAGCTCTTCCATGACCCGGTGCAGCGCCTGCTCCAGCGGGGTGTTCGGCAGGATGTTGGAGACCGCGGAGATGATCTTCATCTCGACCTTGGTCTCGGTCATCAGCGCCGCACCCTCGGCGATCTTGCTCACGCGTCCAACCAGTTCGTTCATGCCGGGAAGATCGCGGGCGCGGATCGAATAGCGCACCCGCGCATGGGCCTGGACAACGTTGGGAGCGATGCCGCCGGTGTCGAGCAGCGCATAATGCACGCGCGCATCGCTCGGCATGTGCTCGCGCATGTAGTTGACGCCGACATTCATCAGCTCCACCGCATCGAGCGCGGAACGGCCGAGATGCGGCGAGGCCGCGGCATGCGAGGTGCGGCCGGTGAAGATGAAGTCCGCGCGCGTGTTGGCGAGCGACGGCGTCACCGCGACCTCCCAGAAGCTGTGCGGATGCCAGGTGATGGCGATGTCGGCGTCTTCGAACGCACCGGAACGCACCATGAAGGCCTTTGCCGCGCCGCCTTCCTCGGCCGGACAGCCGTAATAGCGCACGCGGCCGGGCACCTTGTTTTCGGCGAGCCAGTCCTTCACCGCGGTCGCGGCGAGCAGTGCGGCGGAACCGAGCAGATTGTGACCGCAGCCATGGCCGTGCCCGCCGGTTTCGACCGGACGATGCTCGGCGACACCCGCTTCCTGGCTGAGGCCGGGCAGCGCGTCATATTCTCCCATGAAGGCGATGACCGGACCGCCCTCGCCCCACTCGCCCATCACCGCGGTGGGAATGCCGGCGACCTTCTCCGTGATGCGGAAACCCTGATGACGCAGCTCGGCGAGATGTTCGGCGGCGGACCGTGCCTCGGTGTAGCACACCTCGGGCATACCCCAGACCTTGTCGCTGAGGTCGATGAAACGCGCCTTGATCGTGTCGACGCCACGCCAGATGTCGCTGCGGTTATCCATGCTTCGATCCGTGATCTCTTGGTCAAACGAAGCGACAATCGGTAGCAGCTTCATTGCACTCCGCCTAGCACCTCGCGGGACAGCAGCCATGCGGCCGGGGCCGGAATGAGTGGCCGCCTGCCTCCGGTGCACGGACCGTTCCCGCCCCTTGCGAAGATTTCACGCGGCCTCCTCCGGAATAGTTGGGAACGAGCCTTTCAAGACGGCCGCCGCCAGCCTAAATTATACGTGCTTCGCGCGCCGCTCCTCCGCAATCGCGGAGCGATGCACTCAGCCAGGAGAACTCCATGCCCGCCCTGACCGAATGGAGAGTGCCGCCGGCCAATCAGCCGCGTGCGGGCGACTACGGTTTCGATCTCGACCGTGCGCTCGCATCCGTCGTCGGCCTGCACGCCATCATCCCGCCGGATGCCTTCAGTGCCGAGACGCTGGGCACCGAACGCGCCGGCAATGGCGTCGTGATCGATGACGGCCTGGTGCTCACGATCGGCTACCTCATCACCGAGGCGGAGTCGGTCTGGCTGCACCGCGCCGACGGCCGCGTGGTAGAGGGTCACGCGCTCGGCTTCGATTCCGAGACCGGGTTCGGGCTGGTGCAGGCGCTTGGCCAGCT
>NZ_JXDL01000001.1:4334965-4364586 GCF_001590795.1 Bradyrhizobium sp. AT1
GCTCGACGTCGAGCCGCTGCCGCTCGGATCGTCGGCGGCAACCCGTATCGGCGACCGCGTCGTGGTCGGCGGCGCCGGCGGCCGCACGCGCTCGGTCGCGAGCCAGATCGTGGCCAAGCAGGAATTCGCCGGTTACTGGGAATATCTGCTGGACGAAGCCATCTTCACCTATCCCGCGCATCCGAACTGGGGCGGCACCGCGCTGCTCAACGATCGCGGCGAGTTGATCGGCATCGGCTCGCTTCAGCTGGAGCGTGAACGCGACGGCAAGGCCGAGCACGTCAACATGGTCGTGCCGATCGATTTGTTGAAGCCGATCCTGGAGGATTTGCGCAAGTTCGGCCGCGTCAACAAGCCTGCGCGGCCCTGGCTCGGACTCCTTTCGACCGAGGTCGACAACCGCGTGGTGGTGATCGGGATCTCCACCAACGGTCCGGCCGCGCGCGCCGAGCTCAAGACCGACGACATCATCCTCGCCGTCGACGGCGACAAGGTCACGAGCCAGACCGCCTTCTACAGGAAGATGTGGTCGCTCGGCGCCGCCGGCGTCGACGTGCCGCTGACCGTGCATCACCAAGGCGTCACCTTCGACGTCACGGTGACCTCGACCGACCGCTTCAAGCTGTTGAAGGCGCCGAAGCTGCACTGAATCCACGTTGAAGGGATCCGCAATGACCGAGGCCGTTGTGGACGACATCGTGGTCGTGCTCCCGCCGCTGCTCAATGCGCTGGAAGCGCTCGGATTTTTCCAGCGGCATCTGCATCCGCCGGCGTTTGCCTCCGTCATGAACGAGATCGGCGCGCCGGACGATGCGCTGCGGGCCGCACGCACTTCTATCGGGAATTGGCCGGACCAGTTCGCCGAAATGCGCGAGCGACTGGACCGCGCCTGCGACGAGACGCTCGCCGCCTTTGCCGGCATCCGTGAGGTCGAGCGCGGTAATGGCGATCTCGTCGCGGTCTTCCGCGCGCTGCGCCATGTCCCGCGCGCGCAGGAGGCGCTCTATCCGCTGGCACTGCGATTCCCACCGGTGAGCAGCTTCTTCCTCGACGCCGCCAATCGCGACAATTCGGAGCTGTTGTCGCGGCTCGAAGTCGGCGCGCGCGAGGACGCCGGCATCTTCCACGAGCACAACGAACCCGGCAGCCGCGGCGGCTTCTCGGTCTATGTGCCCGAATATGACACGCCAGGTCGCGCCATGCCGCTGGTGATGGCGCTGCATGGCGGCAGCGGCAACGGACGCAGCTTTCTGTGGAGCTGGCTGCGCGACGCCCGCAGTCTCGGCGCGATCCTGGTGGCGCCGACCGCGACAGGCCCGACCTGGGCGCTGATGGGCGACGATGCCGATACGCCCAATCTCATGCGCATCCTCGAGACCGTGCGCAGCCGCTGGACCGTCGATGCCTCGCGCATGCTGCTGACCGGCATGAGCGATGGCGGCACCTTCTGTTACGTCAGCGGGCTCGACGGCGCCTCGCCCTTCACCCATCTGGCGCCGGTGTCCGCAACCTTCCATCCGCTGATGGCGGAGATGGCCGATGCCACACGCCTGCAGAGGCTGCCGATCTTCATCACCCACGGGAAGCTCGACTGGATGTTTCCGGTGCAGACCGCGCGCCAGACGCAGGCAGCGCTTGCAGCGGCCGGCGCTGACGTCACCTACCGCGAGATCGACGACCTCAGCCACACCTATCCGCGCGAGATCAACGCGGAGCTGATGCAGTGGCTGAATGCGACTCGACCGCCGTCATAGTAGCCCCTGCTTGAGAAATACATCGGGTAGCGTGCCCAAGCCCGAGGGCATGTTGGTCGAGACCACCAACGTATTGGGCGCATCCTGAAGGACGGCGGCGCCGTTGACGAAGCCGAACTGCGCACGCACTTCCTGCTTGTTCAGCGGGGCGGAGCAGAGAAATCGAAATCGAGCGATTCACGATGCCCCAATCGAAGCGCAACGGCCGTTCCGCCGTAGAGGACGAGTTGGAGGCTCTGCGACGGAGCAAGCAGCGGCCAGATTTCGCGTTGAGCGGCGGGCAGGATCGACAGTTTCGGCTCAAAGCGTCGCGGCATCGAAGGCTCTTCGTGGCGCCTTCTCCGGCAGTTCGGCGCCGGTCGCGAATGACAGGCGGCCGCGCCAGAACTCCCAGGATCGATCGCTGAACCAGCCCGGCTCAGCGTGAAGCATGACGCTTGCGAGACGCGCGTGCCCCAGCGCTTCCTCCAATTGGAGCACGTCGTCATACGTCCCGAGGTTCATGATCTGCGCCACGATGCGATCTTCGGAGAAAGGCAATCCGTCGACCGGCCGCCACCAGAGATATTTGCGGCCGAGCTTATCGATCAGGCTGGCGGAGGCGTTGTTCGTCATCAGTCCATTTATAGCCAATCCGCGATCGTTAATCCACGACCATAGGTCCGATCCGGGCCGAACTGCCCCTCTGCGATGATCAAGCGCAGGGAACCGTCCATGGCGGCGGACGTTAGTGCCGGTCACCGGAGGTTGGACATGCGAACTCTTTTCGGAATGATCCTGGGCGCGCTGCTTCTCGCGGGCGGCGTCTACGTCTATGATTCCATGCAGACGTCGTCGGTCGCCAACGGCGAGGTCGCGACCAGCAATCGCACGATCGTGAACTGGGACGTCGCGAAGGCCGATTGGGACGCGCTGCGCGATCGCGCGCACAAGGACTGGGTCCGGATCTCGTCGAAGTAGCGAGGTTCGATCACGAACGAGGCGCCGTCGCGGTCCGCGGCGGCGCCTTTGTGTTGGCTGCAATCGACGCCGCACGGATCAATTCATCTTGGCCTTGCGCGCATCGGCGATGACCTGCTCGAACTCGGCCATGCTCAGCACGCCGGGAACGCGATACTTGCCGACGATGAAGGCAGGGGTGCCGCGGAAGCCGAAGGCTTCGGCCTGCTCGTTGTTGCGCTTGAGCAGGGCGTCGATGTCGCTGCCGTGGTCGGTGAGATCGCGCTTCAGGCGGTCCATATCGACACCGGCGGCCGCCAGCAGCTCGTTGATGCGCGGCTCGGTCAGGCGCGAGCTGACGCCCATCATCGCGTCATGAGCCTGATGATACTTGTCCTGGAACTTGGCCGCGAGCGCGGTCCGAGCGGCCGTGACCGAGACCGGCCCGAGGATCGGCCAGTCCTTCATCACCAGCCGCACCTTGCCGTCGTCCTGGACGACCTGGCGCAGCTCGGGCTCGAGCTTGCGGCAATAGGGACAATTGTAGTCGGACCATTCGACGATGGTGACGTTGCCGTTGGGATTGCCGGCGACGGGCGTGTCGGGATCCCGCAGCACCTTGGCTTCCGTCAACACCTCGTCGTCGTTGGCGGCTGCCAGCACCGACGTGACGCCGCCCGCCGCAAGGGCGCCAGCCCCAATCAGCGTCAGCGCCGCGCGCCGCGTCGGCCTGTAACCCTTATTCCCAAATCCAGACATATCTCGTCCCGTTTCGGTCCCATCTCCCGAATACGGTTCGGGCCCGGGAATCGTTACGCGTCATATAGAGTGTCACGGCGGCGATGTCATCGCACCAGCAGCGTGACCGCCAGGGGGACCAGAAACGAGGTCACCAGAGCGTTCAGGCTCATCGCGAGGCCGGAGAACACGCCGGCAATCTCGTCGACCTGGAACGCACGCGCTGTTCCGATGCCATGCGCGGCGAGGCCGGCTGCGAATCCGCGCGCCCGGTAATCGGTGACGCCGGTGCGGTTCATCAGCGGCGTGACGATGATGGCGCCCATGATACCGGTGAGAATGACCGCAACCGCCGCCAGCGATGGATCGGCATGCAGGGATTCGGCGATGCCCATGGCAACGCCGGCGGTGACCGATTTCGGCGCCAGCGAGAGCACCACCTCCCGCGGCAGGCCGGCAAGCTCGGCCAGCAGCACCACCGAGACCACGGCTGTGACCGAGCCCGCGAACAACGCCACCAGCATCGGCGCGATCGATGCAGCCACGCGCCGGCGGTTCTCGTACAACGGCACGGCCAGCGCGACGGTCGCGGGCCCCAGCAGGAAATGCACGAACTGCGCGCCGGCGAAATAAGTCGTGTAGGAGGTACCGGTCAGCAGCAGGAACGCACCGATGATCCACATCGCGTGCAGCACGGGATTGGCCAGCGGATGGCGCCGCGTCGCCAGCGACACCGCGTCCGTGGCCGCATAGACCAGCAGCGTCACGGTCAGCCACAACAGCGGGGACTGCGAGAGATAGACCCACAGCGAAAACGGATTGTCCTTCATCGCGCATCCCCGTGCTTCAACAGGCGGCTGACGAGGCGGAAGGTCAGCACCGTCGCGAGCAACGTGACGACCACCGACAGCGCGAGCACCAGGACGATCGCGATGCCGTGGGACGCAAGCAGGTCGAGCTCCTGCACGACGCCGACGCCGGCCGGCACGAACAGCAGCGACAGATGCGCCAGCAAGCCCTTGCTTGCCGTTTCCACGCCGCCCTTGCTCAAGGGCCCGTATGCAAGCCCCGTGAAGCGATCGCGCGCAAGCAGCAGGATCAGGAGCAGCAGCAGACCGAGCACAGGGCCTGGCAACGGCAAGCCGAGGCCGCGCGCAACCGCCTCGCCGATCAGTTGGCACAGCAGGATGATACCGAGACTCGCAAGCATGACCGGCGCATCAAGAGATGCGCGGACAGGCTTGTCAATTGCCGCGCGATGCGGGGGACATGCGCGACGGCTGCGGAGCTTCGCGGGGCAACATCGCCATCAGCGTCCCGGTCATGGTGGCGATCAGCGAGGTCTCGCCTTCGTGCTCTGCAAAGGCTCTGGCCTCGCAGAATGTCAACGTGCGACCGGGCTTGACCACCTCTGCCTTGAAGACGAAGCGTTCGCCCCGGGCTGGCGCGAGCAGCGTGGTCTTGAACTCGACGGTGAGGATGCCGGCCTCGGCTGGCATCAGGGTGAAGGCGGCAACACCGCAGGCATTGTCGAGGCCTGCGGTGATGATGCCGGCATGGACAAAGCCGTTCTGTTGCGTGAAGGCCGGCGCATGCAGCATTGCCAGCTCGACCTCGCCCGGCGCGAGGCGGACGATCACGATGCCGAGCGTGTGCATCGCCGGCTGGCCGTCGAACAAGGCAATGGCAGCAGCGCGATAGCCCGGATTTTTCGGCTCGAACGCGGCCATGGCTCAGACCTCGGCCGGTTCGGCAAGATGCATCGAGGCGGTTTGGCGGACGGCATCCGCGAACGGCGCCGACTTCCGCAGCCCACGATCCATGTGCACACCGGTGATCTCGCAAGTCGCGGCGATCTCACCGGTCTCGGCATTTCTCATCTCGTGCCGAAAGCGGAGCGATTTGTCGCCGATCTCGAGCAGGCGGCTGTGGATCTCGACGATGTCGCCGGCGAGCAGCTCGCGCTTGTAGGTGATGTTCTGCTGCACCGCCGCCATGCCGCGGCCGGAACTGCGCAGGTAACTCGGCGTCAAGCCGAGCCGGGCGAACAGATTCCAGTTGGCCTCGTCGAACTTGCCGACATACCACATGATGTTCATGTGACCGACATGATCGCATTGCCACGGATAGACCGTGCCGCGATAGGTCGCCTCCTGATCCATCGCAATTCCTCCTGCCCTGTTCGGCCTGTACCGGCTTCCTGATACGGTAGCGTATCAGGGCTCTGCCGCGCTAGCAATACGGCACCGTATCAAGAATCGGCGAGGCTTCCTTCATGAGCGACGGCAAGGGCGATGTCTGGGTCGAGGCGGCGTTTGCCGAGCTTGCCCGCTCGGGGGTCGAGGGTGTCAGGGTCGAGGTGCTCGCCAAGAGCCTCGGCGTCACCAAGGGTGGCTTCTACCGCCGCTTCGCCGACCGCGCGGCGCTGCTCGATGCCATGCTGCAACGCTGGCGCGAGGGACGGGCGGCGTCGATCGCGCAGCAGACCCGCCTCGACGGTGAGGCGCCCCGCGAACGGCTGAAGGCGGTGATCCAGCTCTATTCGGAGCGGCTCAATCCGGAAGCCATGGCGATCGAGCTCGCGATCCGGCAATGGGCCCGCTCGGACGAGAGTGCCGCGGCGGCGGTGGCGGGCGTGGACGCCGCGCGGCTCAAGCACGTCGCCGAGCTCTATCGCGCGACCGGGCTTGCGGCCGAGGAGGCCGACGCGCAGGCCTTCCTGTTCTACTGCTTCATCTTCGGCCAGAGCCTCTTGTTCGTCGAGCGCGGCCCGCGCAAGCGGGCGCAGCTGGTGGCGAAATCGGCCGAAAAGCTGCTCGACTAGGCGCGAAAAAGGCCGGAGCGCCGCTCCGGCCTTCGCATCGGTTCGAAGCTCAGGCGGCGCCCTTCAGCTTCTTGTTGCATTCGCTGTAATAGCCGCCGCCCTTCTCGATCCACTTCATGCCGCCATTGCCGTTGGTGGTCTTGTTGGCGTTGTACTGGTCGACGCAGGTGTGCAGGCGCCCTTTGCCGGGAGTCTCCTTGGCGTATTTGGGATCGATCGCGTTCGGATAGACGGCCGGTCCGGCCGGCAGGGTCGGCGCGGCGGCGGGAGCCGCCTCCTTCTTCGCCTGCTTCGGCTCGGCGGGAGCTGCGGGCGCAGCCGCAGTGGGCGCGGCGGCCGGCGCAGCAGCAGCGGGCGTTGCATCCGCGCCGCACTGGGCCTTGCGGAAGTCATTCCACTTCATGGTGCCGAGCGAGCCGTCCTTCTTGGCCGCCTGGTATTTCGCGCTGCACTCCTGCGACGTCAGTGCCTGCGCCGGCGCCGACACCGTGAGCGCAGCAAGTCCCGACAACGCAATCGCGCACAGCATTTTTGATCGAATGGTCATCCCTGTCTCCTCCTTGGCTTCCCCCGGCGGGGAAGTGAATTGAGAATTGCTATCCTAGCGTGCCAGCCGTTTGCGACAAGGAAGCGATGGCTCCGACGGCCAAAATATAGTGTCCGCGCCGTTCGGATTATTCATGTGGCATTCAGCAACGCGAGCCGACGTTCGAACCCCTTCGCAATTCTCGCAAGATGAGTGCAACATCATGACCCCAGCCTCCCGCCTCGCCGCCGTCGCCCTCGCCGCCCTGCTCGCCACCGGCGCCGCCTTCGCGCAGACCGCCGCGCCGGCTGCCAAGACCGAGACCAAGACCGATTCCGCCGCGACCGCCGACAAGAAGGCGCCGAAGGAGCGCTCGTCCGAGTCGCTCGAATGCTCCAAGCAGGCGGACGCCAAGGGCCTGCACGGCAAGGAGCGCAAGAAATTCCGCTCCGAATGCATCAAGAGCGCCAAGGCAGGGACCGCCGCGCCCGCCGCCGACAAGAAATAACCCGACGCGATCTTCCGCCCGCCTAGGGCGGCAGGCGCACGCATTGCGGCATGACGAGCCTGCAATTGTGCGCCTGCCGCCGATTTGCGATAAGGCGGCGTGAAGCACATCACCGCCTCCCTGCCGTTCGAATGGCCGAGCCGCGCCAAGCTCTTGAGCACGGCGGAGACGCTCATCATCGGCACGGCCGGAGGCCTGGTGTTTCTCCTCGCCGGTCTTCCCGGCGGGCTGATCTCGGGATCGATGATCGCGGTGGCGATCGCCGCCATCGCCGGCCGTCAATTGTCGCTGCCGCCGCTCCTGACCCAGACCGTGCTGGTGCTGCTCGGCATCTCGCTGGGCTCGGTGGTCTCGCGCCATCTGCTGCAGCAGGTCGGCGCCTATCCCCTCACCATCGGCCTGCTTGCGCTCGCGACCTTCTGCTCGACCTTCGGCTCCAGCTATTACCTCCAGCGCGTCCATGGCTGGGATCGCACCTCGGCCTTCCTGGCCGGCAGCCCCGGTGCGCTGTCGCAGATCACGATCCTGGCGGTCGAGCGCGGCGCCGACCTGCCCGGTATCGCGGTGGTGCAGACCATGCGCGTCATCATCCTCACCGCGGCACTGCCGATGGTGCTGGCGATCGCGGGCGTGGCGCCCTCCGCCGCACCGACGCTGGCGACGATGATCGCCTCGCCGCTCGGCCTCGTGGAGCTGGTCGCGGCCTCGTTGGCGATGGCGCTGTTTCTGCGTCTGATCAAGTTTCCGGCGAGCTGGATGTTCGGCGCCATGATCGCCTCCAGCGTGCTGCACGGCACCGGCTGGGTCGAGGGCGGCCTGCCGGATTGGGGGCGCGGCGTGGCGCTGGTCGGGATCGGCGCGCTGATCGGCAGCCGTTTCGCGCGGATGCGGATCAAGACGCTCGCCGGCCATATCAACGCGGCGCTGGGCTCGTTCACGGTCGCGATCGCCGTCTCCGCCATCTTCGTCGGCATCGTCGCGCTCACCACGCAGGTGAAATTCTCCGACGTCGTCGTCGCCTTCGCGCCAGGCGCGATGGACGCGATGCTGGCGCTGGCGCTGACGCTGCACATCGACCCGATCTTCGTCGGGGCCCATCATTTGTCGCGTTTCGTGTTCGTGACGATCGCGACGCCCGGCATCGTGCATCTGTTCGGACGCACCCAGGACGACGTGGACGATTGAGCTTTTAGCGCTTCGCGGTCGCCACAAATCCCCACGCGGCGATCGCGGCCATCAGCAGCGAAATCAGCACATTGTAGCCGGCGAGCGAGAGGCCGAGGAAGCGCCACTGCACCTCGTCGCAACGCACCACCTTCACGGTGTCGAGCCGTGAAAAAAGATCGCCGGCGTTGCCGAGGTTGACGACGGGACCGGTGCAATCGGTCGGCCCTTTCCAAAACCCCCATTCGACGCCGGAGTGATAGGCGCCGAGGCCGGCATTGGTGAGCGTCGCCAGAGCGAGGATCGCGAGCCCCGCCAGCAGCAGCGGCCGCGGCGCGCCGCTTCGTGCCGCCATCGCCGTGAGCGCACCGAGCGGTATCGCGAGGTAATAGGCGTAGCGCTGCTCCAGGCAGAGCGGACAGGGCAGGATCTCCAGCACCAGCTGGAAGAACCACGCGCCCGCGATGGTCGCGGCCGCAATCAGCGTGACGAGCAGCGAGGCCGTCAGCGCCGGGCTCGCACCGGCCGGCTTGAACGCAGGTATGGCGGCACTCTGGGTCGTCACGGCAGCCTCTTTCGGGTCGATCGCGCCCTATGCCTCTAGCCCCGGTCCATGCGGCTGTCGAGAACGGGCGGGATCACTTTGGCGCGGGTTGACCCCGCTTTGCCCATGGCTATAGTCCGCCGGCTTCGCGACGCTCCTTCAAGGGCCGACCGAGGGCCCCTGTGGCGGAACTGGTAGACGCGCTCGACTCAAAATCGAGTTCCGCAAGGAGTGCTGGTTCGATTCCGGCCAGGGGCACCACGCTTCGCCCTTCGGGCTACGCGTGGCGCGGCCACGCTGGACCGAAGGGTGAAGCGTGTCCGGCGAAGCCTCTTGGCGAAGACGGACCGTCTCAACACACTCCGCTCCCCCTCCCTAGCCATTCCCATATCTCCACTGTATAAACCGGTAGCTTCTTCCATCACTCGAAGGAGCTCATATGAACGACCTGCACGCATGGCTTTCGGAGCAACACCACGGCCTGCGCACCTTCCAGATCTTTCAGCAGAAGCTCGAGACGCTCGGCCGGCGCGATCCCGCCCAGCGCGGCCTGTGCCGCCTGCTCAGCGGTATCGTCGGCAGCTATATCGAGGCCTTTGACGAGGCTCCGCTGCCGGTCGAAGTCGCCGACGGCGCCTATCATCGCCTGTTGACGCTGGTCGAAAGCCTCGATCTGCAAGGCGACGCCGCTCGCCGCCTCACCGACATCAACCGCGTAGCGACCTGCGAATTGTGGCGCTGACCAGCACGGCAACGCACAGCCCGGTTTTCAAATAGCAAGACGCGCTTCCGCAGCCTCGCGACGCATGACGCCCGAGTCTTGTGCTTCTCTTGACGCCCCTTCCTTGGAAAGGGCGCAGGGAAGGCCGGGCGCCGGCTGGCACCCGCGGTCCGCTGTGCGCAAACTGCGCGAAAGCAGATGCACAGCGGCATACAGGGCAGCCCGGACATCCCGGCCTTTCCCTGCGCAGTGGTTTGACGGCTTATGGCGCGCTCTCCCCGGGGAGCGTTGCACTATTGCCCCCGTCGCCTTACGGCTGATCGATGCGCGTACCCGGTCGGGCCGCTACACCACCGCAAGCCTTGACGCACAGACCCCGGGCGTCAGGACCACACGCTTTTGCCGTACGCGGACCGCACCGGTCGTGTGCGCGCCAGTCAACCGCTCACGGGCCAAGCCCGCCCTGCAATTGCCGGCGCGCCGATGCACTCCACGTCCACCGCCACCCGGCCCGCGCATCGTGACGATCGCGAAACGCCCCTTAATCCTTGGGCCGGGATGCAGACGCAGATACGACATTTCCGAATTTCGGTCAAGCAGAATTTTGCTGCCATGAACCGGCGGGCGTTCGGGTTGGATGGTCCTGGGCTGAAAATCATCTTCTGCAACCCAATAGCTCATTCTTGCCCCGCCTGTATCCACACCGTCATTGCGAGCGCAGCGAAGCGATCCAGGACTGCATCCGCGGAGGTAGTCTGGATTGCCTCGTCGCAAGGGCTTCTCGCAATGACGCGAAGGTCAGATTACGCTCCCCGGCGCCATTCGACTTCGCCGCATCAGTCCCTATATCCTGTGCAACCGACCTGACGCAGCGGACAGTTTGATGGCCAGGACACGCCCGACGGAAACCGACGACCTCCCGCGCTATTTCGTCTGGGTGCGCGGCCTCGAAGGCCCCGAGCCGCAAAAATGGACGGCGATGGATTTCGGGATCGGCGACTGGAAGCGGCCGCTGGTGCTGGCCTATCTGGAGCTGCCGGTGGACGAGCGGCGCCTGTCGCTGTCGATGCTGGCCCGGCGCTATCCGCCGCCGCGGGTGGATGCGTCGTAGGGGGAATAGGGTCGTTGGAGCAACGGCATGACGCGATTTCTTGCCGCAGCGCACGCGCGCACCGACCCTAGCAAGGGCGCTACATTTTTAAGAGGTTGATGGATACAGCAAGTAAATCCGTTGCGTGCAAGTTCGCCTCCAATATAGTCTTCGGATACGGAATCTATATTAGGCCGGCACACCGGCTCCCCAATTTGAGACAGCCGTGGCCGACTTTTTCGTTAGCTACACATCTTCCGACCGAAACTGGGCATTTTGGATCGGCCAGCAGCTCGACAATATTGGTCACGTTGCGCGCCTGCATGACTGGGAGATCTCGGCTGGCGGCGACATTGTGCGCTGGATGGAGGAGCGACACAAACTCGCCGATCACGTTCTTTGCGTCATCAGCGAAGCTTACTTGAACGCCCCATATTCCAGTTGGGAACGCAGGGCCGCGCAAATGGCGGCGAACAAAGATCGTCCGAACTTTGCGATACCTGTCTATATCGAACCTTGCGAGCCGTCTCCGCTCCTTAAGGTATTCAGACATTGCGAATTGTATGGCCTTGACGAAGAGCAGGCTCGACAGCGCTTCGAAGATTTTCTGAAGCCCGCCATTAAGCCATCCAGTCCGGTTCTGTTTCCAGGCCAAACCAAATTGAAGCCGGCGGCACCGCCCACGGCGCCCGTCATGTTCCCGGGTACATCTCCGGCTTCGAGCGGAGAGCAATCTCAAGCTCCTGCCGGTATTGTGCCGTTGGAGGAGGAACCAACTAGGCCGGCCGCGAGCGCGCCAGCGCGGAGAATCGAGGAAGATGCTGCGGATACCTCGAATGTCCAACCTCGCGACCTTCGGATGGAGAGCGGAGAACAGGTCAGCGGCGCAATTCCGGAAAGAGGCGGTCTGTCAGCAACGGACGAAGTTGCTCGCGCCGATGCTGCCGGGCACATTGACCTCGACGACACGCCGTCTGGAAAGCGCAAGCTGGTCGTGTTCGCTGACGGCGTCGGCAACGCGTTTAGCACACAGGAATCGACCATTTGGCGTCTTTACGAGTCGCTCGATCACACGTCACCCGACCAGATTTCGCACTATATCAAAGGCACCGGGACCGCTGGCTGGGCTCCCCTCGCCGCACTGGACTTCGCCACGGGCGTTGGCGTGCCGTCCAACGTCCGCAAGCTCTATCGCTTCCTGTGCTGGAACTGGCGGCCGGGCGACGAAATCTACATCTTCGGCTTCGGCCGCGGCGCATTCACGGCCCGCACGCTGGCAGCCATGATCTCTTCGCAGGGGCTGGTGCCCGCAGAGATTGACGGCCTCCCCGTGTCATCCGCGGACATGGAGCGCAACACCATGGCCGCCTGGAGGGAATATCGCCGTCAGTCGGTGCCCTTTCAGAAGAGCTTGCCGACGATCTGGATCACGCGCTTGATCCGCGACGTTCTCCTCTACCTGTATCATCTGGTCTTTGCGCATCGATCCTATGCCGAAGTCCGTCAACATATGGAGGACCGCAAGGAGATCGAGATCGAGTTTCTTGGGCTCTTTGATACCGTTGAAGCCTTTGGCGTTCCGGTTGAGGAGCTTCGAGTCGCGATCGATTGGGCAATCTGGCCGATCTCGTTCCGCAGCCATCGGCCCTCGCGCAAGGTGAAACACATCTGCCACGCGCTGGCGCTGGACGACGAGCGCACGACCTTTCATCCGTTGCGGATTGATCAGAGCGATCTGCCCCTCGAACAGATTGTCAAGGAAGTGTGGTTTGCCGGCGTGCATTCCGATATCGGCGGCGGGTATCCTGACTGCTCGCTCTCCTTTGTGCCGCTGGTCTGGATGGTCGAGCAGCTCCGAGGCAAGCTGCGCTTCCACAGCGGCACCATCGAGCACTTCCGCGCGTATCAGTCGGCAATAGGCCCGATGCACGACTCTCGCCGAGGCGCTGCAATGCTCTATCGCTACGGCCCACGCCACATCGGAAACAGTGCGAGAGACGGCGGTCCGCCGGTGGTGCACTTCGCAGTGGTCGAACGCATGTTGCGCGGCTCCGATGACTACGCTCCGGTCATGCTGCCCGCGAACGCTTGGGTCTACCTGCCGAACGGGGACACAAAAGCGCTCAGGGAATCGAGCGGACGCGAGGCGATGAAGGCCGCTTATTTGGTGCCAGCCACCGATCATTGGCGAGAGGAGGAGGCCGAAGCCTTCGTCCAGATGAAAGCGCCAGACTCCGAAATGTCGGCCGTCGTGCAGGATACCGTGTGGTGGCGACGCGTCGCCTATTTTGCGCTGCTCTACATGATCGGCGTCATTGCGATCTGGCCGTGGATCGTACGGTCGCTGGTTCGAGTGTCTGCGGATGACAGTCTGCAAGATACCCGGACACTCTCGGTGATCACGGATATCGATTGGACCTTGGGTGAGGTGATCGGCCCGGTCGTCCACCTTGTCCGCAGTGTGCTACCCGATTATGCAAGCCCCTGGCTCGACATCTCGCTCTATTATCCATTCCTGACCTCGATCGTCGCCACACTCACGCTCTGGGTCTGGTACAGGTATGCCGAGTTGCGCGATGCCATCCAGGTGCGTGCGCGCCTCGCCTGGAACGGCCCTCATCGCAAGCGGAGCCCCAGCGATTCCGATTTGCGCGCCTTCCTGCTCCGGTTCGCCCGTCTGGTGGGGTACCAAGAGAATTCCGAGCGCGCCCATACTTTTAGGCCCGGCCCGCTACTCAAATTTGCCCGCTTCATGCGGCAACATGGAAATCCTGCGCGCGTGCTCTTCGCCAGGCTGCTCATGCCTGCCGTTTTCTTTCTCATCGCTTCCAGTCTGGTCACAATCTCGATCTCCCGGGGTATCTTCGCCTGGCATTCAGCAAGCGGACGGGTCTGCACATCGCCGATCGTCAGCGGTTCGCCAAACGGACGATACGAACAAGCTGTCGGAACGCCGGTGCTCGACGCGCCGATCGATGCGCGAGCGCCATTCAACACCCGAGACTTCTGCTGGTGGAGCGGGCTGGCAGTCGAGAAGGGGCGCAAATATCTCGTTTGGATCGAAATCAAGGAGCCGTGGTTCGACCGCACCGTCATGACAGGCGCTAACGGATTCCAGACATATTCTTTGAGCTATAATCTCGCCTTGCCTTTCCGCCGCCTGTTCGGCGCCGATTGGTTCCAGCCTGTTGTCCGCGTCGGATCAAATGGCAGAAACGATTTGCCATTGTACGCCGTCAACGTGATGCCGGCCGACGAGTTGCCGCGCCGTCTGAACCCGACCATCCCTGCGGAGATGGACCGTGACAACTCCAAGAGCAGATATCCCGTGCGTGTCGAGGATACGATGGAGCTGCCAGATCCCACCGATAGGGAGAAGCTGAAGAAGCTCAAGGACGACGTGGCGAGGATGAGCACGTTCGATGCGCTTCCAGCAAGCGAAACGGCACGCACCGTCTGGGACGCACAAAAGCTGGAAAACCGGCTGGTCGCCGAATTCGTCGCGCCTGATGCTGGCGATCTGTTTTTCTACGTCAACGACGCCGTCCAGTTCTACCCGAACCTGGTCCCGGCCTGGTTGCGCCCGGCCAGCCTCGCCGCGATCCAGGGTCCGTACGATCAGTTTTACAAGAACAACGCCGGCACCGCGCGCATCGTCGTGCAGCGGCTGCCGAGTCCGCCAATGCCGCCTGAGTTGCCGTCGGCGGCGAAACCGTAAGGCCGCAGTGGCACGCCGACCGTGTCAGGCCCACCCTGCGCCGTCTTTCACTTCCCCCGGGTCGCGGTCGGCCTCAGGCAGAACCTGCGGCGAAAGCAGCGATCAAAGGAACTACGCCAATCCCGGGCGCACGCCTTCCCGCGCGGCTACCACACGGCTCCGGCGGCCGCGGCAACGGCAGGTAAAGGCTTAACAGTGCATCGCCCCGCCAAAGGAACGGCGATGGCTTGTGAGCTTTGCAATTGAGCCACGATCGTCTCCGCATCGTCATGGCCGGGCTTTCGTCCCGGCCAACCACGCCTTGCTACGCAGCACGAAGAACTTGGATGCCCGGACTTTCGCCGCGCCGAGGCCCGCGCGATCCCGCTTGCTACCTCAACGGGATTGTGGGCACAATGCACCCGCATTTTATGACGCAACCATTGATAAATTCCGGGAAGCGCTGCCCGGTTTGGGTCGGGCGCCTTCGCGGTTGAATTGCCGGAGGGGCCCATGACGCATCATGATGTCGGGCAGAACGCCGATTCCTCGCGACCCGAATGCGCGCCCGATAGCGGGAACGCCGGCGGAAGCGCGAGCGAGGCGCCGTCGCAACGCAAGCTGGTGCTGTTCGCCGACGGCACGGGCAATGCCTTCACCGCCCAGGAATCCAGTGTCTGGCGTCTCTATGAGGCGCTCGACCACACAAGGCCGGATCAGATCGCGCATTACATCAAAGGCGTCGGCACCGCCGGCTGGGCGCCGCTCGCCGCGCTCGACGGCGCCACGGGTTTCGGCGTGCCCTCCAACGTCCGCAAGCTCTATCGTTTCCTGTGCTGGACCTGGCGTCCCGGCGACGAGATCTACATTTTCGGCTTCAGCCGCGGCGCCTTCACCGCGCGCACGCTGGCGGCGCTGATCGCGAGCCAGGGACTGGTGCCGGCGGAGATCGAGGGCGAACCGGTCTCGCACGCCGAGATGGAACGCAACGCCATGGCGGCGTGGCGGCAGTACCGCAAGAAGTCGGTCGGCTATTGGAGCCTTCCGACGATCTGGATTGCACGAATCATCCGCGACGTCCTGCTGTTCATCTATCATCGTCTGTTTTTTCACCGCTCCTACCGCAAGGTGCGCAAGGCGATGGGCGGCCGCAGGAAGATCAAGATCGAATTCCTCGGACTGTTCGATACGGTCGAGGCCTACGGCGTTCCGATCGAGGAGTTACGCGTCGCGATCGACTGGTCGGTCTGGCCGATCTCGTTCCGCAACCGCGAGCTCTCGGGCGCGGTCAAGCGCGCCTGTCACGCGCTCGCGCTGGACGACGAGCGCACCACCTTCCATCCGTTGCGCATCGACCAGAGACATCTGGAACGAACGCATCAGATCGTCAATGAAGTGTGGTTCGCCGGCGTGCATTCCGACATCGGCGGCGGCTATCCGGAATCGACGCTGTCCTTCGTTCCGCTGGTCTGGATGGTCGACCAACTCGGCGGCCAATTGCGCTTCCAGGAGGGCACGATCGAGCGGTTCCGCGACTATCAATCGGCAATCGGACCGCGGCATGATTCACGCAGCGGCGCGGCGGTGCTGTACCGCTACGATCCGCGCCCGATCCTCGAAGGCAAGGCAAACGGCGGCACGCCGGTGGTTCACTTCTCGGTGGTCGAACGGATGCTGTTCGGCTGCGACGACTACGCCCCGATCATGCTTCCCGCGAGCGCGCGCGTGCTGATGCCGGATGGAAGCATCCAGGAGCTGACCGACGGCGGCACGCACAAGGCCATGCAGGACGCCTATCGCGAAAAGACCAAGAGGCCGGTGAGCAAGGAAGAAGCCGGCGCCTTCACCGCGATGGCGGCGCCCAACGCGGAGATGGTCGATCTCGCGCACGGCGCCGTGTGGTGGCGGCGCGTGGCCTATTTCACGCTGCTCGTCATGGCGGGCGTGATCGTCGCCTGGCCGTGGATCGCACACAAGATCGTCGAGCTGACGGTGGATCACGGCCTGCGCGATACCGCCGTGCTTCGCTTCATCACCGACATCGACTGGGGCCTCGGCGCGGTGATCGGGTCGATCGCCAATTTGCTCAAGAACGTCTTGCCATCCTATGCCGGGCCGTGGCTCGACATCGCGCTCTACTATCCCTCCCTAACCTTGCTCGTCGTGTTCTTGACGTGGGTCGTCTGGCGCACGAACTCGCTGCTGCGTGACGGCATCCAGGAGCGCGCGCGGCTCGCCTGGTACCGGCCGGATCGCAAGGCGAGCGTGAAGAACCTCAGCAGGCTTAACATCCTGTTCAGATTCGGCGGCTTCATGCAGAGAAGCGGCAGCTGGATACACTTCCCGTTCGCCAAGATCGTCTTTCCGATCGTCTCCATCATCGCGATCTACGGCTTGGGCCTTGTGATCGGCTCGAGCAGCTTCTTCACCTGGCGCCTCGCCACGGGGCAGGTCTGCGAGAGCCCGGAAACCAAGGCGGAGAGGGCCAAGAGAGCGGGCGGAAAGGTGCCGGCGAATATCGCACCGGCGCAGCCGGTCGGCGACGACGCGGCCGAGGCGACCGAGCTGTTCAGAGTCGACCAGTTCTGCTGGGCGAGCAGGCTCGCGGTCGAGAAGGGCCGCAAATACCGCGTCTGGGTCGACATGGAAGACCCCTGGTTCGACCGCACGATCCTGACCGGCGTCAACGGATTCCAGACCTACGAAACACATCACTATTTCGCCTTGCCGCTTCGGCGGCAGTTCGGCGCGGATTGGTTTCAGCCCTTGGTGCGCGTCGGCGAAAAGGGCCTGAACGATCAACCGCTGCAAGCCGTGAACACGATGGCCGCCGATGAGCTGCCCCGCCGCATGCATCCGGATCTCCCCGCGGAAAAGGACAATGACAAGTCGAAGAACAGATACCCGGTGCATCTCGAAGATGCGACGGAGCTGCCAGATCCCGCCGACGCGGAGAAGCTGAAGAAGCTCAAGAGCGACGTGGCGGGGATGAGCACATTCGACGCGCTTGCGAAGAGCGATACGGCCCGCAAGGTCTGGGACGCGCACCGGCTGGCAAGCCGGATGGTCGCCGAGTTCGTGGCGCCCGATTCCGGCGAGCTGTTCTTCTACGTCAACGACGCCGTGCAGATCCTGCCGGGCTTCCTGCGATGGGTCTTCCCGGCAAAATACGCCGCCTATTTCGGACCGGACGACCAGTACTACAAGAACAACAGCGGCACCGCGCGGATCACGGTGCAGCGGCTGCCGGCACCGGACAAGCCGGCGCCCTCGGCAACGAACAAATAGCCGTGGCCGGTGTGATCCGCCGCGCGACGAAAGACTTGCCGCCCCCATGATTATGGGTGTCGCGGTATCTCCGCTCCGGTTAAACTTGCTTCGCGCCGCGGGGGACACGCGGGTGCGGGACCATGATCATGACCGAACAGGGCGAGACGGGTGAAACCATCACCATCCTCCTCGTCGAGGACGACGCGCCGACCTGCTGGCGGCTGCAGGATGCGTTGACGAAGGCCGGCTACGAGGTGCGCAGCGCCGGCACGCTGGGCGAAGCCCGGTCGGCGCTTGCCGGCGGCGCGCCGCGCGTGCTGCTGACCGATCTCAGGCTGCCCGACGGCCACGGCATCGAGCTGATCCGCGAAATGAGGCAACGCTTTCCCGACACCGAGATCATGGTGATCTCCGCGCTCGGTGACGAGGAAAGCGTGATCTCCGCGATCACGGTCGGTGCCACCGGCTATCTGCTGAAGGATGCCTTCCCCACCGACATCGCCACCACCGTGCGCGATCTCGTCGCCGGCCATTCGCCGATCTCGGCCTCGATCGCCCGCTTCATCGTGCGCAGAACCCAAGGTGCCGCGCAGAGCTCGACGGAGTCGCCGCCCGGCCCCGTGCTCAACACCGCCAGGCTGACGCCGCGCGAGATCGACATCCTCTGGGGCATCGCCAAGGGCTTCAGCTATGCCGAGATCGCCAGCCATCTCGGCCTGTCCAAGCAGACCGTGCCCGGCCACATCAAGAACATCTATCGCAAGCTCGAAGTGCACACGCGCAGCGAAGCGGTGTTCGAGGCGGTGCAGCAGGGCCTGATCAAGCTGTGAGCGAGATCGCGGCCAAAGCACCCGCGAAGGCACCGACGCGTCCGCGGCGCCAGCTGATCGCCTCGCGCCTCGTGCCCTACCTGCTGTTCCAGGCCCTGATCGTGATCGCCACCGTTCTCGGGCTGCGGCTGCTGCAGCCGAGCGACCCTGATGATCTTGCGCTGAGCGAATTTTCGTTGCGCGAAGACGGCGTGACGCGCCCCGTGACGCTGCCTCACTTCACGGCGTCACGCTATTCGCTGGCCGATCCGCCGCTCTACAACGGCGTCTTCACGTTTCATCGCAGCGAGGCGGCGTCGGGATGGTCGGTGTACCTGCCGCGCTTCAGCAATGCGGTGGAGGTCGCCGTCGACGGCGTCGTCGTGCTCGACTCCCGGCGCGATGCCAATGCCAACCGGCCCGACCGCAACACGCCGCAGATCGCAGCGATCCCCGCCTCGCTGCTGCGCGAGGGCAGCAACGAGATCACGGTGCGACTGTTCGTGTGGGGACCGTTGAAAGGCTTTCTCGACACGGTCTATGTCGGACCGGATGCGGCCTTGCGCCCGGCCTATGAGACGCGCACGCTGCTGTTCGTCACGCTGCCGGTGGTGTTCTCGGCCTGGCAGTCGATCCTGGCCGTCATCCTCGCGATCATGTGGCTGATGCGGCGTCACGAGCCGGTCTACGGCGTGCTGGCGGCCGCGATGGTGCTCGGCGTGGTGCAGGCGTTCGCGCCGCCGCCGGTGCCGCCGGCGACGGTCTCCCGGCTCGCCGCCGTGCTGCTGGCATCCGCGCCGACCGAGAGCGCGCTGATCGTGATGTTCGGCGTGCTGTTCTTCGGCTGGCGCTGGCCGCGCTATGCCACGCTGCTGTTCGTGCCCGGTGTCGTCGTGTTCGTGGTCGGGCTGATCGGAGGCCCGCCGCTGCCGCGCATCCTGTTCCTGGTGCTCGGCATTCCCACCGTCGGGCTCTGCCTGATCCTGATGGCCTGCGTCACCGCCACGGCCGTGGTGCGGCGGCAGGATGCCGCGAGCTTCACGATCGGCTGCGCGGTGACCATCGTGCTGGTCTGCTGGATCCAGGACATGCTCAACGTGCTCGAGATCGTCAGCAACGATCGCATCTTCGTCTCGCGCCTGTCCTATTCGGCGATGCTGGTCGCGATCGGCGCCGGGTTGACCTGGCGCTTTGCCCGCGCGTTGAACCAGGTCGACAGTTTTGCCGGCCAGCTCGTGACGCGCGTGCGCGAGGCCGAGGAGCGGCTGAAGGCGAGCTTCGCCCGTGAGGAGGAGCGCGCGCGCGCCGCCGCGCTCGCCAACGAGCGCACGCGCCTGATGCGTGACCTGCACGACGGCCTCGGCGGCCAGCTCGTCAGCATCGTCGCGCTGTCCGAACGCGGCCATGAGGGCGCGTCCATCACCGACGCCGCCCGTGCCGCGCTGAAGGATCTGCGTCTCGTCATCGATTCCATGGACGACATCGGCGGCGATTTGATGCTCGCCCTCGGCTCCTGGCGCGAGCGCGCCAGCGCGCAATTGCGACCGCACGACATCACGCTCGACTGGCGCGTGGCGACGCCGCAGGGCGTGCCGCTGCATCCGGAGCTGCGGCCATGGCACGTCATCCAGATCGTGCGCATCCTCGACGAGGCGGTGACCAACGCAGTCAAGCACGCGCAGGCCCGCCGCATCGCCGTCACCATCGACACGCTCGACACGGGCCAGGGGCCGTACGGCGTGATCAGCGTGACTGACGACGGCCATGGCTTCACGCCGAGCGGCAATGACGAGGCCGGACGCAACGGCCAGACCGCGCGCGGCCTGCGCAACATGAGGAGCCGTGCCGCGCGCTGCGGCGCGGTGCTCGATCTGAGCTCCGATGCCTCCGGAACGCGCGTGCGGCTGCAATTGCCGCAGCGGTTTCCCGACAGCGACATGGCTGCGGGCTGAAAAGCCCCCTCTCCGAAACGTGTGGGACGCACGGAGAGAGGGAACGGGCCGGGTGGTGTGCCGGCGGAGGACGGGGGGTTCGTCCGCAGGGCGCCCTGGGCCCGAAGCGATGCAATCAACTCAACGGAAAGATCAGCGCACGCCGACGCGATTGACCGGGCCGCCGCGATTCATCGGTGTTCCCGCGCGCACGCCGACACCGGGGGCACCGACGCCGGGCGTCGCGACCGCCGCCGCGGCCACCGGCGCTCCCACAACCACCGCCCCCGTCGGCCGCACCACGCAGCCCTTGGGCACGCCGACCGTCTTGCAATAGACCACCGCCTGGGCCGGGCTCGTACCCAACGACACCATCGCCACGCCCGCCAGTGCCATGACCGTCAGCCTTGCACTCAGCGCTCCAGCTTTCTTCGACATTCTTGCTCTCCTGCTTCAGTTCGGCGTCCCGGATGCAATCACCGGATTTCGCAGCCGAGGTACAGCCTGAATGACAAAAGACGGCGCGCGGATACATGCCATGAAGATGGGGGTACCGCACTCCGTGGGGCTTGCCGGTGCCATGAACATGGCATGGACCCCGGCCCGGCCGTTGCGGGATGGTCCGGCCCGATTGATCCCGGTCGGGACCAACGAGGATTCCAGAAGAGGTGTTTTATGAAGATTTCGGTTCTTGCCGCGCTGCTGCTCGCCGCTGCCGCCCTGCCCGCTGCCGCGCAATCCGGCCCGTCGGTCCAGGAGCAGATGGCCTGCCGCGGCGATGCCAGCAAATTCTGCGCCGAACATATCGGCAAGCCGCCGCAGATGAATGCCTGCCTGCGCGAGAACAAGTCGAAGCTCTCGGACAGCTGCCGCAAGGTCGTCGAATCCCGCGGCGGCTAGTCTGTCGTCGTCCTTCCTTGAAGAATAAGAGGGCGGCGCACCGCCGCCCTCATGATTCCGGCGCCGCTATTCCTGCATCATCTCGCCGCTGCCGCCGAACTCGGCCGGGAAATCCTTCAGCTTGGGCAGGCCGTCGCGCATCGGCAGCACGGTCTCGGCATAGTTGACGTGAACGCCGGGCGCGAAGGCGAGCGTCGGGATGGTGGCGGTGAAGACGTCGATCAGGCCGAGCGGCGGGTGATTGGTCATGAGATGGCCGCCGCACTTCTTGCAGAATTTGCGCTCGCTGAGCGGCGTCTTGGCGAACGTCTCGACGTTCTCGGCGCCTTCGGTAACGCGCACGGAATCAGGCTTCCACAGGCTGAAGGCGTTGACGGGGCCGCCCGACCAGGAGCGGCAGGAGCGGCAATGGCAATAGCCCATCGCCTCCGGTGCGCCCGTGACCTCGATCGTCACCGCGCCACAGAAGCAGTTTCCGACATGTTTCATTTGGTCGTCTCCGTTTGATGAAGGGGAGAAATCCTCCCCCCGCCCCCGCTCCACGATATCTCGGGAAGGCGGGATGCGGGGAGAGGTGTCGGGGTGAAGGGGGAGATCACCCCGGGGACGTTGAGAGGACGGACGCGTGCGATGCTCGCGTAACTCACCCAACGCGGCCGGACGTCCTCCGTTCGGGGGACGCGCGGCGCCACGCCTGGGCTAGTGTGACCGGCGCCAGGGAATAAGCATCGCCACGCGTTGTTTGTACTGCCGGTACTCGTCGCCGAAGAGCGCGACGAGGTCGTGCTCCTCCAGCGCGATGCCGACGAAGATGTAGATCGTGGTGACGGCCGCGAACAGCAAATGGCCCGCCGTCATGGTCGGCGCCGCCCAGAACGCAATGATGAAACCGAGATAGATCGGATGGCGGACGAAATTGTAGAGCAGTGGCGTCCTGAAGCGCGGCGCCGGCGTCTCCTTGCCGAGCAGATGGTTGGTCACCTGATGCAATCCGAACAATTCGAAATGATTGATCAGATAAGTGCTGGTGAACACCAGGACCCAGCCGGCGAAGGACAGCGTGACCAGCGTCACGGCAAGCTCCGGGTTCTCGACGTTCCATATGACCGCAGGCAACGGACGCCACTGCCAGAACAGGAGCAGCAATGACAGGCTCGCCAGCAGCACATAGGTGCTTCGCTCCACCGGCTTGGGGACGAATTGCGTCCACCACGCCTTGAACTGCTGCCGCGCCATCACGCTGTGCTGAATGGCGAACAGCGACATCAGGAGCAGATTGACGATGACGGCTTCGGTCGTTCCCGTCTCGGTTCCAGTGTCGATCGACTTGGGCACCACCAAGCCGCTCACGAAGCCGATGGCATAGAGAACGGTGACGAAAAACACGAGATACGCCGCAATTCCGTACAAAAAGGCGATGAACTTGAAAATGCGCAAGCCCGCAACCTCCGGGCCGACAGAATGAACCTGATGATCAAGTTGGGTCATGAAATAAGCTCCGTTGTGCCAGACCGCCGGCACTTCGTTGGTTGCTCCACCATGCCTTTCGGACGGGCCGGAAGCTTTCGCGGACGATTGATTTTCGCCTGAGACGCCTTTGATTTTTGCTTGAGATGGTGACGTGCGATTTCGCTTTGAAAACAACGTGCTCGACGGCGACCTGCGGGAACTCACCTGCGGCGGGGCCCCCGTGCCGTTGCAGCCGCAAGTGTTCGACCTCCTGCTCTATCTCGTCGGGCAACGCGCGCGTGTGGTCAGCAAGGATGACCTGATCAGCCAGATCTGGAGCGACAGGATCATCTCGGATTCCGCGCTGAACAGCCGGATCAACGCCGCGCGCAAGGCGATCAGCGACGACGGCGCGACACAGCGGCTGATCAAGACCATCCCGCGCAAGGGCTTCCGCTTCGTCGGCGAAGTCCGGGAGGAAATGGCAAATTCCATCGTGCCGGCCGCCGCCAGCCCCGCGCTCCCGCGCGCGGCGGACCGCCCGGCGGTCGCCGTTCTGGCCTTCGAGAACATGAGCGGCGATCCCGCCCAGGATTATTTCGGCGACGGCATCAGCGAGGACATCCTGACCGCGCTATCGAAGCAGCGCTGGTTCATGGTGATCGCCCGCAACTCGTCCTTCACCTACAAGGGGCGCGCGGTCCATATCAGGCAGATCGCCGAGGAGCTCGGCGTCCGCTACGTCGTCGAAGGCAGCGTGCGCAAGGCAGGCAGCCGGGTGCGTATCACCGCGCAGCTCAACGACGCCAATTCGGGCAGCCATCTCTGGGCCGAGCGTTACGACCGCGAGCTGGTCGACGTCTTCGCCGTCCAGGACGAGATCACCAACGCGATTGCCGCGGCGATCGAACCGCAGATCCATGCGGCGGAGAGTTTCCGCGCCCATAGCAAGCCGCCTGCGAGCCTGGACGCCTGGGATCTCCTGATGCGGGCACTGTCGCATTTCTGGCGGGTGACGCGGTGCGACTACGAGACCGCAACGACGCTGCTCGAACGCGCGATCGCGATCGATCCGAACTACGGCCAGGCGCTGTCGCTGCAGGCGGCCAACCACATGTTCGGCGCGCATCTCGGCTGGGCCGGGCTCGCCGCGGTGGCCCCTTTGGCGGAAGCCGCCGCGCTGGCCGCGGTACGCTGCGACCACGAGGATGCCTGGGCCCATGTCGGGCTCGGCAGCGTCTATTTCTCGACGCGCCGGCTCGCGGACGCGCTGTCCGAATTCGAGCAGGCGCTCACGCTCAATCCGAACTTCTCGCTGGCGCAGGGTTATTACGCGCTGGCGCTGTCCTATGCCGGACGCTCGCAGGAAGCGTTCGACGCCGCGCAGAGGGCGATCCGGCTGTCACCGCGCGATCCGTCGCTGGCGATCTACCAGGGCATCGCCGGCTATGCGCGCTTCACCGAACGTCGTTATGACGAGGCCATCGCGCTGGCGCGCGAGGCGATCCGCCATCGCGGCGATCTCACCGGCGCCTACCGCGTGCTCGCGGTCTCGGCCGGCATGACCGGCGACGAGGCACTGGCGGAGACGGCGCTGGGCGAGCTCCGCCGCGCCCAGCCGGGCATCTCGCTGCACTGGATCGCGACCCAGCTGCCATGGGCGAACGACGCCGATCGCGCGCACTATCTGGAAGGATTCAGGCGCGCGGGATTGCGGTGAGGCACGGCGCTAGGTTCGCTTGCGGCGCAGATGGACGATGACGTCGAGCCGCGCGATCTCGTGGCCGGGAAGCGCCTCGGGGATCTTGGTGAAGGCGAGGCCGTCGGCGACGTCGACCAGCATATCTTCGCCTTCGAGATAGAAGTGCGGATGCACCGATGTGTCGGTGTCGAAGAACGACTTGATGCCGTCGGCCGCGATCCGGCGCAGCAGGCCGGCCTCGGTGAACTGGTTCAGCGTGTTGTAGACGGTCGCGAGCGATAGATATGCGTTCGCCGCCATCGCCTCTTCGTAGAGGCTCTCGGCGGTGACATGACGATGGCCGTTCAGGAACAGCAATTGGCCGAGCGCGAGACGCTGGCGCGTCGGGCGCAGACCGGCATTGCCCAGCAATTGCAGGCAGTGCTGCACGCCCGCGTCCGGCGTCGCCTCGATGCCGACAACATCAGGTCCGCTCGCGTCAACCGCAGGGATATTGGTGGCCTGAATGTCCATCGATCGTCTCACGGCTCAGGGGAGCAGGGACGCCCTGTGCCGGGTCCCGCCAGTTGCTATTGGATCGCAAAAGCGGCGAGCTGACTTTGATCCGGATCAAATCCGTGAGCCGCCTCTGACCTATCGCAAGGCGGTCCGGTTTATTCCCGGCCAGATTCGCCTGATAGAGATGAGGCTCATATGTCCAGGCCGGTTCCCGACAAGGCAGAGGTCGCGCTCGAATACCCCGACAAATTCTATGTCGGCACCTTCGAGCATTCGTCGAAGTTCGAGGCGAAGCTCGATGGCAGCGGCGTTGCGCTGGTGCTGCAACATCCCGGCTCGGCCGACGAACGCAAATCGGTGCACCTGCACATCAATTTCGGCCTGCTCGCCGGCATCCTGCGCGAGCTCGCCGGCAGCGTCGCTGGCATCCCCAAGGACGATATTGCGCACCGCGAGCAGCTCGCAGACGCGCTCGACGAATTGCGACGGGCGCTGCGGACCTCCTGAGCGCTACTTCGCTTTCGCCTGCAGCGGTTTGGGGGCCGGCACCGCCGCCCATTCCTTGTCGGCGCGCGGGCCATTGAGATCGCCGGTGAGGCCGACCAATTGGCCGGGCAGCACGTCGAGGGTCTGCTGCCAGGTCTGGGTCTGGCACAGGAATTTGATCAGACAGCCTTTCAGCTTCAGGCGATCGGCGGATTCACGCCAGATCGATACCGAATAGAATTTGCCGTCCTCGGCATTGTAGATGTCGCCGGCAAACCGCCCCTCGGACGTCGCCTGCAAGCCCATGATGAGCTGGTGGCCGAGCAACGTGCGGGCGCGCTTGTCCGGATCCGGATTTTGGGTGTCGCGATAAGGCTGGCCGCGCTTGTCGGCCGGCTCCTTCATCCAGACGATGAAGCCGCAAAGGCGGTCGCGCGAGGGGCCGCAGCGCTCGAGGCGAATGCGGGCGCGGCCGTCCTCGACCAACCAGGTGCCGCTTGGATCCGCCGGCGTCACGGCGCCGGCGCGGCCGCCAAAGGCCAGCATCATGATCGTGATCGCGATGCGCAGCACGAAGCGAAGGAGAATGTTCATCAGCAGCACCTTTCGTTGAATGGATCTCGCGGCGTCAGTGCAGTTGCGCCATCAGCGCGTCGGCACCCTTGTCGAGACCGGCAGTGGCGGCCGCGAGCGCGCCGGCGGTGGCCTTGATGTCGTAGGCAGCCGGATATTGCTTGGTGACGTAGGCCGAGAGCAGTCGCGCGGTCGTCGCGTCGAAGATCTCGACGCCGTAGATGACCGAGCCGGTCATCGTCCCCTCGCCGTCGCGCGCGGCCTGCACGCCGTTGTAGATCGCGCCAGCCATGTCGAAGCGCGAGAGCGTGCCAAGCACCGGCGTGTTGGCGACGGCGCCGGTGAGCGTCAGCCTGACCCGCAGCGTGTTCGGTCCGCGCTCGCGCACCAGCGCGAAGCGGCCGCGCAGCCGGTCGGCGAAACAGTTCTGCATGTAGGCCGCGAGCGTCGCCTTGTCCCTGTCGGACATGTCGCCGAACTGGTGGTCCCGCCCGCGATAGACCACGACGGGATCGAGAATCACCTTGTCATAGGCGCGCCAGTCGACCGGCGTGGAGTAGCGGTAGGGTACGCGGCCGGAGGCGTCCGACTTGTCCGGAGCCATGTAGGCCGAGGACGCCAACTCCGAATACGGCACCGGCGCGACTGAGGCGCAGCCGCCCATGCTCACGCAAAGCACCAGCGTTCCCAGACCGCGCGCGGCGATCGAGCGTTTCATTCCAGACTCCTCTTGGCACTGTTCAGGCGATGGCGGCCGCAGCCGCGCCAGGAACCGGACGCGGCTGCGGGGCTCACCATGGCCAACCCTCGGCTTCGTCCGGGGCCATGTCGGAAGCTTAGGGTTGCCTCAGTGGCTGGATTTATAAAACCGACTAGACGGTTTGTAAAGTGCGAAATGGACGGCATGACGCTTTTGGCCGCAGGCGCGGCTTTGTGCAGGCCATCCTCGGGTTTCGTTAACGATGAATCAGGCGCGCTTGGGCCGGCTTGCGGCCTTCGCGACCGCGACCGTTCCGGATTTGACGGTGCGCGGCGGGGCCGGCTGAGTGAGGCCGACCCATTGCGAATCGTCGAGCAGGCGCGCGAACAGCCGCTGATGCTCCTCCTTGCCGAGCGGCGACATTCCGAACAGCGAGCTCAGCAACAGACCCATCGCCCCGGCCCAGCGCAGCATCGCGAGATCGGGATCGGTGGCCTCGTCCCTGATCGCCGCCATCCGCTCCGCCTCGCGCTCGCGCGGCAGCGCCATCAGGCGAGGATTTTCCACCATGGCCGCAACCAGCGCCAGCGCAGCGGAATTCGGCGAGCTCGCCGCTTCCCTGATCGTGGCGAGCTGGGTCGCCAGATTGGGATTTGCCGAGGTCGCGCTGACCTTCGCCATGTAGCGTGTCGAGAATTCCTCGAAGTGCCCCAATTGCCGCTCGAGCAACGCCTTCAGCACCGCCTCCTTGGTGCGGAACTGATGCATCACGCCGCCCTTGCTGAGGCCGCTCTCGCGCGCGATCGCATCGAGCGTCAACCGGCCCGGCCCATCGCGCGCGATGATCGCAATCGCCGCTTCGAGTGCAGCATTGCGGGACCGTTCGGAGCGGCTGGCATTGTCCATGGCCGACTTGTCTCCGTGACACGTCGATGAATCAAGAGAAAACAGGACGCGCTGTACATTTTTTGTGCGAACGCTGTCGAGACTTTCATCTTGCGGCGCCGAACGAGACTGTGTGAGCCTCGGCCCCGGATGGGGACTGGGATGGGCTGGCCACAGCTTTGCGCGCGAGGACGTCGCGAAGCGTTTTCGGCTGGTCGCGCTTGAGAAAGATACGACATGCCAAAACGAGTGTTGCTTGGTCTCCTCCTGGCTTGCGGCCTTGCGGCCCCGGCGCTTGAACCAGTTCTTGCGCAAGAGCCGAAAACGGGGGGCGTGATCAATGCCGTGATCCAGCCCGAGCCGCCCGGCCTCATGCTTGCGCTGGTCCAGAACGGCCCGACCCAGATGGTTTCGGGCAACATCTTCGAGGGACTGCTGCGCTACAGCCCCAAGCTCGAACCCCAACCCGAACTCGCCGAAAGCTGGAGTGTCAGCGAGGACGCCAAGACCTACACCTTCAAGCTCAGGAAGGGCGTGACCTGGCACGACGGCAAACCCTTCACCGCCGCGGACGTCTTGTTCTCTATCGAAATGCTGAAGCAGACGCATGCGCGTGCCCGCACCAATTTGGCGCAGGTCGACAAGGTCGAGGCGCCCGACGATTACACCGTGGTCTTCACGCTGAAGCAGCCGTTCGGCCCTTTCCTCGGCATCTTCGAGGTCGGCTCGATGCCGATGGTGCCGAAGCATCTCTATGAGGGCACCGACTGGAAGACCAATCCCTACAACAACGCCCCGGTGGGCACCGGCCCCTTCATGTTTAGGGAATGGCAGAAGGGGTCTTTCATCCGCCTGGTCAAGAACCCGAACTATTACGAAAAGGGCAAGCCCTATCTCGACGAGATCTACTGGCAGATCATTCCCGACGCGGCGGCGCGCTCGGTGGCATACGAGACCGGCAAGGTCGACGTGCTGCCCGGCGGCTCGGTCGAGAATTTCGACGTGCCGCGTCTGTCGAAGCTGAAGGACACCTGTGTCACCGGCGCCGGCTGGGAATTCTTCTCGCCGCTGGCCTGGCTGTGGCTGAACAACCGCCAGGGCCCGCTCGCCGACAAGCGCGTGCGCCAGGCGATCATGTACGCGGTCGACCGCGATTTCGCCAAGGACGTGATCTGGAACGGGCTCGGCAAGGTCGCGACCGGCCCGTCCGCCTCGACCATCAAGTACTACACCGACGACGTGAAGAAATATCCCTACGATCCGGCCAAGGCCAAGGCGCTGCTGAAGGAAGCCGGCTACAAGGGCGAGAAGATCCGCCTGTTGCCGCTCGCCTATGGCGAGACCTGGCAGCGCTGGGGCGAAGCGGTGAAGCAGAACCTCCAGGACGTCGGCATGAACATCGAGACCATCGCCACCGACGTTGCCGGCGGCAACCAGAAGATCGGCGACTGGGACTACGACATCGCCTTCACCTATCTCTACCAGTACGGCGACCCCGCGCTTGGCGTCGGCCGTAACTACATCTCCAGCAACATCGCCAAGGGCCAGGTGTTCAACAACGTCGAAGGCTACTCCAACCCGGAGATCGACAAGCTGTTCGCCGACGGCGCGGTCGCGACCCCGGACTCCAAGCGCAAGGAGATCTACGAGAAGGCGCAGAAGATCCTGGTCGAGGACGTGCCGGTGGCCTGGATGCTCGAGCTGCAATTCCCGACCATCACCCGCTGCAAGGTCAAGAACCTGATCACCACCGGGATCGGGGTCAATGACGGCTTCAAGGACGCGTGGCTCGACAAGTGAGGGCCTCTTCCTTCACCTCTCCCCGCTTGCGGGGAGAGGTCGAATGTGCGCATGGCGCACATTCGGGTGAGGGGGAGTCTCCACGAGTCCAACTGCTGATACGCTCGCGGAGA
>NZ_JXDL01000001.1:4365208-4376539 GCF_001590795.1 Bradyrhizobium sp. AT1
TCTCCACGAGTCCAACTGCTGATACGCTCGCGGAGAGTCCCCCTCACCCAACCCTCTCCCCGCAAGCGGGGCGAGGGAGTCGCTCCGTCTCCGTGGCTCCAGGTCACATCACCAATATGACTGTCTAGATGCTCTCCTTCGTTGCCCAGCGTGTTCTCAAGGGCGTGATCGTCCTGTTTGCGATCGTCGTCCTCAATTTCTTCCTGATCCGGCTTGCGCCCGGCGACCCCGCGGTCGTGATGGCGGGCGAGGCCGGCGCTTCCGACCAGGTCTTCGTCAAACAGCTCCGGGAGAAGTTTGGCCTCGACAAGCCGCTGCCGGAGCAGCTCTTCATCTATGTCAAGGGCGTGGTCAGCCTCGACCTCGGCTTCTCGTTCCGCCAGCAGGCCCCGGTCGCGAAACTGATCGGCGAGCGGCTGCCGGCGACGCTGCTGCTGACGCTGACGGCCTTCGCGATCTCGCTCGCCCTCGGCGTCCTGTTCGGCACCTTTGCCGCGCGCTTTGCCGGAACCTTTCTCGACACCGCCATCACCGTCTTTGCGCTGATCTTCTACGCCATGCCGCTGTTCTGGGTAGCGCTGATGGGGATCCTGTTGTTCTCAGTCACCATGGAATGGCTGCCGAGTTTTGGTTACGAGACGGTCGGCGCCAACCTCACCGGCCTTGCCCATGCGGTCGATGTCGCAAAGCACCTGATCATGCCGGCGATGACGCTCGGGCTGTTCTTCATGGCGACCTACACCCGCATGACCCGCGCCTCGATGCTGGAAGTGAAGCGACTCGACTTCGTCAAAACCGCGCGCGCCAAGGGCCTTAGCGATGCCGTGATCCAGCGCCGCCACGTGCTGCGCAACGCGCTGCTGCCCGTGGTGACGCTCGCCGGCGTGCATTCGGGAACGCTGATCGGCGGCGCCGTCATCACCGAGACCGTGTTCGCCTGGCCCGGCATCGGGCGGCTGATGTACGACGCCCTGCTGCAGCGCGACTACAATCTGCTGCTCGGCGTCTTCGTGATCTGCTCCGCCATGGTGCTGATCTTCAACCTCATCACCGACCTCGTCTACCGACTGGTCGATCCGCGCATTGAATTCGCTTCATGAAACAGTTCTGGACATCGATGCTCAAAAGCCCAAGCGGCGTCATCGGGCTCGTCATCCTCCTGCTCGCGATCTCCGTCGCTTTGTTCGGACCGATGCTGTTCCCGAACTCGCCCTGGCGCATGGTGCAGCGGCCGTTCCTGCCGCCGTTCACGCTGTCGACCGTGCCGCTCGGCACCGACGCGCTCGGCCGCGACGTATTCGCCGGCATGATTTTCGGCGCACGGGTGTCGCTCCTGGTTGGCCTCGTCTCGACCCTGGTCGCGCTGGTCGTCGGCATTCCCATCGGGGCCATGGCCGGCTATTTCGGCGGCAGGGTCGACGATGCCCTGATGCGCTTCACCGAGTTCTTCCAGACCATTCCGAGCTTCGCGCTGGCGATCGTGCTGGTCGCGATCCTGCAGCCCTCGATCTACTCGATCGTGACCTCGATCGCGCTGGTGAGCTGGCCGCCGGTGGCCCGCCTCGTGCGCGGCGAGGTGCTGTCGCTGCGCACGCGCGAATACGTCCAGGCCGCGATCGTCACCGGCCAGAGCAACAGCTGGATCATCCTGCGCGAGATCCTGCCCAACGCGCTGTCGCCGGTGATCGTGCTGGCCTCGCTGATGGTCGCGACCGCGATCCTGCTGGAATCCTCGCTGTCTTTCCTCGGCCTCGGCGATCCCAATCTGATCTCCTGGGGCTACATGGTCGGCGCCGGCCGCACCGTGATCCGGCAAGCCTGGTGGATCACCGTGTTTCCCGGCGTCGCCATCCTGATCTCCGTGCTCGGGTTGAACCTGATCGGCGAAGGCCTCAACGACGCGCTCAATCCGCGCCTGTCGCGGGAGGGCCGCTAGATGACGACCGCCCCGCCCGCCGTCTCCATCAAGAACCTCAGGATCGCGCTGCCCAAGGGTGCCGAACGTCCCTTCGCCGTCGACGGCGTCTCGCTGGAATTGCATCCCGGAAAGATCGTTTGCGTCGTCGGCGAGTCCGGCTCCGGCAAGTCAATGTGCGCCCATGCGCTGATGGGCCTGCTGCCCGATACGGTGTCCATCGGCTCGGGCGAGATCCAGTTCGAAGGCCGCGACCTGCTCAAGCTCGACGACGCCGGCTGGCGCGACCTGCGCGGCCGCCGCCTCGCCATGATCTTTCAGGAGCCGATGACCGCGCTCAATCCCTTGATGCGGATCGGTGACCAGATGGCCGAAATGTTCGAGGCGCACGGCCTGCTGACGCCCAGGGAGCGACGTGCGCGCGCGCTGGCGCTGGCGCGTGAGGTCGGCCTGCCCGACCCCGAGCGCATCGTGCGCGCCTATCCGCACCAGCTCTCCGGCGGCCAGCGCCAGCGCGCCATGATCGCGATGGCGCTCGCGCTCGAGCCCGCGGTGCTGGTTGCGGACGAGCCGACCACCGCGCTCGACGTCACCACACAGGCGCAGATCCTCAAGCTGATCCGCAACCTCCAGCGCAACCGCAACATGGCGGTGATGTTCATCACCCATGATTTCGGCGTGGTCGCCGATATCGCCGACCAGGTGGTCGTGCTCCGCCACGGCAAGGTCGTGGAGGAAGGCCCGGCGGCGACCGTCTTCAGCGAGCCGCAGCACGACTACACCAAGGCGCTGCTCGCAGCTGTCCCCTCGATGGACCCGCCGGCGCGAAGCCCCCTCGATGACCAGGCCAAGGCGGTCGAGGTGATCGGGCTGGACAAGACCTATGTCACGTCAGGCGGCTGGTTTCGCGAGGACCGCCGCGTCGATGCCGCGCGCGCGGTCAATTTCGACATCTTCAGGGGCGAGACGCTCGGCCTCGTCGGCGAGTCCGGGTCCGGCAAATCATCGGTGGCGCGCCTCGTGATGCGGTTGATCGAGGCCGACCGCGGCACGGTGCGGATCGGCGAGACCGATCTCACCTCGCTCTCCGGCAAGGCGCTGCGCATCGAACGCCATCGCATCCAGATGATCTTTCAGGATCCGTTCGCCTCGCTCAATCCGCGGCGCAAGATCGGCCACATCATTGCCGACGGCCCGATCGCGGCCGGCACTGATCCCAAAGCTGCCTTCGACCGCGCCCGCGATCTCCTGAAGATGGTGGGGCTCGATGCCGGCGCGCTGGAACGCTATCCGCACGAATTCTCCGGCGGCCAACGCCAGCGCATCGGCATCGCCCGCGCGCTCGCGCTCGAGCCCGAGATCATCGTTGCGGACGAAGCCGTCTCCGCGCTCGACGTCTCCGTGCAGGCGCAAGTCTTGAGGCTGCTCGAAGACCTCAAGGCGCGCCTCGGCCTGTCCATGCTGTTCATCACCCACGACTTACGCGTCGCCGCCCAGATCTGCGACCGCATCGCGGTGATGCAGCGCGGCGCCATCGTCGAGCTGAAGCCGACGGCGCAGCTGTTCGCCGCCCCCGAGCACGCCTATACGCGCGAGCTGCTGGCGGCGGTGCCGGGACGCAAAGAGCGCGCGCCTGCGGCGTGATCGAACGCGTGCGGCAGCCACATTCGAGATCGTTCCAAAACTTGCGCGCCGCCGAACGAGAAACATTTTCGGTTGAGCGGCATTTGCTTGGCGAGACTGTCCTTTGCTGGCCGCAGCAAGGGGAAAATTTGTCACTGCCCTCGCGCGTTATGAGGCGGTACGCGGCCTCGCAATTCGCGCGAGAGAACAACCGGGACATCGGACCGCCGGAGTGCGATCACGCGCTTTTGTTCCGACGTGACCGGCTGCGGCGTTTCGAAGGCGAAACGGCGCCATAGATCGAAATGGAATGATCCTCGTCATCTGATGACGGATTTGCCAACTGATATTCGGAGCCACCATGGGCGAAGTTATTCATTTTGTCTCGAAGTCCGAGCGCGAGCGCGTGCGCCTCATTCAGGAGGCCCGCGCCATCTACGACAGCATCTTCCCATCGGCTGATCCGGCCAGCGAGGAGCAGGACAAGGCAGCGATCGGCCGCCGCTTCATCGGCCGCGACGGGAGTAACCTGTCGTGATCAAGATCATCGCCGTGCTCTGCAGCCTCGCCTCACCGACCAATTGTCACGAGCAGATCGTCACCACCTCCGACTTCGCCGAGGTCTCGGTGCAGTCCTGCCTGATGGGCGCCCCGCAGCTCGCCGACTGGATGAGCCAGCATCCGGCCGAGCGGCTGGCGGCATGGCGCTGCGTGATCGGCCAACAGGCCCGGCGGGGAATCTAGCCATTCCCGCCTCGCCGATGCCGGCCGGCCAGCATCGCGCTATCGGGTGGTGTTGCTCCAGGTCGGAACGGAATTGGTCACGCCGACCGACGGCCAATTGTACGATCCGATCGACGGTGCCGTGACCGTGCCGACCGGCTGTCCTGACGACCCGTAGGACGCCCGCGGCTGCGCAGCGGATGCTGGTGCGCCGCCATAGCTCGGCGCCACCGCGCCTGTGCTGTAATGCCGGCTCGATCGCGCTTTCTTGGCTTCAGCTGCGAAAGGCGTGGCAAGCAATCCGGTCGTGATGAGCGCGGCAATGGCGAATTTGATGGCTTTCATGGCTGATCCTTTCGGCCGCTGCACGCCCCGCCATTCCATCTGTACATTGGCCGGACGATGTCCATAGGTCTCGGTTCATAACTCCGTGCGCGGACGAAGGTGCCGAGCGCGGGAAGCTCGCATCCGACGCCTTCGGATGGACCCGAATCAGCGTTAGTGCATTGCGTCCAGTGACTTCCCTGGACGCGAGCAGCATGACCGGCCCTGAACTGAAGCAACTCCGCAACGACCTCTCCGATGCCCTCGAGCGCAAGCTCACCGCGGCCGACATGGCAAAGCTCTGCGGATTGCCGGAGCAAGGCGGCGGCGACACCATCCGGCGCTGGGAAGTCAGCGGCCCGACGCCGTCGGCGACCAAGGTGCTGCGCGTGCTCGCGATGGCGAGCGAGCGTTACCCGATCCTGGAGAAGTTCGACATTTTCGATCGCCACGACGTGCGCGAGGAGGATCGGCCCGCAAAGCGCGCCGCGTTCCGCCAGCAGATGCGCGATGAGGCGCGACGGCGTCTTGGTTAACGAAGCCCGCGCAGAGGTTACCGGCAGGCCTTTACGTTAAGCCTTCCTTCAGCATTTCTTAAGCCGGCATTAAGCACGAAAATCATTTACGGCCCAATAAGTTAGGTTGGCTCCTGCTGTGCCACGGATGTGACAGCATTTTCGTCAAAAGCGAGCTATCTGCAAAACCAACGCGGCGCGGAAAGCGCGCCTCCCGGGGACATTGAGTGCTGGAGTTCAGGACGATGAAGAAGATTCTGTTTGCGACCGTTGCGCTGCTCGTGGTGGGCGCGGCTGCGCCGGCCGTCGGTGCCGATCTCGGCAACCGCAACTATTACAAGACGCCCGCACCGGCCTATGCCGCGCCGATCTACAACTGGACCGGCTTCTATGTCGGCGGCCATGTCGGCGGCGCCTTCTCCAGCGACAACAATTTCAACGGCCTCTCCACCGGCAACAACGGCAACGGCCGTTTCCTCGGCGGCGTGCAGGCCGGTGCGGACTGGCAGTTCAACCCGAACTTCGTGGTCGGCGTCGAAGGCCAGTATTCCTGGCTGTCCGGCAGCGTCGGCGCGGTGTTCCCGGGCGGCATCGCCTACACCAACGACCAGCGCGGCCTCGGCTCGATCACCGGCCGCGTCGGATACACCTGGGGCCCCGGCCTGGTCTATGTGAAGGGCGGCTACGCCTATTCGAACAACAACGAGAAGGTGACCGTCGGCGGCGTGCCGGCCGCCTTCGTGATCACCGGCGATCACCGTAACGGCTACACCGTCGGCGCCGGCCTCGAATACATGTTCGCCCCGAACTGGTCGGCCAAGGCCGAGTACCAGTACTACAATTTCGGCGACGCGAGCTTCACCGGCGGTCCGCTCACGGGCACCGGCAGCTTCACCACCGACGACCACACCATCAAGGCGGGCGTCAACTACCGCTTCAACTGGGCAAGCACGGGCGTCGCGCGTTACTGATCGGTTACCACAACTTTACCATGACGATGCGGCCGGCGATCTCGCCGGCCGTTCTTTTTTCGCCCTGCGGAACGTCCGCAAGCGTTTGCGGAGATTGCGAATTTTTAACCGGCAGCGCCGATACTGCCGGCCACAAATAGAAGCAAGAATGGTTGGGGGAATTTTCGATGGCGATCCGTCTGGGCGTTGGCCGTTTGCTTGGTCGATTGAAGCCGCGATTCAAGATGCCGACATGGGGCGTGCGGGGCAGCCTGTTCGCGGCCTTCGCGGTGATCGCGGGCATGGGCCTCGTGATCTCGGCCGGCGCCGGCCTCGTGCTGCAGAATCTCGGCGGACGCATGACCGAACTGAGCGGGCGGGACATTCCGCGCCTTGCCGCCAGCCTGCAATTGTCGGCACTGAGCGCGAGCCTTGCGGCGCAGGGACCGGCCCTGCTCGCGGCGCAAACCGAGGACGCCCTGAAAGAGCGTACCGCCAAGCTCAAGGAGCTGCAGGAGCAGACGCAGAAGAAGCTCAACGAGATCATCGAGTTCGGCGGCGACAAGACCGTCGTCTCCGGTCTCAGCGAGACCATGAAGAGCATCAACGAGGCGGCGCAGAGCCTGGCCAAGGCCGCCCGCGAACGGCTCGATATCGCCGCCCTTCACGACAAGCAATATGACGCGCTGCGCAACGCGCAGGGCGCCTTCGTCGGCGCGGCCAGCCCGGCGATGCTCGACGCGCAGACCCGGGTCAACGCCATTCTCGGCTCGGCCGATTTGTCCGCCGCGGATGCCTCCGACGCCGCGCAGACCGTCGGCCAGCTCGGCAACGTCGTCGCCAGCGGCAATCTCGCTGCGGCCGACATGAGTGCGGCGTTGTCGGCCAACACCAGCGACAAGCTCGACGACATCCAGAAGGAATTCAAGACGGCCCAGGGCCGCCTGCGCTCCAACCTCGATCTGTTGCCCGACAATCAGGGCAACAAGATGCTGCGCGAGACGGCGGAGAAGCTGCTCGCACTCGGCACCGGCAAGACCGGCGTGTTCAATCTGCGTGAAAAGGAACTCGATTCCGTCGACTACGGCCAGACCATCCTGGACGAGACCCGCAAGCTCAATGTCGGCCTCGGCATCAGCGTGCAGCAGCTCGTCGACGGCGTGCAGAAGGAGACCAACATTTCGACCTCCCAGGCGCAGCAGGAGATCTCGCTCGCGACGACCGCGATGCTGGCCTTCGGGGCCTTGATGCTGGTCGGCTCGGCGCTGTTCGTCTGGCTCTATGTCGGCCGCAACATCCTGCGCCGCATCCGTGAGCTGCAGCGCGCCATGCAGCTGCTGTCGGCCGGCGACCTCGACACCGAGATCGTCCGCTCGCGGCAGAACGACGAGATCGGCGTGATGAAGGAAACGCTGACCGTGTTCCGCGACAGCATGATCGAAGCCCGCGCGCTCGCCGGCGAGCAGGAAAAAGACCGTGTCGCCAAGGCCGAGCGGGCCGCGCGCATGGAAGCCAAGATCGCCGAATTCGAGAACACCGTGCGCGCCGCGCTCGACAATCTGGCGCAGTCGGCCAACTCGATGCAGTCGACTGCGCAGAGCATGTCGACCACCGCCGACCAATCCAACGCGCTGGTCAACGCGGTTGCCTCCGCCGCCGAGGAGACCTCCGTCAACGTGCAGACCGTATCCTCCGGCACCGAGCAGCTGTCGTCCTCGATCGAGGAGATCAGCAAGCAGGTCGTGACCTCGGCTGCGATCGCCAAGAAAGCCGTCGACGAAGCCGGCGCAACCGACGCCACGGTGCAGAGCCTCGCCGACAGCGCGAGCCGCATCAGCGTCGTGGTCGATCTGATCCAGACCATCGCCTCGCAGACCAACCTGCTCGCGCTCAACGCCACCATCGAGGCGGCGCGTGCGGGCGAGGCCGGCCGCGGCTTCGCGGTGGTCGCCTCCGAGGTGAAGAGCCTCGCGAGCCAGACCGCCAAGGCGACCGAGGAAATCCGCACCCAGATCGCCAGCATGCAGGACATCACGACGTCGGCGGTCGGTGCCATCCAGGGCATCGGCCGGATCATCGGCGAGATCGACAACGTGACCACGACGATCGCGGCCGCGGTCGAGGAGCAGGGCGCCGCCACCCGCGAAATCGCCCGCAACATCCAGCATGCGGCCGGCGGGACCAGCGAGGTCTCCAGCAACATCGTCGGCGTCTCCACCGCCTCGGCCGAGGCCGGCGCCGCGGCGAACGAAGTGCTGGGCGCCTCCGACGCGCTCCGGCGCGAAGCCGACATGCTGCGCGGAGAGATCGACGCCTTCCTCAACAACATGCGGGCGGCGTAAGGACGCCGTCCCGTAGACTCCGGTCCTGTAGCCCGGATGGAGCGCAGCGTAATCCGGGATTCGTGCCCCAAGCGGGGAAGTCCCGGATTGCGCTGCGCTCCATCCGGGCTACGGAAAAATGCTCCGGAATGACCGCCATGCGGAGACCACGCCCCGCCCTTTTTCGGCTGGCGCGCCGCCCGCGGCGGGTTTAAGCCGGTAGCATGAACGCGAAAACCGACAATGTGCAGTCCTCGGCCGAGGCCCTGCGCTATCCCTGGGAACAGCATCCCGGCCACGACGAGATCGTCGAGGTCCGCCCCGGCGTGTTGTGGGCGCGGCTGAAGCTGCCGTTCCGCCTCAACCACGTGAACATCTACCTGCTCGCCGACGGCGACGGCTATGCGATGGTCGATACCGGCTTCGGTAATGAGGAGACGATCGAGGCCTGGACCAAGCTGTTCGACGGACCGCTGAAGGGCGTCACCATCACGCGCCTGATCGTCACCCATTCCCACCCCGACCATGTCGGACTTGCGGGCTGGGTCGTCGAGCGGTTCAACTGCCCGCTGGTGATGTCGCAGGTCGAATATCTGCAATCGGTCTATCACCAGAACCGCGGCACCGCGGAGCGGCAGGAAGCGCAGCGGCTGTTCTTCCGACGCCACGGCATGGACGAGTCGCTCACCGAGAAGCTGCTGGGCCGCGGCCAGGATTATCTCAAGCGCGTCTCGGTGCTGCCGCCCTCCTACCGCCGGATCTCCCATGGCGAGGACGTCGTGATCGGCGCGCGCCGCTTCAAGGTGATCACCGGCGGCGGCCACGCGCTCGACCAGGTGATGCTGTATTGCGCCGACGACAAGCTGTTCCTTTCCGCCGACCAGGTGCTGAGCAAAATCTCACCCAATGTCAGCGTCTGGGCGGTCGAGCCCGACCAGAATTCGCTCGGCGAGTACCTGGCCTCGCTCGCCAGCCTCACCACCACTCTTCCCTATGACGTGCTGGTGCTGCCAGGCCACGGCGTGCCGTTCTACGGATTGAAGACCCGCATCAAGCAGCTCGCCGATCACCACGAAGAGCGCTGCCGCCTGATCGCGGAGGCCTGCCGCGAGGTGCCGCAGACCTCGCGCGCCTTGGTGCCTGTCGTGTTCAACAAGCATGTGCTCGACGAGCACCAGATGGGCTTTGCCGCCGGCGAGCTGGTCGCCCACGTCAACTACATGATCGTCGAGGGCCGGCTGACGGCGGAGACCAAGGACGGCGTGCTGCAATTCCGGACGACGTGAGCATTGTCGTCACCTCGCCCCGCTTGCGGGCGCGACCGGCTCGGCCATCACGGACGGAGCGCGCCACATGGACAAAATGTCCAAGCCGGATGCAACGGTCCCTGCTGTCCCCGGGAGCCCCGGTCCGCGCCGGCGTGTGCGTGTTAGGCGTTTGATCCACATCAACTATCGCCGACGATAGGCCGCTATCAATATACCCGCGCCCCTCGCCACAAATGTGGGCGGGCGCATGGACATTGGAGCTGGAAAAGCTCTAAAAATGAGCGGCCGCCGTGGCCGGGTTCCGTTGCAGGTTTTGCCGATGGATTACAACCAGTTCTTCGATTCCGCCCTCGATCGTCTCCACGCCGAGCGACGCTACCGCGTGTTCGCAGACCTCGAGCGCACGGCCGGCCGATTCCCGCACGCAGTCTGGCACTCGCCCAAGGGCAAGCGCGACGTCGTGATCTGGTGCTCCAACGATTATCTCGGCATGGGCCAGCACCCGAAGGTGGTCGGCGCCATGGTCGAGACCGCGACCCGCGTCGGCACCGGTGCCGGCGGCACCCGCAACATCGCCGGCACGCATCATCCGCTGGTCCAGCTCGAGGCCGAGCTCGCCGATCTCCACGGCAAGGAAGCCGCGCTGCTGTTCACCTCGGGCTATGTCTCGAACCAGACCGGCATCCCGACCATCGCCAAGCTCATTCCGAACTGTCTCATCCTGTCGGACGAGCTCAACCACAATTCGATGATCGAGGGTATCCGCCAATCGGGCTGCGAGCGGGTCGTGTTCCGTCACAACGATCTGGCGCATCTCGAGGAGCTGTTGAAGGCCGCCGGTCCGAACCGGCCGAAGCTGATCGCCTGCGAGAGCCTCTATTCCATGGACGGCGACGTCGCTCCGCTCGCCAAGATCTGCGATCTCGCCGAGAAGTACAACGCGATGACCTATGTCGACGAGGTTCACGCCGTCGGCATGTACGGTCCGCGCGGCGGCGGCATCGCCGAGCGTGACGGCGTCATGCACCGCATCGACGTGCTGGAAGGCACCCTCGCCAAGGCGTTTGGCTGCCTCGGCGGCTACATCGCCGCCAACGGCCAGATCATCGACGCCGTGCGCTCCTATGCGCCGGGCTTCATCTTCACCACCGCGCTGCCGCCGGCGATCTGCTCGGCCGCCACCGCCGCGATCAAGCATCTGAAGACTTCCAGCTGGGAGCGCGAGCGCCACCAGGATCGCGCCGCCCGCGTCAAGGCGATCCTCAACGCCGCCGGCCTGCCTGTGATGTCGAGCGACACCCACATCGTGCCGCTGTTCGTCGGCGATCCCGAGAAGTGCAAGCAGGCGTCCGACCTGCTGCTCGAAGAGCACGGCATCTACATCCAGCCGATCAACTATCCGACGGTCGCCAAGGGCAGCGAGCGGCTGCGCATCACGCCCTCGCCCTATCACGACGACGGCCTGATCGATCAACTCGCCGAAGCCCTGCTGCAGGTGTGGGACCGCCTCGGCCTGCCGCTGCGCGCAAAGTCGCTGGCGGCGGAATAGGTCTCGCTTCCACCCTCCCCTGGAGGGGTCCGGGACGAGCGGAGCTCGCCCGTGGGTCGGCTCACATTGAGCGCAGCGAAATGTGAGACGGGGTGGGGTGACGGTGTCTCCTCATCCAACAGTGCCCGAGTGGATAGATCACC
>NZ_JXDL01000001.1:4377011-4421115 GCF_001590795.1 Bradyrhizobium sp. AT1
TCCAGAGGAGGGTAGGGCCAGTGCCTCAAGCGAGGCACCTTAACGACATCCTCGGTTCCCGCCCTCACCCGGCATTTCGCTGTCGCCTCGCCCTGTCCAACGCGCTAGATTTGCAGGGAAAATGAGCACGGGCGCGGCCAGCGCCCCGGGAGAAGCGCACCTCGCCATGCTGCACGATTGGGGCGTGATCGCCGCCGCCTTCGGCTATATCGGCTTCCTGTTCCTGGTGGCGAGCCACGGCGACCGCCGCTCGCCGGCCGGGCGCGGCCGCGCCTCCGGGTGGATCTATCCGCTGTCGCTGGCGATCTACTGCACCTCCTGGACCTTCTTCGGCTCGGTCGGTTTTGCCACGCGCACCTCGACCGACTTCCTCGCTATCTATGTCGGCCCGATCCTGATGATCGGGCTCGGGGCCGGCGTGCTGCGCCGCGTGATCCAGCTCGCCAAGGCTCACAACATCACTTCGATCGCCGATTTCATCGGGGCGCGCTACGGCAAGAGCCAGGCGGTGGCGGCCACGGTCGCGCTGATCGCGATCATCGGCTCGGTGCCCTACATCGCGCTCCAGCTCAAGGCGGTTGCCTCCTCGCTCGAAACCATCCTGAGCGAGGACCAGGCCTTCTCCCACATCCCGATCCTCGGCGACATGGCGCTGATGGTGACGCTGGCGATGGCGGCCTTCGCGGTGCTGTTCGGCACGCGGCAGACCGACGCCACCGAGCACCAGCACGGCCTGATGCTGGCGGTCGCGACCGAATCCATCATCAAGCTGGTCGCCTTCCTCACCGCCGGCATCTTCGTCACCTTCTGGATGTTCTCGCCGCACGAGCTGATCGAGCGCGCGATGAAGACGCCGGAGGCGGTGCGCGCCATCAACTATTCGCCGTCGATCGGCAACTTCCTGACCATGACGCTGCTGTCGCTCTGCGCGATCATGCTGCTGCCGCGCCAGTTCCACGTCAGCGTGGTCGAGAACTCCTCGGATGCCGAGGTCGGCCGCGCACGCTGGCTGTTTCCGCTGTACCTCGTCGCCATCAATCTGTTCGTGATCCCGATCGCGATCGCCGGCCTCGTCACCTTCCCGTTCGGCGCGGCCGACCCCGACATGTATGTGCTGGCGCTGCCGATGGAGGGCGGCGCGGATCTGCTCAGCGTCGCCGTCTTCGTCGGCGGCCTGTCGGCGGCGACCGCGATGGTGATCGTCGAATGCGTCGCGCTCTCCATCATGGTCTCGAACGACCTCGTGGTGCCCCTGGTGCTGCAACGACGGCCGGAGGGCCGCACCGGCGGGGCCGATTTCAGCGACTTCCTGCTGCGCTCGCGGCGGCTCGCGATCTTCGCCATCATGGTGATGGCCTATTTCTATTACCGCGCGCTCGGCAACACCCAGCTCGCGGCGATCGGCCTGCTCTCCTTTGCCGCCATCGCCCAGCTCGCGCCGAGCTTCTTCGGCGGCCTGCTCTGGCGGCGCGCCACCGCGCGCGGCGCCATCGGGGGCATGCTGGTCGGCTTCGCGGTGTGGCTCTACACGCTGTTCATGCCGAGCTTCATGGATTCCTCGACATCGGGCATCCTGCTGCTTCAGCACGGCCCGTTCGGCATCGAGGCCCTGCGGCCGCAGGCGCTGTTCGGCGCCGACCTGCCGCCCTTGATGCACGGCGTGATCTGGTCGCTGTCGCTCAACATCCTGACCTACGTGCTGCTGTCGCTGGCGCGAAGGCCCTCGTCCATCGAGCTGCTGCAGGCCGATCTGTTCGTGCCCAACACGCTCGCGCCGATCTCGCCGGGTTTCCGCCGCTGGCGCACCACCGTCACCGTGCAGGACATCCAGACCACGGTCGCGCAATATCTCGGCCCCGACCGCGCACGGCATTCCTTCGAGGCCTTCTCGGCGCGGCGCAATGTCCGCCTGGAGCCCGGCGCCCCCGCTGATTTCGAGCTGTTGCAGCACGCCGAGCACCTGATCGCCTCCTCGATCGGAGCGGCCTCCTCCCGCCTCGTGATGTCGCTGCTGCTGCGCAAGCGGACGGTGTCGGCAAAAGCCGCGCTAAAACTGCTCGACGATTCGCACGCGGCGCTGCATTTCAACCGCGAGATCCTGCAGACCGCGCTCAACCACGTACGCCAGGGCATCGCCGTGTTCGACGCCGATTTGCAGCTGATCTGCTCCAACCGGCAGTTCGGCGATCTCCTCAACGTGCCCCCGCACATCGTCCAGTTCGGCACGCCCCTGCGCGAGATCCTGGAATTCATGGGTGTGAGCGATCCGGACCATCAGGCCGACCGTGAGGCAATGATCGAGCGGCGGCTCATCGCCTACACCACCGACAGCGAACCGTATCTCGAACGCCTGCCGGAACGCCACATGGTGATCGAGGTGCTCACCAACCGCATGCCCGGCGGCGGCTTCGTCATCACCTTCACCGACGTCACGCCGACATTCGAAGCGGCGGAAGCGCTGGAGCGCGCCAACGCGACGCTGGAAAAGCGCGTGCGCGACCGCACCGAGGAACTGACGCGGCTGAACTCCGAGCTGGCGCTGGCCAAGAGCACGGCGGAAGACGCCAGCATCTCCAAGACGCGCTTCCTCGCCGCCGCCAGCCACGACATCCTCCAGCCGCTGAACGCGGCGCGGCTCTATGTCACGAGCCTGGTCGAGCGCCAGCACAGCGGCGAGGAGACGCGGCTGGTCGAGAACATCGACGAATCGCTGCAGGCGATCGAAGAGATCCTCGGCGCGCTGCTCGACATCTCCAGGCTGGACGCAGGCGCGATGACGACCTCGATCTCGAGCTTCAAGATGGCGGACCTGATGCGCTCGCTGGAGATCGAGTTCGCGCCGATCGCGCGCGCCAAGAACCTGGAGCTGACCTTCGTGCCCTGCTCGCTGCCGGTCGAATCGGATCGGCTGCTGCTGCGCCGCCTGCTGCAAAACCTGATCTCGAACGCGATCAAATACACCCCGCGCGGCCGCGTGCTGGTCGGTTGTCGCCGGCAGGGCCCGTCGCTCAAGATCTGTGTCTACGACACCGGCGTCGGCATCCCCCAGGTCAAGCGCGGCGAGATCTTCAAGGAATTCCATCGCCTCGAGCAGGGCGCGCGGATCGCGCGCGGGCTGGGGCTCGGCCTGTCGATCGTCGAACGGCTGGCGCGGGTGCTCAAGCACGGCATCGCCATCGACGGCAACAAGAGCGGCGGCTCGGTATTCTCGGTGACGGTGCCGACGGCGAAGGCGATCACCCATACCGCCGCCGTGACCAGTGCGACGCCGCTGGCGCGCACGCCGATCTCGGGCGCCTTGATCGTCTGCATCGAGAACGACGCGGCGATCCTCGACGGCATGCGCACGCTGCTGAAGGCTTGGGATGCCGAGGTGATCGCGGTCGCCGACCCCGAAGGCGCGATCGCCGCGATCGAGAGCGCCGGACGACGCGTCACCGGCCTCCTGGTCGACTATCATCTCGACCGCGGCAACGGCATCGCCGCGATCCGCGAGATCCGCCGCCGTTTCGGCGACGGCATTCCCGCGATCCTGATCACCGCCGACCGCAGCCCCGCCGTGCAGGTCGCCGCGCGGGACGAAAACGTCGCGGTGCTCAACAAGCCGGTCAAGCCGGCCTCGCTCCGCGCGCTGCTCGGGCAATGGCGGACGCAGCAGATGGTCGCGGCGGAATAGGACGCCGTCAGTAGTCGGTCGATACGCTGAGCGCGCGCCATTTCTCCAGCTCGTCGAGACGCTGCCGGTCCGTCGCGGCGATAGCGTTGACGGCATCGCTGCCGAGCCCGATGCGCAGGGGCGGGTGATCCATGTTCGCGAGCTGCAATACCACGTCGGCCGCCTTGGCGGGATCACCGGGCTGACGGCCATCGTAGTCGCGCTGCATCCTGACGGCGGCACCGACCACCGCGTCGTACTCCGGACGTCCTTCGTCGGTCTCGTGCGAGGTCTGGGCAAAGCCGGTCCGGAAGCCGCCGGGCTCGACGATGGTCACATGCACGCCGATCAGCGCCATCTCGCGCGCCAGCGATTCCGAAAAGCCTTCGATACCCCATTTCGCCGCCGAATAGGGCGCGCGGGCCGGCGCGCCGATGCGGCCGCCGACCGACGAGACCTGTATGATGTGCCCACGGCGCTGCTTGCGCAGCACCGGGATCGCCGCCTTGGTGACGATGATGGTGCCGATCAGATTGGCCTCGATCTGCTGCCGGAACGAGGCGAGGCTGGTATCCTCGACCGAGCCGAGATCGCCATAGCCGGCATTGTTCACGACGACGTCGAGACCGCCGTAGGCTTCCACCGCGAGGTCGATCGCCGCTTGCGCTGCCGCTTCGTCGGTCACATCAAGCGTTGCCAGCCGCAGTCTTTCCCCGAAACGTTCGCACAGCGGTTCGAGCGGGTCGAGCTTGCGAGCCGTGGCCACCACCCGGTCGCCCGCAACGAGTGCGGCTTCCGTGATGGCGCGCCCCAACCCGCGCGAACTGCCGCTGATGAACCAGGTCTTCATGCCAGTCTCCGAAAGGACTTAAGGCGCGAGCCGCGTGAACACGTAATCGTGGCTCTTGGCACGGGCTTCGTGACAGCCCCAGCAGGTGCGGTGCTGGGCCTCGTCAACCGGCTTGCCGTTGATGAAGCGGCCAAAGCCCCAGCCTCCAGTGGAGGCATATTTCTTGGAATCCTTGACCATCACCTGCACCGTCGTAGCAGCACCGGGGATCGTCGCGGATGCAAATTCAGGTGATTGCTTCCGCTTCCAAGCGCGCTTGACCAACACGGTCCCGTCGGGGAACGGAAGCTTGCCGGCCTGGTAGGCATCGATGGCAGTCTGGTTGCCGACGACCGCGCGCAGTTCGTCGAGCGGCGCAGCCTCCTCCGCCGGCGCGATCAGTTCCCACTGCTTGTAGCCGGCGGGGATCGTGACGCCGAAGATCGGCGAGGCGTGGGCGGCCGTGCTTTCAGCCGGCGTCTGCGCCGAGACGATCGTGGCGAGATACGGCACGCAGGTCAGCAGAATGACGACGAGAACCACGGCAAGAACGATCATTGTGGAGAATGCGAAGGTTTTCTTTTCGGGCTCGGGCGGGGTCATGATCTCTCAACAGGCTCGGAGCGACGGATATCCTCCGGTCCAGCCGGGCTGGACCGGAGGCGGACAACATTCTCAGGCGCCGCCGTCGGCGTCGATGACAGCCTTGGCAAAGGCTTGCGGCGCTTCCTGCGGCAGATTGTGACCGATACCGCCGGTGATCAGGCGAAACTCGTAGCGGCCTGAAAACTTCTTGGCATAGGCACTCGGCTCGGGGTGAGGTGCGCCATTGGCATCGCCTTCCATCGTGATCGTGGGAACGCTGATCACCGGGCCGGCCGCCAGCTTCTTCTCGATATCCTCGTATTTCGCCTCACCCTGGGCGAGCCCGAGCCGCCAGCGGTAATTGTGGATCGTGATCGCGACATGATCCCCGTTGTCGAGCGCCGCCGCGCTGCGGGCGAAAGTGGCGTCGTCGAACTTCCACTGCGGCGAGGCGAGCTTCCAGATCAGTTTTGCGAAATCGTGCGTATACTTCTCGTATCCGGCCCGGCCGCGCTCGGTCGCGAAATAAAACTGATACCACCATTGCAATTCGGCCGATGGCGGCAGCGGCGCATTGCCGGCGGCCTGGCTCGAGATCAGATAGCCGCTGACCGACACCAGCGCGCGGCAGCGCTCCGGCCACAGCGCGGCGATGATGTCGGCGGTGCGCGCGCCCCAGTCGAAGCCGGCCACGACGGCCTTCTTGATGTCGAGCTTGTCCATCAGCGCGATGATGTCGGCGGCCATGGCGGCGGGCTCGCCGTTGCGCGGCGTCTCGCTGGAGAGGAAATGCGTCGAGCCGTAGCCGCGCAAGTAAGGGCTGATGACGCGATAGCCGGCCTTTGCCAGGATCGGCGCGACGTCGATGAAGGCGTGAATGTCGTAGGGCCAGCCGTGCAGCAGGATCGCCACGGGGCCGTTCGATGGCCCCGCCTCGGCATAGCCGACATTGAGGACGCCGGCATCGATCTGCTTGATCGTGCCGAAGGATGCGGTCGATCCGGATGATCGCGGCGCTTCCGTTTCGGCACGCGCAAAGTCAATCACACCGAGACCGACGGCGACGGTTCCGGCGGCCACGCCAAAAAACTTGCGACGATGCTGGTCGATGTTTGGCTTCATGGTCGTGTACCTCGTGGTGTTTGGTGAACGTTGCGTCAGATCAGCGTGACCGTGACGTCGATGTTGCCGCGAACGGCCTTGGAATAGGGACAGGTCTGATGCGCATCATCGACGATGCCGCGCGCGATCTCGGGGTCGAGGCCAGGCAGGCTGACATTGAGGCGTGCCCGAAGCGAATAGCCGCCGTCGTCGAGCACGAGATCAATCTCCGCGTCGATCGCGCTCTTCCTGGGCAGCTCGATCTTGCGCTTGCGCGCGGCGATCTCCATCGCGCCTTCGAAGCAGGCCGACCAGCCGGCGGCGAACAATTGCTCGGGATTGGTGCCGGTGCCCGCAGCGCCGGGCGGCGACAGCTTGACGTCGAGGCGACCGTCGGAGCTGCGCGCGATGCCGTCGTGCCGCCCGCCGCTGGTGTGGGTCCTGGCCGTGTACAGTAACTTCCCCGCCTGCGTCATCATGGTCTCCTCGTCGTCACGCCACTGACTAGCAGCGGCTGCGACGGCACACCCGTTTGGACTTGTGAGAAGTTGTGAGGTCTCGCCTGGCGCCTCACAAAGGCCCGCATCCGCGGTCTGATGCCGATGCAGGAGCGGCCTTGCCGGATCGCGATCATCTGGCTATCGGGTCCTTCCGAAGGGACCAAGATTTCGTCATGACAGAGCCGACCGTCACCGCGACGGGAACATTGTCGTTCGGGCCATTTTCCGTGACGCCGCATGAAAGGCTCGTGATGCGTGACGGCGTCGCGTTGCCGCTCGGCGCGAAAGCCTTCGACACGCTGATGGCGCTGATGTCGCGGCCAAATGAAGTCGTCAGCAAATGGGACCTGATGGCGCTGGTGTGGCCCGGCATCACCGTCGAGGAGACCAATCTGCGCTTTCATGTCGCAGCGCTTCGCAAGGCGCTCGGCGACGGCAAGGATGGCGCCCGCTACATCACGACGCTCTCCGGCCGCGGCTATTGCTTTGTGGCGCCGATCTCGCAGACAAATATCGCTCCGGTGCAGCGCCCCGCGCCGCGGCGGGAATTGCCGCCCGTTAAACTGCCGAACCGGCTGCAGCGGATGGTCGGGCGCGTCGATGCGATCGCCGCCGTCTCCGACAAGCTCCTCGCCTCGCGCTTCGTCACGATCGTCGGCCCCGGCGGCGTCGGCAAGACCGCGGTCGCCGTGGCGATCGCGCACGATCTGCTCGAATCATTCTCCGATGCCGCGCACTTCGTGGACCTTGCCTCGCTCAGCGATCCCGATCTCGTGATCACCTCGATCCTGCTGATGCTTGGTCTGCCGGCGGAGGCCGACGATCCCCTGCCCGCGTTGCTCGCGCATCTCAGGGACAAGCGGATGCTGTTGATCCTCGACAATTGCGAGCACGTCATCGCAGCGGCCGCACCGCTGGCCGCGGAGATATTCCATGCGGCGCCGCACGTCCATATCCTCGCGACCAGCCGCGAAGCCCTGCGCGTCGAGGGCGAGCAGGTCTATCGATTGGCCCCGTTCGCCGTCCCGCCCGACAACTCCGGGCTGACCGCCGCCTCAGCACAGACCTATCCCGCACTTCAACTGTTCCTCGAACGTGCCACGGCCGGCGGCGCGCAGATCAGGCTCGACGATGCAAATGCCGCGCTCATCGCGAGGATCTGCCGCAAGCTCGACGGCATGGCGCTGGCGATCGAGCTCGCCGCGGGCCGGGTCGAAGCCTACGGCCTCGCGCAGACGGCCGCACTGCTCGACGAGCGTCTCAACCTGCTCTGGCAAGGCCAGCGGACGGCGCCGCCCCGGCAGAAGACGTTGCAGGCCACGCTCGACTGGAGCTACGGGCTATTGTCGGATCGCGAACGCCTGGTGCTGCGCAGGCTCGCGGTCTTTGCCGGGCATTTCACCCTAGACGCGGCCCTCGAGGTCGTGCCGGACGAGCGCGTCGACCACGCCCATTTGTTCGACGCCGTCGACAGTCTCGTTGCCAAATCGATGGTCGCCCCGCGTCCGATCGGCGCCATGATGCGCTATCGCCTGCTCGACGCCACGCGCGCCTATCTGCGCGAGATCGAGCCTGATGACGCGGCGCTCGCCGTCCGCCACGCGACTTACTACCGGCGATGGCTGGAACAGGCCGGCACGACCTGGGCCAATGTACCGAGCGCGGACGAACGGGCGGCTCACTTCTCCGCGCTTCACAACGTGCGCGCCGCGCTCGAATGGTGCTTCGGCGTGGGCGGCGATCTCGGCGCCGGTATCGTGCTCGCCGCCGCCGCGGCGCCGATCTTCCTGGCTATGTCCCTGTTGATCGAATGCCGGCGCTGGTCGGAACGTGCGCTGCTGGCGATGGCCCCCTCCGCGCGCGGCAGCGCCGAGGAAATGCACATCCAGGCCGCCCTCGGACTGACCTTGATGTTCACCCGCGGCGGCAGCGAAGCGGCGCGCAGCGCCCTGAGTCGGGGCCTTGCGATCGCCGAGGCGCGCGGCGACCAAATCAACCAGCTCCAGCTGCTCGGCCGGATGCATATCTTTCACGAGCGGATGGGAGAGTTCGACGCCGCGCTTGGCTACGCGCAGCAGAGCCTCGCCGTCGCAAGGTCGCTGGGTGATGCGGCCTCGATCGCCCTCGCCCATTCCCTCCTCGGCGTCTCGCTGCATCTGGCAGGCCGGCATCGCGACGCCCTTGAGATGCTGCAGATCGCCTGGCAGGGACCCGGCACGGAACGAATCAGCACGGTCTATGGCTTCGATCATCGCAACCGCGCCGGCATCACCCTGGCCCGCGAGCTCTGGTTGCAGGGCCGGCCCGCAGATGCGCAGCAATTGGCGCGGCAGACGGTCACCGAGGCCGCGCAGATGGATCATCCGATCACGCTCTGCATCGCGCTGATCTGGGCGGTCGCCATCGAGCTCTGGAGCGGCGACCTCGACGGCGCGGAGGAGGACATCGACCGCTTCATCGCGCACGCCAATTCGCGCTCGATGGGGCCTTATCTTGCGGTCGGCCGCGGCGTCAAAGGCGAGCTGGCGATCCGGCGCGGCGATGCCGCCGGTGGCGTCGAGACGATCGCGACTTGCCTGCGCGAGCTCCATGATGCCGGCTACGAGCTGCTGACCACGACCTTCAACATCGCGCTGGTCCAGGGCTTGCTGGCGCTCGGACAGTTCGAGCAGAGCACGCACCTCATTGACGATGCGATCCGCCTGGTCGAGCGGAGCGGCGACCACCTCTACAGGCCCGAGTTGCTGCGCATGAGAGGCAAGGTCCTGTTGAACCAGCCGGCGCCGCGGATGCAGGACGCCGAGGCCTGCCTGATGCAGGCGCTGGACCTCAGCCGCGCCCAAGGCGCGAAAGCCTGGGAACTGCGGGCCGCGGTCGATCTCGCCGCGCTCATCAGCGAACGCGGCCGGCGCGAGGAAGCGAAGGGATTGCTGCAATCGTCGCTTGAAGGCTTTGCCGAAGGTTCGGATACTGCGGATATCCGGGCTGCCGATGCGCTTCTGAAGATATTGTAGCGAGCCTCACCCCGTCGGCGTGCCCTGCTTCCACTGGCCGCCGGCAATCTTCGCGGCGGCGATCACGGCCTGGGTGCGGCTCTCGACGCCGAGCTTTTGCAGGATCGCCGAGACGTGGGCCTTGATGGTGGCCTCGGAGACCCCGAGCTCGTAGGCGATCTGCTTGTTGAGGAGGCCCTCCGACAGCATCATCAAGACCCGGACCTGCTGCGGCGTCAGGGTCACGAGGCGGTCGCGCAGGCGCGTCATATCGGGGTCGGCGGCTGCCGACAGATCGGTGTCGGCGGGAACCCAGACGTCGCCTTCCATCACCTTGAGGATGGCATCGCGCAAGGTCTCGACGCCGAATCGCTTGGGGATGAAGCCCGAGGCGCCGAAATCGAGCGAGCGGCGGATCGTGGCGCTGTCGTCGGACGCCGAGACGATCACCACCGGGATCGCGGGATATTGCGCGCGCAGATAGATCAGGCCGGAAAAGCCCGAGATCCCGGGCATCGAGAGGTCGAGCAGGATCAAATCGACGTCCGAGGTCTGTTCCAGGAGCTTGGTCAGATCCTCGAACGATCCGGCCTCGTCGATCTTGGCCGAGGTCAGCACGCCCGCCACCGCCTGTCGCAGCGCGTCGCGGAAAAGCGGATGGTCATCGGCGATGACGAGATGGGTCGAGGGAGCGTTCATCGTTCTCTTGCTGTCGTCCGCGGCTGGCGGACAGATCCCGGGTTTGTCCAATTCTTCCCCGAGCGGCCGTGGCATGCAAGTGCACATTATCCCTTTGCTGCAAAGGGGTTAATCCGGGAGCCGCCGTGACTGCCGGCCGGCGCCCGATACCGCGCGTCAGCTGCGCGTCAGTGCGCAAGGCCGAAAGTCGTATTGGGGCAGGTTTCACGCCGATGTTACCTTGCGGGTAAGACCTGGGTTGATCCGGCACGTCCGGACATCCGGGGCGCGAGGAAACGCATTTTCGGGGAGCGACTCAACATGTCGACAATGGCCGTATCTCAAGCAAGCGCGGGAGGGATGACGAAGGACGAACGGTTCGTCATTCTCGCCTCCTCGCTCGGTACCGTCTTTGAGTGGTACGATTTCTACCTCTACGGTTCACTGGCCGGCATCATCGGCGCCCAGTTCTTCTCGGCCTATCCGCCGGCCACCCGCGACATCTTCGCACTGCTCGCGTTCGCAGCCGGCTTCCTGGTGCGTCCGTTCGGCGCGATCGTGTTCGGCCGCGTCGGCGACATCGTCGGCCGCAAATACACCTTCCTCGTCACCATCCTGATCATGGGTCTGTCGACCTTCATCGTCGGCCTGCTGCCGAACGCGGCGACCATCGGCATCGCGGCTCCGATCATCCTGATCGCGCTGCGCCTCGCCCAGGGCCTGGCGCTCGGCGGCGAATATGGCGGTGCGGCGACCTACGTCGCGGAGCATGCGCCGAACGGCAAGCGCGGCTATTACACCTCTTTCATTCAGACCACGGCAACGCTCGGCCTGTTCCTGTCGCTGCTGGTGATCCTGTTTACCCGCAGCGCCCTCGGCGAACCCGACTTCGCCGCCTGGGGCTGGCGCATCCCGTTCCTGGTCTCGGTGCTGTTGCTCGGCGTCTCGGTCTGGATCCGGCTCCGCCTCAATGAATCCCCGATCTTCCAGAAGATGAAGGACGAGGGCAAGAGCTCGAAGGCGCCGCTGACCGAAGCCTTCGGCAATTGGCAGAACGGCAAGCTCGTGCTGCTCGCGCTGCTCGGCGGCGTGATGGGCCAGGGCGTGGTCTGGTACACCGGCCAGTTCTACGCGCTGTTCTTCCTGCAATCGATCCTGAAGGTCGACGGTTACACCGCCAACCTGCTGATCGCCTGGTCGCTGCTGCTCGGCACCGGCTTCTTCATCGTGTTCGGCATGCTGTCCGACAAGATCGGCCGCAAGCCGATCATCCTCGGCGGCTGCCTGATCGCGGCACTGACCTTCTTCCCGATCTTCAAGATGATCACCACCAACGCCAACCCGGCGCTGGAGAAGGCCATCGAGCAGACCAAGGTCGAGGTGGTGGCCGATCCCGCGGGCTGCGGCGACCTGTTCAACCCGGTCGGCACCCGCGTCTTCACCGCGCCTTGCGACACCGCCCGTGCTTTCCTCGCGCAGTCGTCGGTCAAGTACTCGACCGCGCCGGGAGCCGCCGGCTCGGGCGTGAAGGTGATGGTCAACGGTAAGGAAGTCGCCTACGCCAACGCCAAGGACGGCAACCCGGCAGTTCTCGCCGCCGTGCAGGCAGCCGGCTATCCGAAGGCCGGCGACGCCGGCATCGTGAAGATGGCACATCCGTTCGACATCTTCCGTCCGCAGGTGGCTGCGGTCGTCGGGCTGCTGTTCGTCCTGGTGCTGTTCGTCACCATGGTTTACGGCCCGATCGCCGCGATGCTGGTCGAACTGTTCCCGACCCGCATCCGCTACACCTCGATGTCGCTGCCCTACCACATCGGCAACGGCTGGTTCGGCGGCCTGCTGCCGGCAACCGCCTTCGCCATCGTGGCCTCGACCGGCGATATCTATGCCGGTCTCTGGTATCCGGTCATCTTCGCATCGATCACCGTCGTGATCGGCTTGTTCTTCCTGCCCGAGACCAAGGACGTCGACATCAAGGCGACCTGATCGAGAGCACCGATCTCAACAAACACGAACCGGCCGCGGCATCCCGCGGCCGGTTTTGTTTTGGTCAGCGCGACGCGCCGACGAATTGCAGCACGACCTCGCGGCGATGCGGACGGGTCCGATGCTCGATCAGATAGATTGCCTGCCAGGTCCCGAGCGCGAGCTTGCCGTCCAGCACCGGCACGTGGAGCGAAGTCCCCGTCAGCATGGTCTTGACGTGCGCCGGCATGTCGTCCGGTCCTTCGGTGTCGTGAGTCCAGCCTGCATCTTCATCGTCGGGCGCGAACCGCGCCAGCGCCGTGGTGAGATCGACGAGCACGGACGGATCGGCATTCTCCTGGATCGTCAGCGACGCCGAGGTGTGACGGATGAACAGCGTCAGCGCGCCGTCGCGCGCGCGGATCTCGGCGGCGAACTTCGCAGCCTCGCCCGTGAGATCGATGAAGCCGCAGCCCGGCGTCTGCACGGTCAGCAGCGACGAGGCAATGGTGGTGGCTTGCGCGGACGATGGCGCCGAGCGCGTGATGGATCTGGCTGATGTCATGGAAGGTCTCGCTGCATCGGACACTGCCGTAGGATGGGGCAAAAGCGCGAAGCGACGTGCCCGCGTCTTTCTTCACCGCCGTAGAGACATCATGGGCACGGCGTAACAGCGCCTTTGCTCACTCTACCAAAGCTCAACGCGCAGATGGCGCGAAGGGGTCCTCAAATCTTCCCCGACACGTCCTTCTGGACGCGGTTGGCCATGTCGATCAGCCGCCGCCAGGCCTTTTCCAGAAACGACATCACGCGATCGACGTCCTGATCGCTCGGCAGCGGAATCTCGATCTTGCGCTCGCCCTCGGCGGCCCGAGGCTCGGCGTTTTTGGGCTCGGCTTTCTTCAACGGGTCGGATTTCGGCAGCGCCTCGTCGATCTTGCCCGACACCGTCGGGGCCGCCGCGAGCTGCCCCTTCAGCCTCTCGACCTCGGCCTGGAGCCTGCCGATCTCGGCGTCGAGCGCGGTCCGTTCGTCGGGCACCGCGTAGCAGGCCCAGCCGGTGCCGTTCTTGGTGCAGGTCGATATCGTGCCGGTGCGCGTGTCGAGCCGCAGCACGCCTTCGGGAATGGGCGTCATGCTGTAGCGACCGTTTTCGCCGTCGGGCGCGGGTTGCGCGGCCTCGAGACCGCCACCGACGGCCATCGCCGCGGCAAATGCCGCCGCCGCAAGCCAGGATGTTGTGGATGGCGTCACAGGTCTCATCGCGCTCTCCGCCACGAGGTGCAGGTGGCAATCCGGCAAATTCTACACCCCGCTGAGCCGATCCGCCGCCCAAAACGCGTCTCGACATCAACGATCCCAGCGATGTCTTTGATCCCGGCAACGCGGCGAAAGGGCGGCCGCGTTCACCGAGCGCAGGGCGAGCTGCTGCGGTGCGGCGTCACGCTGTGTGCAGCGCTGCCGCACGCGCCAATATCATCAAATAAATCAGACACATAACCGAAAGCGACGCAATCGTGACTTGGCTTGACTTGATTATGGGCCATCAGTATGGTCCGCGCGGCTTTTGAGGGTGGCGGGCGTAATTTCCATTCAGCCGCGGCGTTTCGGGTCTTCGTTGCATGACACAGGGCACGGGACACGGCGAGAATGGAGATCGCGATAAATCGTCCGAGGAAGCTGCGCTTTCCGAACGGCTCGGAAGTCTTGATCAGAGGTTGTCCGAATTTCGCGACCGCCGGATCAAGACCGAGCAACCCGCAGGTGACGGTGGAGACGGAGCGGCCAGAGCCTCGGCGATGGCGCTTGGTTTCCGGTTATCCTCCGAGTTGATCGCCGGTGTCGTCGTTGGAGCGGGGATTGGCTGGGGGTTCGACCGCTTGCTGTCGACGTCGCCTTTCGGGTTTATCGTGTTCCTGTTGCTGGGCTTCGTCGCCGGCGTGGTGAATGTGGTGAGAACGGCGGGCGCGGGTCAGAACAGGCGCGGTGGTTCGTAGGCCGTCCCACCAGGAGAGGAATGATCGTACCGGTTTCGCCGGTACGGGCCGGCCCGGCCGGCAGACCGAGACCCGCCGGCATCGCCCGGCAGACCAAGAGATGCCGCGCTGATGAAAATCGATCCGATCCACCAGTTCAACATCGAGCCTCTCTTCACCCTGGGCCATATCGGCAATCACACGATCGCCTTCACCAATTCGTCGCTCTACATGCTGGTGGCGGTGGCGATCATCTCGCTCCTGATGCTCGCCAGCGGCACCCAGCTGGTTCCCGGGCGCCTGCAATCGGTCGCCGAGATCTCCTACGAATTCGTAGCCAGCACCATCCGTTCGACGGCCGGCGCGGAGGGCATGAAGTTCTTCCCGCTGATCTTCTCGCTGTTCATGTTCATCTGTGTCTCGAACCTGGTCGGCATCATCCCCTATACCTTCACGATCTCGAGCCATCTGATCGTCACCGCAGCGCTTGCGCTTCTGGTCTTCTTCACCGTTCTGATCTACGGCGTCGCCAAGAACGGCATGAAATTCTTCTCGATCTTCGTCCCCCACGGCGTCCCCGGCTACATCCTGCCGCTGGTGATGTTCATCGAGATCCTGTCTTTCTTCCTGCGTCCGGTCTCCCACAGCGTCCGTCTGTTCGCCAACATGCTGGCCGGCCACATCGCGCTGAAGGTGTTCGCCGGCTTCGTCGCCATGCTGGGCTTCTCGCTCGGGGCGCTGGGCTGGGTCGGCGGCGTGCTGCCGCTGGCGCTCACGGTCGCGCTGTACGCCCTGGAGATCCTGGTCGCGTTCCTGCAGGCCTATGTGTTCGCGATCCTGACCTGCATCTACCTCAACGACGCCATTCATCCGGGACACTGAGCGGTCCGGGGAATTTCCACCCACAACCCAATCTTTCTTCCAAGGAGTCTAAAATGGATCCGGCAGCAGCAAAACTTATCGGCGCGGGCATCGCATGCATCGGCATGGGCGGTGCGGGCGTCGGCGTCGGCGTGATCTTCGGCAACTACCTCGCCGCAGCCGTTCGCAACCCCTCGGCCGCTCAGGGCCAGTTCGGCAACCTGATCTTCGGCTTCGCGGTGACCGAAGCGCTCGGCATCTTCTCGCTGCTGATCGCGCTGCTGCTGCTGTTCGTTCCGCTCTGAGGACGACGTTTTTCGCGCCGTTCCATTCCCTTGGGACGGCGCGTGTGACAGCAACAGGAGAACTCCGTGGCTGAAAGTCATGGCGGCGCAAAAGGTCCGGCGGCGGGCGCTCACACCGAGGCTGACGGTGGTCACCACGGTGGCGGTTTTCCGCCGTTCGAGAGCAGCAACTACGCTTCACAGCTGGTGTCGCTCGCGATCTTCTTCGTCCTGCTTTACGTGATCGTGTCCAAGCTCGCTCTGCCGAAGGTCGGCGGTGCGATCGAGGCGCGTCAGAACAAGATCGACGGCGACCTCACCGAGGCGCAGGCGCTGAAGGATCAGTCCGACGCCGCGCTGAAGGCCTATGAAACCGAGCTCGCTTCGGCGCGCACACGGGCACAGGCGATCGGCAACGAATCCCGCGACAAGGCGAATGCGCAGGCAGACGCCGAGCGCAAGACGCTGGAAGAACAATTGGCGGCCAAGCTCGCCGGGGCGGAGAAGACCATCGCCTCGACCCGCGCCGCCGCCATGAGCAACGTCCGCGGCATCGCGGCCGATGCGGCAGGTCAGATCGTGCAGCAGCTCACCGGCGTCGTTCCCGACGCCGCGTCGGTCAATGCGGCGGTCGATGCGTCCCTGAAAGGTTAGTCGAGATGTTCTTCGATCCTGAAACCTGGGTCGCCATCGCCTTCGTGATCCTGATGGTCCTGTTCGGCTATCTCGGGGTCTTCAAGTCGGCGATGTCGGCGCTCGACAAGCGCGCCGAGCGCATCAAGACCGAGCTCGACGACGCCCAGCGCCTCAAGCAGGAGGCAGCCAAGGTGCTCGCCGACTACAAGGCGCGCACCGCCTCGGCCGAACGCGAGGCCGCCGAGATCATCGCCAACGCCAGAAGCGAAGCCGAGCGCATCGCGACTGAGGCCAAGGCGAAGATGGAAGACTTCGTCGCCCGCCGCACCAAGACCGCGGAGAGCAAGATCGCGCTCGCCGAGGCCCAGGCGCTGGCCGATGTCCGCGCCGCAGCCGCGGAAGCCGCCGTCCAGGCCGCCTCGACGATCCTGTCGCAGTCGGTCAAGGGCCAGCTCGCCGACGACCTGCTCGCCAAGGGCATCAGCGAAGTCCGGCAGAAGCTGAACTGAGGCGTTTGCCTTCACCCATCAAAAAGCCGGCGCGATGAGCGCCGGCTTTTTTGTTGGGCGAACTGCAGCCGCAAACTGGGTGTCATCACCCGCAAAGGCTGGTGATCCAGTACGCCGCGGCTTATCGGTTCAAGCACCGCGGCCTCTGGAATACTGGATTGCCCGCCTTCGCGGGCAATGACAGCTGAGAGTGCCGCAACAGCTTGCCCTACTTCTTCTTCCGCCCCTTCGGCTCGGGCGCGAGCGCCTGCGGGTCGAAGCCGACATAGAAGATGTAGCTGTCGGCGGCCGCGGGCGCGGGCACCGGATAGGACATATCCTCGACGACGAAAGTGAAGGGCACGCTGCCGCCCTCGGACATATCGACCGTGGTCCGGTAGGCCTTCGAGGCAATCACCTTCTCGCCGACGCCGCCCTGCACGACGGCGATGCGCAGGGGCACCTCGACGGTCGCAGGTGCCCCGGCGGGGCCGGCGATCACGCGGCCCTGGATGCCGATCCGGGCTGTGATGCCGGCGCTGCTGCGGGCACATTCGCGCGCCATCTTGGTGATCGTCGCCTGGAAGCGGATTTCATTGCCGACGGCCGGCTTGCCGGTGGCCCCAACCGCGTAGGTCGAGGCCCCCGCGCGCACCGTCACCTGCGGGCAATCGAGATCGTCTTCGGCCGGTTGGCCAGGCGCAGGCGCCGGCTTGGGCTCCGCCGGCGCGTCGGACTTGCCGCCGAACAGGCTCTTGAAGCGGTCGGTCAACGACTGCGCGGCGACCGGCGAAACCGCCGCGAACGACACCGACAAGACCAGCGCGATCGCCGGCATCCGCCGCAGCACATTCCGCGACGACCGAAGCTGCTTCACCATCAAAGCCCGTACTCCATGACAAATCCCCGGCCGATCGCCGGGAGGCCTCGCGCGTTATATCGTCAAAATCGGCGAACCCAAGGCAGCAAACGAGACGATGCCAGGCAGACTTTGGTCACATGAACGAATGGGCTCAGCCGCGGAAATCCTCGTGCAGGAGGCCAAACAGCAAATGGTCCTGCCAGATCCCGTTGATGCAGAGGTAGCGGCGGGCCAGCCCCTCGCGGGAGAAGCCGCACTTCTCCAGCACCCGGATCGACGGTGCGTTGGTGGGGATGCAGGCGGCTTCCACCCGGTGCAAATTGAGCTCGCCGAACAGCGTCGGCAGCAGGACCCGCAGCGCAGCCGTCATGTAGCCGCGATGGGCATGGGGTTGACCGACCCAATAGCCGATGGTGCCGGCCTGCACGATGCCGCGCCGCACATTGGCGAGCGTGATGCCGCCGACCATCGCCCCGTCGAGCTCGCGGAAGATCAGAAACGGATAGGAACGGTCCGCGGCGATGTCCTCGGAATAGCGGCGCAGGCGGCGGCGGAAGCCGGAACGGGTGAGATCGTCCGACGGCCAGATCGGCTCCCAGGGCGTCAGGTAGTCGCGGCTGGTTTCACGCAGATGTGCCCATTGCAGGAAATCCGACATCTGCGGCGCGCGCAGCAACAAGCCATTGCCGCGCGGCGCGAGGGCGGCGGGTCCACTGGACGGCAGGCGAAAGAGGGCCATGGTGATGCTTTCCGGGGGCGGTCCCGCCGTTCCGCGGCTCCTAGTGCAGCCGGGCCTTGGCGCGCGCCCGGGTCAATCCTTCCGCAAAAGACACCGCCGTGTCCAGACCCCTGCCGCTGCCTAACGCGACAACGGCGGGCCGGCTCCGCGACAGCAGCGCACGGGCCGCGTCCCGGGTCGATTCGACGCTGACGGCGTCGATCCGACCGACCAGCTCCTCGACCGTCTGCGGCCGGCCATAGGCCAGCACATGCCGGGCGAGCTGCTCGGCCCGGGACGAGCAGCTCTCCAGCGCCATCAGGAGGCCTGCCTTCATCTGCGCCTTGGCCCGCGCGATCTCTGCCTCGGTCAGCGTCTCCACCGAATCATTCATGATGTCGACCACGACCTCCATCATTTCAGGCGCGTCAGCCGGATCGGTGCCGGTGTAGAGGCCGAAGAAGCCTGTGTCGGTATAGGGCGCGTGGAACGAATAGATGGAGTAGCAGAGGCCGCGCTTCTCGCGCACCTCCTGGAACAGGCGCGACGACATTCCGCCGCCGAGGATGTTGGTGAAGACCTGGAGCGAAAACAGCGAGGCATCGTTCTGCGGCACGCCTTCCAGCGCCAGCGTCAGATGCGCCTGCTCCAGCTCGCGATGCACCACCTTGGTGCCACCCTTGCCGAACTGGGCGGTTTGCGGCTTCGGGCCCGGCGTCCCTTCGAAGCTCGCAAAGCGCTTCTCGGCCTCGGCGACCACTTGGCTGTGATCGACCGCGCCAGCCGCCGCCACCACCATGTCGGGCCCGCGATAATGCGTCGAGAGATAGCCGCGCAGCATGTCGCGATTGAAGCTGCGCAGCGTCTTGGCCGTGCCGAGCAGCGAGCGGCCCATCGGCTGGTCGGGATAGCAGAGCTCGTTGAGATGCTCGAACACGACGTCGTCGGGCGTATCCTGCGCGGCACCGATTTCCTGCACGATGACGTTCTTCTCGCGCTCCAGCTCGTCGGGCTCGAAGGCGGGATTGGCGAGGATGTCGGCCAGCACGTCGAGCGCCAGCGGCACGTCGGCCTTCAGCACCCGTGCGTAATAGGACGTGGTCTCGGTCGAAGTGCCGGCATTGAGGTCGCCGCCGACCGCCTCGATCTCCTCGACGATCTCGCGCGAGGAGCGCTTGGTCGTGCCCTTGAACGCCATGTGCTCGAGCAGATGCGAAATGCCATGCTCGTTCGGCTTCTCGTCGCGTCCGCCAACGCCGGCCCAGACGCCGAGCGCCGCAGTCTCCAGGTGAGGCATGTTGTCGGTGACGACGGTCAGGCCGGAGGCAAGCTTGGAAATCTCGACGCTCATCCGGCAACTCCCTGCTTTGCGGCGCGGCTGACCGACAACACAAACCGCTCGACCTCGGCCAGATCGTTCTTCATCACCTTCATGTGTTCGGATTTGGTCATCAATCCGTCGAGCCAGGCCGGCAGTTGCGGCCGCTGGCCGCAGGCCGCCTCCACAGCGTCGGGGAATTTGGCCGGATGGGCGGTCGAGAGCACGATGCTCGGCACCCGCGTGTCGGTGGTGTCGCGGTCGGCGACGGCGAGCGCCACCGCCGTATGGGGATCGACCAGCTCGCCTGCCTCGCGCCAGCCGGCGCGGATCGCAGCCGCGGTCTCGGTCTCGTCGGCGCGCCCGGCGTCGAACTCCTCGCGGATCGCGGCCAACGTCGCATCGGGCAGCACGAAACGTCCCGACTGCTTCAGCGAATCCATCAGGCGGCGCACGGCAGCGGCATCGCGCTTGCCGGCTTCGAACATCAGCCGCTCGAAATTCGAGGAGATCTGGATGTCCATCGAGGGCGATGCCGTGGCGTGGACCTCGCGCACCTCATAGATCCCCGTCTTCAGCGTGCGCGCCAGGATGTCGTTGACGTTGGCGGCGATGCGCAAGGTGCGCACCGGCAGGCCCATGCACTTGGCGACGTAGCCGGCGAAGATGTCGCCGAAATTGCCGGTCGGCACGACGAAATCCACCGCGCGCGCCGGCGCGCCGACGGCAACGGCGGAGGTGAAATAATAGACCACCTGGGCGACGATCCGCGCCCAGTTGATGGAATTGACGCCAGAGAGCGAGGTCGCATCGCGGAAGCGATGGTTGTTGAACATCCCCTTCACCATCGCCTGGCAGTCGTCGAAATTGCCCTCGATGGCGAGCGCGTGGACATTGGCCGCGCCCGTCGTCGTCATCATCCGCCGCTGCACCTCGGAGATGCGGCCGTGCGGAAACAGCACGATGAGATCCACGTTCTCGAGGCCGGCGAAAGCCTCCACCGCGGCGCCGCCGGTATCGCCTGACGTCGCGACCACGATGGTGGTGCGCTGGCCGCGCTTGGCGAGCACATGGTCCATCAGCCGCGAGATCAGCTGCATCGCCACGTCCTTGAAGGCGAGCGTCGGGCCGTGGAACAGCTCCAGCACGAACTGGTGCGGCGACATCTGGCGCAGCGGCACCACAGCGGGATGGCGGAAGGTCGCGTAGGCTTCGTTCGCCATGCGGCCGAGCTCGGCGTCGCTGATCTCGCCGCCCACGAAGGGACGAATCACCTCGACTGCGACCTCCCAATAGGGACGGCCGAAGAAGCCGGCGATGGCATCCGCGGAAAGCTGCGGCCAGACCGTCGGCACATACAGGCCGCCATCGCGGGCGAGCCCGGTCAGCATCACATCGCAGAAGCCGAGTTCGGGAGCCTCGCCCCGGGTCGATATATAACGAGTCAAACTGCCCTCCAAAGGCCGGCCGGCCTGAGCGCGATCCATAAGCCTTTGATTTTACGAAACTACTTGTTAACAGCCAGAGGCTTTGGGCCACCATAAAGTGTTTTGCGGCATCGGGAAACCGCTTCCGACCTCCGCCCGGCCCAGCGAAAAGGGGCTGCGGCGATGCCGCAGCCCCTCTCTTGGAAGGTCTGTCGTTGATGTGTGCAGACCGGTTTGGCTCTCGGGGTCGCCGCCCCTCAAACTGTTCGCGCCAGCTTTCGTCGCCTGTCACGAAACCGTCAAGGGCGAAAACGATGAGCGCGAGAAAATGTTCCTATTTTTCCCGATCCCAGATCCGCTCTCGCAAACATAGCCGAGCACCTGCACGTCGCGCTTTGCCAAATCTTCCCGAATCCTCGGGACATGGCAGGAACGAATTCCGCCTCCGTCCATTGGGGTCGGCGGATAGGTGTCGGCGGTGTCCATGCATTGCCCGGCTGCGCGTCGACACCGATCCGTCCCGCCGAACCGGCTGCATCCTGGAGTAGCCGGTTCGGTACGCCCGGGCCGACAGTGCCCGGGCCGACGACAGTGCCCGGCCCGATAGTGCCCCGGGCCGTCAATTCATCCCGATTTCCACCGCGATCCTGATCAGGTCGGAATGGTTCTTGGCCCCCAGCTTCTGCTTGAGCAGAGACGTGGTGTTGGCGACTGTCTTGTAAGAGATGCCGAGCGCCTCGGCGACTTCCACGATCTTGTCCCCGCGTCCGAGCAGGCGGAGAATTTCGAGCTCTCGCGGCGTCATCTGCGAGGCCGGGTTGGCCTTGATCGCGGCGCCCGAGAACGTCACGGCTTCGGCGAGCTGCGGTGAGATGAAATTGTCGCCTGCGATCACCTTGCGCACTGCTTTCAGCAGGATCCTGGGATCGTCGCCCTTGGAGACATAGCCCTGCGCCCCGAGCTCGACTGCCCTCACCACGAAGGCCGGATCGTCGTTCATGCTGAACATGATGATCTTGGCGTCGGGATCGTCCTTGCGGATGCGTCGCATCAGCTCGAAGCCGGAAACATCGGGCAGGCTGATATCGATCACGGTGACGTCGGGCCGCTTGCTGACATAGGCGCGATGCCCGGATTTGGCGTCCGTCGCCTCGTCGATCCGGATCGAATGGTCCGAAGCGAACAGGGTGCGGCAACCGGACAGCACCACGGGATGGTCGTCGACGATCAGAACCCGGGTCCCCGGTTTGGCGGTATCTTGCATCGCGCACTCGCTTTTTTTTGACTCTTAGACCGACGGGAACAAATGGAAAGAGCAAATCCCGCCGGTGCGCGTTAGAATTGACCTAATGTGGCAACGACTCTCTTTCAGAACGCAACTGTTTCTTCCGCTCGGCGCGAGTTTTCTCGCAGCCCTGATCCTCGGCGGGGTGCTGCTCCAGATCTTCGCAAGCGGTCAGCTGGTCGACGAGAACGAGCCTGCGCGACGTTCGACCCGAACGATCGCCACCGCACTCAACAACACTTTGCGCGCGTCGGACAATCCGCAGAAGATACTCGACGCCTTTGTCCAATCCTTGACAACCTCCTCGGACATCCAATTCCGTTCCGCGGAAGGGGCGCCTGCACCATCGCCAAGGAGCGACACGCACAACCTGCAAGGAATACCGCAGTGGTTCATCAACCTGCTGGCGGTGCCGGACACGGACGCTGCGGCCCCGGTGCTGATTGATGGCAGACGTATCGGCGATATCGTGTTCCTGCCGGACCTCTCAGCCGACCTGTTCGAGAAATGGATCGGCTTCCTGGCACTGACCAGCCTCGTCGCCGTGCTGACGGTGCTCACTGGAATCATCGCCTATGTCTTCGCGGGATCGGCCCTGCGTCCGCTGCAACATCTCGGTGAAGGCCTGACACGGATGCGGCGCGGCGACTACGCAAAGCCGATCCCGGTCGGAGGGCCGCCGGAGATTCGGCAGAGCTGTGCGGAAGCAAATGCGCTGGCTGCAACGCTGGCGCAATTGAGCCAAGACAATCGCGATCTGATGCACCGCCTGGTGTCGCTCCAGGACGACGAGCGGCGTGATCTCGCCCGCGAACTGCATGACGAGCTCGGACCGCTGCTGTTCAGCATTCGCGCCGGCACGATCGCGCTCATCGACGCCGCGTCGCAAGCAGGAAATCTCGGCAATTCGGCGGAGGAGGTGCTGCAATCGGTCGAGGCGCTGCAGCAGACCAACCGGCGCATCCTCGACCGGCTGCGGCCGCTTTACATCGAGGAGCTGGGCCTTGCGACCAGCGTGCAGACGCTGCTGCGGAACTTTCGCAAGCAGGCACCGCATATCGCCCTGACGGATACGATCGATCCGGACCTCAACGTGATCGACGGGGCGTTGGCCCGGACCGTCTATCGGGTGATCCAGGAAGCACTGACCAACGTGCTGCGCCACGCCAAGGCCAGCGGCGCCCATGTCCAGGCCACCATCGCCGGCGAGACACTGGTCATCGAGATCTCCGACGACGGCGGCGGCTTCCCCGCCGACAATGCCTTCGGCCGCGGCCTGACCGGCATGCATGAGCGCGTGCGCGCGCTCAGCGGATCGCTGTCACTGCTGCGCGTGGACGAGCGAACCTATGTCCGTTGCCACCTTCCGGCCAAGCCGGCACGCGAGGTGCTGGTCAATAGCTAGCAGGCGCAGCAGCCGTCATGCGCGTTCTGCCGCGCCGGCTCGCACAGCGTGCTGCGGATCTTGCCTTCCGGGCTGAAGCGAAACGAAGCGCGAATACGCAGCGAACCCGCAACGGAATATTCGAGATCGATTCCATATGGCACCGGATTGATCTCCTCGAGGCCAAAACCGGCCGACAAGAACGCGCTCAGCCGCGGCCCCCAATAGGCCTCGAGCTCGCTGCGGCCGCGATAGCGCTGCGCGCCGTTACAGGCGCACTCGACCTGGGCATCGTCCGCATAGAGGTCGAGCAACGTCGCGAGGTCGCCCTTCCGGCAGGCGTCCACCCAGTCGATGACAATTCCCATCTGATCGAAATCGCTCACGCCGCAATCCTGTCTGCCGCGGGACATCACCGGCGGCTTAGGACCACACTCGTGAATGTGCGCTGAATAATAAACCCCGGGCGATACCGGGTTCCCCTCGGGGACCTTCGACGGGGTCAGTTCTGTCGCCGGCCTCGTGCCCACACCGCGAAGGCGATCAGCACGGCGCCTGCGAGCATGAACCAGGTGATGGCATATTGCAGGTGATCGTCCTTCAGATGCACGTCGAGCGGCCCCGGGCGGGGAATGCCGTTCTCGGGCGCCGGCTGCTCGAGATCGACATAGAACGGCGCGACCGCACCCCAGCCGAGCGCGCCTGCGATGGCCTGATGATCGCGCACGAACCAAAGCCGCTTGCCGCGATTCTCCGCCGGCGTCAGCCAGCCGGACACCTCGGGAAAGCGCAAATAGCCGGTGAATGCGACCGGCTGTCCCGTGACGAGCTTCTTCACCGCGCGGTCCTCGACGCCTCGATCCTGCATGGTGTTCTCGACGAAGCCCGCATCGATCACAACCGTCTCGCCGCCGGGAAGCCGCGCCGGCAGGAACGCCCAGGTGCCCGGGCCCGAGGCGTCCTTGCGCACCGCGGAGCCGGAGGAATAGACCATCGCATCGGGGAGCCCTGCGTAGGTCGCGGTGAAGCTGACGCGCCGGAATTCATCGCGCGCGGGAGCGAGCGCAGCCCATTGCGCCGGCGGCGGCAGCGCGATGGGCGCCTCGGCCAGGCGCTCGGTGAGCGCCGCGACCAGCTCGTGCTTGGCGGTCCGGCGCTGCAATTGCCAGACGCCGAGCGCGACGAACACGGCCGTCAGAAAGAGCGTGAACAGCGCGAAGCCGGCCACGCGGGGCTTGCGCGCAGGCTCGATCATTTCGCGCGGTCGACCAACCGGCCCGGCGCCGCCTTGTGGTGGAATTGCAGCGCGATCAGCAGCGACTTCATCGCACGCAGCGGCAGAAGCGTGGTGACCAGGATCAACGGCAACCACAGCACCGCATGCAGCCAGTATGGCGGCTGGTATTTGACCTCGACGATCAGTGCGGCCGCAACCACGATCCCGCCGGCCAGCATGATGATGAAGATCGCCGGACCGTCGCCGGTATCGATGAAGGCGTAGTCGAGACCGCAGCGGTCGCAGGCGGGCGCGAGCGTCAGAAAGCCTGCATAGAGCTTGCCCTGGCCGCAGCGCGGGCATCTGCAGGCGAGCCCGCGCAGCGCGCTTTGCAGGACGGTGGTCTCGGACTCGGATTTGCCGGCGGTGTCGTTCATGATCGCACTCTATCACAGTTCTCGCCGAAACTTCCGGCGGCCCAAAAGCGAAAGGGCGGCCCAGCGGCCGCCCTTTCTGATCTCATCGTCGCGGCTTAGTGCGCGCCGTGGGCCATGGTCTCGGCGCCGTGTCCCCAGACGTAGATGCAGAGGAACAGGAACAGCCAGACCACGTCGACGAAGTGCCAGTACCAGGCGGCGAACTCGAAGCCGAGATGCTGCTTCGGCGTGAAATGGCCGGCATAGGCGCGGAACAGGCAGACCAGCAGGAAGATGGTGCCGACCAGCACGTGGAAGCCGTGGAAGCCGGTCGCCATGAAGAAGGTCGCGCCATAGACGTTGCCGCCGAACGAGAACGCCGCGTGGCTGTACTCATAGGCCTGCACGCAGGTGAACAGCGCGCCGAGCACGACGGTGACAATCAGGCCGTATTTCAGACCCTGACGGTCGTTCTCGAGCAGCGCGTGGTGCGCCCAGGTCACGGTCGTGCCCGAGGTGAGCAGGATCAGCGTGTTGAGGAGCGGCAGATGCCAGGGATCGAAGGTCTCGATGCCGTGCGGCGGCCAGGTGCCCGGCACGGCGCAGGCGCCGGCCTGAGTGCCGAGGCCGCAGCCAAACACCGCGTCGCGGGTGGCGTGGACGGCGTCGGCCGGAAACAGCGCGGCGTTGAAATAGGCCCAGAACCAGGCGACGAAGAACATCACCTCGGAGGCGATGAACAGGATCATGCCGTAGCGGTGATGCAGCTGCACCACGCGGGTGTGGTCGCCCTTGTACTGGGCTTCCTTGATCACGTCGCCCCACCAGCTCGCCATGGTGTAGAGCACGCCGACGGTGCCGACGCCGAACACGATCGGCGCGGCCGAGAACATGTGATGCATCCAGGAGATCGCGCCGACCGCCATGATGAAGGCCGAGAGCGAACCGACGGCCGGCCACGGAGAGGGATCGACCAGGTGATAGTCGTGATGCTTGGTGTGCGCCGTTGCCATTTGCGGTCTCTCTCCTCAATCCCGTGCCTGTCGGGCACTTATCCCCTTGTTTCCGACCTTTCGAGCGCGCGCCCGCCGATCAGAGATTTCCCTTGCGCTTGTCGCCTTCGCCCGATGCCAACGGCTTCACCACGGGATCCTTCACCGGATAGAAGGTATAGGACAGCGTGATCGTGTTCAGCCCGTCGTTCTCGTGATCCTCGGCGATCGACGGATCGACGTAGAAGACAACCGGCATCTCGCGCTTCTCGCCCGGAGCCATGGTCTGCTCGGTGAAGCAGAAGCAGTTGATCTTCTGGAAATAGGAGCCGACCGTCAGCGGCGCGACGTTGTAGGCCGCCTGGGCCGCCGTGGTGCGCGCGGCCTGGTTGGTCACGGTGTAGAAGACGGTCACGACCTGGCCGATATTGACCTCGATCTCGTTCTGCTCCGGCTCGAACTTCCAGGGCAGGCCGGGCGCGACATTGGAGTCGAAGCGCACCGAGATTTTTCGCGCGATCGGGCCCGTCGCCGGCGCGGCGTTCGCCACTTGCGTCGTGCCGTTGAAACCGGTGGCGCGGCAGAACCAGTTGTAGAACGGCACCGCCGCGTAGGAGGCACCGACCATCAGCGCGACCACGCCGCCGCAGATGGACGCGACCACGACATCACGCCCCAGCCCGCGGCGCTTGGCCGGTTGACCATTGGCCGGCTTGGCACTGACATCCTGCGATATGGTCGGCTCGTGATCCATGTTTCCTACATCGGCCGCACGAGAACGGCCGGTCCCTTGACCATGGTGACGGCGAAGAACAGCACCACCAGCACGCCGAGCGCCAGGGCAATGGCGATCGAGCGCTGACGACGGCTCTTCTTCTGCGCCTCGGTGAGGACGATTCCGTCTGTCTCGGGTTTGTCGGCCATCGCTGTGATCATGCGCCCCCAACCATCGGAGCCAGTGCCCGGAACACGACCTCGGCCAGCAGGGTCGCGAACAGCACGAACAAATAGAGGATCGAGAACGCGAACAGCTTGCGGGTCGCGCGCAGCGAGGCAGCTCGCTCGCGGCGCATATAGACGTTGATCGCGAGCACCAGCATGCCGGCCCCCATGATCAGCGAGACGATGCCGTAGATCGCGTCGAAATAGCCGAGCGCCCAGGGCGCGGCGGCGACCGCGATCAGCACGATGGTGTAGAGCAGGATCTGCAGGCGCGTCGCATCGGGACCGGCGACGTTTGGCAGCATCGGAATGCCGGCGCGCGCGTAGTCGTCGGAGCGGAACAGCGCCAGCGCCCAGAAATGCGGCGGGGTCCAGAAGAAGATGATGGCGAACAGCAGCAGCGGCTCGACGTCGACGGTGCCCGTGACGGCGGCCCAGGCCACCACCGGCGGCAGCGCGCCGGCGGCGCCGCCGATCACGATGTTCTGCGCGGTCCAGCGCTTCAGCCCCATCGTGTAGATCACTACGTAGAAGAAGATGGTGAAGGCGAGCAGGCTGCCTGCGATCCAGTTGACGAGGATGCCGAGCGTCATCACCGAGAAGAAGGACAGCGTCAGGCCGAACGCCATCGCCTCGGGGCGGGTGATGCGGCCGCGCGGGATCGGCCGGTTCGCCGTGCGCGACATCTTGGAATCGATGTCGCCTTCGAGCGCCATATTGAGCGCGCCGGAAGCGCCGGCGCCGACGGCGATGCAGAGCAGCGAAGTGAACGCGAGCACCGGGTGGAAGTGTCCCGGCGCCATGGCCATCCCGACCAGCGCGGTGAAGATCACCAGCGACATCACCCGCGGCTTCAACAGCGCGATGTAGTCGCCGACCTCCGCCTCGGAGATGCGGGGATTGATGTCGATGGCGTTCTGATCGAGGACGGACACTAAATTCAACTCGCTTCGTTATAGAGTCGCGGCGCCCGTCACGGGCGCCGCGGGAGGTCGCTTACTGCACGCGGGGCAGCACTTCGAACTGGTGGAACGGCGGCGGCGAGGGCAAGGTCCACTCCAGCGTGGTCGCACCCGCACCCCACGGATTGTCGCCGGCCGGCACCTTCTTCATGAAGGCGTCGAGCACGCAGTAGAGGAAGATCAGCACGCCGAAGCCGGAGATGTAGGAGCCGACCGACGAGACCAGGTTCCAGCCCGCGAACGCATCGGGATAGTCGACATAGCGGCGCGGCATGCCGGACAGGCCGAGGAAGTGCTGCGGGAAGAACACCAGATTGACGCCGATGAAGGTCACCCAGAAGTGCGCCTTCGCGAGCGTCTCGTTGTACATGTAGCCCGACATCTTCGGGAACCAGTAGTACCAGCCGGCGAAGATTCCGAACACCGCACCCAGCGACAGCACGTAGTGGAAGTGCGCGACGACGTAGTAGGTCTCCTGCAGCACGCGGTCGACGCCGGCATTCGCCAGCACGACGCCGGTGACGCCACCGACGGTGAACAGGAAGATGAAGCCCACCGCCCAGATCATCGGCGCCCGGAATTCGATCGAACCGCCCCACATCGTGGCGATCCAGGAGAAGATCTTCACGCCGGTCGGAACCGCGATGACCATGGTCGCGGCGACGAAATAGGCCTGTGTCGCCGAGGACATGCCGACCGTGTACATGTGGTGCGCCCACACCACGAAGCCGATGCCGCCGATCGCGACCATGGCGTAGGCCATGCCGAGATAGCCGAACACGGGCTTGCGCGAGAAGGTCGAGACGATCTGGCTGATCATGCCGAAGGCGGGCAGGATCAGGATGTAAACCTCGGGGTGGCCGAAGAACCAGAACAGATGCTGGAACAGCACGGGGTCGCCGCCGCCTTCGGGGTTGAAGAACGTCGTGTGGAAGTTGCGGTCGGTGAGCAGCATGGTGATCGCACCGGCAAGCACCGGCAGCGACAGCAGCAGCAGGAACACCGTTACCAGGATCGACCACACGAACAGCGGCATCTTGTGCAGGGTCATGCCCGGCGCGCGCATGTTGAAGATCGTGGTGATGAAGTTGATGGCGCCGAGGATCGACGAAGCGCCTGCCAGATGGAGCGACAGGATCGCGAAGTCGACGGCCGGACCCGGATGGCCGGAGGCCGACAGCGGCACGTACATGGTCCAGCCGGCGCCGACGCCGTTGGCGCCCGGCTCGCCCTCGACGAAGGTCGACATCAACAGCAGCGCGAACGAGGCCGGCAGCAGCCAGAACGAGATGTTGTTCATGCGCGGGAACGCCATGTCGGGCGCGCCGATCATCAGCGGCACGAACCAATTGCCGAAGCCGCCGATCATCGCGGGCATGACCATGAAGAAGATCATGATCAGGCCGTGAGAGGTCACGAACACGTTGTAGGTGTGCGTCTCGTGGAAGATCTGCACGCCCGGGTACATCAGCTCGGCACGGATCGCGATCGACATCGCGGCGCCGATGACGCCGGCGATCACCGCGAAGATCAGGTACATCGTGCCGATGTCCTTGTGGTTGGTCGAATAGACGTAGCGCCGCCATCCGGTCGGATGGGCGTGCTCGTCATGTCCGTGGGCGTGATCGCCGTGTGCCGCTGCGCTCGTTGCCATTTTCAAATCCTGCCTTGCGTCCCGTTCGGACCTCCAGGAGGTCCCGCCCTTATATCGCTTCAGTCCCTGTCAGCCGTCACCCGACGCTTACTGCGTCGGGCCGGCCGCGGAGGCGTAGGTGCTGGTGCCACCGCTCGCGAATTTCTTCTTCGCGGTCTCGACCCAGGAGGCGAATTCCTGGTCCTCCACGACGCGAATCGCGATCGGCATGAAGGCGTGGTCCTTGCCGCAGAGCTCCGAGCACTGGCCGTAGAACATGCCGGTCTTGGTGGCCTTGAACCAGGTCTCGTTCAGCCGCCCCGGAATGGCGTCGATCTTGACGCCGAAAGCCGGCAGCGCAAAGGCGTGGATGACGTCCGCGCCGGTGACCTGGACACGAATCACCTTGTTGACCGGCACCACCATCTCGTTGTCGACGCCGAGCAGGCGGGGCTGCTTGTCCTGCGCCATCAGCGAGTCGAACTCGAACTTGCCGTTGTCCGGATAGGCGTAGGACCAGTACCACTGCTTGCCGGTCGCCTTGACGGTGATATCCGCTTTCGGCACGTCGAGCTCGAGGAACAGAAGCCGGAACGACGGCACCGAGATTCCGACCAGGATCAGCACCGGAACGAGCGTCCAGGCCACCTCGATCAGCGTGTTGTGGGTGGTGCGCGACGGCACCGGATTGGCCCGCGCGTTGAACTTGATGACCACCACCACGAGCAGCGCCAGAACGAACAGCGTGATCAGCGTGATCAGCACGAACAGAAAGTTGTGGAACCAGACGATGTTGTCCATCACCGGGGAACCGGACTCCTGAAGCGTCCATTCCCACGGCTTCGGCTGCCCGAGCTCGGCGAAGGCCGAACCGCCGGTCGCCAGCGTCAGACCCGCCACGGCCAATCCCAGCAACTGCCGGCCCATCCGGCCCATCGACATCCTCATGCCGTTCGCGCTCCCCTTACGAAATCACCCCAAGTGCGCCGCCCTATGTCCGGGAAACGCTTATTCGACCCGTCCGCCTGACAAACCGCCGCGCAAGAATACCTCTAAGAGGAATTGGGGCCAGATCGCTAGAACGCCGAAATCAAGCCTCTCAAACCATAATTTTTGATCTATCGCAATGCAGTCTTGAGCCCCGACTGCCAGCCATCACCCGCAAGATATTTCCTAGTAACATCAGACAAAAATACCGTTGGCCGGGATGCTGCGGCTTGACAGCGGAATTGCCCGCGTTAGGCACTGGCGGATGGCCGCGCAGGAACCTGATTCGTGCGGGCGGCGGCGGTGCGAGGCGGCGTGGAATTTGCTTGGGAATCGCCTTCAAGACGCCGTCATTCCCGTATCAGTCCGCCAGATTAGTCCGCCGAGCGCGAGCGGCCCAGGCGAGCAAAGGGACCGACCCGATGGGGCTTTCGAAATCGATGGCAAGGCAGGCGAAAAGGCGGGCTGACCGCCTCCCGGCGCTGGCAGGCCTGCTGGCGGCGATCCTCCTTCTGGCGCTTCCCGGCCTTGCTCATGCGCAGGGCGCAGTGCGCTCCGTCCATGGCGACTGGCAGATTCGCTGCGACACGCCCCCCGGCGCCCAGAGCGAGCAGTGCGCCCTGATCCAGAGCGTGGTGGCGGAAGACCGCTCCAATGCCGGCCTGACCGTCATCGTGCTGAAGACCGCCGACCAGAAGAGCCGCCTGATGCGCGTGGTGGCCCCCTTAGGGGTCCTGCTGCCCTCCGGTCTCGGCCTCAAGCTCGACAATCAGGACGTCGGCCGCGCCGGCTTCGTCCGCTGCCTGCCCAATGGCTGCGTCGCCGAGGTCGTCATGGACGACAAGCTGCTCGGCCAGCTCCGCACCGCCAAGACCGCCACCTTCATCATCTTCGAGACCCCGGAAGAAGGGATTGGCTTTCCGCTCAGCCTGAACGGGCTGGGTGAGGGGTATGACAAGCTGCCGTAAGATGGGATTAGCTGCTGGCTCTTATAATTTAAATCTCTGACGAACAGCGGCAGCACGATCGGAAGCATCGAGCCGGTCCAAGAGTGCGACCAATTTCTCGGCGATATTTCTCGCACGAGGGTGAGCGGGTCCGAATTTTTGTTCGAAGATAGTCAGCGCACGCTCGTAGCAAGGTCGAGCTCCCACCAGATCTTTCCCCTCCTCCAGTAGCAATCCTAAGTCATAGAGACTCAGCGCGGTATCGGGGTGATCTGGGCCCAGCACGGTTTCGCGAATAGCTAGCGCGTTCCTTATGAGTTCATCAGCCCGCGCGAGGTCCCCTTGTTCCAGTACAATGCCACCCAAACTGGCTATGGTTGCCGCCATGTAGGGGTGATTCGGGGGAAACATCTTCTTACAGCTCTCAACTGATCGCTCAAGATCAGCCAAGCCAGCATCCCGCTCCCCCCTTTTCCATTTCAGGATTGCAAGCTGATTCAGTAAAGCGATCCCACTTGAGACAGTGGTGCAATCGTCAGCAATTGTTGAGGCACGTTCGAAAGATAATTGCGCGTTCGCGTAGTCACCTGCTTGGGTAAGGATGCTCCCCAGATTGGTCAGAACCGTTTTAAGAGCAGGGGAATTCGGCTCACCTCTCGTTTCATAAAAAGACGCCGCTAGCTCAAAGCAACTGCGCGCCTCAGAGACATTACCTAGATCTTGATACATCCGACCCAGATTATTCTGGATGACGCCTTCAAAGGGATTGTCCGCAAGAAGTTCCCGCACGCTCAAAAGCAGCGCCACTTCGAAATTGCGTTGAGCCTCCTCGTAGCTGCCCAAAACGGTTTGGCGATAAAGAGCCAGTTGATTCAAGACAGTTATCATTGAAGCTGCAATGATCGAGCGCCAATTTCCAGCCTCGGCTTCTTGAGGCAGCGTATCGCACCTGACGAGCGAGGATGCGATTACGTCAAGTCTCCTCGCTCTTGGCCATGAATCAGGATTTGAAAGAACGTCACCAGCCGGAAAGATCAGGGCCATAGCTCTGATCGACTCCCATCTAATTTCATTCAGAAGGTCCATACCGATCCGTGCAAGTGCAATCCTACCTATCAGAGGATGCACTGAGATACAGTCCGTCCAAACGGAAAGGTCGCGTTCGTCGCGAATAGATCTACGGTCGATCAACGCAAAGGCGCGGAGCGTTCCGATGACGTCGTCCAAGTCGACGTCCTTGATGTTTGCCGCAAATGCCCCTTCAACTTTCTCTCGCCATTCAAAGAAAAAATGTGTTGGGATCGGCTGAGCCGCGAGCGATGCAGCAACAAGAAGAAAGAAATAGCTGACAGCTTGCCTGCTGGCGGCCTCCGCCATCGCAATTTCAAAAGTCTTCGCCACCGTTAGTCGGTAATCACGAGGCGCATCTTCCGCCTTATCCAGAAACTCGACAGACGTAACTTCGAACCGCGCAATATACTCACGAAACGGCAACCCGACACGATCGCAGTAAGCTGACGCCTGTTCGTGCGCAAGCGGTAGTCCTCCCAAGGCATGAGAAAGCGCCAAAGCTTCTGCGCGTTCCGAGACTCGACCAGTGCGAGCGATCAGGAAGTCGGCCCCGATCTCCTTTGGCCAGACCGCGATCTCCACGGGATCAGCGATCCCGCGCCAGTCCGGTGCGTTTGAAGTGATGATGATGTGGGATGCCCCCCCGCGGGGCAGGAATTCGGTAAGTTCGTTTCTCCCGATTGCGTTGTCGTAGATTAGCAAGATGCCATTTCCATCGATGCGAAGCCGCTGCAGCACTGCCTTAATAGCCGGGTCTTCCGCCGCATCGTCAACGACCCAGCCAAGTTGAACGCCGAGACCCACCAGATCGGCGCGTATCGTGTGCTCGGTTCCCGCCCTGATCCACCAAGTCGCTCGATAATTAGTGCGTCTGCGTTCGGCGTAGGCGGCGGCGAGCGTGGTCTTGCCTACTCCGCGCAGGCCGTGCAAGGCGCTAACGGCAGCGCGGCCGGAGCCAGTCTTGAATGCAGTGTCGATCGCGGCCAGATCGTCATCCCTACCCAGGAAATTGCGAAGTTCGCGAAAAGGCACGTTGTCAATCGCAGGTCCGGGCTTACCCTGCGCCGGCAAATGCCGCACCAAACCGGCGATCGCAATTGCAGCCGACGTCGAAAATTTTCCCATACTGTCAAAGATCTCGTAAATTCGGTGCACCTCGCAGTTGCGATACATCAGTTTAGCGCGCTCACGGAATGCGGCGAGCTTGGCTCGCTTCTCCGGATCGAACTCGAAATCCGCTTCGGTCAGGGGATGCTGGTCGCTCATGATGAACAGCAGGATCGGACGGCCGAGCGCCATCGCTTCGTTGAATTCAAGCTCAGTGATCGACAGCCCGTTCGGGTTTCGGACCGGATCACGCGGCGTCTGGCCGTACTTGCGGCCGATAACGAGGACATAGGCCGCCGCATCCCGCACCATCTTCAGCGACGTGTCGATGACATCCGTGTCCGCCTGCGCGCCCGAATGTTCCATGACCTTCGGCTTGAGGTCGAACCGGTTGATGATGTCGATTGCGTTCTGGCGATGCTCCTTCAAGTCCGTGAAGGTGCTCGACAGCATAATTGCGCTATAGTTCTTGGGCTGGCTCAAGGCCGCTCCCGTCATAATGAAAGGCTCAAAATATCTAACAGGTGCACCCGACAGCCGCGGCCAGCTATTTGCTCGCGGAAACATTATCTTGAAGGCGGCCCCACCCGCAACAGGATAGGCCTGCAAGGCATGCAACTCGTCTTGGTCGGGCTGAGTACGGTGCTGGCGACGCGTGGCCAAGGGCCTTCGTTATCGCCACTAGTGGCTCCGACCGCCGCCCCTTCCTATCCTTTCCGTAATCTGCCCCCCGCCCCCTCGCGGAACCGCCGGGAAACCATTATCTTGCCCCACATCTTCCGCTAATGGACGGACGCATGACAAACCCTGCCACGACCTCCCTGCTCGACCGCGCCAATCTCGATCGCGACCAGGTTCGCCACGAGGTCGCACGCGGGCTTTCCGGTGCCGACGATGGTGAGCTGTTCCTGGAGTACAGCCAGACCGAAGCGCTGATGTTCGACAATGGGCGGCTGAAGCAGGCGACCTACGACACCTCGCAGGGGTTTGGCTTACGCGCCGTCAAGGACGATGCGGTCGGCTATGCGCATTCCTCCGACGTGTCGCTGCCGGCGCTGATTCGCGCGGCGGACGCGGTCGCGGCCGTGCGCGGCGGCTATTCCGGCAGCTTCGCCGCGCCGCCGCCGCATACCAACGTGCGCCTCTATGGCGACGACAATCCGCTGGACGCGCCGGGCTTCGAGACCAAGGTCAAACTGCTCGCCGAGATCGACGCCTACTTGCGCGACAAGGATCCCAGGGTGCGGCAGGTCAGCGTCAGCCTGGGCGCGACCTGGCAAGTGGTCGAGATCCTGCGGCCCGACGGCGAGAGCTATCGCGACATCCGCCCGCTGGTGCGCGTCAACATTTCCGTCGTCGCCGGCCAGGGCGACCGCCAGGAGAGCGGCAGCAAAGGTTATGGCGGCCGCGCCGGCTATGCCGAATTCATCGAGAGCAAGAACTGGCGCGACGCCGCCGATGGCGCCCTGCGCGAGGCGCTGGTCAATCTGGAATCGATTCCCGCCCCCGCCGGCGAGATGGACGTCGTGCTCGGCGCAGGCTGGCCCGGCGTCATGCTGCATGAAGCAGTCGGCCATGGCCTCGAGGGCGACTTCAACCGCAAGAAGACGTCGGCCTTTGCCGGCCTGATGGGCCAGCAGGTCGCGGCCAAGGGCGTCACCGTGGTCGACGACGGCACCATGGCCTCGCGGCGCGGCTCGCTGTCGATCGACGACGAGGGCACGCCGACCAATCGCACCGTGCTGATCGAGGACGGCATCCTGGTCGGCTACATGCAGGACCGCCAGAACGCGCGGCTGATGAACATGAAGCCGACCGGCAACGGCCGCCGTCAGGGCTATGCCCATGTGCCGATGCCGCGCATGACCAACACCTATATGCTCGCGGGCGACCGCGATCCGGCAGAGATCCTGGCCTCGGTGAAGAACGGCGTGTTCGCCGCGAATTTTGGCGGCGGCCAGGTCGACATCACCTCAGGCAAGTACGTGTTCCAGTGCACCGAGGCCTACAAGATCGAGAACGGCAAGATCGGCGCGCCGCTGAAGGGCGCCATGCTGATCGGCAACGGGCCGACCGACCTGCATCGCATCCGCATGATCGGCAACGACCTTGCGCTCGATACCGGCATCGGGACCTGCGGCAAGAATGGACAGGGCGTACCGGTGGGCGTCGGCCAGCCGTCGCTGCTGATGGAACGCATCACGGTGGGTGGAACAGGCGCATGAGCGTAGAAGAAAAGATCACCGTCACCGCCAAGCGGAAGAGCAGCGGCTGGGCCGGGCAGATCGCTCAACTGGCCGGCATCGTCGCGGCGGTCTTCATCGCCAAGGGCGCGCTCGCCGAGCCGTTCTACGTGCCGTCGGGCTCGATGGAGCCGACGCTATTGATCGGCGATGCGCTGCTCGCCTCGAAATTCCCCTATGGCTACGGCACCTCGTCGCTGCCGATCCAGATCAGCCTGCCCGAGAGCGGCCGCGTGTTCGCGGAGACGCCGAAGCAGGGCGACGTCGTGGTGTTCCGCTGGCCCGGCGATCGTTCGCAGGCCTGGGTCAAGCGCGTCGTCGGTCTGCCCGGCGATCGCATCCAGATGCGGCAGGGCCAGCTCTTCATCAACGACCGTCCCGCCGAGCTGAAGCCCGACGGCGTCGGAGCTGCCGAGGACGACAATGGCGGCAGCGAGCCCGCCTACCGCTATGTCGAGAAGCTGCCGAACGGCGTCTCGCATCTGATCTTCAAGATGCGCGACAACGGGCCGCTCGACAATACACAGGAAGTGACGGTGCCGGCCGGCCATCTCTTCGTGCTCGGCGACAACCGCGACAATTCCGCCGACAGCCGCGTGCCGCTGCGCTCCGGCGGCGTCGGCCTGTTGCCGATCGACAATCTGATCGGCCGCGCGGATGCGGTGCTCGGCTCCTGGGATCTCGGCATGCGCGGTCAGCCGGTGTGGACCTGGCTGTCCGGATTCCGGCTCGCGCGGTTCTTCACCGCGGTGCATTGAGCCTCCCCGTCGCGCCATGAAGCGCGACGAATTCCTCGCGCTCGCGCTGAGAAATCCCGTCAACGCCGCGGTCATCGATGAACTCGATCGCCTCGCACTGCCGGATGCGTGGCTGGTTGCAGGCTGCCTCGTGCAGTCGGTGTGGAATGGGCTCACGGGCCGCGCGGTCGATCACGGCATTGCCGATTACGACGTGTTCTATTTCGATTCCGACACGTCGTGGGAGGCGGAGGATGCGGTCATACGCAAGTTGCATGCGCGGCTCGCGCATCTCGGCGCCAAGATCGAGATTCGCAACCAGGCGCGCGTGCATCTGTGGTACCCCGCCAAGCACGGCCTGCCCTACCCGCCGTTGACGCGCTCGACCGACGGCATCGACCGCTTCCTCACGCAGAACACGCAATTCGGAGTGAGACGCGCAGGCGGAGATTTCGACGTATATGCGCCCCACGGCTTCGACGACGTAGCGCGGCTGATCGTGCGGCCGAACAAGGCGCAGAATTTCTCCATCGCGAATTACGAGGCGAAGGCCGCGCGCTGGAAAGCGCTGTGGCCGGAGCTCACGGTGATCGCGGCGACCGCATAGGTCTACGTGTCCCGGACAAGACGCATCGTGAAACGATGCGGCGCAGAGCCGGGACCCATGGTGCAACCGAATGCGGTGTAGCGTAGGCCCCGGCTCTGCAGCGCAGCGCTGAAGGAGCGCCGCGCTGCGTCCGGGGCACGAGGACGAACCCTACCGCACCACGCCCGACGTGAACCCTGCCTTCCTGCGCGGCGGCTTGATTTCCTTTTTCAGGAAGCAGCGCGCCTCGCGTCCGGTGTAGCCGGGGCGGGCATAGGTGAAGGCGCGGCATTTGTTGTCGGCGGTGCACGCCGCCTTGCAGGCCTCCACGCCGTCGCCTTCCTTCAGCTCGAAATTGCGCAGATCGCCGCCGGGACGGTCGATCGACGTCTCCACGCCCTCGACCCGCGGCTCGATCACGCCGGCGCCGCGCACACCGGAGATGCAGCAGCTGCCCGGCACGCGCGCCGGCACGGTGTTCTTCAGCCAGCACACCGCCGAGCCGCCTTCGACGTCGGGATAGCTGAAGCTCCACGAGCGGCAGCGGCGATCGCGTTCGCACAGCAGCGCGCAATCCTCGGGGTCGCCCGATGCCACCGGCGCGCTGAAATAGTCGCCGCCGGGCCGATCGAACGCAGTCTGGGCGCGCACCGGCACGCTCGCGAAGGCGAGCGACAGCAGCGTGACACATGCCACGGCGCTGGCCATGACGGCCCCGGACAGGCGGCCCTTCCACATCGGAACAGCTTTCGAGTTATTGACGACGCTCAGGTTTTTTCAGCCGGTCATTTGATCGCCGCAAACCTGTATGGGCGATGAACGGCTGAAATCCGGTCGTTGGTCTATGGTCTAGAAAGCGTATTCCGCGTAGGCCGGTTCCACCGAGCCTTTCCAGGGGCCGTTGAACTTGTCCAACATTTCCTCGGCCGGCGTCCTTCCGCAATCGATGATGTGGTCGAGCGGCTCCAGGTGCCGCGTTTCGTCGCGGCCCAGCTGGTCGATCCGGCCGCGCCGGCGCAGGCCCGCATGTGCCAGAACGAGGCATTCCTTGGCGATCTCGAACAGATAGCGGTCCTTGATCCGCGCCTTGAAGCCGAAGCGCGGCACGTCGTCGCGCAGGGCCTGACGCTCGGCCGCGGTCCAGTGCTTGACGATCTCCCAGGCCGCATCGAGCGAGACGTCGTCATAGAGCAGCCCGACCCAGAACGCCGGCAGCGCCGGCAACCGTCCCCACGGACCGCCGTCGGAGCCGCGCATCTCGAGGTAGCGCTTGAGCCGCACCTCCGGGAAAATCGTCGAGAGATGGTTGGCCCAGTCCGACAGCGTCGGACGTTCGCCGGGAAGGTTGTTGTTGCGGCCGTCGAAGAACGCGCGGAACGAGGAGCCCGAGACGTCGATGTAATCCTCGTCGCGCTTGACGAAATACATGGGCACGTCGAGCGCGTAGTCGACATAGCGCTCGAAGCCCATGCCGTCCTCGAACGCCCACGGCATCATGCCCGAGCGCGCATTGTCGGTGTCGCGCCAGATCTCGGAGCGGAAGGAGAGGAAGCCGTTCGGCTTGCCTTCGGTGAACGGCGAATTGGCAAACAGCGCGGTCGCAACCGGCTGAAGCGCGAGCGACACGCGCAGCTTCTTGACCATGTCGGCTTCGGAGGAGAAGTCGAGATTGGTCTGCACCGTGCAGGTCCGGTACATCATGTCGAGGCCGTATTGGCCGACCTTCGGCATGTAATTGGTCATGATCTTGTAGCGGCCCTTGGGCATCATCGGGATGTCCGCGCGCGACCAGGACGGCGTCATGCCGAGACCGAGGAAGCCGATGCCGAGCGGCGTTGCGATCTCGCGCACCTGCGCCAGATGCGCCATCAGCTCGCTCTGGGTCTGGTGCACGTTCTCGACCGGCGCGCCTGACAGTTCGAACTGTCCGCCGGGCTCGAGCGAGATCGCACCGCCCCCGGTGACGTCGTAGAGGCCGATGATGTTGCCCTTCTCCATGATCGGCTCCCAGCCGAGCAGGAGCTTCATGCCCTCGAGCAACGCGCCGATGCCGCGCGCGCCTTCGTAAGGCACCGGACGGTGGCCTTCGAGCGTGAATGGCGTCTTCTCGTGCTCGGTGCCCATGCGCCACTCGGAGGCCGGCTTGCAGCCTTCCTCGAACCACGCGACGAGTTCGTCGCGCGATTGCAGCGGCGTCATATCGATCTGGTCTCGCGCCATATCAAACTCTAATCAAAAGGCGCTTCGACCGAATGCGCGCGGGTGACGGGATGGTCCGCGAACCCACCGGGCGCACGGACGAGTTGGTGTGCCGCGCAATCATCGCGACGGCGAGGTTTCGTTGACGTTGGCGACGGGCGGCAGCTTCATCTCGCCGCACGAGCAGCCCAGCCGGTCGAGCAGACCGCTGAGCTTGACGGCATCGGCATCGGACAGTTTCGAACCGACATATTTCTCGATCGCGGCCGAATAGGCGCCCCACATCCGCTTCTGCAGCTCGCGGCCGGCTTCGGTGATCTCGACGAACTGGCCGCGCTTGTCGATCTTGCATTCGCGCCGCGAGGCGAGGCCCTCGTCGACCAGGCGGTCGATCAGGCGCGAGGTGGAATATTGCGGAATCAGCATCTGCCGTTCGAGCTCCACCGGCCGCAGTTCGCCCGACGGAGCCCGCGACAATTCGAGCAGCGCGTCGTACCATGCCAGCGGCGGGAAACCGGCCTTCTTCAAGTCCTGCTCGACGCAATCGAGCACGCGGCTCTGCACCCGCATCAGGCGGATCCAGGCCGAAGTCGCCTCGGTCGATGGTTTGCGTTTCATGGTCCCGCTCAAGCTCGTCGCCCGACTCTTACCCTATTTGATGCAGCTGCATCAATCTTGACTATTCCAAGCAGCTGCATGTAATCGCTCTTTCGGCCGAACCAAGCACAAGAGAAGGAAATTCCATGAAACTGTATTATTCGCCCGGTGCCTGTTCGCTGTCCCCCCACATCGCGCTCCTGGAAGCCGGCCTGCCCTATGAGCTGGTCAAGGTCGATATCCGGGCCAAGAAGCTCGAAAATGGTGAGGATTATCTGAAGCTGAACCCCAAGGGCCAGGTCCCTGCGCTGGGCCTCGACAGCGGCGAGATCGTGACCGAAGGCCCGGTGATTGTCCAGATGATCGCCGATCAGGCAGCGGCCAAGGCGCTTGCTCCGGCCCACGGCAGTTCCGAGCGCTACAAGCTGCTGGAGTGGCTGAACTTCCTCACCTCCGAGGTGCACAAGAGCTTTGGCCCGCTGTTCGCGCCGGCCCTGAACGACGAGGCCAAGGCCTTCTTTAGGGATCGCGTCATGGGCAAGCTGAAATATATCGACAGCCAGCTCGCCGGCCGCGACTACCTGATGGGCAAGCAGTTCACGGTGGCGGACGGCTATCTGTTCACGATGCTGACCTGGGCCGACCGCATGAAGTTCGACCTCTCGGCGATGCCGAACCTTGCCGCCTACAAGGCCCGAGTCGCGGCGCGGCCGCAGGTGCAGGAAGCGCTGCAGAAGGAAGGGCTGGCGCAGGCGAAGTGAGGAAGGCTTCTCCAAAGATGAAAGGCCGGATCGATGATCCGGCCTTTTTGATTCTGCGTAGCCCGGATGGAGCGCAAGCGTAATCCGGGTCACTGCATCCGAGGAGATGCTGTCCCGGATTTCGCTGCGCTCCATCCGGGCTACAAGATCAGATCAGGCCGCCGCCTTCTTCGGCGCGAAGCGGCCGTAGAAGGTCTCGCCCTTCGCCGCCATCTCTTCCAGCAGCTTCGGCGGCGTGAAGCGCGAGCCGTATTTCGCTTCCAGCTTGTGGCAGAGCTCGACGAACTTCTTCGTGCCCATGAAGTCGATATAGGACAGCGTGCCGCCGGTGAACGGCGCGAAGCCGAAGCCGAGGATCGAGCCGACATCCGCCTCGCGCGGATCGGTGATGACGTGGTCCTCGACCGTGCGCGCAGCCTCCACCGCCTGCACCACCAGGAAACGCTGCTTCAGTTCCTCGACATCGAGCGTGTCGGGGTCGAGCTGTTTCGGCTGCAAGGCTGAGAGGCCCGGCCACAGGCTCTTCGAGCCCTTGCCCTTCTCGGGGTAGTCGTAGAAGCCCTTGCTGTTCTTGCGGCCGAGACGGCCCTGCTTCTCGACCATCTCCACCATCAGCTTCTTCTGATCGGGGTTGATGGCGTTGGGGCCGAGATCGGCTTCGGTCGCCTTCATGATCTTCAGGCCAAGGTCGAGCGCGACTTCGTCCGAGAGCGAGAGCGGGCCGACCGGCATGCCGGCCATCTTGGCGCAGTTCTCGATCATCGCCGGCGGCACGCCTTCGAGGAACATCTCGTTGCCCTCGGCGACATAACGGCCGACGCAGCGGTTGGCGAAGAAGCCGCGGCTATCGTTGACCACGATCGGCGTCTTGCCGATCTGGCGGACGTAGTCGAGCGCGGTCGCCAGCGCGAGATCGCCGGTGTTCTTGCCCTTGATGATCTCGACCAGCATCATCTTCTCGACCGGCGAGAAGAAGTGGATGCCGACGAACTTGCCCTGATCCTTGAAGCTCTCGGCCAGCGACGTGATCGGCAGCGTCGAGGTGTTGGACGCGAAGATCACCTCCGGTTTCATGTGCTCCTGCGCCTTGGCGAAGGTGTCCGCCTTGACCTTGCGGTCCTCGAACACGGCCTCGATGACGAGGTCGACGTCCTTCAGTGCGGCATAATCCGCGGTCGGCGTGATGCGCGCGAGCAGCGCTTCGGCGTCCGCAGGCTTGGCGCGGCCCTTCTTGATCTGCTCTTCGATCACCTTCTGCGCATGCGCCTTGCCCTTGTCGGCGCTTTCCTGGTCGCGGTCGATCAGGACGACGTCGAGGCCGGCGCGGGCCGACACGTAGCCGACGCTCGCGCCCATGAAGCCGGCGCCGATCACGGCGATCTTCTTCACCTTGGTCGCGGGCACGTCCTTCGGACGGCGCGCGCCCTTGTTGAGCTCCTGCATCGAGAGGAACAGGCTGCGGATCATCGCAGCCGCTTCCTTCGAGCGCAGCACGGAGGTGAAGTAGCGCGACTCCACGCGCAGCGCCGCGTCGATCGGCAGCTGCAGACCCTCATAGACGCAGCTCATGATCGCGCGCGCGGCCGGGTAGTTGTCATAGGTCTCGCGGCGATAGATCGCGTTGCCGGCGGGGAACATCATCATGCCGGCCTTGGAGAACACCGGGCCGCCGGGCAGCTTGAAGCCCTTCTCGTCCCAGGGCGCGACCGCCTTGCCGCCACCCTTGATCCAGTCCTTGGCGGCCTTGATGAGATCGGCGGCGGGAACGATGGCGTGGATCAGGTTCAGCGCCTTGGCCTTCTCGACCGTGACGGGATCACCCTTGAGCAGGATCGTCATGGCGTCCTGCGGCGGCACCAGGCGCGGCACGCGCTGCGTGCCACCGGCGCCCGGGAACAGGCCGACCTTGACCTCGGGCAGGCCGAGGCGCGTCTTGGGATTCTCCGCGGCGACGCGATAGTGGCAGCACAGCGTGATCTCGAAACCGCCGCCGAGCGCGAGGCCGTTGATCGCGGCCGCCCACGGCTTGCCTGACGTCTCGATCGAGCGCAGCACCAGCGAGAAGCGCCGGCTCTGGTCGAACAGCATCTGGTTCGCCGCGGTCTCGCCCTGCTCCTTCAGGACTTTGGCATATTCCTGGTTCATGCCTTCAAGCATGGAGAGATCTGCGCCGGCGCAGAACGCGTCCTTGGCGGAGGTGATGACGACGCCCTTCACGGCGGCGTCAGCTGTGGTCGCCTTGACGATGGCGTCGAGCTCGTTGGTCGAGGTTTCGTCGAGCACGTTCATGGAACGGCCCGGGATGTCCCAGGTGACGAGCGCAATGCCGTCGGAATCGGTCTCAACCCTGAAGTTCTTGTAAGCCATGTTGGTTGCTCCCTACCCTTAGACGCGCTCGATGATGGTCGCGGTGCCCATGCCGCCGCCGATGCACAGCGTGACCAGGGCGGTGGATTTGTTGGTGCGCTCGAGCTCGTCGAGCACGGTGCCGAGGATCATCGCACCGGTCGCACCAAGCGGATGGCCTAGCGCGATGGCACCGCCATTGACGTTGATCTTGGCGTTGTCGATGTCGAAGGCCTGGATGTAGCGCAGCACGACGGAGGCGAAGGCCTCGTTCAGCTCGAACAGGTCGATGTCCGACTTCTTCATGCCCGAGCGCGCGAACAGCTTTTCGGTGACGTCGACCGGACCGGTCAGCATCATCGCCGGCTCCGAGCCGATATTGGCGAACGCGCGGATTTTTGCACGCGGCTTGAGGCCGTATTTGCTACCTGCTTCCTTGCTGCCGAGCAGCACGGCCCCGGCGCCGTCGACGATGCCGGAGGAATTGCCGGCGTGGTGCACGTAATTGACGCGCTCGATCTCCGGGTGCGACTGCAGCGCGACGCCGTCGAAGCCGCCCATCTGCGCCATCATCGTGAACGAGGGCTGCAGCTGCGCCAGCGACTGCATCGTCGTCGAGGGACGCATGTGCTCGTCCTTGGCGAGGATGGTGAGGCCGTTGATGTCCTTCACCGGCACGATCGACTTGTCGAAGCGGCCCTCTTCCCAGGACTTCGCCGCGCGCTGCTGGCTCTGCACCGCATAGGCATCGACGTCGTCGCGGGAGAAGCCGTATTTGGTGGCGATCAGATCGGCCGAAACGCCCTGCGGCATGAAG
>NZ_JXDL01000001.1:4422394-4425874 GCF_001590795.1 Bradyrhizobium sp. AT1
AGAAACGGCTGATCTGCACGCCGGGGACGGCTTCGCCGAGACCGGCTTTGAACGCCGCGAAGCGCGCGATGTCGCTTCCGGCCTCGCCGACCGGATCGACCACGCCGAGGATGACGTCGTCGACGGAATCCTCAGGCAGATTGTTGCGGTCCTTCAGCGCCTTCAGCGGCACGGTCGCGAGTGCGAGGGCGGTGACCTCGTGCAGCGAACCGTCGGCCTTGCCGCGGCCGCGGGGAGTGCGAACGTGGTCGTAGATATAGGCATCTGCCATGGGGAGCCTCCTGATTGCAGTTATTGTTGCGGCGACCGCTGCGCGGTCGCGATCATTCGTGGGGCGAAAGACTCAGAACGCTTCCGCCGGCAATTCCATGATGGTGGCGCAGCCGGCCTGGATGCGCGCGAGATTGGCGGCGGTCTCCGGCAGCATCCGCTCCATGAAGAAACGGCCGGTGACGAGCTTGGTCGAGAGATAGGGCGTCGCTCCGCTCTCGGCAATCTTGGCATTGGTCACCTTGGCCATCTTCGCCCACATGTAGCCGAGCGCGACGAAGCCGAATAGATGCAGGTAATCGGTTGCGGCGGCGCCGGCATTGTCGGGCTTGGCCATCGCGTTCTGCATCAGCCAGGTGGTGGCCTGCTGGAGATGGCCGAGCGACGTCGAGAGCGGGGTGATGAAGGGCTTCAGCGCCTCGTCGCCGCCGTTCTCCTTGGCGAAGGCCATGACCTCGCCGAAGAAAGCCATGATGGCGCGGCCGCCGTCGCGCGGCAGCTTGCGGCCGACGAGGTCGAGCGCCTGGATGCCGTTGGCGCCTTCGTAGATCATGGCGATGCGCGCATCGCGCACGAACTGCTCCATGCCCTGCTCGGCGATATAGCCGTGACCGCCATACATCTGCTGCGCCTGCACCGCGTTGGCGAAGCCGTAGTCGGTGAGGAAGCCCTTCAGCACCGGGGTCATCAGGCCCATGTGGTCGTCGGCGGCCTGGCGGTCCTTCAGGTCCTCCGAGCGATGCGCGACGTCGCTCTTCAGCGCGGTCCACATCACGAAGGCGCGCGCGGCCTCGTTGAAGGCGCGGATCGAGAGCAGCGTGCGGCGCACGTCGGGATGCACGATGATCGGATCGGCCTGCTTGTCCGGCGCCTTGGCGCCAGTCAGCGCACGGCCCTGGATGCGCTCGCGGGCGTAGGCGACCGCGTTCTGGTAGGCCACTTCGGACTGCGCGAGCCCCTGAACGGCGACGCCGAGCCGGGCCTCGTTCATCATCACGAACATGCCCTGCATGCCCTTGTTCTCTTCGCCGATCAGCCAGCCGGTGGCGTTGTCGTAGTTCATCACGCAGGTCGAGTTGCCGTGGATGCCCATCTTGTGCTCGATCGAGCCGCAGACGACGCCGTTACGCGCGCCCACCGAACCGTCGGCATTGACCAGGAATTTCGGCACCACGAACAGCGACACGCCCTTGATGCCGGCCGGTGCGCCCTCGATGCGGGCCAGCACGAGGTGGATGATGTTGTCCGCGAGATCATGCTCGCCGGCCGAGATGAAGATCTTGGTGCCCGTGATCTTGAAGCTGCCGTCGGCCTGGCGCACCGCCTTGGTGCGGAGCATGCCGAGATCGGTGCCGCAATGCGGCTCGGTCAGGTTCATGGTGCCGGTCCATTCGCCCGCCACCATCTTGGGCACGTAGGTCTTCTTCTGCTCGGGCGAACCATGAACGATCAGCGCCGCGGTCGCGCCCATGGTGAGGCCGCCATACATCGAGAACGCCATGTTGGCGGAGATCTGGAATTCGTTGACGGCTTGCGAGAGCGTCACCGGCAGGCCCTGGCCGCCGAACTCCGTCGGCGCGGAGAGGCCGAGCCAGCCTCCCTCCGCGACCTGCTTGAAGGCATCCTTGAAGCCCTTCGGCGTGGTGACGCTGCCGTCATCGGCGCGCTTGCAGCCTTCGAGATCGCCGACGCGATTGAGCGGCTGCAGCACCTCTTCGGCGAGCTTGGCGGCTTCGCCCAAAATGGCTTCGCGCACGTCGCTCGACGCATCGGAGAAGCCGGCGAGATTGTCGTAACGATCGATCTGGAAGACGTCGTTGAGCAGGAAGTTCACGTCTTCGACGGGGGCTTTGTAGATTGGCATGGAGGTCTCCCGGCAGGGGGCTAGAAGGGATGATGTTGGGCTTATGATTGAGCGGCGGCAAGCTGCTCCGCCATCAGGCGGTGCAGCATGTTGATCGCCTTGAGCGGACGCACCATCACCTTGAAATGGGTGATGCGTCCCTCGGCATCGAAGCTGATGATGTCGACGCCGTTGATCTCGATGCCGTCGATGACATTCTTGAATTCGAGCACGGCGCCGTTGTCGCTGCGCCATTCGCCGACATAGGTGAAGCCGGGTCCGCCGAGCACCTGCTCGGCACTGGAAAGGTATTTGAAGGTGATGTCGCGACCACGCTGCGGCGAATGCACGACCGGGCTTTCGAACACGGCATCGGGGTGTAGGAGGTCCCAGAGCGCTGTGCGGTCGTGAGACTTCATGTAGGCGTACCAGGAATCGAGACCGGTCATTCTCAGGTGCCTCCCTAGGGCAAGGGCAAAAAGTGCGAAAACAACCCCATGCACAGTAGCGAGGAGATTGATTTCGCTGGATTTTTCAGTCGAGCCTGTGACCGGCCCGCAAGCTGCCTCATATGCACATTGACGCATATGCGTCAATGCGCATAAAGTCAAGCTGGTTGGTTAAGGTCGAAGAAGGAGGCCGGCCATGGCGCTGGGCGACGCAATCCTCGCATGCCTGACGGAACGTCCGATGACGGGTTACGAGCTCGCCAAGACGTTCGATTCCTCGATCGGCTTCTTCTGGAAGGCCGACCACCAGCAGATCTACCGCGAGCTCTCCAAGCTGCGCGACCGCGGCCACATCCAGGGCCGGGAGGTCGTGCAGACGGGCAAGCCCAACAAGCTGGTTTATACGCTCACGCCCGAGGGTAGAACAGCGCTGCGGCACTGGGCCGCGCGCCCGAGCACGCCAGCCTCGACCAAGGACGATTTGCTGGTCCGCCTCCACGCCCTCGACAGCATCGACATCGAGCCGCTGCGCGCCGATCTGATGGCCCGCCTCGAGCACCACCGCGACCGCCACGCCAATTACGAGCGCATCCTGAAGAAGCGCTTTCCCGACGGCACCGCCGAGGGAAGGCTCGACCTCGGCAATCTGCTGCTGCTCCGCCTCGGGGCCCGGCATGAGCAGATGGTGGCCGACTTCTGCGAGGAGACCCTGGAAGCGCTCTCGGCGATGACCGGCAAGGCCACGGTGGTGCCGCTGGAGGAAGCAAAGCGGGAGAAGGGCTGAGAGCTCGATCAGCGACGGCGGTGCCCAAACCTCTCCCGCTTGCGGGAGAGGTCGCGCCGAAGGCGCGGGTGAGGGCTTTCTCCTCTTGGGGGGTGTCCCATCGCGGAGGCACCCTCTCCCCAGCCCTCCCCCGC
>NZ_JXDL01000001.1:4426873-4428919 GCF_001590795.1 Bradyrhizobium sp. AT1
CCCGCAAGCGGGGAGGGAGCGCACCGGTTCCGTGGCTGGCATCCCCCGCCCAACTTTAAGACACCGGCAACCCATTCCTTAACTCGTTATTTACCGTAACGGACAAAAGTCGGTTTTCGAGGCAGACGACCCGCGCAAAATTCGATTGTCTTTGCAACCGGCACGCGTGGGGAGACTGGAGGCGCCGGGTGGGGCGCCGGAGTCGGAACCGGACAGAGTCATGAATTCGCGCGTATCGTGGAGTGTTGACGGCATCGACCCATCCGTCCGGGAGCGGGCCGAAGCTGCTGCGCGTCGTGCCGGCATGTCCCTCAACGATTGGCTGAACTCCACACTCGGCGAAACCGCGCCACCGAACTTTCGCGGACCTTACGATCAGCGCCAAGATCAACGTCAAGATCAACGTCAAGATCCGCGCCAAGATCCACGTCAGGATCAGCGCTCGCAGCCCATGCCGAGCCAGGAAAGCCGCGAAGTCGCCGACATCCACCAGCGGCTGGACGCGATCACCCAGCAGATCGAACGGATTTCAAAGCCCGCCCCGCGCCAGGACGCATCGTCGCGGCCAGAGGTCTCGCGCGAGCAGGGCGTCGCCCGCCAGCTCAACGATGCGATCTCGCGGCTCGACGCGCGGCTGTCGCAGATCTCGAAGCCGCAGCAGCCCCCGGCGCCGCGGCCGGCACCCTCGCCTGCACCGTCTCCCGTCGAGACGCGCCAGCGCCAGGCCGATATGGTCGAGCGCGCGGCAGCTCAAGTCTATCGCAACGCCCCTCCCCTGAGCCCCGCTTCGTTCGACGTCGCCGTCGCCGAGATCACCGCGCGCCAGAGCGAGCTCGACGGCTTTGCGCCGCGGCAGATGCCGCCGCGTGCCGCGCCTTCCATTGCGCCGGCCGCCGCTCCTTACGCGCCTCCGATGGCGCCGCCCGCGCCTGCCTATGCGCCGCCGCCGGGCCCGGATTTCTCCTCGCTCGAGCGCCATCTGCTCAAGATCACGAGCCAGATCGAATCGCTGCAGCGTCCTGACAATACCGAGCAAGCGATCAACGCCTTCCGCAGCGAGCTTGCCGAGATCCGCACCGCCATCACCGAGGCGATGCCGCGCCGCGCGATCGAATCGATCGAGAACGAGATCCGTTCCCTGCATCGTCGCATCGACGAGACGCGCTCCAACGGCACCGACGGCCAGGTGCTGTCGGGCATCGAGCACGCGCTGTCCGACATCAAGCAGGTGCTGCGCACGCTGACGCCGGCCGAGCAGCTTACCGGCTATGACGAGGCGATCCGCAATCTCGGCGCCAAGCTCGATTTGATCCTGCGCGCCAATGACGATCCCTCGACCGTGCATCAGCTGGAAAGCGCGATCTCGGCGCTGCGCGGCATCGTCTCCAACGTCGCGTCCAACGAAGCGCTGGCACGCCTGTCCGACGACGTGCAGTTGCTGTCGTCCAAGGTCGACCAGGTCACCCGCGCCTCCGGCCAGGGCGACAGCTTTGCGGTGCTGGAGCAGCGCATTGCGGCGCTGACGGCGGCGCTGGAAACCCGCGAGCGGCCGCAGCCGTCCGAAAGCACCGAGCATCTCGAATCCGCCATCCGCGCGCTGTCCGACCGCTTCGATCGCATGCAGGTCGGTAACGATTCGGCCTCGACCTTCGCGCATCTCGAACAGCGCGTCTCGTATTTGCTGGAGCGGATCGAAGCCGCCTCCGACCCGCGCAACGGCAATCTCAGCCGCGTCGAGGACGGGCTGCACGACATCCTCAGGCATCTGGAGCGGCAGCAGGCGACTTACTCCGCGCTGGCGGAGAGCCGCAGCTCTGCGCCGCAGGCCGATTCCGGAATGGTCGATCTCGTCAAGCGCGAGCTCTCCGACATCCGCTTCAGCCAGGCCGAGACCACCCGCAGCACGCAGGACTCGCTCGACGCCGTCCATAGCGCGCTCGGCCATGTCGTCGACCGCCTCTCCATGATCGAGGGCGATCTGCGTGCGGTGCGCACCGCGCCGCCCGCTGCACCGCAGCCGATGCCGATGGCCGCTCCCATTGCTGC
>NZ_JXDL01000001.1:4429819-4454293 GCF_001590795.1 Bradyrhizobium sp. AT1
GAGAGCGTGATCAGCGGCATCCCCGCTGCTGCGAAAGAGCCGGTTTCCTCGTCGAGCTTCATCGCGGCCGCACGCCGCGCCGCCCAGGCCGCCGCCGCACAGCCGGAAAAGCCGGCGCGTGGTGCCAAGGGGAGTGCCGATCGCGGCAAGGACAAGAGCAAGGAAGGCGGCTCGACCATCACCTCGAAGATCCGCTCGCTGCTGGTCGGCGCGAGCGTGGTCGTGATCGTGCTCGGCACCTTCAAGATGGCGATGAATCTGCTCGAAGGCAGCAGCGCGCCGCCGGCGCCGCAGGCCATGGACAATACGTTGAGCCAGCCGGCGCCGCAGCCCCCGCCGCCACCGCCGGTGATCGAGAACAAGCCCGCCACGCCCGAGCAGGTCACGCCCTCGATGACCTCGCCGACGCCGATCGGACGGCAGTCCCAGAACAATTCCGCGCCTGTGCCCGGCCCGGCCAGCTCAGCCTCGGTCGAGATTCCCCAGGCGCCCGCTGCCGCCGTGCCGCCGCCTGCCGCAAGCGGCGACGTGACCGGTGCGCTGTCGGGCACGAGCCGCGCCAAGATCGGCCTGATCCAGGTGCCGCCGAGCGAGAAGCTGCCCGACGGCATCGGCGGCCCGGGCCTGCGCACCGCCGCGATGAAGGGCGATGCGACCGCGGCCTACGAGATCGGCGTGCGCTTTGCCGAGGGCAAGGGCGTCGCGACGAATTACGACGAAGCCGCCAAATGGTACGACCGCGCGGCGCAGGCCGGCGTGATCCCCGCGACCTTCCGCCTCGGCACGCTCTATGAGAAGGGCTTGGGCGTGAAGAAGGACGCCGACATCGCCCGTCGCTACTACACCCAGGCCGCCGAGCGCGGCAACGCCAAGGCGATGCACAACCTCGCGGTGCTCGATGCCGACGGCGGTGGACGCGGCGCCAATTACAAGAGCGCGGCGCAATGGTTCCGCAAAGCTGCCGATCGCGGCGTCGCCGACAGCCAGTTCAACCTCGGCATCCTTTATGCCCGCGGCATCGGCGTCGAGCAGAACCTCGCCGAATCCTACAAATGGTTCAGCCTCGCCGCTGCCCAGGGCGACGCGGATGCGTCCGGCAAGCGCGACGACGTCGCCAAGCGCCTCGACCCGCAATCGCTCGCCGCCGCCAAGCTCGCGATCCAGACCTTTGCGGCCGAGCCGCAGCCGGATGATGCGGTCAACGTTCCCGCCCCGAACGGCGGCTGGGACAGCGCACCGCAGGCGAGCGCCAAGCCCGCGCCGAAGCAGGTTGCGACGAAGAAGTCGGCCTCGGCCGCGCATTAGACGCGAACAGCTTAAGATGGACGGTACGAGCCACGCGCTCGGTGTGCACCTCTCCCGCTTGCGGGCAGGGGCTATCGCCTAGTGCGCACGATGTCGAGGCATCTGCAGTAGGCTCCCTCTCCCGCTTGCGGGGGAGGGCTGGGGTGGGGCTCTCTCCTCTTGGGGAGTCCCACTGCGGAGATACCCTCTCCCCAACCCTCCCCCGCAAGCGGGGGAGGGAGCGCACATTTCGTTGTGGCGACGATCGCGGATATGACGCTCAAGCCCATTCACCACGCCTGAAATTCCAGGGTCCCTCCCGCCAGCAAATTCCGCTATTGAAGGGCGCGGCAATCGGTCCGACCCGTCCGGCGGGCATTGCGCAATCGATCCGTCTCGCCGGAGCGTGGTCCTTCGATGCAGCTCTACCTCCCCATCGCCGATCTTCCGGTCAACGTCTTCCTGGTGCTGGCGATGGGCGCCGCGGTTGGCTTCGTCTCGGGCATGTTCGGGATCGGCGGCGGCTTCCTGATGACGCCGCTTTTGATCTTCATCGGCATCACGCCGGCGGTCGCGGTGGCGTCGGTGGCGAGCCACATCGCGGCCTCCTCCTTTTCCGGCGCACTGTCCTATTGGCGGCGGCGCGCGATCGATCCGGCGCTGGCAAGCGTTCTCTTATGCGGCGGTGTGACCGGCACGGCGCTCGGCGTGTGGACCTTCACGCAGCTGCGCGCGCTCGGCCAGCTCGATCTGATGATCGCGCTCTCTTACGTGGTGCTGCTCACCACCGTCGGCAGCCTGATGTTCTCGGAAGGCCTGCGCGCGCTGATGCGGACCCGCCGGGGCGCGCTGCCCCCGCGCCGCACGCACAACTGGATCCACGGCCTGCCGCTGAAGATGCGGTTCAAGCGCTCGAAGATCTATCTCTCGGTGATCCCCGTGGTGGTGGTCGGCATCATGATCGGCTTCATCGGCGCCATCATGGGCATCGGCGGCGGCTTCATCCTGGTGCCGATCATGATCTATCTCTTGCGGGTGCCGACCTCGACGGTGATCGGCACCTCGATGGTGCTGACTCTCGTCACCATGCTGTTCGCGACCATGCTGCACGCGGCGACCAACCACCTCGTCGACGCCGTGCTGGCGCTGATCCTGATGGTCGGCGGCGTCACCGGCGCACAATTCGGGGCGCGCGCCGGGCAGAAAATTCGTGGCGAGCAGCTGCGGCTGCTGCTCGGCCTGCTCATCCTCTCGGTCGGCGTTCGCTTCGCGATCGAGCTGGTGATCCAGCCATCGGACCTCTTCACCATCCGCGAGCTCGGGGTGAGCGGCTGATGCGCGCAGCTCTCGCACTTCTGCTCGTCCTGCTGCTCGGCTCGGTCGCGCGCGCCGAGCGGCTGATCGTGTCGGTCTCCAACCACCGCGTCACGGTGACGCCGAACTATTCCGGCGAGGAGCTGGTGCTGTTCGGCTCGGTCGAGAGGGACGCCACCACGCCCGCCGATCGCACCGCCTATGACCTCGTCGTCACCGTGATGGGCCCGCGCGCCGACATGGTGACGCGGCGGAAGGAACGCACCTTCGGCATCTGGATCAACACCGACTATCGCCAGTTCCTGCAGGTGCCGAGTTATCTGGCGCTGTTCGCCAACCGCCCCTTCGACGCCATCACCTCGCCCGAGATCGCGCGGCGGCAGCAGATCGGGCTCAACAACGTGCTGCTGACGCAGCGGGTCGGCGGCGATTATGCCGACGTGGTGCCGAACGATGCGTTCCGCTCGGCCTTCATCCGCCTGCGCACGCAGCGCGGGCTCTATCGCGAGGATGGAAGCGCGGTGACGTTCCTGACGCCGACGCTGTTCCGCACCGGCATTCCCTTGCCGGCGGAGGTGCCGATCGGCACCTATGAGGTCGAGATCAAGCTGTTCGCGAACGGCGCGTTCCTCGGCAAGACCGAGACCGCGTTCGAGATCGTCAAGGTTGGCTTCGAGCAGTTCGTCGCCACCACCGCGCGGCAGAACGGGCTGATCTACGGCCTCGTCACCGCCGCGATGGCGCTGATGACGGGATGGATGGCGTCGATCGTGTTTCGGAAGGATTGAGGGGCGCTGTCATTCCGGGGCGCGCGTAGCGAGCCCGGAATCCATTCATCAGCGGAGACGGTCGGACGATGGATTCCGGGCTCGACGCTTCGCGTCGCCCCGGAATGACGACCTTCACGGCGCTTCCACCACCGTCGGCACGCCCGGCTCCAGCAGACGCAGTCGCGTGCCGAATCCGAGCACGTCGAAGGTCTTGCGCAGATCCTCGCTGTTCTGGCGGAAATGTGCCCAGCCTTCGGTGTGCACCGGCACGATCACCGCATCGGGGAAGGCGCGCGCGGTCTCGATGGTGTCGTTGGTGTCCATGGTGAGATGGAACGGCCCGCGCGTCTGCGCGGCACCGGCGAAGGGTAGCACCACGCCGCATTTGAAGCGGCGCGCGACTTCGGCGACGCCGTCGAACCAGGTGGTGTCGCCGCTGATATAGACCGACGTCGTATCCTTGCGGCTCGAGGACACCACGAAGCCGATCACGTCACCCGACAGCGACTCGATGCCGGCCGGGCCATGGCGCGCCGGCGTCGCGGTGATGGTCAGCATGTTGCCGTCGCGATCCTTCAGATGCGAGGTGGCCCAGGGCGCAAGACCCTCGACATGGCCGCCGAGGCGTTTGGCACCGGCTTCGGTGGTCAGCACGCGTTTGGTATGCTTCAGAAATTCACGGCCGGAATTGTCGAGATTGTCCGAATGCTGGTCATGGCTGAGCAGCACGGCATCGATCGGGCCGATCGCATCGGGCTTCAACGCAGGGCCGACGGTCTTCTCCAGCTTGACGTGCGGCAGCTGGTAGGCGCCGGGCGCATCGAAGGTCGGATCGGTCAGCAGGCGGAAGCCGTCGATCTCGATCAGCGCGGTCGGGCCGCCGATCAGGGTGATGGAAATGGGCATGACAGAACTCTCCTCTTACGGGACGGGCTTCGCCGGCCGCGTCACCAGATAGATGCCGAGCGCCACCGGAATGATGCCGAGCAGATCGCGCGCCTCGACATGCTCACCAAGGACGAGATACGCGAACAGCATGCCGAGCGGCGGCATCAGGAAATGATAGGCGCTGGCGGCGGTGGCGCCGCACACTTTCAGGAGATGGAACCAGAGCCAGTAGGCGAGGATCGAGCCGCCGAGCACGAGGAACGCAAAGGCGCCGATCAGGCCCGGCGTAAAATCGATCGCGTGGACATCGGCGAAGGTGAGCGCGACCGGCGTCAGCGCGATGCCGGCGGCGAGGTTCTGCACGCCGTTGCCGGTCCACAAGGATCCCTTCGGCGATAGCAGCTTGAACAGGATGGTGCCGGCGACGAGCGAGGCCAGCGAGGCCAGCGTGAAGACGATGCCGTGCAGCGAGTCCGTGCCGACCGACAGGCGATGCCAGACGATCGCGGTCACGCCGATGATGCCGAGCAGCAATCCGCTCGCCTTGCGCCAGGTCATGTTTTCGCCGAGCAGCAGCGCGGCGAGCGCTGCGGTGAAGACCGGATTGGCCGACACGATCAGGCCGCCGAGACCGGCGGAGACCGATTGCAAGCCGGTGTAGCCGAGCCCGAGATAGAGCGCGTTGTTGGCGATGCCGAGCACGGCGAAGATCGCGCCATCGCGCCAGGACAGGGACCAGCCCTCGCCACGGATCAGGGTGGCGCCCAGGATCAAGATGCCGGCAAGCGAGAAGCGCGCGGCGAGCAGGATCAGCGGCGGGCAATGGGTGACGCCGATCTTGCCGGCGACGAAGGCGTAGCTCCAGAGCAGGCAGAACAGGCCGATGGCGAGCGGCAGCGTGTTGAAGCGGCGGCCGGGAACCGAAATCGAGGGCGCGAGCGACATGAGGGACATTCTCCTGAGCCCTCGATCTAGGGAGGCCGCTTGTCATTTGGAAATTAAATGATTAACTTGAGATCATTCGATATTCGAATGGAGGCGGCCATGCTCGATCTCGAGCTGCTGCGCAGCTTCGTCTCTGTGGTGGAAGCCGGCGGCTTCACCCGCGCCGGCGCACGCGTCCACCGCACGCAGTCGACCGTGAGCCAGCAGATCAAGCGACTGGAAGAGGATGTCGGCCAGGTGCTGCTGCATCGCGACGGCAAGACCGTGCGCCCGACCGACGCCGGCGAGCGGTTGCTGTCCTATGCGCGCCGGCTGCTCTCGCTCGCCGAGGAGGCGCGCGACGTGCTGCGCCAACCGAACAGCGAAGGCGCGATCCGGCTTGGCATTCCCGAGGATTTCGCGGCCTACCGGCTGACCAAATTACTGGGCGCGTTCTCGCGCTCGCATCCCGGCCTGCGGCTCGACGTGCGCGCCGACCAGAGCAAATACCTCGCGCGCGATCTCGAGCGCGGCGAGCTCGACCTTGCGCTCTACAAGCGCGAGGCCGGCGCCAAGGATGCGATCGCGGTGTGGCCGGAGCGGGTGCATTGGGTCACCAGCAAGAGCCATCCGGTCGATGTCGGCGTATCCTCGGTGCCGCTGATCGGCTTCCCGCTCGGCTGCATCTATCGGGCCGGCGCCATCCACGCCTTGGAAAGCGCGGGCCGCGCCTGGCACACCGCCTATACGTCGTCGAGCCTCGCCGGCATCCAGGCCGCGGTTGCCGCCGGCATGGGCCTCAGCATCCTGTCGGAAATGTCGATCCAGTCCGACCACCGCGTGCTGACGGCGAAGGAGGGTTTTGCCCCGATCAACAGGACCGAGGTCGCGCTGATGGCCTCGCCGGACGCGAGCCCGGCCACGCTGCGGCTGGCGGATCGTCTCGCCGAATTTTGCAATACGGTGCAGGCCAAAGCGGCTTGAATTCGCGAAGGCTGCCGCCCGCCGCTCAATTCACCGCGGACATCAGCCTGGTGCCGCACGCATTCGCATAGAACTTGCCGCCGCATTGGCGCTTGATGGCGGCGCAGCGGGCCGCGGGCGAGGCGTTCTGCGGCACCGTGAAGCCGCAGCTCAGGCCGTCGGCGCTTCGGCCGGGCTTGCCGGCGGCGAGCGCAGCGCTGGAGGCGCTGATGCAGACGACGAGCAGGGCCGCCGCGGCGATTTCAATCAGCAGTCTCATGAAGATGTTCCTCCACACTGATGGCTGAATTGATCTGCAATCTAGCACGGAAAACCCGGTTTCTCCGTGCTCGTCCGGGTTCCCAAAGCGGCCCATTCCTTGCATAATTTTACCTCCGTGCAGTTTACGGCGCGCCAGCGATGGTTTCGGCACAGGAGCACGGTGCGTAGAGTGAGTAGCGGTTCTTCGACCAGGAAATGACAGCCTTGCAAGATTCATCGTTCCAGCCCACTTCGTCCGCTCCCACGCAGCCCATCGACGAGCTCGCGTTGGCTGAGATCAAGGGTGTGATCCTGGCGAAGCTGCGGCTTGCCATCGGCAAGGATGCCGGCATGGCGACCAAGCACGACTGGTACCAGGCCGCGGCGCTCGCGCTGCGCGACCGCATCGTGCATCGCTGGCTCACCGCGGAGAAGCACAGCTACGACGCAGGCCGCAAGCGCGTCTATTATCTCTCCCTCGAATTCCTGATCGGCCGCCTGTTCAGCGACGCGCTCAACAATATGGGTCTCTTGAAGATCTTCGAGGTCGCGCTCGGCGATCTCGGCGTCTCGCTGCCGGAGCTGCGCAAATGCGAGCCCGATGCAGCGCTCGGCAATGGCGGCCTGGGGCGGCTTGCCGCCTGCTTCATGGAGAGCATGGCGACGCTGTCGATCCCTGCGATCGGCTACGGCATCCGCTATGATTACGGCCTGTTCCGCCAGATCATCAACCAGGGCTGGCAGCAGGAATACCCGGACGAATGGCTGAGCTTCGGCAATCCCTGGGAATTGCAGCGGCCCGAGGTGATCTACGACATCAATTTCGGCGGCGGCGTCGAGCATGTGGACGACAAGGGCCGCGACCGCGCGATCTGGCATCCGGGCGAGACGGTGCAGGCGATCGCCTATGACACGCCGATCGTCGGCTGGCGCGGCCAGCACGTCAACGCGCTCCGCCTGTGGTCGGCGCGCTCGCCCGATCCGTTGAAGCTGGATGCCTTCAACAAGGGCGACTATGTCAGCGCCAGCGCCGAGCAGTCGCGCGCGGAAGCGATCTGCAAATTCCTCTATCCCAACGACGAGAGCCCCGCGGGCCGCGAGCTGCGGCTGCGCCAGGAATATTTCTTCGTCTCGGCCTCGCTGCAGGATCTGATCAAGCGGCACCTTGCCTCCGACGGCCAGCTGCGCAGCCTGTCGTCGAAGGTCGCGGTGCAGCTCAACGACACCCATCCGAGCCTTGCCGTCACCGAGCTGATGCGCATCCTCGTCGACCTCCACAATTTCCGCTGGGACGAGGCCTGGAAGATCACGGTCGCCACGCTTTCCTACACCAACCACACGCTGCTGCCGGAAGCACTGGAGACCTGGCCGGTCGAGCTGTTCGAGCGGCTGCTGCCGCGGCATCTCGAGATCATCTACCGCATCAACGTGCAGCATCTGGCGCTCGCCGAGGCGCGCTGCCCCGGCGACATCGACTTCCGCGCCTCGGTCTCGCTGATCGACGAGAAGAGCGGACGCCGCGTGCGCATGGGCCAGCTCGCCTTCGTCGGCTCGCACCGCATCAACGGCGTCTCGGGCATGCATTCGGATTTGATGCGCGAGACTGTGTTCCACGACCTCAACCATCTCTATCCCGGCCGCATCACCAACAAGACCAACGGCATCACCTTCCGCCGCTGGCTGATGCTGGCGAACCCGAAGCTGACCGACCTGTTGCGCGAGACCTGCGGCGAGGCCGTGCTGGACGATCCGACCCAACTGTCGCTGATCGAGGCGCGCGCCAGCGACGTCGAATTCCAGAAGAAATTCCGCACCGTCAAGCTGCACAACAAGGCCGCGCTGGCGCGGCTGATCGGCGAGCGCCTCGGCATCAAGGTCGACCCGACCGCTTTGTTCGACGTGCAGATCAAGCGCATCCACGAATACAAGCGCCAGCTGCTCAACGTCATCGAGACGGTCGCGCTGTACCAGGCGATCAAGGACGATCCCAACGGCAATTGGGTGCCGCGGGTGAAGATCTTCGCCGGCAAGGCGGCGGCGAGCTATCGCTACGCCAAGCTGATCATCAAGCTGATCAACGACGTCGCCGAAGTCGTCAACAACGATCCCGCGATCGGCGGCAAGCTCAAGGTCGTATTCCTGCCCGACTACAATGTCAGCCTGGCCGAAGTGATCATTCCCGCGGCCGACCTCTCCGAGCAGATCTCGACCGCCGGCATGGAAGCCTCCGGCACAGGCAACATGAAGCTGGCGCTCAACGGCGCCATCACGATCGGCACGCTCGACGGCGCCAATATCGAGATCCGCGACCATGTCGGGCCTGAGAACATCGCGATCTTCGGCATGGAGGCCGGCGACGTCATGATCCGCCGCAAGCAGGGGCTGGATGCCTCCGATGTGATCCGCAATTCGCCGAAGCTGCAGCGCGCCATCAACGCGATCGGTGTGGGCGAGTTCTCGCCGGGCGATCCCGGCCGCTTCGAATCCATCGCGCACGCGCTGCGCTATCTCGACCATTACATGGTCAGCGCCGATTTCGATTCCTACTACGAGGCGCAGCGCAGCGTCGACGCCCGCTGGCAGGTGACGCCGGCCTGGACCCGCGCCTCCATCCTCAACGTCGCGCGCATGGCCTGGTTCTCCTCGGACCGCACCATCCGCGAATATGCCGAGGAGATCTGGAACGTGCCGGTCAACCCGACCACGCCGCTGCTGCCCAACCTGCGCGACGTCGCCGGCTGATTTTCCGCGGCGTGGAAACGGGGTTACGCCGCAGGTAATTGCGCTAGCCGGTGGCGGACGTGATATGACGTCCGTCATTGAAGCCGGAAACAACAATGCACGCCAAACTCCCGCACCCCTTCGACGACGTCACCCGCGTCACCGCCGGCGACTCCAGCTGGCAGGGGCACACCAGCGACGATTACTGGGCCTTTGTCGGCCCGTTCGGCGGCGCCACTGCTGCGACCATTTTGCGCGCGCTGATCGATCATCCGGAGCGCGCCGGCGATCCCTTGGCGCTCACCGTCAATTACTGTGCGCCGATTGCGAAGGGCCCATTCGACCTCGACGTGCGGCTGGTGAAGGCCAACCGCTCCAGCCAGCACTGGAGCGTCGAGCTCAGCCAGGGCGGCGGTGAAGTCGCAACGCTCGCCACCGCGGTGTTCGCCGAGCGGCGGCCGTCCTGGGAGCACCAGGTCGCGCAATATCCGGAGGCCAAGCCGTTCGAAGAGACGCTGCCGTTCCCGAACATCAAGGCGTCCTGGGCCAACCAGTACGAATTCCGCTTCGTCGAGGGCGAGATGCGGATCGGCCCGCCGCAGGCCGAGCTTGCCAGCACCTATTCGAAGATCTGGATCAGCGACCGTACGCCGCGCAAGCTCGACATGCTGTCGCTGATGTCGATGTCCGACGCCTTCTTCGGCCGCGTCTTCCACGCACGCCGCGAACTGGTGCCGTTCGGCACGGTGTCGCTGACGACCTATTTCCACACCGACAGCGAAGAGCTCGCGCGCGAAGACATCACGCGCGTGCTGGCGACGGCGGATTCCAAGATCATGCGCAAGAGCTACGCCGACCAGAACGCCGAGCTGTGGTCGCCGAACGGCCGCCTGCTCGCGACCAGCACGCAGATCGCGTATTTCAAGGCGTGAGCTGTCTCCACCCCTGTCCCGTTCTTTCCAGGGTTCCTAACTCGCCATTCGCTGCCTCAGGCTCTGATAAAACGCCGTCTCGAAATTCATGTAGCCGATGAACGACGTTGGATCGCCGAACGGAAGAATCTGCGTGGCCCAGAATCCGCCGAACCCGTTCTGCCGGTCGATCCAATAGAACAAATTGGCAAGGCCCGCCCAGCCGAGGGCGCCGGCAGGACGCCCGGTGGGTGCTTCCTGGTCGTTGATCATGAACGAGAGCGCCCAGGATTTTGATTGGCCCGGGAAGAACTCGGCATCATTGCACAGCGCCGGAATGACGCCGGTGATCGGTGTCACCTTCTTGTCGCCGAGATGATTCTTCTCCGCCATGCGCACGGTCTCCGCCTTCAGCACGCGGCCATGCTCGCCGGCACCGTCATTCAACCACATCCGGATGAAGCGCATGTAATCGCCGACCGTGCCGTAAAGGCCGTGGCCGCCCATGTGCACTTCAGGCTTGGTGGGGAGCTCGAAATCCATTGGCGTCAACGAGCCGTCGGCGCCGCGCGCGTGGATCCCCGCCAGCTTGCTGCGCATGGCGTCGGTCAGCTCGAAGGTCATGCTCTCGATTCCGAGCGGCTCGAAGATGCGCGTCTTGAAAACCTCTCCGAGCCGGCGCCCGGCGATGGCCTCGACGATCTGGCCGCACCAGTCGAGATTGGTGCCGTAGTCCCAACGCTCGCCCGGATCGAACAGCAGCGGCGTCATCAGGCAGGCTTTGGACGCGGTGATGACGCTGGGCTGGCCCTTCTCCTCGGCCAGGCGGTTGTAGGTGCGGTTGATGAAGTCGTAGCTGAGGCCGGCGGTATGCGTCATCAGCATCCGCGTGGTGATGTCCCGTTTAGGCGCCCGCAGCATCGGCTCACCCGCGGCATCAAAACCCTCGATGACCTGGAGCTTGCCGATATCAGGCGCGTAGCGCTTGGCCGGTGCGTCGAGATCGAGCTTGCCCTCTTCGACGAGTTGCAGCACGGCCGTGCCGGTGATCGCCTTGGTCGTGGAGAAGATGGCGAAGATGCTGTCGGTCGTCATCCCGGCTGGCTGGTCGAGACGCCTTTTCCCCGCTGCGCCTTCGTAGATGTTGCGATCGCGGTTCGTCACCATCGCGACGACGCCGGGCACGCGCGGCGTCGACGTGACGACGCCGTCGAGAACGGCGTCTGCGGCAGCACCGAAATTCGTGCTCATGATTGTCCTCCCGTTGTATTGGATGAATTCCGTCGATGCGGCGCCTGGCGAGCACTCAGCTCATGGTAAAACCCTGGTAGCCGCCGGCAGCGACCTCGTCGCATTTCTGCCGATAGGCGCCGACGCCCCCGCAATAGGACAGAACGCGGCGCGGTTTGCCCTCGACGTTCGAGCCCAGGTACCAGGAATTGGTCTTCGCGATCAGCGTCGCATTGGCGGTCTCATCGTGATGCGCCACCCATCCGTCTTCGGCATCCTTGGTCGGCTCGACCACCTTCAAATTCTTCGTCCGCACGAACCTGATGCAATCGTCGATCCACTCGACCTGCTGCTGGAGACAGGTGGTCATGTTGCAGAGCGCCGCCGACGGGGCCAGCGGCACCGCGGTCGTGAACAGGTTCGGATAGCCATGAACCTGCAGACCCATGGTGGTGCGGATATCCTTGCTCCAATCCTCCTTCAACGACCGCCCGCCGCGGCCCCTGATATCGATGCGCGTCAACGCGCCGGTTCCCGCGTCGAACCCGGTCGCCAGAACGATGACGTCGAGCTCGTGGACCGTCCCGTCCGCGGTCTGGATACCCGTGGGTGTCACGCATTCGATCGGATTGGCCTTGACGCTGACGATCTCGACATTGGGCCGATGGAAGGCCTCGAGAAAGTTCTGCTCCAGTGGCACCCGATGCGTCCCGAAACCGTAGTCGGCCGGAATCAGGGCATCGCACAGCTTTGGATCCTTCAGTCGTTCGCGCATCTTCTCGCGCACGAAGTCCGAGATTTCCGCGTTGACCTCGGCGTCGAAGAACAACTCGGCGAAGGACGATATCCAGAGCTTCAGGGAGCCGTCGTTCCAGCAATCTTCGATCACCTCCCGGCGCCGCTCCGGCGTCAGGTCGGCCCAGGCGTGCTCGAAATCGTATTCGAATCCGGTGAAGGTATGCGGCAGACGCTCCGTGAGGTGCTGGAATTTCGACTTGTAGGCCTCCGCGTCTTCCTCGCTGTACTTGGGATTCTTCATCGGAATCATGTATTGCGGCGTGCGAACGAAGACCTTCAGATGACCGACCTCGCCGGCGATCGTCTGGATGACCTGGATGCCGGTTGCGCCGTTGCCGATAACGCCGACGCGCTTGCCGCCGAATTCGACCGGCTCCCTGGGCCAGCGCGCCGTGTGGAACAGCTGCCCCTTGAACGTCTCCTGTCCAGGAAACGACACGTGGGGCGCGGAGAGCATGCCGCAACAGGTGATCAGGAACTGGGTGTCGATCACGTCGCCCCGGTCGGTCGTGACCAGCCAGCGCTGTGTGGCGTCGTTGAAATGGGCGCTTTTGACGACCGTCCCGAACTGGATGTCCTTGCGCAGATCGAGGCGGTCGGCGATGTAATTGAGCCAGCGCTCGATTTCCGGCTGGCCGGGGAATTTCTCGCTCCAGCTCCATCCCTTATAGAGCTCCTCGGAGAACAGATATTGGTAGATGTGGCTCTCTGAATCGAAGCGGGCGCCGGGATAGCGATTCCAATACCAGGTGCCGCCCACGCCTGCAGCTGCGTCAATCGCCCTGACCTTCAATCCCTGTTCGCGCAAACGATAGAGCTGATAGAGCCCGGCGACGCCGGCTCCAACAACCACCGCGTCGAATTTCGCCGTTACCTGTGCGCCGTTGCTCCCACTGAGTTTGGTCGCCGCTTCTGCCATATTTCCCTCCCAGGTCTTCCCAGAGCGCGGGGCCTTCCCCACCCGTCGTGTGATCGGATGATCGTGCATCGCGTCATTGTCGGTCCCGCGTTTGCTTGCGGCTCTTCACCGTTCTTCCGCACTCGCCGGGAACGCGAGGGAGGCTATGAGGCGGGCTGCGTTCCCGGCTTGAACAAAACCGACAATCCTTGGAATGAAGCCGGACGCCGGCGCCGACCGCGCCCGAGCTCGCTTGGCAAATGGCAAATCCGGCCTATGCTCTGCCTTGCTGGTCGGCCAATGAGAACAACAAGCAGCCGACCATGCCAAACTCCAGGGAGGAGGCTCGCGCGATGGGGCAGTTCATCACGGTCGAGGAGCTGCCACGCTATGCTCCCGGCGAAATGAAGTTGGACAGTCTAGCGGTGGGAAAAGCCGATTTTCGGCTCCGCGTGTTCCGCTATGGGCCATCCGACATCTGGGTGCCGCCGTCCGAAAACTTTCTGATCGTGATCTATCGCGAAGGCACCACGGCGATGAACCGTCGCGTGACCGGATCCTGGAAGCAGGATCAGGTCGGCCGCGGCGTCACAACGCTCCTGACGCGCGCGGAAGCTTCGAACTGGCGATGGTGCCATGACGTCGAGGTCAGTCATTTCTACATCTCGCCTGGTCTCATGGCGAAGACCGCAAGCGAGGCTTTTGACCAGGACACCGAAAGTGTCGAACTTCACGATCTGCTCAAGATCGAGGATCCGGTCCTGACCTGGATCGCGGACCAGATGGTGCAGGAGGTTTCCGCAGGAGGTCCTGGCGGCCGGCTCTGCTACGACGCCATGGCACTTCAGGCGAGCGTCCACATCCTGCGCAAATATGCCTCCGTGCAGTTCAAGCTGCCCTGTGCGCAAGGGCGCTTCAGGCCGGCACATGCGCGGATGATCGAGGACTATATCGAGCAGAACCTCTTCCGGAACATCACGCTCGACGAACTGGCCAGCATCTGCAACTGCACGCCGGTGCAGTTCACCCGCAAGTTTCAGGTGCATTATGGCATGCGACCGCACGCCTACGTCCTCACGCGCAAAGTAAAGCGCGCCTGCGAACATCTGCGCAAGGACCGCCTTGCACTGAAGGAGATCGCCCTTCTGAGCGGATTCTCAGACCAGAGCCATCTCAACCGGATCTTTCGCAGGCACATGAGTGCGACGCCCGCAGAATATCGCAAGCAATGCACGGGCTAGCCTTAGGGCGGCCGAAGAAGCGGCGCCCCCGGGGTGACGGCGAGACGTTGCAGCCAGGCTGCCTGACGATGCACAGGCCACAAAAGTAAAGGGCGGCTGTTCAAGCCGCCCTTTCTCAGCAATCACATCCTGCGAAAACTCACTCCGCCGCGAGCTTCACGTCCGGCGCGGCAGCGCGGACCTCTGCGTCGACCTGGGCTTCGAACTTGGCGAAGTTCTTCTGGAACATGCCGACCAGGGCGCGGGCGGTCTTGTCGAACTCGTCCTTGTCCTTCCAGGTGTTGACCGGGTTGAGGATCTCGCTCGGCACGCCCGGCAGCGCGGTCGGGACCGCGAAGCCGAAATATTTGTCGGTGCGGAATTCGACGTTGCGGAGCGAGCCGTCGAGCGCCGCAGTGAGCAGCGCGCGCGTCACCTTGATCGGCATGCGCGAGCCGACACCGTACTTGCCGCCGGTCCAGCCCGTGTTGACCAGCCAGCAATCGACATTGTGCTGGGCGATGAGGTCGCGCAGCATGTTGCCATAGACGGAGGGGTCGAGCGGCAGGAAGGGCGAGCCGAAGCAGGTCGAGAATTCCGGCTGCGGCTCGTTGCCGAGACCGCGCTCGGTGCCCGCGACCTTCGCGGTGTAGCCGGACAGGAAGTGATACATCGCCTGCGCCGGCGAGAGCTTGGCGATCGGCGGCAGCACGCCGAAGGCGTCGGCGGCGAGCATCACCACGTTCTTCGGCTGCGGCGCGCGGCCGGTGCGCGAGGCGTTCGGGATGAAGTCGAGCGGATAGGCTGAACGCGTGTTCTCGGTCTTGGAGCCGTCGTCGAAATCCACCACGCGGGTGTCTTCGTCGAGCACGCAATTCTCCAGCACCGCGCCGAAGCGGGTCGAGGCCGCGAAGATCTCGGGCTCGGCTTCCTGCGACAGCTTGATGCACTTGGCGTAGCAGCCGCCTTCGAAATTGAAGACGCCGTTCGGGCCCCAGCCGTGCTCGTCGTCACCGATCAGCGTGCGGTTGGGATCGGCGGACAGCGTGGTCTTGCCGGTGCCGGAGAGGCCGAAGAAGATCGCGGTGTCGCCCTTGGCGCCGACATTGGCCGAGCAGTGCATCGGCATCACGCCGCGCTCGGGCAGATAGTAGTTCAGCGTGGTGAAGACCGACTTCTTCATCTCGCCGGCATAATAAGACCCGCCGATCAGGACGATCTTGCGGGCGAAATCGATCGCGACGACGTTCTCCGAACGGCAGCCGTGACGTTTGGGATCGGCGCGGAAGCTCGGCATGTCGATGATGGTGAGCTCCGGCACGAAGGTCGACAGCTCGATCGCCTCGGGGCGGATCAGAAGCGTGCGGATGAACAGCGAGTGCCAGGCGAGCTCGGTGAAGACACGCGTCTTGATCCGGTAGGCTGGATCGGCGCCGCCGTACAGGTCCTGCGCGAACAGCTTCTTGCCTTCGGCGTGCTTGAGGAAGTCCTGATAGAGCGTCTCGAACTGCTCCGCGGTGATCGACTGGTTGCCGGCCCACCACATCTTCTTGTCGGTGGTGGCGTCACGGACCGTGAACTTGTCCTTCGGGCTGCGCCCGGTGAACTCGCCGGTGTCGGCGCAGAGTGCGCCGTCAGCGGACAGCACCGCCTCGCCCGCGGCGAGGGAGTATTGATAGAGTTGCGGCGCACCAAGATTCCAGTGAACCTGCTTGAGATTCTTTAAGCCGAATTTGTCGGCGCCGAAGGCACCGTTGCGCACGCCCGTCTCTTGCACGAAAAAATCCTCCTAGAACCCGCGACTTTCAGCGGACCAAGTTTGGCGCCGTCGCGGTCACCGTGATGAAAGGGCCATTCGGCCTCGGCTGAACGACCTAATAATCATGAACGCTGGCGTTGCCAAGCTGATCCCGCAGGATTTGGTTTATTCAAGGACCGCGCCAAACGTCGCGCATGTCAGCTCTGAGCAGCGGCAACCAGAAAACACAAATGATCGCGCAACCAAATGCATGTTTGCGCGTTACGTCAGGTTATTGCGACGCACAATCCCTGAGGAATCGTGTCATTTCACCTCGCCTTCGCCGATCAGCGCGAACGGTCCCCACATGGCTGGGTAGGCGTTGCGCGGCGAAGTGGCGTCGTCGACAAACGTTAACATCGCACGGCGCAAGGCTTCGGCACGACCGATTTTTGGTTCGTTCTTGAGCAGCTCGAATGTCGACGTGGTCAGGCGGGTGGCGGCTTCCGAATCCACGGCCCAATGCGAGACCAGAAGCGCGCGGGCACCTGCATAGAAGAACGAGCGCGCCAGGCCCGACAGCGCCTCGGCGCCGGGCTTGTCGCCAGCGATGGTGTTGCAGGCGGACAGCACCACCCAATCGGCGTTGAGCTTGAGCTGAGCCACTTCGCTCGCGGTCAGGAGACCGTCGTCAAGCTCGGACGGTTGATCGGGAATGGACAGCGCCAGCGAGGGCTCGCCCAGGCCCTTGACGTCACCGGCCACGAGACCGTGGGTGGCAAAGTAGATGATGCCGTATTGAGCAAGCGCTGCATGCTTCAGCGTCGTTTCGCTGGCATCGCGTCCGAGATGGATGTCGGCATCGGCAGCACCGACGTCCCGCGCCACCGCGTTCAGCTCGTCGGCGGTGTCAGGCAGTTGCGGCAGCGCTTTCGCAAGCTGCGCGCGATCGACGCCGGCACCGCGCCAGAAATCGGTGTAGGCGATCGTCGCGATGCTGCGCGCGGCGACCTTGCCGCCGGCCCCGCGTCGGTCAGCGGGGCCTTCGGTTGCGGGGTTGAAGACGGGGTCGCCGAAGCCGGTCATCGGCTTTGCGCCCTGATCCCTGCGCGCGAAGGCACGCAGCGATTTCAGGGAGATCACCGACGGCAGCACCGAGACGGCCTGACGCCGCAGCAGCCAGGCGGCGTCGCGATAGCCTTCTATCTTGTCCGGGATCGCAGCCTGCGGCTTCTCCGTCACCAGGAGATGAAACGGCAGGGCGGTCAGCGCCGCCGACGGCACCACCAGCAGATTGCGCTTGTCCTTCGTCAACGCCTCGACCGGCCCGAGCAGCGCGACATAGAGCTCGTTCGCGAGCGCGAGATCGAACAGGCCCGACTTGCCGGAGGCATCGCGCGCCTTGCCGACATCCAGTCCCTTGCGGAAAGCCGCCACCTTCCGCGCCATCGCATCCGCGCCGAGCGGAATCTCCTTCCACTCGGCGCCATCGCGCGTGATCGCGACGACATAGCTCTGCTTGTCGACGACGGAATAGATCACCATCGCCTCGTCGGCCGACAGCAGCGGCTGGATGTCCTTCACCGCCAGCGGCAGCGGGTTGGAGAGCGAGGCGTAGTCGGGAAATTCGCGCGCGAGCGTCTTCTGCAGGCCGGCACGCTCGCTTGCAATCACCGCGATCCGCGCGCGGCTGCGCTGCTCGGCTGCGACGTCGCGCTGGGCCGACTGCTTCGACACCGCGGTGATGATCGCCTTGTCGAGCGCCTCGGCCTCGGCGGTAAGATCCTGGTCCCGGCGCACCAGCTCGGCGAGCCGGTCGCTGCCGGCAGCCATCCGCACCGCGAGCTTGTTCACGGCCGATGCGGCCGAGGATTGCGTGCCGCGCTGGATCGCACTGAGCGCGTCGTCGAGCGCCTTGTCGCTCGCCAGCAGCGCTTGCTGCCGCGCGGCGAACAGAACCGGCAGCACGACGCGCAACTGCGCGCGGTTGGCCGCAAGCGTCTTCTGCGCGAATGGCAACGCCTCGGCGGTCCGGCCCGACACCTGAAGGAAATACGCGAGATTGTTCGTCGAGGTCGCGACATCGGGATGGTCGGGTCCGAGCGCGCGTTCACGGATCGACAGGGCGCGGCGATACAGCGGCTCGGCCTCGGCGTAGCGCTGCTGGTGCTCGTAGAGCCCGGCGAGATTGTTGAGCGAGCGCGCCACGTCGGGATGATCCGGTCCCAGCACTTTTTCGCGGATTGCGAGCGAGCGCTTGATCGGCGGCTCGGCATCGGCATCGCGGTTGAGGTCGCGATCGACCTGGCCGATATTGTTGAGGACGGTGGCGACCGCGGGATGCTCGGGCCCGGCGGCCTTCTGATAGATCGCCAGCGCCCGCTGGAACAGCGGCTCGGCCTCGGCAAAGTGCTCCTGCTTCACGTAGAGCGTGGCGAGGTTGTTCAGGGCACGGCCGACATCGGGATGCTCGCGCGACAGGCTCTTTTCGCTGACCGCCAGCGCGCGTTTGAACAGCGGCTCGGCCTCGGAGAAGCGGCTCTGCCGCTGATAGAGCGCCGCAAGATTGTTCAGGAGCGGCGCGATCTCGACGCTGCCCTGCCCGGTCCCCTTCTCCATCAGCGCAATGGCACGCTTGTAGAGCGGCTCGGCCTGATCGTCGTGGCCCTGGTCGGCGTGGATCTGCGCGAGATTGTTGAGCGCGGCGGCGAGATCGCGGTTGTTGCTGGTGTTCTCGAGCGAGGCCACCATCGCCTGCGCCAGCGGCAGCGCCTCCGCATATTTGCCGGCGCTGCGAAGCGCGTTGATGCGCGCGCTCTGCGCCGACAGATCGCCCTTCTGGGCAAGTCCGGGCGCGGCAAACGAGGCGGTGATCGCGAGGGCCAGACCCGCAGCCAATGCCAAACGACGACGCGTCATGAACCCTCTCGCTGCGAGCCTCAAGATCTACCGTCTTGGGTCGCAGCCATGGGGCGCGGCGTTCAATTTGTTGCGTTCTAGTCCACCTTGCTGCGCGCTTCGCCAGCGAGGCGCACCAGCATCTTGCGCAGCGACGTGCCGTCGGTGACCCGCTCCGGGAAGTCGAGCCGCAGCGCGATCTGGCCGTCCTGCATGTCGAGGCCTTCCGGATCGCAGCCGGTGCAGCGCCAGTCGCCCGCGGCTGCCCCCAGCAGCCTGGTCGCGTAGAGGCCCATGGTCTCGCGATGGTCAGCATTCATGTGTTCGACAGCGCCCTCCTCCGCCGCCAGCAGGTCCTCGGCGCCGGTGAGGTCCGTGAGGAACCGCTCGGGCTTGAGATCGACGATCCGGCCGAAGCCGGCGACCAGATGGGTCCCCGTGGGACGGATCCGGAAGAACGAGAAATCCTTAAAGGAAACAAAGCCTTCGGCCGAGGGATGGGCATTGAGATACCGCCGCTGCAGCAGCTCCTTCTCGGCATCGGCCTGCTCCGCCCGGCCGGACAGCATGATCCGGGCGCCTTCCAGCGGATCGCCCGCGGCCCGCTCGTCCAGCATCAGGGAGACCCGGCTGTCCGCCAGGATGTTCTTGGTGTGCACGGCAAGGCCGGAGATCAGCAGGATGGGCGAGCCGTCGGGATGGCTGGCCAGATTGACCAGGGAACAATAGGGATCGCCGCTGCCCGCCATGAGGGTTGCCAAGGCCCCCTGCCGCGATCGCCGCAGCAGGGATTTGGCGAGCTTTGCGGGGTCGAAATCAGGGGTCGGTTGCATCGGCTTTCTCGGCTCAGGTGGTTGCAAGGGGGGCCATTTTTCGGGTAAACGGGGGCCCGGTTATGGGTCGACATGCGGCGAATCTGCTGCATTTCGTGGAACTTGGTCACACTTCAGCCTAGCTTGCATTGCTCGGTGACAAGGTTCGTACGCCGACATCGGCACCCATCTATGCGGCGCATCAGTGGATTGCTCGCCGTTTCAAGCCACGACCCAAACGGAAAGCAGAAAGCAGAGGCTCATGCCCACAATCGCTTTGGTCGACGACGACCGCAACATTCTCACATCCGTCTCGATCGCGCTGGAAGCCGAAGGCTACCGCATCATGACTTACACCGACGGCGCCTCCGCGCTTGACGGTTTCCGCACCACCCAGCCCGACCTCGCCATCCTCGACATCAAGATGCCGCGGATGGACGGCATGGAGACGCTGCGCCGCCTCAGGCAGAAATCCGACCTGCCGGTGATCTTCCTGACCTCCAAGGACGAAGAGATCGACGAGCTGTTCGGCCTCAAGATGGGCGCCGACGACTTCATCCGCAAACCGTTCTCGCAGCGCCTGCTGGTCGAGCGCGTCAAGGCGGTCTTGCGCCGCTCGGCGCCGAAGGACCCGACCGTCGCGCCGAAGGAGAACGACGCCAAGGCGCTCGACCGCGGCCTGCTCCGCATGGATCCGGAACGGCATACCTGCACCTGGAAGAACGAGCCGGTGACGCTGACCGTCACCGAATTCCTGATCCTGCAGGCGCTCGCGACCCGGCCCGGCGTGGTGAAGAGCCGCAACGCGCTGATGGACGCCGCCTATGACGATCAGGTCTATGTCGACGACCGCACCATCGACAGCCACATCAAGCGGCTGCGCAAGAAATTCAAGGTGGTCGACAACGAATTCGAGATGATCGAGACGCTCTACGGCGTCGGCTACCGCTTCAAGGAAGCCTGAGGCTCACGCAGCTTCACGAACGACTAGGAGCATCTCCGGTTCTGATTCCATCGGGACCGGGATCGCTCTAGAATGCGGGGACCTCTCGACGAACCGTCCTAACGCGGGCGTAAGCATTGCTGGACCGAACGCAGCCTGATCCGAACCAGAGCGCCGGGGATGTCACGTCCGACGGGGTTCAGGAGCACGTCGCCGACGACAAGCCGCACGGCTTCCGGCCGCTGAACTGGCTGAAGCGCGCCGGGCAGTTCTTCTTCGCGCTGTCGTTCTCCAGCCTGACCCGCCGCATCGTCTCGCTGAACCTTGCCGGCCTCGTCGCGCTGGTCGCGAGCATCCTGTATCTGTCGCAATTCCGCGCCGGCCTGATCGACGCGCGGGCGCAGAGCCTTTTGGTGCAGGCCGAGATCATCGCCGGCGCGATCGCCGCCTCCGCCACCGTGCAGACCAACGCCATCACCATCGATCCCGACCGGCTGCTCGACCTCAAGCCGGGCGAGACCTATGGCGGCCCGGACGAATATTCGCCGCTGGACTTCCCGATCAATCCGGAGCGCGTGGCGCCGGTGCTGCGCACGCTGATCTCGCCGACCAAGACGCGCGCCCGCATCTACGATCCGAACGGCAGCCTGCTGGTCGACAGCCGCAACCTCGAAAACGTGCTGCGCTACAATCTGCCGCCGCCGGCCGACAAGCCCGGCCTCGTCGAGCGCGGCATGGTGGCGGTGCGCACCTGGCTCAATCGCGGCGACCTGCCGCTCTACCGCGAGCTCGGCCCCGAGAACGGCAACGGCTATGCGGAGGTGGCCGATGCGCTGCAGGGCCAGAAGCGCTCGATGGTGCGGGTCAATGCGCGCGGCGAGGTGATCGTCTCGGTCGCGGTCCCCGTGCTGCGCTCGCGCGCCATCCGCGGCGCCTTGATGCTCTCGACGCAAGGCGACGACATCGACCAGATGGTTACCGCCGAGCGCCTCGCCATCCTGAAGGTCGGCGGCGTCGCGGCCGCGGTCATGATCATGCTGTCGCTGCTGCTCGCGAGCACGATCGCCGGGCCCGTGCGCAGGCTCGCCGACAGCGCCGAGCGCGTCCGCCGCCGCATCAAGGCGCGCATCGAGATCCCGGATTTCACTCGCCGCCGCGACGAGATCGGCCATCTCTCGGGCGCGCTGCGCGACATGACCAGCGCGCTCTACAGCCGCATCGAGGCGATCGAGATGTTCGCCGCCGACGTCGCCCATGAGCTGAAGAACCCGCTGACCTCGCTGCGCTCGGCGGTCGAGACCTTGCCGCTGGCGCGCAACGAGACCAGCCGCGCGCGCCTGCTCGAGGTGATCGAGCACGACGTCAAGCGGCTCGACCGCCTGATCTCCGACATCTCCGACGCCAGCCGCCTCGATGCCGAATTGCAGCGCCAGGACGCGATCCCGGTCGATCTGCGCCGCCTGCTGACGACGCTGGTGTCCGTCGCCAATGAAACCAAGCTCGGCCACGACGTCGCGGTCGAGACGCGCTTCGAAGGCCGCAGCGCGTCCGACAATTTCGCCGTGACCGGCCATGATTCACGGCTCGGGCAAGTGGTCTCCAACCTGCTCTCGAACGCGCAATCGTTCTCGGAAGCCGGCAGCAAGGTGCGCCTCACCTGCCGCCGCGCCCGCGGAGAGATCGAGATCGTGGTCGACGACGACGGACCCGGCATTCGCGACGACGCGCTGGAGCGCATCTTCGAGCGCTTCTACACCGATCGTCCGCATCAGGGTTTTGGCCAGAATTCCGGCCTCGGCCTGTCGATCTCCAAGCAGATCGTCGACGCGCATGGCGGACGCATCTGGGCCGAGAACCGCGCAGGCCCGCCGGATGACGAAGGCGCTCCGACCGTGTCGGGCGCGCGCTTCGTCGTGAGGCTGCCGGCGCTATGAGCGACGGCAACGGGCCCAGCGTTCACGCCTCCGCGGTCAAGGTCGGGCAGCGGGCGGTGCTGATCCGCGGGCCCTCGGGCTCGGGCAAGTCGCGCCTTGCCTTCGATTTGATCATGGCGGGACGGGCGGGCGTGGTCGAAAGGGCGGTTCTGGTCGGGGACGACCGTGTCCATCTGGCGACACTCGGCGATGAAATTGAGGTCCGGCCCGCGCCTCGCCTGGCGGGCCTGATCGAGATCCGGGGCCTCGGAATCCGCCGCTGCGACTTCGTGGAGCATGCGACCGTCGGTCTCGTGGTCGACCTGGACGCGGCGGACGCGGAACGGCTGCCGCCGGCGGAATCCCTGAAAACCAGCATTTTTGGTGTCGAAATACCGCGAATTCCGGTGAGCCGCGACACTTCACCGCTCTCCTTGGTTGTCGCGGCCTTGACCACTACCAAGAGTTCATCTTCCGTTAACCCTTCAGGCGATTGTTTGAAGGGAAATGGTAACCATATGAACCCCACTATCGCGACCGAATAGACCGGCGCAGCTCCCCTCGTCCATCCGTCTAGATTCAGGGAGATACGCAACATCCCCTCTTGCGCAGGGGCTCTGGATGGTCAAAGTGGCGCGTTCGTGCGGTGCACCAAAAGCGCCCGCGAGGAGTTTTCCGATGATTGGTCTAGTACTTGTGACCCACGGGCGCCTTGCCGACGAATTCAAGGCAGCGCTTGAACATGTCATGGGGCCACAAAAGCAAATCGAAGCGATCACGATCGGGGCCGAAGACGATTCCGATCTCTGCCGAAGCGACATCATCGAGGCGGTTAACCGCGTCGATTCCGGCGACGGCGTTGCGATCCTCACCGACATGTTCGGCGGCACGCCGTCGAACCTCGCAATATCCTGCATGAGTCGGCCCAAGGTCGAGGTGCTCGCGGGCATCAACCTGCCCATGCTGGTGAAGCTCGCCAAGGTGCGCGAGGAGCGTCCGCTGCCGGACGCGATCGCGATGGCGCAGGAAGCGGGCCGCAAATACGTCACCATCGCCAGCCGCGTGCTCGCCGGCAAATGAGCGAGGAGGCGCCACAAGCGGGGACAGGCGTGCCCGCGGGCGCGATCTCCAAGGACCTCCTGATCATCAACAAGCGCGGCCTTCATGCGCGCGCCTCGGCGAAATTCGTCCAGGCGGTCGAACGCTTCGAGGCGCAAGTCTGGGTGACGCGCGGCGGCGAGACCGTCGGCGGCACCTCGATCATGGGCCTGATGATGCTCGCGGCCGGCCCCGGCACGACCATCACCGTCGCGGCGGCCGGCGAAGACGCGGAAGCCGCGCTCGCGGCGATCACCGAGCTCGTTGAAAGCAAGTTCAACGAGGAAGGGATCTGAGCCACGCGCTCGGTTCCGTAGGGTGAGCAAAGCGAAGCGTGCCCACCATCTCTATCAATCAGTGAAAGAACGTGGGCACGGCGCTTCGCGCCTTTGCCCACCCTACGAGATCCCGCTATTTCGCCGGGCCTACGATATAGACGTTCCAGCTCATCGCCGGGCCGGCCTTGCCGTGGGTGAAGCGGCGTGTGGTCATCACCATGCGCTCGGCGTTCGGCGCGGTTTCCGAGATCCATTTCTCGAACTTCGGCAGGCGTTCGTCGGCCGCATCGACCACGCCGATGAAGCCGTATCGCTTGACGTCGTCGAGCGAGGTCAGCCCGGAGGCCCAGGCTTCGTTCGGCGTGAACGGGCTCGGATGATCGGGGCTGTAGAACACCATCGGCTGGATCGTCTCCATGGTGCCCGCGACGACGGCCCAGCGCGAGGCGAAGCGCGCGTGCCAGGCCTGGGTCAATTCGCGCGCCAGATCCGAGCGCGCGCCATAGGTCGCGGTGTTGCCGGCATTGGCCGCCATCTCGCGCGCGGCGATCCAGGGCGAGCCGGCCAGTGTCGCGGCGCTGAGCACGAGCTAGATCGCGGCGATGTTGAACA
>NZ_JXDL01000001.1:4454788-4459090 GCF_001590795.1 Bradyrhizobium sp. AT1
AGGAAGAACAGCGAGATGCCCCAATCGGTCTTCATATAGATGCTGAAGAGGAGCGCGCCGAGCGGCGGGCCGAACGCGACGATGACCTGGATGATCCAGACGTTCAGCGCCTGCGAAACATTGACGCCCGGATTGGCGTCACGCGCCCAGGCGCGCGTGACGATGCGCAAGGGCGCGCGCCGCAGCAGCGTGAACCAAGGCGGCACCAACGCCATCGCGAGCCCGGCCAGCGCCACCGGCAATGCCAGCAGCCCCAGATTATGCAGCAGATAGCCGGCGACGAGCTGATGCACCTGGCTTTTGTCCTGCAGGCTGTAGGTGTCGCCGGCATAGGTCAGCGGCACGAAATGCGCATCCGCCAGCCAGACGATGTGCGGGATCATCGCCGCTACCATCGTCGCGATCGCCACCCACGGCGCCGGCGAGAGCAGGAATTTCATGCGCTGGGGATGGATCAGCGCGGCAAGGCCGATGGCGCCGATCATCGTCAGCACCCAATATTTGGTCATCAGCGCCAGCGCGCCGGCAAGGCCGAGCAGGAGCCCGGATTGCCAGCTCCGCTTCTCGAAGGAATTGAGGTAGGCGAGCACGAGCAGCGGCAGGGTGACGAGCTGCAGCAGATCCGGGTTGTACTTGAAACCCTTGAAATTGAAGATCGGGTAGAGCGCGACCATCACCACGACCAGGAAGGCGCGGCGCGCATCCACCACGCGCAAGGCCACCAGCCAGCAGATCACCATGCCGACGCCGACGGTCGCCATCGCCAGCGCATAGGTCGCCCAGTCCGTCGCCGGGAAGGCCATGAACCAGAGGCCGGCGACCCAGCCCGACAGCGGCGGATGCTTGCCGTAGCCCCAGAGGAATTTCTGGCCCCAGCCATAGGCTTCCGCGACGTCCATGTGAACGTCCTGCGCCGCCTTCAGATTGATCAGGATGAAGGTCCAGAGCACCGCATGCAGGATGGCAAGCTGGATCACCAGCCACAATCTCGCCTCGGGGCGGACCGCGCAGGCCACCAGCCAGGCCCGGAAGCGGTTGAAGCTCAGGCGGGACTTCGTGCGCGCCCTGGCGGTGGGGATCGAGGTGGTCGACATGGCCGTTGCCTAGCGCGTTTTGGGCGACGGTGGAATCAGCTTGGCGTGAACAAAGGCCCTGAAATTACAGCAATATGGTTGCCGCACGGGGATGTGAGTGGTATCCCGCGCCCATGACGACCGTCCCCATTTCGAACATCCGCAATTTCTCCATCGTCGCCCATATCGACCATGGCAAATCGACGCTGGCCGACCGCCTGATCCAGATGACGGGCGGCCTTTCCGACCGCGAGATGGCGGGCAAGGAGCAGGTGCTCGATTCCATGGACATCGAGCGCGAGCGCGGCATCACCATCAAGGCGCAGACGGTCCGCCTCGCTTACAAAGCCAAGGACGGCAAGGATTACATCTTCAACCTGATGGACACGCCCGGCCATGTCGACTTCGCCTACGAAGTCTCGCGGTCGCTGGCAGCGTGCGAAGGTTCCCTGCTGGTGGTCGACGCCAGCCAGGGCGTCGAGGCGCAGACGCTCGCCAATGTCTACCAGGCGCTCGACAACAATCACGAGATCGTCCCCGTCCTGAACAAGGTCGACCTGCCCGCGGCCGAGCCCGAGAAGGTCAAGCAGCAGATCGAGGACGTCATCGGCATCGACGCCTCCGACGCCGTGATGATCTCGGCCAAGACCGGCCTCGGCGTGCCCGACGTGCTGGAAGCCATCGTCACCCGCCTGCCGCCGCCCAAGGGCGACCGCGACGCGACCCTGAAGGCGCTGCTGGTCGACAGCTGGTACGACGTCTATCTCGGCGTCGTCGTTCTCATCCGCGTCGTCGACGGCGTCATGAAGAAGGGCAGCCGCGTGCGCATGATGGGCACGGGTGCGGCCTACGACGTCGAGCGTGTCGGCTTCTTCACGCCGAAGATGACGCAGGTCGACGAGCTCGGCCCCGGCGAGATCGGCTTCATCACCGCCGCGATCAAGGAAGTCGCCGACACCCGCGTCGGCGACACCATCACCGACGACAGGAAGCCGGTCACCGAAATGCTGCCGGGCTTCAAGCCGGCGATCCCGGTGGTGTTCTGCGGCCTGTTCCCGGTCGATGCCGACGATTTCGAGACGCTGCGCGCCGCCATGGGCAAGCTGCGGCTCAACGACGCCAGCTTCTCCTTCGAGATGGAAACTTCGGCCGCACTCGGCTTCGGCTTCCGCTGCGGCTTCCTCGGACTTCTGCACCTCGAGATCATCCAGGAGCGGCTGTCGCGCGAATTCGATCTCAACCTGATCGCGACCGCGCCGAGCGTCATCTACAAGATGAAGCTCACCGACGGCACCGAGATCGAGATCCACAATCCGATCGACATGCCCGACGTGGTCAAGATCGCGGAGATCCAGGAGCCCTGGATCGAGGCGACGATCCTCACCCCCGACGAATATCTCGGCAGCGTGCTGAAGCTGTGCCAGGACCGCCGCGGCTCGCAGAAGGAGCTGACCTATGTCGGCTCGCGCGCGATGGTGAAATACGATCTGCCGCTCAACGAGGTGGTGTTCGACTTCTACGACCGGCTCAAGTCGGTCTCCAAGGGCTACGCCTCGTTCGACTATCATCTCACCGACTACAAGCCGGCCGATCTCGTCAAGATGCAGATCCTGGTCAACAACGAGCCGGTCGACGCGCTCTCGATGCTGGTGCATCGCACCCGCGCGGAGGGGCGCGGCCGCGCCATGGTCGAGAAGATGAAGGACCTGATCCCGCCGCACATGTTCCAGATCCCGATCCAGGCGGCGATCGGCGGCAAGGTGATCGCGCGCGAGACGGTGCGCGCGCTGCGCAAGGACGTCACCGCGAAATGCTACGGCGGCGACATCACGCGCAAGCGCAAGCTTTTGGAGAAGCAGAAGGAAGGCAAGAAGAAGATGCGGCAGTTCGGCAAGGTCGACATCCCGCAGGAAGCTTTCATTGCCGCGCTGAAGGTGGATAGCTGAGGCGAGGCTCGGCACGGCCGGCCCCCGCTTCGGAGCCAGCCAACAAAAATTGCAAAAACAACCCCATGCACAGTAGCCGCCCCCTTGGCGGCATTGCGTTTTTCCGATTTTACAAAATCCGTTTGCTCCGTCGGGCAAAACAGGACGATGGTGGCAGCATCGCAAATTGTGTGACGCCGCCATCCGTCAGCACGACCGAGTCCCGATCGATTACGCCTTCTGCTTCGCCTCGACGTACCGCGCAAAATTGTCGAGGATCGCCTGCCAGCCGCCGCGCTGCTGCTCTTCCGAGTGCGTGGTTTCGCCATCGAAGGTGACGCGGACGACGACGCCGTTCGGACCGGGCACGAACTCCACCTCGGCCTTGCGATCGCCGAACGCGTAGGCGATCCGCTTGTGCTCGACGATCTCAGTGTAGGTGCCGGCGAAGTCAAAGCCCATACTGCCGTCCTTGGCTTCCATCCGTGACGAGAAGGCACCGCCTTCGCGCAGGTCGACCGTTGCCCTGGTCGTATGCCAGTCGTCGGAGGCAGCATTCCACTTCACGATGTCGGCAGGCGTCGTATAGGCCTGCCAGACCTGATCGATGGGGGCTGCGACGCAGGTTTCGACGGTGATCCTCATGGGCAATGCTCCAGTTCAATTTTGGTAGCCGCGGGGACGGCATCACGTCAGCGGTGACCCACGGCCATTCCGGGAGGTCTCTACCCAAGGACGGACGAGACCAGTCCGTGCCGACATGGTCTATCCGTCAATGTTCAAAAAAATTACGGTTGGAATAGCATGTTGGATAGGCCACCATCCCCCGCGCGCACCACCAACAAAACCAACAGCGCCGAGGAAACGCATGAGCAAGCCATCACGCTTCGACTATGGCTGGGTCGTCGTCGCAGCGGGCGCGCTGATGACCTGTGTCGGGTTCGGCACGATGCTGTCGCTGGCGGTGTTCCTGCAGCCGATCTCGGAAGCGATGGGCTGGTCGCGTGCCGGGGTGTCGGCGGCGGCGACGCTGGATTTCCTCTGCATGGGATTTGCAGCGTTCCTGTGGGGCGCGCTGTCGGACCGGTTCGGCACCCGCATCGTGGTGCTCGCGGGAAGCCTGCTGCTGGGGCTTGGTCTCGTCACCGCGAGCCAGGCGACGAGCCTGTGGCAATTCCAGCTCTTCTTCGGCGTCTTGATCGGCGTCGCCGCCGGCAGCTTCTACGCGCCGATGATGGCGCTCGCGAGCGCCTGGATCGAGAAGAACAGGAGCCTTGCGGTGGCGCTGGTCTCGGCCGGCATGG
>NZ_JXDL01000001.1:4460526-4467604 GCF_001590795.1 Bradyrhizobium sp. AT1
AATTCATCGCGCTCGCGGCGGCGCATTTCGCCTGCTGCGCCGCGCATTCCGGCCCGATCTTCCACATGGTGTCCTATGCGATGGTGTGCGGCATCGCCCCGCTCACGGCGGTGACGGTCTACAGCGTCGCCGGCGTCTCCGGCCTCGGTGGGCGCCTGCTGCTGGGCACGCTCGCCGATCGCATCGGTGCAAAGCCGGTGCTGGTCGGCGGCCTGTTCGTGCAGGCGATGTGCATCGCGACTTATCTCGCGGTGGCGCAGCTCGGCGAATTCTACGCACTCTCGGTGGTGTTCGGCCTCGCCTATGGCGGCGTGATGCCGCTCTATGCGGTGCTGGTGCGTGAATATTTCGGCGCGCGCATCATGGGCACGGTGTTCGGCGCGGTGTCCGCATTCGCCAGCCTCGGCATGGCGCTCGGGCCATGGGCCGGCGGGCTCGTGTTCGACAATTTCCAGCGCTACACATGGCTGCACGCCGGCTCCTTCGCGATCGGGCTCGCCGCCGTCGCGGTGGCCTTGAGCTTCCCGACCAGACGCAGATCATCGCTCGACCTCGGCCGCGCGGCGGCCTGACGAGATGCCGCACCGACCGACCACGCTCAGGGCACGGCCGGGCCAGTGACCGCGGCAGCCGGCGTCGTTTCGCGCGGCGCGCGACGGCCATTAAGCAGCACACCCACGAAGGTGAAGCGCACCATCAGGTGGTAGCTCGCCAGCATCGGGAGAAGCGCAGCGATCAGGATGATCGCGAATTTGAACGGCCCAGGCCAGTCGAGTTGCGATAGCGTGACCTGCAGCGCCATCACGATCGGCATATGGATCAGATAAAGCCAATAGGAGGCATCGGCGAGGTAGCGCCGGGTCGGGCTGAAGCCGGACATGAAGCGGAGCGCGAGGCCGATGAAGGCGAAGGTCGAAATCCAGATCGCCGGCGCGTACAGGACGGCGGCGATGAGCCTGAGCGTCTCGGCGCGGACGGGCAGCTTCGGCGCACCCGGCGCTGACGTCATCACGCCCGACAGCACGAAGCTGGTCAGGATCAGGCCTACGGCAAGCACGACATTCCAAAGCCAGCACCGCTGCAGGATCCGCAGCAGATCGGGCTGCCGATGCAACAGCCAGCCGACACCGAATGAGGTACCGAAGCCGATCCACGCCTGCGCATTTGTGATGAGCGATTGATCCGGCGTCCTCACGCCGACCGCGCCGGCCCATCTTGGATCGAGGCTGAAGGCGATGCCGATCGGGACCGCCAGAACCAGCGGTGCCAGCGGACTTCGCATGATCCCCGAGAAGAGACGATCCAGCGCCGTTCGGAGCGCGCCTGATGCATCGAGCCGAACGAGGAGACCGCGCAGCAGGAGCATGGCGGCATAGAGCTCCAGCAACACGTAGAGAAACCAGAGATGGGCGAGCGGGAAATTCGGCAGCGCCGGCGGCCAGTTGCGCATGCCGGCGGTCGGGCCGCCATTGGGAAACCGGGAGGCCCAGATCACGACCACCACCATGGCCGTGAACACGATCGGCCAGCCGATCACCAGCGGCAGCCCGATTCGCTGCAGCCGATCCTCGATGAAGCCTCTTATCCCCCGGCGATGAAAGCTCATCCGGGCAAAGAAGCCGGCCATCAGGAAGAAGGTCGTCATCCGGAACACGTGGATGGAGAACGACAGAAAGCCCACGGCAAGGCTCGGCTGGGTGTCCTGGATGAACCAGAACCGGGGCGAGGCCGGCACGAACGACAACGCTGCGTGCAGGACAATGCCGAGCAGCAGGGCGAAGGCCCTGACCGCATCGAGAGCGTGCAACCGTTCCGAAGCGGGGGCGGCAGCGAGTGTGGACATGGACGGGCTCATGCTGACTGGAGGGGACTTGTTGGCGGGACTCGCCTGCCAGTCTGCCCACTCAATTCAGAGCTCTCTCGCCTGATATGGAAATCGGCCAGCCGATTTCTGACTTCGCTAGCCGATATTGCGGTTGCGATCGACCTCGGGCGCCGTTTGCACCGAAGTCAACGCCTCGCGCCGAAACTCGCTTGGGGTCATGCCGCTCTCGGCCTTGAAGGCGCGGTTGAACGGACCGATCGACTGGAAGCCGGCATCCATGGCAATGGTCAGCACCGGCACCTCGCGCTGCGTCGGATCGGCCAGCGCCGCCTTTGCGTCCTCAATGCGGTAATGATTGAGGAACGCATTGAAATTGCGATAGCCGAGACCCTCGTTGATCGCCTGTCGAAGCCGGTACTCGGGAACGTCGAACCGCGCGGCGAGCGCCCCGATGGCGAGTCCTTCCTGCCGATAGATGCGCTCCACCGTCATCACATGATCGAGCCGCCGGAGCAGGAGGGGATCGACCGCGATGCCGGCCTCGGCACGATCGGCCCTCCGGGTTTGGGGGCTGATGTTAGCCGGCGCGATCGCAGCCGTGGCATCGCTGGCCGTGACGGCCATCGGTGCGCCAAAGGTCCCCAAGCCGGCGAGCATGGCCACCACGAACAGGCAGAGCGCGGTCGGAAAGCTCCCGGCCCCACCAGGGACGACGACCGGAATCGCCGCAAAGCCGGCGCCGGCCACGACCGCAATGAGCCCGACATTGATCGCGAGCATCGCCAGCCGCAGCCGGCGTCGCCGCGCGACCAGATCGACACGCCAGGTCTTGACCGTCTGGACCGCGGCCGCGACCGCCAGCACCAGCGCGACCACCGAGAGGACCTTGCCGCCAGCCGTAGCCAAGCCGGGCCAGCTTGCCCAACTCAGGGTGAGCGCAAAGCCGAAGGCGACGATGGCCAGCCACAGGCCACCGTGCCATCGCCTCAGCACGAAATCATCATCGAACGCCACACGCGCCCACAGCCAGAACACGGCGGGTTGCGCCGACAGAACCGGCAACACCCACCACCAGGATGACTTTGGAAAGAATGGCGCGGTCGTGATGGCATAGAACACGCCGCCCGCCGACATGGCCATGCCCAACAACGCCTGCTGGCCGGCCGCGCGACGCATCAGCGCCACGAGAATGATCATCAGGAACACGCCGCAGGTCGCGCCGCGCAGCCCGAGATCGATGGCCGTAAGCCCCATCGCGGTCACACCCTGCATGTCCCTCGTTCGATCCTACTCTCGCATCGCCTCCGCACTGGCACAACTCAAGCCTTTATTGCCGCGCTGAAGGCGGCGGCCGAGGCAGCCGATTCGACACAGCATCGAACCGGCCCGCCGCCTCCGTTCGTTCAGCCGAACATCTCGCGGTCGGCGCAATGCAGATCGCGGGTGTCGAAATACTTCGTCGTCCAGCCGTCGGTCGTCGACAGGAACCATTTGGCGTCGAGGGCAGCCTGCGCCTTCGACGCCTTGGGTTTGGCCTTCTTGCCGCCGGTCGCCGTGCTGTCGAGGAAGTTGAAGTGATCGACCAGCGCGAGCGCCTCCACCGCGAACACGGTCGCGATGTCCTTGTCGCGGATGGTCAGGAGATTGTCGCCGTTGTTCTCCTCACCGCCGGAGGCGAGGTTGGACGAGCCGCAGAACACGACGGGATCGTCGCCGTTGAAGCCGCAAACGACGAATTTGTGGTGGATCTGGTGCTTGACGCCGGCGATGTTCGGCACCTGGTTGAACGGCGGCGGCAGTTGGGTCTGCACCGGCTTGCCGGTGACGAGCACGCCGGTCTTCTTGCCGACGGGATAGAGATAGATGCCGTTCGGGTTGTCCGAGATGCCGTAGCTGAAGACCTTGTCGTTGGCATGGATCGTCTTCAGCGCCTCGTAGACGGGGCTGTTGCCGTTGGCCATTTCCATCACGGCGAACAGCACGCTGCCGGTGCCCTTGGGCTTTTTTGCTTCCTTGGCGATCTGGGCGACCACCGGGGCAAGCGCCTTGGCGGCGCCGTCCTCATCGTGCGGCGAAAAGGTGATGCTGGTCTTCGGCGTCTTGCTCGAGGTCGAGACGAACGGCGCTTTCGACCAGGGCGATTTGATGAACGCCGCCTTCTTGGCGCCGTCGGTCCACGCCTGCTCGAACACGCCGGCATAGAAGCCTGCAACCTCGGGATCCCTGTAGACGAGGACGTGGTTCGAGTTGACGTAGAGGCCGGTGATCGAGAAGTTCGTCGAGCCGGTCAGCACCTTCTGCGGAGAGTTCTTCTTGGCGCCCTTGCGGTAGACGATCATCACCTTGTCGTGGGAATAGCGGCCGAACTTGCCGCGCAGCAGCAGATCCTTGCCCTTGGCGGCCTTGTTGAACGCCTGCTCGAAACGGTCCTCCGGCGCCGGCTTTGCCTTGTTGTGATGCAGCGCGGCGTTGTCGAGAATGATGCGGACGCGCCCCTGCCCCGCGAGTTTCAGCAACAGGCCAATGGTGTCGGATTCGCTGAGATCGTAGGCGAAGACGTCGACGACCAGGTCCTTGTTCTTCACGACCTCGGTCAGAAGACCGATGATCTTCTCGCGCGCGGTAAAGCCCATCCATTCGTATTCGTCGGCGAACGTGAACTTCTCGCCGTGCGCGTTGGTTCCCGCGACCTCGGACGTATCAAAGACGAGATCGTGCTTGCTCGGCTGGATCGGCGCCGTTTTGCCGAAGTGATTGACGAACGCCTGCGACTGCACGAAGCCGCGCGTGAATCCGAGCTCGACGCTCTGCTTGGAGAAGCTGTCGACCAGGATCGTCGTGGAGACGCTCGTGTCCGGATCGAGCGGGGTCAGCACGCCGTTGTCGAAATAGCGCGGCGTCACGGTGTAGGTGTATTTGCCGCGGAACGGCTTGACGCCCTGGTGCACCGAGCCCGGCACATGGAGCCAGCGGAATTTGTGGATCGGCGCGTTGATGCTCGAACGCGCCGGCTCCTTCGAATCCTGGGCGTGATCGGCGGGTCGTTCGAACTGCAACTCGTTGTAGATGTAGTAGGCGGGCTGGCCATCGGGCTTGCACTGGATCGTAAACCCCGCGAGGTCCTTGGCCTGGGACTTGTCGAGGTTGAAGGCCAGCAATGTCTTGGCATCGCCGCGATAGGCTTTGAGGACCATCCGGCCGCCATTCGGCTTCTTCGCCATCATCAATCTCCATGAATGAAATCAAGACAGTTCGGGGAAGGAATCGCTATAAGATTGTTTTAATCGGGATATCCTACCCGGAATTGTGGACGCTGCCAACTCGTTGACGCCGGGATCCTCGCGCCGGCTTCCAAAACCTCACGCCAGCGTGACACTTGCTCCACGCCGCCCGAGAGATCACGATCCTCCGACAACAGAACAGGGCGAGGAGACCCGGATGCAGCAGCTTCCCGGATTTGGTCTGGTCGAGCGTGCCCGCGCACTCGCGCCGCTGATCGCGCGCGAAGCCGACGAGATCGAGCGGACGCGGCGGCTGACGCCGGCCGTCGTCGCCGCCCTGGTCGAGAACGGCCTCTATCGCGCGCTGCTGCCGCAGAGCCTCGGCGGCACCGAAGCTTCCATCGAGGCTTTCATGCAGATGCTGGAGGAGATCGCGAAGGCGGACGCTTCGACCGCCTGGTGCCTCGGCCAGTGCAGCGTCTGCGCGATGATCGCTGCGTCGCTCGATCACGATACTGCCCAGGAGATCTTCAACACGCCGCCGGGCATCCTCGCCTGGGGCGCGATCGCGCATGAGGCGCGCAGCGTCGAGGGCGGCTACCGCGTCACGGCGCGCTGGGATTTTGCCTCGGGCTCGCGGCAGGCGAGCTGGCTCGGGGCGCATGTGCGCATCGTCGGTGCCGACGGCACGCCGCGCAAACATGCCGACGGCTCACCGGAGCTGCGCACCATCCTCTTCCCCGTCGCAAGCGCGACATTGCGCGACGTCTGGCAGGCGATCGGCCTTGCCGGCACCGGCACGGATTCCTACGAGGTGAACGACCTCTTCATTCCCGAACCCTTCACGGCGTTTCGTGACGTGACGGCCGCGCTGCGCGAGACGGGGCCGCTCTACAGGATCGGCACCGGCGCGACCTTCAGCCTGGGTTTTGCCGCGGTCTCGCTCGGCGTCGCGCGCGCGACGCTGGATGCCGCGATTGCGCTCTCGCGTGGAAAGCATCCCTCGCTTGCGGCCGGCGCGATGCGCGACAACGCGGCGGTCCAGGGCCTGATCGGCCGCACCGAGGGCGATCTGCGCGCCGCGCGCGCCTATCTCTATGCCACCGCGCAGGCGATGTGGCGCGAGCTCGGCGCGACCGGCGAGTTCAGCACCGCGCAGCGCAGCGCGGTCCGACTGGCGGCGACCTGGACCATCCATCAATCGACGAAAGTCGTCGACACCGCCTATCACATGGCCGGCGCGACCGCGGTGTTCCGAAAGCAGCCGTTCGAGCGCCGCTTCCGCGACATGCACGCCATCGCCCAGCAGATCCAGGCGCGCGATACGCATTATGAGGATGTGGGGAAGACGATCCTGGCGGGCGGCATCGACGCCAAGTGCTGAATTCGCCTACGCCTTGCGCGCGCCGGGCAGCCGGCCGCGCCAGCCCATGACGACGACCAGGGCAATCATCAGGAGGAGCGCCACAGCTGCCGCGGAATCGACGATGTGATCGCTGCCGTTGCAGATGTCCTGGTAGAGGCACGCGCGCGACATTGCGCCGACCCGGACCAGGACGGCGAGCACGCCGAGATAAAGGAACAGGCTGAGCGCCAGATAGATCGCCGTCACGAGCGCGCGCCGCAGCCGCGAGGGCATCGTTGGATCCTCCTCACGCCGCTCGGTGATGAATTGGCCCGGCTTTGCCTTGGCGGGATCGCGGATCTGGACGGTCGAATGCGTGAGCAGGTCGTGCACCGCCTGGTTGCGGCGCGTGGCCGCCATGACCACGAACGAATACCAGCCCAGGACACTCTTGACGGCAAAGCGTGCCAGCGCCTTGGCAAAGCTCAAATTGCCGCCGCCGTCGTCGACGACGCGCAAATTGGTCCAGATATGCCCGAGCGTGCCGCCGGTGCGCCAAACCAGCACGGGCTCATAGAGCAGCAGGATGACGACGACCGCGATGCCGAGACTGCGGCTGAGCCCATCGCTCGCGACGTTGCTGGCGAGCGCCAGGGCGCCGAACAGCAGGGCCGTCGCCAACGATCC
>NZ_JXDL01000001.1:4468236-4579493 GCF_001590795.1 Bradyrhizobium sp. AT1
CCACAACGGCCTTGAACCGCCTGGAGAAGCGGGCGTAGTGCGGTCCGGGCAGCGGAGGCGCATCAGAGGTCATGGAGCCGCATCCGTTCGATCGATCCACTCATGAGACGTCGGCAGGACGAGGCAGGTTCGATTGCCCTGCGGCAGCGCCTCACGCCACCAGCGCATCTTCATCGCCGTCGATGCCGCGCTGCGCGGCGAGCAGGCTTACGATCTCGGCATGGGGCCGCGCCTTGCTGAACAGAAAGCCCTGGCCTTCGTCGCAGCCCTCGGTGCGCAGACAGCTCAGTTCGGCTTCGGTCTCGACGCCCTCGGCGGTGATGGTGACGCCGAGGCCCTTCCCCAGGCTGACGATGGAGCGGATGATCGCCTGCGCCTCGCGATTAGCGCCGAGATCGCGCACGAAGGACTGGTCGATCTTGATCTTGTCGAAGGGGAAGCTGCGCAAATAGCTGAGGCTGGAATAGCCGGTGCCGAAATCGTCCATGGAGATGCGCACCCCGAGCGCGCGCAAGGCATGCAGCGTCGCCAGCACCTGCGCGCTCTTCTCCAGCAGCAGCGTTTCGGTGATCTCGAGCTCGAGCCGCCGCGGCGGCAGGCCGGAATGCTTCAAGGCGTCGGTGACGATCGAGAGCAGATTGCCGCTGCGGAACTGCAGCGGCGACAAATTCACGGCGACGCGGACGTCGTCCGGCCAGGCCGCCGCGTCCAGGCAGGCCCGCCGCAGCATCAACCCGCCGAGCGGATTGATCAGGCCGGTGTCCTCGGCGACCGGAATGAACTCGGCCGGCGAGACCATGCCGCGCTCGGCATGCGGCCAGCGCACCAGCGCCTCGAAGCCGGTGATACGGCCGCTCTGGAGGTCGATCAGCGGCTGGTAATAGGGGCGGAGCACGTCGTTCTGGATCGCGTCGCGCAGCTCGACCTCGATCTTGCGGCGGCTCTGCGCCTTCGCATCGAGCGCGGCCTCGAAGAAGGCGAAGGTGCCGCGCGAATCGGCCTTGGCGCGTGACAGCGCCATGTCGGCGCTCTTGAGCAGCTTTTCGGACTCGTCGCCGTCGCCCGGCGCCATCGCGATGCCGATCGAGGCGCCGATCACCACGGAATGGCCGTCGAGCAGATAGGGATCGGCGATGGCCTCGAGCAGGCGCTTGGCCAGCACAACCGCGTCTTCGGGCCGCGCCAGACCGCTCTGCACGATGGCGAACTCGTCGGAATTGAGCCGCGCCAGCGCGTCTTCCTCACGCAAGGTGGAGCGCAGCCGCTTGGCGACGCCGCGCAGCAGCTTGTCGCCGATCGCATGTCCCAGCGTGTCGTTGACCGACTTGAAACTGTCGAGCCCGAGGATGAGCAGCGCGACCTTGTCGGTGCTGCGCCGCGTGTGCAGCAGCATCTCGTCCACCTGCTGGCGCAGCAGATTGCGGTTGGGCAGGCCGGTCAACCCGTCATGCTGGGCCATGAAGGCGAGCCGCGCCTCGGCGCGCTTGCGCTCGGTGATGTCCATCAGCGCGAGCAGCACCGCGGGCCGCTCGGCATAAGTCAGTTCGCGGGAATAGATCGCAAGGTCGATCAGCGCGCCGTCGGCCTTGACGTGCTTCCAGGTGCGCCCGGCGTGCTCCTCGCCGGTGGGATCGGCGGTCCAGGGCGGCTCGCTGTCGAAGGCCTGCAGGGAGCGGATCGTCAGGCGCTCGAACTCGGCGCGGCTGTAGCCGTAATGCGCGACCGCGGCGTCGTTGACGCCGAGGATGCACTCGTCGTCCAGCGCGCAGACGATCATGGGCACGGGATTGCCGTCGAACAGCAGGCGGAACGAGGCCTCGCGCTGCTTCAATTCGGTGATGTCGACGCGCAGGCCGACCACGCCGCCGTCGTCGGTCAGGCGCTCGTCGATCAGGATGACGCGGCCGTCCGACAGCTTCTGCTCGTGGCGCGCGCCGGGCTGATACAGCCTTCGCAGGCGTTCGGCGATCCACTCGTCCTCGTGGCCGATGGCTTCGGGATAATCACCACGGGCGACGCCGATGCGGAGCGTATCCTCGAGACGCGCGCCCTCTTCGAACAGATCGGCGGTCTTGCTGTAGATCTCGGCGTATTTCTTGTTCCAGAGCACGTAGCGGCCGTCGGCATCGAGAAACACGATGCCCTGTGGCAGGATATCGACGGCCTGGCGCAGGCGCTCGTGGGATTTGCGCGCTTCCGCGATCGCGGCTTCCGCCTCGGCGCGGCTGCGCAGGACCTCGTCGCGCTCGGACAGGACGCGCGAGGCGCGCGCGAAGCGCGGCTTGCGCGGGGATTGGCCGGCCCGGGCAAGCACGCTTGGCTTTCGTTTTCTTGGTTTTCGAGACCCCAAACCCAACTTCACTCGTCCCAGTCGCGCCCAACGGCGCAAGTTTTGGGGCAAGTGTCTGAAAGAAAAGTAATCTTGGGTGGCCGCGCCGGCCGAGGCGCCGCCTTGCAAGCACGTCGAGCCCGGCTCTGGTGCCTGTTTGCGAGGCGCAAGCGGGCCAAGTGGCGCGCCAAACCCGCGGCTTCGTCGCAATCGACGAGACAGGTGGCACAAAAACGCGCGCTCTCCATGAATCAATTCCGAAGCCGGACGCGATTGCATACCGGAGGGAGACAATGCCGGTTCTTCGCTCGAATTTTGGTCAATGCAGGATACGGTTATTGCACCGTTAAGAATCGGGCTGCCGCTGCGAAAACACTACGACTTTCGAACAACCTCGTTGGCTTCTCCTGAGGTCGCCCGCCGGATTCTTAACCCCGAGGCGGGGTTAGGCTATAAGGGCTGCGCATGAGTCCCCGCCACATCGCCCCTCTCCTGCTCGTCATGACGCTCCTGGCCGCCGGCGGCGCGCTGGCCCAGGACAAGGGCAGCGTGAATCCGAAGCCGCTGCCGCCGCTGGCCAATCCCAACGACCCCGACCTCGCCGCGAAGGAACTGTTCGCGCGAAAACTGCTGCCGTCGAAGGGACCGGCCCATGTCATCGGCTCCTACACCAGGGGCTGCATCGGCGGCGCGGATCAGATGCCGGTCAACGGCGATCATTGGCAGGTGATGCGGCTGTCGCGCAACCGCAGCTACGGCCACCCCGACATGATCGCGCTGATCAAGCGGCTCGCGACCAAGGCGTACAAGGACGCGGGATGGCCGGGCATCCTGGTCGGCGACATCGCCCAGCCGCGCGGCGGCCCGGCGCTGTCGGGCCATGCCAGCCACCAGATCGGTCTCGATGCCGACATCTGGCTGACGCCGATGCCGGATCGCCGGCTCTCGCGCGAGGAGCGCGAGGACATGTCGGCGGTGATGATGGTGCGCCCCGACCGGCTCGACATCGACCCGAAAGTCTTCACCCCGAGCCATGTGCTGGTGCTGCGCGATGCGGCGCGGGAGCCGGCGGTGCAGCGCATCTTCGTCAATGCCGCGATCAAGAAGGCGCTGTGCCGCGAGGCCAAGGGCGACCGCGCCTGGCTGTCGAAGATCCGCCCCTGGTGGGGCCACGACTACCATTTCCACATCCGCATGCGCTGCCCCGCCGGTGCCGGCGAATGCGAGGGTCAGCCGTCGCAATCCGAGGACGAGGGCTGCAAGCCCGCCGACCTCGCCTATTGGTTCTCCGACGCCGTCCTGCACCCCAAGCCGCCGCCGGAGCCGCCGAAGCCGAAACCGCCGATGACGCTGGCGCAGATGCCGGCCGCCTGCAAGGCGGTGCTGCACGCAGGCGACGCGAAGCCGTAGGCTGCGCATGGGTGCTGTCGCCGCCCGATCGGTGTCATCCCCGCGAACGCGGGGATCCATGACCACAGGGTGTGGTTGTGACACGAGCTGGTAACTCCGAATCCCCGTAACCACAGCTGCCTGTGGCTATGGGTCCCGGATCGGCGCTCCGCTCAGGACAACGCTGCGCGTTGCCCGGCACTGCGCTTGTCCGGGACGACGACGGTGATGCGGCGCGCTTGTGGGGATGACGAACTCGTTGGTTGGTTCACGTCACAATGATGCGCTAAGATCGCCCTCGCCGCCCTGCCGTAAGCGCGCGGCATTCCCGGGACGCGCCTCCCAACAAGCCTGACCGCAAGCCCCGCCCCCTTCGCGTGGCCAACGATGGAAGTTCTCATGCGCGTCCTCACCCTCCTCGCCGCGCTTGCATTCGGCGCGACCTTGGCTCTTGCCGCTGAGGAGCCCAGCGGCTGCGACAAGTTCAAATGGCCGATCGAGCGGGAGCGCGCCGCGCTCACCGCGCCGGACCTTGCGAAGCTCGCATCGGGCAGCGAGCAGGCGGCCTTGCCGTCCTCGGCCATCTCGCTCGGGCTCGTCGCCCCAAGCGAGGCCAAACTGCCGACGCCGCCGGAGCGCGCACCAAAGGACGGCACCTTTGCCGGCTTCATGCGCATCAAGTCCGCCAAGGCCGGGCTCTACACGATCAGCCTGTCCGTCGGCGGCTGGATCGACCTGGTCCAGGACGGGCACGTCCTCAAGCCCGTCGCCTTCAGCGGTGCGACTGATTGCAGCGGTATCCGCAAGACCGTGAAATACGAGCTGTCGGCGCAGCCTTTCGTCCTGCAGGTCAGCGGCGCCAGGGACAATTCCGTCGCGATCGCGATCCTCCCCGTGCCATGACGCTGCTTGCCAGGCAAACAACCACCCTTTGACCTGAGGCCGCAGCCCCTGCTATCCTCTCCATTGCGATATCCCTGCCGGCCGTAAGCCGGAGCCGGGCCTCGTGGAGCAGCGCTTCCACCCGTCGCGACACCCCACCAACGCCAGTCCAGCGCGTGCTTTTTGCGTGCGCGGATTCGCACGGAGCGCTCCCCATGCTACGTATTTCAGGACTTTTCGCCGCTTTCGTGATCCTCGCGGGTGCGAGCCTGTCGCCGGCCGCCGCCGAGGACAAGACCATCACCATATTCGCCGCGGCCTCGATGAAGAACGCGCTCGACGAGGTCGATGCCGCCTACACCGCCAAGACCGGCGTCAAGTTCAGCGTCAGCTACGCCGCAAGCTCGGTGCTGGCCAAGCAGATCGAGCAGGGCGCGCCGGCCGATGCGTTCGTGTCCGCCGACATCGACTGGATGGACTACGCGATCGCCAAGAAGACCATCAACGAGCCTTCGAGAGCGAACCTGCTCGGCAACAGCATCGTGCTGATCGCGCCGAAGGATTCCAAGGTCGACAACGTCACCATCGCGCAAGGCTTCGACCTCGCAAAGCTCGCCGGCGACGGCAGGATCGCGACCGGCGACGTCAAATCGGTGCCGGTGGGCAAATATGCCAAGGCGGCGCTCGAGAAGCTCGGAGCCTGGCAGGCCGCCGAGCCGAAATTCGCGATGGCCGAGAGCGTGCGCGCCGCGCTGACGCTGGTGGCCCGCGGCGAGGCCAATCTCGGCATCGTCTATGCCACCGACGCCAAGGTCGAGCCCGGCGTCAAGATCGTCGGCACATTCCCGGCGGAGTCTCATCCCGCGATCATCTATCCCGTCGCCGCGACCACGACGGCCAAGGGCGAGACCAACGACTATCTCGCCTTCCTGCGCTCGACCGCGGCGAAAACCATTTTCGAAAAATACGGCTTCAAATTCCTGCTCAGTCCCTCGACCTGATGCGCGCGACCTGATCCTTCGTGTTCGACATCTCTCCCGCCGAATGGACCGCGATCCTGCTCTCGCTCAGGGTCGCGGTCATCGCAACGCTGGTGGCAACGCCATTCGGCATCGCGCTGGCGTGGCTGCTGGCGCGGCGTGATTTCTGGGGCAAGTCGGTGCTCGATGCCGTCGTGCACCTGCCGCTGGTGCTGCCGCCGGTCGTCACCGGCTATCTGCTGCTGCTCAGCTTCGGCCGGCGCGGCCTCGTCGGCGGCTTCCTCGCCGACTATCTCGGCATCGTGTTCTCGTTCCGCTGGACCGGCGCGGCACTGGCCTGCGGCGTGATGTCGTTTCCGCTGCTGGTGCGGCCGATGCGGCTGTCGATCGAGGCGATCGACCGCCGGCTCGAGCAGGCTGCCGAGACGCTCGGTGCGGCGCCGTGGAAGGTGTTCTTCACGGTGACGCTGCCGCTGGCGCTGCCAGGCGTGCTCGCCGGCATGGTGCTCGGCTTCGCCAAGGCGATCGGCGAGTTCGGCGCGACCATCACCTTCGTCTCCAACATTCCCGGCGAGACCCAGACGATTTCCTCGGCGATCTACTCGCTGATCCAGACACCGGACGGCGATGCCGCCGCGGGCCGGCTGGTCATCGTCTCGATCGTGCTGGCGCTGGGCGCACTGATCGCCGCGGAGTGGTTCGCCCGCCGCGCCACCGCGCGCTTGCACGGGAATTGACCATGCTGCGGGTCGACATCGAAAAACGGCTCGGCGAGTTCTCGCTGTCCGCAAGCTTCACCGGCGAAGGCCGCGTCATCGGCCTGTTCGGCGCCTCCGGCGCCGGCAAGACGTCGCTGGTCAACATGATCGCCGGGCTGCTGCGGCCCGACCGCGGCAGCATCGTGATCGACGGCGAGACCGTCGACGATACCGCCGCAGGCATCCATGTTCCCACGTATCGCCGCCGCATCGGCTATGTGTTTCAGGACGCGCGGCTGTTCCCGCATCTCAACGTCGCGCAGAATCTCGACTACGGCCGGCGCATGAGCGGCCTCGCGCCCGATCCTGCCCATCATCAGCGCATCATCGACCTGCTCGACATCGGCGCGCTGCAGGGCCGGCGCCCCGGGAAACTTTCCGGCGGCGAGCGCCAGCGCGTCGCGCTCGGTCGCGCGCTGCTGTCGAAGCCGCGCCTGTTGCTGCTCGACGAGCCGCTCGGCGCGCTCGACGAGGGCCGCAAGCTCGAGATCCTGCCCTATCTGGCGCGGCTGCGCGACGAGGCCAACGTACCGATGGTCTATGTCAGCCACGACGCCGCCGAGCTGCGCCAGCTCGCCACGCAGATCGTGATGCTGAAGCAGGGCCGCGTGACGAGTTTCGGTGGGGTGAAGGTGCTGGCGTGAAAGGGGTTTTGTAGCCAGGATGGAGCGAAGCGCAATCCGGGATTCTATCGCGCCGATACAGCAGCCCCGGATTGCGCTTCGCTCCATCCGGGCTACGCATTGTCGTCCAGGCGAACGCTTCCCTAAACCCCCGCCACCGACGTCCAGACATCCGCGAGCTTCCTCCGCAGCGCCTGCGTGCGCGTCAGCGGCGGCGGCGTCTCGTCTTCTTCCGGCAGGCGGAGGCCAACGACGTTGACGCGGCCGCCGGAGATGCTGCGCGCGACCAGCACGATCTCGTCGAGGGCAAGCTCGGCGCCCTCCTTCGGCGCGCGGTCGAGATGGACGTCGAAATAATCCGCGAGCGTGAGCTTGCCTTCGTCCTCGCCGACCTTCACGCCGTAGATCTCGGCGAGCTCGGCCAGCGTGTGCTCGGCCGAGACCATGAAGTCGCCGAGCAGATGCGGATCCGGCGCCGAGCTCGGCTGCATGTCGACGAAAAAGCGATCGAGCGACTCGGCCTTTTCCGGCGGTGCCAGCAGATAGATGTAATCGCCGGGCGCGACCGGATCGGCTTCCGCAGGCGTCAGGATGTTCTCGTTGCGGATCACCAGCGTCGGCTTTGACCAGGACGGGATCAGGCCGCGGCGGAAATACAGGCTCTTGGGCCGGACGGGATAACCGACCAGCTGCTGCTCGAGCTGGCCGGGCAGATCCAGCTCGACGCGGCGCGGGCCGCGCTCGGCGCGCGGCAGCGCGACATGCAGCTTGCGCGCCGCCGGCGCCAGGGTCCAGCCCTGCAGCAGCAGCGAGATGATGACGACGACGAAGGCGACGTCGAAATAGAGATAGGCCTTGGACAGGCCGACCAGCATGGGGATCGAGGCCAGGAAGATCGCGACCGCGCCGCGCAGGCCAGTCCAGGCGATGAAGATCTTTTCGCGCCAGTTGAAGCGGAACGGCGCCAGGCACACGAAGACGGCGATCGGCCGTGCCACCAGCATCAGCACGAATGCGACACCAACGGCCGGCAGCACGCTGGTGCCGAGCCGGCTCGGCGAGACCAGCAGGCCGAGCAGCACGAACATCACGATCTGCGCCAGCCAGGTCGCGGCATCGAGGAAGGCCACCACCTGGTTATGCGCGCGGGTCGGCCGGTTGCCGATGATGATGCCGGCGAGATAGACGGCGAGGAAGCCGGAGGCGTGCATCATCTGCGAGCCGCCGAAGATCACCAGCGCGGCCGTGGTCACGAACGGCGCATGCAGGCCCTGCGGCAGCGCCACCTTGTTGAGGGCGATGACGACGAGGCGTCCGCCGATGACGCCGACGATGGCGCCGAGGATCGCCTCCTGGACGAACTCCATCACGACGTGGCTGGCCGAGCTCGATCCCAGCGAGATGTATTCGACCAGCATCAAGGTGAGGAAGATCGCGAAGGGGTCGTTGGTACCGGATTCCGCCTCCAGCGTCGCGCCGACGCGCGGGCGCAGGCGCAGGCCCTGGGTGTGCACCAAGAGGAACACGGCCGCCGCGTCGGTGGAGGCCACGACGGCGCCGACCAGCAGCGATTCCGTCCAGTTGAGATCGAGCGCGAATTTGGCGAACGGCGCCGTGATCAGCGCGGTCAGGAGCACGCCGACCGTCGCCAGCACCACGGATGGCGCCAGCACGGTGCGGATGCTGGCGAAGCGCGTCCTGAGACCGCCGTCGAACAGGATCAGGGCCAGCGCCACCGAGCCGACCAGATAGGTGGTGCGGACGTCGTCGAACTGGAGCTGGCCGGGGCCGGAATCGCCGGCGAGCATGCCGACCGCGAGGAAGACCAGCAGCAAGGGCGCGCCGAAGCGGAGCGCAAGCAGGCTCGACAGGATGCCGGCCATGACGAGGACGGCGCCGAGCAATATGGCGAGGCTGACGGAGTCGAGAGAGGCCATCCACCTTCCGGGTTAAAGGAGCGGGAATGGCATCCTTATCGTCGGGGGACTCCTGCGCCAACCCATTTTCGCCTCTCGCGGCAATCTGCCCGTATTATACGGCCTTAACGTCCATCACATGCCGGTGTATCGATGGCCCGGCCGCGCCCTTTGTGGGATTCTGCGGCGCCCTCGAATCAATTCCTCCCCCGCTTGCCGACGAGACCGATGGACATGGACCTCAAGGACTTCATGGAGTTCGTGCAGACCACCGCGCGCAGCGTCGGGGCGGAAATCTCCTCGCCCTGGTTCTACCTGCAATTCGGCCTGATTCTGGCCGCGGCCGGCATTGCCTATGCCGCCGAGACCGCCGTCCGCAGCCGCATCGACATGACCTCGCTGGCGATCCGCTGGCCGCTGCCGCTCCGGCACTTCGCCCGGGTGATGGTCTCCAGCGCCTCGACGGCGGTGTTCACGCTGCTCGTGATCCTCTCCCGCTTCGTGATGTACCACGCGACCTGGCCGAGCCGCTCCTATCTGCTGATGGTCGCCGCCAAGCTCGGGCTGGCCTGGCTCGCGATCCGGCTCGTGACCTCGGTGCTGCGCAATGCCTTCATCGTCAAGCTGGTGTCGATCACGGCGTGGTTTCTCGCCGCGCTCTCGATCCTCGGCCAGCTCGACACGACGGTCGACCTGCTCGATTCCTATGCGATCGTGCTCGGCGGCCTCAGGCTGACCCCACTGCTGGTACTCAAGGCAGGCGCGCTCCTCCTCATCGCGCTGTGGGCCACCAACATCGCGAGCAACTTCGCCGAGAGCCGGATCAACGCGACCACCGATCTGACGCCATCGGTGCAGGTGCTGCTGGTCAAGATCATCCGCATCGGGCTGCTTGCCGTCGCGATCGTGATCGCGCTCGGCGCGGTCGGCATCGATCTTTCGGCGCTCGCGGTGTTCTCCGGCGCCGTCGGCGTCGGCATCGGTATCGGCCTGCAGAAGATCGTCGCCAATTTCATCTCGGGCATCATCCTGCTCGCCGACAAGTCGGTGAAGCCGGGCGACCTCGTCACCATCGGCGACAATACCGGCCGCATCAGTGCGATGAAGACGCGTTATATTTCCGTCGCCGCCGGCGACGGCCGCGAGTTCCTGGTGCCGAACGAGGATCTGGTGACGCAAAAAGTCGTCAACTGGACCTATACCGACAAGAACACGCTGGTGAAGATCGCCTTCGGCACCAATTACGACGCCGATCCCCGCCTCGTCTGCACGCTCGCCGCGGAGACCGCCGCCGCCCATCCGCGCGCGCAGAAGGGCAAGCCGCCGACCTGCATCCTGACCGAGTTCGCCGAAGCCGGGATGAAATTCTCGCTGACCTTCTGGATCGCCGACCCCGATGGCATGGACAAGGTCAGGAGCGACGTGATGCTGGGGCTGTGGGACGCCTTCAAGCACGAGGGCATCCGGGTTCCCTATCCCGTCCGCGAAATCCGCATCCGCGGCGGCGCGCTGCCGGTGGAAACCACCGTAGAAGTCCCGAATTAGGCCGCTTTCGGGCACCAGGGAGTAGGCTCGGCTTGCATGAAGGCCGGCAATCATTAAATTAGGGCCTGAAATCAAGCCTTTCCGCCGAAATCGAGATCAGCCCGAAAAGACCGCACAAGCATGAGCTACGTCGAAGCCACCGATACCTCGCTGCGCAAGACCGGACAGATCAAGCTGCATGGACCGGCCGCCTTTGCCGGCATGCGCAAGGCCGGCGCGCTGGTGGCGAAATGCCTCGACGAGCTCACCGACATCGTCGGACCGGGCGTGCCGACTTCGCGCATCGACGAATTCGTCCGCGACTTCGCCTTCAGCAACAATGCCTATCCGGCGACGCTGATGTATCGCGGCTATCGCTATTCGACCTGCACCTCGCTCAACCACGTGGTCTGCCACGGCATGCCCGGCGACCGTCCGCTAAAGGAGGGCGACGTCGTCAATATCGACGTCACCTTCATCGTCGACGGCTGGTACGGCGATTCCAGCCGGATGTATGCGGTCGGCCCGATCGCCCGCAAGGCCGAGCGGCTGATCGAGGTGACGTATGAAGCGATGATGCGCGGCATCGCCGCGGTGAAGCCCGGCGCCACCACCGGCGACATCGGCCACGCCATCCAGAGCTTCGTCGAGCCGCAGGGCATGAGCGTGGTGCGCGATTTCTGCGGCCATGGCCTCGGCCGCATGTTCCACGACGAGCCGAACATCATCCATATCGGCCGGCCCGGCGAAGGCGTTCAGCTCAAGCCCGGCATGTTCTTCACCATCGAGCCGATGATCAATCTCGGCAAGCCGCATGTGAAGATCCTCTCCGACGGCTGGACCGCCGTGACCCGCGACCGCTCGCTGTCGGCACAGTTCGAGCATTCGGTTGGCGTCACCGCCACGGGAGTCGAGATCTTCACGCTGTCGGAGCGGCATGGCGAGAAGCAGATCGGGTGATTCTCTCGCCGCAATCTTCCCGCTACCTCCCGCCGCGACGGCGGAATGACGACGGCGCCCTCTTGTAGGTCGCGGCAAAAGCATCGTTGAATCTGCGGACGCTGCCGAAACCGGCCGCAAAGGCAATCTCCGCCAAATTCATGTCGGTCTGGTCGATCAGGCGCTTGGCTTCCTGCACGCGCCGCGTTGCCGCGATCTCGCTCGGGCTCGCGCCGGCATGGCGCATGAACAGGCGCAGCAGGTGACGCGGCCCGACACCGAGGGCTTCCGCAAGCTCGGCCATCGACGCCCGGTCCAGAAAACCGTCATGGATCAGCCGCATGCCGCGTGCGACGGTGGTGGCCGTCCCCATCCAGGCCGGCGAGCCCGGCGCGGTTTCCGGCCGGCAGCGCAGGCACGGGCGAAAGCCGGCCCGCTCGGCAGCAGCCGCGGTCGCGTAGAAGGTGACGTTCTCCGAGCGCGCGGGGCGAACGGGACAGACCGGCCGGCAATAAATGCGCGTCGAGCGAACCCCGGAGAAGAACAGCCCGTCGAACGCGCGGGCACGCGCCAGCCGTGCCCGATCACAGGTCTCCCAGTCGAGATGCGGCGGCAGCGTCTGCCGCTCGGCTGAAGTCTTCACCATCACCAAATCATAGTTACGACGCAGCGCACCGAGTAGCCGAAATCGGACATCACCGGGCGATGAGGTCCGAATTCCGCCAGCCCGCACCGCGGCTCCGGATCATGGTGCCGATCCCAGGAGCAGATCGCATGAGCACACAGGCACGACACACGACGACCAATCTCACAATCGAAGTCGGGCTCCTGCTGTTGCTCTCGCTGATCTGGGGCAGCTCGTTCACACTCATCAAGCTTGTTGTCGCAACGGTACCGCCGTTCACGATGGTCGCCACCCGCGTGATCATCGCCGCGATGCTCCTGATCCTCATTGCGACCGCGCAGGGGCATTCCCCTCCTCGAGAGAAATCGGTCTGGACCGCCTTCTTCGTGCAGGGCCTCTTGCAGAGCGCGCTGCCCTTCACCTTGATCAGCTGGGGCGAGCTGCATATCGCGAGCGGGCTTGCCGGCGTGCTCAATGCGACCCCACCGATGTTCGTGCTGGCCATCGCTGTCATGACCGGGCGCGGACGGCAGGCGATCGGCGGACGGAAGATCGTCGGCGTTGCTCTCGGCCTTGCGGGCGTGGCCCTGACCCTCGGCATCGATGCGCTGTCCGGGATCGGCACGGCGGCACCACTGGCCCAGATCGCGGTGCTCGGCGCGAGCTTCTGCTACGCGCTCGCACCGATCTGGGGACAGCGGTTTTCGGGTCTGCCCGCGATCGTCACCGCAGCAGGGGCGATGAGCTGCGCCGCGGCGCTGATGCTGCCGACCGCCGCGGCTATCGAGCAGCCGTGGCGGCTGGCGCAGCCGCCCGCGCAGGCGATCGCAGCGGTGATCGCGCTCGGGGTGGTCTGCACCGCCCTGGCGATGGTGATCTATTTCCGCCTGATCCACACGCTCGGCCCGCTCGGCACGACCAGCGGCAGCTATCTGCGCGCAGGATTCGCCGTGGCACTCGGCACCGCCATTCTCGGCGAGCACTTGACCTGGTCCAGTCTTGCCGGAATGGCGCTCATTCTCGCCGGGGTGGTGGCGATCACGGTGCCCGCGCTCGCACCGACGCCGACCGGCGCGCAGCCCCGCAATTGACGGTTGCAAAAGCGCTGAGCCCCGGCGATGCTGACGGCCGATGTCCACCAAATCCGATCGCGACAAGAGCAAGCCTGAGGACGCGCCGCACTATCTCGGCCATCGTGAGCGACTGCGCGAGCGCTTCTACAGCGCGGGGGCGGATGCACTGAGCGACTACGAGCTGCTGGAGATGGCGCTGTTTCCGGCGCTGCCGCGGCGCGACACCAAACCGCTGGCAAAGACGCTGATCAAGATTTTCGGCTCGTTCGCCGAGGTCGTGCACGCGCCGGTGGCGCGCTTGCGCGAGGTTGATGGCATCGGCGAGTCCGCGATCCACCAGCTCAAGCTGATTGCCGCGGCGGCGCACCGCGTCGCCAAGGGCGAGGTCAACAGCCGCAACGCTCTGTCGTCCTGGAACGAGGTGATCGCCTATTGCCGCACCAGCATGGCGTTCGCCGACAAGGAGCAGTTTCGCCTGCTGTTCCTCGACAAGCGCAACCAGCTGATCGCCGACGAGGTGCAGCAGACCGGCACGGTCGACCACACCCCGGTCTATCCGCGCGAGGTGATCAAGCGCGCGCTGGAATTATCGGCGACCGCCTTGATCCTCGTGCACAACCACCCCTCGGGCGATCCCTCACCGTCACAGGCCGACATCCAGATGACGAAAGCGATCATCGACATCGCCAAGCCGCTCGGCATCGCCGTGCACGACCACATCATCGTGGGCAAGGGCGGACATGCGAGCTTGCGCGGGATGCGGTTGATCTAAGGCGCTTCACTGAATCCCATTAGTCGCGACCTCGGGTACGAAGCAAAACGGCGACGAGAGATACCATTCAAGATGATGAACGAAAACCACCCTCCGAAAGACGCTGCTCGAAAAAAACCCTTCTTGGCAAAATAGTCGCCAAGGATGTGATTGATAGCTTGGCTGTCATGCGACAGATCGGGCGCGCCATCGTACGTCAATATATCGATATCCCATTTTTTTAACTTCTCCGCGACACTGGGAGCTTCAAGAAGTTCTGACGGCACAATGACAGCCATAACGGCGTCTGGTATTCGCACGGCATGGGCAAGTTGAACTTCGATAGCTAACATACGATCGTCCGGATTCCTCGAATTGCGTATCTGCTGATAGGCATCCGCTTCGAAGTCACCCTGAGCTCCAATTTTCGTATCTCGGATTCTTCCTTCGAAATAGTTCCTGTTTGATCCATAGAAAAGGTTCACAAACTTCCCGGCCGTCTCGATACTTGGTGACAATGCAAAATCATCTATAGCCATTGCAGGATGCAACACATCGCGAGCAAGACCTCTCTTGAAGGCTCCACTATCGAAAGGGAAGATCCGCTTCGGGATGCCTAAAGCCTCAGGCCGAATCACGAGGCAGACTGGCATCTTCCACGTTAGAGACGTGCGTTCTTCTTTCATACGGTACGACGGTCGACCATAAAACAAATAGAGAAGCTCCTCACCCGGATAGTCGGCGGATCTCGCGGGAGCCAACACCTCGGTATCGACAATCTCCCTAAACTCGTAAGTCGAGGTAAAATGCAGAAGAGGCAATACGATCTCCGTTTTGTCAGCTTCCGCAACCAAACTACCAAAGCGACGACTTGCCTGGCTCTCCGAACTGGCCGGCGGGATAGATAAGCCAATAGCGCCCGTGAGAACTGCGTCGTCGAAACGAACTCCAGTCAGATTTGCGCGACGGAAATCTGAGCCCGTAAGGTCAGCACGAGAGAAATTGCAGCCGCGAAGATCCTCGCCTCGAAAATCCATATCCCGAAGGGAGGCACCAACAAAATCGCGAGCGGGGTCGAGGCCCGCAGCACGCGCCAAGGTCACAAATGATGCCATAGCGTCGCTTTCGGCCAAGACTATTAGCTTGTCCAGCACCTCTGCTATCGCCCGCGGGCCTCTGGGTTGCTGCTTGTCCACTACGGCTTTCTTTCAACCATGGGGATAGAGCGCTGAATCCGACCGCTCGGATCTAACCTTTCGTTCTTCTCGAGTGCGACGGCAAGAATCGCTTCAATTTTTCGCTTCGAAGCCTGCGAAAGAGGCGACTTCTCGCCAAGATAAAGGCCATATGGGGAAAACGACACGCTCAGCACCGCCGTGATCTTGCTAGGTTCGAGATGGGGCGGAGCCGTCGCAATGCGAGACCAATAATTTCCCTCTGTAGGCGGCAACGCGAGATGGGACAATCCAGTCCCAGGCTTTGCATTTATCGCGATGCTCAATGCCTTCGGCTCCTCACGAAGAGAAACGTAGGCGGCACGACCGGGATCGATTACTCGGAACCCGTCGAACTTGAGGAGATCTGCGGCGGCGTCGCCACTCAGGCTCAAATGCGCATGACCTACTCCAAATTCGATAAGGGCCTTCCGCCCTTTGACGTACAAGCGTTCGACGAAGTCGACCTGCGCATAAACTCCGCGCGCGGCATCACCACGAGCAGGATCGATAAGGACCTCGTACGAGCGGAGGAAATCAACCTCAGCATAAGACTCAGATCGCCCCTCGAACTCACTTCGACGCTTACGACGCGCCGAAGTAGCTGAATGACCGGCTGTAACCGACGGGTCACGCAGCCGCTGCAACATTCCAACAATATCGTCCGCGAGCAGATCTATTTTTGCGGCTCGTTCAGCAGGGCTCAACTGCATAAAAGCAACCGCATCAGCTTTAAAGAATTGACGCTCAAATAGACCGTCGTAGACTTCCAATTGCTCGGCTGTCAAAAAATCTTTCTGTCGTTCGATGGACCTGATCAAGATCGGGGCGACGTATTCACCGACTTCGATTTTGGATTCCACTCTTTCTTCAAAGAATTGGTACTCCCGTCGACAGAACGTCGACTCGATCCAGCGAGGCGACACTAGAACGATAAAGACGTCCGCGCACGAAAGCGCGGACTCGATCTGCTGATTCCACTTTTCGCCGACGCGGATGTTGTTGATATCGCGCCAGATATCGAACCGCGTGTTTAGGAGCTTCGCATTTATGCGACGTTCTAGATCCGTAGCGAAGGCCTCAACTACTCCCGGGTCAGTCTCGGCATCGTGCCGGCAATATGAGAGAAAGCCGTTGAAGCTCTTGTTTTCGTCCATCCAACCCAAGCCCCTACCTTCGTTATGGTAGCACGGCGAGGCTCCATCCTCATACCTTCAAATGGCGTCGTTGTTGTCAATTAGGGCAGCACTCGAGGACCGCAAGAACCTTCGGGGTTCACGGTCGGCCAGGTGCGCCGTGCCGCTGCTGTCGATAACGCTGGTGATCTTCGGATTCACCTATCTGCTTGCCGAGGCTATCTTCGCAGGCACCGCGCTGGTCGCGACAGAGCTCCTCGTGCTCGGTCTCGTTCACTGCGACAATTGCTTGTGATCGGCGATTGCGATGGGCCTGTTTGCGACGGGCGTCGCCACCTTCGCCCTGCCAGTCACCGCTCATGATCGGCCGTTCGCGGGCCAAATCTCGATCCAGCCGGAGTCGCTGCTCCAGATCATGGCGGAGACAGCGGGAAGTTAGAGCCCGCCCGCCCCTTCAGGCCTTAATAGCAATACCTGGGATCGACCGGGACGTAGCGGCCGTCCAGCCGCTGCATGTAGCAGCCGTGCTGATAGGCATAGTAGCCGGAGCGGCGGCGCTCGCCTTCGGAGGCGATCGCGGCGCCCGTGCCGGCACCGACGACGGCACCGATTGCGGCTCCGCGGCCTCCACCGAGCGCGCCGCCGAGGATCGCCCCGCCGACACCGCCGATGATCGCACCACCGATGGCGTCCTGGGCCGCGGCCTCATACGCCGGCATCGCCATCGCAACCGTCAGACATGCGGCGATTCCAAAACTTGCAATGTGAAGACCTCGAAGCATGCTCGCCCCCCTGTGGTGGGAACCGATCATAGCGCCGGAGGCGGGTTCGAACCAGACAAATTGCCTCCTCTCACGGCTCGACCCAGCGCAGCACGGCCTCTGCAGTATCCGCGGGCGTGGTGTTGAAGCAGATCGCGGCCTCAGGGGCGAGGCGGTGGACGAGGTTGAGCACCTTCTCGAACAGCACGAGGCGCGGCTTCGGTTCGCGCAGGCCGGCACCGATCACGATGCAGTCGAAGCGCTCGTCGCGCAGCGCCGCCGTCACGGCGGCCTCGGCGGTCTCGTCGAGATCGATCAGGCAGCTGGTGACCTCGAAGCCGAGATCGCGCAGGCGCAGCAGCTGCGCCTCGATGTAGTTGCGCACGAGCTCCGGCGTGAGCTGCGGGAATGCACTGTAGTCGGCACTGCCGGGTTCGATGCCGATCGCGAGGATGCGCTTGGCCATGCGGGACTCCTTGCCGGACCGTCGTCTCGCTAACGGACGGACGAGCGCGCCGGTTCCCGGGCAGGCCGTCGCTTCCCGACGCTGCCGATTTCCCATCCAGGCTGTAAGCCATTTCACATGCGACGGACCGGCGACCTGCCAGATTTACGGGAGATCACGCTGGCGTCACGCCCCGATCGCGCCAGCCGATTCACTTGGTGGTTCACTTGGCAGTTCACTTGGCGATTCACTTGGCGTGCACGAGATTCGATCATCCATTTGCGGGAGCGGACAATGATTTCATTCGAGAGTTTGAAAGCCGAATATGAGCGGAATTGGGCCAGTCTCGACATCCGGCCCGGACGCCTCACCGAAGCGAATGCGGTTGCCCGAAAGGCCCTCAACGGCAAGGCGACCTATCAGCAGATCGAGCGATTGACCGGCGTGCCCTGGCACTTCACTGCGCTCTGCCACTACCGCGAATCCAATTTCGATTTCGACACCTATCTCGGCAACGGCGAAACACTGCATCGCGCGACCACCATCGTGCCGAAAGGGCGCGGACCGTTTGCCACCTTCGTGGACGGCGCCGTGGACGCGTTCAGGGTCGAGAACTTCATCGGCGCCCAGGATTGGGGCATCGCGCGGATGCTGTTCCGGCTCGAAGCGTTCAACGGCTTCGGCTATCACGCCAAGGGCGTCAATTCGCCCTATCTCTATGGCGGCTCGACATTGTACGGGCCACCCGAGGCAAAGGCCGGAAAGTTCGTGCGCGACCATGTGTTCGACACCAATCACGTCGATTCCCAGCTCGGCACGGCGGTGATCCTGCATGCGATGATGGCGCTGGATTCCTCGATTGCGCTCGACGGCAGCCCGCAATTCGCCGGCCGCACCGAGCCGGAGGACGATGCGGCCTCGACGGTCATTCTCATGCAGCAGGCGCTCAACAAGCTCGGCGCCAATCCGCCGCTCGCCGAGGACGGGATCAGCGGAAAGAGGACCAGGGCTGCCGTCTCGCAATTCCAGCAACAAAACGGCTTGAGGGACACCGGGCTTCTCGACGCCGCCACGGTCGCCGCCATCACGCGCGCGACGCAGCAGACGGGCACAGCCGGGCAGACCGCCGATCTCTCCCACGTCCTGAGCCGGCTGGAAGATCTCGCGAAAGTGCTGCGGCCGCCTGCCGGCGGCACGACGCTGCCTGCGACGATCCCGGGCAGCGCATTGCCAACCACGACCAACGATCCGATCAGCCTGTTCGAACGGCTGTTCTCTCTCGTCAACAAGGCGGCCCCGATGCCAGGACCAGTCACAGCGGCCAACCCCGCCCCCGTCGACCAGCTGAAACAGGTCGTCGACCTGCTCAGCACGCTGCTCAACAAGGACGGCAAGCCCGTGCTCGGCCAGGTCAACGGGGCGCTCGGCGAAACCATCGGCAAGCTGCTCGACGGCAAGAAGACCGCGCTCGGCATCGGCGGTTCGGTGCTCACCGCGCTGCTGTCGTCGGTGACGGCAAGCCCCAATGCGGGAGGACTTGCCGGGCTGCTCGGGACCGTCGTGTCGGCGGTGCCGGGCCTCGGCCAGTTCGCGATGCCGATCTCGCTGGCGCTCGCGGCCTGGGGCGTGCTCGGCAAGATGGAGAAATGGGCGCAAGGCACCGCACCGCCGCCGAAGCCGACGACGTAGAGCGATGAGATCGTAGTTCGATGCTCGCCACGGAACAGGTGCGCCCTCCCCCGCTTGCTGGGGAGGGTTGGGGAGAGGGTGTCTCCACAACGGGGCAATCCCCAAGAGGAGAAAACCCCCACCCGGCGCTTCGCGCCGACCTCTCCCGCAAGCGGGGAGGTCGCAGCGAGCTTGCTGCTCCCTCAGTTCAACTCACGTCGTCCACGCCTACTGCCGCAGCATGATCAGGGGATCGGCGGTGTCGGGGACGCGCCGCCATTGCGCGTTGTCGTCGGCCTCGAACTGCCAGACATCGCCTGATTTCGACATCAGGATGATCTGGCCGCGCTCGAGCCGCCATTGCGTCGGGTTGAACTGCGCGATGGCCGCGTCGCATTTCGGCTTGAGGAAGACCTGGAAATTGTCCGGGCTCGCCTCGGTGTTGGTCAGCGTCAGCCCGCAGATCGGCTGGCCGTTGCCGCGCACCATCGACCAGTCGCCGATCATCTGGTCCATCGACTTGGCCATCGAGCGCGCGGCGGCGAGATCCTGCAGGATGTAGACGCCCTCGCCCTGGCGCAGGCCCTCGAAGATGCCGGCCTCGACCTCGGTGAAATCGATCACGGATTCACCGGTCGCATCCTGCAAGCGAACGATATCGAGCCCCCTGACGTTCCAGGCGACGATGTCCTTGGTGAAAGGCAGCGCGGTCTTGCAGGCGGGTTCGAGCTCCAGCTTGAAGCCCTGGCCCGCGGCGTCGGCCTTCAGGGTGACGACGCAGGTCTTGCTGCGTTCGGTGGTCGAGAGCTCCCATTGCCCGGGCATCGATTTCTTCAGGGTCGTGGCATCCTGCGCGTGCGCGATGCCGATCGCAGCCAAGTGGGTCGCGACGGCGCCGATCGCGGCCAAAAAGGCCGCGACGGCGAATGCAACGACCCGAAGAGCTGTCATCAGCGCCCCTTGAACGGCGTTTCGGCGACCGGCGTCAGCGGCGCCTTGCCTGAGAACCATGACTTGAGGTTGTCGACCACGAGCTGGTCCATCGCGTTGCGCGTCACCACCGAGGCCGAGCCGATATGCGGCAGCAGCACGACGTTCTGCATGGTCTTGAACTCGTCCGGCACGGTCGGCTCGGCCGCGAACACGTCGAGGCCGGCGGCGAGGATGGTGCCCGATTTCAGCGCCTGCACCAAAGCCGGCTCGTCGACTACGGAGCCGCGCGCCACGTTGATCAGCACGCCGCGCGGGCCGAGCGCCTTCAGCACCTCGGCATTGATCATCTTGTTCGTCGCCGCGCCGCCGGGCACGATCACCATCAGCGTGTCGACGGCTTTCGCCATCTCGATCAGATCAGGATAGTGCTTGTAGGAGACGTCCTTGGACGGATTGCGCGAGTGATAGACCACCGGCACCAGCGAGGCATCGAGCCGGCGCGCGATGGCCTGGCCGATCCGGCCCATGCCGACGATGCCGACCTTGCGGTCGCGCAGCGAACCGACGCTGAGCGGATAGTTCTGGGTCTGCCACAGCCCGGAGCGCACGTAGCGGTCGGCCTTGATGAACTCGCGCAGCGTCGAGATCAGCAGACCCATCGCGACGTCGGCGACCTCCTCGGTCAGCACGTCGGGCGTGTTGGTGACGATGATGTTGTGCTCGGCGGCGTATTTGGCGTCGATGTGGTCGTAGCCGACGCCGAAGCTCGCCACCATCTCGATCTTGGGCAGCTGCGACAGCGACTCCTTGTCGGCGCGGACGGTGTGATAGGTCACCGCGACGCCGCGGATCTTGTCCCGGATCGCCGGCGTCAACCGCTCGAGGTCGCCGCGCGTCTCGGCCTTGTGCACGACGAAATGGTCGGAAAACCCGTTCTCGAGGATCGGCCGCACCGGCCCATAGATCAGAAGGTCGATCTTTTCGGACGAAATCGAACCGGCAGCCATCAGTTTTCCTTTCCAAGCGCGCTTTCATGCCAGCGCCGTAAAACGAGGTGGGAAACTACCGCCAGCACCCCATAGATGACAATCCCGGCGAGCGACAACAGCAGCAGGCTTGCGAACATGCGGGGTATGTTCAATCGGTAGCCTGATTCCGCGATCCTGTAGGCAAGCCCAGAGCCGGCGCCCGCCGTTCCCGCCGCGATCTCGGCGACGACCGCGCCGATCAGCGACAGGCCGCCGGCGATGCGCAGGCCGGCCAGAATGTAGGGCAGCGCCGCGGGCAGCTTGAGGAAACGCAGCGCCTGCTGTGGCGAGGCGCCATAGAGCTGGAACAGGCCGGCGAGGTTGCGATCGACCGAATTGAGGCCGAGCGTGGTGTTGGACAGCACCGGGAAAAAGGCAACGATGGAGGCACAGACCACCACCGCGGTCTGCTGTTCCAGATAGATCAGAAGCAGCGGCGCGATCGCGATGACGGGCGTCACCTGCAGGACGATGGCATAAGGGAATAGTGAATACTCCACCCATTTCGACTGGTTGAACAGCAGCGCCAGCGCGATGCCGCCGATGCTGGCCGCGACGAAGCCTTCGAGCGTGGTCAACAGCGTGGTCGCGAGCGATTGTGACAGCACCGCCCAGTCCTTGATCAGCGTCAGGATGATGACGGACGGGGCGGGCAGCACGTAAGGCGGGATGTCCTTGAGGCGGACCACCCCTTCCCAGGCGATGAGGCCGGCCGCGAATACGATCACGGGCAGCACCAGGCGCCGCGCACGTTGCGCGCCGCGCGGCCTGGACGTGATCGGGACTGGCGCGCTCATAGCAGCGACTGCCCCGAATAGGACGGCGCCAGCGCGCCCGAGACCTTACGGCAGTAGTCGCCGTAAGCGGTCGACGTGCGAAACGCCTCGCCGCGCGGCTCGACCGTCTCGATGCGGATATCGGCCTGGACGCGGCCCGGCCGCGCCGTCATCACCACCACGCGCTGCGACAGATAGACGGATTCGAACACCGAATGGGTGACGAAGATGACGGTCTTGCCGAGGCTGCGCCACAGCGCGAGCAGATCGTTGTTGAGACGGAAGCGCGTGATCTCGTCGAGCGCGGCGAACGGCTCATCCATCAAAAGGATATCCGGATCGGTGACGAGTGCACGCGCCAGCGACACCCGCATCTTCATGCCGCCGGAGAGCTCGCGCGGAAAGCTATCCGCGAAATCGGCGAGCCCGACGCTGGCCAGGGCAGCGTCGGCACGCGCACGCCCTTCCGCCTTCGGAACGCCGCCGAGCTTCAGCGGCAGCCGCACATTCTCGCGCGCACTGGTCCAGGGCATCAAGGTCGGCTCCTGGAACACGAAACCGATGCCGTGTCCCGGCTGCACCTCGCCCTCGTGACGCGCCACCCGCACGGTGCCCGACGACGGCGCGCTGAGCCCGGCGATGATCCGCAGCGCGGTCGACTTGCCGCAACCGGACGGGCCCAGCAGCGAGACGAACTCGCCCTTGCGCACGGCAAGATCGAACGGGCCGAGCGCCATGACGCCGCTGTCATAGGTCTTGGTCACGCCGCGCAGGCTGACGGCGAGTGCCGTCAGGCTGGCCTCGACGGCTGATGGCGTTGAGCGCTCTACCATTGCGCGCCGGTTCTGATGAGAATCGGTCGAGCGGCGCCCCTCACCTCTCCCCAACGGGGCGAGGTGAGCCCCAGCCGCACCGGTGTGCCCAATTCCAGCATGCGCTACGGCTTGTTCGGGCGCAGCTCGACGCCGACGCCCTTGTTGACGAAGCGCAGCGTGTAGGATTTGCGGAAGTCGAGATCGGCCTTCACGACGCCGGCCTTGACCATCTTGTTGAAGAAGGAAGTGTAACGCTCATCGCTCATTGCACCGATGCCGTTCTTCACGCTGTCGCCGGAATCGACGATGCCGTACTCCTTCATCTTGGCGACGGAATAGGCGAGCAGATCGTCGGTCATCTCCGGATTGAGCTTCTTGATCATGGCGTTGCCGGCAGAATTGTCGCGGTAAATGTAATTGTACCAGCCGATCATGGAGGCATCGACGAAACGTTGCACGAGGTCGGGCTTCTTCTCGACCACGTCGCGGCGGGTCTCGATCAGGGTCGAATAGGTGCTGAAGCCGTAATCGGCAAGCAGCATCACATTGGGCTTGAAGCCGGCGGCCTTCTCCACCGCGAAGGGCTCCGACGTGACATAGCCCTGCATGGCGCTCTTGGGGTTGGCGATGAAAGGCTGCGGATTGAAATTATAGGGACGGACGTTCTTCTCGCTGAAACCGTATTCGGACTTCAGCCACTGGAAATAGCTGCCCATGCCCTCCTTGGAGACGAATAGCGTCAGCGGCTTGAGGTCCTCGAGCTTCGCAACCTTGGCATCCGGCTGCGTCAGCATCACCTGCGGATCCTTCTGGAAGATCGCGGCGATGGTGATGACGGGGACGTTGTTGGCGACCGCGTCGAACGACATCAGCGTGTTCGCGGCCATGAAGAAATCGATCTTGCCGGCGATCAGGAGCATCCGGTTGTTCTCGTTGGGCCCTCCGGGGACGATGGTGACGTCGAGGCCGTATTTCTTGTAGGTGCCGTCGGCGACAGCCTGGAAGAAGCCGCCATGCTCGGCCTCGGCGACCCAGTTGGTGCCGAAGGTGACCTTGTCTAGCGTTTCGGCGCACGCCGGGACGCCGCAGACGAAAGCGGCGAAGAGGCCCGCCGTGAACGCTCGCCGCAGATGAAAGGGGGTCATAATGGCACTCCGTCGATCGCTTTTGGCCAAACGCGTCTGGCTCATATGAACACAACGCGATAGAACCGCATGACATCAGGGGACGCGAGCCGGCTGGGTCCGCATCCCCTGATAACCCAAATTACGTGACAAATTCGGGCAAAGAAACCTCGATGACGCCGTCCCGCGACTGGACCGAGATCCGCTGGGCCGATGCGCCGCTCGCGCAGATGTCGCGCTGGATCGCGGTGCTACCGCTGGCGGCGACCGAGCAGCACGGCCCGCATCTGCCTGTGACGACCGACGTGCTGATCGCCAACGCCTATCTGGCGCGCGTGCGCGAGCTGTTGCCGGAAAGCGTTCCAGTGACGTTCCTGCCCGTTGAACCCGTCGGGATTTCCACCGAGCATATCGATTATCCCGGCACGCAGACGCTGGCGACCGAGGTCGCGCTGAAGCGATGGACCGGATTAGGCGAGGATGTCGCGCGGCGCGGCATAAAGAAGCTCGTCATCATCACCAGCCATGGCGGCAACAGCGCGGCCATGATGCTGATCGCGCAGGATCTGCGCGCGCATCAAAAACTGTTCGTGGTGACGACGTCCTGGTCGCGGCTGTCGGGTGCTGACAAATTATTCCCGGCCGACGAAGTGCGACACGGCATTCATGGCGGCGCCGTCGAGACCTCGATCATGCTGGCGCGCTATCCGGATCAGGTGCGTAAAGATGCCGTCGCGGATTTTCCCGCGAGCAGCATCGCACTGGAAAAGCAGTATCGCTGGTTGTCGACGCAGCGGCCCGCCCCGTTCGCCTGGCAGGCGCAGGATCTCAACCCCAGCGGCGCGGTCGGCAACGCGACATTGGCCGTGGCCGAGAAGGGCGAGCAGCTCATCGATCAAGGTGCCCGTGCTTTTTGCGAGCTGCTGAGCGAGGTCGATAACTTCGACGTGAACAGGCTCGCCAAGGGGCCTCTCGGCTAGGCCATATCCATCTGGAATTGTTCAGGAAAAAGCTTCGTTCCGGAAGCGGATTAGCCGCATTCGAACCGGACGCTGGGAGCCTCCGTCAAACTGGGCACGCGGGCCACAACGGACCGCCTCAACCCCGGATGGAGTTTCACATGTCGATCAAGACCAAGATTGCCGCCGTCGCACTCGCTGCCCTCGCCGTCACCGGCAGCATCGTGTCCACCACCTCTTCGGCCGAAGCCAAGCAGCCCGGTTGGGTCTGGGGTGTCGGTGCCGGCATCGCCACTGCAGCCGTCGTCGGCTCCGCGATCGCCGCCAACAACGACCCCTATTACTACGGCTATCACCGCTGCGGCTGGGTCGCCCAGTACAACGCCTTCGGTCAGTACGTCGGTCGCGTTCGCACCTGCTACTAAATTGAATACCTGAGGCCGATCTCACGTGGATCCTGCGTCCGACACGGGCGCCTCATCCACCCCGTGTCGTGCCCCGACCCCGCCCGGCTGTCCCCCCGGGCGGGGTCATTCATTTTGGGCGCCCCTTCGAATTTGTTGCAGTCCCGTCACACAGCGGTGCGAACCACTCCATGCGACAATCTACGCCAGTTGCTATTGCGAATTAATCGCAATAGAGTTCATGGTAGGATCTGGAACCTTGGAAGAAACCGCGTGGAATCGAGATCATCTCGACAGATCGCGTGAACAGGCCAAGGACATGATGACAGGATCGTCGCGAATCGGCAGGGATGTCGGCTGCGGCGAATAGGGACCATTCGCGTGTGGGGGCGGCGTTGTGACGTTGAGGGGCCATCGTTTCAGGTACTTGCGGACAGCCGCGGCGATCGCCTCGGGCGTGCTGGCTGTTCCCGCCGCCGGCCGTGCCGCCGATCTGCCGCTCAAGGCGCCGGCGCTGAAAGCGGTCTATGACTGGACCGGCCTCTATATCGGCGCGCATGTCGGCGTCACCCGCGGCACCTCATCGGCGACGCTGACCGACCCCACCTTCGCAACCGATAACCACGTCTTCACCGGAGCGACCGGCGGCGTCCAGGCCGGTTACAATTGGCGCCTCAATTCGGGCCTGCTGCTTGGCGTCGAAGGTGACATCTCGTTTCCAAACTATCTGCCCTCCAACCACGTGGTGTCGTCGGCGGCGACCGCGCTGTCTAGCGCGGAGGAACGCTGGGACTATGTCGCGAGCCTGCGCGCGCGGCTCGGCTACGCCAGCGGCAACTGGTTGTTCTACGCCACCGGCGGCGCGGCCTTCACCGGCGAGCGCTTCCTCTCGACGCCGAACGGCGGCATCGAAGAAAAGGTGCTGCACACGCGGCTCGGTTGGATCGCGGGCGGCGGCGCCGAGTACGCCTTCGCGCCGCATTGGACCGCGAGGCTCGAATATCTCTACAGCAAGTTCGAGAACGCCAACGTCACCTTCCCCTCCGGCGGGCAATATGCCTCGTCGATGGATTTTCACAGCCTGCGGCTCGGCCTCAATCGCAAGATCGACTGGCCGGGCGTGCCGACCTACAACCCAAAGTCGGACGTCATCGACACCGAATCGAACCGCTGGGAGATCCACGGCCAGTCGACCGTGCTGGGACAGGGCTATCCGGCGTTCCGCGCGCCCTATACCGGACCGAACAGCCTGCTTCCGTCGGCTGATTTCCAGCAGACCTGGAGCAACTCGCTCTATCTCAATGCGCGGCTATGGGATGGCGGCGAGGTCTATTTCAATCCCGAGCTGCTGCAGGGTTTTGGTTTCAACAACACGACGGGCGCTGCGGGCTTCACCAACGGCGAAGCCCAGAAGTCCGGCTTCCCCTATCCGCATTTCAATGCCTCGCGGCTGTTCGTGCGCCACACCTTCGGCTTCGGCGGCGAACAGGAGGAGCTTGCCAGCGGCCAGCTTCAGCTCGCGAGCAAGGTCGACGTCTCGCGCCTGACCTTGCAGGTCGGCAAATTCTCCGTGGTCGACGTGTTCGACGGCAATTCCTATGCGCATGATCCGCGCAAGGACTTCATGAACTGGTCGATCTGGGCGTCGGGCGCCTTCGACTATGCCGCCGACAAGCTCGGCCTCGGCTATGGCGCCACCGCCGAATTGAACCAGAAGCAGTGGGCGCTGCGCGCCGGATACTTCCTGGTGGGCGCGGTTTCCAATTCCAACAATTTCGACATGACTATCGGCCGCCGCGGCGAATATGTGATGGAGCTCGAGACGCGATACTCGCTGTTCGGCATGCCCGGCAAGCTGCGCACGCTCGGCTTCGTCAACAGCGCGTTCTCCGGCAGCTATCGCGAGACGCTGGATAATCCGGCGTTCGGCGTCGACATCACCCAGACCCGTCGCGGCCGTATCAAATACGGCTACGCCTTCAACGTCGAGCAGGCCATTACCGACGACGTCGGCGTGTTCGGCCGCTGGAGCTGGAACGACGGCCGCAACGAAATCATGGCCTTCACCGACATCGACCGCAGCCTGTCCGGCGGCGTCTCGGTGAAGGGAACGAGATGGGGCCGGCCCGACGACGTCGTCGCCGTCGCAGGCGCCGTCAACGCGCTGTCACAGGATCATCGCGACTTCATCGCCGCCGGCGGCCTCGGCCCCTTGATCGGCGACGGCCAGCTCAACTACCGCAGGGAACGCGTGCTGGAGACCTATTACGCCTATGCGCTGAACAAGGCGCTGACCTTCACCGCCGACTACCAGCTCATCGTCAATCCCGCCTACAACGCGGATCGTGGCCCGGTGTCGGTGTTTTCAGGACGGCTGCACGGCGAGTTCTAGAGCGCGGCTCAGGCGCGACCTGAGCGCGCGCCTCAAAGAATGGACCGCCGCGATGTCGCCATCGCAGCGGGGATAGTTCTCGAAGCCCTAGGCCGCCCGGATCGCGTCCAGGAATTTGGAGACCTCGGTCTTGAGACGGCTGCTCTCGCCCGACAATGACCTTGCCGACGCCAGCACGTTGGACGATGCCGAACCGGTTTGGCTCGCGCCGCGCTGCACGTCGACGATGCTGGCGGAGACCTGCTGGGTGCCGCGCGCGGCCTGCTGCACGTTGCGGGAAATCTCCCGCGTCGCCGCGCCCTGCTCCTCGACCGCCGAGGCGATGGCGGAGGCGATCTCGGACATCCGGGTGATGGTGTCGCCGATCGCCTTGATGGCGCCGACGGATTCGTCCGTCGCGGCCTGAATCCCTGCGATCTGCTGGCTGATCTCGCCGGTGGCCTTGGCGGTCTGCTCGGCGAGCGCCTTGACCTCGGAGGCGACGACCGCGAAGCCGCGCCCTGCCTCGCCGGCACGCGCCGCCTCGATAGTGGCGTTGAGGGCGAGAAGATTGGTCTGGCCCGCGATCTGGCTGATGAGCTCGACGACGTCGCCGATCCGCCCCGCAGCCCTTGCGAGCTCACCGACATGGTCGTTGGTCCGCCCCGCCTGCTGCACCGCCTCGCCGGCAATGCGCGCGGAATCCTGCACCTGCCGGCTGATCTCGTCGACCGACGAGGCCATCTCCTCGGCCGCCGCGGCGACGGTCTGCACATTGGTGGAAGCCTGTTCGGAGGCGGCCGCAACGGTTGCGGTGACCTTCTCCGATTGATCGGCCGTGCTTGTCAGCGTTCCCGCGGACACTTCGAGCTCCGAGGACGCCGACGACACCGTGTTGATCACGTCGCCGATCATGGCCTCGAATTCGCGCGCGATCTGGTCCATGCGCTGGCTGCGCCGGAGCTTCGCATCGGCCTCGACCGCGGCAGCCTCCTCGGCTTGCTTCTTGGCGAGCAGTGAATCCTTGAAGTGCTGCAGCGAGCCCGCCACCTGGCCGATCTCGTCATCGCGGCCCGTCGCGGGGATCTCGACCTCGTGCTGTCCGCTGGCGAGCTTGCCGATCACGTCCGCGATCCGGCCGAGCGGTGTCACCACGCGCCTGCGCAGCATCATGGTCACGGCACCGAGCGTGCCGAGCAGGGCGAGCACCGCCACGCCCGCCACCGCGAGCATCGCCAATGCGCCGCTGCGCGCAGCGGAGGCGCGCTCGGCCGCTTCGGCCAGCGCGGCGTCGCGCACGCCGTAGAACATCTGGATGGCGGGGACGATGACGGTCGCCAGTTCCTCGGCGTTGGTGCCGTACTTGCCGTCGCTCCGAGCCGCAGGCATCTCCTTGTCCACGATCGGCGCGGCTTTGCCAAAATAGAATTCCGTCGCCGCCTTCAGCGCATTGGCGATGCGGGGCGGATTGCCGAGCTGCTCCATGCCGGCTTCGATGCGTTCGCGGTCGGCTTCCACCCGGCCCTGCATGCGATCCATCAGCGCGAATTCGGCCGCCACGAGCGGACGACGCGCGGACAGCGCCGGCGACAGCGTGGCGGCGCGGCTGCCGGCCGAGACGCGCAGATCCTGCGCCGTCCGTGCCAGGCTCAAGAGCGAGGCGAGCGAGGAATCGGCGTTGACGACCTGTCCTTCGAGCCGGTTCATGATGGGCTCGATATTGGTGATGACCTCGGCGACGGCCGGCAGGAAGCCCTTGACGACAGCGCTGTCGCGCGCCGCCAGGGGAACGCTCATCGCGCGATCCGCCGCCGTGGTGATGTCCTTGAGCCGTCGCGCGGCGCGATCCAGGCTTTCAACCATCGCTGCGTTGTCGTCGAGCACCATGAGGACGCGCCTTGCCGCCTCGAAGCCGGCATCGGCCGCTTTCGCAGCCTTCCCGGCCGCTTCGCTCTGGGCCTGCGTCGCGACGCCTTCCTGGAAAATCGGCGAGATGTAGGGCGCACGAAGTCCAGCGACGTGCTGGCTGACCGTCAGCATCGCACCAAAGGCATCGACGGTCTTGATCGCGTCGGAGCGGTTGGTGAAGATGCGCGTCTGCGGTATCAGCACCTCGGCACCGAGGATGACTGCGAACACCGTCACCGTCAGCATCGACAGCACGAAAAGTTTTCCGATGCGCATCCTGGGTCCCCCGAATTCATTTCTGCAATGTCGAAAACTAGCCACCGGCCACTAAGAGCCCGTTAAACAACGGCAGTCCCGTAGTTCCACGGGCCCAGGCGCGAGCTTGTCGGAGCAGACGTTTCGGCGGCGCAGTTCCAGCGGGCGCCAGATGCGGCAAAATTGACGGCATTTCCTCGCAGAATACCTATATCAAGGCATGTGCCGTCCGTCCGGCCACACTCCCTTACCTCGGAACGTCAATGCTCTCGGTCGAACTCGTCATCGTCGTCGTCCTGATCGTCATCAACGGCCTGTTGTCCATGTCTGAGCTGGCCGTGGTCTCGTCCCGCCCGGCCCGGCTGTCGCTGCTCGCCGCCAAGGGCGTGCGCGGCGCCGAGCGGGCGCTGACACTGGCGGCCGATCCCGGCAAGTTCCTCTCGACGGTGCAGATCGGCATCACGCTGGTCGGGGTGCTCTCCGGCGCGTTCTCGGGCGCGACGCTCGGACAGCGGCTGACGCAATGGCTGCTCGAGCTCGGCCTGTCCCCCGGCGTCGCCGACATCGTCGGCGTCGGCATCGTCGTCACGCTCATCACCTACGCCACGCTGATCGTCGGCGAGCTGGTGCCGAAGCAGGTGGCGCTACGCGACCCCGAAAGCATCGCGGTGAGGGTCGCGCCGGCCATGCACGTGCTTGCGAAGGTCTCGCTGCCGCTGGTGTTCCTGCTCGACCTCTCCGGCAAGCTGATCCTCACCTTGCTCGGCCGCGGCGGCAAGGCCGAGGAGAAGGTGTCGGAGGACGAGATCCATCATCTCGTCAGCGAAGCCGAGAGCGCGGGCGTGCTGGAGTCGGGCGAAAAGGAAATGATCGCCGGCGTGATGCGGCTCGGCGACCGGCCGGTCGGAGCGATTATGACGCCGCGCACAGAGGTCAACGAGCTCGACCTGAACGATGCACCAGAGAGCATCCAGGCGATCATCGCGAAGAGTCCGCATTCGCGCTTTCCGGTCTCCGACGGCGACCGCGACAAGCCGATCGGGGTGCTCCAGGCCAAGGACCTGCTGGTCGCCTACATGAACGAGCGTACGCCGGATTTGCGCGCACTGGTGCGCGAGGCGCCCGGCATTCCTGCGTCGGCGGATGCCCGCGACGTGCTGGCGATCCTGAAGGCTGCACCGGTGCATGTCGGCCTCGTCTATGACGAATATGGCGGCTTCGAAGGCATCGTGACGACGGCCGACATCCTCGAATCGATCGTCGGCGCGTTCCATTCCGAAGAGGGCCCGCCGGAACCGGCCTACGTCAAGCGCGCGGACGATTCACTGCTGATCTCCGGCTGGATGCCGGTCGACGAATTCGGCGAGTTGCTCGGCGTTGAATTGCCGCCTCACCGCTACAACACGGTGGCGGGCCTGGTGCTGCAACAGTTCAACGCGCTGCCTGACGCCGGTGACGCCTTTGACTTCGGCGGCTGGCATATCGAAGTGATCGATCTCGACGGACGAAGGATCGACAAGATCCTGGCGAGCCGGTTGAGCGAGGTTGAGACCGGGTGAGTTGAACGATCGCAAACCACAAAGTGAGCTGTCGTCCCGGATAAAGCGCGCGCAGATCCGTCACGACAGTTGAGCTTGCAGCACGCGCGCGTGACAACTCCCCCCTCACCCGAACCTCACCCCGATCCGCTTTTCCTTGCGCCAGACCACGGTGCAGGGCAGATGCTTGCCGTCGGCCGGGACGAACAGGGTGAAATGCTCGGGGATGCCGACGGGACTGGTGACGTCGAGCGCTGCGCCGGCGTCGGACAGGTTGCGAACGGTGCAGTCGATCGCGCCGCCGCCGAACTCGATCGTTCCGGCCTTCAGCACACGGTGTCTGGCTTTGTCGCGTCGCTCGTCCATAGGGACAATCTACACCCGAAGCTGACACGTACATTAAAGGCACGGTGCATTGGCGACGATTTTATGCCGCTGCAAGGTGCGGCGGTATCATGCGGTGGACGCCCCCTACAGCGCGGGCTGGAATGTGTCGGCCTGCGCCATCCGCCAGGCGTCGCGAAAGCGCGGGTCTTCCGTGCCCTCGAGCAGCTCGCCCGGGCGCAGCGCCGGATAGAGCTGGGCGAAGGACTGCACCTGGGTCGTCGACGTCCGTTGGCTGAAATGGATCGGGCGCAGCTGCTGCGGATGTTCGAGGCCGGCCGCGGCGATCAGCTCGGTCAACGAATGCAGCGTCGCGTGATGATAATTGTGCACGCGGTCGATCTTGAGCGGCACGTAGAGCGCGCGTGCCCGCGTCGGGTCTTGCGTCGCAACCCCGGTCGGACAGCGGTCGGTGTGGCAGCTCAGCGACTGGATGCAGCCGAGCGAGAACATGAAGCCGCGCGCCGAGTTGCAATAGTCCGCGCCGATCGCCATCGCCCGCGCCATGTCGAAGGCGGTGGCGATCTTGCCGGACGCACCGATCCTGATGCGATCGCGCGCATCGATGCCGATCAGCGCGTTATGGACGAAATTGACGCCCTCGCGCATCGGCATGCCCAGATGGTCCATGAACTCCAGCGGCGCCGCGCCGGTGCCGCCCTCATTGCCGTCGACGACGATGAAATCAGGATAGATGCCGGTCTGTAGCATCGCCTTGCAGATCGCCAGGAATTCCCAGGGATGGCCGATGCACAGCTTGAAGCCGGCTGGCTTGCCGCCGGACAGGCGCCGCATCTCGGCGATGAATTGCATCATGCCAACGGGCGTCGAGAAGGCACGGTGCGAGGCCGGCGAGATGCAATCCTCGCCCATCGCGACGCCGCGGATCTTCGAGATCTCCTCCGAGACCTTGGCCGCCGGCAGCACGCCGCCATGGCCGGGCTTGGCGCCCTGGCTGACCTTGAGCTCGACCATCTTGATCTGGTCGTCGCAGGCCACGCGCGCGAAGGCTTCGGGATCGAACGTGCCGTCGAGATGACGGCAGCCGAAATAGCCGGAGCCGATCTCCCAGATGATGTCGCCGCCCATCTCGCGGTGATAGGGGCTGACGCCACCCTCGCCAGTGTCGTGCGCGAAACCGCCTTTCTTCGCGCCGGCATTGAGGGCCCGCACCGCATTGGGGCTGAGCGCGCCGAAGCTCATTGCGGAGATATTGAATACCGAGGCCGAATAGGGCTTCGGGCAGTCGGGGCCGCCGATGACGATGCGGAATTTTTCCGTGGCATGCGTCTTCGGCGAGACCGAGTGATGCATCCACTCATAGCCCTCGCGATAGACGTCCTCCTGGGTGCCGAACGGGCGCTTGTCGAGCTCCATCTTGGCGCGCTGATAGACCACCGCGCGGGTGTCGCGCGAGAACGGCATGCCGTCCTTCTCGCTCTCGAAGAAATATTGCCGCATCTCGGGGCGGATCTCTTCGAGCAGGAAGCGGATATGCGCCGAAATCGGATAGTTGCGCAGCACCGCGTGGCTCTTCTGCAGGAGATCGCGGACGCCGAGCAGCGTCAGCGCGCCGAAAATCAGGATCGGGACCAGCAGGATGTCGAAGATCTTGCGGTCGACGATGCCGATGCCGATCAACAGCGCAGTGACGACCGCGCAGATCGTCAGTACGATGAAGCGCGGCGAGAATGGCAGCAGCAGGGTTTCCATGATCCCCTCTTCGGCCAGCGGCAGCCGTTTGGGGGATGCGTGTTGGGAGGCGTCCTGCGTCTTGGTGTCGTCGGCCACGATTCCGATCCTCTCGCCAGCATGAGGCGGTACGATACGCCCTCGCCTGTCATACGGATATGACGCGGCCCTTGTTTCAGGCTAGCGAATTCGGCCAAGACAAATCAATCAGCCGGATGGCCGGGTTTTGCGGTGCAGCAAGAAATGGAGAGGGGCGGGCGTAAGCAACAGTCGACGCAAAAAGCCGAGCTGTCGTCCCGGGCAAGCGCCAGCGCAGACCCGGGACCCATAACCACAGGAGTTTGAGGTTGGGAAAGCTGGCACTCCGAGTCGTCGCATAACCACGGCCTGTGGCTATGGGTCCCGGATCGGCGCGCGCTGAGGCGCGCTTGTCCGGGACGACGAGCTGAGTGTGGCGTGCAAGTACGCCACGTCTTCAACCGAGCTCAGCGCTCGACGAAGGCCTTCTCGATCACGAAATGGCCGGGCTTGTTGCCGCTGCCTTCGATGAAGTCGCGGCCTTCGAACATCACCTTCAGCTCTTCCAGCATCGCCGGGCTGCCGCACATCATCACGCGGTCGGTGGCGATGTCGAGCGGGCCCTGGCCGATGTCGTTGAAGATCTGCTCGGAGTTGATGAGGTCGGTGATGCGGCCGCGGTTCTTGAAAGGCTCGCGGGTCACGGTCGGGTAGTAGATCAGCTTGTCCGCGAGCAGCTCGCCGAACAGCTCGTCTTCGCGCAAGGAAGCAACCAGCTTCTCGCCATAGGCGAGCTCGGAGACCTGGCGGCAGCCGTGCACCAGCACGATGGATTCGAACTGGTCGTAGACTTCGGGGTCCTTGATCAGGCTCGCGAAGGGCGCAAGGCCCGTGCCGGTCGAGAGCAGCATGAGCCGCTTGCCCGGAAGAAGGTTGTCGGTGATCAGCGTGCCGGTCGCCTTGCGGCCGACCAGGATGGTGTCGCCTTCCTTGATCTTCTGCAGGCGCGAGGTCAGCGGGCCGTCCTGCACCTTGATCGAGAAGAACTCGAGCTCTTCCTCGTGGTTGGCGCTCGCCATGCTGTAGGCGCGCAGCAGCGGACGGCCGTCGATCTCGAGGCCGATCATGGCGAACTGGCCGTTCTGGAAGCGGAAGCCGGTGTCGCGCGTGGCGCGGAAGCTGAACAACGTGTCGGTCCAGTGCTGAACGGACAGAACCTTCTCTCGGTAAAACGCGCTCATGATTTTCGATATTCCGAATAATTGCGGTTTTAGGGCAAAAGCGTTGCCCGGCCCTGAAACGGGGCGGACACCATTGCCATGGCGGAGGATTTCGCGTGTGTGATCTACGCCATTGAGACCAATAATCAACCTCGTTTCGGGTGCAATTGATGCCGATCAAACCGGCATTTGCAGCGGAAATAGCCGCATCATTAATGAATGTGCTGCCCCGCACGCCAGGAGGGCAATTTCTTTTCCCTCGAGGGCTCGATTGCAGCACTTAATTTCCGTCGCGCTCGCGAGAATTTCATTAAGAATAGCTCTGATAATCACCCCGGCTTGGCGCCAATTCCCGCATTTTTGCGGCTTTTGGCGACAGGGACGATTGAATCACATGGCAGACGGCGAGCGGATCTTCGTCCAATCCATCAGGCGCTATTGCGCGGACCACGGCGTCGCCGTCGATGTCCGCGCCGGCGGCTGGCTGATCGCGATGCACAGGGGCGATCAGCGCCGCTTTGCCTTCGGCTACGACATCGGGCTCAACAGCGCCATCGCGCACCGTCTCGCCAACGACAAATCGGCGGCAGCGGAGGTGCTGGCGCTCCAGGGCGTACCCTGTGTCCCCCATGACCTCTTCCTCAATCCGAAGCTCGGCAGCAACGTCGTCGGCGCTGGGTGGCGAGAAGCCATGCTGGACCTGCTCGCGAAGAATCCGCAAGGCGTGGTGGTGAAGCCGAACGAGGGAACGTCGGGGCGTTCGGTGTTCAGGGTCACGACGGAGGCAGAACTCGACCGCGCGGTCGCCGAAGTGTTCTCGATGAGCACGGGGCTCGTGTTCTCACCCTATGTCGCGATCGAGGAGGAGGTCCGCGTGGTGCTGCTCGGCGATGTGCCGCTCGTCGTCTACAGCAAGCAGCGTGGTGCGGATTGGCGGCACAATCTCGATGCCGGCGCACAGCCGGTGTTGCTGGAGGGCGGCGAGGTTCGCGCGGCCTGCGCGAACCTCGCGATCGAGGCCGCGAACGCCATCGGCATTGTCTTTGCGTCAATCGACCTGGCGCGCGTCGATGGGGCGTGGCGGGTGCTCGAGATCAACTCGGGCGTGATGATGGAGGCGCTGGCGAAGCTGCATCCGGAGCTGGTACAGGCGACGTATGACGCGGCGCTGGACCGGGTGTTTGGGGAAAATTAGCGGAGCACTGGCTGCCCCTCTCCCCTTGTGGGAGAAGGTGGCTCACCGCGAAGCGGTGAGACGGGTGAGGGGTTCTCTCCGCGAGTCCAACTCTCATCCGAATGAGCGGAAAGATACCCCTCATCCGGCGCTTCGCGCCACCTTCTCCCACAAGGGGAGAAGGGAAGGCAGCGAGTTCGCGGCGCGAGCGTGGACTAATTATTCGCCCCCGCCGAATCGTCCATCGCCTTGAACGCTTCTTCCAGCTGCAGCGAGATCGGCACGTTCAGGCGTTCGCCGGTGGGGAGGCGTGCGGTGAACCATTTGTTGTAGAGCGGGACGAGATCGCGGTTGGAGCCGAGCTTGCGGAAGGCGCGCTCGACCACGGCCGCGAGCTGCGGCTCGCCCTTGCGGAACATGATGCCGTAGGGATCGTAGGACAGATAATCGCCGGTGACGCGGAATTTATCCTGCGCCTTGTGGCGCGCGATCAGGCCGGAGAGCAGGATGTCGTCGGTCGCGAACGCATCGGCCTTGCCCTCGGCGAGCATCTGGTAGGATTGCTCGTGGTCGGGCGAGCTGACGATGTTGAGGCCCAGCGAGAATTTCTTGTCTGCCGCCTGGATCGCCTGTTCGTTGGTGGTGCCTTTCGTCACCACGATGGTCTTGCCCTTCAGATCGGTCAGCGACTGGACGCCGGATGCCTTCGGCACCATCAGCTTGGTGCCGGCGACGAACATCAGCGGCGAGAAGGCGACGCGCTTGCCGCGTTCGGCATTGGCGGTGGTCGAGCCGCATTCCAGGTCGATCTTGTTCTGGAGCACGGCGTCGATGCGGTCGTCCGAGGTGACCTTGACGTAGTCGATCCTGAGATTGGGATCGTCGACCTCGACGCCGATCTCCTCGACGATGGCCTCGCAGAGCTCGAGGCTGTAGCCGATCGGGCGGCCCGACTGGTCGAGGAAGGAGAACGGCGGCGAGCTCTCGCGATAGCCGAGCCGCACGGTGTGCGCCTTCTTGACGGCCGCCAGCGTCGGGCTGAGCCCTTCGCCGGCGGTCTGGGCGAACGCCGACGTCCCGAACAAGGACATCGCAAGCAACAAGCAGCCTGAGGTCAGCGACCTCGCCAAGATCTGGCCCATGGTTCGCTCCTACCCATGGCCTGCCATCGCGGGCACCTCGCCGGGAATCATGTCGTCAGGCACGGCATCGCCGGGTCCCATCGCATGTTCAGGCCCGAGCTCGCCTTCCCATTTGGCCACGACCGAGGTCGCCAGCGTGTTGCCGATCACGTTGGTGGCGCTGCGGCCCATGTCGAGGAAAGTGTCGATGCCCATGATCATCAAGAGCCCCGCCTCGGGAATGTTGAACTGCGCCAAGGTCGAGGCGATCACGACGAGCGAGGCGCGCGGCACGCCGGCGACGCCCTTCGAGGTGATCATCAGCGTCGCCAGCATCGCGAGCTGGGTGCCGAGCGACATGTCGATGTGATAGCTCTGCGCGATGAAGACGGCCGCGAAGGTGCAGTACATCATCGTGCCGTCGAGATTGAAGGAATAGCCCAGCGGCAGCACGAAGCTCGAGATCCGCGACGAGGCGCCGAAGCGGTTGAGCGCTTCGAGCGTCTTCGGATAGGCCGCTTCCGAGCTCGCGGTCGAGAATGCGATCATCAGCGGCTCGCGCACCAGCTTCAGCAGATGGCTGTAGCGTGGCCCGATCACGATGAAGCCGACCACGACCAGGATGGCCCACAGGATCATCAGCGAGAGATAGAAGCCGCCCATGAACACGACGAGCTTCCAGAGCACGGCAAGGCCGTTCTTGGCGACCGTCGCGGTGATGGCGGCCCACACCGCGAGCGGCGCGAACAGCATCACATAGCTCGTGACCTTGAGCATGATATGGCCGACGTCGTCGATCATCGCGAGGATCGGCTTCGAACGTTCGGGCATGGAGCCCATCGCCACCGAGAAGAACACCGCGAAGATCACGATCTGCAGGATCTCGTTCTGCGCCATCGCGTCCGCGATCGAGGTCGGGATCAGATGGGTGAGGAATTTCTCGATCGAGAAGGCCGACACCGGCAGGCCGGTCGATTGCCCGGCCTGGGGCAGCGTGCCCGGGAAGTTCGCGCCGGGCTGCAGCAGGTTCACCATCACGAGGCCGAGCAGCAGCGAGACGAAGGAGGCGCTGATGAACCAGCCCATGGTCTTGGCGAAGATGCGGCCGAGCTTGGAGCCCGAGCCCATATGCGCAATGCCGCCGACCAGGGTCGCGAACACCAGCGGCGCGATGATCATCTTGATCAGGCGCAGGAACATCATGGCGATCAGGTTGATGGCGGAGGCCCATTCGGCGCGCGTGTCGGGCAGGAAATTGTAGATCGCCGTGCCCATGACGATGCCCAGCACCATCGCGGCCAAGATGTATTGCGTAAACCTGTTCGACATCGCTTACCCCCACGTACACCGGCGCTTCATGATGTCGCAGATACGACAGCGACGCAACACGCTTTGCGTGTGATCGCGTTTTCAGGATGTTCCCGTTGTGAAATGGAACGCCGCGCTCTAGCCTTCACGCAGCGCACAACGCATGCGGCCTGCACCTTTTGTTTGCGGCGGCTGCATCAATAATCGTCAAGACAATCAGAGAGGGAAACGCCATGAGCGGCAACGTCAATCGCCAAATCCTGCTGGTCGAAAAGCCCAGCGGCAAGCTCGGCCCGGAGCATTTCAAGATGGTGGACGGCGCGGTGCCGGAACCGAAAGACGGCGAGGCCTTGCTGCGTGTACGTTACATCTCGCTCGACGCCGCCAACCGCGCCTGGATGCACGGCGCCACCTATCGTTCAGCGGTCGAAGCCAACAGCGTGATGGCTGGCGGCGCCATTGCCGAGGTCGTCAGCTCGAAGGCCGAGGGCCTGGCTGCGGGCGACATCGTGTTCGGCGACACCGGCTGGCAGGAATATGCGGCGGTGCCGGCGAAGCATCTCACCAAGATGCCGAAGCTCGAGCCGATGACGCATCTGCTCAGCGTGTTCGGCATCGCCGGCCTCACCGCCTATTTCGGCCTGCTGGAGATCGGCAAGCCGAGGGAGGGCGAGACGGTGGTGGTTTCCGCGGCGGCGGGCTCGGTCGGCTCGATCGTCGGACAGATCGCCAAGATCAAAGGGTGCCGTGTCATCGGCATCGCCGGCGGCGCGGACAAGTGCAACTGGCTCACCTCCGAGCTCGGCTTCGATGCCGCCGTCGACTACAAGGACGGCGCGGTGTTCAAGGCGTTGCGCGCGGCAGCTCCGAAGGGCATCGACGTCTATTTCGACAATGTCGGCGGCGACATTCTCGAGGCCTGCCTGCCGCAGATGAACAATTACGGCCGCATCGCCTGCTGCGGCGCGATCTCGCAATATGACGGCGCACCATCGGCGCATGGTCCACGCGGTGTGCCTGGCCTGATCGTGGTGAAGCGGCTCGTCATGCAGGGCTTCATCGTGATGGATTACATGAAGGAGAGCCCGCGCGCGCTCGCCGATCTCCAGGCCTGGGTCAAATCCGGCAAGCTGAAGGTGCAGGAAGACATCATCGACGGATTGCAGAACACGCCGATGGCGCTGATCGGATTGCTTGCGGGCGAGAACCGCGGCAAGCGCATGATCAGACTCTGACGTCGTCGGCACACCGCATTCGCGCCGGCATAATCTACTTGCGGTAGCGACCGAAGCGGCCAATGATATCGCTCGCGAGGCATCACTCGCGACGATTGCGATTGCGCGACTTTGATTGAGCGTCGAACAATATCGACAGGGCAGGAATTCATCCCAATGTTCAACACGTTGAAACATGTCTCAACGCGCACGGCGTTGCTGGCGGCGGCACTTTTCGCAACTGCAGCAGGCGCATTCGCGCAAGCGCCCACCGAGGCGCAGAAGAGCGCCATCCGCTCCGCGTGCCGCTCCGACTTCATGGCGCACTGCTCGAGCGTGACGCCCGGCGGCACCGAAGCGTTTCAATGTCTGCAGAAGAACATGTCGAGCCTCTCGGGCGGATGCCAGACCGCGGTTCGCGCGATTGCGCCGCCCGCGGCTGCGAAGCCCGAAGCTGCTCCCGCCGCGCCGAAGACCGAAGCGGCCCCCAAAGCGGAGCCGACGCCGGCTCCTGCCGCGCCCAAGGCTGAATCGGCTCCCGCTACAAAGCCGGCCCCCGCACCAGCGCCGAAGGCCGCTGCCGCCAAGCAACCGAGCAGCGCGCAGGTCGCCGCGATCAAGAGCGCCTGCCGCTCGGATTATCCCAAAGTCTGCGCCAGCGTGCCACCGGGCGGCGCCCCCGCGCTCGAATGCCTGGAGAAGAACAAGGCCAAGGTCTCACCGTCCTGCCAGAGTGCGCTGGGCGCGGCATCCGGCGGCGCGGCAACGACCACCCCGCCGGCGGCGGGAGCGGCAGCAGCGCCTGCCGCAGCGCCCACCGTGCTCGTGCTGCGCCCGATGCGGCCGCGCGAGGAGCTTTTCGTGGCGCGATCAGCCTGCGGCGCGGACATCCGCACGATCTGTGCCGGCGTCGAGGTCGGGGCCGGCCGCATCATGCAATGCCTCGCCAACAATGCTGCATCGCTGTCGCCGGCGTGCAGGGACGTGCTGGCGCCCTTCGCCGTTCGCTAAGGCGCGCGCCATGATGGACGGCGTGCGAAGAATGAATTTCGCACGCCTGAAACGACAAACCTTTGCAGATATCCGATTTCGATCACGACAAGACGGGAGGACAACATGCGTTCATTGCTGCTCGTTGCTTCTGCGCTCCTCGCCTTCGGAGCGACCATGATCCTCGAGTCCACCGGCGCCAATGCGGTGGTGTGCGCCCGTGGCGTCTATCGCGCCGGTTGCGCCGGGCCGAACGCGGCCGTCGTGGTCCGCAAGCCGGTTCCGGTCGTCCGCTGCACCCGGGTGCTGGTCAACGGCGTCTACGTGAAGCGCTGCGTCTGAACGGGCGGATGGCCAAGCCGGCGCGGTTTGGCTATGATTCGAACCTGACGGTTTCGGACGCGCGTAAAACGCGTGCCCGAAGGTGAGCTTCGACACGCCCGCGCCTGACCGATAATTCCGCTGGCGCGGGACGCCGGAGCACATTAGTCTACCCCTAGATAGTAAGTATACTGTCAATTAGGGAGGCAGACGTTGCGGATCGCCGTGATTGGCGGGGGGCCCGGTGGGCTCTACTTCGCCTATCTCTGGAAGAAGCGTCACCCCGAGGATCAGGTCGACCTGTTCGAACAGAACCCGGCCGACGCGACCTGGGGCTTTGGCGTCGTGTTCTCCGACCAGGCGCTGGAATTCCTGCGCGCCGACGACCCCGAGACGGTCGACGCGATCGCGCCGCACATGGAGAGCTGGGAGAACATCACGCTGAACCTCGGCGGCGACAGCGTCGCCATCGACGGCGTCGGCTTCTCCTCGATCGGGCGGCTCGAGCTGCTGCGCTTCCTGCAGCAGCGCGCGCTCGACGTCGGCGTCACGCCGCGCTTCGATACGCCGATCCACGCCATCGACCAGCTCAATGGGCACGATCTGATCGTCGCCGCGGACGGGCTGAATTCGCTGGTGCGCCGCGCCTATGAGGGCGATTTCGGCACCTCGCTGTCCTACTCCTCCAACAAGTTCGTCTGGTACGGCACCTCGAAGCGGTTCGAGACGCTGTCGCAGACCTTCGTGAAGACCGACCGCGGCGCCTTCAACGCCCATCACTACCGCTACTCGCCGGCGATGAGCACCTTCCTGGTCGAATGCGACCACGCGACCTGGCAGGCCTACGGCTTTGCCTACAAGGACGTCGAGCAGTCCAAGGGCGTCTGCGAAGAGGTGTTCGCCGACACGCTCGGCGGCCATTGCCTGGTCTCCAACAAATCGGTCTGGCGCAACTTTCCCTGGGTCTGGAACGAGCATTGGTCGTTCAAGAACATGGTGCTGCTCGGCGATGCCCTGCATTCCGCGCATTTCTCGATCGGCTCGGGCACGCGGCTTGCGATCGAGGACGCCATTGCGCTGGTCAAGGCGCTGGAATCGGATGCGCATCTTGCCACCGCGCTGCATCGCTACCAGGCCGCGCGAAAACCGGTGGTGCAAAAGCTCGTCAATGCCGCGCGCACCTCGGCGTTCTGGTACGAGCATTTCGCCCAGCACATGCAGCTCGACCTGATGGACTTCGCCTACAGCTACATCACTCGCTCCGGCCGCATCGACGATTCCCGGCTGCGCGCGATGTCGCCGGCCTTCATGGCCCGCTACGAGGCGGCCAAGAACGGCGGAGACGAGGCATGAGCAACGAAATCAGCGACCAGGTGCCCGCCGACAGCGCGGGGGCACGCGAGATCGGCTTTGCCGTTCCGGAAACCTACAACGCCAGCCGCGTGCTGTTCGACAATCTCGGCAAAGGCCGGGGCGACAAGCTCGTACTGATCGGTCCCGCGGGCACGCGGACCTATGCCGAGCTCTGCGATGAGGCTTGCCGCTGGGGCAACGGCTTTGCATCGCTTGGCCTGAAGCGCGGCGACCGCGTGCTGCTGTTCCTCGACGATACACCCGCCTATCCGGCCGCGTTCTTCGGCGCGGTGCGCGCCGGCTTCGTGCCGCTCCTGATCAACACGCTGACGCCGCCGGACCTGCTGCAATTCTATCTCGCCGATTCCGGGGCTGAAGTTGCGGTGGCGGAGTCGGAGTTCTGCTCGCGCTTCAATGCGGAGGCTTGCAAGGACACGAAGCTGGATACGCTGATCATCGTCAATGGCGAGGCGCGCGACCACGCGGCGCCGAAGGCGCTTGCGGCAGCAGACTGGCTCGCACAATTCCCGGCCGAGTTGGCCGAAGCCCCCACGCATCGCAACGAGATGGCGTTCTGGATGTACTCGTCCGGCTCGACCGGCCGGCCCAAGGGCATCGTGCATCTCCAGCACGACATGGCCTATAGCGAGGCCGCCTTTGCGCGGAGCGTGCTGAAGCTGACTCCTGACGACATCTGCTTCTCGGTGCCGAAGATCTTCTTCGCCTATGGCTTCGGTAATTCCGTCACCTTCCCGTTCTCGGCGGGAGCTGCGACGCTGCTGCTGCCGGGCCAGCCGAAGCCCGCGTCGATCTTCGCCGCGATCGAGCAGTACAAGCCGACGGTCTTCTTCGGCCTGCCGACGCTCTACACGTCGCTGACCAAGGCCGAAGGCGCAGACAAGACGAACTTCTCGTCATTGCGCATGGCGCTCTCCGCCGCCGAGGTGCTCTCGGCGGAGGTCTTCAACGGCTGGAAGACGCTCACCGGCCTCGAGATCGTCGAAGGCCTCGGCTCGACCGAAGTGCTGCACATCTATCTCTCCAACACGCCCGAGCAGAAGAAGCTCGGTGCCGCAGGCCTGCGCGTGCCCGGCTACGAGGTCGCGCTGCGCGACAAGGACGGCCGCGACGTCGCCGACAACGAGGAAGGCATTTTGTGGGTGCGCGGCGATTCCAACACGCCGCTGTACTGGAACCGGCCGGACAAATCCGCCGAGACCATCCGCGAGGGCGGCTGGATCTACACCGGCGATCGTTTCGTCAGGGATGCCGACGGCTTCCACTTCTTCCGCGGTCGCGCCGACGATCTCATCAAGATCTCCGGCCAATGGGTCTATCCGCTCGAGGTCGAGCTCTGTCTCGCCGACCACCCCGAGATCCGCGAATGCGCGGTGTTCGCCGCCGAGCTGCCGGACCGCCGCATGACGCTGAAGGCCGTGGTGGTGATGAACAACCGCACGGTCAACCAGGGCGACGCGACGCGGCGGCTGCAGGACTATGTGAAGGGCAAGCTGCTGCCCTACAAATATCCGCGCGAAGTGATCTTCACCGACGAGCTGCCGAAGACCGGCACGGGGAAGATCGATCGGCAGGCGTTGCTGAGGATGTGAGGCGAGAACCGTAAGGCACGCACACAGTCGCCAACATCTCGGTGTCATCCCCGCGAACGCGGGGATCCATAACCACAGAGAGTGGTTGTGGCGCTAACTGGTAACTCCGAGTCCTCGCCAAGCTCCTGCTGCGGCGTATGAGTCCCGGATCTGCGCTGACGCTTGTCCGGGACGACTGTTGAGTTCTGCGCGGCTGTTTCGTCTCGCCCCTCACCCAGCCTTGCCCAGATGCTCCAGCGCGTCCTCGGCCCGCAGTGGCACGCGCGAGGCTTCGTTGTTGAGATCGACGAGCTGCGACATCAGCCCCATCAGCGTCTTGCGGTCGGCGGGCTTCAGCGGCTCCAGCATCCGCGCCTGGGCGCGCTCGACGGCGGGGATGATCTCGCGCAGGATCGCGGCGCCTGACTTGGTCAGGTAGAGCAGCTTGATCCGCTTGTCTTCCGGAGCCGGCTTGCGCTCGACGAAATCCTTGGCCTGCAGCCGCTCGATCACGCTGCCGAGCGTGGAGCGGTCGAACGCGATCACCGCCGACAGCCGCGTCGCGTCGATGCCGGGATGGGTGTGGATCGCGATCAGCGCCGCATATTGCACCGGGGTCAGGTCGAACGCCTTGCACTCCTCCATGAAGATCGAAACCGCGATCTGCTGCATGCGCCGGAACAGATAGCCCGGCGCGGCATAGACGGCGTCGATCGTGATCGGAGCGGATGGCTTACTCGGCATCGGGCTGCTTCTCCGGCGCGGCATCGGCAAACGCCGGCAGCGCCTTCGCGGCGGCCTCGGCCTTGAGCAGGCGCGGATAGGCCGAGACATCGACGCCGAAGCGGCGCGCGTTGGCGAGCTGCGGCACCAGGCAGAGATCGGCCAGCGTCGGGGCATTGCCGAAGCAGAACGGGCCGGGCTCGTCCTTGATCAGCGTCTCGCAGGCCGACAGCCCTTCGCGATTGACCCAGGCGGCCCAGTCCTGAACCTTCTCCTCGGGCAGGCCGAGCTCGCGCAGCCGCGCCAACACCTTCAGGTTCTGCACCGGATGGGTGTCGCAGGCGATCGCCAGCGCAAACGCCCGCACCTTGGCGCGCTGCAGTGGATCCTTTGGCAGCAGCGGCGGATTGGGGTGCGTCTCATTAAGCCATTCGATGATAGCGACCGATTGGGTCAGCACCGCACCGCCATCGTTTTCCAGCGCCGGCACCAGGCCTTGCGGATTGATGGCGAGATAGGCGGGCGCGCATTGCTCGCCCTTGCGCAAATGATGCGGCAGATGCGCGGCCTTGAGGCCCTTGAGGTTCAGCGCGATCCGCACCCGATAGGCGGCGCCGGAGCGGAAATAGCCGTGCAGCTTCATTGGGACCCTCCCTCTATCCTCGGTCATTTGGGGCCTTGTACGCCGTCCCTCGCATTGACGCTACCTAGATCGTCAGTATACTGTCAATCAACAAAACGAACGGGAGCGCCGCCATGGAAGCCGTGACCAAGACGCCGGAACGCGAGGCCTTCTACAAGAAGATCGACGGCGAAAACCTCACCGCGCTGTGGACGGTGATGAGCGATCTGATCACGCCGGAACCGAAGAGCGCCTGCCGCCCGCACCTCTGGAAGTTCGACGTCATCCGCGATTACATGACGGAGGCCGGCAAGCTGATCACCGCCAAGGAGGCCGAGCGCCGCGTGCTGGTGCTGGAGAATCCCGGCCTGCGCGGCCAGTCCAAGATCACGACCTCGCTCTATGCCGGCGTGCAGATGGTGGTGCCCGGCGACGTCGCACCGGCGCACCGGCACAGCCAGTCGGCGCTGCGCTTCGTGCTCGAAGGCAGGGGCGCCCACACCGCGGTCGACGGCGAGCGCACCGCGATGGAGCCTGGCGATTTCATCATCACGCCATCGATGACCTGGCACGATCATTCCAACGAAACCAACGAGCCGATGTTCTGGCTCGACGGGCTCGATATTCCGCTGGTGCAGTTCTTCGACTGCTCCTTCGCGGAAGGATCGAAAGAGGACCAGCAGAAGATCACAAAACCCGCGGGCGACAGCTTTGCGCGCTACGGCCACAATCTGCTGCCGGTCGATGTAAAGCGGAGCTCGAAGACCTCGCCGATCTTCAGCTATCCCTATGCCTACACGCGTGAGGCACTGGAGAAGGCTCGAACGAGCCAGGAGTGGGACGCCTGCCACGGGCTGAAGTTGAAATTCAGCAACCCCGAGACCGGCGATTTCGCGATGCCGACCATCGGCACCTTCATCCAGCTGCTGCCGAAGGGTTTCAAGACCGCGCGCTATCGCGCAACCGACGCGACCGTGTTCTGCCCGATCGAGGGCCGTGGCCGCAGCCGTATCGGCGACGCCGTGTTCGAATGGGGCCCTCGCGATCTGTTCGTGGTGCCGAGCTGGCACTGGGTCACGCATGAGGCGGATGAGGATGCGGTGCTGTTCAGCTTCTCGGACCGGCCGGTGCAGCAGAAGCTGGATCTGTTCAGGGAAGATCGCGGCAACGCGTGAGACTCTCGTAGGGTGGATTAGCCGAAGGCGTAATCCACCATCTTCGTTCGGCACACGCGGAAACAGAAGAGGTGGCAGCGCGGATTGCCGCTACCGCCAGTGCAGCAACCGCACCTCCAGCCAGCCGATCAGCTTGCCGACCGCGAGGCCGAACACCGACAGGATCACGACGCCCGCGAGCAGCTGATCGGTCTGCATGAGATTGCCGGCCTGCAGCACGAAGGCGCCGATGCCGTATTGGGCGCCGATCATCTCGGCGCTGACGACGAGGAGCAGCGCGACAGAGGCCGTGATGCGGAAGCCGGCGAGGATCGCGGGCAGTGCGCCCGGCCAGATCACTTTGCGCACGATGGTCGCGAAGGGGACGTTGAAGCTCTGCGCCATGCGGATGAGGTTTCGCGGCACCGCATCGACACCGCTATAGACCGAGATCGCGGTCGAGAAGAAGACGCCAAGCGCAATCGTCGCGATCTTCGGCTCTTCGCCGATGCCGAGCCAGAGAATGAGTAGCGGCAGCAGCGCGATCTTCGGGATCGGGAACAGCGCCGAGATGAAGGTGATGCCGACGCTGCGCGCCAGCCTGGACAGGCCGATGGCAAAGCCCACAGCGACGCCCGCCGCCGTGCCGAGCAGCCAGCCTACGCCGATACGCAGCAGCGAGGCCGACAGATGCTGCCAGAGCGCCCCGGAGATCGCGAGCTGATAGATCGCACGGACAATTGCGGCGGGTGTCGGCAGAAACAGCGCATTGACGAGGCCGGCACTGCCCGCGGCCTGCCAGATCGCGATGACGATGGCGAGCGCGATCCAGCCGCCGTAGCGGCTCGAGGCCGGCACGAAGCCGGCGCCGCGGAAGCGGACGCGCCGGGTGGCAGCGTCTTTCGCAATTTCGGCCGGCGCGCGATCAAGCATGCTGGACCTCGCGCTCGGCATCGATCGCCTCGTTGCGGATCAGCGACCAGATCTGGTTCTGCAGCGCTAGCAGTTTTTCGCGCGCTTCAGCCTCCCCGCGCGCCGCGCGCGTCATCGGCACGGTCACGACCTCGCGGATGCGGCCGGGCCTGCGCGACAGCACCACGATGCGGTCGGCGAGCCGCGCCGCCTCTTCGAGATTGTGGGTGACGTAAACCGCGCCCATACCGCCATCGGCGAGCAGGCGGACGAAGTCTTCCATCAAGAGCTCGCGGGTCTGCGAATCCAGCGCCGACAGCGGCTCGTCCATCAGCAGGATGGCGGGCTTGACCGCGAGCGCGCGCGAAATGCCGACGCGCTGCCGCATGCCGCCGGAAAGCTGTTTCGGATAGGCTTTGCGGAAATCAGTCAACGTCGTGCGGCGCAGGGCGTCCTCGACCAGCGCGCGTCGCTGCACGGCCGAAAGCTGGGTGTGCAGCAGCGGGAATTCGACATTCTCCTCCACCGTCGCCCAGGGCAGCAGCGCAAAGTCCTGGAACACGAAGGTCAGCGGATTGAGGCTGTCCGCCGGCGGCGAGCCCCGGAGCTCGGGCGCGCCGGAGGTCGGCTGCAACAGTCCGCCGAGGATCGACAGCAGCGTGCTCTTGCCGCAGCCGGAAGGCCCCACGATCGCCACCACCTCGCCGGCGCCGACGGTGAAGGAGACATCGTCGAGCACGGCGAGATCGCCGAAGCGGTGGGTGATGTGGCTGGCGATCAGGTCCATGAACTGGTTTCTGCTCTCAATCCGCCTTCACGTAGTCCTTGGCGATGATCGCTTCCGCGTCAAAGCCTTTGTCGGCAAAGCCCTGCTCCTGCAGCCATTTGATCTGGTTGTCGACATTCTTCACGTCGAGCTTGCCGTCGGGATCGATATAGGCGCAATTGCCGACCACCTGCTCCACCGGCAGGTTGGTGTATTTCGCGATGATCTCCAGGAGCGGTTTCGTCTTGTCGTTGATGGGCGCGACGCCGTCCTTCATCGCGGCGAGGATGACGTCGTGATATTCGCGGTCGGCCTTAGCGAGCGCGCCGAGCAGCTTTGTCACCAACGCCTTGTTGGTCAGCGTCTTCGGCGAGGCGAACACCGCGCCCAATTGCCAGGGCGTCTCGTCGCCGACCCAGCCCAGGAACTTCGCGCCGCCCTCGTCCATCAGCTTTCGCGCGGTGGAAATAGGAAGCAGCGCCGCATCGACGGTCTCGCCCTTCAGCGCGGCGGCCGCATTCGACAGCGATTGCAGCGGCACGATCTTCACGTCCCCGAGCTTGAAGCCGTATTTGTCGGCGAGCAGGCCGAGCGAATAGTGAAAGCTCGATCCGACCTGCGTCATCGCCACGCGTTTTCCCGCGAGGTCCTTCGGCGTCTTCAATCCGGCCGCGTAGGCGTTGTTGCTGGCGAAATAGCCGATCAGGGGGTAGCCGGCTTTCTCGCGGCTCATGCCGCCGATCACCTTCAGCGTCCCCTTGCCGGCGAGGTTGTAGAGACCGGCGGTGAAAGCGGTGATGCCGAAGTCGACGTCGCCCGAGGTGGTCGCGACCGCAATCGGCTGCGCCGCGTCGAAGAACTTCAGCTCGACATCGAGGCCGGCCTCGCGGAAATAACCCTTGTCCTGCGCGATGAAAACAGGCGCGGAGGACGACAGGCGCAGCACGCCGATCCTGGCCTTCAGCGCATCCTCGGCCCGCGCCGTGCCCATCGCCGTGATCGCCAGAAGGCCCGCAAGCGCGAGCCGCACCATCCCGATCATCCCGTTTCCTCCGCCGTCGTTGTCTCGGTCGTTCTGTTGCAAGCCCGTCACAAACCTTCAGGCACCGCCTGGTCCCGGCCGATGAAGGCGCCCTGTTGTTTCAACGTTTCCTGCAACTTTTCAATGGGGATTTCGCGCGGGATCCGGTTTCCGGAGAGCGCCAGCGCGGCGGCGGAACCGGCAGCCTCCCCCATCGCAAAACAGGCACCGGAGACCCGCGCCGCCGACTGGCCCTCATGGGTCATGGAGGCGCAGCGGCCGGCGACCAGCAGATTGTCGACCCCATCAGGCACCAGCATCCGGTAGGGCAACTCGTTATAGCCACGCGATTCCGGGATCGGCGGGAAGGTGAAGACGACATCGCCGGGAACATGGGCCTCGATTGGCCAGCCATTGACGCCGATGGAATCCGTAAACGAGGCACAGCCGAGCACGTCCTCGCCGCTGAGCTGGTAGCCGCCCGTGATGCGGCGGGTCTCGCGGATGCCGAGCTGCGGCGGCAAATCGACGATGTAGGACTTTTCAAAGCCCGGCACCGTGCTGCGCAAAAACTCGTAGGCGGCGAGCGCCTGCTTGCGGCCCTCGATCTCGCCGCGGGTGAGATCGTCGGGCTCGACGCCGTTGATGGCGTAGCCGTCCTCGCGCGCGACTTGGGTGAAGTTGACCCGCCATTCGATGCCGGATTTCTGCGGCCGCACGATCGCGCTTTTCCGAGGAAATTTGTGGGTGCCGGCCGCGGTCGCCTTCTCCATCAATTGCGGGATGGTACGCCAGGCGTCACCCGCCTTGGCGGGATCGATGCCGTTGAGACGCAGCATCATGGAGGGATAGAGCGGATGGCCGTGTTCGTCGCCGATCTCGAACGGCGCGCCGGCCCACACCGCGAGGTCGCCGTCGCCGGAGCAGTCGATGAAGATCTCCGATCGCACCGCTTGGCGGCCGGCCTTGGTCTCGACGAGCAGCACGTCGATACGGCTGTTGTCGCCCATCACGACGCCGGCGCCGAGCGCGTGAAAGAGGATGTGAACCCTGTGGCTGGCGAGCAGCTCGTCGGCCGCGATCTTGTAGGCGGCGGTGTCGTAGGCCTGGGCGAACACCTTGCCGAGGATCAGATGCGGCGTGTTGAGGCCACCCAGCCGATCGATCCGCGCCAGCAGCTCGGACGCCATGCCCTGTACGAGCCGCCGGTGCTCGCCATGGACATTGCCATGCAGCCCGCAGAAATTGGTGACGCCGGCCGCCGTTCCCATGCCGCCGAGAAAGCCATAGCGCTCGATCAGCAGCGTCTTCCGTCCGGCCCGCGCAGCTGAGGCCGCCGCGACGATGCCGGCGGGACCGCCGCCGAGCACGACGACTTCATATTCGCCGTAGAGCGGCACCTGGCGTGCCGGTTCTTCGATCGTCGTGGCCCGCATGGCGCGTCCCTTCCCGGATTTCCTTTGCTTGGGGCGACTATGAATTAACGCGCCGCGAGCTACAATCCACCAAAATACGCGATCAGCTTACGCGAATCGAGAAAGGTCGAGATGGACATCCTGGTGAACCTGCAGGCCTTCCTCGCCACCGCGGATGCGGCCGGCTTCTCCGCCGCGGCGCGAAAGCTTGACGTCTCGACCTCGGTGGTCGCCAAGCGCGTCACGCAGCTGGAGGCGCGGATCGGCACGCAGCTGTTTCACCGCTCGACCCGGCAATTGCGGCTGACCGAAGCCGGACAGCGCTATGTGCATCGCGCACGCGGCGTGGTGACTGACGCCACCGATCTGCTCTCGCGCATGGGCGAGAAGGGCCACGATCTCGTCGATCACCTCCGCATCAAGGCCCCGACCTCGCTGACGGTGGCACGCCTCGCCGATGCCTTCAGCGCGTTCCAGACCCAGAACCCGAAGCTCAAGCTCGATATCGTGCTGATCGATCGGCCGGTCGATCCGGTGACCGAAGGCTTTGACATCGCCATCGGCGCTTTTCCGCATTCGTTCGGCGGCGTGGTCGATGAGCCGCTGTGCGCGCTGAAGCGGTTGCTCTGCGCCTCGCCGGCCTATTTGAAGAAACACGGTACGCCAAAGCATCCGCGCGATCTGGTCGAGCATCGCTGCCTCAGCTTCCTGCCGACCGGACCCGAGTGGGTCTTCGACGGACCGCGCGGCCGCATCAGCATCCAGGTCAGCCCGCTGCTCTCCTCCAACGAAGGCCACGTGCTGGCGCGCAGCGCCATCGCCGGCAACGGCATCGCGCTGATCTCGCATTACCTCGTGGCGGATGCGCTGCGCGACGGCATGCTGAAGCCGGTGCTGCGCGACTTTCCGATTCCGGAGCTATGGGTAAAAGCCGCGATCCCCGAACGGCGGCGCAATGCGGCTGCAGTGCAGGCGCTGCTGACACTGCTGAGAACGTCGCTGGCGCCGTCGCTGTAGATGGCGGTGCCGTAGCCCGCATGCAGCGCAGCGGAATGCGGGGACCTGGTCCCGGATTGCGCTTCGCTCCATCCGGGCTACAGGCCTGGCGCAAGATGGTTGCTTGGGAATGGCGAACCTGAGAGAAGGGCCGCCATGGATTCGATCGTCGTGAAATTCGCCCTGCCTGCCCTCGCCGCTCTCGCGATCTCAACCGCTCCGGCCGCGGCCGTTGAGCAAAACTGCCGCTTCATCCAGGCCAAGCCGGAGCGCGAGGCCTGCTACAAGCGTCAGGAGGACGAGCTGGCAGCGAAACACAAGCCGGCACCTGCCGCGGCCGAGAACAACACACTCGAGACGCTGCGCCAGATGCGGCAGGACGACGATGCCGTCTATCGCAGCATCAACAACATCTGCCGCGGCTGCTGACGTTCAGCCCTTCGCACCGCCCCACCTACCTGCCCGCTTCTCGGCGAACGAGGCCAGTCCCTCCGCGGCTTCCGCGCTCTGCCGCTTCAGCGAATGCAGCTGCACGAGCCGCGTATACGCCGCGTCGTCCACCGCCATGCCGCCGAACGAGCTCTCCAGCGCAAGCTTTTTGGTCTCGGCCATCGCCTCCGGCCCGTTGGCGAGCAGTTGCTCGACCACCTTGGCGCCTGCGGATTCGAGACCGGCGAGCGGCACCACCTCGTGGACGAGGCCGATGCGGCGGGCATCTTCGGCACCAAAACGTTCGCCCGTAAGCGCATAGCGGCGGACCTGGCGCACGCCGATGGCATCGCAGAGCTGCGGGATGATGATCGCGGCCGTCAGGCCCCAGCGCACCTCGGTGATGGAGAACAGCGCGTTGTCCGCGGCGATGACGACATCGCAGGCCGCAATCACGCCGGTGCCGCCGCCGAAGCAGCCGCCCTGTACCAAGGCCACGGTCGGGATCGGCAGCGTGTTGAGCCGCTGCACGGCTTCGAAGGTAGCACGGGATGCCGCCTCGTTGGCCTCTGCCGATTGCGGCCGTACGCCGTTGATCCATTTGAGGTCCGCCCCCGCCTGGAAGTGCTTGCCGTTGCCGCGGAGCACGACAACGCGCAGGTGGGGCTTCTTCCCCAGCTCGTCCATGGCCGCGAGCACGCCCGCGATCAGCGCGCCGTCATAGGCGTTGTTGACCTCCGGCCGGTTCAATGTGACGGTTGCAACCCCACGCTCATCGAGGCTCCACAGGACGGGGCTGGCAGTCATCGGCGATCCCTCCGCTTCGTTGTTGGCTTGCACTATGGCCGAGGCGGCACATCCCGATCCATATCTTTCCAGCGTGGGGCGGTCGCGTCCATCGCATGGCGGCTTGTGTCATGGTGACGCCGGGCGGCACCACGGGATCAGGGACAGGAAATATATGCGCATCTGCATTTTCGGCGCGGGCGCCGTCGGCAGCCATATTGCGGTCCGGCTGGCGCGGGCCGGCCATGACGTTTCATGCGTGATGCGGGGGGCGCATCTGGAGGCGGCGCGCGCGGCCGGCCTCAGGCTGCGCGTCGGCGATTCCGAGGTCAGCGCCAAGGTGAACGCATCGGGCGATCCGGCCCAGCTCGGCCCGCAGGACGTCGTGATCTCCACACTCAAGGCGACGGCGCTGCCGGGACTGGTTTCCAGCATCAAACCGCTGCTGCAGGACGACACCGCGATCGTGTTCGCGCAGAACGGCATTCCCTGGTGGTACGGGATCGGCCTGCCGCCGCGGCACCCGACGCCGCCGGACATCTCCTTTCTCGACCCCGGCGGACGCCTGCGCGCCTGCATCCCGAAGGAGCGGATCATCGGCGGCGTCGTGTTCTCCTCCAACGAGGTGACCGCCCCCGGCGTGGTGCAGAACCTGACCCCGGATCGCAACCGCCTGCTGATCGGCGAGTGCGACGATCGCAATTGCGAGCGGATCACCAAGCTCCGCAACGTCTTCAACGACGCACGGCTGGAATCCCCGCCGGTGGCCGAGATCCGCGAGGCGATCTGGTCAAAGCTGCTGACCAACATGTCGCTCTCGGTGCTGTGCCTGCTGACCGGCCAGACCGCGCGCGGCGTGCGCGACGACCCTGCTTTCGCCGAGGTCATCCCGCGCATGCTGAACGAGGCCAACGACATCGCCCAGCATTTCATCCCCGAGGTCAAGCGCGTGACGCGCAGCGGCCCTGCCCCCAACCACAAACCGTCGCTGCTGCAGGATTACGAGCTCGGCCGCGCCATGGAGATCGACGTGCTGGTGAAAGCGCCCGCCGCCTTCGCCCGCACCGCCGGCCTGTCGACGCCAACACTTGACTTGATCGCCGCACTCGCGATCCAGAAGGCGCGCGACAAGGGGCTCTATTCGGCCTGAACGTCAGGCGAGTTGGTCGATCCAGGCCGCGAGCGTATCGAGCACTTCCGTGAGCGCCTCCTCGTTGCTGCGGCCGGACTTCTTCAGCACGGCGAAGGAGTGATCGCCGCCTTCGACTTCATGCAGCGTCGCCTGCGCACCAAGCGAGGCGATGACAGGCTTGAGATGCCCGAGATCGGCGAGCTCGTCGCGCGTGCCCTGCAGGAACAGCATGGGGATGGTGATACCGGCGAGGTGCTCGGCCCGCTCGGACGAAGGCTTCTTGGCGGCATGCAAGGGGAAGCCGAGGAAGGCGAGGCCCTTCACACCTGGAAGCGGCGCCTTCGACTGCGCCTGCGAGGTCATGCGCCCGCCGAAGGATTTGCCGCCCGCGACGAGCGTCGCGCCGGGACATAGCCGCGCCGCCTCCGAGACGGCAGCGCGGACGGCCGCGTGCGCCACCGCCGGCTGGTCGGGACGCCCCTTCTTCTGTTCCATGTAGGGGAAATTGAAGCGGAACGTCGCGATGCCGCGGCCCGCGAGACCGATTGCAGTCTTCTCCATGAAGGCATGCCGCATGTCGGCGCCGGCACCATGCGCCAGAACGTAGCAGGCACGCGCCTTGCCCGGCTGCGTCAGGATGGCCGAGACCGTCCCGATGCGCTCGATGTCGAGCTTGAGTTCGCGCGCCTGGGTCAAGACTGAATGTTCCCGATGAGCCCCCGCAATGCTACCTGCGGGACCGCGATCTGAAAACAGGAGACCTCGCGCTTGTCCCCGGCATGCGCGCGGCCTGCGCGAACGCCGGCCCTAGCTGACCCGCCGTTCCCGCCCTTCCCAGAACGGCCGGCGCAGCTCGCGCTTCAGCACCTTGCCGGCGCCCGACAGCGGCAGCGGGGTCTCGGTGATCTCGATGCTGCGGGGGCACTTGTAGCCGGCGATCAGCGTCTTCGTGAACTCGATCAGCTCGCCGGACGAGACCTCCACCCCGCCGCGCTTGACCACGACGGCATGAACCTGCTCTCCCCATTGCTCGTTGGGAACTCCGATGACCGCGCATTGCAGCACCGAGGGGTGCTGCGCCAGCGCGTTCTCGACCTCGACCGAGTACACATTCTCGCCGCCCGAGATGATCATGTCCTTGACGCGGTCGACGACGTAGATGAAGCCGTCCTCGTCCATGTAGCCGCCATCACCGGTATGCATCCAGCCGTCGACCACGGCCCGCGCGGTCTCCTCCGGCCGCTCCCAATAGCCCATCATCACGGTGTCGCCGCGCACCACGATCTCGCCGACCGCACCCGCCGGCACGGGCTGGTCATTCTCGTCGACGATCCGCACCTCGCAGCCGAGCGTGGCGCGGCCGGCACCGCGATGGCGGCCCTTCCTGCGCCCTTCCCCGACATGCTCGTCGGCGTGCAGCAGCGTCGCGATCGGCGACAATTCGGTCATGCCGTAAGCCTGCGTGAAGCGCACATGCGGCAATGCGCGCGCGGCACGGTCGAGCACCGCCTCGCTGATCGGCGAGGCCCCGTAGATGATGTTCTTGAGCGGCGACAAATCGTAGTTTCCAATCGCCGGGTGATCGACGAACATCTGGATCATCGTGGGCACCAGCAGCACGTCGGTGACGCGCTCGTTCTGCATCGCGGCCATCACGCCTTCGGGCGTGAAGCCCTGAACGATCACGTTGGAGCCGCCTGAGAGCAGCAGGGAATACATCGCCGCCCCGTTGGCGAGATGAAACATCGGCGCAGCGTGCAGATAGATCGCACTCCCCGGAAACAGCCCTTCGCCGAGAGCGTTGAGCGCGTTGGCCATCAGATTCTGGTGGCTGAGCATCACGCCCTTCGAACGTCCGGTGGTCCCGCCGGTGTAGAAAATGCCGGCGAGATCATCGCCCTTGCGCATGGCATCGGCGACCGGAGCGCTGCCCGCGACCAGATCCTCGTAGCTCTCCATTCCGGCCGGCACCTCGCCGTCGTCGGCGTAGATCAGCTTGAGCCCCGGAATGGCGCCGGCGAGTTGCGTGCCAACCTGCGCAAAGGCCTTGTCGACGAGCAGAACCGAGGCACGGCAGTCGCGCAGCGCGTCCTCGTTTTCCAGCGCGCTCCAGCGGATGTTGAGCGGCACGATCACGCCGCCCGCCCAGCCGGTCGCCAGATAGAGCTCTAGATAGCGATCCGAGTTGAACGACAGGATCGCGACACGATCGCCGTCCTGGACGCCGAGCGTCCGCAGGCCACCGGCCAATCTCGCGACGCGCTCGCCGATTTCCGCCCAGCTGCGCCGCCGCTGCCCGTAGACGGTGGCGAGCCCGTTCGGGTTGATCTGCAGCGCGCGCCGCAGTCCATGCGTGATGTTCATCGCGGTCCTCCTGTACGCTTCTTCCCTGATGTTGCGCGTCCTGAGTTGCGCCGTTGCGGCGCCCTCGGCGTCTTGTTTGTTATCTGCTGCCGGCTCTCGCTCGCCAGACCTTCCGTCAGGCGAACCGTGAACTCGTCGGCGATTTCGGTCGGCGACAGCTCACCGTCGCGGCGATACCAATGGCCGATCCAATTGAGCGCGCCCGCGATGGCGAAGGCTGCGAGCTTGGGATCGCAGGGCCTGATCGAGCCGTCCGCCGTGCCTGCGGCAATGTATCGCCGGAAGGTGGCGTCGATCCGCTTCTTGGCGGTGCGCGCGACAGCGGCGTTGCGCTCGGTCAGGTCTCGCAGATCGAACCGCACGAGGCTCGCCCCGAAATCGGTCGCCATCAGCGCGGCATAGGCGTGCACCAGCTTACGCAGCTTGGCGAGGCCGGAGCCGCCGCCGGCGTTGATCTCCGTGATCACGCTGTCGACGAGCTCGGCGCCCATCGACCAGCATTCGAACAGGATCTCGTCCTTGCCCCGGAAGTAATTGTACAGCGCGGGCTTGGTGATGTTCAGCCGCTCGGCGACCTCGTTCAGCGTCACGCGATGATAACCCTGCTCCAGGAACAGCTGGACGGCGGCGCGCAGCACCGCCTCGCGCTTTTCGTCGCGAGCGCGGCGGCGGCTCTCGAACGGCAGCCAGGGCGAAGACGGCGACGAGGAAGGAGCGGGCGGCGCTGAATCCATGTGGGATCGGTTGACTCTGGAGGACATCGACCGATATGTTACCCATGGGTAAGAAAAAGTCCAATGGGTAATTTATTTGGAGGAAGCGATGTCTGACGTCATCGTCGCAGGGGTCGGCATGATCCCCTTCGCCAAGCCGGGTGCCAGCGCGCCCTACCACGAGATGGGAACGGAGGCCGTCAAGCTGGCGCTCGCGGATGCCGGTCTTGGTTACGACGAGGTCGAGCAGGCCTATGTCGGCTACGTCTACGGTGATTCCACCTGCGGGCAGCGCGCGCTCTACCCTGTCGGGATGACCGGCATCCCTATCGTCAACGTCAACAACAATTGCTCGACCGGCTCGACCGCGCTGTTCATGGCGCGGCAGATGATCGCGAGCGGCGCGCTGGATTGCGTGCTGGCGGTCGGCTTCGAGCAGATGAAGCCCGGCGCGCTCGGCAGCGTCTATACCGACCGCCCGAGCGCATTCGAGGAGTTCGACGCGGCCGCGGACGAGCTGATCGACGCGCCCGGCATTCCGCTGGCGCTGCGTTATTTCGGCGGGGCCGGGCTCAGCCACATGAAGAAATACGGCACCCCGCTCGACGCCTTCGCCAAGGTGCGCGCCAAGGCGAGCCGCCATGCCAAGAACAATCCGCTCGCACTCTTCCGCAAGGAAGTCACCGCGGATGATGTCATGAACGACCAGGTGATCTGGCCGGGCGTGATGACGCGCCTGATGGCGTGCCCGCCGACCTGCGGCGGCGCCGCGGCAGTGTTGGTGTCCGAGCGGTTCGCGGACAAGCATGGCATCGGCAAGCAGGTCCGCATCACGGCGCAGGCCATGACCACCGACACGCCCTCGACCTTCAAGGCCGGCGACATGATGCAGCTGGTCGGCTATGACATGGCAAAGGAGGCGGCAAGCCGGGTGTACGAGAGCGCCGGCATCGGGCCTGACGATCTCGACGTGGTCGAGCTGCACGACTGTTTCGCCCACAACGAGCTCATCACCTACGAGGCGCTCGGCCTCTGCGGCGAGGGCGAGGCCGGCAAGTTCATCAATGACGGCGACAACACTTATGGCGGACGGATCGTGACCAATCCGTCCGGCGGATTGCTGTCGAAGGGACATCCGCTTGGCGCCACCGGGCTTGCGCAGTGCTACGAGCTGACGCGGCAGTTGCGCGGCACGGCAGGTGCCACGCAGGTCGAGGGCGCGAAGGTCGCACTCCAGCACAATCTGGGCCTCGGCGGCGCCTGCGTCGTCACCCTCTACAAGCGGCACTGACGTCCATGGTCGATCAGTCCGCCGTGGGGCGCAGCTTCACGCCCGTCACCGCGCATGTGGAGCCGGGCCGCCTCCGCTACTTCCTCAACACGCTGGGTGAAGAGAACCCGGTCTACCGCGACGCAGATGCTGCGCGGGCGGCCGGATTCACCGGCATGCCGGTGCCGCCGACCTATTTGTTCTGCCTGGAGATGATGGACGTCGACGACCCCTTCGAAATGTTCAGCGCGCTCGGCATCGACCTCGCCCGCGTGCTGCATGGCGAGCAGAGCTTCGCCTATCACGCGCCGGTCCTGGTCGGCGACACCCTGACGTTCCGGCCGCGCGTGACCCACGTGACGGAGAAGAAGGGCGGCGCGATGACGCTGATCGGCATCCGATGCGAGGTGACCAACCAGGACGGCGTGCACGTCGCCGATACCGCGCGCACGATCGTGATCCGTAACGGGGTGGCGGCATGACGGCATCCGGAGACATCAAGGCCGGTGACCGTCTCGTCCACAAGGTCTTCCCGCCGATCACCCGCCACACGCTCGCGCTCTATTGCGGCGCATCGGGCGATCATAATCCGATCCACGTCGATATCGACTTTGCCAAGGCGGCCGGATTCCCGGATGTGTTCGCGCACGGCATGCTGGTGATGGCCTATCTCGGGCAGGCCCTCACGGATGCTGTGCCACCGTCGAGGCTGCGCCATTTTTCGACCCGTTTCGTCGCCATCACGCAGCTCGGCGCCAAACTGACCTGCGAAGGCACCGTGACCGAGCTCTTTGCGGAAGCCGGCGAACGGCGCGCAAGGCTCGCGCTCACCACCAGGGACGATCGCGGCGAGATCAAGCTCGAGGGCAGCGCCATCGTCGCGCTGTGACAGCAACAGGACACATGCAAATGGCAAAACTGCAAGGAAAAGTCGCGCTCGTCACCGGCTCGGGCCGCGGCATCGGGCGCGCGATCGCACTCAAGCTTGCGCGCGAAGGCGCCAGGGTCGTGGTCAACGATCTCGATGCCGAACCCGGCAACGCCGTGGTGGCGGAGATCAAGGCGCTCGGCGGCGACGCCGTCGCCGTGAACGGTAGCGTCGCAGAGCCGGGTTTCGCCGACCGCTTCGTCGGCGCCGCGCTGGACAAGTTCGGCGGGCTCGACATCATCGTCAACAATGCGGGCTACACCTGGGACTCCACCATCCAGAAGATGACGGACGAGCAGTTCCAGGCCATGCTCGACGTTCATCTCGTTGCCCCCTTCCGCCTCCTGCGTGCGGCCGCCGAGCCGATCCGCGTCTTCGCCAGGAAGGAAGCCGAGGAGGGCCGCGAGGTGTTCCGCAAGGTCGTCAACATCTCCTCCATCGCAGGCCTCTACGGCAATGCCGGGCAGGCCAGCTATTCCTCGGCCAAGGCCTCGCTGGTCGGGCTGACCCGTACCATGTGCAAGGAGTGGGGCCGCTACAAGGTCAACGTGAATTGCGTCGCCTTCGGCCTCATCAACACCCGCCTGACCCAGCCGATCGAGGCCCAGCAGAAGACTATCGACGTCGCCGGCCGCGACATCAAGGTGGGCGTGCAGCCGCAGATGCTGGAGGCGATGTCGCGCATGATCCCGCTCGGCCGCGGCGGCACGCCGGAAGAGGCGGCCGACGCCGTCTATCTGTTCTGCAGTCCGGAATCCAATTATATCAGCGGGCAAGTGGTCGTCGCCGGTGGCGGCCTGATTGTCTGAGAGCGAGGCGCTGATGCATTACCGATCATCGTGGATGACCGAAGAACTGGACACGTTCCGCGACCAGTTCCGGAAATACCTCGCCAAGGATCTGGCGCCGCATGCCGAGAAATGGCGCGAGCAGAAAATGGTCGACCGCTTTGCCTGGCGCGGGCTCGGCGAGATGGGCGCGCTGCTCGCCAGCGTGCCGGAGGAATATGGCGGGCTGGGCGCCACCTTCGCCTATGACGCGGCGGTGCTGGACGATCTCGAAAGCACCGTGCCGGAATTGACCACCGGCGTCTCCGTGCACAGCGCCATCGTCGCGCACTACATCCTCAATTACGGCTCGGAGGAGCAGAAGAAGCGCTGGCTGCCGAAGATGGCCTCCGGCGAGATGGTCGGCGCCATCGCCATGACCGAGCCCGGCACCGGCTCGGATCTGCAGGCCGTCAAGACCACCGCGAAGAAGCAGGGCAATTCCTACGTCATCAACGGCCAGAAGACCTTCATCACAAACGGCCAGGCCGCCGATCTCGTCATCGTGGTCGCGCGCACCGGCGAGGCCGGCGCAAAAGGCATCTCGCTGATCGTGGTCGAGACCGCGGGCGCGGACGGCTACAAGCGCGGCCGCAACCTCGACAAGATCGGCCTGCACGCCTCCGACACGTCGGAGCTGTTCTTCGACAATGTCACGGTGCCGCCGGAGAACCTGCTCGGCAAGGAGGAAGGCCAGGGCTTTGTCCAGCTGATGCAGCAATTGCCGCAGGAGCGCCTCGCGCTCGCGGTCGGCGCCGTCGCCGCGATGGAGCGCGCGGTCAAACTCACCGTCGACTACACGAGGGAGCGCAAGGCGTTCGGCAAGCCGTTGATGGATTTCCAGAACACCGCCTTCACGCTCGCCGAGCGCAAGACCGAGGCGATGATCGCACGCGTCTTCGTGGACTGGTGCATTGAGCGCCTCGTCGCCGGGGATCTCGACACGGTCACCGCGTCGATGGCGAAATATTGGTGCTCGGACAAACAGGTGCAGACCGCCGACGAATGCCTCCAGCTGTTCGGCGGCTACGGCTACATGCAGGAGTATCCGATCTCCCGCATCTTCATCGATTCACGCATCCAGAAGATCTATGGCGGCACCAACGAGATCATGAAGCTGTTGATCGCGCGGTCGCTGTGAGTCGCGTCACTGTAGCGCGGCTATTTCGCTGACGGCCTTCGGTAGCGCATCACATAGTCTGGCGTGGGAATACCCGGCTTGAGATCCGCGCAATTCCTGGGCTCGCCGGCCACCAGCTTGAGCGGTACGACACCGGCCCAGACGTCAAGGGCGTGGTCTTCCTCCGGGTCGACCACGCCGTGATTTCTGATCTTCGCTGAGGCCTCCGAAATCGGGAAACGGAGGAAGACCGTTGCGGCCAGCTCCTTTTTCTTTGGCGGACGAACGATATGGCCCGGTACGATATCCTCGACGAAGGCCGCGACCAGTCGCTCTTTTTCGTCGATATCCTCGATCTTCTCGGCCGTTCCGAAAATCATGACGGAACGATAGTCCATACTCATGCCGAAGCCGGAGCGGCCGGCCACGACGGAATCGACTAGCGTGACCGTGATGCAGGCGGGGGCTCCATCCGCCAAGGCCGTCAAGAGCTGATTGTTCGGGCTGCCGTGAACATACACATGTTCGCCAATGCGAATGATCGCGGTTGGAATGACGCGCGGCCCACTCTCCGTGGCTACCCCAATGTGGCACACTAGCGCTTCATCGAGGATGTCGTGAATGGTTTGCAAGTCATAAGCTGCGCGCTCGGGACGTCGTCGCACGCGGGTCTTCTCGGTCGGAGTAATGATTGTCACGACGAACCTCCTACGCGGGCTGATGGGCCATTGTGGATTTGCTGTGCGTGAGGTGATCCCCTTCGTAGTCGTTCCGCTCGTCGACGCGCTTTCCAGCGATATAGGCCCTGATTCGTTCGTGCAGGGACGCCGGTACCTTGACGCCCTCCCGTGCGGTTCGCTCGCGCGCTTCGTACCGTCGATCCGAAGGAAGCCTGGCTCCGTCCTGCTCAAGCATGCGCGAGAACAGCATCTCCGCATGCTTGAGCTGTGCGACACGATCACCGTTTTCGACACATCGGAGCGGATCGATGGCGATGATCAATTCGCCGCCGCAGGGCGCGCCGGTATTCGCCTTGTCACGTTCGCCGGCTTCAAAGCTGAGTACATCGCCGACAAGAGGACCGGCCAACAGTTCAACCATCATCGCGATGTTCGAGCCCTTGAAGCCGCCAAAGGGCAGCTGGGCTCCCGCAAGGGCCTTGGCCGGATCGGTCGTAGGCTTACCGTCAGGGCCGATCGCCCATCCGTCCGGCAGAGTCTTGCCATCGCGTAGGCGAAGCTGGATCTCGCCACGCGCAGAGGCACTCGACGCCTGGTCGAAAACCACCGGTGGCTTGTCGTGCCGTGGCCATGCGAATGCCATCGGATTGGTTCCGAAGAGCGGTTTCGTCCCACCCGCGGGCGCCACGTAGGGACTGGCTGCGACGAATGCAAAGCCAACGAGACCGCGCTCAGCAAGGCGCTCGACTTCCGGCCAGAGTGCAGCAACGTTGAGTGCGTTCGTGACCGCGAGCGCCGCTATACCGTGCTTCTTCGCCCTGTCAGCCAACGGCTCGTCGCCACGCTCGAGAGCCAGCGGAGAGAAGCCATATTTCGCATCGACTTTGATCACGCTCGGCATCAGTTCGACAAGTGCAGGCTCGGCGTCTCCGGAGGCCTGCCCCGACAGCAGACCGTTCATGTAGAACGGCAGCCTGAACAGGCCGTGGTGGCGGCACTCGTCGCGCTCCGCCGCGGTGATGGTGTTCGCGATCGCCTGCGCGTGCGTCTCGTTGAAGCCCTGCGACAGCAAGGCGGCCTTGGCCGAACGGTGCACGTCGCTCAGCGACAGTTGAACGAAATCCTGCATGAAGCCTGCTCCTTTGTGGTGGCCGGAGAGCGATCCAGCGACAAAATTCAATATCCACAAATTTGCATGATATGCAAATTCAATCTCGTCGCAATGCTTGCCCAGGTTTGCCGTCAGGGCTTCAGCGATTTATCAAGAGGACGACTTGGTCGGAGCGAGATCGACTGCCCCGGAGGGCGTCACTACCATCAGCATCTTGGCCGGCTTGTTGCCGACGTTCCTGCCCATATGGGGCTTGTCGCCGAGCAGGTGCACGCAATCGCCGGCGTCGAGCGTCAGGCGATCGGCTCCGATCTGGAATTCGATGCGGCCCTCGAGGATATAGAGCACCTCCTCGCCTTCATGGGAGAGCAGCTTGACGTCGATCTCCGACACGACGGGAAACTCGAGCAGAAACGCATTGAGTCTGGGCTCGGTCAGATCACCCGACAGCCAGTGGTAGTCGTAGCCATTGGCCGACATCTGCTCGGAATCAGTGCGATCCTTCTTCCGAGACACCGAATAATGCTTCGGAACGTAGGCCTCGTTGGTGTCTTCAAAGAGATCCCGCAGGGGGACGTTCAGGCGGGTCGCGATCGAGATGAGATTGGCGATCGACGTCGCCGTCTCTCCCCGTTCGATTCGAGAGAGATAGGCGGCCGACAAATTGGTGTCGGCCCCCAATTGCTGTAACGTGAGTTTACGAAGTTGGCGCGCCGCCCGGATACGAAGTCCCAGCTGGCGCGCGACAAATCGCGCCTGATCCAAAACGCGCTCCCCGACCTCTTGGAACGTTTAGAGGTTGGCTCTAGAGGCAATTTGCGCGGCATGCAAGATTGGAGAGGCGTTTACCGACCGCCGGCCACAGGGCCGTGCACTATTTCCGGATCAACGGGCAATCGCTCTGCTCCAGACTCGGGAACGCCTGGTCGGCGGGAATGGTCGCCAGAACCTTGTAATAATCCCATGGCGCCTTGGATTCCGAGGGCTGCTTGACCTCGACGAGATACATGTCGTGCAGCATCAGACCATCTTCCCTGACCTTCCCATTGCGCGAGAAAATGTCGCTGACGGGGAGCTCTTTCATCTTGTTCATCACAGCCTGCCCAGCGTCTGTCTGCGCGGCCTCCACCGCTCGCAAATAATGCCGCACAGCCGAATAGACCCCGGCTTGAGTCATGGTTGGCATGGCATTCCGCTTCGCGAAGAACTTCCTGGACCAGACCCTCGTCTCCTCGTCCCGATCCCAGTAGAACGCCGTCACGAACTTCAGGCCCTTGGCCGCCGCCAGGCCGAGCGAATGGACGTCGGTAATGAAGACGATCGGCGCAACGAGCGATTGGTCGGAGATGCCGAACTCGGCTGCCTGCTTGATACCGGTTGCCATGTCCGCGCCCGCGCTCGCCAAAGCGACGACTTTTGCCTTCGATGATTGCGCCTGGAGCAGGTAAGAGCTCATATCGGATGTGTTGAGCGGGTGTCGCACTTCGCCAAGAACCTGGCCGTTCCCCTCCGAGACTGCCTTGCGGATATCGGCGGCGAATGCCTGCCCGAAGGCATAATCCACGGTCACCAGAAACCAGCTGCTGTAACCCGATTTGACGAGCGCCTTCGCCAGCCCGTATCCGTTCGAATAGCTGGTGTAGACCCACTGGGCGGAGGTCGCCGAACAGGCTTTGCCGGTGAAATCTGACGAAGCTGCCGCAATCAGGGTCACCTTGCCGCGGTCCTTGGCGAGCGACTGGACCGCAAACCCTACGGACGAATTGGAAAAGTCGGCGACCACGTCGACACCGGCCAGATCGAACCACTCGCGCGCCTTGGCAAGCCCTATGTCCGCTTTGTTCTGATGATCGGCAGAGAGCAGCTCGATCTTCTTGCCAAGCACGGTTCCGCCGAACTCGTCGATGGCCATCTGCGCGGCCACGACCGACCCCTGCCCGGAAAGATCGGCGTAAGGCCCTGACTGGTCGTTCAAAATGCCGATCTTGACCGCGTCGTCAGAGATTGCCGGTCCGGCGGATGCCGGGAGGGCCAATAGGATCAGCGCCAGCCCTGCGAGGGCCCCGCCAAGAGTGGCATTCGTTCTGAACATGGATCGAACCTTCCTTCGAATGACAATAGGCACGATACGCAAATTTGCATAACATGCACTATTGCACAAAGGATAATTTTTAGGCGGCTTGTTCAAAGAATTAGCGGCGGTAATAGCGGACCGGACGCAATGCGTTCACCGCATGCGCAGGCTCAGTCGCCTCCCGCACACGCGGACATGAAGCGGCACAGAGTTCGAATCTTGAGCAGATGCGGCTCGCGCCCGACCGAGCCCTCAACGGCAGAAAAATGGATCCGGCGCGGGCGCCACGCTCAATTCGGATGCCACCAGCGGCCGCCGATGACGACGCCTTCGGACACGATCTTCCGATCGCCGATCAGATGCTCGCCGACGACGTCCTCGTAGTCGAACTGGCCCTGCTTGATGCTGATCAGCGTGGCGTCGCCGGCGCTGCCGGGCTTGAGGCTGCCGAGCTCGGGGCGCCGCAGCGCCATCGCGGCATTCACCGTCGAGGCCGCAATCACATCCGGCAGTTCCATGCCCATGCACAGGAATTTCGACAGGGTCGTCACCTGGTCGAAGGCGGGGCCGTCGATGCAGAGCTGGTGGATGTCCGACGAAATCGTGTCCGGATAGAAGCCGTTGGCGAGCATGGCGCGCGCGGTCTTGAACGCGAACGAGCCCTTGCCGTGGCCGATGTCGAACAGCACGCCGCGCTCGCGCGCATCCAGCACCGCCTTCTTCACCGTGCCCTGCGCGGTCGCCGGCGTGTTGGGGAACGGGCGGAACGCATGGGTCAGCACGTCGCCGGGACGCAGACGTGCCAGCACCTCCTCATAGCTCGGCGGCGGATGGTCGATATGCGCCATCAAGGGCATGCCGACCTCGTCGGCAACCTCGAGCGCGATGTCGAGCGGCACGGCACCCGACGTCCCCGAAGAATGCAGGCCGACGCGCACCTTGATGCCGACGATGAGGTCGCGGTTGGCATCGGCCACTTTCGCCGCCTCGATCGGATTCATCAATCGCAGCTCCTCGCTCTCGCCGACCATGATCCGGTGCGAGAAGCCGAAGATGCCGGCATGCGAGACGTGCAGATGAGCGAGGATGCGGACCTGGCTCGGCTCGATCACATGCTTGCGGAAGCCGGCGAAATTGCCCGGCCCGGCGCTGCCGGTATCGACCGCCGTGGTCACGCCCGAAAGCCGGCAGAACTCTTCCGCATCAATGCCGAGCGAGGTGCCGCCCCAATAGACATGGGTATGCAGATCGATCAGCCCCGGCGTGACGATGTATTTCGAAACGTCGCGCACCTCGGTGCCCGGATCCGCCTTCAGCGCGCTGCCCACCGCCGCCACCTTGCCGCCGGCAAAGGCGACATCGGTCACGGCATCGAGCTTCTGCGAGGGGTCAATCACGCGGCCGCCGCGCAGGATCAAATCGAAAGGCATCACGGTCTCCGGAGGTGGCGGCCAATGCAGGCGGGATCAGTTGGCCAGACAGGAGGTATCCCTCTGCACATCGATAAACACGACATGATTCATGTCAATGTCGGAGCCGGGTGCAATCCTATGATCCGATCGAGCGGCAAGTCGACAACGGTCTGGCTTCCGCCAATCTCCCCCCACCAAGGACGACGGATATGAGCTACGCCACCATCAATCCCTATACCGGCGAGACTCTGAAGACTTTTCCCAGCGCGAGCGACCAGGAGGTCAGTGCCGCCATCGATCGGGCGGACGCAGCCTTCCACGCCTGGCGCGAGGTCCCGATCTCGGCACGGACCGCAGTGCTGCAAAAAGCGGCAGACATTCTGCGACGGGATCGCGATGCCTATGCGAAGCTTCTGACGCTCGAAATGGGCAAGCTCTTTGCCGAGGCCAAGGCGGAAGTCGAGCTCTGCGCGCGCATCTTCGAATATTACGTCAACAACGCCGAGCAGTTGTTGCGGCCGGAGAAGCTGCCCGTGGCAGACCCCGCGGAAGGCGAGGCGATGATCGTGCACGATCCGCTTGGCGTCATCCTCGCCATCGAGCCGTGGAATTTTCCCTATTACCAGATCGCCCGCATCATCGCGCCGCAACTGTCGGCCGGCAACACCATCCTGCTCAAGCATGCCTCGAACGTGCCCCAGAGCGCAGCAGCGTTCGAGCGCATCATGCGTGAGGCCGGCCTGCCCGAGGGATGCTTCACCAAGCTCTACGCCACCCGCTCGCAAGTCGAGATGATCATCAACGATCCCAGGGTCCATGGTGTCGCGCTCACCGGCTCCGAGGACGCCGGCGCGATCGTCGCCGCCCAGGCCGGCAAGGCGCTGAAGAAATCGACGATGGAGCTTGGCGGCGCCGACGCGTTCGTCGTCCTGGCCGATGCCGATCTGGACAAGACCGTCAAATGGGCCGTGTTCGGCCGGCACTGGAATGGCGGTCAGGTCTGCGTCTCCTCCAAGCGCATGATCATCGTGGACGAGGTGTACGATGAATTCCTGGCGCGCTATCGCAAGGGTGTCGCCGCCCTGAAGGCAGGCGACCCCTTCGATGCCGAGACCACGCTGGCGCCGCTCTCGTCACAGCACGCGGCCGACGAGATCCGGGAGCGGATTCAGCAGGCCGTGAAGCAGGGCGCGAAAGCCGAGGAGGTCGGTCCGTCGGTGCCCAACCAGGGCGCGTTCGTGCAGCCCACGATCCTCACCGAAGTGAACGAGGACAATCCGGCCCGCTATTGGGAATTCTTCGGCCCGGTCTCCATGCTGTTCCGCGCCAAGGATGAGGCCGACGCAGTGCGCATCGCAAACGATTCCCCCTTCGGCCTCGGTGGCTCGGTGTTCACGTCCAATCCGAAACACGGGGCGGAAGTCGCGCGCAAGATTTCGACCGGCATGGTGTTCGTCAATCATCCGACCAAGGTCGAAGCGGACCTGCCGTTCGGTGGCATCAAGCGATCGGGCTATGGCCGCGAGCTGCTCGGGCTCGGGCTCAAGGAGTTCGTCAACCACAAGCTGATCGACGTCGTCGATATCGACGCCCGTTTCTGATCCGTCGCTCCGGATCAGGGGCGCGGGCCGAGGCGAGCCCGCGCCTGCATCTACTGCTGCGCTTGAAAGCTCGTCGAGCAGAGCCGCTGGCTCATGGCAGGCTGGCGATCCCGGGAAGACTCGAACTTCCGACCTACGGTTTAGGAAACCGTCGCTCTATCCGGCTGAGCTACGGGACCGCGGAACCCACGTCAGTGGGTTGCCTGTGGGTGTACATATCAAAGCGACGGCGGGATCGGAAGCCCTCGCCTCGCCGAATGAGGAAGATCTCCCGCACCCTAAGCCTGATGTCCGAGCGTACCGATGTCGACGGAGGCATATTTCACCGCGGGCCGGGGCGCCTTGCAGGCCGCCGCAACGCCGGCAAAACTCACGTAAGGACGGCCGGAGCCACTGTGCCCTGGCAAATCAGCTTCTCGCCTTGGCTTTGAGATCGCGATACTCAAAACAAGGTCATCTCGCCCACCAGACCGTTTCGAACGAGCCACGGCGTTTGCCGGTTATCGGTTTCCTTCATCACCGAGCTCTTTACGCGGCCGTAAAACTCTCCCAAATCGAGCGCTTCCGAGCTTCCTTGTTTGGCCGACAAGAGCGCCGAAACGACCGCATTGGTGAAGCGACCGCCTTTGCTGTCGGCTTCCTCGCTGAGCTGGCGTCCCTTTGAAGCGGCAAGGATGATCATCGGGCCGCCGGCCTCCGTTAACATCGCCGCCGCCGCGTCATCATTCGAAAGCGCCTGCTTCTTGCCCGCGAAACCGGCGTGGCAGGCATCAAGCATGATGATTGTCGTTCCCTTGGCACCGGCGAGGGCTTTTGAGATCTCCTTCCACGAGATCGCGGTTTCTCTCACATTCTGCAGGGCTGTATCGGTACCCACCAGATACAAGCCGGAGTCGGGATCGCCAAACTCTTTGCCATCGACGCCATGCCCGGCGAAGAACAGCACCAGCCGATCGTTGACACCCGTGTTTTCAGCGGCCGCGCGCACCTGGTCGAGGATGCCCTCTCTTGTCGCCTGAGCATCAAGGATCAGAATTGGATCGACGTCGGAAAACGTTCGACCCTTGAGCGTCGACAGAGCTCCGGCCAGATGTTGCGCATCATATTTCGCCTGCTTGAGCGGGGAAATATTCTTGTCCGCGTAAGTATCTATCCCGACAAGCACCGCGTTCAACTTCCCTTGCGCGGCGACCTTGCCAGGTATCTTCACGGCACTCGGGAGGCTAACCAGCCCTGTGTCGGACACAGCCACGGCTGAAATCCAGTGACCGGAGCCTGGATCAGGTATCGTGAAAGGGATTTCAGCTCGTTTGGAGTTGACGTCGACGCTCGACAACTGGCGACCGTCGGAAAATATCCTGACACGGGCGACCGAGGAATCCGATTGAACCCGGACATTGCCTTTTCTTTGACCCTCGCGCCCCGGCTTCTGCTCAACCGCCAGAGTAGCGAGCGGTGGTGCCGCAAGCGGCTTTTCCAGCGAGGCCGATTGACCGGCCATGACCAAACGCGCAAGACCGGGCCGATGCAATATCGCCTCGAATTGGCTGAAGTGATGCAGACCCGGCATGCCGTCGAAACGAACATTGGCGAGTTGAGCGCCTTCGAAGGTGGAATCGTAAAAGCCATCCTGTGTTGCCAGCAGAACCTCGTCATCGATATACGAACCTGTCAGCATGCGCTTTCCATCCGACAGCCGGCTCACGAAAAACCGATCGTCCCCGTTGTATTGAATGACGTGCTGCTCATCTGCCGAGATCCGAGTGGCGGCGAAAATCGGCGCGTCCAACATCGGTATTTGCACCGGCTTGGCTTTCGGCTTCGTCAGGTCGACGATCGTTATCGTCTCCGATAGTGGAACCGCGATGCTGACGAACTTCTCCGTCAGTCTTTGAACACGAGCGCGGCCCACATCGGTAAGCCAACCCGTCATACCGGACTCTCCGAAAGAGCTCTCAATTGCACTGATTTCGATGGACCTGGCCGCTCGGCTGATCAGGAAGACCTCCCCGGTGGTGCTCCCCACCCCCGACCCTCCGCCCTTATATGTCTTGCTGATAAGCCAATAGGAGACGCCCCTTTGCTCCCAGAAATAAACTCGATCGACAGAATCAAGGAAATAGCTCGGTGAGCGTTCCGTCCCGTCGGATAGCTTGATCTTTGTCTTGCCGCTCTTGATGTCCTCCCAAACCGGGGACAGCAATTTCTCGAGTCTTGCTGATCCGCCAGAGCCTTGGTTCGCCCCTTCAGTTTCTTCGTATTGCAAGGTAATCGGAAGAGGACTAAGGACGCGCATACCCAGATCCGCCGACCTCTCGATGATCGCATCAACCCTTGGCTGAGCCTGCGGTGCGCGCACGTTGCTTGCGGTTCTCAAGCCGTCCCTGCGGTCAGGTCGTCCCGACCGAAATGTTCCGATGAGCTGATTCGATACGGTGGCCAACGTCCCCGCAGCCACTGGTCGCGGGGTATGGCTCACAACCAGAGCCACGCGCTCCGAGAATGCCTTTGTTCGGGCGATAGTATCGGCACGGTCCGGCTTTCCTTTGGCATCAAAGCGCGCGATCTGAGAGACGAAATTGTGCGACAGCTGGATCGGACCACCAAGGTTCCACCCGGATGGAATGCCGACGAAGGCTGAATCGTATCTTGAGCGAATGTGCGCTACCAGATTCCTCTGTTCAATTTCTTCAATTGGTTCACGCTGAAAGAGGTCCGCAATACGCACCACTCCGTCATCATATTTTGACGAAAGCGAAGCCGCGAACCCTCTATCGACGTCAAGAACCAGGCGAAGGGACTCCCAGGCGCTGCAGGCATTGCAGGCATCTCCACCGCGGAATAGACCTTCGCCCGAGTCAACTGTGATGTTGTACAGGCCGAGCATTCCCCACCGGCTTCCCAGACCGACGACGTAACTATCGTTGAGGCCCCAGATCAGGACCTCGTTGTATATGGGGTCGATGAACGGCAGGGGCTCACGGTCCCCGAGCAGATCTGTGATCTCGAACGACGTATCGACCTCACGCCGCGAGGCGAGAAAACGGCCAGTCGGTGAGAAGTTGGGGTCCACGCCCGCCCTGGAGAGCAGCAGATCTCCCGACACAGCGTCGTAGACTTCGTAACGAGCAGAAAACACGTGCAAATCGTAGCGCCCGTTGAGCGAGCGTATGACCTTTTGCGGAGCACCTGCCGAATAGCGGTCCTGGACGGTCAGGCGAGCCACTCCCGCAAGAACATCTACCGTGAATTCATGCTCGAACAGCGCCTGCTCGCCACAACTACCCGCGTAGATAATCGCCGCGTGAATCTCATGTCGCTTTGCGATCTGCGGTCGGATTTGAATTTCGCGCTTCGTACCCGCGGACATTTTCCAGTGCAGCGGAATGAGAATCCGCGAATGATCGGCTTTGTAGGCAATGTCCCAGGGCGCTGCGGCTCCCGGTGTAAGTGCCATAAATCCGCCACCGCGGAAACGGGTTGCTTCCTCCGTGGCCATCACGAGGTAGATAGGCGCCTTCAGCGAAAGCGTTTGCGAAAATTGCCACTCGAGGGCGATGCTTTCCCCAACCTTCACCGGACCCGGCGTCTTGAGGGCAACAGTCACCGCGCCCGCGGCTTGCCTGCTCTCAAGGAGTTCCTGAGCACAATCGGGCGCTGCCGAACTGACGTTCGACCAGAGCGTTGCGATTAACAGCGCAGCCACCCCGACCACGGCCTTGTAGGACAACATACGCCCTCAAATTTATCAACTCATGGATGGAATGAGACTACAATCGAATCCTCCGAAAGACGTGACCTAAATCACTGACCCACAAGTTTGCATTTCCATCTGCGTGTCCTTTAATGCAGACGTGACGAAGCCAACGTGAGGCGCCAGCTGGTGGCGGATGGCCCGCGATCTACCGCCCCCCTACGCCCTGATATTATTGTCCTTCACGACCTTGCCCCAATAGGCGACCTGCCTGTCGAAGAAGGTCTTGAAGGCGGCGCCATCCTGCAGCAGCAGCGTCATGTGCTGCGTCTCCTTGAGCTGGGTGGCGGTCGCTGGCTCGCTCAGGATCTCCTTGGACGCTGCCGCGAAGGCTGCGACGATGTCCGGCGGCGTGCCTGCGGGCGCGAAGATGCCCCACCAGGCCAGCGTCTCGAAATCGGGAAAGCCCGCCTCGATCGCGGTCTGCGTGTCCGGCAGCGCCGGCAGCCGCTCGCGGCCGAGCTGCAGGACAGGATGCAGCATGTTGGTGCCGAGCTGGGCGGCGACCAGCGCGGCCGACCCCGCGATGAGATCGACATGGCCGCCGAGCACGTCGTTCATCGCCGGCCCGCCGCCGCGATAGGGCACGTGCATGATCTCGACGCCGGCCTTGCTGCCGAGCACGGTCATGGCGAGATGGCCGAGCGTGCCGATGCCGACGGAGGCATATTTCACCGCGCCAGGGGTCGCCTTGCAGGCAGCCACCACGTCCGCGAAGCTCTTGTAGGGCCGGCCGGCGCCGGCCGCGATCACATAAGGCGCGGTGCCGATGAGCAGCACCGGCATCAGTTCGCGCTCGACGTCGACCGGCGGCTTGTCGAGGATCGACGGGATCACCGCATGGGAATCGAAGGTGACCAGGAACGAGGTGCCGTCCGCCGGGCTCTTGGCGACCTGCGCCGCACCGAGCGCGCCGGCGGCGCCGGACTTGTTCTCGACCACGACGATGCGATTGAGCTTTGTTTGCAGGCTGGCCTGCAGCAGCCGCGCCATCGCATCGGTCGAGCCGCCCGGCGGAAACGGCACCACCAGGGTGATCTTGCCGGCCTGCGCCATGGCCGGCGTGATTGCGAGAATGGCCGGCGCAGCGAGCAGCGCCCGTCGTGTGATCGTCATGGTCCCCTCCCTTTGATACTGCGCCCGGCTTTTTGCTCTTTGGCGCTTAGGTCGTGCCGAAGCCCGACCCGGCTTTTCTGTATTCTGGACGAGGCGGACTGAAAATGTCCAGCACGCGGGCACCGTCGGGGCCGGCGCGCATGGTGTGCGGCACATTGCCCGGGGTGCGCCAGAAATCGCCCTTCTTCACGGCGATTTCCTCGTCGCCCTGGACGCGGATGGCGGAGCCGTCGAGCAGGACGCCCCATTGCTCCTCGGGATGATGATGCAGCGTGCCTTGCGCATGCGGTGCCAGCGTCACCACTGACAGCATCGCCTGCTCGCCGGAGAAGATGCGCGTGGTCACGCCGGCCGCGAGCTCGCGAAACAGGCCATCGTCGGGATTATCGATATTGTGAAACTCGTCCTTCTGGCTCACGTCATTCTCCCCTCTACGTTTATCTTGCGGCAGACTGGCTCACGACAGTCAGTAGCCGATCTTTGAACTCGCCCTTCAGGGTCACGTACACGCTGGACCAACGCCCAGCCTTGAACTCGCAGCCGCCTTTCGGACAGTAATCCTTATCGTGATGGTCGCCACTCAGAACGCCAAACAGCGTCATTCGATTGTCGCGCATGCGAAACAGGGCGCTGCCGGACGCCCCAAATTCAAACTCGCAGTTCGTTTGGAATGTCGCCCAGTCCATAGCCGCGCGCACCTGACACTCCTGCATCGTCTTGTTGAACTGCCCGTACTTGTCCTTCTTTCCCGTGGCTTCGATATCGTAACCGACAACCGCCAGAACATGCTCCAGCTCGGCCAGAACTTCCGTCCGTTCGTAAATCTGGTAAGGCGTCACTTCCGCGGGAAACGCGAGTTTTGCGATAGCCCAATCGTTGACGGCCGCTCTTGGGGCAGCATCGGCGCAGGAGCCCATCCATAAGGTTGCCGACAAAGGAATGAATCGCCTCTCCGTACCCCGATAGTACTCAAAGATGCACCTCTCAGGTAACGTATGTGGCTTGCAAAGATCCCGAAAAGAGTGAGCCGCCGTCGTGATCACGTCGCGCGCTCCGGTGACTTGAGCGCTGCTAACTCCCCCTGGGCACCGCAGGGCGCCACTCGCCGCAAAGCGCTCTCCTATCTCACTCGGAGAGAGACCGTTGGCCTTTGCGTACGCCTCTTCCGTCATTCGCCGCACTGAATCCGTCGAAGAGACAGTGACGAACAGCGACCGGGCAGAATTGCCGCTGGCCTCGCGCACGTCCCGAGGACCAACCTCGTTGTTTCCAGATACCAATAAAAGGAGAACAGGCAGGACGAATGCGTAGTTTCTCATCATCTAAAGTAACCCCAGCATCAAGCAGCATGAGAGAACTTTGGCCGAAACAAAGGTCGTGAAATCACTTTGGGAAATGGCCGGGCCGACTTCGACTTGCGCTCAAGTTCAGCCATGGCCTTGACATCAGCCCGCCTGGTCAAGACTTTCCGTAAGAACCCTGATAGCGCCCCTCGCGGATTGCCTTCAGTGTCTCCTCCTCGCGCGCGACCTGGATGCGCACGGCCTCGAGCAGCGCGGCGGCACCCGCGGCGGGAAACGACACCACGCCATCCTCGTCGCCGACGACGATGTCGCCGGGCGCGATCACGCTGCCGCCGATCGACACGGGCACGTTGATCTCGCCGGGGCCGTTCTTGTAGGGGCCGCGATGGATCACGGCGCGGGCGTAGCAGGGAAAGTCGTCGGCTGCGAAGGCGGCGACGTCGCGGATCGCGCCGTCGATCACATAGCCTTCGGCTTTGCGCCATTGCGCGATGTTCTTCATGATCTCGCCGACCAGCGCGCGCGTCTCGTCGCCGCCGCCATCGACCACGATGACGTCGCCGGGACCAACCAGCTCGAGCGCGCGGTGGATGGCGAGATTGTCGCCGGGCCGGGTGCGCACGGTGAAGGCCGTGCCCACCAGCTTAGCCCCGCGATGATAGGGTTTGAGCCCGACCGCGCCCGGCAGCCGGGCGAGATTGTCTGAAATGACCGAGGTCGGCGCATTCCGAAAGCCCTCGATGATCTCGGCCGGCGGCTTCGGCACGCTGTTCGCTGCGATGGTGATCGTCATGTCGGTCCTTCCGGGTTTGCCTTACTCGGCGTGCGCCCTCGCCGGCCAAATCCGGAAGGCGCGTCCTTCTTTCAACCACGCTGCACGTTCGTCGCGCAACAGCGTGCGGCGGACTTTGCCGAAATCATCGCGCGGCGGGGCGCTGACGATCTCGCAGCATCGCAAAATCGCCGGGCTTGACGCCCGCGGCCGAGAGCATTGCCAGTTCGTTTTCTGGGCTCCCCTCGAATGAGGCGCTCGCGGGGCCAAGTGTGGCAGCGCCGGGCGGCCGCTGTGACTCCTACGCCACGTCAAGCACAAAATGTCAGCATTGCAGCCACGAAATTCCCGGGTTCCATGGGTGACAAGCCGGCGATAAAGAGGCAAAAATCCGGCTCGACTCAGTTCGGGTTGAGCTATGCAAGGAATGCTCTCTTAGAATGTCGTCCCTGATTGCATTGCGTCGTGCGGCGCTGTTTCCCGTTGCCGCGGCAGGCTCTCTTCTGCTGACGCTGCCGCATGCCCAGGCGCAATGGTGGAAGCGCGCGCCGGTCGATTTCGAAGCGTGCGCCGACGCCGCCGAGAAGGCCGCGACCAAGGCCGAGAAGACATCCGCTCTTGCCGATTGCAACGCCAAGTTTGCCGGCCGTCGCAAGCCGGGCGGCGGCTATTCCTACTACGACTTCCTGCAGGATCGCACCTTCGACATCGCCGGGCCCAACCCGACGCCGGAGGAGCAGAAGAAGATCGACGAAGCCTACACGGCCTATCTCGCCAAGGAGCGTCGCAACAACGAAGCCGCCCAGGCGACCGCGCGCCAACAGCGCGAGCAGCAGGAGCAACAGGCGCGGCAACTCCAGCAGGTCGCATTGCGAACCGAGGTCGAGCGTGTGCCGGTGCCGGTCGAGCGACCGAAGGTGCAGCAGACGGTGGGCCAGCGAAAGGGCGCGGCCTGCACCAAGGGCTCGTTCTCCTGCGAATGGCCCCGGCTATCGGAAAGCCTGAACGATCTGAAGAAGCTGTTCAGCCCGACCCCGAGCAAGCCGGCGAAGAAGGGCTGAGTTGCGCTGTTTCGTTCGCGCTGTCGCCACAAACTCGACTGTCGTCCCGGACAAGCGTCAGCGCAGATCCGGGACGGAGGGTGGGGCGTCAGTTTGCGTGCTTCTTCTTGCTGCGCTTCGGCTTGACCACCGGCGCTGTTAACGTCGGCGTACTACCCAACTGCGACCTGCTCTCCTGCAGCCGCCTGTCATAGCCGGGCGAGGTCACGACCGTCGGGGGCCTCGCGTGGGCAAGCGTCGAGGCGCCGCACAGCGCGACGAGTGCGAACCCGATCTTCAAACGATGCCTCATCGCATGTCTCCTTGCACACAAGCGCTAGCCGCGGATCTGCTGCGGCGTCAGCCCGGGAGGGCCCTTGCCGGCAACTTCAGCCTCCTTCACCAGCGCAACAATGCGGCGCATCAGCGGCACCTCGACATGGTTTTGTTCGGCGAGCGCGATGACGGCTCCTTGCAGATAGTCGATCTCGGTCTTGCGGCCCTGCTTCAGGTCCTGCCACATCGAGGAGCGCGCCTCGGGATCGATCTTCATGGTCCGCCCCAGGATTGCGTTGAAGATCATATCGGGCAATCTGAGCAATGTCGGGGACCAGTTCATCGGGATCGGCGTCGCCGAGACCGGTGCGATGCCGGCGGCCTTCAGCGCGGCAAGCCCCTCGGCCATCTGGTCCGCGAACAGCCTGCGCCAGTCGCGGTTGGCCAGTTGCGCGGCGAGCGGCATGTCGGACAACGCGCTCAGCGCATTGTTCAGATTGATGATCAGCTTGCCCCATTGCACGCCGGTGATGTCACCGCTTGCGCGCATGGCAAGGCCGGGCACCGAGAGCGCCGCCGCCGTGTTCTCGGCGTCAGCCCCGATATGGATGTCGCCGGAGGTCGAGCGATGGAAGCGCCCTTCGCCCATCGCGATCACGTTGAACGGCACCATGCCGGCGAGAACGCGGCGGCCGGCAAGACGCTCGCGCAGCACCGCGACATTGCCGATGCCGTTCTGAAGCGAGACGATGACGGCATCCTCAGGCGCGTGCTGCGCGATCTGATCCGCGACATCGGCGGTGTCGGCGCTCTTCACCGTGACCAGCACGATGCCTGCACTGTGGAAGATCGCAGGATCCTCCGACAGCGCGAGCTGGCCTGCGCCGAGCTTCGTCTCGGAACCGTCGAAATCAGTCAGCCGCAGGCCGAACCGCTCGATTTCGGTCTTCACACGCGGCCGCACCAGCAGCGCAACGCGGCGGCCCGACGCCGCCAGCATGCCGCCGACGAAGCAGCCGATGGCACCCGCGCCGGCCACCACGATCGGTCGATCCGTAACCACTGAGCTTGCTCCCTGAACGCCCAGCCTTCGATAGCAGAGGCGAGGCCGGCAACCAATCGCGTCGCATCCGACTTGTAACGGTCATGACGGCCCCATATGTTTTCGCCCCGGGGGCAGTCAGCGGCGAGCGCTCGCCGGACGAGACGCCAAAGGAGAGCACCATGGGTCTACTCGACGTCCTCAACGGTATGCAGAACGGCCCGCGCGGTCCCTCGACGCCGAGCTCCGAGAAATCCTCCGGCGGCATGTCGCCGATGACCATGGCGCTGCTCGGCCTTCTTGCCTGGAAGGCGTTCAAGCACATGACCGCGAACCAGTCCGGCACGGCGCCGCAGCCGTCGCCGACGCCGGCCCCGCCGCCGGTGAACGCGGATAGCGGCGGTCTTGGCGGTCTCGGAGGCCTGCTCAAGGGCGGGCTGGGCGGCTTGCTCGCCGGCGGCGCGGCCGGAACCGTGCTCAGCGGCGGCCTCGGCGATCTCCTCAACCAGCTCCAGCAGGGCGGCCACGGCGAAGCCGCGAATTCCTGGGTCGGCAAAGGTCAGAACAAGCCGATCGCGCCGGGCGATCTCGCCAGCGCACTCGGCGCCGACCAGATCGAGAGCCTGTCCGCTCAGAGCGGCCTGTCGCGCGAGGAATTGCTCAACGGCCTCAGCCAGTATCTGCCGCAAGTGATCGATCATCTGACGCCGGACGGACGGCTGCCGACCGAGCAAGAGCTCTCGGGCAAACTTTAATCGGACCTTGGTCGAGCCGTTTTCGGAAAGGAAAACACACTCATGAGCATGGGCGGCCTGTTGTGGATCATCGTCGTCGGCTTCATCGCCGGCCTCATCGCGCGCTGGCTGGCGCCGGGACCGAACAACCCGAGCGGCTTCATCCTCACCACCATACTCGGTATCGCCGGCGCGTTTCTCGCCACCTTCATCGGCCAGGCGATCGGCCATTACAGCCCCGACCAGGGCGCCGGCTTCATCATGGCCACGCTCGGCGCAGTGGTGGTGCTGTTCATCTGGCACCGCCTGGTGGCGAGCGGCGTGATCAAGGGGTGACGCTTCAAATCAGCGAAGGGGCACACCGCCTCTACACCGTCATGCTCGGGCTTGACCCGGGCATCCACGTCTTTTGATCTGCGCGGTGAGGCGTGGATGGCCGGGTCAAGCCCGGCCATGACGTGGAGCGAGCGCAGCGCCAATCCCGCCATCACGTAATCAAATGCATCCCCGCATCCATGCGCACGACCTCGCCGGTCATGTTGCTGGAGGCTGGCATCGCCAGGAAGCAGACGAGCTGTGCGATGTCCTCGGCTGACGAGGCGACCTTCAACGGCACTTTCGCCACAACGCTGTCGCGCACCTGCTTGGCGCCCGCCTCGCCGCGTCCCTTGGTGAACCAGGGCGTGTCGATATAGCCGGGACACACCGTGTTGACGCGGATCAGCGGCGCCAGCGCGCGCGACAGCGACAGCGTCATGGTGTTGAGCGCGCCCTTGCTGGCGGCATAGGCGATCGACGAGCCGACACCGCTGATGCCGGCGACCGAGGACACGTTGACCACCGCGGAGGGTCGGCCCGACGCCTTCGCGCCGGCCTCGAGCAGGCTGCGCGCGGCGCGCACCATCTGGAACGGACCGATGGTGTTGACGCCGTAGAGGCGCTGGAAATCTTCCGCCGACAAGCCGTCGAGATCGGCGTGAGCCACATGCTTGGTGGTGCCGGCATTGTTGACGAGAATATCGAGCCGGCCCCAGCCGCTGGCGGCCGCGACGATCTTGCGGCAATCCTCGTCCTTGGAAACGTCACCCTGCGCGACCAGCACCTCCGCCGCGCCGGCCTTGCGGCAGAGCTCAGCCGTGGCCTCGGCCTCGGTCTTGCTCGACGAATAGTTGATGACGAGCCGCGCCCCGCTGCGCGCAAGAATTTCCGCGGTTGCCGCGCCAAGGCCAGAGGCCGATCCCGTCACGATTGCGCACAGATTGTCCTTGGCCATCTTGATGTCCTTCCCCGTGGCTCTGATCTTTCGCGTCCTGTTTAGCGAGTTTGCGGCGCCCTGCAAATCGAGCAAACTCCGCTAAGCGGAATTAGCTTGGCGCCCATGCCCGCGCCGCAGGTTGACCTGCGATCAACGCTTGTCAGGGCCATGGCTTTTTCGGATCATCGGGCGCAAGAAGACCTGCGCGGCACGCTCACCAGGCGGGACGCGCCAATGGCAAAATACGGGGAACGCTGTGGCGGAGAGTGACAATATCGTCGTCGAGACCGCGGAGAAAATCTTCGCCGATCTCGCCGATCCGCAGACCATCAACAACGACAAGAAGGGCGCATGGCAGGCGCCGCTGTGGCAGGCGCTTAGCGAAGCCGGCCTGCCATTGTCCTGGGTGCCCGACGATCTCGGCGGCTCCGGCGCGAGCCTGGCCGATGGTTTTGCGCTGCTGAACGCTGCCGGCCGTTTCGCCGTCGCGGTTCCGCTGGCCGAGACCATGCTCGCGGGCTGGCTGCTGGCGCAGGCGAAGATCGCATCGCCCGAGGGCGAGATGACGGTGCTGCCGGCCTCGCCGAAGGATCGCATCGCTGTGGACGCCGACGGCTCACTCTCCGGCCGCGCCCGCGGCGTGCCGTTTGCCAAGGCGGCCAGGCATTTTGCGGTGCTGGCGCACGGCAAGGACGGCGCCGTGATCGCGCTGGTCGACGCGGCCAAGGGCCGGATCGAATCCGGGCTCAATGTCGGCTACGACCACAGCGACACCGTGACGCTCGATAAGGCCCAGCCGATCACGCTCAAGCCCGCGCCGAAGGGCTTTGACCAGACCAATCTGATGCTGATGGGCGGCGTCGCGCGCAGCCTGCAGATCGCGGGCGCCCTGGAATCGATGCTCGACATCTCCGTGCGCTATTCCAACGAGCGCGTCGCCTTCGAGAAGAAGATCTCGAAATTCCAGGCGGTGCAGCACAATCTCGCCCGACTCGCCGGCGAATCCGCCGCAGCGCTTGCCGCCGCAACCTCGGCGGCCGACGCCATCGCCAACGCCACCGCGTTCGACGACGCGGTTTATCTCGAAGCCGCCTCGGCCAAGATCCGCTGCGCAGAGGCAGCCGAAAAGGGCGGCGCCATCGCGCACCAGGTGCACGGCGCGATCGGCTTCACCTTGGAGCACATCCTGCACCGCTATTCGCTGCGGGCGCTGGCCTGGCGCGACGATTTCGGCTCGGAAAGCCATTGGGCCGTCGAGCTCGGCAAGCTGGTTGCAGACCGCGGCGCCGACGAATTGTGGCCGCTCGTGGCATCGCGCTGATCAGGGAGAGAAACACATGACCGCTGCGCTTCGTTTCGATCCGATCCGCCTGCCCGAGAAGTGCGAGCAACTCCGCAAGGAAGTGCGCGCCTTCCTCGCCGAGGAGATCGCCGCCGGTACCTTCGATCCGCACAAGCCCAATCGCGAAGACACCGACGCGCCGGAATTCTCCCGCCGGGTCGGCGCCAAGGGCTGGCTCGGCATGACCTGGCCCAAGAAATATGGCGGCCAGGAGCGCTCCTTCCTCGAACGTTACGTGGTGACCGAGGAGATGCGCGTTGCCAACGCGCCGACGCGGCGCTTCTTCGTCGCCGACCGCCAGAGCGGCCCGGTGCTGATCAAGTACGCGCCCGAACACATCAAGATGGAGATCTTGCCGCGGATCTGCCGCGGCGAGATCTGCTTTGCCATCGGCATGAGCGAGCCGAACTCCGGCTCCGACCTGTTCGCCGCGAAGACGCGCGCGACCAAGACCGACGGCGGATATCTCATCAACGGCACCAAGATCTGGACCTCGTCGGCACACATCGCCGACTACATGATCGCGATCTTCCGGACCTCGCAGCCGACCAAGGAAAACCGCCGTCACGGCCTGACGCAGTTTTTGGTCAAGATGAAGCAGCCGGGCATCCAGGTGAACCCGATCGGCCAGATCACCGGCCAGTACGAGTTCAACGAGGTCGTCTTCACCGACTTCTTCGTGCCCGATGATCACGTGCTCGGCGAGGTCGACGGCGCCTGGAAGCAGGCAACGAGCGAGCTTGCCTATGAGCGCTCGGGCCCCGAGCGCTTCCTCGAAACTTATTACGTGCTGACCGAGCTGGTCCGTGCGGTCGGCCCCAATCCGGACACGCGCAGCGCCGAAGGCATCGGCCGCCTCGTCGCGCAGCTGCACACCATGCGGCGCATGTCGGTCTCGGTGGCCGGCATGCTCGAGGCCGGCAAGGAGCCCGTGGTCGAGGCCTCCATCGTCAAGGACATCGGTACGGTCTGGGAGCAGCAGCTTCCGCACCGCGTCCGCGACCTCGCCGCCTTCGTCGAGGAGACCGCGACCAACCGCGAGACCCTGGAGCGGCAGCTCGACTTCGCGATCAAGACCGCGCCGAAACTCACCATCCAGGGCGGCACCACCGAAGTGCTGCGCGGCATCATCGCGCGCGGCTTGGGCTTGCGCTAAACCTTCGAGGACATCATGAGCACCTATAAAGACATCGGCGTCGAGAAAGTCGGACACGTCGGCACCATCGAGATCCGCCGCCCGCCGCTGAACTTCTTCGACATCTCGCTGATCAACCAGATCGCGGACGCGCTCGACGAGTTCGATCGCGACATCGAGATCCGCGCCTCCGTTCTCTCGGCGCAAGGCAAGGCGTTCTGCGCCGGCGCCAACTTCCAGGACCCGGCGCGGCAGGCGCAGGAAGCGCGCGAGGCTGACAAGAAAGGCGATCCCGCCGACAATCTCGGCCCGATCAACCATCTCTACATCCAGGCCGTGCGCATCTTCCGCGCCAAGAAGCCGATCGTTGCCGCCGTGCAGGGCGCCGCGATCGGCGGCGGATTGGGCCTCGCGGTGTCGGCGGATTTCCGCGTCACCTGCCCCGAAGCGCGCTTCTCCGCGAATTTCACCAAGCTCGGCTTCCATCCCGGCTTCGGCCTGACGACGACGCTGCCGGAGCTGATCGGCAAGAACAACGCCGAGCTGATGTTCTACACCAGCCGCCGCGTCACCGGCGAAGAGGCGTACAAATGGGGCCTCGCCAACGAGCTGGTGCCGCAGGACCAGGTCAAGGCAGCCGCGATGAAGCTCGCCGGCGAGATCGCAGAATGCTCCCCGCTCGGCCTGCTCTCCACCCGCGCCACCATGCGCAACGGGCTCGCCGACCGCGTCATGGCCGCGACCAATCACGAGCTCGAAGAGCAGACCAGGTTGCGCGCCACGGAAGATTTCAAGGAAGGCGTGAAGGCCACGGAAGAACGGCGCGCGGCGAACTTCAAGGGACGGTAGTCAGCGCATTGCACTGGCGCCGCTACATTCTCCCCTGTCGTCCCTGCGAACGCAGGGACCCATAACCACAGGAAGAGGTTGTCGCGTAAAGCTGGTCACTACGAGTCTTCGCCAAACTACTCCCTGAGGCTATGGGTCCCGGATCTGCGCTTCGCTTGTCCGGGACGACAGCGGTAGGTGAGGCAACCGCTCAAGCCACAAGCCGAAACGTCACCCCGCCCAGCAGAAACTCGTTGCCCGCCACCGCGTGCCCCTTCGCTCGCGCCGCATGCAGCACGCGCGCGACGTCAGTCACCCGAAACTCCAGCGCGCTCATGATTTCGCTGGCGCCCTTGACGAAACGGAAGGTCGCGTTGGGCAGCTTCAACTCGGAACCATCAGCCGCAATTCCGATGATCTTGCCCCAATGCGCCGCCAAGCCGTGCGGATCCGGGCTTTGCATCTCCACCGCGACAAGCGCGTGCGTCACGTCCTTCCGGATGAACTTCTGCCAATCCGGCCCCGCGGGCGGATACGCGCCCAGAATGTCGTCGCTGCCTTCGGTGTGGTTGAACTCGATGAAGGCGGCGCGGCAGTCGCGGGGGTGGAGCTGCACGCCGTGATAGGGCGCGTGGTCGATGACGTTGGCGGTGCGCACGCCAAGCGCATTGGCGTTGCGGCCGCGCTCGTCGGGATCATTGCAGCAGAAGATCGCCATATAGCCGCCGCGACCGCCGGTCTTCTCGATGAAGCGGCCGGCCGTGGTACCGTCCTGGAAGGGTGCGACCACCTCCAGCATGATCGTGTCGACGGGCAGCAGCGCATTCTCCAGGCCGTATTTCGCGACATTGCCGTCCCGGTAGCAGACGGCGAGACCCATGATCTCCGCGATGTCGGAGATCACAGGCGCGAGCTGCGGCGCGACCAGGCAGATCTGCCGCAAGCGCATATAAGGCGCCACGGTCATGCGCCCTTGAACGTCGGCTTGCGCTTCTCCACGAAGGCTTTTGCGGCCTCCTTGTGGTCCTCGGTGTCGCCGCAGCGGGTGTGATGGATCGCCTCGCCGTCGAAGCAATCCTCCAGCGCCAGATGCTCGGCATTGTTGATGTTGCGCTTGATGAAGCCGAGCGCGATCGACGGCCCCTGAGCCAGCGACAGCGCGAGCTCGTGCGCGGCGGCGTCGATCTCGGCGTCGGGCACGACCTTGGTCACCATGCCGATCGCGTGCGCCTCCTTCGCGGTCAGCACCGGCGACATCAGATAGAGCTCGCGCGCCCGCGCGCTGCCGAGCAGCTGGGTGAGGAAATAGGTGCCGCCGTAATCGCCGGAGAAGCCGACCTTGGCGAAGGCCGTGGTGATCTTGCAGGATTCGGATGCGATGCGCAGGTCGCAGGACAGCGCCATCGACAGGCCCGCACCAGCCGCCGCACCGTCGAGCTGCGCCACCACGGGCTTCGGCATCTGGTGCAGGATGCGCGAGACCTCCATGCCGCGGCGCAGGTTCGCCATCTTCACTTCGAACGGCAGCGGCGCGCGGCCGGCCGCCATCGATTTGACGTCGCCGCCGACGCAGAACGAGCCGCCGGCACCCTTGAACAGCACGGCGCGCACCTCGGGATCGTCGGCGGCGCGGCGCGCCGCTTCGACCAATCCTGCGACCATTTCGGGATTGAGCGCGTTCTTCCGCTCCGGGCTGGTTCATCGTGATGGTGAGCAGCCCGCCTTCGAGCTCTTGCAGGACCATGTCGTTCATGGGGGCGTCTCCTTGTTGTTTTGCTCCGTCATTCCGGGGCGCGCCTTGGCGCGAACCCGGAATCCATTTCTCGACCGTCACTGGCGCCCGATGGATCCCGGGCTCTCGCTTCGCGAGCCCCGGGATGACGACCTATTGTTGGGCGCGCTTGTCGTCACAACGACTCACGCCGTCACTTCTTCACCAGCGGGCAGCGCGACTGCTCGAGCGGCTGGAAGGCTTCGCTGCCGGGCACGGTGGCGAGCAGCTTGTAATCGTCCCAGCGGCCCTTGGATTCCGAGGGCTTCTTCACCTCGAACAGATACATGTCGTGGATCATGCGGCCGTCCTCGCGGATCTTGCCGTTCTTGGCGAAGAAGTCGTTGATCGGCGTTTCCTTCATCACCTTGATCACGGCGGCCGCGTCGGTCGTGCCGGCCGCCTTCACGGCTTTCAGGTAATGCGTAATGGAGGAGTAGACGCCGGCCTGGGCCGAAGTCGGCGGCCGCTTCACGCGCTCCTGAAAGCGCTTGGAGAAGGCGCGCGTCTCGTCATTCATATCCCAGTAGAACGCTTCCGCCAGCAACAGCCCCTGCGCGGTCTCCAGCCCGATCGAGTCGATGTCGGTGACGAAGGCGAGCAGCGGCGAGACCTTCTGGCCGCCCTTGGTAATGCCGAACTCGGCCGCCTGCTTGATGGCATTGACGGTGTCGCCGCCGGCGTTGGCGAGCCCGATCACCTTGGCCTTGGACGCCTGCGCCTGCAGCAGGAAGGAGGAGAAGTCCGAGGTATTGAGCGGATGGCGCACGCTGCCCAGCACCTTGCCGCCGGTCTTGGTGACGACGGCACTGGTGTCCTTTTCCAGATCCTGGCCGAAGGCGTAATCGGCGGTGAGGAAGAACCAGGTGTCGAGGCCGGTCTTCACGGCCGCGAGGCCGGTCACGTTGGCCTGGCCATAGGTGTCGAACACGTAGTGGATGGTGTAGGGGCCGCAGGCTTCGTTGGTGAGACGGATCGAGCCCGGACCGTTGAACATGATGATCTTGTTGCGCGCCTTGGCGATCTCGCCGGCCGCCAGCGCGGTCGCGGAGGCCGCGACGTCGTAGATCATCTCGACGCCCTGGTTGTCGAGCATGTCGCGGGCGATGTTGGCGGAGAGGTCGGCCTTGTTTTGATGGTCGGCCGCGAGCACCTGGATCTTGCGTCCGAGCACCTCGCCGCCAAAATCCTCAACAGCCATCTTGGCCGCAGTCTCGCTGCCGGGGCCGGTGATGTCGGCATAGAGGCTCGACATGTCCAGGATGCCGCCGATCTTGAGCGGTGGCTTGTCCTGGGCCTGCGCGGCGGCGCTCGCACTCAATGCAAACGCAGCGGCAAAGATGCCCGACATAATGTGCTTCATGGAAAAGACCTCCCGTTATCGCCTGTCTCTGAATGGCGGCTTCGTTATTGGTGTTGCCGCAATCATGCCGCATGCGCAACAGCGCAGCAAGCACGAGGTGCGATGAAGATGAATGATCATTGCGCGCTTTCCGCAAAGCGGAATGGCGAGAAGACGCAAAATGTTTCCGCGTCACTGCGAGCGCAGCGAAGCAATCCAGAGTCTTCCGCGGATGGACTCCGGGCTGCTTCGTCGCTCCGGTCTTCGTAATGACGGAGCGCGAGGAAAGCGTCTTCGCGAAGCGCTACACTTGAGGTAAAGCTAGAGCGTAACGCAACCTCTCCGGGTCACGTGACGCGACTGTTTCATATCATCGTCGTCTTCCTCATTGCCGCGGCCGATGCCGCGTGCGCGGCACCGTGCCAATTCGAATCCCAAGGCGAAGGTCGCATCGCCACCATCGTCGACGCGCGCAGCGTCCGTCTCGATGACCGACGCGAGATCCGCCTCGCCGGCATAGAACCGACCCCGACGACGAAGCAGACGCTGACATCATTGCTCACCGGCCGCGACGTCACGCTCCGCAGCGCCGACGACTCGCCCGACCGCTACGGCCGGCAAGGCGCGCTGGTCTTCATCGGCGAGAGCGACACGTCCGTGCAGGCCATGCTGCTCGCTCAGGGCGACGCCATGGTCTCCGCCGAGATCACGGACAAGGACTGCGCCGCCGCCCTGATGGCGTCGGAAGCAGCGGCACGGCGCCAAAAAAAGGGCAGCTGGGCTGACCCGTCGGCCATAAAAAACGCGGAAAGTCCGGACGATATTTTGGCGGGGATCGGGCGTTTTATGGTGGTCGAGGGCAAAGTCCTGTCGGTCCGGCAAGCTGGGGCAATGACCTACCTCAACTTCGGACGAAGCTGGACACGTGGCTTTACCGCGACTATTTCAAAGCGCACGCTGCCGGCGTTTGAAAGCGCCGGCATATCCCTTAAGTCCTTGGAAAATAGACGTATTCGAGTCCGGGGCTGGGTCGAGGGGAATACGGGGCCGCGGATCGATGTGCGGCTCATAGGGCAAGTCGAGTTGCTGGGCGCAAACGAGCCGACAGGGGAAAGGCCCTAACGAGGGGCCAGGCACGGGTTAAGCGACGTGAATGGGGTGCTAGAACGGCACGTACGGAACGAAGGCCGCTGCCTGCGGGCGGCGCCGGCCGCGCTTTGCCTCGTGCTGGGCACGGCGCTGGCGGGCTGCGGCGACATGGGCCGGTTCCAGACCGCCGCTGTTCCTGCGACCGTCGCCATGCCGAAGCCGAAGCCGGCCGTCGCCCAGACCCCCGCCACCGAGAAGGAGCACGAGCGCATCCTGGCGAGCTATGGCGGCGCCTATGACGATCCCCGGCTCGAATCGCTCGTCAGCAAGACCGTCGACCGGCTCGTCGCGGCCTCCGATCGGCCCGACCAGGGCTACAAGGTCACCATCCTCAATTCCGGCGCGGTGAACGCCTTCGCGCTGCCGAACGGCCAGCTCTATGTCACGCGCGGCCTGCTTGCGCTCGCCAGCGACACCTCGGAATTGTCCTCCGTGCTCAGCCATGAAATGGCGCATGTGCTGTCCAAGCACGCCGCGATGCGCGAGGACCAGGCGCGCCAGGCCGCGATCGTCACCCGCGTCGTCACCGACATGAGCAACGATCCTGATCTCACCGCGCTCGCGCTGGCCAAGACCAAGCTCACAATGGCGAGCTTTTCGCGCAAGCAGGAATTCGAGGCCGACGGCATCGGTGTCGGTATCTCCGCCAAGGCGCATTTCGACCCCTATGGTGCGGCGCGCTTCCTCTCGGCGATGGAGCGCAATGCCGAGCTGAAGGCCGGCAAGTCTTCGCTCGACCCGCGCGCGCAGGATTTCACCTCCTCGCACCCGGCGACCCCGGAGCGCGTCCAGAACGCGCAGACCATCGCGCGGCAATATACGGCGCCTGAAGGTGCCGAGCGCGACCGCGAGAGCTATCTCGCGGCGATCGACAACCTCGTCTACGGCGAAGACCCCAGCGAAGGTTTCGTGCGCGGACGCAGATTCCTGCATCCCAAGCTCGGCTTCACCTTCCAGGCGCCGGACAATTTCACGCTCGACAACACCGCCCAGGCCGTGATCGGCGTGCGCGAAGGCGGCGCACAGGCGATGCGCTTCGACGTGGTGCGCGTGCCGGCCGAGCAGTCGCTCGGCGACTACCTGAATTCCGGCTGGATGGAGGGCGTCGAGAAGGCGTCCACCGAAGACCTCACCATCAACGGCTTCCCGGCCGCGTCCGCCACCGCCAAGGGCGACCAGTGGCAGTTCAAGGTCTATGCGCTGCGCTTCGGCAGCGACGTCTATCGCTTCATCTTCGCGACCAGGCAGAAATCGACCGAGAGCGAGCGCAACGCGCGCGAGACCGTCAATTCGTTCCGCAGACTGACGTTGGAGGAGATCCAGGCCGCCCGCCCGCTGCGCATCAAGGTTATCACCGTGCAGCCCGGCGACACCGTGGAGTCGCTGTCCCACCGCATGGCCGGCGTCGATCATCCCGCCGAGCGTTTCCGCGTGCTGAACGGTCTCGACCGCACCGCGCAGGTGAAGGTGCGCGATCGCGTGAAGATCGTGGCGGATTGAGGCTGCAGATTTCTGCGTAGCCCGGATGGAGCGCAGCGCAATCCGGGATTCGTGCGCGCTGCAACGCTGTCCCGGATTACGCTACGCTCCATCCGGGCTACAGACGACGTGTTGGCTTGCCTAACCGCCCGCGTCCATGTCGCCCTTCTCGCGCTGGCCGCTGAGCCAGAGCGCGAGCAAGGTCCAGAACGCGCCGGACAACAGATACGCGCCCGAAGCGATGACGCCGAGATTAGTGGCGAGCAGCAGCGCGACCAGCGGCGCGAAGCCGGCGCCGAACAGCCAGGCCATGTCCGAGGTCAGCGCAGATGCCGTGTAGCGGTACGTCTGCTTGAAGTTCGAGGCAATCGCGCCGGAGGACTGGCCGAAGGACAGGCCGAGCAGAATGAAGCCGATCACCATGTAGATGGTCTCGCCGAACGCGCCGGCGTCGAGCAACTGGGGGGCAAAGCCGCTATAGATCGCAATCGCGATCGCCGAACCCATCAGCAGCGACTTGCGGCCGACGCGGTCGGCGATGATGCCGGAGACCACGATCGCGCCGACGCCGAACACGGCGGCGACGATCTCGATGATCAGGAAGCGCACCGGGCTTTCGCGCGTGAACAGGAACACCCAGGACAACGGAAACACCGTGACCATGTGGAACAGCGCAAAGCTCGCCAGCGGCGCGAACGCGCCCAGCATGATGTTCTGGCCTTCGCGCGCGACCGTCTCGGAGATGCGCGCCGGCTGCAATTCGCGGGTTTCGAACAGCGACGAATATTCCTCCGTCGTTACCATGCGCAGGCGCGCGAACAGCGCCACGACGTTGATGGCGAATGCGACGAAGAACGGATAGCGCCAGCCCCAGTCGAAGAAATCGTCGGCCGAAAGATTGCCGGCGAAATAGGCGAACAACGCGCTCGCCACGATCAGCCCGAGCGGCGCTCCGAGCTGCGGCACCATCGCGTACCAGCCGCGCTTGGAGGGCGGCGCGTTCAGCGCCAGCAGCGAAGCCATGCCGTCCCAGGCGCCGCCCCAGGCCAGACCCTGCGCGATGCGGGCCAATGCCAGCAACCAGATCGCGGCGACACCGATCTCGCTGTAGCCGGGCAGGAACGCCAGCGCGACTGTGGCAGTGCCGAGCAAAAACAGCGCCGAGATCAGCTTGGCCGTCTTGCCGTAGGCACGGTCGACCGTCATGAAAATGACGGTGCCGATCGGACGGGCCATGAAGGCCAGCGCGAAGATCATGAAGGAATAGAGCGTGCCGGTCAGCTCGCTCGCGAACGGGAACACCAGGCGCGGGAACACGATCACCGAGGCGATCGCGAAGACGAAGAAGTCGAAGAATTCCGAGGTGCGGCCGATGATGACGCCGATGGCGATCTCGCCCGGACTGGCCTGGTCATGGCCATGCTCGCCCGAGTGGAGGTCTGCCATTGCGGGGGTCTGTGCCGTCGCCATGCGTGCGCCCTTAACGTCCTGAAAACCAAAGCCGACCACCCGGCGGGGCGCCAGGCGATCCCGCCCTGTCTGGCCCAACATCTTGCAGTGCAACATTGGACAAATTGTCCAATGTCCGGATTGTTGCGCCGCAGCTACCCGTTGGCCCCGCAAAAGAAACTCATTCTCAAAGGCTCGGCCCGTGTCTCGTCTCAAGATCCTGGCGCTACTACCTCTGGCTGCCGCGCTCAGCGGCTGCGACTACGTCGTGCTGGCGCCAGCCGGCGACATCGCTGCCCAGCAGCGCGACCTCGTCATCATCTCCACCGTCCTGATGCTCCTGATCGTCGTCCCCGTGATGGCGCTGACGGTGCTGTTCGCCTGGCGCTACCGCCAGTCCAATACCGAGGCCCGCTACGAGCCGGAATGGGATCACTCGACCGCGCTGGAGCTGGTGATCTGGTCGGCGCCGCTCTTGATCATCGTTTGCCTGGGCGCGCTGACCTGGATGGGCACGCATCTGCTGGACCCCTATCGCACCCTCGGCCGCATCCATGCCGACCGCGCCGTGGACCAGTCCAAGGCCCCGCTCGAGGTCGACGTCGTCGCGCTCGACTGGAAATGGCTCTTCATCTATCCCGACTACGGCATCGCCACCGTCAACGAGCTCGCAGCTCCCGTCGATCGACCGATCAACTTCCGCATCACCGCGTCCTCGGTGATGAACTCGTTCTACATCCCCGCGCTCGCCGGCCAGATCTATGCGATGCCGGGCATGGAGACCAAGCTCCACGCCGTCGTCAATCACGCCGGCACCTATAAGGGTTTCTCGGCGAATTACAGCGGCGCCGGCTTCTCCGGCATGCACTTCAACTTCCAGGGCCTCGACGACAAGGGCTTTGACGCCTGGGTCGCGCAGGCCAAGTCCGCCGGCGGCTCGCTCGGCCGCGCCGAGTATCTCCAGCTCGAAAAGCCGAGCCAGAACGAGCCGGTGCGCCGCTGGGGCACCGTCGATGCCGATCTCTACCGCCTGATCCTCAACATGTGCGTCGAGACCGGCAAGATGTGCCAGAGCGAGATGATGGCGATCGATGCCAAGGGCGGCGCCGGCCATCAGGCCCTGAACAACACCCTGCCGCTGGCCTACGACAAATACGCCCGTCGTGGCACCGCGCTTGGACCGGAGCCGAGCTTCGTCGCCGGCACCTGCACGCCGGATGCGCCGCAGGGTCGAACCACGGCGTCGATCACGGCCCCCGTCGACACCGCGCCGCTCACCGGCGCCGGCCTGAAGCGGCCAAGCTTCACGCCGCTCAAGTCCTCGTCCTTCTTCCTCGGACAGCGTCCGAAGTCAGACTCCTAAAGAGAGTTCACATGTCTCCTGATCTTCTCAAGCTCATCTTCGGCCGGCTCGGCTTCGAATCGCTGCCGCTGCACGAGCCGATCGTCGTCGGCACCTTCGTGGTGGTCGCGCTCGGCGGCGCCGCGCTGCTCGGCGGTCTCACCTATTTCCGCCTCTGGGGTTATCTCTGGCGCGAATGGTTCACCACGGTGGACCACAAGCGCATCGGCATCATGTACATGATCCTCGGCATCGTGATGCTGCTGCGCGGCTTTGCCGACGCGCTGATGATGCGCGGCCAGCAGATGCTGGCCTTTGGCGGCTCCGAAGGCTATCTCAACGCCCATCACTACGACCAGGTCTTCACAGCCCACGGCGTGATCATGATCTTCTTCGTGGCGATGCCGCTTGTCACGGGCCTGATGAACTACGTCGTGCCGCTGCAGATCGGCGCGCGCGACGTCTCGTTCCCGTTCCTGAACAATTTCAGCTTCTGGATGACGGTCGGCGGCGCGGTTCTGGTGATGGCTTCGCTGTTCATCGGTGAGTTCGCCCGCACCGGCTGGCTGGCTTATCCGCCGCTGTCGAACATCGGCTACAGTCCCGATGTCGGCGTCGACTATTACATCTGGGCGCTGCAGGTCGCCGGCGTCGGCACGACCTTGTCCGGCATCAACCTGATCTGCACCATCGTCAAGCTGCGCTGCCCCGGCATGACCATGATGAAGATGCCGGTGTTCACCTGGACCTCGCTCTGCACCAACGTCCTGATCGTCGCCTCCTTCCCGGTCCTGACCGTCGTGCTCGCGCTGCTGTCGCTCGACCGCTATGTCGGCACCAACTTCTTCACGAACGATTTCGGGGGCAGCCCGATGATGTACGTGAACCTGATCTGGATCTGGGGCCACCCCGAGGTCTACATCCTGGTTCTCCCGGCGTTCGGCATCTTCTCCGAGGTGACCTCGACGTTCTCCGGCAAGCGGCTGTTCGGCTACACCTCGATGGTCTACGCCACGGTGGTCATCACCATTCTGTCGTACCTGGTGTGGCTGCACCACTTCTTCACGATGGGCTCGGGCGCCAGCGTCAACTCGTTCTTCGGCATCACCACGATGATCATCTCGATCCCGACGGGCGCGAAGATGTTCAACTGGCTGTTCACGATGTATCGCGGCCGCATCCGCTACGAGCTGCCGATGATGTGGACGATCGCCTTCATGCTGACCTTCGTGATCGGCGGCATGACCGGCGTGCTGCTGGCGGTGCCGCCGGCCGACTTCGTCCTGCACAACAGCCTGTTCCTGATCGCGCATTTCCACAACGTGATCATCGGCGGCGTGGTGTTCGGCGCCTTCGCCGGCATCTCCTACTGGTTCCCGAAGGCGTTCGGCTTCAAGCTCGATCCGTTCTGGGGCAAGCTGTCGTTCTGGTTCTGGGTCACCGGCTTCTACCTCGCCTTCATGCCGCTCTATGTGCTCGGCCTGATGGGCGTGACCCGCCGCCTGCGCGTATTCGACGACCCGTCCCTGCAGATCTGGTTCGTCATCGCCGCGATCGGCGCCGGCCTCGTGCTCCTCGGCATCATGTGCATGCTGGTGCAGTTCGCGGTCAGCTTCCTCAGGCGCGAGCAGCTCAAGGACGTCACCGGCGATCCCTGGGATGCGCGCACGCTGGAATGGGCGACCTCCTCGCCGCCGCCGGACTACAACTTCGCCTTCACCCCCGTCGTTCACGACAATGACGCATGGTGGGACATGAAGCGCCGCGGCTACCAGCGTCCGCTCACTGGCTTCCGGCCGATCCACATGCCCAGCAGCACGGGCACCGGCATCATCCTCGCCGGCCTCGCCACCGCGATGGGTTTTGGCCTGATTTGGTACATCTGGTGGCTGGCTGCCGTGAGCTTCATCGCGATGCTCGCCGTCGGGATCGGTCACACCTTCAACTATCACCGCGACTTCGACATTCCGGCTGACGACGTCATCCGGACCGAGGACGCGCGCACCAAACTGCTCGCCGGAGCCAAGTAAATGACTGTTGCCGTCAATCCCTCACAAACCGGCGAGCCGATCTTCTACGTCGCCGAGGAGCATCCGCATCCGGAAGGCTGGAGCACCTCGCTCGGCTTCTGGATCTACCTGATGAGCGATTGCCTCATCTTCGCGATCCTGTTCGCCACCTTCGGCGTGCTCGGCGGCAATTACGCCGCCGGACCGGCGCCGAAAGACCTGTTCGACCTGAACCTGGTCGCGGTGAACACCTCGATGCTGCTGCTGTCGTCGATCACCTACGGCTTCGCCATGCTGACGATGCAGCAGAACAAGGTCGCGCAGACGCAAATCTGGCTGGCGATCACCGGCCTGTTCGGCCTCGCCTTCATCGGCATCGAGCTCACCGAGTTCGCCCACATGATCCATGAGGGTGCCACGCCGCAGCGCAGCGCCTTCCTGTCCGCCTTCTTCACCCTGGTCGGCACCCACGGCCTGCACGTCTCCTGCGGCCTGATCTGGCTGGTGACCTTGATGGTGCAGGTCGGCAAGTTCGGCCTGATCGAGGCCAACCGCCGCCGTCTGATGTGCCTGTCGATGTTCTGGCACTTCCTCGACGTGGTCTGGATCGGCGTCTTCACCTTCGTCTATCTCCTGGGAGTTCTGCGATGAGCACCGATACCCACGCCGCCCACGCGGACGACCATCACCACGACGGCGGCCATTCCCACGGCACGTTTTCGAGCTACATGCTCGGCTTCGTGCTCTCGGTCGTGCTGACCGCGATCCCGTTCTGGCTGGTGATGAGCGGCGCGCTGCCGAACAAGCAGATCACCGCCCTCGTCATCATGGCCTTCGCGGTCGTGCAGATCGTCGTGCACATGATCTACTTCCTGCACATGAACACGACGTCCGAGAACGGCTGGAGCATGATGGCGCTGATCTTCACCATCGTCATGGTGGTGATCGCGCTGTCGGGTTCGCTGTGGGTGATGAGCCACCTCAACAGCAACATGATGCCGATGCACCAGATGAGCGGGATGAATTGAACGAGATCGGGACCGTGACGGACAAGGAAGGCGCGTCGCGCGGCAAGGCTGCGCGCGCGCCCTCCCTGTGGCTGACGGTCCTCTCGCTGATCGCCTTCGTCATCCTGATCGCACTCGGCGTCTGGCAGATCGAGCGCCGGGCCTGGAAGCTGGCGCTGATCGACCGCGTCGAGCAGCGCGTCCATGCCCCGGCGGCGCCGATCCCCTCGCCCGCCTCATGGCCCGCGGTCAGCGCCACCAACGACGAATACAGGCATGTCCACGTCACCGGCCGCTTCCTGCATGACCGCGAGACGCTGGTGCAGGCCGTCACCGAGGAAGGCCCGGGCTATTGGGTGCTGACGCCGCTTCAGCGCGGCGACGGCACGCAGGTCCTGATCAACCGCGGCTTCGTGCCGTCGGAGCGGCGCGACGCATCGAGCCGCCAAAGCGGCAATCCGGACGGCCAGGTCGAGATCACCGGCCTGCTCCGCATCACCGAGCCCAAAGGCGGGTTCCTCCGCAACAACGTGCCTCAGCACAACCGCTGGTATTCGCGCGATGTCGCCGCGATCGCGATGGCCCGAGGTCTCCACGATGTCGCGCCCTTCTTCGTCGATGCCGATGCGGGATCACAATCCGGCGTCGGGCCGATCGGCGGATTGACCGTGATCCGCTTTCCCAATAACCACCTGATCTACGCGCTGACGTGGTTTGCCCTGGCCTTCATGCTGGCCGGCAGGCTCTTCGTCACATTCGGCGGCGGGCTGTTCCGCCGCAAGCGCTTCGTCCACGACAAGGCCGGCGGCCGGGATGCCGCCACGCGCAGGACGGGATCAGATGCTGGAACGATCGTCGAACAGGCCTGACGACGGGAAGACGCATTCCCAGACATTTGCGCGTGACGGGGTGGCCGTCACGCTGCAATCGCAGGCGGATGCGCGCAGCGAGCTGGTCGGTGCTGCGCCGACTGACGACGAGACCAATCGCAAGAACATGGCGCTGCTGATCCAGCTGCGCTGGACCGCGGTAGTCGGCCAGATCGTGACCATCGGCGGCGTGCATTTTGGGCTCGGCATTCCCCTGCCCCTGGAGCGGATGGGCGCGGTGATCGGCGCGCTGGTGCTGCTCAACGTCTCCAGCCTGATCTGGGTGCGCCATCGCGCCGCGATCACCAATAACGAGCTGCTGGTCGCCCTGATGCTCGACGTCGCCGCGCTGACCGCGCAACTTTACCTCTCCGGCGGCGCCACCAACCCCTTCACCTCGCTGTTCCTGCTCCAGGTGACGCTCGGCGCGGTGCTGCTCGATGCGCGCTCGACCTGGTCGCTTGTCGCGCTGACCTGCGCGAGTTTTGTCTGGCTGACGCTGGCGTACCGACCGCTGGACCTGCCGCCGAACCCGTTGAGTGAGACTTATTCTCTCACCGTGCTGGGCATGCTGCTCGGCTTCGTGCTCAACGCCGTGCTGCTGGTCGTGTTCGTCACCCGCATCAATCGAAACCTGCGCGAGCGCGACGCGCATCTGGCGGCGTTCCGCCAACATGCCGCCGAGCAGGACCACATCATACGCATGGGCCTGCTTGCCTCCGGCGCGGCGCATGAGCTCGGCACGCCGCTCGCCTCGCTCTCGGTGATCCTCAGCGATTGGCGCCGCATGCCGGATCTCGCCGCCGATCAGGAGCTCGCCGAGGATCTCGCCGAGATGGAAACCTCGCTGCAGCGCTGCAAGTCGATCGTCACGGGCATCCTGGTGTCGGCCGGCGAAGCGCGGGGCGAAGGCTCCTCGCCGACGACGGTGACGGCCTTCGTGACCGCTTTGGTCGACGAATGGCGCGACGCGCGCTCGGCGCGGACGCTCTACTTCGTCAATACGTTCGGCGCGGACGTTGCGATCGTCTCCGACGTCGCCTTGAAGCAGGTCATCTTCAACGTGCTCGACAACGCCTATGAGGTCTCGCGCGATTGGGTCGAGCTCGTGGCCGAGCGCGAGGGCGACAACCTCGTGCTGTCGATCAGTGACCGCGGCCCGGGCTTTGCGCCGGAGATGCTGGCGCAGCTCGGCAAGCCCTATCAGTCGAGCAAGGGCCGCGCCGGCGGCGGGCTCGGGCTGTTCCTGGTGGTCAACGTCGTGCGCAAGCTGGGGGGCAGCGTCACGGCTGAGAACCACAGGAAACGCGGCGCCACCGTGCGCCTGACGCTGCCGCTCGCAACGCTGGCGATCGGAGGGAATTTTGACGCCTGACCGTTCGCTCATCGTCGTCGAGGACGATGCCGGCTTCGCCCGCACGCTAAAGCGCTCGTTCGAGCGCCGCGACTACGAGGTCGTGCTGGCCGCCTCGATCGAGGACGTGCGCAAGGCCCTGGAGGAGCGAACCTTCGGCCATGCCGTGGTCGACCTCAAGCTCGGCGGCGCCTCCGGCCTTGCCTGCGTCGAGCTGCTGCACGCGCATGATCCCGACATGCTGATCGTGGTGCTCACAGGCTTTGCCAGCATCTCCACCGCCGTGGAGGCGATCAAGCTCGGCGCTTGCCATTATCTGGCAAAGCCCTCCAACACCGACGATATCGAAGCCGCCTTCACCAAGGCCGAGGGCAATACCGAGGTCGCGCTCGATGCGCGGCCGACCTCGATCAAGACGCTGGAATGGGAGCGCATCCACCAGACGCTGATCGAGACCGATTTCAACATCTCGGAAGCAGCGCGGCGATTGGGCATGCACCGGCGCACGCTGGCAAGGAAGCTCGAGAAGCGGCCGGTGAAGTAGGCCGTCCGCAACTTCTCACCGCCGTCATTCCGGGGCGTGCGAAGCACGAGCCCGGAATCCATCGGGCGACAGAGACGGTGACGAATGGATTCCGGGCTCTCGCTTCGCACGCCCCGGAATGACGGCGGTGTCACACGGCTGCCCCCTCCGACCCCAAACAAAAAGCCCGGCCGAACGGCCGGGCTTTTGATTGCTTGCGCAGAACGAAAGCGCTTACGCGGCCTCGTCGGCGACGGAGGTGTCGCCGCCATCGGTATCGTCAGTATCGCCCTCGGCATCCGCATCGGCTTCACCTTCGGCTTCCGCCTTGGCGTTACGGCGCGGGCTCTTGGCGAGCTGGGCTTCGATCTCCTTGACCGCTTCGGTCTCGGTCGAGTGCTGCACCACCGCGATCTCGCGGGACAGGCGATCGAGCGCCGCTTCATAGAGCTGGCGTTCGCTGTAGGACTGCTCCGGCTGCGATTCCGAGCGATAGAGGTCGCGCACGACTTCCGCGATCGCGACGATGTCGCCCGAATTGATCTTCGCTTCGTATTCCTGGGCGCGGCGCGACCACATGGTGCGCTTGACGCGGGCGCGGCCCTTGAGGGTCTCCAGCGCCTTCTTCACCAGCACGGGCTCGGACAGCTTGCGCATGCCGACATTGGCGACCTTGGCGGTCGGCACGCGCAGCGTCATCTTGTCCTTGATGAAGTTGATGACGAACAGCTCGAGCTTGGCACCTGCGATCTCCTGCTCCTCGATGGCCAGGATCTGGCCGACGCCGTGAGCGGGATAGACGACGAATTCGTTGGCCTTGAAGCCCTGGCGCTGGGTCACGACCTTCTTTTCCTCGACCTTCGGCGCAGCAACGGGCTTCGCGGCCGGCTTGGCAGCGGCGACGGGAGCCTTGGCAGGAGCAGCGGCAACGGGAGCCTTCGGCGCGGCGGGCTTGGCAGCGGGGGCCTTGGACGCGGGCGCCTTGGCAGTCACAGGCTTGGCAGCAGGCTTTGCAGCGGTCGCTTTCGCGGCCGGTTTGGCAGTCTTGTTAGGCATTGCGCTTCTTTTGTTCTTCGAGGACTTTGCAGCCGGTGCCTTCGTCGCGGTCCGACCCTTGGATGCGCTACGGCTGGCCGCGGCGACTTTTTTGGCCTCCTTATGGGAAGCCCTCGCTGAAGTACTCTTTTTACGCGTTTTCTGTGACACAGCCTGCGCGCGGAAACTGCCACGCCCCTGTTCGACATTTGGTTTCACGGGAACCCAGAGGGGCCAACGGGGCTGACGGGGTTCGGCTTAATGTGCCCAATATAGCACATTTCCCGCAAAAATCAATGATTTAGGGGTCTTCAGGGCTGGTTTTCGGCGGCAGCGCCGCTATTAGGGTTAAGTTTGGGCCCGATTTAGTCGCCGGAGCCGGGGTTCGGAGAAAAATATTTCTCGAACTTGCCTTCCATGCCGTCGAATTCCTTGGCGTCGGCAGGTGATTCTTTCTTCTGGGTGATGTTCGGCCAGCTCTTGGCGTACTGGGTGTTCACTTCCAGCCACTTCTCGAGGCCCGGTTCCGTGTCCGGCTTGATGGCGTCGGCGGGGCATTCCGGCTCGCACACGCCGCAATCGATGCACTCGTCCGGGTGGATGACGAGCATGTTGTCACCCTCGTAGAAACAGTCGACCGGGCAGACCTCGACGCAGTCGGTGTACTTGCACTTGATGCAGTTTTCAGTGACGACGTAAGTCATCCAACGCTCCGAAAAGCTCTTTTAAAAGTCGCGGCTTGCGTAGCGCGGATGGCCCGGCGCCGCAAGGTCGGGAAGGCCCGATCATGACACTTGTGTGCGTTTCATCGACCAAGAAATGAATGCGATGCGCAATTAATTGCGCGCACCGAGCTCCTCGTAGAGCACGCGGGCCGAAGCAGCATCGCCGCGGCGTTCGCTAAAGCCTGTCACTCTCAACACGCGGACGGTGCGATCGAGCGCGACGGTGATGACGTCGCCGAGCTTGATCGCGTGACCAGGCGACTTTTCGCGCTCACCGTTGACGCGAACGTGGCCCTTTTCGACGAGTTCAGCGGCCGAGGTGCGCGCCTTCACCACCCGCGCGTGCCACAGCCATTTGTCGAGGCGCTGCCGCTCGGTCGTGGGATCACTCCTTGCGGCCGGACAGCTGTTCTTTCAACGCGGCAAGTTTCGCGAAGGGCGAGTTCGGATCGGCGGGACGATCGCGCTCGCGCGGGTTCGCGCTCGAAGCGTAGGGGCGCAGCGACGGACCGCCCTGGCGGTCACGCCCCTTGTCGCGGTCGCGGCCACGATTGTCGCGGCCCTTGTCGCGATCGCCGCCGAACTTGCCCTTGTCGCGATCGCGGCCCTTGTTGTCGCGGTCCTTGCCCTCGAAGCGGCGCTTGTCGTCGCGCCCCTCGGGACGCGGCGCGCCGCCCTCGCCACCTTCGCGCGGCTTGCGGAAGTCTCTGCCGCCGTCGCGACGATGACCGCCATGACGGCGCTCGCCCCGCTTCTCACCATCGGCCGCTTGCGCAGCTTCGCCTTCGGCGGGCGCGGCGCCGGCCTCAGCGCCGGCCTGCGGACGCTGGTTGTTATGGTGACGCTGATGGCGATGGCGCTCGTGGCGCGGCTTGCGATCCTCGTGACGGCCGCCGGGACGCCAGACCTCGACCAGCTCGGGCTCGGCGGGCGCGGCTGCAACCTCAGGCGCAGCGTCGGGCGATGCAGCAGCTTCGGTCGCGGCCGGCTCGGCGGCAGCAGCTTCAAGGCCTGCAGCTTCCGGGGCGGCAGCGGTCTCTTCGGCCGGCGGCGCGATGCCGGGGGCGTCTTCGGGCGTGACCGGAGCTTCAGGCGCAGCTTCCAGCGCGGGCTCCGCTTGCGCGGCCTCGTCCTGCTGCTCCATGCCGGGCGCGTCTTCGACGGTGACGGCTTCGACAACGGCCTCCGTGGATGTCTCCTCGGGCAGGCCGGCGACGGCCTCCACGGCGGTCTCGGTCGAGGTCTCGGCGCTACCTTCAGCCGGCGGCGTCTCGGCCGCGACCGTCTCAGTCACGACAGGCTTCTGCGGCAGCGGCGGACGCTTCTCCATGCGATAGCCGAGCGCGCGCAGCACCGAGGCAAAATCCTCGCCTGCAGATCCCGTCAGCGAGGTCATGGCCTGCGTGACGACAAAGCTGCGGCCGTCGAAGGCGCCGGCCGGCTTTTCGCCGGACGCGTTCTCGCGCCAGGCCAGCGCCGGGCGGATCAGATCGGCCAGGCGCTCCAGGATATCGACGCGCACGGCGCGCTCGCCGGCCTGCTTGTAGCCGAGCACGCGATAGGCATCGCGCGGCAGCGCCTTGTCGACCGGGAACGAAGTGCGCCCCGACGAGGCCAGATGCTGCGCGCCCGAGAGCGAGGACAGATCGACATTGTCCTGCTTCAGCGCCCACAGCAGCGCGGCGAGCGCGCGCGCGGCGGGCTTGAGCAGGCCGGGGAAATAGATGTGATAGGCGCCGAAACGGACGCCGTATTTGCGCAACACCGCGCGCGAGGGCTGGTCGAGATCCTTCAGCTCGTTGGCGATCTTCGGCCGTTCCAGCACGCCGAGCGCCTCGACCAGCTGATAGGCGATGCCGCGGGCAATGCCGGTGACATCCTCGGCCTTGGAGAGCTCGAACATCGGCCCGAGCAGCTTTTCGATATGGGTCTTGAGCCAGAGCTCGAGCCGGGCCTGCACCTTATCACGCGGCGCCCCGGTCAGGCGCTCGTCGGAGATGATGCGGATACGCGGATGCAGCGCGTCCTCTGCGGCAGACAGTCGCGCCACGGCATCGCCGGTCCAGCGGATGATGCCTTCCGAGGTCAGCACGAACTGGTCGTCCGGCGCATTGCCCAATCGTTCGGCGCGCGTGTTGATCTCGCCGGCGAGCACCGCTTGCGCTGCAGCCTGCAAGGCTTTCGCATCGGAGCCCGCTTCCGCAGCGTCCGGTGCAAAGGTGAAGCCGTCGAGGCGGCCGATGACATGGCCTTCGACGATGACTTCGCCGGTCTTGCCGATTTCAGTATTCAAGCTCGTGTTCTCCCGCAGGCGGCGCATCAATACACTGGTCCGGCGATCAACGAAACGCTCAGTCAAGCGTTCATGGAGCGCATCCGATAATTTATTTTCGACCTCGCGGGCGATTCCCTGCCAGCGTTCGGGGTCTTTCAGCCAGTCCGGACGGTTGGCGACGAAGGTCCAGGTGCGGATTTGCGCGATCCGGGCCGACAGCGTGTCGATGTCGCCGTCGATGCGGTCGGCCTGGGTGATCTGGGCTTCGAACCAGGCATCGGGAATGCATCCCTTGCGCATCAGGAAGCCGTAAAGCGTGGTCACCAGTTCGGCATGGGCGGCCGGCGACAATTTCCTGTAGTCCGGGACCTGGCAGGCCTCCCACAGCCGCTCCACCGCCTCTTTGCCATGCGCGATATCGCGCACCTCGGCGTCGCGGGCGGCATGGTCGAGCACGCGCATGTCCTCGGCGATGGGCGCGCGGGTCAGCGCCTCGTGGCCGGGGCCGAGGTTCAGGGAGACCTGCAGCGCGCCGAGCGAGGCGAAATCCAGCTTGGCGTTGCGCCATTGCAGCATCTTCACGGGATCGAAGGTGTGGTTCTGCAGCGCGTTGACGAGTTCGGGCTCGAACGGCGCGCAGCGGCCCGTGGTGCCGAAAGTGCCGTTGCGCGTGGCGCGGCCGGCGCGGCCGGCGATCTGCGCGAATTCGGACGGCGTCAGGCGGCGGAACTGATAGCCGTCGAACTTGCGGTCGGAGGCGAAGGCGACGTGGTCGACGTCGAGATTGAGGCCCATGCCGACGGCATCGGTGGCGACGAGATAATCGACGTCGCCGTTCTGGAACATCGCCACCTGCGCGTTGCGCGTGCGGGGCGAGAGCGAGCCCAGCACCACGGCGGCGCCGCCATGCTGGCGGCGGATCAGCTCGGCGATGGCATAGACTTCATCCGCCGAGAACGCGACGATGGCGGTGCGGCGCGGCTGGCGCGTGATCTTGCGGTCGCCGGCGAATTCGAGCTGCGACAGGCGCGGCCGCGTGATCATGGAGACGCCCGGCAGCAGCCGCTCGATGATCGGGCGCATCGTGGCGGCGCCCAGCAGCAGCGTCTCGTCGCGGCCGCGGCGATTGAGGATGCGATCGGTGAAGACATGGCCGCGTTCGAGATCGCTGGCGATCTGCACCTCGTCGACGGCGAGGAAGGAGACATCGAGGTCGCGCGGCATCGCTTCGACCGTCGAGACCCAATAGCGCGGGCTCTTCGGCTTGATCTTCTCCTCGCCGGTGACGAGCGCGACCGCCTCGCTGCCGACCCTTGCGGCGATCTTGTTGTAGACCTCGCGCGCGAGCAGGCGCAGCGGCAGGCCGATCATGCCCGAGGGATGCGCGAGCATCCGTTCGATGGCGAGATGGGTCTTGCCGGTGTTGGTCGGCCCGAGCACCGCGGTGACGCCGGCGCCGGGCACGCGATCAGAAGCTGCGCGCTCGGAAGCGAAGGGGGAGGAGGAAAAGGGCATCTGGGGGATTAGGTAGTGGCGAATTGGGCGAATGTCAGTGCCGGATTGGGGCGGGGGGATGCACGGCGCCAAATGCGCTAACCGCTGTCATGCCCCGGCTTGACCGGGGCATCCAGTACGCAGCGGCCCATCCGCTTCACCACAACCGCCTCGGCGTACTGGATCGCCCGGTCAAGCCGGGCGATGACACCGTGGATGTGGGAACCACTCCCCAAACCTCCCGCAACTGTCTCACTTTGCGACGCTTTTCCCGTTCGCTTTAAGCTTCGGAACGACTCTAGAACGAATCGCGGCCGAATCGCTGACTCCAGATTGAGTCCCGTTCCGTTCACGCAACATGTCGCGGGAGTCTTGTTGGGTGCGACTAGATGGAGTTTTCGGTTGCCGCACAAGTGACGTTTCGAGGGCGGAAAGCCTTAAGTTGGGGACGGCACGGAGTCGAATCAGAATCGCCGAGGAGTCAAATGGATTCCCGGAGCGGCGCCCTGCCCAACTCATTTTTGCGAAGACAACCCCATGCACAGTAGGGATGTGATTGAAATTACTTGCTTTCTTACCCTCCCCCTCCAGGGGAGGGTTAACGCGACCGCCGCCGCCGTCCTACTGCGTCTTCGCGACCCGCGGCGGCTGGGCGGTGGTGATGAAGCTGGTGGCTTCCAGCATGGCAGGCCCGAGCGGCGTCGGCACTTTCAGCCAGAACGGGACCAGGATGCGGGTGCCCGCGATCGGGGCAAACGCGATCTCGATGTTGCGCTGGGCGGCGAGGTATTTGATCACGGGGCGATCGGGGATGTAGCCCGCGACCGGCACGAAATACAGCGAGCAGACCACGACCGGGCCCTTGTAGCCCTTCTCTGCCTTCACGGTCTCCATGCGCTTGAAATCGAGCTTGAGCTCGTAGCGCATGCGGCCGTCGAACACGGGCGCCGAGTTGTGGCAGGCCTCCGGCGAGACGGGATCGCCGGTGCCGGGCACGCGCAGCAGCGAGGCTGTCATGGGGTCCCAGACGCCGCGGCGGTGCGCGTCGGTGACGACGATACGGTCCGGATCGACCGGCGGCTCGGGCAGGATCGCAAAATCCTTCACATTGCCCTTGTCGAGCGTGATGCGGATTTCTTCGGTCTTCTTCTGGGTGGTGGTGGAGGCCTGGTAGCCGGTCGCGACCAGCGCGCCATTGACGACGCGGCCCTGCGAGGCGCCGGTGCCGGACCCGCCGGTGAACGACTTCAGAAGCCCCGAGGTGCCGCCCGCGGCCGCCGCCGAGAACACATCGTCCTGGATGTCGATGTTCCAGCCGCCCTTACCGACGGGAATGCCCGACAGCGAGGCCTCATATTGCGCCTCGAGCTTGCCCTGCGCCGCCGCCGGCACCGCGCCCCAAGCCAACGCCAGCCCGCAAAACGCCGCCACCCAGCCGGCAAAACGCGGGCTGGCGGAGCGCAAGTTGCGCGCATGAGAGGGCGTTGTGGGCACGAAGCAATCCAATCGGGGCCGCGATGGCCGTTACTTAAGCGAAAAACCGCGGCAAACAATGTGTCCCGGCATGTCCGCCGGGGAACTCCACCGGAGTCTTCAGCGGCGAATACGCCCTTTATGTGATGGTAAGGCGCGACAAACATTGCCGTTTTGGTGATCGGGAAGGTGCCGCGGGCTCCGAAACCTCTTCCCGCCTTCCGCCGTCATGCCCCGGCTTGACCGGGGCATCCAGTACGCTGCGGCCCCTCTAGTCAGCTGCGCTGCCTCGGCGTACTGGATCGCCCGGTCAAGCCGGGCGATGACACCTGATTTGCCGCCTGAGATCCCGGGTTCGCGCTCGCGCGCGCCCCGGGACGACGGGCCAAAAATGGCCCGTCGCCTTGACGTCCCGCCCCTTCCCCCCTATACCGTCCGCCCGCTCCCTGCAAGGACAAAAGAATTTGCCCCCGTGGCGCCCAGAATGGCGGCCGCACATCGTTGGGGGTTCGAACTCAAGGATTGATACCATGTCTCGCCGCTGCGAACTGACGGCCAAGGGCCCCCTCGTCGGCCACAAGGTCAGCCACTCCAACATCAAGACCAAGCGCCGCTTCCTGCCGAACCTCGTCAATGTGACGTTCCAGTCGGAAGCCCTGGAGCGCAACGTGCGCCTGCGCGTCTCCACCAACGCGGTGAAGAGCGTCGACCACAATGGCGGCCTCGACGCCTTCCTGCTCAAGGCCAACGCCGACGTCCTCTCCCCGCGCGCCCTCGAGCTGAAGCGCGCCATCCAGAAGAAGGTCGGCCCGTCGACCGCGCCGGCGAAGAAGGCGAGCTAAGAGTTTTACCGTTAGGGCGGGGGCTAGGTTGCGTCGCGTGGCGTAGGCTTAGCCAAGTAGAGTTTGCGTTGCGGCCGGATCGGAAGATCCGGCCGTTTTTGTTTTTGGGCAGAGGTACGAAAGTAGCCTAGTTCAGGTTCGATCCTTTTGGATAAGCTAGCGGAAACTACAAGCAATAGTTGCTAGATGGGGGCTGGCTACGGGCGGGCTGCGAGACCACGCAATTGTGCGCTCAGCGATCGGAGGAGCCATACTCCTCACCGCGCTCTGCACTGCGGCTACTTCACAAAGTCGAAACGCCATCGCAAGGCACTGCCTAGCGATTACAGACGTCAACGCACGCGTCGACTGCTTGGAGACTGGCATCCTACCGGAAGCGCAGTCAACCATCACACCACAGCAGGCTCCAGCGCTTCAACCCAGCCCAAGCTTCGATTGTCGGGCGGCCAAATCATCGATGGAGCGCGCCATATGCACTGATGTCACCTTAGCTCAGTGGGATGCGTTGATGGGACGCACTTATCAACAAGCGCTAAGGACTTACAAGGATCGCCAAGCGCTATTCGAAAACCAGCGAAGCTGGCTGACGCAACGCGAGACAGCATGCTCCTCCGTTGCTGGCAACATGACTTGGTCATGCATACTCGACGCGACGAAGCTCCGCGTCACTTTCCTAAACAAGATCGCCAACTCAAGCACCGATCAAAGTCCCACGCCTCAAGTCACCAATCCTGTTTCATCACCACCAACTCAGACACGTTTAGAACCTCCAATAGCTAACCCAATTAATTCCGGTACGCGCGGCTCGAAAACGTCGACCGCCGTCTCCGACGACGACGGGTTCCCATTGATCACCGGACTCGCTGTTCTGGTCTGCTCGTTCGTCGCCCTAAAGCTGGTCCGCAACATCTGGCGACGCCGATACCTGACAAAAAAATACGGCCCTCAGGAAGCCGCTCAGATCATGGCGCGGGAAGTCTGGCAGGGGATGACAGCAGAACAACTAACCGAATCCCGAGGCCGTCCTGCGGACATCGGACGAGAGATCATCCGCACGCGCACTAAGGAAACGTGGAAGTACGGCCAAACTGGAAAGAACCGATTTCAAAATCGCATCTATCTTGAGGACGGCATTGTAATCGGCTGGAAGATTTAGGCTTGCAACCGCATTGAGCGGACAACCGATCCAGCCGCCATATTTATACATGAGGGGGACACCGATGGATCGATTCGTCGCACTATTGAATAGCGTGTGGCAACTATTTCTGGCCTTGCCGCCCATTACCCAATGGGCCGTCACTATGTTGTTAGTGTGCCTCATCATCGCACACGGATTTCGCTACAACGAGCACACCGTTCATGAAGGGCCCTCAATTTTTACAACAGCGGGAATCTTCTTTACGTTTCTCGGTATTGCAGAAGGTCTCTACGCTTTTGACCCGCAGAAAATCGATGCAAGCATTCCAACGCTGCTCGATGGACTGAAGACCGCATTTATTGCCTCCGTAGTCGGGGTCGGGGCGGCGCTTACTCTGAAATTGCGGTTTGCAACCTTCGGCGTAAAACGCTCGAGCACTGATGAGAGGGTCGAAGGCGCCACCGTGGACGACCTCTACGGGCAACTCATTAGTCTGCAGCGCTCGCTGGTGGGCGACGAAGAAGCAACAGTCATTTCTCAACTGAAGCTTAGTCGACAAGACACGAACGATCGACTGGATGCTCTCGGAAAATCGCAGGCCGCCTTTATGCAGCGGCTTGCCGAAAGCAATTCGAAAGCCCTGATCATTGCGCTGCAGGAAGTGATCCGCGACTTCAACTCAAAGATTACAGAACAATTCGGAGACAATTTCAAACAGCTCAACGAAGCCGTAGGAGCGATGCTCGAATGGCAAAAACAATACCGAGCACAAATAGGCGAGATGATCCATCAACAATCGCTCGCCGCGGAGAATATGAACACAGCCTCAACTCGGTACGAGGCACTTGTCACTAACGCCGAAGACTTTTCAAACGTCGCAAAGGCACTTGATGGCTTGCTTAATGGGCTTGAGGCTCAACGAGGCCAAATCACCGAATCTCTCGCGCAACTCGGACAACTTCTTGGAGCAGCCTCCGCGGGCTTGCCTCAGATCGAGACCAAAATAATTCAGTTAACGGAACAAATGACGCAAGGCGTCAAACAAAACCAAGAGGCAATGACCGCCACTTTGCGTAATGCCACCACGACGCTGGAGTCGTCGATAGCGGACATCCGCAAAGTTTTACTTGAGACAACCCAGACGGCCGGCTCGCATATGAGCGATCACGTTCGATCGGTGACAAATGCAGTCGAGGTGAAGATTTCCCAACTCAACGAGCAGCTCACCTCTGGCGTAAAGCAAAACCAAGATTCGATGACGGCAGCTCTGCGAGACGCCGCAGCGGCCTTCCAGTTAGCAATTGCCGACATTCGCAACTTGTTGCTTGAAACCACGCAAGCCGCCAATACTCAAATCAACGATCATGTCAGGTCGCTATCCGACAGAACAACCGAGCAGTTCGCTAAGCTCGACGCTGCACTCGAAACCGAGCTATCAAAGTCAATCTCGTCCCTAGGCCGACAACTGACCGCGCTCTCCAAGCAGTTTGTTGACGATTACACCCCGCTCACGGATCGCCTGCGCACAGTTCTTCAGATGAGCCGAGGTTAAAGGCCATGAAGTTGGAAACCAGAAGCTCGCGCGCTCGCCCACAAGAGGACCACTGGGTTCCTCTTAGTGACCTGATGACGGGTCTAATGATGATCTTTCTTCTTGTCGCGATAGTCTTCATGCTCCAAGTAAAAAAGAACGAGGCCAGAATCGTAGAAGCGCAAAGCCGAATTCGAGAAATTGCTACCCGCTATACTGATCTTCGCGGGCAGCTCTACAAAGAGTTATCCGAAGAGTTTAGGGATGACTTACCCAAATGGCGCGCGTCGATTAAGCCAGATCTATCGATCCGGTTCGAGGAACCAAGCGTTCAGTTCGATACGGGCGCGGCGATCGTTAAGGACGGATTTAAGTCGACCCTCAACAGCTTTTTCCCCCGATACATCAAAATTCTCAGATCACCAAAATATGCGGATGCGATCGAAGAGGTTCGCATTGAAGGCCATACGTCTTCGCTATGGAAGAACCTCGCACCCGAACCTGCTTACTACGAGAATATGCGACTATCACAGGAACGCGCTCGCTCCGTCCTGATGCATGTCTTCGGCATCCAAGCCATTCGCGATGACGAGACGTTGCGTTGGATTCTTGCCCGAGTAACGGCCAATGGCTTGTCTTCGGCAAGGCGCCTTGTCACTCCAGATGGGGGAGAGGATCTGATGGGGTCTCAGCGGGTTGAGTTTCGCGTCAGAACCGCCGCCGAGGACCAATTGTCCAGGATACTCGGAGCGCTCGGCCGATGAAGCTTCCGAATTTCGATGAGAACAGTGAATTGAACGCCTTGCGCCACGCAATGAGAGCTAGCCCGCGCGACTACACGCCGCCTCCGCCCTCAGATGCGCTGACCACCGAAGAGATTGAGCGACTGGCTGGCGAAGGGATCGATATCCCGCTCGATGAGGTGCAACTCCTGAACGACGGCACGCACGTCTACAAAGGAAGGAGAGTCATAGTCTATATTCGCGATGTCGCCGACTACGGCGGAAGGCTGTCAATGCCAAAGTTTCACCTGGCAATGTGCAGCACGCTTAGCATGATGATGGAGGCGGGCAGATTTAGAACACGCTATGTAGTAGCGACCCGAGAGGACGGCAGGTTTAGCATTCAGAGGATACGTGGCGAGACCGCAATTAAGAGCGAGGAACATTTGAATGTTTGCCAACAGTGCCTCGACGAACTGAACTACAGATCTTTTGCGATGAAGATGGAGCGAACGCGCCGTCAAGCACTGGTACAATCGTTTTCCATCAAGGACTTCTTCGCTGAATTTGGAAAGAGTTGTGTCTGGGCCAATCCTAAATTCGACGATATCAGCGGACCCACTAACGTTTACAGCCCCAATTTCTATAGAATATCGAAGGCGTTGAAGGAGCGGCGAGGATATCGTTGCGAGCAAGTCCGATGCAAGATCGACCTATCCGCGCCCCCGAATAGGAGGTTTCTTCATGCACACCATTTGAATGCGGATAAGTCCGACAATCACCCAACGAACATCAAGCTACTTTGCATTCGTTGTCACGCTAGCGAATTTCAGCACTCTCACCTCAGAGACAATCCTGACTACGCCATCTTTTGTAAAAAATTCCCCTAACTGGCCTGAAAAGTTCTCTGCATAGCCATGAAGAAGCCAACCGCTCTTACTGATGAAGAAAAGCGAGTAATCAAATCTATGCTCGCCGAGGGAATGCGAAATCAAGATATTCACACCCTAATCAATTATGAACGAGAAGCGACCATTAACTTCGGGCGCATCGCCGGGATCAAGAAGGACGCCAGCATCATTCCTGCGTCTGCTGAAGAGACGGCATTCTTTAAAAGACGGAAGCGCAGCTTCGATCCAGTTACAGGGTTGAATCTCTACAGGGATGAACGACTAATTCGCGCTCGGGAAGCGATGGCGCTTGCCGTAACAATCTTCAACAGCGGTATCTTCAAGTTCAAAACAGAGGTTTTTGCAGTTTTGGCAAACATCGCTTGGACCTATTTGCTGCATGAGCATTATCAGCGCGCCGGCATCTCGCCAATGAATTCGGACGGCACAACTTTTGCTCTTAGTTTTATGTTGTCCCGCGCGGACTGCCCCTTGTCGAAAGGGGTGAAGAAGAATCTGATGTCGCTGAAGACGATCCGCGATGATGTCGAACACAAAATGCTCGGCAGAAGTGACGCAAAGTGGCTAGGGCTATTTCAGGCCTGCTGCTTGAATTTCGACAGAATGCTCGCAAGTTGGTTTGGGCCAAGAGTCAGCCTTCAACAAGATTTGTCGGCGGCTCTCCAATTTAGCAAGCCTGAAATAGAGCAACTTGGGCAGCTGACAGCATATGACGTACCTCCCAACATCACTGCTCTTGACGCGCTTTTAAGAAAGGACATGTCGGAGGGCGACTTAGATGACTTGGAGTACCAATTCAGGGTTGTTTATACATTCGATAGTGCCTCTAAAGGAAAAGCACACATTCATTTTCTTAGCCCCGACTCCGCCGAAGGCAAAAGCATTCAGAATGTTCTTCAGAAATTCAAGATCGCAGACGACTTGTATCGCTACAAGCCGGGAGACGTAGTGAAGATCGTTAGAAAGGCAACACGAAAACCGTTCACGATGAGTGATCATTCGAACGCATGGCAAAGGCACAAAGTACGTCCATCAAGCGGCGCCAGCGCCCCCGACAAGACCAACCGTGATTACTGCATCTATCATCCTGCGCACAAGGATTATACTTACAACGACAAATGGATTGAACTGTTGGTCGGGGAACAAGGTGAAAGCAAAGGTATCCCAATTGCAACCGGTGATCTCGCCCAGTAGCTGACGATGATAGCCTTGCTGGAGGCCAGAGCGGCCCGTCCTGTTCTGCGTCGCATCTTTCCGCTATACTCGCCCCGGTAGCATCACCCCGAGGCGCATCCCATGGACCACGCCGCCACCCCCGACCGCAAGCCCGAGCCGAAAAACCTCGTCATCTGCTGTGACGGCACCGGCAACGAGATCAGCGAGAACATCTCCAACGTCCTGAAGCTGTATCGCTGCCTGCGCAAGACCGACAAGACGCATCCGCGGCAGATGGTGTTTTACGACCCCGGGGTCGGCACGGTGACGGAGCCGACGACGTGGCATCGGCTCAAGGCCAACGTCAACCTGGTGCTGGGGCTCGCCACCGGCTACGGGCTCGATGACAACGTGCTCTCGGCCTATTGCTTCCTGGTCGAGCATTACGCCCCCGGCGACAAGATCTACCTGTTCGGCTTTTCGCGCGGCGCCTACACGGTGCGCGTGCTGGCGGGGCTGATCCACAAGATCGGCCTGATCTCGCCGGAGCAGGCCAACCTCGCCGGCTCGGGCCTCGTCGCCTACAAGCAATATTCCGGCACCGGGCGCGGCAACGACATCGAGGATCTCAAGGATATCGCGACCGACGAGAGCGGGCCGCTGCCGAAGGACGCGTTCGACCTCGCCGCGCAGTTCGCGCGCATCACCTCGACGCGCTGGCCGACCATCCACTTCATCGGCGTGTGGGACACGGTGGCGAGCGTGATCGTGCCGCGGCGCGACAACTTCTTCTTCCTGTTCAGCCTGGAGGAGCTCGCCTTCACGCTGCGCAACCCCAGCGTCAAGACCTTCCGGCAGGCGATCGCGATCGACGAAGAGCGCTGCATGTTCCGCCTGAAGCAATACCGCGAGCCGCAGGAGTTCTGGAGCAACCGCTACGTGCCCGACGAGAAGAAGGTGCCGCAGGACATCCTGCAGGTGTGGTTTGCCGGCGTGCACAGCGACGTCGGCGGCGGCTATCCGGAAGCCGAGAGCGGGGATTCGAAATATCCGCTGATCTGGATGATCGAGGAGGCGGAGAAGGCGGGGCTGAACTTCAACCCGGCGACCATCAAGCAGCTCGCCTGGGGCATCCAGCGCAAGAACTCGCCGTTTCAATATGTCGCCCCGGCCTACACTGGCAAGACCGGCGTGCTGCACAATTCGATGACGGCGGGCTGGCGGCTGCTGGAGTACATCCCCAAAAGCGCGAAGTACAAGGAATGGCCGGAGCGGAAGGTGTTTCTCGGCTTCTACATCCCCGATTGCGAGCCGCGCCTGATTCCCGAAGGCGCGCATGTGCACGAGAGCGTGCTGAAGCGGATGGAAGTGGAGCCGGAGTACCGGCCAGTGAACATGCCGAAGGAGTATGTGACGGTGCCGATGCCGGTGCCGCCGGGGGTGGAGGCGGCGGAGAGCGTGACGGGGTGATCGGGGACTTTCTTACCCTCCCCTGGAGGG
>NZ_JXDL01000001.1:4581442-4582100 GCF_001590795.1 Bradyrhizobium sp. AT1
GAGGGGGAGGGTCGGCTCGCGTCGCGCAGCGAGGCGAGACGGGGTGGGGTGATCTCTCAACGCAAAGACTGCCCGAGCGGAGAGATCACCCCACCCCGCTCGCGCTGCGCGCGATCGACCCTCCCCCTCCAGGGGAGGGTGGCACCCCGCTACCGCTGCTTTCCTTCTTCGCCGACACTTTTCATTAAAATTCTCCCGCGCGGCTTAGCCGGATGGCATCAACTCATCTGCATCATCCTGCACATGTTCGCTGCGAAACCTGCGGAGCTGGAGGAGACGTGCCGCAATTCCCACGCAAATACGCGCGCGTGAAGCCCGCAGGGCTGGTGTCGCGCCAGGCCAAGATCATCACCGACGCGCGCGCGCCGGTCATCACCTGCACGCTGATCGACTATTCGCCCGGCGGCGCCTGCGTCGATCTCGGCGGCCAGGTGAAGATCCCCGATCGCTTCGAGCTGCTGCACGTCAACACCAGGAAGCGCTGCCGCATCGCCTGGAAGCGCGGCACGCGCGTTGGCGTGGTGTTTTGAGGTTTGCTTACCCTCCCCTGGAGGGGTCCGGGACGAGCGTAGCTCGCCCGTGGGTCGATCGCGCGTAGCGCGAGCGGGGTGGGGTGATCTCTCCACGCGGGCACTGTGGGATGAGGAGAGACCGTCAC
>NZ_JXDL01000001.1:4582150-4595178 GCF_001590795.1 Bradyrhizobium sp. AT1
GTCGATCGCGCGTAGCGCGAGCGGGGTGGGGTGATCTCTCCACGCGGGCACTGTGGGATGAGGAGAGACCGTCACCCCACCCCGTCTCATATTTCGCTACGCTCAATATGAGCCGACCCTCCCCCTCCAGGGGAGGATAAGAAAGCGCCTACTTCCGCATCCTCGCCTTGGCGCCGGCGACGATCTGCATGGCGACGCCTGCGATCCAGCCGAAGAAGACGAGCCAGGTCCAGCCCATGTGCGGATCGAGGCGCAGCACGATGACGAGGACGGAGACGAAGGCGGCGAGCGTGGCGCAGAGCGTGCCGGCGGAGCTCATCAATTCGGCGGCATCGATCTGGCTGTGCGCGTCGTCGAACGGCATTTGCGGCGTGTCGATGCCGAGATAGAAGCCGACGAAGCCGAGCAGCATCATCACCAGCAGGAATCCCTGCGTGGTGAGCTGCGGGATCGCCGATCCGACATAGGCGCCGACGAACAGCCCGCACGCCGCGCCCGCCATCGCAAGGCCGACGCGCTCGAAGATGTGAGCCGTTTTGCGAACACGAAAACGCATGGCGTGCCTCCGTCGCGGAGTTGAGGGATGGAGGTTAGGCCAGATTTGCGGGGCGTGGAAGCTGAGGGGATTTACGGAGGGGGCGGAGTGAGGGACGAAAGCGCTCGCCTCACATACCGCTGTCGTCCCTGCGAAAGCAGGGACCCATACCGCGTGATCCATCGATGATCCCGGGTGCGCGTTGACAACTTAACTACGAGCCTTCGCCAAACTGCTCCCTGTGGTTATGGGTCCCTGCTTTCGCAGGGACGACAGCGGTATATGCGGAGCCGCCATCGCGCCTCACATGGACAGACCCTACCGCGCCCCGAACGTCGTTTTTCCGAACAGCGCCTTTTGCGTCGAGGGCTGCGAGCGCCAATATTGCGGGGGTGCTTCGACCTCGCCGCCGAGCTCGGCGGCGGCGTGCCAGGCCCAGCGCGGGTCGTAGAGCATGCCGCGGGCGAGCGCGACCATGTCGGCCTTGCCGGATGCGACGATCTCTTCCGCCTGCTTCGCCTCCGTGATCAGGCCGACGGCGATGGTGGGCAATCCCGTCTCGCGCTTGATGGCCTCCGCAAACTGCACCTGATAGCCGGGGCCGAGCGGAATCTTCTGCAGCGGCGAGACGCCGCCGGAGGAGGCATCGATCCAGTCGACACCGCGCGCCTTCAGCGCGTTGGCGAAGGCGATGGTCTGCGCCAGATCCCAGCCGCCCTCGACCCAGTCGGTTGACGACACGCGCATGCCCACCGGCTTGTCGGCGGGGAATACCGCGCGCACGGCATCATAGATCTCGAGCGGGAAGCGCATGCGATTTTCGAGGCTGCCGCCATATTCGTCGGTGCGCTTGTTGGAGATCGGCGACAGGAACTGATGCAGCAGATAGCCGTGCGCGCCGTGCAGCTCGATGGCGTCGATGCCGAGCCGCGCCGCGCGCTTCGCGCTGTCGACGAAGGCCTCGCGGATACGCGTCAGGCCCGCGGCATCGAGCGCGAGCGGGGCCGCCTCGCCCTCCTTGTGCGGCAGCGCTGATGGCGCCACCGTCTGCCAGCCGCCCTGCTCGACCGGAATCAGCTGGCCGCCGTCCCAGGGCCGCGCGCTCGACGCCTTGCGGCCCGCATGCGCGAGCTGCATCGCGATCGCGGTGGAGGAATGCTTGCGCACGGAGGTGAGGACCTGGTGCAGCGCGGCCTCGCAGGCATCGCTGTAGAGCCCGAGACAGCCCGGCGTGATGCGGCCGATCGCCTCGACATGGGTCGCCTCGATGCAGAACATCGAAGCGCCCGACAGGCTGAGATTGTTGATGTGGGTGAAGTGCCAGTCATTGGCGACGCCGTCGTCGGCCGAATATTGGCACATCGGCGACACCACGACACGGTTCTTCAGCGTCAGGCCGCGCAGCTTGATCGGGGAAAACAGGACGGACATGCGGGGGGAGTTCCGGACAGGAGGGAGGGATGGAAGCAATTGCATGGAGTGTAATGGGCGGACGGCAGATTGCCAGCCCTCGCGGGCGGCATGGCGGCGGGCAGGGCCATGCATTGCCGCTCGACGGCGGTTTCGTGCCCCGGACGCGGCGCAGCGCGCAGCGATGCGCCGCAGAGCCGGGGCCCATGCAACAGCGAACGCGCGGCTTCCTGGGTCCCGGCTCTGCGCAGCAACGCTCGCGCGTTGCAGCGCGTCCGGGACACGCGAGCGCAATGGTGGCTACGACACGGCCTACTCCGCCAGCGTGAACTGCAGCAACAAGGTCCGCTGCAGCATCGAGAAGTTGTCGTCGGAGATCAGCGTCAGCACGGTCTCGCCGTCCGCCGTGACGTGGGCGTCGATGCCTTCCATGTTGTCGATCTCCTGGCCGAGATCGGCGACGAACAGCGCGGGGCCGTCGACCAGCGCGCCCGGCGCGATCGACTTCAGCGGGATCGCGCGGATGCGGATGTTGACGCCGGTGAACCAAGAGAATTTGCGCTCGAGAATCAGGAGCTCGCCGGAAGGCAGCAGCACGGCGTCGCTGATGTCGTATTTCTCGATGCGGCGCACGCTGAACTGGCCGGGCGTGGGGCCGCCGATCAGGAAGGCCGTGAGATTGCCGTCGGCATCGAGGCCACGCTCGGAGAAGGCGATCAGCGTGCCCGCGAGTGGTTGCCCCTTGGGCACGACGACCAGCGCCTCGAGCCCCTTGTTGGACGGCAGCTTGCGCACGCCCGGCGGCACCGGCATCACCTCGCCGCGCGCGCGCGTGCCGCCCTTGGCAAAGTCATAGCGCAGGATCTGGTTGACGCGCTCGAGCCCGATATAGACGAGGCTGCCGTCGCGCGCGATCGATTCCGAATCCCACCACAGCCGCTTCTCCGTGATCGGCCGGCCCTCGGCGCCTAGCAGCGGCGCAGCCTCGACGTCGGCGAGCCCGGTCATCTTGCCATCGGCATAGCGGATGGCCCCGGTGAACCAGCCGCCTTGGTCTGAGACGGCGAGGAAGCGCTCGCCCCTGGCATCGAGCCGAAGGCCGGACAGGCCGCCGAAGCCGCGATAGGGCGAGGTCAGCACGAGGCCACTGCGATAGTTGAGCGATCCGAAGCGCGTACGGGTGCGGTCGCGCGGCTCGAAATTGGGAATGACGCGCGCGTTGACCTCGACGCTGACGGGGTCGGCGACGGCATGCTCGAGCTGAAGCGGGCGCGGCGGCGGCTCGACCGTAGCTTGCGCCAGCGCGACTCGCGAGACTGCGAAGGTGGAGACTCCCGCCGCAGCGTATCGAAGAAAGCTGCGGCGGGATGAATGCGTGCTCACGAATGCAGTTTGCGTCGCGGGCGACCGGCCGGCTGGGTTGGCGCGGTGTTGGTCTCGCTGAAGAGTTCGGCGAGCTTCTCGGTGATGGCACCGCCGAGCTCTTCCGCGTCCACGATCGTCACCGCGCGGCGGTAGTAGCGCGTCACGTCATGGCCGATGCCGATCGCGATCAGCTCGACCGGCGAGCGGGTCTCGATCTCCTCGATAATGTAGCGCAGGTGCCGCTCGAGATAATTGCCGGGATTGACCGACAGCGTGGAATCGTCGACCGGCGCGCCGTCCGAGATCATCATCAGGATCTTGCGCTGCTCGGGCCGGCCGAGCAGGCGCTTGTGCGCCCAGTCGAGCGCCTCGCCGTCGATGTTCTCCTTGAGCAGCCCCTCGCGCATCATCAGGCCAAGGTTCTTCCGCGCACGACGCCAGGGAGCATCCGCCGATTTGTAGATGATGTGGCGGAGATCGTTGAGGCGGCCGGGATTGGCCGGCTTGCCGGCGGCCAGCCACGCCTCGCGCGATTGCCCGCCCTTCCAGGCGCGCGTGGTGAAGCCGAGAATCTCGACCTTGACGCCGCAACGCTCCAGCGTGCGCGCGAGGATGTCGGCGCAGGTCGCGGCGACCGTGATGGGCCGTCCGCGCATCGAGCCGGAATTGTCGAGCAGCAGCGTCACCACGGTGTCGCGGAACGTCGCCTCCTTCTCGTGCATGAAGGACAGCGGGTGATAGGGATCGGTGACGACGCGCGACAGCCGAGCGGGGTCCAGAATGCCCTCTTCGAGATCGAACTCCCAGGCGCGGTTCTGCTGCGCCATCAGCTTGCGCTGCAGGCGGTTGGCGAGGCGGGCGACGATGCCCTGCAGATGCGCGAGCTGCTTGTCGAGATAGGCGCGCAGCCGCTCCAGCTCGTCATGGTCGCAGAGGTCCTCGGCGGCGATGACCTCGTCGAATTTGGGCGCGAAGGCGTGGTATTCCGGCCCGCGCGGCTCGTTCTTGCCGTGCGAATTCGGACGCGTCGCCTCGCCCGGCGTCTCGTCGTCGCCGAGCTCGCCGTCGTCGAAGGTGTCGGAGGTCGAGGCCTGCGCGCTTTCCATCGCGCTCTCGCTCATCTCTTCGCTCGAGGCCTGTGCCTGGTCGGCGCTCATCTCCTGCGCGGCGTCGGAATCGGGCGAGCCCTCGGCGCCGGACTGATCGTTGTCGCCGTCCTGGTTCTCGTCGTCGTTGTCGTCGTCCTCGCTGTCGGCATTGCGCTCGTCGCCGAGCTCTAGCGCGGAGAGCAGATCATGCACGGCATCGCCGAACCGGGTCTGGTCCTCGACCAGCGTATCGAGCCGGTCGAGCCGCTTGCCGATCTTGTCTTCGAGGATCGGACGCCAGAGGTCGACCATCTTCTTGGCGGCGGTCGGCGGCGCCATGCCGGTCAGGCGCTCGCGCACCAGCATCGCCAGCGCATCCGCGAGCGGCGCATCGGCGCGGTCGGTGATCTCGTCGAACTTGCCGCGATGGAAATGATCGTCGAGCATCGCGGTGAGGTTTTTCGCAACGCCCGCCATGCGGCGCGCGCCGATCGCCTCGACCCGCGCCTGCTCCACCGCCTCGAACACGCCGCGCGCCTGCGGATTGCCCGGCATCAGCTTGCGATGCAGTTTTGCGTCGTGACAGGCGATCTTCAGCGCGATGGAATCGGCATGGCCGCGCACGATCGCGGCGTCGCGCTTGGTCATTTTTCGCGCGGGCTCAGGCAGCCGCGCCTTGCCGGGCGCGAGGCCCGGGCGCTCGGCCGCGAAGGAGACGTCGAGCTCCGGCGTCTTGGCGATCGCCTTCAGACAGGAGGCAACCGAGCGCTTGAACGGCTCGGTCGGCGCTTCCTTGGTGCTGCGGAATTTGGAGTTGGAGGTGGTGCTCATCTCGATCTCACCGTCGTCCCCGCGAAGGCAGGGACCCATAGCCACAGGGAGCAGTTAGTGAGCACACTGATGGCCCGATCTTCGCAAAACCACGGCCTGTGGTTCTGGGTCCCGGATCTGCACTTCGCTCTCGACAACGCTTCGCGTTGCCCAGAGCTGCGCTTGTCCGGGACGACACCATTGTTGCGTCAGCTCAGCGCCACGTTCACCGCCGATTCCGGCAGCTCGGCGTTGAAGCAGCGCTGGTAGAACTCGGCGACCAGGGGCCGTTCGAGCTCGTCGCACTTGTTGAGGAAGGTGACGCGGAACGCAAAGCCGATATCGCTGAAGATGTCGGCGTTTTCCGCCCAGGTGATCACCGTGCGCGGGCTCATCACCGTCGACAGATCGCCGTTGGCGAAGGCGTTGCGGGTGAGATCGGCAAGGCGCACCATCTTGTTGACGATGTCGCGGCCTTCCTGCGTGCGATAGTGCTTGGCCTTGGCCAGCACGATTTCCACTTCCTCGTCATGGCTGAGATAGTTCAGCGTGGTGACGATGGACCAGCGGTCCATCTGGCCCTGGTTGATCTGCTGGGTGCCGTGATAGAGGCCCGAAGTATCGCCGAGGCCGACCGTGTTGGCGGTCGCAAACAGGCGGAACGCCGGATGCGGCTTGATCACCTTGTTCTGGTCGAGCAGCGTCAGGCGTCCCGAGACTTCCAGCACGCGCTGGATCACGAACATCACGTCCGGGCGGCCGGCGTCGTATTCGTCGAACACCAGCGCGACGTTGTTCTGCAGCGCCCAGGGCAGGATGCCGTCGCGGAATTCGGTGACCTGCTTGCCGTCGCGAACCACGATGGAGTCCTTGCCGACGAGATCGATACGGCTGATGTGGCTGTCGAGGTTGACGCGCACGCAGGGCCAGTTCAGGCGGGCCGCGACCTGCTCGATATGGGTGGATTTGCCGGTGCCGTGATAGCCGGTCACCATCACGCGGCGGTTGCGGGCAAAGCCCGCGAGAATGGCGAGCGTGGTGGCACGGTCGAAGCGGTAGTCGGAATCGACTTCGGGCACATGAGGATCGACTGCGGAATAGGCGGGGACTTCGAGATCGCTGTCGATCCCGAACACCTGGCGCACCGACACCTTCATGTCGGGCAGACCGGAAACTTCCTCAACTTTGGACATGGCGGCGGTCGTCATCAATCCTCCGAGGTCCCGGGCGGTCCCGAAACCGGTTATTCGCACGTTGGCTGCGGCTGGGTGCTGAAAATCAACCTATCAGAGACAACGAGCCGGCAGAAGCCCGGCCGCCAATCAAAGTTCCGTTGTCTTTTCATTTAGATAGGCAAGGAACGCAGTTTTTGGAGGGCTGCCTTGCGAATCACGCCCAAATTCGGGCGGATCACGCCCGTTCCGTGCGAATGGCACTTTGGCCGTATGCAGTTACTTATGTAGGGTCCGAAGGCCCCATGCTCCAGCCCTGCAAGAGACGACGTGACGTCCTTTCTCGATCCCCTGATATCCTTCGTTTCGGCCCACCCGTGGCTGGCCTATCTGACCCTGTTCCTGGCGGCGCTGCTCGAAGCCGTGCCGGTGGTGGGCTCGGTAATCCCCGGCTCGACCATCATCCTGGCCCTGAGCGCCCTGGTCCCGGGCGGCGAACTGGCACTGCCGTGGGTACTGCTGGCGGCAGCGAGCGGCGCCGTGCTCGGCGACGGCTCGGCCTATTGGATCGGGCACCGGCAGCAGCGCAAGATCCTCAACACCTGGCCGCTGACCAATTATCCGCGCGTGGTCGCTGAGAGCGAAAGCTTCTTCCACCGCTTCGGCACCTGGGCCGTGTTCTTCGCCCGCTTCGTCCCGCCGATCCGCGCCTTCGTGCCTGTCACCGCCGGCGCGCTCGGCATGGCGCCGGCGAAGTTCTACGCGGTGAACATCCCGGCGATCCTGGTCTGGGCGCCGGCCCATGTGCTGCCGGGCGTGCTGGCGGTGTCGGCGCTGCACGAATATGCCGGGCTGCATCATCATGGGCATGTCGGCAAGCACATCTGGATGCTGACCGTGGTGGGCGTTGCGATCGTGGCGCTCAGCGTCTGGACGCTGCACCGCCGTCAGATCGGAAGGCCTTGAGCCAACCTGGAGATCCTCTGGCTCTGGTTGGCAAACTCATGTTCGATAATTTCGGCCCAAAAAATATGCGAGCGCCATCTCAAACGGTCTGAAATAGCGGGAAAATCTGGCCCGGGCATTGCGTGCACAATTTGTTCACCCCACAATCGCGGAATGACTTATGCCGATATGGGATTTTGGGTAGCTACCGCCGCAGCCGTTATAGCTGCGTTCTATAACGCGCTCGTATACCACTGGCCAAAGCCGCCACCCGTGAGCACCCCAAACAAATCCAAAAAGCCGGCCCTACCGATCCACTCCAGACCACGGCTTTTTGTACCTATGTTGCTGTTAGCCCTGACGTGGACTGGTGTTCTTTTTGATTATGTTGACCGCAACTACTGGTCCGGGCCATCCCAAGCCGAATCTCCTCTTAAGGAGAATAGTGCCCGACTCGATGTCCGCCTTTGGCAACCAATAGTAACGCCAGAAAAGCAGTATGCCGTAAACATATTCACCATCAATAATGGAAAGAACACAGCCAGCGCATTTCGCCGCGCCGGCATAATAATGTTGGCTACGAGCCGCGCGCCCAATAGCACAATTGATGGCATGTTCCCGATTCTGCGTTCGCAGATTACGCTGTCAGAACCGGGGCCCAAATCGGAAATTCACCCCGGACAAGCTGATACATGGTTCACGGTGTTCGGGCCGAAATTGGATGACAAACAGACCGCTGATCTGAACTCCGGTACCCTCTTAGCCTACGTCCTGAACATAATGCAGTATAAAGACCCAGTCACGCCAAACCGGTTTATCTATACAGAGTCTTGCGTTTACTACATGGGTGCGGCTCTGCACCTTTGCGAGAACGGACACAACCGTAGTTACTTAGCAGACTAACCGCCCTTATCCGACAGCTTACTCTCGATACTGAGCGCAGCGCAGCCTATACTGACGTTCGCTTCCCCGGCGCCGGCCCAACATACCGCGCCCTTGGCCGTATCAACTTCCCGAACTGCAACTGCTCGCTGGCATGCGCGATCCAGCCGACGCTGCGGGCCATGGCAAAAAGCGCGAGCTCGCTGCCGGCGGGCAGGCGCAGCGCGTGCACCAGTACGGCGAGTGCATAGTCGATGTTGACGAATTCGCCGGTCGCTTCCGCGATCCGCTCCGGCACCTCGCGGGTGAACTTTCGCGGCGCGCCGGCGCGCGACAAGGCATTGAGCAGCGATTGCGCGCGGGGATCGCCGCGTTTGTAGACGCCATGGCCGAAGCCGGCAAAGCGCTCGCCGAGCGCGACGCGCTCGCGCACAACAGGGCCGACGTCGCGATCGATCAGCGTCTTGACGAGCTGAGAGGCCAGCACGCTGGCGCCGCCGTGCTTGGGCCCCTTCAACGAGGCGAGACCGGCGATGACGGCATCATAGAGATTAAGGCCGGTCGAGGCCGCGCAGCGCGCGGTGAAGGTCGAGGCGTTCAGCTCGTGATCGGCCAGCAGCACCAGCGCGCGGCGGATCAGGTCGGGCGCATGCTTGTTGTCGGCCACCCAGGCGTTTGCGATCTGCTGATGCAACGGCTCGGCTGAGGGCTCGGCATTGAGCATGGTCGCGACCAGCAGCCGGACGATTCGTCCGCCGACCATCGCGCGACCATCAGGCGCACGCGTGAACGCGCGGGGATCGACGCTCGCGGCCAGTGCCAGCACGGCGATGGCGCGATCGATCGGTGCCGCCCGGCGCGCGGCTTGCGCGATGGTTCGCATCTCCTCGGAAAGCGCGGGCTGATTGTCCGACGCGAACGGATCGACGTCGGAGACATCCCAGAGCAGCGTCGCGGTGTGCTCCAGCGTGTCGCGCTCGGAAAGATCGACGCAATTGACGCCGCGATAGATCGCGCCCTCCTCGGTGATGGTCGAGATCTCGGTATCCATCACCGGCAGGTCGGCGTCGAAGCTGCGCAGGCCCCGCGGCTCCGGCGACGGCACCCGGCGCTCCTTCAGCGCCCGGACGTCCTCGGCCCGGTAGCGGTTCTTGCGCGAGTCCGGCGTCGGCTCGGAGCGGATCAGGCCGCGGCTGACATAGGCGTAGAGCGTGGCCGGCGAGATCGCGAGCTCGGCGGCGGCCTCCCGGGCGGAGAGGTAGAGGCCAGCGGAATTATTCATATTGATTTATGTAATCAAGATTGATCAATCTGTCGAGAGGCCCGACCTTTCCGCCCGTGCAGTGCAAACGGGAGATTGGGCCATGAATATCCACCTCACCAAAAGCCAGATCGGGCTGGACGGCGTTCCCGCAGCCGAGTCCGTGCTGAGCCATGTCGACGGCGAGCGCGGCGAGTTGATCATTGCCGGGGAGCATGTCGGCCGGCTGGCGAGCCAGTCGAGCTTCGAGGGCGTCACCGCCCGGCTCTGGAACGGCGCCAGCAAGTCGACCTTGAGCGAAGCCAATGTGCGGGCGAGCCTGGGCACGGCGCGCGACCGCGCCTTCGCGCGCTTGCCGGACCTGTTGCCGGCGACGCGCGGCATGGGCGTCATCGACGGATTTCGTGCGGCCGTCGCCGGCCTTCGCGCCGAGCCTGGACTGGAGCACGAGGCGACGATCGTCGGCGCGTTTCCGGTGATCGCAGGCGCGTTGGTCCGGCGCGCCAAAGGGCTCGAGCCGGTCGCCCCCGATCCAACGCTGAGCCATGCCGCAGACACGCTGCGCATGCTGCACGGACGCGCGCCCGCCGCGCGCGAAGTCACCGCGCTCGACGCCTATCTCGTCACCGCCAGCGATCACGGCATGAATGCCTCGACCTTCACCGCGCGGGTGGTGGCCTCGACACAGGCCGATCTGTTCGCCGCGGTGACCGCCGGCTATTGCGCACTGACGGGTCCGCTGCACGGCGGCGCGCCGGAGCCGGTGCTGGAGATGCTGGACGCGATCGGCACGCGCGAGCGCATCCAGCCCTGGGTGGATGCGGCGCTCGCCCGCGGCGAGCGGATGATGGGTTTCGGTCACCGCGTCTATCGCGTGCGCGATCCGCGCGCCGACGTGCTGAAGGCCGCGGTCGAGGCGCTGGCATCCAACGGCACCGATCTGCCCTTTGCCGGCGAGGTCGAGGCGTATATCCGCGCCGCCTTGCGCAAGAAGAATCCGGAGCGGCCGCAGGAGACCAATGTCGAGTTCTTCACCGCGATCCTGCTCGACGCGCTGGCGATTCCGCGGCAGGCGTTCACGCCGATCTTCGCTGTGGCGCGCGCCGCAGGCTGGACCGCGCATGCGCGCGAGCAGCAGCGCACGGGGCGGCTGATCAGGCCGAGCTCGTCCTATGTGGGCGCGATGCCGGAAGCTTGAGAGCGGATGTCTCGGCGACTCCAAAAATCGCAGGGTGGGCAAAGGCGCACTTGCGCCGTGCCCACCATCTCTCTCGATCGCAAGGAATGCGTGGGCACGCCTGCGCTTTGCCTACCCTGCGAGACCGCCGTTGTGGAGATACCGCAACCGATGCGACGAAAGGACTCATCGGCGAAGGGGAACGTGGAGGCTCGCGGCGCATTCATGCTCGCCCCAATAAACTCTTCAGGGGCGAACAAGAAAAGGACTGATAATGAAGAAACTCGCTTGCGCCCTCGCTGCAGGAACGCTGCTCGCCCTCTCGTCGCTCGCCGGACCAGCCAATGCGTTGCCGGCCCAACCTTTGCCCGGCGCAGCGGTGTCCGATGACATCGTGAACGCACGCTATCATCACGCGCCGCGCCGCGTGTGCACCGTGCGCACGGTGGTCACGCGCGGCTATCATGGCCGCCGTATCGTCAAACACGTTCGGGTTTGCCGGGGCAGGTGACGTCTTTCGATGCCGTCCGCTTTGGCGGACGGCATCACATCACGGCGCGAAAACGGCCTTACGCCTCGCGCACCACCGTCTTCAGATAATTATACGCCTTGATGATCTCGATCAGGCGATCTTCGGTCGAGCGGTCGCCGCCATTGGCGTCGGGGTGGTGCTGCTTCACCAGCGCCTTGTACTTGGACTTGACGTCGGCGAGCGTGGCGCTGGGGCCGAGGCCCATGACCTGGAGCGCCTTGCGCTCGGCGTTCATGACCTTGCGCGTTTCGGCCTTGGGCTGGGTTGCCTCCGGGCCCTTGCGCCAGCCGGCGCGGCCGTTAAGCTCCTGGAACATGCTGAACGGATCGAACGCACCATCGATCTCGGCTTCCGCGCCCTTCTTGACGCCGCCATTGGCGCCCATCTTCCAGGTCGGACGGTGGCCGGTCAGCGCGTCCTTCTGGTAACGCGCGACGGCGTCGGCGTTCATGCCGGAGAAGAAATTGTAGTTCTGGTTGTACTCGCGCACATGGTTCAGGCAGAAGTGCCAGTACTCGCGCTGGTTCTCCCGGCCCTTCGGCGCGCGATGCGCGCCCTTGTTCTGGCATCCGACCCATTCGCAGCCGACGGCGGTGTCGCGCGGCTTCACTTCCGGCTGCTTGCCCCGCGGCTTGACGCGGATGGAGTCGAAGAACTTTGATGAATCGATCGGCATGGCTGACTTTGACTACGCAATGCAAAAACCTTCAAGTCTTGACATTGCAATTAGCTGCAAACCCGTAGCCGAAGTTTCACTTCGGCGTACTTGACGTACGGCCGCCAGAGGCGGCCTATGCAATTGACGGAGTGTCCGCGCACCCAGATGGCACACACATGGCTATGAGAGACACTATCAGCAACAAGTTGCAGGAAGCTTTCACGCCGGAAAGCCTGCAGGTCGTCGACGAGTCACATTTGCATGAGGGCCACGCCGGCCATCGGCCCGGCGGCGAGACGCACTTCCGCTTACATATCGTGTCGGCCGCCTTCAAAGGGAAGAGCCGGGTCGAGCGCCACCGCATGATAAATTCGGCGCTGGCCGCGGAACTCGCAGGCAGCGTGCACGCGCTGGCGATCCAGGCCAAGGCGCCGGGGGAAGGTTGATACTCTTTACCCTCCCCTGGAGGGTAAGAGAACTAGAACGACGTCCCCGCCCTCCGCGGCTTGGCCCCTTCCATTTCCGCCTCGCGCGGCACCGGTGAAATACGGAGCGCGGTGATGCGGTTGCGTTCGCGGCGCAGGACGCGGAAACGGAAGCCGTGGAACGTAAAACTCTGGCCACGGTCGGGGATCGAGCGCGCCTCGTGAATAACGAGGCCGGCGACCGTCGTTGCCTCTTCATCAGGCAGATGCCAGTCCATGGCGCGGTTGAGGTCGCGGATCGGCACCGAGCCGTCGACCACGACGGAGCCGTCCGGCTGGGCGCGCACGCCCGCGACAACGACGTCATGCTCGTCGGAGATGTCGCCGACGATCTCCTCCAGAATGTCTTCCAGCGTGACCAGGCCCTCGACCTCGCCGTACTCGTCGACGACCAGCGCAAAATGGGTCTTGCGGCGGCGGAACGCCTTGAGCTGCTCGGCGAGCGGCCGCATCTCCGGCACGAACCAGGGCGGCAGCGCGATGGTGGAGACGTCGATGCGCGAGGTGTCGCCGTCCGACGCGCGGATCGCGCGGAGGAGATCCTTGGCGTGGAGCACGCCGATGATGTTCTCCGGCTTCTCGCGCCACAGCGGGATGCGGGTGTATTCGGTCGCCAGCACCTCGCGCACCAGCTCCTCCGGCGGCAGATCGGCATTGATCATCATCATCTCGGTGCGATGGATCATGACGTCGGAGACCTGGAGCTCG
>NZ_JXDL01000001.1:4595896-4689225 GCF_001590795.1 Bradyrhizobium sp. AT1
TGTCGCGGTCCTGCTTCTCGAACTTGCCTTCGTGATGCAGCAGGTCAACCGCGCCGCGCAGGCGCTCGGTCGGCGACAGGATCGCCTGATGCTCGCCGGCGAGGCCGAACAGGCGCATGAGCAGGCGCACGATGACTTCGACGATGCGCAGCAGCGGCCCCAGCACGTACATGGTCAGCCGCATCGGACGCGCGACCGCGAGCGCGACCCGATCGGGCGCGTTGATCGCGATGGTCTTGGGCAGCACCTCGGCGAAGATCACGACCAGCGCGGTCATCACGCCAGTCGCATAGAGCACGCCGACATCGCCGAACCAGGCTGTGAAGATGGCGGTCGCGATCGCCGAGGAGCCGATATTGGCGATGTTGTTGCCGAGCAGCAGCGCTCCGATCAGGCGCTCGCGCATGTCGAGCAGATCGGAGACGACGTCGGCGTCGCCATTGCCCTGCTTGGAGAGGCGCAGCATGCTGGCGCGCGAGGCGCCGGTCAGCGCGGTCTCGCTGGCGGCGAAGAACGCCGAGACCAGGAGGCAGAGGACGACGATGGTGAATCCGAGCCAGTCCATGCACCACTCAACAGAACTTGCGTATCACGCCTCGAGGGCGAGCTTGTCTTTGAGGAAATCGCGCACCGGGGCCGGCTCGACGTCCTTGGCGATCACCGCGCGCCCGACGGCTTCCAGCAGGATGAAGGTGAGCTTGCCGCGCTTGACCTTCTTGTCCTGCGCCATCAGGGTCATCAGCGCGTCGGCATCGGCAAGACCTTCCTGCGCGAAGCCTGCGATGTCCTGCAAGCGGGTCGGCAGGCCGACCTCGATCAGATGGCGTTCGACGCGCAGCGCATCGGCCTCGCCGATCATGCCGAGCTTCGCCGAAAACTGCGCCGCCAGCGTCATGCCGATCGCGACGCCCTCGCCGTGGAACAGGCGGTCGGAGAAGCCGGTCGCAGCTTCCAGCGCGTGACCGAAGGTGTGGCCGAGATTGAGCAGCGCGCGCTCGCCGGTCTCGCGCTCGTCGCGGGAGACGACACCAGCCTTGGCCCGGCAAGAGGTGGCGATCGCGTGCTCGCGCGCCGCGCTTCCCTTGAAGATGTCGGCATGGTTCTTTTCCAGCCAGGTGAAGAAGGCTTCGTCCCCGAGCACGCCGTATTTGGCGACCTCGGCGTAACCGGCGCGGAACTGGCGCGGTGACAGCGTGTCGAGCACGGCGGTGTCGGCAATGACCAGCACCGGCTGATGGAAGGCCCCGAGCAAATTCTTGCCCTGCGGCGAGTTGATGCCGGTCTTGCCGCCGACGCTCGAATCGACCTGCGCCAGCAGCGAGGTCGGCACCTGCACGAAATCGACGCCGCGGCGCAGGATCGCCGCGGCAAAGCCGGCGAGATCGCCGACCACGCCGCCGCCGAGCGCGATGACGAGATCGTTGCGCTCGATCTTCGCGGCGATCAGCGCCTCGCTGACCTTCTCCAGACCGGCATAGGTCTTGGAGATCTCGCCTTCCTCGACCACGATGCGCGAGGTCGGGATGCCGCTTGCCGCGAGCGAGGCCTCGGCCGGCTCGAGCCAGTGCTTTGCCACGGTGCGATCCGTCACGATCGCGGTGCGCACGCCGGGCCGCAAACGCGCCACGCGCTCGCCGAGCGAGGAAAGCACGCCGCGGCCGATGACGATGTCATAGGCGCGATCCGCCAGCGCGACCTCGACATTGACGGGATCGGAGTGTTTCAACGGCGCAGTCATCGGATGGCACTCGCAACGTCGGCGGATGGTGAAGCGGCCTGTTCGCCGCAGAGATGGGCGCGCAGCGCCTCGATGCATTCCTCGACGATCTTGTCGTGCGGCACGTCGCGCGAGGCGATGGTGAGATCGGCATGGCCGTAGAACGGCTCGCGCTCGGTGAGCAGGCGCGTGACGGTTCCTTCGGGATCGGCAGTCTGCAGCAGCGGGCGATCGGCACGGCGGCGCACGCGGCGCATGATGACGTCATGATCCGCCCGAAGCCAGATCGACACGGCTTTGGCCGCGATGCGCGCGCGCGTCTCCTCGCGCATGAAGGCGCCGCCGCCGGTCGCCAGCACCACCGGCCCGCCGTCGAGCAGCCGCGCGATCACCCGCGCCTCGCCGTCACGGAAATACGGCTCGCCGTGGCGCTCGAAGATCTCCGGGATGGACATCTGGGCCGACGTCTCGATCTCGGTGTCGGCATCGACGAAGGGCAGCTTGAGCCTGAGCGCCAGGCGGCGGCCGATGGTGGATTTGCCCACTCCCATCATACCGACGAGCACGATCGAGCGCGTCCCGAGCGCCGACAGGATGTCGGCCTCTAGCGAAGCTGGTATCGGCAACGCGGCGTCGGACATGTCTCGCTCGAATGGATCGATCTGCCGCCAAAGGCGGCACGCTTTGGCCACAAGGCTTGGGCCACCTATACGACCCCGACGGGGCCCTCGCCAGTGGACTCTTGCCACGAAACGGCGAACATGTTGGATGATTTCATTGGTTAATTTGCCCTCCGAGACCCTAGACACGACCCCGATAGAGACCCCAGCACGATGCCCAGCCTGTTCCGCTTCCTGACGGCCGTCGCCGTGATCGCCGGCATCGTCTATGGCGTGGTCTTCGCGCTGGCGAACTTCGTCAATCCGAAGCCGCGGGAAATGACGGTGACGATCCCGCCGGATAAGTTTCTCAAGAAATAGGAGCTAGCCTCCAGGGCATGCGCAACAAGCCCTCCGATAGCAAGCTCACCGGCCTGTTCCTCGACATGCTCGCGGCGGAACAAGGCGCCGGACCCAATACGCTCGACGCCTATCGCCGCGACCTCACCGATTTCTCGGAATTCCTGGGCCGGGTCGGCCACACTTTCGTGGACGCCGAGACGCAAACGCTGCGCGACTATCTCGCCGATCTCGACACACGCGGCTTCAAATCCACCAGCGTCGCGCGGCGGCTGTCGGCGATGCGGCATCTCTATCGCTTCCTCCTCAACGAGCGCATCCGCGCTGAGGACCCCGCCGCGATCCTGTCCGGCCCCAAGCGCGGCCGCGGCCTGCCGAAGGTGCTGTCGATATCGGATGTCGACCGCATGCTTCGCCGCGCCAAGGAATTGAGCGAGGCGGAAGATGCCTCGCCGTCGAAACGGCTGCGCGCCTTGCGGCTGTATTGCCTGCTCGAGGTGCTCTACGCCACGGGCCTGCGCGTCTCCGAGCTGGTGGCGCTGCCGCGCTCGGCGGCCAAGCGCGACGCCCGCATGATCGTGGTGCGCGGCAAGGGCAACAAGGAACGCCTGGTGCCGCTCAACGAGGCCTCGCGGCAGGCGATGGCGGATTATCTCGCGGCGACGGAAGCTGCGAAAACCGAGAAGAAGAAAGACAGCCTCGCCGCCTCGAAATGGCTCTTCCCCTCGTTCGGCGAGAGCGGACATCTGACGCGGCAGCATTTTGCCCGCGACTTGAAGGAGCTCGCGGTCGCCTCGGGGCTGCAGGCCCGGCTGGTCTCCCCGCACGTGCTGCGCCATGCCTTTGCCAGCCACCTCCTGCACAATGGTGCCGATCTGCGCATCGTGCAGACCCTGCTCGGCCATACCGATATCTCCACGACCCAGATCTACACCCATGTGGTCGAGGAGCGCCTGAAAAGCCTGGTGCGCGACCTGCACCCGCTGGCGGAGAAGTAGGAAGGTCTCGTGCCCCGGACGCGAGAGCTGGGCCGGAACGACCCATGAACCGCCTTGACTTCGGCCACATCTCCGCAGAAAGAGCCGTGGCCTCACGACTAATTTGGCCGGCTCCGAGGGTACACAAGCCAACCCATTGAAGAAGCTATACTTCTCTCCGCCAATCGAAATCCGCTTCGCTCGTTAGCCCCGTCCTCCCTATATTGAGTTGATGCAAGACCAGATGCGCAGCTATCTCGACTTCGAAAAGCCCGTCGCCGAGCTCGACTCCAAGCTCGACGAGCTCAGGACGTTAGCTGCCTCCGGCACCGACATCTCCGACGAGATCGGGCGCATCGAGGACAAGGCGGCGCAGGCGCTGGCCGACCTCTATACGAACCTGACGCCGTGGCAGAAGACGCTGGTGGCGCGGCATCCGCAGCGGCCGCATTTCAACGACTTCATCAAGGGCCTGATCACCGAATTCACCCCGCTCGCCGGCGACCGCAAGTTTGGCGAGGACGAGGCGCTGGTGGCCGGTTTCGGCCGCTTCCGCGGCGAGCCGATCTGCGTGATGGGCCAGGAGAAGGGTGATTCCACCGAGAGCCGCATCAAGCACAATTTCGGCATGGCGCGGCCGGAAGGTTATCGCAAATGCGTGCGGCTGATGGAGATGGCCGAGCGGTTCGGCCTGCCCGTGCTGTCGCTGGCCGATTCCGCCGGCGCCTATCCCGGCATCGGCGCGGAGGAGCGCGGCCAGGCCGAAGCCATCGCGCGCTCGACGGACGCGTGCCTGGCGCTGACCGTGCCGAACGTCGCCATCATCACCGGCGAGGGCATGTCGGGCGGCGCCATCGCCATCACCACCGCCAACAAGGTCTTGATGCTGGAGCACGCGATCTACAGCGTGATCTCACCGGAAGCGGCGTCCTCGATCCTCTGGCGCGACGGCACCAAGGCGCAGGAAGCCGCCAACAACATGAAGATCACCGCCCAGGACATGCTCCGCTTCGGGGTGATCGACGCCATCCTCAAGGAGCCGGTCGGCGGCGCCCACCGCGACCCCGCCGCCATGATCGCGACCACCGGGGACGCCATCGCCAAGGCCTTCGACGAGATGCGCGGCCTGGATGGGGACGCCATCCGCAGGCAGCGCCGGCAGAAATTCCTCGATATCGGCCGGAAACTGGGCTGATTCGGATCGATTTAGGCGCCGCAATGGCGGTGCGCTCCCTCCCCCGCCTGCGGGGGAGGGTTGGGGAGAGGGCTCTCTCCCCTCGCGACACTCCCAATGCCGTGCGAGCCCCTCCCGGCCTCCCCGCTAGCGGGAGGGGTAAGAGCCCCGGTAACCCCGCATTAACCCTTTTTTTGCCCAAATCAGCGATCTGAGTCCCCGGTAGGCCGAAAAGCCCAAGTTCCGTCTCAAGTGGCGTCCATTCAGTCTTCGTTGACCATGCCAATGGGCCAACGGCCTCGTGATCCCCGCTCGGGTTGCGACCACATGACCCAGAGGTTAGAATTTTAATCAATGGCTTCAGGGCATAAGCGCTGGGGCGTGAGCTGAAAAAGCCCGTCATGACGGGTCCGGTTCTCCGGTCGGATCATGCTCCACAAGAATTGGGGTTCGCGCGCTCTGCCCGGCACGTTGTGGGGTCCATCTTGATTTCTCGTTCGCTTGCTCGCGCGCTTTTGGCTTCGGTTGCGCTGATGACGGCCGGCGTTCTGCTGTCCGGCTGCGACACCGACCAGGTCTCGCTCGCGACCAACGCCAAGGCCAACCAGCCGGTGCCGCCAAAGCTTCTCGCCGCGATGGTCGAGAAGGACATGGATCTGCAATCGCCGATCCTGGTGCGCCTGTTCAAGCAGGAGGCCGAGCTCGAGGTCTGGAAGCAGACCCGGAGCGGCCAGTTCGCGCTGCTCAAGACCTATCCGATCTGCCGCTGGTCGGGAGACCTCGGACCGAAGGTGCGCGAAGGCGACCGCCAGGCGCCGGAAGGATTCTACTCGATCAATCCGAGCCAGATGAATCCGCAATCGGCCTACTACCTCTCGTTCAACACCGGCTATCCGAACGCATTCGACAAGGCGCTGGGCCGCACCGGCTCGCAGCTGATGGTGCACGGCGACTGTTCGTCGCGCGGCTGCTACGCCATGACCGACGAGCAGATCGCGGAGATCTATTCGCTCGGGCGCGAGTCGTTCTTCGGCGGCCAGAAGGCGTTCCAGCTGCAGGCCTATCCGTTCCGGATGACGCCGGTGAACATGGCCAAGCACCGCAACAATCCGAACATGCCGTTCTGGAAGATGATCAAGGAAGGCTACGATCATTTCGAGGTGACGCGGCAGGAGCCGAAGGTCGATTTCTGCGAGAAGAAATACGTGTTCGATGCGACCCGCGCGCCCGATGCGAAGCGCGATCCCGTGTTCGACGCCTCCGCGAAGTGCCCGGCCTATGTGATCCCCGAAGACGTCGTCGCCGCCGTGCGCGGCAAGCAGGCCAAGGACGAGGCGGAATACGCCAAGCTGGTCGCCAAAGGCACGCCGGTGGCGCGCATGAACACCGGCATCGACGGCGGCATGAACAAGATCTTCGCCGCGAAGATCCCGGAAGGCTCGACCGGCCTGTCCGAGGGCGCCGAAGGCACCACGCTGCAGATGCTGGCGATGGCCAAGGCGCCGGGCACGATCCCCGGCCACGTCAATCCGCCCAAGCCGAATCTCGATGCGGTGGCGTCCGCGCCCGCGCCGCAGGAAGAGCCTGTCGTCGCCGTGCCCGCGAGCACCCGCGTCGCCACGGCTCAGCCTGCCGAGAAATCCGGCTTCTTCTCGAATCTCGGCCGCAAGATGGGCATGGGCTCATCCGACAGCACGGCCACCACGCCGCCGCCGCAAGCGACTGCCTCTGTCGCTCCGGCCGCCACGACCACGACACCCACGACCGCGGCGTCGAGGCTCAAGGCCGCAGTCACACGCTTCGTGCCGGGACACGACAAGTCCAAGGACATTGCGAAGGACGCCCCGAAACCGGCCGTTGCCGCCGCCAAGCCGGCCGAGCCGGCAAAGCCCGACACGCGCCTCGCCCAGACGCGGCCAGCGCTGAAGCCGTCGGTGAGCGACGGCGCGGGTGAAGCGACGCAGATCATGGGCGCCGCGCCGGTGGTGTCATCGAACTCGTTCGAGAGCAGGTTTGGGGCGGTGAAGTAGGCGGGGCGCGTAATGCGCTGCTCTTCCGGAGTAAGCCAAGCACAACGAACGAGGTGATTGCGCTGCCCCGCGCATGGGCTCGCCGCTGCAATAGCCGCCTGCGATCCGCCAACTTTGTGCATGGTAAGGATTGAAGCCGTTGGTTCCCAATAAGGATCCGGGGCGCCTCTCGATGTGCGGATTGCGTCGCCCCGTCGCCCAGCTATAGTTCCGCCATGAACTCTTCGCGCTCCGCATGAGTGGATTTGGGCATCTCGATCATCTGATTGACCGCATCTACGAGGCCGGTCTCATACCGTCATTGTGGCCCGAGCTCCTCGGAGAGATCGGTAACGCGATCGGCGGGAATGGCGGACTGCTTTTCGCGGTCCGCGACGGCTATATCAGCGGGATCAATTCGGTCAATCACGACGAGACCATGCCTCGCTTCTTGGAAGAGGGATGGAGTGCGCGCGATCCGTTGCTGCCGCGTGCCGCCGCTCTCAACTACGCCGGTTTCCTCAATGATGGAGACCTTCTATCGGAGCAGGAGATCGCGACCAACGACGTGTACTGCAACTTCTACCGCAGGCACGGAATCGGCTACAGAGCCGGCACCATCATCTCAATACCGAGCGGCGACTCGATCGCGATCGTCATGCCGCGACACCAAGACAACGGACCGGTGCCGCGCGACGTGGTCTCGTTTCTTGACGGCCTGAGGCCTCATCTGGCGCGGGCTTCCCTGACTGCAAACCGGCTTGGCTTCGAGCGGGCGCGCGCGCAAGCCGACGCACTGCAGGCCATCGGACTGCCCGGAGCCATATTGCGCGAACGAGGCAGGTTACTTGCAGCGAACGGCCTATTCGAAGCGCTGATGCCGTCGCTGTTCCAAGACCGCGCAGAGCGATTGACCCTGACCGATGTCACGGCCGACGGATTGTTCTTGGCGGCGCTCCGGACTCCGTTCGCTGGCAACAGCCCGGCCGTCAAGTCCCTCGCCATTGCGGCGGCGATGGATCGCGTACCGATGGTCCTGCATGTCGTCCCGGTGCGCGGATCGGCACGCGATATCTTCACGCTGGCCACCTTCATGCTCATCATAACGCCCGTCGATCGCGGCGCGGTCCCGAGTGCGGAAGTTCTGCAAGGACTGTTCGACCTGACGCCGGCAGAGGCCCAAGTTGCACGTGGAGTCGCACAGGCCGGATCAATCGACGAACTCGCAGCAAAAATCGGCGTGGCGCGAGAGACGGTGCGCACGCAGCTCAAAGCCGTGCTTTCAAAGACCGGCCTTTCCCGTCAACAGGAGCTCGTCAGCTTGCTCGCTGGCAAGGCCTTGCGCGGCGGCTAGAACGCTCATCCATCCCCAGCCAAATCCCCCATCACCCTTGGGCCTCGACGGCCTGGATCAGACTTTTTGCCAAGCACTCTTTCACCCAAATGGGTGAAGACAGGGGTCGAACCGCCGGGTTCAGCTTGGCAGGCTGGATGCATGGCGAGAAACGGCGAGAATGGTCAGACCGGAGTTTCCGACATTCGAAATGACGTTGGTGCCGCGCAGGCGAAAAAGATGGGCCTGGAGCATCTGCAACGGCCAAGGAGCGGTCGTGGCGCAGGGGCGGGAATCAAGCCGGTCTGCCGCAAAGTACCAAGCCGAACGAGCATTCTTCATGCTGCTTCTGACCGCGCACTATCGGTTGCGGCTTCCCGCATAGCGAGCAGGCTCCCGGCGCGATGCTGCACGTCGCCGCCCCCTGCGCCTCAGGACGACGGAACACCCAGTGGGCCGCGCAAGACAGACGGCGTGGGCAGCATTTGCTACGGCGCCAGATACCGCACCAGTTCCGGGTTGTCCCTCACCTCGCCCGCCTCCCCTTGCAGCGCCACCCTTCCGCGATCCAGCACATAGGCATAGTCGGCGACACGCAGCGCGAGGTCGAGGTGCTGCTCGACGATGATGACGGCGATGGACTTGGCGAGCTCGATCAGGCGCTCGGTGATCTCCTCGATCACGCCGATCCAGACGCCTTCGGTCGGCTCGTCCAGCAACAGCAGTTTGGGATCGCCGAGCAAAGCGCGGCCGATCGCGAGCATCTTGCGCTCGCCGCCGGAGAGCGTGCCGGCGGGCTGATCGAGGCGCTGGCCAAGCTTGGGGAAGATGGTCAGCACGTGGTCGACGGCGTCGGCCTTGCTGCTCGCGAGCGAGCCGACGGCGAGATTGTCGCGCACCGACAGGCGCGCGAACACCGAATGCTCCTGCGGCACGTAACCGATGCCGGCGCGCACCCGCTCCTGGGTGGCGCGGCGACTGATGTCGCGGCCGTCGAAGGCGACCTCGCCCTTCCACGCCGGCAGCTCGCCGACGATGGTCTTCATCAGCGTGGTCTTGCCGGCGCCGTTGCGCCCGAGCACGGCGACACCGCCGCGCCAGGGAATGCCGAGCGTGACGTCGAACAGAACCTGGCTGCGGCCATAGCCGGCGTCGAGATGCTTGATGTCCAAAAATTCAGGCACGGCGAAGATAAATCTCCTGGACGGCCTTGTTGGCCTGGATCTCCAACACCGTGCCTGATGCCAGCACCTTGCCCTGGTCGAGCACGGTGAGGCGATCGCAGATGTCGCGGATGAAATCGAGATCGTGCTCGACGATGACGAGCGAGCAATGCTGCTTGATCGGCTGCAGCAATTCGCCGGTGACACGGCGTTCCTCCAGGCTCATGCCCCCGGTCGGCTCGTCGAGCAGCAGCAATTTCGGCTTGCCCGCCAGCGCCATCGCGATCTCCAGCCATTGCTGCTGGCCGTGAGACAGCGCGGCGGCCGCATCGAAGGCGCGGTCAGCCAGGCGAAATTGCCTCAGCATGGCCATGACCTGGTCGTGCAGGAGCCCGCGCGTGCGCGAAAACACGAGGTCGAACAGCGAGGACTGCGCCTGCAACGCGAGCAGGATGTTGTCGTACAGCGTCAGTGACGGCAGCACGGACGTGATCTGGAATTTCAGGCTCATGCCGGCGCGCGCCCGCTCGGTCGGCGTGAATGCGGTGATGTCGGTGTTGACGAAGGAGACCTTGCCTGTGGTCGGCACCTCGGCGCCGGCGATGCACTTCATCAAGGTGCTCTTGCCGGAGCCGTTCGGGCCGATCAGGCCGTGGAACTCGTTCTCGCCGACGGTAAGCGCCGCGCCGTCGAGCGCGGTGAGCTTGCCGAAGACCTTCTTGATGCCGGCGGCTTCAAGGAGCATTGCGCTTCTCCTTGACGTTTTCCTTGACGTTTTCCTTGGGTCTCGCGCCGAAGCTGCCAACCCGCTCGCGCTCGCCAAGGACAAAACTGATCAGGCCGAGCGGCCGGAACAGGATCACGAGCAACAACAGCAGGCCCAGAATGATCGGCCAGATGTCGCGGTAATTGTCCGAGAGCCAGAAGCTGACGCCCTCGACGATGACGGCACCAATGACGGCGCCGATCAGCGTGCCGGAGCCGCCGAACAGCACGTAGAGCACGACTTGCGTCGAGACCACGACGCCGACCATGTTGGGCCAGACGAAACCTTCGTGAAAGGCATAGAGGCTGCCGGCAAGCCCGGCGACGGCGCCACCGATGGTGAAGATGATCGCCTTCAGATGCTGCGCCTTGTAGCCGAAGAAGGCGATGCGCTGCTCGTTCTCGCGCAGGCCGGCGAGCGCGAGGCCGAATTGCGAACGCACCAGGAAGCGGCAGAGCAGATAAACCACGACGAGGATGCCGAGCACGAGATAGTAGAAGGCGGGGCCTTCGGTGAATTCGTAAGAACCGAGCGACATCGGCGCGATCGAGGGGATGCCGTTCTGGCCGCCGAGATAATACCAGCCGCGCGCCAGGCGGTCAGCGGCGTAGGAGCCGGTCAGCGTGCCGAGCGAGACGAAGATCACGCTGGAGGGATGCCGGCCGAGCAGCAGGAAGCCGCCCAGCAGCAGCGCGAAGGTGAGGCCGATGATGGTGCCCGCCGGCAGCACCAGGAAGATGTTGGTGATGTCGAGGTCGCGCGCGAGCAGCGCGACGCCATAGCCGGCCGAGCCGAAGAACAGGGCCTGGCCGAAGCTCATGATGCCGGCATAGCCCCAGACCAGGTCGAACGACAGCGCGAACAGCGCGAGAATGATCACGCGCGTCGCGAACACCGTGAGATAGTCCTGCAGCAGCAGCGGCGCGAGCAGCGCCGCCACGAGCACGACGCCCTCGACAATGGGCAGGATCTCGCGCGGCGACGTTTGCTTCGCCGTCCCGCTGCTATCCATGGCGACGTCCGCCTCCCCGCCGATTGCGGCGGGGATCGCCTGTTTCACTGCGCCCATCGACTTCGGCATTCCGCTTTAACATTCCTTCTCAGCATTCTTTGGGATCGACGAGCCCGTTGCTGCGCGCGACGATCTCGTAGTTCCCGGCCTTGGCGACCGCGGTGTACATCTTCATCTTGCAGTGCCGCTTGCCGGGGACCATCTCGGCCGGGCCGCCAGGACCTTCGGCGATCTTGGCATGGTCGAGCGCGGCGGCCACCGAGTCGCGATCGACCTTGCCGGCTTCCTTCACCGCGGCTTCCCACAGCTTGAGGCCGCGATAGGTGCCGGTCGCAGCGCTGCCGGCGGCGAACAGGAAGTTGCCGGGGAAGTCCTTCTCGTAAGCCGCCTGGATCTTGGCATCGAACGGATTCTCCTTGGTCAGCACCTTGAAATAGTCGAGGCAGCTGGCGAGGCCCTCGATCTCGGCGGCCTGATTGATGTTGAGCGTGTTCTCGTCGTAGTAGACGCAGGCGAGGCGCCCACCGCTCTTGAGGAAGCCGGCTTCATAGAGCTGCTTGAAGAACGGGCCGACGCCCGGCGGGATGACGGTGTTGAAGACGACGTCGACCTTGTTGGAGATGATGCGGTTGACGGTCGCGGAGAAATCGACCTGGTCGAGCGGGTAATACTCCTCGAACACGACCTCGCCGCCGTTCGCCTCGATCACCTTGCGGGCATAGACGTTGAGCGTGTGCGGCCAGACGTAGTTCGCGCTCGGCAGCGCGAACTTCTTGCCGCCGTTCTTGATCAGCCAGGGGATGAATTCGTCGCATTGCTGCGCCGGCGTCGGCCCGGTGCAGAACAGATAGGGCGTGCACTCCTTGCCCTCATAGAGCTGCGGATAGATGTAGAGCGTCTTGCCGCGCGCCACGATGGGATCCTTGATCGCATTCCGCATCGACGAGGTGATGCCGCCGAGCACCATGTCGACCTTGTCGCGCTGGATCAGTTTTCGCACGTTGCCGACCGCGACCGATTCGTTCGAGGCGGTGTCCTCGATGTAGAGCTCGAGCGGACGGCCGAGCAGGCCGCCGGCGGCGTTGATCTCCTTGATCACCATCTTGGCGACGTTGGCGTCGGCGTTGCCGGCGTAGGCGATCGGGCCGGTGAGATCGGTGGCGATGCCGACCTTGATCGGCGCCTCGGCGGCATTGGCCCACGGCGCCGGGATCACCCAGGAGCCAACCCCGGTTGCGACCGCGCCGGACGCAAAGGCGAAATTGGACAGGAAACGGCGGCGTGAAAGCAGCGTACGATCGAACATGGACTAAACCCCTTTTCCAGCGATGAGGCCCTGCGGCCGGAATTTGATGAAAGCAATGGCGAGAACGAAGACGAGAACGTCGGCGACCACGGGCGCCATGATCCATGGCAGCGCGGCGCTGAGCGTGCCGATGACGCCGGCGCCCGCGACCGGCCCGATGAAGGAGCCGACGCCGCCGACCATGACCGCGACAAAACCCTGGATCAGGAAACGCAGGCCGAGGTCCGCATAGAGGCTGAACACCGGCACGATCAGCGCGCCGGCGAGACCGGCGAGCGCGGAGCCGAATGCGAAAGTGGCGCCGTACATCAGCGGCGTGGAAATGCCCGAGGCGCGCGCCAGCGACGGGTTCTCCAGCGTGGCGCGCATGCGCAGGCCGAAGCTGGTGCGCGACAGCAGGAGATAACAGCCCGCCATCACCAGAAGCGTGATCACGATGATGGTGAAGCGCCACGCCGAGATGTGCATGGCGCCGATGTCGATCGAGCCGCCGATCGGCTCGGGCACGGTGAGATAGAAGCCGCCGATCAGGCCGCGCACCGATTCGCGGATGATCAGGCCGAGCGCATAGGTGCCGAGCATGGCGACGATCGGCGCGGCGTAAAATCTCCGGATGATCAGCGCCTCCAGCACGAAGCCGAGCGCGCCGACCACGAAGGGCGCCGCGACCATGCCGGTCCAGATCGGCAGGCCCTTGGCGTAAGCGAGATAGGTGATGTAGGCCCCGAGCAGGACGAACTCGCCCTGCGCGAAGTTGAAGATGCCCATCATGCTGGCGATGATCCCGAGCCCCAGCACGATCAGGACGATGATCGCGCCGAAGCTCAGGATCTCGAACGCTGCGACGAACGCGTTAGCCATGCGTTGCTGCCTCGCTCGGCTCGACCAAATCTTCGCTCACATCTTTTTCCAGTCGCCGATCTGCTCGAAGGCGTGGGCGGCGCGGTAGATGGTGGATTCCTCGAACATGCGGCCGACCAGCATCAGGCCGACCGGCAGGCCGTCGACCATGCCGCAGGGAAGCGACATCGCGGGATGATGGGTGATGTCGAACGGCGCGGTGTTGGAGATCATCTCCAGCGCGCGGGCGACGTAGTCCTCGCGGCTGGCTGTCGGCTCCGGCAGCTTGGTCGCCTTCATCGGCGTGGTCGGCAGCAGCAGCAGGTCGTAATCCCCAAAGGCCTTGTCATAGGCTGCGGTCAGGCGGCGCGAGATGTTGAGCGCCTTGCCGTAGTAGCGCGGGCCGAAATTGTTGTTGATGTAGGTGCCGAGCAGCAGGAACAGCTTCGTGGTCTCGGACAGCGAATCCGCCTGGCGCCGCCAGCCGCGATGGAAATCCATCAGCGAGGTCGAATAGAGGTCGGACCGGCTCAGGCCATAGCCGTCGCCATACATCATGGTCTGGGTCATGCCCTCGGTGCCGATCGGGGTCCAGATCGCGGGGCCGGCGAGGTGCATCGGGATCGAGACAGTCTCGACCGTCGCCCCCAGATCCTTGAAGCGCTTCGCGGCCTCGCGCACGCTTTCGTTGACGGCGGCCTCCGCGGTCGCCTGCTCGAAGCCCTCCTTCAAGATCCCGATCTTCATGCCCTTGACGCCCTGGCCAAGTGCCTTGGTGTACTCCTCGACCTTGGGCGCCTTGATGCGGGGATCGTAGCCGTCGTCGCCGGCGATCACTTCGAGCATGAGCGCGTTGTCGGCGACACTGGCCGTCATCGGGCCGGTGTGATCGACGAAGATCTCGATCGGCATGATCCCGGTATAAGGCACGAGGCCCCATGTCGGCTTCATGCCGTAGGTGCCGCAGAACGAGGACGGCATGCGGATCGAGCCGCCCTGGTCGCCGCCCATCGCCATGTCGGCTTCGCCAAGCGCGACGACGACGCCGCTACCGGAAGACGAGCCGCCGGCCGAATAGCCCATCTTGTAGGGATTATGCACCGCACCCACAGCGCCGGTGTGGCTGCCGCCGGACATGCAGAAGGATTCACAATGGGTCTTGCCGAGGATTTCCCCACCGGCGTCGAGGATGCGCGTGACGACCGTGGCATCGAAATCTGGGATGTAGCCCTCGAGCGTCGCCGACCCGTTCATCATGGGAACGCCGGCGAGCATGATGTTGTCTTTCAGCGCAACCGTCTTCCCCTTGAGCTTGCCGCTGGCCGCGCCTTTCACGATCGACTTGCGATACCAGGCATTGCGCGGGTTCTCCTCGGCCGACGGCCGATAGCCCGGCGTGCGCGGGTATTTGACCTCTGGCACCTCGTCCGGCATCGCGCCGACGAGATTGTAGGCCTCGATCGAGCCCTGCATCAGGCCGCGGAACGAAGCGACGTCTTCGTCGGTGAGCGAAAGGCCGCATTGCTCGGCGACACTGCGAAGCTGGGCTGGCGTGGGAAGGACGACTGTCACGGCGCTCTCCTGAAAGTTTCTCTGTAACGTTGGGCGTGGCCGCCCCGGCGCGAGGCACGCATCCGCGGCCGCGCCGAACATTCAAAACGGAAATATTTTCCTTTTCAAGGATTATTTTGCAATGAGGCCTGCGCGGATCGCCGCGCGCCTCAGATCGGCTTGATCAGCTTGAAGTCGAGACCGTCGGCTTCGGCAAGATGCATCGGCATCCGCGCGCGCCCGTCGCGGACGGTGACCGGGCCGCGGGCGCCGCTGTAGACGATGTTGCGGCCGGCCACGAGCATCGGGCCCATCGACAACGAGCCGGCCTTGTTCGCGACAGCCTCGAGGAAGCGCAGGCCCTCGTAGCTCGACTGTCCGACCGACCCGATCGGCGGCGCATTCGGCCCGAACATCGCGTGATAGCGGCTCTGGAAGTCGTCGTTGGCGCGCGTACCGGTGCCGGTGAAATAGCCCGAGGCGCAGAACATGTTCTCGCTGTTGTCGGCGCCGATGCCGAGCAGCACGGTGTCGTCCATCGCGCCCGCGAGCCGCAGCGTCGTGCTGCCGAGACCCCATTCGCCGAAGGCGCGGTTGAAGGTGATGCTGTCGGTGCCGATCAGCGAGATCAACACGACGTCGGGCTTGGCGGCGCGGATGCGCGCCAGATGCGGCTCGTGGTTGTCCTCGCCAAGCGGAACGAACTCCTCGCCGACGACGCGGCCGCCGGTTTCCCTGATGTAGTTCTTCACCGCCCGGTGCGACTGCCAGGGCCAGACGTAATCGCTGCCGATCAGGTACCAGCGCTTCGCCTTCTTGACGTCGGCGAGCCAGTGGATGGCGGGGCGGCTCTGCCAGCGCGGCGTCTCGCCGATCGCCATCACGCCCGGCGTGCGCTCGCCGCCTTCGTAGACCGGCGTATAGATATAGGGGATGCGGTGACGCGTGATGACGTCGCGCAAGGCCACGCGAACCGCGCTGGTATGCAGGCCCACGATCAGGTCGACCTCGTCGAACGCGATCGCCTGCTCGGCGCGGTCCAGGACGTCATCCAACGGGCCGCCGGCGTCGTAGATGGACAGTTCGATCTCGCGGCCGAGGATGCCGCCGCGCTTGTTGATCTCGGCGACGGCGAGCTGCGCACTGTTGGTGGCGCAGGGCCCCCAGACGCCGGGCGAGCCGGTGCAGCAGATGAAGCCGCCGACACGCAGCTTGTTGGCGCCGCGCCGCCTGAACAGGGCGTGGTCGCCCGGCGCCAACGCACCGCCAGCGCCCGATGACGACAGATTCCTGAACAGCATGGACGGCGGCAACGCCGGACCGCCGTGAGCCGGGAAGTTTACCGTCGCGCGCACGCCAACTCCTGTCCGGGGCCAGACCTGAAAGCACATTCTACGGGCGACCGCGGCGTCCGCCCTTTTGTTGGGCAATGATCCTATTTTGAAAATATTGAATATTCAACGATTGAAGTGCATATAGATGCAGCATTGATTGCAAGACATTCACTCATTTGGGTCAAGACGAAGTCTTAGCCGTGGCAAAACCGACCAAAGCAAACACCCCGATCACCGAACACCTGGCCTATCTGCTGGCGCAAGCCAACCGGGAGATCAACCGGCAGCTCGAACTGCGGTTGAGCAAGGAAGGAGTTCCCGTCGAGCAATGGCGCATCCTGAAAGTGCTGTCGGATGGCAACGGCCATTCGATGGGCGAACTCGCGGACGCCGTGCTGCTCAACCATCCGACGCTGACCAAGATGATCGACCGCATGGTCTCGGACACGCTGGTCTACCGCGTGCAGGACCCGAACGACCGCCGCAAGGTGCTGATGTTCATCTCCGACCGCGGCAAGGTTCTGAGCAAGAAGCTCAACTCGCTCGCGGTGGACCAGGAGGAGCACATCCTGGAGAGCTACGGCGACAAGTCGACGAGCGAGCTCAAGCGGCTGCTGGAGAGTTTGATCGACAGCTCGAATTGATTCAGCCGGCGGTCGCAGATTGCAAATCAGGCCCAATGCATGCCGGAACCAAGATAGGAACTGCTGGTTGATCCCCGCTCCTTGGGCGTGGAGGAATACGTCCACTGCGCCGATGCCGCATCTTTGAGGTCACCCGAAGGGTCGCGAATGACACGCTCAGTGTTGATTGTCGAAGACGAGATCTTTGTCGCCAGCGACATTGCCCGCATCCTGGAAGACGCGGGCTACCGCATCGCTGCGATCGCGGCCGATCGCAAGGAGGCCCTGGAAGCGGGCCCAAAGGCTCAGATCGCGCTGGTGGACATCAATCTGCGCGACGGATCGACCGGGCCGCAGATCGCACTCGACCTCTCGCGTAATTACGGCACCAAGATCGTCTACGTCACGGCAAATCCCGCGCAGATCGCGCCCCGGGCCGAGACCGCTATCGGCTTCATCCGCAAGCCCTTCAGCGATGATGCGATCCTGACCGCGGTCCACCACGCCGCCGGAGAGGCAGCTCCGCTCTCCCCGGAGATCACGTTCTTTGCGGCGCCGGGCGGCTCATCGAAGTTTTTGGAATCATAGCGACGGCCCGGAGCCCTTCCGGCTTCCAGTCGTAAGAAAGCTTCCCGCCCAACTGGTTGGTCATGCTCAAAGCGATCAGCCTTGAACCGAAGCCTTCCGCAGTGGGCGCCGACTTGACTTGCGGACCGCCACTTTCCGTCCACGCAATGACGACATCGTCGCCCGCCTCGCTGATGTCGACGGCGACGTGCCCATCCAGCGTCGAGAGCGCGCCGTACTTTGCAGCGTTGGTCGCCAGTTCGTGGAACGACAGCGCCAAGGGCGTGGCAGAGCGATCGTCGATCCGGAAATCGCCGCCCCTGATCCGAATCCGCTGCGCTTCCGATTGATAGGCCGACAAAAGCTGCTCCAGAAGCCCTGTGAGCGTCGCTTGCATCGAGGTCGGCCGAGACCGCGCGCTGTGCGGACGCACGAAATCGTGCGCCTTGCCCAGCGACATGATGCGCGAACGCAACTCGTCCGCCAGACCCTTGAGCTCAGGGTGGGTGCGTGTCGACAGGCCGATCAGCCCGTTGATCACGGAGAAGATGTTCTTGATGCGGTGACTCAACTCCTGGCTGATCATCTCGCGCTGCTCCATCAGGAGCTTCTGCTCGTGGATGTCGGTGCAGGTTCCGAACCAGCGGATGATGTTGCCTTCCGCATCGCGAATCGGCAAGGCGCGGCCGAGAGTCCAGCGGAAGTTGCCCTCGGCATCCCTCAGCCGATACTCGATCTCGTAAGGCTCGCCGGTTCTCAGCGAATGCCGCCATCGCTCCCAGGCCTTGTCCTGATCGTCGGGATGAAACATTCCGTTCCAGCCCTCGCCATCAGTCGACCCCTCCGGCACGCCCGTAAACTCGTACCATCTGGCATTGTAGTAGTCGTGGTGGCCGTCCGGCAGCGTCGACCACACCATCTGAGGCATAGTGTCAGCCAGAATGCGAAACTTCTGCTCGGTCTCCGAGAGTGCCTGTTTCGCGACCGCCTCGCTGGCCAGTTGGACCTTCGTCTTCTTGCGGTGTCCCATCGCACTCACGACCTGGGAGGCCATGACGCGCAGGCCCTGCTGCTGCAGCGGCGTCAAACCCGGCCTGGGGACACGATCGATGACGCAGAGCGAACCGAGCGGAAAGCCGTCCTCCGTCACAAGCGGCGCACCGGCGTAAAATCGGATGAACGGGTCTCCCGTCACCAGCGGATTTTCGGCGAACCTCGGATCCCGGGTCGCATCCGGCACCACCATCAGGTCCGAGCCCAGCATAGCGTGCGCACAGAATGAGGATTCGAGCGGCGTTTCAGTGACGTCGAGGCCATGCTTGGCGACGAAGCGCTGCATGGTTTCGCCCACCACACTGACGAGACAGATCGGCGCTTCGCACAGAGCCGCGGTGAAGGACGTCAGTTCGTCGAAGCCCGCTTCGTCGGCAACGCCATCGAGGTCGTGTGCATCGAGTATTTCGGCTCTGGACGGCGGGAGATCGTCTGCTGAATTCATGAACGGTCTTAACCCCGGCACCAGCGCAGCCATCGAGCAATATCGCCCGGCGTGGCCGCCTCCCCACGTTAAGCCATCCCGACCTGCATTCCGGCCGTCAATTGTCAGGCAGCGGCGGACGACATTGTCCTACCTTGCGAGCCGAGCCGCGCTCACAAGATCATGAGACGATAACACCATATGTCAGATCGGGTTCCGCCCGATATGGACGGCGCGGGCGGCAGTGATCGAATGGGCCAAGGCCGCCGGCGGAAAATCCTCCGCCGGCCCGGGACTACGCATACCGCCCGTGGCAGTGCTTGTACTTCTTGCCGCTTCCACACGGGCAATCCTCGTTGCGGCCGACCTTGCCCCAACTGGCGGGGTTCTTCGGGTCGCGCAGCGCGGCGTCGGTGGCCTGGGCGCCCAGCGTGACGCTGGCAAGCGCCATTTCGTCCTCGCCGGTGTTGGGGTCGAACTTGTGCGCTTCCATCGGCGGCAGCACGGGAGCTTCCTGCTCCGGCGGCACGATCTCGACACGCATCAGCTGCGCCGTGACGGCCTCGCGCAAATGCGCGCTCATCTCCTGGAAGAGATTGAAGGCCTCGGTCTTGTACTCCTGCAAGGGATCGCGCTGGCCGTAACCGCGCAGGCCGATGACCTGGCGCAGATGGTCGAGCATGATCAGATGCTCGCGCCAGAGATGGTCGAGCGTCTGCAAGAGGATAGTCTTCTCGACGTAACGCATGACGTCGGGACCCCATTGCCCGACCTTGGCCGCCATGTGCTCGTCCGCCTTGGTCTCGATGCGGTTGAGCAGCTCCTCGTCGGCGATGCCCTCTTCCTTGGCCCATTCGTCGACCGGCAGGTCGAGATCGAGCACGCGCTTCAGCTCGTCCTTCAGGCCCGCGACGTCCCATTGCTCGGCATAGGCGTGCTCGGGCACGTGCTTGGCGACGAGGTCGTCGATGAAGGCGTGGCGCATGTCGTTGACAGTCTCGGCGACGCTCTCGTCCTTCATGAGCTCGACGCGCTGGTCGAAGATCACCTTGCGCTGGTCGTTCTGGACGTTGTCGAACTTGAGGAGGTTCTTGCGGATGTCGAAGTTGCGCGCCTCGACCTTCTGCTGCGCCTTCTCGAGCGCCTTGTTGATCCAGGGATGGATGATGGCCTCGCCCTCCTGCAGGCCGAGACGCTGCAGCATGCTGTCGAGACGGTCCGAGCCGAAGATGCGCATCAGATCGTCTTCCAGCGACAGGAAGAACTTGGAGCGGCCGGGGTCGCCCTGACGGCCGGAACGGCCGCGCAGCTGGTTGTCGATGCGGCGGGATTCATGCCGCTCGGAGCCGATGATGTAGAGGCCGCCCGGTTTCTTCACGGTCTTGGCGGGCTTGGATCCCTTCGCCGGCTCGATCTCGACCGTCTCCTCGGCCTTCAGCACGATGTCGCGGAAATGGGCGATGTCGGCCTTGATCTGCTCGATCTTCTTGGCCTTCTCGGCCTCGTCCTCGATGCCCGCGGTCTCCTGCTGGATGCGCATCTCGAGCGAGCCGCCGAGCTTGATGTCGGTGCCGCGGCCGGCCATGTTGGTCGCGATCGTGATCGCGCCGGGCACGCCGGCTTCCGCGACGATATAGGCTTCCTGCTCGTGGAAGCGCGCGTTCAGCACGGCGAACAGCTTGGCCGGCTTGCCGGCGCGGGCCGCCGCATACAGCTTCTGCATCGAATTTTCGTTTCCGAAATCGATCTGCCGGTAGCCGTGCTTCTTGAGGTATTCAGCGATCACTTCCGACTTCTCGATCGAGGCGGTGCCGACCAGCACGGGCTGGAGCCGCGCATTGGCGCGCTCGATCTCTGCCAGGATCGCGGCGTACTTCTCGTTCTGGGTGCGGTAGACCTCGTCGTCCTCGTCGAGACGGGCGACCGGCAGGTTGGTCGGGATTTCAACCACTTCGAGCTTGTAGATGTCGAACAACTCGTCGGCTTCCGTCAGCGCCGTGCCGGTCATGCCGGCGAGTTTTTCGTACATGCGGAAGTAGTTCTGGAAGGTGATCGAGGCCAGCGTCTGGTTCTCGGGCTGAACCGTCACGTGCTCCTTTGCTTCCAGCGCCTGGTGCAAGCCTTCGGAATAGCGCCGACCGGCCATCATGCGGCCGGTGAACTCGTCGATGATCACGACCTCGTCGTCGCGGACGATGTAGTCCTTGTCGCGGGTGAACAGCGTGTGGGCACGCAGGGCCTGGTTGATGTGGTGCACGACGGAGACGTTCTCGACGTCGTAGAGCGACTCGCCCTTGAGCTGGCCGGCATCGCGCAGCAGCCCCTCGATCTTCTCCATGCCGGCTTCGGTGAGCGTCACCGTGCGCTGCTTCTCGTCGACGTCGTAATCGGACTTGTCGAGCTTGGGCAGGAAGCTGTCGATGGTGTTGTAGAAGTCGGAACGGTCGTCGAGCGGGCCGGAGATGATCAGCGGCGTGCGCGCTTCGTCGATCAGGATGGAGTCGACTTCGTCGACGATGGCGTAGAAGTGCGGCCGCTGTACCATGTCCTCGAGCCGGTACTTCATGTTGTCGCGCAGATAGTCGAAGCCGTATTCGTTGTTGGTGCCGTAGGTGATGTCGCAGGCATAGGCGGCCTTGCGCTCGGCATCGTCGAGGCCGTGCACGATCACGCCGGTGGTCAGGCCGAGGAAGCCGTAGATCTGGCCCATCCAGCCGGAGTCGCGGCGGGCGAGGTAGTCGTTCACGGTGACGACGTGGACGCCCTTGCCCGCAAGCGCGTTGAGATAGACCGCGAGGGTCGCGACCAGCGTCTTGCCTTCGCCGGTCTTCATCTCGGCGATGTCGCCCTCGTGCAGCACCATGCCGCCGATCAGCTGGACGTCGAAATGGCGCTGGCCGAGGGTGCGCTTGGCGGCCTCACGCACCGTGGCAAAGGCGGGGACCAGGAGGTCGTCGAGCGTCTTGCCCTCGGCAAGCTGCTGCTTGAACTCGGCGGTGCGGGCCTTGAGCGCCTCGTCGGAGAGTTTCGAGACCTCGGGCTCCAGCGCGTTGATCGCGTTGACGCGGGACTGATATCCCTTCACCCGCCGGTCGTTGGCGGAGCCGAAAAACTTGCGGGCGAGCGCGCCGATCATGCCTGGTTCCTGTGTTCGCGATTCAACCGCGTTGGCCTAAGAAGTTGTCCCCCGCCTGCCTATCAACTCACCGTGACGCCTGGTGGCGCCGATGGCCCGGACTGCGGGGGTCGTCCGCCATATGGGTGGGAATTGGGCAAGTCTGGGTTCAACGGCCAAAAACGCAGCAAAATAAACGCCATCGCCATGGTCGCGACCGGGCAGAGATATGGCCCGGTCAGGGCCTTGTCAACGGCGGCCGCATTGCGGCTAATTCATCATTTTGACAGACTTTTCGCGTTGCAAAGCCCCCCTGAATTGGGCGAGTGTCCGCCCCGCTCGAGCAGCCCCCTGCTTCAACAAAAGGATTTTCCATGACCACCTCGTTCCCGGTAACCACCGGCCAGCGTTTCCGCCGTGCGTCCGCCCTGGCTGGCAGCCTTGCTTTGGGGCTGTCCCTGGCGCTCGCGGGCCCGCTCCGGGCCGCCGACGATCCGGTGCTGGCGAAGGTCAATGGCGCGGAAATCAAGAAGAGCGACGTCGCCATGGCCGAGGAGGAGCTCGGGCCGAGCCTCGCCCAGATGGACCCGGCGACCAAGGACGAGAACGTCCTGTCGTTCCTGATCGACATGAAAATCGTCAGCAAGGCTGCCGAGGACAAGAAGGTTGCCGACAGCGAGGAGTTCAAGAAGCGCCTGGCATTCGCCCGCAACCGGCTTCTGATGGACAGCCTGCTCGCCGGCGAGGGCAAGGCCGCCACCACCCCCGACGCCATGAAGAAGGTCTACGAGGAGGCCTCCAAACAGATCACCGGCGAGCAGGAGGTGCGCGCGCGCCACATCCTGGTCGAGACCGAGGACGAGGCCAAGGCGGTGAAGGCCGAGCTCGACAAGGGCGCCGATTTCGCCGAGCTGGCCAAGAAGAAGTCCAAGGATCCGGGCTCGGCCGATGGCGGCGACCTCGGCTTCTTCACCAAGGAGCAGATGGTGCCGGAATTCTCGGCGGTCGCCTTCGCCCTGGAGCCCGGCAAGATCTCCGACCCCGTGAAGTCGCAATTCGGCTGGCACGTCATCAAGGTCGAGGAAAAGCGCAACCGCAAGGCGCCTGATTTCGAGCAGGTCAAGACCCAGATCGAGAGCTACGTCACCCGCAAGGCCCAGGCCGAGTATGTGGCCAAGCTGCGCGCCGAGGCCAAGGTCGAGCGGCTCGACCAGCCGGCAGCGGATGCCAAGTCCGATGCGAAGCCGGCGGACCCGGCCAAGCCTTCTGACGCAAAGCCTTCCGACAGCAAGATGGCGCCGCCTGCGAAGAAGTAAGAATCTACTGTCACTTCGCTGACGCCAAGAGTATCTAAGCCTTCGTGATGCCCGGCCCCCGTGCCGGGCATCTGCATATCCAGATCCCACCAAGGCGCCCCGTGATGTCCTCAACCGTCTCCCCGCTCGCCCCGAAGAACGTTCCCGACATGCCCGTGATCGCGGGCGTCCGTCTCGCGACGGCCGAGGCCGGCATCCGCTACAAGAACCGCACCGACGTGCTGCTGGCCGTGATGGACAAGGGCACCGCGGTGGCCGGCGTCTTCACCAAATCGAAATGCCCCTCCGCGCCGGTGGAATGGTGCCGCGCCAAGCTGAAGGGCGGCGGATCTTCTAAAAAAGGATTGGCGCGCGCCCTCGTCGTCAATTCCGGCAACGCCAATGCCTTCACCGGCAAGACCGGCCGCGCCTCCACCGCGCTCACCGCGAAGATCGCGGCCAAGGCGGTCGGCTGCAGCGAAAGCGAGATCTTCCTGGCCTCGACCGGCGTGATCGGCGAGCCGCTGGACGCGACCAAGTTCGACGGCGTGCTCGGCCGCCTCGCCGAGACCGCGGAAGCCGGCGATTACCTTGCCGCGGCCAAGGCGATCATGACCACCGACACCTTCCCGAAGGTCGCGACCGCGACCGTCAAGCTCGGCAAGGCCAAGGTCACCATCAACGGCATGGCCAAGGGCGCCGGCATGATCGCCCCCGACATGGCGACGATGCTGTCCTTCATCTTCACCGACGCGCCGATCGCGCCCGCCGCGCTGCAGGCGCTGCTCAAGGCCGGCGTCGAAGACACCTTCAACGCGGTGACGATCGACGGCGACACCTCGACCTCCGACACGCTGCTGGCGTTCGCGACGGGTGCCGCCGCCGCGCATGGCGCGCCCAAAATCAGCCGCGCCAGCGATCCCAGGCTGAAGGCGTTCGTGAAGGCGTTCAACCAGATCCTGGCCAATCTTTCCGAGCAAGTCGCCCGCGACGGTGAAGGGGCGCGAAAACTGGTCGAGATCACGGTCGAGGGGGCCAAGACCAAGGCCTCGGCGCGCAAGATCGCGATGTCCATCGCGAACTCGCCGCTGGTCAAGACCGCGATCGCCGGCGAGGACGCCAATTGGGGCCGCGTGGTGATGGCGGTCGGCAAAGCCGGCGAGCCGGCCGATCGCGACAAGCTCTCGATCTCGTTCAACGGCATCCGCGTCGCCAAGAGCGGCGCGCGCGATCCTGACTATGACGAGGCCCAGGTGTCGGAAGCGATGAAGGCACCGGAGATCGCGATCAAGGTCTCGCTCGGTCTCGGCAAGGGCCGCGACCGCGTCATGACCTGCGACCTCACCAAGGAGTATGTCGCAATCAACGGGGACTACAGGTCCTGAATTTTCTCCCTCGCCCCGCTTGCGGGGAGAGGTGAACAGTCACCCCGAAATCCGGGCGTCCGCGACCGCTTTCTTGAACAGCGCGTTCATCGCGTCCGAGATGCCCTGCGTCGGGCTCACCTCGAAATACAGTCCTGGCGAGGCGCAGCTCTGCATGTTCTGCGCGATCTCGCTGTTCGGCGAGGGGCCGAACGGTCCCTTGTTGAAGGGATCGATGTAGCTCATGTACCAGGAATTGGTCGGCAGCTGCAGATAGGTGGTGTAGAGCACCGCGATCTTGATGCCGCGGTTCTTGATGGTGGTGCAGAGCGAGACGTCGATCGGCGACTGGCAGCGTCCGCCGCTCACCAGCGGCTTGGAGCAGCCGGTGTTGTATTCGTCGGCGACGCCGTCGGAGACGAAGAACAGATATTTCATCGGCGCCGCCGAGGTGCCGGCGCCCGGCGCGCTGATCGCGCTGTTGATCGCGGGGAAGACCGTGCTGAACTGGGTGTCCTTGTCGGCGGTGTAGGAATCGTTGTTGCCGTAGACGCCCATCAGGTCGATGCCGCCCGCCGCCGTCTTGGCACTCGACAGGCTGGCCGACAGCGAGAACAGGGCACGCAGGCCGATGGTCTTCGACGAAGCCCCGAAATCATAGATCGCCATGCGGAACTGGTTCGAATAGGTCTCGGTCGCGCTCGCCGTGTCCATCAGCGACTGGGTCGCGCTGCGCAGCACGTCGATCCGCGTCGTCACGCCGAGCGTCTTGGCGAGATTATAGTAGTTGTTCGAGTCGTTGTAGTCGTGACAGGCGAAGGCGCATTTGTCGGACGTGTTATTGACCATCTTGGTGACGTCCGCCGGCGTCGCAGCGACGCCCATCGACGGCGAATTGTCCAGCAGCAGGTAAAAGTCGATGTAGAGCGGCATGGTCGCCGTCGCGGTCGAGGTCCCGCTCATGTTCAGCGCGGCCTTGCCGATCACGCCGAGGAACATCGTGTTGATGGTGCCGCTGAACGCAACGGTCGAGGTGACCGTCGAGCCGGTCTTGACCACGGTCGGCGTGACACTGTTGAGCGTATAGCCGGTCAGATTGGCGACGTTGGCCTTGAAGATGTTCTTGGCGTCGGTGACGCCCACGGGGATCGCACCGTCCGAGGTCATCGTCCCCGCGGCCGCGAAGGCCGGCGATGCCTTGGCGACCGCGCCGACGCTGGCCGAGTCGGCCGCGGCCTGAAGCTTGGCGCGTATCTGCGTGGCGCGGGCGTAATCGACGGCGCAGCCGACCACCGTGATCAGGGGGACGCAGGCGAGTGCGAAAATCACCGCGATGTTGCCGCGCCGGTCGCTTACGAACCGGCGGATGGTGGTGGAAAGCGCAGTGCGCATGAACCGGGCCCGGAATGATCTAAATATGTTTCCACTCTAGGAACCGTTGATTAAATATGACTTATGGGAACCGTAAGAATCGGGGGCGTCACCGGTTTAACGATCCGTTACCGATGATCTTCAGCGAGCGACACATTCACGCATGGCCGATCTCAAACTGACACTGGTAGTGGCCTGCGCGCTGGTCGATGCCGACAAGCGTGTCCTGATCGCTCAGCGCCCCGAGGGCAAGACGCTGGCCGGCCTCTGGGAATTTCCTGGCGGCAAGTGTGAGCCCGGCGAGCGGCCGGAGCAGAGCCTGATCCGCGAGCTCAACGAGGAGCTCGGCATCACCGTCGCCGAGCCGTGCCTCGCGCCGCTGACTTTCGCCAGCTACGGCTATGAGAGCTTCCACCTCTTGATGCCGCTCTACATCTGCCGGCGCTGGGAAGGACAGGTGACGTCACGCGAAGGCCAGGCCCTGGCCTGGGTCCGCGCCAACAAGCTGCGCGACTATCCGATGCCGCCCGCGGACATTCCGCTGATCCCGCATCTGATTGATTTGCTGATGTGAGGGGCTGTGCCCCGGACGCAGCGCAGCGCCCTTGCGGTGCGCTGCTGAGCCGGGGCCCAGGGGCCGCGGAGCTGGGTCCCGGCTCTGCGCAGCAGCGTTTCACGCTGCAGCGCGTCCGGGACACGTCACTCCTTCCCCGCCTTCTTCACCGCTTCCGCCAGGCTCGCTTTGGCCGAGCCCGGCTTCAGCGGCTGCTGCTGGCTCGCATGCGGAGCCCAGCCGGAGAGCCAGATGATGTCGAACGTCGCACGGATGCGGCCGTCGGCATCGGCAAAGCGCTCGGCATAGATTTCGGCCATGCGCAGCAGCGTCGCGCGCCGGCTCGGTGCGCGGCGGCGTTCGATCAGCACATTGGCCGCGCCCATGCGGCGCAGATCCTGCATCAAGGCGAACGCATTGGCGTAACGCACCACGACGCGATCGACATCGGTCACCGGCAGCGCAAAGCCCGCCCGCTGCAACAGCGCGCCGATGTCGCGCAAATCCGCGAACGGCGCGACGCGCGGCGACACGCCGCCCTCGCATTCGGCCTCCGCCGCGGCGAAGGCTTGCCTCAGCTCGGCGAGGCTGTCGCCACCGATCATCGCGGCAAGCAGCAGCCCATCCGGTTTCAGCGCACGGCGGACCTGCGCGAACACGCCCGGCAGGTCGTTGACGAATTGCAGCGCCAGCGCGGAGACGACGAGGTCGAGGCTTTCCGGCGCGAGCGGCAGTTTCTCCGCCCCCGCCACATCGAGCGCAATGTGCGCGGTAGAGGGAAGGCGCGTGCGCAGGACTACGAGACCCTCGCCTGGCGTCCAGAGATCGGCGGGCGCCTGAAACTCCCGCTTCACCGCCGCCAGCCGATCGGACATGTCCTCGGCGACCCGGTCGAGCAGAAAGGTCGCGGCCCCCTGTGCCTGCGCACGCCGCTGCCGCGCGTGCAGCAAGGCGCGATCGAACAATGCGGGAGGGGTTTGCGGGATCTGAGACATGGCGCTGGTTACGCCGATCACGCTGGCCAATGCAATCTCCTCTCTCGTGCCCCGGCTCTGCAGCGCATCGTCGAAGAGACGCTGCGCCGCGTCCGGGGCACGAGAGCGTGGCTTGAGCCCGGAAGCGCGGAACGCTAGCCTCCCCGCATGGAAGCCGATGCCGCCCCAACCCGCTCGATCGCCGCGCCACTGCGTGGCGCGTGGACGGCTGGCCGCACCGTGTTGAGCCGCGCGGCGCGGCTGGCGCTCGACATTGCGTTGCCGACACTGTGCGTGTCCTGCCGCGAACCGGTCGATGGCGAGGGCGTTTGCGCGTCGTGCTGGGCGCGGCTGTCGTTCATCGAGCGGCCCTATTGTCCACGGCTCGGCATTCCCTTCGTCTACGATCCCGGCCCCGACATGCTGTCGATGGAGGCGATCGCGAGCCCGCCGGCCTACCAGCGGGCCCGCGCGGCAGTGCGCTATGACGACGTCGCGCGCACGCTGGTGCATGCGCTGAAATACCAGGACCGCACCGATCTGGCGCCCGCCATGGGCCGCTGGATGGCGCGGGCAGGCGGCGAGCTGCTGGCCGGGGCCGACATGCTGGTGCCGGTGCCGCTGCATTGGCGGCGGGCCTGGCGGCGCCGCTACAACCAGTCCGGGGCGCTGGCGCAGATCATCGAGCGACAGAGTGGGATCAAGACGCGGGCCGAGGTGCTGCGTCGCGTACGGGCTACCGAGCAGCAGATCGGCCTCTCGCGGGCCCAGCGCGCCACCAATGTGCAGGGCGCATTCCAGGTATCTCCCGATCGGCAGACCGAGGTCCAGGGCCGCCGGATTGTCCTGATCGACGATGTCCTGACCTCGGGCGCGACCCTGGATGCCTGTGCGCGGGCCCTGCTGCGCGCCAAGGCCGCCCAGGTCGACGTGCTGGTGTTCGCCCGGGTTGTGGAGGTCAGGTAAAGTCCCATATAATTCAATGAATTCATGACATGAGAGCGCCAGACGAGATGACCGCTGCTGTCGAGATCTACACCAGGCCGGGCTGTGGCTATTGTTCCGCTGCCAAGTCGCTGCTGACCCGCAAGAAGGCGATCTTCACGGAATTCGACGTCGCCAAGAACCCGTCCTGGCGGGCCGAGATGTACGATCGCGCCGGCGAGGGCTCGACCTTCCCGCAGATCTGGATCGGCGGAACGCATGTCGGCGGCTGCGACGACCTCTATGCGCTCGATCGCGAAGGCAAGCTCGACGGCATGCTCGAAAGTGTGAAGGCAACCTCATGAGCGAGAAACACACGTTCACGGCCGCGATGGTGCAGATGCGCACGGGCCTCTTGCCCGGGCCGAGCCTCGAACAGGCCACCAAGCTGATCCGGCAGGCTGCCGCCAACGGCGCGGACTACGTGCAGACGCCCGAAGTCAGCAACATGATGCAGCTGAACCGCAAGGCGCTGTTCGAGCATCTGCAGAGCGAGGAAGACGATGCTTCGCTGAAGGCCTACCGCGCGCTCGCGGCCGAATTGAAGATTCATCTCCATGTCGGCTCGCTGGCGCTGCGCTTCTCGCCCGAGAAGGCGGTCAACCGCTCCTTCCTGATCGGGCCCGAGGGCAATGTGCTCGCGAGCTACGACAAGATCCACATGTTCGACATCGAGCTGCCGGACGGAGAGAGCTATCGCGAATCCGCCAATTACCAGCCGGGCGAGACCGCCGTGATCTCCGACCTGCCCTGGGGCCGGGTGGGCCTGACGATCTGCTACGACGTGCGCTTCCCCGCGCTGTACCGTGCTCTCGCCGAGAGCGGCGCCTACTTCATCACCGTGCCCTCGGCCTTCACCCGCAAGACCGGCGAAGCGCATTGGCACGTGTTGCTGCGTGCGCGCGCGATCGAGACCGGCTGCTTCATCTTCGCCGCGGCCCAGGCCGGCACCCACGAGAACAAGCGCGAGACCTACGGCCATTCGCTGATCATCGATCCCTGGGGCGAGATCCTCGCCGAGGGCGACGTCGAGCCCGGCATCATCATGGCCAGGATCGACCCGGCCAAGGTCGAGACCGCGCGCCGCGCCATCCCCTCGCTGCAGCACGGCCGCCGCTTCGGCGTCTCCGACCCCAAGGCGGGGCCGGACCATCTGCACCTCGTGCGGGGATCGGCATGATCCGCTACGCACTTCGCTGCGACCGGGACCACGACTTCGAAAGCTGGTTCCAGAGCTCGTCGGCGTACGATTCGCAGGTCAAGCGCAAGCTCGTGACCTGCCCGATCTGCGGCTCGGCCAAGGTCGAGAAGGCGATCATGGCGCCGCGCATCGTCGGCAAGAAAGGCCGCGGACGCGCGACCCCGCCGCCGGAGGCGGCGGTTGCGGCGACCCCCGAGGCCGCGCCGTCAGGGCCGACCTCGCTGCTGATGGCGCAGGAGAAAGAGCTGCGCAGCAAGCTGAAGGAACTGCGCGATCACATCGTCAAGAACGCCGACAATGTCGGCGAGCGTTTTGCGAACGAAGCCCGCGCGATGCATTACGGCGACAAGGAACATCGCCCGATCTACGGCGAGGCCTCGCCGGAAGAGGCGAAGTCGCTGATCGACGAAGGCATCGAGGTCTCGCCGCTGCCGACGCTGCCGGAAGACCGGAACTAAGCTCCGACCAGCACCGCTACGCCGATCACGATCAACGCGATCCCAAGAATCTCGCGCGGCGCGATCGGCTGCTTGAACGAGTAATAGGCCACGGCCTGCGCGAACAGCACCTCGATCAGAGCGAGCGTGCGGACATTGGCGGCGGCCGTCAGCGCGAAGGCCAGGAACCAGAACTGCGAGGCGAAGGCGCCCATGAAGCCCGCCAGCATCGACGGCTTCCACAAGCCCAGGATCGCCTGCAATATCTTCGGCGCGCGCCAGAGCAGATAGATCGTCAGCACCAGCGTCTGCACGAACAGGCCGAGCACCAGCGTGAACGAGGCCGAGGTCACGAACGAGACGCCGGGAACGTTGATGATGGCGCCGCGGAAGCCGACCGCGGAGAGCGCAAAGGCCGCCGCCGCAACGAGGCCGGTGATGGTCGGCCTCAATTCGGCAAAACTCTTCTCGCCACCGGGCCGCAGCGCGGTGATGACGACGCCGATCGTCGCGATCACGATCGCCAGCACCTTCAGCCAGGTGAGGTGATCGCCGAGGAAGACGAAGCCGAAGATCGCGGTCTGGATCGCCTCGGTCTTGAGGTACGCCGTCGTCACCACGAAGGAGCGATCGTTCATGGCGAGCAGCATCAGGCCTGTCGCGACGATCTGGCTCAGCGCGCCGAGCAGCAGCCATGGCCAGAACGCGGTCGGCGGCATGCCGAGATGATCGCCGGTCGCGATCAGCACCACCCCGAGGAACACCAGTGAAAACGGGAAGCCGAACAGGAAGCGGATATTGGTCGCGCCCCAGGTCCCCAGCGGCTTCGTCAGCGAGCGCTGCATCGCATTGCGCGCGACCTGCCCGAGCGCGGCAACGACGGTGAAGGGAATCCAGAGGCTGGCGATGGTGAGCATGGGGGCACTAACGGGAAATGACTGCGGCCAACCTGCAAGCTGAGATCGGCGGGGTCAACCGCGGGGATGTCATGGGAGCGATGCCCGCCCTACAAACTCCACTGTCGTCCCTGCGAACGCAGGGACCCATAACCCCAGGGAGCAGTTGTGCGAAGGCCGCCGACCCGCGCATCTCACAGCGAACCCCACCGAGAGATCACGCGGTATGGGTCCCTGCGTTCGCAGGGACGACAGCGAGGGCTTGGCGCGGGCCTGCGTATCAAACCAGCAAATCGCTGAGGTCTCGCCAGTCCGGATTGTCCCGCTCGATCAGTTCGATCTTCCAATCGCGCTTCCAGCGTTTCAGCTGCTTTTCGCGGGCGATCGCGTCCTCGGCCCTCTCGTAGGCTTCGGTGTAGACCAGGCGATGCACGCCGTATCGCTTGACGAACTCGGAGCCCTTGCCGGCGCGGTGCTGCTCCATCCGCTTTTGAAGGGAATTGGTCACGCCGATATAGAGCGTTCCGTGATGGCGGCTGGCGAGGATGTAGACGTAGTACATGCTCGGGGCGCCCGTCTTGGCTAACTCGATGGGCCTGTGATTATGGGTCCCTGCGTTCGCAGGGACGACACCGCGCGGGGAGTTAGAGATCGCATCTCACTCATACGCCCTCACACCATCGCTTCGGCCACCACCATGTAGTTCACGTCCATGTCCGACGAGAGGCTCCATTTGTCGGCGAAGGGCGAATAGACCACACCGGTCTGCTCGGTGATGACGAGGCGGTTGTCGAGCAGGTATTTGGTCAGTTCGTCGGGCGTGACGAACTTGTTCCATTCGTGGGTGCCGCGCGGCAGCCAGCGCAGGACGTATTCGGCGCCGACGATGGCGAGCGCGAAGCTCTTCCAGTTGCGGTTCAGCGTCGAGACCACCATGAGGCCGTTCGGCTTCAGCATCGCCGCGCAGCGCTTCAGGAAGATTCCGACATCGACGACGTGCTCGACCACTTCCATCGCCAGCACGATGTCGAAGCGCTCGCGCGGGTCGATCTCCTCCACCGTGGTGCAGCGGTAGTCGATCGCCAGATGGCCCTTGTCGGCATGCAGCTTCGCCGCGGCGATGTTGCTCTGGGAAGGATCGACGCCGATGACCTGCGCGCCGAGGCGCGACAGCGGCTCGCACAACAGGCCCGCGCCGCAGCCGATGTCGAGCACGCGCAAGCCGCCGAGGCAGTTGAGGCTGCGTACGTTGCGCTCGAACTTGCGGCAGGCGGCGTCGCGGATATAGCCGAGCCGCAGCGGGTTGATCCGGTGCAGCGGCGCCATCTTGCCATTGGGGTCCCACCACTCCGCCGAAAGTTTCGAGAACTTTGCGATCTCGGCGGCATCGACGGTCGAGCCCGGCTGCGGGCTGGCGGAGAGGGAAGTATCTTGCTGCATGCTCATGGTCAGGCGCGGTCCTACCGCGTGGTGATCGAACTACGGAAGGCGAGCGGCGAGGCGATGGTCCGGATGGTTTCGCGGCCTTCGCCGACCCCGTTGATGGTCACATCGCCGTAGTTGAGAATACGTCCAAGGATGGTCTGGTTGACGTCGACACTCTCGACCTTGTCCAGCGCCATCTCGAAGGTTCGGCGCTTGATGAACCCGGTCTTGTGCACGACCCGGAGGTTGGTGACGTCGGTCTCGGTGGTGAAGCGGTGGAACCAGCCTTTCAAGGTCCAGTACAGCGCAGCCAGCGCGACGAGGCCGGCGGCGACGAGACAGAGAAGGACGAGCCCTTCGACGACCGCTTGCCGGGACGCGACGAAGAGTGCGAGGGCCACGATCCAGGCCAGGATGGCCGGGAAATAGAATATCCAGTGCGCATTGGTCGAATACAGCACCTTCTCGCCGGGCTGCAGAATCTCGTCGATATAACGCGCCATGACCTCGGTTAACCCATTGCCCGCACCCGGCCCCGCAGGAACCCGCTTGCCCCCGGCGCCGCCGCTATGTATACGCGCGGTCGGTGTCCGCAGGCACCTGTCCGGTGCGGGTCACCATACTGATCCCTTTGAAGGAATGCACGCGTCGTCATGAGCCGCCTCGTGATGAAATTCGGCGGCACATCCGTCGCCAACATCGAACGTATCCGCAACGTCGCACGCCATGTGAAGCGTGAGGTCGACGCCGGCCACGAAGTGGCCGTGGTCGTCTCGGCGATGTCCGGCAAGACCAACGAGTTGGTGGCCTGGTGCACCGAGGCCTCGCCGATGCACGACGCGCGCGAATACGACGCCGTCGTCGCCTCCGGCGAGCAGGTGACCTCCGGCCTGCTGGCCATCACGCTGCAGGGCATGGGCATCCAGGCCCGTTCCTGGCAGGGCTGGCAGATCCCGATCAAGACCAGCGACGCCCATGCCTCGGCCCGGATCGAGGACATCGACGGCAGCGAGATCATCAAGCGCTTCCAGGAACGCAAGGAGGTCGCGGTCATCGCCGGCTTCCAGGGCATCGAGCCCAAGACCAACCGCATCACCACGCTGGGCCGCGGCGGCTCCGACACTTCGGCCGTGGCCGTTGCCGCAGCCGTCAAGGCCGATCGCTGCGACATCTATACCGACGTCGACGGCGTCTACACCACCGACCCGCGAATCGTGCCGAAGGCCAAGAGGCTCGACAAGATCGCGTTCGAAGACATGCTGGAACTGGCCTCCCAGGGCGCCAAGGTGCTCCAGGTCCGCTCAGTGGAACTCGGCATGGTCCACAACATGCCGATCTTCGTCCGCTCGAGCTTCGACAAGCCCGAGGATATCGACCCGCATGCCAACCAGCCGCCCGGCACGCTGATCTGCAGCGAGGAGGAGATCATGGAAAGCCACGTCGTCACCGGTATCGCCTTCTCCAAGGACGAGGCCCAGATCTCGGTGCGCCAGATCGAGGACAAGCCGGGCGTGGCCGCCTCGATCTTCGGCCCGCTGGCGGATGCCAACATCAACGTCGATATGATCGTGCAGAACGTCTCCGAGGACGGCAAGACCACCGACCTCACCTTCACGGTGCCGGCGGCCGATTATACCCGCGCCAAGGACACCATTACCGCCGCCAAGGGCAAGATCGGTTATGCCAGGCTCGATACCGCCACCGACGTCGCCAAGATCTCGGTGATCGGCAGCGGCATGCGCAGCCATGCCGGTGTCGCCGCCCAGGCGTTCTCCGCCCTCGCGGGGCGGAATATCAACATCCGGGCCATTACAACCTCCGAGATCAAATTCTCGGTTTTGATCGACACCGCCTATACCGAGCTTGCGGTGCGCACGCTGCACACGCTCTACGGCCTCGATCAGGCCTGAAGCGCGACCACGGTCGCGCTTCAGATTGTCCTTTGAGCGTGGTCTGACCGGAGAACCGCCTCGCGCTTTTCCGGACCGCGCTTAGGCTAATTTTCTCTTAGCGGTCGCAGCAAACGCGAAGGTGTACACACCTTCGCGTTTGGCAGGCGTTTTGCTTGGCAAAACAAGCCCCAATTCGCTATACGGCGAACAGGGTGGGCTGCCGCGGACTGTGTCCCAGTTCTGGCGGCGCTGATTCGGTGCAAGCGCTCAATCTCACGTGGATTTTGGGTTTGTGCCTGCGCCGGACAAACAATTTGGTTGTTTTTCTGGAATTTTAGGCCAGCCGCCGGCCGATACCGCCGGGCCCGGCAGACGGAGGAGATTGACGGTTCATGCGGAGCGCGTCGGGAGGTCCCCGCGTCTTGTTGAGACGGCTCCGCGAAACCATGGCGGAGCAGGTCTCGGCCCAGGAGCGGCTGGACAAGATCGTGGTGCTGATCGCCGCCAACATGGTGGCCGAGGTGTGCTCGGTCTATGTGCTGCGCATCGACAACACGCTCGAACTCTACGCCACCGAAGGCCTCAACCGCGAGGCGGTGCACCACACCGTGCTGAGCGCCCATGAGGGTCTGGTCGGCCTGGTCGCCAGCGAGGCGACGCCGCTCAATCTGAACGACGCGCAGAGCCACCCGGCCTTCTCGTTCCGCCCCGAGACCGGTGAAGAAATCTACCACTCCTTCCTCGGCGTCCCGATCCTGCGGGCCGGCAACACGCTCGGCGTGCTGGTGGTGCAGAACCGCGCCAAGCGCAATTATGTCGAGGAGGAGCTCGAGGCGCTGCAGACCACCGCGATGGTGCTGGCAGAGCTGATCGCCTCCGGCGAGCTCTCCGCGTTGGCCCAGCCGGGCCAGGAGCCGGCCGCGCGCCATTCCGCGCAGAAGGTCGGCGCCATCCTGTCGGAGGGCATCGCGCTCGGCCACGTCGTGCTGCACGAGCCGCGCGTCGTCATCAAGGACTACATCGCCGAGGACCTGCCGAAGGAGATCAAGCGGCTCGACACCGCGCTCGCCAAGCTGCGCGCCGATCTCGACCGCATGCTGGAGCGCGGCGACGTCGCCGAAGGCGGCGAGCATCGCGAGGTGCTGGAAGCCTACCGCATGTTCGCCAACGACCAGGGCTGGTCGCACAAGCTGCACGAGGCGGTCGCCACCGGCCTCACCGCGGAAGCCGCGGTCGAGCGCGTGCAGTCCGACACCCGCGCGCGCATGCTGCGCTCGACCGACCCTTATTTGCGCGACCGGCTGCACGATCTCGAGGATCTCGGCTACCGCCTGATGCGGCAGCTGGTCGGCCAGGACCACGCGCCCTCGCGCGAGCAGCTGCCCGACAACGCGATCGTCATCGCGCGCGCGATGGGCCCGGCGGCGCTGCTCGACTATGACCGCAAACGCCTGCGCGGCATCGTGCTCGAGGAAGGCACCGCGAACTCGCACGTCTCGATCGTGGCGCGCGCTCTCGGCATCCCCGCGGTCGGCGAAGTCCCGAACGCCCCCGGCATCGCCGATCCCGGCGATGCCATCATCGTCGACGGCACCTCCGGCTCGATCTATGTGCGCCCTTCCCAGGAAGTCGAGGCGGCCTTCGCCGAGCGCGTGCGCTTCCGCGCCCGCCGCCAGGCGCAATATCTGGCGCTGCGCGACCGGCCTTGCGTCACCAAGGACGGCCAGAAGGTCGAGCTGATGATCAATGCGGGTCTGGCCATCGACCTGCCGCATATCGAGGACACCGGCAGCGCCGGCATCGGCCTGTTCCGCACCGAGCTGCAATTCATGGTGGGACAGAGCCTGCCGCGCACCAGCGACCAGCTGGCGCTCTATCGCGCTGTGCTGGATGCCGCCGGCCCCAAGCCGGTCACCTTCCGCACCCTCGACATCGGCGGCGACAAGGCGCTGCCCTATATGGAAGCCGTGATCGAGGAAAATCCCGCGCTCGGCTGGCGCGCGATCCGGCTCGGGCTCGATCGCCCCGGCCTGTTGCGCGGCCAGATCCGCGCGCTCTTACGCGCTGGCGGCGGCCGCGCGCTGCGCATCATGTTCCCGATGATCTCAGAGGTCGCCGAATTCGATTCGGCGAAGGCCCTGGTCGAGCGCGAGCTCACATACTTACGCCAGCACGGTCACACGCTGCCCGAACGAATCGACATCGGCACCATGGTCGAGGTGCCGGCCCTGCTCTATCAGCTCGACGAGCTCTTGCGGAAGGTCGACTTCATCTCGGTCGGCTCCAACGATCTGTTCCAGTTCCTGTTCGCGGTCGACCGCGGCAACGCGAAAGTGTCCGAGCGCTTCGACACCATGTCGGCGCCGATCCTGCGCGCGCTGCGCGACATCGCGCGCAAATCGCAGGAGGCGAAGAAGTCGCTCTCGCTCTGCGGCGAGATGGCCTCCAAGCCGATCGGCGCGCTGGCGCTGATCGGGCTGGGCTACCGCTCGCTGTCGCTGTCGGCGACCGCGCTCGGCCCGGTCAAGGCGATGGTGATCGACCTCGATGCGAAGAAGGCCGAAGCCATGCTCGGTCCGCTCCTGGACGCGCCGGCGGGCAGCGTCTCGATCCGCCAGAAGCTGACGGAATTTGCCGAGGCCGAAGGCCTGGCGTTGTAGCGGGCCTGTCGCCGCCTTCTGCCGCCTCGCCTCTTTCCGCCATTTGAGACTGAACCGATGTCGTCACTCCCCGAAGCCAAACTGGACGTGCTCCTTGCACATCATGCCTCTCTTGAGGCCGAATCGCTGGGGCAGCTCGCCTCCGAACGTTACGTGCAGGTCACGCGCGAGCTGGCCGAAATCACCCCGCTGATCGAAGCGGTGAAGGCTTATCGCTCCGCCGTGAAAGAGCTCGCCGACACCGAGGCCCTGATCGCCGATCCCGCAACCGATGCCGAGATGCGCGGCATGGCGGAGGCCGAGCGCGACGAGCTGGCGCCGAAGATCGAGGAACTGGTCCAGAAGATCCGCGTGGCACTGCTGCCCAAGGACGCCATGGACGATCGCAACGTGGTGCTGGAAATCCGCGCCGGCACCGGCGGCGACGAAGCCTCGCTGTTCGCCGGAGACCTGTTCCGGATGTACGAGCGCTTCGCTGCCCTGCAGGGCTGGAAGGTCGAGGTGATCTCGGCCAGCGAAGGCACCGTCGGCGGCTACAAGGAAATCATCGCGGAAGTGCAGGGCCGAGGCGCGTTCTCCAAGCTGAAGTTCGAATCCGGCGTGCATCGCGTGCAGCGCGTGCCCGACACCGAGACGCAGGGGCGCATTCATACGTCTGCCGCGACCGTCGCCGTGCTGCCCGAGGTCGAGGATGTCGACGTCGACATCAAGAACGACGACCTCCGCATCGAGACCATGCGCGCGCAGGGCGCCGGCGGCCAGCACGTCAACAAGACCGAATCGGCGATCCGCATCACCCACATCCCGACCGGCATCGTCGTGATGATGCAGGACTCGCGCTCGCAGCATAAGAACCGCGCCTCCGCCATGAACATCCTGCGCTCACGCATCTACGACGCCGAGCGGCAGCGCGTCGACGCCGCTCGCTCGGCCGAGCGCAAGGAGAAGGTCGGCTCCGGCGACCGTTCCGAGCGCATCCGCACCTACAATTTCCCGCAAGGACGCGTCACCGACCACCGCATCAACCTGACGCTCTACAAGCTGCCGCAGGTGATCGCGGGCGAAGCGCTGGGCGAATTGACCGACGCGCTGACCACTGAGCACCAGGCCGCACAGCTCGCCGCGCAAGGCGCGGCGGCGTGACGCCGTGAGCAATTCGTTCTCCGGACAATCCCTCGAAAGCGCACGGCGCGTACTCGCTGCGCAATTGAGATCGGGAGCGATCGAGGAGGCCGAGCTCGACGCTCGCATCCTCATCGGCGCCGTGCTGCGCCTCGATCTCACGGGCCTGATTGCGCACGCCGCCAGGCCGCTTACCGACGCCGAGGCCATTCAGCTCGCGCAGCATGCGGAGCGCCGGCTCGCGGGCGAGCCGGTGGCGCGCATTCTCGGCACACGCGAATTCTGGGGCCTGCCGTTTCTTTTATCGGAGGCGACCCTGGTGCCGCGTCCCGATACCGAGACCGTGGTCGAGCTTGCGCTCGAGATGTTTCGCGAGCGCAAAGAGATGCAACCTCCACGCATTGCCGATATCGGCACCGGATCAGGTGCCATCCTGCTCGCGCTGCTGCACGAAATTCCCGATGCCTTCGGCGTCGGCACCGACCTCAGCCTCACTGCGCTGGGCACGGCACGGCACAATGCACGCGCGCTCGGCCTCGCCGGCCGTGCCAGCTTCGTCGCCTGCTCCTATGCATCGGCGCTGCGCGGCCCGTTCGACCTCATCGTGTCGAACCCGCCCTATATCCCTTCGGCCGAAATTCCGACATTGAGCATCGAGGTGCGCGAGCACGATCCGCACCTCGCGCTCGACGGTGGCAATGACGGCTATGACGCCTACCGCGCCCTGATTCCGCAGGCGGGCGAGCGTCTCGCCCCCGGCGGCGCGCTGATCGTCGAGGCTGGCCAGGGCCAGGCGGGAAATATTGAGACCCTTATGGCGGCTGCGGGGTTGAAGGTGGACAGGCCACCCAAGGCCGACCTGGCGGGCATTCCGCGGGCCGTTTCGGCCCGAAAAATGCCCCCATAAAAGCCGGATTGGCCTGTAAAAAGCTCTTGGAATATCCCTTGGGAACGACTACGTTCCGATCAACACATCGGTGCCGGCCCCGTAGACCTACGGGCGAAAGCCGGGCTCTCGGGCGAGAGCTTTACTGATAAAGGTTCCAAGCCGCAGGTCCTGTGAAGCGCGATAGCCAGTGAAGCTGCGCTGCTCTCCGACCGCAAAGTGAACGAAAGCCTGATATTGCGCTTGAAGACTTACGCGAGAGAGCTGGGCTTGTTTCGGCAGGCAAAATGAATGGGTTCGCTGGCGATCAATGCTGGCGGGTGGGGAACGCGTCTTTGTTGAGCGCGATGGTCGACGAACATCGGCAGGGATCAATCCGCTTGCGCGCGGTGCGCGTGAGCGATGTGAACCGCTGTCACCAGGTCACTCCTAGCAATCAGTAATGCGTGCAACCTTTAGGGCTGGAATTAAAGGCAGGACATGAGAAACGGTCAGAACAAGCAGCGGATGCGCAACCGCAACAACAATAATAACAACAACAACCGGCGCAGCCAGAACCCGATGACCCGGGTCTACGAGTCCAACGGACCCGACATCAAGATCCGCGGCACCGCCTCGCATATCGCTGAAAAGTATCTCCAGCTCGCGCGCGACGCGCGCTCCTCCGGCGATCCCGTTGCGGCGGAGAACTACTACCAGCATGCCGAGCATTATTTCCGCCTGATCGCGGCGGCCCAGGAGCAGTTCCGCCAGAACCAGCAGCCGCGCGGCGACGAGCCGATCAGCAGCCATAGCGACGATGGCGAGGACGACGGCGAGAATTTCTCGAATTTCGGCCAGGAGCCGGGCTTCGTCCCGCAGCCACCGCCGCAGCAGCAGCCCTTCATGCGCGAGCGCGACGGCCAGCGCGATCATCACCAGCGTGATCATCAGCAACGCGACAACCAGCCTTATCAGCGCGACCAGCAGCCGCGCGAGCACCGCGAACGCGACCATCGTCCGCAGCCGCAATATCAGCCGCAGCCGCTGCCCGCGAACCAGCCGCAGCCCGTCATCGCCGATGCCGCCAGCGTCGATCGCCTGCCGTCCTTCATCACCGGCCCGCAGCCGCAAGTGAATGTCGGCGCGAATGGCGGCCAACCCGGCTTCGAGGGCGGTGCCGGCGGTGGCGAACGCTTTCCGCGCCGGCGGCGCCGGCCGCATGGCCCGCGGCCCGAGCGTGAAGCTGCTCCGGTCGCGTCCAGCGACGAAGTGGCTCCCGGCGAATAAAGCTTCCTCTGATCTTCCGATCTGAAAACGTCCCGGCCTCGCCGGGACGTTTTGTTATTGCGTCGGCTGAAGCGGTGGGCACGGATCACCTCTCCCGAAGGGAGAGGAGCTAACTGCGCGTCACCGTCGTCGAGGACGGCACCAGCACCGGCTTCGCCAGCGAGGGAATGAGCCGCGCCCGTTCGCGCTTGGCGGGGATTGCGCGGTAGACCTGCTTGGTGGCCTCGACGATGTGCACGCCGGCGAAAGGCAGCGACAACGCCGCACCGGCGCGCTCCCACATCTGCGCCGATTTCAGCACCCAGCCGCCGGCATAGGGCGGCATGAACAGCGCTTCACCCCAGGCCGTTGGCGTGAACCAGGTCTGGCGCAACAGATCGGTGATCTGCGAGCGCGAATAGGGCCGACCGTGACCGAACGGCGTACTGTCGGTGCGGGTCCAAACTCCGCGCCGGTTCGGGATCACCGCGATCACGCGGCCCGAGGGCGACAGCACGCGCCACACCTCGCGCAGCAGCGCGGCCGGATCGTCCGACATCTCCAGCGCGTGGACCAGCAGGATCCGGTCGACCGCGGCGTCGGGCAGCGGCAGCGAGAATTCGTCGACCAGCGAGGCCAGCGCCGGCCGTCCCGTCGGCCATTTCAGGACGCCCTGGGCCGCCGGCATGAACGCGATACAGCGCTCGGCATCTTCGCGGAACAACCCCAAATAGGGCGTGGGATAGCCGAGGCCGAGCACGCGCTGGCCCACCGCGCCAGGCCAGCGCTCCCGGATGCCGCGATTGATCATCTGTCGCGCCACAATTCCGAGGCGGCGGGAATAGAACTCGCGGAGGTCGACGACGTCGATGGTCATGACCGCAATGTAACATGCGCAAGGCCGCGCCTGCGCGCGGAATATTGCATTGCCTGCGCAACGTTAACGCCATATTTGTCTGGCGGGGTTGAGCGCGATGGAGATGACATGGCCGCCGAAATTCGTATTTTCACCTGTTTAAACGACAATTTCGGTTATCTGATCCACGATGTGGAAACCAAGGCGACGGCGTCGATCGACGCGCCGGAGGCCGGCCCCATCCTGAAGGCGCTGGACCGCGAGGGCTGGCAGCTCACCGACATCCTGATCACCCATCATCACGGCGATCATGTCGGCGGCGTCGCCGAGCTCAAGGCCAAATATAATTGCCGCGTCGTCGCGCCGCACGACAAGGGGACCGAGATCGCGAACGTCGATCTGCGCGTTGCCAATGCCGACGTGGTCAAGATCGGCAATCTGCTGGCGCGCGTCCTGGAGACGCCCGGCCACACGCTCGACCACGTCTCCTACGTGTTCGACACCGAGAAGACTGTGTTCGCCGCCGACACGCTGTTCTCGATCGGCTGCGGGCGCGTGTTCGAGGGCACGTACCCCATGATGTGGGATTCGCTCCTGAAGCTGCGCGCCCTGCCCGACGACTTCAAGCTCTATTGCGGTCACGAATACACGGCCTCCAACGTCAAGTTCGCGCTCACCGTCGAACCCGACAATACCGCGCTCCAGGCGCGCGCGGCGGAGGTGACGAAGCTTCGGTCCGAGAACAAGCCGACCATTCCCACGCTGCTTGGCGAGGAGAAGCGGGCCAACGTGTTCCTGCGCGCCGACGAGCCGTCGGTCGCCGCCAGGCTGCACATGAAGGGCGCCGATCCCGCCGCCGTGTTCGGCGAGTTGCGCGAGCGCAAGAATAAATCTTGAAGCACAAGTCCTGACGAGGATCGATGCCGACCGCAGCCGAGATCATCGCGCGCCTCGAGCTCCGCCCGCACCCTGAAGGCGGACATTACCGCGAGACGTTCCGCGACCAGACCGCGGACGCCAACGGCCGGTCGCGCTCGACCTCGATCTATTTCCTGCTCGCACGCGGCGAGCGTTCGCACTGGCATCGCGTCGATGCGGTCGAGACCTGGCATTACTACGCCGGCAGCCCCTTGATGCTGCGCATCGCCCATGACGGCTGCTCGCAGCACGAGGTGCGGCTCGGTGCCGATCTCGTCCATGGCGAACGGCCGCAGGCGATCGTGCCGGCACAGGCCTGGCAGATGGCGGAAACCACGGGCGAATGGACGCTGGTCGGCTGCACCGTGGCACCCGCGTTCGAATTCGCCGGCTTCGAGCTCGCACCGAAGGGCTGGGAGCCGTAGGTCAAGCCGGCCCCGTCGACCGCCACTCCCGTTCCCTCGACACCTAGTCCTTGCTGTCCTTCCGCACCGGCAATCGACGAACGATACTGGTCGGAAGCGTTTCGTAGGCCGGCCGATAATGACCGGTCCGATACTGCTCCTCTGTCAGCCGGATGAAGGATTCTCCATCGGTTATCGTTGCCGTCTCGGGTCGGCCACCGATGCTCTCGTTCCGATGCATGCCCGTAAAGGTCTCAGCGGTCGCGCCCATTTGCGCCGAAGCGCTCGCGCAGACGAGTCCGACCAACATTGTCAGCGGGACCGTGATCGAGCGCATCACCGCTTCCTGAGCACCATGTCCTTCGCCGCGATCAGGCCACCGCCGGCGATCAGAATCGCGGCGATGGCGATGTTGGCGCTGGCTTTGGCAAAACCGGCGGCGATGAGAAAGCCGGTCGAGAGCAGCGGCGTCGCGTAGGAGGCGGCGCCGAGCACGCGGATGTCCCCGCGCTTCATGCCGATGTCCCAGGCATAGAACGCGGCACCGACGGGGCCGATGCCGAGCGCGATGACGGAAAGCCATTGCAGCGTGGTTTCCGGCCACACGGTGGTCTCCAGCAAACCATGCATCAGCGCAGCGAGCACTGACGTCGCAAGGCAGAAGCCCGCGACCGCATCGGTCGGTACCGCTTTCAACCGGCGCGACAGTACCGAATAGGCGGCCCACACGAAGGCGGCGATAAAGGCCGCGATCAGTCCCGGCACCGCGCCGGGCGCAAAACCACTGGTGTTGCCGGCGAACAGCAGCACGGTGCCGACGAGCCCGAGCACGGCGCCGATGATATGATGCGGGGCGAGCCGCTCGCCGGGCAGGAAGGAGGAGAACAGCACGATCAAGAGCGGCCACATGTAGTTCAGAAGACCGGCTTCGGCCGGCGGCGCGAAGCGCAGCGCGAGAAAATACAGCGCGTGATAGCCGAACAACCCGCCGACGCCGACGACCCAGACGACCAGCGGCTGACGCAGGCTTTTCGCGGCGTCGCCACGGCCGATCCAGGTGAGCAGGCCGACCAGACCGCCGATCGCAAAGGTCATCGCGGCGAGCTGGAACGCCGGGATCTTTCCGGTCGCCACCGTCATCACTGACAACAGCGACCACATCAGGATTGCAGTCAAACCGATCAGGGTGGCGGTACGGGGAGTCATCGGCCCAATGTTTCCGTCATGGCCGGGCTTGTCCCGGCCATCCACGTTCTTCCGTGGCGACGGCTGTTGTAAGGCCGTGGATGCCCGGGACAAGCCCGGGCACGACGATGTCGGAAATATCAGGCCGCGTGATGCGATCGCATCACACCATGTACTGGCCGCCGTTGACCGTCAGCGTCGAGCCGGTGATGAAGCCGGACTCGTCGGCGGCGAGGAACACGACCGCGCGCGCGATTTCTTCGGGCTCGCCGAGCCGGTTCGCCGGAATCTGCGGGATCACGTTCTTCTCCAGGACGTCCTTCGGCACCGCCTGCACCATTTCGGTATTGATGTAGCCGGGGCAGATCGCATTCACGGTGATGCCGCCCTTGGCATTCTCGAGCGCGAGCGCCTTGGTGAAGCCGATATCGCCCGCCTTCGCCGCGGAATAGTTGACCTGACCGAACTGTCCCTTCTGGCCGTTGATCGACGAGATCGAGATGATGCGGCCGAACTTGCGCGAACGCATACCCTCGATGACCTGGCGCGTCATGTTGAACAGTGAGCCGAGATTGGTGTTGATGACGGCGTTCCACTGCTCGAGCGTCATCTTGTGGAAGGCGGTGTCGCGGGTGATACCGGCATTGTTGACGAGCACCTCGACCGGACCGAGATCGGCCTCGACCTTCTTCACGCCTTCGGTGCAGGCGTCGAAGCTGCTGACGTCCCATTTGTAGACGGCAATGCCGGTCTCGGCCTTGAACTTCTCCGCCGCCGCATCGTTGCCGGCATAGCTCGCCGCAACCTTGTAGCCAGCCGCCTTCAGTGCCTTGCTGATCGCAGCACCGATGCCCCGCGTACCACCCGTGACCAATGCAACACGTGCCATATCGTATTCCTTCCCTTGGACTCTTCGGACGTTTCTGACGTGGTCGTTTTTTAACTGCGGATTATGCGGCTGGTTTGACGGACATCAAGAACAAAACGCCCGGCGTTGAGCCGGGCGTTTCTCTTTAGTCGAGGCCTGCACGGTTGCGAAGAATATTTGATTTGCAACCGCTGCCTTTTTAGTCGCGTGCAACGCACTAACCAGTGTGTGCAGCGCACGCGCAAACTGCGCGTAAGCTACACGTCAGCCACCGTCAGTCGCGCGCGATGCACATCGCGATGCCCATGCCGCCGCCGATGCACAGCGTGGCGAGGCCCTTCTTCGAATCGCGCTTCTGCATTTCGTGCAGCAGCGTCACCAGCACGCGGGCGCCGGACGCGCCGACCGGATGACCGATCGCGATCGCGCCGCCATTGACGTTGACCTTGGAGGTGTCCCAGCCGAGGTCCTTGTTGACGGCACAGGCCTGCGCCGCGAAGGCTTCGTTGGCCTCGATCAGATCGAGATCGCCGACATTCCAGCCGGCCTTCTTCAGCGCGGCGCGCGAGGCCGGGATCGGGCCCGAGCCCATGATCTTCGGATCGACGCCGGCCTGCGCCCAGGAGACGATGCGCGCGAGCGGCTTCTTGCCTTCCTTGGCCGCCTGCTTGGCGGTCATCAGCACCACGGCGGCAGCGCCGTCATTGATGCCGGACGCAGATCCCGCGGTGACCGTGCCTTCCTTTTCGAAGGCAGGCTTGAGCTTGGCCATCGCGTCGATCGTTGCGCCATGACGCGGATATTCATCGGCGCTGACCACGACGTCGCCCTTGCGGGTCTTGATGGTGACGGGAACGATCTCGTCGTTGAACTTGCCGGCCTTCTGCGCCGCCTCGGCCTTCTGCTGCGAGGCGACCGCGAACTCGTCCTGCTGGGCGCGGGTGATCTGCCACTGCCGCGCGACGTTCTCGGCGGTGTTGCCCATGTGGTAGCCGTTGAAGGCATCCCACAGGCCGTCCTTGATCATGGTATCGACGAACTCGACCGGGCCCATCTTGACGCCGCCACGCAGATATTGGGCGTGCGGGGCCATACTCATGGATTCCTGGCCGCCTGCGACCACGATTTCGGAATCGCCGTTGAGGAGTGCCTGGTAGCCGAGTGCGACCGTGCGCAGACCCGAACCGCAAAGCTGGTTGACGCCCCAGGCCGGGCTCTCCACCGGGATGCCGGCGCCGATCGAGGCCTGGCGGGCGGGGTTCTGCCCCTGGGCGGCGGTCAGAATCTGCCCCATGATGACTTCCGAGACCCGGCCGGGCTCGATGCCACCGCGCTCCAGCGCGGCCTTGATGGCGATGGCGCCGAGATCGTGGGCGGGAAGGGTCGCGAAGGCTCCGTTGAAGCTTCCGACCGGGGTGCGGGCGGCGCTGACGATGACGACATCGTCTGACATGGGCATCTCCTGAGGCTTGAGGTTTTTTAAGAGGGGGCAGGCGGGGCTTTGAGAAAACGGCTCGCCAGTCTTGTCAGCCATCCTGTTAACGTCGTTGAGGCATGTCAATCGGCCGGCGACCGAATTCATGCCGCAGCGCATTCAAAATAGCGTTCTTGGCGCTTTCGCAAGCAAGATTTTGCTCCGCGATTAACCGTGCCGCACAAAACGGTAGCGTGACCCCTTTGAAAATGCTTATTTTGTTGCGTTGCGTACTCTTCCCGCCCTGCGGCATGGCCCGTCGGGTTCCCGTTCTCCGCGCTTGCAAGTGAGAGCCCATGGCGAAATCAGACCAACCCACCACCATCAAGAAATACGCGAACCGCCGGCTCTATAACACCGGAACGAGCACCTACGTGACGCTGGAAGACCTCGCCGCGATGGTCAAGGATGGCGAGGATTTCCTGGTCTATGACGCCAAGACCGGCGACGACATCACCCGCTCCGTGCTCGCCCAGATCATCTTCGAGCAGGAAAACAAGGCCGGCCAGAACCTGCTGCCGACCACCTTCCTGCGCCAGCTGATCCGCTTCTACGGCGACAGCATGCAGATGGTGGTGCCGAAATATCTGGAACAGTCGATCGCGACCCTGACCCAGGAGCAAGAGAAGTTCCGCAAGCAGATCGCCAATACCCTGTCCGGCACTCCTTTTGCTCCTTTGGAGGAGCAGGTCCGTCGCAACATGGAGCTGTTCCAGCAGACCTTCTCGATGTTCAAGCCCTTCGTCCCGCCGCGCCCGGGGGCCACTGCCGAGACGGAGTCCGAGGCGACTGCCGAGGCGCCGAAGGACAGCAACATCGACGATCTGCGCCAGCAGATGAAGGAGATGCAGGAGCGCCTCGAGCGCATGTCGAAGAAGGACGAGTAGTCTTTCCATTCGCGCCGGCGTCAGCGAGCGGGAGGACGAGCCATGTCTGACCGAAGCACCCATTGGGACCATGTCTACGCCACCAAGGGCGAAGCCGAGGTCAGCTGGTACCAGGACAGCCCGGCGACCTCGCTTGAGATGATCCGCGCTGCCAATCCCAATCATGACGCGGCCATCATCGATATCGGCGGCGGAGCATCGAGACTGGTCGATGCGTTGCTGCAGGACGGATATCGCGACGTTGCAGTGCTGGATCTTTCTGCCAATGCGCTTGACGCGGCGAAGAAGCGGATCGGCGGAGCGGCTTCGATGGTCGACTGGATCGTTGCCGACGCCACGTCATGGCAGCCGACGAAGACCTATGACGTCTGGCACGACCGCGCCGCGTTTCACTTCCTGACAGATCCTCGCGACAGGGCCGCTTATGTCGAGCGCCTGCGGTCGGCGCTTGCAACTGACGGCCACGTCATCATTGCGACGTTTGCACCCGATGGTCCCGAGAAATGCAGCGGCCTGCCGGTGCAGCGCCATGACAGTGCCAGCCTTGCGGCGGAGCTCGGGCCGGAGTTCGCGCTGATCGAGACTCGCAGCGAGACGCATCATACGCCGTGGGACTCGACGCAGGCCTTTCAGTTCAGCCGGTTTCGGAGGAGCGGTTAACGTCTCTCAAGCGGCGAGCTTCATGTCGTGCGCAAAGTCCCAATAGAGCTTTCGCGCCTTGGCGTAGAATGGCCCCGGCTTCAGCTCGCGCTCGTCGATGCGGATCACCGGGGCGACCTTGGCGAAATTGCCGGTTGAGAAGATCTCGTCGGCGGCCAGGAAATCGGAATAGCGCAGCATCTTCTCGACCACGTTGACGCCGTCGCCGCGCAGCAGGCTGATGACGCGCTGGCGCGTGATGCCGTTGAGGAACGTGCCGTTGGGCACCGGCGTATAGACCACGCCGTCCCTCGCCATGAACACGTTGGAATTGCCGAACTCGGCGACATTGCCGAGCATGTCCAGCATCAGCGCGTTCTGGAAGCCGCGCGAGGCAGCTTCCGCCAGCGCGCGCGAATTGTTCGGATAGAGACAGGCCGCCTTGGCTTCGACCGGCGCGCATTCGGCGGTAGGCCTGCGGAACGGCGACAGCGTGATGGCATTACCTACAGGCTTCGGCATCGGCGCCTCGTAGATGCACAGGCACCAATTCGTGGTCTCGGGGTCGAACAGCACGCCGCCGCCCAAGCCGTTCTGCGCCCAGTACATCGGACGGACGTAGAGCTCGGCATTGGCCGCGAAGCGCGCAATGCCCTCACGCGCCAGCGTCAGCCAAGTGCCGGTATCGACCACCGGCTTCAGGCCGAAATTGATCGCGGATTGGTTGGCGCGCGCGACGTGACGGTCGAGATCCGGCGCGACGCCCTCGAAGGCGCGGGCGCCGTCGAACACCACCGAGCCGAGCCAGGCCGCATGCGTGCGCGGGCCCATGATCGGCACGTTGCCGTCGTGCCATTTGCCCTCGAAGAAAGTCCAGCTCGGCGAATATTCGATCGGCTTCTTGATCTCGGCCATATCAGGCCTCCCATGGGCGTGATGCCGCATTATAGCGCCACTATGGGTCGGAACTTCTAAATGATTCCCTGCGGGGAGCTGCTGAGTTACCCTCCCACAAGGGGAGAAGGAAGTGCCATGCCACTCGATCCGCTCGCAAAGCGCTTGTTGACCATGATGGCTGCGGCCGTGCCGCAGGGGAGAAGCCGGCCGAGCGTGGAGGCGCGGCGCCAATCGCTGGCCAAGCTGATGCAATTCGTGCGCGCTGAGGCGCCCGACGTGACGACGCGCGACGGCATGCTGCCCGGCCGCGCCGGCGAGCTGCCCTATCGGCTCTACACGCCTGCAAGCGCCGGCGAGCGCGCGCCCGGTTTCGTGTTCTTTCATGGCGGCGGCCTCGTCGCCGGCAGCATCGCCACGCATGATCGCATCGCGGCGGCGCTGGCGCATGCCACCGGTTGCCGTCTCGTCTCGGTCGACTACCGGCTCGCACCGGAGCACCCATTTCCGGCCGCGGTCGAGGACGCCGTCGCCGCCACCGAATGGGTTGCGCGCGAAGCCGCCTCGCTCGGCATCGACGCCGAGCGTCTCGTCGTCGGCGGCGATTCCGCCGGTGCGACGCTCGCTGCGATCGTGTGCCAGGAGGCCGCGCAGACCGCCGGCCTCGCCATCGCCGCGCAATGCCTGATCTGCCCGGTGCTGGATTTCGAGGAGACCTCGCCGTCGCGGGATGAATTCGCCAAGGGCCATCTGATCGATCGCGTCACGATCGAGGCCGATCTGTCCGACTATCTGCCTGAGGGCATCGCCACCGCCGACCCCCGCGTCTCTCCCTTGCGCGCAACACGGCTGGCCGGCCTGCCGACCGCGATCATCCACACGGCCGAGTACGACCCGATGCGCGATGAGGGCAATGCCTATGCGCGCAAGCTGCTCACTGCCGGCGTCGCCGTCGAGCATGTCTGCCACGACGGCATGGTTCACAATTTCCACGCCATGGGCGCGATCCTGCCGCAGGCCCAGCTGGTGCTGTCGCAGATCGGCGAGCAGGTGCGGCGCGCGGTGGAGAGATAGCGCGGATCACGCGCGCGCGTCGAGCACGGCCCGGGCGGCCGTCACATAATCGGGCCAATGCACGTCCGCATAACGCTCCGCCTGGCGGGCGCAGGTGACGTCGGGCGCATGCGCCGCCGCGATCATGCGTGCGAACCGCTCCTCGGCCACCGTCGTGTCATCGGACACTGGCGCCGGCGCAGCCGCCACGACGGTCGGAGCGACGGCGAGCCCTGCCAGGCCAGTGAGCAGGATGCGGCGTGACGTGTTCATGACTGTCGTCCTTCAATTGTCCGGCCCGCACTCCGGCCGGCGAGTGTGTCGTGCGATCACGGCAGGGTAACCGCGCGCATCCGTGCAGTCCATCGCTTGCGGATAGCGCTTGACCATCGGAACGATCACGTTCCATCTAACGCCCGCTGCGTCATCAAATCGCCACGCGTCGGATTGTCACGTGCTCCCTCCCACCCCATTGCACCTTCAGGCTATGCGTGCCGCCGCGATGGGACTGCTGTGTCTGACGATGTCGGCGGCGGCCGCCCTCGCTGCCGATGAGGAGGATGGCGCCCCCGCAAAGCCTGATGTCCCCAACATCTATCTCGACCTGCGCACGATCTATGCGACGATTCCCGCGGGCACGCTGGGGCTCGGTTTCGGCAACACTTCGCTGTCGGCGGCGTTCGAAGCCCTGGCGGTGCGCAGGGGCGCAACGCAGCCGAACGGCCTGCCGGCGGCAAAATCGATAGCGGTGGATCTGCCGCTGACCGTCGACGTCAGCGATCGTGTCTCGCTCTATGGCGGCGTGTCGGGCTCGACGACCGACGCCGGCGGCGGCTGGTCGACATTCGACATCACGAGCTGGAATATTGGCGTGCAGGCCGACCTCTACCAGCAAAATGGCGGAACGATCCCGACCATCACGCTGCAATCGACCCTGACGCAGTCGGTGCCGAACGATCAGGGCATGACGAATTCGTTCAACAACATCCTGGAATTCGACTACGCGCTGGACGAAGACGAGACGCGGGGCTGGCTTGCCGGCGTGCAATACACGACCACCGCCATCGCCAGTCCGTTCGCCAGCATCCGGCCCAACACGATCCTCTATGCCGGCGGCTATTACCAATGGCCGAGCAACTGGAAGTTCACCGGACGGCTCGGCATGCAGTCGTTCGGCGGCGCGCAGTTCGCTGGCCGGACGCTGGCGGAGCCGTTCACCCAGCCGATCCTGCGGCTCGACCTCGATCGCATGGACGACAACGACAACCGCCTGTTCGGCATCACGGCGCAGATCGCCTGGATGCCGAAGCCGTCATATCAGGTGACGTTGCGAACGCCGCTCTACGCCGTGCGCAACTGACCACGATCATGGTGGATGTCAGGTAAACAAATATCCGGCTTAAAGAGCACGGGACGACGGGCGGCGGCCCTCTCGTGTTGATCATGAAGGTCTTTTCACCTTGCAGCCGTCCCGCCTCGCGGCTTCCGACGAATCAACCGCTTGTTAATCCACTTCGCGAGATCGCTCACCACGTTACCTCCCGGCAAGATGCTTGCGGGAGACTTGACCGGTTTCGCGTGGGAGGTTGGAAATGTCCCGTCTGGTATCGGAGCGAACGTTCCTGGCCGGCAAGATCATCTTCAATTTCGGGCAATCGACCATCGATTGCGTCGTTCGCCGGATGTCCGAGGATGGCGCGACGCTGGAGATCCAAAGCAGCGTCGGCGTGCCCGACCAGTTCCAGCTCAAGCTCGCAAGCCAGGATGTCCGCTCCTGTCGCGTTCTCTGGCGGTCCGATCGCCAGATCGGCGTCACGCTCGGAACGGATGAGCATGCCACCCCCGGAATCGACAACGCGAAGGAGCGCAGCGCTGACTCGCTGATGCGCAGCCAGATGCTGGCGCTGCGCGCCGCGCTGGATTTCGTTCCGCTCGGCATCGTGCTGCTGGATGCAAATCTCCGCGCGAAGCTGATCAACCGCGCGTTCCGGCAGATGTGGCAATTGCCGGATGAAGTCGCCAACAGCAATCCGTCATTCGTGACGCTGATGCATCACGGCCGCGATACGGTTGCCTACGAAATTCCACAGGCCGAGCTGGACGCCTATGTCGCCGAGCGAGTCCGTCACGTCCAGGCGGGTGACGCGTCGCCGCTCGATCTGCGCCGCAGTAGCGGCGACGTCGTTCGCATGCAATGCACGCCGCTGCCCGACGGCGGGCGCATGCTGACCTATACGCCCGTCACCGATATCGTGCGCTACTCCGACGAGCTCAAATTGCTGCGCGACGCACTCGAGAACGTCGAGGACGGCGTGCTGCTGCTGGATCGCGATCTCAACGCCAGCTTCATGAACCGACGGATGCGGCGGTTCTGGGAGGTGAGCGAGCAGGAGGCAGCGAGCCGACCGACCTATGCATCGCTGGTGACGCGGGCCCACCGCGCGAGCGCGCCGGATCTTCCTGCAAATGAATTGGCGAGATTTCCGGCGAGGCGGGTCGCGGAGGTCAAGGCCGGCGATCATGTGCGCGACCTGCAGACGCCGGATGGACGGCGCATCAGGACACATTGCACCACGATGTCGAACGGCGGCCGCATGCTGACCTATGTCGACATCACCGACCTGACGCAAAAAGCCGCAATGCTGGAGACGCTCGCGACCACCGATCCGCTCACCGGTCTCTACAATCGCCGCCATTTTCTCGAGTCCCTCGATGCCGAATGGAGCCGGTTCCAGCGCTATTATCGCTCCGTCTCGGTGCTGATGCTCGACATCGACCATTTCAAGTCGGTCAACGATCGCTACGGCCATGCCGTCGGTGACGCCGCGATCAGGGCGGTTGCCGCCGCCTGCCTCGACGGCAAGCGCAAATCGGACATCGTCGGCCGCCTCGGCGGCGAGGAGTTCGCCGTTCTCCTGCCCGAGACCAGCCTGTCGCGCGCGAGGACCGTCGCCGATCGCATCCGCAAGCGCGTGATGAGCGCGCAGATCGTCGCCGGCAAAATTCAGTTCGGCGTGACCGTGAGCATCGGCATCGCGGAGGCCGCCGTCAGCATGTCCGGCATCGACGCACTGATGAGCGCGGCCGATCAGGCGCTCTACCAGGCCAAGGCCGAGGGCCGTAATCGCTGCATCGCCTTTGTGCCGCCGGCGCCTTTGAACAAGGCGGCGGAGTGATCTACTCCGGCACCGGCACGTCGAACGTGTTGAGCGTGACCGAGACCATGCAGTAGACGCCGACCAGATAGGACAGCTCGGCGGCGCCGTGCTCGCCGAACTCCTTCACCGCGGCGCGCCAGGTCAATTCCGGCAGCACGCCGCCACTGACCAGCGCTGAGGCGACGTCGTAGGCGACGCCCTCCTGCCTGGTGAGATCCGCCGGCCGCTGTCCGGCGACGATGGTCGCGAGCTTGTCATCGGACAGGCCGCGCTGCTCGGCGACCAATACATGGGCATAGAGCTCGTAGCCGGAGCGGAAATGCGAGCCGGTGACGAGAATCGCGACCTCTCGCACCGGACCAGGCAGCAGCGGGTTCGACGCGATCGCCTTCACCAGCTCCCACACCGGCTTGCCGAAACGCGGCTCGCGGATCCAGGGATTCCAGGGCCCGAGCAGCGCGCCGTCCTCGCGCATATTCACGAAGCCCTTGAAATGGTCCGTGATGCCGGCTCGCATGTCGTCATGGAGCGGCTTCTGTTCGGCGGTCAGATCCTTGGGATCGAGAATGGGAAGGCGCACGGCGAAGATCTCCTCGTTGAGACGGCGAGGCTTGCCCGCATGCGCACGCAACGCAAGTGAAGTTGCCGTGACCTCGCACGGCGGTCGGGCGTTCTGACAAATTCGACTATGTCGTCTCGGGGCTTCGTACGCTCTGGGGATTTGCGACATCGTCGGCGGCGAGCGCGAGCGGCTCGCCGGTCGCGAGGAATGACGTCAGCGCGGCTTCGAAAGGCGCCGGATCGAGGCCCCGCCCCTTCAGCCATTCGGGCTCGTAATAAGTCTGCCGGTAGCGTTCCCCAGAATCGCAGATCAGCGTCACCAGCGATCCCGCGATGTTTGCCTGGCGCATCTCCGAGGCGAGCCGGCATAATGCGAGGAAATTGGTGCCGGTGGAGCCGCCTACCGGACGACGCAGCCGGCGCGACAACACGTTCATCGCCGCGATCGTCGCCGCATCCGGGATCTTCATCATGCGGTCGACCACATCGGGCACGAAGGACGGCTCGCAGCGTGGCCGGCCGACACCCTCGATCAGCGACGGGCGGTCGCAGACATGCGAACGGTCCTGCGAGCGGAAACAATCGAAGAAGGCGGAATGCTCGACATCGGCGACGCAGAGCCGCGTCGGATATTGCCGATAGCGCAGGTACCGCCCGATCGTGGCCGAGGTGCCGCCGGTGCCCGCGCCCATCACGATCCAGTCGGGCAGCGGGCACCGCTCGCCCTGCAACTGCGTGAAGATCGATTCGGCGATGTTGTTGTTGCCGCGCCAGTCCGTCGCGCGTTCAGCGAAGGTGAACTGGTCCATGTAGTGACCGTTCAGGCGCGCGGCGAGCGCGGCCGCTTCCGCATAGAGCGCGCGGCCGTCGTCGATCAGATGGCAATTGCCGCCATAATGCTCGATCGCTGCAATCTTCTCCGACGAGGTCGTGCGCGGCATCACGGCATAGAATGGCACGCCGATCATCTCCGCGAAATAGGCCTCCGACACCGCCGTCGATCCCGACGACGCCTCGACCACGGGCGTGCCTTTGCGGATGTGGCCGTTGCAAAGCGCGTAGAGAAACAAGGAGCGCGCCAGGCGATGCTTCAGGCTGCCGGTCGGATGGGTTGACTCATCCTTCAGGTAGATGTCGATGCCTGACAGCGCCGGCACGATCAGCCGGATCAGATGCGTGTCCGCGGTGCGGCACTGGTCGGCCTCGATCGCGGCGACGGCCTCGTCGACCCAGCCGCGCCGATAGGCCGGCACGACCGGATTGGAATGGCGGAAGGCAGGCGACTCGATCGGCATGACCAGTGATTCCCAAAACAACAAATGTCCATCTACCACGGGCCGCTTGCGCGAACGTGTTCAAAACTCCAGCGGCGCGTTGTCGACGACTTCCTTCATCACGAAGAAGGTGCGGGTCTGCCGCACACCGGGCAGCGCGATAAGCTGCTCGCCGTGGATACGGTTGAAATCCTCCATGTCGCCGACGCGGATCTTCAGGAAATAGTCGAAGTCGCCGGCGACGAGGTGGCAGTCGAGCACGAATTTCAGCCGGGCGATCGCCTGCTCGAAGATGGCAAAGCTCTCCGGCGTCGAGCGGTCGAGCACGACGCCGACCATCACCAGCGTGCCCTTGGCCACTTTCTTGGGGGCGATCATGGCGCGGACGGCAGCGATGAAGCCGTCCTCGAACAGGCGCTGGGTGCGGCGATGGCAGGTGGCGGGGCTGATGGCGACGGTTTCGGCCAGCTCGGCATTGCTCAGCCGACCGTTATTTTGCAGCAATCTCAAGATCTTAAGGTCAGTGCGGTCAAGCCGGGCGGTCATGAAAGAAGCTTCCGTAGCAGGCCAATATTTCGGAAGAATTCTTATCCTATGGCGCAATTAGCGCAAGAAGTTGCGCAATATGAGCGCAATATTCGAGAGCACCTTTTGCTTGGGCGATGCTAAGGCAACCACCGAGATCAACGCCAATCGGGATGACCCATGAAGCTCGACAAATTTCCGCGCTACAAGCTGACCTTCGGCCCGACGCCCATCGAGAAGCTGGAGCGGCTGTCGAAGCATCTCGGCGGCCAAGTCGAGATCTATGCCAAGCGCGAGGACTGCAATTCCGGCCTCGCCTATGGCGGTAACAAGCTGCGCAAGCTCGAATACATCATCCCCGACGCGATCGCCTCCAACGCCGACACGCTGGTCTCGATCGGCGGCGTGCAGTCGAACCACACCCGTATGATCGCCGCAGTTGCGGCCAAGATCGGCATGAAGTGCCGCCTGGTGCAAGAAGCCTGGGTGCCGCACGAGGATGCCGTCTATGACCGCGTCGGCAACATCATGCTGTCGCGCATCATGGGCGCCGACGTGCGCCTGGTCGACGACGGTTTCGACATCGGCATCCGCAAGAGCTGGGAGCAGGCGATCGACGAAGTGAAGGCGGCGGGCGGCAAGCCTTACGCCATTCCCGCCGGCGCTTCCGTGCACAAGTTCGGCGGTCTCGGCTATGTCGGCTTCGCCGAGGAGGTGCGCCAGCAGGAAGCCGAGCTCGGCTTCAAGTTCGACTACATCATCGTCTGCACCGTGACCGGCTCCACCCATGCCGGCATGTTGGTCGGCTTTGCAGCGGATGGCCGCGCCCGCAAAGTGATCGGCATCGATGCCTCGTTCACGCCCGCGCAGACCAAGGCGCAGGTGCTCGAGATCGCGCGGAACACCGCTGAGCTCGTCGAGCTCGGCAAGGAGCTGGTCGCCGATGACGTCGTGCTGATCGAGGACTACGCCTATCCCGCCTATGGCGTGCCGTCGGAAGAGACCAAGGAGGCGATCCGCCTCAGCGCACGCCTCGAAGGCATGATCACCGACCCCGTCTACGAGGGCAAGTCGATGCAGGGCCTGATCGACCTCGTGCAGAAGAACCATTTCGAGAAGGGCGCGAAGATCCTGTACGCCCATCTCGGCGGCGCCCCGGCGCTGAACGGATATGCCTACGCGTTCCGGAACGGGTGAGTGAAGGCGTAGCTTTCGCGCATCATACACCGCTGTCGTCCCGGGCAAGCGTAAGCGCAGGCCCGGGACCCATACGCCGCAGCAGTCGTTTTGCGAAGACTCGTGGTCGCCAGCCTGCCGTACCCACACCGGCTTGTGGTTATGGATCCCGGATCTGCGCGCGCTTTAGGCGCGCTTGTCCGGGATGACGTGTTGAGAGAATTGAGCGCACCAGCGCCCTACCGCGTCCTGACGATCTGCAGCAGTTCGTCGCCGTAATGCTCGAGCTTCTTGTCGCCGATGCCGGGGACGTTGCGGAGTTCGTCGAGAGTGGTTGGCCAGGCCCGAACGATGCCGTCGATGGTGGCATCGTGCAACACCACATAGGCCGGAACGCCGCGCTCGCGGGCGATCTCTGAACGCCAGGACCGCAGCCGCGCGCGCAGTTCGGGATCGACATCGCCTTGCGGCGCGCCGGCGGCAGGCGCGAGATCTCCGCGGCGCGATTTGCCGCGGCTGGCGCGAACGCGCGTGCCGGGCGTCTCCTCGCGCAGCCACACTTCCGTCTCCCCGCGCAGCACGCCGCGCGCGCTCTCCGTCAGCTTCAGCGCGCCATAGGCTTCGCTGTCGCTGTGCAAATGCCCCATCGCCACCAGCTGCCGCAGCACGGTGCGCCACTGCTTTTCGTTGAGCTCGCGCCCAATGCCGAACACCGACAATTTGTCGTGGCCGAACTGCGTGACCTTCTCGGTCAGCCGTCCGACCAGCACGTCGATCAGGTGCATCGCGCCGAACCGCTGGCCGGTACGATAGACGCAGGACAACAGCTTCTGCGCCAGCACCTTGCCGTCGCGCATCTTCGGCGGCGTCAGGCAATTGTCGCAGTTGCCGCAATTCTCCGCGGTCACCGCCTCGCCGAAATAGGCGAGCAGCCGGCGGCGCCGACACTGTGCGGTCTCGGCCAGGCCAACCAGCGCATCGAGCTTGCCGATCGAGACCCGCTTGAACTCGTCGGAGGCGCTGGACTCGTCGATCATTCGGCGCTGCTGCACGATGTCGGAGAGCCCATAGGCCATCCAGGCCGCCGACGGCTTGCCGTCACGGCCGGCGCGGCCCGTCTCCTGGTAATAGGCCTCGATGCTTTTGGGCAGGTCGAGATGGGCGACGAAGCGCACATCGGGCTTGTCGATGCCCATGCCGAAGGCGACGGTCGCCACGATGACGATGCCGTCCTCGTTGAGAAAGCGGTCCTGGTTGCGCGAGCGCACCTGGCCGTCGAGCCCGGCGTGGTAGGGCAGCGCCGCAATGCCGGCGTCCTGAAGCGCGGCGGCGACCTCCTCGACGCGGTTGCGGGACAGGCAATAGACCACGCCGGCATCGCCCGCATGCCGCTCCCGAATGAACTCCTTCAGCTGCGAGACGGCATTGCGCTTGTCGACGATCTCGTAGCGGATGTTGGGCCGGTCGAAGCTCGATACGAATTGCGGCGAACCCGCAAGCTGGAGCCGCTCGACGATCTCCTTGCGCGTCAATTCGTCGGCGGTCGCGGTCAGCGCAATGCGCGGCACGTCGGGAAAGCGTTCGGCGATGATCGAGAGACCGACATATTCGGGGCGGAAATCATGGCCCCATTGCGAGACGCAATGCGCCTCGTCGATCGCGAACAGCGCCACCTGGGCCTGCGCCAGCAGCGACAGGCAGCGCGGCGTGACCAGCCGTTCCGGCGCGACATAGAGCAGATCGAGGTCGCCCGCGAGCAGGCGCCGCTCGATCTCGGAGGCTTCCTGGAACGACAGTGACGAATTCAGCGCGGCGGCGTTGACGCCGGCTTCAATCAGCCCGGCGACCTGGTCGCGCATCAGCGCGATCAGCGGCGATACCACGATGCCGCAGCCTTCGCGCAGCAGGGAAGGAAGCTGGTAGCACAGCGATTTGCCGCCACCGGTCGGCATCAGCACCAGGCAATTGCCGCCCTCGGTGACGTGCCTGATAATCTCCCCCTGCGCACCGCGAAAACCGGGCAGGCCGAACACCGAATGCAGCACCGACAGCGCATCGCGGCCGTTGGCCGGCGCAGGCAGCGGAGCGGTAGAGGAAGCGGACATGGGCGGATAGAACCAGGGCCGTGGGATTCGTCACAAGGCCAGTCGCATGCTGGCGCGGGCGTGGCAAGACTGTTTGCGCGGCTAGGCGCTGCCTTTCCCTCTCCCCTTGCGGGAGAGGGTGGCTCGCCGCGCCGCGCCGCGGCGAGGCGAGGCGGGTGAGGGGTTCTGTCCTCGAACGCAGACGGGAGTTTGAGGAAACATACCCCTCATCCGGCGCTTCGCGCCACCTTCTCCCACAAGGGGAGAAGGAAGAAAAAGAAGCTACGCCCCGATTCGTCGCAACGCCTCCGCGACCGTTACGATCGGCATGTTGCGCTTTCCGGCCGCCTCCAGCGCATGACGCATCAGATCCGGGGTACAGCCATAGGGGCTCGGGGCGAGCGCGACGTCATGGCCGTAGAAGATCAGCCATCCGCCGCTCGCGACGGCCTCGTCGAAATAGCGATCGACGCCCGCTCGATCGATCTCGCGATCGACCAAGGGCGAGGCGCGCAGGAACTGGAGGTCGATGACGTCGCTGTTGACGCCGGGGAGAATGCCGCGCGCCGAACGAAAGGCCTTGGCGAGCTGCGGCTTGCGCCAGACCGAGGCGATCCCATAGGGATAGGCGAAATTCTCCAGATTGATCGAGGAATCGATCGCACGGAAATAGGCCCGGTTCTGCTCGATCTCGCGCGCCATCGCGACCTCGTCGAGATCGGCCGAGCTCTGATGCGAAAAGGTGTGGCAGGCGATCTCGTGACCGGTGCGGTGAAGCCGCACGATCGCGTCATCCGACAAGCCATGCCAATGGTCCGACGGCTGACCGATCAGGCTGCCGGCGAGATAGAACGTGCCGCGGCCGCCGTGCTGCTCCAGAAGTGCGGCGCCCTCACCTGCGGCGCTGTCGGGGGCATCGTCGAAGGTGAAGCTCACGATCGGCGCATGCGCAGGCAGCCGGTGCGGCGCGGCGCGAAAATGCCGGGCCAGCCGATTGCTCACGCGTCCCTGGAGTGCCGACCACACGACTTAGGCTTCCCGTGATGACGTATTTCCATACTGAAACATTCGCGCGCCGGTTGAGGCAAGCCTAACGCCTGGGTAATCCTAACGCGGAACCAACATCCTTCGGCTGACGCGCAGGCACCGACGCATCGGCTTCCAAGCTGAGATATTGCAACCAGTTGCGGAAAAGCACCGCGGCCGCGCTGCCGGCGCCGATATCGGCGCGCAAATTCAAGCCCGGCAGCTCGTTGGCCAGCGCCGGATGGCGCTGGTGCGCCGCCTTCCTCTCGAAGCGAACCAGCCTCTCTTCCGTCGCTGCGTCAAAATAGCTCACCGGCAGGCGCGGATAATTCTCGCGCTCCCGCGCGAGATAGCGGCCGATGTCGCGCAGATATTCACGCTGCAGCGACAGCGCGTCGTATTCCGGGTGGCCCTGAAAGAACACGAAGCGGCTGGCATATTGCCGAATGAAAACATCGACGCCGGCCTCTGCCGAACGTGTCAGCACCTGATAACCGGCCTGCACCAGATCGCTTTCCGCGATCTCGTTCAGGCGTGAATGCGAGACCTTCAGCGGCGCCGGCGCGGCGCGCGTCAGGGAATCGCTCGTCACGGCCTCGCAATCGAAAATGCCGTGGCATTTGGCCGGCAGCCGTCGCCTCGCGATGCCGTCGAGATGCAGCACCGCCGCATGCGCGGCCAGGCACGACCAGATCGTCGAGCGCGTGTTGGCTTTGGCCCAGTCGATCAGCTCGGTGAGGTCCCGCCAGTACGGCTCCTGGTCGAGCTCGGCCGCGACGGGCTCCGCACCCGTTACGATCAGCCCATCGAATTTCTGCTTCTTCAGATCGGAAAGATCCGAATATTCGCTCTCGACATGCCATTTCGCTTCCTGCGACCGCTTCACGCTGGGAAGCGAGAAGCAGTGGAAGCGGATGCGGCAGGAGCCCGCTGCGGCCTGCAGCAGCTTCATGAACTGCCGCTCGGTCGCCTTCAGCGCCGGATCCGGCATGTTGTTGACGAGCCCGATCGTGAGCTCGACGCCATGGCCACGCGCGAGATCGCGCTCGGTCGGCACCAGCGCCGGGCTCGAGATGACTTGATCCCTGTCGATCAAGATCGTCATGGGCGCGGCCGCCTACTCCGCAGCCTCGAGGCGCGCTGACCGGCAGGCCTTGTCCAGCGCCTGGTCAATGTCCTCGATGATGTCGGAGATGTGCTCGATGCCGATCGAAAGCCGGATGGTTTCCGGCAGCACGCCGGCGACACGCTGCTGCTCGGCCGACATCTGCCGGTGGGTGGTCGAGGCCGGATGACAGGCTAGCGACTTGGCATCGCCGATATTGACGAGACGCGTGATCAGCTTCAGCGCATCGTAGAAGGTCTTGCCGGCTTCCATGCCGCCCTTGATGCCGAAGGTGAACAGCGAGGAGGCATTGCCATCGAGATATTTCTGCACCAGCGGATAATAGGGGCTGTCGGAAAAGCCGGTGTAGTTGACCCAGGCCACGCGCGAATCCTTGCGGAGGAATTCGGCGACCTTGCGGGCGTTCTCGACATGACGCTCCATGCGCAATGCGACGGTCTCGATGCCCTGGAGCAGCAGGAAGGCGTTGAACGGCGACAGCACCGATCCCATGGTGCGCTGATAGACGCTGCGCGCCCGCTCGATATAGGCGGTGCGGCCGAAGCGCTCGGCATAGACGAGGCCGTGATAGGAGGCATCCGGCTTGTTGTAGGCCGGGAAGCGCTCGGCGTGCTTCGCCCAGGGAAAATTTCCGGAATCGACGATGGCGCCGCCCAGCGTGGTGCCGTGACCGCCCAAAAACTTGGTCAGCGAATGCACGGCGATGTCGGCGCCGTAGTCGAACGGCTTGAGCAGGATCGGGGTCGCGACCGTGTTGTCGACGATCAGCGGCACGCCATGCGCATGCGCGATCTTGGCGAGCGCCTCGATGTCGCAGACATTGCCGGCGGGATTGCCGATGGTCTCGGCGAATACGGCGCGGGTGTTCTCGTCGATCAGCTTCTCGATCGCCTCGGGCTTGTCGCTCTCGGCGAAACGGCCGGTGATGCCCTGCCGCGGCAGGATGTGCGAGAGCAGCGTATGCGTGGTGCCGTAGAGCTGCGGCACGGAAACGATGTTGCCGCCGTGATCGGCGACGTTGACGAAGGCGAAATGCAAGGCTGCCTGACCGGTCGCGACCGCGAGCGCGCCGACGCCGCCTTCGAGCTGCGCAATACGCTTCTCCAGCACGGCACTGGTCGGATTGGCTATGCGGCTGTAGCGATAGCCTTCGGCCTCGAGATTGAAGAGCGCCGCGCCGTGATCGGCGCTGTCGAAGGCGTATGCCGCCGTCTGGTAGATCGGCACGGCAACCGCGTGCGTGGTCGCTTCGGGCTCGTAGCCGGCGTGAATAGCGATCGTCTCGTTGCGCATCATGCCACCTCCGCGTGGTGCGGGCCGCACTTATTGGCCTGGAATGAGGCATGTGCGTTGTCCGCCGTCCTCGTGTTAGAGGCGGGTGGTAAAGCGGACAATAATTCGCTTAGAGATCGAGGAAGTAACCCTAATGCTTGTCGACAAATTGGCCGGAATTCGGGTTAAATTGCATTAAGCAAACGCTGCGAGGCGAGACGCCCTCCCCCGCAAGGAGAAAGGGCGCCATCACCATCGCTGCGATCGCTCTCTGTCTCAGCCCATCCTCTCCCACAGCCGATGCGAGAGCACGCCCGCGCGTTTCTCGATCGCGGCCGCGGCATCGAGCGCGAGATCCTCGCGATAGCGCCCGGCGATGAGCTGCACGCCGATCGGCTTGCCGTCGTGCAGGGCCACCGGCACCACGGCGCCGGGAAGGCCCAGCACGTTGATCGCGGAGATGAAGCGGATCTCCCCCCAGAAGATCTCGCGCACGCGTTCGGGGCTGACGGTGTCCTCACGTGGGCCCGGCGTCGGCTTCACCGTGGTCGGCGCCAGCACGATCGGATACTCCTCGAAGAACAATTGCCAGGCGCGGATATGGCCGTTGCGCGCGGCGGTCGCCTGCATCCAGGCCTTGAGATCGAGCACGTTCGCCTTGACCTTCATGCCGCCCCAGGCCTTGTGAAAATCCTCGGACGTGACCTTCAGCATGCCGGCTTCCTGCATCACCACGGTCTCGTTGGTGATGATGTCGCACCAGGTCTGCCAGACGCCGTCGATGTCGGGCACCTCGACCTCGCTGACGCGGTAGCCGGAACGTTCGAGATGATCGGCGGCCTGGCGCAGCGCCGCCGAAACGGATGGATCGACGTCCATATCGTCGGGGATCTTGGCCAGCGCCACCTTGATCGGCCCCTTCGGTTTCTCGCCGACCAGCGGCGCCGGCACCCACCAGGGATCGCGCGGATCGCGCTGGCTCATCACCTCCAGCGCAAGGCGAACGTCGGCCACGTGGCGGGCGAGCGGCCCCTGCGCCGACATCAGATGCGCGAGCATCGGCCGCTCGGCCGTCGCGCTCGCATTGAACGCGGGGATGCGGCCCTGCGTCGGCTTGATGGTCGCGACGCCGTTGCAATGCGCCGGCCAGCGCAGCGAGCCGCCGATGTCGTTGCCATGGGCGATGGTGCCGATGCCGGCGGCGACCGCCGACCCCGCACCGCCCGAGGAGCCGCCGCAGGTGATATCGGGATCCCAGGGGTTCAGCGTCAGGCCGTGCAGGGGATTGTCGGTGAAGCCGCGGAAGGAGAATTCCGGCGTGTTGGTGAGCCCGATGACGATCGCGCCGGCCTTCTTCAGATTGCGCACCACCGGCGCATCCGACGGCGCGATCAGGTCCTTGTTGGCGGGAACGCCGTTGAAATTCGGCCGGCCTTCGTAGTCAACGTTCTCCTTGATCGTGATCGGCACCCCATGCAGAAGACCGAGCGCACCACCCTTGGCGCGCTGCTTGTCCGCGGCGTGCGCAGCCTTCAATGCCTCTTCTGAGAGATCGACGACGACCGCATTCAGCTTCGGATTGACCGCGCGCATCCGCTCCAGATGCGCCTCGACCGTCTCGACCGCGGAGATCGCGCCGGAGCGGATCGCGGCTGCGGTCTCGACAGCCGACCATTGCCAAGCCGGTCCCTTGGGCCGGCGTGCGGCGGTCGATTTACGCGGAGCCGCTTGCTTGACCGTTCTCTTCGCGGTTTTCGCGACGGCGCCCTTTCGGGCAGCACTGGTCTTGTTCGATGATTTCGCCGATGTCTTCGCTGCAGTTCTCTTCTTGGCTGCCGCCTTCTTCGCCACGTCGCATCTCCCAAAAATTGCGCCGCGGAGGTTATGGACGTCACGCGACCATGTACAGGTGCGTTTCTGCATGGCGCATTGCCGCAACGCTCTATCACGATCGCCGCCTATATAACCACTCTCCTATACCGGCGGCGGATTGAGTCGCGCAAAGCCCTCCTGGATGCGATAGGGGTAATAGGGATAAGGCGGCATCACCGCGCTGACCTCGTCAAGCCGCCCGATCTGATCCGGACTCAGCGACCATCCGACGGCGCCGAGATTGTCGCGCAACTGCGCCTCGTCGCGGGCGCCGATGATCACGGAGGAGACCGTCGGGCGCGACAGCAACCAGGCGATTGCGACCTGCGGCACGGTGCGGCCGGTCTCGGCAGCAATCGCGTCGAGCACATCAACGATCGCGTACAGGCGCGCATCGTCCACGGGCGGGCCGAACTGCGCGGTGGCGTGCAGGCGACTGCCTTGCGGCAGCGGCTGGCCGCGCCGGATCTTTCCGGTGAGCCGGCCCCAGCCCAACGGGCTCCAAACCAATGCGCCGACGCCCTGATCGCGCGCGAGCGGCATCAGCTCCCACTCGTAGTCGCGGCCGAGCAGCGAGTAATAGACCTGGTGCGCGACATAGCGTGGCCAGCCATGCCGGTCCGCAATGGCGAGCGACTTCATCAACTGCCAGCCCGCGAAATTCGAGACACCGACATAGCGCAGCTTGCCGGCACGCACCAGCGCATCGAGCGTGGACAGCACCTCCTCGATCGGCGTGAACGCATCGAAGGCGTGGAGCTGAAACAGGTCGATCATGTCGGTACCAAGCCGTCGCAGCGCTGCATCGACCGAGGCCAGCAGCCGCTGTCGTGACGAGCCGGCATCGAACGGGCTGTCGCCCATCGGCAGGCTCATCTTGGTCGAGATCAGCACCTTGTCGCGGCGGCCCTTGATCGCAGCGCCGAGGATCTCCTCGGAGGCGCCGTTCGAATAGACGTCTGCGCTGTCGAACAGATTGACTCCCGCCTCGAGGCAGATATCGACCAGCCTGCGGGCCTCTTCGATGCCGCTGCGTCCCCAGGCCGAGAACAGCGGGCCTTGGCCGCCGAACGTGCCGGTGCCGAAGCTGAGGACCGGGACCTTCAGCCCGGAAGCGCCGAGATTGCGATAGTCCATGACCGCTCTCCTATTCCGCCGGGCATGCCGCAACGACGGCCGGCCTGCGGTCGAGCTGAAGGCTCCACAGGGCCAGCACGAGGCCGATCGCGGTGATGCCGGCCGCAACCAGCGGCAGCGCGGAAAGGCCGAACCCGCGGTCGATGGTGACGCCGCCGGCCCAGGCGCCCAGCGCATTGCCGAGATTGAAGGCGGCAATGTTGAGGCTGGAGGCGAGCGTGCGCCCATGGGGACCGGCAGCTTCCAGCACGCGAAGCTGGAGGGGTGCGACGGTTGCGAAAGCGGCGACGCCCAGCAGCAGGATCAGCATGACCGCGGGGATCTTGACCGACAGCACCGCGGCAAGGCCGAGCAACACGATGGCGAGCGCGGCGAGCGTGCCGATCAGGGCGCGCGCAAGACCGCGGTCGGCGAGCTTGCCGCCGGCGACATTGCCGATCGCGAGCCCAACGCCGAACACCAGCAGGATCGGCGACACCGCGGCCTCCGAAAAGCCGGTGAAGCGCGTCAGGATCGGCTGGATGTAAGTGAACACGACGAACAGGCCGGCGAACCCGAACACGGTCATGGCAAGGCCGAGCAGAACCTGCGGACGGCCGAGCACCGCGGCCTCGTCGGCGAGCGAGACCGGCCTGTCGCCATGGCCGACATGACCGGGGACGAGAACAGCGACCACCGCGAATGAAACCACGCCGATGACCGTCACCGCCCAGAACGCCGCGCGCCAGCCGAGCATCAGGCCGAACCAGGCGCCGAAGGGCACGCCCAGAAGCGTCGCGACCGTCAGGCCGATGAACATGGTGGCGATGGCGGAGGCGCGCTTGTCCTCGGCGACGAGGCTGGTGGCGACGACCGAGCCGACGCCGAAGAACGTGCCGTGGGCGAGCGAGGTCAGCACCCGCGCCGCCATCAGCAATTCGTAGTTCGGCGCCAGCGCGCAGGCCGCATTGCCGAGCGTGAAGATCGCCATCAACGCCAGCAGCACTGTCTTCCGCGGCATTCGCCGCATCGCCAGCGTCAGCACCGGCGCGCCGACGAAAACGCCGAGGGCATAGCCGGAGATGAGCAGCCCTGCGACCGGCACCGAGACATGCATGTCGGCCGCGACCTGGAGCAACAGGCCCATGATGATGAATTCAGTGGTGCCTATGCCGAAGGCACCGGCGGTGAGAGCAAGAACGGCGGGAGGCATGCGTGGCTCCAATGGATGAGACGAGCCACGCAGATAGCGGTCCTGCCGCAAAACCATTAGAATGTCCGCAATCCAATCATTTGTGACGTGAATTCAAATATGGCCCGCTTCGACACCAACCGCGCCGCCGAGATGGAGGTGTTCGTCCGCGTCGTCGATCTCGGCGGTTTCACTCAGGCCGCGAGAAAGCTGCGCCTGACCCCGTCGGGCGTGAGCAAGCTGATCTCGCGGCTGGAGGCGCGCCTCGGCGCGCGGCTCGTCAACCGGACCACGCGGAAGCTGACGCTGACGGAGGAAGGCCGGGCCTTCTACGAGCGCGCTGTGCGTATCCTCGCCGAGATGGAGGAGGCCGAACGCGAGGCGGCATCAGGGGCGACGCCGCGCGGCCGCCTCACGGTAAACTGCAACATTCCCTTCGGCATGCTGCATGTGATGCCGTTGATCCCGCGTTTTCTGAAGCAGCATCCCGATGTCACGCTCGATCTCGTGTTGACCGACACGCTGATCGACCTGATGCAGGAGCGCGCCGACGTCGCCATTCGCGTCGGCCCGTTGCGGGCATCGCGTCTGATCGCGCGAAAACTTGGCACCAGCCGCATGGTCGTGGTCGGCGCGCCGGACTATCTCGCCCGCTGCGGCACGCCGAAGATACCGGCCGATCTCGCCGAGCACCGCGGCATCGGCTGGACCTTCCCGCGCAGTATCCGCGGCTGGCCGTTCAAGCGCGGCGACCACACCGAAGAAGCCATGCCGCCGCCTGTCGCGCGCGTCAGCGACGGCGAAGCCGCCCGCCGCCTCTGCCTCGGCGGCGTCGGTCTCGCCCGCCTCGCCCTCTTCCACATCGGCCCCGACATCGAATCCGGCCGTCTCGTCCCGGTGCTGCAAAACTACAATCCCGGCGACCGCGAAGACGTCCACGCCGTCTATGTCGGCCACACCGCGCCGCTGCCCGCGCGGGTGCGCGCGTTCATCGATTTTCTCGGCGAGCATGTGCGGGTGAGCGATCCCGGGCTGAAGCGGACGGGAGATGGCAGGTGGAGGGTGGCGGGATGAGGCTGATGGCGGAGGGTGCAGAAGACAATTCGACGCCGGCTTGGCAAGCCGAAGCAAACGGCAACCATGCCGCCTTCGCCCTGCGGGCTTCGGCGCGACACTCTTGCGAAAACTGCATTTGCGGAGCACTGGCGGAGAGAGTGTCCGAGAAGGCCTTCATCAGGACAGTTCGCTTTCGTTCGCCACAAGTCGCTAACCCCCGACCCACCAAGGCATAATCTCTCCAAACCCGATCGCGCAAGTTCGCTGCCCGTCACCTGAATTCCGTCCCGCTATATGGGTCCGAATATGGGCACGAAGGTTAGCGGATGGTCCGGATAAGACAGCTCTCGGCGTTGAAGGTGAAGCAGAATCTCGAACCTGGAATGTACCCGGACGGTTTGGGACTTTACCTGCAAGTTGGCCCTGGCAATGCCAAGAGCTGGATCTATCGATACCGAACCAATGGCAAACTCAGGGACATGGGGCTTGGCCCTGCACACTCTGTCACGCTCGCCGAAGCGCGCGAACGGGCGGACGAATGCCGGAGGGCTCGACAGGCTGGCCTCGATCCAATCGAGGAACGGCTAAAGAAAAAGCAGGCGGCGCACGCGACGGCAGCACACGCCATTACATTCCAAGAATGCGCGGCAACCTACATCGAATCCCACCAAGCGGGTTGGAAAAACACCAAGCATGCGGCGCAGTGGACCGCCACCCTTCAAACCTACGTCTATCCGGTCTTCAAAAACACCCCCGTCGCAGATATCGACCGCGAACTTGTACTCAAGGTATTAAGGCCGATCTGGAACGAAAAGACGGAGACAGCGGTTCGTGTGCGGGGTCGCATCGAGAAGGTTCTCGATTGGGCTCGGATCAATGATTACCGACATGGAGAGAACCCAGCGCGCTGGAAGGGTTTCCTCGACAATCTCTTGCCCCGAAGGGCAAAGGTGGCAGCTGTAAAGCACCACGCCGCGCTCCCATTCGGCCAATTACCCGCCTTCATGCGCGACCTTCGTGATGAAGCTTCTGTTGCGGCGCGAGCCTTTGAATTTTGTATCCTGACTGCGACCCGTACCAACGAGACGCTCGGAATGCGATGGGATGAAATTGATGAGGCCGCGGGTCTCTGGACAATTCCAGCGCAGCGTATGAAAGCCGGACGCGATCATCGCGTTCCCCTAAGTAGGCGAGCTCTGGCGATCCTCACCGAAATGAGGCAGATCAGAATGAGCGACTACGTCTTTCCGGGAGGCAAGGAGCGCCGTCCACTTAGTGGCATGGTTTTCTCGATGAAGCTTCGTCGGTTGAAGAGAACAAATGTCACGGCGCATGGTTTCCGCTCGACGTTTCGCGATTGGGCGGCCGAACAGACCGACTTCCCGAACGAAGTCGTCGAAATGGCTTTGGCTCACACAATTTCGAATAAGGTGGAAGCCGCTTACCGACGCGGGGATCTATTCGAGAAGCGACGACAGCTTGCCGAAGCTTGGGCTGCCTACTGCGGCGGCCAGTCTAGCGACGAAGTTCAGGTCCACCGAGCGCTTTGACGTCACCAACTCAGCAGACGAAAAGCCAATCGCCGATAATCGCCGCGGTTCATGGCCGCTATATCGCGAATTCCCCAATGAGGTGGATCAAACTGAGAGAACCCATGCCTGACAATCAAACAGCACACGTTGCGGCTGTATCAGTCAAAGATTTTGCAAGATGGGCCGGCATAGGCCTAACGACCGCGTGGAAAGAAATTCGAGAGGGGCGCCTACGAGCCGTGAAGGTCTCGCAACGTACCATTATAATTCTCGACGATGCACAGCGATGGCTCGAAACTAGACCCGCCCTTCAGCCGCGCTCCGCCCGCAACGTACCAACATCTGGTTCTTCGGAGGGTGCCAATGCCCGGCCCGAATAGCGGAAAACCAATGTTTTGGCCTGAGGATCCTCCCGAACTCAAAGAGCAACTGCGCCAGCTCATGGACCTGAACTATCGCGTCAAGCGGATGACTAAGTATCACATCAAAATTGGCGAAGTGAACTACTTCACGACGGGAACGATAACGATAGATCCTGACACTCGCCATAAGGATAAGGGTTTCGAAGCCTTGATCGAGCTCCTGGAGCTGCGCTATTCGCGCAAAAACATCCTGATCCTCGATGTGGGCAAACGCTCCTAGTCTAGGCCTTCATGACTCTTGAAGCTGGCTTGACAAACGATTATTTTCGCGGAGGCCGCCTAAACGTTCGTTGTTGTTTCGTCAGGTCAACGTCTCCTGGACCTAACGCAATCCTCTCCTTAAGCAATCGCTATCGCTCTCTCTATCCTTGCTCTTTCTCGGGAGAATTTTGCTCAAGGATAGGGGGCCCGCGGCGCACGCTCGATCATGCGGCCTGCCGTTTCTACAATCTCGCGATCTCCCGCATCACCGCGCACAAGTAGCGCGCTAGCTAGCGAGGATCGCAATAGTCTGTTGCGGCATAGACGGCTGGCTGGTCTCAACGGTCGGCCGATCGCCCCGCCAACCCTTCCTTCGACGACAACATCGCATTCATCAACACGCGCTGCGGTATCCTCCCGGAGCTTGTAGGGTCCCAGCGGATTCAAAAAGCGCCAAGCGCCGTATGTGCCTACCTTGGCTCTATGCAACAAGCAGCCCTTCGCAAATCGTCAGTCGATTTCGCTCAATTGGACACCCCCTAAGCCATTCATCCAAAACGACATTTCGTTCAGCATTGGGCCGCCCCTTCCGAGAATGCAGTTTTGTCCTTCCGAAACCAGGAAGGGCTGGAGCGCCATCGGCCAGGCAATCACCCGCGAGCGGCAATTATCGCGGTCCACCTCCACATCGGGGGCGGACCCAGACGGGAGGATGCAATCTCCAACCCGTGCAAAGTAAGATCGAAATGTCACTTCGGATCAATGACTTAGATAGCATAGTGGCGACCAGCGTTAATCCGCATTGACATTTTCATTTCTGTAAGCATATATGCAAAAACCATTGCAAAGGAGGTTGATTATGTCGCCCGTTCTGTCGCCGTCACCATTCGCCCGATTTCGTTCCGAAGCCGACGTCACCCAAGCTGTCCTGGCCGAGAAGGCAGGCGTCGATCAAAGCCGTATCTCCCGTATTGAAAAAGGAGAAGCGCCATCCCAGGCCGAAGCTGACAAACTGCTCGACGCCCTGTCACAACTCGGCTCAAAGCGCGCCGCGGACTTTAAGGCCTACACCGCCAAGCAATGGCTCCACGTCGAGCCCCCCTCCTTTTGGAATCCTGAATTGGCGTGCCTAGAAACCGCCGAGGAAACGCTCAGTGGGATCGCAGAGTTTCTTGAGAGTGATGAGCGCCCTTGGCCGCTACGACGTCAGATTGAGCGACATCGTGAAGCATTGCAGCGCGCTTCGACGTTCCTGACGCGTCTCGACCACAATCTCGCGTTCATCGGTGATATGGGCGTCGGAAAATCCACCGCGATCAGTTTCATCTTCGACCTGCTCATCCCACCCGCCCTGGCCGACAAGCCGATCAATCGGCCTATTCTGGAAACAGGCGGCGGCGGCACGACCATTTGCGAAGTGCACATCAAGCGCGGCCCCGAGTTTGGCATTTCCATTGTACCAATGACCGAAACGGAGCTGCGTGAGCTGGTCGCCGACTTTTGCACCGCGAAGTGGCTAGGCTTGAACGGCGACAAGCGTGAAAACGGCGAAGTGCTCAACGTCAGCCGCGAAGCCGACCGTGCCATACGCAACATGGCAGGCCTCAACCGTCGTAGGCAAACGCTAGACGGCAAGGTGACCTGGCATGATCCCGTCACCGATTTGGCGCGGTCTTGCAGCACCGAAGAGGAATTCAGGACGCACGTCCTTGGTCTCATGAACATTGACGCGCGCACCTGCCGCGAAATCTGGTACGACAGTTCGACGCGCCAGAACCCGATGGAATGGGTCACTGAATCGTTTAAAGAGGTCAACAACGGCCGGCTAAAGGATGTTTCGCTGCCGCGAAACATCGATCTTATTATTCCGGATTTTGGACGCAGTTTTGGTGAGTTCACGATCTCCGTCATCGATACGAAAGGCGTCGACGACGTTGCGGTTCGCGAAGACCTAGATGCTAGGCTGAAGGATCCACGTACGACCATCGTCTTCAGTTCGCGCTTCAACGACGCGCCCGGCACAAGCACGCGCATTCTGTTGCAACATATGCGCGAGACGTTTTCCGAGAAGCTGGACAGCGGCAAGGTCTCGGTACTGGCACTCCCACGCGCGGGAGAGGCGCGCGCCATGAAAGACGACTCGGGCGAGCCGGCGCTAACCGATGCCGAAGGATACGAATTCAAGCGTATCCAGGTGGAGAGCGAGCTCAGCACCGATGGTCTGAGCAGCGTTCCGATGATCTTCTTTAATGTTGAATCGGATGCGCCAGAACAAATCCGTCAAGAGTTGTTCGAGCAGATTTCGCAGATGAGGAAAGCCGTCGAAGCGCGGTTGTTCGATTTGTGCGCAGCGGTGCAGGAGATCATCGAAAATCATGAAGCCGAAGCCCTAAACGCTGCGATCGAGGAGGTGGCGAACCGGCTCAGAACGTTTCTTGATGGCAATCGGCGCCTAGGTGCTCGCGAGAAGCTGGCTTATGCTGAGGCCCTGAGCACGGTACGAGGCGTCCGCTATGCTTCAACTCTCTGGGCGGCGACCCGCCGAAAAGGAGAGTATTCCGGGCTCAACATCGTTCACCTGATCGGCGTCGGCGCTGCTCGCGATGCCAAGCTGCGCAGCGACGCCTGGTCCATTGGCTTTGACGCCTTCATCAAGTCGCTTAAGGCAGACAACGATCTACAATTGGCAAGCCGGACCATAGATCAGATCGCTGTTTCGGCCCAGTCAGCAAGAGCGTCATTTCTTGAGACGGCTCAGCGCGCGGCCGTCGAAGTCTATCGAGAGCCGCTCACCCAAGCTCCCGTTTGGCCGGTTTGCGCAGGCGAATGGGGCCAAGGTTCTGGGTTTAAGCTTCGCGTCGCGAACCACCTTGAAAAGTGGTTCACCTCCCAGAGCAAGCTGAAGGATATACTTGAAGACGTTCTTGAAAGCCTGTGGGAGCGGTCCGTCATCGAACCCCTGCTCAAGGTATCACAGCACAACGGTACGGACGAGCCGCCGTCCGACACGAACGTCGTTTCGCTCCCGGAGCGAAGATCAGCCTGAGTGAGTTGCAATTCCGGAGCTACATCACGTAGCTCCGGCATTTATCATGCTCAATCGCGCGCCTCAGTCCTCCGGCGTGAGGAAGTAAATCGGCGAGAGTGGAAGTCGTTGACGCGACTTTTGATCGAGCTTCCCATAGGCCTCGATCCATAGCTCCACAAGGCGCTCAGCATTGATTAAGGTAATTTTCCGGCTCGTCTGCTTACGGGCCGCTTCCTCGGCGTCTCTCGTGAACCCACCAACAGACACGTAGAGACCGACATCACCGCTGTCGACAACGGCGAGAAACGAATTTAGGGTTTGTACGTCAATCCTCTGAGAGCCACCCTTGACCTGAACCTTGATTCTCGGCGCCTGCGTCCCCAGCGGATCGGTGTGAGCTATGATGTCTATACCGCCGTCCTTTCCTGGAGGGGACACCCACTCGATGTGATAACCGAGCGCCTTTAGGAGACCGGCAACCAAATCTTGCATGTCATAGGGGGGCATCGCGCGTAGGTGGACCTCAATCTCATTCCAAGCTTGTTCATCAGCCTTCTCATACGTGATGCTGGCTTCAGCCTTTGCGGTTTCCGCTGGCGTAAGTTCTTCTAAGCTCGCGATTTGCGGCGTGGTCGGTGCGCCTGCCTTCCACTCTCGATACAACCGGATTGCTTCGCGATAGAAAGCTTCTGGATCAGGAAACTCGTTAAACGACTTTTTTCCTGAATCCCCCTCGGTTGGCGCGCTACAGTCACCAATGTCGCCAACGGCAACTCTTCTGGCAATGGGCGCCCGCTCGTGTCAGCGGCCGATAATACCCAAATCAGCACCGGTAGCTATCGACCAAGCCAGCTGGCAATTGTAATACACGATTACCCCTGCGCACTAGGAAGAGGCTTCGCGCCAGGCGAAGCCCCGTCTTAGATCCAAGATGCGCGGCGGAAGCGGCACCAAGCTTAGCTTTAGCGTGTTCCATAGAAGAGACATCGATCAGCGACATCTGAATCTCGCGGAAACCTACGGTCCAAAATAGAACTTGCTTCGATAGTCCATTGTTGGCAGCTCTCGCGACAACTCCATATTCTGCAGATCCTCTAGCTCTTCCCCCGAATACAATTGGGCGAAGTTGGCCTGCGAGAGCATCGAGCGGAAGCAAGCGGCTTGCTGGGCTTTTGCTCCGATGCTGTGAGATACCCCAGCGAGAGACATCTGGGGCACCAGAGAACTAATCCGCGCATGCCAGGGCTTAAGTTCGTCGCGCAGCCGCCACTCCAGAATTCCTTTCACCGGATGACGCTGCATGATCATGGCGTTGGGGTCGAGCTGCTTCATGAGATATCGAAACCAACCCCAGTGTCGTGCCACCTTGTCCGATTTGGTCTTCGCATAGCTGGGTGCCAGACGAAACGCTCGTCGATGGACGTGGCGCTTGGTTAAACGAGCGAGGCACTTTCGTGACCAAGAATCGAACTGCTTCTGAAGCTCCCGAGGCACGTTGGTAAGCACGTGTGAGTGAAACCCGCGATTGACGTCATTCTCGTGGACCCAAACATAGTGCATCTCGGCGCCACGGCGGAAATTGCGTATACGGCGGACACGCACTCCCATTCCAACCGCCAACCACTTGCGAGCTTCATGAAGGTACAGTCCAAGCACCCTGGCGGCCTGAAGTTCATCGAGGCCAAAGTCCGCCCAAAGGATGATCAAGTGTGTGTTCATCACCGCACCGTGAGCCCACATCGAAAAAGCCATAGCGTTGTAGACCTTCATCGCGTCGCCCGCTGAGAGGATCGGAGATTTAGTCTTTGGGGGCACCGGGGGAGAAGCGCGAAATGGATTGGCCATCGCACCAGGTGGTTTATATCCAGGCGGAGGCGCAAAAGGTCCGACGAAATGCGGCCACATCTCGTGATGGTGCTCGTAAAGATGTCGGGCCATTGCAGCAGACAGCGAATCCGGACCTGAAGGGATTCGTTTTGTCACAGTGCTCGCGCCCCCCTGCTGAATTGGCAACGACGTTCCATACTCCTTTTCCAGCGATTGCTCGCTTTCGGCCTTCATTGCCGGTAGCCAAGGAGATGGCTTAGTTAATGCGTAATGATGACGAATGCGCTGCCAGCGGCGTTCGTACTCAAACTCGGCGCGCGTTCGCTGGCGCGGTGGCATCATCGCTCCCAATCGTTGAGACTGTTCGCTTCCGCTTCCTGCTGCCGATTGGATAAGAGCGGCCAACTCAGGATCGTCGGTGTCATACGAGCCGGCTAATCCCGCTTCGAAAATGACGCGAGCACGATCAGCAACGTCAAAGCTTTCGATGTACGTCACTAACTCATTCTTGGGCAAATTCATCTTAGTTCCCCAGTAGGTTTCGTTGGATCTGACGATGGATAACCTCCTGTGAGAGCGAGACTTTTGTATCGATGACCCCGCTCCAATTCCAAGAGCGGTAGTCCGCGCTCCAAAATCGAAAACGTGCATCTCAATGCGAGCGTCGTCACAGACGCGGACGGCGGTGGTCGAGCCGGAGCTCTAACCCGTCTTCTGGCCGCAGGGACGTGACTTCGTCTCGCTTTGGGAGCGCGTTCATCTGCTCTTACAGGTTGCAGGGAGCCCCAACGGCTTCAGGCTGAAGCCGTTATCAATGACGCACTGCTGACTAATATAGTGCTCAGGAGAGCAAAACCGCAGTTGGCGGCTTTTCGGCCGGCACCCGGCCTACATGTGTTACTATTGAGCCAGACTACCCCAACATATAGGTCACGTCCCACCGACGACCCGGCGGCCTCGGCCCGCCTTCCCAAGCCCGCTGTTTCAACCATTAATTGAGTTGCCGCTCAAACGGGTTCCGATCAGAGCAGCAATTTCTCCACGCTGTGCCCGAATTCCTGTTGCCCAACAGGCGCACAGGAATCGCAATGAAATCTCGCGTATCGACAGCCGAACGTCACCTCTACACTCCCATGGCCCGCGTTCCGCTCGTTCCGGAGAGCGTCCTCCATCGCCACAACGTTCACTTCACTATCGATACGCTTCCGCCGTGCCGCTCGATTGCTTCAGTTTCTCTGGCTCAGCGAGCAGGGCATCCCGACTGGCGTTCACGTGCAGGGAGCAGCAGATAGCGCGATTACGATGGAGCTGGGCTCCCGTCTCAGTCCAGAAGCGGCCGACGCCGGCAGGAATTTCTTGTCTCCCGCCATTCACGGGCTGGTCCGGCGTGAACTGGTGATGCGCGAAGAAGGCGCCATAATCGACGAGGATCGGCTGTTCGGAAACGCGCTGAGTTCGATGCCGCTGACGTTCAATTTGTTTGGGCCTATGGTCATTGACCCGCGGCTCGCGACAACCGTATTCCGAAGTCTCTTGCCCGACTTCGTTCACTCTGTTGAAGGTTTCGCTTTCGAACATTCCCCTGGCCGCCGTGAGGATCGATTCCTCGCCGACGGAACTGCTTTCGATCTGGCCATGCGTGTTGTCACGCCGGACGGCGAACAAGCGACCGTATTCATCGAGATCAAGTATTCGGAGGACATGTCTGGTCCCGCTGCCCGGATGCGATCTCGTTATAATGAAGCGTGCCGCCAGGTACGATTGTTCAAGGATCCGGAGAGCCAGATGCTGCGCTCCCTGGCACTTGAGCAATTGTGGCGCGAACACATGCTGGCACAACTCGCCGTGGACCAGGGCGTCACGCCACGCGCACTATTCATCGCTATCGGTCCTCGCCTCAATCGGCGTGTCGATGCCGCTTTTCGCGTCTATGAAAGCGAATTGATCGACGAAGAGGACAGCCATGGCACGCGCGTCAGTTTCAAGGCGCTCACGCTGGAAGCCGTCATCGAGGCCCTAGCGGACGCCGGAGCATCCGAAATCGCAACTGCGCTTTGGCGGCGTTATTGTGACTTCGAGCGCGTCTATCAATTTACGCTTCAAGAGTTTGCGGCGACCAATCTCACCTCTTCGAACAAGCCAGAAGGATCGGCCTGTCGGCAGGTCGATGCTCCCAAGGCGACCGGCAATGTCGCGAAGCTGACAGCCGCCACTATTACCAGCCGTCCCAGAGCCAACGGTTCATCGAAAACCCACCGCGGAGGTGCCTCCTGAAAGATAATCGCACCCTGCTCACCGTCACCGATCAGGTCCACTTGCTGGTGAACGCGCTGAATGAAGGCGACCATTTTCCAGTGGTGAAGCTATTCACGCCTGATGCGGGAGCCACGTGGCTCATCAGCGAGGTTGATCCAGATGATCCGGATCGGCTATTCGGCCTTTGCGATCTCGGTCTCGGCTATCCAGAACTCGGTTATGTCAGCCTGGCGGAGGTCACGGCAGTCAAGGGCCCGCTCGGCCTGCCGGTCGAGCGCGATCTCGATTTCGTGGCGGACAAGCCCTTGTCTGCCTATGCTGAGGAAGCACGGGCGAAAGGCCGGATCGTGGCCTAGGGGTTAGATCGGCCGGAAGCCGGCATGACTTTCGTCACAGCGCTGAAGCGTCCGGCGACGAGCCGGGAACAGCTCTGGGCCTGCGGCAGCGACAATCGTGTTCTTCAGGGGCCGATAGATGCGGTTAGCTGTTAACAATGCAAATCGAGCCAAATTGCACGAAAGTTTACTCGGACAACTCCGCTCGAATACGCTATGGGAGGACCTCTCGGGCAAAAGAGCTTCGGACCTTACGGCAGCTGCCGCGCACCACTCACGGACGGTTCGAAAAGCTAGGCGGCCCGATCCAGTGGGCGGGGCCATGCCGATCGCAACGATAAAACAACTGTGCGTTCCAAACGCAATCATCACCAGCGATAGCCTTGTCGAGCAGGTTGCTCAGATCGAGGACTTCGCGACCGGCAATATCGACGGCCGGGACTTTTTCAGACGGAACCATTTCACTGCCGGCCTTGAGCTGTTGGTCAAGCGGGGCTTTGATCGCCTGGCTGGCAAATCCGACGATGGAGCGTTCTATCTCACCCAGGCTATGGGTGGCGGCAAGACGCACAGTTTGATTGCGCTTGGTCTGTTGGCCTCCGATCCAGGGCTCCGCCGCGAGGTCGTTCCAAAGATTACCGTCGGCAACGATTTTGCGGCGGCAAAGGTCGTGATCTTCAACGGGCACCAGAACCCAAATACCCTGCTTTGGGGCTATATTGCCGAGCAACTCGGTCGCGGCGACGTCATGGCGCCATTCTGGCGAAACGGCGCAAGGACACCGGGCGTCGACGAATGGGTTTCGGTCCTTGGCGATCAGCCCGTGTTAATCCTGCTCGACGAGCTGCCGAGCTATCTCCAGATGGCCCAGGGCGAAGCCGTGGGCAATACCACGCTTGGTGATCTCACCATCGGGGCGCTGGAACGCTTGTTCAATGCGCTGCCGCGGTGCCCTCGCGCGTGCGTCGTCGTCACAAACTTGAAAGACGACGTGTACCTCGACGGTTCCGGACAGTTGCGTACGCTCATCGAAAGCCTCACAAAACACTACGATCGCAACGCGCAGGCGATTACGCCGGTTCAGCAGAACACGGGCGAGGTTTTCGCCATCGTTCGCAAGCGGCTGTTCGATGCCCTGCCCTCGGCTGACAAAATCGATGAGATCGCGCAGGCCTATGTCTCGGCGCTTCAGAAGGCAAAGCGGGTCGACACAATCCCGACTACGCCCGAGACATTCATCGAGCGCATACGTGAAACCTATCCGTTTCACCCGTCCATTCGGGATATCGTTGCCCGCTTCGCTGAGAACCGTGGCTACCAGAAGACACGAGCGCTCATCCGGTTGATGCGTCTCGCAGTGCGCGGCGCGTTGACCGGCAATGGCAATGCGTTCCTAGTTGGGCTGCAGCACCTCGACTTCAACGACCAGGCGACAATCGAGGAGATCCGGAAGATCAATCCAGGCTACTCCAACGCCATCTCACGGGATGTGGCCGACCGTGGCAACGCACTCGCTGAAAAGATCGACGCCGCCGATGGCAACCCAACGGCCTCAGCAGTCGCCAAGATGTTGCTGATGTCCTCCCTCTCGGCTGCGGAATCGCCGCTGCGGGGCCTCACCGACGGAGAGTTGATCGAGACACTTGTCGATCCGCTTCTCGACGTGTCCGAGATCAAAGGCAGTCTAAGTCGCCTTGAAGGCCAAGCGTGGTACCTCTTCAAAGGCGTCGACAATCGTGTCTTCTTCGGCCAAACCGCCAATGTGACTGCGGAGATCACCGAGATTGCCGGAAACATCGCGACCGAGCAGGTTGATCAGACCCTCCGCGACAAGCTGAAAGAGGTGTTCAAGCCGCGCACCGGCGCGCTCTATTCCGAGAACATCGCTATTCTGCCGGCGCTTGACGACATCAAACTCGATGATGAGCGTCCGTCGCTAATCATCTTAGAGCAACCAGCCGACAAGCTCCCCCAGGAGTTCGACGATTGGTGGAACAAGCAGGATCTGCAAAACCGGGTCCTGGTGCTGACGGCGGACCGCAATGCGGTCGCGACTCTCAGGACAAGCGCTCGTCGCCAGCGGGCAATCGCCAAGGTCGAAGAGCGGATCAAAGCTCAGCACGGCCAGGGATCTCCGCAGATGGCCGAGCTTGACGGCGTTCGGGCGCGAGAAGCCGCTGCGTTTACAAGCGCGCTGCGTGAAACGTTCAAAAGCATCGTCTTCCCGATGCGGGATCGGGCTAAAAAGAGCTATCTGCGCTCGATTGACGATTTCCGAATGGAGTTCGACCGCAATGATTATTCGGGCGAGCAGCAGATCGTCGACACTCTTTCGAAGCGCGGGAAGTTCATATCCAGCGATAAGTTTGACGCCGAGTTCGAAACTCTGCGTCTAGATGCGGAAGAAATCTTGTTCGACGCGGACGCTGTCCAGCAGGCTTCGCTCCGGCGCAACGCAGCCGTCCGCTCCGGCTGGTTCTGGCTACCGAAAGGCGGCCTAGAGCAATTGACACGAGCGGCCGTTCAGCGCGGCTTCTGGCGCGAGAAGGACGGTCTCATCGCAAAGAAATGGGAGCGCGTCACGCGAGTCACAGCCCGGCAGGATGATTTCGCGCAAGACCCAATAATAACGGGCCGCTTTCAGGTAAACGTCGCACCTGAAGATGCGGACATCGTTTATGTCTCGGAGAGCGGTCCGCCCGATCCGGCGCGGTCGCAGAAACTCGACGGCCGCGTGTACGAAACGGCAGCTCCGGCTGTGTGGTTTCTTGGCGTCGACTCTAAGGGCGTCGCCAAGACGGGCGAGCCTTGCGAGTGGCGCGCGCCGATCCGTGTCAAACCGGACGTGAAACGCACTTCCACTGGTTATCGCGTATCGCTCGTGGCGATTCCGCGGGCGGCGACCATCCGCGCGACCTTCGACGGATCCGATCCGAAGGGCGGCCCCGAAGTGCCCCACGGCGACATGGATGCGCCTGCGGGCGCAAAGCAGCTTCGCGTCGTGGCTGCGGTGAACGGTCAGTTCGGCCCAGAGGAGACGGCGCCCCTTGCGTCAGGTATGGACGATACCGGCGGCCCTCGCTTGCCGCAGCCGAAGGCTGCGTTAAAGCCAGATGCCGCTGCAACCATGACCTCGCGTTTCGAACCAAAGGACACGGCGGCTGCCTTCTCGGCGCTTGATCGGCTGGCCAAACTGCCTGACGCGAAGGTGTTCGGAGGCACTGTCGATCTCAATGGCGCACGCTCGGAAGGCGATTTCCTGACACTCCGCCTCGGGCGCGATGTCGCCCTGCCTGCGGCGGCGCTCGACCAAAAGGTCAAGGAGCTTGCCACCCTTCTCGCTTCATCCGCACCGACAGTGAAGCTTCGCCTGGACGGCATTGCCTTTTCGTCCGGACGCGATCTGATGACATTCTGCGATGCGTTCGACCTTGATTTCGATCGTGTTGAATGGAAGCAGGAGTGAAAATGACCACTGCACCTGCAAATTTCGACTGCGCCGACATCTATCAGGAGCACGGTTATCTCGTGCGCCTCACGAAGGGGCGCGATGCAAGAGTGCAGGTGTTCGAGGTATTCGGCCGCCCGCCGAGCGACCGGGAACCGCAATGGGCGCCGGAGACGGTTTTCCGCTGTGAAGCCGCGCGCGACGTCTGGGATGTGGTCTCGCCCGAGGCGCGCACTGAGTTCAATCGGCGCCTGAAGCTCGAAGGCAAGCCCGCCGGACGTTGGGGCGCCGATGAGACCGCTGTGCAGAGGCTGTTCGGCAAGGAACTGCTCGTGCTGCTCTGGGCAGTCGAGGCGCCAGACGTGAAGCCAGAGGAGATCGCCGTCGCCATCCGCAATTGGCATGGGCTGAAGCCCGAGGAGCGATGGTGGCTCTACACAATGACGGCTGCGGCGACTGGCCTCGCGCATCAAGCCGGGATGGGCTGGCGCGGCGCACTGCGACAGGCGCTCTGCTTCGGCACGCGCTCAGATACTTTCCACCTCGGCGCGGTCGCGGGCCGTGGCACGCTGGAGCCGCGCGTTAATACTGGCTTCGTACAGCCGAAGAAAAAGTCGAAACCGAAAAAGAACGATGGGCCGGGTTTCCTGTTCGTGTCCGTTCCAGCCGAGTAAGCTTTCATGAACATCACCTCCGCGATCGTTACGCCAGCGCCTGGACTTGCGCCGTTCGCTTTGAAGGATGCGCCGTCCTTCATTGAGCGCCAATTTCCCGTTGGGCGGCTCTCAGCAGAGGCATATAAGGAGCGCAAGGCCGGCGCGGGGCAAACCCTAACTGCGCTTGGTTCCTATTGGAAGGGACGCAAGCCTCTCATCCTCGTGCGGGCCGTGGTCCTCGGCTCCCTGCTGCCGGCAAGCGACGACGCGGCGGGCGATCTCGACATCTTCCTGAAACTGATGGCGATGGACGACGGTGCAATCGGGAGGCGTTTCGATGGCGGGCCGACGAAGTTCGCCACTCTCTTTCCAGCCTTTGCCGAACTGGTCACAGAGGAGCGGGGGCGTCGGCGCGTATGGCGCGACGATCTCAGCGAGGACGAAAGGCAGGCGCGCGTGTCGGAGGCCTTCGCCACGCTGCCCTATGCCGAGCGCCTGAAGCATGTCCGCCGGCCGGAGGAGTGCAACGAGTCGGACCTCCTCGGCTCCATTTGGTCCCCGATTAATCGCCGCCTCGGAACGACCGCACAAAACCTTTCCGAACTTGTCGAGCAGTTGGGTGTATCGCGCTTCGGACACCGACCGAAGCTGGCAGATACGTTCTGCGGCGGCGGGTCGATCCCCTTCGAAGCGGCGCGGATAGGCTGCGACGTTTACGCATCCGATCTCAATCCCATCGCCTGCATGCTCACCTGGGGCGCTTTTAACATAATCGGAGCATCGAAAGAGCGGCGTGCAGAAATCGAAGTCACCCAGCGTGAGATCGCTGCTGCAGTCGACGCTGAGATTACGAGGCTTGGCATTGAGCACGATGCCGAGGGCAACAGGGCAAAAGCCTATCTCTATTGTATGGAGACGCGCTGTCCACGCACTGACTGGATGGTGCCGATGGCACCATCCTGGGTCATATCCAAGACCCGCAGTGTCGTGGCGAAGCTCATACCGAACCACGCAGCAAAGCGCTACGAAATCGAAATTCGTTCCGGCGTTTCGGCGGCGGAAATGGCCGAAGCGGCGGAGGGGACGGTGCGAGATGGGCGCCTTGTCCATCCAATGAACCCGGAGCGGTCGGGCGTCGAGATCAAGACTATCCGAGGCGATTATCGGGACCCGGAAGGCGAAACGCGCAACCGCCTACGACTCTGGGAAAAGTCGGACTTCGTCCCGCGACCAGATGACATCTTCCAAGAGCGACTCTACTGCATCCAGTGGATCACCAAGGATAGCGTTGGCCGAGCTCGGCCAGAGACATTCTTCGCTGCTGTGACAGATGACGATCTCCTCCGCGAGCGCGAAGTTGAAACAATCGTGCGCCAAAATCTATCGCGTTGGCAGGACCAGGGCCTAGCGCCCGATACGATGATCACGCCCGGTGAAAAAACGGACGAACCGATCCGCACAAGGGGCTGGACGCATTGGGTCAACATATTCAATCCCAGGCACATTTTGATCTTGGCGCTGTTCCGACAACGTTCAAGCGAACCGGCGAGCCTGATTCCATTAAGCGCAGTCTTTAACTTCACATCCCGCTTAACGCGCTGGGCAGTCGGAAGCCCCGGGAAACCAGGCGTCGCCCCAAACGGCGACTTTCCCGCCATGGTGTTTAGTAATCAGGCGCTCAACACGTTCTACAACTACGCTGAAAGAGCATTTTCCGATCTCAAGTCTATTTTTGAGATTGATGGCTTCAGTTTTCCCATTTCGCGTGATCGTCAGATTCAGACTGGTCCGGCACAAGCCATTGGAGCAAATTCAGACATCTTCGTCACCGACCCCCCGTACGCCGACGCGGTCAATTATCACGAGATCACCGAATTCTTCATCGCTTGGCTACGCAAAAACCCGCCTCCGCCGTTCGATCAATGGACCTGGGACTCGCGGCGTGATCTAGCCATCAAGGGCAAAGACGAGCAGTTCCGCCGCGACATGGTTGCCGCTTATGCAGCCATGACCCGCCACATGCCGGACAACGGCCTCCAGGTGGTGATGTTTACCCATCAGGACGCAGGTGTCTGGGCCGACCTCGGCGCCATCCTTTGGGCGGCCGGCCTTTCCGTCACCGCCGCCTGGAACGTCGTCACCGAGACCGAGAGCGCGCTGAAAGAAGGCAACTACGTCCAGGGCACCGTCTGCCTAGTGCTGCGCAAGCGCTTGAACGAAGCCAACGCCCGGCGCATGGAGATCGAAGCCGAGATCGAGGAAGCTGTCGCCGAGCAGCTCGCCCGCCTCACTGCCCTCGACGATAGTTGGCATGAACGCGCCCACGCAGAGACACTTTATACCGATGGCGACTTAACACTTGCAGCCTATGCCGCTGCTCTCAAGGCCGTCACTGCCTACTCCACTATCGATCGTCAGCCGCTCGACCGCGACCTCTACCGCAAGCTCGCTAAGGGCGAGACAACGATGTTGCGCGAACTCATTGGCTATGCAGAGAGCGTCGCCAACAACCTGCTCGTGCCGGAGGGCTTCCCGCGCGAGATGTGGCGCGACCTGAGAACGCCCGAGCGCTTCTACGTCCGCATGCTCGACATGGAAGCGAAGGGCTCCGCCAAAGTTGCTGACTTCCAGAACTTCGCCAGGAGTTTCGCCTTCGGCGGCTATGCCGACCTAATGGCATCAACCACCGCCAACGCCGCTGCGCTTGCCGGCGCCGGGGACCTCAAGGGCCGGATGCTGGCCGACCACGGAGCCTCCGGCGAAGGTTTCGCGGCCTCCCAGCTTCGGCAAGTCCTGTTCGCCATCTGGAAGACGATGGAAGGCGGCACGCTGGACCCTAAGCGCGGCGTCACGATCCTCAAGACCGAATATGCTGCCGATTACTGGCAGCGTCGCCAGAAGCTGATCGCGCTTTCCAGCTACGTCGCTCTAAAAACGAATCGCAGCCGACCCCAGGAAAGCGTTGCCGCCCACGAGCTTGCGGAAGCGCTGAAGCTCGATAGGATGTAAGGGATGGCAATCGAGCGCCATTCCTCACGACGCGAAGCGCTCGGGCCGGTTCTGACCGCGCGCCTTTCGGGTGCGTCGCGGTACCTACGCATCGCCGGTTACTTCCGATCCTCGCTGCTTGAAGTCGTCGGTGAGGCTCTTGAGAGAGTTGGCGAGATCAGGGTTGTATGCAACGGCGATCTCGACCCCTTCGATGTAAAGGTCGCTAAGGCTGCCCGCGACGGTCAGGAAGCATTGGCGCGCTCACTCGTCTCATCCTGGCAATCGACTGAGGATGGGCTCGATCTCCTCCTTGCGCGCGAACGCTACCGGCGGCTGCACGACCTTCTCTCCTCGGGACGGATGAAGGTGCGGGTCGTGCCGCGCGATGCGAACAACGTTTTCGTTCACGGCAAGGCGGGCGTGATCGAACATGCCGATGGGCGGGTCTATTCCTTCGTCGGTAGCGTCAATGACAGCGCCTCGGGCTTCCGGCACGCCTACGAAATCCTTTGGGGCGATGAGGATGCCGCCGCCGCCCAATGGGTCCGGGACGAATTCGAGCATTTTTGGCGTCAGGGCGTAGATCTGCCCGATGCCGTAGTTAGGCACGTTGCGGCGATGGCGAGCCGGATCGAATATCGTTCGATCGAGGCCGCCCGCGTTGTGGACGGCAGCGTGCCAATCGAAGCGGTGCTGGCCGAACGGCCGATTTACAAGGGCGGACAGATATTGCGTCCTTGGCAGAAGCGTTTCGTCCAGACCTGCGTCGAGGATTGGCGTCTGCATGGGAAGGCACGGTACCTGATCGCCGACGACGTGGGTCTCGGCAAGACCTTGTCCATGGCGGCGGCAGCCCTGGTGCTCTCACTGCTCGATGACAAGCCTGTGCTTATCCTCGCACCGGCCACCCTGATCTGGCAGTGGCAGGAAGAGCTCGAGGATAAGCTCGGTGTACCGGCGGCGGTCTGGTCGACGACGAAGAAATGCTGGCTTGACAGCGAGCGTCGACCGCTGACCCAAAAGGGCGACCCGAGTTTCGCGGCGAAATGCCCTTGGCGCGTCGGCATCATTTCGACCGGCCTCATCGTCAACGGCGATGACGAAGCCGAGCGCGGCGCTCTGGCGCGGAAGCGGTTCGGCGTCGTCATTCTCGACGAAGCGCACAAGGCGCGAGCCTCGCGAGGCCAGAACGGCCGCGACGCGCCGAAGCCGAACAACCTGCTCACGTTCCTACGGACGATCGCGCGCGAAGCTACGAACGTGATCCTTGGTACTGCGACCCCGATCCAGCTCAATGCCGTCGAACTCTGGGATTTGCTGATGGGTTTGGGGCAAGGGGCACCGCAGGTGCTCGGCACCCCATTCGATGGCGGAGAATGGGTTCGCGAAGAGTCAATCCGCTTCCTCACCGGCAATCGAGCGTGGCCGACGAACGATACAAACAGATGGGGCCTTTTCCGCAATCCTTTGCCTCCCGGAGCCGAACATACGGTCTTTCGTGACATTCGCAGCGACTCAGGCCTGGCGTCGCGCGAGGTGCTCGGCCCTCGCTATGACGAGCTGAGCGCCGATATTCGTACGGAGTTCTTGAACGACTTCCGCACCCTAGCCGAGCGGCACAATCCGATCGTCCGCCGCGTCGTACGCCGTACGAGACCTATGCTGGAGGCCGAGGGGCTATTGAAGCGCGTAGGGGTGATAGTGCACCCGCGAGGGGACGATGGATTGCCGGCCGCGCTGTTCGATGGTGATGGGCTCCAGATGAGCTTCGCCTTCCAAGCCGCCTACGAGGCAGCGGAGGCCTTCAGCCAACTTTACGCGCAACGATGCCCCGGCGCGGGCTTTTTGAAGACAATTCTGCTACGGCGAATCGGCTCCTCTGCCTTAGCAGGGTTGGAGACCGCCAAGCTCCTGCTTGGTCGCATCGATGAACCGCTCCTGTCAGAAGACGAAATTGGCGACGAGGGTGAACCCCGCGAGACCGCGCCTCCCGATCCGCAAGAGGTTCAATACTTGCGCGAGGTCGAGCGCAATCTCTCTGCTGTGATAGACGGTTCGGATGTAGATCCAAAAGTACAGGTAATCTTACATTTCCTACGAGAGCGGCGGTGGCTTGAGGACAATGGCGCGATCATCTTTAGCCAGTATCGGACAACTGCCGAATGGGTGCTGGACGCGCTCTGCGACGCCTTTCCCGACGAGCCGGTCGCTCTCTATGCTGGCGGTGCGGCATCGTTCGTCGCGCGTGGTGGAGAGCGCAGGACGGCGACGCGCGAGCAGATCAAGCGGCGTATTCAAGATGGAGAGATCAGGCTGGTCTGCGCCACCGACGCCGCTTGCGAGGGTCTGAACCTTCAGCGTCTCGGCGCTCAAGTGAATGTCGATATGCCCTGGAACCCCTCGCGGTTGGAACAGCGCAAGGGGCGGGTGCAGCGGATCGGTCAGGTCCGCGATAACGTGCACGTTCTGAACCTACGCTATGCCGGCACCGTCGAGGATGACGTCTACACCGCGCTTTCGAATCGATTCGGAGATATCTTCTCGGTTCTCGGCCAACTCCCGGACGCCTTTGAGGACGAATGGATCGCAGCGATCCTCCAGGATCGATCTGCCGTTGTGAATTTTTCGCAACGATTTGAGATGACAAAGCCGCCGATGGAGCTTCGCTACAACCAGGACATGGACGATCACGGACTCGACTGGGAATACACAGAACAGGTCCTATCGTCCCGCGATCTCGACGCCTGGATGCGTCAGGGTTGGTGAACCTAAGTCACCCGGCCCGCTCTGAATGAGGCGTTGGGGTGCGGAAAGCGCTGAGTTCTAAACAACTGGACGATTAGATGACCGTTCGAATTGATCGCTACCCTGAAGCACTTATTCGTGCGATCGACCGTTGGCAAGCTGGGTCGAAAGACAAGGCGCGTAAAGCACGGCGACTTCAGGAGTTGAGCCGTCATTTACCCCCAGAGTACCGCGCGCGACCCTCAGTCGTTTTCCGGCAGGTGCGCCTTAATGCGCTTCTCGGAATTGGCTTGGCCGTGGGAGCTATCCGGGAAGAGGTGTCCTCCTGGACGATATCGCAACAAGTCGCAAAAAAATTTCGTGAAGAAGATCAGGATCGGAAGAAAGTCATGATGATCTTCGCCCGAAAGCCGGCCGCCGATGACATCGTACTTAATTTGAATACGGTCTATGACGATCGCGACTTCATGGAAACTGTGAGAGCCACGGCTGAACGGCTTGGTAAGGAGTTCCGCGGCATCAATCGATGGCAAGGCGCGCAAGAGGAAGTTGTGCTCAAAGAGACGACGATTGATCATGATGAGATCGTCTCGCTGGGCGCTTTCCGTCAATTGAGCGATGTCGTGCCCCTAATAGGACCGTCCGGCCCAGGCGCCCCTTCTGATGACCAGATCTTCAAACAGCTCGTTGGAAAAGGCACTGACGAACACTTCTGGACATCGTATGAAAGCGCCGCCACCGGGGTCCGCAAAGCCGCGGAAACCGCCCAAGCGTTTCTAATCCACAAACGCCTTTGGCCGACCGAGCTCCGAGGTTGACTTATTACTCAACCACCGCGACCGACGTCTTTCCGTGAGGTTCGACTTTGGCTTAAGTAGAGCGGCGCTCAATGCAGGAAGGGCTGGGCTGCTAACACTATCGGAGTTGAGCGACTCGTCGTGCTCAGCATCAGACACTCCGACCGGCCCGCAGAGGCTTCCGCGAGCCCAGTAGAATTGAAACAAAGTCTCCTCCCCTAATCCTTTGAGAGTATTGATAGCCTGCACCGATTTGGTCGGGCTGCTTCCAAAAAGGAAGTCAAATGCTTCCAAAAGGTCCGCCGACAACCCGCCAAGATCGCGGAACGCACTCCCCAGGGCCTTGGCCTGATTGTTCAGTATGGGTGGGAGTATGGGCAGAATTCGGCCCAAGCCCGAGAGCAAGCCGATTTCCGGACACTTTGACCAAATATGGCGGAGAGAGTGGGATTCGAACCCACGGTACGGTTTCCCGCACACACGCTTTCCAAGCGTGCGCCTTAAGCCACTCGGCCATCTCTCCGGAGCGCCTTCTCTTGAAGGGGCGCCGATGATTTTGCAAGGGATCGCGGGGAAATCGCGGAAATTTTCCGCAACCCATTGTATTTACGAGATAATATCTGGCGGCGCCCACGCCCCGAACGGCCTGGCGGCTGAACCCGTGGCAGGTTTGGCGCGACGATTCACGCGAGGACGCCAACCATGACCGGGGACGCCATGACCATCCGCAACACCATCGCCATGCTGAGCCTGATATCGGTCCTTGTCCCCGCCTTCGCCGTGCCGGCTCTGGCCCAGGTCTGTACCCGGCAGGGCGTCGATGTGAGCTGCGACGACGGGCGGCGCGGGGTGCTGTCCGGGGATGCGATCATCTGGCCAGACGGGACGCGCTCGAGCTCGACGCCGCACCCAAGCGTGACCATCGGCAACAAGAGTTCGGTGCATGTCGGGCCCGGCGTGTTCGTCGGCCAGGGCAAGGGCATGGTGCCGATGGATGATCCCAACGCGCCGAACAAGCGGCAATGCGCGATCCTGGACGGCGTGTCGTATTGCTATTGAATGTTTCCTCTTAACCTCTCCCCGTAAGAATGGGGCGAGGAGAAGATCTAAATCAACCGCACGCCCGAGATTGCCGATTTCAGCCAGCGCAGCGCTTGCGGCGGCTGTGCTGCGAGCGGCGCTTCCGCAGCCTTCTCGGTTCGGCACTTCTCCAGCTCCGCGACGAAGTCGGCCGACCATTGCTGGATGGTGTGGCCGCGCAGCTTCTTCATCATCGCATCCCAGCGCATCTTGCGCTCGGTGAGCGGCATGGCGGCCGCGACCGCGATCGCGCGCGCCATGCCGTCGATGTCGTGCGGATTGACGAGCAAGGCAGTCTCGAGCTCGTTGGCAGCGCCCGCGAATTTCGACAGCACCAGCACGCCGGGGTCGGCCGGGTTTTGCGCAGCGACATATTCCTTGGCGACGAGGTTCATGCCGTCATGCAGCGGCGTCACAACGCCGACCTGCGCGGTGCGATAGAGGCCCGCCAGCACGGCCTGGCTGAAACCCTTGTTCAAATAGCGGATCGGCGTCCAGTCGACCTCGCCGTGGCGGCCGTTGACGTCGGTGACGAGACGCGCGACCTCACTCTGAAGATTGCCATAGGCCTCGATCGCGCCGCGCGAAGGATTGGCGATTTGAAGCAGGGAGATGCTGCGCGCAAATTGCGGCTGCTCGGTCCACAGCCGGTCGAATGCGCTGATGCGGTTGACGAGGCCCTTGGAATAATCGAGGCGGTCGACGCCGATCGCGAGGCGCTCGCCGTTGAGGCTGCGCCGCAACCGCGACACATCGGGATGCGACGCCGATTTCGCGGCATAGGCGGCGAACTTGTCCGCATCAATGCCGATCGGAAACACCTCGCAGCGCGTGCGGCCATGCTGCGAGATCGCAACGCCGTCCTCGACGGTGAGGCCGAGCTCGCCGCTGACATAGCCGAGGAAGTTCTCGCAATCGTCGTTGGTCTGGAAGCCGAGCAGATCGTAGGCCAGCATCGCCGTGATCAGCTCGCGATGATTGGGCACGCCTTGCATCACGGCAGTGACCGGCCAGGGCGTATGCAGGAAGAAGCCGATCGGATCGTCGACACCGAGATCGCGCAGCTCGGCACCGAGCGCGAGGAAGTGATAATCCTGCACCCAGAACGCGGTCTTTGTCTTCCGGAATCGCATCAAGGCGCGCGCCATGAAGGCGTTGACCTCGCGATAGCTGACATAATCTTCGCGCGAGACGCGGATCAGATCGCTGCGCGAATGCAATGCCGGCCACAGTGCCGAATTGGCGAAGCCTTCGTAATAGCCGCCATAATGCGCTGCCGGCAGATCCAGCGTCGCAATCGCGCCCGTTCCCAGTGCTTCGATCTCGGCAAACGGTTCTTTCTGATGGCCGTCACGCACCCGGCCCGACGATCCCACCCAGATCGCGCCCGAGTGTTCCACCACCGGCAACAAGGCCGCTGCGAGGCCGCCCGTCATGGGCTCGTTAGGTTTGCCGCGCGCGACGCGATTCGAAACGACGACTAAGTTCACAGGTCGTCCCCTCCTGTTTCATTCCACCCCGTTTAACTGCCGTTCATCAATATGGTTCCTGTCATCGTTTCAACCAATTGAAACCAAAATCGGGCGCGCGCGTTGCAACTGGTTTTGCTCGTGGGAACCGGCATTTTCACTGCAAAGACAACTCTTCGGGCGATGTTGCGCAGCACGCGTTGCGGCGCGCGAGGGCGCCGTCTCCGGAGCTTCATGTCTGCGGCGTGGCGCGGCCTTGCTTTTACCTTGGATCGAGCAGCCGGGCCAGGAACGCACGCACGTCGCTCGGCGCATCGAAATGACCGTTCACGCCCAAGGCCCGGCGGCCGACGGAGAAGGCAAGCCCGTTCATATCAGGCATGATCGCGAAGACGGTTTCATCGGTGACGTCGTCGCCGATGAAGATCGGGCGCCGTCCTTTGAAAGGCTCCCGCTTCATCAATTCGCGCACGCCGGTCGCCTTGGTGAATCCGGAATGCTTGATCTCGCAGACGAACTTGCCGGGCAGCACCTCGATCGGCGCATTGGGCAGGTCGGCGCGGATCACCGAGACGGATTCGTAGATCGCCTTCTCCGCATGCGGCGCGAGGCGGTAATGCAGCGCGAGCGAATAGCCCTTGTCCTCGAGCAATATGCCGGGCGAAAGCTTGGCGATGGCCGCCAGCCGCCGCTTCAGCTCCTTGTCCAGCGGCGGCGCGTGCACGGCGTCGGCCTCATTGTCGACCGACAGCCGCATCTCGGCGCCGTGGCCGGCGACGGCGCGAAACACGTCGGGCGCGAAGATCAGATCGATGTCGTTGAGCGAGCGGCCGCTGACCAGCGCCAGCGCGCCGGAGGTGCGCTCGGTCAATTTGTTCAGCGTGTCCGACAAGCCCGGCGGCACCCACACCTCGCGCGGGGTCGGCATCAGATCGAGCAGGGTCCCGTCGATGTCGAGCAGGATTGCGGTCTCGTCGAGATGCGGCACGAGCGCATGCGGCACCGGCACAGCATCGGGGGTATCGTCGTCGGGCATGGTGCGCTTCTGGTCCAACGCCATGTCTGCAAGTTCCAACTTCATCAGTCTACTCCATAGAAGCGAGCGGCCGAGCGATTTGTTCGAGCGATTTTCGCTCGGCGGCGAAGGCGTACCGCCATCCCACGATCGCCGCTGCGATCATCAGTGCCGCCCCCAGCAGATAGCCGGCGAACACACTGGTGCGTGATCCCGTGTCGATCAGCGCGCCGAACAGCGCCGGCCCGATCACGCCGCCGATGCCGGTGCCGACCGCATAGAACACTGCGATCGCCAGCGCGCGAACCTCGAGCGGAAAGGTCTCGCTGACGGTGAGATAGGCCGCGCTCGCGGCCGGGGAGGCAAAGAAGAAGATCACCATCCAGGCGATGGTCTGCCCCTGCGCGGTGAGCACGCCGATGGAGAACAGATAGCCCGAGACCGCCAGCAGCAGGCCCGACATGCCATAGGTGAACATGATCATGGTGCGGCGTCCCAGCGTATCGAACAGCCGGCCGAGCAGCAGCGGTCCGAGAAAATTGCCGGCCGCAAAAGGCAGCAGGTACCAGCCGACATTTCCGGCGCTGATGCCGTAGAAATCGGTCAGCACCAGCGCGAAGGTGAAGAAGATGGCATTGTAGAAGAACGCCTGCGCGCTCATCAGCACGAGGCCGACCAGCGCACGCTGCCGATACATCGAGAACAGCGTGTGCACGACCTCGCGGATCGGCGTGTGATCGCGCATCTTCAGGCGGATCTTGGTGAAGCGCGCCGCGCTCGTGTCCTGCCGATGTCCGATCACGGAGCGTTCGATCTCGTCGACGATCGCATGGGCCTGATCGGGACGGCCATGGATCATCAGCCAGCGCGGACTTTCCGGAATCCACATTCGCATCAGGAGCACGACGAGACCGATGCTGGCGCCGATGAGATAAGCAAGACGCCAGCCGAGATCGGGCGCGATCACGGCGGGATCGAGCAGCACGATGGCCGCGACCGCACCCATCGCGGCGCCGATCCAGAAACTGCCGTTGATGACGAGATCGGTCCAGCCGCGATAGCGCGCCGGCACCAGCTCCTGGATGGTCGAGTTGATCGCGGTGTATTCGCCGCCGATGCCGGCACCCGTGAGGAAACGAAACAGCGCGTAACTCGTGACATTCCATGACAGCGCGGTCGCTGCCGTCGCCGAGAGATAGAGCGCGAGCGTGATGAAGAACAGCTTCTTGCGGCCAATGCGGTCGGTGAGCCAACCGAAGCCGAGCGCGCCCAGCACGGCACCGGCGAGATAGGCGGAATTGGCAATGCCGAGATCGAGATTTGAGAAATGCAGCGACGTGCTCTGCTTCAGAGCACCGGAGAGCGCGCCGGCCAGCGTCACCTCGAGCCCGTCCAGGATCCAGGTGATGCCCAATGCGAGCACGACGCGGGTGTGAAAGCCGCTCCAGGGCAGCGCGTCGAGGCGCGAAGGAATGCTGGTCTCGACGATGCGATCGGTCGCCGCGGCCGAGATCGCAGGTCCATCATTCAGGGCTGGGCGTTGCTGCAATTCCATCGCGTTGGGTCTGACCAATGGAAGCGGCCCCGGTTCACATGACGTGGACGGGGTCGATCCGATCATGAGGGGTGCGGCATTCCGCCTGCCACCTGCGACAACGTTCGCCACGTGGCCCGGTTCCCGGAGGAACACCCTCCAACAACATCCGTTTCCGACGGAGCTACAAGGAGTTGACGCATGGCTCAGGTCAGAAAGACGACACATTCGCGAAAGACAGGCGCGCGCAAGAAGACCAGCGCAAGGCGCCCCAGGACGGTGCGCAAGAGCCCCAAGCGCGGCGCGCCGAAACGCTGGTCGCAGCGCGTGACGAAGCAGAGCGACGCGCTCGACCTCAAGCAAGGCGTGTTCAAGCTGACCAGCGCGAAGGAGATCGCGGCCTCGTTGAAGCGCTCGGCCGAGCACAGTTCACGCCGCAAGGCGGGAGCGTATCGCTCGGCGCTGTCGATGCTGACCTTCTACATCAACCGCGCCGGCAAGACGCTGCCGAAGACGCAGCGATCGCGTCTGGAAAAGGCGAAGGTCGAGCTGAAGCGGGCGTTCGGGCGGGAGCGAGATCAGTAGGGTGGGTTAGGCAAAGCCGTAACCCACCCCTTAACTCTCGACGCTCGATTCGAGGTGGTGGATTACGCTTCGCCAATCCACCCTACGCGTTCCTTTCGCAGCCTTTACGCCGCCCGGATATTCCCCATGAAGCGGTCGAGCTCGGCGCGCAGGCGGGTGCTTTCGGATGACAGCGTCTTGGCCGAGTGCAGCACCTCTTCCGAGGCCGAGCCGGTCTCGGCGGCGCCGCGGTTGACCTGGCCGATGTCGGTGGCCGCGGTCTGGGTGCCCTGTGCCACGGTCTGGACGCTGCGGGCGATCTCCTGCGTCGCCGCGCCCTGCTGCTCCACCGCGCTCGCGATCGAGGTCGAGATCGACGAGATCTGGCCGATGGTCGCCCCGATCTCCTTGATCGCGGCAACCGATTCGGCCGTCGCACCCTGCATGCCGGTGATGTGCGAGGAGATCTCGTCGGTCGCCTTCGCGGTCTGGCTCGCCAGCGACTTCACTTCGCTCGCAACCACCGCAAAGCCGCGGCCGGCCTCACCGGCGCGCGCCGCCTCGATGGTGGCATTGAGCGCC
>NZ_JXDL01000001.1:4689601-4691775 GCF_001590795.1 Bradyrhizobium sp. AT1
GCGGGTCAGCGTCGAGGCCGCCGATTCCAGCTGCACGGCGGAGGCCGAGACGTTGGAGACGATGGCGCCGACCGCGCTCTCGAAATCGTCGGCAAAGCGGATCAGCTCGGCGCGGCGGCTGGCGGCCTGCTCCCGGTTCTGGACCTCGCTGGCGGCGGCATCGCGCTCGGCCTTGGCCACGGCCTGAACCTTGAACTCCTCCACCGCGCCGGCCATCTCGCCGATCTCGTCCTTGCGGCCGAGACCCGGCAGCACGACGTCAAAATTACCCGAGGCCAGCTCGCGCATCGCCTTGCACATCGCGATCATCGGACGCGAGATGCCGTTGCCGAGCATCAGGGCGAGCACAGCGCCGATGGCGAGGCCGCCGAGCGCCAACATCACCATCAGCCGCTCGGTATCCACGATCGTCGCATTGGCGCTCGCTTCGATGCGCTGCTGATCGGCGGTCAGCTCCGATCGCAGCTCGCCCGAGAGCTTGAGGATGCCCGCCGCCGTCTTGGTCATCTCGCCGTTCAGCTTGACGATGATCTTCACGTTCTCCGACAGCTTGGTGAAGGAGGTGCGGTACTGCTTCAGGAGGTTGCCGATCTCCGTTACGCGGTCGGTGATCTTCTGATCGTTCGCATAGATCGAGACCAGCAGCGTCTCCAGGAATTTGACGCGCGCGATCACGCCATCGGCGGTCTTCGGCTCCGGCTTGGCGACGAAAGCGCCGACCGAGGTGGAGACCGCGAGGTATTGCGAGGTGATGTCCTTGGCCGTGGTCTGGACCGAGGACAGCCCCGCCAGCGCGGCCGTATCGGCGAGATCGTCGAATTTGAAGCGGATCTTGTTGCCGACGCTGTTGAGCTCATCGGCCGCGATCTTGTTGTTCTCACGCGTCAGCGTGATGATCTCTCCGAACACTTTCGTGAAGCGCTGGAACTCGGCCTCGAGCTTGCCGACCTCCTCGCGTCGGGCAGCCCCGGTCGTGGCGGACATCGACTTGGCGATCGCACTCCTCAGATTCTCTTCAGCCGCCTTGGCCGCGGTCTCGTCCTCGGCCGCGCCGGTCAGGGTATAGGCCCGCGCCAGTCCTTGATAGGCGATCAGTTCGCGGTCGACCGTCCGCGCGAGGTCGGCTTCCGACACGCTGGTTCGGTAGGAGGCGACGGCGCCGGCAATCCGCTCGAAGCCGAAATAGGCGAAAGCCATACTGACGGCGAGGATGGCTAGCACTGCCACGAAGCCGAGGATGATCTTTGCACGAAAACGCAACGTTGGCAGCTTCGATTGGCTCGACTTCGACTTGACCGACATTCCCCCACCCCATTCCATTCGCGGAAAACCAGGCGCAGCCCGGAAGCAGCCCGCTTCCTGACTCGTCCGTACGGTAATTGGCAAAGGATAAGCTGTGGTAAATTTGCGACGCCGCAACTGGCGGTTAGATGACGCAGGGAATTGTTAAGGGGCGCTTTCCCGCGCCGTTACAATTGGTGCCGCGCCAAGCTCCGCAGTCGTCCCGGACAAGCGCAGCCAAGCGGAGCGCTGATCCGGTACCCATAGCCCCAGGATCGTGTTGGGCGAAGACTCGGAGTGGCCGGGGTCGCTCCACGATCACTGCCGGGATTTAGGGGGCCCGGATCGGAGCGCGCCTTGAGGGCGGGCTTGTCCAGGACGACGGCGGAGAGTGGAGCAGCAGCGCAGCGTATAACTGGCAACGAACCGAGCGAGCTTACGCCGCCCGGATATTCCCCATGAAGCGGTCGAGCTCGGCGCGCAGGCGGGTGCTTTCGGATGACAGCGTCTTGGCCGAGTGCAGCACCTCTTCCGAGGCCGAGCCGGTCTCGGCGGCGCCGCGGTTGACCTGGCCGATGTCGGTGGCCGCGGTCTGGGTGCCCTGTGCAACGGTCTGGACGCTGCGCGCGATCTCCTGCGTTGCCGCGCCCTGCTGCTCCACCGCGCTCGCGATCGAGGTCGAGATCGACGAGATCTGGCCGATGGTCGCCCCGATCTCCTTGATCGCGGCAACCGATTCGGCAGTGGCGCCCTGCATGCCGGTGATGTGCGAGGAGATCTCGTCGGTCGCCTTCGCGGTCTGGCTCGCCAGCGATTTCACTTCGCTCGCAACCACCGCAAAGCCGCGGCCGGCCTCACCGGCGCGCGCCGCCTCGATGGTGGCATTGAGCGCT
>NZ_JXDL01000001.1:4691851-4710271 GCF_001590795.1 Bradyrhizobium sp. AT1
CCGGGTCAGCGTCGAGGCCGCCGATTCCAGCTGCACGGCCGAGGCCGAGACGTTGGAGACGATGGCGCCGACCGCGCTCTCGAAATCGTCGGCAAAACGAATCAGCTCGGCGCGGCGGCTGGCGGCCTGCTCCCGATTCTGGACCTCGCTGGCGGCGGCATCGCGCTCGGCCTTGGCCACCGCCTGAACCTTGAACTCCTCGACCGCGCCGGCCATCTCGCCGATCTCGTCCTTGCGGCCGAGACCCGGCAGCACGACGTCGAAATTACCCGAGGCCAGCTCGCGCATCGCCTTGCACATCGCGATCATCGGACGCGAGATGCCCGTGCCGAGCAGGAAGGCGAGAACCACGCCCAGCAGCGTGCCGCCGATGGCGAGGATCAGAACGAGGTGCTCGGTCTGCCCGATGGTCGCTTCCGATTCCGAGTCCAGCCGTTGCTGTTCGGCGACGAGGTCCGCCTTCATGGCGGTGGCGCCTTGCAGGATGGCACCGGCCGAACCGCTCATCTCGGTGACGAGGTCGTCGACCAGCTTGGCTTGCGCAATCAGCTTCTCCAGCGCCTCGCGATAAGCACTGAGAAACGCTTTTGCCTCCTTCAGGCCGGTGACGATCTTGTCGTCCATGGAATAGACCGCGCCGAGCGAGTTCTCGACGAACTTCAGCCGCGCCATCGCACTGGCTCCGACAGCCTGGTCGGAGTTGAGGATGAAATTGCTTGCGGCCGCACTCGCGGTCTGGAATTGGGCGTTGACCTGCTTGGTGCCGAATTCGATCGCCTGCGCCTCGGAGTCGGAGGCGTTGTTGCCGACGTCGTCCAGCTTGTATTTCAGCAGGTTGGCGTTGCGCTGAAGCTGATTCTGGACCAGCAGCGCGCTGTCGCGCTTGGCCTGCAAGATCTTGGCGAAGGTCGCCGAGAAATTGGCAAACTCCTTGGCGAGCTTGTTGAGGCTCTCCAGCCGCGCCGGCTTCCTGGCATTCTTGACCGCCTGATCGATGGCGTTCTTCAGGCTGGCCTCGGCGTCCAGCGCCGCCTTGGCGTCGTCCTCCTTACCGGTCACCACGAAGTAGCGGGCGGCGGAGCGATAGCCGAGCAGTTCGCGATCGATATTGCGGGCAAGATCGGCCTCCGAGACACTGCTACGGTAGGATCCGACGCCTTCCGAAACGCGCTCGAAGCCGAAATAGGAGAAGGCCATGCTGCCGGCGGAGATCGCCAGCACGACGGCAAAACCGAGGATGATCTTGGCGCGGAACCTGAGAGTCGGAAATATTGTGCGCTTCGACGGCGACGCGATACGCCCGGACATTCCCACCCCCATTTTCATTCAGCCCTGATCCGGGGGCGCCCTGTCCCCAGATCCGACTGCGCAAAACTAGGGCAGAATTGATAAGGGGTGGTAAATTCCTCCCGGCTCGCAATCAACGGCTGTACCAGCGCCAGCTCGGCAGCTTCCGGTCCGAACCGGGTACCGCGCGGCTTTGTTGCGGCTAGAGCGAAAAAGCCCTACTGTTTTCGGCACTTGACGGAAGATCTTGGCAACAGACCAAGCGCGTCCTTGAGGAGAGAAACGAAGTGGGGCAGGCCGATCTTCGGTTTGACGGTTCGTCCGGCGTTGCGGTCGCGAAATCGAAAGCTCCGACCGTCGATGACGCCGTTGCCGAGCTCGTCGCCCAGCTTCCGTCCGACGAGCTGGCCCTGGTCCTGGTCTTCCTCTCTCCCCGCTACGATCCCCATCGGTTCATCGCCGAGATCACGAGACATTTCGCGGACACGCCGGTCTGCGGCTGCACGACAGCTGGCGAACTGGCGCCGGACGGCTGGGACGAGAACAGCGTTGTCGCGCTGACGTTCAGCCGGGCCGATTTCAGCGCCGTGGTCCGGCCGATCCTGAATCTCGCTAATTTCCATGTCGAGGACGGCCGCCGGATCGGCAGCGAGCTTCGCCACGAATTGCTGCGGGCCACCTCGGAGGTCAGCGGCGGCAACCCGTTCGGCCTGGTGCTGATCGACGGCATGTGCCGCCGCGAAGAGGCCGTGATGTCCGCCATCTACGCCTCGCTCGACAATATCCCGATCGTCGGCGGGTCGGCCGGCGACGGCCTGCGCTTCGAAAGGACCTGGGTGTTCTTCGACGGCAGGGCCCACACCGATGCGGCTCTCCTCATTCTCCTCAACACGTCGCTGCCATTCCGCGTCTTCAAATGCGACAATTTCGAGCCGACCGCGCAGAAGATGGTGGTCACCGAGGCCGATATCGAGCAGCGGGTCGTCAAGGAATTGAACGCGGAGCCTGCCGCCTCGGAATATTCCCGTGCGGTTGGAATCATCGACGCCAAGCTCGACCCGTTCTCCTTCGCATCCCATCCGGTGCTGGTCCGGGTCGGCGGGTCCTATTACGCACGGTCGATCCAGCGCGTGGATCCCGACGGCTCCTTGCGCTTCTTCTGCGCGATCGACGAGGGCATGGTGCTGACGACGGCAACCTCGGGCAGCCTGGTCGGAGCCACCCAGGATGCCTTCGCGGAAACCCGTGAGCAGATCGGTGATGTCTCTCTTTATATCGGCTTCGAATGCCTGCTGCGCCGGCTGGACGCCGAGCAGCACCAGCTCTCACGCGAAATGTCCGAGCTGTACCGGCAGAACCGCGTCGTCGGCTTTCATACCTACGGCGAACAGTTCGGCTCGATGCACGTGAACCAGACCTTCACCGGCGTCGCCATCGGCAGGCGGCCGACGTAACGGAGCCGACGTGGCAGAGACCTGGCAGGACGGGGAAACGATCGAGCAGCTTCGGCGGGAATCCGTCAAGCTGAAGAAGATCAATGCGGCGCTGATGTCCCGCGTCGAGCGGTCGATGGATCAGCAGCTCAACGCGTTCTCGCTGTTCGAAACCGCGATCGCGCTCGACCACCAGGTCCGCGACCGGACGCATCAATTGCGGGACGCTCTGCGTTCGGTCGAGCGGGCCAACGAAGGCCTCTACCGCGCCAAGCAGCAGGCGGAAGCTGCGAGCTCGCTGAAATCGTCCGTGCTGATCTCGGTCACCCACGATCTGCTCCAGCCGCTGAACGCGGCGCGCCTGACCCTGTCGGCACTCACCGAGATGATGGAGTCGCAGGAAGCGGGCGTGCTGATCGACCAGGTCGACCGGTCCCTGGTGACACTGGAAGACCTGCTGCGCTCGCTTCTGGAGATCGCCAAGCTCGATGCGGGCGCGCTCCGGCCCGACGTGCGGCCGATTGCAATCGGGCCGCTGCTCGATCAGCTCCGCAACGAGTTCGAGCCGATCGCCTGGAGGCAGGGGCTGTCCCTGCGCGTCCGCAGCTCGCCGCTCGCGGTGCTGTCCGACCCGATGATGCTGCGGAGGATCCTGCAAAACCTGCTCGCCAACGCGATCCGCTATACAAGCAGCGGCGGCGTCATCATGGGATGCAGACGGCGCGGCAACGGCATCGCGATCCAGATCTCCGATACCGGACCCGGAATTGCACAAGCCCAGCAGGAGGCGATCTTCCGGGAATTCCAGCGCGGCGACGTCAGCGCGACCGACCAGGCCGGCTTCGGTCTCGGCCTTTCGATCGTACGCCGCTTCGCGACGGCGCTCGGGCACGAGGTGCGGCTGTCGTCGCATGTCGGTCGGGGATCGACATTCGTGCTCGACCTGGAGCAGGCCGATCGCGCCGATGTCAGCGACGATCTCCATGAAATGAAGCCCGCCGATCTGCACTATGGCGGTCTGGGAGGGGCCAAGATCCTGCTGATCGAGAACGACGCGTCGGGCGCGGAGGCGCTGGCCGCCTTGTTGGAAGGATGGGGCTGCGACGTCGCGACCACGAGATCCGCCGCGGACGCCGCCCAGCGCTTGAGCGAGCTGGGCGGCACGCCGGACGCCATCATCGCCGATCTCCATCTCGACCACGGTGAAAGCGGATTGTCGGCCGTCGAGCGCATCCGGCAGCAACTGACTTCGGACGTGCCGGCAATGATCATCACGGCGGATTATTCCGAGAAGGCCGCGGCGGAAGCCAACCGCTACGGATTGGAAGTGCTGAAAAAGCCGATCCGGCCGGCGGAAATGCGCGCGCTGCTGTCGTTCCTGCTGAGCTAGTTCGTCACCTGTCGCCGCATCGGGCGCGAGGCGAAGCAGGCAGCATCAGGCCTGCGGATCGGTCCGGGCGCGGTCGCGCTTGGTGGCCGCACCCGAGCCCGCCAGCGTCGCGAAATCGATCTTCGACATTTCGACGATCGCCTTGGTGCGGCTCAGTACATTCAGTTTGCGCAGGATATCGGAGACGTGAACCTTCACGGTGGTCTCGGAGATCTTCAGCTCAAAAGCGATCTGCTTGTTCTGCAGGCCGCGCTTGAGCATCTCGAGGACACGCAATTGCTGGGGCGTCAGATCGTGAAGCCGCTTCAGGAGCTCCTGGGCCGCGAGCGGCGACCGCTGGGGGCGGGCCAGCGCGCGAAACGCAGCCGGCAGACAGACTGCGCCGCGCACGACTTCGCTGATTGCATGCGCCAGCTCCTGCTTGGACGAGGACTTGAGAATGTAGCCGGAGACGCCGAGCGACAATGCGCCCGAGATGATCTGCGCGTCCTGGTGCCCCGACACGATGACCACGGGAATGCGCGGAAACGCCTTGCGGATGCGGATGATGCCGGACAGTCCCGTCGTCCCCGGCATCGACAGGTCGAGAAGAATGAGGTCGATGTCGAATCTCGACGCCAACAGGTCGAGCGCACCGTCGATCGAGGTGGCCTGAAGCATGTCGGCATCCGGCGTCGCCATTTGCAGCGCTCCCTCGAGCGCCTCGCGAAACAGCGGATGATCTTCGACAATCAGAAACCGCATCAGGTTTGGGCCGTTCCCAGCTCGTCACCGAAGTCAGTCGTCAGGCCGGCGAGCATGCGGCCTCCGGCGCAAACCGGCTTGATCCAGATCAAATCGGACAGGCCGCTCATTGCGGCCTCCCCCGATCGATCCTTGCGTGCGGCCGCTGCCGCGGATCCGGCAAGTCGACCTTGCCGACCTCGACGATCGCCTTGTTGCGGCTGAACAGTCCAAGCTTGCGCAGGATCTCGGTGATGTGTGCCTTCACGGTCGATTCGGCGAGTTGAAGCTCCTGCGCGATCTGCCGGTTCGGATAGCCGCGACGAAGCAGATCGAGCACGCGAAGCTGCTGCGGGGTAAGCTCGCGAAGCTTGACCCCGAGTGCCTTGCTGCTGTCTGCCCGCTTCCGCTGTGGCGCCGCCACGAAATCCTTCGGCACCGACACCGATCCGCCGAGCACGCCTTCGATCGATTGCGCGAGCTCGCGCTTGGAGGTGGATTTCGGCAGATAGCCGGCGGCACCGAGCGCCAGCGCCTCGCGGACCACATGCTGGTCCTCCTCGCTCGAGACGATGGCGATCGGCAAGCGCGGATGGGTCTCGCGCAGCCGGAGAAAGCCGGAGAAACCGGTTGCGTCGGGAAGCGAGAGATCGAGCAGGGCAAGGTCGATCCCCCGTTCGACCGAAAGAACCCGCAAGGCGTCCTCGATCGACACCGCTTCGAGAATACGGGCCTCCGGCAGCGCCAGCCGCACGGCATTGCCAAGCGCCTCGCGAAACAGCGGATGATCGTCGATGATCAGGAAGCTGGTCATGGCGCCTTCCCCGGGGTCCATCGCGCGGGCGCATCCATCGGACGGTTGTGCCGATGGATGCGAAACGGACCTTAGAACATCTGCCCGATGCTGTCCGGTCAAGACCATTCAGTCGTCCGATTCGGTCTGAACCGTCAGCAGAAAGGCGTAGATGGTGTCGAACTGGCCGTCGGTGAAGACCTCTTTCCAGGACGGCATGCCCTTGGCCGGACGCCCCTCATGCACCGTGGTCCAGAACTTCTCGCGCATCTCGTCCCCGTAGCGGTGGCGCAGCAGCCTCAGATCGATCTTCCGCTCGCTCTGGATCGCGTCGGGACCATGGCAATGCGCACAGGTGCCGTTGAAGATCTCCTTGCCGGTGCCGACAGCTTCGACATTAGATCCCAGCGCATCGCCCTTGGTCTCGGTCGCGACAACATTGGCCTGTTGCGCCACGCCGGTGCCGGCTCCAGTCGTGGTTCCCAGTGGGGTCTGCACGGCGCTGAAGCGGAGCGGCTGACCGGTCGGCAGGCCATACTTCACCTTAAGATCGGCGATGGTACGCTCGAGGTCCGGCAAGACCGCATCGATCTGGTCGCGCAGTTCCGTCGAGGCCTTCGCGAAGCCGATCGCGACGTCCCACGACAGACCTTCGCCTTCGGTGAGCTGAAGCCGATAGCGATCCTGGTAGACGGTCTTGTTCAGCCAGCCGGCCACGGGTCCCCAGATAAAGGCGACGTCGGCTGCGCCCCGATCGAGCGCCTGCATGCCTTCCTCGGGCGACAGCACCGTCACTTTCTGGATGTCGTCACGCATCGCCAGGAGGTTTTGCGGCGTGCTGGCGAACTGCACGGCGACCCGCTTGCCCCGGAGATCGTCGATCCCGGAGATCGGCCGGTCCTTTGCCGTCAGGAGGGCGTAGCCTTCACGCGCAATCGTGTTCGAGAAGATGACGGCCGGCCCCATGAAATCCTCGGAGCGCGGCAGGCCGATCATGGCGTCGCACTGATTGCCGAGCAGGGTGACCCGGACGGTGCGCTTGCCGAAATACGACTTGTACCAATCATAGGCGATCGGCCGCCCGAGTGTCCGTGCCAACGCCTGGCCCAGCTCGACATAGAAGCCGGGTTGCGAGGGGCTGTTGCTCGAGAACGGGAGATTGGTCGGGTCGGCGCACAGCCGGAACGGCTTCACTTCGTCCGCGCGGCTCGTGGCGGCCGGCACGACGAGCGCCGGACCGGCGATACACGCAAGGAAAGCTGCGATGGCGCGACGTCTGCGATTGCCGATGCCAGAACAATTTGAGCGCATCCTGATCTCCCGCGGTTGGGCATGGTTGGTTTGACGTTGCGACAAGGTCCGGCCTGCGCCGCAACGGCGCGATCACTCTGTGGGAAAAGAGCGCGTGTATCCCGTCACCTCTGGGATACACGCGCCAGTCGTCACTGGACGGAGAATACGAAGAGCGAGCCGCCCTCGGGAGCTGCAGCCGTCATCTTCTTGCCAACCTCGCCCAGGAACGCGGGCAGCGCCGCCGTGCGGCCGACGACGATGGCGACGTATTGCTTGCCGTCCACCATGTAGGTCACGGGGCCCGCACCGATGCCAGAGCCGAGATTCTTGCTCCAGAGCACATTGCCGGATTTCGCATCGATGGCACGGAAGTCGCCGTGGATGTTGCCGGCGAACACCAGGCCTCCGCCGGTGGTCAGCGTACCGCCGTTGAAAGGCAGGTCTTCCTTGATGGACCAGACCTTCTTCTGGTTGACGGGATCCCAGGCCACGAGCTCGCCGAGGAAGCCGCCGGGACCTTCCTTGGTCGGGAATTCGGCGCCGAGATAGAACACGCCACGCTTATAGGCGACGTCGCTCACCGACCAATCCATGCAGACATTGTTGGAGGGAATGTAGACGAGGCCGGTCTGCGGATTGAACGACATCGGCTGCCAGTTCTTGCCGCCGATCAGATTGGGGCAGATGTCCTTGGCGGGATGGCCGGGGCCAGGACGCTTGTCGGGATCCTCGACCGCGCGCATGGTGGCGAGGTCGAACTTCTGCGCCCAGTTCGAGAAGACATACTTCTCCGCCGAGAGAACCTTGCCCGTCTCGCGATTGGCAACGAAGAAGAACCCGTTGCGGTCCGCCTTCATCAGCGCCGGAACGTTGCTGCCGCCGATATTGAGATCGGCGAGCACCGCCTCGTTCACGCCGTCATAGTCCCAGGCGTCGGCGGGCGTGGTCTGGATATGCCACTTGATCTTGCCGGTGTTGGGGTCGAGCGCGAGCGTCGAGGCGGTGTAGAGGTTGGTCAGCTTGCCGAAATTGCCGTCGCCGGTCGAGCGGACGCCGGTATTCCACGGACCGGGATTGCTGGTGCCCCAATACACGGTGTCGGTCTTGGGATCGTAAGAGCCCACCAGCCAGGCCGCGCCCCCGCCATGCTGGGCGGAATCGCCCTTCCACGTGTCGCCGCCGGGCTCCTCCGGCGCCGGAACGGTATAGGTCTGCCAGGCGAGCTTGCCGGTGTTGATGTCGAAGGCCTGAAGCGAACCGCGCACGCCGTACTCACCACCGCCGAAGCCGGTGATGACCTTGTCGCGCACCACCAGCGGCGGTGAGGTGATCACCGAACCCTGCTTGTAATCGACCACCTTCGTGGTCCACAGCGCCTTGCCCGTTGTGGCGTCGAGCGCGGTCAACTTACCATCGAGACGGCCGACGAAGATCTTGCCGTCTGCATAGGAGACGCCGCGATTGTTGACGTCGCAGCAGGCGTATTGCAGCACGTCGTCCGGAATCTCCGGCTCGTAGGTCCATTTGCGCGCGCCGGTCGCCGCGTCGAGCGCGTAGACGTATTTCGGGCCCCATGACGTCGAGACGTACAGGGTGTTGCCGACGACGATCGGCGAGGATTCGTTCGAGCGCAGCGATGCAAGCGAGAACGAATAGGCAAGCGACAACTTGCCGGCGTTCTCGGCGTTGATCTGGTTGAGCGGGCTGAATCGCGTGTTGGCGTAATCGTGGCCCGCGACCGCCCATTGATTGGCATCGGATTGCGCTTTGAGCAGTGAATCGTTGGCGTGAACGCCAATCGTGCCGGCGCCGAGCATCGCGATCATCGAAATGCCGGCCAAGAAGCCCCTCGTTCCAAAGGTCATGATTCCCTCCGTGATGTTGCTTTGCGCGCCCGTTGGGCGCTGATGCGCTTTTGCGCTTTTCGATACGCAGTTCGACTGCGAACCATCACGGAAATTACAGCATCGCCTTTTCGCGCTTAGTATAGGCGGAAGGTAGTAGTGCAAATCATTGTCAGGCTTGACCGCTCATCTCGTTGTCTGCGCTCGCTTCTTGTCGCTTGTCGGCAGCTCAAAAACGGCGAACGGATTGCGGCAGCATCGTGCAGCCATCCGGTCGCGCTGTCGAAAATCGGTATCGACCCCGGCTGCAAATCACGACAGCGGTGCGACCGCGGCGGATGGTCGCCGGCGCCGCGAGATCCATCGATGTCGCCATGTCGTTTGCGGGTCGCTTTTGATCGGCCGGCCTCCCGCGCGACGATGGCGCTCGGTCGGCAAAGCCATCTCCCAGTTGGTTCTTCTCGTCCACCTCTCGTCAGGGAGAACAGGCGGACTTGGGCAGCCCATCTCCCGGCGGGCTCCGCCACGCCGGCCGGCGCACGTCAGCCAATCAACGTCACAATGAAATCAATGGCTTATCTTGCAAAATCCTACTACCAAGATCGCGGTTACAAAGGGGCCCGGTCGTGCTCCTATTTGCGCAACGACGACAAAGAGTCCCAAGGGAGAGACAATCGGCGGCGCCAGGACCGGCATCCGCGGGCGAGCAGCCTTAGCGCGATGGCAGAGCAGACGCCGCGGGAGACGAGAGACCATTTCCTTGCAGTTTTCGGACAAGTCGCGCCATGCACTGGCAGCGGCACGGATCACTGTTGTCGGATCGCGGCGTCTCGGCGACCGTTTCGTGACAACCGGCAATCAAAATCCCAGTTGCAAAGTTTCATCGCGCTGTTTCTAATTGGAATAACTACAAACATTCGGGAGGACTCCACCGTGTCTACAGTCAAACTGACAGTGAACGGCAAGGCCGTTGCTGTCGACGTCGAGGACCGCACGCTGCTGGTCCAGCTGCTGCGCGATCACCTCAACCTCACGGGGACGCATGTCGGCTGCGACACCAGCCAGTGCGGCGCCTGCGTCGTGCACATGGACGGCCGCGCGGTGAAATCCTGCACCATGCTGGCCGGCCAGGCCGACGGCGCCAGCATCACCACCATCGAGGGCATCGCCAAGGGCGACGAGCTGCACCCGATGCAGGCCGCCTTCCGCGACAATCACGGCCTGCAATGCGGCTATTGCACGCCGGGCATGATCATGTCGGCGATCGACATCGTGCACCGTCACGGCGGTCAGCTCGACGAGGCCACCGTCCGCACCGAGCTCGAAGGCAATATCTGCCGCTGCACCGGCTACCACAACATCGTCAAGGCCGTGCTCGATGCAGCCGGTCGCATGAAGGTCTCGCAGGCGGCCGAGTAAGTCGGCGCGCCTCGGTAGAACAAATCACCGCTGCCGCTCTCGAAGGACAGCGCAGCCATAAAATTTCCGGTCGGGAGGACCAGCCATGGGTGTTGAAGGCATCGGCGCACGCGTCGTGCGCAAGGAAGACAAGCGTTTCATTACCGGCAAGGGCCGCTACGTCGACGACATCAAGATGGTCGGCATGACCCATGCCCATTTCATCCGCAGCCCGCACGCCCACGCCAAGGTGAAGGGGATCGATTCCTCTGCCGCGCTCAAGATGCCGGGCGTGGTCGCCGTGCTCACGGGCCGAGAGATCGTCGACGACAAGGTCGGCAACCTCATCTGCGGCTGGGCCATCACCTCCAAGGACGGCAGCCCGATGAAGATGGGCGCGTGGCCGGCGATGGCGCCGGAGACGGTGCGCTTCGTCGGTCAGGCCGTCGCCGTCGTGATCGCCGAAAGCAAGAATTTGGCGCGCGATGCCGCGGAAGCCGTGGTCGTGAACTATGAGGAGCTGCCGGCCGTCGCCGACGTCCAGGCGGCGATCAAGTCAGGCGCGCCGCAGCTCCATCCCGAGGCCCCCGGCAACCAGGTCTATGACTGGGTGATCGGCGACGAGGGCGCCACCGATGCCGCCTTCGCCAAGGCCGCCAATGTCGTCAAGCTCGACGTCACCAACAACCGCCTCGCGCCCAACGCGATGGAGCCGCGCGCGGCGCTCGCCGATTACGACGCTGCAGAAGAGCATTTCACGCTCTACACCACCTCGCAAAACCCGCACGTTGCCCGCCTCGTGCTGTCGGCGTTCTACAACATCGCGCCCGAGCACAAGCTGCGGGTGATCGCCCCCGACGTCGGCGGCGGCTTCGGCTCCAAGATCTTCATCTACCCGGAAGAGATGGTGGCGCTGTGGGCTTCCAAGAAGGTCGGCCGTCCCGTGAAATGGACTGGCGACCGCACCGAGGCCTTCCTCACCGACGCGCATGGCCGTGACCATGTCACCCATGCCGAGATGGCTTTCGACGCCAACAACAAGATCACCGGCCTCAAGGTGAAGACCTACGCCAATTTCGGCGCCTACATGTCGCTGTTCTCGTCCTCGGTGCCGACCTATCTCTATGCGACGCTGCTGTCGGGCCAGTACAACATCCCGGCGATCCATGCCGAGGTGATCGGCGTCTACACCAACACCACGCCGGTCGACGCCTATCGCGGCGCGGGCCGCCCCGAGGCCAGCTACCTGATCGAACGCCTGATGGAGACGGCGGCGCGGCAGCTCAAGGTCGATCCGGCCCAGCTGCGCCGGAGCAACTTCATCACCCAGTTCCCGCATCAGACGCCCGTGATCATGGCCTACGACACCGGCGACTTCAACGCCTCGCTCGATGCCGCGATGAAGGCGATCGATTATGCGGGCTTCCCAGCCCGCAAGGCGCAAGCCAAGGCACAAGGCAAGCTGCGCGGCATCGGCGTGTCCTGCTACATCGAGGCCTGCGGCATCGCGCCGTCGAAGGCGGTCGGCAGCCTCGGCGCCGGCGTCGGCCTGTGGGAATCGGCCGAGGTGCGCGTCAATCCCGTCGGCACCATCGAGATCCTCACGGGCTCGCACAGCCACGGCCAGGGACACGAGACCACGTTCTGCCAGCTCGTCGCCGAGCGTCTCGGCGTGCCCATCAGCCAGGTCTCGATCGTCCATGGCGACACCGACAAGGTGCAGTTCGGCATGGGCACCTACGGCTCGCGCTCGGCCGCCGTCGGCCTCACCGCGATCCTGAAGGCGATGGAGAAGATGGAATCCAAGGCCAAGAAGATTGCGGCGCATGCGCTGGAAGCTTCCGAGGCCGACATCGTCATCGAGAACGGCGAGTTCAAGGTGACCGGCACCGACAAGGCGATCGCCCTGCCGATGGTCGCGCTCGCGGCCTATACCGCGCACAATCTGCCTGACGGGATGGAGCCGGGCCTGAAGGAGAGCGCCTTCTACGACCCGACCAACTTCACCTTCCCGGCCGGCACCTATATCTGCGAGCTCGAGGTCGATCCCGGCACCGGCAAGACCTCCTTCGTCAACTTCGTCGCGGCCGACGATTTCGGCCGGCTGATCAACCCGATGATCGTCGAGGGCCAGGTCCATGGTGGCCTTGTCCAGGGCATCGGGCAGGCGCTGCTCGAGCACGCGATCTACGATGCCAACGGCCAGCCGGTCACGGCCTCGTTCATGGACTACGCCATGCCGCGCGCCGACGATGTGCCGTCGTTCAACCTCTCCCACACCACGACGCTGTGCCCGGGCAATCCCCTGGGCATCAAGGGTTGCGGTGAGGCCGGCGCGATCGGCGCCTCCGCGGCCGTGATCAATGCGATCACGGATGCGATCGGCAAGAACAACCTGGAAATGCCCGCGACCCCTGACCGGGTGTGGCGCACGATCCACGCGGCTTAAGAGGGAGCAACCAAGATGTACCAGACCAAATATCATCGCGCTTCCTCAGTCGACGAGGCCGTCAGCCTGTTCGGCAAGAGCAGCGAGGCGAAGTTTCTGGCCGGCGGCCAGACGCTGCTGCCCGTCATGAAGCAGCGGCTCGCCAGCCCGTCCGACGTGATCGACCTCGGCAAGATCAAGGAGCTGCAGGGCGTCGAGTTGTCGGGGGATACGCTGACCATCAAGGCCGGCACGATCTATTACGACATCATGACGAATGCCGATGTGAAGAAGGCGATCCCCGCGATCGCCCATCTCACCTCGGTGCTCGGCGACCCTGCCGTGCGCTATCGCGGCACGATCGGCGGCTCGATCGCCAACAACGATCCCGCCGCGGACTTCCCCGCCGCGCTGCTCGCGCTCGGCGCCACCGTGAAGACCAACAAGCGGTCGATTGCGGCGGAGGACTTCTTCCAGGGCCTGTTTTCGACGGCGCTCGAAGACGGCGAGATCATCACGGCCGTGTCGTTCCCGGTGCCGGCGAAGGCAGGTTACGAGAAGATGCGACATCCGGCCTCACGCTTCGCGCTGACCGGCGTGTTCGTCGCCCAGACCAAATCGGGTGAGGTTCGGGTGGCCGCCACGGGGGCCTCGCAGAGCGGCGTGATGCGGGTGCCCGCGATCGAAGCCGCGCTGAAGGCGAACTGGTCGCCATCGGCGATCGACAGCGTGACGATCTCGGCGAACGGACTCTTGGCCGATATCCACGGCACGGCGGAGTACCGTGCCAACCTCATCAAGGTGATGGCGCAGCGCGCGGTGGCCGCTGCAGGCTGATTTCGCCGCAGCGTCTCGACACAAATTTTCCGCGGCGCGCACTTCGGTGCGCGCCGTTTTATTTTGACCGTGCGGCATGAAAACCGCTTGCCTCGCTGGCATGAAGGCGAGAAAAGTTAATCAGCCGATTAACTCTCTCCGAAAAAGAAGGTCAGCGGCGATCGCCGAGCCATCGGCATCTGCCCGCGACCCGAGGAAACAAAAACGTGCTCGACAAATCAGCCCCCACCTCCTCCGTCCGCACCTCTGGCCCGCTGTCGGGCTTCCGCATCGTCGAATTCGCCGGCATCGGACCCGGCCCGTTCGCCTGCATGATGCTGGCCGACATGGGCGCCGAGGTCGTCACGCTCGACCGGATCGGCGCGAAGAAGAGCATGAAGTCGGTGGCGGGCCGCGGCCGCAAGGTGATCGAGCTCGACCTCAAGGACAAGGCGGCGATCGCGCAAGTGCTCGATTTGCTCGCCAGCGCCGATGCGCTGGTCGAGGGCTTTCGTCCCGGCGTGATGGAGCGGCTCGGGCTCGGCCCGGACGTCGTGCTCGCGCGCAACCCCAAGCTGGTCTATGGCCGCATGACCGGCTGGGGCCAGGAAGGCCCGCTCGCCAACGCGGCCGGTCACGACATCAATTACATCTCCATCACCGGCGCGCTCGCCGCCATCGGCACCAAGGAAGCGCCGGTGCCGCCGCTCAATCTCGTCGGCGATTTCGGCGGCGGCGCGCTCTATCTCGTCGTCGGCGTGCTCGCAGCGCTTTTGGAAGCCTCGAGGTCCGGCAAGGGCCAGGTGGTGGACGCCGCGATGTGCGACGGCGCGGCCTCGCTGATGTCGTTCTTCTTCGACATGACTACGATGGGACGCTGGACCGAAGGCCGCAATCAGAACTTCCTCGACGGCGGCGCGCATTTCTACGGCGTCTACGAATGCGCCTGCGGCCATTTCGTCTCGATCGGCTCGATCGAGCCGCAATTCTACAAGCTGCTGCGCGAGCACGCGGGCCTGACGGACGCCGATTTCGACGCGCAGATGAATCCCAAGGCCTGGCCGGCGCTGAAGGAGAAGCTCAAGGCGGTGTTCAAGAGCAAGACGCGCGAGGACTGGTGCAAGATCATGGAAGGCACCGACATCTGCTTCGCGCCGGTGCTGACCATGTCAGAGGCGACCCAGCATCCGCACATGGTCGCCCGCAACGTCTTCATCGAGCGTCACGGCGTGAAGCAGCCCGCGCCGGCGCCGAGATTCTCACGCACGCCGTCGGCGGTGCGCGAGCCGGAAGGTGCGGAGATTGGGGCGGTGACAAAGGCGTGGGCGGGGCGTTAGACCCGGGCTGTTGCAACAACCTCCGCTGTCGTCCCGGCGAACGCCGGGACCCATAACCACAGGAAGTAGTTTGGCGAAGACTCGGAGTTCGTTACTTCTGTCGACCGCAATCGATGGATCACGCGGTATGGGTCCCGGCGTTCGCCGGGACGACGGCGGTGACGTGGACCCAATTCGCGCCTCACAAGCAGCCTACGCCGCATCCACCTTCAACACGCCGCGGCGGATCTGATCCTCCTCGATCGATTCGAACAGGGCCTTGAAATTGCCCTCACCAAAACCGTCGTCGCCCTTGCGCTCGATGAACTCGAAGAAGATCGGGCCGATCGCATTGGCCGAGAAGATCTGCAGCAGCACCTTGGTCTGGCCGCCTTCGACCACGCCTTCGCCGTCGATCAGGATGCCGTTCTTCTTCAGACGCGCGAGATCCTCGCCATGCTCAGGCAGCCGCGCGTCGACCTTCTCGAAATAGGTGTCGGGCGGTGACGGCATGAACGGCAGGCCGGCCGCGCGCAGGCCTTCGATGGTGCGGTAGATATCGCGGCAGCCGCAGGCGATGTGCTGGATGCCCTCGCCGCGATAGGTCTTGAGATATTCCTCGATCTGGCCGGAATCGCCGGCATCCTCGTTGATCGGAATCCGGATCTTGCCGTCGGGGCTGGTCAGCGCGCGCGAGAACAGGCCGGAGGCGCGGCCCTCGATGTCGAAGAAACGGATCTGGCGGAAGTTGAACAGCTTCTCGTAGAAGCCGGCCCAGACATCCATGCGGCCGCGATGGACGTTGTGGGTGAGATGGTCGAGATAGAACAGGCCTGCGCCGACCGGCCGCGGATCGCGCGCGCCAAGCCATTCGAACTCGGCGTCGTAAGCTGAGCCCTTGGCGCCGTAGCGATCGACCAGATAGAGCAGGCTGCCGCCGATGCCCTTGATCGCGGGCACGTCCAGCGTCTTCTGCGTGGAGGACACATCGGCCGGCTCGGCACCGAGCGCGATCGCGCGGTCATAGGCGGCTTTCGCATCGACCACGCGGAACGCCATCGACGGCGCACAGGGGCCGTGCGCGGCGACGAATTCATAGCCGTGGGTGCCGGGCTCCTCGTTGACGAGGTAGTTGATGTCGCCCTGGCGATAGACCGTGATTGTCTTGGTCCGGTGGCGCGCGACGGGCGCATAGCCCATCAGCTTGAACAGCGCGTGCAGCTCTTCCGGATGGGGATGCGCATATTCCACGAACTCAAACCCGTCGGTGCCCATCGGATTGTCGGCGCTGACAGTGGCCGGCGGTGCATCGTGCGGAAACGGTCCCATGGTGTTCTCCCGAATGGTGGCTGGTAGGAACTATCCTTCATGGGACGCGCGAGGAGCGTGCAAATGGGACGTGTTTCCAGCATAATATGCACGATCCGTGCACAAAATGGACAAACCGCACATGATTTCCCTGGACACCTTCGACCTCAAGATCCTCAGTGCGCTCCAGGACGACGGCCGCCTCACCAATCAGGAGCTCGCCGACCTCGCCGGGCTATCGGCCTCGCAATGCTCGCGCCGGCGCATGCGGCTGGAGGAAGAAAAGGTAATCGCTGGCTATCACGCCGACCTCTCCAGCGAGGCGCTCGGCTTTGGCGTCATCGCCTTCATCCAGGTGGGGCTTGCGACCCATTCCCCGGACAATTCCAAGCGTTTTCGCGCGCTGGTGAACCGGATCGACGAGATCCAGGAGGCCTATTCGCTGACCGGCGATGCCGACTACGTGCTCAAGGCCGTGCTGCGCGATCTCAAGGGCCTCTCCAACCTCGTCAACGACGTGTTGATGCCGCACCAGAGCGTGGCACATGTGCGCTCCTCGATCGTGCTCGACAGGCTGAAGGAGAGTTCGCGATTGCCGCTCAAGGAGATCAAGCCCGGCTGAAATCGAGGGAACTACGTCATTCGCGCTCCACGCTAGATCTGCGATGATCCGCATCCGTCCGGAGATTTGTCATGGCCCTCCAGCTTCGACCGAACTGCGAATATTGCGATTGCGACCTGCCGCCGGATGCGACGAATGCGCGGATCTGCTCCTATGAATGCACGTTCTGTGCGCACTGCGTCGAGAGCAAGCTGTTCAACGTCTGCCCGAATTGCGGCGGCGGTTTTGCCCCGCGCCCGATCAGGCCGACGCAGGAATGGCGGGCGGGCGTCTGCACGACCAAGCAGGCGCCGTCCGACAAGCGGGTGCATTTGAAATACAGCGTCGAGGACGTCGCCGCGCATTGCGCGCGGATCAGGGACGTGCCGCCGGACAGGCGGTAGGCTCTCGACGCCGTCAGGTTGCGGCAGTCCCGTAGGGTGGGCAAAGGTGCGTTAGCGCCGTGCCCACGTTCTTTTTCTATCGCAACGAATGGTGGGCACGCTTCGCTTTGCCCACCCTACGAGACCTCGCACGCGGCAATCACTCCGCCGCCAGAATCGTCCCTTCGACCTCGCCGAAGCCAACGCGATAGCCATTGCCCTGGCACCAGCCGCGCATCACCAGGCTGTCGCCGTCTTCCAGGAACGAGCGCTTGGCGCCGCCGGGCAGCTCGACCGGCTCGGTGCCATTCCAGCTGATCTCGAGCAGGCTGCCGCGCTGGTTCTTCTCCGGGCCGGAGATCGTGCCACTGCCAAGGAGATCGCCGACATTCATGGCGCAGCCTGAGGAAGCGTGGTGCATCAGCTGCTGCACCGAGGACCAGTACATGTATTTGAAACTGGTGCGGCTGATGCCGGCGGGCGCGTTGGCGCCTGCGGCGCGCAAGGCAACGTCGAGCTCGACATCGTAGTTCTGCGGTTTTGCCTGTTTGAGATAATCGAGCGGCACGGGCTGTTGCTCCGGCCCCTGCAGGCGGAACGGCTCCAGCGCCTCGCGCGTCACAACCCACGGGCTGATCGAGGTCGCGAACGCCTTCGCGAGAAACGGACCAAGCGGCACATATTCCCATTGCTGGATGTCGCGCGCGCTCCAGTCGTTGAGCAGCACGAAGCCGAAGATCATCTCCTCCGCCTGTTGCTCGGTGAGCATGCCGCCCATCGGCGAGGGCTGGCCGATCACGACGCCCATCTCCAGCTCGAAATCGAGCCGCTTGCACGGACCGAAGCTCGGCACATCCACATTCGGCGGCTTCAGCTGCCCGCGCGGGCGCTTCACCTTGGTGCCCGACACCACGACGGTGGATGCGCGACCGTTATAGGCGATCGGCATATGCAGCCAGTTCGGCTGCAGCGCGTTGTCCTTGCCGCGGAACATCACGCCGACATTGGTGGCGTGCTCCTTCGACGAATAGAAATCGGTGTAGCCGGAGACGGCGAACGGCATGTGCAGCCTCGCATCGCGCATCGGCACCAGCGCCCTCTTACGCAGCTCCTCATTGTCGCGCAGCTCCGGATGATCGGCGCGCAGGAGCTCGCTGATCCGTGCCCGCGTCCTGGTCCAGACTTTTGGCCCCAGCGCCATGAACGGATTGAGCGAGCCGTCGGAGAACACACCGAGCGGCCCGACGTCGAGCCGGCAATCCTGCTCGAGCTCCCAGAGATCGAGCACGTAATCGCCGATTGCCACGCCGACGCGCGGCGTCGGATTGGCCGCGGTTGAGAACACGCCATACGGCAGGTTCTGGATCGGGAAGTCGGACGAAGGATCGACCTCGATGAAGGAGCGGA
>NZ_JXDL01000001.1:4710902-4718962 GCF_001590795.1 Bradyrhizobium sp. AT1
GTCTCTATCCACGCGTCCAAATGTGAGAGTTCACTCGCGGAGAGAAACCCCTCACCCGTCTCACCGCTGCGCGGCGAGCCACCCTCTCCCACAAGGGGAGAGGGGAAGAAAGCTACGGCTTGCTCGGATCGAACCGCTTCTCCAATCCCTTCCAGCAATCCGCGTAATCGTCCTGCAGCGTCGATGCATTCGCAGCATGCGCGGTGACGCGCTGCGGATATCTCGTCTCGAACATGAAGGCCATGGTCCCTGTCAGCTTCACCGGCTTCAAATCGCCATTGCTGGCGTGCTCGAAGGCGTCGCGGTCGGGGCCGTGCGGCAGCATGCAATTGTGCAGGCTCATGCCGCCGGGGACGAAACCTTGCGGCTTGGCGTCGTAGACGCCGTAGATCAGGCCCATGAACTCGCTCATGATGTTCATGTGGTACCAGGGCGGACGGAACGTGTTGTCGGCCACCATCCAGCGCTCGGGGAAGATGACGAAGTCGATATTCGCGGTGCCCGCGGTCTCCGATGGCGAGGTCAGCACCGTGAAGATCGAGGGATCGGGATGATCGAAGCCGATCGCACCGACCGGCGAGAAGGTGCGTAGATCGTACTTATACGGCGCGTAATTGCCGTGCCAGGCGACGACGTCGATCGGCGAATGCGGCAATTTCGTCTTGAACAGCGCGCCGCCCCATTTCACGAACAGCTCGGTCGGCGTGTCCTTGTCCTCGTAATGGGCCACCGGCGTGAGGAAGTCGCGCGCGTTGGCGAGGCAGTTGGCGCCGATCGGCCCACGCTCCGGCAGCGTGAAGGCGCCGCCATAATTTTCGCAGAGATAGCCGCGCGCCGGCCCGTTCGGAATCTCGACGCGGAACTTGACGCCGCGCGGAATCACCACGATCTCGCCCGGCTCGGCATCGATGCGGCCGAACTCGGTGACGAGGCGAAGATTGCCCTGCTGCAGCACGAACATCAATTCGCCGTCGGCATTGTAGAAGTGCTGATCCACCATCGACTTGGTGATGAGATAGACATGCGCGGCCATGCCGGCTTGCGTGTTCACATCCCCCGCTGTCGTCATGGTCTGCACGCCCTGGACGAAGGTCAAATCGTCCTTCGGCAGCGGCGTCGGGTCCCAGCGCATCTGCGCGATCGGCAGGTCATATTCAGGGCACGGCGCCGAGCGCCACAGGCCGGCATCGACCTTCTCGAAGCGGCCGGAATGCTTCACCGAGGGGCGGATCCGATAGAGCCAGGAACGCTCGTTGCTGCCGCGCGGCGCAGTGAAGGGCGAGCCCGAGAGCTGCTCGGCATAGAGCCCGTAGGCGCAGCGCTGCGGCGAATTGCGCCCGATCGGCAACGCGCCGGGAAGCGCCTCGGTCTCGAAAGAGTTGCCGAAGCCGGACATGTAGCCCGGCGTCACCTGCGCCGAGCTGCGGATGATCTGGTCGGGCGAGGTGTTGATGTTCATGCCTATCCTCCTCCTTGCAGGGCGGCCCACATCTCCTGGTCGCGCTTGTCGGTCCAGATCACGGGATCATCGATGCCCGACGCCTCGTCATAGGCGCGCGACACGTTGAACGGCAGGCAATGCTCGTAGATGGCAAAGCTGTTGAATTTCGGATCCATCACCTCGCGCGTCGCCGCCATCGATTCCTTCAAGCTGCGACCCTTGGCGACCGAAATCTCCGCGGCGCCATAGAGCGAGGTGACGAAGTCGCGCGTCATCGCGATCGCTTCGCGCACCGTCGCCGTGCCCTTGAGCGCATCGCCGCGGCCCGGCGCGATCGCCTTGGGATTGAAGTTGCGGATCTCGTTCAGCGTCATCGGCCACTCACGCAGATGCGCATCGCCGCAATAGCACGCCGAGTGATATTCGATGAGATCGCCGGAGAACATGACTTCAGCGTCGGGCACCCAGGCGACGATGTCGCCGGAGGTGTGGCCGGCGCCGAGTTGCATCAGCCGCACCTCGCGCTTGCCGAGATAGATCGACATCTCGCCTTCGAAGGTCAGCGTCGGCCAGGTCAGGCCGGGGATGCTTGCGCGTCCTGGAACAGGCGCGGGAAGCGGCCGTATTCGGAATCCCAATCCTGCTTGCCGCGCTCCTCGATCAGCCGATAGGTCTCCTGCGAGGCGACGATGCCCTGCGCGTGATAGGCCGAGGCGCCGAGCACGCGCACGGCGTGATAATGCGACAGCACGACATATTTGATCGGCTTGTCCGTGACGGCTTTGACGCGCTCGATCACCTTGTTCGCCATCGCCGGCGTCGCCTGCGCGTCGAACACGAGGCAACCGTCGTCACCGACGATGACGGCCGTGTTCGGATCGCCCTCGGCGGTGAAGGCATAGAGATCGGTGCCGATCTCGGAGAAGGTGATCTTCTTCTCGGCGAGATCGCCGGTGGATGCGAAGTTCTTCGCCATCAGTTCATCCTTACGAGTTTATTGCTGTTGCTGTTGTTGCTGCTGGCCGTCGATCATGCGCCGCTTGGCAAGGGTGATTGCTTCGCGCAGCACGTCGATGTCCCCGATATGGTTGGCGAGGATCAGCACCAGCGCCGAATCGAAATCGGCGCTCTGCTCCTCGGTGAGACCACGATGCGCCTCGACGATGGCGCGGAACGCATCGTCAGGTCGCGCGAAGTTGGAGCTGGTGGACAGGGACATGAAAAACCTCAATTCAGGCCCTGTGTCAGGCCTTGCGCCCGCGACAGGGCCGCCGCGATCGCCTCCCGCGTCGAATGGCGGAAGCGCGCCGCGACGTAGCCGTCGGGCCGGAGCAGATAGGCGGTTCCCGGCTCGGCGTCATAGCGCTTTGCGACGAGGCCCGCGGGATCGGCAAGTCCATTCGCGCCGCCGATGCGGATGTCCCTCACGCCATCGGGCGCAGCGATCGCCGCGCCATTGCTGAAGGACAGCAGTGTAAAGTCCGTTCCGCCGTTCCGGAAGGCATCCGTGAGATAGGCCTGCTCGGCAATCGGCGCATCGAGCATGGAGCAGCCGGGATGCGGACCACCGCGCCAAACATCGGCATCGGATGACGATAGCGGCGAATCATAGCTGCACGGCACCGACAGCCTTCCGCCATTGACCATGCGCTTGCCGAACTCGGTCTCCTTGGCGAGCGACAGCACGGCCTTGCGCAGCCGCGCTTCCTGATGCGAGTTCGGCGCCATGAAATCAGTCGAACGGGTGGATTCGCGGATGTTCTCGTCGGCCGCCATGCTGCGCTCGGCGTGATAGCTCTCGAGCAGGCTCGCGGGCGAGGTGCCGCGCAGCACACGGTCGAGCTTCCAGGACAGGTTTTCGGCATCCTCCAGGCCCGAATTGGCGCCGCGCGCGCCGAACGGCGAGACCTGATGCGCGGAGTCACCGGCGAAAATCACGCGGCCATGGATGAAGCGATCCATCCGTCGGCACTGGAATTTGTACAGCGAGATCCATTCGAACTCGAACTTGTCATGACCGAGCATGCGCGCGATCCGCGGCCGCACGTTTTCCGGCTTCTTCTCGAGGGCCGGATCGGCGTAACGGTTGAGCTGCAGGTCGATGCGCCAGACGTCGTCGGGCTGCCGGTGCAGCAACGCCGAGCGTCCCGCATGGAACGGCGGATCGAACCAGAACCAGCGCTCGGTCGGAAATTCCGCGGTCATCTTGACATCGGCGATCAGGAACTGGTCCTCGAACACCTGCCCCGCGAACTCGGCGCCGACCATCTGCCGTAGCGAGGAGCGCGCGCCGTCGCAGGCGATGACATATTGCGCGTGCAGGCGGTAGGCGCCCTCCGGCGTCTCGATCGTCAGCGTCGCGCCGTCATTGCGCTGCTCCAGCGCCGTCACCTTGTTGCGCCAGCGCAGGTCGACCTCGGGCAGATCCCGGATGCGATCGACCAGATAGGCCTCGGCGTAGTATTGCTGCAGGTTGATGAAGGCCGGCCGCTTGTGGCCGTCCTCGGGCAGGAGATTGAACTGATAGAGCTGGGAGTCGCCGTGGAAGATGCGGCCGACGCTCCACACCACGCCCTTGGCGACCATGCGGTCGCCGACGCCGAGCCGGTCCCAATATTCCAGCGAGCGCTTCGAGAAGCAGATCGCGCGCGAACCTTCACCGATGCGGTCGGCGTCATCCAGAAGGACGACGCGCTGGCCGCGCTGGGCCAGATCGATCGCAAGCGACAGCCCCACCGGCCCGGCGCCGACCACCACGACCGGATGCTCGGCCGGGTGTTGAACGGGACGATCCTGGTCGGGGTGGCGTCGATAGCCGAACTGGGATTTGGCCTGCGCCATGCACTAACCTCGGCTCTGGTCAGGAGAGGACTGATCTGCTAGATAGTCTCACGTGCAACTATTTTGGACCGGAGCCGGCCGGCCGTCAACTGGAATTCGGAGCGCTCCCCTTGGCGAGGACATCCAGCAACATCGCAGTGAAGGCACGCGAAGCCGATGAGGCCTCAGGGCGGCGAAAGGCCCGGCTCGATCTGTTCAAGTTCGTGCCGTTTCGCCTCAACCGGCTCGCAGCCGAAGTCAGTTCCGCGCTCTCGGTCGAATATCAGGAACGCCACGGTCTCGACATTCCAGCCTGGCGCGTGATTGCCACGCTCGGATTCCGCAACGATGCCTGCAGCGCACAATTCATCGCGCAATGCACCCGCACACATAAATCGACCATCAGCCGGGCGGTCACAATGCTGTTGCATCAGGAGTTGATCGAGCGGGTCGAGAACGAAGCCGACCGCCGCGAATTCCGCCTGCAGCTGACCAAGAAGGGCCGCGCCCTCTACGAAGAGCTGTTCCCGCAATTGCTACGGCGGGAGGACGAAATCCTCGCCTGCCTCTCAGCGCAGGAGCGCAAGCAGCTCTCGATTCTGCTCGGCAAGATCGAGCAGAGCCTCGATTTGATCCAGACCAGCGAAGAGGCGGACGCCAAGCAGGCGTATTAGGGCGCTGGCTCGCAAACGGGCTGTCGCTCAAGGGCTGAAGCGTTTGGCGATGAAAAGAGACGACAGGGCGCGCGGCCCTCAACACTGCTCAATCAATTCACGCCATCATTCCGCGGCTGGTCATCGATCGCTCGATCGGAGATCCGAGCCTGGACGTCACTGTCTTCCTGCTTGATCGAAACACTTGCCGCACCGGTTTCCTCCTCCGCGGATAGCGACGGCGCTTGAGGCCGATCTTCGGCGTGGTTGCCGCGGAAACGGCGATGCAGTTTCTCACCTTGGTCGAAAATGATGTTGAGCAGCCATCCTGCGATCGGTCGCGCGATTGCACGAAACGGCCTGGCAATGATGAAACCGCCTTTCACATTCTCGATCGGGAAAGCCAATGCGTTGACCAGGGTATCGGCGGTGACGTACCGATAATTTTCTGCCAGTTGCTCGGTGTTCGTCAGCATCTGGATGGCAGGCTTGTCGTTCTCACCGTCGACCAGGATCATCGAGGAAAATTTATGGTCCGAACCGGTCAGTGCATTGGCCTGGGCCGTTGTGATGGGATGCAGGCGCACCACGCTGGCTTCGGTTTGCTGGCGGTAGTGCACGGCCAGCGTAAGCTCGCCCATCTGCACCGCGGCGAGCAGCGTACTGAGATAATCGGCATTAGGCTCTGGCTTCTCGAAACTGACGCCTGGGACCATTTCGATGATATCGAGAATGCGGCCCAGATCAGCGGCGGCCGCGGCGCGGTCGGCAAGACTCGCGGCCAGGTCGGCAATTGCCCTGGAAGCTTTCGAGAAATGCCCGCTGGCGCCTTTCATGGCGTCGGCAGCAAGATTTTTGAGTTTTGAAAGCACCGAACACCTTTGTGAATGTCGGGCACAACCTAGAAATGACGGATGAATACGTCAATCGGCTTGCACGATCGCGCATCCTGGGCCGATGCTTTACATCGCCTCCCGAGCGACGGTCGAAACCTACTTCGCCGCCGTCGCCACGAGGGACTGACCGGGTCAGGCGCAGCCGCGAGTGCAAAGACGAGGTCGTCGTGCGCGGCGGTGGGATCGGCGTGAGGCCGGGAAGGCGGGTGATGACATCTGGCTCCAAAGTGACGACATCGTCATTTCGCAGACGACCGCGTCGGCGGCAGATGCAGCGCCCACACATCGACCTTGTCGCTGGCGCGCGGATAGATCTCCGTCACGATTGGATCGTGGCCGGGGATGAATCGATCGGGGTGGCCGGCGAGGCGTTCGATCGTCTCCCACCCCACCGCCATGTCGCCGACATTGTAGACGATCGGGAACGGGCTCCGGCGCTGCAGATTGGCGTAGTAATGCGCGGCATCGGACGCCAGCACCACCGGTCCGCGGGCGGTTTCGACCTTGACCACCTGCAAGCCGTCGGAATGGCCGCCGACGCGATGCACGGTGACGCCGGGCGCGACCTCACCGTCGCCCGAATAGAAGGTGACACGCTCGCCGTAGACATGGCGCACCATCTGGGTGACGTGCTCGACCGAGAACGGATGTCGCAGCAGGCCGTTGCACATGCAGCGTCCCGTCGCATAGGCCATCTCGCGCTCCTGGAGATGGAAGCGCGCGCTCGGGAAGCGATCGAGATTGCCGGCATGGTCGTAATGCAGATGCGTCACGATGACGTCGCGGATGCTTGATGCCGCAACGCCAAAGCGCTCCAGCGCGTCGACCGGATTCAGCGTCAGCTTGCGCGCCCGCGCGCTCGCCTCCTCGGCATTGAAGCCGGTGTCGACCAGGATGTCGCGGCCGTGCCCTCGGATCAGCCAGACGAAATAGTCGAGGTCCTGCGCCGCGCTGTCATGCGGGTCGGGAGCCAGGAAGTTCATGCTGGGGGTGCGCGGCGACATCGTCGCATAGCGCAGGGCGTAGATCTCGTAGGCGTTTCCCATGGTTTTTGCTTTTGCTTCGCTCTTCTAAGTGGATCTTTTAAGTGAATCTTGCGGGACGATCCTGCGCAGCAAGCCATCGTCCATTGCAAAGGTCAAACGGCTCGCGGCGCGACGGGCAGGCCCTTCAATGTGAGACCAATCACATTTTCGTCGCCATGGCAGCCCTAACGTGCCGCCGACAAGATTGAGCCGGATCACCTCGAGCGCAACCATGACAGCCACTTTATTCCCCTTGCGACCCGCCCCGGCGTTGCGGTCAATCGTCGCGATAACGCCGAATCTCCAAGCGGTTGACGCCCCCGGCCCGCGGTTTGATAATGCGGGAAGCGTAAGTTAAGGTCGCCGCGGCGCAAGCTGGTAACGGCGCCTTTTTGGCTGGACCGCGCTGATTATGAAAATTCGCTTCTTTTTTCTTCTGCCCTTGCTCGTCTCGCTCGTCCCGACTGCCCCATCGCTTGCAGCCGGTGACCGTTTTGCGTTGGTGATCGGCAATGCCAAATATCCGGACGCGGATGCCCCGCTGAAGGAACCGATCAACGATGCGCGCGACGTCGCCGACGAGCTCAAGCGCGACGGCTTTGCGGTCGAGATCGGCGAGAATCTGACCGGCGACGGCATGCGCCGCGCCTTCGACAAGCTCTACGGCAAGATCAAGCCGGGATCGGTGGCCCTGGTGTTCTTCAGCGGCTTCGGCATCCAGTCGGCGCGCCAGAGCTATATGCTACCGATCGATGCGCAGATCTGGACCGAATCCGACGTGCGCCGCGACGGTTTCAGCCTCGAGACGATCCTCGGCGAGCTCAACACCCGCGGCGCCGGCGTCAAGATCGCGCTGGTCGACGCCTCCAGGAGGAACCCGTTCGAGCGCCGGTTCCGCAGCTTCTCGGCCGGCCTGACCCCGGTCATCGCGCCGAACGGCACGCTGGTGATGTATTCGGCGGCGCTGGCCTCGGTGGTCTCGGACGCCGGCGGCGATCACAGCCTGTTCGTCCAGGAGCTCCTGAAGGAAATCCGTGTCCCCGACCTGATGGCCGAGGAGACGTTGAATCGCACCAAGATGGGCGTCACCCGCGCATCCCGCGGCGAGCAGGTGCCGTGGATATCCTCTTCATTGGCCGAAGATTTCTCGTTCAGCCCGGGAGCCGGCGGATCGCGTCCGGCACCCGGCGCGCCGCCTGCGCCTCCCGCCCCGCCGGCTGTCGTC
>NZ_JXDL01000001.1:4719810-4765199 GCF_001590795.1 Bradyrhizobium sp. AT1
CCGCCGCCCTGGCCGACGATCCCACGATCAAGAGCCTGACTTCCAAGATTGCCGCCAATCCGGATGACGTGAACGCGCTGTACCGGCGCGGCCAGGTCTATGCCAGCAAGGGCGCCTACAACCTCGCCATCAAGGATTTCGACGACACGCTCCGGATCAACACCAAGGATGTCGAGGCGCTGAACAACCGCTGCTGGACCCGCACCGTGGTGGGCGACCTCCAGGGCGCGCTGAAGGATTGCAACGAGGCGCTGCGGCTGCGGCCGAACTTCGTCGATGCGCTGGACAGCCGGGGGCTCGTCAATCTCAAATCGGGCGCGGTCAAGAATGCCATCGCCGATTTCGATGCGGCCCTGAAGATCAATCCGCGCCTGACCTCCTCGCTCTATGGGCGCGGCCTCGCCAAGCAGCGCAACGGCTCCGCCCAGGAAGGGGCACTCGATATCGCCAATGCCAAGGCGATGGATCCGAACATCGTTCAGGAATTCGCAAGCTACGGAGTGCGTTAGTATTTTTTTGAATTGAGGCAGGCGGCGCCTCGAACCCTTGATGGCCCAGGGAAGACTAACCAACGGATGCCGCAGGCGGCCTTCTCCGGGGGGCCATTGCAGGAATTTTGGAACCGCGCGAGCTGGCTGCTCAGGAGGGACTGGCTATGAAGTTGGCTGCAAAAGGACTTACCGCGATCCTGTCCATCATCGCTCTCGGCGCCGCCCTGTCGCTGCCGACCTCGTCCGCCTTCGCGGGCGAGGAAAGCAACAGCAAGAACGTCACCGAGGACGACATCGTCCGCGCATTGGCGCCGGCGCAGAAGAAGCCTCTCACCCGCGGTCTCTCGATCGCCGCCCCGCAGGCCGACCCCGCGCCGAACGCGGCGGAGACCAAGCTGATCCAGTCCGTTCGCGGCCGCTCGACGCGTTCGCTGTCGTCGACCGAGCGCGAGGAGATCGCGTCGGTCGCCAAGGACAAGCCGAACATCGATCTCGAAATCACCTTCGACTACAACTCGGCCAATATCAGCGCCAAGTCGATGCCATCCGTGCAGGCGCTGGGCCGCGCGCTGACCAGCCCCGACCTCAAGGGCTCGACCTTCGTGGTCGCCGGCCACACCGACGCCGCCGGCGGCGAAGCCTACAACCAGGACCTGTCGGAGCGCCGCGCGGATGCGATCAAGCGCTACCTCGTCGACAAATACAGCATCTCCGCAACCGACCTCGTCACCGTCGGTTACGGCAAGAGCAAGCTGAAGGATCCGAGCCAGCCGATGGCGGAAGCCAACCGCCGCGTGCAGGTCGTCAACATGGAAAACAAGACCACCGCATCGAAGTGATGCACGACGCAATCCCTCGGAATGACCAGTCGTGATGTGGTGTAAAGTCTTGCTTCCAGAGCGCGTCCCGCAGCCTTGCGGGACGCCGCTTTATTTCAGGGAAACGCTTTTCATGGGCCGCGCGCGGATGGCCGTGAGCCAGGCCAGGATGAGCCCGCGATGAACCTTTCCAACTACCTCAAGCCCGCCGGAACCGTGCTGTTCGTCGTCGCGCTCGGCGTCGGCTATTATCTGTTCGAGCATCGCAAGCGCCCCGAGCCGAAGGAGACGCAGAGCGAGGCGCTCGTCATCGTGACGAAGTCGACCAATGCCTGCTTCTCCGACCTCGTGCGCGTGACCGGCTTCTTCGTGCCGCGCCGCGAGGCCGTGGTCATCGCCGACCAGGAAGGCTCCAAGGTCACCGATCTCTTCGTCACCGAGGGCGCAATCGTCGCCGACAACCAGGAGCTGGCGCGCCTCACGGCGCCGCCGCAGATTCTGGGCCAGCCGCAGCGGCCCGGTCCGCAAGGCCCGGTCTCGCTGAAGGCGCCTGCGCCGGGCCTCGTCACGGAAGTCCGCACCATCGTCGGCGCGCCCGCTTCCCCGCAGGCCGGCCCGATGTTCCGCATCGCCGTCAACAACGAGATCGAGCTCGACGCCCAGGTCCCGGCGGTGCACATGCCCAAGCTCAGCGCCGGCGCCACCGTGCGCATCAGCCGCGACGACGCGCCCGATCTGATCGGCCGGGTCCGGCTGGTTGCGCCCGAGATCGACCGCGCCACGCAGCTCGGCCGCGTCCGCATCAGCGTCACCAACAATCCGTCGCTGAAGGTCGGCGTGTTCGCCCGTGCCTCGATCGACGCCAAGCGCAGCTGCGGCGTCTCGATCCCCAAGACCGCGATCGACCATCTCACCATTCAGGTCGTCAAGGGCAACACCATCGAGACGCGCAAGGTGCGGGTCGGACTCTCGTCCGACAGTGCCACGGAAATCCTGGAAGGGCTGGAGGTCGGCGAGATCGTCGTCGCCGATGCCGGCTCTTCGCTCCATGACGGCGACCAGATCAAAACCATGTTCGCCGATGAACTCGATCGCACGCGGGTACGCTGATGGCTCTCAATATCTCGGCATGGTCGATCCGTAATCCGCTGCCGTCGGTCGTCTTCTCGATCATCCTCCTGGTTCTCGGCTGGGTGTCTTTCACCAAGCTCGCGGTGACGCGGTTGCCGTCGGCCGACATTCCCGTGATCTCGGTCGTGGTCTCGCAGTTCGGCGCGGCGCCCGCCGAGCTCGAATCGCAGGTGACCAAGACGGTCGAAGACGCCGTCTCCGGCGTCGAGGGCGTGCGGCACATCACCTCGCAGATCACCGACGGCGTGTCGGTCACCACGATCCAGTTCGCGCTGGAGACCAACACCGACCGCGCCCTCAACGACGTCAAGGACGCGGTGACGCGCGTGCGCTCGAACCTGCCGCAGAACGTCACCGAGCCGCTGATCCAGCGCGTCGACGTGATCGGCCTGCCGATCGTCACCTATGCCGCGATCTCGCCCGGCAAGACGCCGGAGCAGCTCTCCTATTTCGTCGACGACGTGGTCAAGCGCGCGCTGCAAGGTGTCCGCGGCGTCGCCCAGGTCGAGCGCATCGGCGGTGTCGAGCGCGAGATTCTGGTCTCGCTCGACCCGGACCGCCTGCAGGCCATGGGCCTGACCGCGGTCAATGTCAGCCAGAGCCTGCGCGGCACCAATGTCGACGTCGCCGGCGGCCGCGCCGAGATCGGCAAGAACGACCAGGCGATCCGCACGCTCGCAGGCGCCAAGACGCTGGGCGACCTCGCCGGCACCATGATCCCGCTGTTCGGCGGCGGCGAGGTCCGGCTCGACGATCTCGGCACCGTCACCGACACCATCGCAGACCGCCGCACCTTCGCCCGCTTCAACGGCGAGCCGATCGTCGCGCTCGGCATCAAGCGCTCCAAGGGCGCCAGCGACGTCAAGGTGGCCGAGGCCGTGCAGAAGCGCGTCGACGCGCTCAAGGCCGCCTATCCCGACGTCGACCTGAAGGTGATCGACACCTCGGTCGAATACACCAACGGCAATTACCATGCGGCGATCTCCACCCTGTTCGAAGGCGCCATCCTCGCCGTCGTCATCGTGCTGTTGTTCCTGCGCGACCTGCGCGCCACCATCATTGCCGCGATCTCGCTGCCGCTGTCGATCTTCCCGGCGTTCTGGGCGATGGACCTGCTCGGCTTCTCGCTGAACCTCGTCAGCTTCCTCGCCATCACGCTGTCGACGGGTATTCTCGTCGACGACGCCATCGTCGAGATCGAGAACATCGTCCGGCACATGAACATGGGCAAATCGCCCTATCGTGCCGCCCTCGAGGCCGCCGACGAAATCGGCCTCGCGGTGATCGCGATCTCGCTGACCATCATCGCGATCTTCGCCCCCGCAAGCTTCATGTCGGGCATTGCCGGACAATTCTTCAAGCAGTTCGGCATCACCGTCTCGGTGCAAGTGTTCTTCTCGCTGCTCGCCGCGCGCTTCGTCACGCCGGTGCTGGCCGCCTACTTCCTCAAACACGGCCATCACGAAGAACCGCCGCCCGGCCGCATCTTGCGGTCCTATCACCGCATCGTGGCCTGGTCGGTGAAGCACTATTTCATCACGGTGCTGATCGGCTTCGGCGTCTTCGCCGCCTCGATCTGGAGCATCACGCTGCTGCCGCAGGGCTTCCTGCCGGCGCAGGACAGCGCGCGCTCGCTGATGGCCCTCGAGCTGCCGCCGGGCACCCAGCTCGCCTATACCGAGAAGGTCACCGAGGACATCGTCGCGCGGCTGCGCAAGCGACCCGAGGTAAAGAGCATCTTCGTCGACGGCGGGCGCGTTCCGCCCGGCACGCAGGAAGTCAGGCGCGCGGCTCTGATCATCAACTACACGCCCAAGGATTCCCGCGACATCACCCAGCGCGAGCTGGAATTCTCGATCAGCCAGGAACTGGAGAACATCCCCGACATCCGCTTCTGGTTCCTCGACGAGAACGGCCTGCGCGCCATTTCGCTGGTGGTGACCGGCGTCGACGCCAACATCGTCAACAACTTCGCGAGCGAGCTCGCGACGCAGATGAAGCGGATTCCGACCATCTCCAACGTGATCTCGGAAACCACGCTGGAACGGCCCGAGCTGCGCGTCGAACCGCGCGCGGATCTTGCCGCGCGGCTCGGCGTCTCCACCGAAAGCCTGTCGCAGACCATCCGCGTCGCCACCATCGGCGACGTCGGACCCGCGCTCGCCAAGTTCGACGTCGGTGACCGCCTGGTGCCGATCCGGGTGCAGCTCGAGGATGCCGCGCGCGGCAATCTGAAGACGCTGGAGCAGCTCCGCGTGCCGCTCGGCGAGCACGGCGAAAAGGGCGGCGTGCCGCTCTCGGTCATCGCCGACGTCAAGCTCGACCAGGGTCCGACCAGCATCAACCGCTACGATCGCGAGCGGCAGGCGACCGTCGCGGCCGACCTCGTCGGCTCCGCCGCGCTCGGCGACGCCACCAAGAAGATCTACGACCTGCCGGTGATGAAGAGCCGGCCGAAGGGCGTGAAGGTCTCGCCCTCCGGCGATGCCGAGAGCCTCAACGAACTGTCCGACGGCTTCGCCACCGCGATCACGGCCGGCCTGATGATGGTCTATGCGGTGCTGGTGCTGCTGTTCGGCACCTTCCTGCAGCCGATCACCATCCTGTTCTCGCTGCCGCTCTCGATCGGCGGCGCCATCGCGGCCCTGCTGCTTACCGGCAAGCAGCTGACCACGCCGGTGTGGATCGGCATCCTGATGCTGATGGGCATCGTCACCAAGAACGCGATCATGCTGGTGGAGTTCGCGATCGAAGCGATCCACGCCGGCAAGCCGCGCGACGAGGCCATGATCGACGCCGGCATGAAGCGCGCCCGCCCGATCGTGATGACCACGATCGCGATGGCTGCGGGCATGATGCCGAGCGCACTCGCGGTCGGCGCCGGCGGCGAGTTCCGCTCACCGATGGCGCTCGCGGTGATCGGCGGCCTGATCTTCTCGACCATCCTGTCGCTGGTGTTCGTGCCCGCGATGTTCATGGTGATGGACGATCTCGGCGCCCTGATTTGGCGCTTCGCCAAGCGGCTGATCGTCCACAGCGAGGATGCGGACACCGACGACCATCACGGAGCGGCAGCCGCGCATGCGGGCCCAGCGCCGAAGAATATCGTGCACCCCGCGGCGGAGTAAGGCTCGAAAGGCCGCGGTCGCGCACTGGCGTAAGGCAGGCGCCGACGCTATGTTGTACTTATGACGTTTACGCGCATCACGATCGACCCCGTGGTCTGCACCGGCAAGCCCTGTATTCGCGGGCTGCGTTTCCCGGTGGCACGGTTGCTCGGCCTGCTGGCGGCCGGCGAGACCCGGGAATCCGTCTTGAACGACTACCCGTATCTCGAACGTGAAGACATCGACGAAGCGTTGCGCTACGCGGCTTTCCTTGCTGAGGATGAGGCCGTCGAGTTGCACCCCTCAGTCCCGGCCAAGTGAAGTTCCTCATCGACATGCCACTCTCGCCAACGCTGTCGCGCTGGCTAACGGAGACGGGGCACGACGCCGTCCATGCATCCGAGGTAGGGCTTCATGCAGCGAGCGATTCTAAGATTATTGAACGCGCCCGGCGAGAAACTCGTACGGTCGTCACCGCAGACCTCGACTATCCTCGACTGATTGCCGCTGCGGGCAGCGACAGCCCAAGTCTCATTCTTTTCCGAGGCGGCAGCTGGACAGAAGCGGGCGTTCGGACCCGACTCGCAGAGATTCTGTCTGCCCTGACCGAGGACGAAATTCAGGGTAGCATCATCACCGTTGACCGGGATCGTGTTCGCCGCCGCAGGCTCCCGATCGCTTGATTCTACTCGTTCCGCGCGATCGCGGTCAGCTTGGTCATGTTCCTGAGCAAGATGCGGCCGCGCTGCAGATCCAAGATCGCCTCCTTGCGCCAGGCCTGCAGCTGACGGTTGACGCTTTCGCGGGCGGCACCGACGAAGACACCGAGCTGCTCCTGCGAGATGTGCACCTCGGAACCGAAATCGGCGGCGAGCGCGCAGAGCCGCCGCGCCAGGCGCACCGGCAGCGGCTGCAGCATGGACTCCTCCATGCGCTCGCTCTGCCAGCGGATGCGCTGGCACAGCAATGCGATGATCTTGATCGCGACCTTCGGCTCGCGTTCGAGGAAGGCGAGAAAATCTTCGCGCCGCAGCACGAACAATTCGCTGGCCTCGCCCGCGGTCGCGTCCGCGGTGCGGTTCTGGCCGTCGAGCACCGCGACCTCGCCGAACAGGTCGCCCGGTCCCATGAAATTCAGCGTCAGCCGGCTGCCGTCGGAGGCGCCGGTCTCGATGCGGACCTGGCCGCGGCGCACGCCGAACAGCGCGTCCCCGGGATCGCCCTTCTGGAACAGCACCTCGCCGTTGCCCAGATGCTGGGTGTGACAGAGGTTGGACAACCGCTGGAGCTCGTCTGTCCCGAGATCCGCGAACATGGCGTTCATCTTCAGAATGACCGCAAATTCGGCCTGCTTGCTCATTTCAATGTCCTTGTGAACGTCAGGTCAGTTTTCTTGTCAGTCGTCTCGGGCAAATCGCTTGAAACCATCACCGGCAGGATCGCGTAAAACCGCGTCGAGGAAGTGTGTCATAAGTCACATAACTTTGCAGCACCCCCTGACTATTTTTACGCGCTTGGAGCCGCTTCCTGTCCGGGGATAAACTCGGACGCGAAGGATGGTCAGCCGGCGGGATTCGACGCCGTTTGTCCGCCGTTGGAAAGTCGAGATGAGAGCCATGAAATTCGCCGGCGCCGCTTTGGCCGCCGTCATCGTCGTGATCGCACTCTTGCTGGTGGTCGGGATCCCGTCGGGATTCCTGACCTCGACCATCGCCTCGCGGGTCGAGAGCGCCACCGGCTATCGGCTGTCGATCGACGGCACCACCAAGATCAGCCTGTGGCCGACGTTGAACGTCACCTTGAACGACCTCGCGCTTGCCGATCCCAGGGATCGCAGCGGCATCACGCGCCTCACTATCGACAGCGTGCAGGCCGACATGTCGCTCTCCAGCGTGTGGTCGGGCCGCCCCGCGATCAGCGAACTCGTCGTCACCCGTCCCGTGATCTACCAGCCGCTGCTGCGTGAGCGGCTGCCGAATGCTGGAACGTCCTCGAAGCCGCCCCTCGCGCTCGACGCCGGTGGCGCGACCATCGACCGCGTCAGGATCAATGACGGCGAAGTCGCATTCTCCCGCGTGCGCGACCGTGTCGACGGCCGCATCAGCGCCATCAACGCCGACGCGGTCATTGGCCGCGACCGAAAGGTCAATGTCACCGGCACCGCGCGCGTCGGCGACCACCCGACCAAGTTCGACATCAAGGCAACCACGCCGGCTGCGCCCGGCGATCGGCCGACGGTCCCGGTGGATTTCGCCATCGACATGCCCAGCGTGCTGAAGTCGCAACTCACCGGTCATGCCGAGATGCGGATGAACGGCGACGTCGTGATGATCAACGGTGTGAATGGCCGGCTCGGCGACGGCGCATTCAACGGCTGGGCCTCGGTCGACATCGCGAGCAAGCCGCTGGTGAAGGTCGACCTCGACTTCCAGCGGCTGGCTGTACCGCTGGCGAAGACGCCGGAGGGCGCGTCCGGACAGCCCTGGAGCAATGCGCCGATCGACGTCTCCGGGCTCAACTACGTCGATGCGCAAGTGAGGATCTCCGCGAACGAGGCCGCGATCGGCGATACGCGCATCGCGCCGCTGGCGCTCGACGCAAAACTCGCCGGCGGCGTGCTGAAGGCCGGCACCGCCAATCTCGGCGCCTATGGCGGCCAGGTCTCGGGCGAGGTGATCCTGGATGCGACCACCGGCGCGCCGAGCTTTGCGATGCATTCCGATCTCGTCGGCGTGCGCGCGCTGCCGCTGCTGCAGGGCCTTGCCGAATTCGACCGCATCGACGGCAAGCTGCAGGCCAAGCTCGCCTTGCGCAGCGCCGGGACCAGCCAGCGCGCGTTGATGGCGAACATGCAGGGCACTGCCTTCGTCAATTTCCAGGACGGCGCCATCCGCGGCATCAACGTCGCACAGATGATCCGCTCGCTGACATCGGGCACGCTGTCCGGCTGGCAGGACAACCAGAGCGCCGGTCAGGAGCAAAGCACGGATCTGTCGCAGCTCTCGGCCTCGTTCCGCATCGACAAGGGGCAGGCGGTGACGACCGATCTCAATTTGATCGGGCCGCTGGTGCGCGTCACCGGCGCCGGCACCATCGCGCTCGACACCAAGATGATGGGTTTTCGCGTCGAGCCGAAGCTGGTGATGACGACCGAAGGCCAGGGCCGCGCCAACGAGCCGGTCGGCTTCGGCATTCCCGTGATGATCACCGGCCCCTGGTCGCAGCCGAAGATCTACCCCGACATGGCCGGCATGCTGGACAATCCCGATGCCGCCTATGCCAAGCTGCGCGAGATGGGCAAGGGCCTGTTCGGCCCCGACGGCGCCGGGCTCGGCAACATCCTGGGCAGCCTTGGCAGCAATCTCGGCAATCTCGGTCTCGGCGGCACCACCGCGCCGAGCGGCGGCAATGCGCCCGGAAACGCCAATCCGCCGACCCAGCAGCCGGGCCAGAGCGATCTGCTCGGCGGCCCGCTGGGAGCGGCGATCGGCAATTTGATTCAGCAGGGCCTGTCCAATGGCGCGGGAAGCAGCACCGGCGCCGCGCCAGGCAGCGGCCGCAGCCGCAGCCTGCCGGCTACGCCCTCCGCACCGGCGCCGCAGGCTTCGCCCGCGCCGCCAGCCATGGACGACCCGCCGGTCGCGCAGCAGGACAGTCAGCCAATGAACGATGTGCTGCGGCAACTTTTCAACCGGTGATGGGCGGATTGGCGAGTTCGGCTCCACGGCCATCCGCTTACACCAGCCGCCCCGCTTCCGGCTTCCTCCGAACGGAGGAGGCAGGGGCAATCCGTCCCTTTTTACCTGCCACGGCGAGTAACCACGCCGGCTGCCCGGCGGCCCTTTGGCCCGAATTGTGATAGAAGGACCCCGCAGCGCCGGCGTCGATGGCGGCGCGAGAGGATCGGGATGGCAGGAGCGAACGACAAGAGACGGTTTCTGCGCGAGGGCCTGTTCGCCAAATACGTCGTCTCCCTCGTCGGCCTCGTCGTGTTCGTCCTCGCCGTCAACGGTGCGATGGAGACCTGGATCTCCTACCGCGCCACCAGGACGCAGCTCACCGACGGCCTGGAGGACAAGGCGCAAGGCACCGCGCGGCGGATCGAGCAGTCGATCTCGGAGCTCGATCGCCAGATCAGCTGGGTGACGCGGGCAAGCCAGGACACGCTCGAGAAGCGTCGCGCCGACTACGCCTCGCTGCTGCACCAGGTCTCGGTCGTCAACCAGCTGTTCCAGCTCAACGGCGAGGGCCGCGAGGTGCTGCGCGTCTCGCGCCAGTCGACCACGACCGGCAGCAACGCTGACCTCTCCCGCGACATGCGCTTCACCGAGACGGTCGCCCGCGGCGTCAGCTATGCGCCGGCCTGGTTCGCCGACCGGACACCCTTGATGTCGATCTCGGTGGCGCATTCCGGCTTCAATGCCGGCGTCACCGTGGCGGAGATCGATCTCAGCTTCCTCTCCGACTTCCTGTCCGACGCGCAGGTCGGCAAGGCCGCCTTTGCCTATGTCGTCGATCCGCGCGGCCGCGTGCTGGCGACGTCGTCGAAAGGGCCAGATGTCGGCAAGGATCTGTCGAAGCTGCCGCAGGTCGCGGCCGCGATCGCACCCGGCCACGAGGGCGACAATTCGGGCACCGATTTCAACGGCCATGCAGTGATGAGCGCCGCGAGCACCGTGCCGAAGCTCGGCTGGAGCGTGCTGTTCGAGCAGCCGACCACGCAGGCCCTGATGCCGATCCGCGACCAGCTGGTGCGCATCGCCCTGCTGATTGGCATGGGCCTGATGGTTGCGATCCTCGCCGGCACGCTGCTGGCACGCCGCATGATCATCCCGATCACGGCGCTGCGCGACGGCGCACACAAGCTCGGCGAGGGCGATTTCAGCCACCGCATCGACGTGCACACCTCGGACGAGCTGGAGGACCTCGCCAGCCAGTTCAACAGCATGGCCGACCAGATCCAGGAGACCTACTCGAACCTCGAGACCAAGGTCGAGGAGCGCACGCGCGATCTGGCGCAGTCGATCAATGAGCTGAAAGTGCTGGAGGAGGTCGGCCGCGCCGTCGCCTCCTCGCTCGATCTCAACGCGGTGCTGCCGACGATCGCCGCGCGCGCGATCGAGATCACCCATGCCGACGCGGTGCTGATCTACGGCTTCGACGCCGAGCAGCACCGCTTCAACCTGATCGAGGCTGACGGCATCGACAAATCCGCCGACGGCGCGCATGTGAGCATCGACGAAGGCGAGAACATCCTGAGCGATGCCGCCGGGAGCGGCGAGCCGATCGCGCTTGCCGATCTCGATCAGGCCGCCGAGCAGCCGCTGCGCGAGGCCGCGATCGTCGCCGGCTTCCGCTCGGTGCTGGTCGTGCCGCTGGTCGACCAGCAGGGCACGCTCGGCTCGCTGGTGGTGTTGCGCCGTCCCAGTGGCGAGTTCGCGCCCAGCGTCATCGGCCTGATGCGCACCTTCGCCAACCAGGCGGTGCTGGCGATGCGCAATGCGCGCCTGTTCAGCGAGGTCGATCACAAGGGCCGCGAGCTGGAGGCGGCGAACGGGACCGTGCGCGCCCAGGCCGACAAGCTCAAGCAGCAGACCGAGCAACTCAAGGACTGGAACAAGTCGCTGGAGGAACGCGTCAAGACCCAGCTCGGCGAGATCGAGCGCATCCGCAAGCTCGAGCGCTTCCTGGCACCGCAGGTGGCACAATTGATCGCGTCCTCGGACAGTCCCGAAGGACTGCTCACCAGCCAGCGCCGCGAGGTGACGGTGGTGTTCTGCGATCTGCGCGGCTTCACCGCGTTCACCGAAGCGACCGAGCCGGAAGAGGCGATGAACGTGCTGCGCGAATATCACGCCGCGCTCGGCAAGCTGATCTTCAAATACGAGGGCACGCTCGACAAATATGCCGGCGACGGCGTGATGATCCTGTTCAACGCGCCGATCCAGTTCGAGGACCACACCAAGCGCGCCGTGAAGATGGCGGTGGAGATGCGCGACACCATCGGCCCGCTCACCGAGCGCTGGCGCAACCGCGGACACAGCCTCGGCTTCGGCATCGGCATTGCGGTCGGCTATGCCACGCTCGGCCAGGTCGGCTTCGAGCAGCGGCTGGAATATGCCGCGATCGGCAGCGTCACCAACCTCGCCTCGCGCCTTTGCGGCGAGGCCAAGCCGAACCAGATCGTGGTCAGCCGCCGCGTCTACGGCATCGTCGAGCCCTGGGTCGAGGCCCGCGCGCTCGACGATCTCCAGCTCAAGGGTTTTAACCACCCCGTGCTGGCGATGGAGATTTTGAATTGGCGCGAGGAAGTCGAGAACGTGATCGATGCGTCGGTCGCGCGGCGAAGGGGATAGCTGCCTTGACGGTTCAGTAGCCCGGATGGAGCGAAGCGAAATCCGGGTCGTGCGACCAGCGACGACAATCCCGGATTGCGCTTCGCTCCATCCGGGCTACGGGCCCTTGTATCGCTCACCGACAACGTTTCGCGATCCCGCCGCGCTTGGCGCCCGGGTTTTGCGTGGGTCACAGCGCCCTTCGAAGTGGAAGGGCGCAGGGAAGACCGGGCACCGGCTGGCACCCGCAAGACCCCTGTGCATGAGTGCGTGATAGTCGCTCACAGGGGAGAAACAGGTGCGACCGGATGCCCGGCCTTCCCTGCGCGATGGTTGAAACGGCTTATGTCGCGCTCTCGCCGGTGAGACGATTTCCCGTTGCCACCGTCGCCTTGCAGCTTTCATCGGATGCGCCGTCCGGTCGGACATCGCACCGCTGCAAGACTTGACGCCGGAATGTCGGGCGTCACGACCACACGATTTTGCCGTACGTAGGCAGCGCCGTCGTACACGCGCCCGCTGGTCGCTCACGGGGACTACCCGCCCTGCGACCGCATCTGGCGCCGACACCGCCCGCGTCCACCGCCCCTCACCCCACGAACCCTGACGATCGCGATCCGTCCCTTACCATGGGATGAGTTGAGAGGCAGCATAGGGTGTGTCGTTTTTCTTGTAAAGCGAAATTTGGATTATTCGAATGAGCGGCGAGAGCAGGCCTGCTCAAAATCTCGAAAACAACCCCATGCACAGTAGACGCGGCCAGCGAGATCAATGGGTTAGAGTCGGCAAAAATTCGATGTTAGAAGTGCCTTAGAAGGCGAGCCGTGGCGACTCCCTTACGGGGACAGCAAAGAGTGCAGAAAAGGCCCAGGAGGCCCCCCTCACGCCACTCCGGACCGATCGCCCTGAACCCCGGTGCCCGCGGCGAGGCAACCGACCTCTATCTCGACGACCACGGCTACAGGTGACCTATGCTGATGACGAAACGCGAGCCGGCCACGGTCGGCGAAATCCTCACCGAGGAATTCATGAAGCCGATGGGCCTGACCCAGGGCGCGCTGGCCGAGGCCATGGGCGTGCAGCGCAAGCACGTCAACGAACTCTGCAACGACCGCCGCAACGTCACCGCGGCCACCGCGCTGATCCTGGCCCGCGTCTTCGGCAACAGTCCGGACTTCTGGCTGAACGCGCAGCGGCGAACCGATTTGTGGGCGGCGATGCATTCGGCGCGCAATCGCAAGCGGATCGAACGGGCGCAGCCCCTGACGTCGGCGGCGTGACACACACAGCGAGCTTTACAGCAAACCGGGTGACTGGGCGGCGGCGCATCCAATTGGGCCCCCCGAACCCCATCCCCATTCCCCGCGACCAACCCTCGCCTCAACGGCGAGGCGATTCGATGGAGAGCCCCGTGGCGTTTGCCTTGCCTTCGCGCGCTTATGATCTGCAGATGCTCGACCGTCCGGCCGACCGGGCGCGCGATCAGGGCTGGGTGTATGGGCTGCCGCCGGGTATCTCGAGCGAGCAATGGCCGCTCGATCCCGTCACCGGCTATCCGTTGATGCATGGTTTCACGCTGCTGCTGCCGGAGGATTATCGCGTGCATGGCGAGGACATCGTCGCATTGTCGTTCTTCGGTACCCCGGCTGATCACACCGACGGCGGCGCGACCGATAGCCCCGAGATCCGCGAGGCCGTGATGGCGCGGCCGTCGCATCCCCGTCTGTCGCGAATGACCGACATCCTCGACTACGAATTTGCCGCGCTGTTGCTGACCAGAAGCGAGTACGAAGGCGCGTTCGCGACACCGCCGGCGCCGCTGGCACTGGCGACGGCGGAGCGTCCGCGCTGGCTCGATGTCGGCGGCGCCAGCGCTTTCTACGGAGCCGCCGCGCTCTTTGCGCAGAAAATGTTCGCGGGCCCTCCGCGCGCCGATCTGACGGAGAACCTCGGAATCGCCCTGGTGCCGCGCGCGACCGATCCCAATGCCGGCAAGGCCCCGCAGGACCCGCACTTTCCGCGCACCCCGCCGAGCGACTATCAGCCCTATTATTACTTTGTCGGCGGCGTCCCGAGTCCCGAGAATTACCGCCTCCACGACTGGGCCAGGGATCACGCGCGCGATCATCTCGGCGGCACCATGCGGCCGTGCCAGGCGGTGCCGGAGATGAGCCCGTTCTACATCGAGTTCGAGGAATATCTCGGCGGCTACAATTTCGGCACTGGCAACGCGCAGCTCGACTTCAAGGATATGACGTTCGACTGGGCGTGCGGGTGATCGCGTCGAGCGTGCCAAGACTGCAAAAGCTCAACCAGCGCGCGGCAAAAAATCGATTTTCGATTTTCTGTTGACCTCGGCGCGGGCCCTTGCGATCATCACGCTATGGGTCCGCTTCAGTTCGACATGTCCGGAAGTCCGGGGGATGGTCCGCGCAGCCTGACCTCGGCACTGCATGAGCGGCTGCGCGCCGACATTCTGGCGACGCGGCTGCTGCCGGGGCAGAAGCTGCATATTGCCGGCCTCGCCAAGCAGTTCTCGGTCAGCCTTGCCGCGGTGCGCGAGGCGCTGTCGCGGCTCGTCGCCGACGGCCTGGTGCAGGCCTCGGACCAGCGCGGTTTTCGCGTCAGCCCGGTGTCGCTGGCCGATCTTGCCGACGTCACGCAAACCAGGATCGATATCGAGGGGCTCGCGTTGCGCCGCTCGATCGAGCGGGGCGATGAGTCCTGGCTCGGCTCGGTGAAGTCGGCGTGGGCGGATCTGAAAGCCGTTCCCTATCGCTACCCCGATGATCCCACGGTGCATTACGAGGAATGGGTGATCCGCCACCGCATCTTCCATCGTGCGCTCGTCAACGCCTGCGGCTCGCCATGGCTGCTCGGCTTTCGCGACGTGCTGCACGAGCAGAGCGAGCGATATCGCCGTCTGTCGATCCGTCGCGAGGTCGGCGCCAAGCCGCGCGACATCGAGGCTGAGCATCAGGCGATCGTCGCGGCCGTCCTCAAGCGCGATGCCGACGCGGCGGTTCGCGCCCTGTCGAAGCATTTCGGCATCACCAAGGAGTTCGTCGAGCTCGCCGCCTCGCGCATTGCGGAGGTGAGCCGCACGATTTGACGATCCGGAACAATCCGGCACGTAAAAAAACAGAACCGGGAGAGAACAATGAAGATCAATCGACGCCACGCGTTTATGTCGCTCGTTGCCGCCACCATGCTGGCCGGCCCTGCGAGCGCCGCCGACACCATCCGCGTCGGCCTGCCCACCAAGACCTACTGGCCGACGACGATCGCCGAGACGGCGGTGCGGCAAAAGCTGTTCGAGAAGGAAGGCATCCAGGCCGAGCTGACCATCTATCGCAGCGGCGCCGAGACCTTCGAGGGCATGGCGGCCGGCGCTGCCGACATCATCCTCGATCCGCCGTCGCTGGTCTCCGCCGGGCGCAAGAAGGGCGTGATGTCGCGCATCGTCGCCAACGCCGCGATGGGCAATTTCGGCTGGCAGCTGATGGTGCCGGTGAAATCGACGCTCGAGGTCAAGGACCTCAACGGCAAGAAGGTGGCGATCACCGCGGCCGGCTCCGGCTCGGACCTGCTGGCGCTGTGGACCATCCAGGACAAGAAGATCGATTTTACGCGCGTGCCCGTCGGCGGCGGCGGCCTGGTGCCGAACCTGCTTGCCGGCAACGTCGAGGCAGCCGTGGTCTATTCGCCGCTGAGCTTCCAGATCGCGAAATCCGGCGAAGCCAAGACCATCCTCGACTATTCGGCCGCAGTGCCGCCGAATCTCACCGCAGGGTGGATCGTGCTCGACAAGCTCGCCGAGGCCAAGCCCCAGCTGGTGCAGAAGGCGGTGAACGCGCTCTATGGCGCGGTCGCGTTCATGCGCGCCAACCGCGAAATCACCGTCAAGCTGATCGCCGAGCTCTACGAGATGCCGCCTGAGATCGCCGCCCTCGAATACGACAACACCATCATGAAGCTCGAGACCAGCGGCGACATGGGCGCGGCCAACGTCAAGGACGCCGTGCAGCTCTCGCTCGATCTCGCCAAGCTCGGCGGGCTCAAGGACATCGTGCCGGCCGAGGACGTGATCTCGACCAAGTTCAAGCCGGTCCCGACCAAGTAATCGCGATGCAGGGCACGCTTCTCGTCAACCTCGCACGGATCGCGATCATCGTCGCGATCCTGGCGCTGTGGGAGCTGCTGTCGCGCACCGGCATCGTCAACCCGCGCCTGCTGCCGCCCGCGTCCGACACGTTCGCAACGCTCGGCGATCTCCTGCAACGCGCGGCGGTGCAGAAGGACTTGATGGTGACCGCGACCGAGGTGCTGACGGCGTTCGCGCTGGCCGTTCCCGTCGGCACGCTGATCGGCTTCCTGGTCGCGGAGAACCGCTATTTCGCCGACGTCGCCAAGCCGCTGCTGTTCTTCGCCTTCAGCATCCCGAAATCGATCTTCCTGCCGATGTTCATCCTGGTGTTCGGCGTCGGCTTTGCCCAGAAGGTCGGCTTCGGCTTCTTCTCCACGATCTTCATCGTGATCATGTCGACCACGACGGCGGTGGAATCGGTCAAGGTCGAGCATCTCACGGTGGCGCGCTCCTATGGCGCCACGCCGTGGCAGACCGCGCTCCGCGTTTACTTGCCGAGCATGCTGCCGGTGCTGCTGGAAGCATTGCGAATCTCCATGATCTTCAACCTCACCGGCGTGATCCTCGCCGAGATGTACGCCTCGCGCGACGGCATCGGCCACCAGATCGCGACCTGGGGCGAGAATTTCCAGATGAAGCAGCTTCTCGCCGGCGTCGTGATGGTCGCCGCGATCGCCATGACCTTCAACGAACTTGTCAGATGGGTGGAAACGCGATGCAGCCATTGGCGAACGTGACCCAATTGAAGCCCGCCGCGCGCGCCGGCGCGATCGAGGTGAAGAATGTCGGCCAGGTCTTCAAGACCCGGTCGCAGGACGTCGTCGCGCTCGAGGACGTCTCGCTCGAGGTCAAGCCCGGCCGCTTCGTCGTGCTGGTCGGCCCGAGCGGCTGCGGCAAGTCCACGCTCCTGATGATGATGGCGGGCCTGCGCCAGCAGACCGCGGGCACCATCACCATCAGCGGCGCACCGATCCTGCAACCCGATCCCGACAGGGTCGGCGTGGTGTTCCAGGAAGCGAGCCTGTTTCCCTGGCTGACGGCCGAGGACAATGTCGAGTTTCCGCTGGCGCTGCGCGGCGTGCCCAAGGCGGAGCGCCGCGCCAAGGCACAGGACGCGCTCAAGCTGGTCGGGCTCGACGGTTTCGGCAAGCGCCATCCGCACGAGCTCTCGGGCGGCATGAAGCAGCGCGTCTCGATCGCGCGCGGGCTGGTTCAGGATCCGCCGGTGCTGCTGATGGACGAGCCGTTCGCAGCGCTCGACGAGCAGACCCGCATGACCATGGGCGACGAACTGCTGCGGATCTGGGCTGCGACCGGCAAGACCGTCGTGTTCGTCACGCACAGCCTCACCGAAGCCGTCTATCTCGCCGACGAGGTGATCGTGATGTCGGCGCGGCCCGGCCGCATCGTGGATCATCTTCAGGTCCAGCTGCCGCGGCCCCGCACCTACGAGATGCTCAGCGGCGATGCGTTCGGCAGCTTGCGCGACCGCATCTGGCGGCACATCCGCAAATCGGCGTGAGGCGGCGATGAGCGCCAGGATCAGTGCAAAGACGCTGCGACTGCTGATCGTGATCGGTCTGATCGCGCTGTGGGAGCTGCTGCCGCGCACCGGGCTGATTCCCGAGCTTTTCCTGCCGTCCCTCTCGTCCACGCTGATCGCGGGATGGACCGATGCGGGTGAATACGGTCATGCGCTGGCGGTTACGCTCTACGAGGTCGTGGTCTCCATGGCGTTCGCCTGCGGCGGCGGCATCCTGCTCGGTGCCATCGTCGGCAGCCTGCCGCGCCCGCGTGTCCTGATCATGCCGATGGTGTCGAGCCTCTATGCGGTGCCGCTGGTGATCCTCTATCCCGTCTTCACGGTGTGGCTCGGCATCGGCTCGGAATCCAAGATCGCCTTCGCCTCGATCTACGGCTTCCTGCCGACGATGCTCGCGACCGCTGCCGGCATCCAGACCATCGATCCGCAGCTGCTGCTCGCCGCGCGCAGCATGGGCGCGACGCTGAGCCAGCGGCTGGTCCGCGTCATCATCCCGGCCGCGATTCCGACGGTGCTGTCGGGCCTGCGTGTCGGCGGCGCGCTGGTCATCGTCGGCGTCGTCGTCTCGGAGATGCTGATCTCGTCGGCCGGCATCGGCTATCTCATTTCGCGCTACCGCACCATCCTCGACAGCGCGCATGTGTTCGCCGGCGTGCTGCTCGTGCTGTTCCTCGCGATCGGCTTCAACGCGGTGATCCGCTGGATCGAGCGCAAGGCCGCGATCTGGCAGACCGGCACCCGTGCCGGTCAGGCCAATGACGAGGTTGCATCTGGCGCGATGCAGCCGGCGACCTGAGGTATCGGCGTGTACGATCTGACCCTGACCTTCGACAACGGCCCCGATCCCGACGTGACGCCGCGCGTGCTCGATATCCTCCGCGAGCGCGGGATCAAGACCACCTTCTTCGTCATCGGCGAGAAGCTTGCCGATCCCGCACGGCGCCGCCTCGCGGCGCGTGCGCATGGCGAGGGGCACTGGATCGGCAACCACACTTTTACGCACAGTATTCCGCTCGGCGAGCAAGCGGGGCGCGACACCGCGGAGCGCGAGATCGGCCGCACGCAGGACCAGATCGGCGACCTCGCCCATCCCGCCCGCTGGTTCCGGCCGTTCGGTGGCGGCGGCAATCTGGACCGGCGGCTGCTCAAGCCGTCGGTCGTCGACTATCTCACCCGCAACAGACACAGCTGCGTGCTCTGGAACTCCATCCCCCGCGACTGGGACGACCCCGACGGCTGGACCGCACGCGCGCTCGATCAATGCAGCCGGCAGCCCTGGACCTTGATGGTGCTGCACGATCTGCCGACCGGCGCGATGGCCCATCTGGAACGCTTCCTCGACCGCGCGGAAGAAGCCGGCGCCCGCTTCCGCCAGGACTTCCCGCCAGCCTGCGTTCCGATCCGGGGCGGCGAGATCGCGCTTCCGATCAACGACTATGTTTCCTCCATCGAAGAGAGTGTTTGACCGATGAAAGTTGCAAGCTTCACCACCGCCGGCACCGCGAGCTACGGCATCGTCACCGACAAGGGCGTCATCGATGCCGGCAAGCGTCTGAAGGCCACTCCGACGCTGAAGGCGCTGCTGGCGAAGGGATCGCTCGACGAGTTGAAGAAGCTCGCCGCCGAGACACCCGACTATGCGCTTGCCGACGTTGCGCTGCTGCCGACCATCCCTGACCCGGACAAGATCTTTTGCATCGGCGTCAACTACGCCACGCATCTGGCCGAGAGCGGCCATCCGACGCCGGCGCATCCGATGATCTTCACCCGCTTCGCCAACAGCCAGGTTGGCCATGGCCAGCCGATGATCCGGCCGCTGGAATCCGAGCGTTTCGACTATGAGGGCGAGATGGCCGTCATCATCGGCAAGGTCGGCCGCCGCATCTCGCGCGAGGCCGCGCTCGGCCATGTCGCCGGCTATTCCTGCTACAATGACGGCAGCATCCGCGACTGGCAGCGCCACACCTCGCAATTCGCGCCGGGCAAGAATTTTGCCGGGACCGGCGGCTTCGGGCCCTGGATGGTGACGACCGACGAATTGACCGACGTCACCAAGCAGACGCTGATCACCCGGCTCAACGGCGTCGAGGTGCAGAAGGCGCCGATCTCCGATCTCGTCTTCGACGTGCCGGCCCTGATCGCCTATTGCTCGACCTTCACCGAGCTGGTGCCCGGCGACGTCATCGTCACGGGCACCACCGGCGGCGTGGGCGCCTATCGCACCCCGCCGCTGTGGATGAAGGGCGGCGACGTCGTCGAGATCGAGATCTCCGGCATCGGCATCCTGCGCAATCCCGTCAAGGACGAGAGTTCAGTCGCGGCAACGCGGGCGGCCTGAACGGCTGGGCTCAACAACAAGAAGAAGGAGACTCCCATGCCGATGCCAACGCACATCCTGCCGACCACCGTGGTCGGCAGCTACCCGCAGCCGGAATGGCTGGTGAATCGCGCCATGCTATCGAAGGTGGTGCCGCGCACGCGACTGCACGACATGTGGCGGCTGCCGGCGGAGCATCTGGAGGAAGCCCAGGACGATGCCACCATCGTTGCGATCCGCGACATGGAGCGTGCCGGCATCGACATCGTCACCGACGGCGAGATCCGCCGCGAGAGCTACTCCAACCGCTTCGCCACCGCGCTCGACGGCATCGACGGCGACAATCCCGCGATGATCGTGGCGCGCACCGGCAACACGCAGACGCCGGTGCCGCGCGTCGCCGGGCCGGTGAAGCGCAAGGGTCCGGTCGAGCTGCACGACATGCAGTTCCTGCGCAGCAACACCGACCGCGCGGCGAAGATCACCCTGCCCGGCCCGTTCACGATGAGCCAGCAGGCCAAGAACGAATACTACAAGGACGAGGAAGAGCTGGCGATGGCGCTCGCCGAAGCCGTCAATGCCGAGGCGCTCGACCTGCAAAAGGCCGGTGCCGACGTGATCCAGCTCGACGAGCCCTGGGTGCGCAACAATCCGGAGCTCGCCAAGCGCTATGCGGTCAAGGCGATCAACCGCGCCCTGCAAGGCATCACGGTGCCGACCGTGGTGCATCTCTGCTTCGGCTACGCGGCCGTCGTGCCCGGCTCGAACAAGCCGGCCGGCTATTCCTTCCTGGCCGAGCTCGACGACACCATCGCCGACCAGATCTCGATCGAGGCCGCGCAGCCGAAGCTCGACCTCGGCGTGCTCAAGGATCTGTCGTCGAAGAAGATCATGCTCGGCGTGCTCGACCTCGCGGACCCCGCGATCGAGAGCGTCGACACCGTCGCCGACCGCATTCGCAACGGCCTGAAATATGTCTCGCCGGATCGTCTGGTCCCTGCACCGGATTGCGGCATGAAATACATGCCGCGCGCGACCGCGTTCGGGAAGCTGAAAGCGATGTGCGACGCAGCGGCGAAGGTGCGGCGGGAGATCAGCTGACGTTTGGAAGACGGCTCGGCGGCGGCGTCACGCGCCCCGCTTCGGCCCGATCGCCTCGAACCCCGCCTTCTGCTCGTCGCTCAGATCCGCCTCGAAATCGTCGAGCGCATCTGCAACACCGTTGACCTCCTGCAGCATCGTCTGCAGCCGCGTCTTCACTTCGGTGAGGCGGGCCTGCGGCGTCTCGGCGGGCTTGGCGGGGCAGGCGCTGAGCGTCTGCATGGTGCGGAGCGTGGTGTCCTGGAGCACCTCGAGGCGGGCGCGTGCGGTCTCGTCGAGGCGCAGCGTCGCGGCGATCTCGCCGGCCGGCCATTGCTGCTGCACCAGCTGCTCGTACTGACGCTGCAGCTTTTCGTCATAGCGAGGATCGCTGTCGGCATCGCAGGCTGATGCCGCCTGCGCATCCTTCTTCTGGCCCGCGGCCAGCGCGGCGCGGCGCTCCCTGGCCAGCCCGTCGAGCTTTGCCTTCTGGCCGTCGTCGAGGAGCCCCTCGAATTTCGCGAGCGCCGGCGCGAAATTGTCCATCGCATTGATCATGGCCGCAAGGCGCTCGCGCATCAGGCCGAGGCGCTCCGCCGCGCTCGCGGGCACCTCGGACGGGCAGGTGGCGCGGATGCTGTCGCGGGCGGCCTGCCAGGCGTTCACGAGCTCGTCGAGTGCGGCGCGCTGCAATTCGTTGGGCTGCACGGCGGTGGCGATGAGGTCGGCAGGGAAGCCGGCGGGATCGCTGACATCGCAGATGTTTTGCGCCGACGGGATCTTGCGCGCGCGCCGGCCCTGCGGCGCGGTGTAGGCGGCGAACTCGGTGGCAACGTAGGGCGAGAAGATCGCGGCATAGATGTCGCCATAGCCATAGAGCGAGATGCTGGTGGTGTCGGCGAAGATGATCGCATTGGCGAGATCGTCATGTGCGAACGGCCAGAACACCGGGCCGGCCCAGCCATAGCTGCCGTCGGGATGGCGCCACCAGCCCTGCGGGCGACGACCGCCGCGCCAGCCCGCGAGCGCAGCTTGCGCCGAGAGAGCCGCACGGATGATGTAGGGGTTGGAAGGCTGCCCGCGCTCGGCGCCGCGGGGATCCTGCGATCTCAGCGCCGCGGAGCGGTAGCGGCCACCCCGCACCGCCATGCGGGAATGGCGCAAGCGCGACATGCCGATCATGTGACCGACGGCGAAACGCGCAACGCCGAGCGGGCCGCCGCGCATCCCGAACTGCGCCTCGGCCTTCACGGGCAGCAGCACCGCCGCAACCATGATTGTCGCGCCGGCGAGTGCCAGCCGCATGCGTCCCGACATGACCGCTGACCTGACCAATTCGGCCTCCTCCCAGCGCCAAGCGCGCATCGCGCCTCATCCGAATGACGCGCGAGGGAACCAATTGTTCCCAGGCGGCACAGGGCAAAGCGTCGCGGGGCGCCTCGTCTTGAGGGCCCGTCAAGGCCTGCGTCTCGAAGGATGGCCGCAGAGGAAAGCCCGCTCACTCCGCTTTCAGCGGCATCACAAAGGTCTGGCCGGGATAGATCAGGTTGGGGTTGTGGATCTTGTCGCGGTTGGCGTTGAAGATCACGGCGTAGCGTGCGCCGTCGCCATAGGCGAGGCGGCTGAGCGTCCACAGGCTGTCGCCGCGGGAGATCACGCGGTTGCCGCCGGCCTCAGCCGGTGCGGGTTGGAGCGCGTCGGCCGGCGAGGCCGATGCAACCGTCGTCGCCGCGGGCGCCCGCGCCATCATCTTCGGTTTCGGCGCGCCGGTCAGTCTCGGCCGGGACGCGGATTTGTCGGATGCCGAGGCCAGATGCGGCGCGCCCGACGGCAGGGACGCCACGACATCCGATCTGTCATCCGGCTTGTCCGCCTGCTTCGCGACCGGTGCGGGACGCGCGGGCGGCGGCGCCGCCTCGGCGATGGTCACCGGCATGGTGCGGCCGGACTGCGTGACCGTGCCATCCGGCGCCCTGGCCCGGAGCGTCAATTCATAGGAGCCGGGGGGAAGCTGCGGCGGGGTCATCACGAACTGGCCCGAGGCGTCGGCGACCACGGTGTCGAGCGGCTTGCCGTCGCGCAGCAGCTCGACCTTGGCGCCCGGCGCGGCCTGGCCGGCGATCACCGCGGCCTCGCCGTGATCGTCGACGCGGGCGACGTCGAAGCGGGGGCCGGTGTCGGCGACCGCCGGCGGCGGCTTGAGCGGCGCGAGATCCGGCAGCGCGGTGGCCTGCTTCGCCGTCTCGGCCAGCGCGGGAGCCTTCGACTCAGATTTGGCCTCGGATTTGGCCTCGGATTTGGGCTCGGGCGCCGGGACCGCCGCTGGCACTGGCGGCGCAATGGCGGCGAGCTTTGGCTGCTCCGCCTTGGGCTCTTCCGGTTTCGGCGCGGGCTTGAGATCGGCCATGGCCTGGACTTTGGCCTCAGGCTTGGCGGCGATCGCGGTCCCGGTCCCGTCCGGCAGCAGGCGGCGCAGCTCGGTCGGGCCGATCACCAGCACCGTGCCAACCAGCGCGAGCAGGCAGAAAGCAATGAAGGCCTTGGATGCGGTGATCATCGGAAAAGAACCTTGGGTGGCAAATCAACCGAGGCCGGCAAGGTGCGCCGATTTGGCCACGGCAGCAAGTCGGTCGAAGGGATGATCGCTTGGCCCCACGCGCCTGCGGATGAACCGGCGCGGCCCCCTCGGCGTCAAATCAGCGAGGCCGCACCGCGGCGATATTTTGGGATTTTCCCGTGACTGCATTTTTCCGCACCGCGCCATGGCTGGCGCTCGCCCTGACGCTCACAGCAGCCCCCGCGCTCGCGGCCTCCGGCCCGCCGCCGGGCTTCGTCCTCACCGACAACGCCGACCTCGCCTTCACCTCGCCCGACGGCGCCACCAGGCTCGAACAGTACATGAAGGACAGTGAAGACCTGTTCGAGGTCAAATGGCAGGTCTGGGCGCGACGCGGCGACCAGATGACGGAGCTGAAGCCGGAGCAAGGCTACGGCGCGGGCTTCCGCTTCACCAGCGACTCGCAATGGCTGGTGCGGATGCAGAAGACCGGTTCGGGCTCGCAGGACCTGTTTCTCTATCATGTCGAGAACGGCGCCTTCGTCAACGCCACGAAGAAATCGCTCAGCGACCTCGCCTGGGCCTATTTCCACAGCCGGCCCGACACCAAGAACATGAAGCTCGACTACCACATCTCCGCCAACCTGATGAAAGGCACGGAAGATGCCTATCGCTGGCTCGGCGTCGACTGGCCCAACAACCGCTACCTCGTGATCTCGCTGTCGGGCGCGATGGACAAGCATCCGAAGAACGTCGCCGTGAAGGGTCTGGCGGATTGGAAATGCCGTTACGATCTCACGACCGGCAAGTTCGACGTGCCCAGGATGTTCGCCAAGGGCAATGCGGCAGCGCTGAAGTGGGAGATCAGGCGGTAGGGTCGGCCTGGTAGGGTATGTTAGCTTCGCAAGCTGGGCAAAGCGGTAGCGCGCTTCAGCCTGGCAGTCGCTACCGGCTCTACGTCTTCTTGCCCTGTCGACTGGTCGCGAGCAGCACGAGGAGGAAGGAGGCCGCGGTCATCAGCGTCGATATCGCTGCAATTGTGGGATCGATCTCGTCCCGAAGCGCCGTGAACATGCGCTTGGTCAGCGGCTGGTATTGCCCGCCGGAGATGAACAGCGCGACGATGGTCTCGTCCATCGCCGAGATGAAGGCGAAAATGCCGCCGGCGACCACGCTGGATTTGATCTGGGGCAGCGTCACCGCAAAAAAGCTGCGGAGGCGGTTCATGCCGAGGCTGCGCGCCACCATCTCCTGCGCGGGATCGAAGCTCTGCAGGCCGGCCAGGACGGAGATGAGGACATAGGGCAGGCCCAGCATCACGTTCGCGAGCACGAGTCCGGGCATGGTCGCGACCAGGCCGACCCTGGCGTACACGAAGAAGATGCCGACCGCAGTGATGATGATGGGCACCACCAGCGGCAACAGCAGCGTCATGTGTATCAGCCGCATCAACCGGAGCTTCGACTGGCTGATGGCATAGGCGGCGGCCACCCCGAGCGGCGTCGCGATCAAGACGGTCAGCAGCGCGACCGTCAGCGTCACCCGCGTCGCCTGCATCCAGGCCGGATTCGAGACATATTGCTGGTACCAGCGCAGCGAAAAGGACGGCGGCGGAAAGGTCAGAAAGCGCGCGCTGGAGAACGAGATCGGCGCGATGATCAGCACCGGCAGGATCAGATAGACCAGCACCAACGCGCTGACCACAAACAGGACAATCCGGGCGGGCGAGGCGCGCATCATTTCTGCCCCAGCACGCGGTCGAGGGAAATGAAGCGGCTGACGATGAAGAAGATCGCGAGCACGCTGAGCAGCAGCACCACCGCAACGGCGCTCGCGGCGCCGAACTGGTTGTAGAGCTCGACATTGCGGCTCACCAGCATCGACACCATCACGGTCCGCCCGCCGCCAAGCAGCTCCGGCGTGATGTAGAATCCGAGGCAGAGCACGAACACCATGGTGCACCCGGCGAGCACGCCCGGCAGCGACAGGGGCAGGAACACGCGAAAGAAGGTGAGCGATGGGCTCGCGCCGAGGCTCGCGCCGGCCTGCATGAGATCGTCCGGAATCTTCTGCATGGTGGCATAGAGCGGCAGCACCATGAACGGCAGCAGGATATGTACGGTCGCGACCACCGTGCCGAAAGTATTATGGACCAGCGCGAGCGGCTCCGAGATCAGATCGAGATAGCGCAGGAACTGGTTGATGACGCCGGTGCGCTGCAGCAAGGCCAACCAGGCATAGGCGCGCACCAGGACGCTGGTCCAGAACGGCAGCAGGACCAGCGACAGGATGAGGATGCTCCACCCTTTCGGCAACGAATTGGCGAGGTAAGCCAAGGGATAGCCAAGCAATAGCGCGATCAGGGTGACCGCGAGGCTGATCTCGAAGGTCAGCGCAAAGCTGCGCCAGTAGACGTCCTCAGTGAAGACGCGGCGATAATTCTCCAGCGTGAAGCCGTCATGGTAGATCGACTGCCAGGCGAGCCAGCCGACCGGCAGCACGATCAGCATCAGGATCACCAGCAGCGCCGGCGACACCAATGCCAGCATCAGCGCATGCTCGCGGCGCTGATGCTTTTGGGATGGATCTGGCACTGATCTCGTCAACGCCGCCTCGCCTTACTTCTGCATGAACGACGCCCAGCGCTTCTCGGCGGCCTCTCCGGCCGGCGAGGACCACCACGCGTAGGACATCAGCGCCTGCTTGGCCGCATTGGCCGGCTCGCTCGGCAATTGCGCCGCGCGCTCGGGCTTGATCACGCCAGTCTCGAACGCCTTGGGATTGCCCGGGCCGTAGTCGATCTGGAGTGGCAGATTGGCCTGGTGCACGGGATCGACGGCCTCGTTGAGAAATTTCACCGCCGTGTCGAGATTCGGTGCACCCTTGAGGATGCAGAGCGAGGTGCTCTGCAGGATGCCCTGGTTATAGGTGAACGACACCTTGGCGCCTTCCTTGGCGACCGCGCTGACGCGGCCGTTCCACGCCATCTCCATGTCGACCTCGCCGTCGTTGAGGAGCTGCGCCGACTGCGCGCCCGAGGTCCACCACACCGTGATGTGCGGCTTGATCTCCTCCAGCTTCTTGAAGGCGCGGTCGACGTCGAGCGGATAGAGCTTGTCGGGCGCTACGCCGTCGGCCATCAGCGCGGCCTCGAGCGTGGCGAACGGGTGGTTGCGCAGCGCGCGGCGGCCCGGGAATTTCTTTACGTCCCAGAAATCCGCCCAGTTACTCGGTGCGTCCTTCGGAAAGGTCTTCTGGCTAAAGGCCAGCACGCTCGAATAGAACTCGTAGGACACCGAATAGGGACTGCGATAGGCCTCCGGCATCGCCGCACCGTTCGGAATCTTCGAGAAATCGAGCTTCTCGATCAGGCCCTGCTCGCCGCCGCGCAGGCAGTTTCCGGTCGGCGTGTCGACTACGTCCCAGATCGGCTTGCCACTGCCGACCTGCGTCTTGATCGCGGGCCAGGCGTCGGGAATGGAGTCCTGGTTGATGGTGATGCCGAGCTTCTTGGCGGAGGGATCGAGGATCGCCACCGTCTGCGCCTGCTGATAGGCGCCGCCCTGCGAGACGAAGGTGATCTGCTCTGCGGCATCAGCCGCGGTGCCGCCGAGCGCGAGCACGCCAAGCAGCGCGCAGCCAAGTTCGAAATTCCGTTTGGTGTTCATCATCGCCTCCTCCTTCGCCAAAATGAGCTTACCTGCCGATCGCATCGAGAAACTGGTACCAGCCGGCGACCACGCGCACGGCGGGCTCGCGCAACGGATAGAACGGAATGGTTTTCATGCGCCTGACATCGAGCAGACCGACGTCAGGCGTCTCACCGCGCACGAGAGCCGCGAGATAGCGCCCCATCAGGCTCGACATCGCAACGCCGGCGCCGTTGTAGCCCATCGAGACCAGCGTGCGATCGTCGAGCCGGCCGATATGCGGCACCGAGTCCAGCGTCATCGCGACGAGGCCGGACCATCTGTATTCGAGCGGAATGTCGGCGAGATCGGGGAAGATGCCGACCATCGCCTTGCGCAAGGCGTCGAAGGCGGCCTGCGAGTCCTGCTTGCCGAAGGCGCCGCGGCCACCGAAGATGACGCGGTTGTCGACCATGCGGAACCAGCGCATCATGCGCTTGGTTTCGGTATAGGTGCGCCCGGTCGGCATCAGTTTTCCCGCGAGATTGCGTGGCAGCTTTTCCGTCGCGACCATGGCGCTGCGGAACGGAATCAGCGTGCGCTGCATGTGCGCGGTGGCGGCGGTCAGATCCGAATAGCTGTTGGTCGCGATGATCGCCTGCTTGGCGCGCACCGCGCCTTGCGGCGTCTCGGCGACGATGCCGTCCTTGTCCCGGCGGAGCTTGACCACCGGCGATTCCTGGAAGATCGGCACCCCGCGGCCGGCCACGCCATCGGCGAGACCGCGCAGGTAATTCAGGGGATGGATGCCGCCCGAGCCGGGATTGAGCACGCCACCGACGAAGATGTCCGAGCCGGTCTCCTCGCGTACGCCCTCCTTGTCGAGGACGCGGACCGCTGCCGAGCCCATCTCACGCGTCATCCAGTTCGCTTCGTCGATCGCGGCCCGGAGCGTCGTCTCGCTATGCGCGGCCTTGACCTGGCCGGTGCGCGACAGGTTCGCGTTGGCAATGCCGAACTCCGACACCAGTTCCTCGACCATGTCGGTCGATTCATGCGCGATCTCGTACATGCGCTTCGCCATGGCGCGGCCGTGGGCGGCATCGACTTCGCGGAACGACAGGCGGAATTTCGCGGTGATGACGCCGCCGTTGCGTCCGCTCGCGCCCCAGCCGGGGCGATTGGCCTCGAGCACGACGGGCGACAGGCCGCTCTTGGCGATGTGATGCGCCGCGGACAGACCGGTATAGCCCGCGCCGACGATCACCACATCCGCTTGGCTCTCGCCAGACAGCACGGGATAGGCGCGCGCCGGATTCGCCGTGGCTTCCCACAGCGAATTGACCGGTGGCAGCGCGCGCCAATCCCGTGTCATGGCCGCGCTCATCTAGGCCGCCGGCCCGATCGCGGCGTCGGCGAGCGCCTTCAGGGTCGGGTAATGGAAGTCCGGCTTGGTCAGCGTCTCCACCGCCGGCGTACCGCCGAAGCCGACGATGCCCTGACGTCGCTCGATCCAGCACACCTTGTAGCCGAGCTTCCGCGCGATCCCGATGTCGTGATACTGGCTCTGCGCTACGTGCAGGATGTCCGACTGCTTGTAGCCGAAGGCGGACTGACGCCCCTTGTTGTAGGCGAAGAATTCCGGATTCGGCTTTGCAACGCCGGTGTCGTCGGCGCAGACGGTGTCGTCGAAGGGATTGCCGAGCGCATGCGCGTAAGCCGACAGCGCGACGCGGTCGGCATTGGTCATCGCGACCAGGCGGAACCGGGTGCGCAGGCGCTTGAGCGCCTCGACCGAATCCGCGAACGGCCCCCAGCGCAGCACCGCAAGCTGGAACGTGTCGCACGAGGCGTCGTCGGAAGGCAATCCGAGCTCCTTGGCGAGATGGCGATAGACGTGGAACATCGCCTCGCTGGAACGCTCATAGTGCTTGTCGCGGCCACGCTTGTAGGGCTCGAAAATCTGATCGTCGCTGAGCTCGGCCGGCGTCTTGCCCGAGATCTTGCGCACTGCATCGATGACCCCGGTCTCGAAATCGATCAAGGTGCCGACGACGTCGAAGGTGAGAACCTTGAAATTGCTGAACGCGGCTTGGGTCGACATGTCAGTTTCTTCTTTCGGTTGGACAAGGTTTTGGTTCAGTCCACCCTGGGCACGACGATGGTGTCCTCGGGGTGGAGGGTGACGGTGAGGCGGCCGCCAAGCGGCGGAATGCGGCTGTAGGCCTGGTGGTAGCTCGGCTGCCGCAGGCTGAGCGCGAGGCCGCCTTCGAGCGCCAGGAAGATGCGCAGGCTTTCGCCCTGATAGACGATGTCGGTGATCGTGCCGGTCAGCCGGTTGCAGGCGGCATCCTGCGCGCCGTCGTCGATCAGGAGCTTTTCACTGTGCACGGCGAGCATCAGGGCATCGCCGTCCGGAATGACGCGGGCGCTGCGCAAGAGAGCATTGCCGAGCGCGACGCTGGAGGCATCGACGCGGCGAACGGGAAGCATCGTCGCCTCGCCGATGAAGCTCGCGACGAAGGAATCGGCGGGATGGTCGTGCAGCCGCTCGGGCACGTCGATCTGGATCAGCCGGCCGTCCTTCATCACGGCAACGCGGTCGCTCATGGTCAACGCCTCGCGCTGGTCATGGGTGACGTAGATGATGGTGGCCTGGATGCGCTTGTGCAGCGCGCGCAGCTCGATCTGCATGGATTCGCGGAGCTGCTTGTCGAGCGCGGAGAGCGGCTCGTCCATCAGGATCAGGCGCGGCTCGAAGATCATGGCGCGTGCGAGCGCGACGCGCTGGCGTTGGCCGCCGGAGAGCTGCGCAATGCCGCGCTCCTCATAGCCGGCGAGGCCAACCATGCCGAGCGCCGCGCGCACCTTGTCCGGCCATGAGGATTTCGGCAGGCGCCGCGCGCGCAACGGAAAGGCGACGTTCTCGCCGACGCTCATATGCGGGAACAACGCGTAGTTCTGGAACACCACGCCGATGTCGCGCTTGTGCGGCGGCATATAGGTGACTTCGCGGCCGCCGAAGAAAATCGTGCCCGACGTTGGAAGGATGAATCCACCGAGAATACCGAGCAGCGTGGTCTTGCCGGAGCCGGAGGGGCCAAGCAGGGAGACGAATTCACCGGCGCCGACCGCGAGCGAAACATCATCGAGGGCGCGGACGGCGCCATAGGCCTTGCTGGCAGACCTGATCTCGACGCTTTCCGCTCGCTTGTCCAACGATCGACCTCGCCATGTCCCCAGCTGGCGTGCCTCGCTGCGCGCCATAAGCCTGCTTTATAGACAGAGTGCTCGCTGCAACCATGGCGGAAGCGTGCGCTGCACCACATCGTCGCTCTGAGCCGCTGTCTTTTGGCTGTCATGTCGATGACACCAGACTTGCGAAAACTCGGCAATTGCCAAATTCTCACCGTGCTCATAACATGACGTTATGCCCGAGCTCCGCCGCATGCTGCCATCCAGCAACGCCCTGTTCGTCTTTGACGCAGCGGCGCGCAACGGCAGCTTCACCGCAGCGGCGGCGGAATTGAACGTGACGCAGCCGGCGGTGAGCCGGATGCTCGGCCAGTTCGAGGAGCATCTCGGCGTGCGCCTGTTCGATCGCAAGGCAGGCCGCGCCGTGCTTACCGAGGAAGGCGAACTCCTGTATCGCCGCGTGCTCGACGGCTTCCGCAGCATCGAGAGCGGGCTTGTCGAAATCGAGCGGCGCCGCAAGGGCACCGAGACGGTGACTCTGTCGGTCTCCTCCGCCTTCACCACGCACTGGCTGATGCCGCGCATCGACAAGCTGCAGAAACAGTTTCCGCAAGTCGACCTGCGCTTCCAACTCATCTCCGGCGCGTTGCGCGGACCGGTCGAGAATGTCGATCTCGGCATGCGCTTCCGCGATCGCGACGAGCCGTCGTCCGACGGCACACTTGTGATGAAGGAAGTGATGCTGCCGATGTGCAGCCCCGGCTATCTCGGGGAGACCGATCCTGCCGAGGGCAACACCATCATCCGTCTCGCCGAGACGCCGGGCGACTGGGCCGCGGATTACGCATCGCTTCTGACCGGGCGCCGCGGCGCAGCCAAGGGGCTGAGCTTCACCGATTATGCCGTTGTCGTGCAGGCCGCTCTGCTAGGTCAGGGCATCGCTCTCGGCTGGATGACGGTGACCTCGCATTGGCTACTGACCGGCGCACTGGTGCCGGCCTCCGATACACTGACCATCACACGCCGACTCTGCGAGTTTCTGCCACCCCGCAACCGGCCCATGCGGCCCATCGCCGTCGAAATCCGGGATTGGATCATCGCGCAGATGCGAAAAGAGATGACCGCGATCGACCGGCAGTATCCGCAACTTGGATTGATGCCGGCCTGCTATGGCGTGAGCCTTGCCTAATTGGCAAAAGGCAACAGGTTCGCTTCGCCTCACATCGGCCGTCTGGCGGCCTGCACTTCGACGAACTCGGCGTCGGGATGGCTGACGATGGTGGCGACCCAGATGCCGCTGATGATCAGCGACCAGGCGGTGTCCCAATAAATCCAAAACACGTGCCAGCCTCCGTCTTCGTCTCACGCGTCATCTCACGCGCCCGCAGAGCCCAGATAACGGCACCGCGGTGCCGCCGTTCCCGACGCGAGGCGCGGCACGACCGCGCGGCGAGGCGCTATTTGGATTTAGTCTCCGGCGAGGCGCGGTCGGTTTGACCGGTGTGGCGCTTTGCCACGACGTCTTCATCGCGCTCGCCTTCCTGCGGGCGCGGCGGCGACTTGGGCTGGCCCTTCTGGCCGCCATGCTTGCCACCCATGTCGGGCTGGCCTTCGAGATCGTTTTCGCGGGGCATGCGGGATCAATGCGCTGGCGCGGCATTGGTTCGCAACGTGCCTGCCGTTTTCGGCTGTGAACCAGTTCATAGGATTGCCGCGGTTTGCAGTGCACGATCCGCATGCCCGTGACATTCACGACACCGACGGATTCGGCCTGATGCGGAAGCGGCTCATCGCCTGGACCATCCTGACCTCCGCCCTGGTCGCGGTGACCATCTGGACCGTGCTCGGACCGCCCGTCCCTCCGTCCGGCCCGCATCTGCCCTCCCGAACAGCTTCCGCGCGGTAGCCTCTCCGGCGACCGATCCAATTTCGGCATCGATTGATCTCAATTGGAATTTGGTGCGGCGGCACGGCGCCCGCTATCCTCATGGGCAAAACGACAAGGAAGCGACCCGGCCTTCAGGAGGAGCCCATGTTGAGACTGACCCGACGCATCGCGTCCAAAGCGCCGCGCGCTGCGATCGCCACCACCCTGTTCGCAGCCCTCACTCTCATTTCTGGAGTCCACGCCGGCATGGCCGCGACCTTCGCCTATGTCGGCAACGCCGACAGCAACGATATCAGCGTGTTCAAGATGACCGCGGGCGGCGAGATGACGCCCGTGCAGACGGCCGCCTTCAAGGGCGTCGACAAGCCCGGCTCCTCGACGCCGCTTGCGGTCACGCCCGACCACCGCGTGCTGATCGCCGGTGTGCGCTCGCAGCCCTTCCAGGCGGTGAGCTTCGCGATCGATCCCCAAACCGGCCAGCTCAGCCATATCGGCAACGGGCCGCTCGCCGACAGCATGGCCAATATCGCGATCGACCACAGCGGCAAATTCCTGTTCAGCGCCTCCTATGGCGGCAACAAGGTGGCGCTGAATCCGCTTGGCGCAAACGGCGTCGCGGGAGACCCGAAGCAGGTGATCCCGACCGGGCTGAACGCGCACGCGTTCCTGCCCTCGCCAGACAACCGCTTCGCGTTCGCGACCAATCTCGGCTCCGACCAGGTGCTGGCCTTTGCGTTCGACGCCGCAACCGGCTCGCTGACGCCGAGCGATCCACCGGCCCACAAGGTGCCGGAGAAATCGGGGCCGCGGCACTTCGTATTCCACCCCAATGGCAAGTTCGTCTATCTCCTCCACGAGCTGAACGGCGACGTCGCCGCCTTCGCCTATGAGGCCAAGAGCGGCGCCTGGGACGAGATCCAGCGCACCACGGCGCTGCCGGAGGGCTTCAGCGGAAAACCATCTGATAAAAAGCCTTGGGCCGCCGACATCCACATCACCCCGGACGGCCGCTTCCTCTACGCTTCCGAGCGCACCACCCACACGCTCGCCGCCTACAAGGTCGATGCGGCCAGCGGCAAGCTGACCGCGATCGGCAGCGTGCCGACCGAGAAGCAGCCGCGCGGCTTCAACATCGATTCCTCCGGCCGCTACCTCGCGGCGGTCGGTGAGCTCTCCGACAGCATGACGGTCTATGCGATCGACCAGAGCAGCGGCGCGCTGGGCAAGCCGAAGTCCTATCCTACCGGCAAGAAGCCGAACTGGGTGGAGTTCCTGGACCTGCCGTGAGCAGGGTGACCCTGCAAATTTGGGCACTGTCGTCTCCAAATCGTCATGGCCGGGCTTGTCCCGGCCATCCACGTCTTTGCCCGCGGCCCTGAGAACGTGGATGCCCGGGACAAGCCCGGGCATGACGACCTCTCGTGGAGGCGCAGGTGCGATCACGCCGCTGCCCAGGACAGGGGCTGGCCGACCTACGTAATCATCCGTAATTTCGGAGAGCGCGCCTTCTCGTCATATCAGGGTCATGGACCGTCAGATCGTCTTCAAATGCCCTCAGACCGGCATGAACGTGCAGCATCGGCTCGGCGACGAGTCGACCGGCCGTACGCATGAATCGGTGTCCTGTCCGGCCTGCGCGCGGCTGCATTTGATCGACCGGGCCAGCGGCAAGCTGCTGGGCGAGCGCCGCCGCTGACGCGCCGTTTACGGCCGCCCCCCGACCTGCCCGGTCACTTGCCCCGTGACGTCTTCGACGTGGTGCAGCAGATAGACCAGATGGCCGGTGGTGTCGTGGATCGGCGAGTTGATCGGCTGCCAATGGCGCTCGATGAAGGCGCCGTCGGGATCCCGGATGTCGTAGCGCTGGACCGCCATGGCATGCGCCTGACCGGTTTCGCCGACGATCCTCAAGCTGCCGTAGAGATTGCTGACGCCATCGGCGAGCGGATCGTCGGGATTGTCAGGGAATATCTCGAACAGCGATCGACCGACGATGTCGGCGCGGCCGGTCAAGGTCGCGGCTGCATAGGCATCGTTGACGTCGACGATCAGCAGGCCCGGCCCGGGGTCCAGCAGCATATAGGGATGCGACGAGGCATCGAATTCCGGCTGGAATTGCCGCCGGATCGCGTCGGCGTCACCGTGCTGCCGCCGGCGCTGTTCGAGCGGCGTCGTATCGGCCCCTGATGCGGCCGAGTTCAGCAGCGCCAATTGGCGTTTCGCCGATGCCAGCAGTGCGCGCACGGTGTTCTGCACCGTCGGATCGGCCGTTTCATGGAGCAGGCGCTCGAAATGAACGATATTCTGCTCGCAAACGAACCGTTGCATCCCACCTCAACCAAGAGCTGCGCGGCGGTCATGCCGCGTCATTCTGATCATAGTCCCTTACAGGCGGCTCAGGCCGATGAGAAGACCGTGATGGCCGGCACCTTGGGAGTAGGGCCGGCAACGGCACTCGCTCATGAAAAGCGAACCTGTTGTTCAATCCCGCGACTAATCAAAGACTTGCCGCGACGGAGCAGCGGCGGCGTGGCATCCTCTTTTGGGACAACGCTGCCGTAGTCCGCGCCCCTGCCATCTGCTATCGATTGGAAGCATAGCTCCCGTGGAATTTCCGATGCGTCATTTGCCCCGTGCCGTTGTTCGAAGCCTGTGTCCCGTCGCCGTTGCCGGCGTGCTGGTCCTCGGTCAATATCCGGCCCGAGCTGCCGATGAGGACGCGCCCAAGGGGCCGGCCGTCACGGTGCTGAAAGTCGCAAAATCCTGCTTCTCCGACATCGTCGAGGCCACCGGCACGATCATCGCGCGGGAGGAAACCTCGGTGCGGCCCGAGCGTCCGGGCCTGAAGGTCACGGACGTGCTGGCGGAAGCCGGCGACACCACCACCGCCGGCCAGGTGCTGGCGCGGCTGGCGCTGCCCGAGGGCGGCACGCTGCAGGTCACCGCACCGGTGGCGGGCGTGATCGCGACGTCGACCGCCCAGATCGGCAATTTCGCCTCGGCCAAGGGCGAGGCGCTGTTCACGATCGTGGCGCGCAGCGAATACGATCTCGTCGGCCTGGTGGCGACCACCGACATGCGCAAGCTCGCCGTCAATCAGCCGGCAACGGTCCGGATCGCCGGCGCTGGCGACATCGAGGGCAAGGTGCGCCGCATCGGTCCGACCGTCGAGCCGAACATCCAGCAGGGCATGGTCTATATCGGCATCTCCTCGCAGAAGCGGCTGCTGCTGAAGGCGAGCGGACGGGCGCTGATCAAGACCGGGCAGAGCTGCAACGTCGCGGTGCCGCTGACGTCAGTGCAATATTCCTCCGCCGGCACCGTGGTGCAGGTGATCCGCCGCAACCGGGTCGAGACCAAGCGTGTCGAGGTCGGATTGATGTCGGGCGGCAATATCGAAATCCGCGACGGCCTCAATGAAGGCGATGTCGTCGTCGCCCGCGCCGGCGCGCTGTTGCGTGAAGGCGATCCCGTGCGTCCGGTGATGGCCGCGGAAGCGGCGAAGTAGTCTCTCGACAACTCTCGTGTCCCGGACGCGCTGCAGCGTGTAACGTTGCTGCGCACGGGACCTATCTCGCCGCAAAAAACACCCAAAATAATGGGCCCCGGCTCAGCGTCGCATCATTACATGATGCGCCGCGTCCGGGGCACGGGACGTCGCGGGACTTACGAAAAACCTAACCGCCGGCTTCGCCGAAATGGACGTCTTCGAGCAGCGAGGACGAGACGGTCGGGACCTGGTCGCCTTCGCTGGCGCGGGAGATGGCAACGCGGGTCTTGTTGAAGACGCTTTCGGCGCTGCCCTTGGCGTTGAGGTTGTTGAGGAACTCGCTGACCAGCACGCTGTGCTCGCCCTTGCCGTCGTCGACGACCTTGCCGGGCGAGGCCGAGGTGAGGATCAGCGCATTGTCGGACGCGCTGATCGGCGCGAGGCCGTGGCTGTAGGAGCGGAAGCGGCGCTCGTAAGGATTACGGCGGGACGCGTCGACGACGACGAGCTTGGCCTTGGCGCCCTGCTCCTTCATCATGTCGAGCACGCTGTCGATGGAGACACCCTGGCGGCGAACGTCGCTTTCCTTCCAGATCGCGGCATCGACCGGCAGCATGTAGCTCTCGCGGCCGGCCTGCACGCCATAGCCGCCGAAGAACAGCATGACGACGGTGTCGCGCTTGATCCGGGACTTCAGGCGGCTGACGGCGCGGACCATGTCGTCCTTGGTCGCGTCTTCCACCATGTCGACGTCAAAGCCGTTCTTGCGCAGGGACGAGGACAGCGCGCGGGCGTCGTTGATCGACTGCGTCAGCGGCGCGCTGGCGTCGGGATAATGTCCATTGCCGATGACGAGGGCGAGGCGCGAGGACTGGCCGATCGAGCCGGTGATCTGGTCGGTCGAGACGGCCTTGGCGGCATCGATCGCACGCATGTTGAGAGCAGCATGGGCGCCGATCACCAGCGAGACCGTGCCGATGAGGGCCGCGGCCACCGCGATGGTGCGTCGGGAAAGGTCGAGCTGCTTTACATTCATCTCGGTTCGTTTCCTGTGCCAAAGACCAGCCAAGCGCGCGCACACTGTTTGAGTAGCGCGATAGCGTCTTTAGGTTTGAGGGATTGGCCGGGGATGTGCCCCCGAATTGCGCGCAATTTGCGGCGCCGCACCAAACAAACCTTTAACCGGATATAGGAGCCCGGGCAATAGATTGCCCGGAATTTGATCTAAGACGCTGAAAATACTAAATAATCTCTCCGTCAAATTTCTGAGCTTCGGCGCTTTCCCCGTAGCCTTCCGGGGGTGATCTTGCAGTTCTCATGCCTGCTTTTCCGTGACACCCATCACATTTGTTTTTCCTGCGAATCCGGGTAGCCTTTTCAACGACTTGCAAGGGGGTGGCGCGTGGGGAGCGCGCTGGCCGGCCCCCGGCCAAAACCCGCTAAAGTCCCCGCGACCAGGTATTTCATGAACTTTCATTATTTCGCCGGCGCCGCCTGCCGGGCGCTGCTGGCGCCAAAGGACGGCCCCTCGCTTTACGACGTCTGCGATCCCGTATTATCGGGCCCAGCCAGTGGCGATCCGCATCTGGCCAAGTTCTACAAGACCGCGCTCGGCAATCCCGCGCTGCGGGTGCTGCTGCGGCGGGCCGGGCTGCCCGAGCTGCGCGACGAGGCCCGGCTGACGGCGCTGCGGCAGGCGCTGGCTCACGCCCGCGACGAGGCCGATCCCGACTGGGCGGCAGTCGGCCAGCCGGTTGCCGATCTCGTCGACAGCATCGCGCTCGACCATCCCCGGCCCCCGCCGGCGATGTTCACCGGCTCGGCGCCGCCAGAGGCGCAGATCGACGGCGTGATCCGCGACTGCGCGCAGCATCTGCTCGGCTCCTACCGCAAGAACGGCTTCCTGCCGACCTATGCCGCCTTCAACCTGATCGGCGATCCTGACTTTCGCGGCCGCGAGCTGATCATGGCGCTGACCGGCCTCAACGCGCGCGGCTACAAGAATTCATCGCTGCTGTTCAACCTCGCCCGCGTCTTCATCGCGCGCTCGAAGGCCGCCGGCGTGGTCAATCCGCCCTGGCGCGGCATTGCCGAGCCGATGTGGGAGCCGGTGCAGATCCGCCATCGCTCGGCCTATTACGATGCGTTCTTCATCGAGGCGCTGCTGAGCTATGGCGAGACCGGGCTCGCCTCGCCGGCCGACAAGATCGCGGCCGAGCGCGCCATCGCCGACATGGTGGATTTCTGCGTCAATATCAGCCGCGAGGAGGTCGAGGGCATCGACGGCGCGCGCTTCAACGTCGTCACGGCACTCGCGCCCGCGCCGCATCCGCGCTTCTCGCGCTACTTCGCGCAGATCAAGCAGGATCTCGGCTTCGGCATCTACGTGCCCGACTGCGACACCACGGCGTGCTCGATCTCAGCGGCGACGCAGGCCGGCTGTACCGATCCCATCATCGACCAGCCGCTGCTCGACTTCTATTCCGGCTACCAGGTGCGCGCTGGAATCAACGCGCCGCGCGTGACCGTGCCGCTCAACGACAATATCGACTACGAAGGCGGCGTTGCGACCTGGATCGACAACCTCGCGGGCGAGCGGCCCTACGGCAACGATCTCGATCCCACGCTCAATCTCGACATTCTCGAGGTCAGCTTCCGCAACCTCGCGCGCTGGAAGATTTTGGAGACGCCGTCGCGGCTCGCCACGGTGCATCGCATCATCGGCTTCCAGAAGCGGCTGGCCGCGAGCGGCGCCTTCGCCAATCCGCGCTCGCACATCTATTACCTGCCGGAGCTCTACAGCGCCTATTTCGGCCGTTGCTACGCCGCTTTCCTGGCGCTGCCGCTCAGCGCGCAGGCCGCGATCGATCCCGCCGGCGATTTCGACTTCATCCGCCATCGCGTGCTGTCCTACGTCAAGGGCGAGCTGATGGCCGCGGAGATGAACGTGTTCGACGCCGCGCTGGCGCTGATCGCGCTCGGCCATCTCGGCGCCGACCCGCGCGCCTTCGCGCCGGCGCTGAACGTGATCGTCGCAAACCTCGGCGAAGGCGGACGCAAAGGCCCGTTCCGCGCCTATGAGTGGAACAAGATGAAGACGCCGACGCGAATCCTGGTGGGCGGGCCGGAGGTGACGTCGGCGTTCGTGCTGATGGGGCTGGCGATAGCCAAGCGGGCGATGGCGCGGGGGTGAAGCACGGCTCTCGTGCCCCGGACGCAGCGCAGCGCTTCTTCAGCGGTGCGCTGCAGAGCCGGGGCCCATGCCGCCGCAAGATGCATCTATGGATTTCTGGGTCCCGGCTCTGCGGAGCGGCGTTACACGCCGCACCGCGTCCGGGACACGAGCAGAGAGGCCGTCGCAAGATGACGGGAAGTTGAAAGCTCAATCATCAGGCACAAGCTGGCCGAGCGGACAAAAGCCGACCACAATTGCGCGGCTTATCGAGATTTCCATCACAACGCGGACCGGCATGTTGCGAAAGATCCTGATTGCGCTGTCTCTCCTCGCTCTCCCCTCGCTGGCCGAGGCCGCCGACATCACCGGCACGGCAAAAGTCCGCGCGGGCGATGCCGTGGTGATCGGCAACACGCGGATCCGACTCGGCGGCATCGACGCGCCCGCGGTCGATCAGCTCTGCCTCAACACCAAGACCGAGCGCTGGACCTGCGGCGTCGCCGCGCGCGACGAGCTCGCCAAATACGCCGAGGGCAAGAGCTGGGTCTGTCACACCCGGTCGATCGACCGGCGCGGCCGCACCGTGGCGCGCTGCGAGGTCGGCGGCGAGGACATCCAGAAATGGCTGGTGCGCAGCGGCTGGGCGCTGGCCTACACCCGTATGTCCCACGACTACGAAGCAGACGAAAAGGCTGCGCGCGAGGCAAAAGCCGGAATGTGGCAAGGCGCCTTCATCGCGCCCTGGGACTGGCGCGTCCGCAACAAAAAGACTCACATCCTGGGTGCGACCAAGCCACCCGACGGGGCGCATGCGGTGCTGCTCGCCTCGGCCTCGGGGCCGGTCGCGCCCTCCCCGGACTGCACCATCAAGGGCAACGTCAACAGCGCCGGCGAGTGCATCTTCCACCAGCCGACCAGCCGCTGGTACACCCAGATCAAGATGAAGATCAGCAAGGGCACCCGCTGGTTCTGCTCGGTGGAGGAGGCCGAAGCCGCCGGCTGCCGCGAGACCAAACGATAACCCAGACCTGCGTTTTGGGCGCTTTTCCGAGGCCCTCGGCCCGCGTAAAAGCGTGAATCAGCGACCCACCCATCTGTTCTCTGGCGATAAGGACTGACAGCAATGACCGTTCGCGCGGGCCGGGAGTTTCTGGCCATCCCCGGGCCCACCACGATGCCCGACGAGGTGTTGCGGGCGATGCATCGTCCGGCGATCGACATCTACTCCAAGGAGATGCTCGACCTGACCGAGAGCTTGCTCGGCGACATCTCGAAGCTGTTTGCGACCAAGGGCAAGTCCTACATCTACATCGCCAACGGTCACGGCGCCTGGGAAGCGGCGCTCAGCAACGTGCTGTCGCGCGGCGACAAGGTGCTGGTGCTGGAGAGCGGCCGTTTCGCGATCGGCTGGGGCAACGCGGCGGCGCTGATGGGCGCCGAGGTCGAGGTGCTCAAGGGCGACTGGCGCCGCGCGGTGCGGCCGCACGAGGTCGAAGAGCGCCTGCGCCGCGACAAGGAGCACACGATCAAGGCCGTCGTCGTGGTCCAGGTCGACACGGCTTCCGGCGTGCAGAACGACATCGAGGCGATCGGCAAGGCGATCAAGGCGAGCGGCCATCCCGCGCTGTACATGGTCGACACCGTCGCCTCGCTCGGCTGCATGAAGTTCGAGATGGACAAATGGGGCATCGACGTCGCGATGTCCGGCTCGCAGAAGGGCCTGATGACACCGCCCGGCCTCGGCTTCGTCGCCGCCAATGCGCGCGCGCTCGAGGTGCACAAGAAGGCCAATATGGCGACGCCCTATTGGAGCTGGAGCGAGCGCGAGGGCACCGAGAATTATCGCAAATATGCCGGCACCGCGCCGGTGCATCTGTTGTTCGCCTTGCGCAAGGCGATCGACATGCTGCACGAGGAGGGCCTGGAGAACGCCTTCCGCCGCCACAGCCTGCTCGGCGAAGCCGCGCGGCGCGCCGTTGCCGTATGGTCGGAAGGCCAGGTGCTCGGCTTCAACGTGGCCGAAGCCGGCGAGCGCTCCAACACCGTGACCACGGTGACCATGAGCAACGGCCACGACCCCGCCGTGCTGCAACGCTATTGCAAGGACAAATGCGGCGTCGTGCTCGGCACCGGCATCGGCGATCTCTCCGGCCAGGCCTTCCGCATCGCCCACATGGGCCACGTCAACGCGCCGATGCTGCTCGGCACGCTCGGGGTGATCGAGATCGGGCTCAACGCGCTGAAGATCCCGCACGGCAAGGGCGGGCTGGAAGCGGCGGTGTCATATCTCGGGGACGAGGTGGCGGCGTAGGGCGCAGGCCAAAAAGGCTATTGTCGCTCTGAACAAGCTCAACGATGCGATAGACTTTCTGGGACCCATACGGCTGGAATGTAGATCAGCCTATCTACAGCAACTATCGGGCGCGTATGCGGTATTGGCTCATGGTTGGTCACCGCGCTTGAGGCACGATCCTCATCCAAATTTAGACTCGCAATTGGATTGCAGTCGGAGGAACTGCTGGCGCCTCAAAGACCGCGTACTTCAAACTTTTCGCACTCAATACGACTCCGCCAAGGTCGCAATCCGACACGGCCTAATGGATCCTCAGGCAGCGCGACCGAATAGGACCATTGGTCATATGGACCGACCACTCGAGTCGCGAGGCGACGGTCCGCAATTGTGATGCTGATCGAGTAAGTAACACCCTCCTCCATAGAAAACTGTATTCCGTCGTCGAGATGCTTAAAGTCGAGATACGCGTCACCGCCGCGGTCGCCAATCAGTTCAAGAAACATCCGCTCTTGATTGAGCAAGAGATTGAAGTACCTGCGCACACCGCGAGGCGTCGCCCAGCCAAACACGATACCAGCATTCACAGCGTCGAGCCGATTGACAGGAGCGAGGTCCATAAATCGAAGTACGGCATCAATCGAGATTCCTCTCGAGTAATGCCCATGCGACAGCACATAGTTATGCATCCCGCCGCCGATCAAAGCCTCATCCTCATCCCGACGATACCATCGTCCGATCTTTAAGAGATTTTGCCACCCCATCGGCGAAGTAAATTCCTCGCTCTGCTGCGAGCCGTTCGATCGTTCGCAACGCGACACCGAAAACATTTTGCATATGTCATCAAGGAGAATACCTATCTGTGCGGATGTCTCTATCCTGCGGCCGAGCGGCATTCGAAGTATATCGATTAGCTCTCTCGGATCGACGTGCCGAAACACAGGCAGTAACGGCTTTTCCAAGACCCATGCAGCTCCGGCTTCAGCATGTACCCATCCGCTTGTCTTGGACTCGGGCGTAATTAGGCACAACACAAGCTTGGAGTTCTTCAGTGCACTACGAATCGTAGGTTCCCAGTTCTCGCCAGCATTCAGGTTGCGCTCGGCCAAAAATACCCGAAGGCCCAGATCGTCAAGCTGAGAGGCCAGGCTAGCTGCAATTTCCCCGTTCTTCTGAGCATAACTGATAAAGACGTGATACATCCGCGCCCCCTGAGTCCGTCAGGCATTTCGCGAGACAGATCGCCAATTATCGATCATCTGGCCACAAAGAGTACACTGAGGCAACATGGCAGCTCAGACCCGACAAAGGAATTGTGACGGAGGCCGGCACTGATTTGGTTAGGCAAACGCAATCTCTTAAGCCCACCTGCCTTGAATAAAGAGAGCAGCAGTTCTCACCGTTGCTGCAAGTATGTTTTGACCTGAGCCTTCAACTCGTCCAGCGACGCCAGCGGTGTCTTTGAATCCACCAAATAATCCCCGCTCGCCAGCCATTGCAGCACCATCGCATCCACCACCGGCGAATGGTGGATGACGTCGCCGTAATTGTTCAGATCGTGCGTCACCTGCTTGATCCCCCGGAAATCGTGCAGGCGCACATTGGGCAGCTGCGTCAACCGCTGCGCAATCACCGCCGTCAAATCCATGACGATCTTCAGCGTCTCGGGCGAGGCATCGCGCATGGCGACGAATTGCAGGATCGAATAGGGCGGGAAGTAGACGTCGAAGGTCACCTCGGGGTGGCGCGCGATCAGGCCGACGGCGTCCTGCTCGAAATGCCGCACCATGGCCTCATAGCCGTAGCCTTCGCCGAGGAAACGGCTGCGCACCGGACTGGTGATGTAGGCGAAGGCGGCAAGCGCCTTCGCCGCGTTGTAGTCACGCGCAATATCGAAATTTCGCGGCAACGCGTAGATGTCGTCCACGTCTTCCAGCGCGAATTTGACGGGAAGATAAGGCGCCGCGCGGGTCAGCGGCGCCTGCAGTGGGGGGATCGACCGTAGCAGCGCGAACAGGGATTCCTTCGCCATCGCGGCGCTGAACAGATAGGACGCGATGCCCTTGGCCGTCCTGCGGTAGAGATCGACGGACAAATAGGGATCGGCCTCGATGTCGGCTGCATCGACAAAGATAAAGTCGTCCATCGCCCAGATCACCCGCTTTGCGCCGCGCGCGATCGCCTGCTCCAGCACAAAACTCTGCTGGCGCGAATTGGAGCCGGTCATCGCCAGCTTGAGCGAGCGGACGCCGAGCGCACGGTCGATGTCGCTCTGGCGGAAATGGATCGCGAGCGAAGTGCCCATGAAAACAGTGTCGAACGACTGACTGCGGATCAGTCCGGCATTCTGCACGCGCGTGTCCTCGGAATAGAACGCGCGCGGGGAAGGACGGAACAGCTGCAGGGGATCGACGACATAGGTGAGCAAGGCCGCGCCGAGCACGCATGCGATGCTCGCGAGCAGAAGTCGTCCCAGTTGTGCGAACGCCCCGCCCATCAGAACCTGAAATAGATGAACTCGCTGTGGCTGCCGATGCCGAGCAGCCCGAACGCGAGCACCAGCGACGCCGCGTAGAGGAACAGCGGCCGCATGCGGCCGGCCCGCAAGGCTTCGCCGATCCTGCGATTGGCATGGTCATATCCCAACAGCGATTGCGAATTCGGTGCCAGCCACACCAGCGCAGCGTAGAAGGCGATGAGGACGAGAGCTGCGATCTCCGCGCGGCCAAGCACGATAGTCGCGGGATCGACCATGGCGTGGAGCACACGCAGTGCCCATTCCACGCTCGCGGCGCGGAAGAACACCCAGGCAACGACGATGGCGAGGAAGGTCAGCGCCGCGCCTGCGATGCGGGCCGGGCGCGCAAGCAGTGGCGGCACATCAGACACCAGCGCGTTGAAGGCGTGGTTGACGCAGAGATAGGCGCCATGCAATGCGCCCCACACCACAAACGTCCAGGCCGCGCCGTGCCAGAGCCCGCCGAGCAGCATCGTGACCATCAGATTGACGTAACGCAGCACACGGCCGTGCCTGTTGCCCCCGAGCGGGATGTAGAGATAGTCGCGCAGGAATTGCGACAGCGTCATGTGCCAGCGGCGCCAGAACTCGACGATGCTGGTGGCCTTGTAAGGCGAGTTGAAATTCACGGGGAGGAAGATGCCGAACATCAGCGAGATCCCGATCGCCATGTCGGAATAGCCGGAGAAGTCGAAATAGAGCTGGAAGGTGTAGGCGAGCGCCCCACACCAGGCCTGGTCGAAGCTCGGCGAGCGCGCCTCGAAGGCGAGCGCGACCAGCGGCTGGATGCCGTCGGCCAGGCAGGTCTTCTTGAACAGGCCGATGGCGAAGATGATGACTCCGCACAGCATGAGATGGCCGTCCGGATGCTTCGTTTCCTCCCGCTCGAATTGCGGGATCATGTCCTTGTGGTGAAGGATCGGCCCCGCGATCAGATGTGGAAAATACGTCACGAACAACGCGTAATGCGGTAGCGCATAGGCCGCGACCTGGCCGCGATAGGCGTCCACCAGGAACGCGATCTGCGTGAAGGTGTAGAAGGAGATGCCGACCGGCAGCAGGATGTTGACCGCAAAATGTGAGCCGAACAGCGTGTTGATATTCTCGGTAACGAAGCCGGCATATTTGAAGATGCCGAGCACGAGCAGATCGCCGGCGACGCCCAGCGCGAGCGTCATCTTTCGTTGGGTCGGCGTGAGCTTCGCCACGATCAGGAGATGGCCGACGCCGTAATTGAAGGCGATCGAGAGCAGCAGCAGGGCCACGAACTGCCAGCTGCCGATGGCGTAGAAGACAATCGAGGCCAGCGCCAGCCAGATCACCGGCGCCAGATTGCTGCGCCGTCCCAGCCCGAAATAGCCGGCGAGCACGATCGGCAGGAACAGCAGGATGAACGGATAGGAATTGAACAGCATCAGGCTGGACCGGCGGCGGGGATATGGCCCCTCAAAGCACACAAGAGGCGGATCAACAACCCGGCGCCTTGGCGCAGGTTCTTAGCGCAGGTTCTTCTCAGGTTCTTGGCGCAGTCCTCGGAACTGCCGCGCTGGCAATTCTCGAAATCGGGACGATATAAGGTGGAATGCGGTGCCCTTTTTCCCCTCTCCCCGCTTGCGGGGAGAGGGTCAGGGTGAGGGGGAGTCTCCACAGGGACGGTAACAATCGGACTCGCCGTGAG
>NZ_JXDL01000001.1:4765846-4785996 GCF_001590795.1 Bradyrhizobium sp. AT1
TCTCCACAGGGACGGTAACAATCGGACTCGCCGTGAGCCCCCTCACCCGGATTGCATCTGCGATGCAATCCGACCTCTCCCCGCAAGCGGGGCGAGGTGAAGAAAGAGCGCCGCGCGAACGACAGATGACGAGGACCGAGTGACCCAGGCCAAAACACCTTCGAAGCCCCCCGTCGCCCCGCGCCGGCCGCATTCCTTCACGCGGCACGGGATCACCGTGACCGACGACTATGCCTGGTTGAAGGACGACAAATGGCAGGAGGTGCTGCGCGATCCCGCGGTGCTCGACCCCGACATCCGCAGATATCTCGACGAAGAGAACGTCTACACCGACAGCCTGCTCGGCCATACCGCGCCCTTGCAGAAGACGCTGGTGCGCGAGATGCGGGGACGGATCAAGGAGGACGATTCCAGCGTGCCGTCGCCGGACGGGCCGTTCGCCTATTTCCGCAGGTTCCGCGAGGGCGGCCAGCACGAATTGTTCGGCCGCATGCCGCGCGACGGCGGCGAGGGCGAGATCGTGCTCGACGGCGACGCGCTCGCCAAGGGCCACAAATATTTCAAGTTCGGCGGCAGCCGGCACTCCTGGGATCACAAGCTGCAGGCCTGGAGCGCGGACACCAACGGCTCGGAGTATTTCTCCATCCGCGTCCGCGACTGGGCGAACGGCAAGGACTTTGACGACCTCGTCGAGGAAACCGACGGCGGGGTGGTCTGGGCCGCGGATGCCAAGTCCTTCTTCTATGTGAAGCTCGACGACAACCACCGCCCGATGCAGGTGTGGCGTCACAGGCTCGGCACCAAGCAGGCCGACGATACGCTGGTCTACGAGGAGCAGGATGCCGGCTGGTTCACCCATCTGCACGAGAGCACCAGCGGCCGCTTCTGCGTGATTGCCGGCGGTGACCACGAGACCTCGGAGCAACGCCTGATCGATCTCGCCAACCCCGAGGCACCGCCGCGGCTGGTCGCGGCGCGCGAGGAAGGCGTGCAATATTCGCTGGCCGATCGCGGCGATCAGCTCTTCATCCTGACCAATGCCGACGATGCCATCGACTTCAAGATCGTCACCGCGCCGCTCGCTTCGCCGGAGCGTGCGAACTGGCGAGATCTGATCCCGTATCGTCCGGGCATCTACATCATCGACCTCGATCTCTATGCCGGCCATCTGGTGCGGCTGGAGCGTGCCAATGCGTTGCCCTCGATCGTGATCCGCGATCTCACGTCGAACGAGGAGCACGCCATCGCCTTCGACGAGGCCGCCTATTCGCTGGATACGATGGGCTCCTACGAGTTCAACACCACGAATTTGCGCTTTGCCTATTCGTCGATGACGACGCCGTCGGAGGTCTATGACTACGACATGGTCACGCGCACGCGCACCTTGCGCAAGCGCCAGGAGATTCCCTCGGGCCACAATCCGGCCGACTACGTCACCACGCGCATCATGGCGAAGGCGACTGATGGCGCCGAGGTGCCGGTCTCGATCCTTTATCGCCGCGAACTGAAGCTCGACGGCTCGGCGCCGCTCTTGCTCTATGGCTACGGCTCCTACGGCATGGCGATGCCGGCCTCGTTCAGCACCAACCGCCTGTCGCTGGTCGACCGCGGCTTCGTCTACGCCATCGCCCATATCCGCGGCGGCGCCGACAAGGGCTGGGGCTGGTATCTCGACGGCAAGCGCGAGAAGAAGACCAATTCGTTCGATGATTTCTCAGCCAGCGGCCGCGCGCTGATCGCTGCGAAATACACCAGTGCCAAGCGTATCATCGGCCATGGCGGCTCGGCCGGCGGCATGCTGATGGGCGCGGTGGCCAACCGCGCCGGCGAATTGTTCGCCGGCATCGTCGCCGAAGTGCCGTTCGTCGACGTGCTCAACACGATGCTCGACGACACCCTGCCGCTGACGCCGCCGGAATGGCCGGAATGGGGCAACCCGATCGAGAGCGAGAAGGATTTTCGCACGATCCTGTCCTACTCGCCCTACGACAATGTCGCGGCGAAGGAGTATCCGGCGATCCTGGCGATGGGCGGGCTGACTGATCCGCGCGTCACCTATTGGGAGCCAGCCAAATGGATCGCCCGCCTGCGCGCCACCATGAAAGGCGGCGGCCCGGTTCTCCTGCGCACCAACATGGGCGCCGGCCATGGCGGCGCCTCGGGCCGGTTCGACCGGCTCGATGAGGTCGCGATCGTGTACGCGTTCGCGCTGTGGGCGGCGGGAATGGCGGAGACCGAGGTGTAGCCACATCCACCGCTGCAGCAACAACTTCCGCCGTCGCCCCTGCGAACGCAAAGGCCCGTACCGCGTGATGTATCGGTGGAGTGCGGCAGCAGTACCGGCAAAGGCTTCTTAACTAGAAGTCTTCGCCAAACGCCCCCTGGGGTTATGGGTCCCGGATCAGCGCTCCGCTGCGCTGCGCTTGTCCGGGACGACATCGAGCATGAGGCGCGCCTACCTCACACCGCCCCGTGCGCTTCCACATACAGCGCATACACCGAATGGCTGCTCGCCATGTACAGCCGGTTGTTCTTCGGCCCGCCGAAGCAGAGATTGGCGCAGCGTTCGGGCAGCTTGATGAAGGCGAGCGGCTTGCCGTCCGGATTGAACACCATGACGCCGTCGAGGTCTTCGGGCCTCGCCTTGAGCTGAAACACCTTGCGGCCGCCGACGTCGCTCGGCTCGGATGCTAGCGCGCCGTTGGAGCCCCAGCCGCACCAGAGATTGCCGTCGCGGTCGACGCGAAAGCCGTCGAGCGAGCCCTGGTCGGCGGCGTCGATCAGCTTGGTCTTGCCGCTGAGCGCGCCGTCGTCGCCGACATTGTAGCTCCAGATGCTGCGGTTCGGCGTCCCCTTCCACTCCACGATGTAGAGCTTCTTCTCGTCCGGCGAGAAGGCGAGGCCGTTGGGATTGACGAGGTCGGTGAGCACGGCGCTGATCTTGCCGTCCTTGGCGATGCGGTAGACGTTGGTGGTGGCCTGCTCGGCCTTCTCCTTCTTGCCTTCCCACTCGCCGTTGATGCCGAACAGCGGATCGGTGAACCAGATGCTGTCGTCGGACTTCACCACGATGTCGTTCGGCGCGTTCAGGCGCTTGCCCTCGAACTTGTCGGCGAGCACGGTGATCTTGCCGTCCTTCTCGGTGCGGGTGATGCGGCGGGTGACGGAATGCTCGCAGGTGACGAGGCGGCCCTGGCGGTCACGCGCATTGCCGTTGGCGTAGTTGGCGTTGGCGCGGAACACGCTGGTCTGTCCGGTCTTCTCGTCGAACTTCATGATCCGGTTGTTGGGAATGTCCGAGAACAGCAGGTAGCCGCCTTCGGGGAAATAGGCCGGGCCTTCGGCCCAGCGGAAGCCGGTCGCGACTTGCTCCACCGTCGAGGAATAGAGCCGGTATTTGGCGAAGCTCGGATCGAGGATCTGGACCGCGGGATCAGGATAGCGCTGGTTCGGCGTGAACGGAAACGACTGCGCGCCGGCGGCGCGGGCGAGCAACGTGGAAGCGGCCACCGCACCAGCGCCGGCCATGAGGTTACGTCGCGTGAAGTTCATGGAAATCCTCCCTGCTTGTCAAAAGGCCGGCGCTTGATGCGGCCGGCCCGTTTCTCGACGTGATTTCGTTATGCCCTTAGCGGCCGTTCTTCTTCCGCCATTCCGCGAAATCGGTGAGCGTCTGCGGGTCGGTGGCGGGATAGAGACCGAAGATGCCGCGGCCCTTGCCCACCTCTTCCGTGACGAAATCCTCGAACGCCGTCATCTCGAACGTCTCGTTGGCGATCTCGTCCGCAAGATGCGCGGGGATGACGATGACGCCGTCGGCATCGCCGAGGATGACGTCGCCCGGAAACACCGGCGCATCGCCGCAGCCGATGGGCACGTTGATCTCGATCGCCTGGTGCAGCGTCAGGTTGGTCGGCGCGCTCGGGCGGTGGTGATAGGCGGGAATGCCGAGCCTGGCGATCTCCGCGGAATCGCGAAAGCCGCCGTCGGTGACGACGCCGGCGACGCCGCGCTTCATCAGGCGCGTCACCAGGATCGCGCCGGCGGACGCCGCGCGCGCGTCCTTGCGGCTGTCCATCACCAGCACGGCACCCGGCGGACAATCCTCGACCGCCTTGCGCTGCGGATGCGAGCGGTCCTTGAAGACCTCGATCGTGTTGAGGTCCTCGCGCGCCGGCATGTAGCGCAACGTGAAGGCTTCGCCGACCATGGTCGGCTGGTCGGAGCCGACCGGATGCACGTCCTGGATCATCTGGATGCGCAGGCCGCGCTTGAACAAGGCGGTGGCCACGGTCGCGGTGGAGACAGCTTTGAGCTTGGTGCGGGTGGCTTCGCTGAGTTTTGTCATTGTTGAGCTCTCTCTGTCGTCATTCCGGGGCGCGCGTAGCGCGAACCCGGAATGACGGGGTCATCAATAGATCGAAGGCTCGCCGATCGGCGCGCCGAAATCGGTCTCGAGGAAGTCGAAGTCGCAGCCGTCATTGGCCTGCTTGATGTGTTTTGTGAACATCCAGCCATAGCCGCGCTCGAAGCGGCGCTCGGGCTGCTTCCAGGCGGCGCGGCGTTTTTCGAGCTCGGCTTCGGGGACGTCGAGATTGATGGTGCGCGCGGCGACGTCGAGCGTGATGCGATCGCCGTTCTGCACCAGCGCCAGCGGGCCGCCGATGTAGGATTCCGGCGAGACGTGCAGGATGCAGGCGCCATAGCTGGTCCCGCTCATGCGCGCATCGGAGATGCGCACCATGTCGCGCACGCCCTGCTTCACGAGCTTGGTCGGGATCGGCAGCATGCCCCATTCCGGCATGCCCGGCCCGCCCTGCGGCCCGGCATTGCGCAGGATGAGGATGTGATCTTCGGTGACGTCGAGGTTGGGATCGTCGACCGCCTTCTTCATCGAAGGATAATCGTCGAACACCAGCGCTGGTCCCGTGTGCTTGAGGAAGCGCGGCGCGCATGCGCTCGGCTTGATGACGCAGCCGTCGGGCGCGAGATTGCCCTTGAGCACCGCGAGGGCGCCCTCCTTGTAGATGGGATTGGCGACCGAGCGGATCACGTCGGCATTGTGCACCTCGGCGCCTTCGATGTTCTCAGCCACCGTCTTGCCTGTCACGGTGATGCAGTCGAGGTGCAGATGCGGCTTGATCTGGCCCATCAGCGCCGGCAGGCCGCCGGCGTAGAAGAAGTCCTCCATCAGATAGGCATCGCCGCTGGGACGGACGTTGGCGATCACGGGCACCTTGCGGCTGGCGATCTCGAAATCGTCGAGGCCGATGTCCTGGCCGGCGCGGCGGGCCTGGGCGATCAAATGGATGATGGCGTTGGTCGAGCAGCCCATCGCCATCGCCACCGCAATGGCGTTCTCGAAGGCCTTCCGCGTCTGGATCGCCTTCGGCGTCAGATCCTCCCACACCATCTCGACGATGCGGCGGCCGCATTCGCTGGCCATGCGGATGTGGTTGGCGTCGGCGGCGGGAATCGAGGAGGCGCCGGGCAGCGTCATGCCGATCGCTTCCGCGATCGCGGTCATGGTCGACGCCGTGCCCATGGTCATGCAGGTGCCGTAGCTGCGGGCGATGCCGGCTTCGATGTCGAGCCAGTCCTTGTCGGAGATCTTTCCGGCGCGGCGCTCGTCCCAATATTTCCAGCCATCCGAGCCGGAGCCGAGCGTCTTGCCCTTCCAATTGCCGCGCAGCATGGGGCCTGCCGGCAAATAGATCGCCGGGATGTTCATCGAGGTCGCGCCCAGCAGCAGCGCAGGCGTGGTCTTGTCGCAGCCGCCCATCAGCACGACGCCGTCGACCGGGTGGCTGCGCAGCAGCTCTTCGGCGTCCATCGCCAGCAGATTGCGATAGAGCATGGTGGTGGGCTTGAGCAGGGATTCCGACAGCGACAGCGCCGGCAGTTCCAGCGGCAGTCCGCCGGCCATCAGGATGCCACGCTTGACGTCGTCGACGCGCGACTTGAAGTGCATGTGGCAGGGCTGCGCGTCCGACCAGGTGTTGAGGATCGCGATGATCGGCCGGTCCTTCCACTCCTCCGGCGCGTAGCCCATCTGCATGGTGCGGGAGCGATGGCCGAACGAGCGGAGATCGTCAGGCGCGAACCATCGCGCGCTGCGGAGCTGGTCGGGTGTTTTTTTCTTGGTCATGATTGGGTGCCCCATTTCTGCACGGTGTTCCGCTCGATGGCGCGGAAGATCAGGTTCTCGACAAAGAGCCCGATGATGATCACCGTCAAGAGGCCCGCGAACACTGCGGGTATGTCGAGCAGGTTGCGGTTCTCGAAGATGAACCAGCCGAGCCCGCCCTGGCCCGAGGACACGCCGAATACCAGCTCGGCCGCGATCAGCGTACGCCAGGCGAAGGCCCAGCCGATCTTGAGGCCCGTGAGGATCGAGCCGAACGCCGCAGGGATCAGAATCTTGGCAACGTACGGCAGTCCACGCAGGCCGTAATTGCGCCCGACCATGCGCAGCGTGTTGGACACGCTCTTGAAGCCGGAATGGGTGTTGAGCGCGACCGGCCACAGCACCGAATGGATCAGCACGAAGACCAGGCTGCCATTGCCGAGGCCGAACCAGATCAAGGCGAGCGGCAGCAGCGCGATCGCCGGCAGCGGATTGAACATCGCGGTCACCGTCTCCAGGAAGTCGGTGCCGATCCGGGTCGAGATGGCGAGGATGGTGAAGATCGCGGCCAGCATGATGCCGGCCGAATAGCCCATGAACAGCACCTTCAGCGAGGTCCAGGCCCGCGTCGGAATGGTGCCATCCTTGACGCGATCGAACAGCGTGATCGCGGTGTCGTGCAGCGTCGGGAACAGCAAGGGATTGTCGAGGGTAACGCCGTAGGCTTCCCAGATCGCCGCCAGGAACAGGATGATGACGGTCTTGCGGACGAAGCCGTCGTTCCACAACATTTCAGGCACGCTCAGCTTGCGCTCGACCTCGCCGGCAGCCGAAGCGGCGACCGGCTCTGCGCGCAGCAATATCTTGGCTTCGCCCATCAGAGGCTCCTCAATGCGCGGTGGCTTCGCCGGCGAACAGGAGATCGTGGATCTCCTTCTCCAGCCGGCCGGCGCTGCCGTCTTCGCTTCCGACCTTGTCGACATCGACCACCTCGGCCTTGACGCGGCCGGGATGCGGCGACAGCAAGAGGATGCGATTGCCGATGCGGATCGCTTCCGCGATCGAATGGGTCACGAACAGCACGGTGAACTTGGTCTCGCTCCAGAGCTGGAGCAGCTCGTCCTGGCAGGTCCGGCGCGTCAGCGCATCGAGCGCCGCGAACGGCTCGTCCATCAGGAGGATATCAGGCTCCATCGCCATGCCGCGCGCGATCGCGACGCGCTGCTTCATGCCGCCCGACAGCGTGTGCGGATAGGCATCGACGACGCGGGTCAACCCGACCTTCTCGATATAGGCCCGCGCCTTCGCTTCCGCGTCCTTGCGCGAGAGCTTGCGCGCGGTCAGCAGCGGGAACATCACGTTGGCGAGCACGCTCTTCCAGGGCAGCAGCTGGTCGAACTCCTGGAAGATCATCATGCGATCGGCGCCGGGGCCGTGGATCTCACGGCCGCCGATCGTCATGCGGCCCTCGCTCGGGCTCATATAGCCGCCGACGGCCTTGAGCAGGGTCGACTTGCCGCAGCCGGAGGGGCCGAGCAGCACGAAGCGGTCGGACTTGTCGACCGTAAAGCTCACCCTCTCCGTGGCGGTGACGACGGCGCTGGAGGTCTTGTAGCGCAGCGTCACGGAGCTGACGTCGAGCAGCGCCATCAGTTGCCCTTCAGATCGTGCGCGACGGGCAGATAATAGTCCGTCCAGGCCTTGGGCTGGTTCTTCAGCGTGCCGGTCTTGAACAGATGGGCCGCGAATTTCATCGTGCCCTGCGGCTCGAGATTCCACTCCATCATGCCGGGCTCCTTGAGAAGAGCGAGCAGCTCCTCGACCGAGGTCTTGTCGCCGGTGATCTCCTTGTAGATCTCGACCGCCTGTTTGGTATCGCTGCGGATCAGGTCCTGCGCTTCCTTGGTGGCGTCGCGCACGGCCTGGATGATCTTCGGATTGGCGTCGGCGAACTTCGTGGTGGTGAAGAACTGGGCCTGGCTGAGCGGGCCGCCCATCACATCAGGCGACGACAGCACGATATGCGCGCCCGGCACGTTCTTCAGCTCCAGGAAGGTGAAGGGCGGGATCGAGAAGTGGTTGTGCACCTCGTGCTTGGGGTTGGACAGCGCCGCATAAGCGTCGGGATGGCCGAGCTGCACGGTGTTGGCATCGAGCTTCGACCATTGGTCGGCGCCAAAGGCCTCGGCGGCCGCGATCTGCAGCACGATCGCCTGGGTCGACACCTTCACCGTCGGCACCGCGATCTTGTCGCTCGGGCCAAAGTCCTTGATCGACTTGATGTTGGCGTCCCGGCTGATCAGCGTCATCGGCTGCGCCGAGGTCGCGACGATGCCCTTGACGCCGCCGCGGGTGCGATCCCACAGCAGCAGCAAATTGCCGGTGCCGGTGTTGAGGATGTCGACGCCGCCCGCGAGCAGGGCGTCGGTCTGCGCGCCGCCGCCGGAGAAGGTGATCCATTTGGTGGTGACGCCGGAGACACCGAGAGAAGCCGCGTGCTTCTCGATCAGCTTCAGCTTCTCCATGATGTGGCTCGGCATGTAGAAAATGCCGGGCTGGCGCGACAGCGCGATCTCGGATTTCTGCTGGGCCCGCGCCGGCGAAGCCGCCAGCAGGCTTGCGGCGATCAGGGCGATGGCGGCAACGCCACGCTGAAATGGCTTGATCATAATTGTTGGTTTCCTCCGGCCGGCATTGACGAGCGACCCTGCTGATGCACTAATGCATTAGTGCATCAAAGGCAAGCCCGCCGGAGCCCTTCGCATGGAAACCGCCCATCCCGCGCCCCGCGCGAGCGCCCGCCGAGGCCCGCGGTTGGACCGGGCCCGGCAGGCCGCACCGCAGGTGTTCGAGCGGCTGCGCAACGCCATTCTCGCGCTCGAACTGCCGCCGGGCTCCCCGCTGTCGCGCACCGATCTCGCCGCACAATTCGGAGTCAGCTCGACCCCGATCCGCGACGCCCTGATGCGGCTGGAGGAAGAAGGTCTGGTCGACGTGTTTCCGCAGCACGCGACCGTGGTCAGCCGGGTCGATGTCGGCCGGGCCGAGCAGGCGCATTTCCTGCGCCAGGCGCTCGAGCTGGAGATCGTCCGGCTGCTCGCGGAGCAACACGACGAGGCGCTGGTGCTCCGCCTCGACCACGCCATCGCACTGCAGCAGCAATTCGCCAAGGCCGGCGATTTCGCGAGCTTCATCGCCGCCGACAATGATTTTCACGCGGAGCTTTATGCCGCGGCCGGCAAGCAGGAGCTGTGGACGCTGGTGCGCAGCCGCAGCGGACATATCGACCGGCTGCGCCGGTTGCATCTGCCCTCGCCCGGCAAGGCCCAGAACATCGTCCGCCACCACAGGCTGATCACCCGTGCGATCGAAGCCGGCGATCCCGACGCCGCGCAGGAACATCTGCGCAAGCATCTGTCGGGCACGCTGAGCGAGCTCGACAAGATCCGCAGCCATTATCCGGAGTATTTGACGGATTAGAGCGATGAGACGCTGGAGAGGTGAACGAGCCGGCGGCCTCGATTCCAAGCCTGCGGTTACTCCGTCTCAGGCCGCATTCCGGCGGCTTCGCCGCTCCGGCCCGCGATAGTCCGAGTCGCGGCTCTTGCGGCGGTCCATCGGGCCGCTGCGCAGCTTGACGAAGAAGGCCTGAACCTCGGCCGCGAGCCGTTCGGCCGCTCCCGAGACCTGGTTCGCCGCTCCCCTCACGTCGTCGGCCGAGCGGTTGGTTTCCGCGATCGCGCCGGAGACGGTCCCGATGCTGGTCGCCAGGGTCTGCGTGCCCGAGGCCGCCATCTGAACGTTCTGCGAGATCTCTCGTGTTGCGGCGCCCTGCTGCTCGACAGCACTGGCAATCGCCGCGGTCACCTCGTCGATCCGGCGCATGGCTGTCGCGACCTCCTTGACCGAGGCGACGGCACTGCCGGTCGAATACTGGATCGCGGTCACGTGCTGGGCGATGTCCTGCGTCGCGTTGCGGGTCTGGTCGGCCAATGCCTTGACCTCGGAGGCCACCACCGCAAAGCCGCGGCCGGCCTCGCCGGCGCGCGCGGCCTCGATGGTCGCGTTCAGCGCCAGCAGGTTGGTCTGGGCCGCAATCGCCTGGATCAGATCGACCACCGAGCTGATGCTCTGGGCGGCATGCGCGAGGCCTTCGATCTCGGCCTCCGAGCGTGCGGTGACATCGCCAGCCGACCGCACGGTCGTGTTCGACAGTTCGATCTGCCGGCCGATCTCGACGATGGAGCTGGCAAGCTGCTCCGCGGCGGCAGCGACGGTCTGGACGTTGACCGCGGTCTGCTCGGACGCGGTCGCTGCGGACGCGGCCTGGTTCGTCGCATGGTGGGCGATGCCGCCGAGACTCTCCGCGGTCTGCCGCATGGTGCCCGCATTCTCGCCCACCAGCGCGAGCAGGTCGCGCGAGGTTACGCGAAACTCCTCGACCGCGCACTCCATGTTGCGATTGGCCGCCTCGCGCGCCTCCGCCTCGCGCGCAAGGCCTGCCGCAGCCTGCTGCTGGGCGATCACGTTGTCGCGGAATTTGGCCACCGCCTGGGAGACGGTTCCGATCTCGTCACCGCGTTCCGCCGTCCTGAATGCGACACTGGTGTCGCCGCCGGACAGCCGCGCGGAATCGTCCACCAGCTCGACGATCGGACGCGTGATGGACCGCGCGACCAGGATCGCGATCGCGGTGCCGAGCACGAGCCCCGCGGCGAGCAGGATCCATTGCAACTGCAGCAGCCACTCGGCCTCGTCGGCCACGCGACGTGCGTCCCCGACGAGCTTGGACTGCTGGTCGCTCTTGAGGCCGCCGGCACGCTTGCCCTCCGCGTCCTTGCGCCCGTCGAGCAGATCGAGGATGCGGGCCGCACGCGGCGCCGCCTCGGTGGACAGGATGAAGACGGGCATGTTCCATTGCGGCGTCTGGCGGATCGCGAAGATCTTCCCCGGCGATGCCGCGAAGGCGTCGTTCGCCTTGACGATGGCCTGATAGGCGGTTCTCTGCGTGGATGTCAGCAGCGCTTCCTGGGTCCCGACTGCGGCGAGCGCGGCTTTGAACGTCGCGAACGGCTTCTCGAATTTGTCGCGGTCGGCGGCCTCGCCGGAGGCCACATAGAGCCGCAGCTGCGATCCCGCTGCGGCGAGATTGCCGCGGACGTCGGCGAAGGTCTTGAGCAGGTGCTTGCGCTGTGGCGTCGCCTCCAGCGTCTCCTCCTCGTCGATCATCCCTGTGATCTCGGCGAACATCGTCGCGATCAGCGGCGCCGCCTGTTTCGTCAACAGCTCGCTCGCCGGATAGGCCGACGGTGTGAAGGCGGCCAGCTCGGCGTTGTCCTGGGCGTGGCGGAATTCCGCGATCAACGCCCGCGCCTCGCTCCAACTCGCCTTGTTCTCCGCGCTGGAAAATCCTTCCGCCATGCGGTCGACCGCGGCCATTGTGCGGTCGAGCTCGGCCCAGACCGCCGCGCGGTCGCGCTTGCCCTGCGCGTCGCCTGTCAGCAGGTAGCCGCGCAGCGTCGAAAGCGTAGAATAGAGATTGCCGACGAGTTCGGTGCTCGCAATCGCGACCGGCGTCCGCTGGTTCGTCACGGTCTTGATGCGCGAGGAGATCTCGGAGACCCCGGTGACGGTGTAGATCACGGTCGCCGCAAGCAGGACGCAGATGAGCGCGAAACCGCCGAGCAGCCGGGTGCGAATTCCGGTGTTCGTCATCGATTTGAACATGGGGCTCTCGTATTGAATTCGTTTGATCGACGGTCTCGCCGGGTGGGCCGGAGGGGGCAATACGATCCGTGGCAATTGACTGCTGGAACCGGCACCAATTCTGGTCAACCGCCTTTAATCTCCGGTGAAACCTCGCCTCCGTGCAACTACGGCGAGAACAATAGTTCTGGCCGCCTTGCCGCGGGGATCCAGAGGTGGGCGCGAACGCCATGTGCACGGAACCATGCATAATGGCGGCGCCGCGCCGAGGCCGGGCCAAGCGACCTCGCACCATTTCGCGAAGTGCTTGCAGGCTGGACGGAATCCGCGCAACAATTTCATCTTTGATGGTTTGATTTGCGGCCGGTAGGAATCTTCCATCCGGCCCGGAGGAATTCAGACGTGGCCAACATCCTGATCGTGGATGACGACCCGGCCGTTCAAATCACGATCCGGCTGCTGCTGGAGAGGGCCGGTCATCACGTCACCGTCGCCGGCGATGGCCGCAAGGGACTTGCGCTGTTCGAGGCGGGCCGGTTCGATCTGTTGTTTCTCGACATCTTCATGCCCGGGATGGACGGGCTGGAGACGATGCGGCACATCCGGGCGCTGGTCCCAGCCATTCCGATCATCGTCATTTCCGGCCGCTCGATCACGCCGGACGCCTATGCAGAGCCGGACTTCCTGAAGATGGCGACCAAGCTCGGCGCCGTGGCAAGCCTGCAAAAGCCATTCAGACCCGGGGCACTGCTCGCCGCGGTCGACGGCTGCCTGAAGGCAGGCGAGCCGGAGGGGTCCGATGTCAGCTCCGGCCACCGATAACGAGGCCTCCTCCGCTTCAGGCCAGATCGGCCGTGATCGTCCGGGAAGTCCTGCGAGCATCCCCATGACGCTCGCCACGCGGCTGGCCGTCGCAATGATCTTGCTGGTGGCGGTCACGGTGGCTGCGGTCGGTTGGCTGGGCTATCGCAACACCACGCAAGCGGTGATTCCGCGCGTGCTGGAGCGGGTCGAGGCCCAGTCCCGCCTGCTCGCGGCCAGCCTGGAATCCTATGTTGCCGGCGCTCGCGGCGATTTGGTCGGCTATCGCTCCGCCGCAGCCATCAACGGCCTGATCCGAGCGCATGTCGGCGGAGGCGTTGATCCTTCCGACGGCGTCTCGGAGCAAACCTGGCGCGCGCGTATCGCCACGCGGCTCGCCGCCGAGATCGAGGCCAAACCCATCTACGGGCAGTTTCGCATCATCGGTCTCGACGACGACCAGCGCGAGCTGGTGCGCGTCGACCGCTCGGGGCCGAACGGAGCCGTGCGGATCGTGCCCGACGGCGAGCTGGAGCGGAAGGGCGAACGCGCCTATTTCCACGACACGATACGGCTGGCGCCGGGCGATATCTACGTGTCGCCCATCGACCTCGCGACCCGCCAGGGCGGCACCACGGATCCGCACGTGCCGACACTGCGGGTCGCGACGCCGCTGTTCACGCCGGATGGCAAGCCGTTCGGCATCATCATCGCCAATATCGACATGCGTCCGGCCCTCGAGCACATCCGCGCGACGGCGAACTCGGGTGGCGAGATCTACGTCGTGAATTCGCGCGGCGACTATCTCGTTCATCCCGATCGCACGCGCGAATTCGGTTCATTGCGAGGACGCCCCACCAACTGGCGCGATGATTTTCCGTTCTTCTCGGCCATGGCCGGCACCTCAGACGTGTCCACCCGGCTGATGACCGACAGGTCGGGCCGGCCGAGCGGCGCGGCGATCGCGCCGACGCTGCTGGCGGGCAAGGAATGGGTCGCCATCATCGTGACCATTCCCCCGGCCGTCTTCGGCCGGGTGCCGGCCGCGATCCAAAAGACATCCGTGCTGGTCGGCGTGCTCGCCGTCCTCGCCGCGGCTGCGCTCGCGGTGCTGCTGGCGCGCTCGTTGACGCGCCCGATCGGCCGGCTGACCGCGGCCGTGGAGGCGATCGGCCGCGGAAAGGCCGCGGACATTCCCGTCGATGCCAGCGGCGAGACCGGCGTGCTGGCGCGGGCTTTCGCCCGGATGGTCGAGGAGACAAGGGCGAAAACGGCCGCTCTCGAGCGCGAGATCCGGGAACATCGCCGCACCGAGGCCGCGCGAAGCCATCATGCGGCGCGCGAGCATTTGTTCAGCGCCGCCGTCGAATCATCCGACGACGCGATCGTGATGCAATCGCTCGATGCCGTCATCACGGGATGGAATCCTGCCGCCGAACGGCTCTACGGCTATTCGGCCGATGAGGCGATCGGGAAATCCACCTCGATCATCGTTCCGCCCGACCGCCGTGACCATGGCAAGGACTATCTGGCGCGGATCGCCCGGGGTGAGCCGATCGAGCGGTTCGAGACGGTGCGCCTGCGCAAGGACGGCACGCCCGTCGAGATCTCCCTCAGCCTGTCGCCGATCAAGGGCCCTTCGGGCGAGATCATCGGCGCCTCCGGAACCGCGCACAGCCTCACCGAGGCGCGGCGGGCCGAACGGCAGCTCCAGCAGCAGCTCGAGGAACGCCGGCAGATCTTCGACACCTCGCAGGATCTCATCATGATCATGGATGCGCGGGGGCATATCGCGCAGATCAGCCCGAGCAGCGAGACCATTCTCGGCTACCAGCCGGATCAGATGATCGGCCGCAGCGGCGCCGAGTTCATTCATCCGGACCATCTGGCGCAATCACGCGAGGATATGCGCGCGCTACGGCGCGGCGAACGCCCCAAGCTCGGCGACACCCGCTGCTTCCACAAGAACGGACACGAGGTCTGGCTGTCCTGGCTCGGCAGCTGGTCCGAGCAGGCGCATCGCTTCTTCTTTGTCGGACGCGACATGACGGAAGCGCGGCTCGCGCAGGAATCGCTGCGCGAGAGCGAGCGGCTCGCCCGCAACATCGTCGAGACCTCGCTCGACGCCTTCATCCAGACCGACGAGACCAGCAGCATTCTGAACTGGAACTCGCAGGCCGAACAGCTGTTCGGCTGGCGCCGCGACGAGGTGCTCGGCAAGAGCACGATCGACCTCATCGTCGCCGAGAGCGAACGCGAGAGGGTCAGGGCGGGCCTGAAGCTGTTCCTGGAGAACGAGGACGGCAGGACGCTGAACCGCCGCCGGGAGCTCCTGTGCCGCCGCCGCGACGGCAAGGAATTCAAGGCCGAGCTGAGCGTCACCGCGCTGAAGCGCCGCGAAGGCCTGCTGTTCAACGTCTTCTACCGCGACCTCACCGACAAGATCGCCGCCGACGAGCGCATCCGCCATGCCGAAAAGATGGAGGCGGTCGGCCAGCTCACTGGTGGCGTGGCGCACGACTTCAACAACATCCTCACCGTCATCACCGGGACGATCGAGATCCTCGCGGAGGCCGTCGAGAAGGAGCCGCAGCTCGCGGCCATCACCAAGATGATCGACGAGGCGGCCGCGCGCGGCGCCGACCTGACCCAGCACCTGCTCGCCTTCGCGCGCAAGCAGCCGCTCCAGCCGCGCGAGATCGACATCAACTCGCTGGTCGTCGACACCGCCAAGCTGTTGCGGCCGACGCTGGGCGAGCAGATTCAGATCGAATCGGTGTTCGAGGGAGAGAATTGCGTCGCGATCGTCGACCCCAACCAGCTCACCACCGCGATCCTCAACCTGGCGCTCAACGCCCGCGACGCCATGCCGGGTGGCGGCAAGCTGATCGTGGAGACCGGCGCCGCCTATCTCGACGAGGTCTATGCCAGCGTTAACGATGTCCGCCCCGGCCATTACGTGCTGATTGCCGTGAGCGACACCGGCACCGGAATCCCAGCGAACATCCTGACCAAGGTGTTCGATCCCTTCTTCACCTCGAAGGGACCGGGCAAGGGCACGGGACTCGGACTTTCGATGGTCTACGGCTTCATCAAGCAGTCCGCCGGACACATCAAGATCTATAGCGAGGAAGGCCACGGCACCACGATCAAGATGTACCTGCCGCCCGGCAAGACGCCGACGGCGGCCGGCGAAGGCGTCACGCCGGCGACGATCGAGGGCGGACACGAGACGATCCTGGTGGTCGAGGACGACAGGCTGGTGCGCGACTACGTGCTGGCGCAGCTGCATTCGCTGGGTTACGTCACCTTGCAGGCCGCGAACGCCGCGGAGGCGCTCGCGATCGTTGCGGCCGGAAAGCCGTTCGACCTTCTGTTCACCGACGTCATCATGCCCGGCAAGATGAACGGACGGCAGCTCGCCGACGAGCTCCAGAAGACGCGGCCCGATCTCAGGGTGGTCTACACGTCAGGTTATACCGAGAACGCGATCATCCATCACGGCCGGCTGGATTCCGGCGTGATGCTGCTGGCCAAGCCCTATCGGAAATCGGATCTGGCGCGCATCATCCGCAAGGCGCTGAGCGTGTGAGGCCGTAGCCCGGATGGAGCGCAGCGCAATCCGGGGCAGTCTTGCCGAACGCGCGAGCCCCGGATTTCGCTTCGCTCCATCCGGGCTACGCAAGGTCGCTGACAGAGCTCTCGTAGGGTGGAGGCGCACTTGCGCCGTGCCCACGATCTCTCTCTACATCGTCTGACGCTACGAGGCGCGCTGGGCCGCGGTCATCACGATACGGATCAGATCGGCGGCGTTGCGCGCGCCGAGCTTCTTCATGATGTTGGCGCGGTGGTCCTCGATGGTGCGCGGGCTGATGCCGAGGGTGCGGCCGGCTTCCTTGTTGGACGCACCGGAGGCGAACTGCTCGAGCACCTCGCGCTCCCTGCGCGTCAGCGGCTCGCGTCCGGGGAAATGCAGCGAGCCGAATTTCGGCGAGGCGTTCTCCGCCTGCCTGCGCGCATAGGCACCGATCGCCTCGTCGAGCCGGCCGACGATCTCGCTGCCGCGGAACGGCTTCTCGATGAAGTCGAGCGCGCCGCTCTTGATCGCGCCCACCGCCATCGCGATGTCGCCCTGTCCGGAGATCATGAAGATCGGCGCCGGATAGTCCTCGCCCTGCAGCTCCTTGAGAATGTCGAGGCCCGACTTCCCGGGAATGTTCACGTCGAGCAGGATTGCAGCAGGCGTACGGTTTCGCGCGACGGAGAGCAGCGCTGCACCGTCCGCAAAACAGATCACCTCATAGCCCGCCGCCTTCAACACCATCGACAGGGTGTCGCGAACGGCAGGGTCGTCATCGACTACGAAGATTTCACCGCGAGAGCTTTGTTCGGCCATGTGCCACATCCGGTTGGCATGAAGGACTCGCGTCCGCGCCAACCGTTTATGGCGTTCGGCGCGGATTCGGCCCACCCGTATTTGTACGGGACATGGACTTAACGCACAAGTAGCGGCGTGGTGCCTAATTGCGGGGTACGGAGAATATCCATGCTAAATTACGCTGGCACACCCCCGCTCGCCGCGATGGCTGACACCGACAGCCGTCAGTTGATTGCAGCCGAACTTCGCTCCCTGATCGCGCGCATCGACCTCAGTATGCGTCTGATCGACGCGGCCATGGAGGAAGAAGACGCGGGCGGTGTTACGGGTTCCAACGAGATTGTGGTGCTCGACGACGTTACGCCCCGTTATGCCACGGCAAGCGCCGCCCTCAACGCGTGCCGGGCTGAACTCGGCCAGGCCTTGCGACAGCTAGCGGAATCCGGCAACCCGGCATAGAGCGCGATCGGCGCCGCACGCCGACCGCATCGCATGGCAGCTCCGCGGCTCAGGCGCGGTGCCGTTCCACGATCGCGTCGGTGGCGACACCGCCCCAGGTGTGGATCGCCGGAAGGCCCATCGCGGTCTTGCCGAGATTGGCGAGGCTGATGCGCAAGGCCGCGAGGTCGAGCGGCTTCGGCAGGCTCTGGAGCTCGATCCCGACGGACCGGGCGAAGCTGCGAGCGGCACTGCGGCGCTTGCCGTCCATGCCGCTGATGACGATCACGGCGCCGCCGAACTTCGCCGCCGCCATCTCGCGCAGCACGTCGATGCCGTCGCCATCCTCGAGCACGAGATCGAGCGTCACGCAATCGAAGCGGGCGGCGCGGAGCTTCTCGATCGCGTCCGCCACCGACGGCGCCACGGTGACTTCGTGGCCGGCCTGCTTGGCGGCGACCGTGATCAGGCTGCGCTGCGTGGCGTCGTCATCGACCACCAGGAGCTGAAGCGCACGTCGCTCAGTGCCATCGGGCAGGTTTGACGGGAGGGGGGAAAGAGAACTTCTGGGCATTACCGTATCCTGAGATTGAGACCGTCAACGGATACACGGTTCGCGCTTAAGCGACGTAAAGCGGCCGGTGCAAATTCGCTCGGATGTTTCAGCAAATATAAAGCAACGTGGCGGACAGCGCGGCGGCTGCCATGCCGATCAGGCCGCCGCGTCGCGACCGCCGGCCGCACCGCGCTTCTTCCGGTTCTTGCCGCGCAGGAACTGGATGTCCATCTCGGCGCCATTGACGCGGACCAGCTCGCAGCGGCGGTAGGCGAGGCCCGTGGACGACAACAGCAGGAAGAACTCTTTCAGGTTCAAGCCCTGGATCGAGCCTTCCACCGTCAGGATGGCGTCGGTGTCGGAGATCGCGTTGAGCTTGCAGTCGCGGCGCCAGGTGCCGTCGATGGCCATGATGCAGACGTCATAGCCGCGACTGAAAGTTACGCGTTCCGTACCCTTGCCATCCTCGGCCATGTCTATCGTCCTGCCATGACCGCCATGCGCGGTGCTGCGCCGGCGAGAACCGGCTTGGCGGCAGCAGTGCGCGGATCGTTCGGCTTGTAGAGGCCGCGCCGCTCCGGAATCGGGCGGAACGTGTCGGTCAGGCCGACCACGGTTTCGGCCGCGCCCAGCACCAGGAAGCCGTCGGGCTCGATCTGGCGCGCCAGCCGGTTGAAGATGTTGATCTTGGTTTCCTGATCGAAATAGATCAGCACGTTGCGGCAGAAGATGACGTCGAAGGTGCCGAGCTGCGCGAAATCGTGCAGCAGGTTGAGCTGGCGGTGCTGGATCATCGCGCGCAGCTCGGGATTGATCTGCCAGGTCTCGCCGGTCTGCTTGAAATATTTCATCAGCATCTGGATCGGCAGGCCGCGCTGCACCTCGAACTGGCTGTAGATGCCGGCCTTGGCCTTCTCCAGCACCTCCTGCGACAGGTCGGTGGCGATGATCTCGACGCGCCATCCGGTCAGGGCCGCACCCATCTCCTTCAGGCTCATCGCCAGCGAATAGGGCTCCTGCCCGGTCGAGCCGGCGGCGCACCAGATGCGCACGCTGCGGCGGCCGGCACGGGCCTTGATGATCTCCGGCATGATGTGGTCGCGGAAATGATCGAACGGGACCTTGTCGCGGAAGAAGAAGGTCTCGTTGGTGGTCATGGCTTCGACCACGTCGGTGATGAGCTGACGCGCGCCGCCCTGCAGCTTCTGCACGAGCTCGGCGATGCCGGAGAGCCCGGCCTTGCGGGCGAGCGGCAGCAGGCGGCTCTCGATCAGATATTGCTTGTCTGCGGACAGGTCGAGCCCTGAATTGTCCTTCAGGAACTTGCGCAGATACTCATACTCGGTCGGGGTCACGGATGGCCTCTTCGAAGCTGTACTGGAACACTCTGGCCAAAGCACTTCGGCCAGACACACTCAGACCATGGCTTGTCCGACCGGGATCAAACCAACCTCTGCGAACTTATCGGCGATGATGTCCTTGTCGAAGGGCTTCATGATGTACTCGTTGGCGCCGCCGCTGAGCGCCTGGGCGATATGAGCCACGTTGTTCTCGGTGGTGCAGAACACGACCTTGGGCTCGTCGCCGCCGGGAAGGCGGCGCATGTGGCCCATGAATTCGAAGCCGTCCATCACGGGCATGTTCCAGTCGAGCAGCACCGCATCGGGCAGCTTGCGCTGGCAGATCTCCAGCGCCTTCGAGCCGTCCTCGGCCTCGGTGACTTCGAATTCCAGGCCTTCCAGGATCCTGCGCGCGATCTTGCGCACGACGCTGGAATCATCGACCACCAAGCACGTCTTCATTTTGGTTCTCCGGCTTCGATGTTTTCGTTGGCTCAGGCAGCCATTTGCACTTTGGTTTCGAGCTCGAGGACGCGATCGACGTCGAGGACGACCATGAGCTGTCCGTCGAGGCGGTGGACGCCGCCGGCGAGCTTGGCCATGCGGGGATCGAGGTTGACGGGGTTTTCTTCCATGCCGGCTTCGGGCAGGCGCAGCACTTCGCCGATCTGGTCGATCAGCAGGCCATAGGATTCGCCGCGCAGGTCGACGCCGACCGCCATCGGTACCTTGCCGTCCTCGGGCTGCGGCAGGCCGAGACGCGCGCGCATGTCGACCACGGTGACGATGCGGCCGCGCAAATTG
>NZ_JXDL01000001.1:4786892-4788305 GCF_001590795.1 Bradyrhizobium sp. AT1
CGAGCCGGCGCGGAACACCAGAAGCGAGGTGGTCTGCTCGCCCGAGCCGATGTGGTGCGCGCCGTTCTCGTCGCCCATGTCATGGGCCGAGGAGCCGGCGGCGCCGAGCGCCTTGGCAATGCCGTTGGGGTCGATGATCATGATGACCGCGCCATCGCCCAAAATGGTGTTGCCGGAGAACATGTCGATGTGACGCAGCTTGGTCGACATCGGCTTGACCACGATTTCTTCAGTGTGGAACACGCCGTCGACGACGATGCCGAAGGTCTGGCTGCCGACCTGGGTCACCACGATGAAGCCGTTCTCGGGATCGGAGGCCGCGCCGTCGTCGATCTTGAGGAGCTTCTTCAGGTGGATCAGCGGCAGCAGCTTGTTGCGCAGGCGGAGCACCGCGGTGTCCTTGATGCGCTCGATGCGGTGCTCTGAGTTGGCGCGGGCACGGACCAGCTCGACCACCGAGAGCTGCGGGATCGCGAAGCGGTCACCGGCGGCCTCCACGATCAGGGCCGAGACGATCGCCAGCGTCAGCGGGATCTTGATGGTGACGGAAGAGCCTTCACCGGCCACCGACTTGATGTCGATGGTGCCGCCGATCTGGTCGATATTGGTGCGGACCACGTCCATGCCGACACCGCGGCCCGAGACCGAGGTGATGGCGGCCGCGGTCGAGAAGCCCGGCGCGAAGATGAACTTGTGGATCTGGGCTTCGCTCATTTTCTCGAGCTCGGCCTCGGTGACGAGACCGGACGAGATCGCCTTGGCCTTGATCTTCTCGGTGTTGAGGCCGCGGCCGTTGTCGGCGATGCAGATGATGATGTGACCGCCCTCGTGATAGGCGGACAGGCGGATGGTGCCCTGCTCGCCCTTGCCGGAAGCGAGGCGCTCGGCGGGGGTCTCCAGGCCATGATCGGCGGAGTTGCGCACCATGTGGGTGAGCGGGTCCTTGATCAGATCGAGCACCTGGCGGTCGAGCTCGGTGTCGGCGCCGTGCATCTCGAGTTCGATCTGCTTGCCGAGTTCGCTCGAGAGGTCGCGGACGATGCGGGGCAGCTTCTGCCAGGCATTGCCGATCGGCTGCATGCGCGTCTTCATGACGCCTTCCTGCAGCTCGGCGGTGACGTTGGACAGGCGCTGCAGCGGCACCTTGAACTCGGTGTCCTCGTTGCGGCGGGAAATCTCCAGCAGCTGGTTGCGGGTCAGGACCAGCTCGGAGACCATGGTCATCAGATGCTCCAGCGTATCCACGTTGACGCGGATCGACTGGTTGGCGATGCGGTCGCCTTCGGAGGCACCCTCGTCGGCCATCGACTTCTTCGGCGCGGCCTTCTCCTTGGTCGCCTTGGCTTCCTTGACGACCGGTGCCGGCGCTTCGGCGGCGGGCTCTGCCTTGACCTCGGCAACGGCGGCCGGCGC
>NZ_JXDL01000001.1:4789129-4801502 GCF_001590795.1 Bradyrhizobium sp. AT1
CAGCGACACCGCGTCCGCCGTCACCGGCATGCCGTCGCGGAATTTGCTCATCAGCGTCTCGCCGGCATGCGCCAGCGCTTCGAGCCTGGGCAGTCCGAGGAAGCCGCAGGTGCCCTTGATGGTGTGGACCAGGCGGAAGATGTTATCCAGGATCTTGGCGTTGTTCGGCTCCTGCTCGAACTTCACCAGCTGATTGTCCACGGTGTCCAGGCTCTCGCTGGTCTCCGTCAGAAACTCCCGCAACAGATCATCCATGAGCTACGCCTTACTGACCTGAACACTGACTTGAATCTGAACTGCGACGCCTGAGCCACCCTTGGCACGGACGGAAGTCCCTCTCCTGGATCGTTAGACAACCCCTTTCACAGTCCCGTTAATTTCATCCTCCGTGCTAATACGGATATTGAAGAGAAGTTTGCTTTTCAGCTGCCTGCAGCAGCGCTTTTCGGCAAAGCCGGCTCCGTGCCGTACCGGCGCGAAGGCGCGCGGTAAACAAGCCGACAAGGGCGCCGCGAGGCGCGCGGGAAAGTCCTGCGCGTGAAGGGCGATAGGGCCGGCCGGCGTGACATTGAAACCAGCCGCGCGCGCATTCGGCCCGTTCGTTTGGCGGTGTCGCCGTGCGCCGCGCGCTCCGCAGACGCGGTAAACGAACGGTTACCCCGTCGTCAGAGCGGCTCGGGCCGCGCTAACCCATTCGCGCAGCCGAGGTGACGCCACCGTCGGGACGATGCTCCGCCAGGCAATCGTTGATGGCGGCGAGCAGCGCGTGCGGCGTGAACGGCTTGCGCAGACACCGGGCGGCGCCGAGCTCGAGCGCCATCCGGAGGAAATCGGGTGCGGGCGAATTCAGATTGGCGAAGGCGTAGCCCGACATCGCAATCAGCGGAATGACAGGCGCCCGCTCGTGGAAGATCCGGATCGACTCGAACCCGCGCATGTGCGGCATGAAGATGTCGATGATCATCAGATCGAATTGTTCGTGTTCGAGGGCCCGCAGCCCGGCTTCACCTCCCTCGGCGATCGTCACCCGAAAATCATTGCGCTGGAGATAGATTTCGATGGCCATGCAAACCATCGGGTCGTCGTCGACAACGAGAAGATGGCGCAGACCTTCCCTCCCCGTTTGAGCTTCCCGTTTCGGCAATTCAATCATCGAGCCGTGGGGCACGCCCTTCTCCTCTGGTTTCGATCGAGCAATGGATGGTGATCAATATCGTTGGCGGCGCCGGGAGAACGAAGACGACGGACGCGAAATCTGCGGCCAGGTTGCGCCATGATCGCGAGCAATGTCGGACGACCGTAACCGCCGGTCCGATGCAGGAGGATGCGCGTGTCGACCGGCGTCCGATCGCAGCCGGGATGCAGTGCTTCCGGTTCATGAAAGCCCCCTTGCCGCTTTTTCCTGCGCTCTCTGCAGGACAGGCGCGCAGGCCCCGAAGCGAATCAGCGCGCCACCCATAGTTCCGCCGCAAATGCCCTGGGCTGTCTGCCCTCCAACGGGTATATGGACATCACTACAACCAATACTATAAGTCTTTTTCGTCGCGCAACCGGATCACGAACAGGCGCGGCACCCATCGGAATATCAAACGCGTCAGATTGACCTGCATGACCGCGAGCGATCGCCCGCCCAACCAGTTGCTGCAAATGCTCGACGCGGCCGATTTCGATCTGCTGCGCCCCCACCTTGCGAGCGTGGAAATGGTCAGGAGAACTGTCTTGGGCGAGGCGGGGTCCGCGCTCAAGCATGTCTACTTTCCACACAGCGGCTCCGTTTCGATCACTGTCGGCCTGTCCGACGGACAGATGATCGAGGTTGCGATGCTGGGCCGTGACGGCGTCGTGGGCGGCGGCGCAGCGCTGGCCGACGGCATCATGCCGGCGGACGCCGTCGTGCTGTTTCCCGGCACGGCTTCCGTACTTGAAATCACGGCTTTCCGGGCAGTCGCGGCCGCAAGCGCGCCGTTTCGCGAGCTGATGGTCCGCCATGAGCAGGCCCTGCTCGCGCATGCTCAGCAATCCCTGCTCTGCAATACGCTGCATCCCGTCGAGGCGCGGCTGGCGCGCTGGTTGTTGCGTGCCCGCGATCTGTCCGACAGCGAAAGTCTCGCGCTGACGCAGGAGGCGCTGGCGCAGATGATGGGCGTGCGGCGCAACGCCATCTCGTTGGTCGCGCATGCGCTTCAGCGTGCCGGCATCATTCACTACGCGCGCGGTCAGATCGAAATCGTCGACTTGCGGGCGCTGGAGGCGACCTCCTGCGGCTGCCATTCGGCGGTGAAGGCCCACCAGCTGCGCCTGATGGGACCCTCACCGTGACGGAAATTCCGCACGCCCGACCGCAGGGCGACGTGCGTACCCGCCGGTGGGACGATCGGCCGATCGTGCCGCAGTCGGACATCTTGTCTCAATTGCCAATATATCCCGACGGGAAGATGATGGAACTTGCTCGCCCACGGGGCGGTCTCGCCGACCGTTACCGGCTGGTGCAGGAAAGGGGAGGCAACTTTGGAAACGATGGTGCGCCCGTCCAACGGTTTCCTGTCCGCACTCCCCGCGGACGATTATGAATTGATCCGCCCGCATTTGCGGACAGTCGATCTGCCCCATGACGCGGTGCTGGTCGAGACCGGCGAGACGCTGAAGCGCGCTTATTTTCCTCACCGCGGCGTCATCTCGCTGGTGGTGAAGCTCGCCAAGGGCGAGCATGTGCAGGTCGCCATGATCGGCCGCGACAGCGTGCTCGGGGCGCTCTCGACCATGGGCGACGCGTCCGCGTTGAACACCGCCATCGTGCTGGTGCCGGGCCTTGCGTCGGTGATGGATCTCGACCGGCTGCGGATCGCCGCCGACCAGAGCGGAACCCTGCGCACCTTGCTGATGCGCCACGGCCTGGCGGTTTACGCCCAGGTCCAGCAGACCGCGGGCTGCAATGCCGCCCATCCGGTGGAGGCGCGGCTGTCGCGTTGCCTGCTGCACACCCATGATCTGTCGGGCGACTACCGGCTGCTGCTGACCCAGGAGGCCATGGCACAGATGATCGGGGCGCGGCGCAACAGCGTGTCGCTGGTCGCCAATACATTGCAGCAGGCCAATTTCATCCACTACAGCCGCGGCCAGATCCAGATCGCCAATCTCGACGGCCTGCGCCAGACGGCGTGCGAATGCTACGCCACCGTGAAGGCCCAGTACGACCGGCTGCTCGGCGCGCGCTGAGCGCAGCTCGCGTGGTAAACCGCCGGCTAATGCCGGCCTGCAAACACTTGATGTCCCGCTACCGGAACTGAAATTCGAATGCCGTAGACACGAGAGCATATCCTCGCGCCGGAACGTGCCGCGCGACAACGACCCGTGATCAAGGCAAGGCCATGTTTGATCTCACCGCCGCGCCCGCGCAGAAGGCGCCCGATGCCGAACCCGCGCGCGAGCCGCGCGCTTACGAAGCGCTGGTGCGCGAGATCGGCGAAGACGGCGCCGGCGAAGTGCGCGACGTGTTCTGGAGCGAGACCTCCGCGCGCCTGCGGCTGTTCCGCACGCTCTCGCTTGCGCAAGCTCACGCCAGGATCGCGCGCGAAGCGCATTCGCTGAAGAGCGCGGCCGGGACGTTCGGCTATGTCAGGCTCGCGGCGCTGGCGCTGACGTTGGAGAAGTCCGCAGAAGGCCTCGGCGATGGCGAATTCCGCGATCTCCTGGACCTGATGGATGCCGCCTATGCCGCCGCGCGCGAACAGGAGCCGCCGGGCTGACCACCCGCGCGTGCATTCCCGCCGTACTTCTACGGCTTGGGATTTTTAGAAACGGCTAATCATAGGTGGTGATAGTCGCGGGAAACCAGGAGGGTTTCCATGTTCACCTACGAGACCGCGGACCAGAAGGAGGTTCGCCGCTTCCGTATCGCACAGTTCAACGGCCGGATGGCGACGGTGAAAGCCGGCGGATCGACGGTGACCGGCTTCGTTCGTTCGGTGCTGGAGCAGGAATCGAGCATGCCGCCCCGCTGGACCATCACGATCATTCCGAACGGACCGAAGGAAGAGATCAAGCCGCTGCGCCCCGTCTCGCGCGCGCGTCCCTTCGCCGAAGATTATTTCTGAGCGCGATCGGTTTTCGGCAAAGCCCGCGCCGCCCGAGGCGGCGCCAGCCTCTCAGTCGATTGAATGCAGCAGTGCCGCACGGACGAGATCCGCGGTGTTGCGCGCACCGAGCTTGCGCATCGCCTCGGCACGATGGCTTTCGAACGTGCGCGGACTGATCTGCATCCGAAGCGCGCCCTGCTTGTTCGAGTAACCTTCGCTGATCAGCCTCAGCACCTCGCGCTCGCGCTTGGTCAGCCGTTTCTGGCCCGCCAGGCCGATGAGCTCGGCGCTCGGCACGCGCTGGGCTTGCTGGGCGCGGGCGGCCTTCGATTCCGCGTCCTCGGCGCGGGACGGGATCGGCAAGCCGACCTTGTCGGGGCCGGCAAGCTGCTTGACCAGGCCGCAAACCCGCTCGGTCTGGGCCAGCGCGTTTTCGACCACCCGCTGCAAATAGGCACGGTCGCTGGTCACGGGCGCGAGTTGATCGCTGTGATGCTTGATCTCGCCCATGTAGAGCAGCAGCGCGGTCAGGGGGCCGTTGAGCTCGCGGGCAATGGCAGCGGCCATTTCGTCGGCGGCCTTGGCCCGGGCGGCGCTCAGGCGGACGAAATCGAGCTCTTCACTGGGAGCGGCGCTGCTTTCGTACCATTCCGACGGCCGCGAATCGGTGGCCGTATCATTCTGTGACCCCATGTCACTCATTTAGCGGAACCGGGGGCGATCTGTGGTTAACTTTCTGCTCCGTAAGACTACGGTGATTTCGGCGGTTTTGTGCAAAAATGGCGTCAGCGGCACAATTTGTGCTTGCGTTGCGTGGAACCTGGGCCCGCAGGGGTTGCGTTTCCGGCTGAAATCGCAGGCAAACGGGCCAAGAACATCTTAATCGCCGGCCTTTGGCCGCCGCAGCCCCCCGGTTTTTACGGAATAATTAACGGCGACTTGCTTCTCTTAGCAGGTTGAGAGCGCGCAAATGCCTCCACGCATTGGGCCCGCACGCGCGCGGGAAACGCTGCGAAAGATTGCGTGCATGGACGAGATCGATCGGCTGTCGGAATTCCTGCAGAGGCTGACGCCGCTGTCGCGCAGCTGTCTGCTCAGTGAGCTGGAGCGGCTGGAGCTGTGCGGCATCGACATGCCGGGCTCGGCCGAGATCCAGGCCCGCTTGCGCGCCGAGTTTCGCAAGGACGGATCGACCCAGGCGCGCGCCACCAGCCCTTCGCGCTATTTCTTCGCGCCGCTCGAACTGCTGCTGATCGACGGCGCGCCCGAGCACGCCAATATGGGGCGGATCTCGCGCAACACCCTGACCCCGATCTGGGAATGGATCTGCCGCGACCTGCTGCCGACCATGGCACGCGATTACATCAAGGCGATCAGCGACCAGGTTGCCGCCAACAATCCGAAGGAAGTGCTGAAGATCGCATCGACCTTCCAGACCAAGGTCGTCAAGGTCCTCGAGAGCACCTTCGCATCAACGGAGAGCACCGAATTCGCCCGCGCCAAGCTCGCGCAGTACACCGCGTCGCGCACCGCCTTCGACGACGTCAGGAAGATGCAGCATGTGCTGCGCGCCGGCAATGCGCTGCCGAAATTCAACGAGAAACTGCCTGAAAAAATCGCGAGATTCGGCGACAGCCAGGTTGCCCAGATCACCGCGCAGCTCGACGCCTTCAAGAAGGCTCATCCCGAAGCGCTGCCCTTTGCGCTGGCGCTGGTGGCGAGACGCGTGACGCCGTCCTGGCAATTGGTGCGTCTTGCCACCAAGGCCGCCGCGAGCAAGAGCCCCGCCGACGTCGCCGCCACGCCCTATGCCTGCGTCGTTCACATGGTGCTCGACCGGCTCGACGACAAACGCCTCGCGCTTCGCGTCGCGCTCCGCCACAACCGTGTGCTGGTCGCCCGCGACCTGCTCACCGAGATCTACGACACCGAATATGCACTCAAGGTGCGCATCGACGGCATCGAAAACTGCGAATGGGGAATCCGCCTGCAGCAATTGATGGACGCGATCGCGGCGCTGGTGTCTGCGGAGGTGAGCCGCTTCCCTTCCAATGTCGGCCACATCCTCGGCTCCCGCCGGCTGCGCAGCCATGACACGATCGGCGGCAAGCTGACTTATCTGGCCTGGAAGGGGCGCGACGCGATGCAGGACGGCGCGGCGGCGTTTCGCAAATTGATCGGGCAGGCCTGATCGCGCGATATACCGCGCGGCGCGCCTTAGGGCGCGCGCGGGAGGCACAGGAAGCGATCGAGAAATCGCCCTGACATCACGACTCTGAACCACCAATACATCAATCGCCGCGTCGTCATTGTCGCAAATCCTCGACAGCCCACCACCGGCTGAGCCGAGCAATAGCGCAAGTGCAGCAACCCGCGTGTGATGCGTTTCACATTCGCGGTCGCGGGCCAGGCCGCGTTGTCGCATAACTGTCGCGAGCGAATGCGGAACATGCGCGCATCGCGGGAAGAACAAGAGCTTCCAACCTGGCCATCCCTCGCGAACTCCGGTGCACGCCAAGTGCGTCGCGAAGACGCGACCGCCGCAACGCCCGGCGCGGTCGTGTTCACCGTGTTCATTGCGCACGGCCGGTCGCGCCTGCCGAAAAAGGTGCCGCCTTTTAATCCTCCGGTGGTCTGCTTGCTGCATCGAAAGGGCACACCACTCGGCCCCCGACTTGCGTCCCTCGGCGAGCAGGACACACCGACATCGCGCGAGAGGAATTTCGCATGCGCTGACAGTCGTTGCGCGTGTGGTGTTCGGGTATGCGAATTCTTTTCGAACAGACTGTCGAAGAATTAGCTCGAATTGCAGGGTTTAACGTTACTCAAATAATTCAAGAACGATGTGAAGCTCTCCTTATTTGAACCCACGCTCGGCGTTTAAGAAACCGTCACGGAACGGGAGTGGTATACGATGAACGATGGGATGGTTGAGCTCGTCGGACGAAGGCCTGTGACCTTCGGACGACGAAAGGTGACGCCGCGCGCCTGCGTGGCCGACAGCAAGCGGCATCTGCGCGCCTTCCTCAGCGAGGTGCTGGAGGATCTCGGCTTCGTCACCAGCGAATGCGCCAGCGCGGACGAACTGCAAGCCGTGCTCGCCGCTGATCTGCCGGATCTGATCCTGCTCGGCGTCGCCACCGACGGCATCGAGCCGGGACGATTCCTCGAAATATTGGTGCGCGAGGCTTTTGCCGGCAAGGTTCTGGCCGTCGGCGCCCGCGACTCCATCATCGTCAAGGCCGTGCGGCAGGTCGGCGAGGAATATGGCCTTGCCATGCTGCCGCCGCTGACGACGCCCTTTGCCGCGGAGACGCTGCGCGAGCGCGTCGCCATGCTGCTGCCGGAGGAGCCGGCGCCGAGCCCGGCCGTGCATGTCGGCGAGGCCCTGCACGCCGGCTGGCTCGAGCTCTGGTACCAGCCCAAGATCGACGCGCGCACGCTGGTTCGCAGCGGCGCCGAGGCGCTGGTGCGGATGCGGCATCCGACCTGGGGCGTGGTGCCGCCGGCCTACTTCATTCCCGAGGAGCGCGATCCGCATCTGCGCAGCCTCTCCGAATTCGTGATCGAGCGCGCCATGCGCGACTGGCATTATCTGCTGGAGCAGCAGACCCCGGTCGATCTCTCGATCAACCTGCCTGCGTCCTATCTGAAGGAGTCGCAGGCAGTGCGGGACCTCTGCCGCCGCATGCCGACGCATCCGGCCTTCGGCGGGCTCACGGTCGAGATCGACAGCGAGGAGGCGATCCGCGATCTCGACCATTTGACGGAGGTCGCGCGCGAGGTCGGCCTGCACAATATCGGCCTGTCGATCGACAATCTCGGTGCCAACTGGCCGGCGCTGATGGAGCTGGACAAGATTCCCTTCGTGAAGCTGAAGGCCGACCGGCAATTCGTCACCGGAAGCGGCAGCGATCGGCTCAAGCGCACGGTGTGCCGTCACATCGTCGAGCTCGCGCACGGCTTTGGCGCGCGCAGTGTGGCGCAGGGCGTCGAAAGCCGCGCCGATCTCGTCGCCGCCAACGAGCTCGGCTTCGACCTCGTGCAGGGCTTCCTGTTCGGCAAGCCGATGCCGCTGAAGAAGTTCGCAAAGGGTGCGCTGACCAAGACGGTGATGGGACAAGCGTGAGGCGACAGGCCTCACGCAAAGCGGCGCGCGAAGAACACGCAGGCGACCACGACGACGGTCGCGGCGACCATGCTCCAGGCGACGGGCTCGTGCAGCAGAAGGCCGGCGAGCGCGAGGCCGAAGAACGGCTGGAGCTGTTGCAGCTGGCCGACACGCGCGATGCCGCCGAGCGCGAGGCCGCGGTACCAGAAGATGAAGCCGACGAACATGCTGAAGATCGAGACGTAAGCGAGCCCGATCCAGGCGGGCACGCTGACGGCGCTCCAGGCGGACGGCCAGGTCAGGATCGCGACCGGCACCATCAGCGGCAGCGCGAGCAGCAGCGCCCAGGAGATCACCTGCCAGCCGCCCAGCCGGCGCGATAGCGCCGCGCCCTCGGCATAGCCGAGGCCGCACAGCACGATCGCGGCGACCATCAGGAGATCGCCGGTGAGCGAGGCCGATCCGTCGCCGGACAAGGCGAAGCCCGCCACCGTGGCGCTGCCGAGACCAGCGAACAGCCAGAACGGCGGTTGCGGCCGCTCGCCGCCGCGCAGCACGGCGAAGATCGCGGTCGACAAGGGCAACAGGCCGATGAAGACGATCGAACGGGCCGAGGTGATGTGCTGCAGCGCGAGCGCCGTCAGCAAGGGAAAGCCGACCACGACGCCGATGGACACGATCGCAAGCGAGGCAAGATCCCGCGCTGCGGCCGCGCCTGCCGGAGCAGGCCGAGCACGGCAAGACCGATCAGCGCCGCGATGACCGCGCGCGCCGAGGTCAGGAACAGCGCGGAGAAGCCGCCGACCGCGACGCGCGTCGCCGGCAATGAGCCGCTGAAGATGATGACGCCGAGAAGCCCGTTGCCCCAGCCGGTGGCGGTAGAGTGCATGGTGGTTCCATCATTCGGAGCGCGGCCTCCGGTCCCCCGACCCACCGGCGCTAGTACAACGGCTCCTCATACACCTTCTCGCCGTCGAGCAGCAGCCGCTTGATGGCGGCGCGGCCGGACGGAAGCACGGCGGCGACGATGCGCAGCTTCTGCTGGTTGCGGGCCTGCTCGAGCTTGCCGCCCTCGCCTTCCGGCACGAAATAGCTTTCGAGACCGTATTTGATCGCGAGCGTGTCGCAGAAATTGCGGGCGGTCGATCCGCAGGAATGGCTGACGCGGCCGCGGATCAGCACTTCGGGCGCGGTGACCGGCACAGGCTCGGCATGCACCGAGACAGCCGCGTAAACGCCGTCGGCATTGGGCGCGAGCTTGACGAACACGGTCGGATTGCGCGACTCCGCCGGCTTGCCGGCGAGTGCGCCGGCCGGCACTTGAGAAATGTCGTAGCGCAGCACGACATAATCGCCGCGCAGCAGGTCGCGCGGGTCGACCGGCTGCGTCTGCAAGGTCACCTCACGGCCCTCGCGCAGGATCTGCATGCGGTCGGCGACCATCAGCACCAGCAGCACGCATTGCAGCAGGATGGCGACGCCGAACAGCACCGCCTTCGGGATGCGCTGCCAGAATTGTGTGACGGCTCCGATCATCGCTCGGCCCTCGGCAGCATGCGATTGAGCGCGGTTGCAAAGACCATTGCGATGAGTCCCGCGCCCGCAAGGAACGCCGAGCGGCCCAGCAGCGAGCCTTTCACCGCCCAGGTGATGCCGGCAATGACGCCGGCGATACCGAGCCAGCCGGCGACGATCCGCGGACGCACATCGTCGAGCACGCCCGAGACGACGAGGCACAGCATGGCGCAGAGCAGCGCGGCGTAAGCGAACCAGGGCTCGCCGGCTGTCGAGACCGGCCAGAGCGGCGCGGCGAGCAGCGCGAGCCCGATCGCGCAGGCGCTGAGAATTTCACCGGCGCGCTTGGTGAATACGGCGGAGACGAGGGCGAGGATCACGCCTGCGGCCCCGCACAGGATCGCCCAGATCGGCTGGGCGGAGGCCGTGCGGGTGCGGAAGCGGATGATGTCGTCGACCGTCGTCACCTCCAGGATGGCGACAGCGGCCAGCGAAAACGCACCGTAGATCGACAGCACGCTGCCAAGCTGGCGCGCCCTCGGCGAGGGCATGGCTGCGATCGCGTGCCCGGCGCCGAACAGCAGGGCGGCGCCGTTGGCGAGCACGAAGGAGGGCTGGGCGCCTTCGAGCTCGAAGCGGAGCGACGTCGCGATCCACCACGGCAGCACCGCGAGCGCGACCAGATGCGCGGCGGCGCGCGAATTCCACGCGAACGCAAGACCCGCGGCGATCAGCCAGACCGCCGGATACGGAAGATGCAAGACGTCGGGCGCATCGTAGACGCGCATGCAGGTCCAGATGCTGGCGGCGACGAGGCCGACCGCGAGCGCGCCGCGCGAGCCGGTCAGCATTGCGGCGGCAAGCGAGCCGATCGACCACAGCAGCATGCCGCCGGCAAAATCCTCGCCGAGATGGTACATCTGGCCGACCAGCGCGATGCCCGCACCGAAGATGATGGCACCGACGCTGGCGCAGAGATCGGCAAGCACGTCGCGGCCGCGTGCGGCGAACCAGGCGCCGAGGGCGCCCGTGACGACCATGCCGGCGAGCAGGATCGCAAACCGCAGCAGCCGCGCGATCTCGGTCCAGTGCGCGGCGACGAAGGCGAGGAACGCGGCCGCGATCAACAGCCCGCCGACGATGCCGACCACCACGGCGATGTTGATGCCCGCAGGCAGCGGCGGCAGCGCCTGGCGGATTGCGGCGGCCGCCGCCGGCGCAATCACGCCGTCGGCCTCCCATCGCGCCAGATCGGCCTGGAGGCGGTCCCGGTAGGTCTTCTCGAACATTGCGGTGGATTACCTTGGTCCCGCCGGATGGCGGGGCATTGCTGGGTCGGTGCGGGCGGGGCGTGGGTTCAAGCGATTGGCGCCGTGCGGGGCGGTCATATCACCTCGCACAACAAAAAGCGCGAAAACAACCCCATGCACAGTAGCCGGGGCCCGTGAGATCAATGACTTACGGGGGCGGATGTGTCGGCTCCGTCGGGCAAATTCCAGGGAGCGACGCGCGCGGCGTCATCACTGAGGGCTGCGCATCGATCTTTTCATATTCTGCAAAAGTGATGCTCGGATTACGCGAATGGTTGGAGGGCATTCAAGGCTGTAGCGTTCGCTCAACACGGCCATAAACGGCCACCGCGAGGGGGGATTGCAGCCATGGGATCGCTGGCGAAAACCAGTTGCCTGGGATCGACGGTGACGAGAGCGCTGCTGTGTCTCGTTGCCGCGGCGATGCTGGCGCTTCAGGCGGGCACCGCGAGGGCCGAGACGGCTGCGGATTCCTGGCCGAACCGTGCGATCACCTGGGTGGTGCCGTTCGGCGCCGGCGGCGTCACCGACCTCGTCTCGCGCAAGATCGCGGAGCTGCTGCGGACGCGGCTCGGGCAGCCCGTGGTGGTGGAGAACCGGCCCGGCGCGGGCGGCACCATCGGGACGGAGTTCGTCGCCCGGGCTCAGCCCGACGGCTACACCGTGCTCTACGCCTCCGGCGGGCCGATGACGATCCAGCCGAACCTCGGGATGACGAAGCTCAATTACGACCCGCTGAAGAGCTACGTCCACGTCCGCGGCGTGAGCTCGTCGAACCAGATCCTGGTCGCGACCGCGGCTGCCCCCTACAACACGCTGGCCGAGTTCGTCGCCTACGCGAAGGCCAATCCGGGCAAGGTCAATTTCGGCTCGCCCGGCCCCGGCACCGCCCAGCATCTCGCCGGCGAGATGTTCCAGGCGGCCGCCGGCATCAAGCTGACCCACGTGCCCTACAAATCGGGCTCGAGCCAGATGACCGACATGATGTCGGGCATCCTCGACGTCTCCTTCGACTACCTCACCGTGCTGAGGCCGCTGATCGACACCGGCAAGGTCAAGGTGCTCGGCACCACCGGCGCGGCGCGGATGGCCGCGCTGCCCGATGCGCCGACGGTGCTCGAGGCCGGCTACCCCGACGCCGTCAATGCCGGCTCGACCTGGGTCTCGCTTCCCGCCGGGACCGACCCGAAAATCGTGAGCAAGCTCTCCGACGCGCTGGCCGCCGTGCTCGCCGACCCCGGCATCGCCGCCGACCTCGCCGCCAACGGCCAAGTCTCGATCGCCGACAAGGGCCCGGCGGAGCTGGTGCCGTTCATCGTGGAGGAGACGGCGCGAAACAAGGGGGTGATTGAGAGGGCGGG
>NZ_JXDL01000001.1:4802059-4809183 GCF_001590795.1 Bradyrhizobium sp. AT1
AGAGGTAGGGGGCGGGGGGGCGTGAAGTAGGGGTTGGCGGCAAGAACAAGTGGATTTGAGTCAATAACCCTTGAACCGTGCAACCAGATCTCCACATCATAATCCTCCGCTGGCGATGACCTGGCGATCCCGGGCGTTTTGTACGTAATGGTATGGAACGTTACGGTTCGGACAACTGGTACGCGACGCTACGTAACGTATCAGGTGCTTCTCGGTTGACGACTCCAAGTTATTGGGTCGCGGGTAGCTGGCGGTGAACGATGGAGACGCCGCATGCGCAAATTTTTAGCACGTGTGGCGACCCTTACCCGCAAGATCGCGGAATGGTTGGTGCCGGTGCTTTCGGCCATCAAGCTTCTGATCGAAATTGTGGGTAAGGTCGCCAACTGCCATGATCGTCAATTACGATTTCAAGTACCGAGCGCGCGGTAAATGGTTTTTTAAACCAAACGAGAAATGCGTCCGCCGCGGCAACCGGATGCTTGAATATTTTAAGCGGCGCGTCGTCTTCCCCGATTACATGTATCACTTCAAAAAGGGCGGCCACGTCGCGGCCCTGCACGCGCATCTGAATAACAGCCTCTTCTTCAAGATCGACATCCAAAATTTTTACTACTCGATTGCCCGTATGCGCGTGACCCGCGCACTGCGCGAATGGCGTTATCCAGGAGCGGGGACATTTTCTAAATGGTCTTGCGTTCTCAATCCACTTCCCGGGCCGAAACACGCACTGCCGATCGGTTTTGTGCAGTCGCCGCTACTCGCCAGCCTTGTCTTGATGAAATCGGACGTGGCGGACGCGATTAAGCGAGCGCAAGCAAACGGCGTTTGCATCTCGGTCTACCTCGACGACTTCATCGGCTCGCATGACGACGAAGCGGTTTTGACGGCAGCGTACGAAGACATCCGTAAAACCTGCGTCGCTGCCGGCTTTATCCCGAACCCCGCCAAGCTAGTCGCGCCGCAGACGGCAATCACGGCGTTTAACTGCGACCTCGAGAACGGAAAGACCGTAGTGACCGCCGAACGTGTAGCGAAGTACCTCGCCAGACCCGACCGCACTGCACTTTCGGACGTAGGCTTTGACCAGTACCGGCATCTGGTTAAGGCGCAAAACACCGTCCTATGAAGGAAAGGACGTCCCGTTTGTAGAGTGTCCCGTCGATCCATCAGAACAACCGCACACACGGCGACTATCGAGGCCGGTGAGTGCAATTTGTACCCAAAGCCCAGACGATAAGCCGCACCGTCGGGTTGACTGGCTTTGAGACCGAGAAACACCGTCATTGGTGCCCTCCTTTTCTGGTGCGTACTCCTTGATGAGCCGAACACCGCGCACAAGGCCAGCGTATGATGGAAGTCGGATAAAAGTTCAGCCTCCGGATGTCCCTCGGCACGTTAGCCCGTCATTTTTCATTGCCCGGGCTTTTCAAAGTGTTCCAAGCTCCCCAATTGTCTCTCAGCCCCTGAGGGAGGAGACGATGGATGAGGAAGTCGCCGCGATAAAGGAAACGGCCAAGGCCGTCCAGGAGATCGCCAAGACAGGGGGCAAGGCCATTGATGCCGGCGTGAAAACTGGTGGCTGGCTGGACAAGATTTTCGGAGACGCGATCGGACAGACCGTCGCGCATCTCTGGACCGACCGGATCGCTGCGCGTCGTATCGAGGCCTCCATCTATAATTGGGAACGGGCTGAGACGCTGTATCACAAAGCCTTAGATCGTCTGGTAAAAAAGGGCGTGGCCATAACCCGGGCGATACCGCCGAAGGTGGCCCTGCCCTTGCTGGAATACGCCACGGTCGAGGATGACGACGACCTTCACACTCTCTGGGCCAACCTATTGGCTACGGGAATGGATGCCAACGAAAACGAAATTCACCGGAAGTATGTCACGACTCTCGGGGAAATGACCTCTGATGACGCTGCTGTACTGGCGGAGATGTTCGTGTCGTCGAAGGATGAGATCGCAAAAAAGAAATTTCGAGATTCAACACTGACGTATGGACCCGGAGTCGATGGTACGCATTCACACGATCCGGTATCGGTGATCACGCTCAATCGGCTCGGACTCATCCAGCCTGCGATCGTCTCGTTCAAAACATTCGAGCCCGGTGGTAGTGACGACCGCTTCGGAGACTACGGCCCGACGCAGGATGAGGTCAGCTTTCCCGGAGGTCTGGAAAGCGTTGTCATTACCCCGTTTGGTATCGCTTTTGGAAAAGCTGTTGGCCTTGATGGTGCCGACTAGTCTTTCACGGTCATGGGACGCATGGAAGCAATTCGCGCAACCTGCAAGAAATCGTTATCGAGTTTGGCGACCGCGAAAATGCTGAGAGCCCGCTCAATTGGCGGATACTGATCGAGGGCGTGCACATGGTTCATGTTCGACATGATCGAGCGCGGCAAATAGGGGCGAGGTATGAACGAGCAAGCCAATGATGAGACCGACCCGCCCAAATTGATCATTGAGTTCTTGGACAAGCTGACGCCACAGGCGAGAAACACGCTGTGCCAGTTGCTGGCATTCTACTTCGCGTTTCTTTCGAGCGATGAAGACGATCGTTTTGCGATGCTTACGCCGGAGAAGGGCGAGGAGACGCTGCGCCAACTGCTTTCAACCACGGATAAATTTGCATTGCTTGGCGCGCTGATTTCGGTCGCCGGGCTCATCGACTTCGCATTTTTGAAGATCGCGAATGTCGATCCGAGTTCTGAACTAGACGAGGTGCTAGAGACAAGACACGGGGACATTAGTCTTGCGAGGCGTTTTACTGCAGAAGCAGGAAGCATATGGAGGCAATTAAGGCAGGGACCGCTTTCGCTCGAAGCCATCGAAGAGTTCTCCGAAAGGCTCATCGTGGTAGGAGAACCCACCCTTGTAGAGAGGACCGGGGTTTCCCAGAGCGCGTTTCCTCGCCTCGTGGAGTTGCCGATTCCCCAAGAGCTTATTGACGAATTAGAGGACGACTTTCGTCAAGGCCCTATTTGGGATGATGAGGGAAGGCGTCTTCTCACCGAGGAACAGGTGGATCGGATAAACAACATGGTCGTCGTGATTCAAGCGCTGGAGCACCCGCCCCCCCACTTCCATGTCCGCCATCAAGGCGAGAATGCGAGTTTCGCGATTAGTGATGGAAGTCGTTTACCGGGAGTAGAAGGGCTCGAAAAGTTCGACCGCAACATCAAGAAGTGGTGGAAGAAGAACATGTGCACGCTCGTGAAGGTGTGGAACGAGACGCGCCCAACAGATTGCGTGGTCGGGGCGATGGACGTGCCGGAGGAGTGCAAGGAGAAGCCCAAGAAAGTGTAGCTTGGCGAATCGCGCGAATGGCTGGCTGGGGCGCCTGGGATCGAACTGCTTCGCGATCTCACTCGAGCAAGAGGGATCCAAGCAAGCCAAGTAAAACTATGGCGGAGAGGGAGGGATTCGAACCCCCGATAGGCTTGCACCTATGCCGCATTTCGAGTGCGGTGCATTCAACCACTCTGCCACCTCTCCTGAAGGCGCCATGTAGAGGCAGGGCCCCTGTGGTTGGGGGCGTTAATAGGCGAGGATGGCGGGCCAGACAAGGCGCGAAAGGGGAAAATCCGCTGGCTGTTTCGACCCGGCACGCCCCTTCCCGGCACGAACGCGAGGGAAAAGCGGCCCGATTGCCGGTTTGACGCGTTTTTGTCAGGCGGGAGGTGGCGTCCGATTCGCGACCCCAATGTGGATGCACCCTCTCCCCGACCCTCTCCCGCATCCGCCTTCGCCCGAAGGCGGGCTTCGGCGAGACAAGCGCAGCGAGGGGGCGCACCGGTATTGGGGCGGGCGGTTGGGGCCAATCGCATGTTCTCAAAAACAGGGTGGGACCGCCAGACGCGGTAAACACTGGCGGTCCCGTGCCGCTCATTGAAAAACTGACCAGGAAGGGCGGCTTCGCAGGCCAGGTGAGGCGACGATTCGACCCTAGCGTGCGGCGGGCGGCCCGCAACGCAATCCGGTCCTTAACCTAACCGGTCAAGGTTACCTGGGGCGCTAGGGTGTCCCGGGGCTTTGCCGAGAGTGCCCCATTGCCGAGGCACCCTCTCCCCGGCCCTCTCCCGCTTGCGGGTGAGGGAGTGGACCTCCGTCGTGCGGGGGACGGAGCTCGTCCCGCACGGGAGCTAGTCGCCCTTCTTGTCCTTGTCCTTTTTCTTGCCGTTGTCCGCGGAGTCCTTGTCCTTGCCGTTCTCCTTGCGGCGGTTGGTGAAGCGCGCATTGCCGAGGCCGGTGCCGATGGTGAGCACACCCCAGCGATCGACGTCCTGCATGAACGGCACCTCGGAAAGGCCCTGCACCACGCCGTCATTGTGCATCAGGATCGCGGTGTCGTGCTCGCCGATCGCAGGAATGCCCTCGAGCAGGCTCGCCGGCAGGTTGAACTTGCTGCTCTCCCAATTGCCGGGCAGGTTCTGCGCGCCCTTCTCGATCGAGCCGTCGGCGTTGATCACGCCGGGACAGGCGATGCCGATGAAGGGGGCGAGCTTATAGCCCTCCTTTTCGGCCTCCGTGATCAGCCCCTTCAGCATCTTGATCAGACGCTTCACCGCGCCTTCGCGCGTGGGCTCGTCGTCGGCATGACGCCACAGCTCCGAATTCACGACCTTGGCCTTCGACAGGTCCTTGGCCTTCTTCCAGCCGGTTTCCACCAGGCCGCAGCGGATGTTGGTGCCGCCGATATCGACGGCGAGGATGCTGTCATGGGCTTCGAAGATCCAGGACGGCGCCAGATGCAGCGCGCCGATCAGGCCGGCTTCATCGGGGTGATGGCGGATCGGCGTCAGGTCGATCTTGAAATCCTCGGATTTGAGGATGATCTCGGTGCGCGCGATCGCGAGCTCGCCGAGCCTGGAGTCGCGAAAACCGCCGCCGACCACGATGCGCTCGGTCTTGGCCCAGGCTTTTGTCTTCAGGAAGCGGCGGGTGACGTAAGCGAGCTCCTGAGCGAATTCCTCGATGGCGCTGTGCACCACCGCCGAGGCCTCGACGTCATCGCCGATGAGAATGTCGTCCAGCGTCTTCTTGCTGATGTTTTCCGACGGCTCCTTGCCGAACGGGTCCTCCCCGGTTTTGCGCAGCGGCTTGCGCCAGCCGTCGAGGATGTCGCGGAACGCGCCCTTGCTGGCGCGGTCGCCGAGGAAGCCGTCCTCGTCCTTGATCTCGATGTTGAAGCTGTCGACGTCCACCGACGGCAGCCGCTCGGCGCCGTGATGGGCAATGCCCGTCGTCGTCGTCTTGACCAGTTCGTCCGTTGCCATTGAAGAGCCCTTGCCCGCTAAACGTGTTCCGGCCTGACTAACGGCGCGGGAACCGGTTTGTTGCAAAGCCCAACCGAGATTCGGCTGAAGGCCGCCAGAGGGCCAAATCCTTCAAATCCGGGCGCTTTTCACCCGCTTTTCCCTGACTCTTGCTTGACTCTTGGCGCCTTGCGGCTATAAGTTCCGCAACCGGCGCGGGGCGTTTCTCGCGCCGCTTGTTTTTGCGTGGGTTTTCAAAGGGATAAAACCCGCCCGCACAAAACTCGCATAAACCCATAGCGACTGACAAAAAGCCGGCCCCGACATGACAGTCGCGAGGCCGGGATTGAACACGGAGAAAAAAACGATGTTCGCAGTCATCAAAACCGGCGGCAAGCAATACCGCGTCGAGCCGGATGATGTTCTCGAAGTAGGCAAGATCGAAGGCGAAGTCGGCTCGATCATGCAGTTGAATGAAGTCCTGGTGGTCGGCGGCGACACGCCGGTGCTGGGCATTCCGACGGTGGCCGGTGCCTCCGTCGCGGTCGAGGTGCTCGACCACAAGCGTGGCCCCAAGGTCATCGCGTTCAAGAAGCGCCGCCGCAAGAATTCGCGCCGCAAGCGCGGCTATCGCGACGAGATCACGGTGCTCCGCATCTCCGAGATCCTGACGGACGGCGCCAAGCCCACCAAGGGCCCGCGTCCGAAGCGGGAAAAGGTGGCGAAGGAGCCGGCAGCGGAAGCCGCCGAGTAACGCAAGATCGATCACGCCAATTCACGAATTGATGCGTGAGAAATTTTGAAATGATTCCGTCAGGGAATTGATCTAGAAATACGCAAGATTTCGGAGACGAGCCATGGCTCACAAAAAAGCAGGCGGTTCATCGCGCAACGGTCGCGATTCCAAGGGCAAGCGCCTCGGTATCAAGGCGTTCGGCGGGGAAGTTGTGATTCCCGGCAACATCATTGCGCGTCAGCGCGGCACCACCTGGCATCCCGGCCTTAATGTCGGCATGGGCACGGACCACACTCTGTTCGCCAAGATCGAGGGTCGCGTCACGTTCCAGGCCAAAGCCAACGGCCGCACCTTCGTATCGGTGCTCCCGATCGCCGAGGCTGCTGAATAGACGGTGGACCAAATTGGAGTCCGCCGGGTCCCAGACCGAACCGGCGGAGTCCTAGAGATCGCAGAGATCGAAGGCTCCAAGGGGAGGCGGGAAACCGGCCTCCCCTTTTCTTTTGACTTGCTCACTTTGACTTAGTGACTTTCACGGAGCCGGACATGTTGCAGGATTTCTCGAGCGTGACCTTGGCTGAGGCGAGACCGAGCGTCGTCGCCACCGAACGGCTGACATTGCGGCGGCCGACGCTGGCCGACGTGAGGACCATCGCCCGGCTCGCCAACGACCGCCGCGTCGCGGAAAACACCCGTCGCCTGCCGCATCCCTATTCGCAGGACGACGCCGTCGAATTCATCCGCGCCACCGCGGCGCTCGGCAGCGAAACCGTGTTCCTGATCGAGCACGATACCGGGCCGGTCGGCATGGTCGGCATCGACTGCTCCGTGCCAGGGAATGCCGAGCTCGGCTATTGGCTCGGCGTCGAGCATTGGGGCCGGGGCTTTGCCACCGAGGCCGCGCGCGGCGCGATCGACTTCTTCTTCGAGGAATTCGAGGACGAGCATCTCTATGCGGGTGCCCGCGTCACCAACCCGGCCTCGCGCAACGTGCTGGAGAAGTGCGGCTTCCAGTGGAGCGGCGTGCAGCTGCACCGCTTCCTGGCGCTGGGCTCCTCGACGCCGGTCGACTGCTTCCGCCTGTCGCGCGGCGTGTGGGCCTCGCTGAAGAGCTGGAGCAGCGCAAGG
>NZ_JXDL01000001.1:4809987-4842595 GCF_001590795.1 Bradyrhizobium sp. AT1
TGCGCGCGATCGACCCTCCCCCTCCAGGGGAGGGTAAGAGCTACGCTGGCGGATTCACCTGCTCGCTCTCGCGCCCCAGATCGCGCTCGCGCAGATAGATATAGAATCCCGCACCGATGATGATCGCCGCGCCGATCAGCGTCGCGACCGACGGCACGTCGCCGAACACGACGAAGCCGAAGATCACGGCCCACACGATCATGGAATATTGATAGGGCACCACGACGCTCGCCGGCGCCAGCTTGAGCGAGCGGTTGACGCAGAACAGCGCCGTCACCGAAATCAGCCCGGCGGCGGCGAAGATCACGAGACTGCCCGATGTCGGCGGCACCCAGTTGAACGCCGACAGCACCGCGCCGAGCGAGAACGTGCCGACGAATTGCGAGGACGCCATCACGATATCGGGCGTCTTGCGCAGGCTGCGCGTGATCAGCATCAAGGTCGCAAAGGACAGACTGCCGCCGAGTGCGATCAGCGCCGGCAGGCTGACGGTCTGCGCCGAGGGCCGCAGTGCGATCAGGACGCCGCAGAAGCCGATCAGGATCGCGGTCCAGCGCCGCCAGCCGACCTTCTCCCCCAGAAAGATCGCCGACATCGCGGTGACGAAGATCGGGCCGGCGAGATAATAGGTGATGACGTCGGCGAGCGGCAGATAGACCGTGGCGAGGAAGAACGCGGCGACCTCCAGCGTCGAGAGCACGACACGGAACAGCTGCAGGCGCGGCCGCTCCAGATGCAGGAACTGGTGACGCTGCCGCCAGATCAGCGGCGACAACAGCAGCAGCGCGGCGCAGGCGCGCAGGAACAGCAGCTGTCCCACCGAATAAGTCCCGACCAGGAATTTGCCCATGGCGTCGCCGAACGAGAACATGAAGATCGACAGCACCATCAGCCCGATGCCGGCGAGGCGCGCGGACCGATCGTCATAGGCGGAGAGGTTCTTGAAGATGGGCATTGGCGCCGTTGTAATGCCATGAGCAATACGGACAAGCCCGCCACGCTGAATTGAACGGATTGCCGCACTCTTCGCATCGCAGTAGCGATAACGCCACATCGACAGAACGAGCTTTGACATGACCGATTTCGATCCCTCCCGGCATCGCATGATCCCCACGCAACGCTGGTTTGAGGATTTCGTCCTCGGCGAACGCTTCGTGCTGCCGAGCCGGACCCAGACCTCGGCAATCTTCGCGGCGTTCCAGACCGCGAGCGGCGACACCCATCCCGTGCACTACGATGTGGAATATTGCCGCAGCCGCGGCATGCCGCATCTGCTCGCCCACGGCTTCCAGACCCTGATCCACACCGCGCCCGGCGCCGGCCTGTTTCCGTTCATGGTCGAGGAGTCCCTGGTCGGCTTCCTTGAGCAATCCAGCCGTTTTCTCAAACCCGTCTATGCCGACGACACTCTCTATCCCGCGCTGGAGGTCACCGAGCTGGTGCCCGGCCGCACCACCGGCACGGTGACGCTGCGCAGCACCGTATTCAACCAGCGCAAGGAGCTGGTGCTGGAGGGGACGCAGACATTCCTGATCCGGAAGCGACCGACTGGTTAAGCAAGGGCCGCAATTCGCGGAAATTCGGCCGATTTGCGGGTCTCTCGGGTTGCCGCAGGGGGCCGGCTGGCCTACCTATGGCCCATGAAATTCCTCGACGAAGCAAAGGTCTATATCCGCTCCGGTGACGGCGGGAACGGCTGCGTGGCGTTCCGCCGCGAGAAGTTCATCGAATTCGGCGGTCCCTCCGGCGGCAATGGCGGCCGCGGCGGCAATGTCATCATCGAGGTCGCCGACGGCCTCAACACGCTGATCGACTACCGCTACCAGCAGCACTTCAAGGCCCAGAAGGGCGAGAACGGCTCAGGCTCGGACCGCCACGGCGCCAACGGCAAGAACATCGTGCTGAAGGTTCCGGTGGGTACGCAGATCTTCGACGAGGACCGCGAGACGCTGATCCACGACTTCACCGAGGTCGGCGAGAAATTCGTGCTGGCCGAGGGCGGCAATGGCGGCTTCGGCAACGCGCATTTCAAGACCTCGACCAACCGCGCCCCGCGCAACGCCAATCCCGGCCAGGTCGGCGAGGAGCGCTGGATCTGGCTGCGGCTGAAACTCATTGCCGATGCCGGTCTCGTCGGCATGCCCAATGCCGGCAAGTCGACCTTCCTGTCCAAGGTCAGCGCGGCGCGGCCGAAGATCGCCGACTATCCCTTCACCACGCTGCATCCGCAACTCGGCGTCGTGAACGCCGACGGCCGCGAGTTCGTGCTGGCCGACATCCCCGGCCTAATCGAGGGCGCGCATGAAGGCACCGGCCTCGGCGACCGCTTCCTCGGCCATGTCGAGCGCTGCCGCGTGCTGCTGCATCTGGTCGACGCGACCTGCGAGCACGCCGGCAAGGCCTACAAGACGGTGCGCACGGAGCTCGACGCCTATGGCGGCCAGCTCACCGACAAGATCGAGATCGTCGCACTGAACAAGATCGACGCGGTCGAGCCGGACGAGCTCAAGAAGCAGAAGGAGCGCCTGAAGCGCGCCGCCAAGAAGACGCCGCTGCTGCTGTCAGCGGTCACCGGCGACGGCGTCAAGGAAGCGCTGCGCGCGCTCGTCGCGGTGATCGGCGAGGCCCCGGTGTCGGCCAAGGCCAAGAGCGCAGCCGAAGCGGAGCCGTGGTCGGCGTGAACTACTGTCGTCCCTGCGCACGCAGGGACCCATACCGCGTGATCTATCGATTAGGCATGATCGCAGTCCCGAACAACTAGTCTTCGCCAAACTTCCTCCTGGGGTTATGGGTCCCCGCGTACGCGGGGACGACAGCGGCTTGAGTGGCCTCAGCTGCGCGCATCATCGGCTTGTCATCGCCGCTCCAATATCGCAGCATCGCACAATCAAGAAACTGCAGGGATGACGCATGGCGCGCGCGAAGAACGTTCTCTGGATCATGTGCGACCAGCTTCGCTATGACTATCTCGGCTGTACCGGCCATCCCACGCTGAAGACGCCGAACATCGACGCCATGGCGAGGCGCGGCGTGCTGTTCAGCAAGGCCTATGTGCAATCGCCGATCTGCGGCCCGTCGCGGATGTCGTTCTACACGGGACGCTACATGCGCTCGCACGGCTCGCACTGGAACGGCTGGCCCTTGCGTGTCGGCGAGCCCACGCTCGGCGATCACCTGAAGAAGATCGGCGTGCGCAATGTGCTGGTCGGCAAGACCCACATGGCGCCCGATCTCGAAGGCATGAAGGCGCTCGGCATACCCCCGGAATCGATGATCGGCGTGCATGTCGCCGAATGCGGCTTCGAGCCTTACGAGCGCGACGACGGCTTGCACCCCACGGGGCGGCCGCGCCCGAAATACGACGAATATCTGCGTCAGCACGGGTTTGAGGCCAGCAATCCCTGGGAGCACTGGGCCAATTCCGGCGCGGCGGAAGACGGCAGCTTGCAGAACGGCTGGCTGCTGGTGCATGCCGACAAGGCCGCGCGCGTGCCGGACGAGCATTCCGAGACGCCCTACATGACGCGGCGGGCGATGGATTTCATCAGCGAGGCCGAGACCGACGGCCGGCCGTGGTGCCTGCATCTGTCCTACATCAAGCCGCACTGGCCCTATATCGCGCCGGAGCCCTATGCCAGCATGTATTCGACCGATGACATGATTCCGGTGACCCGCTCCGAGCGCGAGCGGCAAAATCCGCATCCGGTGTTCGGCGCCTATATGGACATGCGCTACTCCCGCAACATGGCGCGCGACGAGGCGCGGGAGAAGGTGATCCCGACCTATATGGGCCTGATCACCCAGATCGACGACCAGATGGGCGTGCTGATGAAGTTTCTGGAGGCACGCGGCCTGCTGGACACCACCATGATCGTCTTCACCTCCGATCACGGCGATTATCTCGGCGATCACTGGATGGGCGAGAAAGACCTGTTCCACGAGCAGTCGGCGAAGATTCCGTTGATCATCATCGATCCCTCGCAAGAGGCCGACGCCACGCGCGGCACGCGCAGCGAGGCGCTGGTCGAGGCGATCGATCTCGCGCCGACCTTTGTCGATTATTTCGGCGGCAAGGTGCCGGGCCACATTCTCGAAGGACGTTCGCTGCTGCCGCTGCTGCGCGGGCCGACGCCGGCGGACTGGCGCAAGGTCGCGTTCTCCGAATACGACTACGCCATGCAGGACGTCCGGCTGAAGCTGAACCAGCCGATCGAGCGCTGCCGCCTGTTCATGGTGTTCGACGGCCGCTGGAAATACATCCACGCCTCCGGCTTCCGTCCGATGCTGTACGATCTCGACACCGATCCGGAAGAATATCTGGATCGCGGCGACGATCCTGAATGTGCAGGCATCATCGCGCGATTGCAGGCCGAGCTGTTCGACTGGGCACTGCATCCGAGCGGCCACATCACCACCCCCCGCGAGAAGATCGCGGCCTATGCCGACAACCAGCTCCAGGTGAAGAACGGCGTTCTGATCGGCATCTGGGATGAGAACGAACTCGCCGCGATCAAGGACGGCATCGCGCAGCGCGCCAAGATGTGAGCGAGGCCCTCTCCATTCGTCATGCCCGGGCTTGACCCGGGCATCCACGTCCAGCGGCAATCGCGGACGCACGTGGATGGCCGGGTCAAGCCCGGCCATGACGGCTGAGTGTGTGGCGCCGCGGGAGACTCTAGTTCTCGATCTTGTAGCCCGTCGCCTTCACGATCGGCTGCCACAGCGCGATGTTCGCGGCGAGCTCCTTGGTCAATCCATCCGGGGTCGACCCGACCGGGATCAGCCCGATCGCCGTGAGCTTCTCCTTCACCTCGGGCTTGGCGAGCGCCGCGCTTGCGGCCGCGCCGAGCTTGCTCGCAAATTCCGGCGGGCTGCCGGCGGGGAGCCACATGCCGTACCAGGCGTCGGCGACGAGATCGATGCCGCTTTCCTTCAGCGTCGGAACCTCGGGCGCGAAGGGCGAGCGTTCCGTGCTCGACACCGCGATGATCTTCACGCCCTTGGCGCGGTGCTGCGGCAGCGCGTCGGCCAGCGTCACGATGCCGAACGCAATGTGGCCGCCGACGAGGTCGTTGAGGATGGGCGCGCTGCCACGGTAGGGCACGCGCGTCAGGGGAATGCCGAGGTCCTTCTCGAGCTTGGAGCCCATGAAGTGCGGAATGGTGCCGTTGCTGGGCACGCCGAACGAGGTCTTGTCCGGATGCGCCTTCAGCCACGCCACGAAGCTCTTGAAATCGGTGGCCTCGACCGCGGGGTTGATCACCAGCGCGAATTCGAAGCGCGCCAGCAGTGACACCGGCATGAAATCCTTCGCCGTGTCGAAGCTCGGATTCGTCTCCACCATCGGCAGCAGGTACATGGTGGGCCCCGTCGTCACCAGCACCATGCTGCCGTCGGGGCTTGCGCCCTTCACCGCCTTGATGCCGATCAGGCCGTCGCCGCCGGTGCGGTTCTCGACCACGATGGTCCGCTGCAATGCCGGCGCCATCTCCTGCGCGATCAGCCGGCACAGCGTGTCGGCGCCGGCCCCCGCCGCGAACGGGAAGATCATCTTGGTCAACCCGGCCTGCGCTTGCGCCTCACCGGCCTGCGCCAGCAGCGGCAGGGCGACACATCCAGCCATAAATTCGCGGCGATCCATACGCATTCCCTCCAGCCCATTTTTGGTTGCCGGCATTAGAACCCGGTAAACGGCCAAGGCAAGGCCGACCTTCGCCGTTTACCATCCGTTGCCATCCTTGCCGCCTTGCGCCGGCCATCGTCCTGCTGCAAAAGCGGCCTATCGGCGCCGCTCTCTCGCTCCGCCGTTTCCAATGCAGAGCAGATCGTCCAGGCGCACTATGGCCAGCCCCGAACTCAGTCAATTCCGCCGCATCGTCGTCAAGGTCGGCTCCGCGCTGCTGGTCGATTCCGACAAGGGCGAGGTGCGCTCGTCCTGGCTCGCCGCGCTCGCCGACGACATGGCCAAATTGCACAAGGAAGGCCGCGACGTCCTCGTCGTGTCCTCCGGCTCGATCGCGCTCGGCCGCAGCCGCCTCAAGCTGCCGCGCGGCCCGCTGAAGCTGGAAGAGAGCCAGGCCGCAGCCGCTGTCGGCCAGATCGCACTGGCGCGAATCTGGTCGGAGGTGCTGGGCGCCCACGGCATCGGCGCCGGCCAAATCCTGGTGACCTTGCAGGACACCGAGGAGCGCCGCCGCTATCTCAACGCGCGCTCCACCATCGGCAAGCTGCTGGAATGGCGCGCCATTCCCGTGATCAACGAGAACGACACGGTGGCGACCAACGAGATCCGCTACGGCGACAACGACCGCCTCGCCGCGCGCGTCGCCACCATGGCAAGCGCCGATTTGCTGGTGCTGCTGTCCGACATCGACGGGCTCTACGACGCCCCGCCGAAGAACAACCCGAACGCCAAGCTCATTCCGGTGGTCGAGAGCATCTCCTCGGAGATCGAGGCGGTGGCTGGCGATGCCGAGTCCGAGTTGTCGCGCGGCGGCATGCGCACCAAGGTCGAGGCGGCCAAGATCGCCACCACCGGCGGCACGCATATGCTGATCGCCTCCGGCAAGATCGAGCACCCGCTGCAGGCGATCGCCGATGGCGGCCGTTGCACCTGGTTTTTGACGCCGGCGAACCCCATCACCTCGCGAAAACGCTGGATCGCGGGCACGCTGGAGCCGAAGGGCACGCTGACGATCGATGCCGGCGCCGTGACGGCGCTGCGTGCCGGCGCCAGCCTGCTGCCGGCCGGTGTGATCAAGGTCGAGGGCCAGTTCGCCCGCGGCGATGCGGTCATCGTGCGCGGCCCCGACACCAGCGAGATCGGCCGCGGCCTGATCGCCTACGACGCCGACGAGGCCGAGCGGATCAAGGGCCGCTCCTCCCCCGACGTGATGACCATCCTCGGCATCAGCGGCCGCGCCGAGATGATCCACCGCGACGATCTGGTGGTGGGCGGGTAGCGGCTAATCAAGCCGCCGCTATTGCATGTCGTCAGAGCCGATATCCTGGCGGCCATGCATGATGCGGATGATCTCCACGCCATCGGGCAGCGGGACATAGAAGATAATGTAGTTGCCGACCGAAAAGCTGCGCAAGTCCGCGCGCAATTCTCGTCGCTCTCGTCCCGCCAGCGGGTTCTCCATCAGCATCTCGAAAATCTCGCCGAAGCGACCGATCTGCTTCTCGGCGGCGGGAACGCTGTCGGAAGCGATGAATTCCCAGATCGAATCGAGATCGAGGTCTGCTTGTGGAGTTTTGCGGAATCTATTTGCCACTTTTGCGCGCAGCCAATCGCTGCCGTCCCCGCGCCTTGATATCGTTCATCCACTCGCGTGGATCCACCTCCTCCATCGGCCCGCTGTCAAAGCCCTTCTGGATTTCCTCCCGCAGCGCTTGCAGCTTGAGCTTGCGCTGTTCTTCGCGCTCCTCAATCAAGCGAAGACCTTCGCGCATGACTTCGCTCGCGCTGGCATAGCGCCCGCTCTCGACCAGACCATCGATCAGGTCCTCGAAATGCTTGCCAATGCTGTAGCTGCTGGCCATAGGGGCTCCGATATCAAGTAATGATAATTGTTGATATTTTGGATGTTCGCAAGGATCGATCGAGCATTCGGCGCACAACCCGGCCATTGGCCGACCGCTGGCGAACCGGGCCCCTGCCATACCCTTCCCGCCCTTCGCAGGCCCGGGATTTCCGTGCTAGGACACCGCCTTAGCAAAGGTTGAAAACCCCATGGCCGCACCCCTCAAAGCCGTTGACGGCAATGCCGATCTTCAGGCGCTGATGTCCGATCTCGGAACCCGTGCCCGCGCTGCCGCGCGCGTGCTGGCGCTGGCGCCGCCGGAGCAGAAGAACCGGGCCCTGGAAGCCATGGAGCGGGCGATCCGCGCGAACTCCGCGGCCATTCTCGCCGCCAATGCCGAGGACGTCGCTGAGGCCCGCGCCACCGGCAATGCCACCTCCGCCTTCATCGACCGCCTGACGCTGACCCCGGCGCGGGTCGAGGGCATGGCCGAGGGCATCGGCATCGTGCGCGGCATCGCCGATCCCGTCGGCATCGTCACCGAGAGCTGGCAGCGGCCGAACGGCATGACCATCGAGCGCGTGCGCGTGCCGCTCGGCGTCGTCGGCGTGATCTTCGAGAGCCGGCCCAACGTTGCCGCGGACGCCGGCGTGCTGTGCCTGAAGTCGGGCAATGCCGTGATCCTGCGTGGCGGCTCCGACAGTTTTCGCTCTTGCCGCGCGATCCATGAATGCCTGGTGCAAGGCCTGCGCGAAGCCGGCCTGCCCGAAGCCGCGATCACGCTGGTGCCGACGCGCGACCGTATGGCGGTCGGCATGATGCTGTCGGGCCTGGGCGGCACCATCGACGTGATCGTGCCCCGCGGCGGCAAGAGCCTCGTCGCGCGTGTCGAGCAGGAAGCGCGCGTGCCTGTGTTCGCGCATCTCGAAGGCGTCAACCACGTCTATGTCGATGCCAGCGCCGACCTCGCCATGGCGAAGTCGATCGTGCTCAACGCAAAAATGCGCCGCACCGGCGTCTGCGGTGCGGCCGAGACGCTGCTGGTCGATCGCGCCGCTGCCGGCAAGAATCTGAAGCCGCTGGTCGAGATGCTGATCGAGGCGGGCTGCGAAGTGCGCGGCGACGACGCCGTGCAGAAGGCCGACCCGCGCGTAAAGCCCGCCAGCGAAGATGATTGGGACACCGAATATCTCGACGCGATCATCGCGGCGAAGGTGGTGGACGGCGTCGACGGCGCGATCGCGCACATCCAGAGCCACGGCTCGCATCACACCGATGCGATCGTGAGCGCGGATGAGGCGGCTGCGAACAAATTCCTCAGCGAGGTGGATTCCGCGATCGTGCTGCATAACGCCTCGACGCAGTTCGCCGATGGCGGCGAATTCGGCTTCGGCGCCGAGATCGGCATCGCGACCGGCCGCTTCCACGCGCGCGGCCCTGTCGGCGCCGAGCAGCTGACGAGCTTCAAATATCGCGTTCACGGCACCGGGCAGACGCGGCCGTAATCGACGCAAGGCGCGGGGCATTGAGCAACAATTTCGTCGCGCCACGTTTCTTCGCGCAGGCCGTACCAGCCCACACGTCGGGCATGCGCATCGGCTTGCTCGGCGGCTCGTTCAATCCGCCGCATCAGGCTCATCGCGCGATCAGCCAGTTCGCGCTGAAACGCCTTCAGCTCGATCGCGTGTGGTGGTTGGTGACGCCAGGCAATCCGCTGAAGGAGAATGGCACGCTGCATGAGCTCGGCGAGCGCATGCAGGCGGCGCGCGACGTCGCTGACGACCCGCGCATCGAGGTCAGCTGTCTCGAATCCGTCATTCGCACCCGCTATACTATCGACACGATCAACACCTTGCGCCGCCGCCTCTCGGGCTTGCGCTTTGTCTGGATCATGGGCGCCGACAACCTCGCTCAATTCCATCGATGGCAGGACTGGCGGCGCATCGCCGGCCAGGTGCCGATGGCGGTCATCGATCGTCCGCCGCAGAGTTTTCGTGCCCTCGCCTCGCCCGCCGCCAAGGCCCTAGCGCGTTACCGCCTGCCCGAGAACAAGGCAGCGCTGCTCGCGGACCAGCCGGCGCCGGCCTGGGTATTCCTGACCGGATTGAAGCTGAATCTGTCCTCCACGGGCCTGCGGAACCCGGACGGAAGCTGGAAAGGTACGAAGTGAGACAGAGTGTGCGGACGGGGGTGGCTCCGGGCTCTCTGGCATATTGAAACCCTTAACCCCACATGATGTAGTGTAACCGGTGGGCGCCGGATTCGGCGTTCGCGATACAGTGAAAGGAATGGTCCCTGACCACATCTGTATTGTCCAAGTCGACTTCAGCGAAGTCAGCTTCAACGAAGTCTGTTTTACCCAAGGCAAAACCGGCGCGTAAAACATCGACCCAAGCTGCGGCCTTGAAGGCGCAACCCGACGCCGACAAGACGCTGAGCCTGATCCTCTCCCGCCTCGACGACATGAAGGCGGAAGAGACGGTCACCATCGACCTTCGCGGCAAATCGGCCTACTCCGACTACATGATCGTCACCACCGGCCGGGTGAACCGGCACGTCGGCGCGATCGCGGAGAACGTCGCCAAGGGCCTCAAGGAAAACGGCATCAAGAACATCCACGTCGAGGGCTTGCCCAATTGCGACTGGGTGCTGATCGATTCCGGCGATGTGATCGTGCACGTGTTCAGACCCGAGGTCCGCGAGTTCTACAATCTCGAGCGGTTGTACACGCAGGGTCCAGGGGCGGCGAAGGCGATCTAGGCCCATCGAGCCGATTTCGAATCGGCTGACGCGCATGTTAGCGTCGTGCGCGCGCTCATGGCGCGCGGTCTTGAAAACGCGGCCCTGAAGATATCATGCGTGTTGCTGTCATTGCGGTGGGCCGGCTGAAGCAGGGCCCCGAACGGGAGCTTGCCGACCGCTATTTCGAGCGGTTCGACGAGGCCGGCCGCAAGCTTGGATTCCGCGAGCTCCTGGTCCACGAAATTCCCGAGAGCCGTGCGCGCGACACCGCGACGCGGATGGCTGAGGAGGCCGCGGCGATCTCCGCGCATATTCCGGACAAGGCGATCCTGGTGGCGATGGACGAGCGCGGCCAGAATCTCGAGTCCACCGTATTCGCACGGCACCTGGGGCGCTGGCGGGACGAAGGCGCCGGACATACTATCTTCGTGATCGGAGGGGCGGACGGACTTTCGCCCGAATTGCGCCGTAAGGCCAAGCTCGCGATCGCGTTCGGCTCTGCGACCTGGCCGCACCAAATGGTCCGCGTCATGCTTCTGGAACAGCTTTACCGGGCCGCCACCATTCTGGCCGGCCACCCCTATCACCGCGCGTGATGCGCGCCACAACGAGCACCTTTCCCGCCACGATGCGAGCGCCGCTCCTCAACCTGCTGCTGATCGGAAGCCTTGCCGGCGCAAGCCTCGCGCAAGCTTCCATAAGCCTCGCGCAAGCTCAGACGGCAAATCCCGCACAGCAAGCCGCAGCCGTCTCGCCCGATGCCATCAAGCAGCGCGAGCAAGAGCTGGAAGCCGCCCGCGCCAGGCAGAAGAGCGCGGAGGAAGCACAGGCCAAGCTCAAGACCGAGATCACCGCGCTCGGCCAGGACCGCACCCAGCTCAACCAGCAACTGATCGACACCGCCGCCAATGTGCGCGCCGTCGAGACCAAGATCGACGCCACCGAAGCGCGGCTGCGAAGCCTCAACGGCCGCGAGCAGGAGATGCGCGCTTCGCTGGATTCGCGCCGCGCCGACATCGTCGAGGTGCTGGCGGCGTTGCAGCGGGCCGGGCGGCGCACGCCGCCGGCGCTGCTGGTGCGGCCCGAAGATGCGCTGCAATCGCTGCGCACCGCAATGCTGCTCGGCGCCGTGGTGCCGGAGCTGCGCGGCCGTGCCGAAAAGATCGCAGGCGAGCTCGGCGAGCTCGTGGCCTTGCGCAAGACCATCGCGACCGAGCGCGACCAGCTCGCCGCCGACCGCGACAAAGTTCGCAGCGACCAGACCCGGCTCACCGCCCTGGTCGACGAGCGACAGCGCCAGCAGGCGGCGCGCGAAAAGGATCTCGACGCCGAGAACTCGCGCGCGATCATGCTGTCGAAGCAGGTCGGCGATCTCCAGGGCCTGATCACCAAGATGGAGCAGGACCTGCAGAGCGCCGCTAAGGCCGCCGAGAAGGCCGCCGAGGCCGCAAAGCTGGCCGAGGCCAAGGAGGCCAAGGCAGCGGCGGCAAACGCGGCCGCCAGCGCCAAATCCGGCCCGGGCGCATTCAAGGACCGCTCCCGGACCACCCCCGCGATTGCCTTCGCCTCGGCCAAGGGTCTCCTGCCGCTGCCGGTTAACGGTAACAAGATCAGGGATTTTGGCGGTTCCGACGGGGTCGGCGGGGTCCAGAAGGGTATTTCGCTGGCGACCAAGCCCGGCTCCCAGGTCACGACCCCGTGTGACGGCTGGGTGGTCTATTCCGGCCCGTTCCGCAGCTATGGACAACTCTTGATCCTCAACGCCGGGGGCGGGTATCATGTCCTGATCGCCGGGATGGAGCGCATTTCGGTCAACATCGGACAGTTTGTGCTCACGGGGGAGCCGGTCGCGACCATGGGATCGACCTCACAGGTCGCTTCCATTCTCGCCACGAACGCGAGTCAACCTGTGCTGTATGTCGAGTTCCGTAAGGACGGCACTCCAATCGATCCAGGCCCATGGTGGGCCGCAAATGAAGGCGAGAAGGTTCGCGGATGATGCGCAAGACTTCAGTAATCCTCCTCAGCGCAGCCACCGGTGCGGCGCTGACGCTGTTCGTGACGCAGCCGCGCGCGGTGTTCATGGGCTCGAGCGCGCGAGCTGCCACCGCGGACACCTATCGCCAGCTCAATCTGTTCGGCGACGTCTTCGAGCGCGTGCGCTCCGACTATGTCGAGAAGCCCGACGACACCAAGCTGATCGAATCCGCCATCAGCGGCATGCTCACCGGCCTCGATCCGCACTCGAGCTACATGGACGCCAAGAGCTTCCGCGACATGCAGGTGCAGACCCGCGGTGAGTTCGGCGGCCTCGGCATCGAAGTCACGATGGAAGACGGCCTCATCAAGGTGGTCTCGCCGATCGACGACACGCCGGCCTCGCGCGCCGGCGTCATGGCCAACGACATCATCACCAATCTCGACGACGAGGCGGTGCAGGGCCTGACCCTGAACCAGGCGGTCGAGAAGATGCGCGGGCCCGTCAACACCAAGATCAAGCTCAAGATCATCCGCAAGGGCCAGGACAATCCGATCGACGTCACGCTGGTGCGCGACAACATCCGCGTCCGCTCGGTGCGCGCGCGTGTCGAGGCCGACGACATCGCCTATATCCGCATCACCACGTTCAACGAGCAGACCACCGAAGGCCTGAAGCGCGAGGTCGCCAACCTCTCGAATCAGATCGGCGACAAGCTCAAGGGCTACATCATCGACCTCCGCAACAATCCGGGCGGCCTGCTCGAGGAAGCGGTCACCGTCTCCGACTCGTTCCTGGAGAAGGGCGAGATCGTGTCGACCCGCGGCCGCAATGCCGAGGAAACCCAGCGCCGCACCGCGCATTCGGGTGACCTCACCAAGGGCAAGCCCGTCATCGTGCTGGTCAATGGCGGCTCGGCTTCGGCGTCGGAAATCGTCGCCGGCGCGCTGCAGGACCACAAGCGCGCGACCATCGTCGGCACCCGCTCGTTCGGCAAGGGCTCGGTGCAGACCATCATTCCGCTCGGCTCGGGCAACGGCGCGCTGCGCCTGACCACGGCGCGCTACTACACGCCTTCGGGCAAATCGATCCAGGCCAAGGGCATCGTGCCCGACATCGAAGTGCTGCAGGACGTGCCGGACGAGCTGAAATCGCGCACCGACACCAAGGGCGAAGCTTCGCTGCGCGGCCATCTCAAGAACGACGGCGACGAGAAGACCGGCTCGCAGTCCTACGTCCCGCCGGACGCCAAGGACGACAAGGCGCTCAAGCTCGCCGACGACCTGCTCCACGGCATCAAGAACAGCGCCTCCGCCGCGCCCACTCCCGGCGGCGACAACAAGGCCACGACCGACAAGCCGAAGGCGGCGAACTAAGTCTGCGCATCCGATCGACGCATCGCGCGATCCCGTGAAAAGGGCGGCTCCTGGAGCCGCCCTTTTTGCTTGGAACTCACATTGGACTCCCGGCATCCCCGGCCTCTCCCGGCCTGCCGCCACTTGACCGTGGCGTGGTATCGTCGGAACGAGTGATTCGGGATCGCGCATGACTGAAACGGCCGATGATCTGAGCGCCCCGCTCGGACAGGACAAGCCGCGCCGGAAACGCCGGCTGCGGCTGCCGTTCACGGCCATGCAGCTGCTGGCCGTGCTGCTCGGCCTGTTCCTGGTTACCTTTGCCGGCTTCGCCATCTTCAACAAGGATCCGCTCGGCGGCGAGCCGATGACGCGGATCGCGATCAAGCCGGCGACGGACAATGCAGCGGACGAGAAGCCGGCCGCCGCTGGCCATGGTTCCGAAGCCAAGCAAGAGGGCAAGCACGAGACCCAGGATGCCCCGAAACAGCCGGGCGAGCAGAAGACCGTCACCATGATCGACGGCTCCACCGGCGCGCGCCACGACGTCGTCATCGGTGCCGGCGACACCGCCGACAAGGGCGATGCCTCGGCCCCGCCGCCCGTCATGGCCGGGATCAATCCGAAGCTGCTGGAGAAGTCGCGCTACGGCATGATCCCGGTGGTCGCCGACGGGCTGAAGCCGTTCAACGTCTATGCGGCGGACGCCGACCGCGCCAAGGCCGCCAAGATGCCGGTGGTCGCCATCGTGATCGGCGGCCTCGGCGTCGGCGCCGCCAAAACCACTGACGCCATCATGAAGCTGCCACCGGCGGTGACGCTGGCCTTCACGCCCTATGGCGCCGATCCCGGCAAGCTCGCCGAACGAGCCCGCGCGCAGCGCCACGAGATCTTCCTGCAGATCCCGATGGAGCCCTACGACTTCCCGGACAACGACCCGGGACCGCAGACGCTGCTGACCTCGCTCAGCACCGATCAGAACATGGACCGCCTGTACTGGCATTTGAGCCGGATGCAGGGCTATGCCGGCATCACCAATTTCATGGGCGCCCGCTTCATCGCGACGGAGCCGGCGATGCAGCCGATCATCCGCGAGGCGGCCAAGCGCGGCCTCGGCTTTTTCGACGACGGCTCCTCGCCCCGCAGCATCGCGTCCCAGGCCGCAGGCAGCGCGGCAATGCCGTTCGGCAAGGGCGACATCGCGATCGACGCGGTGCCGACGGCGACCGAAATCGACCGCGCCCTGAACAAGCTCGAATCGGCGGCACGCGAACGCGGCGCGGCTGTCGGCATCGCCTCCGCCCTGCCCGTCTCGATCGAGCGCATCGGCGCCTGGACCAAGACATTGGGCGACCGGGGTATTCTTTTGGTGCCATTGACAACCGCGATGCTGAAATCAAAATCCAGCTAAATCAACGGATTGGTGCGGCACGGGTCCTCGCGGGGCCGGTCAAGCCGGACCGACAGCATGCGAAAGGTCTGGCGGAATGGCGCGTTACGAGGATCTGCCCTACCGGACCTGTGTCGGCGTGATGCTGATCAACCCGAAAGGCCTGGTGTTCATCGGCCGCCGCGCCGGCGGCATCGAGCATGTCGACGACACCCACGTCTGGCAGATGCCGCAAGGCGGCGTCGATCCCGGCGAGGACACCTGGGAAGCCGCCAAGCGCGAGCTCTATGAGGAGACCAGCGTGCGCTCGGTCGAGCGGCTCGGCGAGGTCCCGGACTGGCTCACTTACGACATTCCGCGCACGGTCGCCGGGCGCGCCTGGAAGGGCCGCTACCGCGGCCAGCGCCAGAAATGGTACGCGGTGCGCTTCACCGGCAAGGACAGCGAGATCAACGTCGAGAAGCCCGGCGGCGGCCACAAGGCCGAGTTCGTCAGCTGGCGCTGGGAGCCGATGCAGAATCTGACCGGACTGATCATTCCCTTCAAGCGCCCGGTCTATGAGCGCGTGGTGCAGGAATTTTCCGCGCTGGCGGACCAATAAATCGAATTGTCGTCCCGCCTTCGGTGCTAATGCATCCGGGAATGACGATGAGAGATTTGCGCGTGACGAATGAAAAGCCCTACCGCCCCAACGTGGGGATCGCTCTCTTCAACACCGAGGGCCGCGTGCTGATCGGCCACCGCTTCAAGGGCGACGGGCCCGAGATCATCCTGCCGGGGCTCGACTGGCAGATGCCGCAGGGCGGCGTCGACGAAGGCGAGAATTTGCGCGATGCCGCGATGCGCGAGCTCTGGGAGGAGACCAGCGTCGTCAGCGCGGACTATCTCGGCGAGACCGACTGGTTCACTTACGAATTCCCGCCTTACGACGGCCCGCAGACGCATCGCCTCGCGAAATTCCGCGGCCAGCGGCAAAAATGGTTCGCGCTGCGCTTCACCGGCAAGGATGACGAGATCGATCCGCTGACGCCGCGCAACGGCCAGCCCGCCGAGTTCGACGCCTGGCGCTGGGAACGCCTGGATCGCGTTGCCGACGTCGTGGTGCCGTTCCGGCGCGAGGTTTATCTCGCGGTGGCGCGGGAGTTTGCAGGGTTCGCAAACTGAAAATCGCGAAAACAACCCCATGCACAGTAGAATGGGGCTGAAATCGTTGGGGAATCTTTCGCCGGAAATTTCTAATTGATCGGTCCCACAGTGAACGGGCCGATCGCGATGACGTGGCAATTGCTGTCGCGCTTGGCGCAGTCGGCGAGCGCGGAGGTGACGGCAGCCTGCTCGTCGGCGGCCTTGAGGCCGAGGCCCGGCCGGCCGGCGGTGCCGACGGCAACCGCATTCCAGCCCATGGCGTCGCCGAGCTTGCGCACCACCTCGCCGCGCGCATCCGCCAGGATCGAGGCGTTGGAGGCAGCGTGGAAGAAGCCGGTGATCCTGAACAGGGTCGGGATCGGTACGACGAAATTGTCGTCGATGGCGACCACCATGCACGCGGTGCCGGCAATCGCGCCGCAGGATTCCAGCGACCGCCGCGCCGCATCCTCCGCAGACGAGGCGCCGAGCACCATGAAATATTGTCCGCCCGGGCCGAGCGCGACCGAGCGGGATTTCGCCGCCGGCACGAAGATGTTCTCGAGCCGGACCTTCTGCGGCTCGCGCACCATCGGAAAGTCCTTCGAGGCGAAGGGCCGCTCGGTCATGGCATCGTGGCGCACGAAGGGTTGTGCCGGCATCGGCGGCTTGCCGTGCGTGTAGACGACGGTGTCGCCGACTGCGTAGAGCTCGCAGCGGCGCGGCGATTGCGCGGCGTCGGCGCGCTTCTGGCACTGCTCGAGCGCCATGTTGCGCGCGGCCTCCTCGCTCGCCTGATTCAGCGCCGAACCGGTGAAGCCGCCGACATTGAGCGCGAAGGCCTTGTAATCGCCGGAGCTCGCATAATCGCCGGCGAGGAAGCTGCGGACACGCTCGTTGATGAAGGGCACGCCGTCGGCGGAGAACTTGCCTGACAGCGGGGATGCCGATGGCGACGGCATCGGCGCCATCGCGGCGCCGGCGTTGGGCGGTGTCATCGGAGCCATCGGCGCCTTGGCCATCTGGGTCGGCGTTGGGCTCGGCGCCGCAGCGCTCGCCGTCGGCGTTACGCTGGGTGTCACGGCCGGCGTCGCTGCGACATAGGCCGTCTGCTTGAGCTTGGTGTTGTAGAGAAAGCCCGTCACGCCAATGCCTGCGATCGAGACCACCGCGACCACCAGCGGCCACATCCACACCGGAGCGGCGGCCAGCCTGGCGGCCGGCTTCTTCAGCTGCGGCTTGCCATAGGTCCCGTCCTCGCGCCGCATCGCCACCATGTAGGCATGCACCGGCGTCGGGATGTTCTTGACCTCCTGCGCGCCGATATCGGCGAACTGCACCGAGAGCTTGTTGGCGACCTGCTCGTGCACCGCGCGGGAGACGCAGATGCCGCCGACCTCGGCAAGCCCTTCAAGCCTTGCCGCGATGTTGACGCCATCCCCCAAGAGATCGCCGTTACGCTCGACCACGTCGCCGATGGTGATCCCGATGCGGAACGACATCTGCCGGCTCGGCGGATAGGCCATGTTGCGGGTTCGCAAGCTTTCCTGGATGTCGATCGCGCAACGCACCGCGTCGACCGCGCTCGGGAATTCCGCGAGCACGGCATCGCCCGCCGTGTTGAAGATGCGCCCGCCGGACCTGGCGATGAAATCGTCGACGACCTCGCGATAGGAGGCCAGACGCCGCAGCGTCTCCTCTTCGTCTTCCGCAACCAGCCTCGAATAGCCGGCAATATCGGCTGCGAAGATCGCTGCGATCTTGCGTTTCATCTGCGACCCGCCCCGGGAACAAAATTCGCCGGGGAAGAATGCCGCTATCGGAAGCGCGGTGCAACAAAGTTTCAGCGCCCGCCACGGTCCGTGACGAGCGCTGAGCCTGTTCAGGAATTTTAGGCCTGATGCCCCGGAGCGGTGCCCCGGGGCTTAGTGCATAGCCGTCGAGCTGAGCTGATGCTGGATGCTCTTGTAGTGGTCGAGCCGCTCGATGGCGTGATCGAGCTCGCCGCCTTCGTGCTCCTTCAGCTTCTCTTCCATCTCCGAGATGGTCTCGGCGAACTGAGCGCGGTCAAGCTCGGCCAGCGACGTCGCGACGTCGGCGAGCACCGTCAGGCCCTTTTCGGAGACTTCGGCAAGGCCGCCGAGCACGATGATCTTCTCGTGCTTGCCGCCGGTGGTGATGGTGAGAATACCGGGACGGATCGCGGCGACGACCGGCGCATGTCCAGCCAGCACGCCGAAATCACCCTCGACGCCGGGGATGTCGACCTGATCGACCTCACCCGAGAAGGCGAGCTTTTCCGGAGAGACGAGATCGAAATGGAAAGTGGCCATGGTTGTTTCCGTTCTCTTCACTTGTCACCCGCGGGCTTGACCCGCGGGTCCATCCATCAAAACCTTCTTTTGATGGATCGCCGGGGCAAGCCCGGCGATGACGAGATGACTAAGCTTAGGCGGCTTCCGCCGCGAGCTTCTTGCCCTTCTCGACGGCTTCTTCGATGGTGCCGACCATGTAGAAGGCGGCTTCCGGCAGGTGGTCGTACTTGCCTTCCACCAGGCCCTTGAAGCCCTTGATGGTGTCGGCGAGGTCGACGAACTTGCCCGGCGAACCCGTGAAGATTTCGGCGACGTGGAACGGCTGCGACATGAAGCGCTCGACCTTGCGGGCGCGGGCCACGGTCAGCTTGTCCTCTTCCGAAAGTTCGTCCATGCCGAGAATGGCGATGATGTCCTGGAGCGCCTTGTAGCGCTGCAGCACCTGCTGGACCTGACGGGCGACCGCGTAATGCTCCTCGCCGACGACCAGCGGGGAAAGCATGCGCGAGGTCGAGTCGAGCGGGTCCACCGCCGGATAGATACCCTTTTCGGCGATCGAGCGCGACAGCGTGGTGGTCGCGTCAAGATGCGCGAACGAGGTCGCGGGCGCCGGGTCGGTCAAGTCATCGGCCGGAACGTAGATGGCCTGCACCGAGGTGATCGAGCCCTTCTGCGTGGTGGTGATGCGCTCCTGCAGCGCGCCCATGTCGGTGGCGAGCGTCGGCTGATAACCCACCGCCGAAGGAATACGACCCAAGAGCGCCGACACTTCCGAGCCGGCCTGGGTGAAGCGGAAGATGTTGTCGACGAAGAACAGCACGTCCTGGCCCTTGTCGCGGAAGTCTTCCGCGATGGTCAGACCCGTGAGCGCGACGCGGGCGCGGGCGCCGGGCGGCTCGTTCATCTGGCCGAACACCAGCGCGCACTTCGACTTCACGCTCGGATCCGGATTCTTCGGATCGGCGTTGACCTTGGATTCGATGAACTCGTGATAGAGGTCGTTGCCCTCACGCGTACGCTCGCCGACGCCGGCGAACACGGAGTAACCGCCGTGCGCCTTCGCGACGTTGTTGATCAGCTCTTGAATCAGCACGGTCTTGCCGACGCCGGCGCCGCCGAACAGGCCGATCTTGCCGCCCTTGGCGTAGGGAGCCAGCAGATCGACGACCTTGATGCCGGTGACGAGAATTTCAGCTTCCGTCGACTGATCGGTGTAGCTCGGCGCTTCCTGGTGGATCGCGCGCAGGCCTTCAGTCTTCACCGGGCCGGCTTCGTCGATCGGCTCGCCGATGACGTTGATGATGCGGCCGAGCGTGCCCTCGCCGACGGGAACGCGGATCGGCGCGCCGGTGTCGGTCACTTCCTGGCCGCGGACCAGACCTTCGGTGGTGTCCATCGCGATGGTGCGGACGGTCGATTCGCCGAGATGCTGGGCGACTTCGAGCACCAGGCGGTTGCCGCCGTTCTTGGTCTCGAGCGAGTTGAGAATGGCCGGCAGGTGGCCTTCGAACTGCACGTCGACGACGGCGCCGATGACCTGGGTGACGCGACCGAGCTGGGCTGCCATTGAATGTCTCCTTCGATCCGAACTTCTAAACCGCGGTCAGCGACCGGGATGTTGCATTGATGGGTACCGATGCGTCTTTGCTAGACGGCTTCGGCGCCCGAGATGATTTCGATCAGTTCCTTGGTGATCTGCGCCTGACGCGTGCGGTTGTAGACCAGCGTCTGCTTGCGGATCATCTCACCGGCGTTGCGCGTCGCGTTGTCCATCGCGCTCATCTGCGCGCCGTAGAACGAGGCGTTGTTCTCGAGCAGCGCGCGGAAGATCTGGACCGCGAGGTTGCGCGGCAGAAGACGCGCGAGAATCTCGTCCTCTTCCGGCTCGTATTCATAGGACGTGGTGTTGGCGGCAGCGCCTTCCTCGACCACCAGCGGGATGATCTGCTGGGCGGTCGGGATCTGCGCGATCACCGAGCGGAAGCGCGAGTAGAACAGCGTGCAGACGTCGAACTCGCCGTTGTCGAACCGCGCCAACACCTTCTTGGCGATGTCCTCGGCATTGACGAAGCCGAGCTGGCGAACGCTGCGCAGGTCCATGTGCTCGACGATCTGCTTGTCGAACTGGCGGCGGAGCTGCTCGTAACCCTTGCGTCCCACGCAGAAGAACTTCACGTCCTTGCCCTGCGCCATCAGCGCCAAAGCGCGCTCACGGGCGAGACGGACGATCGAGGAGTTGAAGGCGCCGGACAGGCCGCGCTCGCCGGTGCAGACCAGCAGCAGGTGAACCTGGTCCTTGCCGGTGCCGGCCAGCAGCACGGGCGCGCCGGGCGAGCCCGCCGCGGCGCTAGCAATGTTGGAGATCACCGCGCTCATCTTGTCGGCATAGGGACGCGCGGCTTCCGCCGCGGTCTGCGCGCGGCGCAGCTTGGAGGCCGCGACCATCTGCATGGCCTTGGTGATCTTTTGCGTCGCCTTGGTGGAGGCGATGCGGACGCGCATGTCTTTAAGTGACGCCATTCTTCGTCCCCAGCGATCAGCTTGCGGCTCGACCGCGACCCTATCTTTTCGTCATGCCCGGGCTTGTCCCGGGCATCCACGTCTTGTCGCCACGCAGTAAGGCGTGGATGGCCGGGACTTCAGTTACGAAGACGCGCTTCGCGCTTTAGCCCGGCCGTGACGGCGTTACTTACGCGAAGCTCTTCGCGAAACCTTCGACCACCGACTTCAGCTTGGCAGCCACGTCGTCGGAGAGGTCGCGGGTGTCGCGGATCGAGTTGAGGATCTCGACGTGCTTGCCGCGCAGCAGCGAGAGCAGGCCGTCCTCGAACGCACGCACCTTGTTGACGGGGAGCGGATCGAGATAGCCGTTGGTGCCGGCCCAGATAACGCAGACCTGCTCTTCCATCTTCAGCGGCGAGAACTGCGGCTGCTTCAAGAGCTCGGTCAGGCGCGAGCCGCGGTTGAGCAGGCGCTGGGTCGAGGCGTCGAGGTCGGAGCCGAACTGCGCGAACGCCGCCATTTCGCGGTACTGCGCGAGCTCACCCTTGATCTTGCCGGCGACCTTCTTGGTGGCCTTGGTCTGCGCCGACGAACCCACGCGCGACACCGACAGACCGACGTTCACCGCGGGACGGATGCCCTGGAAGAACAGGTCGGTTTCCAGGAAGATCTGGCCGTCGGTGATCGAGATGACGTTGGTCGGGATGTAGGCCGACACGTCGTTGGCCTGGGTTTCGATGACCGGCAGCGCCGTCAGCGAGCCCGAGCCCTGGTCCTTGTTCAGCTTCGCCGCGCGCTCGAGCAGGCGGGAGTGCAGATAGAACACGTCGCCGGGATAGGCTTCGCGGCCCGGCGGGCGGCGCAGCAGCAGCGACATCTGGCGGTAGGCGACGGCCTGCTTGGACAGATCGTCATAGATGATGACGGCGTGCATGCCGTTGTCGCGGAAATACTCGCCCATGGTGCAGCCGGTGAACGGCGCGATGTACTGCATCGGCGCCGGATCCGACGCGGTGGCGGCGACGACGATCGAATATTCCAGCGCGCCCTGCTCTTCCAGCACCTTCACGAACTGGGCGACGGTCGAACGCTTCTGACCGACCGCGACATAGACGCAGTACAGCTTGATGTTCTCGTCCGGCTGCGCGTTGAGCGGCTTCTGGTTCAGGATGGTGTCGAGCGCGATCGCGGTCTTGCCGGTCTGACGGTCGCCGATGATCAGCTCGCGCTGGCCGCGGCCGATCGGGATCAGGGCGTCGATCGCCTTGAGGCCGGTCGCCATCGGCTCGTTCACCGACTTGCGCGGAATGATGCCCGGCGCCTTGACGTCGACGCGCATGCGCTTGTCGGCCTGGATCGGGCCCTTGCCGTCGATCGGATTACCGAGACCGTCCACGACGCGGCCGAGCAGGCCCTTGCCGACCGGCGCGTCCACGATGGCGCGGGTGCGCTTGACGGTCTGGCCTTCCTTGATCTCGCGGTCGGCGCCGAAAATAACGACACCGACGTTGTCGGTTTCGAGGTTCAGCGCCATGCCGCGCGTGCCATTCTCGAACTCGACCATTTCACCGGCCTGGACGTTGTCCAGACCGAAGACGCGGGCGATACCGTCGCCGACGGACAGCACCTGTCCGACTTCGGAGACTTCAGCTTCCTGGCCGAAATTCTTGATCTGGTCCTTGAGGATCGCGGAAATTTCCGCGGCGCGGATGTCCATCAGCCTGCCTCTTTCATCGCGTGCTTGATCGAATTGAGTTTGGTGCGAAGCGAACCATCGATCATGCGGCTGCCCAGCTTGACGACGAGGCCACCGATGATCGCGGGATCGACTTTCACGTTCAGCGCGACGTCCTTGCCGGTCACCGACTTCAGGGCAACCTTGAGGGCGTCGAGATTCTTGTCAGAGAGCGCTTCCGCCACCGTGACGTCGGCCGTTGCCTCGCCCTTGAACTTGGCAACGAGGGCGCGGTAGGCGCGAATGACGTCCGCCACCACGAACAGGCGGCGGTTGGCGGTCAGCACTTTGAGGAAATTGGCGGAGATGCCGGCGATGCCGGCCTTGTCCAGCACGGCCGAAAGAGCCCGGGACTGGACGTCGGCCGCGAACACCGGGCTGCGAACGAGGCGCTTCAGATCGGCGCTTTCGGCCAGCAAGGCCTCGAATTTCTCGAGATCGGCCTTGACCTCGTCGACCAGTTTCTGGTCGCGGGCCAGCTCGAACAAGGCCGTTGCATAACGGCCGGACACACCGGAAACGGACGTATCTTCTGCAGCCACAGACGCGCTCTTTTTGCTGTCAAACTCGCAAGGGAAAAACCGTCGCCACAAAGCGGCGCCTAGCGATCCAAGCCCTTGGAATTCAAGCGGGACTTCGATTTCCGGCCGACACGGGACGTGCCGGATCCGTTAAAATCGCGGCTTTGCTAACATAGCAGGCGCGCAGGTGCAACATGACGCCAAATTAAAGGCACGAGGTTCTGTCGCCAGTTCGTCGCACGCTGCGACACTTCGATAGCCGTCTGATCCGAGATGGGACCCAAGGGTCGGATAAGGATCGGACAACCTGCCGGGTCACGGAATGTGAGAGACCTCGCCGTGCTCCTTCCGGGTGCGTTGGTTCCTGCCCTCAGCGCATAGCGGCCATGAACACGGATCGCTGAGGCGTGATTCGGCCGCCCTCAGCTCCACTCGCCGAATACTTACCCAATTCTAAATATCCGACGCGACAACTTCGCTCTACAGTATTCGCATGTAATCGGTAGGTTAATAAATCTTTAAAGAGAAAGATTACGGAACATCGGCTGAATATCTGATGCCGGTAACAAGATATTTCATGACGACACAGAATGGATTTACTGCCCAATTCATGCCGCATTGGGAATCGAAACGCCAAACCGCTCACAAACTGATGGGGGCTCCACTAGCCACATATGTGGCAATACTAGCTTAGGGACCACTAAATGCTGTCTTTGAAGACGCTGGGCACTGTGACCCGGCCGCGTACGGCGATCGCTTTCGTTGCCGCAACTCTCCTCATCGGTGGAACTGCCACCGAAGCTTCCGCCAAATCCCGCCACCACCGGCATCACCATCATCACCGTCACCAGGCCCAGACCGATACCAACGCGACCTCCGATTGGCGCAACGCCAATGCGTCGATGAACCCGACCTCGGGCGGCGGCCGCAGCTTCTCCGGCATGGCCTCCTATTACGGCAACGAGTCCGGCAGCCGCACCGCCTCGGGCCAGCGCTTCAACCAGAACGCCCTGACCGCGGCGCACCGCTCGCTGCCGTTCGGCACCAAGCTGCGCGTCACCCACCGCGGCTCGAGCGTCATCGTCACCATCAATGACCGTGGCCCGTTCATTCGCGGCAGGGTTCTCGACCTCTCCACGGGCGCTGCCCGCGCCATCGGCCTCACCGGCGCCGGCGTTGGCCGCGTCACCGCGGAAGTCGTCTCCTAAGGCGCGTTAGCGCCGTCACGATACGCGCAGATTTCCATCAGTTTGATGCGCGTCTGAAACAAGCCCGCGGTCTTGGGGGACCGCGGGCTTTTTTACGTGCTGTCGTGTCCCGGACAAGCTGCAACGCGCAAGCGTTGCGGCGCAGAGCCGGGACCCAGGAGCCGCGAACTCCGCTGCGACATGGGCCCCGGCTCTGCAGCGCACCGTCGAAGAGACGCTGCGCTGCGTCCGGGGCACGGGACCATTTCCTACAAAAAGCTCTGCGGGTCGACGTCGACCTCGAGTTTCTGATTGCCCGTCGGCTTCGGGCACACCGCGAGCCAGCTGCGCAAATAGTCCGACAGATCGAAGCCGCGGGCCGATTTCACCAGGATGCGGAAGCGGTAGCGACCCTTGATGACGGCGAGCGGCGCTTCCGCGGGGCCCAGCACCACGACGCGCTCGTCGCGCGGCGCGAGCGCGACGAGACGGCGGCCGAGACCTTCGGCGCTCGGGCGGTCGCCCGCGGAGATGATCAGGCTCGCGAGCCGGCCGAACGGCGGATACAGCGTCCTCTCACGCAGGTCGATCTCGCTGTCGTAGAAGGCTTCGCGATCGCAGGCGATCAGCGCCTTCATCACGGGATGATCGGGCTGGTGGGTTTGCAGATATCCGACGCCGCGGCCCTGTTCGCGCCCGGCGCGGCCGATCACCTGGTTGAGCAATTGCCAGGTGCGCTCCGCCGCACGCGGATCGCCGTTGGAAAGACCGAGATCCGCATCGACCACGCCGACCAGATTGAGCCGCGGAAAATTGTGCCCCTTGGCGACGAGCTGGGTGCCGATGATGATGTCGACGCGGCCCTCTGCGATCTCGGCGAGCTCGCTGCGCATCGTCTCGATCGAGGTGATGAGATCGCTCGACAGCACCATGGTGCGGGCCTGCGGAAACAGCGCGGTCGCCTCCTCCTGCAGCCGCTCGACGCCGGGACCGACCGCAACCAGCGATTCCTCCGCCGCGCAATGCGGACAGGTCGGCGGCCGCGGCATCGAGAAGCCGCAATGATGGCAGACCAGGCGCTGGCGAAAGCGGTGATCGACCAGCCAGGCATCGCAGATGGTGCAAGCGAAGCGATGGCCGCAGGCGCGGCACAGCGTCAGCGGGGCATAACCACGGCGATTGAGAAACAGCAGCGCCTGTTCGCGCTTCTCGATCGCGATCCTGATCTCACCGGCGAGGCGCGGCGAGATATAGCGGCCGCGCGCGGGCGGCTCGCGGCGCATGTCGATGGCCTCGATATGCGGCATGTGCTGGCCACCGAAGCGCGAGGGCAACGCGATGCGCTGATAGCGGTTCTTGCGCGCATTGACCTCGGACTCGACCGACGGCGTTGCGGAAGCCAGCACGACCGGGATTTTTGCGATATGCGCTCGCACCACCGCCATGTCGCGGGCGTGATAATGCACGCCCTCGTCCTGCTTGTAGGCCTGGTCGTGCTCTTCATCGACCACGATGAGGCCGAGATCGGCGTAAGGGAGAAACAGCGCCGAGCGCGCGCCGACCACGACCGGCGCGGTGCCGCCCGAGATCGCCGCCCAATTGCGCGCGCGCGTGCGCGGCGTCAATTCGGAATGCCATTCGATCGGACGCACGCCAAAGCGCTGCGCGAAGCGATCGAGGAACTGGCCGGTCAGCGCGATCTCCGGCATCAGGATCAGCGACTGCTTGCCGCGGCGGATGGTTTCCGCGACGGCCTCGAAATAGACCTCGGTCTTGCCCGAGCCGGTGACGCCGTCGAGCAGCGCGACGTGAAAGCTGCCGTTGGCCGCGAGCGCGCGCATCGCATCCACACCGGCGCGCTGCAGCGGCGAGAAATCCGGCCGGCCGAACTCGGGATCAGGTGCCGGTGGCGGCGGGGGCGGCGGCATCGGCTCGACCGTGAGCGTGCCTTCGTCGACGAGGCCGTCGATCACGCCTGAGGACACGCCGGCTTCCTTCGCAGCCTCAGACTTGCCGTGCAGCAGCCGGTCCGACAGCACCTCGATCACGCGCGCCCGCGCCGGCGTCAGCCGTCGCGGCGGATCGCCGACCAGGCGCACGCCGGGACGCACCCGCTCGGGGCCGAGAGTTTCGCCCATCCGCAGGCACATGCGCAGCACCATGCCGCGCGGGCTCAGCGTGTAATTGGCGACCCAGTCAACGACCTGGCGCAACTCGGGCTTGAGCGGCGGAAGGTCGAGCTTCTCGCTGACCTCCTTGAGGCGGTTGTGCAGGCGCGGATCGGGATTGGCGTTTTCGCCCCAGACCACGGCCAGCACCTCGCGCGGCCCCAGCGGCACGGCGACGAGATCGCCCGCCTTCAGCTCCATGCCGCGCGGCACCTTGTAGGAATAGGTCTGGTCGAGCGCGACCGGCACCAGCACGTCGACCATGCCGGTCGCGTGGGTGGGGGCGGTCGTGCTGCGCGGCGTGTGATCCATGAACGGAGAATCGGAACCCTGGGCTTGAAGGCTAGCGCCCTGGGGCGGCCTTAGCGAACGATAAACGAGTGTGATGCGATATACTGGGTGGAATCACCACGTCCAGAGCGCATGAGCAAAGCGGCCGCCCCTCAGATCGAGCTCGCCAGCGCCGATCCCTCGATCGCGCAGGAGATGACGCGCTGGCTGTCGCATCTCGGCGCCGAGCGGCGGCTGTCGCCGAAGACGCTGGAAGCTTATGGCCGCGATCTGCGGCAATGCCTGGATTTCCTCTGCGCCCATTGGGGCGAACGCGTGACGCTCGCGCGCTTCGCCGCGCTTGAAGCAACCGATGTGCGCGCCTTCATGGCGATGCGAAGGGCCGACGACATTGCCGGCCGCTCGCTGATGCGCGCGCTGGCGGGCCTGCGCTCGTTCGGACGGTTTTTGGAGCGCGAGGGCAAGGGCAAGGTCGGCGCACTCTCCGCGATCCGCGCGCCGAAGGTCGCCAAGAGCTTGCCGAAGCCGCTGCCGATGGCATCCGCGAAACGTCTTGCCGATGCCGACGAGCGCGCCGGCGAGGACCGCGAGACCTGGATTCTCGCGCGCGACGCAGCCGTGATGGCGCTGCTGTATGGCTCGGGCCTACGCATCTCCGAGGCGTTGGGATTGAAGCGCCGCGAGGTGCCGCGGCCCGGCGAAGGCGACGTGCTGATCGTCACCGGCAAGGGCAACAAGACCCGCATGGTGCCGGTGCTGCAGAACGTGCTGGGGCTGGTGCAAGAATACGTCGCGATGTGCCCCTACCCGCTACCCGCCGAAGGTCCGATCTTCGTCGGCGCGCGCGGCGGCCCGTTAAGCCCGCGCATCATCCAGCTCGCGATGGAGCGGCTGCGCGGCGCGCTTGGGCTCCCCGACAGCGCGACGCCGCACGCGCTCCGCCATTCCTTCGCCACGCATCTGTTATCACGCGGCGGCGATCTGCGCGCGATCCAGGAATTGCTCGGCCATTCCTCGCTGTCGACGACGCAGGTCTATACCGGCATCGATTCCGAGCGCCTGCTGGAAGTCTATGCCAGCGCTCATCCGCGGCGGTGAAGTCTCACGATTTCTCGTGCCCCGGACGCAGCGCAGCGCTCCTTAGCGGTGCGCTGCAGAGCCGGGGCCCATCCCACCGCGTGATCGCCTGTAGCTTCTGGGTCCCGGCTCAGCAGCGCAGCGTTGCACGCTGCGCTGCGTCCGGGACAGGAGAGCTGCTGACACACTGACGTCACAGCTCGCGTGCCTCTTGCGCAGGCCGCGCGGTTCGGTCAATCGTTGCGGAACCGAAGCGGAGGGGAATCATGAGCGCACACGAAAGCATGGAGCATGCCGAGCACGCCGAACACGCGTCCGGCTCGAACAAGAAGATCGCGCTCCTGATTGCGGTGCTGGCGCTGTTCCTGGCGATCTCGGAGACGCTCGGCAAGGGCGCCCAGACCGAATCGATCAGCAAGAATGTCGAGGCCGCCAATCTCTGGGCGTTCTTCCAGGCCAAGAGCATCCGCCGCACCGTGGTGATCACCGCGGCCGAGCAGGGCAAGCTGACGCTGGGCGGCACGACCGACGACGCCATGAGGGCGACGGTGCAGAAGCAGGTCGACGACTGGACCAAGACCGCGCAGCGCTACCGCTCCGAGCCCGAGACCGGCGAAGGCACCGAGCAGCTCGCGGAGAAAGCCAAGCACGCCGAGCACGACCGCGACGAGGCGACCGCGAAATACCATCATTTCGAGCTGGCCTCGGCCGCCTTCCAGATCGGCATCGTGCTGGCCTCGGCCACCATCATCACCGGCATGTTCGCGCTGGCCTATGTCAGCGGCATCCTGACGATCGCCGGCCTGCTCATGACCGCGCTCGGCCTGTGGTGGCCGCATCTGCTGCATTTGCATTAGAGGCTGAGGGACGCTTGTAGCCCGCATGGAGCGTAGCGAAATGCGGGAACGGCTGTCCCGGATTGCGCTGCGCTCCATCCGGGCTACGAGACCCGCAACGTGACGACGCTCACCGCGCCTCGTGCACGCTCTTCCTGAAACGCTGGATCAGACGCAGCGTACGTGACGACCAGCCTTCGCCGTTGCCCGCGATCAGCTCGCGGATGCGCTGCTTGATGGGATTGACCAACTCGGCGGCCTTGGCGCGGATCTTCAGCACCAGATCGTAGATCCGCTCGAACCAGTGCATCTCCAGAAGCTTGTCGCGCGTGACGTCGAACACGAAGGCGGTGACGCCGACGCCGAGCAGTTTTGCGAACAGGAACGTGGATACGCCGGTCATCCAATATTCATGGGTGAGCAGCCACAGGCCGACCAGCTTGAGCGGAAACAACGGGATGATCGGCACGGCGAAGATGATCAGCGTCGCCGCCGGCGACAGCGCACCGACCCGCGCCGTCAGCCATTGCTTGAAGCGCGCCAGCGGAATCGCCGCGACAACGCGCGCGACGATCGGCTCGAGATGGTCCCACAGCCAGGCTTCGATCAGGAAGACGATCGCAAGCAGGACCCAGACCGGTTGAAGAAGGCGGCGCAACATATGTTTCCCGCCCGATTCGGTCCTGGGCGCGTGCTTACATATGGATGGCCCGCTTGCCGACTGCAAGCGCGGCCTCCTTGACGGCCTCCGAGCGAGTCGGATGGGCGTGGCAGGTGCGCGCGAGATCCTCCGCACTGCCGCCAAACTCCATGAGAACGCAGGCTTCATGGATCATTTCACCGGCTTCGCGGCCGATAATGTGCACGCCGAGCACGCGATCGGTCTTCGCATCTGCGAGAATCTTCACGAAACCGTCAGTGGTCTGATTGACCTTGGAGCGGCCGTTGGCGGTAAAGGGAAACTTCCCGACGGTGTAGGCCACGCCCGCCTGCTTCAGTTCCTCCTCGGTCTTGCCGACGGAGGACACTTCCGGCGTGGTATACACGACGCCCGGGATCACATCGTAGTTCACGTGGCCGGCCTGGCCTGCGATGATCTCGGCCACCGCAACGCCTTCATCCTCGGCCTTGTGCGCCAGCATGGGCCCGGCGACGACATCGCCGATGGCATAGACGCCCTTCAGGCTGGTGGCGAAATGCGGATCGATCTGCACGCGGCCACGGGGATCGAGCGCGACGCCGGCTTCCTTCAGGCCGAGCGCCTCGGTGTACGGCACGCGGCCGATGCAGACGAGCACGACGTCGGCGTCCAGCGTCTCGGCCGCGCCGCCGGCGGCCGGCTCGATCGTCGCCTTCAGCGTCTTGCCCGACGTATCGACGGCGGTGACCTTGGCGCCCAGCTTGAACGCAAAGCCCTGCTTCTCGAGGATGCGCTGGAATTGCTTGGCGATCTCGCCGTCCATGCCGGGCAGGATGCGATCGAGGAATTCGACGACGACGACTTCAGCGCCGAGACGATGCCACACCGAGCCGAGCTCGAGACCGATCACGCCGGCGCCGACGATCAGCAGCTTGCCGGGGACCTTGTCCAGCGACAGCGCGCCCGTCGAGGACACGATGCGCTTCTCGTCGATCTCGATGCCCTTGAGGCGCGCGATGTCCGAGCCGGTGGCGATCACGATGTTCTTGGTCTCGACCAGCTGCGACTTGCCGTCGGCGGAGACCTCGACCTTGCCGGTCCCCAGGATCTTGCCGGTGCCCTTGAGCACGTCGACCTTGTTCTTCTTCATCAGGAACTCGACGCCCTTGACGTTGCCGTCGATGCCCTGCTGCTTGAAGTTCATCATCGCCGGCAGATCGAGCTTGGGCGCGGAAACGCTGACGCCCATCTTGGCGAAGGAGTGGCCGGCTTCCTCGAACATCTCGGAGGCGTGCAGCAGCGCCTTCGAGGGCATGCAGCCGACATTGAGGCAGGTGCCGCCGAGGGTTGCGTTCTTTTCGACCACCGCGACTTTCATGCCGAGCTGGCTGGCGCGCACCGCGCAGACATAACCGCCGGGTCCAGTGCCGATGACGACGAGATCGTAGGTAGCCATGAGAGAAAGTCCCGTAAGTTTAGCGTGATGAGGATGCGTCAGCGTCCGCGCGGCGCCTCAGCGTCCGCCGGACACATCGAGAGTAGCTGCGGTGATGTAGGAGGCCTCGTCCGACATCAGCCAGATGATGGCGTTGGCGATCTCGTCGGCGGTGCCGACGCGCTTCATCGGCACCATGTGGGCCAGGCGATGATGGCGATCGGGCTCGCCGCCCGAGGCGTGGATTTCGGTGTCGATCAGGCCGGGGCGGATGCCCGCGACGCGGATGCCTTCGCCTGCGACCTCGTAGCCGAGGCCGGTGGTGAAGGAGTCAATCGCGCCCTTGGACGCGGCGTAATCGACATAGGTGTTGGGCGCGCCGAGTTTGGCAGCGACCGACGACAGATTGACGATGACGCCGCCCTTGCCGCCATGCCTGGTGGACATGCGCTTGACGGCTTCGCGCGCGCAGAGGATGGAGCCGGTGACGTTGACCGCCAGCACGCGCTGGATGCGCTCGGCCGACATCTCGTCGACCCGCACGCCGCTGGTGCCGACGATGCCGCCATTGTTGACGAGCGCGGCCAACGTGCCGAACTTGTCGGCCTGCTTGAACAGATCGAGGATGTCGCCTTCCTCGGCGACATCGCATTTCACCGCGATCGCCTTGCCGTTGCCGGCCTCGATCTGCGCGACCACCTCGTCGGCGGCCTTCTTGTTGCTGGCGTAGCCCACCACGACGCGATAGCCGCGCGCGGCCGCCGCGAGCGCGGTGGCCCGCCCAATGCCGCGGCTGCCGCCGGTGATGACAACGACTTTATCGGTCACGCGCGCCTCCATGGTTCGACATGCGCCGCCGCTCATGGCGACGGCGCTCGCGGAGCATCAGGAATCAGAGATCCAGCACCAGACGCGCCGGATCTTCCAGGCTCTCCTTGACGCGAACCAGGAAGGTGACGGCTTCCTTGCCGTCGATCACGCGGTGATCGTAGGACAGCGCCAGATACATCATCGGGCGGACCTCGATCTTGCCGCCGACGACCATCGGCCGCTCCTGGATCTTGTGCATGCCGAGGATGCCGGACTGCGGCGCGTTCAGGATCGGGGTCGACATCAGCGAGCCGTAGATGCCGCCATTGGTGATGGTGAAGGTGCCGCCCTGCATCTCGTCGATCTTGAGCTGGCCGTCACGGGCGCGGCGGCCGAAATCGGCGATGCCCTTCTCGATGTCGGCGATCGACTTGTGGTCGCAGTCACGCACCACGGGCACGACGAGGCCCTTGTCGGTGCCGACGGCGACGCCGATGTGGTAGTAGTTCTTGTAGATCAAATCGGTGCCGTCGATCTCGGCGTTGACGGCCGGGATGTCCTTCAGCGCCTGCACGACGGCCTTGGTGAAGAAGCCCATGAAGCCGAGCTTGGAGCCGTGCTTCTTCTCGAACGCATCCTTGTAGTGGGCGCGCAGCGCCATCACGTTGGTCATGTCGACTTCGTTGAAGGTCGTCAGCATGGCCGCGGTGTTCTGCACGTCCTTGAGGCGGCGCGCGATGGTCTGGCGCAGGCGGGTCATCTTGACGCGCTCTTCGCGGGCAGCATCGTCGGCCGGCGACGGCGCGCGCACCTGCACGGCGGCGGCGGGCTGGTTGACCGGGGTCGGCGCCGAAGCGGCGCGCTCGATCGCGGCGAGCATGTCGCCCTTGGTGACGCGGCCGTCCTTGCCGGAGCCCGGAACGGTCGAGGCATCGACGCCGCTCTCGGCCGAGAGCTTGCGCACCGAAGGGGCCA
>NZ_JXDL01000001.1:4843368-4864642 GCF_001590795.1 Bradyrhizobium sp. AT1
GGCACCATCGGTGATCTGGCCGAGCAGCGCGCCGACCGCGACGGTGGCGCCATCGGCGGCGATGATCTCGCTCAGCGTGCCCGCGGAGGGCGCCGGGACTTCGATGGTAACCTTGTCGGTCTCGAGTTCCACCAAGGGCTCGTCGACGGCGACCGGGTCGCCGGCCTTCTTGAACCAGCGGCCGATGGTGGCCTCGGTGACGGATTCGCCGAGCGTCGGCACACGAATTTCAGTCATGGTCTTTTCCTTAAGGGATCGCCGGTGCGGTCGAGAATTTTACAGGTGTCATGCCCCGCGAAGGCGGGGCATCCAGTACTCCGCGGCGTTCGTGATCATCACGACCGTCACGGCGTACTGGATCGCCCGCCTTCGCGGGCGATGACAGCGTCCAAAAAAACTTCAGCTCAGTGCTTCGTCCAGGAACGCCTTCAGCTGAGCCTGATGCTTGGACATCAGACCCGTCGCCGTCGCGGCGGAAGCGGCGCGGCCGACATAACGCGGACGCCGGCTCGCGCCGTTCACCTGGTTCAGCACCCATTCCAGATAGGGCTCGATGAAGTGCCAGGCACCCATGTTGCGGGGCTCTTCCTGGCACCACACCACTTCGGCCTTCTTGAAGCGCGACAGCTCGGCCACCAGCGCCTTCAGCGGCACCGGATAGAGCTGCTCGACGCGCATCAGATAGATGTCGTCGATGCCGCGCTTCTCGCGCTCCTCGTAGAGGTCGTAATAGACCTTGCCGGAGCACAGCACGATGCGGCGGACCTTCTCGTCCGGAACGAGCTTGATGGCCTCGTTCGGCAGCATCTGGGCGTCATCGTACAGGATGCGGTGGAAGGTCGTGCCCTTCGCCAGCTCCTCGAGACGCGACACCGCCCGCTTGTGACGCAGCAGCGATTTCGGCGTCATCATGATCAGCGGCTTGCGGATCTCGCGGTGCAGCTGCCGGCGCAGCGCGTGGAAATAGTTCGCCGGCGTGGTCGGGTAGACCACCTGCATGTTGTCTTCGGCGCACATCTGCAGGAAACGCTCGAGGCGCGCCGAGGAGTGCTCCGGTCCCTGGCCCTCATAGCCGTGCGGCAAGAGGCAGACGAGGCCGGACATGCGCAGCCATTTGCGCTCGCCCGAGGAGATGAACTGGTCGAACACGACCTGCGCGCCGTTGGCGAAGTCGCCGAACTGGGCTTCCCACAGCGTCAAGGTGTTCGGCTCGGCGAGCGAGTAGCCGTATTCGAAGCCGAGCACGGCTTCTTCCGACAGCAGCGAGTTGATGACCTCGTAGTGGCCCTGCTCGTTGCCGAGATGGTTGAACGGCGTGTAGCGGTTCTCGGTCTCCTGATCGATCAGGACCGAATGGCGCTGCGAGAACGTGCCGCGCTCGGAATCCTGTCCCGACAGACGGACATGGTGGTTTTCCTGCAGCAGCGTGCAGAACGCCAGCGCTTCGCCGGTCGCCCAGTCGATGCCGGCACCGGTGTCGATCGCCTTGGCGCGATTGTCGAGGAAGCGCTGGATGGTACGATGGACGCGAAAACCGTCCGGCACCTTGGTGATCTTGCGGCCGATGTCCTTCAGAACGGGCAGGTCGACGCCGGTGACGCCGCGACGGGCGTCTTCTTCCTGATCGGCGATCTTGAATCCGGACCACTTGCCGTCGAGCCAGTCGGCCTTGTTCGGCTTGTAGGAGGTGCCGGCCTCGAACTCGGCATCGAGCCGGGCGCGCCAGTCGGCCTTCAGCTTGTCGACCTCACCCTCGGTGACCACGCCTTCGGCGATCAGGCGCTTGGAGTAAAGGGTCAGCGTCGAGGGATGGGCCGCGATGCGCTTGTACATCACCGGCTGGGTGAAGGCCGGCTCGTCGCCCTCGTTGTGGCCGTAGCGGCGATAGCACCACATGTCGATGACGACGGGCTTGTGGAACTTCTGCCGGAATTCGGTCGCGACCTTGGCCGCGAACACCACGGCTTCCGGATCGTCGCCGTTCACATGGAAGATCGGCGCATCGATCATCTTCGCCACGTCCGACGGATAGGGCGAGGAGCGCGAGTAGCGCGGATAGGTGGTGAAGCCGATCTGGTTGTTGACGATGAAGTGCACGGAGCCGCCGGTGCGGTAGCCCTTCAGGTCCGACAGGCCGAAGCACTCCGCGACCACGCCCTGGCCTGCGAACGCCGCGTCGCCGTGCATCAGGAGCGGCATCACCGAGATGCGCATATCCGGGGGATCGCCGTGCTGGTCCTGCTTGGCGCGCACCTTGCCGAGCACGACGGGATCGACGATCTCGAGATGCGAGGGGTTGGCGGTCAGCGACAGATGGATGCGGTTGCCGTCGAACTCGCGGTCCGAGGAGGCGCCGAGGTGATACTTCACGTCGCCGGAGCCTTCGACCGCGTCGGGGTTGGCCGAGCCGCCCTTGAACTCGTGGAACAGGGCGCGGTGCGCCTTGCCCATCACCTGCGTCAGCACGTTGAGGCGGCCGCGATGCGGCATGCCCAGCACGATCTCCTTCACGCCGAGATTGCCGCCGCGCTTGATGATCTGCTCGAGCGCGGGGATCAGCGCTTCGCCGCCGTCGAGGCCGAAGCGCTTGGTGCCGGTGAACTTGGTGTCGCAGAATTTTTCGAAGCCTTCGGCTTCGACCAGCTTCATCAGGATCGCTCTGCGGCCTTCGCGGGTGAACGAGATCTCCTTGTCGGGTCCCTCGATGCGCTCCTGGATCCAGGCCTTCTGCGCGGCGTTGCTGATGTGCATGAACTCGACGCCGAGCGTCTGGCAGTAGGTGCGCTCGCAGATCGCGGTGATCTCACGCAAGCTGCCGTATTCGAGGCCGAGCACGTGATCGAGGAAGATCTTGCGGTCGAAATCGGCTTCGCTGAAGCCGTAGGTGCGCGGATCGAGCTCTTCGCGGTTGCGCTGGGCTTCGATGCCGAGCGGATCGAGCTTGGCGTGGAAGTGACCGCGCATGCGGTAGGAGCGGATCAGCATCAAGGCGCGGACCGAGTCGCGCGTCGCCTGGAGCAGGTCGGCGGAGGAGATGTCGGCGCCCTTGGCCTGCGCCTTGGCGGCGATCTTGGTGCCGACCGCCTTCTCGACTTCAGCCCAGTTGCCGTCGAGGGCGGAGGTCAGGTCGTCCTTCGGGGTCAGCGGCCAGTTGTCGCGTTCCCAGGACGGGCCTTCGGCGTTCTTCCGGACGTCGGCGGGCTGGTCGTTCAGGCTCTTGAAGAACTCCTGCCACTCGGCATCGACCGAGGACGGATCCTTCTCGTAGCGGGCGTAGATTTCGTCGATGTAGGTGGCGTTGGTGCCCTGCAAAAAGGATGACAAGGCAAAGGCTGCGTTCGCGTCCTGGCGAGACATACTGGAGTTCCTGGCGATTTCGGTTCGCGCATAACAAACGGCGCTGACGCCGAGCTCCCCGGCAGAGGCTCGGCGCGACAGGCACCCTTTACCCTATTTGCTGCGAAACTTCGCCCGGAAAAGTACGAAGGAGTGAATTAGCCTTTCAACTTTTCGGCAAGCGTATGGCCGAGGCGCGCGGGCGACGGGGACACTGTAATCCCTGCCGATTTCATCGCTTCGGTCTTGGAACCGGCATCGCCCTTGCCGCCCGAAATGATCGCGCCGGCATGGCCCATGCGGCGGCCGGGAGGGGCCGTGACGCCGGCGATGAAGCCGACCATCGGCTTCTTGCGGCCGCGCTTGGCCTCGTCCTTGAGAAACTGGGCGGCGTCCTCCTCGGCGGAACCGCCGATCTCGCCGATCATGATGATGGATTCGGTCTTGGGGTCGGCCAGCAGCATTTCGAGGACGTCGATGAACTCGGTTCCCTTGACCGGGTCGCCGCCGATGCCGACCGCGGTGGTCTGGCCGAGGCCTTCCTGGGAGGTCTGGAACACGGCTTCATAGGTCAGCGTGCCGGAGCGGGAGACGATGCCGACCGAGCCGGTCTTGAAGATGTTGGCGGGCATGATGCCGATCTTGCACTCGCCGGCGGTCATGACGCCCGGGCAGTTCGGCCCGATCAGGCGCGACTTGGAGCCGGCCAGCGAGCGCTTCACGCGCACCATGTCGATGACGGGAATGCCCTCGGTGATGCAGACGATCAGCGGGACCTCGGCGTCGATGGCTTCGCAGATCGCGTCCGCCGCGCCCGGCGGCGGCACGTAGATCACCGAGGCGTCGGCGCCGGTTTTCTCACGCGCCTCGCGCACGGTGTCGAACACCGGCAGGCCCAGATGCGTCGCGCCGCCTTTGCCCGGCGAGGTGCCGCCGACCATCTTGGTGCCGTACGCGATCGCGGCCTCCGAGTGGAAGGTGCCGTTCTTGCCGGTGAAGCCCTGGCAGATGACCTTGGTGTTCTTGTCGATCAGGATGGACATGAGGTCTGCTTTCGCGAAACTAACGGAGTGAGAGGGTCAGTGGATGCGGCGGTAGACGCCGGTGAGCACGTCGGCCCAGCCTTCCGCATCCGGCGAGAACTGGATCTTCAACGAGTAGGAATCCTCGTTGATGATTTCGTAGACGTGGCGCGCATTGCCGCGGAGCGAGCCGCGCACCAGCGTCAGGGTGTTGCCGACCCAGCCGCCGGAGGCGGGCGAAGGCGGCGTGTAGCCGAGCGAATCGTACCAGAACAATTTGTAGGTCCGGTCGTCGCGGTCGTAGGTGAAGAGGCCGTGGGTGGCGAACACCTGCTTGCCATCGCGCATCTGGACACTGTCCTGGATCAGATAAAATCCATTGAGATCCATGCGCGCGACGGTGCGCGAGGTTGCCGGCCCGCCCGCCGTCCAGCGCGACGGGAAGACCATCTCTTCGCCATCCCATTCGCCGGCGAACGCGGAAAGACGCGCGTGCTCGGGAAGCGGAGATGATGCGGCGAGATGGTCCTGGGCCATGGAATTAGCCTCCCTTGACGGCCTTCACGATTTTCTGCGCGGCGTCGTCGAGATTGTCGGCGGGCACCACGTTCAGTCCGGATTCCCTGATGATCTTCTTGCCGAGCTCGACATTGGTGCCTTCGAGGCGGACCACCAAGGGCACGCTGAGGCCGACTTCACGAACCGCCGCCGTGACGCCCTCGGCGATCACGTCGCACTTCATGATGCCGCCGAAGATGTTGACCAGGATGCCCTTCACGTTGGGATCGGCGGTGATGATCTTGAACGCCGCTGCGACCTTCTCCTTGCTGGCGCTGCCGCCGACGTCGAGGAAGTTGGCCGGCGCCATGCCGTAGAGCTTGATGATGTCCATCGTCGCCATGGCAAGTCCGGCGCCGTTGACCATGCAGCCGATATTGCCGTCGAGGGTGACGTAGTTGAGGTCGTATTTCGACGCCTCGATTTCCTTGGCGTCTTCCTCAGTCAGATCGCGCAACGACACCGCGATCTCGGGATGGCGGAACAGGGCGTTGTCATCGAACGACACCTTGGCGTCGAGCACGCGGAGCTCGCCCTCCTTGGTGACGACGAGCGGATTGATCTCCAGCATCGACATGTCCTTGGCGACGAAGGCGGCGTAGAGCTGCGCGGTGAGCTTCTCGGCCTGCTTGGCGAGGTCGCCCGATAGGTTCAGCGCCTTCGCAACGGTGCGGCCGTGATGGCCCATGATGCCGGTGGCGGGATCGACCGAGAAGGTGACGATCTTCTCGGGCGTGTTGTGTGCGACGTCCTCGATGTTGACGCCGCCTTCGGTCGACACCACGAAGGAGACGCGCGAGGTCTCGCGGTCGACCAGGATCGAGAGGTAGAATTCCTTGTCGATGTTCGATCCGTCCTCGATGTAAAGACGGTTGACCTGCTTGCCCGCGGGACCGGTCTGCACGGTCACCAGCGTGGCGCCCAGCATCTGCTTGGCGAATTCGTTGACCTCTTCGACCGACTTGGCGATGCGGACGCCGCCCTTGTCCCCCGCAGACGCCTCCTTGAACTTGCCCTTGCCGCGGCCGCCGGCATGGATCTGGCTCTTCACAACCCAGACCGGGCCGGGAAGCTGTCTTGCGGCGGCGTCGGAGTCCGAGGCCTTGAGAACCGCTACGCCGCGCGAAATCGGAACGCCGAATTCATGCAGCAGCGCTTTGGCCTGATATTCATGGATATTCATATGGTCGCTCCCTGAACCCGCGGGCGGTGACCTCTAGGGCCCACCTCAGTCTTGTGGCTGGCATACCATATACCACAGGAACTGCAACCCGGATTCTCTGACATCGATCTGGACTGCCGACCCGGGGCCAGTCCCGACAACGGGCCCCGGAAATGAAACCGCCGAAGACCGGGTTTCGGTCTTCGGCGGGGATTGTTGCGCCTTAGCGGCCGAGAAGATCGGGCGCGATCTTCTTGCAGGCGTCGACCAGGCCCTGCACCGCACCGACCGACTTGTCGAAGGCCTCGCGGTCCTTGCCGGCGAGCTCGATCTCGACGACGCGCTCGACGCCCTTGGAGCCGATCACGACGGGCACGCCGACATACATATCCTTCACGCCATATTCGCCGTTGAGGTAGGCGGCCGACGGCAGCACGCGCTTCTTGTCACGCAGATAGCTCTCGGCCATCGCGATCGCGGACGCGGCCGGCGCGTAGAAGGCCGAGCCGGTCTTGAGCAGGTTGACGATCTCGGCGCCGCCGTTGCGGGTGCGGTCGACGATCTCGTCGAGGCGCGCCTGCGAGGTCCAGCCCATCTTGACGAGGTCGGGCAGCGGAATGCCGGCCACGGTGGAGTACTTCACCAGCGGCACCATGGTGTCGCCATGGCCGCCGAGCACGAAGGCGGTGACGTCTTCGACCGAAACGTTGAACTCGTCGGCCAGGAAGTAGCGGAAGCGCGCCGAATCCAGCACGCCGGCCATGCCGACGACCTTCTTGTGCGGCAGCCCGGAAGCCTTCTGCAGCGCCCAGACCATGGCGTCGAGCGGGTTGGTGATGCAGATGACGAAGGCGTCGGGCGCGTACTTCTTGATGCCGGCACCGACCTGCTCCATGACCTTGAGGTTGATGGAGAGGAGGTCGTCGCGGCTCATGCCGGGCTTGCGCGGCACGCCGGCGGTGACGATGCAGACCTTGGCGTTGTCGAGCGCCTCGTAGGAGTTGGCGCCGGTGTAATGCGCGTCAAAACCGTCGACCGGCGAGGACTGCGCGATGTCGAGCGCCTTGCCCTGCGGCACGCCCTCGGCGATGTCGAACATCACGACGTCGCCCAGTTCTTTCAGGCCGATGAGGTGAGCCAGCGTTCCGCCGATCTGACCGGAGCCAATCAAAGCAATCTTGTCGCGCGCCATGTGAGCCTGTCCTTTAGACACGTAAGGAGGGAAAACTGAGAGGGTGGTTATCCCTTTCGCTTTCCCCGTTCAAGTCGCCGGATGCCCAATTGTCGGGCTTGGCGCAGCCTCGGGCACGCAGCCCTGTCATTTCGGGGCGTGCGGAGCACGAACCCGGAATCCATCGGGCGGCAGGGCGCGCCGATGAATGGATTCCGGGCTCTTCGCTTCGCGACGCCCCGGAATGACGGCCAGGAAGATGGTGAAATAGGACTTAAGTCTCCACCAGGCCCTTGGTGGAGCCGCTGGCCGTGGAATCCTTGCGGCCGTGCGCCAGCGCCAGATAGGATTCCGAGCTCATCTCGATCAGCCGCGAGGCCGTCCGCTTGAACTCCATGGCCTCGTTGCCCTCATGGGCAAGATAGAGCGAGATCGGGTTGGCGTCGGCCGAGGCCATCAGCTTCACGGCATTGTCATAGAGCGCGTCGATCAGCGTGATGAAGCGCTTGGCGGCATTGCGCTGGGAGAGATCCATCACTGGAATATGGTCGACCAGGATGGTGTGGTAGTCGTGCGCCAGCCTGAGGTAATCGGATGCGCCGAGCGGCTTCTCGCAGAGATCGGCGAACGAGAACCGCGCCACGCCGTGAGCCGAGCACGGCACGTGGAGGATGCGGCCCTTGATCGAGATGTCGCGCGAGCGGCATTTGGCGCCGCCCGACATCCGCGACCAGGCGCGATCGAGCGCGGCATCGGCATTGGCGTCCGCCGGCGTCAGCCACATCGGCACGCCCTGCAGCTTCTCCAGCCGGAAGTCGGTGCGCGCATCGAGCCGCGCGACGTCCATGTGGTCGGTGATCTGCTTGATGAAGGGCAGGAACAGCGAGCGGTTGAGGCCGCCCTTGTAGAGATCGTCGGGAGCGACGTTGGAGGTCGCGACCACGACGGTGCCGAGCTCGAACAATTTTGCGAACAGGCGTCCGAGGATCATCGCATCCGCGATGTCGGTGACGTGGAATTCGTCGAAGCAGAGCAGCCAGCTCTCCTCGAAGATCGCATTCGCCGTCAGCGCGATGACGTCGCCGTCGGCGATCTCGCCGCGCGCGATGCCCTGGCGATAGTCGTAGATGCGCTCATGCACGTCGGCCATGAATTCGTGAAAATGCGCGCGCCGCTTGTGCTCGACGGTCGCATGCTGGAAGAACAGATCCATCAGCATGGTCTTGCCGCGGCCGACCTCGCCATGGATGTAGAGCCCGCGCGGGACGTCATCCTTGTCGCTGCTGCTGAACAGGCGGGCGAGCAAGCCCTGCTTGCGCTGCGGCTTGTAGGTCGCGAGCCGCTGGTCGAGCGCGGCATAGGCCTCGGCGACCTCGGCCTGCGCGGCATCGGGCTCGATCGCGCCGGAGGCGATCTGGGCCTGATAGGCTTCGCTGAAGGGGGAACTGGGGGTCGAGAGCATGGCCCTTTACCGCCAGAGACCGGGGGAAATTGCAAGCCGTCAATTGGTGGACGGGGTATGCGGATTCGCGTCCCGGACGCGCTGCGGCGTGCAACGCTGCTGCGCAGCGCCGGGACCCACTGTTTCGTTCATTGCCTTCGTGGAGAGATGGGCCCCGGCTCAGCAGCGCACCGCTTCGCGCTGCGCAGCGTCCGGGGCACGAGACCTACTCACACAGCTCGTAAGCGTCCTCGACCACATACGGGCCGCCGCCGGTCGAGGCGCGCGACGAGAACAAGACAAAGCGCTCGGCCGTGAACGCCTTGCTCGGGAAGTAGCCGCGCAGCGACAGATAGTCGGCGACGTCGCGGTCGGTGGCGTCGTGCAGGCGGGCCAGCGTGACGTGCGGGATGTATTTACGCCCCTCGGGATTGAGACCGATCCGCTGCATCATGCGCTCGAGCTCGGCCTGCAATTCCATCAGCGGCTTGCTCGGCGCGATGGTCGCAACGACGGCGCGCGGCTTGCGGCCGCCGAAGCTGGTGAGGCCCTGCACCTTCACCTCGAACGGCTTGCGGTCGACGCGAAACAGCATCGAGGCGATCTCGTTGGCGGAGACGCCGTCGATATCGCCGATGAAGCGCAAGGTGACGTGATAATTTTCGGGATCGATCCACCGGGCGCCGGGAAGGCCGCCCCTCAAGTTGGAAAGCGACTGGCCGATCTCGGCCGGAATTTCCAGACCCGTGAACAAACGCGGCATCGTTTCGCACTCCCGATGCTTGGCTACGATCCTTCGAGCAGGATCATATCCAAATTAGAGCCGGCGACGAATCACCGGTACCCTAATTCCTATCGCAGTTGTGTGACTCTGCGAAGCTTGGCCGGCGCTACCCCGGTAAATCCCTGGGAATTACGGGCCGCGCTGCCTGCATTTCAACTTCGTTGCCCAGCGATCGTGCCAATGAATGCCTCCACCGTGGGCATGATGTTGCCAACGATGATGTCGACGCCTTCAGCGGTCGGATGAATGCCGTCGGCCTGGTTGAGCTTGGCATCGGCGGCAACGCCCTCGAGGAAGAACGGATAGAGCGGCACGTCGAATTTTTTCGCAAGCTCCGGATAAATCGAATTGAAGCGCGCGGCATAATCGGTGCCATAATTCGGCGGCGCCAGCATGCCGCACAGCATCACCGGAATCTTCCGCGCCTTGAGCCGCTGGATGATGTCGCCGAGCGCGGCGCGCGTCAAATCGGGATCGATGCCGCGCAGCGCATCGTTGGCGCCGAGCTCGACGATGACGCCTTCCGTTCCCTCGGGCACCGACCAGTCGAGCCGGTCGCGGCCGCCGGAAGTGGTGTCGCCGGACACGCCGGCATTGGTCATCTCGATCGCTATGCCTTTGGCCTGCAAGGCTTTTTTAAGCTTCTGGGGAAACGCCTCCTGGGCCGGGAGGCCAAGGCCGGCGCTCAGGGAATCACCGAGCACGACCAGCCTGATCGGCTTGGCCGCCGGCTGCGCCTGCGACGACGGCGTTGTCGCGATCGTCATCAAAGCGAGCATCAACACGGCTATGTGCATGAACAATCCGTAACGCCTCTCGACCGCGCTATCGGAGTTGCCATATGACCGGACCATGGACACTCGCATCGAAACCTCTTCGCTCGCCGCTGCCGCGGACACCATCGCCATCTCCAACGTCAATCTGTCATTGGGTACGGGCGCGGCACGCGTTCACATCCTCAAGGATATCAGCTTGCGGGTCGCCTCGGGCGAGACGATCGGCCTGATCGGCCCGTCAGGCTCGGGCAAATCCACGCTGCTGATGGTGATGGCGGGGCTGGAGCGTCCTGATAGCGGAGAGGTGGTGGTCTCGGGCACGCCTTTCAATGCCCTCGACGAGGACGCGCTGGCCCGCTTCCGCGGCCGACAGGTCGGCATCGTGTTCCAGTCCTTCCATCTGATCCCGACCATGACGGCGCTGGAGAACGTCGCGGTGCCGCTCGAGCTTGCCGGCAATCCGGACGCCGCGAAGCGCGCGGCGCAGGAGCTGCAATCCGTCGGTCTCGGCGACCGCCTGCATCACTATCCGACGCAGCTCTCCGGCGGCGAGCAGCAGCGCGTCGCGCTGGCCCGCGCGCTGGCGCCCGATCCCGCCATCCTCGTTGCCGACGAGCCGACCGGCAATCTCGATGAGACGACGGGAAAACAGATCGTCGATCTCTTGTTCAGCAAGCATGCCGAACGCGGCATGACCTTGGTGCTGGTCACGCACGATTCCTCGCTCGCGCATCGCTGCGATCGCGTGATCCGCCTGCGCTCGGGCCGCATCGACACGCAGTCGGCGCCGGCATGAGCACGGTGGCCGAATCGTTCGCGAAGCCGAACGGAATCGCATTGTCGTTGCGCTATGCGCTGCGCGAATTGCGCGGGGGCCTGCGCGGCTTCTATGTCTTCATCGCCTGCATCGCGCTCGGCGTGATGGCCATCGCCGGCGTCGGCTCGGTGTCGGCGAGCCTGAGTGATGGTCTCGCCCGCGAGGGCCGCACGCTGCTCGGCGGCGACGTCTCCTTCGTGCTGTTCCAGCGCGAAGCGAAACCTGAAGAGGTCGCCTTCCTGCGCTCGCGCGGCACGGTGTCGACCGCGGCCACCCTGCGCGGCATGGCGCGCGCGGCCGACGGCCAGCTCGCCTTGGTCGAGATGAAGGCGGTCGACGACACCTATCCGATGCTGGGCCAGCTGACGCTGAAACCGCAATTGCCGATGCCCGAGCTGCTCGCGGAGCAGGACGGCGCGTTCGGTGCTGCCGCCGATCCGACGTTGCTGGCGCGGCTGTCGCTGAAGACGGGCGACCGCGTCACCATCGGCTCTGCGACCTTCCAGATTCGTTCGACCGTCGAGGCAGAGCCCGACAAGCTCGCCGGCGGCATCGGCTTCGGCCCGCGCTTCCTGATCAGTGAGGAGGCCTTGCGCGCCACCGGCCTGATCCAGCCCGGCAGCCTGGTGCGCTGGGTCTACCGGGTGAAGCTGCCCGACGTAGCCAACAACGAGCGCGCCACCGACGCCTTCATCGCGGATGCGCGCAGCGCCGCGCCGCAGGCCGGCTGGGAGATCCGCAGCCGCTCCAACGCGTCGCCGCAGCTCGAGCGCAACATCAGCCGATTCACCCAGTTCCTGACCCTGGTCGGCCTCGCCGCGCTGCTGGTCGGCGGTGTCGGCGTCGCCAATGCCGTGAAGAGCCATATCGACCGCCGGCTCGAAGTGATCGCGGCGCTCAAGGCCGTCGGCGCCACGGGACGCGACGTGTTCGGCATCTATCTCGCGCAGGTTCTGCTGCTCGCGGCCATCGGCTCGATCATCGGCCTTGCGCTCGGCGCCGCCATGCCCTTTGCCATCGTCGGCCTGTTCGGCAAGCTCTTGCCCCTGCCGGTGGTGCCGGCCGTGCATGCCGACGAGCTCGCGCTGTCCTTCCTCTATGGCCTCCTGACCGCGCTCGCATTCGGCCTGTGGCCGCTCGGACGCGTCCACGACGTGCCGGTCGCCGCGCTGTTCCGCGACACCATCAGCTCGGAATGGCACCGCCCGCGCGCGGGCTATCTCGTGTTCATGGGCGTCGTGATCGCGCTGCTGATCGCCGTGGTGATCGGGCTGTCGTTCGACAAGCGCATCGCCGCGGTGTTCGTGGCTTCCTCCGTCGTCGTGTTCGCCCTGCTGCGGGGCATCGCCGTCCTGCTGATGGCAATCGCGCGGCGGCTGCCGCGAACGCGGCTGCCGATGCTGCGGCTTGCGATCGCCAACATCCACCGGCCGGGTGCACTGACCCCCTCGGTCGTGCTGTCGCTGGGCCTTGGGCTCGCGGTGCTCGTCACCATCACCCAGATCGACGGTAATCTGCGCCGCCAGTTCCTGGCGGCCCTGCCCGACCGCGCACCGTCGTTCTTCTTCATCGACATCCCGAGCACGCAGGCCGCACCGTTCGACGACTATCTCCGCCAGATCGCGCCGGGTGCGACGGTCGAGGACGTGCCTATGCTGCGCGGACGCATCGTCGCCGCGCGCGGGGTGCGCGCCGAAGAGCTCAAGCCGACCACCGATTCCGAATGGGTGCTGCAGAGCGACCGCGGCCTGACCTATACCGGCGAGCTGCCGAAGGGCTCCAAGGTGGTCGAGGGCGAATGGTGGAGCGCCGATTATTCCGGCCCGCCACTGGTCTCGATGGAGAAGAAGATCGCCGACGGGCTCGGCCTCAAGCTCGGCGACGAGGTGGTCGTCAACGTGCTCGGCCGCGACATCCCGGCCAGAATCGGCAATCTGCGCACCATCGACTGGCAGGGCATGGGTATCAATTTCGTCCTGGTGTTCTCGCCCAACGCCTTCAAGGGCGCCCCGCACACCCATATCGCGACGCTGACGGAAACCGGTGGAACCGCGGCGGGCGACGGCAAGATCATCAAGCAGGTCGCCGACGCCTATCCGATGGTGACGAGCGTACGTGTGCGCGAGGTGATGGAGACGGTCGGCTCGGTCGTGACCAATCTGGCGCTGGCGATTCGCGGCGCCAGCGCCGTGACCCTGATCTCGGCGATCCTGGTGCTCGGCGGGGCGCTCGCCGCCGGCCATCGCCACCGCGTCTACGATGCGGTGATCCTGAAGACGCTCGGCGCGACGCGGCTGCGGCTGCTGGGCGCCTATGCGCTCGAATACCTCCTGATCGGGCTCGCGACCGCATTGTTCGGCGTGATCTCCGGCAGCTTGGCTGCCTGGATGATCGTGACGCGCCTGATGACGCTGAGCTTCGTCTGGCAGGCCGGCAGCGCGGCCGGCGTGGTGGCGGCCGCGCTGGTCGTCACCGTCGGGCTCGGGCTCGCCGGCACGCTGCTGGCATTGAACAAAAAGCCCGCCACGGTGTTGCGGAATTTGTGACAAAATGTAGCGGCTGGCCGCACGGATGCGGAATCGCACGATTCCTGCGATTAACCACGACTGCTCGTCAGGTTCGCGTCAGGATTGCCGCGGAGGGCGACATTCAGCCGCGCGTGGAAGGTTGCAGCGGATGTGTTAGTTTCCCACATATCGAATGGGTTCGGAGTCCCGATTGTTAGCCAAAATTTAGTCGGCTCACATCGGTATCCGAGATAAAGTTTGACGAACCGGCGGCATGGCAACCCTTCATGCCGGACCGGACCAACCAACGGGAATTCGACCATGTCGGACCTAGACCGTAACTACGCTTCTCCTTTCGGCAGGGCCGCCGGGCGTGCTGACGCCGCGACGGTCGATGCCGGCCTGCGCGCCTACATGCTGCGCATCTACAACTACATGAGCATCGGCCTGGCCATCACCGGCCTTGCCGCGCTCGGCGTCTACATGGCCGCCGTGACCGACGTTCCGACCGCGGACGCGGTCCGCGTCGGCAAGCTGTTCCTGACGCCGTTCGGCTACGCGATGTTCGTCAGCCCGCTGAAGTGGCTGTTCATGCTCGCGCCGCTCGCCATGGTGTTCGTGATCTCGGCGGGCATCAACCGTCTCGCGCCTTCGACCGCCCAGATCCTGTTCTGGGTGTTCTCGGCGCTGATGGGCATCTCGCTGTCGTCGATCTTCCTGGTGTTCACACACACCTCGATCGTGCGGGTGTTCTTCATCACCGCGGCGACCTTCGGTGCGCTCAGCCTCTACGGCTACACCACCAAGCGTGACCTGACCGGCATGGGCTCGTTCCTGTTCATGGGCCTGATCGGCATCATCATCGCGAGCCTGGTGAACCTGTTCCTGGCGAGCTCGATGCTGCAGTTCATCGTGTCGGTGGTCGGCGTGCTGGTGTTCGCGGGCCTCACCGCCTGGGATACGCAGCGGCTGAAGAACGACTACATCTACGGCTACGCTTCGGCCGGCGGTGACATCGCAGAACGTGCGGCCGTCACCGGCGCGCTGTCGCTGTACCTGAACTTCATCAACCTGTTCACGCTGCTGCTGCAGCTCCTCGGTCAGCGCGATTAAGCGCAACGACGAGAGAACGGACACGAACCCCGGCCGAGAGGCCGGGGTTTTTGTTTGGGGGATGGCAGCCGCACCCCGTGCTCCGTAGCCCGGATGGAGCGCAAGCGTAATCCGGGAAGGTCGAGCCCGCGGATGAACCTGCCCCGGATTTCGCTTCGCTCCATCCGGGCTACGCGGGCTCGATTCAGAGTCCCTCCGCGGATGCATTTCTGGATTGCTTCGCTGCGCTCGCAATGACGGATGTTGGGGCAGCGGGGTCTCTTCCAGCGCCCGAGGGAACGCTCTAATCTACCCCCCATGACCGCACCCGACATCAGGCCCACCCTTGAGGCCGACCTTCCCGCCATCACCTCCATCTACCAGCAGGCCGTCCGCGAAGGCACGGCGACGTTCGAGCTGGAGCCGCCCGACCTCGCCGAGATGACGCGCCGCTATCGCGCTCTGGTCGACGGCGGCTATCCCTATTTCGTCGCCATGCTCGACGGCCGTGTCGCCGGCTATGCCTATGCCGGCGCCTACCGGCCGCGGCCGGCCTATCGCTTCACGGTCGAGAACTCGATCTATCTCGATCCAAGCTTCCACCGCCGCGGCGTCGGCTCAAAGCTGCTGGAGCGGCTGATCACCGAATGCGAGGCGCGCGGCTTCCGCCAGATGATCGCGGTGATCGGCGATTCCGCCAATGCCGGCTCGATCGGCGTGCATACCAAAGGCGGCTTCAAGATGATCGGCACGCATCCCAATGTCGGCCTGAAATTCGGCCGCTGGCTGGACACGGTGATGATGCAACGCGACCTCGGCGAGGGCGCGAGCACGGTGCCGGGGAAATAGGGCTCGGCGCCTGTAGCCCGGATGGAGCGCAGCGTAATCCGGGCAGGTTCATCCGGGGTTTGACTTACCCGGATTGCGCTGCGCTCCATCCGGGCTACAAAGTCTCGTCACACCACCGCCAGCTTGCGATCGATCACCAGCAGCACGCGCTCGAGCTCATGGCCGCGGCGCAGGATCAGGCCGGTCGCCGAGATCACGCTGTACATGCCCTGCTTGCGCGCGAGGCGCGGATCCTTTTCGATGCGATAGATCGGCACTTCCGAGGCGCGGCGATAGACCGAGAACACCGCACGGTCTTTCAGGAAGTCGATGGCATAATCGCGCCACTCGCCGTCGGCGACCATGCGGCCATAGAGATTGAGAATACGGTGCAGCTCGAGCCGGTTGAAAGTGACCCGGTTCGTCTGCTGCGCGTTCGCAGCGGCGGGACGCGCCGCCGCGCGCTGCTCGCTGGGATCGGCATCCTCCGACATCAGACTCATGGAGAGCCTCCTCATCGCACATCATCGCATGACATGACCCCGGCCCCACGAACCGTCCCCGGAACCAGGGATCATGACAATGGCATGATTGCGCCAACCGTTGCTCGCCGCAAGGCTCTTGATGGAACCAGGCCATGCGTCGAGTTCAACCCATCGAATCAGGTCCGACTCACTGCACACGCAAAGGTGGAACTCTGTCGCGGCAAACCGTCACGGGATCGTTAGAAGGAATCACAGGATCGCCGCTTTTCCGCCCATTGCCCGCCGCCCTGCATTGCGAAAAGACTCACGTGCGTTGACCCGGTCCTTTCGGTTCCGGATTCCTCAGCCCCCAGCCCCCCGGGGTCGAACAGGATCGGGTCTGTACGCGCGACAAGGAGGGCCAACGCAAGTTGGTCCTTTTTTGTTTGCGTCGGAATGTTGCTGACGCTTGTCATTCCGGGGCGCGCGAAGCGCGAGCCCGGAATCGATTTCTCAACGCAGCAAGCGGATCGATGGATTCTCAGGTGCGCAATTGCGCACCATAGCTCGCGCCAAGTGGCGCGCCCCGGAATGACGAGAGACTGACTGTCTTAAGGATCGCTGCAGGATCGCTGCTGACTTCAATGCAGCGATGTGTATGCCGCGCCGAGCATCGGACCGGGCTTCTCCCGGCTGCCGTCCTGGACATAGACCACCGCGCCGTCGACGCCGTCGCGCGTGAGGTTCTCGATCGGCACCGTCCAGCTTTCGGAACGGCCGGTCCAGTCACCGACCTTGAGCAGGTTGCGCACCACGTTGTGATAGGTGACCTGCTGTCCGCGATTCTCGCCGCGGGTGATCGCGATCGGCACCGACTTGGCGATCGAGCAGATCCAGACCTCGCCATGCGAGACGGCCGGCTCGTTGCTCGCAGCCACCGACACGTTGATCTGCTTGCCCGCGAGCGACATCGTCACCGGCACGCTCATCACGCCGTTGCCCTTGTCGGTTTTGCCGATGGCATTCTCGATGCCGGTGCGGTCGCTGCCGATGACGTGGGTCGAGCCGTTGACCACGACCTGCGGCGTGTAGACCTCGCGGTCGCCGCGCATGCGCGAATAGGCACGCTGGCGTGCAGAGAAGCGCGAATCCGCCAGCGTGTCCTTCCAGCCCAGATAGTCCCAATAATCGATCGGCATGCTCAGCGCGATGATCGAGGGGTCTTTGGAGAGATCGCCGATGATCTGGTCGGCGGGCGGACAGGACGAGCAGCCCTGCGAGGTAAACAATTCGACAACGGCGCGGGGATCAGCCTGCGCGGGACGGATGACGGCGACGATCGCACAGATGCCGATCGCGCCCGACCAGAGGGCACCGGACCAACGTGAAACCAGATGAGAAGCCGTCATTGTTGTCATGTCGAACGCCGCACACCATTGCTCGTGGGAAGGGTGATCTTATCGCCGGATGGTCACCGTAGTCTTACGGGGCGCGGCATGTTCACCATCCAGGCGATTTCCCGCCGGACGGGCCCATCTGAAACATGCCGCAAACGCACGAAGGCGGCCTTGTGATAGGCCGCCTTCGTTTAACCTTCTACTCACGTCGCAGTGAGCCATCGTTCACAAATTCGCGCTTAAGCCGCGAGCTTGCGCAGCACGTAGTGCAGGATGCCGCCGTTCCGGTAGTAATCGAGCTCGTCCAGCGTATCGATGCGGCAGAGCAGCGAGACGCGCTGCAGCGAGCCGTCGCCGGAGACGATTTCCGCGGTCAGTTTCTGGCGCGGCTTGAGGTCCCCCTGCAGGCCACGCAGCGTGACCTTCTCGTCGCCCTTGAGGCCGAGTGACGACCAGGAGGTGCCGTCCTCGAAGGTCAGCGGCAGCACGCCCATACCGACCAGGTTGGAGCGATGGATGCGCTCGAAGCTCTGGCAGATCACGGCGCGCACGCCGAGCAGACGCGTGCCCTTGGCCGCCCAGTCGCGCGAGGAGCCGTTGCCGTATTCGGCGCCGGCGAACACCACCAGCGGTACCTGCTCCTGCTGGTACTTCATCGCGGCGTCGTAGATCGACATCTGCTCGCCGTCGGGCCAGTGCTTGGTGAGGCCGCCTTCCGGAATGTTGCCGTCCGCGCCCTTGAGCATGAAGTTCTTGATGCGGATGTTGGCGAAGGTGCCGCGCATCATCACTTCATGGTTGCCGCGGCGCGTGCCGTACTGGTTGAAGTCGGCGGGACGCACCTGGTGCTCGCTGAGATATTTGCCCGCGGGCGAGGTGAGCTTGATCGAGCCGGCCGGTGAGATGTGGTCGGTGGTGATCTTGTCGCCGAACATGGCGAGGATGCGCGCCTCGACGATGTCGGTGACCGGCTCCGGCTCTTTCTTCATGCCGTCGAAATAGGGCGGGTTCTGCACGTAGGTCGAGGACATGTTCCAGCGATAGGTCTCGCTCTCGACCGTCTTGATCTTGCGCCAGTTGGCGTCGCCCTTGAACACGTCGGCATACTTCTTCTTGAAGATCGCCGAGGTCACGAACTTCTTCATGAAGGCGTTGATCTCCTTCGTCGTCGGCCAGATGTCCTTCAGGTACACCGGCTTGCCGTCCTTGCCTTCGCCGATCGGCTCGACCGCGAGGTTCTTGGTGACGCTGCCCGCGAGCGCGTGGGCGACGACCAGCGGCGGCGAAGCGAGATAGTTCGCCTGCACGTCCGGCGAGACGCGGCCTTCGAAGTTGCGGTTACCGGAGAGCACGGCGGCGGCTACGATGCCGTTCTCGTTGATCGACTTCGAGATCTCCTCCGGCAGCGGACCGGAATTGCCGATGCAGGTGGTGCAGCCGAAGCCGACCAGGTTGAAGCCGACCTTGTCGAGATCCTTCTGCAGACCGGAATCGGCGAGATAGCCGGCGACGACCTGGCTGCCCGGGGCGAGCGAGGTCTTCACCCACGGCTTGGCCTTCAGGCCCTTGGCGGCGGCATTACGCGCCAAGAGGCCGGCGCCGATCAAGACGCTCGGGTTCGAGGTGTTGGTGCAGGAGGTGATGGCGGCGATCACGACGTCACCATGGCCGATCTCGAAGTTCTTGCCTTCGACGGCGAAGCGCTTGTTGGGCTCCTCCGCCTTCTTGTACTCAGTGCCGAGCGCGAGCGAAAAACCTTCGGCGACCGAGGGCAGCGCGATGCGGCCTTCGGGGCGCTTCGGACCAGCCATCGACGGCACGACGTCGGCGAGATCGAGCGTCAACGTTTCCGTGAACACCGGATCGGCCGACTTGGCGGTGCGGAACAGGCCCTGCGCCTTGGCATAGGCCTGCACCAGCGCGACGCGCGGCGCGGCGCGCCCCGACGTCTTGAGATAGTCGATCGCGGCGGCGTCGACCGGGAAGAAGCCGCAGGTCGCGCCATATTCCGGCGCCATGTTGGCGATGGTGGCCTTGTCGGCGACCGAGAGATGGTCGAGGCCCGGGCCGAAGAACTCGACGAACTTGCCGACCACGCCGAGCTTGCGCAGCATCTGCGTCACTGTCAGCACGAGGTCGGTCGCGGTGACGCCTTCCTTCATCGCGCCCTTCAGCTTGAAGCCGACGACGTTGGGCAGCAGCATCGACAGCGGCTGGCCGAGCATGCAGGCTTCCGCCTCGATGCCGCCGACGCCCCAGCCGAGCACGGCGAGACCGTTGACCATGGTGGTGTGCGAGTCGGTGCCGACCAGCGAATCCGGATAGGCGACCTCGAAGGTGCCGGTCTTCTTGCCGACCGTCATCTTCTCCTTCTTGGTCCACACCGTCTGGGAGAGATATTCGAGATTGACCTGGTGGCAGATGCCGGTGCCGGGCGGCACGACCGAGAAGTTCGAGAACGCCTTCTGGCCCCACTTCAGGAACTCGTAGCGCTCCTGGTTCTGCTTGTATTCCTCGGCGACGTTCTTGCCGAAGGCCTTGTTGTCGCCGAAGAAGTTCACGATCACGGAGTGGTCGATGACGAGGTCGACCGGCACCAGCGGATTGATCTTCTCGGCGTCGCCGCCGAGCTTCTGCATCGCGTTGCGCATCGCGGCGAGGTCGACCACCGCGGGCACGCCGGTGAAGTCCTGCATCAGGACACGGGCCGGACGGAAGGCGATCTCATGCTCCAGCGACTTCTTGCGCAGCCATTTCGAGACGGCGACGATGTCCTCTTTCTTGACCGAACGCCCGTCCTCGTTGCGCAGCAGGTTCTCGAGCAGGACCTTCATCGAATAGGGAAGTTTGGAAATTCCCTTCAGACCATTCTTCTCGGCCGTGGGCAGGCTGTAATAGACATAGGTCTTGGCGCCGACCTTGAGGGTCTTTTTGCATTTGAAGCTGTCGAGCGAGGTCATGTAGGAGATCCCAATTGTTAGTTATACCCGGCAGGGTATTTTAACACCGTCAGCACATCTAGGCTGGGCCGCTTGCAGGGGCAGGTTGAGTTGCTGCATCAAGTAGTTCCGGGCTTATAGAAGCTTTCTAACCGCGCCGCCACAGCCACAATCGTGCCGCAGCAACCGCGAGCCAAAAATTCCCATGCGCTACCCCAAGTTTTCCTGAGGCCCGGCTTTGAGTGAACTGAAACGAGGCGAGATGCAGCTCTCCGGCCACGGGCTGACCTGCGTGCGCGGCGGCCGGCAGGTGTTTGCCGGGCTCGATTTCGCGGCCGTCTCCGGCGAGGCGGTGGCGGTCGTCGGCCGCAATGGATCGGGCAAGACCTCGCTGCTGCGGCTGATCGCGGGCCTGCTGGTGCCGGCGGGCGGGACGATCGTACTGGACGGGGGCGACGCCGAAATGACGCTGCCGGAGCAGTGCCACTATCTCGGCCATCGCGATGCCCTGAAGCCGGCCCTCAGCGTGTCGGAAAACCTCACCTTTTGGGCTGATTTTCTCGGCGGCGAGCGCCTTGAGCCGGCCGAAAGTCTCGCCACCGTCGGGCTCGACCATGCCACCCATCTGCCTGCTGGGTTCCTGTCCGCCGGCCAGCGCCGCCGGCTGTCACTGGCCCGCCTGCTGACCGTCCGCCGCCCGGTCTGGCTGCTGGACGAGCCGACCAATGCGCTGGATGTGGCGGGACAGGACATGTTCGCCGGCCTGATGCGCCAGCACCTGTCGCGCGGCGGGATGATCATCGCGGCGACCCATGCTCCGCTCGGGATCGAATCGCGGGAGCTGCGGATCGGGGGCGTGGCGTGATTGCAGTGGACCCTCAGCTTTCCAAGCGGCCAGTTGGCGTTCTCAGACCCGGGAGACGATGGTTGCCGTGGGCTCCCTTGCCTCTCCCGCTTGCGGGAGAGGTCGGCGCGCAGCG
>NZ_JXDL01000001.1:4865323-4875614 GCF_001590795.1 Bradyrhizobium sp. AT1
GCTCTCTCCACTGGGGGAGTCTTCGTTGTTGAGACACCCTCTCCCCAACCCTCCCCCGCAAGCGGGGGAGGGGGCGCACCGCCTTTGGGGCGCGATGGGAGGCTTCCATGACTGCCCTGTCCGCCCTCATTCGCCGGGACATCCGGATCGCGCTCCGCGTCGGCGGCGGGGCACTGATCGGCGTGCTGTTCTTCCTGACTGTCGTGGTCCTGATGCCGTTCGCGGTCGGGCCGGATCTGGCGCTGCTGTCGCGGCTGGGGCCGGCCATCCTGTGGCTCGGCGCGCTGCTGGCGAGCCTGCTCACGCTCGACCGGCTGTTCATGGCCGACCACGAGGACGGCTCGCTCGACCTGATCACGATGAGCCGGACGCCGCTGGAACTCGCCTGCGCCGCCAAGGCGCTGGCGCATTGGCTGGCGGCCGGCCTGCCGCTGATTGTCGCAACCCCCGTGCTCGGCCTCCTGCTCAACCTCGACATGGTCGCCACGGCCGCGGTGGCGCTGACGCTGCTGGCAGGGACCCCGGCGCTGACGTTTACCGGCATGATCGGCGCGGCGCTGGCGGTGACGCTGCACCGCGGCGGGCTGCTGATGGCGGTGCTGGTGCTGCCGCTGTCGATTCCCGTGCTGATCTTCGGGGTTGCGGCCTCGCAGGCCGTGATCGTCGGCCCCATGACCTTCGGCGCGCCGTTCTCGATCCTGTGCGCGCTGTCCCTGGTCAGCCTGGTGATCGGCCCCTTCGCAGCCGCAGCGAGCCTGCGGCATGGACTTGACTGAAATGGGCGCGATTGAGATGGGCTCGGCCGACCTTGACCCCGATCAACTTTCGCCCGGGACTTTCGTGCTGATTGCCTGAGCGGCCATCGATGATTATCAGGGTACCATGTCACTGATCGACCTCGCCAACCCGACCCGGTTCCTCGCGCTGACGGCGCGGGTCCTGCCGTGGCTCGCGGCCGCGACAATCATCCTCCTCGCGATCGGCCTCTACCAATCTGCCTACGCGCCGGACGATTATCAGCAGGGTGCGACCGTCAAGATCATGTTCATCCACGTGCCCAATGCCTGGCTGTCGATGTTCGTCTGGGGCGTGATGAGCATCGCCTCGCTGGGCACGCTGGTGTGGCGGCATCCGCTCGCCGACGTCGCCGCCAAGGCCGCAGCGCCGATCGGCGCCGCCTTCACTTTCCTCGCGCTGCTCACGGGCTCGCTGTGGGGCCGGCCGATGTGGGGCACCTATTGGGAGTGGGACGCGCGGCTGACCTCGGTGCTGATCCTGTTCCTGATGTATCTCGGCCTGATGGCGCTGTGGCGCGCGGTCGACGATCCCTCGCGCGCGGCGCGCGCCGCCGCGGTGCTGACCCTGGTCGGCGCGCTCAATCTGCCGATCATCAAATTCTCCGTCGACTGGTGGAACACGCTGCACCAGCCCGCCTCGGTGATGCGCATGGGCGGATCGGCCCTCGACAAATCCTTCCTGATTCCGCTGCTGGTGATGGCGATCGCCTTCACGCTGCTGTTCGTCACGCTGCATCTGGCGGCGATGCGCAACGAGATCCTGCGCCGCCGCGTCCGCTCGCTGCAGATGATGCAGGCGAGCCGTGTCGCGTTCTCGAACGAAACAGGCACCGGTTCGCGCGGACAAAACGCGTCGAACGAAGTCGGGGCCGCAGGATGATGTCGCTCGGACCTTATGCCTCCTTCATCGTGACGTCCTATGCCGCGGCGGCCGTCGTGGTCGCGATCCTGATCGGCTGGATCGCGCTCGACCATCGCAACCAGACGCAGCGCCTGCGCGAGCTGGACCGCAGCGGCGTCACCCGCCGCTCCGGCCGTAGCGCCATGGACGCGTCATGAGCGATCAATCGACCTCCGCACCGCCGCAGCGCCGCACTTTCCTGATGGTGCTGCCCCTGATCGCCTTCATCGGCCTTGCGCTGCTGTTCTGGTTCCGGCTCGGCAGCGGCGATATCTCGCGGATTCCGTCCGCACTGATCGGCCGCCCCGCGCCGCAGACGGTGCTGCCGCCGCTCGAGGGATTGCAGGCCGACAACGCGCCGGTGCCAGGGCTCGATCCCGCCGCCTTCAAGGGCAAGGTCAGTCTCGTCAATGTCTGGGCGTCCTGGTGCGTGCCTTGTCATGACGAAGCACCGCTCCTGACCGAGCTCGCCAAGGACAAGCGCTTCCAGCTGGTCGGCATCAATTACAAGGACGCCGCCGACAATGCGCGCCGCTTCCTCGGGCGCTACGGCAACCCGTTCGGCCACGTCGGCGTGGATGCCAACGGCCGCGCTTCGATCGAATGGGGCGTTTATGGTGTGCCGGAGACCTTCGTCGTCGGACGCGAAGGCACCATCGTCTACAAGCTGGTCGGCCCGATCACGCCACAGAACCTCAAGACGGTGCTGATGCCGGAGCTGGAGAAGGCGCTCAAGGCAGGAAGCTGACCAGCGGCGCTGGACAAGCTAACGCCGCGGACTGAACTCACGGCACATTGTCGCGACGATCGGTCGTATCCGCGTGGCCTGCGAGCAGGCCGGCCACGACGTCCCAGCTCTTCTCGAAGATATGTCCGACCTTGTGGCCGAAGGAATGGCCCGGGCGCAACCGCGGCGATTCCAGAATGTGCGTCAGGTGCCGGTGATCGCCCGGAATGCTGCTGATCTCCGCGTTGACGGCAGCCTGGACGGCCGCCATCAGCCCATCCAGGCGCTGGGCCCAACCGGACCGTTGAAGCTCGATCTGCGTTCGCAGCGCCTGCTCGATCCGGTAGATCTCGCCGACGATCTCCTTGGCCCGCACCGGGCGGTTGTTCCTGAGCGCAAACAGCAAGAGGAGATGCTTCTCCTCGATCTGATCGAGCACCATCGAAACCGCCATCGCGAAAGGGCCCTCCGCGATCCGCGCGGCCGCCCGGTCGGCGGCCGGAGCGGTCGCGACCGACAGCAGCTCCCAAGGGGATTCCAGACGCTTTGAGAGGATCGTGAGCGCGAACGGCAAGGCATCGACGCGCCTGGCCTTGAGCGTGCTCAACAGGCCGAGGGCCCTGTCGAGGCCGGCGCTTTCAAGCCGGGCAATCTTCGGCGCAAGCGCACGGCCGAAATCCTCCAGCTCCCGCCGCATGTCGAGATAGCGCAGCATTTTCTTGAGGTCGTCGAATGTCGCATGCGAGCTGGTATAGGCCATCAGCCCGTCGCGAATGCCGGCTGCGCCGTCAGTAGAACCAAGCTGGCCGTTGAGAGAGGTCAGCACCTTCTTCTGAAACGCCTGGGCCATCTGCCGCGCCTCGGGCTGCTTGTCGGCAGAGATGGCCTTCGTCGCGTTGGCGACGTAGTCGGCGGCCATGCTGCGCAGCAATTGCTCGGTCACGAGGCTCCAGATCGGCGCAAGCGATCCACGGGCGATCTGGCCGCTATTGGCGCGCTCCGGGGCGCTATCCACCAGAACCGGCTCGATCGGCTCGAAGAAGTAGCGCGAGGGATTTCCGACGCGATAGTGATTCTGGCCCGTGTTGCGAAACTCGGCACGCAGCGCCGCGATCAGGGGCTCTGAATGCGGAATGTCCTCACCGAGGAGATGCAGCCGTTCCAGTTCGGCAAGCAGACGGCGCCGAACCTGCGGAGCGAGCTGCCGGAGGTACTGAATCAGGTGTTCAGCGGCGTGGTCCTGTTTTGCGCTCACCACCGGGCCCTCCGGCGTGCGATCCTCTCTCTTCACGACCAGAGGCTATCGCCTGCGACCGTTCCGACAAGGTCGAGAGCTGAAGAATCTCAGCTTGCGGTTACAGAGCGATGAAGAAACCCGTCGGATGGGTCGCACGATCCGATCCGCCGCGCCGCGTGCAGTGCACGCCAGCGTGAATAGGCGTCGCCGTTCGGCCGGTGTGGGCGGAGCTGCCTATCCCTTCCGGACATCTCCCGCTTCGGCCTCGCTCGCCTCCAGCGACACCGGCTCGAGGTGATAGCGCTTGGTCAGCGGCATCTGGGCGATGGCGAAGATCATCGTGATCGGCGTGACGCCGAACACCTTGAAGTTCACCCAGAAGTCCGTGCTCTGCGTGCGCCAGACGATCTCGTTCAGCACCGCCATGCCGGCGAAGAACAGCGCCCAGCGCAGCGTAAGGATGCGCCAGCCCTGCGGCGTCAGATTGAACATCTGGTCGAACATCACGGCGATGAAGGAGCGGCCGAACAACAGGCCGCCGCCGAGGATCGCGGCAAACAGGCCATAGATGATGGTCGGCTTGAGCTTGATGAAGGTCTCGTCGTGCAGCACCAGCGTCAGCGTGCCGAACACCAGCACGACCACGCCCGTCACGATCGCCATGATCGGGATGTGGCGCGTCACCACGTAGGACGCCACCATCGCCGCCACGATCGCGACCATGAAGGCGCCGGTGGCCGCGAACAGATTGAACTTCGCGTTGACGAAGAAGAACACGAGTAGCGGACCGAGCTCGGTCGCGAGCTTGAACAGCGGATGCGGCTGGGTCTTGTCCATCTCTAGCTTTCGATTCCGGCGATGGCGCGGGCGAAGTCGCGCGCGGTGAACGGCGCGAGATCGTCGACGCCTTCGCCGACGCCGATGAAATGCACCGGCAGTTTGAATTTTTCCGCGAGCGCCACCAGGATGCCGCCGCGCGCTGTGCCGTCGAGCTTGGTCATCACGAGGCCGGTGACCCCGGCAGTGCGATGGAACGCCTCGACCTGCGACAGCGCATTCTGGCCGACGGTGGCGTCGAGCACCAGCAGCACGGCATGCGGCGCAGTGTCATCCACCTTGCGGATCACGCGCACAACCTTTTCGAGCTCGTTCATCAGCTCGGCCTTGTTCTGCAAGCGGCCGGCCGTGTCGATCAAGAGCACGTCGATGCCCTGCTCCTTCGCCGCGGTGAGCGCGTTGAAGGCGAGGCTCGCCGAATCCGAGCCTTGCGCCCCAGCGATGACGGGCGTCTTGGTGCGCTCGCCCCACACCTTGAGCTGCTCGATCGCTGCCGCGCGAAACGTATCGCCGGCGGCCAGCATCACCTTGCGGCCTTCGGAGGCGAATTTCTGCGACAGCTTGCCGATCGTGGTGGTCTTGCCGGAGCCGTTGACCCCGACCACGAGAATGACGAACGGCTTCTTCGCCGCGTCGATCACGAGCGGCTTTGCCACCGGCGACAACACCTTCTCGACCTCGGTCGCGACGACGTCCTTGACCTCGTCCGCCGAGATCGCCTTGTCGTAGCGGCCGGTGCCGACCGCGTCCGCGATCCGGACCGCGACGGACGTGCCGAGGTCGGCGCGCAGCAGCACGTCCTCGATGTCGTCGAGCATGGCGCGGTCCAGCTTGCGCTTGGTCACGAGGTCGGCGACCGCGGTCCCGAGCGAGGACGAGGTGCGCTTCAGCCCGTTGGACAGGCGGCGCCACCAGCTCAACTTGGGGGGATCTGACGTGGTATCGTTCATGGTGGCGGTGTGTTAGCCGTTCCGGCTTCCAAACGAAAGACTTGACCGAAAGTCCTGCAATTGCTCGATGTTCCCCAATTGTCCGCCGACGAGATCCTGGCCCGCGTGCTCCATCGCGACGGCTTGATGCTGATCATCGACAAGCCGGCCGGCCTGCCGGTGCATCGTGGTCCCAAGGGCGGCGCCAATCTGGAGGATTCCTTCCAGGCGCTGTGCTTCGGCCTGCCGCGGCCGCCGGTGTTGGCCCACCGGCTCGACAAGGACACCTCCGGCTGCCTCGTTCTCGGCCGCCATCGCAAGGCGACCGCCTCGCTCGGCCTGCTCTTCAAGCACGGCAAGATCGGCAAGACCTATTGGACCGTGGTCGAGGGCGGCCCCACTGAGGACGAAGGCACCATCGACATGCCGCTCGGCCGGCTCAATGCCGAGCGCGGCTGGTGGCAGAAGCCCGACCCCGAAGGCCAGAAGGCGATCACCAACTGGAAAGTGATGGGCCGCGGCGACGGTTTCACCTGGCTCGCCATGGAACCGGTGACCGGGCGGACCCATCAATTGCGCGTGCATTCCTCCGCGACCGGCTGGCCGATCTTCGGCGATAACATTTACGGCAACGGCCCGCGCTTCGGCGAGCCGAAGCTGCACCTGCACTCCCGCGAGATCGTGGTGCCGATCTCCCGCAACAAGGACCCGGTCCGCGTCGTGGCGCCGGCCCCGCCCCATATGCACGAGAAGCTGAGGGCCTGCGGCTGGAACGGGGAATAGGTGCCGCTGTCGTTCACCTCTCCCGCTAGCGGGAGAGGTCGGATCGCGAAGCGATCCGGGTGAGGGCTTTGTCCTCTTGGGGACTATCCCGTTGCGGAGACACCCCTCTCCCCAGCCCTCCCCCGCAAGCGGGGGAGGGAGCGCACTGCATTCGCGGCGGAAGCTCGCCAAGCCCTCCGCCCATGGTTTACGAAACCTTCAGTCCTCGTCCCTCATGATGACGGTTGCTTAGAACAAGCTTCCGTCATTTCGCTCAGGACGAGCAACGCGTCATGTCTACGGCCGGGCTATCGATCATCGACGAGGTCGAATCCGCAATTCGCACCGGCTCGCCGGAAAAGGGCCTGGCAACCGCCCGCCGCGTCACCGACCTCTTCCTTGCCTCCGCCGGCAGTTTCGACGACGAGCAGATCGCGCTGTTCGACGAGGTGCTCGATCGCCTGATCGGCACCATCGAGCTCCGTGCGCTGGCCGACATGGGCTCGCGGATCGCGCTCGCCGAGATCAGCGCGCAATTGGCGCCGGTCGCGCAGGCGCCGCCCTCCGTGATCCGCCGCCTCGCCAGCAATGACGAGATCCGCATTGCCGGGCCCGTGCTGCAGGAATCCGCCCGCCTCGACGACGGCGAGCTGGTGAAGATCGCCTCAGCTAAGGGCGAGCCGCATCTGCTCGCGATGGCCGGCCGCTGGTGGCTGAAGGAGATCGTCACCGACGCTTTGCTGGCGCGCCGCTATCCCAGCGTCAGCCGCAAGCTCGCCGCCAATCCAGGCGCGCGCGTCTCCGGAAACGGCTTTGCCGTCATGGTCGCCCAGGCCGAGGCGGATCCCGAGCTTGCCGTCAGCGTCGGCGTCCGCGTCGACCTGCCGTCGGAGCTGCGCCGCCAATTGCTGCGCTCGGCAACCGACGTCGTGCGCAGCCGCCTGTTGTCGCGCGCGCCGCCGCATCTGTTCGAGGAGATCCAGAGCGCGATCTCCGCCATCGCCGTCGGCGTCGAGCGCGAGATGTCGGGCGTTCGCGACTTCGAAGGCGCCAAACGAGCGATCGCCATGCTCAAGGCCACCGGCCAGCTCAACGAGGCAGCGTTGTTCGGCTTCGCCAAGCAGCGTCGCTATGAGGAAACCGCCGCAGCGCTGGCGGCGCTGTCCGGATCGACCGTCGAAGTGATTCGCCCGCTGATGCAGAGCCTGCGCGACGACGGCCTCCTGGTGCCGTGCAAGGCAGCGCAGCTCAGCTGGGAAACCACCACCGCCGTGCTCGAAAGCCGTTTTGCGACCGGCGCCATGAAGCCGGCGGATCTCGCAAGGGCGCAAGGGCATTACGCGCACATGACGCCGGAGAATGCAAAGCGGACGCTGCGGTTCTGGCAGGTCAGGGCGTCGTAAGGGCGCGTTGCTTTGAGCACAACTGCATCCCACCCCCGGTGTCGTCCCTGCGCACGCAGGGACCCATAACCACAGGGAGCAGTTTGACGACGACTAGTCGCTCAGTACTTCGATCATCCACACACGATAGATCGCGCGGTATGGGTCCCTGCGTGCGCAGGGACGACAAGCGCGGTGTGCCTTGCCGCCGCCCGACTACACAGTCAGCCGCTCGCCATCACTGCCGGTAATCGTCCGCGGTACGACGCTTCCCACGCGCTCGCCCGCAATCGCCACCGGGAGATAGTGCTCCGTGCGGCCCTGCGCCTCACTCTCGATCAACACCTCGCGCGTCTTGCCCACCTCGGCTTGTAGCCGCTGGCGCAAGGCCGCTTCACCCGCCGCACGCAGCCGCTTCGCGCGCTCCTTGATCGCACCGCCCGCCACCTGCGGCATCTTTGCGGCCGGCGTGCCGGGGCGTGGCGAATAGGGGAAGACATGCAGGAACGTCAGGCCGCATTCGTCGACGAGATCGAGCGAGCGCGAGAACATCTCCTCGCTCTCGGTCGGAAAGCCCGCGATGATGTCGGCGCCGAAGACGATATCCGGACGCAGCCGGCGGACCTGGTCGCAGAAGGTGATCGCATCCTGCCGCGAATGCCGCCGCTTCATGCGCTTCAAAATCATGTCGTCGCCCGATTGCAGCGACAGATGCAGATGCGGCATCAGCCGCGCATCATCGGCGATGGCCTCGAGCAGATCGTCGTCCGCCTCGATCGAATCGATCGAGGAGATGCGCAGTCGCTTCAGCTCCGGCACGTGACGCAAGATCTGCCTGGTCAACAGGCCGAGCTTCGGTGCGCCGGGCAGATCAGCGCCGTAGCTGGTGAGGTCGACACCGGTCAGCACGATCTCGGCATGGCCGCGCTCGGCAAGGTTGCGCACCTGCTCGACCACCGCGCCCATCGGCACCGAACGCGAATTGCCGCGGCCATAGGGGATGATGCAGAAGGTGCAGCGGTGATCGCAGCCGTTCTGCACCTGCACGAACACGCGCGGCAGGCCGCTCGCATAGCCGTCGATGAGATGCGGCGCCATCTCCTTCACGGCCATGATGTCGCTGACGGCGATTTTTTCGCTGGCGCCAAGATCGAAAGCGCTGCGCGTCTCCTGCCACGCAGACGCGCGCATCTTGTCGTCATTGCCGACGATTCGATCGACCTCGGCCATGTCGGCGAACATGCCGCTTTGCGTCTGCGCCGCGCAGCCGGTGACAACGATGCGCGCCGAGGGGCGCTCGCGCTTCAATTTGCGGATCGATTGCCGCGCCTGCGCCACCGCTTCGTTGGTGACGGCACAGCTGTTGATGACGATGGTATCGACGAGGCCGGCGCCTTCCGCCTCGCGGCGGATCACCTCGGCCTCGAAAGCATTGAGGCGGCAGCCGAAGGTGACGATGTCGACGGCCATCAGGCGGCCGGCGCGAACAGCGCCGGATCGAATCGGCCCTCATATTCGAAGGTCGCGGTGCCCGTCATCAGCACGTGGTCGTCGCGCTCGCGCCATTCGATGCCGAGCTTGCCGCCGGGCAGCGTGATCTCGACATTGCGCTCGGCCCGCTTCAGGCGCGCGGCGGCGACGGCCGTGGCGCAGGCGGCCGAACCGCAGGCCCGGGTCAGGCCGGCACCGCGCTCCCAGGTGCGGATGGTGATGTGCTCGGGATCGACGATATGGGCGAGCGTGATGTTGGCGCGCTCCGGGAAGATCGGATGGTTTTCCAGCAGCGGACCGAAGCGTTCGAGATCGTAGGCATTGACGTCGTCGACCCAGAAGATCGCATGCGGATTGCCCATGCTCACCACGGACGGCGAATGCAGGATCGGATTGTCGATCGGCCCGATCTGCAATTCGATGTAGCGGGTGTCGCGGAACTCTTCCGCCAGCGGAATGTCCTGCCAGCCGAACTTCGGCGCGCCCATGTCGACGGTGTAGAGATCGGGCGCCGGGCCCTGCCAGGCATTGAGCAAGCCGGCCGCGGTCTCGAACGTCGCAGCGGTCTGCCCGTTCTTCTCGAAGATGCGGCGGACCACGCAGCGCATGCCATTACCGCAGGCGCCGGCTTCCGAGCCGTCATTGTTGTAGATGCTGATGAAGGCCTCGGTGCCGTCGAGGCGCGGCTTCTGCAACACCATGAGCTGGTCGTAGGCCACGCCGCCATTGGCGGACGCCACCGCGCGGGCGTCGTCCGGCGTCACCTTGCCTGCGGAATCGCGCATGTCGACAACGACGATCTCGTTGCCGATGCCGTTCATCTTGGCAAATGCGTGATTGGCCAGCGCGCTCATGAAAATTCCCGAATTTCGCCTGTCTTATATGGCGATCCTTGCCGGCTTGGCCAGTGTTTTGCCGGCGGTCGCCAGAGGTCGGCCAAGAGATCTGCCATGACGCATCTGTCATGGGACGAATTCCGCGCTCGCGTGTTAGAACGGCGCGTTCGCGCGGACCGGGGCGCGGCCGGGCGCAAAGACGGATTTAGGCCTTGGTGGCTAAGGCCTTGGGGAGAATAAAATGTTCAGGTTTCGTCGTCTCGCTCTGGCCGCGCTGATCCCGGCAGCGGCCTTGTCGTTTGGCCTGCCCGGCTCTCTGGCGCAAACGCCGAGCCCGGCAACCGCAAGCCCGGCACCGGCGGCCTCGGCAAGCCCCTCGCCGGCCCCATCGG
>NZ_JXDL01000001.1:4876458-4892612 GCF_001590795.1 Bradyrhizobium sp. AT1
AATTGGGATTCGGCCTTCGACACGCTGGTCGACGCCTTCAAGGCGCTGAACACGCTGCTGGACAAGCAAGGCATCAAGCACGCCGGCAATTCGATGATCGTCTACACCTCGACCGACGACACCGGTTTCACCTTCCTCGCCGAGATCCCGGTCGATCAGGATCCCAAGAGCCTGCTCAAGGACATGAGCATCGGCAAATCGCCGGAAGGCAAGGCATTGAAGTTCGTCCACCGCGGTTCCTACGACAACATGGACAACACCTATGAGGCGATCACCAATCACCTCGACGACAAGAGGCTGGAAGCCAAGGACACCTTCATCGAGGAGTACCTCACCGATCCCCTGAAGACCGCTGAGGACAAGCTCGTGATCAACGTTTTCGTGCCGCTGAAGTGAGACTGATGAAAAAGCCTGCCGTCCTCGTTACGTCGTTTGCCGCCGTTTTCGCCACCTTGCTGGCGACGCCTGCTCTCGCTGATGACTTTCCAGCCGCCATTTCGGTGAGCGGCGAAGCCAATGTTTCGGTCGCGCCGGATCTGGCGCAGATCGATGCCGGTGTCGCCAACGACGCCAAGACGGCGAAGGAAGCGTCCGACGCCAACAACGCCGCGATGGGCAAGGTGCTGCTGGCGCTGAAGGGCGCCGGGATCGCCGAGAAGGATTACCAGACCTCGCGCCTGTCGCTGCAGCCGCAATATGGCCAGAACAAATCCACCGGCGCATCCCCGGTGGTCGGCTTCCGCGCCTCTAATCGCGTTACCGTCAAGATCCGCGACGTCACCAAGGTGGCCGGCATCATCGACACGCTGGTCGGCGCCGGCGCCAACGACATCGGCAACATCTCGTTCGAAGTGACGCAGGCCTCAAAGCTGCTCGACGAGGCGCGTGAGCAGGCAGTGGCGGACGCCCGCCGCAAGGCGGAGATCTATGCCAAGGCCACCGGCGTTACGCTGGGCGCCCCGCTGAGCGTGTCCGAGGGCGGCGCTCCGGTGCCGCTGTTCAAGGCGAGGATGGCGATAGCTCCGCAGGCCGCCCCCGCCGCGATCGCCCCGGGTGAGGAGACGCTGTCGGTGACGGTGAATGTGAGCTGGGCCATCAAGCAGGGGCAGTAAGAGGCACACTGCCGCAGTTGTCGTCCCCGCGAACGCGGGGACCCATAACCACAGGGAGTGGTTGTGACGCGACATAGGCAACTCCGAGTCTTCGCCAAACTCCTCCCTGTGGTTATGGGTCCCGGATCTGCGCGCGCTTAGGCGCGCTTGTCCGGGACGACGAGCTGCATGTGTGGCGAGCGCGGAGCTAAATCGCCACCACCTGCCCGATCAGTCATTCACGCTGATATCGGTAAAAAGAAACCCCGCGGGCGTCTTGCTAAAGACGAAGATGAGATCGCCGCAGAAGATGAAGTAACTGTCGTTTTTATAGTCATCACGACTGTAGACGGCCTTGCCGCGCTGGAGACACGCGCGATTCTTCGCCGTGAACTCTGTCCGATAGGTCTTGGCGGCAAATTGCGCGGCGTCGCGAATTGCTTTGTCGTTCATGAACGGCAATCGCGTCATACCGGCGACGGCAGCGGAGTCGTTTGCCTTCAGCGCCGCACGAAACTTCTCGATGAAGCCATCGAACTCCTTCTGCACGGCAGGAGACGCGACGGGGTCCTTCGCCCGGGCGGCGGCTGGAGCAAGGCTCACGAGAGCAGCTGCAAGCACAATTCTCAGCAAAAATCCCACAGGCCGGCTCCATCCATCGATCAAGGTCTTCCGACCAAATCCATGGTGTTTTGTTGCGTCATGGGCTTTTGGGTTCAACGACGCAGAGCCGCACGAACTCGTCGCGCCGCCGGGTTCAGGGGGACGGGACCTAGATCTCCACCACCTGCCCCGGCTTCATCGCCACGAACCGCTCCTGCGGAATCTTCGCCGCATCGAGCGCCTCGACCAGCGCCTTCGCCGGCGCGTCGATCGCTTCATCCGTCAGCTGGAACGTGCCGTGATGATGCCCGAGCGCGGCCTCGGCGCCGCAATCGGCCAGCGCCTTCACCGCATCTTCCGGATTCATGTGCTGGTCGCGCATGAACCAGCGCGGCTCGTAGGCGCCGATGGGGAGGATGGCGAGACGCAGCTTGCCGTGCTTCTCGGCGACGCGGCGGAAATGCCTGCCATCGCCATAGCCGGAATCGCAGACGACGTAGATTTTGCCGGCCGGCGTCTCCAGCACGAAGCTCGCCCACAGCGCCTTGTTGCGATCGAACATGCCGCGCGCCGTCCAGTGCCTTGTCGGCACCAGGTGCACGGCGATGCCGCCACCGAGATCGACGCGGTCGTGCCAATCGAAGGCTTCCACCTTGATCATGGAATCCCAGCTGCGCATCGTCACATCGTTGCCGAGCGGGGTGACCACGCGCGGGGCAAAATTCTTGGTGAGCCGTGACAGCGTCGCGATGTCGAGATGATCGTAATGACCGTGCGAGACCAGGACGACATCGATCTTCGGCAGCTTCTCGAACGCGATGCCGGGATCGTTGTGCCGCTTCGGCCCGGCGAAGCTGACCGGCGAGACCCGCTCCGACCAGACGGGATCGACCAGAATGTTGAGGCCGCCGGTCTGGATCAGCCAACTGGCGTGGCCGACGAAAGAGAGCCGCAACCGATCGCCATCGACCCGCGCCGGCGGGGTGTCGGCATGGGGGCTGGGAGCCCAATCCGGCCATTCGGCGCGCTTCCGCTTGCCGCCGAGCTGCCAGCGCAGCACCTCGCGCAGCGACTTTGGCGGTGCACCGTCCGGATCGAAAAAGGTCAGGCCGTCGAAATGGTCGGAGACCGGGCCGTCATAGGTTTTCATGTAGGACATCCAGAGCGAGGGCACGCCGACCAGCGCGCCGGCGCCGGCAAGCAGTCCGAACAGGCGGCGGCGGGTGATCGGCACGGCGGGCTTTTAGAAACGGTCGGTACGGTAAGACATCACCGCTATATGGGCGGAGCTGCCGAAAAGGGAACCCGTCGCCGGAAAAGGCCATATTTTCAAGGTGTTGCCATGGCGGAGGGGCGCCCGCACCCTAACTTTCCTTGACTTTTGGGCGGGAGCGGCGTTTAACCCCGCTACTTTCTCGGAAAGGCTTTCTTTTCGACCCGCCGACCGGCCCTCGAGGCCGGAGGTCAACGCCCGACAGCGCTGTGCGCCCTCGGGCGTAAAGGTGTTTGGAAGATCGTTTGGCCTGAGGAAGTGGTCATCCCCCGCGGAGGCGGGGGATCCAGTATTCCAGAGGCGGCTCGGCTAGAACCGAGGTGCCGCGGCGTACTGGATGCCCCGCCTTCGCGCGGCATGACAGCGGAGAGTAACGGAGCGCTCCTCCATCTGGGGGACAGCAACAGGACAACTTCATTGTTCGACAATCTGTCGGAACGGCTTGGCGGAATTCTCGATCGTCTGACGGGGCGCGGTGCGCTGACCGAAAAGGATGTCGACGCCGCGATGCGCGAGGTGCGCCGCGCGCTGCTGGAGGCCGACGTCGCCCTCGAGGTGGTCCGCAGCTTCACCGAGCGCGTCCGCGAGCAGGCGATCGGCGCCACCGTCGTCAAGTCGGTGACCCCCGGCCAGATGGTGGTCAAGATCGTCCATGACGAGCTGATCAACACGCTCGGCGCCGAAAGCCAGACCATCGACGTCAATTCCGTGCCGCCGGTGCCGATCATGATGGTCGGCCTGCAAGGCTCCGGTAAAACCACCACCACCGCAAAGCTCGCCCGCCGCCTGGTCCAGCGCGACAAGCGCAAGGTGCTGATGGCTTCGCTCGACGTCTACCGTCCGGCGGCGATGGAACAGCTGGCCGTGCTCGGCCGCGATCTCGACATTCCGACGCTGCCGATCGTCGCGGGACAGCAGCCGCCGCAGATTGCCAAGCGCGCGCTGGAAGCCGGCAAGCTCGGCGGCTACGACGTCGTGCTGCTCGACACCGCCGGCCGCACCACGCTCGACGAAGAGATGATGGCGGAGGCTGCCGCGATCAAAGCCGCGGCCAATCCGCATGAAGTGCTGCTGGTCGCCGACAGCCTCACCGGCCAGGATGCCGTGAACCTCGCGCGCGCGTTCGACGAACGCGTCGGCCTCACCGGCATCGTGCTGACACGCGTTGACGGCGACGGCCGCGGCGGCGCCGCGCTATCGATGCGCGCCGTCACCGGCAAGCCGATCAAGCTGATCGGCACCGGCGAAAAGACCGATGCGCTGGAAGATTTCCACCCCGACCGTATCGCCGGCCGCATCCTCGGCATGGGCGACGTGGTCTCGCTGGTCGAGCGCGCCGCCGCGAATATCGACGCCGAAAAGGCCGCGCGCACCGCCGAGCGCATGCGCAAGGGTCAGTTCGACCTCAACGACATGCGCGAGCAGCTGTCGCAGATGGCCAATATGGGCGGCATCAGCGGGCTGATGGGCATGATGCCCGGCATCTCCAAGATGAAGAACCAGATCGCCGCGGCCGGCATCGACGACAAGATCCTGAAGCGCCAGGTCGCGATCATCGATTCCATGACGCGCGACGAGCGCCGTCATCCGGACCTGCTCAAGGCCAGCCGCAAGAAGCGGATCGCCTCGGGCAGCGGCCAGAGCGTCGAGCAGGTCAACAAGCTGCTCAAGATGCACCGGAACATGGCCGACGTGATGAAGGCCATGGGCTCGGGCAAGCGCGGCCCGCTCGCCGGCATCGCGCAGGCGATGGGCTTTGGCGGCGGCATGAAGATGCCTTCGCCCGAAGAGATGAAGGCGATGCAGGAGAAGATGCAGGCCGGTGGTGGACAAGGTCTGCCCAGCCTGCCGAAAGACCTGCCGCCTGGGCTTCGCTCGGGCCTCCCGAATTTGCCGGGGCTTACGGGCCTCAGCGGCAAGCCGACCCTGCCGGGGCTCGGCGGCTTTCCCGGCAAGAAGAAATGAGGAATTCGTCGTGGGGGTCGTCAATGTCCCGCGCGGCGCGAAAATGCCAATCAACCGAACAAACTGTACTTTGAAGGAGAACTAGATGTCCGTCGTCATCCGCCTCGCCCGCGCAGGCACCAAGAAGCGTCCCGTCTATCACATCGTCGTCGCCGATTCGCGCTTCCCCCGCGATGGCCGCTTCATCGAGCGTCTCGGCTATTTCAACCCGCTGCTGCCGAAGGACAACGAGACCCGCCTGAAGCTCGACATGGACAAGGTCAAGGCCTGGCTCGCCAAGGGCGCGCAGCCGTCGGACCGCGTGGCGCGTTTCCTCGATGCTGCCGGCGTCAAGAAGCGCGAAGCGCGCAACAACCCCGAGAAGGCCGTGCCGCGCAAGGAGCGCAAGGCGCAGGCCGAAGCCGCCGCGAAGGGCTAAGGGGAGATCATGTCGGCGCTGGTCTGCGTCGCGCGGATCGGCGCCGCGCATGGAGTGCGCGGTGCGGTCAAATTGTGGACCTTCACCGAGGATCCCTTTGCCGTCAGGCATTACGGCCCGCTTCTGTCCAAGGACGGCAAGCGCCAGTTCGAGGTCGCGACGGCGCGCGAAGCCAGGGACCATCTGGTCGCGACGTTCAAGGGCGTCACGACCCGCGATGAGGCCGAGCGCCTCAACGGCATCGAACTCTACGTCGCGCGCGACAAGCTGCCCGCGACGGACGAGGATGAATATTACCACACCGATCTGATCGGGCTCGACGCCGTCACCACCGATGGCGACGCGCTCGGTCGCGTGCTCGCGATCCATAATTTCGGCGCCGGCGACATCATCGAGATCGCTCCACCCAAGGGCACGACGCTGCTGCTGCCGTTCTCGAACGCGGTGGTGCCGGAGGTCGACCTCGAAGGCGGCCGCGTCGTGATCGCGCTGCCGCAGGAGGTCGAGGGGGAGGAGCGAGGCGAAGCTCTCTCCACGGGTCGTCCCCGCGAACGCGGGGACCCATAACCACGGGCCGTGGTTTTTGGCTAAGCTGACTGCAATGGCAAACCCTTCACCCTGGCGCGCGACGGTGCTGACGCTGTTTCCGGAGATGTTTCCGGGACCGCTCGGCGTGAGCCTCGCCGGACGGGCGCTCGCCTCGGGACTGTGGGAGATCGAGGCGCGGGACATCCGCGCTTCCGCCACCGACCGTCACCGCAGCGTCGACGACACCCCGGCCGGCGGCGGGCCGGGCATGGTGCTGCGGGCGGATGTCTTGGCGGCGGCCATCGATGCCGCCGAGATCGCATCCGACCGGCCTCGCCTGCTGATGAGCCCGCGCGGTCGGCCATTGACCCAGACACTCGTTGCGGACCTCGCCAAGGGCCCCGGCCCCCTGATCGTCTGCGGGCGGTTCGAGGGGATCGACCAGCGGGTGATCGACGGTCGCGGCCTGGAGGAGGTCTCGATCGGCGATTACGTGCTGTCCGGCGGTGAAATCGCAGCCCTGGCCCTGATCGACGCCTGCGTGCGGCTGCTGCCGGGGGTGATGGGCAAGGAGGCCTCGGGAACCGAGGAAAGCTTCTCCGATGGCCTCTTGGAATACCCCCAATACACCCGCCCGCAGCTGTTCGAGGGAGTTCCGATCCCCGAGATCCTGACCTCCGGCGACCACGCCAAGGTCGCCAGCTGGCGCCGGGCGCAATCCGAGGCCCTGACGGCAGCCCGTCGGCCGGATTTATGGGCCCAGATCCCGCCCAAGCCGGCGAATCGGTCCGGTCGCCAAAAAACGCCAAAAAACAAGACAGACGGGTGACAAACGCTCCGGCTTGCCTTATAGCAGCGGCCAAATCCGCAATGGCTGGATAGACGAATTTTGCGCAGCCCCCCGTTTCCAGGGCTGGGCGCGCCGATGGAGATTACCCCATGAACCTGATCAAGCAGCTCGAGCAAGAGCAATTCGACAAGCTGTCCGCCGGCAAGGACATTCCGGAATTCGGTCCCGGCGACACCGTGATCGTCAACGTGAAGGTCGTCGAAGGCGACCGCACCCGCGTGCAGGCCTATGAAGGCGTCTGCATCGGCCGTTCCGGCGGTGGCCTCAACGAGAGCTTCACCGTGCGCAAGATCTCCTACGGCGAAGGCGTGGAGCGCGTGTTCCCGGTGATGTCGCCGATGATCGATTCGATCAAGGTGGTGCGCCGCGGCAAGGTGCGTCGCGCCAAGCTCTATTACCTCCGCAACCTGCGCGGCAAGTCGGCCCGCATCGTCGAGAAGACCGAGCACGCCAAGGCTGCCGTCAACGAGTAAGCCTCGCTTCTCCAGGCACGTTTTCGAAAGCGCGGGGCTCGGCTCCGCGCTTTTTTGTTGCGTCAGCCGTGCGCTTCAAACCACTCGCGATTCCAGTTCGGCCTGCTATATATTCCTGGAATGTTTCCAGATCTGACCAGCTTCGCCCCCGTCCAGCGCATCGTCATCGACGATCGCTCGCGGCTGCCTGGCCGGTTCTTCGGCCGCTTCGCGACCTCGGCAACGTCAGAGCTTAGTCCCGCAGCCTAACAGGCTGCGCTGACGATTTTGTTGCCCGCGCGATGCGCGCTTACCCGCTTCACACATTCTTCGGAGCTGACGCTCATGTCCAAGCCCACCACATTGTACGACAAGATCTGGAACGACCATCTGGTGCACGAAGCCGAGGACGGCACCTGCCTACTCTATATCGATCGCCACCTGGTGCACGAGGTGACCTCGCCCCAGGCATTCGAAGGCCTGCGCGCCACCGGGCGCAAGGTCCACGCGCCGGAGAAGACGCTCGCCGTCGTCGACCACAACGTGCCGACCACCGATCGCACCAAGCCGAATCCTGATCCGGAGAGCATCGAGCAGATCAAGGCGCTGGCCGAGAACGCCAGGGAATTCGGCATCGAATATTACAACGAGTTCGACAAGCGCCAGGGCGTCGTCCACGTCATCGGCCCCGAGCAGGGCTTCACGCTGCCCGGCACCACCATCGTCTGCGGTGACAGCCACACCTCGACGCATGGCGCGTTCGGCGCGCTCGCGCACGGCATCGGCACGTCCGAGGTCGAGCACGTGCTGGCGACGCAAACGCTGATCCAGAAGAAGGCGAAGAACATGCGCGTTACCGTCGACGGCAAATTGCCTGACGGCGTGACGGGCAAGGACATCATCCTCGCCATCATCGGCGAGATCGGCACCGCGGGCGGCACCGGTTATGTGCTGGAATACGCCGGCGACGCGATCAGCGCGCTCAGCATGGAAGGCCGCATGACGGTCTGCAACATGTCGATCGAAGGCGGCGCCCGCGCCGGCCTCGTCGCGCCGGACCAGAAGGCGTTCGACTTCCTGCGCGGCCGGCCGAAGGCGCCGAAGGGCGCGGACTGGGATGCGGCGATGCGTTATTGGGAGAAGCTGCGCTCCGACGACGGCGCGCATTTCGACCACGAGCTGCGCCTCGACGCCGCCAAGCTGCCGCCGATCGTGACCTGGGGTACCAGCCCCGAGGACGTGATCTCGGTGACCGGATTCGTTCCCGATCCTGATAAGATTGCGGACGAGGCCAAGCGCATCTCCAAGCATCGCGCGCTGAAATACATGGGCCTGACCGCGGGAACGAAGATCACCGACATCAAGGTCGACCGCATCTTCATCGGCTCCTGCACCAATGGCCGCATCGAGGATCTGCGCGCCGCCGCGAAGATCGCGGAAGGCAAGACGGTTTCGGCCAACGTCAATGCCATGGTGGTGCCGGGCTCGGGCCTCGTGAAGGAGCAGGCCGAGGCTGAAGGTCTCGACAAGATCTTCATCAAGGCTGGTTTCGAATGGCGCGAGCCGGGCTGCTCGATGTGCCTCGCGATGAACCCCGACAAGCTGGCCCCGGAAGAGCGCTGCGCCTCGACCTCGAACCGCAATTTCGAGGGCCGCCAGGGCTTCAAGGGCCGCACCCATCTGGTGTCGCCGGCGATGGCCGCAGCGGCAGCGATCGCCGGTCACTTCGTCGACGTCCGGGACTGGCGCTAAGCCAATCCCAGCAATTGTAGCGATCGCGGCAAACCGCCGTTAAACGATCGCCTGACACTCTCGCCCTCGCGAGGTTTCGCGAGGACGAGAGCCATGGCCAACAAGCCGGAATATGTCGACCTGATCGGCGAGGCCACGCGCCAGCACCGCCGGCGCGCGGCACCCTTGCGTATCGTCGCCAAGCCGGAGGTCGAGGAGACCTCGAAACTCAGCCGCTGGCCGCCGGCGATGTTCAAGCAGTGGAAGCTGGACAATCTGATGCGGTGGAAGGCTTCGTCGTGGAAGCTGAAGGATTGGCTGTAGCTACGCGCTCCGACATAGGCGCCAGAACGTGGATGGCCGGGACAAGTCCGGCCATGACGCGTCCGGAATAGTTTCCGCTACCAGTACCGATACGGATGGTGCCAGCGATGCCAGCGGCAGATGCGGCGCGGGCCGTAATAGGTCCAGATGATCCGGCAGCGGCGTGGATGGTGGTAGTAGGGATAGTAGCCGCCGACATAATAGCGCCGGTGGAAGTGGCGGTGGCCGTAGTGCGGCCGATAGATCCCGTAGCGATGAAATCCGCCATAGCGGTGAACGCCACCATAGCGATAGCCACCACCATGGAAGGCCGGCGCGGCGCGGAAGCCGCCGACATGGCCGCCATGAAATCCGCCGCCGCGGAAACCGCCGATATGTCCTCCACCACCATGGAAGCCGCCACCGCGGAAACCGCCGCCGCCGTGAAAATGTCCGCCCCCGCCATGTCCGCCGCCGCCGTGGCGAACCTGCGTGACGAGGTCGTCGGTCGCCGCCTTCGTCGCCGGTGACGTCGCCGGATTGATCAAGGTCAGCGCTTCAGCCTGACGCGCGGTGCCGGCCGTCAGCATCAGCGTCGCGGCGGCCGCAATCCCGAGCAGGCGCATCGCGCTTGCCCTGGGACTTAAAGTCCTCAGCATGGAAATTCTCCCTGAATCTGGACAGCGGAGTTGCGATGCTCGTTCCCGGCCCCGCGTCATCCCTGTTCAATTGCAGTCGCTCCCAAGATTAAATTGCGGTCAGCGATGTGAACGCGCCATGAATGAACGAAGCCGGGCTCCGCGCTGCGACGCGGTGCCGCGACGAGAGGAGCTTTGAGGAATGACCGTCTACGCAATCGCGCAGCTCAAGATGACGGACCGCGCGGCCTATGACCGCTACCAGGCGCGGTTCTTCGACGTGTTCAGGAAGTTCGACGGCCGGCTGCTCGCCGCCGATGAACACCCACGCGTGCTGGAAGGAACATGGCCGCACGACAAGCTTGTCATGATGTCGTTTCCCGACGAGACCGCCTTCCTCGCCTTCTCGAACTCAGCGGACTACGAGGAGATCTCGCGCGACCGCAAGGCGGGCGCAGAGGCGACCGTGCTGCTGGTCAAGGGATTTGCGCCCGCCGGCTAGCGCGTCACCAGAACGGGCCGTAGCCGAACACGAAAGGTGCGGGCACGCCGTAGGGATAGGGACGATAATGGACGGGCCGCGCGTAGTAGCGGGGATCACGGCGCACGAGGGGCGGCGCGATGGTGGTGCGCGCGGGCCGTCGCACATCGAAGACCGCAATCCCGGCCGAGGCCTCTGGGATCGCCACCCGATGTGCCGCTGACGCGCAAGGCAGGCCAGTGGCAAGCGCGGCGACAACGGCCCCTGCAATCCATCTCGCCATGATCACCTCAAGAGCTCACGCGCCGCCTTAGCCGGGGCGCCAATGGCAGCTCACGCGCGGCACGATCACGGTGCCGCTCGGGCGGAATTCCTGCACATAGGTCGCGTTGCATTCACGGACCGCATTGGGACCCGGATTGTAGCGCGGGTAGACGCCGTCAGGGCTGTAATAGGGCGTGACGCGCAGGCGCGCGGGGTGCCGCTTGCGCGGCGGCGGGATGTCGTCCGGTGCAGTTGCCTGCGCCAGCCTGACGCCGGGGGCCGCCGTCTGCGCCTCCGCGCCAACGCAAAATTGCGAAAACAACCCCATGCACAGTAGCGTCAGCGCTGTTTTTGCTCGCATTTTTTCGCCCACCTGAAACGTCCCGTCGCGGGGCCACGCTCCCCGTTTTGGCGCCGCCCGTCAACCTCACCGCTTTTATAAAGCGGGATGCATCAGCGGGAAACCCGCGCTAAGACAGCCGCATGTGGACGGAATTGAAAGCGCCCTCGCTGGCCGAGATGGAAGCGACGGCTCACGACATCTTCGAGCGACTGCCGGCCGAGTTCCGCAAGCTCTGCGAAGGCGTCATCATCCGCGTCGACGACTTCCCGACCGAAGAGGTCCTGGACGAGCTGGAATGCGAGAGCGAGTTCGACCTGCTTGGCCTGTTCCAGGGCGTCGGCCTGCCGCAGCAAAGCGTCAGTGACGTAGCGCGGCTGCCCAACATGGTCTGGCTCTACCGCCGGCCGATCCTGGATTACTGGGCCGAGCACGACGAAAGCCTCGGCCACATCGTCCGCCACGTCCTGATCCACGAGATCGGCCACCATTTCGGCCTGTCGGACGACGATATGGAAGCGATCGAGGCTCAGGCGGAGCAGGACGCGGACTGACCAAGGCGCGGCGCAGAGAGAAGCATCGTCAGTCGATAATCGGACCACCCCGCGAGAGACAGCGACACCTGCTGATAGTGCAAGTAGCCCATGGTCGGATGATTGAACGCACGCTCGCCTCCTTCGCGAGCCAAGACCCCCTGCGTGTCCCAGCAGCGTTCGAAATCGGGACTTTCTCGTCTCAGTTGCTCCACCAGCCAGCGAATCTCGGGATCATCGGAGTAGGCTGTCACCGCGGCACGGAACTCTGCAACGACGCGGCGTGCTCGGGAAGTCCAGTCAAGGATCAGGGTTCGAGCCTCAGGCCTCAGAAAGATGTAGCGCAGGAGATTCTTTTCGCCGTCTGCATCGAGCCATCCTGCAAACAGGAGGGACGCTTGTGCATTCCAGCGACGCGCACGCCATGTGCGATCGAGGATATAGGCCGGTCCATCGATCGCATCGACACAGGCCAGGATTTCTTCAGGCGGATCATCCCTTGTGCTGGGACGTTCGGGATCGCGCTTGCCCGCAACCTCGAACAGGTAGCTGCGCTCGGCGCGTGACAGACGCAATCCGTGCGCGAGGCGCGAAAGTGCTGCCGCGGACACGGACACGTCACGCCCCTGCTCGATCCACGTGTACCAGGTGACGCTCAATCCGCAGAGCTGCGCGACCTCTTCGCGCCGAAGTCCGGGCGTGCGCCGTCGTGATCCACTGGCGAGGCCGAATTCTGCCGGTGACTGGCGCTCCCGGAGCGCCCGCAAGAACGCGCTGAGCGAGAGTGCCGGGGCGGCTGGATCCTGTCCTTTCATAGTAGCAATTATACTAGCATAATATAGGTTCTTAAACTGGTATTAGCCGTATGCTAGCTTTCCGCCATTAATTTGTCGCTGCGCAGAGGACGCACGGGCATGGGGAAGCAATTCACGCGGATCGAGCCGGAGCACAGGGCTTTCATCGAGCGGCAGAAGATCTTCTTCGTTGCCAGCGCCCCGCCCAAGGGACGCATCAACGTGTCCCCCAAGGGCCTGTCCTCATTCCGGGTGCTCGGAGACAATGATGTCGCCTATCTCGACGTCACTGGCAGCGGCAGCGAGACCCGCGCGCACCTGATGGCTTCTGACGACAAGCGGCTGACCATCATGTTTTGCGCCTTCGATGGCGCCCCAATGATCCTGCGCCTCTATGGCCAAGGCCGGTCGCTCATGCGAGGCACGCCTGATTACGCCGATCTCGCCCCTCGGTTCGAGGACGTCGCCGGGGCACGTCAGATCATACGCCTCTCGATCGACCTCGTGCAGACGTCGTGCGGCATGGGCGTGCCACTGTTCGACTACAGGCAAGAGCGTGGCAGCCTCGTGCGTTACTGGACCAGGCAGGGCCTCGACAATTTGCGAAAGTACTGGGGCCTGAAGAACATGAAGAGCATCGACGGTCTGCCGACCGGCTTCGTCCCCGACAGCATGGCTCCGCAAGGGCCGGCAGATCATATCTGACAGACCAAGATTGCCGAATCCGGCCTAGGATTCGTGCACCAACCGGGCTAAACAGCCCTCCCCTGACGACAAACCGGGAAGCCTGAGATGGACAAGTTCACCACGCTGGAAGGCGTCGCGGCGCCGCTGAAGATCATCAATGTCGACACCGACATGATCATTCCGAAGCAGTACCTGAAGACCATCAAGCGCACCGGCCTTGGCAAGGGGCTGTTCTCCGAGCAGCGCTACAAGGACGACGGCAGCGAGAACCTGGACTTCGTGCTCAACCAGCCCGCCTATCGCAATGCGAAGGTGCTGGTCGCCGGCGACAATTTCGGCTGCGGCTCGAGCCGCGAGCACGCCCCCTGGGCGCTGCTCGACTTCGGCATCCGCTGCGTGATCTCGACCTCGTTCGGCGACATCTTCTACAACAACTGCTTCAAGAACGGCATCCTGCCGATCCGCGTTTCGCAGGAAGACCTCGACAAGCTGTTCGACGACGCCGAGCGCGGCGCCAACGCGACGCTGACGATCGACCTGCCGAACCAGGAGATCCGCGGCCCCGACGGCGGCAAGGTCAAGTTCGAGATCGACCCGTTCCGCAAGCACTGCCTGATCAACGGCCTCGACGACATCGGTCTCACCATGGAGAAGAAGGCCTCGATCGACACCTATGAAGACAAGCTCAAGCGCGAACGCGCCTGGGCCTGATCGCAAGTTTCGTTCAAAGCCCCGGTGCGATGCGCCGGGGCTTTTTCTTTGCCCTGATCATCCCCTAGTGTTCGCTGATGCTGCCCGAGATCGTCACCTTCTGGCACGGCCCGATGGACGCACTGCGCCAGACCTGTCTGCGCTCGCAGATCGCTGCCGGCCACAAGGTCACCGTCTACAGCTTCGACCCCATTCCCGGCCTTCCCGCCGGCGTCGCAAATGCGGAAGCGGAAGCGATCCTGCCGCACGCGTTCTCCGAACGCTTGCGACCGCCGCAGCCGGACGGCAGCTGGCGCGACTGGACCATTCTGCAGTTCAGCGATTTCTTCCGCATGAAGCTGATGGCGAAGGGCCTCGGCCTCTGGCTCGATGCCGACGTGCTGCTGCTCAAACCGGTCGAGGTCGATCCGGCAAAACCCTATTTCGCCTGGGAGCGGCCGCGCCAGCTCGGCAATTCCGTGATCTATCTGCCGCCCGCGCACGGCATCGTCGCCGCCTTCGAAGAGCTGATGGAGCAGGAGGAGCTGACGCCGAACTGGCTGTCGATCCGCCATCGCGTCACCTTCATGATGCGCCGCCTGCGTGGCGGCTCGAGCCGCCTTTCCGATATCCGCGTTGCGATCTATGGCCCCGCAGCGCTCACCGCGCTGGCGCGCCGCACCGGCGAGCTCGCTTGCGCGCTGCCGAAGCAGTCGTTCTATGCCGTGCACGCCGAGCCGAAACTGTTCTTCGATCCCTCGAGCTATCTCGGCCTCGTCACCAGCCCCGAGATCATCGGCCTGCACATCTCGCCCAAGGGCCGCGGCGGCGAAAAGCCGATTCCGGGCAGCCTGTATGCCTGGGCGACGGAGCGGTTTGGCTAGGTCTCGTGCCCCGGACGCAGCGCAGCACCTCTTGGTGATGCGCTGCGTCCGGGGCACAGCACTGCGGAGGGATGGGTCCCGGCTCTGCGCAGCAGCGTTGCACGCTGCAGCGCGTCCGGGACACGAGAGCGGTTTCCGGGGCTTCTTGCCAGTTTGATCCAGCGCAACGCGCTCCTGCATCATTGTGCTTAATTCGCTCCAATTCCGCTGTCCGAAGGAGCTTTCCATGAGCACCGCAAGCAGGCCTTATCCCATCGTCCAGGATCTCATCGACTCCTTTGCGAGCTGGCTGAAGCATCGCCGCGAGCTGAACGAGATGCGGCAGCTCGACCGCGCCGATTTCGACCGAATCGCGAGCGACCTACGGATCTCGCCTGACGATCTCGAGGAACTGGTCCGCCACGGCAAGCATTCCGCCGACGAGCTGCCGGTGATGCTGGAACAGCTCGGCATCAGCGCAGACGGACTAGGCCGCGCGCAGCCGCTGTTGCTCCGCGACATGGAGCGGGTTTGTTCGCTTTGCGCTCACAAGGCACGGTGCGACCGCGATCTCGCCGACGGCACCGCCGCGGAGAACTATCACGGCTATTGCGCCAACGCCTCGACGCTGGAGTCGCTCGATCGCAGCGCCCTGGCGACGCAGGACAATCAGAAGCCGGCGCTCTCAGCCCTGTAGAACGTGCCGGGTCCAAGGCTTCTCGCGCAGGTCCGGGAACGGGCCTGATCCGGCCTTTTTTCAATGGCGTAGCGCGCCCTGCGCTCGCGATTGGGGACCATCGCGGGCGCGGAGAGGTGTGAAGCACCTCATAGGCTCGGCGGGCGCGTCAGCCTAACCTGAGGCATGTTCGCCTCGCGCCTCTCGTAGTTCTTCTTTTTCGATCATTGCGCGTGCTGCGTTCCGCAAGGGACACACCATGGACGCCGCCATTGCCGCGAAAGCTGCTATCGCCGCGACGAGCAACCGCGACCGGAAAACCCGCGTCTTCATCTCCTATTCCCGCAAGGACTCAGTCTTTTCCAACAGGCTCGTCGACGCCCTCAACGCGCGCGGCTTCGAGGCCTATCTGGACAAGAAGGACATCTTGCCGGGCGAGCCGTGGCAGGAGCGGCTCGATTCGCTGATCCTTTCCGCCGACGCGATCGGCATCGTCATCAGCCCCGACCTGATCGCCTCGCACGTCTGCGCGTGGGAGGCCGAACGAACCGAGAGCTTGCAGAAGAAACTGCTGCCGCTGCTGTATCGGCCTGTCCCCGACGCCGACCTGCCGCCGCGCCTGGCGCGGCTCAACTACATCTTCCTGCGCGACGACGACGATTTCGACGCCGGTTTGTCGGCGCTGGCGGTCGCGCTGGAGACCGACATCGCCTGGATTCGCCAGCACACGCGCATCGGCGAGCTGGCGCAGAGGTGGGACGGAGCCGGCCGCCCGGCGTCCGGAGGCCGCCTGCTGCGCGGCGAGGAACTGACCGACGCCGAGGCCTGGCTGCTCACCTCGCCCAAGGGCGCACCGGACCCGACCGAGCTGCAGCGCGCCCATGTCCATGCCAGCCGCCTGTTCGAGACCGGCGAGATCGAGAAGGAGCGCGCCGCGATCGCGCGGACGCGGCGCTTCCAGCGACGAAGCGCCT
>NZ_JXDL01000001.1:4893480-4898980 GCF_001590795.1 Bradyrhizobium sp. AT1
GGCGATGCGGATCGCGGTGCGCGGTCTGCCGCCGCCGGGCCGTTCACCGGTGGCGCTGGGCTGGTCGACCCGCGAGGTCGGGGGACTCGAGGCGAAGCTCGCCGGCGCGGCACAGCTCAGCCGGCTGCAACGCGTGCTGTCAGGACACATGGATGCGGTCAACAGCGTCGCCATCAGCGCCGACGGCACGCGCATCGTCAGCGGCTCGTCGGATCGAACGGCCCGGGTGTGGGACGCGCGAAGCGGCGAGCTGCTGCACGTGCTCAAGCATGACGGCGGGGTCAGTCATGTCGCATTCAGTCCCGACGGCAGGCGGGTCCTCACGACCTCATCGAATACCGCTATCGGCGTTGCACGTTCGTGGGACGCCGTCAGCGGCGCGCCATTGGGCGAAATCAAGATTGCCACCAACATCAACTTCATCGCGCGCCCGCTCGCCGGCGTGGCGTTCAGCACCGACGGGACACGGGCCCTGGTCGTCAAGGGATTCGGGCAAGCCCAGCTGTGGGACCTCGCCAGCCGCAAGGTCATCAAGGAGTTCAAGGATAAGGCCCGCTATGTCGTGAACGCGGCGATCAGCAGCGACGGCACGCGAGCCATCATCACCGGAATGGAAACAGCCCAGATCTGGGATACCGATAACGGCACGATGCTGCGCGAGGTGACTGGACACAAGGACTTCATTCGTGCCGTCGCGTTCAGCCCGGACGGGACGCAAGTCGCCACCGGCGCGGGCGACCGGGTCGCGCGCGTGTGGGAGACAGCCACCGGCAGGCTCGTCGGAGAATTCCCGCGCCATGATGCCGAGGTCAAGGCTGTCGCGTTCAGCGCGGACGGATCAACCCTCATCACGGCGTCAGCGGACAAGACCGTGCGATTGTGGGATATTGCCAGCGGTGAGCTGTTGCGCGAGTTCAGGGGACATGCCGATGACGTCACGAGCATCGCAGTCGGCACCGACGGTCGCATCGTCAGCGGTTCGCTCGACCGCACACTGCGCATATGGGACGTGTCGGAGGGATCGCGGCCGCTCCGTCATGGCGGCCCTGTCATGGCGGCCGCCTTCGACTCGACCGGCTCACGCGTGATCACGGCATCGGCCGACAACACGGCCCGCATCTGGGACGCCGCCAATGGGTCGATGATCCGCGAGCTGCCCCACAACAGCCAGGTCGACCAGGCAGCCTTCAGCCCCGACGATGCGCTCATCCTGACGTTGTCCGAGAATATCGTCCGCATCTGGGATGCCGCGACAGGTCAGCCCCGCGGCGAGGTACGCAACGACAACGGCATCTTTGGTGCGCGGTTTGTCGCCGACGGCACCAACACGCATGTCGTCCTCATCTTCAGCAAGCACGCGGCGATCTGGGACGCACTCGGCGGCAAGCGGGTGCGCGAACTGAAGAACAACGACGGCAGCTATGGCTCTCCCGCTGTCAGCGCCGACGGCCGGCGCATTGCCGATCGAACCAAAGACCACGCGCGCGTCTGGGACAGCGCGACCGGAGCGTTGGTGCGAGACATCACGAGCCCCGGCGGCGCGTCGGTGTGGAGCACGGCCTTGAGTCCCGACGGCAAACGCCTCGTCACCGCCGAGTCCAGCGGCCTTGCCCGGGTCTGGAACGTCGAGACCGGCGAGATGCTGAACGAGCTCAACGGCCACACCACCTTGGTGTCGAGCGCCGCGTTCAGCCCGGACGGATTGCGCATCGTCACGGCCTCGAATGACCACACCGCGCAGATCTGGGATGCCGCAAGCGGCCAAACGCTTCGTCAGATCGACGGCCACGGCCGTGGCCTGAACATGGCCGTCTTCAGTCCCGACGGCAGGCGCGTGCTGACCGCATCCGCGGACGGGACCGCCCGCATGTGGGACGTGAGCCTCGGGACCACGCTCCGCGGCGATGCCCTTGTCGGCACCGTCTGCGCGCAAAAGCTCATCGGCGCGCAGACCTTCACGGCTCACGATGCAATAGACCCGATCCTCGTCGGTCTCGCCGGAGTGAACCCGTGCCGCCAGCATGGTCCGCTGTCATCGGAGTACTGGAGCGATCTCGGCCATGCCGCCGTCGAACGGTTCAAGAAACTGGTCGGGCTCGATCCGCGAAGCTGAAGCGGACCGACGACCTCTTGCTGATCAGCCCTTGCTCATCGCCGCGATCGCATCCGCGATGGCGATCGTGCGGCGCGCCATGTCGGCGTGCAGGCGTTCGACCATGGCGCCGTCGAGGCGGATGGCGCCGCGCGAGGCGTTTTCCGGGAGTTCGAACGCCGCGATGATTTTTCGCGCGCGCGCGACTTCTTCTTCGGGGGGCGTGAAGATCGCGTTGCAGGCGTCGATTTGCGAGGGGTGGATCAGCGTCTTGCCGTCGAAACCGAGATCGCGGCCCTGCGCGCATTCGGTGGCGAAGCCATCGGGGTTGGCGATGTCGCTGTAGGGGCCGTCGAGAATTTCGAGACCATGGGCGCGCGTCGCCAGGATGCAATGCGTGATCATCGGGATCATCGCGGCGCGGCCGGGCAGCATCCTGATCCGGGTCTCGCGCGAGATGTCGTTGGGGCCGAACACGAAGCCCGAGAGCCGCCGCGACGGATCGCGCCCGGCCTCGGCCAGTTCCTCGGCATGCAGCACCGCGCGCGCGGTCTCGATCATGGCCCAGACCTTCACCGTCGGCGCTGCGCCGAGCTCGATGAGACGGAAGCTGATCGTATCGAGATCTTCGACGCTTGAAACTTTTGGAACCAGAATGCCATCAGGCGAAGCCTTGGCGGCCATCGCGACGTCATCGGCCCACCAGGGCGTATCGAGGCCGTTGGTGCGGATCAAGATCTCGCGCCTGCCAAAACCCTTGGCCGCGATCGCAGCGGCGATGCCGTCGCGGGCCGCCGCCTTGGCGTCGGGCGCCACGGAGTCCTCGAGATCGAGGATCAAGCCGTCGGCGGCGAGATTGCGCGCCTTTTCCAGCGCGCGGGGGTTTGAGCCGGGCATGAACAAATGGCTGCGGCGCGGGCGGGTCATGCAAGCGTTCCTTCCGGTTTCCCTGGGCGGGTTCTTGACCGGAGGCGATAGCACCTGGCCTGCCCATTCGAAAGGCTTGTTCACCCCAGCGGTATATGATTAGGCATAGGCCATGATGACATTCCCGAAGCATTTGCTGGAAGGCTACCAGGCCTTCGCCACCCAGCGGCTGCCGACCGAGCAGACCCGTTATCGCGAACTGTCGGTGAAGGGACAGTTCCCGGAAGTGATGGTGATCGGCTGTTGCGACAGCCGCGTCTCGCCCGAGGTCATCTTCGACGTCGGCCCCGGCGAATTGTTCGTGGTCCGCAACATCGCCAATCTGGTGCCGGTGTATCAGCCCGACGGCAACGCGCATGGCGTCTCGGCGGCGTTGGAATATGCCGTGACGGTGCTGAAGGTGAAGCACATCGTTGTGCTCGGCCACGCGCAATGCGGCGGCATCCGCGCCTTCGTCGACAAGATCGAGCCGCTGACGCCCGGCGACTTCATCGGCAAATGGATGCAGATGTTCATCAAGCCCGGCGAGGTGGTCGAGCAGCGCGACCACGAGAGCATGGCGCAGTTCGTCGAGCGCATCGAGAAGGCCGCGGTGTTCCGCAGCCTCGAAAACCTGATGACGTTCCCGTTCGTGCGCAAGGCCGTGGACGCCGGCCAGATGCAGACCCACGGCGCCTATTTCGGCGTCGCAGAGGGATCGCTGTTCGTGCTGGACAAGACGAGCAAGGAATTCAAGAACGCGCGGAGCGTGATGTAGATTCGTAGGGTGGGTTAGCCGCAGGCGTAACCCACCTCTTCTCATTCCGCAGTGGCAGAAGTGGTGGGTTACGCCCAGCGAATTGCGCTTCGCGCAATCGCAAGGCTAACCCACCCTACGGCAGCTTCTTACGCCGCCTTCTTCTTCGCGCTGATCAGCTTGCGGTTAATCAGGACTTCCGCGATCTGGATCGCATTCAGCGCGGCGCCCTTGCGCAAATTGTCCGACACGCACCACAGCACGAGGCCGTTCTCGACCGTCGCGTCCTCGCGGATGCGGCTGATGTAGGTCGCGTCCTCGCCGGCTGCTTCATACGGCGTGGCGTAGCCGCCGGGCTCGTGCTTGTCGATGACGAGGCAGCCGGGCGCCTTGCGCAGGATGTCGCGCGCTTCGTCGGCGCTGATCGGATTCTCGAACTCGATGTTGACCGCCTCGGAATGGCCGACGAAGACCGGCACGCGCACGCAGGTGGCGGAGAGCTTGATCCGGGGATCAAGGATCTTCTTGGTCTCCGCCATCATCTTCCACTCTTCCTTGGTGTAGCCGTCCTCCATGAAGACGTCGATCTGGGGGATGACGTTGAAGGCGATGCGCGCGGGAAACTTCTTATTGACGATCTCGCTGTTGGTGTAGACGGCCTTGGTCTGCGAGAACAATTCGTCCATCGCGTCCTTGCCGGCGCCCGACACCGATTGATAGGTCGAGACCACGACGCGCTTGATGGTCGCCTTGTCGTGCAAAGGCTTCAGCGCGACGACGAGCTGCGCGGTCGAGCAGTTCGGATTGGCGATGATGTTCTTCGTCTTGAAGCCTTCGGCCGCGGCCGCGTTCACCTCGGGCACGATCAGCGGCACGTCCGGGTCCATGCGCCAGGCCGAGGAATTGTCGATCACGACAGCGCCGGCGGCGCCGATCTTCGGCGACCATTCCTTCGACACCGAGCCTCCCGCCGACATCAGGCAGATGTCGACATCGGAGAAATCAAAGTGCTCGAGCGCCTTGCACTTCAGGGTGCGGTCGCCGTAGGAGACCTCGACGCCGATGCTGCGGCGCGACGCCAGGGCCACGACCTCGTCCGCGGGGAATTTGCGCTCATCCAGGATGTTGAGCATTTCCCGTCCGACATTGCCGGTCGCGCCGACAACTGCGACTTTGTAACCCATCGTTCACTCTCCGATGAAAAAGCCCGTTCCTGAAGCTGACGCTTAAACAGGAAGAGCAGCGCTTCTATGCGAGAACCGGCCGCAAGACAACGTTGGACCCTGCCTGAAGGCCGTGGATGCAGTCGCCTGAGGCCAGCACGGCCGTTAGCCCCACCCAGCTCCATCTGACGCTTGCAGCCTTCGCCGACGAAGTCGTCGGCACGCTGGCGCGCCTGTTCGCCTATGTGGGGACGCTCGCCTTGTTTGCCATCCTGGGCCTTGCGGCGCTCGGCCAGCTGCCCGATCTGCGCGGCGACGAGCCGGCGGACAAGCCGGGCTGGAGCGTGGCCGACCGTTCGCGTCCGGCCTTCGCCCTCAGCAAGCTCGATTCATCAGATAAAACAGCGTCTTATACCATCCTCCGGCATCCCGAGGGCGGCCGCAGGGACGTCCTGCGCTGGGCGGCGCTGCGGACCAGGTGCTGGCCGAGCTCGAGATTTACCGGGAAGGTGGCGAATTCGACGTCACACGTCCGGCCGCCGCGGACCTCGCCGTCCAGATGGGTCTGGGTGCGACCACTCC
>NZ_JXDL01000001.1:4899000-4901912 GCF_001590795.1 Bradyrhizobium sp. AT1
GGAGGGCGCGCGGGCCTGCCTCGGCTACCTCAAGCGCAGCGAGGAGCCCGCCTTGCAGATCTCCGGCTTCTCCTGCCAGGGCGACACCCTGCCCGCCCAGCGCGCGGCGATCGCCTGCACGCTGAACCGGCTGACGCTCCTGACCGCGGGGAACGAGCCGAAGCTGGCGGACCTGTTCGCCCATGCCGAGCTGAAGCGCCGGGCCTGCGACCTCCAGGGCTCTCCGGACTGGCTGCTGGGCGCCGCGAATGCGCAATTGCGCGGGGCGCTTTGACCGGCATCAAGCTCAAGTGGCTGGTATTGATGCAACTTTTGCCGGCGCTGGGCGATTATTTTCGAGCTGGTGTGACCCAATAGACCTAGTTGCGCTCACCCCGGCCGGGCTAGTATGGGGTGAAATCGACTGGCGGTGCGCCGCCTGAAGGGGACGTGATGAGCTCGAAATTCTCTGCCAAATTGGCGACCTTGTTTGCAACGGGCGCAGTGATTGCCATGTCCTCCGTTCTGGCGACGCCGGCCTCGGCCGACAACAAGACCAAGCGCTATGACGAGCGCGGCCGGCACTATTACGGCCCGAGCGGTCCCAACGCCGTCTACCAGCAGGGCCGCACCCGCATCTATGTCAGCAAGCGCTCCTGGCTTGACGGCGGCACCGAGGTCAATCCGGGCGACCGCAAGTTCAGCGACTACGCCTTCCCGCCGGCGGTGGGCTATCCGTCCTTCGCCCGTGAGAACCTCAACCGCCCGATCGACCGCCAGCCGCTCTCGCCGCCGCAGGATGTCGGCGGCTATCCGCAGAATTTCCCGCTGTACTGAGCGGACCTCACGACCGAATCAAAAGGCCGGGCTCGCGCCCGGCTTTTTTTTGTTTTCGAGAGCTGCCTGCGCCTCACGCATTCGCCGCAGGATCATAGCGCCGACAAAACTCCTCGATCGCCTCGGAACGGAAATCGGCGAGGCGCTCGAAGATGAGCTCGTCCGGCCAGTCCCACCAGGCGATACGGCGCAGGCTTTCCGCGACAGCATCATCAAAGCGCTTGCGAATGGGACGCGCCGGCACGCCGCCGACGATGGTGTAGGGCGCGACATCACGGCTGACGACCGCGCCTGCCGCGATCACCGCGCCGTCGCCGACGTTCACGCCCGGCAGCAGAATGGCGGCGTGGCCGATCCAGACATCGTTGCCGACGATGACCCGGTCGCCGCGACGATCCGCGAAGAAGTCGCGGTCGCGGCTCGCCGACGCCTCGTAATATTCGGGGACATAGGTGAAGCGGTGCTGCGAGGGGCGGCCCATCGGATGATTGGGCGCGCCGATCCGCACCGAATTGGCAATCGCCGTGAACTTGCCGATCACGGCATCGGCGACGTCGCAATTCTCGCCGAGATAGGAGTAGTCGCCGAGCGAGGCATATTCGATGCGGGTGCCCGCGAGAATCTCGCAGCGCCGCCCGATCTGCGCTTCGCGCCGGCGCACCGTGTCATGGACGAAGGTTTCCGCGATCTTGGGGCGGGGTGAATCCATGAGGCGGTCTCCAATGAGGCCGTAGCCCGGATGCAGCGAAGCGCAATCCGGGAAGGTCTGTCTACGGGTGAGAACCCGGATTTCGCTTCGCTCCATCCGGGCTACGATTCTTCCCGCCTTACGCGTGCAGCTTCTGCAATTCCTTCAGGATCGCTTCGCCCATCTGGGTAGTCGAGACGGCGGTGGTGCCCTCCGACTTGATGTCGGCGGTGCGGAGGCCGCTCGCCAGCACCGCGGCGATTGCGGCATCGACCTTGTCGGCGAGCGCGCCCATGTCGAAGGAATAGCGCAACGCCATGCCGAAGGACGAGATCATCGCGATGGGATTGGCAAGGCCCTTGCCGGCGATATCGGGCGCCGAGCCGTGCACGGGCTCGTACAGCGCCTTGCGCTTCTTGCTCTTGACGTCGACCTCGCCGAGCGAAGCCGAGGGCAGCATGCCGAGCGAGCCGGTGAGCATCGCCGCGATGTCGGACAGCATGTCGCCGAACAGATTGTCGGTGACGATGACGTCGAACTGCTTCGGCCATTTCACCAGCATCATGCCGCCGGAATCGGCGAGCTGATGCTCGAGCGTGACGTCAGGGTATTCGCGCTTGTGGAGCTGGGTCATGACCTCGTTCCAGAGCACGCCCGACTTCATGACGTTGCGCTTCTCCATCGACGTCACCTTGTTCTTGCGCTTCCTGGCAAGCTCGAAGGCGACGCGGCCGATGCGCTCGATCTCATAGGTGTCGTAGACCTGGGTATCGACGGCGCGCTTCTGGCCGTTGCCGAGATCGGTGATGGTCTTCGGCTCGCCGAAATAAACGCCGCCGGTGAGCTCGCGCACGATCATGATGTCGAGGCCCTCGACCGCCTCGCGCTTCAGGCTTGAAGCCTCCGCCAGCGCCGGGTAGCACACGGCGGGACGCAAATTGGCGAACAGAGCGAGATCCTTGCGCAGGCGCAGCAGGCCGGCTTCGGGGCGCACCTCGTAAGGCACCGCATCCCATTTCGGGCCACCGACCGCGCCGAAGATGATGGCGTCCGCGGCGAGCGCCTTGGCCATGTCGCCCTCGGAGATCGACACCTTGTGCGCGTCATAGGCGGAGCCGCCGACGAGGCCGGTATCCGTCTCGAAACTGGCGATCCCGGCCGAATTGAGCCAGTCGATCAGCCGCTTCACCTCGCCCATCACCTCGGGGCCGATACCGTCGCCGGGAAGCAGCAGCAGTTTGTGGGTCGCCATGGTCGTGTCCTTTTCGATCCTCTCTCGTCATTCCGGGGCGCGAGCAAAGCGAGCGAGCCCGGAATCCATCAGGCCACAACGCAAGCGGGGAAATGGATTCCGGGCTCGCGCTTCGCGCGCCCCGGAATGACGGTTCGGCCGGAGTGCTAGAGCGGC
>NZ_JXDL01000001.1:4902101-4924960 GCF_001590795.1 Bradyrhizobium sp. AT1
GCAAGGCGGGCGGGGCCTGCCACACTGCCAAACGCCGGAGTAACCCCTGGCACGCCCCTGACCGTCCCCCGCCACAGGCGCACCCCGCGCGGCTGATGCTGACCCTGTCGCTGGCCGCGACGGTCGGGCTCGGTATCGGCCGCTTTGCCTATGCCTTGGTGCTGCCCGACATGCGGGAGGACCTCGGCTGGTCCTACTCGGCGGCCGGATTCATGAACACCATCAATGCCGTCGGCTATCTCGTCGGCGCGCTGGTGGCGTCCCGGCTGATCCAGCGCGTCGGCTGGGCGGCCGCCATCCGCGGCGGAACCCTCGCCTGCGTCGCCGCGCTGGCAACTTGCGCGCTGACGGGGAATTTCATCGCGTTGAGCCTGGCGCGCCTCGTGCTTGGCCTTGGGGCCGCGGCCGGCTTCGTCGCCGGCGGGGCGCTGGCTGCGACCATCGCGCAGTCGCAGCCCGTGCGGGCCAATTTCCTGCTCAGCCTGTTCTATGCCGGACCCGGTATCGGCATTCTCTCCTCCGGGCTGATCGCCCCGTTCACGCTGCAACATTTCGGGCCCGGCTCGTGGTGGATCGTGTGGTGGGCGCTGACGCTGCTCTCGGTCGCGATGACGATCCCGCTGTTTTTGATCCGCATCGAGAGCAGCGTCCGCTTCTCGGAAGGCGGTCACGGCTCGTTCGCGATCTGGCCCGTGCTGATTTATCTGGCCGGCTACTTCCTGTTCGGTGCCGGCTACATCGCCTACATGACCTTCATGATCGCCTATGTGCGCGACGGCGGCGGCGGAGCCGCGGCGCAGGCGGCGTTCTGGAGCCTGATCGGCCTATCCGCCTTCGCGACGCCCTGGGCCTGGCGCGGCGTGCTCGCGCTCGATCGCGGCGGGCTTGCCACCGCCATCATCCTCGGCACCAACGCATTAGGCGCAGCCCTGCCGATGCTCGGGCATTCGCCGGTGTGGCTTGCGGTCTCCGCGCTGGTGTTCGGCGTCGCCTTCTTCGCCGTGGTCGGCTCGACCACCGCCTTCGTGCGCTTCAACTATCCGCCGCAGATGTGGCCGACCGCGATCGCGGCAATGACGATCTCGTTCGGCGTCGGCCAGACGCTCGGCCCGATCGTGGTCGGCGCGATCACGGATGCGCTGGGGAGCCTGAGCTACGCGCTCAATGTGTCGGCGGCGCTGCTGGCGCTGGGTGCGGCGCTATCGCTGCTGCAGAAGCGTCTGCACTCATGACCACGCTATGATAAGCTGTCACCTGAAATCGAAGCTTCGGGCCGGGCTGCCGATACCTCAAACGGTTTGTCCAGTTGATCAACGACCCAGACGGCCGAAGGCTTAAATACGTCGGTCGCGTCGATTGCAAACGCCATCTCTCGAACGATCAACCTAATCCCTGTTCGCTCATGCCTTAATACCCACGTAAGAAGATACGTATACGGGGGGACAAAATCGCTGATCTTGCTCCAAATTCCGTCCATTGCCTCTTGAAGGTTCATCCCTTTGAACACTTCAAATCGATGCCTCTCCTTGCTGAAGGAATCCACTATCGTCACGTGATACGACATGTATTCGTCACGAGCCGGAAAAAGACCAGACAGCTCAAATATGCGCCGATCAATGTGCGATAGTATGGACTGAACGTCCACTCCTCCTTGATCCGCGACTTTCGGTCTCCCAAGAGACAGAGGCTCTGGACTCGCAGCAAGACTGGTCAACTGATCGAAATATTTCGCCGAGTACGCCTCAAATAGAATCGGGTCGAAAGCCACCCCGTAGATATCAAGAAGCTTCGTCGAGAATTGTGTTAGCCCATCGAGCGTATCAACCCGATACATTTGCCAATAAGACAGAGGTGGAGATATCTCCGACACGCTGGAAATACCGTGCGTTACGACTATCAACTTCTTTTGTGAAGAAGCGCTGCCGTATCCAGATTCGAAGTAAATCCAAGGTCGATTGACGCTTCTGTTGGTCACGACTACGAGAATTGCCTCGCACGAGGCCATCCTTGCCTGCACCTGCTGAAACCAGAGATCGCCAGGCTGAAGCCCTCCGTCTGCTCTCTTATCTGACGAGAACCAGATCTGGAATTGCTTAAGCGATAGCCTCGTCAGAAAATTGCCAAGGCTCTCAACCAATAATTGATCTTCGTTAGCATGGCTTACGAATAACGTCGGCCTAACAGTATCCATTAGTGCGTACCCGTGAGAATATCGCACTAACCTAGATTGCTCGATAAAATTACGCAACTACCTGTAATAACAGCGAAATGCGCCCGACCTGAATTATTCAGCTCCCGCTGAACGAATTGTACCCCTGGTCTTCCCAATAGCCGCCCTTGTACTCGTTGGTGACTTCCATCGAGACCACGTATTTCGGGTTCTTGAAGCCGAGCTTGGTCGGCACGCGGATCTTCATCGGGAAGCCGTAGGCGCGCGGAAGAATCTCGTTGGCGTATTTGAACGTCATCTGGGTCTGCGGATGCAGCGCGCTGCGCATGTCGAGCGGCGAGTTGTAGCCGTCCTTGTCCGCGCACTGGAACCAGACATATTTCGCGCGGGTGTCGGCGCCGATCAGCTTGAGGAAATCGCGCAAGGGCGTGCCGGTCCAGCTGCCGATCGCGCTCCAGCCTTCGACGCAGATGTGACGGGTGATCTGGCTGACCTGCGGCAGCTTGTAAAGCTCGTCCAGCGTCCACGACTTCTTGTTGTCGACGAGGCCGCGGACTTCCAGTTTCCAGTCGGTACCGTTCACATCGGGCGCATCGTCGAGATCGTAATAGGCGTTGAACGGGAACGGTTTTGTAATCGCGCTCTCGGGAAAGGTCGGCGCCAGCGCGTCGGGATTGAAGATGAAGGCCTGCACCGCGTCGTTGAATTTCGAGACCTGCGCCAGCAACGTATCGGCCGAGGACGAATCCACGACGTCGCAGCCGGTCAGCAGCGTCAGCGCGCCGAGGCTGGCGCCGCCGGCGATGAAACGGCGGCGGGTAAAGTCCGGCATCGTCTTGATGGCGTCCTTGATCAGCAGCCGCTTGTCGACGCCGGGGATCAGGAATGAACGCTTGGCCATGGCTTGCTCCTTAGCGTCCGATGATCATCGCGCGCAGGCTCTTCGGCACCAAGAGCGCGAGCAGGACGTGAATGACGAGGAAGGCGCAGATCGCGGCCATGCAGAAGAAATGCACGTAGCGCGCGGTCGGATAATCGCCGAACAGCATCACGAGATAATAGAACTGCACCGGCTTCCACATGCCGAGGCCCGTGAGCACGATCAGCACGCCGACCGCGATGATGCCGGCATAGAGCAGGCGCTGCACGTAATTGTAGACGGTGAGATCGTCATGGCCGAGCTTGAAGGTCAGGGCGGCCCTGACGTCGTGGAGCACGCCTGACGGGGTGATTGGAAACAGCTTCTTAGCGAAACGACCGGTGGCAAAGCCGGTGACGAGATAGGCGAGGCCGTTGAGCATCAACAGCCACATCGCGGCGAAGTGCCAGAGCAGGCCGCCGCCGAGCCAGCCACCCAACGTGTAGTCGCGCGGGAAGGTGAAGCCGAACAGCGGCGAGGCGTTGTAGATCTGCCAGCCCGACAGGATCATCAGGATCATGGCAAACGCGTTAACCCAGTGCATGACCCGGACCCAGGCCGGCTGGATCACTTTGGCCTTGATGGCCCTGACCTGCTCGTCGGTGACTGTGAGGCTCGCCATGGCGGTTCCGTCCTAGAGGATCGTGTGTCAGCAATTATACGCCAGACCGTCCGCTTGCGTTACGCCCTGCCGGCCATTGAATCGATGCCGTCAGGCTATTGCGGTCACAAAAAAGCGAGCCGGGCACCCCCGGCTCGCCGTCGCGAAACATCCTGTCGGGGCTGAAACAGGATCGCGGGGTGTTACGAGGCCGGCATCAGCACGGTGTCGACCACATGGATCACGCCGTTGGACTGGTTGACGTTGGAGATCGTGACCATCGAGGTGCCACCCTTGGCGTCGACGATCCAGACCTTGCCGTCCATCTTCTTGACCGTGAGCTCCTCGCCCTCGGCGGTCTTCAGCTTCTTGCCCTCGGTGAGGTCGGAGGCCTCGAGCTTGCCGGGCACGACATGATAGGTGAGGATCTTGGTCAGCGTGGCCTTGTTCTCGGGCTTGACCAGATTGTCGACGGTGCCGGCCGGCAGCTTGCCGAAGGCCGCATTGGTCGGCGCGAACACCGTGAACGGGCCCTTGCCCTCCAGCGTCGGCACCAGGCCGGCCGCCTTCACCGCCGCCACCAGCGTGGTGTGGTCCTTCGAGTTGACCGCGTTCTGGACGATGTTCTTCGAGGGGAACATCGCGGCGCCGCCGACCATGACGGTCTTTTCCTCGGCGCTCGCAGGCGCGACGATTGTCGCGGTGATGGCGAGGGCGCTGAAGGCGGCGGCAGCGAGATAGGCAATGCGCTTCGACATGGAGAGTCTCCCGATTGGATTGTGACCGGCGATGGCCGGCGTTGGGTTGGGGCAACAACGGCGACTGCGACAATTTGGGGTGATGCAGCGTGCCGTCGTTGGACCGAACTACGGGAGGGTTTGAGGTGCGGTTTCGGGGGAAAATTCTTTGTGATGCGTGAAACTATGGGCGGGGATGTTCGTGTGTTGCGAGCTCGCGCCACACACGCCGCTGTCGTCCCGGACAAGCGAAGCGCCGATCCGGGACCCATTGCCACAGGGAGTGGTTTGGCGAAGACTCGGAGTGACCAGCCGCGCCCTCAATTTCCGCCTGTGGTTATGGATCCCCGCGTTCGCGGGGATGACACCGACTCTGTGGCACGCCGCGTCTCAATCCCTGTTGTTCGGCGTCTGGATGAATCCGCGATTATGCGTCGGGCTGATCAGCACCTCGTTGATGCAGACGCGTGCCGGCATGCTGGCGATGAACGCGATGGTGCGGCCGAGATCTTCCGGTTGCAGCATCTTCGCCTGCTCCGCTTCGCTCGGCACTACCGGGCGCAGCTTCAGGATCGGCGTTGCGACCTCGCCCGGCATCAGGCAGCAGGCGCGCAGGCCGTTGACGCATTCGTCCATGTTGAAGGAATGGGTCAGCGCCAGCACCGCATGCTTGGTGGTGGTGTAAGCGGGGCCCGGCATCTTCGAGACGTGGCGGCCGGCCCAGGACGAGACGTTGATGATGGCGCCGTCCTGCTGCTTGCGCATCGTCGGCAGCACCGCGCGCATGCAATAGAGCACGCCATTGAGATTGACCTGGACCAGTTGGTCCCAGCCTTCCAGCTCCATGTCCTTCCAGCTGCGCTTGGGAACATTGATACCGGCATTGTTCACGAGCAGATCGATCCGGCCGTGCCTAGCGACGATCTGATCGGCCGCCTGCTGGGCTTCAGCCGCATTGGAGACATCGAGCGCCACTGCCTCGGCAGCCCCGCCCGCCCCGATGATCTTCGCAACCACGGTATCCAGGGCTGACTGGCGCCGGCCCGATACCACCACTGTCCAGCCGTCGGCAGCTAACGCCTCGGCCCCGGCTTCCCCGATCCCGCTGCCGCCGCCCGTGACCCAGGCCACGCGTTTCCCAACTTTGGTCATGCAAACTGTCTCCGTTGCTTCATCGGGGCGGTTTTTGCTAATCCAGCCCTCGGTTTTGACCGGCCTTGCCCAACAAGCCTTGTCGGACAAGTCCCTGCGGTCGAGGAAATCTTGCATGAACCCAGCTGCCAACGCCAATTTGTTTTCCCGCCTGTTCGACGGCCTCGACAATCCCAAACGCCTCGCGATCGAGACGCATGACGGCGCCCATATCAGCTATGGCGATCTGATCGCGCGGGCGGGGCAGATGGCGAACGTGCTGGTCGCGCGCGGCGTGAAGCCGGGTGATCGCGTCGCGGTGCAGGTCGAAAAGTCCGTCGCCAATATCGTGCTGTATCTCGGCACGGTCAGGGCCGGCGCGGTCTACCTGCCGCTCAACACCGCCTATACGCTGAACGAGCTCGATTACTTCATCGGCGACGCCGAGCCGTCGCTGGTGGTCTGCGATCCCTCCAAGGCCGAAGGTCTCGCCCCGATCGCCGCCAAGGTGAAGGCCAAGATCGAGACGCTCGGAGCCGACGGCAAGGGCTCGCTGACGGAAGCCGCCGAGAAGGCGAGCAGTGAGTTTACGACGGTGCCGCGCGAAAACGACGATCTCGCCGCCATCCTCTACACGTCAGGCACCACCGGCCGCTCCAAAGGCGCGATGCTGACGCATGATAATCTGGCGTCGAACTCGCTCTCGCTGGTCGGCTATTGGCGTTTCACCGACAAGGACGTGTTGATCCACGCGCTGCCGATCTACCACACGCACGGCCTGTTCGTGGCGACCAACGTGACTCTGTTCGCACGGGCGTCGATGATCTTCCTGCCGAAGCTCGATCCGGATCTGATCATCAAGCTGATGGCGCGCGCCACCGTGCTGATGGGCGTGCCGACGTTCTATACTCGCCTGCTGCAAAACTCCGCTCTGTCGCACGAGACGACCAAGCACATGCGGCTGTTCATCTCGGGCTCGGCGCCGCTGCTGGCCGAGACCCATCGCGAATGGTCGGCGCGCACCGGCCATGCCGTGCTCGAGCGCTACGGCATGACCGAGACCAACATGAACACGTCGAACCCCTATGACGGCGAGCGCGTGCCCGGCGCGGTCGGCTTCCCGCTGCCCGGCGTCTCGGTGCGCGTCACCGAGCCCGAGACGGGCAAGGAGCTGCCGCGCGAGGAGATCGGCATGATCGAGGTCAAGGGTCCCAACGTCTTCAAGGGCTATTGGCGCATGCCGGAGAAGACCAAGTCCGAATTCCGCGACGACGGCTTCTTCATCACCGGCGACCTCGGCAAGATCGACGGCAAGGGCTACGTCCACATTCTCGGCCGCGGCAAGGATCTCGTGATCTCCGGCGGCTTCAACGTGTATCCGAAAGAGATCGAGAGCGAGATCGACGCCATGCCGGGCGTGATCGAATCCGCCGTGATCGGCGTGCCCCACGCCGATTTCGGCGAGGGCGTCACGGCGGTGCTGGTCTGCAACAAGGGCGCGGACGTCACCGAAGGCGCGGTGCTGAAGGCGCTCGACGGAAGGCTCGCAAAATTCAAGATGCCCAAGCGCGTCTTCGTCGTCGACGAGCTGCCGCGGAATACGATGGGCAAGGTGCAGAAGAACGTTCTGCGGGATACGTACAAGGATATTTACGCGAAGAAGTAGCCATTTCGGGGAGAGGCATGAACGACGATCAGGCGGCTGATGTTGTCCAATATCTCGTTGGTGCTGCTCGCGTACTGGATGAGGCCAGAGCAGCGACTCGCCTGCTCCCGGACAATGACAAGGACGCGGCATCGCTCCGAGAACTCATAATCAAGCTGAATTCCGAGCTGCTGACGACCCTGTTTCAGCGGTTTCCGCACTTGCTGCCATTCAGGGAGTTTCCCGAGATCAACAGTTCCCTGAGATGGGAGGATGTTTTGCTTCCTCCCACCGTCTCTGTAGAGGATGTCGATCAAATCATTCTTTCGATCGTAACGTCGCAGTGGCAGAAAACGGCTGCAGTCATTTGGCTGACCGTCAAGCGCAGCGAAAAGCTTGGATTCCACGCTACCGACGAGATGTTTGCAGCTCGTATTCAAGCCCTCGCCGAAGAAGGCTTACTCAAGGGTCAGGGCGATCTGCGCAAGTGGCGGCACAGTGAAGTGCGCCTGAAGCGCCGAACCGGTCGATCACCGAAGCTCAATGCCTGATTTTGTCACTGCCCACCCAACAAGCTCATCACAAACCGGCTGCCGACGACGAACAAATAACACCCGAACGCGACTTCCAACGTGCGTTTCGACATGGCATGCGCCGCCCTTACGCCCAACGGCGCGGTGACGAGGCTCATCGGCATCACCAGCACGGCCCCGATCAGCGAGACGTAGCCGAGCGCGAACGGCACTTGCAGCGCGGCGACGGCCGGATAGGTCGCCGCCGCCGGCCAGCCGGCATAGATGTAACCGAGCGCGCCGGGGATCGAGATCAGCACGGCGAGTGCCGACGAGGTCGCGACCGCCTGGTGGATCGGCCGGCCGTAGAAGGTCATCAGCAGGTTCGAGAACAGTCCGCCGCCGATGCCCATCAAGGTCGAGAGGATGCCGACGCAGAAGCCATAGGCGCGCATCAGCGGGCCCTTCGGCATGTCACCACCGAGCTTCCAGGTCTCGCGCGCGAAGATCAGCCGCGCCGCTGCGGCGTAGGCGACACAGACGAAGACGATCTTGAACAACCGCTCCGGCGCGTAGCGTGCCACCACGCTGCCGGCGATGACGCCAATGACGATCGGCAGCCACCACAGGCGCAGGATCGCCATGTCGACCGCACCGCGCCTGTAGTGCGCCTGGAACGAGCGAAGCGAGGTCGGGATGATGATGGCGAGCGAGGTGCCGATGCAGAGCGGCATCCGCACGTCCAGGGGCACGCCGACGATGCGGAAGCATTCGTAGAGCACAGGCACCAGAATCGCGCCGCCGCCGATGCCGAACACGCCGGCCAGAAATCCCGACAGCGCGCCCGTTGCGATCAGCAACAGCGCGAGCTCGATGATCTCCTTGATTTCAAGACCTGCAATCACCCGGCCTGCCCCGGCAGCACCGCTGAATGGTCGGCGGATTCGGCTGCGGGTCCAGCTGTAGGAGATCTGCCTGGCCGGGTCGACACGCCTCGCCGAGCGTCTTGGGTGGGATGCGGGCTGCGCATATCCGCCGTCGCGCGGAAAATCAGTGCGCCGGGCGGAATTGGCGATAGCGTTGAAATTGGCCGAGGCCGCTTCCGGCGTCGTGAGCCCGCGGGCGCAGACGACGTGCGTGCCGCTCGCTTAGAGGCGTTCCAATAGTAATTTCAATGCGCCTCAACGATCCACAAGAAGTGAAAATAAGTTCAATTATTGCCTGGCCGACTCAGGCTCTGGTATACCAAGCCGCTGATTGGCCTTGTTTCATCAAGGCTCTAGAGCTGAACCCGCGTTCGATTTATGGCGAATTGGTGATTGCGCAGGAGAAATCGACTCCGTAAATAGAGCCGACCTTTCCGATCCCCGCGCGCCCCCTGCTGGGCCGCCATACAACATCAAAGCCCATGACCGCACGGATCGAACGACCGCTTTCACCACACATGCAAGTGTACCGCTGGACGCTGACGATGGCGCTGTCCATCGTCCATCGCGCCACCGGGATCGCCCTCTATGTTGGAACCCTGCTGCTGGTCTGGTGGCTGGTTGCCGCAGCCTCCGGCCCGGCCGCCTATGCCCACGTCCAGGCCTTCGCCGGCAGCATCATCGGCCGGCTGATCGTGTTCGGCTACACCTGGGCGCTGATGCACCATATGCTGAGCGGCATCCGGCATTTCGTCTGGGACCTCGGCTACGGCTTCAAGGCCAATGAGCGGGAAGCCTTGACCTGGGGCGCGCTGATCGGCGGCATCGCGCTGACGGTGCTGGTCTGGATCATCGCCTATGCGATCGGAGGCGGACGATGAGCGCAAGCGATACGCCCAAGCGCAGCATGCGCACTCCGCTCGGCCGCGTCCGCAATCTCGGCGCCGCGCATTCCGGCACGTCCGATTTCTGGCGCCAGCGCATCACCGCCGTCGCCATGACGCTGCTGATGATCCCGGGCCTGGTGATCATCATGATGCTGCTCGGTCGCAACCAAGTCTACGCCGCGCAGACCCTGAGCTCCATTCCCGTGGCGGTGATCCTGCTGCTCTTCATCTTCGCCAGCGCCTGGCACATGAAGATCGGCATGCAGGTGGTGATCGAGGACTACGTCCATAACGAGAAGCTGAAGCTCACCGCGGTGATGCTCAACAACTTCTTCTCGATCGCCGTGGCACTCGCCTCGACCTACGCGATCCTCAAACTGTCTTCCGGAGTGTAACCCATGGCCAATGAGACGAATGGCAAGGGCAACGGCGCTCCCGCCACCAACGGCAAAGCCTACCCGATCGAAGACCATACCTATGACGTCGTCGTGGTCGGTGCCGGCGGCGCGGGCCTGCGCGCCGTGGTCGGCTGCAGCGAAGCGGGACTTCGTACCGCCTGCATCACCAAGGTGTTTCCGACCCGCTCGCACACCGTCGCGGCGCAGGGCGGCATCTCGGCTTCGCTCGGCAACATGCACAAGGACGACTGGCGCTGGCACATGTACGACACCGTGAAGGGGTCGGACTGGCTCGGCGACCAGGACGCGATCGAATACATGGTGCGCAACGCGCCCGAGGCGGTCTACGAGCTCGAGCATTGGGGCGTGCCGTTCTCGCGCACCGAGGACGGCAAGATCTATCAGCGCCCGTTCGGCGGCATGACCATGGACTTCGGCAAGGGCCAGGCGCAGCGCACCTGCGCCGCCGCCGACCGCACCGGTCACGCCATGCTGCACACGATGTACGGCCAGTCGCTGCGCCACGCGGCCGAGTTCTTCATCGAGTTCTTCGCCATCGACCTGATCATGGACGACCAGGGCACCTGCCGCGGCGTCATCGCGCTCAAGCTCGACGACGGCACGCTGCATCGCTTCCGCGCCCAGACCGTGATCCTCGCGACCGGCGGCTATGGCCGCGCCTATGCTTCCTGCACCTCGGCGCATACCTGCACCGGCGATGGCGGCGGCATGGTTCTGCGCGCCGGCCTGCCGATGCAGGACATGGAGTTCGTCCAGTTCCACCCGACCGGCATCTACGGCTCGGGCTGCCTCGTCACCGAAGGCGCGCGCGGCGAAGGCGGCTATCTCGTCAACTCCGAGGGCGAGCGCTTCATGGAGCGCTATGCGCCGTCGGCCAAGGACCTCGCCTCGCGCGACGTCGTCTCGCGCGCGATGACCATCGAGATCCGCGAGGGACGCGGCGTCGGCAAGAAGAAGGACCACATCTTCCTGCACCTCGACCATCTCGATCCCGCGGTGCTGGCCGAGCGCCTGCCGGGCATCTCCGAATCCGCGAAGATCTTCGCCAATGTCGACGTGACGCGCGAGCCGATCCCGATCGTGCCGACCGTGCACTACAACATGGGCGGCATCCCCACGAACTATCACGGCGAGGTGCTGACCAAGAAGGACGGCGACGACAACGCGGTGATCCCCGGCCTAATGGCGATCGGCGAAGCGGCCTGCGTCTCCGTGCACGGCGCCAACCGCCTCGGCTCCAACTCGCTGATCGACCTCGTGGTGTTCGGCCGCGCCGCCGCGCTCCGTCTCGCCGAGAAGCTCACCCCGAACGCCAAGCAGCCCGAGCTGCCGGCGAACTCGTCCGAGCTCGCGCTCGGCCGGCTCGACCACTACCGCTACGCCTCCGGCGGCACGCCGACCGCCAAGCTGCGCGAAGGCATGCAGAATGTGATGCAGACCAATTGCGCGGTGTTCCGCACCGGCGAAGTGCTCAGCGAAGGCCAGAACCTGATCGCGAAGGTCCACAGCGGCATCACCGACATCGCCGTGTCCGACCGCTCGCTGGTGTGGAATTCGGACCTCGTCGAGACCCTCGAGTTCGACAATCTGATCTCGCAGGCGGTGGTGACGATGAACTCGGCCGCCAACCGCACCGAGAGCCGTGGCGCGCACGCCCGCGAGGACTTCTCCGAGCGTGACGACAAGAACTGGATGAAGCACACGCTGGCCTGGCTGGACGATGCCGGCAAGGTCAAGATCGAGTACCGCCCGGTTCACGACTACACCATGACCAACGACGTGCAGTACATCCCGCCGAAAGCGCGCGTGTACTGATCACCACTCGTCATGCGCGGGCTTGACCCGCGCATCCATCTTCTCGAAGGCGATGGATTGCCGGGTCAAGCCCGGCAATGACGGAAGAAACCAGAGGCAGGACTTATGGTTGAATTCGCACTTCCGAAGAACTCCAAGATCACCGGCGGCAAGACCTGGCCGAAGCCCGCGGGCGCGACCGAGACGCGCGAGTTTCGCGTCTATCGCTGGAATCCGGATGACGGCAAGAATCCGAGCGTCGACACCTATTACGTCGACACCAATGATTGCGGTCCGATGGTGCTGGACGGCCTGATCTGGATCAAGAACCACATCGATCCGTCGCTGACCTTCCGCCGCTCCTGCCGCGAAGGCGTCTGCGGCTCCTGCGCGATGAACATCGACGGCCAGAACACGCTGGCCTGCACCCGCTCGATGCACGACGTCAAGGACGGCGCGGTGAAGATCAATCCGCTGCCGCATCAGCCGGTGGTGAAGGACCTCGTCCCCGACCTCACCAATTTCTACGCGCAGTACGCCTCCGTCGAGCCGTGGTTGAAGACGACTTCGCCGACGCCGCAAAAGGAATGGCGCCAGACCCACGAGGACCGCGAGAAGCTCGACGGCCTCTACGAGTGCATCCTGTGCGCCTGCTGCTCGACCTCGTGCCCGAGCTATTGGTGGAACAGCGACCGCTATCTCGGCCCCGCCGCGCTGCTCCAGGCCAACCGCTGGGTGTCCGATTCGCGCGATGAGGCGACCGGCGAGCGGCTCGACAATCTCGAGGATCCGTTCCGGCTCTACCGCTGCCACACCATCATGAACTGCGCCAAGGCCTGCCCGAAGGGCCTGAACCCCGCGGAAGCCATCGCCGAGCTCAAGCTCAAGATGGTCGAGCGGCAGATCTGACAGGCCGTGTTGCGTGACACCCGCCGGGTGTCACGCGGTGTCTTGTCACGCAGTGCCCTGCCGAGCATCGCGCTTGTTGGAGGATCGGGCTTGCGCACTTGGCTTCGAAATCCCGGGCTCGGCCGCCCGGCGCAATTGGCGGTCGGTGACGCGCAGCTTGATCTCGTCTGACGCGAGCGCGGCGAGACTGGCCAGGATCTGCTTCTGGATATCGTCGAGCGTGCGCGGCCTCGTGTCGATCACGCAGAGTGATCCGAGCGTGAAGCCATCGGGATCCACCACCGGGCAGCCCGCGTAGAACCGAAACCCAAGTTCTCCCGAGACGGCCGGATTCTCGGTGAAGCGCGGATCGGTGGCGAGGTTCTCCGCGACCATGATGTCCTTCTCCAGAATGGTGTAATTGCAGAACGCCCAGCCGCGGGGCGTATCGGCCATGTCGAGCCCGTAGCGCGACTTGAACCATTGCCGGGTCGGGGTGAGCAGCGTCAGCAGTGCGACGGGAGCGTCGAGGCTATGCGCTGCCAACCAGGTCAGGCGATCAAAGGCATCCTCCGGCGGCGTGTCGACCAGGCCGGAGCGTTCGAGCGCCACGAGGCGCTGGCCCTCATTGGCCGGAAACGGAAAGGATGGCGGCGTGTCGAACGGGACGGGAGGCTCCACGGCGCCCCGAATCGCCGCCTCGACCGCCTCCGGTAGCGCTTCCAATCCATCGATGAAACGCGTCATTCCCATATCTGCCGAAGAGTGGCCGACAACGAGCAACTGGGTGGCTCCAAGGGCCGGATCAGATCGCAAGCTCTCCACGAGAGCCAACCTACCGGCGTCCGATGGCTCGGCTTCGATGACAACCGCCGACGGCAGCCGGGAGCCGATCCCGAGCAGCGCAGCATAGACGTCGGTATAGCGCTCGACGACGCAATATTTGACCTTCGCCAGCGCCCCTGCGTAGTCGGCGATGCGTTCCGGACGCGCAATCACGATCACCCGCGCGGAAGCCGTCATCGGCTGAGCGAGGCCGGTGATCTGCGCAAGGACGTCGCGGCGGTAGACGCGCCGATGACCGCCCGGAGTTTTCCAAGAGGGGATTGTCCCGCCTTCGATCAGAAGCTGCGCCGTGCGGATCGAGACCCCCAAAATCTTGGCAGCCTCCGCCGTCGTCAGGATGTCCTTTTCCATCGCGCCCATCTCTGCCCTCGGCCGTTTGCCGGCCGGGCCTGTCCCCTCCTCACAATGTCGTGCTTCCGGCTCCGTTGACAAGAGGGCATTCCTGCTATTTTGATAAATTTGATGATACTGATAGATTTGATAAATCTGATAGGTTGGCTGCGTGCTCTCTGGCAGATGCGCCGCGCCCACCCTCCCCTCAGAAGGAGCAAGCGATGGCCTGACAGCCCAAGCCCCCATCCGTCCCGCAGAGCCGGGAAATCGCCCTCGCACGACCAAACCCGTGCCTCGGCCAAACCCGGGCGTCAGCTGCAGGACAGGCGCGATCCATGACCGCCTTCCCCAGCTGACAACTGACCCTCTTCCCTTTCTCACCCGCGTCGCCCGGAAGCTCCCTTTCGGCCGCGCGCAACTGCCTGGAGTGACCTCATGAACGACGTCCTGCCGTCCGACCTTCCCGAGTTTGCCGACCGCGCTGCTGCCAACCAGCGCCGGCTCAATGAGACTCTGCGCCGCAGTTACGACTTCATCGTCTGCGGCGCCGGCAGTTCGGGCTCGGTGGTCGCCCGCCGCCTCGCCGAAAATCCGTCCGTCGCTGTGCTGCTGATCGAAGCCGGGGGCAGCGATGAGGTGCCGACCGTCATGGACCCGGCGTCGTGGCCCGGCAACCTCGGCAGCGCGACCGATTGGGGTTTTGTCGCCGAGCCAAATCCGCATCTGAACGGGCGCGCCCTTCCGATGTCGATGGGCAAGGTCGTCGGCGGCGGTTCGAGCATCAACGTGATGCTGTGGGCGCGCGGTCACCGCAGCGACTGGGATTTCTTCGCCGAGCAAAGCGGCGACGAGAGCTGGGGCTACGATTCGGTCTCAAAGATTTTTCGGGAGATCGAGAACTGGCAGGGCACGCCCGATCCGCGTCATCGCGGCACCGGCGGCCCGGTCTTCGTGCAGCCGTCGCCCGATCCTGGGCCGGCCGCGTTGGCGATGCTGGACGCGGCGAAGGAGATCGGCATTCCGACGTTCGAAAGCCCCAACGGCGAGATGATGGAAGGCGATGGCGGCTGCGCCATCACGGACATTCTCGTCCGCAATGGCAGGCGCAATTCCATCTTCCGGGCCTATACCTATCCTTTTCTCGATCGGCCGAATCTCACGCTGCTGACGGGAACGCAGGTCTCTCGCATCCTGATCGAGCACGGCAGGGCCGTCGGCATCGAAGCGATGCGTGACGGGCGCGCCTTGCGGATCGGCGCGGCGCGGGAAGTCGTGCTCGCGCTCGGAGCGATCCAGACGCCGGCGGTGCTGATGCGCTCCGGCGTCGGCGACGAGAACGAGCTCCGAGCATTTGATATACCCGTGGTCCAGCACCTGCCGGGGGTCGGCCAGAACCTCCAGGATCACGTCTCGTTCGGATGCATTTGGGAGTATCGCGAGCCGGTCGCGCCGCGCAACACCGGCAATGCGGCGACCCTGTACTGGAAATCCCAGGCCGCGCTCGAATCTCCGGACCTGCTGTTCTGCCAGGTCGAGTTTCCGGTGCCGAGCCCCGAGACGGCAGGCGGGGCGCCTGCTCATGGCTGGACCATGTTTGCAGGCCTTGCTTTGCCGAAGAGCCGAGGCCGGGTCAGGCTGCGGAGCGCCGAACCCCTTGCAGCACCGCGCATCGAAGCCAACATGCTGTCGCATCCTGACGATCTGAAGACGGCGATCGCCTGTGTGGACCTCTGCCGTTCGCTCGGTAATACGAGAGCGTTCGAACCATTGGTGGCTCGCGAGTCGATGCCCGGCCCTCTTGACGCTACCGAGATGGAGCGTTTCGTGCGCGACTCCGCGGTGACCTATTGGCACCAGACATGCTCGGCGAAGATGGGGCGCGACGCGATGTCGGTGGTCGACGGCACGCTCAGGGTTTACGGCGTCGACCGGCTCCGCATTGCCGACGGCTCGGTGATGCCGCGGATCACCACGGGCAACACGATGGCGCCGTGCGTCATCATCGGAGAGAAAGCGGCCCGGTCATTGCGCGAGGCGCACGCGATCTGACCGCCTGGCCCAGCCGTGGATGGTTCCGGATATAGCTCCACATCCTCGCGCAAATCTGCAGCCCCTCGACCGAACAGGCGAGGGGCTGCAGCCCTCAGCGCGCCTCGACTTCAGTTCCCGTGATTGTGCCGCCGGCGAGATGGACAGTCCACCCAAGGACATTGGAGCTGAATGACACACACACAAATTCGGTGAAAATTTGAGCAGAATCCCTATCACCTCAGCTGCACGAGAATTGATGGCATTGCAACCAGTGGTTATTGCCATAAGCTGCTTCCTTCCGGCGACGAAATTCAGCTAAGTTTCAGTCAGGGACGGAGCGACTGTGCAGAGGGCGCAACGCAACTCGCTGAGACTGCTGCAGTGGATGATGGCGGCATCCCTGGCGTTGCCTGTTGCGCTGTTCGCCATCGCGGCGACGATCTCTTACACCTCGACCAGCGACATCGCCGACCGCGAGATCGAGCGCACGCTCGACGTGGTGCATGAGCACGCGCTCAAGGTGTTCGAGACCATCGACCGCAGCCTTGCCGAGCTGGGCGAAGTGGTCCGCGGCCTCCCCGACGACACCATCCGCGCGCGCGAGCCGGCGCTGCACCGCCGCCTGAAGCGGCTGACCGATTCGCTGCCGCAGCTCAAATCGGCCTGGATCTTCGACGCGGACGGAAAAGCGCTGGTCAACAGCCTTGCCTCGCCGCCGCCGGAGCTGAGCTTTGTGGACCGTGATTACTTCTATGCCCATATCGACCAGAGCATCGGCACGTTCATCGGCACGGCCCTGACGCCCCGCCCGCCCTATCAGGGCGCGCGCTTCTTCGGGGTGAGCCGCCGCCGCGATTCCGACGACGGCAGCTTCATCGGGGTGATCCAGGCCTCGGTCCTCCCCGAATATTTCGACAGTTTCTATGCGCGCATCGGCTCGGATGCCGGCAGCTTCTTCGCGATGGGCCGCACCGACGGCGTGCTGCTTGCGCATTTCCCGCGGCTCGACCACGACATCAAGCTCGATCCGACCGGACCGGTCGGCCGGGAGATCGCGGCGCGCCCCGAGCACGGCCTCATCACCGTCGTCTGGCCGTCGGACGGCATCGAGCGCCGCATCGGCTACCGACGCGTCTCGGAATACCCGATCTATGTCAGCGCCGGGCTCGAGACCTCGGCGATCCGCGCGCGCTGGCTCGCCACCATCGGCCAGCACCTGGTGTTCGGCATTCCCGCCACCGCGCTGCTGTTTCTGCTGCTGGCGCTGGCGTTGCGGCGCACCCAGCAGATTCAGGCCGAAGCCGCCAGGCGCCGCGAGGCCGAAGAGGCGCTCAAGCACAGCCAGCGCCTGGAGGCGCTCGGACAGCTCACCGGCGGCGTCGCGCACGATTTCAACAATCTGCTGACGGTGATCCGCGCCTCGGTCGACCTGTTGAACCGGCCGCAACTGGCCGAGGAGCGGCGCCAGCGCTACATCACGGCCATTGCGGATGCCGTCGGCCGCGCGGCCAAGCTGACCTCGCAGCTGCTCGCCTTTGCACGGCGTCAGACCTTGAAGCCGGAGGTGTTCGACGTCGGCGAACGGATGCAGTTGCTGCACGACATGCTCGCGCCCCTGCTGGGATCGGCCATCGAAATCACCATGCGCCTGCCCACGGAGCCCTGCCTCGTCCGTGCCGATGCCGGCCAGTTCGAGACAGCGCTGATCAACATGGCGACCAACGCGCGCGATGCCATGCAAGGCAAGGGCAGGATCACCTTCAAGGTCGAGGTCGCGACGCGCGTACCGGACACGCTGGCCGCCGCTTCGGGCAGCCATATCCCGGCAAACCATGGCTTCGTCAGCGTGACCGTCAGCGACACCGGCGTCGGCATTCCCGCCGCCCGTCTCGGACGCATCTTCGAGCCGTTCTACACCACCAAGCAGGTCGGCCACGGCACCGGCCTCGGCCTGTCGCAGGTGTTCGGCTTCGCCCGGCAATCCGGCGGCGAGGTGACGGTCACGAGCGAAGTGGGACACGGCAGCACCTTCGCGCTCTATCTGCCGCGCGTGCCGCCGGAGCTTTTGCCGCAGCGGCAGGCACCCAACACGGCGCCGGCGGTGGCCGGCAGCGGCATGTCTGTGCTGCTGGTCGAGGACAATATCGAGCTCGCCAATTTCGCAGCGGATGGTCTCACCGAGCTCGGCTACAGCGTCACGCTGGTCGACAATGCCACCGACGCGCTCGCCGAGCTCGTCGTGGACGCGGATCGCTTCGACGTCGTGTTCTCGGACGTCGTCATGCCTGGGATGACAGGGATCGATCTGGCGCAGGCCATCGGCGACCGCGGCATCGACGTGCCGGTCGTGCTGACCACCGGCTACAGCCAGGCGCTGTCGCAGGATGGCGTGGCCGGCTTCGATCTCGTGCAAAAGCCCTATTCGATCGAGGAGTTGTCGCGCGTTCTGCATCGCGCGGCCCGGATCCGGCGCGTCCGGGACGGCGCAGCCGAATAGAAGGCCTGCGGAACCCTGGGGAACCCGCGGGTTCCCTTGGCGTTGTCGGCTCATGCACAAGCCCGCCGCGAAGCGCGAACAAGACAAGCCGCCGATCGTCGGCATCAAGGGCGAGAATGGCGACGAGGTCGAGCCGCCGCCCCCCGAGCTGCTCGAGCCCGATCCCAAACTGTCACCCGAGGAGGCCGAGCAGGTCCGCAAGGATTATCTGCTGACGCGGTTCTGGATCAGCGCGCGCGGCTTCTGGGGCCGCAGCGGCGATCGCCTCGCCTGGCCGTTCTCGATCGGCCTTGGCCTGCTGATCATCCTCACCGTCGGCTTCCAGTATGGCATCAATGTCTGGAATAGGGCGATCTTCGACGCGATCGAGAAGCGCGACGCAGCGAGCGTCTTCCATCTCACCGCATTATTCTTCCCGCTCGCGATCGGCAGCATCGTGCTTGGCGTGGCGCAGGTGTTCGCGCGGATGGGCATTCAGCGGCGCTGGCGGGCCTGGCTGACGTCGAGCGTGCTGACGCGCTGGCTCAAGAACGGCCGCTATTACCAGCTGAACCTCGTCGGCGGCGACCACAAGAATCCCGAATACCGGATCGCGGAGGACTTACGCATCGCGACCGATTCTCCGGTCGACTTCCTGGCCGGCGTCACCTCGGCGTTGTTGTCGGCCGCGACCTTCATCGTCGTGCTCTGGACCATCGGCGGCGCACTGACCGTGACGCTGGGCGGATCGACCATCACCATTCCCGGCTTTCTCGTCATCGCCGCGATGCTCTATGCGGGAATCGCCTCCGGCTCGATCCTGGTGATCGGCCGGCGCTTCGTGCAGGTCTCCGAGGACAAGAACCAGGCGGAGGCTGATTTCCGCTACACGCTGACGCGCGTGCGCGAGAACGGTGAGAGCATCGCGCTGCTCGGCGGCGAGGAGGAGGAGCGCGACGGCATCGACCGCAACTTCACCAACGTGCTCAGGCAATGGGCGCGCCTCGCCGGCCAGCACATGCGCACCACGCTGGTGTCGCAGGGGTCGAGCCTCGTCGCTCCCGTGGTGCCTCTCTTGCTCTGCGCGCCAAAGTTTCTCGACGGCTCCATGTCGCTGGGGCAGGTGATGCAGGCCGCTTCCGCCTTCACCATCGTGCAGAGCGCGTTCGGCTGGCTGGTCGACAATTATCCGCGGCTCGCCGACTGGAACGCCTGCGCACGCCGCATCGCCTCGCTGATGATGTCGCTCGACGGCCTCGAACGCGCCGAGCAGGGCGACGGTCTCGGCCGCATCAAGCGCGGCGAGACCAGCAATGACGCCATGCTGGAGATGAAGGATCTCTCTGTGACGCTCGACGACGGCACCGCCGTGGTCGGCGAGACCGAGGTGGTGATCGAGCCGGGCGAGCGGCTCCTCGTCGCCGGGGAATCCGGCACCGGCAAGAGCACACTTGTGCGCGCCATCGCCGGCCTGTGGCCCTGGGGCGGCGGCAGCGTCAACTTCCATGCCGACCGCCGGCTGTTCATGCTGCCGCAGCGGCCTTACGTTCCGTCGGGATCGCTGCGCCGTGCCGTCGCCTATCCCGGCGCCGAAGAGGACTGGACCGTCGAGGAGATTGGCGAAGCCCTGCACAAGGTCGGCCTCGATCATCTCAAGGAGAAGATCGAGGAGGAAGCGCCCTGGGACCAGACCCTGTCCGGCGGTGAGAAGCAGCGCCTCGCCTTTGCGCGGCTGTTGCTGCACAACCCCGACATCGTCGTGCTGGACGAGGCGACCTCGGCGCTCGACGAGAAGAGCCAGGACAAGATGATGAAGATGGTGACCGACGAGCTGCCGAAGGCGACCATCGTCAGCGTCGCGCATCGCGCGGAGCTGGAAGCCTTCCACAGCCGCAAGATCGTGCTGGAGCGTCGCAAGGGCGGGGCCAAGCTGGTCAGCGACATCGATCTCATTCCGCGCAAGGGCAAGCGCAGGCTGCTCGGGCGATTCCTGAGGCAGCGCAAGGCACCGCCGAAAAAGGCGGCGTGAGGTCAGTAGCCCGGATGGAGCGAAGCGCAATCCGGGAAGGTCTGTCCGCGAGGCGAGCCCCGGATTGCGCTTCGCTCCATCCGGGCTACAGGCGTCTCGTGAGCGTTGGAGTCCTCGGCAAAACCGGCTATGCATGCGCCGCTTGTAATGAGGATCAGCTGCTTGACGACCGACAATGCCCCTTCGTCCGCGCCGTTCGGCGCGTTTGCGCCCAATGCGGCGCAGGCTGCGATCATTCGCCTGACACAGCGGTCGGGATTGAAGCGCGGCGCGTTCCGGCCATGGATGTCGCGGCTGGTCAACCTGCTGGGCGGCGGCCCGCTCGACGTGCCATATCAGGGCGCATCGTTCCGCTTCTATCACCAGGGCAGTGCGACCGAGCGCGGCGCGCTGTTCAATCCCGACTACAATCTCGACGAGCTCGACTTTCTGCGCCGGCACACCCCGGCGGGCGGCACCTTCGTGGACGTCGGCGCCAATGTCGGCACGTTTGCGCTGGTGATGGCGCGGCAGGTCGGCACGAAGGGCAAGGTGGTTGCGATCGAGCCGCATCCGCTGACGTTTGGACGGCTTTCTTTCAATCACGCCGCGTCGCAGACGGCGCAGGTGCGCCTGGTACAGGCTGCGGCCGGCGACAGCGACGGCGAGCTGATGATCGAGAGCGGCGGCGGCAATCTTGGCGCCACTCACGTCGTCACCGGCCCGGCGAGCGCCGAGGCCATCAAGGTGCCGTCGCTGCGGTTGACACGCATTCTCGACGAGGCCGGCGTTGCCCAAGTCGATTCACTGAAGATCGACGTCGAGGGGTTCGAGGACCGCGTCCTGATCGGCTTCTTCCGCGACGCACCGCCTGCGCTATGGCCGCGCGCGGTCGTCATCGAGCACCTGTCACAAAACGAATGGCAGCAGGATTGTATTGCCGACATGGTCGCGCGTGGCTATGCGATCGTGCGCAAGACGCGGAGCAACACTTTCCTGTCGCGCCAATGACGACGAACTGGGGAGAATGACGATGATCGATCATTTGGGATTCTCGGTCTCCGACTACGATCGCGCCAAGGCGTTCTACACCAGGGCACTGGCCCCGCTCGGCTACGGCCTCATCATGGAGGTGACGGCGGAGCAGACCGGGCACGCGGCGGCCGCGGGATTCGGCGTCGACGGCAAGCCGGACTTCTGGTTCGGCGCGGAAGGCGCCATGAACAAGCCCGTGCATATCGCGATCGCGGCCAAAGACCGCGCCACCGTCGACGCCTTCTACAAGGCGGCCATCGCGGCCGGCGGCCGGGACAACGGCCCGCCCGGCATCCGCCCGCATTACCACGCGAATTACTACGGTGCTTTCGTGCTCGATCCCGATGGCCACAACATCGAGGCCGTCTGCCACGCGCCGGCATAGGCCTAGGTTCCGGCAGGAACATCGTTCCATGCAGGTCGTTATCGTTCCTTGCAGAAGGAGCACGATATGGCCAACGACAATACCGGCGATGCGGACCGCGTCTGGGATCTGATGAAGAAGATCGGATTCGCGATGCTGGTGACGCGCGATGGCGACAAGCTGCGCGCGCGGCCGATGAGCGCCCAGCTCGATCGCGACGCCAACACGATCTACTTCCTGACCGACGCGCGGCGCCACAAGGACGAGGAGATCGCGCGCAATCCCTCCGTCAATCTGTCGTTCGCCGACGCCGGCAGCCAGAAATACGTCTCGCTGACCGGCACAGCCGTCGTCTCCAACGACCGGGCCAAGATCAAGGAGCTGTTCTCGACACCGGCGAAGGCGTGGTGGGACAGCGCCGAGGACCCCAACATCCGCGTGCTCAAGATCACGCCTGATGATGCCGAGTTCTGGGATTCGCCCGGCACGGTGATCTCCTATGTGAAGATGGCCGCCGCGGTGGTGACGAATACGCGGCCCGATCTCGGCGATAACCGCAAGGTCTCGATGTGATGCCGATCGAGCCGCCCGAGATTCCGCCGTCGACACCGGGGACGCCGACCGAGCCGCCGCCGGGCATTCCGCCCGGCAATCCGCAGCCCGAGATCACGCCGCCTGTCCGCGAGCCCGGCGAATCCCCGCAGCCCGACGAATTGCCGGGCCGCACGCCTGAAGAGATTCCCTCCCGCGGGCCCAATGGACCGCTCACGCCCAATCCCGCGACCGACGCGAGGCCGCCGCGCGATCACATGTGAGGCACGCATCGCATGTGAGGCGATTGCAACCGACGTCTGAATGCGCAATGAACGTCATCATAGTGAGTCGATTTGCGTGCAGAAATAAATCGGGCCGCGGCCGCTTCGCCTGCCACATTGCGGCCTAACGCGTAGCCGTTCATCACGACACTTCGTCAAAGAACCTTCCGGGGAAGTTCACCACATGACCAACCTTCGTTTCGTGCTGCTTGCGACGACGGCTCTTACCGCGATGCAATTGGCCAACACCGCATCGCATGCGCAAGGCGCAGCTCCGTTCGTGGTCGCTCAGGCGCAGCCGCAGGACTCGGGTCCTGACGGA
>NZ_JXDL01000001.1:4926533-5035227 GCF_001590795.1 Bradyrhizobium sp. AT1
ACGCGAGACCATCGAAGGCGGCCGCACCGTCTACACCGAGCCGGACCGCATCATCATCCGCGATCCGGGCGGGCAGGCCTATGTCCGCGGCAACGACCTCTATCGTTTCCGCTATGGGGCGCGGGACATCCGCACCGACACCGTCGGCGGCGAAACCCGCACGGTCGTCGTTCGTCCCGATGGCAGCGAGATCATCACCGTTGTCGGCGCCGACGGACGGCTGATGCGGCGCATCCGCAGGGATCCCCGCGGGCGCGAACTCATCATCATCGACAACACCTACCGCGATCCGCGGGCGGTCGGCGGCTTCTATGTCGACGTGCCGCCTCCGGTGGTGAACATCCCTTACGACCGTTACATCGTCGATGCCCAGGAAGCGTCGCCTGATGTCATCTACCAGACCATGGTGGCACCGCCGGTGCAGCGGATCGATCGGCGTTACTCGCTCGACGAGATCCGCTACAGCCCCAATGTTCGCATGCAGATGCCGAGCATCGACATCAACACGATCGTCTTCGAAACGGGATCGTGGACCATCCCGCCGGACCAGGCGGCCCGGCTGCAGACGATCGCGGACGGTCTCAACCAGGCGATCCAGCGCAATCCGCGCGAGGTCTTCCTGATCGAGGGTCACACCGACGCGGTCGGCAACGAGGTCGACAACCTGTCCTTGTCGGACCGCCGTGCGCAGGCCGCGGCCGAATTGCTGACGCAGCAGTTCGGTGTGCCCGCCGAGAACCTGACGTCGCAGGGCTATGGCGAGCAGTACCTGAAGGAGCAGACGCAGGGACCGAGCGCGATCAACCGTCGCGTCACCATCCGCAACATCACGCCGCTGCTCAACGGCGGCCAGGCTTCCCTGCCGCCGCCCCCGCCCGGCACCGCACCGCCGCGGTAACGGCACACACAAATGCAAAATGGCCGGGAGCGATCCCGGCCATTTTTGTTTGTGCCTTGGCAGGCCGTAGCCCGGATGGAGCGAAGCGCAATCCGGAATCTATCCGCTTGGCGACAAAGTCCCGGATTTCGCTGCGCTCCATCCGGGCTACGAGAAACTCAGCCCTTGTCGCTCTCGAGCCGGAAGATCTGCGAGCCTTCACTGCCCGAGAGCAGGCCGGTCTTGGAATAGAGACCGAGCTTGGTGCGGGTATCGGCGATGTCGAGATTGCGCATGGTGAGCTGGCCGATGCGGTCGGCCGGTGTGAACGGGGCGTCCTCGACCTTCTCCATGCTGAGCCGCTCGGGCGCATAGGTGAGGTTCGGGCTCTCGGTGTTGAGGATCGAATAGTCGTTGCCGCGGCGCAGCTCCAGCGTCACCTCGCCGGTGACGGCGCTGGCGACAAAGCGCTGCGCGGTATCGCGCAGCATCAGGGCCTGCGAGTCGAACCAGCGGCCCTGGTAGAGCAGGCGACCGAGCCGCATGCCGCTGATGCGGTACTGCTCGATGGTGTCCTCGTTGTGGATGCCGGTGACGAGGCGCTCATAGGCGATGTGCAGCAGCGCCATGCCGGGCGCCTCATAGATGCCGCGGCTCTTGGCCTCGATGATGCGGTTCTCGATCTGGTCGCTCATGCCGAGGCCATGACGACCGCCGATCGCGTTGGCTTCGAGGAATAGCGCGACGGGATCGGAGAAGGTCTGGCCGTTCAGCGCCGTGGGCTGGCCTTCCTCGAAACGCACCACGACCTTCTCGGCCTTCACGACGCAATCGTCGCGCCAGAACGGCACGCCCATGATCGGGTTGACGATCTTGATGCCGCTGTCGAGGCTTTCGAGATCCTTGGCCTCGTGCGTGGCGCCGAGCAAATTGCTGTCGGTCGAATACGCCTTCTCGGCGCTCATCTTGTAGGCGAAGCCCTGCGCGGTCATGAACGCCGACATTTCGGCGCGGCCGCCGAGCTCGTCGATGAACTGCTGGTCGAGCCAGGGCTTGTAGATCTTCAGGCCCGGATTGGTCAGCAGCCCGTAGCGATAGAAGCGCTCGATGTCGTTGCCCTTGAAGGTCGAGCCGTCGCCCCAGATGTTGACGCCGTCTTCCTTCATCGCCGCGACCAGCATCGTGCCGGTGACGGCGCGCCCCAGAGGCGTGGTGTTGAAATAGGTGATGCCGCCGGTCGAGATGTGGAAGGCGCCCGACTGGATCGCGGCGATGCCTTCATGCACCAGTTGCGTGCGGCAATCGACCAGGCGCGCCTTCTCGGCGCCGAACTCCATCGCCTTGCGCGGGATCTCGTTGTAGTCGGCCTCGTCGGGCTGGCCGAGATTGGCGGTGTAGGCGTAGCAGCGCGCGCCCTTCTGCTTCATCCAGAGCAGCGCCGCTGATGTGTCGAGGCCGCCCGAAAAAGCGATGCCGACTTTCTCACCCTTGGGCAGGCTTTTCAGGATCGTGGTCATGGCGCTTCCAATCGGATCTCAAGAGGCTGATGTGAGGACGGATTGACCGCGCGAATAACAAATTTCGCGGGGCTCGGCACCCATTTAATGGCCTAGACGGACGGTTCGGCACTCGTCTTGCGGCCGAACAGGCGCTGGCGGAGCCGGTAGGCGGGCATGTTCAATCGGGTCAGGGCGGCATCCACCGCCTCGTCGGAGAAGCGGGTCCGCGGCCAGCGGTAAATCAGCGCGTAGCCGAACCAGATCACAACGAACGTCACAAGGCCGGCGATCGAGACGTCGGTGAAGAAGTGCCCGCCAAAGGCCATGCGCAGCCCGCTGGTGACGGCGCCAAACACCACCGCGGCAGTATAGGCGAGCGGTCGCCACGCCGGCGGCGCCAGCGCGGCCGGCGCCAGCGTCCAGAACGCGGTCGCGCCCTCGCCCGAGAAGAACGAGCAGTTGCGCGCGCAGCCGCCGCGCGGATCCCACCACGGCACGAATTGCTGGTCGCCGGCGAACTCCGTCACCACGACAGGACGCGGCCGCCCCCAATAGGTCTTGAAGGTGAGATTGGTGAGGATGCCGGCCGACAGGATGATCGTGACCAGCAGGAACACGATCGTGCGCCCGGGCACGAGCAGCGGGCGGTCGGGCCTGAACATCTTGACCACGAGCGCCACGATCGATGGCGCCACGAAGGCCCAGGCAACCCACATCGCCGCATCACGCGCAAAGCCCGCCCAGTCGTTCAGCTTGAGCGGAAAGGTCTTGGTCTCGGGATCGAAGAAGAGCGAGGCGAGCTTGAGATCGAGCTCGGGATAGAGGCCGAAAACGACGCCGATCACGAGCCACAGCGCCAGGCCGATGAAAAGTCCGGTACGGTTCATGGCGCGCGGTTTAGCGGAGTGGGGCGGCGATGGAAACCCCGGCGGCGGCGGCCGCCATCCTTCCCTGGAAGGGAGGGTAAGAAAGCATCACCTTGCATCCGGCCTGGAATTCGACGGCAGCGGCGGCGGAGGCGGCATGCGCGGGGGCGGCGCATCGCGCCAGGCGCCGGCGTTGCGGCCGGAGATCAGCCAGTAGACTGCGCCGGCAACGATGCCCGCTCCGGTCATGATCTCGAGGTGACGCCGCACGATGCCTTCGAACTGGAATGTGTCGGAGTGGAACGGGACGAGACCGAGATAGCAGGCGAGCCCGACAAGGCCGCCACCGACGGCGTAAGCGAGCGCGCTGCGGATGTACAGCGCTTCGGCGATGGCGACGATCACCATCGCCGGCACCAGCGCAAAGCCCGAAACGAAGATGAAGCCGAAACCGAGCAGGATATCGATCGTGCCTTGATCGACGGGACCTGCGCCGAGATCGGCAAATTCCGGGAACAGCAGCGCCATGACGACGATCATGCCGCCGACGAAGCAGGCGGCGAGAAAGCCGATGAAGATGACGATGAGGCGGCCGATCAGGGACATGACTTTAGCAGATTGTCGCTCGGTGGCATCGCCACGCTATCAACCGTCATGCCCGGGCTTGACCCGGGCATCCACGTCCTTCTTTCTCGCGGCTCGTGGATGGCCGGGTCAAGCCCGGCCATGACGAACGTCGAGGGCGTCGCCATTGTTAATCCGTCATCGCCATGGCGCGTAGCGCCTGGCGTTCGCGCGCGCTGAGCTTTTCGGTCTCCGACTTGAGCTGGCCGCAGGCCGCGAGGATGTCGCGGCCGCGCGGGGTGCGCACCGGCGAGGAATAGCCGGCGTTGAAGATGTATTCGGAGAATTTTTCGATCTGGTCCCAGTCCGAACACTCGTAAGCCGTGCCGGGCCATGGATTGAACGGGATCAGATTGATCTTGGCGTGAATGCCCTTGAGCAATTTCACCAGCAGTTTTGCATCGTCGAGCGAATCGTTGACGCCCTTGAGCATCACATATTCGAAGGTGATGCGGCGCGCGTTCGAGGCGCCGGGATAGTCGCGGCAGGCCTGCAGCAGCTCCTTGATCGGATATTTGCGGTTGAGCGGCACCAGCTCGTTGCGCAGCTCGTCGCGCACCGCATGCAGCGAGATCGCGAGCATGACGCCGATCTCCTCGCCGGCACGCACGATGTTCGGCACCACGCCGGAGGTCGACAGCGTAATGCGGCGGCGGGAAATGCCGATGCCTTCATTGTCGCCAACGATCAGCAGCGCATCGCGCACCGCGTCGAAATTGTAGAGCGGCTCGCCCATGCCCATCATCACGATATTGGTGACGCGGCGCGTGCCGTCCTCGCGATCGGCCCAGTCGTTCAGGCGATCGCGCGCGACCATCACCTGCCCGACGATCTCGCCGGCGGTGAGATTGCGCACCAGCCGCTGCGTGCCGGTGTGGCAGAACGAGCAATTCAGCGTGCAGCCGACCTGCGAGGAGACGCACAGCGTGCCGCGATCGGTCTCGGGGATGTGGACGCACTCGACTTCATGCGCCTTCTGAACATTGTCGCCGCTCGGCAAACGCAGCAGCCATTTGCGGGTGCCGTCGTTGGAGATCTGCTCGGCCACGACTTCGGGCCGGTCGACGGTGAAATGCTCGGCGAGCTCGGCGCGAATGCCCTTCGAGATCGAGGTCATGTCGTCGAAACTCTGGGCGCCGCGGAAATAGAGCCAGTGCCACAGCTGCTGCACCCGCATCTTGCGCTGCGCCGGCGCGACGCCGATCTCGCCGAGGCGATCGGCCAACTCGGTGCGCGACAGGCCGATCAGCGACGGCTTTGCCGGCGGCACATAGGTTTCGAGCGGAGTTTTCTCCACTGGGATTGCGTTGTGCGGCTCGGTCGTCGGTTGCATTGATGCGCCTGGCACTACTGCTGTTTGAGTTCGTCATGCCCGGGCTCGACCCGAGCATCCCACGTCTTTCGTCAATCGCGGTTGCGCGTGGATGGCCGGGTCAAGCCCGACCATGACGACCGAAATTGCGGAACCGGCTCTATATAGCAACCAGGGCCGGCGATTGCGACCTTATCGCCCGCAGCCTTAACGCCTGCAATCCTGGGAAATCCGGTCCAGCGCCTGGGCGAGGCCCTTCAGCGAGAACGTGTCGGTCGTCTCGGTCCCCTTGGCCGAGACGCCCTTGACGACGAGCTCGGCGGACTTGCGCATGGCTTCAACCATCCGCTCCTCCTCGGCCGCGTTCTTGATCCAGAGGCCGTCGCCCTGCGTGTACATGGCGAAGGCGGCGCCGCCGACCTCGACCGAGGATTCCGAGCCCGGCTTCAACGCGTAGCCGATCATCACCGACACTTCGTTGTTGACCTTCTCGGCCGGACGGGTCGAGACGAAAGCATAAGCGGGATCGCGCGGCCTGTTCGGCGGATTGGTCTTCGACGACGAGGGCTTGGCCAGCGCGAAGCACACCTTCTTGCCATTGGGCGTCGCCGAATAGGCGCCCCAGGTGCCGAACTGGCCGATCAGGGTCGGCTCCGCGCCACCCGCAACCGCCGCGGGCGGGGCCGCCGGTTTGCTCTCAGGCTTCGCAGCTGACTTCGCCGTGGTATGGGCCGCCGGCGCAGATTTCGGAGCGGCCTCTTTTGGAGCAGATTTGGGCGCCGGTTGCGCCGTTTGCGCCCGCGCGGAATCGGCGATTCCCCCGGCCGCGACACCAGTCATCAAAGCTAAAATCAGCACCCGCCACATGCTGGAGTGGTTCCCTCAATATTGTGACTGGAAGATGGCCCGGCCGCGCTTTGTCCCCGCGGCAGGGATAGCCGGGAAAGTCCAATTTGGGAAGGCAGTTAGCGGGTCAGCCTTTGGATCGCGCGGCACGCTGCTCGGCCCATTGCGCATCGCTCCAACCGAGCAAATCCTCGGCGCCGGAACTGCGCAAATGCGCGCCACCGTCGATCACGACCATCTCGCCATTGATGTAACCGGAACGGTCCGAAACCAGGAAGCTGGCGAGATCGGCAAGCTCGCTGTGCTCGCCGGTCCGGCCGAGCGGATTGCGTGCGGTCCAGCCTTCGTCCCGGCCTTCGGGGCGGAGCTGCCCCGACGCGCCCGCGGTCGGAAACGGACCCGGCGCGATGGCGACGGTGCGGATGCCCTTCGGTCCCCATTCCACGGCAAGACTTTTGGTCATCGCCAACAGCGCCGACTTCGCCATCGCCGACGGCACGGTGAAGGCGCGGCCGGTGATGGTCGAGGTCGAGAGGATCGAGAGCACGACGCCGCCATGCCTGGCCTCGATCCAGCGCCTGCCGGCGGCGAGCGTGCAATACATCGCGCCATGCAGCGTCGGCGCGAGGATCGCATCGGCTGCGCGAAAGGAAAGATGCTCGCTTTGCGCGATGAAGGTGGCGGCGGCGTTGTTGACGAGAATGTCGAGCGGCGCCTCGCGCCAGATCGTGTCCATCATGGTCTCGACTGCGACGCCGTCGCGAATATCGCAGGCGATGGTGGTAACCTTGGCGCCGGTCTCCTCGCGCATCTCGCGCGCGGTCGCTTCGAGCCGATCGAGCTTGCGGCCGCAGATCACGAGCTCGGCGCCGAGTGCAAGGAAACGGCGTCCCATCGCAGCACCAAGGCCCGAGCCGCCGCCGGTGACGAGGATGCGCTTGTTATCGAGCAGACCGTTTTCAAACATCGTTTGAATCCTTGCGGTTTCCACACGCTCCATCATTGCGAGCGCAGCGAAGCAAATCCAGAGTCCGTGCGGCGGAAATAGTCTGGATTGCCGCTGCGCTCGCAATAATGAGGATAAGCCGGTGCCCGGCCCCAGACAAAGAATCCGGATTGTCGGGCCGCACTAAATCCGGCAGAAACGGCCAAACTATAATTCCACTCGAAACGCTCCAAGGTGCCGCCATGAAAGCCATCCTCTGTTCGCAATATTGCCAGCCCGACGATCTCGTGCTGACTGAGGTGCCGGATCCCGTGGCAGGTCCCGGCGAAGCGGTGATCGCGATCAAGGCGGCGGCGCTGAACTTCTTCGACATCCTGATGATCCAGGGCAAGTACCAGATCAAGCCGCCGTTCCCGTTCTCGCCGGCCGCTGAAGTTGCGGGCGTGATCGAGAGCATCGGTGCTGGTGTGACCGATCTGAAAGTCGGCGATCGCGTTGTCGCATCCTGCGGCCACAACGGCGCGCGCGAGAAGATCGCGCTGCCGGCGGCGTCGATCGTGAAGATTCCCGACAATCTCGATTACGACCGCGCGGCCGGCATCATCATCATCTACGGCACCGCGCTGCATGCGCTGGAAGATCGCGCCAGCCCGAAGCCGGGCGAGACGCTCGCGGTGCTGGGCGCGGCCGGCGGCACCGGCCTTGCCGCCTGCGAGCTCGGCAAGCTGATGGGACTGAAGGTGATCGCCTGCGCCTCGTCGGACGAGAAGCTCGAATTCGCCAAGGCGCACGGCGCCGAGCTGACGCTGAACTATGCCAAGGAAGATCTGAAGGAAGGTCTGCGCAAGCTCACGGGCGGCAAGGGCGTCGACATCATCTTCGATCCCGTGGGCGGCGCTTACGCGGAGCAGGCACTGCGCTCGATCGCCTGGGAAGGCCGCTTCCTCGTGATCGGCTTTGCCGCGGGCGAGATTCCGAAGATGCCGCTGAATCTCGCGCTGCTGAAGGGCTGCGACATCCGCGGCGTGTTCTGGGGCGCCTGGACCCGGCAGAATCCGGAGAAGAACCGCGCCAATCTCGAGAAGCTCGTGAAGTGGACCGCGGAAGGAAAGATTTCATCGCATGTCGATCGCACCTTCCCGCTGGCCCAGACCGCGGACGCGCTCAAGGTGCTGGCGGGACGCCAGGCCATGGGCAAGGTGATCCTGCATCCGTGAGGATGCGACATACGCGATCTTCACAAGCTCACTGTCGTCGCCCGGCCTTGCGCGCAATTGCGCACGGGACCGGGCGAGCCGGTATTCCAGAGATGCCAGCGACTTAGCCGATACGTCGCGGCGTACTGTATGCCCCTGGACAAAGCCGGGGCATGACGGCGGAGTTTGTGGCGGGCGGCGCAATGACTCACGTCTTTGCACAATTTCGCGCTCCGCCCCTTGGTAAAATCCCGCTCAACTATCGCGGCGGAAATTGCGGTGCATTCCGCGTCGTCGCCCCAATCAAACCCAAATATCTCCCAATTCGCGCAAGCTGCCGTCGCTTTTTGGGCTGAATCGGACGGCGATTTACCGGTTCCAGTTTGCGGGGCGCTTCTGGACAACAACAAAAAGACTGAAGCCGGGAATGGCCCCTGCGTTATCAGTAATGGGGAGCATCACGCCATGGAGACGACGGCATACCGTCCGTCCGTGGAGTCGAGGGCGTTCGACTCCGATCGACCTGCATCACATCCGCCCACCGCGTCCTACATCCGTGCGCGCGCCGCACGGGCCGAGCTGTCAGACGACCCGATGCCACTGTTCCTGTCCGACCCGCTCGGGGCACCGGATCCGCGGGACTATGCGCCGCACGAATTGCGCGCCAGGAGCAAGATCGTCCCGCGCCTGCTCGCAACGGGACTGGCCATTTCAGGCGCCGCGATTCTGGCCGCGCTGTTCCAGTCCGATCTGCATCATCTCATCATCGGCGGCTCGCCGAATGCGCCTGCCGAGCAAGCCGGAACTCCGGGCAGCCCACCAGCGGCGCGGCAGGTCCCGCTCAAGGATCCGGCCCGCCTGACCAACACGGTGCTGGCGAGCGCCGACAGGCGGGAGCTTGCGGGGCCTTCGACCCCAAGCCGCGAAGCGATCGCAAATGCCTATCAGGTTGCGCTGCAAGCCCAATCGCAATCCCAAGCCCAAGCTCAAGCGCAAGTGCCGGTCGCAGCACAGCCGGTGCCGCCCGAGCCCGTCAGGACGCTCGACGCCGACACGCTGGCCGGGCTGATGACGCGTGCAAGGAGCCTGATCGGCGTCGGCGACATCGCTGCAGGGCGTCTGCTGCTCGAACGGGCGGCCAATGCGAACGACGCGACGGCCGCGCTTCTGCTGGCACAGACCTTTGATCCCGCAGTGCTCGGCACCAGCGACGCGCGGAGCGTCATTGCAGACGTGGCGGCCGCTCGCGACTGGTATCAGCGCGCCGCCGGCCTCGGATCGGCGGAAGCGCGACGGCGCCTCGCCCAGCTCTCGAACTAGACCATTTCAGGGGACATCATGCGTAACGCTTTGAGAATGGCGCTTGCCGCCATCATGACCATCTGCGCCTTCGCGGCGCGCGCCGAAGAGACCGAATACGATCCGGCCAAGGTCTCGGACAGCCTGAAGGCCATCTTCCAGTTCGGCTCGACCTCGACCAAGCAGGCGCTGAACGCCAACACCGTCACGCTGATCACGGGCACGATCGGTGGCACCTATGTGCAGTTCGGCGCCGACCTCGCTTCGGTGCTCGACGACGGCAACAAGATCCGCGTGCTGCCGATCGTCGGTCGCGGCTCGGTGCAGAGCGTGGCCGACATCCTGTTCCTGCAGGGCGTCGATCTCGGCATCGTGCGGGCCGATACGCTCGACTATCTCGAGCGCAAGGGTTTTGCCAAGGACATCAAGCGGCAATTCACCTATGTGACGAAGCTGTATAACGAGGAGATGCAGGTGATCGCACCGAAATCGGTCGCGACCCTGAAGGACCTCGAAGGCAAGACCGTCAGCGTGGATCTGCCCAACGGCGGCACTTTCGTCACCGCCCTCACCGTGTTCGAACGGCTCGGGATCAAGGCGAAGTTCGTCTATGTCGAGCAGCGCATCGCGATGGAGAAGCTGAAGGCCGGCGAGATCGACGCCGTCATCGTAGTCGGCGGCAAGCCGTACAAATCGGTCTCGACCTTCGGCAATGACGGCCGCTTCCACCTCGCGCGCGTCGACTATGCCAAGCCGCTGCAGAGCGACTATCTGCCAGCGACGCTGACGGCAAAGGACTATCCGAACCTGATCAAGGACGGCGAGAGCGTGGACACGATCGCGGTGCCTGCGGTGCTCGCGGCCTATAATTGGGCGCCGAACACCGAGCGCTATCGCAAGCTCGCGCTGTTCGTGGACGCCTTCTTCACGAAATTCCCGACGCTGCAGAACCCGCCCTTCCATCCGAAGTGGAAGGAGGTCTCGCTGGCGGCGCCGCTTGCGGGCTGGAACAGGCTGCCGGTTGCGCAGCAATGGCTCGACAAGCACGGCATCGAGCCGGTGACACGGCAGCGCTTCGAGGCGTTCCTGAAGCAGAACCCCACCGCTGCAAAGGTGCCCGAGGCAGACAAGGAAACGCTGTTCAAGCAATTCCAGGCGTGGGACGCGGAGAAGGCGCGGGCGCAGAAGTAGAAGACGTCATTGCGAGATCCGTAGCCCGGATGGAGCGCAGCGTAATCCGGGGCCCCTATCGCTCGTGGCACCAATCCCGGACTACGCTGCGCTCCATCCGGGCTACGAAACCAGGCGTGACGGCATGCACAACAACGACTGTCATCGCTCGGCTCGACCGGGCGATCCAGTATTCCGAGGCGGAAGTAATTCACTCGACGGGCTGCGGCGTACTGGATTCCCCGCCTTCGCGGGGAATGACGGCGGAGGGCGTCGCTGAGGCCGCGTCGGCTACGCCGCCTCGGTATCCACACTCGCCTCATCCACCCCACGCTTCAGCGCGGCACGGGCGGCCTCGCGATGCTCGGTCGTGATGTGGCCGGCAACCATGCGGATGGCGGTGGCAAGCACCGCGGCGTCATCGGCGAAGCCGAGGACCGGCATCACGTCCGCGACGAAATCGAACGGCAAGATAAAATAGGCAATCGCCCCGAGCAGCGCGGCCTGGACGTGGCGCGGCGTCTGCCGGTCGAATGCGCAATAATAGGCGGCCAGCAGGTCCTCGGCGAAGGGCAGATGGCCGGCAACACGCTTCAGCTTGCGCCAGAAACGGCGGCGCACGCTCTCGCGATCTTCCGCGAGCCGATCGGCCGGCTCAAAACCGACGCTGTGTTCGGCAGCCATGTTCGATAAACTCCCCGTTCAGCCCGGGCTGCGGATCGCCGCATCCCGACTGATCACAAGATGGGGATGTGGCCGATCCCTGCAAGACGCCAACCGGTCTCAGCCCGCGATCGCGTTCATCGTCTTGGCCAGCGCGATGTCGAGCGCCGTGACGCCGCCGGCGTCGTGGGTCGACAGCACCACCTCCACCGTCTTGTAGACGTTGCGCCATTCGGGGTGGTGATCCATCTTCTCGGCGGCCAGCGCCGCGCGGGTCATGAAGCCGAACGCCTCGTTGAAATCCTTGAAGATAAAGGTCTTGGCGATGGCATCCCGGCCTTGAACCTCGGTCCAGCCGGGCAATCCGCCCAAAGCCTGCTTGCGCGCCTCCGCCGAGAGCCGTTCTGTCATGGTCGCCTCCGTCCTTCAGGGGAACTTTACCCTAACACCCCGCTGACACCCGGGTTCATACGGGATTTCCGCCATCCGCTAACCATGACGGAGATGTAACCCTGCCGGACAAGAAATTTGCTACAATTGCGGGCGTAAATCGCCGGCCAAGATGAAACTGAGCCTCAAGCGCCTGTTTGGGAGATCGATGACCGGGGGATTGGACCTGGCCGAAGCGCCCCCTCCGCCTTCGCCGCGATCCGCGGCGCGGAAGACGGCTTTGGTGACTCTTGCGCTCGTGCTTGCCATCGTCGGCGCGCTCGCGGGCGGCTACTACTTCGCGATGCGGCCGGTTGCGCTGAAGATCGCGGTCGGTCCCGCCAATAGCGACGACGTCAAGGTCGTGCAGGCGCTGACGCAGGCCTTCACGCAGAGCAAAAGCCAGGTGCGGCTGCGGCCAATCCAGACCGAAGGCGCCACGGCCAGCGCAAATGCGCTCGCGGAAGGCAAGGTCGATCTCGCCATCGTGCGCGGCGACGTCGATGTGCCCAAGAACGCGCAAGCGGTCGCGACCCTGCGCAAGAACGTCGTGGTGCTGTGGTCGGTCCCCGGCAAAGGCAAGAAGCGCGGCGCAAAGATCACCAAGATCTCGCAGCTCGCCGGCCATCGCGTCGGCGTGGTCGGCCGCACCCAGGCCAACGTCAATCTGCTCAAGGTGATCCTGCAGCAATACGGCGTCGATCCCGCCAAGGTCGAGATCGTGCAATTCCCGGCCAACGAAGTCGCCGAGGCCATCAAGGGCCAGAAGGCCGATGTCTATCTCGCGGCCGGCCCCGTCAACAGCAAGATCACGGCGGATGCGATCGCCGCCACCACCAAGGATTTCGGCGCGCCCAGCTTCATCGCGATCGATTCGGCGGATGCGATCGCGCAGAACCATCCGGTCTATGAGGCGTCCGAGATTCCCGCCGGCACCTATGGTGGCTCGCCGGCCCGCCCCGATGACGAGGTCAAGACGGTCAGCTTCTCGCACCACATCGTGGCGCGCAAAGGCGTCTCCGAAACCACCATCGCGGCATTCACGCGCCAACTGTTCGCCGTGCGCCAGCAATTGGTCACGGAATTCCCGCTCGCGGCGAAGATCGAAACGCCCGACACCGACAAGGATGCAGTGATCCCCGTGCATCCCGGCGCGGCCGCCTTCGTCGACGGCGAAGAAAAGACCTTTCTCGACAAATACAGCGATTACATCTGGTGGACCCTGATGGCGCTCTCCGCCATGGGCTCGATCGGCGCCTGGTTCGCGGGCTATCTGAAGAAGGACGAGCGCGACAACAACAGCCATCTGCGCGAACGGCTGCTGGACATGATCGCGACGGCCCGCAAGTGCGACACGACCGAAGAGCTCGACCAGATGCAGGCCGAGGCCGACGAGATCCTGCGCGACACGCTACGCTGCTTCGATCACGGCGCCATCGAGGAAGGCTCGCTCACCGCCTTTAACATCGCGCTGGATCAGTTTCACGCCGCGGTCGCCGACCGCAAGGCGGTGTTGTTCAGCCTGCCGCACAATTTACAGCGCGCGGGCGCGCAGTTCAGGGCCGCCGGCAACGCGTGAGCGCTTCCGCGTAATCGCTGCGTCACATTGCCTCACTATAGCACTCACTGTCATCCGAGCGATGCGACGCATCGAACCTCGAGGTTCGCGCTGCGCGCGCTCCGGAATGACGGCGCGAGAGATGCGCGCAACACAGCGAGCCAGGCCATGAACATCAAATTCTCCCGCCGCCGCTTCCTTGCCACCGGTGCCGGTGCGCTCGGAACCATCGCGATGCCCTATCTGTCGCGCGCGGCCGATCGGCCGGCGGTGACGCATGGCGTCCAGTCGGGCGACGTCACCGTCGACGGCGGCGTGGTGTGGGCGCGCACCGACCGGCCCGCGCAGATGCTGGTCGAGGTCGCGACCACCGACTCGTTCAAGAACGCCCGTGCGCTGCCGCCGATCGCGGCGCTCCCCGAGAGCGACTTCACCGCAAAAATGCTGCTGGAGAATCTGCCCGGCGGCCAGGACATCTTCTACCGCATCCGCTTCCGCGACCTCTCGCACAGCGCAGTCGAGGGCGAGGCGGTGGTCGGCCGTTTCCGCACCGCGCCGGCCGATCGCCGCGATGTCAGCTTCGTCTGGGGCGGTGACGTCGCAGGCCAGGGTTGGGGCATCAATCCCGATGATGGCGGCATGTTCACCTTCTCCACGATGCGCAAGCACCGGCCGGACTTCTTCCTGCATTCCGGCGACACCATCTACGCCGACGGCCCAATCGCATCCGAGGTGAAGCTCGCCGACGGCAAGATCTGGAAGAACCTCACCATTCCCGAGAAGGCCAAGGTCGCCGAGACGCTGGACGAGTACCGCGCCGCGCACAAATACAATCTCACCGACGACAATGTGCGCGCCTTCAATGCCGAGGTGCCGATCTTCGTGCAGTGGGACGACCACGAGGTGACCAACAATTGGTCGCTGTCGAAGGAATTGCCGGCGGCATACAAGGAGCGCGACATCGCGCTGCTCGCCGCCCGCGGCGCCCGCGCCTTCCACGAGATGTATCCGCTGCGCGAGAGCATCAGCGAGCCCGGCCGGGTCTATCGCCAGATCTGCTACGGCCCGCATCTCGACGTGTTCGTGCTCGACGAGCGCAGCTATCGCGGCCCGAACGGCGCCAACCTCGAAACCGAATACGGCCCGGCCAGCTATTTCCTCGGGCCTGAGCAGATGGCTTGGCTCAAGCGCGGCCTGCTCAATTCGCGTGCGACCTGGAAGGTGATCGCTTCCGACATGCCGCTCAGTCTCGTCGTGTCGGACACGCCGAAGGGCGGCTCGGAAGCCTTCGCGCAAGGCGACGGCCCGGTGCGCGGCCGCGAGTTCGAGATCGCCGACATTCTGCGCTTCATCAAGACGGCGCCGATCAGCAACGTTGTGTGGCTGACCGCCGACGTGCACTACGCCGCGGCGCATTATTACGATCCGAACAAGGCGCAGTTCCAAAAGTTCGAGCCGTTCTGGGAATTCGTCTCGGGTCCGCTGCATGCCGGCACGTTCGGGCCGGCGGCGCTCGACAACACGTTTGGACCGGAGGTGCGCTTCGTCAAGGCGCCCGGCAAGGACGGCCAGAACCTGCCGCCGTCAGCCGGCATGCAGTTCTTCGGTCACGTCAAGATCGACGGCGCATCCGGCCAGATGACAGTGACCTTGCGCGACCGCGCCGACGTCGCGCTGTGGTCGACGACGCTCGATCCCAGGCTTGCATGACCCGGCTCGGAGCCGGATGGCGGTGAACCATCCGGCCGGCCCGAACGACCATTGCAGGCTCGTGCATTTTCACGGGCCTGATGCCGTCCGGACCATTTCGAGTTGAAGCCATGCTGTCCCATCGCCGAACCATCGCCATCGCCCTGCTGCTGAGCGCGGCTTCGCCGACATGGGCGCAGCCCGCGAAGCAGACCCAGAAGCAAACTCAAGAGCAAACCAAGGACAAGGCCACGCTGGTGCGCGAGGCGTTCGCATCGCCCTACGGCAAGGCCCTGACCGCCGAGCTCGGCAAGTCGCTCCGCGCAAGCGCCGATCCTGCATGCCTGACGGACAAGGGGCTGGCTGCCGACCAGCTCGAGCCGCGCGGCCGCGATATCGTCATCACATGGGGCACGCGCATGCTGGAAAGCGCATTCGCGCTGATCGACCGGCAAGCCGCCGACGACGCTTATCCCGGCGCGGCCGAGCTCGAACGCCTGAAGGGCAATGCGGATGTGAAGCGCTATCTGGCGATGGAAGAGCCGATGCGTCAGGCCAAGATCCTCGATCTGATTTTCGAGCATTTCGACCGCTACAATCTGATCAGCCGCGTGAAGCTCGGAGCGGTGTCTCCACCTGCCACCGGCAACGAGGCTCTTCTCCGTCTCGATCCGATCGACACCACGGAGGAGAAGCTGGACGAACTCGCCGGCAAGAGCCGGTCGAAGGCGTTGAAACGTTTCCTGCAATTGTCGGAGGAGGCGGAGGCTGCGCGAGCTGCGGCAATCAAGAAGCTCGCATCACCACCGCCGCCGCTTCCGCACAGCTTCTTCAAGGGCGTCGAAAAAGACCTCGCCGAGCTCTGCATCCGTTCCGGCCCATAGCCTTCAGGCGCCGCGCGTGCGCAGCGCCGCCTCCAGCGCCTCGCTCGAGCACGGCTTCTGCAGCCGCGGCTGGCCGGAGAATTCGCGCGGAATGCGCGCCTCGGCGCCATAGCCGGTGACGAAGACGAACGGGATCTTCAGCCCAACCAGCCGCTCGGCGACCGCAAAGCTGGTCTCGCGGATCAGCTCGACATCGAGCAGCGCGAAATCTGGGGCACGTTTCTCGATCGCGTCCAGCGCCTGCGTCACGGACCCGGCAGTCCGTACCTGGCTCACGCCAAATCCGAGCAAACGGTCCTCGAAATCAATCGCAATGATCGGATCGTCCTCCACCACCAGGACGTCGGCAGGACAGGACGAGCCGTCGGGAAGTGCAGGTGCCATGATCGCTCTTGAAGCAGGGGGTTTTCTGATCAGGACAGCCACGTCACGATACCTGCGCCTAGCGCATCGGAGGGTTCCCGGAACGAAACCCACCACATCACAGTTCTTCCGTCTGTCCACTTGTGCACACAGGAAACGGACGGAACTCGGTATTGTGAGAGGAGGACAGGGGTTCACCATGGATGCGCGTATCGGCAGTACAAGCGAGGTCGACAGCCGGCCCGCCAACAATCTGTTACGGCGCCTGAACGCGGCCGATTACGCGCTGCTCGCGCCGCACGTCGCCATCGAGGACGCTGCCGCCGGGCAGCTGCTCTACAATCCCGGCGACGACGTCCAGGTCGTTCACTTCCCCTGCGGTCCCTCGCTCGCGACATTTCTCGTCCCCAACGAGGACGGCCGCGACGTCGAGACCATCCTGGTCGGCCGCGAGGGCGCGGTGGGCGGCATCGTCAGCGAGGGATTCCTGCCGGCCTATACCCGGATCTGCGTGAAATTCGGCGGGCCGTTCGCGCGCGTTCACGTCGCCAAGCTGGAAGCGGCCAAGCTGCGCTCGGCGTCGCTTCGCAACATCTTTGCCCGCTATGCCGATTGCATGCTGGCGCAGATCTTCCAGTCCACCGCCTGCAACGCGATCCATTCGATCGAGCAGCGGACCGCCAAATGGATCCTGGCGGCGATGGAGCGGACCGGCGACGAGAACAGCGTGCCGCTGACGCATGAGCAGCTTGCGACGCTGCTCGGGGTCGGCCGCTCCTATGCCAGCCGCGTGCTTCAGTCGTTCAAGGCGGAACGGATTCTCGACACGAGGCGCGGATCAATCCTCGTTCGCAACCGCGACGGCCTGAAGCTTCGCGCCTGCCTGTGCAACGATGCCGTGAAGATGCATTTCGAGGAGGTGCTGCGCGGCGTCTACCCGACCGAGGAGCGGGAGGCCGGGTAGCGAGCCCGCGCGCTTCCTCGCCGCAATAAGGCGCGAGCCCACTATCCCTCGCGGCCGGAACCTGGGCTAATATCCTCCGCATGAGCGGGGCTGTTCTTCACACCATCTTCGATATCCTGGCATGGCTGGCCGCGGCCGCCGCCGTCTGGTGGCTGTCGCGACAACGCCTGCAGTTTCCGTCGCAGTCGTTCCAGCTGCCCTATGTCGCCGCGCTGGTGTTCGGCGCCGGCCTCGGCGCCTACCTGTTCGGCTCCGCCAATCTGTGGCTGTCGGGACAGAGCGGCATTGCGCGCTCGGTCGAGGGCGCGCTGGCCGGCGGCATCGTGGCGATCGAGCTCTACAAATGGACGGCCGGCCTCGCCTTGCGCACCGGCGCACGGTTCGCGCTGCCGCTGGCTGTCGGCATCGCGATCGGCCGGCTCGGCTGCTATTTCGCAGGGCTCGACGACTTCACCTATGGCACGGCGACGGCTCTGCCTTGGGGGCACGATTTCGGCGACGGCGTTCTGCGCCATCCCGTGCAGCTCTATGAAAGCGCGGCCATGGCCGTATTTGCGCTCGTCTATGTGCTGGCGGTGTTGAACCGGAACGCCTTTGCGATCACCAATGGTTTCTACCTCGCGCTCGCCTATTACGGAGCGCAGCGTTTCCTGTGGGAATTCCTCAAGCCTTACGGCGCGCTGATCGGCCCCCTCACCCTGTTTCACCTGCTGTCGCTGTCCCTCCTGCTCTACGCCGGCGTCATGCTGGCGACGACGCCCAAAGCGAGACCCTTGCAGAATGAGTTACTTGCATGAACGCGCCGTTGCGTAGATCGCGCCCCTATATTTTCTGGGGCCAGACCCAATCTCTCTGCGAGACCTGCCTGAAGCTGGTGCCGACCAAGATCCAGATCCTGGACAACGAGGTCTGGTACGAAAAGCGTTGCAGGGAGCACGGTGTCCAGTCGACCCTGGTCTCGACCGACGCCGCCTATTGGCGCCTGTGCAAGGACTTCATCAAGCCCGGCGACCGGCCGCTGCAATTCCAGCAGCGCACGGAATTCGGCTGTCCCTATGATTGCGGCCTCTGTGCCGACCATGAGCAGCATTCCTGCCTGGCGCTGATCGAGATCACCGAGCACTGCAATCTCACCTGCCCGGTCTGCTTCGCGGAGTCTTCGCCGGCACGAACGAAATTCACCCCGCTCGCGACCATCGAAAAAATGCTCGACGCGCTGGTCGCCAGCGAGGGCGAGCCCGATCTCGTCCAGATCTCAGGTGGCGAACCGACGCTGCATCCGGATTTCTTCGCGATCCTGGACGCCGTGCGCGCGCGCCCGATCCGCCACGTCATGATCAACACCAACGGCCTGCGCATCGCCCGCGAAAAAGAATTCGTGGCGCGGCTCGCCGAGAACAGGCGCGGGCTGGAGGTCTATCTCCAGTTCGATTCGATGCAGCGCGACGCGCTGGTCAATCTGCGCGGCGCGGATCTGCGCAAGATCCGCCAGCAGGCGCTGGAAAATCTCGAGCAATACGGCGTGTCGACCACGCTGGTCGCGACCATCAAGCGCGGCGTCAACGATGCCGAGATCGGCGACATCGTCCGCCACGCGCTGACCTGGACATGCGTGCGCGGCGTCACCTTGCAGCCGGTACAGGACGCCGGCCGCAACGACGATTTCGACGAGAAAACCGACCGCATCATGCTGTCGGAGATCCGCAAGCGCGTGATCGAAACCGGCGTATTCGGCGACAAGGACATGATCCCGCTGCCCTGCAATCCCGAGAGCATCTCGATCGGCTATGGCCTGCGCAACGGCGAGAAGGTGCTGCCGCTGACTTCGCTGATCCCGCAGGAACAGCTGATCGCCGTGATGCCCAACACCATCAGCCCCGAGAAATATCCGGTGCTGCGGGAAAAATTCGTCGATCTGTTCTCGCTGTCGTCGGGGCCTTTGAACACGAGCGAGCGCGTCTGCGAACTCCTGTGCTGCCTGCCGAGCTTTCAGGTGCCGGACGGGCTCTCCTACGAAAATGTCTTCCGCGTCACCATCGTGCAGTTTCTCGATCGCTTCAATTTCTGCGTCGGCAACGTCAAGCGCAGCTGCATCCATTTCGTGACGGAGCAGGGCGCGATTATCCCGTTCGACACCTACAATCTGTTTTATCGCAACGGCAAGATCGACGGCATCCGCGCGGCGCTGAGCGGCGAAACCTATCGGGACGCCGGGCAGCGTGAGGAGATGCCTCGTTGAGCGAGACGCCTTCACCTCCATCGTCGCGGAGCGGATGCGTCACCGCGTTCATGGTCATGTTCGGGGTGATCCTGCTGCTGCCCGGCATCTGCGCCTTGATTTTCGTCGTCGACTCGCCGTCCCATCTCGATAGCCGTGTCATCCCCATCCTCGTCCTTGCACTGCTGGCGGCCTTTGCCGGCGTGATGCTGATCCGGGCAGCGAGAAAGAGACCATGAGCGATTCCAGCCCCACCCCACCGGCAGTGCCTCCACAGATCCAGCAACCGCGCAGTGGCTGCCTGACCGCGCTGATGGCGATCGCCGGGATCTTCATGCTGCTGCCGGGGCTGTGCGCGCTCCTGTTCGGCGGAATGTCGGTGGTCGAGGGCGGCCAGATCCCCTCCGACATCGCCTCGCTGGTCTTTTTGGGGCTGGTCATCGGCATCGGAGGCGTCGTCATGATCTGGGCGGCTATCGTAGGCCGAAAGGCTTCGCCGGCCCGGAACGGGAGCTAAGTCCCGGGGATTCCCGGATAAAATTCAGTCAACCAACGGCCAAAGAACACATTGTTTTTTGGCCGTTTTTGCATATATTGCGCCGCAACGCGCAGGGTGCCCGGTCGATATGGCCGGGCTTCCCGTTTGGGCGGCGAGCGCCCGTTTTCAGTCTTCCAGCGTTGTTTCGAGAAGAGGTCCCGGTCCGACCGGCGAGATCGCGCTTAACCCATTGTACGAACGCAAAGAAGCTCACTCATGAACCTCCGTAACGTCGCCATCATCGCTCACGTTGACCACGGCAAGACGACCCTGGTCGACAAGCTCCTCCAGCAGTCCGGCACGTTCCGCGAGAACCAGAAGGTGACCGATCGCGCCATGGACTCCAACGATCTGGAGCGTGAGCGCGGCATCACCATCCTGGCCAAGGCGGCCTCGGTGCAGTGGAAGGACACCCGCGTCAACATCGTCGACACCCCAGGCCACGCCGATTTCGGCGGCGAGGTCGAGCGCATCCTGAACATGGTGGACGGCGCCCTGGTGCTGGTCGACGCCGCCGAAGGCCCACTGCCGCAGACCAAGTTCGTGGTCTCCAAGGCGCTCAAGGTCGGCCTCAAGCCGATCGTCGTCATCAACAAGGTCGACCGTCCCGACGCCCGCCCGACCGAAGTCATCAATGAGGTGTTCGACCTGTTCGCCGCGCTCGACGCCAGCGAGGAGCAGCTCGACTTCCCGATCCTCTACGGGTCGGCCAAGCAAGGCTGGATGGCCGAAAGCCCCGAGGGTCCGAAGGACAAGGGCATGGAGCCGCTGTTCGACCTGATCCTGCGCCACGTCTCGCCGCCGAAGGTCGAGCAAGGTCCATTCAGGATGATCGGCACCATCCTGGAAGCCAACCCCTATCTCGGCCGCATCATCACCGGCCGCATCTCCTCCGGCGTGCTCAAGCCGAACCAGCAGGTCAAGGTGCTCAACGCCGAGGGCAAGCTGGTCGAGTCCGGGCGCATCACCAAGATCCTGGCGTTCCGCGGCCTCGAGCGCACGCCGCTCGAGGAAGCCGAAGCCGGCGACATCGTCGCCATCGCGGGACTGACCAAGGGCACCGTCGCCGACACCTTCTGCGACCCGACCGTCGACGTGCCGCTGCCGGCACAGCCGATCGACCCGCCGACCGTGTCGATGTCCTTCATCGTCAACAACTCCCCGCTCGCGGGCACCGAAGGCGACAAGGTGACGAGCCGCATGATCCGCGACCGTCTGCTGCGCGAGGCCGAAGGCAATGTCGCGCTGCGCGTGGTCGAAGCCTCCGACAAGGACGCGATGGAAGTCTCGGGCCGCGGCGAATTGCAGCTCGCGATCCTGATCGAGACCATGCGCCGCGAAGGCTTCGAGCTCTCGGTGTCGCGCCCGCGCGTCGTCTATCAGAAGGACGAAGCCACCGGCGCCACCATGGAGCCGATCGAGGAAGTCGTCATCGACGTCGACGAGGAGCACTCCGGCGTCGTCGTGCAGAAGATGAGCGAGCGCAAGTCCGAGCTGATCGAGATGAAGCCCTCGGGCGGCAACCGCCAGCGCCTGGTGTTCTACGCGCCGACCCGCGGCCTGATCGGCTACCAGGGCGAACTGCTCACCGACACCCGCGGCACCGCGATCATGAACCGCCTGTTCCACGGCTATGCGCCGTACAAGGGCGAGATCCAGGGCCGCCGCAACGGCGTCTTGATCTCCAACGACCAGGGCGAAGCGGTGGCCTACGCCATGTTCAAGCTGGAAGACCGCGGCCCGATGATGATCGAGCCGGGCTGGAAGGTCTACAAGGGCATGATCGTCGGCGAGCACACCCGCGACAACGATCTCGAGATCAACGTGCTGAAGGGCAAGCAGCTCACCAACATCCGCACGACCTCGAAGGACGAAGCCGTGCGCCTGACCCCGCCGATCCGCATGACCCTGGAAAAGGCGCTCGCCTATATCGAGGACGACGAGCTCGTCGAGGTCACCCCGAAGTCGATCCGCCTGCGCAAGAAGCACCTCGACCCGAACGAGCGCAAGCGCGCGGAAAAGGCCAAGGAAGCGGTGGCGTAAGGCCACCGCCCTCTCGTGCCCCGGACGCGGCGCAGCGCGACAGCGGTGCGCCGCCGAGCCGGGGCCTATCTCGCCTCATGTGCCCTACGCCTGGGGTCCTGGCTCTGCGCAGCAGCGCAAGGGCGCTGCAGCGCGTCCGGGACACGTGACTGGCTTCAGCACTCTTCCCGAACGTGCTAGAGCCCACCCATGTCCCTCCCTTCCTCCGTCGACGTCGCGATCATCGGCGCCGGTGCCGCCGGCCTCGGGGCCGCGCATGCCCTGGCTGGCTCGGGCCTCGCGGTGATCGTGCTGGAGGCGCGTAACCGGCTCGGCGGCCGGGCCTGGACCGTGCAGGCCTCGCCTGACGTCACCTTCGACGTCGGCTGCGGCTGGCTGCATTCAGCCAACAAGAACTCCTTCGTTGCCATCGCGAAACAGCTCGGCTTCGAGCTCAACAAGGACCTGCCGCCCTGGCGCGAGCGCGCCTATGGCAACGCGTTTCCGCAAGCCGAGCGCGACGATTTCATGCGCGCGATGGACGCGTTCTATGAGCGCCTCGCGCAGGCCGCGCAAAAGGGCGAGGACGAGCCGGCAAGCCGGAGCCTGGAGCCCGGCAATCGCTGGAATCCCATGATCGACGCGATCTCGACCTACATCAACGGCTGCGAGCTCGAGGACATGTCGACGCGCGACTGGGAGGCCTATGAGGACACGGAGCTCAACTGGCGCGTCCGCCGCGGTTATGGCGCGTTGGTTGCGGCCTATGGCGCGCCCTGCCCGGCGGCGTTGAACTGCAACGTCGCGCTGATCGATCATTCCGGCAAGCGCATCCGCATCGAGACATCGCAGGGCGCGGTGATAGCGGACAAGGCGATCGTCACCGTGCCGACCAATCTGATCGCCGATGAGACGATCCGCTTTTCGCCGCCGCTGCCGTCCAAGATCGACGCGGCAGCCGGCCTGCCGCTCGGCGTCGACGACAAGGTGACGCTGGCGCTCGACGATGCGGAAGCCTTCCCGAAAGAAGCCAATCTGCGCGGCGCCACCATGCGCACCGAGATGGGCACCTACCACATCCGCCCGTTCGGCCAGCCCTGCATCGAAGGCTTTTTCGGCGGCAGCTTCGCGCGCACGCTGGAGGATGCCGGCGATGGCGCCATTGCCGCGCAAGCGATCAACGAGATAGCGAGTTTTCTCGGCAACGACATCCGCGGCAAGCTGAAGCCGTTATATGAATCGCGCTGGGCGCATGATCCCTTCGCCCGCGGCTCCTATTCGCACGCGCTGCCCGGCCACGCCGGCGACCGCGCCGTGCTGGCCGCTCCGGTGGATGGGCGGCTGTTCTTTGCGGGAGAAGCAACGTCGCCGGAGTTCTTCACGACTGCGCACGGGGCGAGGGACAGCGGCGAGCGCGCGGCTGGGGAAGTGTTGGCCGCAATCGGGAAGCGCTAGCCTCCTACCGATGACGTCCCGGCTATGGCGTGGCTATCGCGTCACTCGATCACCCGCGCCCGCAAATCAGCATCGGGCACGAAGCACGCATCGTATTTCCCAAAAATGCGATAGCGATTGCGCGCCACGAGGCTATAGACGGCGTCCCGCAGCGGCTTCGGCACGGCGAACAACGCGCGCACCCAGCTCCAGCCTGGAAGCTGCGACAGCACCGTCAGCGCGGCATCGGACTTCATGAAGACCTCGCCGCCATGAACAACGGCGTTGGTGTCGGGATCATCGGGGTCGATGCCGAATGTGCGCGCGAGACGGGCGCCGTAATCCGACTGGATCGGCGTGAAGCGAAACCGCTTCGCCGTATCGCGCTTGGCGACGAAGCGCACCCAGCGCGAGCAGAAGATGCAGACGCCGTCGAACAGGATCACGTCATCGTCGGGCCATCTTGGCATCAGCGATCGTCCCGTCGCTTCATGGGCGTCGCAGGCTGAGCCAGCGCCCGCGCAAGCTCGCTGCTTGCAGCTTTGACGCCGGCCTCGCTCTCGATCAGCCAATGCCCCTCGCCGCCGACGGCGGGCAGGATGCGAAAATCGGCCTTGCCTCCACCGCCGCGAAACGCGTCAGCCAGGCTCTTCGAAAATGCCGGCGAGAAGTAGCTGTCATTGGCTGCGACGAGCCATGTGACGGGAATGCGTGCAGCCTGGCCGAACTCCGCTGCGGCGGCAAGCAGCGTGTGCGGCGCGCAGATTTTGTTCGGCTCGTCATTGGCATGGCCGCCGCGGCCCGGCGCGAACACCGTGATCGCGGAGATCGCTTTCGGATCGGCATTGGCGAGCGCCAGCGCGCCCCAGCCGCCGGCGGAATGGCCGATCACGATGGCGGCCTCCTTGCGGATGAAATCCTGCTTTAGCAAATGATCCAGCGCGAGCCGGATTTGCTCGGCCGTGGCACGGCCCGAACGGGCATAGTCGGCCTCGTCGCATCCACCCTGGTCCTCGACATAACGGCCGGCGGTCGCACCATGGCCGAGCCGCTGCGGCACCAGCACGGCAAAGCCGCGCGCGACGAGATAGGCGGCAAGAGGACGGTATTCCGGCTGCGGCATTTGCGCACGACGCAACACATTCTGCGTCGAGGCGTGAGCGATCACCGCAAGCCGGAACGGACCTGCGCCGGCGGGGCGAAACAGCAGGGCATGCGCTGCGATGTCGGTATCCGGCGACGGCACAAGCCATTCCTGTCGGCGAAGCTGTTCGCCCTCCTCTCCGGATGGGCCAAACGTGACCTGAGCGCACACAGGCGACGCCATCAGCAAGGCCAGCAGCGACAGGAGCGCGATGGTGGTGAGAAGCCGCATCAATGGCCGAGGGCGAACACGAACAGCGACGGCCACACTAGTAGGAACGAATCACCATGGGCGGATTTTCTGCGTTGCCATTGCCATTCATTCGTTGCCGCAACACGAGTTTTGCACCGACGCAGGGCACGCCAGTGCCATTTGAGTTGGCGTCTTGTCTTTTTTCGGCACAACATGGTTAAGAGACTGATGCAGAAAGTCCACACGTTAACCGATAATTAACGATAGGTCTTGCCGCCGACGCGGCGACTTGGTTTGATTGCGCCCATGAGCACAACCCTGATCGAGGTCCGGCCGGCCAAAGCTGCAGATGCAACTGCGGTGGCGTCCACTCATGACGAAGCCTGGCGTTCCGCCTATCAGGGCATCATTCCCGGTGCCGAGCTGGAGAAGCTCATCAACCGCCGCGGCCCGCAATGGTGGGACAGCGCGATCCGCAAGGGCAGCCGCGTCAGCGTGCTGGTGTTCGGCGACAAGATCGCAGGCTACGCCAATTACGGTCGCAACCGTGCTCGCAGTCTGCATTTCGACGGCGAGATCTACGAGCTTTATCTGCGTCCGGAATTCCAGGGCCTCGGCTTCGGCCGCCGCCTGTTCGCCGCCGCCCGCCGTGACCTGATGCAGAGCGGGCTGAAGAGCATGGTGGTGTGGGCGCTCTCGGACAACGACCCGGCGACCGAGTTCTACCGGGCGCTGGGGGGCCGTATGGTGGCACGCTCGTCGGAGCGGTTCGGGCCGAAGTCGCTCGACAAGGTCGCCTTCGCCTGGACCAACTAAGATCTGGACCAACTAAGATCTGGACCAATTGAGCTGCTGAAAGCCTAGCCGGCAGCGTTTTGCCTTCCGTCGATACCGCTCGCCTTTGCGCCGGTGACTTCGAGATTCATTATTTCACAAAAACGCGATGGATCAGCGGGCCAAGCCCGCGTATGACAGCGCCAAAATCGGCTGCCGGGCGCGATTTTACCTCGGCAACAACGGAGCCTTGAATGCGTATCGATGCGATCTCGATCGGGAAGAACGTACCCCACGAAGTCAACGTCCTTATCGAAGTCCCCGTGGGCGGCGAACCGATCAAATACGAAATGGACAAGGAAGCCGGCACGCTGGTGGTCGACCGTTTCCTGTACACGCCGATGCGTTACCCCGGCAATTACGGCTTCATCCCGCACACGCTGTCCGATGACGGCGATCCCTGCGACGTGCTGATCATCAACACCCGCGCCATCATCCCCGGCGCCGTCATGAGCGTGCGCCCGGTCGGCGTGCTGTTCATGGAGGACGAGGCCGGCGGCGACGAGAAGATTCTTGCGGTGCCGTCGTCGAAGCTGACTCAGCGCTACGACAAGGTGAAATCGTACTCCGACCTGCCCGACATCACGCTGCAGCAGATCCAGCACTTCTTCGAGCACTACAAGGATCTCGAGAAGGGCAAATGGGTGAAGATCCTGCGCTGGGGCGGCCCGGAGGATGCGCACAAGCTGATCCTCGAAGGCATGGATCGCGAGAAGAAGAAGAAGCAGGGTTGAGTTTCTGTGTCCCGGACGCGATGCGGCACGAAGTGACGCGTCGCTGAGCCGGGACACATGGCGCGACCGGGCCCCGGCTCAGCCGTGCACGAGAGTTCAGCTACACCGCCGGCTTCGGCAGCCCGGCGATCGCGCAGGCCGCGCGCAGCGTGTTCACCAGCAGGCAGGCCACCGTCATCTGACCGACGCCGCCCGGCACCGGCGTGATGGCGCCGGCAACTCCGAGCGCCTCCTGATAGGCGACGTCGCCGACGAGGCGCGTCTTGCCGTCGTCCTTCGGAATCCGGTTGATGCCGACGTCGATCACGGTCGCGCCCGGCTTCAGCCAGTCGCCGCGCACCATTTCGGGCTTGCCGACCGCAGCATAGACGAGATCGGCCTTCTTCACGAGCCCGGGGAGATCGCGCGAGCGCGAATGCGCGATCGTCACCGTGGCGTTCTCGTTCAAAAGCAATTGCACCAAGGGACGGCCGACCAGATTGGAGCGGCCGATGACGATGGCATTCATGCCTTCCAGCGAAGCCTGCACGCTCTTGGTCAGGATGATGCAGCCGAGCGGCGTGCAGGGCGACAGCGCCTCGAAGCCGCCGGCGAGCCGGCCGGCATTGTTCGGATGCAGGCCGTCGACGTCTTTGGCGGGATCGATGGCATTGATGACGGCTTCCGTGTTCAACCCCTTCGGCAACGGCAGCTGCACCAGGATGCCGTGCACGGCCGGATCGCGGTTGAGCTTGGCGACCAGCGCCAGGAGATCTGCCTGCGCGACATCGGCCGGCAGCTTGTGCTCGAACGAGGCCATGCCGGCGGCCTGGGTCTGGGTGTGCTTGGAACGGACATAGACCTCGCTGGCGGGGTCGCTGCCGACCAGAACCACCGCAAGGCCCGGCACCAGATTGTGCTCGCGCTTGACCCGGGCGACCTCCTCAGTGACGCGCGCGCGGAGTTCCGCGGCGATGACTTTTCCATCGATGATTTTGGCGGTCATGTCAGTTCCTCAGTCAGTCGATTTGGCGTCAGCCGATTTGGCTTGGACGAGCTGGCGCAGGACCTCGCCGAGCCGTGCCGGATCGCCGTCGACCGCGATCTGCTTCAGCCGCGAGGTTGCCCCCGACAGGAGCCTCACGCTGGCCTTGGGGACGCCAAGCGATTTCGCCAGCAGCACCAGGACGGCCTTGTTGGCCTCGCCGCCATCGGCGATCGCGCGCACCCGCACCTTGAGCACGCTGCGGCCATCGGCCAGTTGCTCGATCCCATCGATGTCGTCGCGGCCGCCGCGCGGCGTCACGCGCAGCGCGATGCTGATTCCTGCGGTCGAGTAGCGCCAGGGTTCCTTGAAAGCTTCGTTGGCAACCAAGGCGCCTCAGCCTGCTCAGATCACGTTGGGATAGATGTAGTACAGGATCACCCGCTCGATGAACATGATGATCAGGATCAGAATGATCGGCGAGATGTCGAGGCCGCCGAGGCTGGGCAGGAAATTGCGAATCGGCGCCAGCACCGGCTCCGTGATCCGGTACAGGAACTCCGCCACCGCCGAGACGAACTGGTTGCGGGTGTTCACGACGTTGAAGGCGATCAGCCAGGACAGGATCGCGGATGCGATCAGCAGCCAGACGTAGAGGTCGAGCACGATGATGACGATGTCGAGAACGGCACGCATGATTTTTCAGGGCTCTGGCTTTTGAAGACTCTGGCTTTTGAAGACTGGCTGCGGTCGGAAGTGACGCCTTTTGCTAGATATCGGTTCCCCCCTCCCCAAACAAGGGAAGTCGGCGCCCCGAATGGCTAAAACCGGGTGACACCCGTCCTTGACTTGACCTTGGCGGGGACTTAAATGGCGCCCGGTTGTCGGCCGCGTTTACCAGAGCGGCCAGCAAAGGGGCCATAGCTCAGCTGGGAGAGCGCGTCGTTCGCAATGACGAGGTCGGCGGTTCGATCCCGCCTGGCTCCACCAGCCTTCGCAGGCTACGCCTGCTTCGGCTCGGCAAGCCCTTTCGTAGCGAAGGCTGCCGCGGCGAAGCCCGCAGGGCGAAGCCGGGCTCTATCCAAACCTCCCCCCTACCTCCCCGTAAACCGCGGCGGCCGCTTCTCCATGAAGCTCGCCACGCCTTCCCGGAAATCGCTGCCGGCCAGCGCCACCATCATCTCCCGGTTGGCTTCGATCGTCGCCTCGGCCATGGTCTGGAACGGCACTTCGTAGAGCTGGCGCTTGATCACGGCCATCGCGCTTGGCGAGACGAAATCCGCGAGATCGCGTGCATAGGCGTAGGTCTCCTCGCGGAGCTTCTCAGGGGAGCAGAGCCGGTTGACCAGCCCGATCCGAAAGGCTTCCTCGCTCGACACCCGGCGCGCTGACAGCAACATATCCATCGCATTGGCGTGGCCGACGATGCGCGGCAGCATCCAGCTGATGCCATGCTCGGCGATCAGCCCGCGTCGCGCGAAAGCGGTGGTGAACACCGTGTTGTCGGCGGCAAAGCGAAGGTCGCAATAGAGCGCGTGGACGAGGCCGATGCCGGCGGTCGCGCCGTTGAGCATGGCGATGACAGGCTTCTTGATCGACGGATAATAGCCATAGCGCGTCTGCCAATCCGGCCGGCGGTTCATGTCGAACGGCGGCAGGTTCGAGGCGCGCCTGACGTCGTCGGGGTCGAGCCCCTTCAACGCATCCATGTCGGCACCGGCGCAAAAGCCGCGGCCGGCGCCGGTGAGGATGATGACGCGAACATTGTCGTCGGCGCTCGACGCTTCCATGGCATGACGCACGTCGCGTTCCATGATCGGGGTCCACGCATTCATGCGATCAGGACGATTGAGCGTGATGGTCGCGATCTTGTCGCTGACGTCGTAGAGGATGTGTTCATAGGCCATGACGCTCTCCCTGGTTTGCCGGCGCGTTCGCGCGCTCGTTGGGATCGAGCCTAGCATGACCGGGGGAGGCAAGAACTTGCGCCAAGAAACTGCGCTAGAAACTGCGCTGAGGCGCGGCTTACTCGGCGGCTTGCGCCAGCACCGGCCGGCGCGCCAGCCAGCCGTCGATGAAATGATCGAGCCAGGCCCGCTCTGCGGCATCGTACACGGCACGATCCGCGAAATGGTGGTGCCGCTGCCGCGCCCCGGGCGCGCTGAAGCCGTCATAGCCGCGCGTCGTCCAGCGATGCATCATCGCGTAGGTCACGTCAGGATGAAACTGCACGCCGAAGGCATTGCCGGCGCGGAATGCCTGCACCGGAAAATCGTCGCCTTCCGCGAGCAACTCGGCGCCGGCAGGCAACTCGAATCCCTCGCGATGCCAGTGATAGACCTGATCCGGCCAGGCAGGGCACAGCGCGCGGCCCGCGGCTGTGGGGCGGATCGGATAATAACCGATCTGGGTCAGCGCCTCGGCATGCGGCGCGACGCGCGCCCCGAACTGCATCGCCAGCATCTGGGCGCCAAGGCAGATGCCCAGGAACGGCCGCTGCTCGCGGAGCGGAATTTCGATCCAGTCGATCTCGCGGCGAATATAGTCGTCGGAATCATTGGCGCTCATCGGGCCGCCGAAGAAGACGGCGCCAGCATGCTGATCGAGCGTGTCGGGCAGGGGATCGCCAAAGCGCGGACGGCGGATGTCGAGGCGATGGCCGAGCGCGCGCAAGGCATTGCCGACGCGGCCGGGGGTCGAGGATTCCTGGTGCAGGACAATGAGAACCGGCAGGCCGCTTATCGCCTCAGAGGCAGTCGCGCCGGGCGTCCTTCGCGGGAAGGGCACCAATTCTCCGCCACCAAACCTGTCCGTCCGGAACGACATTGTCCTTGCGAAAGCTGTTAGGTCAGACTGCCAGCATAACTAAGCGATCGTTAATTTCGTGTGAGTTCGCGCACACTGCTCAAGAGAAGCAAGCTCCGGGCCAATACGGTCGCCCGAGCTGACCTTAGTGCCTCTGCCTCTGGAACCGGCTGGTGGCAGCCAGGATGAAGCCCCGCGGGAAAAAGCGCAGCGCAAATGGCACGATCTTGATGCCCAGACCGGGCAGCACTGCCCGTTTGTTCGCCATCAGGCCACGATAGGCCTGCGCTGCGACATCGGCGGCGGAAACGTTAAGCAGGGCTGTATCGTGTCCGGAGCCGACGCCGGCGCGCGCCTGGAATTCGGTGGGCACCGGGCCCGGACAAAGGACCGTGACGCGAACACCGCGCGGGGCGAGCTCCGCGCGCAGCGCTTCGGTGAAGGAAATCACGTAGGCCTTGGACGCATAGTAGACGGCCATGCCGGGGCCCGGCAGGAAGCCTGCGACCGAGCCGACATTGAGAAGACCGCCCTTGTTCTTGATGAGCTGATCGGCGAAGCGCAGCGACAAATCCGTCAGAGCCCGCACGTTGACATCGACAATCCCGATCTGCGCGTCGCGATCGCGCTCGATGGCATCACCGAACACCCCGAAACCGGCATTGTTGACGAGGTGATCGAGCTCGACGCCTTCGGCGGCGAGCGCCGCCGCAATCGTCTCGCCGGCGCTCATGTCCTGGAGATCGCAGGCAATCACGATCGGCTTCTTGCCGCCCTTGGCGGTGAGCTCGTTCGCGAGCGCCTCGAGCCGATCCGCGCGCCGCGCCGTCAACGCCAGGCGATGTCCATTGGCGGCAAACACGCGCGCCAGCTCCGTGCCTATGCCCGCCGAGGCCCCGGTGATCAACGTTACCCGCTCAGTCACGATTCAACTCTTGACCTAAGTCTCTTGATCCAAGTCTTTTGACCCAAGTCTCTCGAAGAAGATTTTGGGCCCGCAATGGCGGAACGAGAGCATAGGCCGTGCGCGACAGGCAAGCGGCACTGGCAGCATGGCCGCTTGAGCGGAGATCAGGGACGGCAGGAAAACCGCGGATTTGCGGATGAATCCGGGCGCGAGGCGGCCGGCAAATACATTAAAGTTTCGTCATGTGAGCGGCACAACCGGCCACCCGCGCAGGTAGCACGGGGTCAGCCACCGACCGCGCTATCCTTCAGCTGACTGCCGGCACGGTCCGCAATGGCGTGCTTCAGCTCGATCCGGTCGCGCTGGGAAATCCCGAGCAGGTCGGAGGCGCGCCAGACGACGTTGTCTTCGAATTCGGAGACCTGGCCGTCGGCATAGACCAGCTCCCACATCATCCGGACGACGCGCTTGCGGCCCTCTTCGTCGAGCGAGCGCATGATGACACTGGTGAAGCGATAGAGATCCACCGCCTCACCCTCGACCTGGGTGGCGTCCGCGATCAGGCGATCCGCAGTGCCGTGGTCGAGCCCGAAATGGCTCTCGATCAGGCTGTGCAGCTTGCGCTGCTCGGCCGCCGTCGGCTGACCGTCCAGCGAGACAACGTGGACCAGCAGCGCCGTCGCGGCCAACCGATAATCGCTCTCACCGAACGTGCGGCTCTGGTCGTGAGGGGCGACTATGTCGGTGATGAATTGGCGGAGGCCGTCGAGCATGAGATCCTACCGAAATCGATGCGCCGCGAGGGGCGGCTGTTACAGCATTATATGAGCAGGAACCTCAACCGGCGCAACGTGCGTCAGTTCCGCGCGCGCATTACGTTTCGGCAATCTGGGTGTCGTCAATCGGACGCGATGCTCAAGCTGAGCCTCCAGCTGTCGTCCCCGCGAACGCGAGGACCCATAACCACAGGGTTTCGTTTGGCGATGACTTAGGCAACGACCATCTGGCCCATTTTAGACATCACGCGGTATGGGCCCCTGCGTTCGCAGGGGCGACAGCGAGAATCGATCACGGAATCTCGTACACCACCATCTTGTCGGCGATGCCGCGCAGCGCGGCCTGTTTCTGGATCGGCTTGATCTCGCGCTGCTGAAGTATTTCCGCAACAGCCGGCGCATCCAGCACGGGGCCGGTGATGTGAATCTCCTGCGCGGTCGACAGGCTCTGGACGCGGGCGGCGATGTTGACGGTCTGGCCAAAATAATCCTGCCGCTCGTTGAGCATTACCGCGAGACACGGACCTTCATGGATGCCGATCTTGACGATGAGATCGTCGGTGCCGCGCTGCTTGTTGAGCTCGTCCATAGCCGCGCGCATCCGCAAGCCTGCGACGATGGCGTGCTCGGGTCTGACGAAGGTCGCCATCACAGCATCGCCGATGGTCTTTACCACCGCGCCCTTCTCGGAGGAGATGATTTCGAGCAGCGCATGGAAATGCGCACGCACGAGATCGAAGGCGGCGAGATCGCCGACCCGCTCATAGAGCGCGGTCGAGCCCTTCAGATCGGTGAACAGGAAGGTGAGCGAGGTGATCTGGAGGCGCTGGTCGAGACTGAGATTGTCCGCCTTGAAGACGTCGCGAAAGGTCTGGTTCGACAGCATCCGCTTGGCGGTGAGGAACGGCTTGCGCTTGCCGATGAGATGGTGAAGCGCCTCGGCCGCGATGAACACCGACGGCAGCACGCGCACGCCGGCCTGGTTCTCCAGAGACAGCCGCAGCGGACCGGGCCGCATGGTCGTGGTGCCCGTCGGGGCCTGCACCCTGTTGTACATGATGGCGAGCTGCTGACGGTCCTTGGTCGGCTCGCCCTGGACGTCGATGAAATGGGCGGCGTGCGTCACCGGCTCGAAGATGATGACGAAGTCATCAGGCAGCTGCAGCGACATGGTCGCCTTTTCGCCGGCCGGCAGCTCCATGGTGTCGAGCGTCACCTCGTTGGCGAGCGTCGCGAAGGATTCCTTGTTGAAGTCGACGCCGGAGCTCCAGAACACCTGCTTGAAATATTCCCAGACCGGAAGCGTATCGGGATCGTGCGCCGCGATGCGCCGGACCCGCGGGTTCACCGTGAAGGAGACCTCGACCTGATCGTCGACGGAAGCCTTGTAGCCGCAAGCGCACAGCGCGCAGTGATAGTCGTCGGGCTTGAGCGCCTTCAAGGTCGTATGCGCGCCGAGCACACCGCCGCAGCCCGGACAGAGCACGTTCCAGCCGAGGTCGAACAGGCCGAGCCGCGCCGCGTGCAGGAAGGCCGAGATCGCGTGCTCTTCGTCGACGGCATGCTGCGTGGCGAAGTCGAGGACATTGACGCGGTTGAGCTCGTGATCCTCGCCGTCCTCGATCAGACGCGCGATCGCATCGACCACCTTCGCATCGGCGGTCTGCTTGAGGACGGAAAACTGGGCCTGAATGTCGCTCATGGCGGGACTCTATCTAGGGTGCATCACGCCATCGGCCAGACGAAGGGCCTGTCACCGACGCGTGATGCGGAACATGGGTGAGTGGTCCGGCTGCGTCGTGACGACGCCGAGCGGGATCACGGGCGTGGCCTGGTCGGCGAGCTCGACGCGGAACGCGCCGATCAGCCGGGCCAGCGCCAGCACGGATTCGGCCTGCGCGAACGGCGCGCCGATGCAGACACGCGGACCTGCGCCGAACGGCAGATAGGCAAAGCGGTCCGGCGCCTCCGCCGACATGAAGCGCTTTGGAATGAACGCGTTCGGCTGATCCCATAGCTTCTCATGCCGGTGCAGCAGCCAGGGCGCGATCATGATGATGTCGCCCTTGCCGATCTCGATGCCGGCCGCGTTGTCCTTCTCGCGCGCGGCACGCGCGACCAGGAACGCCGGCGGATAGAGCCGCATCGTCTCCTCGATCACCGCGCGGGTGAACTTCTGCCGGTCGATGTCAGCCATGCTGTCGAGATGCTCGCCGCGCGTCTCGGAGGCGACCTCCTCCTGCGTATCAGGGTCGAGCGCGAGCAGGTAGAGCGCCCAGAACAGCGCCGTGGCGGTGGTCTCGTGACCGGCGAGAATCATGGTCGCAACCTCGTCGACAAGCTGCTCGTCGGAAAAGCCCTTGCCGGTTTCGGGGTCGCGCGCGGCGTCCATGAGATCGAACAGGTCGCGCGGCGGCGCGCCGTCCTTCTTGCCGGCCGCGCGCCGTTCGGCGATCAGCATGGCGACGAACTCGGTCCAGCGCTTGCGGAAACGGGCCCGGGCAAAATCCATCGGGCTCGGCCAGGACACCGGCAGTAGCATGTCGAGGAGATATGGGCGCCCCAACTGCGCGGCATATTCCATGATGAAATTGCGCAAGGTCGCGCCATGCCGGTCCATGCCGAACGAGAACATCGTGCGCCCGGCAATTTCCAACGTCATGCGCTGCATGATCTCGCGCAGGTCGACGTCCTCGCCCGTGCGCGCATCGAGCTTGGCGATGGTCTCGTCGAGCACCGCCGTCATGTGCGGAACGAGATTCGCGGTCGCGCGCGGCGTGAACGCCGGCGCCAGCGTGCGGCGCTGGAACGTCCAGGAATGGCCTTCCGCGATCAGAAGGCCGTCACCGAGCACGGGACGCAGCATGCGGATTCCCGCGGGCGTGCGCGTATAGTTCTCGTAGTTGGTGAGCAAGACATGCCGGATCGCATCCGGCTGATTCAGGATGAAGCTGTTGCGGAAGAAGAAGCGGCCCTGGATGACGTCTTCCTCATAGGCACGCTGCCCCCAGGTTGCGATCATGTTCTGGCGGATCACGGCGAGCCGGCCGAAGAACGACATGTCGTCGGGTGCACGCGGGGGAGCCGGAGGGATGATGGGCCGACGCACGCTGGCGATATTCATGGCTCTCTCCCGCAAGAAGGGACGCAGGCAAACAGCTAGTAAGTCAGCTCGGCAATCGCAATCCTGTTCTCGGCAGCGGGCCAGGCGCGCGCCACAATTCGTTCTTCGCCGAATTGGGCCACGATGTTACGTCCAACCTCGCCGGCCGCAAGCCGCAATGTTGCCGCCGAATCCGTCGGCACGCCCGGCTTGACGTCGGCCGGCTCCTTGCCGTCCAGCAACACCACGTCCCTGGGCAAACCGAAATAGCCGCGAGGACGTGACATGATCACGACGGCGCCGGCGTCCTTGTCGGCTGGCCCGAGCGGCCGTGCGGCGCGCAAATGGACGACGTCGGACGAGCGCGGGAACGGCGAGCGATAGATGTGTGTGATCGGCGCACCCGGCGAGGTCAGGACGAACTCGAGCGACCAGGAGGGGTCGACCTGCACGGGCCCCCAACGGCCGTCGGCGCCGGTCTGTGCACTGTAGACTGCTCCGTCCTTGCGCTCACCGGTATCAGAATCGACACGGAAGATATCGACGGTTGCACCCGCCACGGGGCGATTGGTCGACACGCCGCCGGGCGTACCGGTAACCAGGCCGCTCAGCTTGATGCTTGCCTCCGGCACAATCGCGATGCGCGCGGGCTCGCGTGCCGCGATGAATTTGTAGATCTCCCGGAACGCGCGCGGATGGAACGCCACCTCGCGGTGGTCGAGCGCGCCGAGCACGAGATTGGTGGCGCCCTTCAGCTCCGGCCCTTCATTGGTGACGCCGGTCGGCGTGCCGGGCTTGCCGATGAAACGGCCGTCGGCTTGCGCGTATTTGTCCATGCCATCGCTGCGCAATGTGAGGAAGGCAACACCCGGCGTCACCTCGCTCTCGCCCTCGTTGAGGCCGCGCAGGAACGGGCCGCGGCCGTTGAACTCGTTGTTGAGCTGGTCGTCGGTCGCGAACACGCCGTGATTGGGCGTGCCGCACAAAACGGCGTGGCTGACATCGCCGGCCCCGCCGTTCTTGATCACGTTGCGGATCGCGTTGCCGCCGCGCGAGCTGCCGACCAGCGCCACGCGCGCCGCGCCGGTGCGGCGCTTCAAATCCGCGATGGCAGCGGCGAGCTCGCGGCGCTGGTCCTCGGTCGAGGAGCGGTTCGCCTGCTCGACCTTGTCGTCGCTGCGCGCATTGGGGTCGGTGAAATTGATCGCCATCATGCGATCGCGGGCGATGCCGTTGGATTCCATCCGCCACAGCGTCGTCATCCAGAGCGCGTCGTAGTCGCCATTGCCGTGGACGAACAGGATCGGCGGCACCTCGGTGCCGGGCGCCGCGGCGGGTGCGGTTTGGGCCCATGCGCCCATCCGCAAGCTCGCAGTTGCGAAGGGCAAGCTGCCCGCCCCCAGCAAGATCATCCGTCGTGACAGCTTCATCTGTTCCCCCGGCAAACCGCCTCTTTGCACCGCTTATAGCGGCCTAACCACTGGACAGCGAAGGACTTTCGCGGGCATCAAAGAATTTGCCGGAATCGCCCGAAACCACTTCTGCCAGCCCATATGGAAGGGGATATGACCGAGCAGCCGAACCGCCAGAAAATGGCCGCCGACGGCATCACCGCGCCGCTGCGCTACACCGTGTTCCGGCGCATCTGGCTCGCCAGCCTGCTTTCCAATCTGGGCCTGCTGATCCAGGGCGTCGGCGCGGCCTGGGCGATGACGCAAATGGCGGCCTCGGCGGACAAGGTCGCACTGGTGCAGACCGCTTTGATGCTGCCGATCATGCTGATCTCGATGCCGGCCGGCGCCATCGCCGATATGTATGACCGCCGCATCGTTACCCTGGTCTCGCTGATGATTGCCCTCACCGGCGCGACCGCGCTGACGGTGCTGGCCGGGTTCAATCTCATCACCCCCGAAGCCTTGCTCGCCTTCTGCTTCGTGGTGGGCAGCGGCAACGCACTGTTCGGCCCGGCCTGGCAGTCCTCGGTCAGCGAGCAGGTGCCGCCCGATGCGCTGCCATCGGCCGTCGCGCTGAACGGCATCAGCTACAACATCGCGCGCAGCTTCGGTCCGGCGGTCGGCGGCGTCATCGTCGCCGCGCTCGGCGCGGTGGCCGCGTTTGCCTGCAACGCGATCCTCTATCTGCCGCTGCTGATGGTGCTGCTGCTCTGGCGCCGCTCGGTCGAGCCGTCGCGTCTGCCGCGGGAAAAGCTCAACCGCGCCATGGTCTCGGGCTTCCGCTACATCACCAATTCGCCGCCGATCAAGATCGTGCTGTTGCGCACGCTGGTGATGGGCCTGATCGGCGGCGCCATCATGGCGTTGATGCCGCTGGTCGCGCGCGACCTGCTGCATGGCGGCGCGCAGACCTACGGCATCATGCTGGGCGCCTTCGGCATGGGCGCCGTCGTTGGCGCGCTCAACATCCACGAATTGCGCAAGCGCATGAGCGGCGAGGCCGCGATCCGCGCCTGCACGATCTCGATGGCATTCGCGATGGCCGCGCTTGCCCTCAGCACGGAGCCGGTGCTGACCGCAGCGGCGCTGGTGCTGGCCGGCGCGGTCTGGATGGCTGCGATTGCGCTGTTCAACATCGGCGTGCAGCTCTCGGCGCCGCGCTGGGTCGCCGGCCGCTCGCTCGCGGCGTTCCAGGCCTCGATTTCCGGCGGCATTGCGATTGGCGCCTGGGGCTGGGGCCATCTCACCGACTATGCCGGTGTCGAGGTCGCATTGCTGACCGCGGCTGGCATGATGCTGATCTCGCCGCTGCTCGGGATCTGGCTGACGATGCCGCGCGTCGGCGCCCGCAACGAAGACGCCGACGTGCTGGCCGATCCCGAGGTGAAGCTGTCCCTGACGGGGCGCAGCGGTCCCCTGGTGGTCGAGATTGAATATCGCGTCGCGCAGGAGAATGCGCGCGCGTTCCACAACGTCATGCAGGACGTGCAGCTCTCGCGGCAGCGCAACGGCGCCTATGGCTGGTCGATCGCGCGCGACATCGCCGATCCCGAATTGTGGACCGAGCGCTATCACTGCCCGACCTGGTTCGATTACTTGCGTCAGCGCAACCGCTCGACCCAATCCGAACGCGCGCTGCATCAGGAGGCGATCGCCTTCCACATCGGCCCCGAGCCGGTGCGGATCCGCCGCATGCTGGAGCGTCCGTTCGGCTCGGTGCGCTGGAAGGAGGAGACTCCGGATCGCGCGAGCGAGGAGGTGCTGCCGGTGGTCGCGACCGCGGCGGGAAGCAGCACGTAGCGTTTGTGCGCAGTAGCCCGGATGGAGCGAAGCGCAATCCGGGTAAGTTTATCCGCGAAGAAAGAACCCCGGATTTCGCTTCGCTCCATCCGGGCTACGGGACTACCAGAGCCGTTACTGCCCGTGCTCCTTGAGCACCTTGTCGCAGCCCTTGCTGAGTCGGGCGCGATTCTCCTTCAGGCAGGCGAGCACGGCGCCGTCGCCATTGTTCATCACGGCGCGGCAGAAGCGCGTGACGTCGCGCGCGCAGGCATCGTGACCAGGCTGCTGCTGCGCAGTTGCCGCCGAGGCGCACAGGAGCAAAGGAATGATGAAAAGAAATCTGGTCATCGCGTAATGCCTCTTACCCGGAAAGACGTGCGGGGAAGCTAGTGCGACGAACCCGGGGCTGCAACGGCTTTATTGCCGAGCGGGAGAGTGCCGCCGCGTGGCCCCGGCTCGAGGCCGGGGCATATCGCGAAGGGAGCTAACCGGCGCGAACGATGTCGTTGCGCGCTGTTACTGACTGTCCTGGGCGTCAGCGACCTTGCGCGACGCGCCCTTGGCCAGATCCTTGTCCATCACCGCGCGGCAGCCGGCGCTCAGGTCCGAGCGATGCTTCATCATGCACGCCGTGATCTTCGGGATGTTGGGGATTTCCGACGAGCACAGGCGGAAGGCATCGCCGGTGCACATCTGCTGCGCCTCGGCCGAGAAGGCGAAGCTCGAGGTCGTCGAGATCAGAGAGACGATGGCGGCAAAGCCCAGAGCCAGGCTGGTGTCGCGGATACTGGCAGAGAAGGACTTGGTGCTCGAAGACTTGGTGTCAGAAGACTTGGTCATTTGAAGCTCCCATTGGCGCCGTCGCAACGGCGCCCGTTGTTGATGGGAACTACGATGCTCCAGCAAAACAGTTTCCACTGTGATGACAGTCACGCGGCCCGCTCCGACTGTGATCTCAGTCACATTGGCGCATCGGCCTGAAATTCCTCCACAACCGCCGTCGTGTTGGTGTCACGTTAACTGTTACTTCGCATTAATGGCTCGTCGCGCGGGAAATTCCGCAGGTTTGGTTGCGTAATTGGAAAGAGTAGCGATGCGTAATGCGTTGGGCCTGATGCTGGCCAGTGTAGTTGCGGCGGTCGTGATCGCCGCCGGCGGTTGGTTTTATTATTCCTCGCGCGCCGATCAGGCCGCTCCCAAGACAATTGCCGCCCGTGCCGCCGACCCGTTGCCGGCACCGGCGAGGCTTGCCGCCAAGGATGACGTCGAGACCACCGCGACGGTCGCGGCCAAGCCGGCGGCGATGGCCCAGGCGCCTGCGCCCGCTCCCGTCATGCCGATGCAGCCGAAGCAGGCCTGCGCCAACCCGAACGCGCTGGGCGTCTCCCGCGTGGTCGAGATCGACACCACCGGTGGCCCCGGCTTCGGCTTTGATCATTTCAAGCAATTCGACTTCCTCACCGAGAAGGAGGTCGTGCTGACCTTCGACGACGGTCCCTGGCCCGTGAACACGCCGAATGTGCTGAAGGCGCTCGCGGACGAATGCACCAAGGGCCTGTTCTTCTCGGTCGGCAAGCATGCGACCTATCATCCGGAGATCCTGCGCCAGGTGCTGGCCCAGGGCCATACGGTCGGCACGCACACCTGGTCGCACGTCAATCTGAACGGCAAGAAGATGACCGAGCAGATGGCCAAGGACGAGGTCGAGAAGGGCATCAGCGCGGTGAAATTCGCGCTCGGTGCCAACCCTGCGCCGTTCTTCCGCTTCCCGCAGCTTCAGCATAATCCGGCGATCGTGAGCTATTTCGGCACCCGCAACGTCGCGATGTTCTCGACCGATGTCGACTCCTTCGACTTCCGCAAGGGCGCGACGCCGGAGAAGATCATCGAGACGGTGATGACGCGGCTCGACAAGCTCGGCAAGGGCATCATCCTGATGCACGACTTCCAGAAGAATACCGGCATCGCCTTGCCGGCGCTGCTCGCGCGCCTCAAGGCGGGCGGCTACAAGGTCGTGCAGATGAAGGCCAAGACGACGCTGCAGTCGCTGCCGGAATATGACGAAGCGTTGATGAAGGACATGAAGGTGCCGACCGCGAGCACGACTACGCGTCCGATCGGAAGCGTGGTGCAGACGGTGTCGCAGTAAACGCGCCCGGCCCAATCCAAAACTCTTGCGCATGGCCGGGCTTTTGCCCGGCCATTTGCTTTTGGCGAGAGTCTTACCAATAGATGCCGTGGCGGTGCAGCTCGCTGATGATGCGGCGCTCGGTCCAGCGCTTGGACTTCGGCTTGTCCGCCTTTGCCGTTTTCTTGGCCGGCTTGGTTGTCGCGACCGGTGCCGGGGTGGGCGCGGGCGTGGTCACCGCCGGAGCGGCCGCAGTCACCGGAGCGGGCGGTGCAGACAGCGTCACGGCCGGCGGACGATCGGAATATTTCGGCGCCTCGGCGGCTGGCGTCGTTTCGCTCGCCTGCGGCGTGGAGGTGGTCGCCGAGGTCTGCGTGGTCAGCGGAGCGGGAGCCTGAGCGCCCGCCGCGGACAGCGACAGGCTGCGGGAGCCATCTGCCTGGGCAGAGGCGGAAGCCAGGACCATGGCGGCCACCAGAATGATCTTGCGCATGTGAAATCTCCCCGTGTTTGCGTGACCGGGATATTACGGGCAGGACGTCAGCGGTTAAGTGATTGGCCTCACACAAACGCGGCGCAATTTCGAACCCGCCGGCGGCGATCAACATCCCCGCCGATAGACCCGCAAGCTCACATCCGGAAGGCTCATGCTGTCGAGCAGGCAGATTCCCTTTTCGTCATCCATGCGCTTGATGAGCTCATCGCCGACGCGCGGGCCTACCAGCGTGTGCGGGATAGAGCTCGAGAGCACGAGAATCTCCGACCGCAGCAACGCGTCGCCGGTTTCCTTCGCGCTGCGATAGTACAGCTCATTGCGAATGACGAGATTCATGTTCGCCTGCGCAGCGTAGAGCTGGATGGTCGCCGACGTCACCGGATAAGGGCTCGAGAAGCCGACATAGAGCGGACCGGACGTTTCCGGCTTGAGCTCACGCAGCAATGACCAGAGCCGCCCGGTCGCAAGGCGGATGCTCTCCTGCTGCTGCGCGCTCAACGGTGTCGCCGTGCTGATCTGGCCGATGACGACGTGCCTGAGAAAGAGCTGGAGAACGAAGGCGAGCGCCAGAACCCGGCCGGCCGTGAGAAGGTGGCGGCGGATGTCGTTGCAGGGGCCGAAGCGGATGAGCAGCTCTTCAATGAGCGCCATGCTGGCGCAGCCGTTGAGCACCATCGCGACGATGAACACGCCATAGAACATCGCGCCGAAATAATAGGTCTTGATCGCCGCGACGGAGGGAATGGCATAGGCGATCAGCACGGAAGCGAGCAGGACGACGGCGTCGCGTAGCGCGGCGCTCCCGTGAATGGCCGCAAGCACCAGGCGCAACAGCATCAGGCCCGTCCCGATGGCGAACCAATAATGCAGGCCGAACTGACCTTCTCCACCGATCGAGAAGCGCAGCAAACCGGCCGAGAAACTCTCGCCTGTCGTCCAGAGGTCGCGCTGACCGACGAAGACGTGGAGGATGTAGGTGACGGTCTCGACCAGTGCAGGCCCGATCAAGAGGGCCGTTGTCGCAAGCAGCGGCAGCACGAACCACAGCAGCGCAGCGAGTGCCTTGCGGATCGAGATGCGCAATCCGCCCGCCTCCAGGCAATCCACGAACAGCCGGATCGCAAACGAACTACCGAGCAGAGCGAGCGTGGCAAAGAACGCGGTCGGCTTGATGCTGACGGCCAGTGCGCAGGCAACGCCGAGACCGGCCAGCGCGCGTGCGCCGCGATCGAGCACGCCGCGGCGAACGATCGCCCCGGCAGCAAGGCCAATGGCAAGACCCGAGGGCAGATCCGGTCGCGCCTCGGTCACCGTGTGCCACAGCACCGGGACGCAAGCGACCGCGATCAGGCACGCCGCGATCTCCAGCACGGGCCGCCGCCACGCCAGCCAGACAATCCCGAGCAGAAACGCAAAGACCAATACGGCGTGGACGAGATAAGGCCCGATGAAGCCGCCGGGAAACAGCGCAAACCCCGTGATCGCCACCATCGTCGAAAACGGCGCGTGGTCGTGAAGCAGAGTCCAGACGCTAGCGGCGACGCCCTGGTCTCCGACCGCATTCATCCACCTGATGGCGTCCAGAAAATAGGAGACATCGTCATAAAGCGGAGGAACGGACAACCGCCCGTGCAGCCGTGAGGCTTCGAGCGATCTCGAGGCGACGATAGCGGTAATGCCTGAGGCGAGGAGGACGAGGCCGGCAATCCGCAGCCATGCGTCCCAATCCGTCCTGGCCCTCGTCTCCGTACCCACCACTTGCCCCGTTACGCGCGTTCATCGGCAGCGTATCGTAGTGACACAAGGCCGGAGCGCAACGCGCGCGAGCCAACCTCAGTGAGCAGAGCGCAGGCCTGCGAGGACCGGATGGAACGAGGCGCTGGTGCCGCAAGAGGGATTCGAACCCCCGACCCCGTCATTACGAATGACGTGCTCTACCGACTGAGCTATTGCGGCGAACCCTGCCGGGGCCCGGGCGATGCCGGCCCCGATACGCGCTCCTGATATCGGGCATGGCCCGAATTGGCAAGGACAAGCGGGCTTCGAAATGCGGCTCACGCGCCCCAGCGGGACCAGAATCCGCGCCAGCCGCCGGCCTGGGCCTTGGGTGTGCCGATTTGTTCCGTAAATTCATCGCTCGGCCCCTCGTCGTCGATGCCGGGATCGTCGGGGGCCCGGACGATCGGGATGACCGCGGGAATCGGCACGGGCGCGGGTTTACCGAGGTCGGCGCGGGTCCGGAACACCGGTGTTGCCGCCGGAGGCGTTGATTCGGCGGGCGCGGGCGCCGGTTGGACCGGCTCGGCGGGCTCGGCGGTCGCAACAGCCGGCTCTTCTGTGCCGGTCGGGGGTGAATTGTCTTGAGCGGCAGGCGCCGGGTCTGGGACCGTCACGACCGGTTCCGCCGGGCTGTCGCTGGGGACCACCGTGACCCGCTTCGGCGGCGGCGCCGCCAGCATGGCTTCCTCGAAGGCCGAGGATTCGATCGTGGCGCCCTTGTCCGAAGGCAGGCTCGCGACCGGCGTCTGCCACTGGAAGGCATCGAGCCGGCCGGTGACCGGAGAGACGGGGCGCCAACGATCGCTGACGTAACCGTCCGCGGTCCAGGCGGGATCGTGACGGGCGCGCACCGCGCGCAAGGTCCAGGCGCGGGCGCGGCCGCTATCGCCATGCTCGGCGCGCTCGATCTCGGCCATCAGCAGCGCGACGCGCTGCGTCGGATCGTTGACGTAGGGCGCCAGCGCCTCGCGCGCGCGGGCGAATTCGGAGGCATCGATTGCTGCGCGCGCGATCACGAGCCGGCCCTCGATGTACCCGGGGGCATTCGCAGGCGTCTTGGCGGCGAGGGTCTCGACCCGCTGCAGGCGCTGCCGCGCGGAATCGCCGAGCTTCACATGAGCATAGGCCTCGGCGAGATCGGGATGCGGGTTGGCGAGCCAGGCGGCCTCGACCAGCTTCATGGCGCGGCGCACCTGATGCGCCTCGCTCTCGAATTTCGCGGCGAGCACCGCCGCTGGCACCAGGGTGGGCGCCAGCTTGATCGCTTGCATCACACTCTCGCGCGCGACGTCGCGGTCCATGGTTTCCAATTCCAGCGCGCGCGCCGTGAGCAGCACGCCGCGCTGGCGGCGATAGGCCGGCTTGTCGATCAGGCCCGCGGACAGATTCGAATCCAGGATCGCGAGCGCGCCGCTCCAGTCGCCGCGCGCGCAGCGGAAGCCGAGCACCGCATGCGAGGCCCAGGTCGAGGACGGCGACAGCTTGATCGCTTCCTCCGCGATCATCACCGCGCCGACCGCATCGTCGGCGCGCTGCGCCTCGATGAACAGGCCGCGCAGGCCGAGCAGGCGGGTGTCCTCGCGCTCGGCCATGGCGCGGAAGGCGCGCTGCGCTTCGTCGCGATTACCTTCGAGCTGCGCCGACTGCGCATGCAGCAGCAGCGCGAGCGGATCATTCGGTGCATGTCGCCGCGCCGCCTCGGCGTGACGGCGGGCGAGCGCGGTATCGCCATGACCGATCGCGAGCAGGCCGTGGGTGATGGCGTGCCGGCCCTTTGCGTGGCGCTTGTCGTGACGACGGCGGCGCATGCGGCCCGGCAATCGCCATGTCGCGGTCAGGATGCTCCAGAGCAGGACGATCGCAATGGCAAAAACGCCGAGAAGCAGCACGAACACCGGAATGGTCGGCGAGGCGCGCCAGCCGCCCCAGGTCATGACGACTTCGCCGGGCTGGTCGGCAACCCAGGCCGCGCCGGCCGCCGCCAGCGCAATCAGGACGAGGAAGAGGACGATGCGAAGCATGACGATCCCTATACGCGCTGATTGTTGCGCGAATCTTATTGAGTCGATTTGGCGAGATCCGCCATCGCATCGTCGGCGAATTTGCGGGACGCGGCGAGCGCGGCATCGCGGGCATCGGCCTTGTCGAGCCAGGCCTGCGCCGGCGCACGATCGGCCTCCGGCAGCGTCTTGAGCTCGCGCCGCGCTTCCACGAAATCGTTGCGAAGGGCGGCCGCCGTGACGCGTGCCACGATCGCGCCGCGGTCGTTGCCCACGCCGTCGGTGCGTTCGATGCGGACCAGTTTTGACGCGCCTGCCTGAAGGCGCTCGACGATGCCGGCACTCGCGGCCGGGGCTTCCGGCGGCGGCGACAGTTTCGGCACGATGGTGAGCAACTCGCGGCTCAGCGCGACCGGCGTCGGAATGCCCGACGATGCAAACGTGTCGAGCGGCTTGAGCATGTCAGGCTTGGCGGCAAGCGTGCGCGCCGCGGACAGCTGCGACTGATAGGGATCGCCATGACGAACGGCGACGTCGAGCAGCGCCGCCGCCACCACGAAGCGCAGCGGCTTGTCATCCCTGGCTCTTGCATCGGCGATCTTCTCGCCCTGCTGCGCGAGCTCGGCCCGCTCCGTCTTGCTGGCGCGTTCGATCTGCGCGATGCGATCGTTGAGAGCGGCAAGGTCGGGTGCGGCCGCGGCGGGGGTCGATCTCGCATCGTTCATCGCGCTCGCGCTCTTGTCGAACTGCGCGCGCAAATTGGCGATGTCGCTGCGCAAGCTGCTTGCAGACTTCTCCAGCGCGTCGATCCGCGCCGCCATGGCCGGATCCGCTGTGGGCTTGCCGGCCTTGGCTTCCACCGCCGCAACGCGACCGCTCAGCGCATCGACCGCCGCGCCTGTCACTTGCGGCGCGGCCGGCGGCGCCTGCACGGCGGGCCAGCCCAGCATCCAGCCGACCGCGATCACGACCGCCGCAGCAGCGGCTCCGGAGAATGGCGCGATGACCCAGGGTGAAACCGACTGCGCAGCGGCCTGCGCCTCGATGCGCTCCGGCTCTGCGTCAATGGACTCGGATTTGGCCTGTTCGGCCTCGGCGTGTTCCGCCGCCGGCTGGCCCTCGGGCTCGACCGTCGCCTCCTGCGGCTGGGTCGAGACTTCCGTCGCCTCGAGGTCGATGGTGGGCGGAGTGCGCTTGGCACGACCAGCGTCGGGCGCCAATCCTGCGTCTTCAGGCTTGTCGTCGGCCATCGTGACGGTTCCTCACACTTCCATACCTTGTACAGGCCCTAGAGCGGACCCGATGACGTCGGATTCGGCCCGACCTCTTACGCCAAACGGGTGCGCAACGCACGCTCCAAGGTGGCAAATAAGGCATTTTCGTCCGGGGTCGCGGCGACCAGAACCTGCGACGCGCCGGCATCGCGCAGCGCACTCGCAACCGTCTCGGACAGGCAGCATTGCGGTATGGCCAGCGCCGAGATTTCGACACCTTCGTCCCTGGCCGCGTCCAGGAACGCCCGGGCGCTGCGCTGGGAGTAGTGCAGCACCGCCTCGACCCCGTGGGCGGCAAAGCCCTCGCAGACCTCGCGCGGCAGATGCTTGACCGGCGCCATGCGATAGGTCGTTCGCGTGATGACGGAGAAGCCCGCCGCACCGAGCTCACCGCCGAGGTCGCGCGACAGATCCGCGCCCGCGAGATACAGCAGCGTGCTCTTTTTCTTCAGCACCTTGTCGCGCGCGGCCTGGATGACCCTGTCCCGCAAGGAGGCGGCATCGCCGCCGGCGACGATCACATCGACAAAGCCGGCGTCGCGCGCCGCGGCGGCCGTATGCTCGCCGACCGCAAACAAAGGCAGCTCCAGTAGGCCAAGATCTTGCAATTGCGGTGCGGCGGCACGGAGCGCGTTGGCCGACGTGACGATGATTGCGGCATAGGGCGCTTCATTGTCGTCGTGGAAGGCCACCGGCTCGAACTTGAGCGCCGGCGCAAGCAGCACCGCATGCCCCCGCGCACGCAGACTTTCCGCCGTCGCCTCGTTGTCGGGATGCGGCCGTGTGACAAGAATGGACATCGCTGGTGTTCCCGAACCAATTGGCGGCGACGCATGACGAGAACGGCTTGCGTCGTGACGATTGCGCAATCTGGCCTCGGAATGCTACCGGACGTACCAGAACTCCGCTTTACGGATGAGCGCAAGGGCGCAAATTGGATAACAATTCGCCAATGCTGGTACTGGGCATCGAAACAACCTGCGACGAAACTGCCGCGGCCGTGATCGAACGCGCGGGCGACGGCAGCGGCAGGATCCTGTCCAACATCGTGCGGTCGCAGGTCGAGGAACACGCCCGCTTCGGCGGCGTGGTGCCGGAGATCGCGGCCCGCGCCCATGTCGACCTGCTCGACGGCATCGTCGATCGCGCCATGCGCGAGGCCGGCATCGGCTTCGCCCAACTGAGCGGCGTCGCGGCCGCCGCGGGGCCGGGCCTGATCGGCGGCGTCATCGTCGGGCTCACCACCGCAAAGGCGATCGCGATGGTGCACGACACGCCGCTGGTCGCGGTGAACCATCTGGAGGCGCACGCGCTGACGCCGCGCCTCACCGACGGAATCGAGTTTCCCTATTGCCTGTTCCTCGCCTCCGGCGGCCATACCCAGATCGTCGCAGTCACCGGCGTCGGACAATATGTGCGGCTCGGCACCACGGTAGACGACGCGATCGGCGAGGCTTTCGACAAGGTCGCGAAGATGCTGGGCCTGCCCTATCCCGGCGGCCCGCAGGTCGAGCGCGCGGCGGCAAGCGGCGATGCCATGCGCTTTGCGTTCCCGCGGCCGATGCAGGGACGCCCCGACGCCAATTTCTCGCTGTCGGGACTGAAGACGGCGGTTCGCACCGAGGCGAGCCGGCTTGCCGAGATCACGCCGCAGGACATCAGCGACCTCTGCGCGAGTTTTCAGGCCGCCGTGCTGGATTCGATCGCCGACCGATTGAGCGTGGGCTTGCGGCTGTTCCGCGAAAAATTCGGCGCGCCAAGCGCCCTGGTCGCGGCCGGCGGCGTCGCCGCCAATCAGGCGATCCGCGGCGCGCTCGATGACGTCGCACGGCAAGCGCAGACGCAATTGATCATGCCGCCTCCCGCGCTGTGCACCGACAATGGCGCGATGATCGCCTGGGCCGGCGCCGAACGCCTCGCACTCGGCCTCACCGACACGATGGACGCCCAGCCCCGCGCACGGTGGCTGCTCGACGCCAACGCGACGGCACCGGCCGGCTACGGCAAGACACGCGCGGGATATTAGCCATGTCGACCTTCCAATCCGTCGCGGTGATCGGCGCGGGCGCCTGGGGCACGGCGCTGGCGACTGTCGCGGCGCGAGCGGGGCGCACCGTGACACTGTGGGCACGCAATGCCGAACATGCCGCGCGGATCGCCTCGACGCGCGACAACCCGCGGCTGCCGGGCGTGCGGATCGCTCCCGAGATTGTCGTTACGAGCGATCTCGCCGCGGCCTCGCGCGCGGAGATGCTGCTGATCGCCACACCGGCGCAACATCTGCGCGGTGCGGTCAACCTGCTGGCCCCGCATCTGCGTGGCGAGTTGCCGATCGTCGCGGCCGCCAAGGGCATCGAACACGGCACGCACAAGTTCATGACCGATGTGATCGCAGAGGCCGCGCCGCATGCGCAGCCGGCGATTCTGTCAGGCCCGAGCTTCGCCGACGACGTCGCGCGCGGCCTGCCGACGGCGGTGACGCTGGCGGCGAAAGATGAAGCACTCGCGAGCCACCTGGTGCAGGCACTGGGCTCGCCGACATTCCGTCCCTATCACTCCACCGACATCCGCGGCGTCGAGATCGGTGGCGCCGCCAAGAACGTGCTGGCGATCGCGGTCGGCATCGCGGTCGGGCGCAAGCTCGGCGCCTCCGCCCAGGCTGCTCTGACGACGCGCGGCTTTGCCGAGCTGACGCGGCTCGGCCGCGCGCTCGGCGCACGCAGCGAGACGCTCGCCGGCCTGTCCGGCCTCGGCGATCTCATTCTGACCTGCGCGAGTCCGCAATCGCGCAATTTCGCGCTCGGCCTTGCACTCGGCCGCGGCGAGCAGCCGCCCGCCGGCAAGCTCGCCGAGGGCGAGTTCACCGCGCCGGTGCTGATCGAACTTGCGGCTTCGCAAGGCATCGAGATGCCGGTATCAGAAGCGGTCGCTTCGATCCTGAGCGGCCGAAGCACGATCGACGCGGCGATCTCGGGGCTGCTGACGCGCCCCTTCAAGTCTGAGGAATGAGCATGGCGTACTGGCTGGTGAAATCCGAACCATCGGTGTGGTCCTGGGACCAGCAGGTCGCGAAGGGCGCCAAGGGCGAGGCCTGGACCGGCGTGCGCAATTTCACCGCGCGCCAAAACCTCGTCGCCATGAAGAAGGGCGACAAGGCGTTCTACTATCATTCCAACGAGGGCAAGGAGATCGTCGGCATCGCCGAGGTCATCAAGGAGGCCTATCCCGATCCGACCGACAAGACCGGCAAGTTCGTCTGCGTCGACATCAAGGCCGACAAGCCCTTGAAGACTCCGGTGACGATGGCGGCCATCAAGGCCGAGACGAAGCTCGCCGAGATGGACCTGGTGAAATATTCGCGCCTCTCGGTGCAGAAGGTGACGGCCGAGGAGTGGAAGCTCGTCTGCAAGATGGGCGGGGTTTAGTCCGTCACGTCTTCGGCAATGTGAACACCTCACATGGCGCCGCAATACCGCGCAATGAATGCGGCCCGAGCGCGACCAGCGGCATCTCCGTCTCGGCGGCAAGCGCGCCCGACACCAAGACGGTCCGCCCCAACGGCTTGCACAATCCTTCGAGGCGGCTGGCGAGATTGACGGCGGGACCGATCGCGGTGAAATCGAGCCGGTTGGCGGCGCCGATATTGCCCCAGAGCATCTCACCGAGATGGAGCGCAGCACCGAACGCCAGCGGCGGCAGGCCCTTGGCGCCGCGCTCCGCGTTCAGATAAGCCATGCCGGCCTCGGCTGCGCCTGCCGCACGCAAAGCGGACTCGCAGGCACGGCGCGGCGATGCTTCGACCACCGGAAAGATCGCCAGCACGCCGTCGCCGATGAACTTCAGCACCTCGCCGCCGAAGGCGTGGACGGCACCGGCGATGCGATCGAACCAGGCGTCGAGCGCGGCGATGACCTGAGCAGGCGGCGAGGTTTCCGACAGGGTCGTGAAATTGCGCAAATCCGCATAGAGCAGCGCGGCCTGAATGGTCTCGCCGAGATCGCGCCGCAGGGGCGCCGCCAGCACCCGTTCGGCGCTGCGCTTGCCGAGATAGGCGTCGAGCGTTGCCCGCAACGTGGCGCGCGCAGCGAGCACGGCAAGGGGCGTCGCGGCAAAACGGGCGGCCTCGCGCAATTGCCCGATCTCGTCAGTGCTGAACGGCTGCGGCCCGATCCAGCCGAGCAGCGGCCCGTCATGCCGTCCGACAATGTCTTCGTGCACGTACCCGCGCGCGATGTCGCGCAACCAGCGGCGACCGGCGTCGGTCGGCGGATCCGGTGCGAGGCCGCCGGGCGCGAAGCCGAGCGCCTCGATCACCTGGCCGCTGTCGGCGCGCCACAACCAGGTCCGCTTCGCGATCAGCGGATGCGGCACCTCCAGCGTCAGGGCGCCGGCCGCGAGCGGCATGCCGTCGGCGACCAGATGTGCGCCGAGTTCCGCGAGCAGGCGGTCCGCCCCGGGGCAATCCAAGGCGGCATCGACGAGCCAGGCGAGGGTCGGAGAGAGCTGCATGGCTCGATCATGGCGAAGGCCGGCCGGGTTTGTCACGGGCAATCCTTGACGGGCCGCCTCGGCCCCGCCATGTGCCAGTATCCGCGAAGGAATGATCGCCGATGACCGAGCCATTCGTAGTGCGCCGCGAGACCCAGATCGCAGCTCCGCGCGCCACCGTTTTCGCTTACCTGACCGACCCTGAGAAGATCCTGAGCTGGATGGGCTCCGATGTGACCACCGAACCGCATCCCGGCGGGCTCTATCTGCTCAAGGGCGTGGGCCCGCGCGGAGGCGTCGCCCGCGGTGCTTTCCGCGAGGTCGTGCCGGTGCATCGCCTCGCCTATACGTTCGGCTGGGAGGGCGGCCAGGAAGTGCCGCCGGGCTCGAGCCTGATCGAGATCGACCTGATCGAACGCGATGGCGGCACGCTGCTGCGCATGACCCATAGCGGCCTGCCGAGCGAAGCACAGGCCGCCGCGCATGCGACGGGGTGGGGGCATTATCTGGAGCGGCTCACGATCGCAGCGGCTGGCAGCGATCCTGGTCCGGATCGGGGCGTGTCGACGAAGACCTAGGTCTTGTAGGGTCGGTAAAGCGACTTGTCCGCCGTAGCTCGAAGAGCGAAGGCGGAAGGATGCCCACGCATTTGTCGCGATCGAGAGAGATGGTGGGCACGGCGCTTTGCGCCTTTGCCCACCCTACAGCAGTGTCGTCACACCGCTGCGGTCGCGACCACCTGCGCCAGCAGCTGCTCTCGCCTTGCCTGCGAGCGCTGGCCCTTCATGGTCGCCGCAAAACGTTCGAGGATGCCTTCCTCGAACGCGGTGACGATGGTGTCGTGGACGTAGCTCTTGCGGCAGATCGCCGGCGTGTTCGAGAGCTTGTCCGCGGCGGCGCGGATCGCCTCCAGCACCTGCTTCTTGCGGCCGCGCTGGCTGGTCGCCGGCGTGATCCGCGACAAGGACTCCACGACGACGGCTGACGCCATCAGCGTCCGAAAATCCTTCAGCGAGATCTTGATGCCGGCGATCTCGCGCAGGAATGCATTCACCTGCGTGGTGCTGACCGCGCGCACGATGCCGTAGGCATCGCGATACTGGAACATGCGCTTGCCCGGCACGCTCTGCAAAATACCGATGGCGCGCACCAGCTTGGCCGCGTCGCACTCCTTGCGCACCGCCTTGCCGCCCTTCGCCTTGAAGGTCAGAACGAAGCAATCGTCTTCCAGGGTGATGTTGGACTTCAGCAGCGTGGTGGCGCCACGGGTGCCGTTGAGGCGGGCATAGGATTCATTGCCGGGGCGGATCGCGGTGCGCGCAATCAACTCGATCACGGCCGAGAGCGCGAACTCGCGCGTCGGCTCGTCACCCGAAAGGAACGCCGAGACCTTGCGCCGGATTTTTGGCAGCGCGCCGACGAGCTTCTCCAGGCGATGCGCCTTGCGATGCTCGCGAACTTTCTCCCAATCGGCGTGATAGCGATATTGCAGCCGCCCGGCGGCATCCCGGCCCACGGCCTGAAGATGCGAGCTCGGATCGGCGGAATATCGCACCTCGCGATAGGCCGGCGGCACCGCCATGGAATGCAGCCGGCGGATGGTGCGGGCGTCGCGGACGTGTGCGCCGTTGGGGCGGACGAAGGAATAGCCCTTGCCGCGCTTGATGCGGCGGATGGTCAGCTCGTTCTGGTCGCCGAGCCGCAGGCCGAGCTCCTTTGCAAGGGCCTCGACCGTCGTGGGCGCGGTGTCGTAGGTCTTTTTGGGACTGGGACGCCTGAAACCGGTCGGTTTCGGCCATTGTCCGAGGGCTTTGGCCAGCGCAATGGCCGCAGGATCGGCTGAAGCGGGCCGTATCGTCCCGAGATTCTGCTGATCCATCATAGTCTTATGCCTTAGCCCTGTCTGTTACCGGTCAATGCCGCTGTTCTGATTTTTGTTCCAAGGGGTCTCTCTGGACCCGGGTTGGCCATTTAGGGTGTTCCGAACCGTATTGCGAGTCCCGAATCAGTGACGACCGGTTCCTAAATACCGTCCGCGTCGCATGGACGCTCTGCACCGGCCTGTTTCCGGGAGTTGGGTAAAGGCCGCAGAGTGGCGCCTCGGCTGTTTCAGATCTGCGACAGTCGCATCAGACGGCCTTGATCTTCCGCATGGCCGGTAGCCCGCCGAAGGTCCAGCTTGTGCTCCTTGTCGGGCCCGGTTAGCCCGACGCATAATCAGTCAATGATCAAGTCGGCTCGCCAGTCGCTAGCGTTCGGCCTGCCGTATGTGGAGGGAAAGCATGTCCGAGAAGATCTACGACGTCCCCGCGGAGTGGGCGAAGCGCGCCTGGGTCGACCAGGCCAAGTACAAGGAGATGTACGCTCGCTCGATCTCGGACCCGAACGGTTTCTGGGCGGAGCAGGCCAAGCGCATCGACTGGATGCACGCGCCGACGAAGATCGAGAACGTCTCCTTCGCACCCGGCAACGTCTCGATCAAATGGTTCGAGGACGGCATCCTCAACGTCGCCTACAATTGCATCGACCGGCATCTCGCCAAGCGCGGCAACCAGACCGCGATCATCTGGGAAGGTGACGATCCCTCGCAGTCCAAGCACATCACCTATCAGGAGCTGCACGACGAGGTCTGCCGGATGGCCAACATCCTGCGCACCCGCAACGTCAAAAAGGGTGACCGCGTCACCATCTACCTGCCGATGATTCCGGAAGCGGCTTACGCGATGCTTGCCTGCGCGCGCATCGGCGCGATTCACTCCGTGGTGTTCGCGGGCTTCTCGCCCGACAGCCTCGCCCAGCGCATCAATGACTGCAAATCCAAGGTCATCATCACCGCGGACGAAGGCCTGCGCGGCGGCAAGAAGGTCCCGCTGAAAGCCAATGTCGACGCGGCGCTCGCCAAGGCCGACGACGTCGACTGGGTCGTCGTGGTCAAGCGCACCGGCGGCAAGGTCGACATGAACCCGACCCGCGACCTCTGGTACCACGAGGCTGCGGCGATGGTGACGACGGAATGCCCGGTCGAGCACATGCACGCCGAAGACCCGCTGTTCATCCTCTACACCTCGGGCTCGACTGGCCAGCCCAAGGGCGTGTTGCACACCTCCGCCGGCTATCTCGTGTTCGCCTCGATGACGCATCAATACGTCTTCGACTATCACGACGGCGACATCTACTGGTGCACCGCGGATGTCGGCTGGGTCACCGGTCACAGCTACATTCTCTATGGGCCGCTGGCCAACGGCGCGACCACGCTGATGTTCGAAGGCGTTCCGAATTACCCTGACAATTCCAGGTTCTGGAACGTCATCGACAAGCACAAGGTCAATATCTTCTACACCGCGCCGACCGCGATCCGCGCGCTCATGCAAGGCGGCGACGAGCCGGTGAAGAAGACCTCGCGCGCGAGCCTGCGCCTGCTCGGCTCGGTCGGCGAGCCGATCAATCCGGAAGCCTGGGAGTGGTATCACCGCGTCGTCGGCGACGACCGCTGCCCGATCGTCGACACCTGGTGGCAGACCGAGACCGGCGGCATCCTGATCACGCCGCTGCCGGGCGCGACCAAGCTGAAGCCCGGCTCGGCGACGCAGCCCTTCTTCGGCGTGGTGCCCGAGATCGTCGACGCCGACGGCAAGGTGCTGGAGGGCGAAACGTCGGGCAATCTCTGCCTCACCCGCTCCTGGCCGGGCCAGATGCGCACCGTCTATGGCGATCATGCCCGCTTCGAGCAGACCTATTTCTCAACCTACAAGGGCAAGTATTTCACGGGCGACGGCTGCCGGCGCGACGCCGACGGTTATTACTGGATCACCGGCCGCGTCGACGACGTCATCAACGTCTCCGGCCATCGCATGGGCACCGCGGAAGTCGAGAGCGCGCTGGTGGCGCATGAGAAGGTGTCGGAAGCCGCGGTGGTCGGCTTCCCGCACGACATCAAGGGCCAGGGTATCTACGCCTATGTCACCCTGATGGCCGGCATCGAGCCGACCGAGGATCTGCGCAAGGAGCTCGTCACCTGGGTGCGCAAGGAGATCGGCCCGATCGCCTCGCCCGACCAGATCCAGTTCGCGCCGGGCCTGCCCAAGACCCGCTCCGGCAAGATCATGCGCCGCATCCTGCGCAAGATCGCCGAGGACGAGCCGGGCAGCCTGGGCGACACCTCGACCCTGGCCGATCCCGCCGTGGTCGACGACCTCGTGCACAATCGGCAGAACCGGAAGCCGGCGTAGGACTGACAGCCTCCGGGCCACCTATCGCAATCCGCTATCAGAACAGCCGGCGTTGAAACATCAGCGCCGGCTGTTTCCGTTGGCACCAATATCTGGAAGCCCGCCGCTCATTGCCCGGGATGAGCGCTCGCGCTAACCTGTGGTTGTTTCAAACGACTGCATTGTTCGGAGCTCGAGGCTTGGCCGATATTTTTTTCAGTTACGCCAAGGTTGATCGCGATCGCGTCAAACCATTGATCGAAGCGCTCGAAGCGGAGCCATGGAACGTCTGGTGGGACAACGATCTCACCGTCGGGGGCTCGTGGAGCGAGGAAATCAAGACCGAGCTCGATTCGGCGCCCTGTGCTGTCGTTGCCTGGACGAATTCGTCGATCAAGTCCGAGTTCGTTCAGGACGAGGCACGCCGTGCGCACAAGGCAGGCAAGCTCGTCCCGCTCATGCTCGATCCCGTCGAGTTGCCGATGGGCTTTGGCGGGGTTCAAACGGCTGACTTCACGACGTGGAACGGAGATCGCCAGTCCATCGAATTCATCAGGCTCCGGGGTGCCATTCAAAAGAAATTGACAGGCGCGGCCAGCACGGAGCCAGCCACCGTCCCACCCACTAGCGGGCCGAAGCCGTCAGGGGCGGTCAGTGACGGCCACCGGGTTGGATTGAAAACATTGCTGTCCGCCCTCGCTGTCGTCGCAATCGGTGCCGGAACGGCCATCTGGCTACTCTTTGGCGGACGGAGCATCACGACTTCGCCCCCCGGTCTTGGATACACCGTCTTCGTGCACAGCGCGCGCCCGCAGACCGAGATCGCGACGGTCGTGTAAAAGCTTCAGCAAGCCGGATACAAGATTGGCGGTTCAGATGCGGCTGCTGACAACGATTCCGGACGCGCGTCCCCACGCTCAGGGGTCGATTATGCCCTGCCCGACCCGGACACGAAGCATCAGGCCGCCGCTCGCGCGGCCGCCGAGATCGCCAACGAGGCGCTGAGGACTGACATCAAGCCGCGCCCGCAATCAGGCATGTCGGCCAGCAATCTCGGAATTTGGCTGCCTTACAAAGGCGACTACAAGGTCACCATTCGCTTTGCTGGTGACTTCGATCGGGCATCCGACATCGTGCCTTTCGCGCAGAAGCTGCGCGCGGCTGGGTGGCGCGTTCAGGACTCCCAGCCGTCTGGCGGCAATGACAGAACATCCTTGGCCGCTGGCCAGAGAGAGGTTCGATACGCTGCAGCCAATGACCAAGCCTTTGCCGAGTTGCTCGCAGCAGACGTTCAGAGGTCCGGGATCATGACCGGGGCCGTGGCATCCACTCAGGGATCGGATATTGCCGGCGGCAATCTAGAGGTCTGGATCAGCTCGACCGGGGCTGCGCCAGCTCCATCCGGTCCAACCGCGTGGGGAGACCGGCCCCCTGATCAAGCCTATTGTTTCCAACGCAAGGACAGCCCTGCGGCCCCGGGGAAATTCCTGGTTCGTTGCTTTCAGACCGAGAACGCTTGTGCGACCGTCCAGCGGACGGATTCCGGCCAGAAGACTTCCTGCATCCTCGCTCGAGGGCTGACCGGTTCCGCCAGTTGGCAGGACGCGGGCAAGGGCGGCGTCGGGGACTCCTGGTTCAAATATTCGAACAGCCAGTTCGTCAGGCCATTTCCGGAGTTCTGAATTACCCGGATCGCGGCGTCCCCAGACAGTTCACGCCCTTGTCAGGGCGCGGGCGCGCACGGCTGCATCTTTCCCGCCGAGTGTTGTTTTCAGGTCATTTACTTTATTTCGAACATTTCCTTTGTTCCCCCTGCTGGCTGGCCCTCGGTGGCCGCGCGTGGAAACCATCCGGTTAACGGGCGCGGTTAGGATGTCCCTAACAAGGATTGGGGCGCTGCGGCGATTGCCGGGTTCTGCGTCATTTTGGACGATGTGTTTTGGGGCAAGGGGAAGATCGATGTCGATGAGGATTGCGGTGGCGCTGGCTGCCACCATCGGGGCGGGGGTCTTGGTGTCGACGGCGGCAGAGGCGCGGCCGGAGATGGTGGGGGCACATCTGGCCGATTATTCGCCGGGCACCATCGTGGTCAAAACCAGCGAGCGGCGGCTCTATCTCATCCTCGATAACGGCCACGCCGTGCGCTATCCGGTCGGTGTCGGCAAGTCCGGCAAGCAATGGGCCGGCACCACGCGCATCGACGGGAAGTATCGCAACCCGGCCTGGGCACCGCCGGCCGAGGTCAAGCGTGACAAGCCGAGCATTCCCGACATGATCCCGGGCGGCTCACCGCGCAACCCGATGGGCGTTGCGGCGATGACGCTCGCCGGCGGCGAATACGCCATCCACGGCACCAACGTGCCGGGTTCGATCGGCGGCTTCGTCTCCTATGGCTGCATCCGCATGCTCAACGACGACATCACCGATCTCTATGGCCGCGTCTCCGTCGGCACGACGGTGGTCGTGACGCGCTGATCGCAGAGATCAGCCGCGACAAGAAAAAGCCGCGTCTTGGGACGCGGCTTTTTTGTTACCAGAAGCGCCAGCCGCGTGTGCACCAGCCGTCGCGATGGCCGCCATTGTAGCTCCGCGCAAAACCGCCCGCGAGCAACGCCGCCGAAACGTTCTCGGTCCGCCGGGTCGCGACGTCTGCGAGCACGCGGCCGTATTTGTCGGGGCCGAGATTGGTGATGATCACGCCGCCCTGGCCGAGCAGATCGCGCAATGCGCGCGCCGCGGCTTCCGCCTTGTCCAGCTCCTCCTGGCACGATGCCTTTAGTTCGGGCGCATCGATGCCGCGCAGCCGAACGCGTACGACGCGATCGCGACCCTCGCGCTGACGAACGCGCGCAAGGAAAGTGTCGCCGTCGATGGTACGAATGACATCCACCGGCTCGCGCGCACCTGGATGGCCTGCCTGCTGGAGAACGATCTCAGCATCCCCGGTGCGCTCGCCATCGGTCTGCGGAACAAGCCAGCCCATTCCATGGCGGAAGGTGAGGACGACGGCCAACACGATGCCCACCACGAACATCCAGGGCAACAATCCGGAGAAGTGCCGACCGAACGGCGAACCGCCGAACTGTGGCTGGTAGGTTTTGGGTCGATCCCGGAACCGCATCAACTTACGCTAAGACTGAGTCGGGGAACTCACAAGCGTGGCCACAGCGGGCCGGAACCCGGAACAACCTGTGGAAGAAAGTTCCGAACACCACTACGTCGGCCGTAGTTCTACTGGAGATCCGCGAATCTTTCCCAATTCTCAATCATTGGTTGCGCATACCTGTTATACGGCAACGCGAGGGAGATTGCGGTGGGGTCATTCAGGTTTCGCATTGGAACAAAGCTCGGCATCGTGACGGGCGTGAGCATTGTATTGGTGTGCGGCATGCTGACCAACCAGATGCTCGGCAACCGGTCGATTGCCGAATCCAATCGCTTGGTCACAATCAACTATCTCAACAAGGGTAATGCGCAGGCGGCGCAAACGGCGATGGCGCGGGCGCAGCTCGCAGCGCTCGAGATCGGTTCCGCTTCAACCGCCGGAGAAGTTGACAAGTTCCTCGAGATGCTTCGCACGCGGGCGAGCGAAGCCGGTGTGGAAATCGATGCCGCCACGGACCGGGCGACTCGGAAGGTCACCCAGGACGCCTATCGCGAGACCAAGAAATTTGTCGATGCGTATCTGGCCAGTGGCATTGAACTGGCCGGGGCGCAGAAGACCGTCATCGGCGCCGCGTCCGGCAGCGCCAGGACCGCGGCCGAAGCGGCGAAAGCAGGCATTCTCGCAGAGCGCATGCGTCCGGCCGCGCTGGAAGTCAGCAAGCGCATCGACGATCTGGTCGGCGTTGCCAACGAATTCGCCGCGCGCCGCAAGGGTGAGATGCTCACTGAACTGGATCGCGTCGCCAACTTCGCATTGATCGTCGGCGTGTTCGTCGTCCTGACATTGATCGGCTCCGCCGTCTTCTCCGTGTTGAACATCGCCCGCCCGATCCGGCGCATCGGCGACGTGCTTCTCCAGCTCGCCGGCGGCAACAAGGCGGTCGAGATCCCCTATACGCGCCGTGGCGATGAAGTCGGCGACAACGCCCGCGCGGCTCAGACCTTCAAGGAAAACCTGATCCGCATCGAGCTGATGGAAGCCGAGCAGAAGAATCAGGAAGCCGCTGCGGCCGCTCGACGCAAGGAGGAGATGACCAAGCTCGCCGGCGTGTTCGAAGCCGCGGTCGGTGGCATCATCGACTCCGTGTCGGCAGCTTCCCAACAGCTCGAGGCTGCCGCCGGCACGCTGTCGGGAACCGCGGAGGAGACTCAGCAGCTCTCCGGCATGGTCGCGGCGGCCTCGGAGGAGGCATCGACCAATGTCGGCGCCGTGGCGTCTGCCGCGGAAGAGATGAGCACGTCGGTCGTCGAGATCGGCCGCCAGGTCCACGATTCCAGCCGCATCGCCGGCGAAGCGGTCAAGCAGGCCGAACGCACCGACGTCCGGATCAACGAACTGCTCAAGGCGGCAGGGCGAATTGGCGACGTCGTCAAATTGATCACCGCGATTGCCGAGCAGACCAATCTCCTGGCGCTGAACGCGACGATCGAAGCTGCGCGCGCCGGCGAATCCGGCCGCGGCTTTGCCGTCGTGGCTAGCGAGGTCAAAGCCCTCGCGGCGCAAACCGCGCGAGCGACCGAGGAAATCAGCACGCAGATTGCCGGCATGCAATCAGCGACCGAGGACTCCGTCGGAGCGATCAAGGAAATCGGCGCGACCATCGCCCGCATCTCGGACATTTCGACAACCATTGCTGCGACGATCGAAGAGCAGGGTGCAGCGACCGCCGAGATCGCGCGAAACGTCAGCGAAGCCGCCAAGGGAACCGTCGAAGTCGCGGACAAGATCGCCCAGGTCAGTCATGGCGCGAGCGCCACCGGCGCTGCATCGGGACAGGTGTTGTCATCGGCGCGCTCGCTGTCAAGCGAAAGCAGCCTCCTGAAGACGGAAGTCGAGAAGTTCCTCAAGACCGTGCGCGCAGCATGAATTTGCAAAAGCAGCAACATATCTCCGACGCTTGCTGCACATGGATAGCGCCTCCGGGATTTCCCGGAATTGTTCAACACCGCCGACAACTGTAGGTTGGATGAGACGCCATGAGCAATCGCTCGTGGAACTCCCAGCCATGGGTCCCCCGACATGAACATCGACGCTACCTCGGCCGCTTCGCTCGAACGACTGGCGGATCTCGTTCGGCAGCAGCACAGTTCCCTCGACACCATGCTGCTGTCGCCAATGGGCGAATTCCAGACCAGAGCCGCTCCCCTCGCGACGTTGATGCGCGAAGTGACGGACTGCCTCGCAGAGGATTTCCTGCATCGTCCCGCGCAAGACTTCCCGATGCTCTATTTCGCATGCGGCAAAGCCAGGGTCGGATCGACCGCCCTCAGCAATCTGTTCGGCATGACCGGCATGCCGTCATATTATCAGCCGCTGAAGGCGATCTTGCGCGAAGCGCTCGTCGGCCGCCCGCTGACGCCCTGGGTCATCCCTTCGGCGACCGACCAGCCGCACATCTTCAGCAAGGAAACGATCGGGCCCTACGTGCTCGCCGAGAGCTTGTTCAATCCACTGCAGCTCCTGATCGACGCGGGTTATCCGCGCCACCGCCTGCATCTCATCATGCTCGATCGCGAGCCGGCGAGTTCGCTGGCGTCCTGGCTCGAGAAGCTGATCTCGCGTGCGCCTGAAGATACATTGCTGCGGCACTATGTCGTCGCCGCACTCAGCGCGGCCCGCGTCGCAGATTACGCCCGGCAGCAGGGCGTTCCCGTCACGCACTACGTCTACGAGGTGAGCAAGGAGGCTCTGTCGTCGGTGCGCGACCTGTTCGACCGTCTCGGCCTTTCCGGCAGCTTCACCGAGAACGCCGTGACGTCATGGCGGGAGCCGGGGGGCGAGCAAGCCAACAACGCGCGCGTCATCTTCCCGAGCGAAGCGACGATCTACAAGGTCCCCAACCTGCATACGTCCGATAGCGCCTACCGCTACCAGCGCCGCGCCACGGCCTCGGTGAGCGACACTCAGCTGGAGATTCTGGAGCGCTGCGGTGTCAATGACGCCTATCGAGCCTCGGTCGCGGCGTGCGTTCGCGATCTCGACCTGAACGCGGCGACGTCGGCGCACCTGTTCGGCGACTGGGTCGCCGAGGCCGCGTGATCAGCATGCTGGAGTGTCCCACGACCACCCCGCCCGCCCTCGCCGAAAGAGCGGAGGGCGAGAAGTTTCACGCTGCCAGCCATCTTCGACGTCTGGAGGCGGAGAGCATCCATATCCTGCGGGAGACCGCGGCCGAGTTCCGCAGGCCGGTCATGCTCTACTCGATCGGCAAGGACTCTTCGGTGCTGTTGCATCTGGCGATGAAAGCGTTTCATCCCGGCAAGCCACCGTTTCCCCTGCTGCACGTCGACACCACCTGGAAATTCCGCGAGATGATCGCGTTTCGCGACCGCCGCGCGCGCGAGCTCGGCGTCGATCTGATCGTCCATACCAACAATGACGGATTGAGCCAGGGCATCGACCCCTTTACCCACGGCTCGGCGCGCTACACCGACGTCATGAAGACGCAGGCATTGCGGCAGGCGCTCGACCTTCACGGCTTTGACGCCGCGATCGGCGGCGCGCGGCGCGACGAGGAGAAGTCGCGCGCCAAGGAGCGCATCTTCTCGCACCGGAGCGCGGCGCATCGCTGGGATCCGAAGAACCAGCGCCCCGAGCTGTGGAGCCTGTACAACACGATGCTCGCGCCCGGCGAGAGCATGCGGGTGTTTCCGCTCTCGAACTGGACCGAGCTCGACGTCTGGGACTACATCCTGCTCGAGGACATCCCGATCGTTCCGCTTTATCTCGCGGCTTCACGCCCGGTGGTCGAGCGCGACGGCGCGCTGATCATGGTGGACGACGAACGGATGCCGCTACTTGCCGGCGAACAGCCGCGCTGGCGTTCGGTCAGGTTTCGCACCTTGGGCTGCTATCCGCTCAGCGGCGCCACGGTGTCGACGGCGGCAACGCTGCCCGAGATCGTGCGGGAGATGATGGCCTCGCGCACCTCCGAGCGGCAGGGACGCATGATCGACCGGGACAGCCCGGCATCGATGGAGCGCAAGAAAGCGGAAGGCTACTTCTGATGTCCTATCACGAGGCCCCCACGATCGCCGCCTCCGATGCGCCGCGGCTGGATCAGGATGATCGTCCGACGCTGCGTTTCGTCACCTGCGGCAGTGTCGACGACGGCAAGAGCACCCTGGTCGGCCGCCTGCTCTACGATTCCAAGACGCTGCTCGACGATCAGCTCGACGCGCTGGCATCCGAGAGCCGGACCGTCGGCACCACCGGCGGCGATCTCGATTTCGCGCTGCTGGTCGACGGCCTGCAGGCGGAGCGCGAGCAGGGTATCACGATCGACGTCGCCTATCGCTTCTTCGCCACCAAGCTGCGCCGCTTCATCGTCGCCGACACGCCGGGACATGCGCAATATACCCGCAACATGGCGACCGGCGCCTCCAATGCCGATCTCGCCGTGGTGCTGGTCGACGCCCGCAAGGGCGTGATCACGCAGACGCGGCGCCACAGCCACATCCTGTCGCTGCTCGGCATTCACCACGTCGTGCTCGCCGTCAACAAGATGGACCTGATCGGATTCGACGGGGATCGCTTTGCTTCCATCACGGCCGAATACCTCACCATGGCCGGGCAGCTCGGAATCTCGCAGGTCCAGTGCATCCCGGTCGTGGCGCCCGGCGGCGACAACATCGTCGCGGCCAGCACGCGGATGCCCTGGTACACCGGGCCCACCGTCACGGCCTATCTGGAATCCGTCGACGTTTCCGGTGATGTCTCGCAGCGGCCGTTCCGGCTGCCGGTGCAATGGGTCAACCGGCCGAACGCAGAGTTTCGCGGCTTCTGCGGGCGGATCGCCAGCGGAACGATTGCCGCCGGCGACAGCATCGCCGTGCGGCCCTCGGGCCGCCAGACACGCATCGCGCGCATTCTCACGCCCGGCGGCGAGCGCGATCGCGCTGCGGCGGGTGAATCGGTCACGCTCACATTGACCGACGAAATCGACGTCAGCCGCGGTGACGTGCTGACAGCGGGTCCCGCGCCGCAGGTCTCGGATCAATTGGCGGCCCATCTCGTCTGGTTCGATGACGAGGCCATGGTCGCGGGCCGGCGCTATCTGCTCAAATGCGGCACGGCCTCGACCGGCGCGGTGATCACGACGCTCGAGCACCGCATCGCGATCGACACCATGGCGCATGAAGACGCCGCCACGCTCGACGCCAACCAGATCGGTTACGCCCATCTCAGCCTCGACCGGCCGCTGGTGTTCGAGGCCTATCGCGACAACCGCGACATGGGCAGCTTCATTCTCGTCGATCCGATCAGCCATCGCACGGCGGCGGCAGGAATGATCGACCTTTCGCTCCGCCGCGCCACCGACATTCATTGGCAGCGGCTTGCCGTCGACAAATCCGTGCGGGCGCGGCTGAAGCAGCAACGGCCCTGCGTGCTCTGGTTCACGGGATTGAGCGGTGCCGGCAAATCGACGATCGCCGATCTCGTCGACCGCAGGCTTGCCGAGCTCGGACGCCATGCCGCGCTGCTCGACGGTGACAATCTCCGCCATGGCATCAACCGCGACCTCGGCTTCTCCAACGCGGATAGGGCGGAGAACGTCCGGCGCACTGCCGAGATCGCCGCGCTGTTCGTCGACGCCGGCATGATCGCGCTGGTCGCGCTGATCTCGCCGTTCCGCAACGAGCGCGAGCTGGCGCGTCAGCGGGTCCAAGCCGGCGAGTTCATCGAGATCCATGTCGCAACCCCGCTCGCCGAATGCGAGCGCCGCGATCCCAAGGGACTCTATCGCAAGGCACGGTCAGGCGCATTGCCGGCGTTCACCGGCATCGACCATCCCTATGAGGCACCGCAAGCGCCGGAGATCACCATCGACAGCTCGGAGCTGTCGACCGACGCGGCTTGCGAACGCATCATCCGCTATCTCAGGGACAATCACTATCTGTAGCCGCCGCGACAGGCACGATCCGCCGGGCCGTCGGAGACCTTAGAAGTCGGACGCGATGCCCTTGCGCTCCCAGTCGCCGTAGCGGGTGGGCTCCGGGCCCTTCGGTCCCTGCAGCTCCCTTGCCTTGGCCTCATCCTTGGCCTGGGCGGCGGCAGCCTGCCGGCGCGCCTCGGCTTCGGCCAGCGCGCGCTGGGCGGCCGGCGATAACGGCTTGCGGTCGGGAACGGGAGGCTGGTCACTCATCGCCGGGCTTTCTAGCCCAGGACGGCCCGCAACGCGACGCCCAATAACGCATCCCTGAAATCGGGCCCAAAGGGCTGAAAAAGCCGGCAGCGATTCTTACATTTGGCATATTCGCGTGCCAGAGATTGGGTTCTCAAGGCATGCGCCCATTGCGGCGGAACTGCCGCTCGCTCAGAACCTTGCTTCCGCATGCCATCTCAACGTTTCGCCCCTCCGTCCGAAGTGCCCGGTCTCGCGGCACGACGGATTGCCGCCGACATCGTCGATGGCGTGCTGCACAAGCACCGCACGCTTGACGACCAGCTCGACGGCGGCGGCGCCCATCCCGGACTGAAGACGCTGGCCGACCGCGACCGCGCGCTGATGCGGCGCCTGGTCGCCACCGTGCTGCGCCGGCTCGGCACGCTCGGCCATGTCCTGTCCCGCCTGCTCGACAAGGGCATTCCCTCCGATGCGCCGCGCGCGCAGAGCGCGCTGCTGATCGGCGCGGCGCAGATCCTCTGGATGGACGTGCCGGATCACGCCGCCGTCGACCTCTCCGTTCGCCTGGTGCAATCCGACCGGCGCGCCGCGCGCTATGCCGGGCTCGTCAATGCCGTGCTGCGGCGCTGCGCCCGCGAAGGCAAGGCGCTGGTCGAGGAGGTCGCGACCCAATCGCTGGACCTGCCGCCATGGCTGCTCGCGCGCTGGAGCGCGCATTATGGCGAGGCGACCGCACGAGAGATGGCGGTGGCGCTCGGCCACGAGCCCTCGCTCGATCTCACCGTGAAATCGGATGCCGCGCAATGGGCGAGCCGCCTGCATGGCGAGACGCTGCCGACCGGGACGGTGCGCATGCTGCTGCACGGCGCGGTGACCATGCTTCCCGGCTTCGCCGAAGGACAATGGTGGGTGCAGGACGCCGCCGCCGCGCTGCCGGCCCGGCTGTTCGGCGACGTCAAAGGCAAGTCCATTGCCGATCTCTGCGCCGCCCCGGGCGGCAAGACCGCGCAACTGGCGCTAGCAGGCGCGCATGTCACGGCGATCGACCGTTCGCCGGCCCGGGTGGCGCGGCTGCGCGAAAACCTGGCGCGGCTGTCGCTCCAGGCCGCGACTGTCGTCGCCGACGCCGTGGAATGGGCCGGTCCTGCCGAGGGCTTCGACGGTATCTTGATCGACGCGCCCTGCACCTCGACCGGCACGATCCGCCGTCATCCCGACGTGGCCTGGCTGCGGCAGGAGTCGGACATCGCCGCCCTGACCGCGCTCCAGCAAAAGCTGCTGCGAAAATCGGTGTCTTTGCTCAAGCCGGGCGGGACGCTGGTCTACTGTACCTGCTCGCTGGAACCTGAGGAAGGCGAGCAGGCCGTGGCGACGCTGCTGGCGGCCGAGCCTGCGCTTCGCCGCGTCCCGATCGAGGCGTCGGAGGTCGCGGGCCTCGACGAAATCATCACTGACGAAGGTGACCTGCGCACTTTGCCCAGCCATCTGCCGAACGCCGATCCCAAGCTCGGGGGGCTCGACGGATTTTTCGCGGCCCGGCTCGTTAAATCCTGATTTTGCACTGGATTTTGCGACCCCGACACTGATTCGCACACGTTCAAGGTGGTGTCAGGCGGCCGATTTTGGGATTAATAGGGATTCGTCGGAATCCTCTCCCCCTTCAAGGCAAAGCGTGTCGGTCGCTCAACGCAGACGTATCTCGACGCTGGTCATGAACCGCTTCGCGCGGAACATGCTCGCGCGCGCGAGTGGCGGTTCAGTTGCGCTGTCGCGGGTCTGGCCCGGCCGCACCGATCGGCTGATCATCGCGCCGCACGATTTGCGCACCGCGGATGCGACTCGCGCCGCCGAAATCTATGCCGGCCGTTTCGTCTTTGCCGGCAAGATCGTCAATTGCCACGGCCGCTCCATCTTCGATCTCGAGCCGCCGTCGGAGGATTGGGAGGTTGCGCTGCTCGGCTTCGGCTGGCTGCGCCATTTGCGCGCCGCCGACACGGCGCTGACACGCGCGAATGCCCGCGCGCTGATCGAGGACTGGATCGCCAACCCCGCCAACAAGCGCCGCCCGGTCGCGCGCCGCGCCGACGTGCTGGCGAGACGCGTGATCTCGCTGCTGTCGCAGGCGCCGCTGGTGCTCAACGAAACCGACAACAAATTCTACCGCCGATACTTACGCGCGCTCGCGCGCGAGATCCGCTTCCTGCGCTACACCATGGTCAACATTCCCGACGGAGTGCCGAAGCTGCAGGTGCTGATCGCGCTGTGCTACGCGGCCTTGTGCCTCGCCAACCAGGCGAGCCACATCCGCAGCGCATCGAAGAAGCTGTCCGACGAATTGCAGCGGCAGATCCTGCCCGATGGCGGACACATCTCCCGCAATCCGGGCGCGCTGATCGAACTCTTGATCGACCTGCTGCCGCTGCGGCAGACCTTTGCCGCGCGCAACATCGCACCACCGCCGGCACTGCTGAACGCGATCGACCGCATGATGCCGATGCTGCGTTTCTTCCGGCATGGCGACGGAAATTTCGCGCTGTTCAACGGCATGAGCGCGACATCGTCCGACCTGCTCGCCACGCTGCTCGCTTATGACGACACCCACGGCGTGCCGATGGCGAACATGCCGCATACCGGCTTTCAGCGCCTTGATGCCGGCCAGACCACGGTGATCATCGACACCGGCCCCCCGCCGCCCGCCGGCGTCAGTCACGACGCCCATGCCGGCTGCCTATCGTTCGAACTGTCCTCCGGCATCAGCCGCATCGTTACCAATTGCGGCATGCCGACCACGGGCCGCGACAATTGGCGGCCGTTCGCACGCGGCACAGCGGCGCATTCGACGCTGACCTATCACGACACCTCCTCATGCCAGTTCGTGGAGATGTCGGCGATGAAGCGCCTGTTGCACGGCTCGCCGGTCACCAGCGGGCCGGTCGAGGTCGAGAGCTACCGCGAGATCGTGCAGAACGGCACGCTGCTCACGACCTCGCATGACGGCTATCTCGCCAAGTTCGGGGCGATCCACCGCCGCGTGCTGATGATCGCCAATGACGGCGCACGCATAGACGGCGAGGACACGTTGTCGCCGCCGCAGGGCGGGCGTTTCAAGGGCGCGGATGCCGATTTCGCACTGCGTTTCCATTTGCATCCGGCCGTGAAGGCGAGCCGGCTGTCGGATGCGCGCGGCGTCATGCTGGTCCTCCCGAACCGCGACGTCTGGACCTTTGAAGCATTGGACGACAAGGTCGACCTTGAGGACAGCGTGTTCCTGGCCGGCAATGACGGCCCGCGCCGCACCGCCCAGATCGTGATCCGGCAGGACGCGCGGCAGGCACCCTCGATCCGCTGGAGTTTTGTGCGTTCCACCGCTTCGCCGGCGGTCACCAATGCCCGACGAAATGCGCGGCGGGAGCCGGAACTACCGCTGTAAACCTGCGATTCAGCCCGATCGGAACGTTGTGAAAACGGCCGAAAGCTGCTATCGAGCGCTCGTTCGCGCGACTGGCGACCTTGGATGGAGCACCATCGGGAAGCGCGACACGCATCTGCCGCGCGCCTGGGCATAGACACTCCCTGAACAGAGGATCTTGCTCATGACTGACCATCCCCGCCGCGTCACCCGCGCTCTTCTCTCCGTCTCCGACAAGACCGGCCTGATCGAGTTCGCGAAAGCGCTGGCCGCGCATGATGTCGAGCTGGTCTCGACCGGCGGCACTGCGAAAGCGATCGCCGCGGCCGGCCTCAAGGTAAAGGACGTCTCCGACCTCACCGGCTTCCCCGAGATGATGGACGGCCGTGTCAAGACGCTGCATCCGAAGGTGCATGGCGGCCTGCTCGCGATCCGCGACAACAAAGAGCATGCGGAGGCGATGAAGGCGCACGGCATCGCGCCGATCGATCTTCTCGTCGTCAATCTCTATCCGTTCGAGGCGACCGTCGACAAAGGCGCCGGCTTCGAGGATTGCATCGAGAATATCGACATCGGCGGCCCCGCGATGATCCGCGCCGCCGCCAAGAACCATGACGACGTCGCGGTGGTGGTCGAGGCCGGGGACTACAAGGCCGTGCTGGACGAGCTCGCCGCCAACAGCGGTGCAACCACGCTGAAGCTGCGCCGCCGGCTTGCAGCAAAGGCCTACGCGCGCACCGCCGCTTACGACGCCGCGATCTCGAACTGGTTCAACCGCCAGCTCGAGATCGACGCGCCCGACTTCCGCGCCTTCGGCGGCCGGCTGATCCAGTCGCTGCGCTATGGCGAGAACCCGCACCAGACCGCAGCGTTCTACGCGACGCCGGACAAGCGCCCGGGCGTCTCGACCGCACGCCAGCTGCAGGGCAAGGAGCTGTCCTACAACAACATCAACGACACCGATGCCGCCTATGAATGCATCGGCGAATTCGACACCAAGCGCACCGCGGCCTGCGTCATCGTCAAGCATGCCAATCCCTGCGGCGTCGCGGAAGGCGCCAACCTCGTCGAGGCCTATCGCAAGGCGCTGGCCTGCGATTCCACCTCGGCCTTCGGCGGCATCATCGCGATGAACCGCGCGCTCGACGCCGACACCGCACGCGAGATCACCAAGATCTTCACCGAAGTGATCATCGCGCCCGATGCGACCGAGGAAGCCATTGCCATCATCGGCGGCAAGAAGAATCTACGCCTCTTGCTCGCCGGCAGCCTGCCCGATCCGCGCGCGCCCGGCCTCACCGCCAAGACGGTCGCGGGCGGCCTGCTTGTGCAGAGCCGCGACAATGCCGTGGTCGACGACATGATCTTCAAGGTCGTGACCAAGCGCGCGCCGACTGATGCCGAGATGCGCGACCTGAAGTTCGCGTTCCGGGTCGCAAAGCACGTCAAGTCCAACACCATCATCTACGCCAAGGATCTCGCCACGGTTGGTATCGGCGCAGGGCAAATGAGCCGAGTCGATTCGGCACGTATCGCCGCGCGCAAGGCGCAGGATGCGGCGAACGAATTGAAGCTCGCCGAGCCCCTGACCAAGGGCTCCGTGGTGGCCTCGGATGCGTTCTTCCCGTTCGCCGACGGCATGCTCGCCTGCATCGAGGCCGGCGCCACCGCCGTGGTGCAGCCCGGCGGCTCGATGCGCGACGACGAAGTGATCAAGGCCGCCGACGAGCATGGCATCGCCATGGTGTTCACGGGCACGCGGCACTTCAGGCATTGAGGCTCACCACGAGCGTAGCCCGGATGGAGCGCAGCGAAATCCGGGTCAGCGCCCCCGCAGCAACAGGTTCCCGGATTGCGCTTCGCTCCATCCGGGCTACGGGCGGCGTCGGGAGCTAAGACTCCCGAACCCGCATCAACAACCCCAATCCCGCAACGAAGAACACCACCAGCACGGCCATGCCGGCCTTCTGGCTCGCCGTGGCCGCCGTGAGTACGCCGATCAGCAACGGTCCGATGAAGGACGTCACTTTCCCGGTCAGCGCGAACAGGCCGAAATATTGCGCGATGCGATCTCTTGGTGCGAGGCGGATCAAGAGCGTGCGAGAGGCGGCTTGAAGCGGACCACCGGCCGCGCCGATAAGACAGCCCAGCACCAGATAGGCGCGTTCAGCCGCGCTCGAGAACAGCGGCGCCCCTGCTTGTGGCGGCGCGACCTTGACGAACAACACGCTGTCCTTGTCGACCAGCAGGATTGCCGCCACCGACAGCAGCAGGACCAGCAGGCTGCCGGCAATGACGCGCTTCGGCCCGAGACGATCATCCAGCTTGCCGCCGAGCCAGGCGCCGAACGCGCCCGCGATCGCGAGCATGATGCCGAACGTACCGATCTGGATCGTGTGCCAGCCGAAGGTGCCCGCGGCATAGATGCCGCCGAACGCGAACAGCGACACCAGCCCGTCGGTATAGATCATGTTGGCGAGCAAGAACGCGGCGAGCGACTTCTGCTGCGGCAGGCTCTTGATCGATTGCTTCAACTCCGCCAGCCCTTCGCGCAGCGCCTCGCGCACCGGGCGCTTTGCCGGATAGTCTGGCGTGAACAGGAACATCGGCGTCACGAAGAGGATGAACCACAATCCGGTCAACGGCCCCGCGGCCCGATCGCCCTGGTGCGTGACGGGGTCGAGCCCGAACAGCGGTGTGAGGCCGAGCAGCGTACGGCCCGTCTCGGGATTGGCGGCGAGCAGGCCGAGCACGATGATCAGGCTGACGATGCCACCGACATAGCCGGTCGCCCAACCGGTGCCGGAAAGCCGTCCGATCCGCTCCGGCGGCACCAGCGTCGGCATCATCGCGTTGTTGAAGAGCGTGGCGAATTCTGCACCGACGCTGGCGAGTGCGACCGCGGTGAGCAGCGGCGGAATGATGGAGGGATCGCCGGGCTTGCCGATCCATAGCGTGCAGGAGGCCAGCACCAGCACCGCGCCGAACCCCGCGATCCATGGTTTCCGGCGGCCCGAGGCATCCGCGATGGCCCCGAGCACCGGCGACATCAACGCGATCGCAAGGCCCGCGGCAGCCATCGCAAATCCCCACAGCGATTGGCCGGTGGCGGGATTCGGCGCGATGCTGGTTGCGAAATAGGGCGCAAACACGAAGGTCGTGATCAGCGTGAAATAGGGCTGCGCGGCCCAGTCGAAGAAGATCCAGCTGACGACGGCAGCGCGCGGCGGATAGGTCCGGTGCGCGCCGGCCATGCGCGCATCGGGGGCGATCGTCGTCATTCCAAAGTCCTCATCACGAACAGTTTTGCCTCTCTTGGGGCAAACCGTATAGCATTGCAGCGATGCGTGTGAACTGGTTCGAAGCCACGGCGGAAGTGTGATGATGTCGTCATATTCGACACGGCGGAGATTTTTCGCCTTCATAGCCGCGCTGGCGTTTGGCTTGTCGCCAGCGGCCGCTCAGGACGCGCGGCAGGGCTATGTCCCGCCCGCTCGCGATGCCGTGCGCGCCGTCGCGGCCGAACACGGCATGGTCGTCGCGCAGGAGAAGATTTCCGCGCAGGTCGGTGCCGACATCCTGCGGCGCGGCGGCAATGCGATCGATGCTGCGGTCGCGACCGGCTTTGCGATGGCCGTGACCTATCCGCGCGCCGGCAATATCGGCGGCGGCGGATTCATGGTGATCCATTCCGCCGATCGCAATGAAGACGTCACGATCGATTACCGCGAGACCGCGCCGGCGGCGACCACGCCGCAGATCTTCCTCGGGCCCGACGGCAAGCCGGACGTCGCGAAATCGCGGGATTCCGCGCTTGGCATCGGCGTGCCCGGCACCGTCGCGGGTCTCGCCCTGGCATTGGAAAAATACGGCTCGGGCCAGTTCACGCTGGCGCAATTGCTCGAACCTGCGATCGCGCTCGCCCGCGATGGCTTCGTCGTCAGCGACGACATGGCCGATACGCTGCCGACCTGGCACCGGCGGCTGGCACGCTGGCCTTCGTCGACGAAAATCTTCTCGCGACCGGATGGCACACCGATCAGTGAAGGCGACATGCTGGTGCAGGGCGATCTCGCTGAAACGTTGTCTGCCGTCGCCGCGCAGGGGCCACGCGGCTTCTATGAAGGACCGGTCGCAGAGAAGCTCGCCAAGTCCGTGACCGATGCCGGCGGCATCATGACGCCGGCCGACTTGAAAGCCTATCAGCCCGTGATCCGCGCCCCGGTGCGCGGCAGCTATCGCGGCTACGACATCGTGTCGATGCCGTTGCCTTCGTCCGGCGGCGTCGTGCTGGTGGAGACGCTCAACATCCTCGAGGGCTTTCAGCTCGCCGATCTGAAGCAGGGATCGCCGGCATCGCTGCATCTCTTGATCGAGGCGATGAAGCGCGCCTATGCGGACCGCGCGCGCTATCTCGGCGATCCCGCCTTCGTCAAGGCGCCGATCGAGACGCTCACCGCGAAGGATTACGCCGCCAAGCTGCGCGCGGATATCTCCACCGATCGCGCCACGCCGTCGAAGGAGCTGGCTTCGGCGGCCCCCTCGCCGCGCGAGGGCAGCAACACCACCCATTTCTCGCTTGTCGATAGCCGCGGCAACGCCGTCAGCAACACCTACACGCTGAACTTCAGCTATGGCGTCGGCCTCGTCGCCGACGGCACCGGCGTGCTGCTCAACAATGAGCTCGACGATTTCACCGCCGCGATTGGCGCGTCCAACGCCTATGGCCTCGTCGGCTTCGAGGCCAATCTGCCCGGACCCGGCAAACGTCCGCTCTCGTCGATGTCACCGACTATCGTGCTCAAGAACGGCAAGCCGGTGCTGGTGACGGGCTCGCCCGGCGGCAGCCGTATCATCTCGACGGTGCTCCAGGTGATCGTGAACGTCCTGGACTACAAGATGGATGTTGCGGCCGCTGTCGCGGCGCCACGGCTGCATCACCAATGGCTGCCCGACGAAGTGCGCGTCGAGCGCGGCTTTCCCGACGATGTGTTACGCGAGCTGAAGGCGATGGGCCACACGATCCTCGAGCCGATGGGGCAGACGTCGGCCAATTCGATTCTCGTGACGCCGAACGGGCCGCTCGGTGCCCCCGATCTCCGCACGCGCGGCGCGGAAGCCGCGGGGCAGTAACCGCGTCGTTGCGGGCAACAGGTGGTCTACCGCCCCACCTGATACGGCCCGCCCTTCTCCAATGCGCGCGCATAGGCCGGCCGCGCGTGGATGCGCTCGAGGAAGGCCATCGCCTTGGGATGCCCCTGCTCGAGCCCGCCGCGGGCTTGAGCTGCTTCCAGCGGGAAGCTCATCTGGATGTCGGCTGCGGTGAATTCGTTGCCGGCGAACCACTCGCTCTTCGCAAGCTCGCCTTCCCAATAATCCATGTGCTGCTTGAGCTGAGGATTGACCAGCGTGGTCAGCGCCTGGTTCGAGACCTTGCGCACCAGCGGACGCAGCAGCGCGGGCGCGCGCTTCGGCATCAGCGTGAACAGGAGCTTCAGCAGCAGCGGCTGCATCGCCGACCCCTCGGCATAATGTAGCCAATAGGTGAAGCGCAGCCGCTCCGGCGTGTTCGGCGGCGGGATCAGCCGGCCGTTGCCGTAGGTCGCGACGAGATATTCGATGATCGCGCCCGATTCGGCGATGGTGTTGCCGTTGTCGGTGATGACGGGCGATTTGCCGAGCGGGTGGATGGCGCGCAGCTCCTTCGGCGCGCGCATGTCCGGCTGGCGCTGATAGCGCACGATCTCGTAGGGAACGCCCAACTCCTCGAGCAGCCACAGCACGCGCTGCGAGCGGGAATTGTTGAGGTGGTGAACGGTCAGCATCAGCGAGGTCCCCGGGGCTAGGCGTGGTGGCGAGGCGTGGTCGGTCGGCCGCGCCGTTCGTGCCAGCCCGGGAACGCAATGTCGAGCGGTCGGTGGGGGATATTTTCACCCGGGTATATTGACGCGCCAAATTTACCCGGGTATTAAATGGTCCGACGCTATCAAATATGGCAACGATTCCAATGCAGAAGATTTTCACCGCCTTCCAGGGGCCGCGCCGCCTGGTGTCCGGGTCGGCCGGCGAGGTCGCACTGGTCGTCAAGCGGGTGGCGCCACGACCAGACGAGGCCATCATCATCTTCGAGGATGCCACCGGCCGGCCGATCGACTTCGATCTGCGCGGCGGGGATCGCGAGGTACTGGCGCGGCTGACCAAGCTTGTCCCGCCTCCTGTCGAGGAGAGCACGCCGCCGAGCGAGCCGCGCGGCCGCGGCCGGCCGAAGCTCGGCGTGGTCGCACGCGAGGTGACGCTGCTGCCGCGGCACTGGGAGTGGCTGGGCGCGCAAGCAGGCGGCGCCTCGGTCGCGCTGCGCAAGCTCGTCGACGAGGCAAGGCGCGCGAGCGGCGACAAGGACCGCGAGCGGCAGGCACGCGATGCGGCCTATCACTTCATGTCGACCATGGCGGGCAACCTGCCGCAGTTCGAGGAAGCTTCGCGGGCGCTGTTCGCGGATGACCGGCGGCGCTTCACCGGACTGATTGCGGACTGGCCGACCGACATCCGCGACCACATCGTCAAGCTCGCCTACAGCGACCGCGCGTAACCCGCGCACCGCTCTTCACAACCCCATCGACGGCCGAGCCGCGCGCCTTGCGCGGCGACGGCTTCGCACGCCCTGATGAAAGACACATCCATGCCCACGACCAAACCGCTCTGGACCAGCTTCCTCCGCTTCCTCGCGCCCTTGATGCTGAGCAACGCGTTGCAATCGCTATTCGGCACCGTCAGCAACGTCTATCTCGGCCAGATGCTCGGCGTCGACGCGCTGGCGGCCGTCTCGGTGTTCTTCCCGGTGATGTTCTTCCTGTTCGCCTTCGTCATGGGCCTCAGCACCGGCGCGACCGTGCTGATCGGCCAGGCCTTTGGCGCGCGAGAGCACGACAAGATCAAGAGCATCGTGGGTACGACGCTTGCGATCGGCCTGTTGCTGTCTATTTCGGTCGCGCTGATCGGCGGGCTGTTCAGCCGTGAACTGATGACGGCGCTCGCCACGCCCGCGGACATCCTCGCGCCGGCCAGCGCCTATGCACGGATCATGCTGCTCACCATGCCGCTCGGCTTCGTCTTCCTGCTGATGACGGCGATGATCCGCGGCGTCGGCGACGCGCTCACGCCGCTGCTGGCGCTGGCGTTGTCGACCGCGATCGGCCTGATCCTGACGCCGATGTTGATCCGCGGGTCGTTCGGATTACCGGCGGCCGGCATCACCAGTCCGGCATGGGCAGCCGCCATCGCGAACGCGCTCACGCTGATTGCGCTGGCCGTCTATCTGCGGCGGAAGACGCACGCGCTCGCGCCGGACGCGGCATTGCTGCGTCACCTCCAGCTCGACGGCGCCATGCTCGGCAAGATTCTCGGCATCGGATTGCCGAGCGCCATCGGCATGGTGGTGATGGCGATCGCGGAGCTGGTGCTGCTCGGCCTCGTCAACGGCTTCGGGTCGGACGCCACCGCAGCGTACGGCGCTGTCAACCAGGTGATGGGCTACACGCAGTTCACGGCGATGTCGATTTCGATTGCAGTCTCGATCCTCGGCGCGCAGGCGGTCGGCAGCGGCGACAGAACCCGGCTCGATCACATCGTGCGGACCGGGCTCGCCTTCAACCTCGTCCTGACCGGCGGGCTGGTCGCGCTGATCTATCTCGTACCGCGTGCCGTGCTCGGCATCTTCATCACTGACAGCACCGTGCTCGATCTGGCGAAGCAGCTGCTCTTCATCGCCTTATGGAGCTCGGTGCCGTTCGGCCTCGCCACGGTGTTCTCCGGCGCCATGCGCGCGGCGGGCGTCGCGTTGACGCCGATGCTGCTCTCGATCTTCGCGATTGTCGCGATCGAGCTGCCTGCTGCGGTGATCCTGAGCCGCACGATCGGCCTTCAGGGCGTGTGGGCCGCCTATCCCATCGTGTTCTGCGCCATGTTCGTTTTGCAGATGGGCTATTACGTCCTGGTGTGGCGCAAACGGACGATCCGGCGGATGGTCTGATCCCCAGAATATTATGACCGTCATTAAACGGTGGACCTGTGCCGGATGCTGCGCCACAATGTGCGAAAGAGACGTCAGGGAGATCGAATTTGACCCGCACCGCCCCGCAATTCCTGTTCGATTTCGGCAGCCCGAACGCCTATCTCAGCCATCTCGCGATACCCGCGATCGAGCAGCGCATCGGCGTCAAATTCGAATATGTCCCGATCCTGCTCGGCGGCATCTTCAAAGCGACCAACAACAAGTCGCCGGCCGAGACGCTCGCCGGCGTCAAGAACAAGCGCGAGTTTCACGCTGTCGAGACCGAGCGCTTCATCAAGCGCTTCAAGGTCCAGCCCTATGTCTGGAATCCGCATTTCCCCGTCAACACGCTGAACCTGATGCGCACGGCGATCGCCGCGCAGCTCGAAGGTGTGTTCGAGGCATATGTCGAAGCCGCTTTCCACCACATGTGGCGCGAGCCGAAGAAGATGGACGACCCTGAAGTCGCGGCGAAGGCGCTGGCATCCTCCGGGCTCGATGCGCAAAGGCTGTTCGCCCGCGCCCAGGAGGCGGAGGTGAAGGGCAAGCTGATCAAGAACACCGAGGAGGCCGTGGCCCGCGGCGCGTTCGGCTCGCCGACCTTCTTCGTCGGCAACGAGATGTTCTTCGGCAAGGAGCAGCTGCGCGAGGTCGAGGAGATGGTGCTGGGAATGTAGTCCCCTTGTCGCGACAGAATGTGATCGCGGCAGCAATCTGGATTGCTTCGCTTCGTTCGCAATGACGACTATAGATGGTCCGCCAATAGCAACAAAAAGGAATATCGCATGCGTATCCTCGTGGTCGGCGCCGGCGCCATCGGCGGCTATTTTGGTGGCAGGCTGTTGCAGGCCGGCCGCGACGTCACCTTCCTGGTCCGGCCGCGCCGGGCCGGCGAGCTCGCCAGCGCCGGGCTCGTCATCAAGAGCCCGAACGGCGATGTGACCTTGAACAATCCGCCGATCGTGCAGGCCGACGCGCTCAAGGATAAGTTCGACGTCGTGCTGCTGAGCTGCAAGGCGTTCGACCTCGACGACGCCATCAAATCGTTTGCCGCGGCTGTCGGGCCGAACACTGCGATCATCCCGATGCTCAACGGCATGAAGCATCTCGACATCCTCGATGCCAGGTTCGGCAAGGAACGCGTGCTCGGCGGGCTCTGCGCCATCGCCGCGACCTTGAACGAGAAGCGCGAGGTGGTACAACTGCAGCCGATGCAGTCGATCAATTACGGCGAGCGCGACGGCAAGCTTTCGGATCGCGTCAAGGCGATCGACGAGGCCTTCAAGAGCGGCATCACCGGGGCCACCGCCAGCCAGAACATCATGCAGGACATGTGGGAGAAGTGGGTGTTCCTCTCCTCGCTCGCAGCGTCCACCAGCCTGATGCGCACCTCTGTCGGCAACATCCTTGCAGCCCCCGGTGGCCGCGATTTCCTGCTCGGCATGCTGGACGAGACCAGTGCGATCGCCGCCGCGTCGGGCTATACGCCGGGCGGGCCGTTCTTCGAGCGCGTCAAGGGCCTGCTCACCACCGAGGGCTCGCCGATGACCGCTTCGATGTTCCGCGACATCAAGGCTGGCCTGCCGGTCGAAGCCGACCACGTCATCGGCGACCTCATCGCGCGCGCCGACGCTGCGAAGGTGCCGGTGCCGAAGCTGCGCATCGCCTACACGCATTTGAAGGCGTATGAGAAGCAGCGGGCGGGGTAGGCAGCAGCTACACACTCCGCTGTCGTCCCGGACAAGCGAAGCGCAGATCCGGGACGACGAGCTGTGTTGACCGCTCGACCCCGCGCTATTTGAGATGCGCCAGATAGTGCGAGACGGCCGTGATTTCCTCGTCGCTCATGTGATAGGCGACATCGGCCATCGCGGCGACGCCGCCGCCGACGCGCTGGCCGGCTTTGTAGTCGTGCAGCGCCTTGACCAGATATTCTTCGCGCTGGCCGGCCAGCCGCGCGACTCCCTTGGTGCCGGCAAAGCTGTCGGTGTGGCATGAGGCGCAGCGGCGCCCGGCGGCAACTTGCGCACCTTTCTTCGACAGGTCCGGATCGCCGTCTTCCGCGCCCTTCGGCGGCGTCATTTGCGAGAAGTAGGCGCCGAAACCGCGGATGTCCTCGTTGGTCATCTCCTCGACGATCGGCTTCATCTGATCGTTCTTGCGCGAGCCGGCGCGGAAGAACACGAGCTGCCACTGGATGAACTGATCGGGCTGACCGGCGAGCGAAGGGATGTTCTCCGTCTGCGAAATGCCGTTCTCGCCGTGGCATCCGGAGCAGACGGAAGCCTTCTCCTTGATCGCGGAATTGTCGGCGGCCTGGGCCGGGATGAAGGCCGGCGCTGCGAGCAATAGCGCACCGATGGCGTACGACAAAAACTGACGGCGCATGATGAGGATTCCGATCTATCGAGCCTGTCATTCCGGAGCATGCGAAGGACGAGCTCCGATGCGCGATTGCGCATCCGAGAATCCATAACCCCCAGTCGGGGTTATGGGTTCCGGGCTTGCGCTGGCGCGCGGTCCGGAACGACAGTGAAAGACCTTGTCATAAAAGAGGCTGCGGCCGTCATCCGGTCGCAGCCTCTTCGCAACGTCGCGCTACTTCTTGCTGTAGCTGATGCGGTAGATCGCGCCGGCCCAGTCGTCGGCGACGAGGATCGAGCCGTCCTTGGCGAGGATGATGTCGTCGGGACGGCCGAGATAGCCCTGGTCACCCTCGATCCAGCCGGAGGCGAACACCTCCTGCTTGGGGTTCTTGCCATCAGGTCCGACGATCACGCGCATGATACGGCCGCCCTGGTATTTGTGGCGATTCCAGGAGCCGTGCTCGGCAATCAGGATGTTGTTCTTGTACTCGGCGGGGAATTGGTCGCCGGTGTAGAACTTCATGCCGAGCGGAGCGACATGGGCGCCGAGGTTCAGCACGGGCGGCGTGAACTCGGAGCATTTGTGGCCCATCGCGAACTTGTCGTCGGGCAGATTGCCCTGGTGACAGTAGGGATAGCCGAAATGCTCGCCGATCTTGTTGATCATGTTCAGCTTGTCTGAGGGCAGATCGTCGCTGATCCAGTCGCGGGCATTCTCGGTGAACCAGTATTTGCCGGTGCGCGGATCGACGTCGCCGCCGACCGAGTTGCGAACACCGAGCGCGTAGATTTCGGCGTTGCCGGTCTTGGGATCGACGCGCCGGATCTGCGAGACGCTGGTCGGCGGGATGCCGATGTTGAAGGGCGGTCCGAACGGAATGTAGAACCAGCCTTCCTTGTCGACCGCGATGTACTTCCAGCCATGCGCGGCATAGGACGGCATGTCGTCATAGACGACCTTGCCGTCGCCGAGCTTGTCGAGATTGGCCTCCGCATTGTCGTAGCGGATCAGCTTGTCGACGGCGATGACGTAGAGCGCGCCATCCCTGAAGGCGAGACCGGTGGGCATGTTGAGGCCCTTGAGGACGGTCTTGACCTCCTTCTTTCCGTTGTTGTCCTTGATGGCATAGACGTTGCCGAGGCCGAACGAGCCGACGAACAGCGTGCCCTTGTCACCCCAGGCCATCTGCCGCGCGGCCAGCACGCCCGAGGCATAGACCTCGATCTTGAAGCCTGGCGGCAGCTTGATCTTCTTGATGATGTTGGCGAGCTCGGCATCGGAGGCGCCGGTCGGCGGGCCCGAGGGCGGCGCGAGGCCCTTCTGCGCCTCGGTCTCGTCGCCCAGGAACCAATCATCCGGCGGATGGGTCCAGAACTCCTTGGTGCCGGATTCGTATTTCTTCAGCGGCTTGTTCTTGTCCTGCTGCGCATGGCCAACACTGGTTCCCGCAAGAAGGGCAACCGCTGCAAGCGCCAGAACGGATTGAAAGACGGATCGATGGAATTTCATCGCGTCACTCCCCTAAGGCAGCCGTCAGGGCTGCGCGTTATTTTATTTTGCTAGTCGAGAGGCGAAGTTTGGGGTCTGCCGAGAAGCAGACGCAAAAAGGCTAGCACATCTGCGAGCGCTGAGAAGGGCGTCGCGTACGCTGCGGTTGCGCTCAATAAAAATTGAGACGGAATGTCAACGAGGGAAACGCGGCGACGGCAGCGTTCTCGCTGCAACGCGGAATAAAGCCAGTCAAAGGGCCTCAAACAAAAAATGCGAAAACAACCCCATGCACAGTAGAACGGCGCAGGTTGCGCTGCCCGGGATCGACCAGACAGGCACTTGACCCGTCGAGCAAAACATCATCGCGGTGCTCAACTGGCGACCGGGTAGGGTCCGTCGTCGAACACCGTGTCATGATAGCCCTTGGCGCCGATCTCGCGGGCCAGCACGCTGCGAAAATCGCAGCCGTCGCGCAAGGCTCTCAGCGCATGCGCGAAGTCGAATTCAGGCCGCCAGCCGAGCTCACGCCGCGCGCGCTCGTTGACATAGACGCGGTCGATCTCGCGGAAGAGCCGCCAGCCGCGCGCCGCATAGAGTTGCGCGCACTCCGGATAGAGCTCGCGCACGACGCCGGCCGCATCGCGCGCGAGCGCTTCGAGATGTCGCGCTTCGAACGGGCTGGTGGCGGAAATGATGTAACAGCCAAAACCGATCCTTGGCGCGCGCTCGACGGCAAGCAGATGGGCACTCACCGCATCGGCAATATCCAGCCGGCGATAGAGCAGCTCGTTGGCCTGCGCGTTCTCCAGTCCGTAAGCCGACCGCATCGCGGGATCGTCGTCGTCCTCCGGAAAGAAACGCGAGGTCCGCAACACCACCACCGGCAGTCCGCGCTCGCGGAAGAACAGCTCGCATAGCGTCTCCGCCATCAGCTTGGTCGTGCCGTAGATGTTCTTCGGGATAGGCGGCAGGTCCTCGGTGACCCACACCGCTGCCTGTCCGGCCCCGGGCCGAAGCTGCGAGCCGAACGCGCTGGTGGTGCTGGTAAAGACGAAGCTCGTCACACCAGCCGAAGCGGACGCCTCGAGCAGATTGAGCGTGCCAGTGACGTTGGTGTCGACGAAGTCCTGCCTGGTGTGGGTCGCCACATGCGGCTTGTGCAGCGTCGCGGTGTGGATCACGGCAGTGACGCCGGCCATCTGGCCGCGCACGAAATTGGGATCGACGATCGAGCCGACGGCATCGGTGAAGGGCGATGGCTTCAGGTCGATCCCGCGCGCGGCGGAGCCGCGATCGCGGAGCGTCCGGAGAATGGCCTCGCCAAGATGACCCGCGCTGCCGGTGACTAGGATTGTCATGTTACATCTATAAATTTCAGAGTAACCGCGGACGTAGTAGCTGCGATAGAACTAAGCGGGTAGATAGCCGGAAACGCGAGCTGGTTAAGGCCTGATTTTGCAGTGCAGCACGCTGTTCTAACTTTGTTCTTTACAAAGCCGTGAAATTCTGGTTGATTGTATCGATTCGTCCGATGGTCGCTGTTACTCCACAATCCGCCGCCACTTGCGATTTCACCGGGAAGCCTATGCTCATTTATCGCCGCACGAGTCTCCTCGAGTCCACGGCCCAGACGCTCGTCAACACCGTCAACTGCGTCGGTGTCATGGGCAAAGGAATTGCAAAGGACTTCAAGGACCGCGAGCCAGAGATGTTCGCGGCCTACAAACGGATTTGCGATAAGCAGCTGTTGGCGCCAGGTAAACTATGGCTCTGGCGGGAATCGAGTCAGTGGGTCCTAAACTTTCCGACGAAACAGCATTGGCGCAATCCGTCGAAGCTTGAATGGATTGATGCCGGCCTGAAGAAGTTTGTCCAGAACTACCAGAAGCTTGGCATAACCGAGATTTCTTTCCCTCGCCTCGGATGCGGCAACGGTGGCCTCGATTGGGAAACGGTTCGACCGTTGATGGAGGCACATCTCCATAAGTTGCCAATCCAAGTCTATATTCACGACTTTACGGTACCGATCGGGCTACCAGAACACATGGAGGAGATCGCCGATCAGCTAAAGAATGAGCACGTGGGGCATAACTCCTTCGACGATTTCCTTGGTGCGATCAGGAAAGTTGTCGAAGTCGGAGTCGACAAGCTTGTCAACATCGAGACGAATGCGCCCCTTAAGGCCTCGGTTACTGAAGACGACGTGTTGACGGTAAAGACAGATGAAATGACCTGGAGCTTCGAATCTGAAGATCTTATGGGAGCTTGGGTAGGCCTACAACGCGGCTTGCTGACCCGAGAAAAAGCCGCGTGGTCGAAAGAAGGGGCCGGTGATACGCTGTTATCTATCTTGAGCGTTCTACCGCAAGTTCGCCCCGTCCAGATTCAACCGATCAATCATTCGTCCCCTGAGGTCGCTCTCGAATATCGTCGTGGGCGCAGCAGCGCTGTTACACCCGCGTCCAAACCTCAACTTGAACTCGCATGGCGCTAACGCTTGATTTTATTAATGCACACATTGCTAAGTGGGAGCTGGCACTAGCCAAGCCCTTCTACCCGTATCGCGCCAAGTGGCCCGGTCGTCTATTTCATCACGCTCCGATTCAAAACGCAGTAAAAATCCTCTTAGACGGAAATCTGCGGTCGCGCGATGATCCCGCGAACGCGAAAGAACTAGACGTGGCTGCGCCGGACGTCATCGCCACAAGAGGCGCGGCGCATAGCTTCGCGCGACTGTATTTCCGTCCGCGAACACCAACCCAATGGCACATTGAGGGCATTCGCAAGCAAGGCGAGTGCAAGTGGGAGGGGGCTCACGCACCAATTCTGGTGATGATGGTCTTTAGTGCGCAGACGGTGCTGTCATTACAGAACATAAAGTTCTGCGATCGCAATATGCAGATCGGTAGTGCCGATCCGGGCGACAGCGAAGACTATTTCAGCAAGATTCCATTCGACAAGGTATTTCACGAAGGGGGGACTGGTGGCGATCACTCGATCATTGAACATCGCTGCGCAGAGGTACTAGCCACTTCACCGCTCCCTCTAGCAGACCACCTTCAGTGGATTTACTGTCGAACCGACGCGGAAAAGCAGACCTTGCTTCACCTAATGGGAGACAAGGGGAAGCATTGGGCTCAGAAGATTTTGATCTCCAACGATTTACTCGTTTTCGAACGAAAGTATGTTTTCGTAGAGGAAGTTTCTTTGGCTTCCGATGGAGTGGTGTTTAAGCTCAGCCCCCGATACGATTCCCAAAACGTAAGCGTCACGGTCAAAGCTTGGGATCGCAGCCAAAAGCAGATTGTAAACTTTTCCAACTCGTCGCTCTCTGCGCGACCTGCGCCGCCCAGCGCGGCGCTTCGCTGGAAGACACCCGGAGCATTTCCAAACGGGACTTACCTCGTCGAGATTGAGTTGGAAGGTCATTTGGCATTCAAGGACAAACTGAGCATCGGCGGCTTCCTCGTCTAGTTTTCGAACTAGACAGGTCCATCATATGCTTGCAGAGGTCACGGCATGGCCCCCGACCATGACCCCATCGACGGATGGCCAGAACGTGGCTGGACGCTTGGGAGAAAATTGGAGCGGGCGAAGGGGCTCGAACCCTCGACCCCGACCTTGGCAAGGTCGTGCTCTACCACTGAGCTACACCCGCATCCTGTGTCGGTCGCGTGACGCGCCGGCAACGGCTGTCGTATGCCAAAAGCGGGAGGGGAATGCAACAGCTACGGGCGGCATAGATTGGCATTCGGGGACGCTATTTGGACCCCGGATGCGGCCAAACCGCCCGAAAAGGCCCCGGAACTGCCGAATCGGCCGCGGTGGATTGAAATTCGGCCCAATCGGCCCAATTTAGGAGCCGACAACAAGCATATGAAATGGCGGCATGCTAAGAGCCGCCATTCCGGACATCAGACGAGGGGATCCCGTGACGATCATCGACCAGGGTAACGGAGCCGCAAACCCGGCTGCGGCCGATCTGATCAAGGACACCACCACCCAGACCTTCGTGAAGGACGTCATCGAGGAATCGAAGCGCCAGCCGGTGCTGATCGACTTCTGGGCGGAGTGGTGCGGCCCCTGCAAACAGCTCACCCCCATCCTGGAAAAGGCGGTCAAGGCCGCCAAGGGCAAGGTCAAGCTGGTCAAGATGAACATCGACCAGCACCCGGCGATTCCCGGCCAGATGGGCATCCAGTCGATCCCGGCCGTGATCGCCTTCGTCAACGGCCAGCCGGCCGACGGCTTCATGGGCGCGGTGCCCGAGAGCCAGCTCAATGCCTTCATCGAGAAGCTGACCAAGGGCGTGACCGCGCCGGGTGAGCCGAACATCGCCGAGATCCTGCAGGAGGCCGAGGCCGTGCTCGCCGAGGGCGACGCCGCGGCTGCCGCGCAGATCTATGCCGAAGTGCTTCAGTACGATTCGACCAACATCGCCGCGCTCGCGGGTCTGGCAAAATGCTACACCGTCTCCGGCGCGATGGAGCAGGCCAAACAGACGCTGGCCATGGTGCCGGAATCCAAGCGCAACGACCCCGCGGTGAAGGCCGTGCAGACCGCGATCGATCTCGCCGAGCAGGCCCAATCGCTCGGGCCGGTCGCAGAGCTGGAACAGAAAGTCGCCGCAAACCCGCTCGATCATCAGGCCCGATTCGACCTGGCGACCGCGCTCAACGCGAAAGGCGACCGCGCCGCTGCGACCGCGCAGCTGCTTGAGATCGTCAAGCGTGACCGCAAATGGAACGACGACGGCGCCCGCAAGCAGCTGGTGCAGTTCTTCGAGGCCTGGGGCGGCACGGATGATGCAACGGTCGAGGGACGCAAGCGTTTGTCGACGATCCTGTTTTCGTAAGACACAGGCTGGCTGAGTCAGCGGGGACCAGATGCCGATCAACATCGAATATCGCGGGCCCGCCGATCTCCCGGAGATCATTCCGGTGTTTCCGCTGCCGGGCGCATTGCTGCTGCCCCGCGGCCAGATGCCGCTCAACATCTTCGAGCCGCGCTACCTCGCGATGGTCGACGATTCCTTTCGAGACGGCCATCGCCTGATCGGCATGATCCAGCCTGACGTCACGCACTCGCCGAAGAATTCCGACAAGCCGACGCTGTTCCGCGTCGGTTGCGTCGGCCGCATCACCCAGCTCGCCGAATCCGGCGACGGCCGCTACATCCTCGAGCTCACCGGCGTCTCGCGCTTCAGGGTGATCGAAGAGCTCGAGGTGCTCACCGCCTACCGGCAATGCAAGGTGGACTTCTTCGCCTACGTCGATGACTTCACCGCGCGCATGGGCGAGGACCAGGTCGACCGCGAGGCGCTGCTGGCCGTGCTGGCGGACTTTCTGAAGGCCAACAATCTCAAGGTCGACTGGGAAGGCGTCGAAAGCGCGCCCAATGAAGCCCTGGTCAACGCGCTGGCGATGATGTCGCCCTATGGCCCCGCGGAGAAGCAGGCCATGCTGGAGGCGCCGGACCTGAAGACCCGCGCCGAGATCCTGATCGCCGTCACCGAGATGGACCTCGCCAAGAAGCGCACCAGCGGCGATCCACCGCTGCAGTGAGGGTCTATTCCAGTCAGGCGGCGCAGATGGCCGCCTCGGCCTTGCGCTGCGCGGATTGCCCGATCCTGGAGGGCTGCATGGGTCGGCTGAAATAGTAGCCCTGCGCCTCCGCGCATCCCTCTTCGCGCAGAACGGCCAGCTGCTCGGCGGTTTCGACGCCTTCGGCGGTCGTCGTCTTGCCGAGGCTGACCGCGAATGCGACCACGGCGCGGGCGATCCGGTGCGCCTCTTTCCTCTCGCTGGCGAGCTCGTTGACGAAGCTGCGGTCGATCTTGACCTTGTCGAATGGAAATTTCTGCAAGAAGCTCAGTGACGAATAGCCCGTGCCGAAATCGTCGAGGGCAATTCGCACGCCGAGCTCGCGCAGCTGTCCGAGAGCCGCGAACACCGCCTCGCTGTCATGCATGATGACCGTCTCGGTGACCTCGAGCTCGAGCCTTTGCGGATCGATCCCCGAGGCCGCGAGGGCGCCGATGATGATGGAGACGAGCTCCTTGCTTCTGAACTGCGCAGGCGACAGGTTGATCGCGATCGTCAGGTCGGAAGGCCAGTTGGCAGCCTCCGCGCACGCCGCCCGCAACACCCATTCGCCAATGGGCAGGATCAGGCCGGTTTCCTCCGCGAGCGGAATGAACTCGCCGGGCAGGACCAGGCCTCGCTCGGGGTGGTGCCACCGCAGCAGCGCCTCATAGCCGCATGTTCGTCCGCTCTCCACACTCACGAACGGCTGGTAATGGAGCTCGAATTCGCCCAGCGCCAGCGCCTCTCGCATATCCTTTTCCAGGTTGCGCCGGACATGCATCAGCTGGTCCAGCTCCGGCTCGAAGAAACGGAATGCGCCGCGTCCGCCGCCCTTCGCCGCGTAGAGGGCGAGATCGGCACTCTTGAGAATGACATCGGAATCGGCGCCGTCGCGGGGCGCAACGGCTATGCCGATGCTGGCTCCCACCGTGACCTGATGGTCGCCGAGGTCGAAGGGCTCGCACAGCGCGGTCTTGATCGTCTCGGCGAGAGCGGCCGCCTCCGCGCCGGGATTCGTCACATAGTCCACGACGGCGAACTCATCGCCGCCCAGCCGGGCAATCAACGTCGTTTCCCTGCTGCACTGACGCAAGCGCGTTGCGACCGCACGCAACAGCGAATCGCCCGCCGGATGCCCAAGCGTGTCGTTGACCTCCTTGAAGCGGTCGAGATCGAGCATGAGGACCACCAGATGGAGGTCTCCATCGCGCGTGCTGGCAAAGGCCTGATCCAGACGCGCCCTCAGCAGCACGCGATTTGGCAACCCGGTCAGCGCGTCATGCTGCGCCATATAGGCGATCTTGGCTTCGGACCGGCGTTGCTCCGTGACATCGAGATGGGTCGCCACCCAGCCGCCGCCGGCCATCGGCTGCCGCGTCACGCAGATCAACCGGCCATCGGAGAACTCGTCGATCCGGATCGAAACCGCATTGACGGGCAGGGCATCGAGCTTCGAGATCAGCTGCTCGGCGGCGACGTCGCTGGCATCGCCCTTGAGCCTGCCGCTGATGATGCGATGCCTGATGATGTCGCCATGCGGCGTGCCTGCGCGCAGCAGCTGCGGCGGCAGACGGTACAGATTGGCGTAACGCTCGTTGCAGATCACGAGCCGCTTCTCCGCATCGAACATGCAGAGGCCCTCGACCATATGGTTGATCGCCGTATCAAGCCGCAGCGTCTGCTCCCGCAATTCGTGCTGCGAATCTTCGAGCTGCTGCCGGGCGTCCGAAAGCTGGCTGATGATCTCCTCGAACCTGGCGGTTCTGCTTGCCAGGCGACGGTCGGCCAGCACGCCGATCAGGCTCATGCCCAGCACGGACAGTGCGACACCGGCAATCGCAAGCGCGAGCACGCCCGGAGACAGCGACAGCGCGTCGGTCGGGCGCGTGGGATCCGGCGTGATGTGCACGGCACCCATCGCCGTGAAATGATGCGATATGATGGCAAGCGTCAGCAGGACTGCCGCCGCGAGCGTTCCCCGGTAGTTCCGGTACTTGATCGCGACAGCCAGGGCGGCATAGCCGAAGCACATGCCCAGAATGATCGAGACCAGGACGAGGTCCGGCGACCATGCGACGCGGCCCGGCACTTCGAGGGCCCACATGCCGAGATAGTGCATGCTGGCAATGCCGCCGCCGACGATGACGCCGCCTGTCCCCGCGCGCCATCGGCCGGAATCGCCGGCCGCGACGCCGAAGCCCACCGACGTCAGCAGCATTGCGGTCGCCAGCGAAAGCGATGTCAGCACGAGGCCGTAGCCGGTCGCAACGCCCGGCTCGTAGGCGAGCATGGCGACGAAATGCGTCGCCCAGATGCCGTATCCGATCGCAGCGCCGGCTATCGCGATCCAGATCAGGCGCGTTCTTGCGCGCGCCGCGATCGCTCGATGGAAAATGCTGACCGCGACAATGCTCGCGACGAAGCAGACCACACAAGCGAGCACGACGAGCCGAAAATCATGCTCGACGGTAAGGCAAGACAAGACGCGAAACATTCCAGGCTGCTCCATCGGCAACGTTGCCGATTTAAGAACGGGCCAATCGCGTTGATTTTGTGCCGTGGCTGATTGGATGCTTATCGACGCATTAAGCTCATCGTCTCAATTTGAAATGTCGCAGCCGTCCGCGCATGACGGTGCCGCGCCGCAAAGCGCCTCAGCGGTGATCGGCGGCGAACATCTAGGGGCGGTTGCGAATGTGCTTGCGGCCGGTGAGCATTGCGCGGATCAGATTCTCGCGCTGGAGAATCCCCATCAGCAGCACGCCGACCACGTGCAGCACGACCAGGACGATGACCGCATCCGACGAATAATGGTGGGTGTCTTCGACCCACCAGACACCGAAGAAGGTGACGGTGACCGACATCGCCCCCGTGATCGTCGAGACTGCGAGCGAGACCAGCAGCGCCACCAGCATCAACGTGCCCGCGGGATTGAGTCCGATATAGCGGCCGGTGATGCCGCGGCGCAGATTCCAGAGATAGCCTGGCGCGGCCCGGAGCCTGACCCTGATCATGCGGAAGCGCGAATAGCGGCTTCCCCAAAAGCCCCAGACGAGCCGGAAGGCCAGAAGTCCGAGCACCGCATAGCCGACGATGCGGTGAAGCCGATCATAGACGGTGGGCGTGAACCACGCGGCCAGAACGCAGGCCGCGAGAGCCCAGTGCCAGAGGCGCAGCGGGAGGTCCCAGACGGCGACCGTCCGCGAAGCGGGTCGGTCCGCGGGGGTCCTGCCGGACACCCCGCGCGGTTCTGGCATCGCTTCTTCAATCAAGCAAAGACCATCCTCGAGTCCGGCTTTGCGCGGTCGCGCTACCTGACGATTTACCTGACGATTTACTTGGCGATTTACTTGGCGATCGTGTGCTTCAGGCTGAGATCTTCGGGGCTGTAGAACAGCTCGTAGAGCTTGCCTTCCTTGACGCCGTAGACCTCGTAGCAGGAGCCTTCGATCTTGGAGCGCCGCACTTCATAACCGAGCGCCTTGGCCTTGGCTTCGGCCTCGCTGGCCGGCTTCCACGACGCCTTGTCGAGCTTGGTGCAGTCCTTGAAACCGTCGGCCATGGCCGCCGACCCCATGCCGATCCCGACCGTCAATGCAATGGCAACAACACGAATGACCTTCACGAACGTCTCCTCCTCTGTCGTGCGCGCTACGCGAGGTGCGAAGCGGAACTGAAGGAAGCAAAGAGGGTGGTGAAGTCAATCGGTGACGGGCGTGGTCTGCTTTAGATAAGTTCTATTGTTGTGTTTAGAGTGGTTCTAACAAGAGCGAAAACGCGAGCGCTCTCTGCGGAGAATGCGGGTTCGGCCGACCAGTGCGGCCTTACGCCTCACGGTCCGGATAAACGGCCGGCCTCACCAGCCGCGTTACGCCGCGCCTCGCATTGCCGGATAGTTGTGCTGCAGCCAGTCCGTCCAACGGAGACGTCCGCGCACACCCTGGCTGACGACGAAGCCCATGTCGCGCGCCTTCGCCTCGGACAGGCCGATTGGCAGGATCTTCCGGCGCAGTTGCCTTGCATCCCGGTATTGGCTGGCAAAGGCAACGAGATCGAGAGCTTCGGGGCCACCGATCTCCGCACGCACGCCGCGCTTCCCATCGAACGCGCAGGTCATGACGTGATCGGCGACATCCGATGTATCGACGGGATTGAACAGCGTGGTCGGCACCGGCCATACCGGGAGCCAAGCGAGGCTCGAGAGCAATTTGTCGAGCAGGTAATAGAACGGCATCGCGCGAACGATGGACCAGGACAAAGCCGAGGCACGCACCAGTCGTTCGCCAGCGAGCTTGATCCGTGCGTAGGGCAGGGTTGCCTGCTCGAGCCCGACGATCGAAACATGCAGGACGTGTTGCACCTCGGTTTGCCCGCGGAGCGACAGCAGCCGCTCCGTTCCCTCGACGTCCACGGCGGAGGGCGATCTGAAGAAATCGATCGGACGAACGCCGCCGCGCCGTGCGATCGGCGAATAGGTCGCCGCATTGATCACCGTATCGACGCCATGCAGGGCGTGCCGCAACCCCACGCCGGTGGCGAGATCGCCTGTGGCCCATTCGACGTCCGTCCGTAGGCCGGGCGATCGTGCAAACACCCGAACGCGACGTCCGTCGCGAACCAGGCGATCGACGATATCCCGACCGAGGTGCCCTGTACCTCCGGTGACGAGCGTCAGCGCCATGATTCAACTCCCGTCGATTTTGCGCGACGGCTCGCCAGTGGGGACGAGCACGGTCTCGCCTGTCGCGACGAGGGTCAACGCATCTTGCTCATCGGCCGCGAACAGTTCGGCGCGGGCGAACACCTGCCTGCGCCCTGCGCGGAGCGTCGTTCCCTTGGCGAGGAAGGAGCGACCGATGGCCGGCCTCAGGCAGCTCATCGAGAAATGCGATGCGGTGACCGCGCCCACGAGCGTTGCTGCGGCGAACCCGCAGGCCGTGTCGAGCAGGGCCGCGATCAGGCCGGCGTGGAGATGCCCGGAATACTGGGTGAGCTCGTCGCGCCAATTCATGCGAATGGTCGCCTCGCCCTTGCCGGCCGCAACAACGTCGAAGCCCGCGGCGCGGTTGAACGCCGCGGACGCGTTGACCGCCTCGAGCGCTGGGAGGTCGAATCCGTGCGGCACGCTCATGCGCGGCTCCATCGTGGGGTGCGGCCTTCGAGGTTGCTCCTGACCGCCTCGACATGATTGGCGGAGCCGAGCAGCGCCGCCTGTTGGGCAGTCTCCACGACGAGACCGGTTGCCACCTGGCAAGTTGCGGACAGGTTGAGCAGCCGCTTGGCGGCACGGATCGCATCAGGGCTGCGGCCAGCAATCTCACGCGCCGTTGCCAGTGCCGCGGCCACGGGATCATCGACGAGCCGCGTTGCAAAGCCGTAGGTAACCGCTTCGTCGGCCGAGAAAACGCGACCCGTATAGGTCAGCTCACGCACGATATCCTCGCGCGCGAGATGGCGCATCAATTGCGTGCCGCACATATCCGGCACCAGACCCCATTTCGTCTCGATCACCGCGAGCTTCGTATCGGGCGCGAGGTAGCGCAGGTCGGCGCCGAGCGCGAGCTGGAAGCCTCCGCCGAAGGCAATGCCGTGCACCGCTGCGATCACGGGCACCGGCAGCTCGCGCCAGAGCCAGACGAGGTGCTGGGCATAATTCGCGACGCCGTGGGTTCGCTGCGTCAGGTCCACGGGCGGAAGCAGCGGCTCGCCGCGCGTCGTGGCGACAAGGCGCTCCAGGTCGAGGCCCGCGCTGAATGCGCGTCCCTCGCCGGAGAGCACGACGGCCCGAATCTCCGGGCTATCGCGCAGGTCTGCGCCGGCTTCGATGAGCGCCGCGAACATCGCGGGATCGAGCGCATTCATCTTGTCCGGACGGTTCAGGCGGACGTGGGCCACATCATCCACGACAGTCACACGGACGCGATCAGTCATCGTGCTCCTCCTTTGACGCGGACCGGCAGCCTCAATATCCGGCGACCGCCAGCGCGACCACGGCCGCGAGAGCCTTCCAGCCGAAGCCGCGTCCGCGCGACCACCACGCGTTGGCGACGGCCGCAAAGCCGTAGACCGCGACGATGGTCGCAACGATCCAGTGCCGTGCGCTGTCCGATCCCAGCATGGGCGCCGCAAGCAGCAGCACGCCGCCGCCGATCCAGGCGACCGTCCCGGCCTGCCAGACCAGGCGGATCAGCATGCGCAGGCTTTCCGGGGTGATGGTCGCCCTGGCGAACACCTTGGTTTCGCCCAGCACGCCATGGATCAGGGCGACCACGATCCCCGCGACCCCAGCACATTGCAGCAGCAGATCACGCATCGGCAGACCTCGCCTCCTCCATCCATACAGTGCTGTATGGAGAGATAGGCGCTGGCTTGGAGGCTGTCAATACACTAGTGTATGGTCCAATCCCGGGAACCCGACATGACCGACCAGCTTTCCGCCGACGACTGGATCAAGGCAGGCCTGAAGGCGCTTGCCAAAAGCGGCTTCACCGCGCTCAAGGCCGACCCGCTGGCAAAGGCCATGGGCGTGTCGCGCGGCAGCTTCTACTGGCATTTCGCCGATCTCGGCGCATTCCAGGCCGCCGTCCTGAAGCGCTGGCGCGAGATCGCGGCGGAGCAGATCATCGCCGACGTCGAGGCCGCCGGCGACGAGCCGTTGAAGGCGCTGCTGCGCCGGTCGTTCGGCGCGCGGCTCGATCTCGAACGCGCGGTGCGTAACTGGGCGGCCTTCGACGCGGCGGCGCAAGCGGCCGTGCGCGCCATCGACCGCCGCAGGCTCGACTATATCGAAGGGCTGCTGGGAAAGCGCGGGCTCGCGCCGGCGACCGCACAGGCGCGAGCCCAGATCCTGTACTGGACATTCCTCGGCTTCGCCCTGTCGGGCGCTCCGGTGCCCGCAGCGCGGCTGCAGGCGCTGCTCGACGAGATCTTCGCGATGGTCTCCGCGTGAGCCCGCAATGGGCGGACACGAATTTCTGTGCTAGAGGCAGCCGACCGCCGGAGACCCCGATGAACACGCCAACCGAACGCCCCGAAAACACCGTCGATCCCAAGCTGCTGGAAATTCTGGTCTGTCCGCTGACCAAGGGGCCGCTGGAATTCGATGCCGCAAAGCAGGAGCTGATTTCGCGCAGCGCCAAGCTCGCCTATCCGATCCGCGACGGCATCCCGATCATGCTGCCGGAAGAAGCGCGCAAGATCGATTGAGGATGGAGCGCGATGGTCGCTCTACAAGCTCAGTGTCGTCCCTGCGAACGCGGGGATCCATAACCACAGCAAGTGGTTGTAGGCCGAGCTGGTAACTCCGAGTCGTCGCCAAACTCTTGCTGCGGCGTATGGGTCCCGGATCGGCGCGCGCTTAAGGCGCGCTTGTCCGGGACGACAGCGGAGGGTGTCGCGCCGGCGCCCGTCCTACAACGCCTCGCCCTTCAGCAACCTTGGCACCTCGCCGGTGAGCCCGGCGGCCTGGCGGATGAAGAGGTTCTTCAGCGGGGGAGCGCGGTCGACGAGGCCGAGGCCGATGTCGCGGACGGTGCGCAGCAGCGTCGACTGGTTCGAGAACAGGAAGTTCAGCGAGTTGGTGGCAACGCCCATCGCCATGGTGTCGAAGCGGCGCCAGCGCTGGTAGCGCTCGAGCACGTCGGCACCGCCGAGATCCATGCCGAGCCGTGCGGCATCGACGACGACTTCGGCCAGCGCGGCGACATCCTTCAGGCCCATGTTGAGGCCCTGGCCCGCGATGGGGTGGATGACATGGGCGGCATCGCCGACCAGCGCGAGGCGGGTGGCGATGAAGGAGCGCGCGACGAAATAGGACAGCGGGAAGGCGCGCGGCTTGTCGAGCGCCTTGACCTCGCCGAGATGCAGGCCAAAACGCTGTTCGAGCTCGGCGTGAAATTCCTCATCGCTGAGCGCAACGATGCGCGCGGCTTCGGCCCTGCGCTCCGTCCACACCAACGAGGAGCGCTTGCCCGAGAGGGGCAGGATCGCGAAGGGACCTGCCGGCAGGAAGTGCTCTTCGGCGCGGCCCTCGTGATCGCGCTCATGGCCGACGGTGACGACGATGCCGGCTTGGTCATACTCCCAGCCATGGGTCGGAATGCCCGCACGCTCGCGCAATTTCGACCGCGCGCCGTCCGCGGCGACCAGGAGACTGGCGGCGATCACGCTGCCGTCGCCGAGCGTCACATCGATACCCTCGGCGCGCGCGTCATAGGACGCCACGGTGGTGGCGCGCAGATCGATGCCTTCCGCCTCGGCGCGCGCCGTCAGCGCGTCGATCAGGCGGCGGTTCTCGACCATATGCGCAAACGGCTCGCCCGGCGCGACATCGCCGGCGAAGTTGAGGAACACCGGGCGGGTGGCGTCCTCCAGCTTGGAATCGGTGACGACCATGTCGAGGATCGGCTGCGCCTCGGCCCTGACGTCGTCCCAGGCGCCGATCGCCTCGAACAGGCGGCGGCAGGCCGCCACGATCGCGGTGGCGCGGGGGTCCCGGCTCGGCCGCGTGCTCAGCGCGGGATCGGCGACGATGACGGGAATCTCGGGGCCTAGCCCCTGGCGTAACGCCAAGGCCAGTGCGAGGCCGGCAAACGCGCCGCCGCCGATGACAATGCTACCCTGTACCGACATACCCAAATTCCCGGTCAAATCCTGGTCTTGCTAGCAGACTTGAGCTGGGCGAAACAGTGCGGTGAAACAAGGGCGGAACGGCCTCGTTCCCGCCATTCCGGGTTCATCGCTGGTGCGATGCCCCGGAATGACCAGACAATCGAAAGTACCATCATGTCCAAGGGCCTGATCGACCTCATTGCGATCCTCGACCTCGAACAGCTCGAGGTGAACCTGTTCCGCGGCAACAGCCCGAAGACGAGCTGGCAGCGCGTGTTCGGCGGCCAGGTGATCGGGCAGGCGATGGTCGCGGCCTGCCGCACCGTCGAGGGCCGGCTGCCGCATTCCCTGCATTGCTATTTCATTCTGCCGGGCGATCCGCAGATCCCGATTATCTACCAGGTCGAGCGCCTGCGCGACGGCAAGAGCTATTCGACCCGCCGCGTCACCGCGATCCAGCACGGCAATGCGATCTTCTCCATCATGGTTTCGTTCCACACCGAGGAAGAAAGCGCGTTCGATCACCAGGACACGATGCCCGATGTGCCGCCGCCGGAGAAGCTCACGGCGGAGGAGGTGGCGAAGCAGCCGATGTTCAAGGAGATGCCGGAGTTCATCCGCCGCTACTACGAATCCGACCGGCCGATCGAGCTGCGTCCCGTCGAGCTCGGCCGCTATTTCGGCCAGAAGATCGACGACGGCCGCATCCATGTCTGGATCAAGACCGCGGCCACGCTGCCGGATGACCCGGCGCTGCACATGTGCGCGCTCGCCTATGCCTCGGACTTCTCGCTGCTGGATGCGATCATGGCGCGCTATGGCCGCACGCTGTTCGACAAGCGCATGATGCCCGCAAGCCTCGACCACGCGATGTGGTTTCACCGCCCGTTCCGCGCCGACGAATGGCTGCTCTACGTCCAGGATTCGCCGAGCGCGCGCGGCGGCCGCGGCCTCACGCGCGGCTCCATCTTCAAGCCCGACGGCACGCTGATCGCCTCCGTCGCGCAGGAAGGCTCCGTGCGCGAGCGCAAATCTTAGGTCGTTGCCGGCCGCTCGACGAGCTCGAATTGCGTCATGGTCCAGGTGAAGTACCAGCGCAGCAGCCACGGAATCGGGATGATCAGAAGGCACCCGAAAGCGAATGCCAGGGTTCGCCAGAGCAGTTGCAGGCCGGTGCCGACGAAGATCATCTCGCGCCGTGTTCCCTCGATGTTGCGGCAAATCCAGCGCATCCATGCGGCCATGACCCAGGCCCAGCCGATGATCGTGAACATGGCGACAAACATCAGGAGCTGCCAGCCGATGAAGGCCCAGGGGCTGCCGTTGAATGTCATCGGAATCGGCTGACCGTTCGAGCTGACATTGGCGACAACCCAGCGCATGACCATCCAGGACAGGAAGGCCTGGAGCGGAATCGAGGCAAGCTGAAGCAGGTCGTCGACGAGACCTGCATAGCCCGCGAGCGCCAGGGCGATGAAGACGTACCAGATATCGCCGACCTGGCCCGTGAAGCTGATATTCGGTCGCTGCGGAACGTGGATGCGCGGGAACAGCCAGCGGTAGTAGCCGGTGGCGGTCCAGGGCGCCGGAACAACGAGAGCGTTGCCGACCACCAGCAGGATGCACCATCCCAGGAACGACCACAGCGGCAAGTCCACCGACAGCGGGCTTCGCACGTCGCCGCCCGAAGCCAGCGCCGGTGAGGCGCCGGGCAGGAGACCGGGCAGGAGACCGGGAACGGCGCCGGCCTTTTGCCAGCCGGCCATCCCTTCGCTCCAGACCAGCGTGTCTGACCGCACGATTCCCTGTGCGATCAGATCGCGAAACTGGGCCTCCGGAAACGGCCCCTTCTGCTGGCCCTCGGCGGCGTGAAACCAGATTCGATTCGACATCTCGTCTGCTCGCTACCGAAAGCCGCCAGCCGTCACATGGCCGCCTGCGACCCGCGCGGCGCGAGAACGGTCTGCGACGCGAACCAGTTCATGATCCAGCGATAGACCCACGGAATGGGAATGATCAGGCTGCACAGGATGGCAGCGACGATGCCGCGCCAGAGAATGTCGAGACCAGAGCCCTTGAACACGATCTCGCGCCGCGTGCCCTCGATGCTGCGGCAGAACCAACGCATCTGGGCTGCGGCGACCCAGGCCCAGCCGATGATGGTGATGATGGAAATCGCGAACAGCAGATTCCAGCCGACATAGGCCCACACCGTACCGGTGAAGCTGAGGCCCAGCGGCTGCCCGTTGGAAGCGAGGTTTGCGATCATCCATTTGATCAGGAGCCAGTAGAGCACGATCTGGACGATGAACAGCAGATTGCTCAGAATCTGGCTACCGACGAAGCCGATCGCGATGGCGAGAACGATGAAGCCGAAGAACCACGGCACCAGCGTCATCGCGCTGCCGGTGAAGCTGAGATTGGGCCGGCCGGGGACCTTCACGCAGGGCACGATCCAGTTCATGTACCAGACGAACAGCCACGGCACGGGGATCACGAAGCACGAGCCGATCACGAGCACGAGCGTGCGCCAAGTGAACTCGAGGATGCCGAAATCGACCGCCAGCGATCCCGCGGCGCCGCCGCCGCCGGCATAGCCGCCGGAGCCCATCATCGGCGGTCCGCCCGCCGGAATCATCGGCGGCGCGCCGCCGCCTCCGACCAGGCCGGGGATTTCGCCAGCCTTCTGCCAGCCGGTCATGCCTTCGGTCCACACCAGCGTATCCGGGCGCACGACGCCCTGGGCGACGAGGTCGCGGAATTGCCCTTCCGGAAAGGGCCCCTGCTGCTTGCCCTCGGATGCGTAGAACCAACTCGCCATGAAGCGTCCCCTCAAAATACTTATGTACCGCTTGGCAGGCCCGGGTTCACCGCATCCATGCCAAAAATGCATTGTGAAGGATGAACGGTTGCCCTGTACAGAGGCGGCCGTTCACATGACCGCCCTTGGCCAAACGTTTTTCCGCTTCAATCTGCAACTTTTTTATGCCATTTGCCCGGAAAGATGCCAGATTGACGCAGCGCCGGGGACATACGGCGCGGCGCATCCCGGGGAATAGGCCTGACCATGAAACTCGTCGTCGCGATCATCAAACCCTTCAAGCTCGACGAGGTCCGCCAGGCCCTGACGGCGATCGGCGTCCACGGCATGACCGTGACTGAAGTGAAGGGTTACGGCCGCCAGAAGGGCCATACCGAAATCTATCGCGGCGCCGAATATGTCGTGAACTTCCTGCCCAAGCTGCGCATCGAGATCGCGGTCGCCTCCGACATCGCCGACAAGGCCGTCGGGGTGATCACCGCCTCCGCGCGCACCGGGCAGATCGGCGACGGCAAGATCTTCGTCACGCCGATCGACCACGCGCTGCGCATCCGCACCGGCGAAACCGACAGCGACGCGCTCTAACAATACTGATCTAACGATCGCACCGGGCAACGACGCCGAGTGTGCGACGCCAATTGATGCCGGGGGAAACGATATGGCGGGATTGTTGCGCCGCGCAGCTACCATGGCTGCGCCAATCGGACTTATGTCCATCGTCATGTCGCCGGCGCGCGCCGCCACTTCCGAGATCAGCACCGCCGACACCGCCTGGATGATCGTCGCCACCGCCCTGGTGTTGATGATGACGATCCCGGGCCTCGCGCTGTTCTACTCCGGCATGGTGCGCAAGAAGAACGTGCTCGCCACCATGGCGCAGAGCCTGGCCGCCGTGACCATGATCTCCATCCTCTGGGTCGCATTCGGCTATTCGCTGTGCTTCGTCGGCGACGGCCCCTGGATCGGCACGCTCGATCGCTGGTTTCTCGCGGGCATGACCATGGACAGCGTCAACCCGGCGGCGAAGACCATCCCCGAAGCGCTGTTCATGCTGTACCAGATGACGTTTGCCATCATCACCGTGGCGCTGGTGGCGGGCTCGGTCGCCGACCGGATGCGGTTTTCCGCCTACCTCCTGTTCTCCGTCGCCTGGTTCATCTTCGTCTACATTCCGCTGGCGCATTGGGTGTGGGGCGGCGGCTTCCTCAACAGCATGGGCGTGCTGGATTTCGCCGGCGGTCTCGTGGTGCATCTGTCGGCCGGCACAGGCGGTCTCGTTGCGGCGAAGGTGATGGGACGCCGCCATGGCTACGGCACCGAAAATCTCTCGCCGTTCGACCTGTCGCTCGCGGTGATGGGCACCGGCCTGTTGTGGGTCGGCTGGTTCGGCTTCAACGGCGGCTCGGCCGGCGCGGCCAATTCACGCGCGGTGATGGCGATCATCGCCACGCATCTTGCGGCCTGCTCAGGCGCTTTGACCTGGGGCGCGATCGAATGGTCGACGCGGCGCAAGCCCTCCGTACTCGGCATGATCTCCGGCGCGGTGGCGGGGCTCGGCACCATCACGCCGGCCTCCGGCTTCGTGGCGCCCTGGCACGGCATCGTCATCGGCATCACCGCCGGCGCGGTTTGCTATTGGGCCTGCACCTGGCTGAAGCACCGCTTCGACTATGACGATTCGCTCGACGTGTTCGGCGTCCACGGCATCGGCGGGCTGACCGGGACCCTGCTCGCCGGCGTGTTCGCGACCAGCGCCATCGGCGGCACTGCCGGCCTGGTCGAGGGCCACCCACAGCAGCTGCTGATCCAGTTCTATGGCGTTGCCGTCACCTTCGTCTGGTCAGCGGGCGTGAGCTTCATCCTGCTCAAGCTGGTCGGCCTGTTCGTGCCCCTGCGCGTATCCCGTGAGCACGAGCTCGAGGGGCTGGATATTTCGCAGCACGGCGAAGCGCTGCAATAAGCTTCAACGCTACGTAATTACCTTCCGGCTGCTCGACACATGAGCAACATTGTGTCGGCAGCCTGTCTTGCTCGCATTTTGAGCAGGTATGACCACGTTTTGGGCGCGACGGAATAGCGCACCGCACCGCAATACCCGCCAAACGCGAAAACCCCCGTCTTCATAGTCCGTTAGGCAACGCGCCTGATCTGGCACGGCATTTGATTCTAAGGGTCCTGGCTGTGCCCGCGTAGTGAACTTCTCCCTCGTGGCGAACCAGTCGAGAACGCCCGGCCATGTCCGGACCGGGCCCAAGCGGGGATAGGACCCATGAAAATTGTTATGGCGATTATCAAGCCATTCAAGCTGGAAGAAGTCCGTGACGCCCTGACCGCCATCGGCGTTCACGGTCTCACGGTGACGGAAGTCAAGGGGTATGGCCGCCAAAAGGGCCATACGGAAATCTATCGCGGCGCCGAATATGCCGTGAGCTTTCTGCCCAAGATCAAGATCGAGGTCGCTGTCGCCTCCGACCAGGTCGACAAGACCATCGACGCCATCACGTCCGCCGCCAAGACCGGACAGATCGGCGACGGCAAGATCTTCGTCATCAACCTCGACCACGCGGTGCGCATCCGCACCGGCGAGGCCGATGCCGCGGCCCTTTGATTTCGCGCTCAACCTTATCCAATCAGGAGTAAATAATATGACGTTCAAGCGTCCCTATGGCGCGGGATTGGCGGCTCTCGCAGTCGGCCTGTTCGCTGCGACCGCAGCCTATGCCGAGCCAACGGTCAACAAGGGAGACAACGCCTGGATGCTGACATCGACAGTGCTGGTGCTGTTGATGACGATCCCCGGCCTCGCGCTGTTCTACGGCGGCCTCGTCCGTTCCAAGAACATGCTCTCGGTGCTGATGCAGGTGTTCTACACCGTCTGCATCGTCACCGTGATCTGGGCCGTGTACGGCTACAGCCTCGCCTTCACCGGCGGCTCCGACTTCATCGGCGGCTTCTCCAAGGCCTTCATGATGGGCGTCACCACCGACTCGAAGGCCGCGACCTTCTCGGTCGACGCCAACATCTCGGAGCTCATCTACATGTGCTTCCAGATGACCTTCGCGGCGATCACGCCCGCCCTCATCGTCGGCGCCTTCGCCGAGCGCATGAAGTTCTCGGCGATCGCACTGTTCATCCCGCTCTGGGTCACGCTGATCTACTTCCCGATCGCGCACATGGTCTGGTACTGGCCGGGCCCGGACATGATCCAGGACGCTGCCAAGGCGCTTGCCGCGGCCACTGACGCGGCGGCCAAGACCGCCGCCCAGGCCAAGCTCGACGAGATCAACGCCGACGCCGGCTGGATCTTCAAGAAGGGCGCGATCGACTTCGCTGGCGGCACCGTGGTGCACATCAACGCCGGCATCGCGGGCCTCGTCGGCGCTCTCCTGATCGGCAAGCGCGTCGGTTACGGCAAGGAGCTGATGGCTCCGCACTCGCTGACCATGTCGATGATCGGCGCCTCGCTGCTCTGGGTCGGCTGGTTCGGCTTCAACGCCGGCTCCAACCTCGAAGCCAATGGCGGCGCTGCGCTCGCCATGACCAACTCCTTCGTCGCCACCGCGGCCGCCGCGCTGTCGTGGATGTTCGCGGAGTGGATCATCAAGGGTCATCCCTCGGTGCTCGGCGTCATCTCCGGCGCTGTCGCGGGTCTCGTGGCTGTCACCCCCGCCGCCGGCTTCTCCGGCGTGATGGGCGCGATCGTCCTCGGCCTCATCGTCGGCGTCGTCTGCCTGTTCTTCTGCACCGTCGTGAAGAACGCGCTCGGCTATGACGACTCTCTCGATGTGTTCGGCGTGCACTGCGTCGGCGGCATTGTCGGCGCCCTCGGCACCGGCATTCTCGTCAACCCCGCCCTCGGCGGCGCCGGCATCATCGACTACACCGCGATCCCGCCGAAGGTCGCCGACTACGACTTCGCGGCGCAGATGATGTCCCAGATCTGGGGCGTCGGCACCACGCTGGTGTGGTCGGGCGTCGGCTCGGCGATCCTCTACAAGGTCGTCGACGTGATCGTCGGTCTGCGCACCAATGTCGAGAGCGAGCGTGAAGGCCTCGACATCACCGAGCACACCGAGCGCGCCTACAACATGTAACTCCTCCCGGCCGCGGTCTCCCCGGAGACCGCGTCCACAACTACGGTTCGGGCACATACCCGGCAATGCCCTGACCGTTGAGGGGCTCCAGCGCAAGCTGGAGCCCCTTTCTTTTGATCGGCACGTGAAGAAAGGGATTGCCATTCCGCACCGCCGGCGCAGAAATATCGACCACAAGAAACGATAATCGGGAGGTCGTCATGCGTTTGGAAGGCGGATGCTATTGCGGCGAAGTGCGCTACGTGGCCGAGGGCGACCCGATGATGCAGGCCCAGTGTCACTGCCGCGAGTGCCAGTACATCTCGGGCGGCGCGCCCAACACCTTCATCGCGATGCCGGCGGCCGGCTTCAGCTACACCAAGGGTCAGCCCAAGCAGTTTACCCGCAAGGACCTCGAACGCGCCGTCACGCGCGAATTCTGCGCCGAGTGCGGCACCCATCTGGTGACCAAGGTCCCGGGCCTGCCCGCTGCGATCCTGAAGGTCGGCACGCTGGACGATCCCACGCAGTTCCATCCGCAAATGGCGATCTACACTTGCGACAGCCAGGAGTTCCACGCGATCCCGGCGGGCATGAAGACGTTCGAGAAGCTCCCGGGACACTGAGGCCGGGAGCCTCGCCAAGCTCGTCATGCCCGGGCTTGTCCCGGGCATCCACGTTCTTGAGTGCTGCCCGAAAGGCGTGGATGGCCGGGACAAGCCCGGCCATGACGCAGCCCCCGAACACGCCCGCATCCCGTTGTTATCCGGCCTCAATATTCCAGCTCTGGACGCACCTGCCGACCGATGGTTAATCGCGTCTTAACCTCGCCCTATCTATGGTGAACTGAACCGCTTCCCGCCGGCGCCGTGCTGCGACCGGCTGTTCCAAGAGTACTGGCGCCCAGAATGGTCATGACCGCTTCATCCCGCGCGCCGCAGGCCGGTGGAAGCTCCGATACCGAACGCTCGCCCTTCGTCCGGCTGAACGAGCTGCTGGCGCCGCATCAGCCCGGCAAGCCCTTGATTTCGCTCGCCGTCGGCGAACCGCAGCATCCCGTGCCCGATTTCGTCGGCCCGGTGCTGGCCAAGCATATCGCCGATTTCGGCCGCTACCCGATGAACCAGGGCACCGACCCGTTCCGTCAGGCCGCAAGCACCTGGCTGTCGTCGCGATTCAGGCTGCCGCGGCCGCTCGACCCCAAAAGCGAGATTCTCGTCCTCAATGGCAGCCGCGAGGGCCTGTTCCTCGCCGCCATCGCGGCAAAGCGCTATGTCGGCCCGCGTCCCGGCACGCCCGCCATCCTGATGCCGAACCCGTTCTATCCGGTCTATGGCGCCGGCGCCTTGGCTGCCGCCTGCGAGCCAGTCCATCTGCCGACCACCGTCGAAAACGGCTTCCTGCCCGATCTCGACGCCATCGACGAGGCGACGCTGGCGCGCACCGTGGCGTTCTATCTGGCTTCGCCCGCCAATCCGCAGGGCTCGGTCGCCTCGCGCGACTACTTCGCGCGCCTGAAGGGCCTCGCCGATCGCTACGGCTTCATGATCCTCAGCGACGAATGCTATTCGGAGATCTACACCCGCGAAGCTCCGGGCAGCGCGCTTGAATGCGCGGGCGCGGATTTCACCCGCGTGGCCGCGTTCCAGTCGCTGTCGAAGCGCTCGAACCTGCCCGGCCTGCGCGTCGGCTTCGCCGCCGGCGACAAGAGATTCATCGGCATGTTCCTGGAGCTGCGCAACATCGCTGCTCCGCAGGTGCCGGTGCCGCTGCAGCACGTCGCAACCTTTGCCTATGGCGACGAAGCGCATGTCGAGGAGAACCGCAGGCTCTACCGAATCAAGTTCGATCTCGCCGACCAGATCATCGGCAATCGCTACGGTTATCGCCGGCCCGCCGCCGGCTTCTGCGTCTGGCTCAACACGTCCGCGATCGGCGACGACGTGTCGGTGTGTCTGAAACTCTTCAGGGAAGCCGGCGTGCGCGTGGTGCCCGGCAGCTTCCTGGCGCGGCAGCAGCCTGACGGATCCAATCCCGGCGCGGGCTACATTCGCCTTGCGCTGGTGCAGGACGGCGAGACCACGGCGCAGGCGCTGCATCGCCTGGTCGAGACTCTGGGTTAGGCGGGGCCCATGAGCATGTCGGCAATCGAACGTGTCATTCCACTGGTCGGCCATCTGCCGCCATCGATCCGAGAGGGCCTCGCGCGCCGCATGCGCGAGCTCACCGGCCTCGGCCTGATCGCACTGTCCGGCGTCGCCACAGCGGCGCTGATGACCTGGTCGGTGCAGGATCCCAGCCTGAGCCACGCGACCTCGAGGCCGATCCGCAACATCCTCGGTTACGCCGGCGCGATCGGCGCCGATCTTGCGATGCAAATCCTCGGACTCGGCGCGATCATGCTGGTCCTGACCGTCGCGGTCTGGGGCTGGCGCATGATGACCCATCGCCCGTTCGACCGTGAGGCGCTGCGGCTCGGCTCCTGGATTCTCTGCACGGTGATCGCGGCAGGCTTCGTCAGCTGCTGGCCGCATGGCGGCGCATGGCCGCTGCCGACCGGTCTTGGCGGCGTGGTCGGCGATGCGCTGGTGCGCGCGCCCGCGGTGATTTTCGGGCCGCCCGGCACGATCTATCGCATCGTGCTTGGCACGATCCTGTTCGCCGCGATGGCCGCGACCTTCCTGATCGCCTGCGGTGTTGGCGCCCGCGAGCATGACGACGAGCTCGCGGAGATCGAGGATGACGACAAGCCGCTCGACGAGGACGATGAGAGCGATCGCGGTTCGGTGTCGCTGGGCTGGCTATTCCATGCGCTGATGAGCACCAAGGCGCGGCTGATCTGGCTGTGTGGTGCTGCCTACCGTTCGCTGGTGTCGAGCGGACCGAAGACCAAGGCTGTGGCGTTCAGCCGCCAGGAGCCGAATCTCGGTGGCGGCCGCGCCGCGCCCTCGATCTCGCCGCAGTCCGAAGACGAGGACGACGAGGATCAGCACGCGGAAGAGGAAGACGAGGAGGAGGAAGAGGAGGAGCCCGTCGCGCGCGCGCCGCGCAAGAAGGCTTCGCCGAAGGCCCCCGCCAAGAAATCCTCCGACAAATTCGAGCTTCCGTCGGTGTCCGTGCTGGCCGCGCCCAAGGCCGGCGATCGCCAGCCGCTCAGCAAGGCCGAGTTGGAAGCGAATTCGCGTTCGCTCGAAGGCGTGCTGCAGGATTTCGGCGTGCGCGGCGAGATCGTGAAGGCCAACCCCGGGCCCGTGGTCACGCTGTACGAGCTGGAGCCGGCGCCGGGCATCAAGTCGTCGCGCGTGATCGGGCTTTCCGACGACATTGCCCGCTCGATGAGCGCGCTGTCGGCACGTGTCGCCGTCGTGCCCGGCCGCAATGCCATCGGCATCGAGCTGCCCAATGCGCATCGCGAAAAGGTCTATCTGCGCGAACTGCTGATCGCAAAGGAGGCGACCGAGACGGTTGCGAAGCTGCCGCTCTGCCTCGGCAAGACCATCGGCGGCGATCCCGTCATCATCGATCTCGCGCGCACGCCGCACATGCTGATCGCCGGCACCACCGGCTCCGGCAAATCGGTCGCGATCAACACCATGATCCTCAGCCTGGTGTACCGGCTGCGTCCGGACCAGTGCCGGCTGATCATGGTCGATCCGAAGATGCTCGAACTCTCCGTCTATGACGGCATTCCCCATCTGCTCACGCCCGTCGTGACCGACCCGAAGAAGGCGGTGGTCGCGCTGAAATGGGCGGTGCGCGAGATGGAAGAGCGCTACAAGAACATGGCCAAGCTCGGTGTGCGCAACATCGACGGCTACAACACGCGCCTGCTCGAGCTGAAGGCCAAGGGCGAGGAGCCGACGCGCACGGTGCATACCGGCTTCGACAAGGAGACCGGCAAGGCGATCTACGAGGAAGAAAAACTCTCGCTCGACCCGCTGCCCTACATCGTCATCATCGTCGACGAAATGGCCGACCTGATGATGGTCGCCGGCAAGGACATCGAAGGCGCGGTGCAGCGTCTCGCCCAGATGGCGCGCGCCGCCGGCCTGCACGTGATCCTGGCGACGCAGCGTCCGTCGGTCGACGTCATCACCGGCACCATCAAGGCCAACTTCCCGACCCGCATCGCCTTCCAGGTGACGTCGAAGATCGACAGCCGCACCATTCTGGGCGAGATGGGCGCCGAGCAGCTGCTCGGCCAGGGCGACATGCTCTACATGGCCGGCGGCGGCCGCATCAGTCGCGTGCACGGACCCTTTGCCTCCGACGACGAGGTCGAGAAGGTGGTGCGTCACCTCAAGACGCAGGGACAACCGGAATATCTCGAGGCCGTGACTGCCGAGGAGCCGACCGAGGACGAGGACGGCGGCGCCGTGTTCGACGCCAGCGGCATGGGCGCGGACGGCGGCGGCGATCTTTTCCAACAAGCCGTCGCCATCGTCAAACGCGACCGCAAGGCCTCGACCAGCTACATCCAGCGCCGGCTCCAGATCGGTTACAACCGCGCGGCCTCGCTGATGGAGCGGATGGAACTGGAAGGCATCGTCGGACCCGCCAACCACGCCGGCAAGCGCGAGATCCTGGTCGAGGAAGAAGACAGCCATATGTGAGGCAGCCGCCTCGACACATCATTTCACGCGAAATCGTTATCTGCTTTTGCCCGAAATCACGCTAAAAAGGCGCCCAGCCATACAGGACGACGCGTTGATCAGACATCCGGACATTCGATTCGCTGCCACCATCGCCGCGCGGAGCGCGCGCATGGCCGGCGTGCTGCTCGTCACTGCCGCGATGGTGACCGCGACGTCGCTCGCGCAGACCGTGCCGGTTCCGAAGCCCGCGCCGAAGGGCCGTGACGGTGCTCAATCCGGCGGCGGTGGACCCGCCGTCACCGGGGCGACGCAGACGCCGCCGAATCCGGTGATCCCGGATCCGCGCCGCAACGTGCCGAGCAGCATCTTCCAGACCTTCGATGCCAACCAGAAGGCACAGGCGGCCAAGGTCAGCGCCTATCTGTCGTCGCTGTCGACGCTGGTCGGAAATTTCGTCCAGGTTGGGCCCGACGGCAGCAAGACCCAGGGCGATTTCTACATCCAGAAGCCGGGCAAGGTGCGCTTCGAATATGACGCGCCGAGCCCGATCGACATCGTCGCTGACGGATCCTCGCTGGTGGTGCGCGACCGCAAGCTCGCGACGCAGGACGTCTACCCGTTGTCGCAGACGCCGCTGCGCTTTCTTTTGTCCGACCGCATCGACCTGATGAAGGACACCAATGTCGTTGGCGTCTCCGCCGACGACGTCTTCGTCAGCGTCACCATCGAGGAGAAGCAGGCCCTCGTCGGCACCAGCCGCCTCTTGCTCATGTTCGGCGCCAAGGACGGCCAGCTCAAGCAGTGGACCGTCACCGACCCGCAGGGCTACGACACCACCATCGCGGTCTACAATCTGGATTCGAGCAAGAAGCTCGACCCCAGCATGTTCAAGATCGACTTCACCAATTACGGGCCCGCGCCGGGATAGACGGTCTCGTGTCCCGGACGCGACGCAGCGCGTAGCGGTGCGGCGCAGAGCCGGGACCCAGGATGCCGCACGATGGGCCCCGGTTCAGCAGCGCATCACTTCGTGCTGCGCTGCGCCCGGGGCACGAGACTTTGCCCAGGATTTCCAGCCAAAAGACGGTGGGCACGGCGCTTTGCGCCTTTGCTCACCCTACGGGAGCTTGCTAAGACGCATCCCTCATGCGTTTTTCCCTGACAACCTGGAACATCAACTCGGTGCGCCTGCGCATCGACCTGGTCGCGAAATTCCTCAAGAGCGCGCGCCCCGACGTGCTGTGCCTGCAGGAAACCAAGTGCATCGACGATGCCTTTCCGCTGAAGCGCTTCAAGCGGCTCGGCTATGAGCACGTCGCGCTGAACGGGCAGAAGGGCTATCACGGCGTCGCCATCGTCTCGAAGATTCCGTTCGAATCGAAAGACATCCGCACCTTCTGCGACAAGGTGGATTCGCGGCACATCTCGGTGTCGTTCGGCGAGAAGGCCAATATCGCAAAGCCGCTGGTGCTGCATAATTTCTATGTCCCCGCCGGCGGCGACATTCCCGATCCCGCGCTGAACGAGAAGTTCGATCACAAGCTTCGCTTCCTCGACGAGATGAAAGCGTGCGAGCCGCTGCATCCCCGCGGGGAGGACCGCCACATCCTGGTCGGCGATCTCAATGTCGCCCCGCACGAGAACGACGTGTGGTCGCACAAGCAGCTCCTGAAGGTGGTCTCGCATACGCCTGTCGAGACCGAGAAGCTCAAGGCCGCGCTCGAAGCCGGCGAATGGGTCGATGTCGCACGCGACCGCATTCCGATGTCGGAGAAGGTCTACACCTGGTGGAGCTATCGCTCCGCCGACTGGACCGTCGGCGACCGCGGCCGCCGGCTCGATCACATCTGGGTCTCGCGCGCGCTGAAGGATGCGGTCAGCGATTTCAAGATTCTGCGCGACGCGCGAAGCTGGGAACGGCCGTCGGACCACGTGCCGGTGACGGTGACGCTGGAGGTGTAGGCCTCCGTCGTTATTCCGGGGCGCGACGAAGTCGCGAGCCCGGAATCCATTGAACAGCAGAGTTGGTGGATGAATGGATTCCGGGCTCGCGCTGCGCGCGCCCCGGAATGACGAGAGACCTACGACGTCAGCTTCGCGCCGGCCATCAAGATATCGCTGGCAATCTGGCTCGACCGCACCGCGAATTCATCGCGCAGTCGCACCGCCGCGGCAGGATCGCTTTCGAGCACGCGCTGGAACAGGCTGCGCGCAACGCGAATGACGGAGGAGTGCTCCAGCGCGATCGCGCTCGACGGCCGCTTCATCGGCACGACCAGCGCGAGCTCGCCGATCAACGCGCCGGGACCAGCGATCATCTCGGCGCCGGCGCCGTCGTCGACCCGGAAGGCACCGCGCTGGACCACGAAGCCGGCATCGGCTTCGTCGCCGAGATTGAACAGGGTGTCGCCGCGGACGAAGTTGCGCTGCTCGGAGCCGATCGCCAGCATGCGCAACGAGGCCTCTCCCAACAGGCGCAGTGTCGGGACTCGCTCGAGAAGCGCTACGTCGTCGTCGATTGACATTCAGATCCGAGGCTCAAGGGCATGCGATCTAAAACGATTCGCACGCCCTTCGAGCGTATCACGGCACCAGCTTGTAGCCACCGGCTTCCGTGACCAGGATTTCCGGGTTGGCGGCGTCCTTCTCGATCTTCTGGCGCAGGCGGTAGATGTGGGTTTCCAGCGTGTGGGTGGTGACGCCGGAATTATAGCCCCAGACCTCCTGGAGCAGGGTCTCACGCGACACCGGCATCTGGCCGGCGCGGTAGAGGAAGCGGAGGATGGCGGTCTCCTTCTCCGTGAGCCGCACCTTGCGCGCATTGGCGGCGGTGAGCATCTTGGAGCCGGGCCGGAAGGAATAGGGGCCGACCGAGAACACCGCGTCCTCGCTGGCTTCGTGCTGGCGGAGCTGGGCGCGGATGCGGGCCAGCAGGACGGCGAAGCGGAAGGGCTTGGCCACATAGTCGTTGGCACCGGATTCCAGCCCCAAAATCGTGTCGGAATCGGTGTCGTGCCCGGTCAGCATGATGATCGGGGCCTTGAATCCGCCTTTGCGCAACGAGCGGACCACTTCGCGGCCGTCGGTGTCGGGCAGACCGACATCCATCAGAACGAGATCGGGGGCATTGGCCTTGGCGGCGCTCGCACCCTTGGCGCCGGTATCGACGGCGGAGGCTTCGAACTCTTCGTGTAGCGATAATTGCTCCACCAACGTGTCGCGAAGATCGGTATCGTCATCCACGATCAGGATCTTGCGGGCATTGGCCATAGGGGGTCATCCTTTTGGGGTCCGACTCGGCGCGCATCCATGCTGCACCCAGCCGTGAGGGAAGTTTAGGGGGTCGCTGTTGTTATTGTTGTTCGTGTTGAAGTAGTGGGCGGTCACCGATTCACAAGCCGGAACCACTCTAACTCAGAATAGCAGGGCGTTTTGATGAATGTCCTGTAATGAATTCGACATTGCACGTTCACATGAAAAACAAAGCAGCTTCAGTTGGTTACACCATGAATCGAAGCGCCGGCCCACTTTCCGCGATCCGCGTTAAGCCTGCGGCCGGGAATCCGCGCAGAGGCTGGCTGACGGCGGGGTCGCTGACCATCCCGGTCGCGCTGGGGCGGGGCGGCATCCTGGCCAATAAACGCGAGGGCGACGGCGGCACCCCCAGGGGCAGCTTCCATCCCAGACGGTTGTGGTGGCGGGGCGACCGCCACAGCCGGCCGCAGAGCTTCTTGCCGGCCCGGACCATCACCGCAGCCGACGCCTGGTGCGAGGATCCCAGAGACCGCCACTACAATCAGGGCATCCGGCTCGGCGAGGGGCAGGGCGGTGACCGGCTGAAGCGCACCGACCATCTCTATGACTTCATCATCGAAATCGACCACAATACGAGGCCACGGATCGCCGGCCGTGGCAGCGCGGTATTTTTGCACCTG
>NZ_JXDL01000001.1:5035748-5061050 GCF_001590795.1 Bradyrhizobium sp. AT1
GACAATTTCGGCCCGACCGCGGGCTGCGTCTCCATGACGAAGGCTGCAATGCTGCAATTGCTGCGGCGGCTCGGACCAAAGACAAAAATCATCATCGGGTGAGGATGCATGCTCGACAGGGATCAGATCGCGGCTGCCTCGCGTGTGCTCGTTCAACATTGTCGCGACGGCTCCAAGCTCGACGCGCTGGAGGCGCGGTTGCGGCCGCAGAGCCGCGCTGAAGGTTACGCCATCCAGGCTGCGGTCGAGACCCAGTCGTTCGGAAGGCTGTTCGGCTGGAAGATCGCGGCCACGAGCGTCTCAGGACAGACGCACATCAACGTCACGGGACCGCTGGCCGGTCGCATCATGAGCAATACCGTGATCGCCGACGGCGGCACCGCCGCGATGAAGGGCAACGAGATGCGCGTCGGTGAGCCGGAATTCGCCTTCCGCATGGCACGCGATCTGCCGCCGCGCGCAGCGCCGTACACGGTCGAGGAGGTGCTGGCCGCCGTCGACAGTTTCCATCCGGCGATCGAAATTCCGGATTCGCGCTTTGCCGATTTCGCCCGCGCCGGCGAGGCGCAGCTGATCGCCGACAATGCCTGCGCGCATCTGTTCGTGCTGGGGCCGGCGACGTCCGCGGACTGGCGCGCGATGGATCTCGTCGAGGAGCGGCCGGTGATCACGCTGCGCGGCGAGCGCTACATCGGTCACGGCAAGAACGTGCTCGACGATCCCCGCGCCGCGCTCGCCTGGCTTGCCAACGAGCTCTCCGGGCTCGGCATCACCTTGCGGGCAGGGCAGGTCGTGACGACAGGCACCTGCCATCCGCCGCTGCCGATCCAGGCCGGCGATCACATGGCGGTGGACTTTGGGGTGTTGGGGAAGGTGTCGGTGGGGTTCGTGTAGGCGCGGCAAATTCCGCTGTCGTCCCGGACAAGCGGAGCGCAGATCCGGGACCCATAGCCCCAGGGAGGAGTTTGGCGAAGACCGGAGCTTACCTAACTCTCGCCGGTACGAAGACCATTCGCCAATCCGAGATCACGCGGTATGGGTCCCGGATCTGCGCTCCGCTTCGCTGCGCTTGTCCGGGACGACATCAACTACCGATGCCCGAAGATCGCGCTGCCCACGCGCACATGGGTCGCGCCCAGCATGATCGCGTTGGCGAAATCCGCGCTCATGCCCATCGAGAGATTCGTCAAACCATTGCGCGCGGCGATCTTGGCGGTCAGAGCGAAATGCGCCGCCGGCGGCTCGTCGACCGGCGGGATGCACATCAGGCCGGAGATCGTCAGCCCATAGGTGTCGCGACAGCTGGCGAGGAAGGCGTCGGCTTCGCCGGGCGGGATGCCGGCCTTCTGCGGCTCCTCGCCGGTGTTGATCTGGACGAAGAGCTGGGGGTGCTTGTTCTGGGATTCGATTTCCTTGGCTAACGCTTGGCAAATGCTCGGACGGTCGACCGAATGGATCGCATCGAACAGCGCGACCGCTTCTTTCGCCTTGTTGGATTGCAGCGGGCCGATCAGATGCAACGCGATGCCGGGGTAAGCAGACGTTAACGCGGGCCATTTGCTTTTGGCCTCCTGCACCCGATTCTCGCCAAATACGCGCTGTCCGGCGTCGATGATCGGGATAATGGCATCCGCGGCGAAAGTCTTGGACACCGCGATCAGCGTCACGGAGGTACGATCGCGTCGCGCATCCTTGCAGGCGCGAGCGATCTCGGCCTCGACCGCGGCGAGCGCGTTTGGTGAATGGCCGGTTACCGGCGCGGTATTGGCTTCTGTCATGAGGTCGATTGGCCGTGGTCCTAACCGAGGTAAGTCCAATTTTACCGAGTTCAAGAAAGAGTTTTTGAACCCTTCGCTTTACCTTGGCATGCGGGGTGGGTAGCGAAGATGGCAAGCATTAGTCTCAACCGCAAACGAGCGAAACTCAAGCAGGTTCTCGGAATCCGGGCGCGCCTGGCGCTGCTCGCGGTGATTCTGGTGGCGCCCTTGATGCTGGAGCGCATCCGTTCGCTCGAAGACACCCGTACGCGGCAGATCGCTCAGGCCACGACTGAGTTCACCACCGTCGCGAGACACAGCGCCGATGCGCAGCGCGAGGTGATCTCGTCGGTCGAGACCATCCTGAAATCGGAGGCCTTCATTCGCGCCTCCGCCGGCGGCGTCAGCAAGAGCTGCGACGTGCTGCGCGCGAGCCTGCCGTCGAACCTGCCCTGGATCCGCACGCTCTTGATCGCCGGCCAGGACGGACGCATTCAATGCGCCACCAACAACATGTATGTCGGCCTCGACCTGAGCGACCGGCCCTACTTTCAGCAGGCCCAGGAAAGCCACCGCTTCGTGCTGAGCGATTTCATCCTGTCGCGGCCGGTACCGACGCCGACCGTGATGGCGGTCTATCCGGTGTCCGCCTTCAGTGGCGTGCCCGATGCCGTCGTGCTCGCCACCGTCAATCTCGACTGGATGTCGAAGGTGATGAGCAATCTGGGCGGCCGCGCCGGCATCACCGCCGTGCTGGTCGACAGCGCAGGCACCGTGCTCGCCGCCCCCGCCGATCAGCACAGCGCGGTCGGCCGCCCCCTCGACAATTTGCCGCTGATGTCCGCGATCGCCGATCGCGCGCTGCGGTCCGACCAGGACGAGGGTGCGCTGTCGTTCCTTGCCGCCGACGGCTCCCGCCGCGCGGTCAGTTACATCCGCATCGCGGGCACCAATGCCCGCCTGATCGCAAGCATCGACGAAGACAAGGTGTCCGAAGCGGTCAGCCGCGACATCCGCACCGCCTATCTCCAGCTCGCTTTCGTCGTCGTGTTCGTCCTGCTCGGCGCGCTGATCGCCGCCGAGAAACTCGTGATCAAGCCGATCGAGATGCTCGTCGACATGGCCAAGCGTCTCGGCGAGGGTGATCTTTCGGCCCGCGCGGCGCGCAATCGCCTGCCGGCCGAGTTCGTGCCGCTGGCGCGCGCGTTCAACGCGATGGCCGCGCAGCTGAGCCAGCGCGAGCGCGAGCTGATCGCGAGCAACGACAGGCTGACAGTGATGGCCTCGATCGACATGCTCTCGGGGCTCGCCAACCGCCGCGGTTTCCAGAGCCGGCTCGACTTCGAATGGATGCGCGCGCAGCAATATGGCAGCGAGCTCGCGCTGCTGATGATCGACGTCGATCATTTCAAGCTGTTCAACGACACCTATGGCCATCTCGAAGGCGATTCCTGCCTGACCCGCCTCGGCGAATCCCTGTCCGGCATTGCCGCCGACAACATGGGCTTCGCGGCCCGCTATGGCGGCGAGGAATTCTGCCTGTTGCTGCCGAACACCGACGTGACGCGCGCCGTCGAAATCGGCGAGCTGGTGCGTGCGGCCGTGCTGAAGCTCTGCCTGCCGCACATCACGTCAGCCCACATGATCGTCACGGTCTCGATCGGCGTTGCCGCGACCAGGCCCAACGAGGCCTTGCGTCCCGGCGATCTGATCGAAGCCGCCGACGCCGCGCTCTACGCGGCAAAACATCGCGGCCGCAACAACGTCGTCGAGCACGGCATCCTGGTGATCGACCACGGCGCGGCCGAGATCGCGATGGCGGGCTGACGCCTCATTCCGAGGTCCGCGGCTAGCCTGCAGCTCCCGCGCGATCGAGCTCGATCTCCGTCACCACGCGATTGCGGCCGCCGCCCTTGGCGAGATAGAGCGCGCGGTCGCAGCGCTCGATCAGGTCCGTGATCGCTTCGCCCATCCGGTACTGCGCCACGCCAATCGACACGCTGATATTGGGCAGGGTCTCGCCGGTCGAGCGACGGGTGATCCTGCATTCGGCGATGGCGCGCCTGATCCGCTCGGCGATCTCGGTGCAAGTGGCAAGATCGGCATCCGGCAGCACCGCGATCAGCTCCTCGCCGCCGTAGCGGGCCGGGAGATCCTGCGCGCGAACCTTTTCGCGAAGCACCTTCGCCATCAGGCGCAGCACTTGGTCGCCGACGCCGTGGCCAAAATTGTCGTTGAAGACTTTGAAGTGATCGACGTCGAGCAGCAGCACGCTGAGCGGCTCGCCCCATGCTGCGGTCGTCTGCGCCTTGCGCAGGAATTCGTCGAGCGCACGCCGGTTTGCGAGGCCCGTCAGCGTGTCGGTCCGGGCGCGCTCCTCGGACCTCGATAGCGAATCGCGAATCACGTCGAGTTCGCGGGTCTTTTCCGCAAAACCCTCTTCCAGCCGCGTCGCCCTTGTTGCGGCCCGCGCCAGCTCGTTCATGAGCTGGGCGACCAGCGCCTTCGGATCGACGCCGGCCTTGCCCTGGTCCGCCACCTGGCTGATGACCTGCATCTGCGAATGGTTGTCAGCGATCGCGGTCGCCAGGAATTCCTTGGCCGCACTCATGAGGGCCTGCAGCCGCTCGGACGTGTCGGCTGCGACGGCACTCGCCTGGGGCGCGATGTAGGTCTCGAACAGGTCCTGATTGGTCCGGGCGTCGAAGGGACGGTTGTGGTCGATCAACAGGTCGATCGCGTTGCGCAAATCGTCGTGGCTGCCCGCGAAATACTGATACCACACCGCAAAATTAGCCGGCGTCGGCGCAATCCGCTGTTCGGCCATGCTGCGCATCGCCCGTCCGGCGATGGAGGCGGCATAGTCGTAGTCGGGATCGTCGAAGCTTGAATCCATCGCGGTCACGGGGTCCTGTCGGACCGCAAATTGGCATCGAGCCCTTAATCACACGCCAACACCGATCCTCGTAGTTATGCGGAGGCGACGGTCATGGTTCCAGATCGCGGCAACCCATTGACCCCTTGAGGACTTCTATGGCCTAGTCCGCCGTCTTGAGACGGCCGAACCCACGAAAACCCCAACGATTCCATGACCTCCGAACGCTATAACGCCCGCGACGCCGAACCGCGCTGGCAACGCCTCTGGGACGAACAGGCGATCTTCGTCTCCCGAAACGACGATTCGCGGCCGAAATACTATGTGCTCGAGATGTTCCCCTACCCGTCCGGGCGCATCCATATCGGCCATGTCCGGAATTACACGCTGGGTGACGTGCTGGCCCGCTTCATGCGCGCCAAGGGGTTCAACGTGCTGCACCCGATGGGCTGGGACGCCTTCGGCCTGCCGGCCGAGAATGCCGCGATCGAGCGCAAGGTCGCGCCGAAAGCCTGGACCTACGACAACATCGCCGCGATGAAGAAGCAGCTCCGCTCGATCGGGCTGTCGCTGGACTGGAGCCGCGAATTCGCGACCTGCGATCCCAGCTACTACAAGCATCAGCAGAAGATGTTTCTGGACATGCTCGCCGCAGGTCTGGCCGAGCGCGAGAAGCGCAAGCTCAACTGGGATCCGGTCGACATGACCGTGCTCGCCAACGAGCAGGTGATCGACGGGCGCGGCTGGCGCTCCGGTGCGATCGTCGAGCAGCGCGAGATGAGCCAGTGGGTCTTCAAGATCACGAAGTACTCGCAGGAATTGCTGTCGGCGCTGGACGGGCTCGACCGCTGGCCCGACAAGGTCAGGCTGATGCAGCGCAACTGGATCGGCCGCTCGGAAGGCCTGCTGATTCGTTTCGCGCTGGATCAGGCGACGACGCCCGCCGGCGAGAGCGAGCTGAAGATCTTCACGACGCGCCCTGACACGTTGTTCGGCGCGAAGTTCATGGCGATCTCGGCGGATCATCCGCTGGCGCAGGCAGCAGCCGCGAAGAACCCGAAGCTCGCGGAATTCATCGCGGACATCAAGAAGATCGGCACCGCACAGTCGATCATCGACACCGCGGAGAAGCAGGGTTTCGACACCGGCATCCGCGCGGTGCATCCGTTCGACCCGAGCTGGAAGCTGCCGGTCTATGTCGCGAACTTCGTGCTGATGGAATACGGCACCGGCGCCATTTTCGGCTGCCCCGCCCACGACCAGCGCGACCTCGATTTCGTCAACAAGTACAATCTCGGCAACACGCCCGTCGTGTGCCCGGAAGGCCAGGACCCGAAGACATTCGTGATCACCGACACCGCCTATGACGGTGACGGCCGCATGATCAATTCGCGCTTCCTCGACGGCATGACGATCGATCAGGCCAAGGACGAGGTCGCAAAGCGCCTGGAAACCGAGCTGCGCGGCAACGCGCCGGTCGGCGAGCGGCAGGTCAATTTCCGCCTGCGCGACTGGGGCATCTCACGTCAGCGCTATTGGGGCTGCCCGATTCCCGTCATCCATTGCCCGACATGCGATGTGGTGCCGGTGCCGGATGCCGACCTGCCCGTGGTGCTGCCGGAGGATGTGAGCTTCGACAAGCCGGGCAACGCGCTCGACCATCACCCGACCTGGAAGCACGTCACCTGCCCGAAATGCGGCGGCAAGGCGAGCCGCGAAACCGACACCATGGACACTTTCGTGGATTCGTCCTGGTATTTTGCGCGCTTCACCGATCCCTGGAACGAAAATGCGCCGACGACGCCCAACGTGGCCAACCGGATGCTGCCGGTCGACCAGTATATCGGCGGCGTCGAGCACGCGATCCTGCATCTGCTCTATAGCCGCTTCTTCACCCGCGCCATGAAGGCAACCGGCCACCTTGCGCTGGACGAGCCGTTCGCCGGCATGTTCACGCAGGGCATGGTGGTGCACGAGACCTACCAGAAGGCCGACGGCAGCTGGGCGCAGCCGGCCGAAGTGAAGGTTGAAGGCGCCGGCAACGACCGCCGCGCCACGCTGCTCAGCACCGGCGAGTCGGTCACGATCGGCCCGATCGAGAAGATGTCGAAGTCGAAGAAGAATACGGTCGACCCCGACGACATCATCGAGACCTATGGGGCCGACGTCGCCCGCTGGTTCATGCTGTCGGACTCCCCGCCCGACCGCGACGTGATCTGGAGCGATGAGCGCGTCCAGGGCGCCTCGCGCTTCGTGCAGCGGCTGTGGCGGCTGGTGAACGATTCCGTCGAGTCTGGCAAGGACGCGCCGGCGGCCCGGCCGGCCAGCTTCGGCCCCGACGCGACCGCCTTGCGCAAGGCCGCCCATGGCGCGCTGGACAAGGTCACCACCGGGATCGAGCGGCTGCACTTCAATGTCTGCCTCGCCCATATCCGCGAGTTCGCCAATATCTTCTCGGAAATCCTGCAGCGCCCCGGCCAGCCGGCGGCCGGCCTGGCTCCCGATTTGGCTTGGGCGATCCGGGAGGCCGGCCAGATCCTGGTCCAGCTGTTCTCCCCGATGATGCCCCACCTCGCCGAGGAGTGCTGGCAGGTTCTGGGCCAGAAGGGGCTGGTTTCCGAGGCCAATTGGCCCCAAATCGAACGCGATTTGCTGGTTGAAGACAGCGTGACCCTGGTGGTTCAGGTCAACGGCAAGAAGCGGGGTGAGGTCACAGTTGCAACAACGGCCGAGAATCCGGAAATCGAGGCTGCCGTTTTGGCCCTCGATGCGGTAAAGCTGGCCCTGGACGGCAAGCCCGTCCGCAAGGTGATCATCGTCCCCAAGAGGATCGTAAATGTTGTCGGCTAGGATCCGCATCGCAGCCCGCTTGCTGGCGGTCGCCGCCTTGGCCGCGTTGACGGCCGGCTGCTTCCAGCCGATGTATGCCGAGCGGAGCGACGGCACCCCCGGCCTGCGCGAGAAGCTGATGGGCGTCGAGCTGCCCCCGATCAGCAAGCCCAATGCCTCCCGAGAGGCCCGCGTCGGGGTCGAAATCCGCAACGCGCTGGCCTTCAAGCTCTACGGTAGCGCGACGGGCATGCCGCCGACCCACAAGCTGGACATCCGCTTCACCACCAGCCGCTCCTCGCTGATCGTCAGCGCCACGACGGGATTGCCGACCAGCGAAAATCTCGGCATCGACGCCCAGTACAATCTGGTCGAGGTTGCGACCGGCAAGTCCGTCATGACCGGCTCGACCTTCTCACGCGTGTCCTACGACATGCCGGGGTCCTATCAGCGCTTCTCGCGCACCCGCGCCGTGCGCGATGCCGAGGATCGCGCCGCCAACGAGATCGCCGAGAGCATCACCACCCGGCTCGCCTCGTTCTTCACCGCGGGCACTTAAACTCACTCCCGTCATTCCGGGGCACGCACAGCGTGAACCCGGAATCTCGATCAACAATCTCTGGATTCTCAGGTGTGCATGCGCACCGTAGTTCGCGCTTCGCGCGCGCCGGAATGACGATCTAGGCCATGGTCGCGCTGCGTGGAAAAGAGATCGACAGCTTCCTCGCCCGCCCCGATGCGGGCCGTCCGATCATCCTGCTCTACGGCCCCGACGCCGGCCTCGTGCGCGAGCGCGCGGATGCGCTGATCGCCTCGGCCGTCGACGATACCAACGATCCCTTCTCACTGGTCAAACTCGATGGCGATGAGCTCTCCGCCGAGCCGTCCCGCCTCGTCGACGAAGCCATGACCGTGCCGCTGTTCGGCGGCCGCCGCGCCATCCGCATCCGCGCAGGCTCGCGCAGCTTCGCCAGCGGCATCGACACGCTTGCCGAAATGAACGTGAAGGATTGCCGCATCGTGATCGAGGCCGGCGAGCTGCGCCCGGAATCGCCATTGCGCAAGGCTTGCGAGAAAGCCAAGGCCGCCGTGGCGATCGGCTGCTATCCCGACACCGAGCGCGATCTCGCCAAGCTGATGGAAGACGAGCTGCGTATCGCCAATTTGCGCATCGCGCAGGACGCCCGCGCGGCGCTGATGTCGTTCCTCGGCGGTGACCGCCAGGCCTCGCGCAACGAGCTGCGCAAGCTCACGCTCTACGCGCATGGCCAAGGCGAGATCACGCTGGACGACGTGATGTCCGTGGTCGCCGACGCTTCGGAGCTGAAGCTCGACCCGATCGTCGACGGTGCCTTTGCCGGCCGTCCTGATGTCGTCGAGACCGAATTCGCCAAGGCCATGATCGCCGGCACCTATCCCGGCGTGATCATCTCGGCGGCGCAGCGCCAGGCCGCCTGGCTGCACAAATCGGCGCTCGCGATCGCCGACGGCCAGCCTGCCTCCGCCGTGCTCGACGGCGGCTATCCGCGCCTGCATTTTTCACGAAAGCCCGCGGTCGAGACGGCGCTACGCAATTTCAGCGTGGCAAAGCTCGCCGCCGTGATCGAGCAGCTTGCGACCGCAGCCCTCGACACCCGCAAGCAATCCACCCTCGCCGCCGCCATCGCCCAGCGCACGCTGATGGCGATCGCCGCGAATGCGAGGCGGCGGGGGTAGGCCTCCGCTCTCGTGCCCCGGACGCAGCGCAGCGCTTCTTAGCGGTGCGCTGCAGAGCCGGGGCCCATGCATCTGCAATCTTCCTCTTGGCCTTCTGGGTCCCGGCTCTGCGCAGCAACGCTGCGCGTTGCAGCACGTCCGGGACAAGAGAATGGATGCGGTGACCTACAGCGCGCCCTTCGCCAGCCGCTTCATCACCTCGTCGAGCTGATCGAGGTTGCTGTAGCTGATCTGCACCGAACCGCCCGGGTCGCGGTGATTGACGGTCACTTTGAGACCGAGCGCATCGCTGACGCGCTTTTCGAGATCGATCGTATCGGGGTCCTTTTCCTTGGCCCCGGTGCTGCGCGCCTTTTGCGGCTTGCGCTCCGGCACGCCCTCTTCATGCGCGAGCGCCTCGGCCTGGCGGACGTTGAGACCTTCTTCGACGATGCGCTTGGCGGCGGCGAGCGGATCCGGCACGCCGATCAGTGCGCGGGCGTGACCCGCCGTCAGCTCGCCGGTCGCGATGAGGGCCTGAACCTCGGCCGGCAGCTTGGTCAGGCGCATCATGTTGGCGACGTGGCTGCGGCTCTTGCCGACGACCTTGGCGATGTCTTCCTGGCTGCGTTTGAACTCGTTGGCGAGCGCGTGATAGCCCTGCGCCTCTTCCATCGGGTTGAGATCTTCGCGCTGCACGTTCTCGACGATCGCGAACTCGAGCGCGTCGCTGTCGCTGATGTCGACCGGGACGATCGGCACCTCGTGCAGGCCGGCCATCTGCGAGGCGCGCCAGCGCCGTTCGCCGGCGATGATCTCGAAACGATCCTGTGCGCCCTTGACGGGGCGAACCACGATCGGCTGGATCACGCCGTGCTGCTTGATGGACTCGCTGAGCTCTCTAAGCTCCGTATCCAAAAAGGTGCGGCGCGGATTGCGCGGGTTGGCCTTGATGAACTCGATCGGCACCTTGCGCTGCGCACGCGGACGATCGACATGCTGGGCCTCACCGCCGACATCACCGATCAGACTTGCAAGACCCCGGCCCAGTCGCGAACGCGCTTCATCGGCCATCGCCAGCTCCCTTGGATTCACGGTGCAGCACTCCAGAACTGAATTTCGAATCGTAGGGCGGATCAGCGAAGCGTAATCCGCCACAGGTTTGTTCGCGGCGAGAGATCGGCGGGTTACGCTGCGCTAACCCGCCCTACGGCACCGTCAATGCGTGACGCGCAGCTCGCGCTCGCGCTGGATCACTTCGGTGGCGAGCCGCAAATACGCTTCGCTGCCGACGCATTTGAGATCGTAGACCAGCACCGGCTTGCCATAGGACGGCGCTTCCGAGATGCGCACGTTGCGCGGGATCATGGTCTTGTAGACCTTCTCGCCCATGAACTGGCGGACGTCGGCGACGACCTGATTCGACAAATTGTTGCGCGAGTCGAACATGGTCAGCACGATGCCGTGGATCGACAGGTTCGGATTCAGCGTCGAGCGCACCTGCTCCACCGTCTGCAGCAATTGCGACAAACCTTCGAGCGCGAAGAACTCGCACTGCAGCGGCACCAGGATCGCGTCGGATGCCGCCATCGCGTTGACCGTGAGCAGGTTCAGCGAGGGCGGGCAGTCGATCAGCACATAGGTGTAGTCGGCATCCGGCGAGACGTTGTTGTTGAGCGCGCCGATCGCATCGCGCAGCTTGAAGGCGCGGCCGGGCGTGGTGCCGAGTTCGAGCTCGAGGCCTGAGAGGTCCATGGTCGAGGGCGCGATGTGCAGCCGCGGCACTGCGGTCGACACCACGGCTTCACGCAGCGGAGCTTCACCGATGAGGACGTCATAGGTCGAGCAGGAGCGGTTGCGGCGATCGATGCCGAGGCCGGTCGAGGCGTTGCCCTGGGGATCGAGATCGACGATCAGGACACGCTCGCCGATCGCCGCGAGCGCGGTGCCGAGGTTGATCGCTGTGGTTGTTTTCCCCACACCGCCCTTCTGATTGGCCAGCGCGAGAATGCGCGGGTGCCCATGGGGCACTTCGGACGTCTGTTCTTGCTGCGGCTCGTCAATCACGGTCATCGAAATTCCCCACTCAACCCCTGAACGCCTCACCCGCGCCGTTCAACTGAAGTCAGCTCGACGATCCAACCGTCGCCGGTGCGGCTTTGGTGGAGCTGCGGCTGAATATTCCAATATTTAGCGGCTTCGGTCAATTCAGCCTCTACATCTTGACCCTTGAGGAATAACGCCTTTGCGCCCTGGCGCATCAGCGGCTCCGCAAAGCCGATGAGTTGATGTAGCGGAGCCAGCGCACGCGCGGTGACGCAATCGACGGGGCCGGTGATTCTATCCACATTATCCCCGATCTCAGCGAGATGTACGACTCCCGGAGATGTGGTGACGCGAACCGCTTCGCGCAAAAACGCAGCCTTCTTGGCGATTCGCTCGACGAGATGGACGCGCGCGCCCGGCTTGCCGGCCATGGCGCAGGCCAGCACGACACCGGGAAAACCGCCGCCGCTGCCGAGGTCGGCCCATCGCTTTGCCGACGGCGCGAGATCGATGAGCTGGAGCGAATCGGCGATGTGCCGGGTCCAGAGGTTCGGCAGGGTCGAAGGCGCGACCAGATTGGTCTTGGCCTGCCACTCCCGGAGCAGTGCGATGTAGCGATCGAGCCGGGCTTCCGTTTCATGTGAAACGGGCGCCAGCTTCAAGGCCTCGCGCTTGTCGGCGGCGATGATCGAATCGAGCGCCTGGTCATTGGCGCTGGCCTTGTCGATCTTCGGTTTCGCTGGCGCCGGTTCGGATCGGCCTGCGCCCTCGCCCGCTCCTTGTCGTCGCGATAGCGGCCTGTCCCCGCCCGGTCCGCGCTGTTTCACGTGAAACGCCTATGCGATTGCTTTGGACGACTTCCGCGCCTCGCGGCGGAGATACGCCGCCAGGATGCCGAGTGCCGCCGGCGTCATCCCGTCGATCCGGCCGGCCTGACCGACCGTGAACGGCCGCGCTTTCTCCAGCTTGGCGCGGACCTCGTTGGAGAGACCGGGGACCAGGCTGTAGTCGACCTCTGACAGCACCATGCCCTCGTCCCGCCGGAAGGCTTCGACGTCTGCGCTCTGGCGCTCGAGATAGACATCGTACTTGGCGTCGATCTCGAGATGGGTCGCGATGACGGGATCGATGGCTGATAGCTCCGGCCAGATCGCCCGGACCTGGCTCCAGGCGATATCCGGATAGGCCATCAGCTCAAACGCCGACCGGCGCTGGCCGTCCCGATTGAGGGACAGTCCGTTCTTGATGGCTTCGTTCGGGGTGATGGTCAGCGATTTCGACAGCGCCCTGGCCGCATTCAGGGCATCCATCTTGGCGCGGTGATGCTGGGTCCGGGCACTCCCGACGCAGCCGAGCGCGATCCCCTTCTCGGTCAGACGTTGATCGGCATTGTCAGCCCGCAGCGTCAGCCGGTACTCGGCGCGCGAAGTGAACATCCGATAGGGCTCGCTGATCCCGCGGGTGACGAGATCGTCGATCATCACGCCGAGATAGCCATCGGCCCGATCGAACACCGTCAGCGCGGCGCCGCTGGCAGCGAGCGCGGCATTCAGGCCGGCCACGATGCCCTGCCCGGCAGCTTCTTCGTACCCGGTGGTGCCGTTGATCTGTCCCGCCAGGAACAGGCCGCGCAGGCGCTTGGTCTGCAGGGTCGGATCGAGCTCGCGAGGATCGATGTGGTCGTATTCGATGGCATAGCCCGGGCGGACCATCTTGACCCGCTCCAGGCCGGGAATGGTGGCGAGGATCGCGAGCTGAACCTCCTCGGGCAGCGAGGTCGAGATACCGTTGGGATAGACCGTGGAATCGTCGAGCCCTTCCGGCTCCAGGAAGATCTGGTGGCCGTCGCGATCGCCGAAGCGGACGATCTTGTCCTCAATCGAGGGGCAATAGCGCGGTCCGGAGCTCTTGATCTGGCCGGAATACATCGGAGAGCGATGCACGTTCGCCCGGATCACCTCGTGGGTCGCTGAGGTAGTCCGGGTGATGCCGCATTGGATCTGCGGGGTCGTGATCCGCTCGGTCATGACCGAGAACGGCTCCGGCGGTTCGTCGCCGGGCTGCATCTCGACCGCGGACCAGTCAATCGTGGTGCCGTCCAGACGCGGCGGGGTGCCGGTCTTGAGCCGCCCAAGGGTGAAGCCGGCACGCTCAAAGGAGCCGGAAAGGCCCATCGCAGGAGCCTCACCAACGCGGCCGGCGGGCCAGTTCTTCTCGCCAAGATGAATGAGACCGCGGAGGAAGGTGCCGGTGGTGACCACCACAGCCCCTGCCCGAAGCTCCCGGCCATCGGCCAGACGCAGACCGACGACCCGGCCATCAGCCACGATCAACTCGTCGGCTTCACCTTCAATGACGGAAAGACCCTCGGTCTGCCGGATCGCGGCCTGCATGGCGGCGGCATAAAGCTTCCGGTCCGCCTGGGCCCGCGGACCACGAACCGCAGGACCCTTGCGGCGATTGAGCACGCGAAACTGGATGCCGCCGGCATCGCCTATGCGGCCCATCAGACCGTCGAGCGCATCGACTTCGCGGACCAGATGCCCCTTGCCGAGACCGCCGATCGCGGGATTGCAGGACATCGCGCCGACGGTGGAGAAACGGTGCGTGACCAGAGCGGTGGTCGCCCCCATCCGGGCAGCGGCGGCCGCGGCCTCACAGCCGGCGTGGCCGCCGCCGATCACGATGACGTCGAAGCTCTCTCGCTCTGTTCGCATGGGCAGACTTCTAGCTCAGGGGCTGGAAAGCTGGAAGTGGAAACTGGGGAAGCGCGTGTTTCACGTGAAACGGCGGATGGGGAAATGCGATTTCGCGAAAACAACCCCATGCACAGTAGAATGAGCATTGAAGGGGATTGGTGTTTCACGTGAAACAGATTGACGACGTGGCAGAGCTGCCGTCGCATCTCGACCCTGGTCATATCGATGGAGGCCGAAGTCGATACCATACCCGTCATTGCGAGCGCAGCGAAACAGACTGTCACCGCGGAGGTACCCTGGATTGCTTCGTCGTAAGGACTCCTCGCAATGACGGGATTGAGGGCTGCGCTTCCAAATCTCGGGTGTTGCTGGTCTAGAGTAGCGACGAGCTCCCGCAGCAGAGGAATTTCTAACCAATGGTGTTCACGTGAAACGAGTCCGTGGCCCGGATGGAGCGGAGCGAAATCCGGGAACGTTGGCTTGCGGAGAAAGCGCCCCGGATGGCGCTTCGCTCCATCCGGGCTACAAAGAGCGACCCGCTCAGGCCTGTTTCACGTGAAACACAAGGAATGGAATAAGAGCTAATTCTACAATGTAGAACTAGAGCTACTTTCCGATACAGAATTTCTGGAAGATAGCCCCAAGGACGTCCTCGACGTCCACCCGGCCGAGCAGCCGGCCCAGGGCATAGGCGGCGGCCCGGAGCTCTTCGGCGCCGAGTTCTTCGCCGTCTTCTACAAGGTCCAAGCTTCGGCGCAAGCTGTCCGATGCTCGGCTCAACAAATCCCTCTGCCGGGCCCGAGTCACCAGGGCGCCCTCGCTGGTTCCGAAAAACTCGGAGGCGAATTTTACGAGGGCCTCGACCAGCTCGGGGATGCCGTCGCCCCGGCTCGCCGAGATCCCGAACTCGACGGGCGAACCCCCGCCCCCCGCGCCGTTCAGATCGATCTTGTTGCGCACGACCCAGACCGCCCCGTCCGGCTGATCGCCGTCTTCGGATTTCCGAAGAGAGCGCGTCACCTCGGGCTCAACGGCCTGCTCCGCCTCAACAAGCCACAACACGAGATCCGCGTCCTCGGCCCGCGCCCGTGCTCGGCGCACGCCTTCCTGCTCGACGGGATCGTCGGTCTCGCGGATGCCGGCGGTGTCGATGATCGTGACGGGATAACCGTCGAGATCAAGCTGCACCTCGATCACATCGCGTGTGGTGCCGGCATGAGGCGAAACGATCGCGACGTCGCGGCGGGCGAGCTGGTTGATCAGCGTCGACTTGCCGACATTCGGCTCGCCCGCGATCGCGACCACGAGGCCGTCGCGCAGGCGTTCAGAATGTCCCTGTGCCGCAAGCACTTTTGCAATTTCGTCATGCAGGGCTTTGATCGCCTTGACCGCTGGCGCGCGCAATTCGGCCGGCACGTCGCCCTCGTCGGAAAAATCGATGCCAGCCTCGATCAGCGCCGACGCCTCGATGATGCGCTCACGCCAGTCGCGGGCGCGGTCGCCGAGCAGACCCTGCAATTGGCGCAGCGCCTGGCGGCGCTGACGATCGGTGTCGGCGTGAATGAGGTCGTCGAGGCCTTCGGCCTCGGTGAGATCGAGCTTGCCGTTCTCGAACGCGCGCCGCGTGAACTCACCTGGTTCGGCCGCACGCGTATTCGGAATATTGGAAATAGCGGCGAGGAGCGCCGCCAGCACCGCGCGGCCGCCATGAACGTGAAATTCGGCGACGTCCTCGCCGGTCGCGCTGGCGGGTCCGGGGAACCACAGCACGACCGCGTCGTCGATCGGTTGGCCCTGGGGGTCACAGAGCAGCCGACGGCTGGCCTGCCGCGGCGCAGGCGGCTTGCCCGTGAGCATCGTCAACACCTGACCGGCGGACGGGCCGGAGACACGCACCACTGCGATCGCACTCGGCGCCCGGCCGGACGACAGCGCAAAAATGGTCTGATCTCGCGGATGCATGGCCTATTTGTGCGGCTGCCAATGAAAAGGCAAATCCGTTTTCGACCCGCCGCAGCGATATGCTTTTGCTGCACCAAATCTCGCAGCAAAATCCATATTGCACTGCAATATAACCATGACCATTTGCTGCAAACCCGCCTTTCCAGCAGCAGTTCGGCTCAGCCGAATTCAAGTATTATCTTGAAATATCAACACATTAATAGAAAACAGGGATCAGGCACTTCGGCACTTGTCATGCTGCAACTCTCCCGCAGCAAGGCCGCACAATAAAAAGGGCGCCCGAAGGCGCCCTTGAAGGATTTGCTGCAGTGCACTCAGGTATTCATGGAGTCGAAGAACTCCGAATTGCTCTTGGTCGAGCGCAGCTTGTCGAGCAGGAAGTCGATCGCGTCCATTGTCCCCATCGGATTGAGGATACGGCGGAGCACGTACATTTTCTTGAGCACCTGCGGATCGGTGATGAGCTCTTCCTTGCGGGTGCCGGAGCGCGAGATGTCGATCGCCGGGAAGGTGCGCTTGTCCGAGACCTTGCGGTCCAGGATCAGCTCCGAGTTACCGGTGCCCTTGAACTCTTCGAAGATGACTTCGTCCATGCGGCTGCCGGTATCGACCAGCGCGGTCGCGATGATGGTCAGCGAGCCGCCCTCCTCGATGTTGCGGGCGGCACCGAAGAATCGCTTCGGGCGCTGCAGCGCGTTGGCGTCGACACCGCCGGTCAGCACCTTGCCGGATGACGGCACGACCGTGTTGTAGGCACGGCCGAGACGGGTGATCGAATCGAGCAGGATCACGACATCGCGGCCATGCTCGACCAGGCGCTTGGCTTTTTCGATCACCATCTCGGCGACCTGCACGTGGCGCACCGCCGGCTCGTCGAAGGTCGAGGAGACGACCTCGCCCTTCACCGAGCGCTGCATGTCCGTGACTTCTTCCGGACGCTCGTCGATCAGCAGCACGATCAGGTAGCATTCGGGATGATTGTGCGTGATCGAGTGCGCGATGTTCTGCATCAGCACGGTCTTACCCGTGCGCGGCGGCGCCACGATCAATGCGCGCTGGCCCTTGCCGATCGGCGCGACGATGTCGATCACGCGTGCAGACAGGTCTTTCCGCGTCGGATCGTCGATTTCCATGCGGAAGCGCTGATTCGGAAACAACGGCGTGAGGTTGTCGAAATTGACCTTGTGCTTGGCCTTTTCCGGATCCTCGAAGTTGAGCGTGTTGACCTTCAGCAGCGCGAAATAGCGCTCGCCCTCTTTCGGGCTGCGGATGTGGCCTTCGATGGTGTCGCCGGTGCGCAGGCCGAAACGGCGGATCTGTGACGGCGAAACGTAGATGTCGTCGGGGCCCGGCAGATAATTCGCATCGGGCGAACGGAGGAAGCCGAAGCCATCGGAAAGCACTTCGACGACGCCCTGGCCGACAATGTCGGTCTCGGCGAGCGCGAGCTGCTTGAGGATGGCAAACAGCAGCTCCTGCTTGCGCATGGTGCTGGCGTTCTCGACCCCATTCTCCTCCGCAAACGAGACGAGCTCGGCCGGCGTTTTGGACTTGAGGTCTTCGAGTTTAATTTCCCGCATTGGGGTGGTCCTGTGGGGTAACCTTGGGAGGGGTGCGAGGAGGCTCTGAAATGCGGACGTGAGAAGGTAAGGTCCGCAGGTCTGGCAAGGTTAAGTGCCGGTGAGGCTTCAAACCTGATGCGGTGTCCGGCCTCTGGAAAGCTCAGACACAACCACATCCGCCTGCGTTGGGTGGGATATCGCCAATATAGAAAATCGCTTCCCACTCCGCAAGCCGAAGCGCTGAGCGGATGGTCGCAAGCTCTGCCTAGAACGGCTTCACGATCACCATGATGACGATGACAATCATCAGGACGGTCGGCACCTCATTGATAATTCGATAGAATTTCTGGGTCCGCGGGCGCCGATCGGCGGCGAAATCTTTCAGCCAGCGCGAAAAAAAGCCGTGGACCGCCGACATCGCCAGGACCAGTGCCAGTTTTACGTGCAGCCAGCCGAACGAGAACCAGTGGCCGGACCAGGCGAGATAAAGCCCGGCAAGCCAGGTGACGACCATGGCGGGGTTGATGATGGCCTTGAGCAGCCGGCGTTCCATCACCTTGAACGTTTCCGACTGCTTCGAGCCGATCTCGGCCTCGGAATGATAGACGAACAGCCGCGGCAGATAGAGCATGCCCGCCATCCAGGCGATGACGGCGATCACGTGCAGCGCCTTGATCCAGAGATAGACGTCTTCGAACATTTTCGCGGGTCCGCTTGCTGCCCAGCGAAAGGAACTGGGGATAGTAAGAACTCGTTAAGGTCTCACCGTGCACACATATCCCTCGGTGGCGCCTTCCTCAAACCTAGAATCTTAGATTCTTAAGGTTTGAGTCTATGTGACCGTGGATTGGACTCATGCAATTCAGTCCGCGGGTTCACGCGCGCTTGTTCACACCCGTCAACATATCCCCGACGCTCCTGTCGCCTTGCGATAAGTCGGCCAGCTTCAAAGGCTTGCGGCTTTCCATCGGCAGCTTATCAAGGGGGTTGTCCGCACAATCCCGTTTCCGTCCCGGCAGGCCGGCAAACTTGTTCAGAGGGGCAGTGGTGTGAAGAAAATTGGCACTTGTCCCGCCCCCGGTGTCGCACATCCCTTTCCGAGGGGTTAAGCTCCACAGAAATCCACACACCACACCGCCCCCATACAAAGAGTTTTTGTGCCGACCTCGAACAATTATTTCCATCTGCACCTCGTCTCCGACTCCACCGGTGAGACACTGATCACCGTGGCGCGCGCGGTCGCGGCCCAATACGCCAATGTGACGCCGGTCGAGCATGTCTATCCGCTGGTGCGCAGCCAGAAGCAGCTCGATCGGGTCCTCGACGAGATCGAGGAAGCGCCGGGGATCGTGCTGTTCACGCTGCTCGAGAAGGACCTGGTGTCCAGGCTCGAGGACAAGTGCAAGGAGATCAATGTTCCCAGCCTGTCGATCATCGGGCCGGTGATGCAGCTCTTCGAAGCCTATCTCGGGGCTGCGACCACGGGCCGCGTCGGCGCGCAGCACGTCCTCAATGCGGAGTATTTCAAGCGCATCGACGCGCTGAACTACACGATGATCCACGACGACGGCCAGCACGTCGAAGGTCTCAACGACGCCGACGTGGTCCTGGTCGGTGTGTCCCGAACCTCGAAAACGCCGACATCGATTTATCTCGCCAATCGCGGCATCCGCACCGCCAACGTGCCGCTGGTGCCTGGCATTCCGGTGCCCGAACAACTGGAGAAGCTGACGCGGCCGCTGGTCGTCAGCCTGCATGCGACGCCGGAACGCCTGATCCAGATCCGTCAGAATCGCCTGCTCTCCATGGGCGCCGAGTCCGGCAGCGACACCTACACCGACAAGCAATCGGTCACCGAGGAAGTCGCGTTCTCGCGCAAGCTCAGCGCCAAGCATGATTGGCCGCTGCTTGACGTCACGCGGCGCTCGATCGAGGAAACCGCGGCGGCGATCATGAAGCTTTACAGTGATCGCCAGCGTAACCGCCCTTCCGGATAATCTTCGCGATGGGTCTGTGGCTCGGCAAATCTCCGTTGATCCTGGCTTCGCAGAGCAGCGCGCGAAAACTGCTGCTGGCCAATGCCGGGCTGGAGTTCACGGCTGTGACCGCCGATATCGACGAACGCGGCATTCAGGCCGCGTCGAAACTATCGAGCCCGCGAGAGATCGGCCTGCTGCTGGCGCGTGAAAAAGCCAAAGCCGTCTCTGCGCAGCACTCCGGGAGCTACGTGATCGGCGCCGACCAGACACTGGCTCTCGGCGACCGTCTCTTCAACAAGCCCGCCGGCCGCGAGCAGGCCTTGGCGCAATTGCGCGACCTCGCCGGCAACAGCCATGAGCTGAATTCCGCGGTGGCCGTGGCGCATGACGGCAAGATCGTCTTCGAGGATGTCGCGGTGGCCCGCATGACGATGCGAGCGATGACTGATGCGGAGCTGTCGGCCTATCTGGACGCGGCCGGCGATGCCGTCATGACCAGCGTCGGCGCCTATCAGCTCGAAGGGCTGGGTATCCATCTGTTCGAGCGCGTCGAAGGCGACCATTTCACCATTCTCGGCCTGCCGCTGCTGCCTCTGCTTGCGTTCCTGCGACGCGAACGGCTAGTTGCTGTGTGAACGACAGACATGGCTGGGCGCTGATGCGGATCCTTGGACTGACCGGATCGATCGGGATGGGAAAATCCACCACCGCGAAATTGTTCGCGGAGGCGGGCGTTCCCGTCTACGACGCCGATGCCGCCGTGCATCAGCTCTACGAAGGCGAGGCCGCGCCCGCGATCGAGGCCGCCTTTCCCGGCACCACCGTGAACGGCAAGGTCGATCGTCCCAAACTGTCGGCGCGCGTCGTGCACGATCCCGCCGCCATCAAGCAGCTCGAGCAGATCGTCCATCCGATGCTCGGCGCCTCCCGGCAGAAATTCTTCGCCGAGGCCGAGGCGGCCAAGGCGCCGGTCGTGGTGCTGGACATCCCTTTGCTGTTCGAGACCGGCGGCGAGAAGCGGATGGACGCCGTGGTGGTGGTTTCGACCTCGCCGGAACTCCAGCGCGAACGGGTGCTGGCGCGCGGCACCATGGACGAAGCGAAGCTCGATGCGATCATCGCCAAGCAGACGCCCGATGCCGAGAAGCGCCGGCGCGCCGATTTCGTGGTGGATACCTCACACGGGCTCGAGCCGGTGCGTGCGCAAATCAAGCACATCCTGGCCGAGGTCGTTAAGATGCCGCAGCGGAGAACCTGATTCGCCGCCTGACCGGCCCTCACGACACCGATCTCAAGCCACTCATCTCAAGACATGCGCGAAATCGTTCTCGATACCGAAACCACCGGCCTCGATCCGCTCCGCGGCGATCGCCTGGTCGAAATCGGCTGCGTCGAGATGCTCAACCGCATGCCGACGGGACAGACCTACCACGTCTATATCAACCCCGAACGGGACATGCCGGCGGAAGCGTTCGCGGTGCATGGACTGTCGGCCGAATTCCTGTCGACCAAGCCGCTGTTCCAGGAAGTCGTCGACGCGTTTCTGGAGTTCATCGGCGATGCGCCGCTGGTGATCCACAACGCCTCGTTCGACATCGGCTTTATCAATGCCGAGCTCGACAGAATCAAGCGCGCGGCGATCCCGCGCGAGCGGCTGGTCGATACGCTGCTGCTGGCGCGGCGCAAGCATCCGGGCGTGTCGAACCGGCTCGACGATCTCTGCTCGCGCTATGCGATCGACAATTCACGCCGCACCAAGCACGGCGCGCTGCTGGACGCCGAGCTGCTGGCCGAGGTCTATGTCGATCTGGTGGGAGCGCGGCAGTCGCAGCTGCTGCTGGCGTCGGACGCTCAGGAGATTCGCGTCAATGCCGCTGGTGATGCGCCACGGCGGCAGCGGCTGGTGCCGCTTGCGCCGCGGGTTTCAGATGCCGAGCGCGAAGCCCACCGGGCCTTCATCGCAACGATGGGCGAAAAGGCGATCTGGAACGAATATCTTCCCGCTCCAGTCGCCCCGCCGGCTGGCTAAGACCCGGATCAGGCCTGGCCGCTCGGGGCGGCCATTTGCCGCTCCATGTTCTGGCGATAGAGACCGACGAAGTCGACCGGGTCCAGCATCAAAGGCGGGAACCCGCCGTCGCGCACCGCGGTGGCGATGATCTCGCGGGCGAACGGGAACAGCAGACGCGGGCACTCGATCATGACCAGCGGATGCAGATTCTCCTTCGGCACGTTGGCGATGCGGAACACGCCGGCATAGGCGAGTTCGAACGAAAACATGATCTTGCCCGCGGTCTCGGCCTTGCCCTCGACCGACAGCGTCACCTCGAACTCCTGTTCGCTGAGATTGTTGGCGCTGACATTGATCTGGATGTTGATCTGGGGCGGCTGGCTCTGCTGCTGGAGCGAGCTGGGCGCGTTCGGATTTTCGAAGGACAGGTCCTTGGTATATTGGGCCAGCACGTTGAGCTGGGGAGCCTGGGCCGCCTCGGGAGGGGTGCCGTTACCGTTGGTCATGAGAATCTCTCCTTACCCGATTGGGGCTGAATTTCGCGGCGGTTGGCTAACATAGGGCCGCCTCGTTCCACAAGGACGAAGGGTCCCGGAGGGTGGATTCGGGCCGCGCCCACGACTGTGACGCTCACCCCGCCTTTTCCGCAAATTCGCGCCTTAAACGATTGAAGATGCGCGATTTCCGGGCAGGATCGGGTTTCCCCTTAAGCATAAAACGCGCTACACTCGGTGCTGTGCCAAAAGGCGCCATTGGCCGGGCAAGATTTCGTGCCTACATCCCGAAGGACCTGACGTGGACCTAAATTGGTGATGTAGACTTGCCGTTCCCGTATGGAACGGTTGACTGGCCGGATCTATTTTTCCCGGCGACGACCCCTAAGCGAAGACCCAGAGCAAAGACCAGAAAGCGAATCCGACGTGGACATCTACACCATTATCTTCCTGGCGCTGGCGGTCTTCATCTTTCTGCGGCTGCGCAGCGTGCTCGGGCAGCGAACCGGCAACGAGCGGCCGCCGTTCGATCGGACCGCCGCCCGCAATGCGTTGGGGGGCGCCCAGGACAACAACGTCGTGACCATGCCGGGCAAGGTGATCGACCAGGCCCCGTTGGCGCCGACGGCCGAGCCGACCCCGCCGTCCGACCGCTGGAAAGGCCTGACCGAGCCCGGCACCGCGCTGGCGCAGGGCCTGGATGCCATCGTCGAGAAGGATTCCACCTTCGACCCCCGACACTTCATCTCGGGCGCCCGCGGCGCCTACGAGATGATCGTGCTGGCCTTCGCCAATGGCGACCGCCGCGCGCTGCGCGACCTGCTGTCGTCGGAGGTCTATGACAGCTTCGACGCCGCCATCAAGGAGCGCGAGAAGAACGAGCAGAAGACCGAGACCCGCTTCGTCTCGATCGACAAGGCCGAGCTGGTCGGCGCCGAGCTGCGCGACCGCACCGCCCAGCTCACGATCCGCTTCGTCTCGCAGATGATCTCGGCCACCCGCGACAAGACTGGCAACATCGTCGACGGCAGCGCCGATACAGTCGCCGACATCACCGACATCTGGACTTTCGCCCGCGACATCACCTCTCGCGATCCGAACTGGAAGCTGGTTGGCACCGGAAGCGCGAATTAAGGTCTTCCTGAAGACCAGCGCGACGGCGCTTTGCGCAGGCGTCGTCGTGCTGTCGTCGTTTTCGCTCGGCGCTGAAGCTGCGCGGCGCCACTATCGCAGCCACCACCATCATCTCCCGAGATTGCCCGCTGTTCCGCAGCGCGCTTTGCCCTACCCGCAACTGCCGCTGCCGTTCGAAATCTCGGGCGCGCAATATCTGCCGTTGGCCTGGGCTGATGTGAAGGGCTGGGGCGATGACGATCATCTTGCGGCGTACAAGACATTTCGTGCCAGCTGCCGCTCCATCAACGCTCAGACCGGTATATCCGAGCCGAAGGCTTTGGCGGGTTCGCTTGCTGAGCCTTGCCGGGCCGCGAAATCGCTCGAGCTCAGCGACGACGCGAAAGCAAAGACCTTCTTCGAGGAGAACTTTTCGCCGCTGCGGATCTCGCGTCTCGGCGAGCCCGACGGTTTCGTCACCGGCTATTACGAGCCGGTGCTGGAGGGATCGCGCACGCAGACCGATGTCTACAACGTTCCGGTCTATCGCCGCCCCTCCAATCTGTTCGTGCGCGGCTACAAGCAGGATTCGGTGAGCCTGCCGAACAAGGGACCGGTCTATCGCAAGATCGGCCGGCGCAAGCTGGTGCCTTATTACGACCGTGGCGAGATCGAGGACGGCAAGATCGCTGGCCGCGGGCTGGAGATCGCCTGGCTGAAGGACCCGACCGATCTGCTGTTCGCGCAGATCCAGGGCTCGGCGCGGATCAAGTTCGACGACGGCAGCTCGGTCCGGCTCAACTACGACGCCTATAACGGCTATCCCTACACCGCCGTCGGACGCATCCTGATCGAGCGCGGCATCATCCCCAGGGAAGAGATGTCGATGCAGAAGATCAGGGAATGGATGACGCAGAATCCTGACGGCGCCAAGGAGCTGCGCCGCGCCAACCGCGCCTACATCTTCTTCCGCGAGGTCAACCTCTCCGACAAGGACGAGGCGGTGGGTGCGCAAGGCATCCCGTTGACGGCCGGCCGCTCCATTGCCGTCGACAAATCGCTGCATGTCTACGGCACGCCGTTCTTCATCGAGGGCGAGCTGCCGATCGACTCCGATCGCGCCAAGACGCCGTTCCATCGGCTGATGATCGCGCAGGACACCGGCTCGGCCATCATTGGACCGGCGCGCGCCGACCTCTTTTTCGGCGCCGGGCAGGAAGCCGGCCGCATCTCCGGCCGGCTGCGCCATCCCATGCACTTCGTCATGTTGGTGCCGAAAGGCCTCGATCCCAGCCTGCGTGCCGCGAAGTTGCCTGTGCCGGACCCCAGGCCGTCGGAGAAGATCGCAAAGCTGTTTCCGCAGACTGATCCGGGCAAGGGGACGGCGAAACCCGCAGCGGCCGCCGCTTCAACGGATGGCAAGACCGAAACGGTTGCCACCGCTGGTCCTGTCCCGCTACCGGTACCTCGCCCTGCCATCGAGCCCGCCTCCGAACCGCAGCGGCCAGCAAAGAAACGTTCTCATCGGCAGCAATGAAGCGATCGTCCCGTCCGCCCGTGCTGGAGCCTCGCCCCTCGCCGCGCCGCCGCGCGCTGAGCGAGGAGGAGCGCGAGCTGTGGGAGACGGTCGCCAAGCAGGTCAAGCCGTTGCGGAAGCAGCGCGCGGCGAAACCACTTGCCGTTTCGCGCAGCGAGCCTTTGCCTGCACCCGTCCCGCGGCCTGCGTCATCGCACCGCCCGATTGTCGCAGCGCCGGCACCGCGCGCGGCAAAACCGGCCGTCCCGCCGTTGTCACCGCTCGGCAAGCGCGAGCGCACAAAACTGTCCCGCGGTCGCAGCGAGATCGAGGCGCGGCTCGATCTGCACGGCATGACCCAGACGCGCGCCCATCGCGCTCTCACCGGCTTCCTGCACCGGGCCCATCACGACGGCCTGACCTTCGTGCTCATCATCACCGGCAAGGGCCGCAGCGGCGGCGAAAGCGGCGTGCTGCGCCGCCAGGTGCCGGAATGGCTGAGCCTGCCGGAATTCCGGACCTTCGTCGTCGGCTTCGAGACGGCCCATATCGGCCATGGCGGCGAGGGGGCGCTGTATGTGCGGATCAGGCGGGCGAGGGGTTAGCAGCGCCCGACGTGTGCGGCTTCTCTTGCCTCTCCCGCTTGCGGGAGAGGCCGACGCGCGGAACGCGCGGCGGGTGAGGGTTCTCTCGTCTTGGGGATTCCCACTGCGGAGAAAGCCCTCTCCCCGACCCTCTCCCGCAAGCGGGAGAGGGAGCGCACC
>NZ_JXDL01000001.1:5061888-5065354 GCF_001590795.1 Bradyrhizobium sp. AT1
GTCTCCGAGGTTGCGCCTCAGTTTTTGCCATCAGAACGGCCGGATGATTCCGACGCGGGGGACCAGCGTGATGATCAGGCCGAAGATGTTTGTCTTCCGGTCGTCAGGCGGAATCAGCGCCGTCTCCCGCGCGGCCGGCAGCATCTTCACCGCATGCAGGATCAGGAACATGCAGACCGCCCAGTTCGAGATCCAGCGCGAATAGTCGAACACCATCGCGAACATCACGAGATAGGCGAGGCTGATGCCGATCAGCGCCGCGATGACGAGGCGGCGGTACGTCGCGCTGGCGAGCGAGCCGATCAGCTTCGCGAGGAAACGCCACAGCGGCGTGTGCAGCCAGATCAGCAACGCGAACACAGGTATGCCGAGGCTGTTGTGCGGCAGGCGGCCCCAGGTGTCGGAAACTTCCTTCGCCAGCGGCTGGTACCAGATGTAGGCGAATTGCAAGAGGTCGGTGTGCGACGGATCGGCCATCCGCGTTTGCAGGTACGCGACGAAGTCCGCTTCCGGGATCGGCATCGTTCCCCAAAATTGCGCGGCGAAGAACAGCGCGGAGACGATCGCGAGGGCGAGGAGACCGAATGCGATATTGCCGCGACTGAGCCCGTGAGCGAGGTAGTGCCTGATCACGACGATGGTGACGATCGTCGGCACATACATCAAGAGATGAATGTGGTGGATCAGCACGAGAATGATCGAGAACAGCGCAGCCGTGGCGACGAACAGCAGCGAGCGCGACGGCATCAGCAGCAGGACGAGCGCGAACGCGCAGCCATAGATGTCGAAATGGCCGAGCGTGTGCATGAAATTCTTCAGGAAGAACGGCGAGCCCGCGATGAACACGAACAGCGGCAGCGTCTTTGCGGTGAAGCCAAACGTCTTCTGAAACAGCCTTGCGTAAAGCCCAAGTGTCACCAGCCACGTCACGCCGCCGAGCGCGAACACCAGCCACACCGGCACCTTGTCGGTGAACAGCGCGACGGCTGCCCCGATCAGCGCGCGCTTGATGAAGCCGAAATGGTAGTCGACCAGGAGGTGGATGTAGGGGACGTAAGGCGGCAGCTGGATCTTGTGAACGAACACGCCGACGATCACCGCCGCGTTGATCGCGAGCAGCAGGCGCCAGGGATTTTGCAGGATGTTAGCGGGCACGCGACACCAGCCACGCGCCAAACTCCGCTGTCGTCCCGGGCAAGCGAAGCGCGACCCGGGACCCATAACCACAGGAGGTCGTGTGTGCCGGGATCGGAGCCGCCATCTGCTCTAACAAGGACCGATTGTGGTTACGGGTCCCCGCGTTCGCGGGGACGACAGCAGATAGATAGCCGACCGTGGCCGAATTACAAAATAAACCGGCTCAAATCCGCGTTCTTGGCGAGATCGCCGACGTGCTTCTGCACGAAATCGGCGTCCACCTTGACGGTCTCGCCGCTGCGGTCGGGGGCGGTGAAGGAGATCTCGTCCAGCACCCGCTCCATCACGGTCTGCAGCCGCCGGGCGCCGATGTTCTCGACAGTGGAATTGACAGCGACCGCGACGTCGGCGAGCGCGTCGATGGCGCCGTCGGTGATGTCGAGCGTCACGCCTTCGGTGTGCATCAAGGCGACATATTGCTTGATCAGCGAGGCCTCGGGCTCGGTCAGGATGCGGCGCATGTCGTCGCGGGTCAGTGCCTGCAATTCGACGCGGATCGGCAGGCGGCCCTGCAATTCCGGCAGCAGGTCGGACGGCTTCGCGACGTGGAAGGCGCCGGAAGCGATGAACAGGATGTGGTCGGTCTTCACCGCGCCATGCTTCGTCGAGACCGTGGTGCCCTCAATCAGCGGCAGCAGATCGCGCTGCACGCCCTCGCGCGAGACGTCGCCGGCGGCGCGGCCTTCGCGCGCGCAGATCTTGTCGATCTCGTCGAGGAACACGATGCCGTTGTTCTCGACCGCGCTGATCGCCTCCAGTGTCAGCTGATCGGTATCCAGCAGCTTGTCGGATTCCTCGTTGACGAGGATCTCGTGCGAGCTTTCCACGGTCAGCCGCCGCGTCTTGCTGCGGCCCCCGAGCTTACCGAAAATGTCGCCGATCGAGATCGCGCCCATCTGCGCGCCCGGCATGCCCGGGATTTCGAACATCGGCATGCCGCTGCCGGACGACTGCGTCTCGACCTCGATTTCCTTGTCGTTGAGCTCGCCGGCGCGCAACTTCTTGCGGAAGGATTCGCGCGTCGCGGAAGAGGCATTGGCGCCGACCAGCGCGTCGAGCACGCGCTCTTCGGCGGCGAGTTGCGCGCGGGCCTGCACGTCCTTGCGCTTCTTCTCACGGACCTGGGCGATCGCGACTTCGACGAGATCGCGCACGATCTGCTCGACGTCGCGGCCGACATAGCCGACCTCGGTGAATTTCGTGGCTTCCACCTTGAGGAACGGCGCGTTGGCCAGTTTTGCCAGTCGCCGCGCGATTTCCGTTTTGCCGACGCCGGTGGGGCCGATCATCAGGATGTTCTTCGGCAGCACTTCTTCTCGCAACGAGCCTTCGAGCTGCTGCCGGCGCCAGCGGTTGCGCAGCGCGATCGAGACGGCGCGCTTGGCATCGGCCTGGCCGACGATGAAACGGTCGAGTTCGGAAACGATTTCGCGGGGAGAGAAGTCTGTCATGGGGCCTTAGCTAGGGTCAGATGCGGGTTGGGACAAGCCGCTTTTTTGGCCGTCAGATGATCGGCGGACCGGATTGCCACTGCTTCACGGCCTCGATCGGATGGATCAGCATCAGGATATTGAGCGTCAGATTGTCGCGAATGTGGAGCGCCAGCATGATCTCGAAGGCGAGGCCGATCAGGACCGTCATCGAGACTGGCATCAGACGAGCGGCGAGGAATCCCAGCACCATCGCCAGATTGTCCGAGACCGAGTTGACGATGCTGTCGCCGAAATAATCCAGCGAAATCGTGCCGGCGCGGTAGCGCTCGATGATGAAGGGAGAATTCTCGACGATCTCCCAGGCGCCTTCGATCAGCATCGCGACGATCAGCCGGGCCGGCCAGGACAGAGGCAGCAGCGGCAGCCGCGCGAACAGCAGCCAGGTCAGGCCGTAGAACAGGAAGCCGTGCAGGATGTGCGAGAAGGTGTACCAGTCGGCGATGTGCTGCGAGTTCTCCGAGCTGTTCACCACGCCATGCCACAGCTTGACGTAGCCGCAGGTGCAGATCGGCACCCGCCCCATCGCGAACAGGATCGCGGCCTGCGCCGCCAGCAATAGCAGCGCGATGCCGGCCCAATAGGCTGGGGGGATCGTCGTCTTGATGCTCTGAGGCGCGAGTGTCATGCCGGAGCGACGGTGCGCTCCCTCTCCCGCTTGCGGGAGAGGGTTGGGGAGAGGGTGTCTCCGCTGGCGAGAACACCCAAGAGGAGAGAGCCCTCACCCGCGCCTTTGGCGCGACCTCTCCCGTAGGCGGGAGAGGTTAGACCGAGGCCGC
>NZ_JXDL01000001.1:5065697-5085679 GCF_001590795.1 Bradyrhizobium sp. AT1
AGCTACACTGTCCGTCCACAGGTGGATCCTCTAGCCGGTCGCCAGGCTCTCAATCGTCAAATTCCGGTTCGTGTAGACGCAAATATCCGCGGCGATGTCGAGGGAGCGGCGGACGATGGTCTCGGCATCCTTGTCGGTATCGAGCAGGGCCCGCGCAGCCGAGAGCGCGTAATTGCCCCCGGAGCCGATCGCCATGACGCCGGCCTCGGGCTCGAGCACGTCGCCGGTGCCTGTCAGCACCAGGGAGACGTCCTTGTCGGCCACGATCATCATGGCTTCCAGCCGTCGCAAATAGCGGTCGGTGCGCCAGTCCTTGGCCAGCTCCACCGCGGCCCGGGTCAGCTGCCCCGGATATTGCTCGAGCTTGGCCTCCAGCCGCTCAAACAAAGTGAAGGCATCGGCCGTCGCGCCGGCAAAGCCGCCGATCACGTCGCCCTTTCCGAGCTTGCGGACCTTCTTGGCGTTGGACTTGATGACGGTCTGGCCGATCGAGACCTGCCCGTCACCGCCGACCACCACCCTGCCGTCCTTGCGGACCGTCAAAATCGTGGTGCCGTGCCAGCCGGGGGAGCTGTTGTGGGAATCCTGCATGAATGGTCCTCGTTGTCCGGCCTGATTTAGGCGGTCGGAGACGGGGGCACAACGGGCCGTTCCGGGCCGAATTTCGCTCACCATAGGCAGAAGTAGAGACCCGGCCGGCCGTTCCCGCAGTAGCGAAGGCGTCATTTGGCTGTTAATAGACTGCGTTTCCGGCCAAACCCCAACGAAAGCCTTCAATGCGCACCGCGACGATCAAGCGCAAGACCAAGGAAACCGAGATCGAGGTCACCGTGAACCTCGATGGATCCGGCGTGGCTGATATCGCGACCGGCATCGGCTTTTTCGACCATATGCTCGATCTCCTCGCCCGCCATTCCCGCATCGACCTCACGGTCAAGGCGGTAGGCGATCTGCACATTGATTACCACCATACCACCGAAGACACCGGCATCGCGCTCGGCCAGGCGGTCAAGCAGGCGCTCGGCAACATGGCGGGCATCACCCGCTATGCCGGCGTGCATATGCCCATGGACGAGACGCTGTCGCGCGTGGTCATCGATATCTCGGGCCGCCCGTTCCTGGTGTTCAAGGCCGATTTCCCCCGCGACAAGATCGGTGAGTTCGACACCGAGCTGGTGCGCGAGTGGTTCCAGGCCTTCGCCATGAATGCCGGCGTGACTCTCCACGTCGAGACCCTATATGGCGATAACAGCCACCATATCGCCGAGTCCTGCTTCAAGGGTCTGGCGCGGGCGCTGCGCACGGCGGTCGCGATCGATCCGAAGGCTGTGGGCGAAATCCCGTCCACCAAGGGCTCGCTCGGCGGCTGACGTCTTTCGGCCGGCGGCACGCGCCGCTCGCGGTATCACTGAATTTTTGGGAACGGGGCATCACCATGCCTGTCTACACAGTCCATGCTCCCTCCCCGGCTGGAGCCGATCTGCGCGCGACCGACAAGTTCGTGTTCGTGCGTGACGGTTTTCATTTCTGGGCGATGATCTTCGGCCCGTTCTGGTTGCTCTGGAACCGGCTGTGGCTGGCGCTGATCGGCTATCTGATTTTCGTGGCCGCGTTCAACGCGGGGCTGTCGAGCCTCGGTATCGGACGCTCCTCGATCTTCTTCGCCGATCTCATCATTGCGCTGCTGATGGGACTCGAGGCTGCGAGCCTGCGTCGCTGGACGTTGTCGCGCGGCAAATGGCGGCAGCTCGACGTGGTGATTGCCGACGACGAGGACACCGCCGAGCGCCGCTTCTTCGAGCGCTGGAGCCAGAAACAGCACGGCATCGTCAACGATCAATGGGCCGTCGATCGCGGCGGCCCGCCGCCGACCCGCTCAACGCCGGGTCAGCAATTCTCGAACCCGCCGCCGATTCCGGCCGGCGGCATCATTGGATTGTTTCCAGAACCGGGAGGGTCAAGATGAGCGTCGCCATCATCGATTACGGTTCCGGGAATCTGCATTCCGCCGCGAAAGCCTTCGAGCGCGCCGCGCGCAGCCTTGAGAACCCGCAAAAGGTCTTTGTCACCAGCGATCCGGACCAGGCTTACGAGGCTGACCGCCTTGTACTGCCGGGCGTCGGCGCCTTCGCCGATTGCCGGCGCGGCCTCGATGCCGTCAACGGCATGGTCGAGGCGATCACGGAAGCTGTGCGCGTCAAGGCGCGGCCGTTCTTCGGCATCTGTGTCGGCATGCAGCTGATGGCGAGCCGCGGCAAGGAGCATGTCATCACCGAAGGCCTGAACTGGATCGGCGGCGACGTCGAGAAGATCACGCCGCGCGACGAGAGCCTGAAGATCCCGCACATGGGCTGGAATACGCTCGACGTCCTGCGCGAGCACCCGGTGCTGAACAAGCTGCCGCTCGGCCCGAAAGGACAGCATGCTTATTTCGTGCATTCCTATCACCTCAACGCCGCCAACGAGGCGGATGTGCTCGCGCGCGCCGATTACGGCGGGCCTGTCACCGCGATCGTCGGCAAGGACACCGCCATCGGCACGCAGTTTCACCCCGAGAAGAGCCAGCGCTTCGGCCTCGCTTTGATCTCGAACTTTTTGCGATGGAAACCGTGATTCTCTTTCCAGCGATCGACCTCAAGAACGGCCAATGCGTGCGCCTCGAGCAAGGCGACATGGCGCGCGCGACCGTCTTCAACCTCAATCCGGCCGCGCAGGCGCAGAGCTTTGTCGAGCAGGGCTTTGAATATCTCCACGTTGTGGATCTTGACGGTGCCTTCGCCGGCAAGCCGGTGAATGCCGAGGCCGTCGAGGCGATGCTGAAGACGATCAAGATTCCGGTGCAGCTCGGCGGCGGCATTCGCGATCTCAAGACCGTCGAAGCCTGGCTCGACAAGGGCATCGCCCGCGTCATCATCGGCACCGCCGCGGTGCGCGATCCAGAGCTGGTGAAGTCCGCCGCGAAGACATTCCCCGGCCGAGTCGCGGTCGGGCTCGACGCGCGGGACGGCAAGGTCGCGGTCGAAGGCTGGGCCGAAACCTCGCAAGTCACTGTGCTCGAGATCGCAAAGCGGTTCGAGGATGCCGGCGTTGCCGCCATCATCTTCACCGACATCGCGCGCGACGGCCTGCTCAAGGGCCTGAATCTGGACGCGACCATTGCGCTCGCGGACGCCATCTCGATCCCGGTGATCGCCTCGGGCGGCCTCGCCTCGATCGACGACGTCAAGGCGATGCTGACGCCGCGCGCGAAAAAGCTCGCCGGCGCCATCGCCGGCCGCGCGCTGTACGACGGCCGGCTTGATCCCGCCGCCGCGCTCACTTTGATCCGCGACGCGCGCAGGAGCTGACACATGTTCAAGGTGCGCGTGATCCCCTGTCTCGACGTCAAGGACGGCCGCGTCGTCAAGGGCGTCAACTTCGTCGACCTGCGCGATGCTGGCGATCCTGTCGAGGCCGCCATTGCCTATGACGCCGCCGGCGCCGACGAGCTTACCTTCCTCGACATCACCGCAACCCATGAGAATCGCGGCATCATGCTGGATGTGGTCCGCCGCACTGCGGAGGCCTGCTTCATGCCGGTGACCGTCGGCGGCGGCGTGCGCGAGGTCAACGACATCAAGACGCTGCTGCGTGCCGGCGCCGACAAGGTCTCGATCAACAGCGCGGCGGTGTCGCGGCGTGAGTTCGTCAAGGAAGCCGCCGAGAAGTTCGGCGAGCAGTGCGTCGTGGTCGCGATCGACGCCAAGCGGGTCAAGCGTCCGGGCGGCGAACGCTGGGAAATCTTCACCCATGGCGGCCGCAACTCGACCGGCATCGATGCGATCGAATATGCCCAGGAAGTGGTCTCGCTCGGCGCCGGCGAGATCCTGCTCACCTCGATGGACCGCGATGGCACGAGGCAAGGATTCGACATCCCGCTGACCCGGGCGATCGCCGACAGCGTGCCCGTTCCGGTGATCGCCTCGGGCGGCGTCGGCAATCTCGACCATCTCGTCGACGGTATCCGCGACGGCCATGCCACGGCCGTGCTGGCGGCCTCGATCTTCCATTTCGGGGAATTCACCATCCGCGAAGCCAAGGAGCACATGGCCCGCCGCGGACTGGCGATGCGCCTCGATGCCTGACGACTCCCGTTCGCAAAAGTGCTACACAGGCCGGTGGGAAATGGCCTCCGTGGCCTCATGTGTTTCCGAGTAAGTCCGATGCCGCGTTTCACGATCCACGATCTGGCCGACACCATCGACGCCCGCGCGGCGGCCGGCGGCGAAGCGTCCTATACCCGCAAGCTCCTCGACAAGGGCGCCGAGCATTGCGCCAAGAAGTTCGGTGAGGAAGCAGTCGAAACCGTAATCGCAGCAGTCGAAAACGATCGCGCGCATCTGATCGCCGAAAGTGCCGACCTGCTCTATCACTTCCTTGTCTTGCTCAAGGCCCGCGGCGTAAAGCTGGAAGAGGTGGAGGCGGCCCTGGACAAGCGGACGAATATGTCAGGGTTGGAAGAGAAAGCGTCTCGCAAGAGCGGCAGCTAGCCGGGCTCTCAACGGAGAAGGTCGCGTCATGGATATCCGCGCACCCGAGCAGCAGTACAATCCGTACCGCATCTATTCGCGCGAGGAGTGGGCGCGCCTGCGCGACGATACGCCGATGACGCTGGAGCCGGGCGAGTTCGACCGGTTGCGCTCGCTGCACGACCGCCTCGATCTCAAGGAGGTCGAGGACATCTATCTTCCGTTGTCGCGCCTGCTCTCGATCTATGTCGATGCGATGCAGCGCCTGTATTACGCGGAGCGCCAGTTCCTCAACATCCGCGACCGCAAGATGCCATACATCATCGGCGTCGCCGGCTCGGTCGCGGTCGGAAAATCCACTACCGCCCGCGTGCTCCAGGCGCTGCTGGCGCGCTGGTCGCCGCGCCCGAAGGTCGAGCTGATCACCACCGACGGATTTCTTTACCCGAAGGCCTTGCTCGAGCAGCAGGGCATTTTGCAGAAGAAGGGCTTTCCGGAGAGCTACGATCTGCCGCTGCTGCTCAACTTCCTGTCTGACATCAAGTCGGGACGCCGCCACGTCCGCTCGCCGGTCTATTCGCATCTGACCTACGACATCGTGCCGAACGAATGGGCCGAGATCGACCAGCCCGACATCCTGATCGTCGAAGGCGTCAACGTGCTGCAGACCGGCAAGCTGCCGCGCGACGGCAAGGCGGTGCCCGTGGTCTCCGACTTCTTCGACTTCTCGGTCTATATCGACGCCGACGAGGCGGCGCTGCGGCGCTGGTACATCAAGCGCTTTCTGGCGCTGCGCGACACCGCGTTCACCAACCCGAAATCCTACTTCAACCGCTATGCGCTGCTCTCGGACGAGGAAGCCACGGCGACCGCGACCGCGATCTGGGAGCGTACCAACCTCGCCAATCTCGAGGACAACATCTTGCCGACCCGCCCGCGCGCGACGCTGATCCTGAAGAAGGGCGCAGATCACGCGGTGGAGAGCGTGGCGTTGCGCAGGCTGTAATCGCGGCGGTCGACGACGCCCGGGTTTGGTCGGGCAAATGTGTCTTTTGTTGCAGACCGGCAAGAGGTATTCAGCTATGACCTTCGAAACACGAGGGCTCCATGGTTGATCGTCTCAGAAGCGCCGCCGAGCATCTCGAGGCACCGACCTGCCCGGATTGCCATATCGAGATGAGGTGGTACCGATCCGAACTGCTCGCGGACGAACCGGTCCCGATCATCGCGCATCTCTTCGTCTGCCCGCATTGCAAACGCGCGGGCCAGGCGGACACCATATTCAAGGGAACCTCGGTGCCGCCCGACAAGCTGTCCGCGCCGCGCTGTGTTGCTTACGCCGCGTAACGGGTCATTTCCGGAGCTGACGTCCCTCCTTCGCGCCGACATAGATGTGCCACGCGGTCAGGAACATCGCGGCGACGAGCGGGCCGATGACGAAGCCGTTCGCTCCGAAGGTCGCAAGGCCGCCCAGGGTCGCGAGCAGCACGACGTAGCTCGGCATCCGGATCGACTGGCCGACCAGGATGGGGCGGAGGAAATTGTCGGCAAGACCGATCACGAAGGTTCCGAAAGCGAGTAGGATGAGTCCCTTCGTGACTGAGCCCGCCACAAGCAAATAGAGACCGACGGGAGCCCAGACCAGGGCGGAGCCGAGCACGGGCAGAAGCGAAAGCAGCGCCATGATGGCGCCCGCGAGCAGTGGTGCGGTCAGGCCGAGCAGCCAGAAGATCATCCCGCCAAGCGCGCCCTGGATCATGGCAACCAGGATGATGCCCTTGATCGTCCCGCGCACCGCCAGGGTGAATGCATTCAGGATCTCGGCGGTGTGGCTCGCGCGCAGCGGCAGCGCGTCGCGAATGCGCTCGTTCAGCTCGTCACCATCGCGCAGGAAGAAGAACAGCAGATACAGCATCACAAGCAGGCTCGCGACGAACTCCACCGTCAACTGACCGATGTTGATCGCGTGCCCGGCCAGCTGCTGGCCGGCGGGGACGACCAGGCTCGACAGGCGCTCTTTCAGGGCGGTCAGATCGATGCCGGCCAGGCGATCCGACAGGGAGGCGGCCCAGGCCGGCAGCGCGGCCTTCAACTGTTGCAGGGGATGAGCCAGATTGATCTCCCCGCTCTGAACGCGCTGAACCAGCTCGCCTCCCTGGTCGACGAGCGAGGCAATGACGACCCCGACGGGGATCAGGACCATGACCACGACGACAACGACGGTGGAAAACGCGGCGAGGTTGCGCCATTTCGGGAATGCTTCCACGCCACGTCGATAGAGCGGCGCGAAGATGATCGCCAGCAGCGTGGCCCACAAGATCGCGCCGGAGAACGGCCAAAGCAGCCAGCCGAACGCGAGGGTGATCACGCTTAGCCAGACCAGGAACGAGCGGTCTTCCGATGGTCTCACGTGTCGCCGGCCCTCCAGTCTCTACTCTCGGGACGTTGGTAGCACAGGTCTATGGCGGCGCGGCAAGTCACGCCCGCCTCCTCGTGCCGGCGGCAGGGTTGGCCTGTCATTTGCCGGTCTTCGCGGTCCAATCCGCCGGCTTGATGCGTCCCGCGAGGATGGCGGGACCGGAGCCGCTGGCCTTGTAGACGAAGGCCTCGCCCTCCTGCACGTCGCCGGCGTCCTTGCCGAAGGCATCGGCGATGTTGGTCTTGTGGGTGACCAGGACGGTGTTGGTACCGGCCCTTGGCGGCGTGTCGACGAGCTGACGCACGGCCTGGCCGGCCTTTGCATTGGCGCCGGTCGGGTTTGCCATTCCCGATGCACTGGCATTGCTGCTGTCCGTCAGCGCGTCGACCGGCTTGACCTCGCGGCCGGAGATCAGCTTGCCGGCTTCGATCGCACGGTTGAGCCGGCTGGTGTAGACATCGCCGATCGGGATCGCGAGCTCCTTGACCGCCGCCCCGATCTGGCGCGCCATGTCCCTGCCCTTGTCGCTGAGCTGACGCTGGGCGCTCATGTCGTCGAACTTGAAGGGGTAGACGTCCTTCTGGCTGTCGTTGGTGGCGGTGTGCCGAAAGATGAGTACATAGCCGCCTTGCTCGAGCGAGGCGATGAGCTCCGGCGTATCGGCCGCGGCGTGGCGGGCGAATCCAGCGAAAAGGACAATCAGTACGAGGCGGCAGAGCGCGTTCATGCGCGAAATCCTCCTGCAATGCCCCGAGGGATCGTGACGCGCAACGAGGTCGATTTCAATTGTCGTTTGCTAGTCGTGCTGACGGTTCCCTCCGAAGTCCTGGTCAGATTGCCAGCCGCCGTGATGCCGCGAGGCTGATCCTGAAGAAGGGTGCCGACCACGCGGTGGAGAGGGTGACGCTCAGGCGGTTGTAGGGCACGGCGCCACGGGTCGTTAGCCCCAGCTGCCAGGCGAAGAGCAGCTTGCCGCCCTGGTGGATTGCGCGTGCAATCTACCAGGGGTTGATGTTAGGTTTTTTAGTATTGCGGGCGGGGCAGGCCTAAAACCTATGGGACGCGATTTAGCAGCGTTTATTTCCTATCGTCGCCAGGATGCGTTCATTTCGATAACGGACGGCAGGCCTGATTTCGCCTTTATCGGCAAGCTGGAGCGGGCGCTGACTGCCGCCGGCTTCACGGAAGTCTTCGTCGATACCGAAGATATCGAGGTTACCGAGGACTATCGGGGCAAGATTGAGGTCGCGATCTCGAACAGCGATTTGGTTGTCGCGGTCGTCGGCGGCAAGTGGATGACCATTCTGAAGGAGCGGACGGGTACTGATCAATTCGACATGCTCGTGCACGAAATCTGGCTCGGTCTCGATCAGGAGAAGAAGATCGTGCCGCTTCTGGTGGACGATGCAGTCATGCCACGCGCATCCGAGCTGCCAAAATCCATCCAGCGATTTCACTACCAACAATCCCTTTCGGTCGAAACGACGTCCCCGCCGGATGAAATCACGTCGGAGCTCAAGGGAGTCGTCGATCGACTCAACCAGGAACGGCGGCTCAATGCGCTTGCGCTGCGTGCCTATATCATCTTCGCCTGCTTTGCGTGGTACTGCTGCGCGGTCCAAACCAATGTCGTGGGCCTATTCGAGTTCGGGTATCAATCGTGGGGCAAGATGGCCGCAATCTGGAGCGGCTTTTTCGTATGGCCCATCTTCTTTCTTCCACTGACCCTCTACGCGCTCTATCGCCCTGTCCTGCTGATTGTTGAAAGCGTCATCAGTTCGGCGCGCCTGCAGTCCAGACTCACCTATGCTTCCCCGCTGATCTTCGGCGTGGTGCTTGCAGGATTGGGCGTAGCGGTCGAACTGGAGGGATACGAGACGCCGTGGTCAATTCATCCAACCCTCTCGGGGTGTCCGACCGCCACTCAATCGAGCGAGTTCAGGCTCCTTTCCAGCTACAATCGCGACCCGGATGCGACACTCAAGCAGGAGTACGGTTCAAAGTTCTGGATCACCGATCCCTGTTGGCCAAATGTCTTCTACTATCTGACGGTGCCGATCTATCAGGGCAATGCCAAGGCTGAATATCTCAGCAATCGCCAGCCGGTCGCAGCCGAGTTTGGGCGCATGTTGAAAGACAAGGACGCGCCCTACTCGAAATCGTTCTACGCCTACATCTTGTCGTTCACGATCCTGATGTGGTTGCTCGGGACCGGCATCATGATGTCCATCTTCTACGTCGCGGTTCAGATCCGCCGCTCTGATAATTCGGTTCTGCGCCTTCCAAGCGAGAAGGCCTATTTGTGCCTCAGTTACACTTTTCTCACGGTGATGATCTGGGTGCCGTTTCGGATCAACACGAACTATTTCAAGTACCTGTATTTCTGCGATCATTATCCCGCGTGCGAAGGACTCGATCCCAAACTCTACTTCCCGGACATCGTGTTGGCTGCGCCGCTGGTCATTTGCTATGTGGTTCTGACTCTCGGTCTGTTGGTCAAATACCGCCGGTTGGCAATCGCGCTGTTGGGCACGTTTTCAGTTGCCGTAATCTTGCTCGTCGCGTTTGCTGTCTACTTGCTTAGAGAATATCTGGCGCCCCTCTCGGACTCCTGGGTCTTTGCCGTGGGCGTGTCCATTCCGATCATATTGGCGATGGCCGCCCTGGGTTATGTTTTCGATCCTTCGATCGCTCGCTTTAACGACGACAAGGCTCCCGACTAGTTTGGGCGCGATCGTCGGCGAGGGTCTGTCGACGCACTATGTGTCATTGCGCGTGCAATGGCTGCGCGGCGGCAGGGGACGTCCTACACCGCCAGCCGCCGCGCGGCCGCGAGCCCGGCCAGCGCCTCTTCCAGCTTCTCGCGGTCGAGCGGCTTGATCAGAAATCCGTTCATGCCCGCCTCGAAGCAGGCATAGCGGTCCTCCACCAGCGTGTTGGCGGTGAGCGCCAGGATCGGCGTGTGGTGGCCGCCGGTGGCGGCCTCGTGCGCGCGGATCCGCTTCGTCGCTTCGATGCCGTCGAGCTGCGGCATCTGGATATCCATCAGCACGAGATCATATGGCGTGCCGGCCGACGACGCAGCGAGCCAGGATTCCAGCGCGGCCTCGCCGTGGACGGCGATCACGACCCGATGACCGAGCTTCGTCAGCAACGAGCGCATCAACAGCGCGTTGATCTCGTTGTCCTCGGCGACGAGGATCGACAGGCCTTTTGCTGGTGTGGCGCCGGCCGCTTCAGCCGGCGGTTCCGGCGCGAGATCGGGTGAGGCGACCTCCGGCGTCAGCGCGAGGCGCGCGGCGAGCGAGGCGGCGCGCAGCGGCCTCACCAGAAAACCGGTGAAGGCCGGCGACAGCTTTTCATGGCGCGAGCCCGACGTCAGCAGCACGAGCCGCTGTGGCGCATGCGCGCGGGCCATTTCGCCGAGACGGTCGGCCACGGCAGGGCCGATCGCGCGATCGATCAGCACTGCGTGCCACGAGCGTTCGGGCAACAGCGCTTCGGCGACCGCCGCATCCGCGACCATGCAGGTCTGGCCGCCCCAACGCTCCAGGCGTCGCGCGATCAGCGAGGCCTCGATGCCGTCGGCGACAACGAGCATCGACTTGCCGGCGAGGTCGGGGCTCGGAAAGGCCGTCTGTCCCGCGCTGGCTTGCGATGGCGGAAGCGGCGCCGCGATCTCGAAGGTCGAGCCTTTGCCCGGCTCGCTCGTGAGCGTGATGCGGCCGCCCATGCGCTTGACGATGCGCTCGCTGATGGCGAGACCAAGCCCGGTGCCGCCATAGGTGCGGGCGACGCGCGCGTCGGCCTGCTCGAACTCACGGAAGATGCGTTGCTGCGCTTCCGGCGCGATGCCGATCCCGGTGTCGCGGACCAGGAAGCTGATCTCGTTCGGCCAGATGCCGGGCTCGACGATCAGCGCGACGCCGCCGTGAGCGGTGAATTTGATGGCGTTGCCGGCGAGATTGAGCAGCACCTGGCGCAGCCGCGCGGCATCGCCAACGACCTCGAGCGGAAGGCGCTCGTCGATATAGGCCGCGATCTCGAGCTGCTTGGCCTGCGCGCGCGGCGCGAGCAGCTCGGTAATCTCCTCGACGAGGGTCGAGAGCGCGAACGGGCGTTGCTCCAGATCGAGCTTGCCCGCCTCGATCTTGGAATAGTCGAGCAGCTCCTCGATCAGCGCCATCAAGGCCTCGCCCGAGGTCTTCACGGCCTTCGCGTAGGTCGCCTGCTCCGGCGTCAGATGGGTGTCGAGCAGGAGACCGCCCATGCCGATGATGCCGTTCAGCGGCGTACGGATCTCGTGCGAGGCCATGGCGAGGAAGCGCGATTTGGCGCGGTTGGCGGCGTCGGCCTGGTCGCGCGCCTCCGACAGCGCGCGTTCGGTTTCGGTGCGATCGGTGACGTCGCGTCCCACGCTCTGCAATTCGGCGGGCTGGCCGGCATCGAGGCGGACATAGCCCTCGCGCCAGGCAATCCAGCGCGCGCCGAGCGGGGTTGCGATCTTCTGGTCGTGGATGCGCGTGCCATTGCTCTCGCGCGCGCTGTCGCCCTGCTCGAGCACGTCGAAGTCGAAACGCGTGCCGACCAGCGCGCTGCGCGCCTGGCCGGCGAGGGCGCAATAGGCCTCGTTGGCAAAGGTGATGCGGCCGTCGGTCGCGCGCAGCACGATCAGATCGCCCTGCTGTTCGAACAGGCTGCGGGCGCGTTCTTCCGCTTCCTTCAGCTCCCAATTGCGGTCGATCAGCGCCTCGTTGTGGGCGGCGAGCGTCCGCAAGCGCTTGCCCACGAAGCGCAGGCGCATGCTCAGCGTCGCAAGGCCGAGGCAGGCGAGCGCGAACAGGAAACTGACACCGATCGCAAAGGCATGGGGATCGTAGCCGGAATTCTCCGACCGGCTGCCGGACACGAAACCATAGGCGCCGCCGAACGTCGCCGAGAAGATCATGAAGGAGCGGATCGCAAAGGCAATTCGGGGGTGCCGTCGCCTGAAGCGGCGCATGCGCACCTTGATCCGGAACGTCCGACCCATTGCCACCGACCCCGACTCTTGTCCGAAACCCCACCACCGCCGCATGCGACGATGGCGCGCCGACCTTGCGAACAGTTTGAGGCTTTGGGACCGCCTCCAAACAGGGTTGATGAGGTGTTAATGCTTCAGAGCGAGGCGGCCTGGAGATGGCGATGGCCGCCGCGGGCGCCGACGATCAGCGCCGCCGCCTCGCGCAGCGAGAACGATTTCGAGCGCACATAGATGCGGTAGTCGGCCGGCCCTTCGGTGGAGAGATAGACCACCGGTCCGCCATCGACCGGCTGCGCGGCAATCGAGACGAGGCGCGCCGCGGGATTGGCCTGGCAGGAGTCCGGCTCCGAACCGAGGCCGTCGTCCACAACGGCGAAGTCCGCCGCGTCCGCATCATCGGTGATCTGAACCCGTACCGTGGCGCGCTCCGGATCCTCGGTGAAGGCGACATGCACGCCGGCCGTCCAGAACAGCGAGGTCAGCTCGACCGAGGTGTCGCCGAGCGCGATGCAGGGATGTGAGACCGATCCGATCTCGCCGCGGGCGAATGCAACAGCCGCCAGGAGGGGAACAACCGAGGCCAGGATCTTGAGACGCAACATGACACTCTACTCGCCGAGGCCCTGGGGAACTCATCGGGCCTTATGGTTTGCAGAGCGTAAAGGAAACTCGTTACCGCCGGGTTGATGCGCGGAATGATCAAGCCAGCTGCCGCACATCCTCCGCGAGTGCGCGATATGACAGCGCCTCGGCCAGATGCAGCCGGCCGATCTTGTCGGCATGATCCAGATCGGCCAGCGTGCGCGCCACCCGCAGCACGCGGTGATAGCCGCGCGCCGACAGCCGCATGGTCTCGGCGGCGTCGCGCAGCAATTTCTGCCCCTGCGCGTCCGGCTTTGCGATCTCCTCCAGCACGGAGGCGGGGGCCTCGGCGTTGGTGCGGACATGCGGCAGACCCGCGTCTGCGTAGCGTGCGAGCTGGATGTCGCGCGCCGCCGCCACGCGCGCGGCGACCTCGGCCGACCCCTCCGCCGGCGGCGGCAGGATCAGATCGGCCGCGGTCACGGCCGGCACCTCGATGCGCAGATCGATGCGGTCCATCAGGGGACCGGAGATGCGCGCCTGGTAATCGCCGGTGCAGCGGTCGATACGGCCGCGCTTGCAGGCATAGCCGGGCTCGAACGCATTGCCGCAGCGGCAGGGATTCATCGCCGCGACCAGCATGAAGCGCGCAGGGTAAGTGACGCGATGATTGGCGCGCGACACCGCGACCTCGCCGTTCTCCAGCGGTTGGCGCAGCGAATCCAGCACGCGCGGATCGAATTCGGGCAGCTCGTCGAGGAACAGCACGCCCTGATGCGCCAGCGAGATCTCGCCGGGTTTTGCGCGCATGCCGCCGCCGGTAAGCGCGGCCATGCTGGCGGAATGATGCGGCGAGCGGAACGGCCGCCGCGCCGTCAGCGCGCCGTCCTTGATCTCGCCGGCGACCGAGGCAATCATCGAGACCTCGGGCAATTCGCCCGGCGACAGCGGCGGCAGGATCGAGGGCAGGCGCGCTGCCAGCATCGACTTGCCGGCGCCCGGTGCGCCGATCATCAGCAAATGATGGCCGCCGGCGGCCGCGATCTCCAGCGCGCGCTTGGCGCTTTCCTGGCCCTTGATGTCGCGCAAATCGAGCGTGGAGGCGGCGGGCTCGTGCACCTTCGGCGAGGGCCGCGACAGCACCTGCGTGCCCTTGAAATGGTTGGCGATCTGGATCAGCGAGTGTGCGGCGATGATCTGAATGTCCGGGCTCGCCCACGCCGCTTCGGAGCCGCACGAGGCCGGGCAGATCAGCCCTTCCTCGCGCATATTGGCGCCGAACGCGGCGGGAAGAACGCCGGCCACGGGCGCGATCGAGCCGTCGAGGCCGAGCTCGCCGAGCACGGTGAAGCCGCTCAGCGCGTCCGGCGGGATCGCACCGATCGCCGCCATCAGGCCGAGCGCGATCGGCAGGTCGTAATGGCTGCCTTCCTTCGGCAGGTCGGCCGGCGCTAGGTTGACGATGATCCGGCGCGCAGGCAGCGCCAGGCCCGAGGCGATCAGCGCCGAGCGCACCCGCTCGCGCGCCTCCGACACCGCCTTGTCCGGCAGGCCGACGATGGCAAAGGCCGGCAGCCCCGGCGCGACCTGCACCTGCACGTCGACCGCGCGGGCCTCGATCCCCTCAAAGGCGACGGTGGAAACCCGCTGAACCATGCTCAAACCAGCCTGCCCCTCTCGCACAATTAGGGGTAGCAGAGCCGGAGGCCGACCGCAAGAACAATACGGGAACGATCCCGGACGGCGGGCAAACCCTAACCGGCCGTAAACACCACGCCGACACTACGTCTCGAATGCGAGCTTCTCCCCTCAGCACATTCCAACGAATGTCCGCTACTTCTAAGCCTGCGGGATGGGCCGTGGTCTAACGGGTGAACAGTTCAAATGCTTGCAAATCGCCGGAGAAGCGAACGTCGGGTGTGCAGCCGGCTCGCCAAGATCCATTTTGGCGCGGGCTCGCTGCCGCGGGACTGCACGATCACGGATATCTCGGATGGCGGCGTGAAAGTGGTGGCGGAATTCCTGGAAGTGCCGCCGCAATTCACCATCATCTTCGCCCCCGACTATTCGCGGCAATGCCGCCTGCGCTGGCGCATCGGCTGCGAGTTCGGCGCGGAATTCACCGACTAGGTGTTCGGGACCGCGTCCTTAACGGGACTTTAGCGTTAATCGGTAAGCATCTCTGATCAGTTGCCGAGTGATCAGAGTATGTCCAAGCGTTCGTCCCTCGCCTCTCCTCCGGCGAGATTGCTGCTTCCCGCACTCCTGGTGCTCATCCTCGGCGGCTGCCAGACCGCCGGCATCGAGGATGTCACCGGAGCGCTCGGCGGCAAGCAGGAATCCGCCGCCAGTTCCAATACCAGGGCCGATGCCAGGCCGGAGATGGACGCCCTTCGCGAGCGTTACCGCGCCAGGCCGAACGATCCCGCAATTGCCCTCGAATACGGCAAGGCGCTGCGCGAGACCGGCCAGCGCGCGCAGGCGGTCGCGGTGATGGAGCAGGCGGTGCTCGCTCATCCCAGCAACAAGGCGCTGCTTGCCGGCTATGGCCGCGCACTCGCCGACAACGGCAATTTCCAGCAGGCCTTCGACGTCCTCGGCCGCGCACACAGCCCTGAGGATCCCGATTGGCGCATCCTGTCGGCGCAGGGCGCGGCGCTCGATCAGCTCGGCCGCAACGAGGAAGCGCAGCAATATTACGCCGCGGCGCTGAAGATCGTGCCGAACGAGCCGACCGTGCTGTCCAATCTCGGCCTGTCCTACATGCTGCAAAACAATCTGCCGAAGGCCGAACAGGTGCTCGGCCGCGCTTATCAGCGCAATCAGAACGATGCGCGGGTCCGCGCCAATCTGGCGCTCGTGCTGGGATTGCAGGGCCGCGAGGCCGAGGCCGAAATCCTCGTGAAGGCCGACCTGCCGCCCGATCAGGCCGCGGCAAAGGTCACCGCGCTGCGGCAGCTGCTGGCGAAGAAGCAGCAACGGGCAGGCGCGGACAAGTAGGTCCATGCCGCCCGAGCGGCTACGACGCCTTGCGATGCGGGGCTGATCCGCGCCCCGAGCGGCCCTTCAGCTTCTTCAGCAGCGGCTCGAGCAGCGAACGCTTCGGCTTCTTCACCTCGCCGCGGCCGGCGAGGCGGTTTGCCATGTTCTGAAACAGCTCGGTGGTGCGGTGGCTCTTGGAGACTTCCGCGATCATCTGGCCGTTATTGGCCGCGGTCGAGAACAGCTTCGAATCGAACGGGATCACCGCGAGCGGCTGGCTCTCCATGGTCTTGGCGAAGGCCTTGACCTCGATCTCCGCGCGCTTGTGCATGCCGACCTGGTTGAGGCAGTACAGCGGCGGCCGGTCGTTCGGTCGTGCTGCTTTCAGCACGCTCAGCATGTTCTTGGTGTTGCGCAAATTGGCGAGATCGGGCTCGGCGACGATCACGATGTCGTCGGCGTTCACCAGCGCGCGCCGCGTCCAGCCGGACCATTGGTGGGGAACGTCGAGCACGATGCAGGGCGTGGTCATGCGCAGCGTGTCGAAGATGGCGTCGAAGGCTTCGGCGCCGAAATCATAGACGCGGTCGAGGGTGGCAGGCGCCGCGAGGAGGCTGAGGCGCTCGGTGCATTTGGCGAGCAGGCGCTCCATCAGCGCGGTGTCCGGCCGGTCCTGCGACAGCACCGCGTTGGCGATGCCCTGCGCCGGGTCCTGGTTGTAGTCGAGACCCGCGGTGCCGAAGGCGAGGTCGAGGTCGATCACGACCGAATCGAGCGAGAGATCGCGGGCGATGGTCCAGGCCAAATTATGCGCGACGGTGGAGGCACCGACGCCGCCCTTGGCGCCGACCACCGCAATGACGCGGCCGGTGATGATGGCCTCGGAGGCCGAGAACAGGCTGCAGATCGAGCGGACGACGTCGAGGGTTTCGACCGGTCCGACCACGTAGTCGTTGACGCCGCGGCGCACCAGCTCGCGATAGGGCGCGGTGTCGTTGGGATTGCCGATCACGACCACGCGCGTGCCGGGATCGCAGACGCCGGCGAGGTCGTCCAGTCCCTCGAGGATGTCGCGCGTGCCGTCGGATTCGATCACGATGACGTTGGGCGTCGGCATCGTTTCATAGACTTCGATCGCCGCGGCAAGGCCACCGTCTTTCGCGGTGAGATGCGCCTTGGCGAGCCGGCGGTCCTGCCCCGCCGCGGTCACCGCAGCGAGCGTCTTCTCGGTCTCGCAAAAAGCCTGCACCGAGATGCGAGGGACCGGCGCGATGTGTTCGTCGGGGTGCTGCGGATCGTCCGCGTCTTCGTCGTGGAGACCTGTCATTTGCCGGTATCGCTGAGTTTGGCCTTGTCGGAATCGGGTGAGGGCGTCGCGATCGGCGTGCCCTTGCGGTAACGCTCGAAGGCAATGTCGCGTCGTGCGGTATAGGCGGGAGTCTCGGCGCGGGGCTGCTCGAGATCGGCGGGGTTGTCGATCATCGCGGCGAGATTGCGCTGGCTGGCGCAACCCAGATTGAAATAGGGCCGGTTCTCGTTGTAGCCGGGATCGAGGATGTTGGGTCCGATGTCTTCCGGCCACAGGCCGCAGGGGCCAGCGACGGCGGCAATCCGGGAATAGCTCAGGCGGATGGTGGGCAGCAGCCCGGGGTCTTCAGGGCGATAGGGGTGCTGAACGATGGCCCGCGACGGCACGCCGCCGGATGCGAGCACGGAGCGGATCTCCTGATACGTCGCGGCCGCCGCACGCGAATTCGCGCTGTCGACGGGGACGTCGACGACGACGGAGCCGGTGCCTTCGCGCACCCAGTCCCGCGCGATGCCCGCGACGTCCGAATGCTGCGCGGCCGAAAGGCCGCCCCTCGCCTTGCCGACGAAGATCACGGTCGACTTCTTGGCTTCCTGCACCGCGATCGGGTGGCGCTGACGATAGTCGGTCGGCACCGTCTGGGTGACGATCTCACCGGTGGTGTTGCAGGCGCCGAGCACGACGGAGAGGCCCGTCAGTGCCAGCGCGATGCCAAAGCTGCGGCGTCGATCGGCTGATGTTGTCGTCATCGTCCCCTCTTGCCCCGTTTCTCGCCCGGTCCCCAAACCGTCCGTCTCAGTCGATGATGAAGCCGAAATCACCCGGCGAGCCGCTGATCGAATCGACGCGGCGCGCGATGCCGTAGAGGCGGTTCATGCGGCCGAGCAGCGCCGACTGCGAGTCGGAGGCCGAAGCGAAGCCGTCGTCGGGCCGCGCCAGTTCCTTCTGGGCAACCGCGCGCACCACATAGGGCGTCACGATCACCATCAGCTCGGTCTCGTTGTTGACGAAGTCCTGGCTGCGAAACAGCGCGCCGATGATCGGGATCTGGTCGACGCCGGGCAGGCCGTTGATCGCCTGCTTGGTCTTCTGCTGGATCAGGCCGGCCATCGCCATCGAGCCGCCGGAGGGAATTTCCAGCGTGGTCTCGGCGCGGCGGGTCTGGATCGAAGGGATGGTGATCGAGTTGTTCGTTGTCGCGGACACCGCCTGCGTCAACGTGATCGAGTTCGTGTTCGACAGCTCCGAGACCTCGGTCATCACGCGCAGGCTGATGCGGCCCTCGCTGAGCACGACCGGGGTGAAGTTCAGGGAGATGCCGAACTTCTTGTAGGTGACCTGGGTGGCACAGGAGCGGGTGATCGGATCGCAATTATAGCCTGCGGGGATCGGGAACTCGCCGCCGGCAACGAACGTGGCGGCTTCGCCGGAGATCGCGGTCAGGCTCGGCTCGGCGAGCGTGCGCATGACGCCGGCGCTTTCCATCGCGCGCATGGTCGCGCTGACGGTGGCGACTCCCTGGGAGAGGCCGGCGACGCCGAGTCCGTTGCTGCCGACGAGAGGACCGCCGGAAACCGAGAACGGATTGGAGTTGTTGAAGTTCACCACCGCGGTGCCGGCGTTCAGGCTGGCGCTGAGATCGACGCCGAGCTGCTTGACGATGTCGCGGCGCACTTCGCCGACGACGACCTTGAGCATCACCTGGTCGCGACCGCGCACGACGATGTTGTTGACGACCTTGTCCGAGCTGCCGACCAGCTTTGCGGCGACCTCGCCGGCCTGCTGGGCCTCGACCGGGCTCGACACCGATCCGGTCAGCATCACGCTGTCGCCGACGCCTTCGATCTGCACACCGGGCAGCGACTGGCGCAGCGCCGCGCGCATGCCGTTGAGATCGCGCTTCACCGCGATGTCATAGGCGGCGACCTGCTGGCCGTCGGCGGTGAAGAACACGACATTGGTCTGGCCGACCTGGCCGCCGATGATATAGGCGCGCTGCGACGAGCGGATCACTGCATTGGCGATCTTGGGATCGGCCACCAGCACGTCCTTGACCTCGCGCGGCAGGTCGATGACGACGGATTTGCCCACGCCAAGCGAGAGAAAACGTGTCTTCGCCGACGCGATCGTCGCGACCGGCGACACGCCGAGATCAGGCGCCTGCATCGGTGCCTGGTCACCGACCGGTGCATCCGCAGCGCTGACCTGGTTTGGGGCTGAGAGCAGCCCCAGCATCAGCATCGTCCCCGCCAGGAACGAGCGCGCGCGCTTCCCCCGAATGCGCAGGCCCGTCCGATCATCCCCGTAGTTCATCATGTCCCCATCACTTCTGTGACGTTAGTTGCCGCGCCGATACGCCGTAGCGGATGACGTTGACGCCCCCCTGGTGCTTGGCTCCCTGATCCTCGACCGTACCGTCCACCGCGTTGGCATCGACGATGCTCCGCAGCGCGAGCTGGAGCGTGCCGCCCTGCCGCGCGGCCGACAGCGTGGCGACCTGGTCGGGCTTGAGCTCGAGCGTGACGGTCTTGCCGATCACGGCGTTCTGGCCGTCCTTTTCCTTCGGCGCCTGGTCGATCGCGAGCACGCGGATATTGCTGAGGACGACCTCGGACAGGATGAGGTCGTTGCCGCCGTTCGCGCCGTCGGGATTCTTCAGGCGCCGGGTCAGGACGATGTCGACGCGGTCGTTGGGCAGGATGAAGCCGCCGGCACCGGTCTCGGCCGAAATCTCGGTAGAGACGGCGCGCATGCCTGACGGCAGAATCGCGGCCATGAATCCGGAGCCTTCGGCCTTGACCAGCTTCTGCTCACGGATCGGCTCGCCCTGCATCAGCGGGACGCGTGCGATCGAGCCGGCGATCTGCGTTTGGGCTTCGGGCCTGCTGTCGCGGCGGATGAAGGCGCTGCTCGCGGTCGCCGCCGGCCATGACTGCCATTGCAGATCCTCGGGCTTGACGGCCTGGCCGAGCTGGATGTCGTTCTTGGCGATGAGGACTTCGACCGTCGGCAGCTTCTCGGCGACGGGCACGGCGGGCGCGGGCGCATTCTGATAGCCGCTTGCCAGATACGCAGCGACACCGCCGGCGGCCAGCGCGATGACGAGAACGACGATGCGTGCGGTGTTCATACGCTTTTACTCATACGCGGGGTCACTCG
>NZ_JXDL01000001.1:5086445-5100500 GCF_001590795.1 Bradyrhizobium sp. AT1
ACGCGGGGCACTCGAACCGCACCTGGCGTGTTCCCCCGTGTCGATGAGTAGGGAGTAAAAGTATAAGGGGTGTTGCGAGGCCGAACGCGATGACCCGCCGCGTTGCTGGTTCTCGGCAGATGGTGAACGCGGCGTTATCCGGTCGGCCAGTGGCCCCGTAGTTTCACGCAGTGCTGCTCGTGCGTTCGCACGATGTGCGGGGCGTCATGGTGAATGGGTGGTTAGTTATATGCGGGGTGGTGCCGCGCGCGTCGTCCGTAGCCCGGATGGAGCGAAGCGCAATCCGGGGCTGTTGGGCACGTGGTGAGATCCCGGATTGCGCTTCGCTCCATCCGGGCTACAAGCCAATCGCTACTTCTTCCGCTTCTCTTCGATCACGTCCCAGACCTTCGCCGCGACATCGGGGCCGCCAAGGCGCGCGATGGCGCGGATGCCGGTGGGTGATGTCACGTTGATCTCGGTAAGGTTTCCGTTGATGACGTCGATGCCGACGAACAACAGGCCGCGCTCGCGCAGCGCGGGGCCGACCGTGGCGCAGATCTCGCGCTCGCGCGGCGTGAGCTCGGTCTCCTGCGCCGCGCCGCCGCGCACCATGTTGGAGCGGAGGTCGTCGGCGGCCGGCACGCGGTTCACCGCGCCGGCGAACTCGCCGTTGACGAGGATGATGCGCTTGTCGCCATGCTTCACCTCGGGGATGAACTGCTGGATCACCCAGGGCTCCCTGAAAGTGACCGAGAACATGTCGAACAGCGAGCCGAAATTCATGTCCTGCGGCATCACGCGGAACACCGCCGCGCCGCCATGACCGTGCAGCGGCTTCATCACCACGGCGCCATGCTTGTCACGAAACGCGTTGATCTCATCCAAGTCGCGCGAGATCAGCGTCGGCGGCATCAGCTGCGGAAAGTTCATCACGAACAGCTTTTCCGGCGCGTTGCGCACCGAGGCGGGATCGTTGACAACAAGCGTCTTCGGATGGATGCGCTCCAAAAGATGCGTCGAGGTGATGTAGGCGAGATCGAACGGCGGATCCTGGCGCAGCAGCACCACGTCGAAGCCGTTCAACGCTTCGCGCTTCGCCTCGCCAAGCGTGAAATGGTCGCCGGGCTCGTCGCGCACGGTGAGCAGCTGGACCGGAGCGACGATCTCCTCCCCGACCATCGAGAGCTTGTCGGGCGTGTAATAGGACAGGCCATGGCCGCGCTTCTGCGCCTCCAGCAGCAGCGCGAAGGTGGAATCGCCCTTGATGTTGATGCGGGCGATGGGGTCCATCTGGACGGCGACGTTCAGTTTCATGGTCTGCCTTTCAGGTCGAGGCGTCGAATGCCGCCAACACATGGCGCGGAAGTGAGCGCGGCGCAATCAGCATGGCGTCGAATCGCAATTCGAATTCGGCATGCTCGGGATGCGCTACGAGCCAGCCTTGCGCGGCATCGATGATGCGCTGCTGCTGGCGCGGGGTGACGGCGTAGGCGGCATCGTCGAGGCTGGCGCGGGCCTTGACCTCGACGAAGGCAATCAAATTGCGTCGTCGCGCCACGAGGTCGATCTCGCCATGCGGAGTACGGAAGCGTTTGGCGAGGATGCGGTAGCCTTTCGCCATCAGATAGGCGGCGGCACGGCTCTCGGCGGAGATGCCGGTGCGGAACGCGGCGAGCCGTTCCGGCGAGGCGATCTTGGGTTCTTTGGGCGTCTCAGCCTTCGCCATCGCCGCCTCGCGAATCCCTGTGCAGATCCTTGGCGAGCTCGAGCGCGCGGGCATAGACCTCGCGGCGCGGGCGGCCGGAGAGCGCAACCGCATGCGCGACGGCGTCCTTGACGCTGTGCGTGCCGAGCTGCTCGCGCAGCAGGTCGTCCAGCGCATCCGGTGTCAGCAGCTCGGCGTCATCTGCCGGCGGAGCGATCACCAGCACGAATTCGCCGCGCGTTTCGAGCGCATCGGCATCGCGAGCGAGATCGGCCAGCTTCGCGCGCGAAACTTCCTCATGCAGCTTGGTCAGCTCGCGGCAGATCGCGGCCTCGCGGGCGCCCATGATCTCGGCGAGCTCGGCGAGCGTATCCTGCACACGGTTGCCGGATTCGAACATCACCAGCGTCGCATCGATGCGGGCGAGCTCGGCAAGGCGCGCGCGGCGCGCGGCGGATTTCGCCGGCAGGAAACCTTCGAAGAAGAAGCGGTCGGTCGGCAGCGCCGCCACCGACAGAGCGGCGAGCACCGAGGACGGGCCGGGCAGCGCATACACCGCGTGGCCGGCGGCGCACACCTCGCGCACCAGCTTGAAGCCGGGATCGGAGATCAGCGGCGTGCCGGCGTCCGAGACCAGCGCCATCGAGCCGCCTGCGGCAAGCGCCTCGAGGATCTTCGGGCGCGCGACTTCGGCGTTGTGCTCGTGATATTGCTTGAGCTGCGCGGTAATAGCGTAGCGCTCGGTCAGGCGCCGTGTGATGCGGGTGTCTTCGCAGGCGATGACATCGACACCGGCGAGGGTCTGGAGCGCCCGCAGGGTGATGTCGCCGAGATTACCGATCGGGGTTGCGACCAGATGGAGGCCCGGTGCCGCCTTGGGCGCCGCGAGCCGGTGGGCATCGATGGAGAAACCGCGCGAGGCGGCGTCTTGAGCTTCAGGCGTATTTATCGGGGCCGGCTTTGCGCGCATAATGAAGTCAACTTAGGCACGATCGGCAGGACTGGGAACCGGCTCGCCGAAAAAGATCGTGCTGAGGTGAGGGGCGAGGAACGGACGGGAATGTGATCGATCAGGATCACGTCGCAAGGAATGAGGGCCTTCGCGCCATATTCGCGACGGAAACGCCGCCTTGATGCTGCGTAAGCGACGGCGAACAGCTGCCGGGACGGAAAGGCGGTCGCGTTAAGCGGCCATTATCCTTTTGTTTCGGTTAACTATTTGCCGACAATATGCCTGAATCCGCGGCTTGTGTCGTGGAAAGAATGTCGTGACCGGCCGACGAGACGGCGGGTCAGAAGAGAAGCTGCCATATGCCGGGCCCGCGTCATCCAAAGTCTCCCGTTCCGGGGTCCCTGATATCGGGGGCGAGCCGAAGGAGCGCGCTCGGCCTGTTGCTCGGCGCGCCCCTGCTGTCGGCCTGCGCCGGCGTGCAGCAGAGTCTCAGCCAGTTCTCCAACCCGTTCAGCAGCTCCTCCCCACCGCCGGCCCAGCCGGCCGGCCCGCCGCAACAGGCGACGACCGCCGGCACCGGCGGCGTCAGGGTCGCCGTGATCCTGCCGCTCTCGGCCGCCGGCAATGCCGGCCTTGCCGCGCAATCCATGCGCAACGCCGCCGAGATGGCGCTGGCGGAGTTCCAGAATCCGAACATCCAGCTCCTGATCAAGGACGACAATGGCAGCCCGCAAGGCGCGCAGGCCGCCGCACAGCAGGCGGTCGACGAGGGTGCCGAGATCATTCTGGGACCGTTGTTCGCACAGTCGGTGCCGGCGGTGGCGCAGGTCGCCCGGACGCGCGGCATCTCGGTGATGGCCTTCTCGACCGATTCGAGCATCGCCGGGCGTGGGGTCTATCTGCTCTCCTTCCTGCCGGAGTCCGACGTCAACCGCATCGTCGAATATTCCGCCAGCATCGGAAAGCGCTCGGTCGCCGTGCTCGTGCCCGACAACGCCTATGGCAATGTCGTCGAGGCCGCGGTGAAGGCGGCGGTGCCGCGGCGCGGCGGGCGCATCGTCGCCTTCGAGAAATACGGCGCCGATCGCGCCACGCCGGCGCGTACGGTCGCGCAGCAGCTCGGCGGCGCGGATGCGCTGTTCATCGCCGATGACGGCGATGCCGTCGTGTCGGTGGCGGATGCGATGACCGCGGCGGGCGCGAATTTGCGCAACATCCAGCTGCTCGGCACCGGCCTGTGGGACAGTCCGCGCGTCTATGCCAGCGCGGCCCTGCAAGGCGGTCTCTATGCCGCGCCGGACCCGGCCGGTTTTCGCGCATTCTCCGGCCGCTATCGCACCAAATACGGCGCCGAGCCGATCCGCACCGCGACACTCGCCTATGACGCGGTCGCCCTCGTCGCTGCACTCGCGCGCACGCAAGGCACCACGCGCTTCTCGCCTGATGTGCTCACCAACCCCTCCGGCTTTGCCGGCATCGACGGCCTGTTCCGCTTCCGCGCCGACGGCACCAATGAGCGTGGCCTGGCGGTGATGAAGGTGACGCAAGGCGGCGGCGTCGCGGTCGCGGGCTCACCGAAGAGCTTTGGGGCGTAGCTGGCTACGCCGCGAGGTCCGCGACCACGGCATCGAGCACCGGGAATCCGCTGCTCGTCACGCGAAGACGTCCCGTCGCATCGACCGTGATCGCGCCTTCTTCGCGCAGCAGCGCGATGCGTTTGGGATCGAGCGGGCGACCGGAGAGAGCCTTGTAGCGCTCGGGATCGATGCCCTCGGCCAAACGCAATCCCATCAGCAGGAATTCGTCGGCGCGCTCCTCGCTGTTGAGGAGATCGTCGGTGACGACGCCATGGCCGTTGGTCTCGACCCGCATCAGCCAGGCTTCGGGGCGTTTCTCGGTGGCGATGGCGTGCCTGATGCCGTCAATGTCGAGACGGCCGTGGGCGCCGGGGCCGATGCCCGCATATTCCTCACCGCGCCAATAGACCAGATTGTGCCGGCACTCGGCGCCGCGCCGCGCGTGGTTGGAGATCTCGTAGGCGGGTAGCCCCAGCCTGTCGCAGGTTTCCTGCGTGACGTCGTAGAGCGCGCGCGCGACCGCCTCGTCCGGCGTCTTCAATTTGCCGGCCTGGTGCAGGCCGAAGAACGGCGTGCCTTCCTCGATGGTCAATTGATAGAGCGACAGATGCTCGGCCGCTTCATTGATGGCGAGGCGCAGCTCGTCGGCCCACATCGCCGGCGTCTGATCGGGACGGGCGTAGATCAGGTCGAACGAATAACGATCGAACGAGCGGCGCGCGATGGCGACGGCATCGAGTGCCTCGCGGGCGCTGTGCAGGCGTCCGAGCGCCTTCAGCGAGACATCGTCGAGCGCCTGCACGCCGAGCGAGACGCGGTTGACGCCGGCCGCGCGATAGCCGGCAAAGCGCGTGGCCTCGACGCTGGTCGGATTCGCCTCGAGCGTCACTTCGACGTCTTTTGCGACCGTCCAGTGCTTGCCGATCGCATCGAGCACCGCGCCGACGGTTGCGGGCTGCATGAGGGACGGCGTGCCGCCGCCGAGGAAGATCGAGGTGACCTCGCGGCCGGGCGCGCGCTCGGCGGTCGTTGCGATTTCGCGCGCGAAGGCGGAAGCGAAGCGCGCCTCGTCGATCGCGGCGTGGCGGACATGGCTGTTGAAATCGCAATAGGGGCACTTCGACAGGCAGAACGGCCAGTGCACATAGACGCCAAAAGCTTGCGATTCTTGTTTTGACGCGTTTTCCTGGCGCGAACCGGTATCCACTTCGCTTGAAAACGCTCTAGCGCGGCTCAAGGCAGATCTCCGCGAGTTTCACGAAGGCGCGGGCGCGGTGCGACAGGCCAAGGCCGAGCGGCGGCAGGCCGTGCTTCTCGATGCTCTCCATCTCGCCGAAGGTGCGAGTGTGGCCATCGGGCAAGAACATCGGATCGTAACCGAAGCCGGCAGTGCCGCGCGGCGGCCAGACCAGCGTGCCGTCGACGCGCGCCTCGACCTCTTCAACATGATCGTCGGGCCAGGCGACGCAGAGCGCGGAGACGAAATGCGCTCTTCGGCGGTCCGACGTGGTGGCGCCGCGCTCCTGCAGCAGGCGCTCGATCTGCGCCATCGCCGCGTTGAAATCCTTGGAAGGACCGGCCCAGCGCGCGCTGTAAATTCCCGGCGCGCCGTCGAGCGCGTCGACCACGATGCCGGAATCGTCGGCGAAGGATGGGAGTTTCGTCGCCTGCGCCGCCGCGATCGCCTTGATCGCGGCATTGCTGCGGAAATCGCTGCCGGTCTCCTCCGGCTCGGCGAGGCCGAGCTCGCCGGCCGACACCGCGGCGATGCCGTACGGCGCAAGCAGCTCCCGCATCTCGGCGAGCTTGCCGGGATTGTGGGTCGCGATGACGAGCTTGTCCGTGATTCGACGATGCATGGGCCTATTGACTACGCCACAGCCAGTTTCTGCAAGTCCACCAGACGCGCGATGCCCTTCTGGGCCAGCGCCATCAACTTCAGGAACTCGTCCTGCGTGAACGGCTCGCGCTCCGCGGTGCCCTGCACCTCGATGATGCGGCCGTCGCCGGTCATGACGAAATTGGCGTCGGTCTGGGCTTCCGAATCCTCGGCATAGTCGAGATCGAGCACCGGCGTGCCGTTGAAGATGCCGCAGGAGATCGCGGCGACGTTGTCGCGCATCACGTTGGCCTTGATCATGTTGCGCGCCTTCATCCAGCTGATGCAGTCGGCCAGTGCGACCCAGGCGCCGGTGATCGAGGCGGTGCGGGTGCCGCCGTCGGCCTGCAGCACGTCGCAATCGACCGTGATCTGGCGCTCGCCGAGCGCTTCGAGGTCGACGATGGTGCGGAGCGAGCGGCCGATCAGGCGCTGGATCTCGACGGTGCGGCCGCTCTGCTTGCCGGCGGCGGCCTCGCGGCGGGTGCGTTCGGAGGTCGCGCGCGGCAGCATGCCGTATTCGGCGGTGACCCAGCCGCGGCCCTGGCCCTTCAGCCACGGCGGCAGGCGGTCTTCCAGCGTGGCGGTGACCAGCACATGGGTGTCGCCGAATTTCACCAGGCAGGAGCCTTCCGCATATTTGACCACGCCGCGCTCCAGCGTCACGGGGCGCAATTCGTCGGGCGCACGGCGGCTTGGCCGCATGGGAAATCCTCCAAAACTCACGGGATAAGGCTGTTGGCGGTGCTTGTAGGTGGGGTGAGGGTGGGCGGCAAGGGCTTATTCATCCCCCGATTCCTCTCTCAATTCCTGCCCTGATTCCGGGTCCGCAAACGCCACGCTTGTCAGACGCCTCGGGGATAGACAAATTATGAGGATCTGAGAGGAGTTATTGTCTGTGGCCCATCACGATCCGATCCATCTGATCGCGCCGCGCGCAGGCCTTGCCCAGCTCAACGAGCGTTCCCGCGACATCTTTCGTCAAATTGTCGAAAGTTATCTGGCGACCGGTGAGCCGGTGGGCTCGCGCAATATCTCGCGCCTGATCGCCATGCCGCTGTCGCCGGCCTCGGTCCGCAACGTCATGGCCGATCTGGAACAGCTCGGCCTGATCTATGCGCCGCACACCTCCGCCGGCCGGTTGCCGACGGAACTCGGCCTGCGTTTCTTCGTCGATGCCCTGATGCAGGTCGGCGACCTCAACGAGGCCGAGCGGCAGTCGATCCAGAGCCAGCTCACCTCGGTCGGCCAGGCGCACTCGGTCGAGGCGGCGCTGGACCAGGCCTTGACGCGGCTGTCCGGCTTGACCCGGGCCGCCGCGGTGGTGCTGACGCCAAAATCCAATGCGCGGCTGAAGCACATCGAATTCGTCCGTCTGGAACCGGAGAAGGCGCTGGTGATCCTCGTCGGTGAGGACGGCCAGGTCGAGAACCGCGTGCTGACGCTGCCGCCCGGAGTTCCCTCTTCGGCGATCACCGAAGCCGGCAACTTCCTCAATGCGCGCATCCGCGGCCGCACCCTGGCCGAAGCGCGGCTCGAGCTCGAGACCGCGCTTGGGGAGGCTCGCGCCGAGCTGGATCAGCTCGCCCAAAAGGTGATTTCCGCCGGAATCGCCAGCTGGTCCGGCGGCGAGAACGAGGACCGCCAGCTCATCGTGCGCGGCCACGCCAATCTGCTGGAGGATCTGCACGCGCTGGAGGATCTGGAGCGGGTACGCCTTTTGTTCGACGATCTCGAGACCAAGCGCGGCGTGATCGACCTGCTGGGTCGGGCCGAGACCGCGGAAGGCGTGCGCATCTTCATCGGCAGCGAGAACAAGCTGTTTTCACTGTCGGGCTCCTCCACCATCATCTCACCCTATCGGGATGCCGCCGGCCACATCGTCGGCGTCCTGGGCGTGATCGGCCCGACGCGGCTGAATTATGCCCGTGTGATCCCGACCGTGGACTACGCCGCCCGCATCGTCAGCCGCCTTTTGGGAGGCTGACCGGCGTTCGATCCGATCACGGGCGCTTGATTTTCGCCCGCTTAGGCACGATATCCGGGCCAACAATCCCTGCAACGAGTTCGAGATAAGAGCCGATGACCGATCGAGACCGGCAACCCGAAGACGCGGCCGCGCCGACTGGCGAGCCCGTGGTGTCGAAGCCCTACATCATGCCCGACGATCCCGAGCCCGGCTCGGTCGAGACCTTGCAGAAGGAAGCCACCGAGGCGCGCGACCGCATGCTGCGGACGCTGGCCGAGATGGAGAATTTGCGCAAGCGCACCGCCAAGGAAGTCGCGGACGCCCGCCTCTACGGTATCACCGGCTTTGCCCGCGACGTGCTCGACATCGCCGACAATCTTCAGCGCGCGCTCGACGCTGTTCCGGCCGAGGCGCGTGCCGCGGCCGATCCCGGCCTGGCCTCGCTGATCGAGGGCGTCGAGCTCACCGAGCGGTCGCTGCACAGCGCGCTGGAAAAGCACGGCGTGAAGAAGCTCGATCCGCAGGGTCAGAAGTTCGACCCGAACTTCCACCAGGCGATGTACGAAGTGCCGGATGCGTCGGTGCCGTCGGGCACCGTGGTCCAGATCATGCAGGCCGGCTACACCATCGGCGATCGCGTGCTGCGTCCGGCCTTGGTCGGCGTCGCCAAGGGCGGTGCGAAGGCTGCTCCGGCGGCGAACAGCAACGAGTCGAGCGGCGCGCCGAACTAAGTTCGGTTGTCATTCCGCGGCGCGACGAAGTCGCGAGCTATGGTGCGCAATTGCGCACCTGAGAATCCGTCGAGCAGCAGAGACAACCGCCTAATGGATTCCGGGCTCGCGCTCACGCGCGCCCCGGAATGACGGGAGGATAGAGCGCGTCGTCTACGCACCCGCCGCGATATCCGCAGACTGGATCCGCTTCACGCCGGCCTTGGCCATGTCGGCCCAGGCTTTTGCCAGCGAGCCCTGCGTGTCGATGCCGCGGCAGGCGTCTTCTACCACATAGACTTCGAAGCCCGCCTTGCGCGCGTCGAGCGCGGTCCAGGCCACGCAGAAATCCGTCGCCAGGCCAGCGACGAAGACGCGCTTGATCTTGCGCCCCTTCAAATATCCGGCGAGGCCGGTCGAGGTCTTGCCGTCGGCTTCGAGGAAGGCCGAATAGCTGTCGACGTCCTTGTGAAAACCCTTGCGGATGATGAGCTCGGCATGCGGGATCGCAAGGTCCTTCGACAGGGCGGCGCCGTCGGTGCCCTGCACGCAATGGTCGGGCCACAGCACCTGCTTGCCGTAGGGAAGGTCGACGGTCTCGAACGGCTTCTTGCCGGAGTGGACCGACGCGAACGAGATATGGCCCGGCGTGTGCCAGTCCTGCGTCATCACCACATTCGCGAACGCCTTGGACATCTTGTTGATGACGGGCACCACCTGCTCGCCTTCTTTCACCGCAAGGCTGCCGCCGGGCAGGAAGCAATTCTGCACGTCGATCACGAGCAGCGCGGAGGTCTCGTCGGGCTTGATCGGTGCAGCTGCAAGGCGTGCGGTTGGCGCGAGAGTCGCCAGCGCTGTCGTTCCGAGCATTGTCAAGACTTGTCGCCGAGCCAGCATCGTCCGCCTCCCTGGGATGATCCAACGGGTGGCAAGCCTAGTTCCGTTGGTACACGAACAGAAGCCGGAAAATGCAGCCGGTGTGGGTGAGGAGGGGGTGGGCTGCAGCCCAACCTCGCTGTCGTCCCTGCGAACGCAGGGACCCATAACCACAGGGAGATGTTTGGCGAAGATTCGGAGTTTGGTACTGCCACCAACCAAACTGCGAGATCACGCGGTATGGGTCCCTGCGTTCGCAGGGACGACAGCAAATATGTGAGGCCGCCCTACCCCTTCGGCTGAATCCCGTCGCGCACGGCGCGGAAGCGGGTGAAGGCGGCCAGCCATTGTTCGCGCGGGGCGCTGGCGATGATGCGCAGCGAGGCGCCGCCGCTCGAGAAGCGGATCCACTGCACCACGGTCACCGGGACCTTGTCCTTGCCGCTGACGCCGTCGATCCGGGTCTCGAAGCCCTGCTGGCCGTTGATGCGGATCGGCTCGGACATGGTGACGCGCGATTCGCGCACGCCGGGGATCTGCAGCGCCGCCTCCTGGGCGAAGCGGGCGCGGTCGTCGGCCTGTTGCGGGGTGGCGCCGATCACGCCGAGGATCATGAACGGCTTCGACTCGTAGCCGGTGCTTTCGTCGCCGTCGGCCAGGATGATGCTGGAGCCCGGTGCCAGCGTGCGGATGTCCTTGAAGTCGGCGAGATCGGTGATCTTGAAGGGCATTAGCGCGATCTGCTCTTCGGCCGAGACCTGCTTGCGGGTGGTGGCGCTCGCAAACATCTGCCGCACCGCTTCATCCGTGTAGATCTTGGTCGCATTCTCCGGGATCTGCACCGCGACATAACCGGAGAAGCCGGCGCCCGGCACGATCATCGAGTAGCGCTTGACCGGGGTGTCGCCGGCCTTGCCGCTTTCGGTGGTGAAATAAGCAAGGCCCGCGGGCGTCTCGACCTTGTCCTGCTTGACGCCATTGGCGCCGGCCGGATTGGAATTGAAGGCGCTGACGACCTCGCCATAGGCCGCCGGCGGCAGCTCGGTGATCAGCACCTTGACGTTGCCGTCCTCGCTCTCGAAGCCCGGAAAGGTTTTTGCAGTGTTGAGGCCGACCAGCGGCACCATGCCGAGGCGCAGGCCTGGCGGAAACACGGCGTCGGCGGCAAGTGCCGGAAACGCGGATGCAATGAAGAGGGCGAGCGCGGCGAGGGGGCGGATCAGCTTCATGGGCACTCTGATTGGTTCACATTGAGGCCGTTCGATGGTCGGCCACCGGGCCGCATTGTCGCGCGGAGCAGCCGTGGCGGCTGCCCGGCCGGTCCGCCTTTTACCGGGTTTGGGCTTACGGCAACAGGGCGGGCGGGGCTTGCGGTATGGGGGGCTTGCTGATGCCCGAACCTGTTAATAATTCCTGACCTGCAAGGCGGTGAAGCCCGGATATGATCTTCCAAAACCCAATGTTTTCGCGGCAGAAACCTGGCTTCGGTCCTTGCGGGCCCCTCCCCCCCTCCTATATGAGCCTCAACCATCGCAATATCGCGAATGTTTGATCTTAGGGGGTTTCGGTTTGGGTGCCTCTTGGGCCCAGCCAACCTGCCGCAAAAACAAGGATATCAGGACCATGGGAAAGGTCATTGGGATCGACCTCGGCACCACGAATTCGTGCGTCGCCGTGATGGATGGCAAGAACGCCAAAGTCATCGAGAATTCCGAAGGCATGCGCACGACGCCCTCGATCGTCGCCGTCACGGACGACGGTGAGCGTCTCGTCGGCCAGCCGGCCAAGCGCCAGGCCGTTACCAATCCCGAGCGCACCTTCTTCGCAGTGAAGCGCCTGATCGGCCGCCGCTACGACGACCCGATGGTCGAGAAGGACAAGAAGCTCGTCCCCTACAAGATCGTGAAGGCTTCCAACGGCGACGCCTGGGTCGAGGCCGACGGCCAGACCTACTCGCCCTCGCAGGTCTCGGCGTTCATCTTGCAGAAGATGAAGGAGACCGCGGAAGCCCATCTCGGGCAGAAGGTCGATCAGGCCGTCATCACCGTTCCCGCCTACTTCAACGACGCCCAGCGCCAGGCGACCAAGGACGCCGGCAAGATCGCGGGCCTCGAAGTGCTGCGCATCATCAACGAGCCGACCGCGGCCGCGCTCGCCTATGGCCTCGACAAGACCAAGACCGGCACCATCGCGGTGTACGATCTCGGCGGCGGTACGTTCGATATTTCGATCCTCGAGATCGGCGACGGCGTGTTCGAGGTGAAGTCGACCAACGGCGACACCTTCCTCGGCGGCGAAGACTTCGACATGCGCCTGGTCGGCTATCTCGCCGACGAATTCCAGAAGGAGCAGGGCATCAACCTGCGCAACGACAAGCTCGCGTTGCAGCGCCTGAAGGAAGCCGCTGAAAAGGCCAAGATCGAACTGTCGTCGACGACGCAGACCGAGATCAACCTGCCCTTCATCACCGCGGACCAGACCGGGCCGAAGCATCTGACGATGAAGCTCACCCGCGCCAAGTTCGAGGCGCTGGTCGACGACCTCGTGCAGAAGACCGTCGAGCCCTGCCGCAAGGCGCTGAAGGACGCCGGCGTCACCGCCGGTGAGATCGGCGAAGTGGTTCTGGTCGGCGGCATGTCGCGCATGCCGAAGGTCCAGGAAGTCGTGAAGCAGCTGTTCGGCAAGGAACCGCACAAGGGCGTCAACCCGGACGAAGTCGTGGCGATCGGCGCCGCGATCCAGGCCGGCGTGCTCCAGGGCGACGTCAAGGACGTGCTCCTGCTCGACGTCACCCCGCTGTCGCTGGGCATCGAGACGCTGGGCGGCGTGTTCACCCGCATCATCGACCGCAACACCACGATCCCGACCAAGAAGAGCCAGGTGTTCTCGACCGCCGAGGACAGCCAGAACGCGGTCACCATCCGCGTCTTCCAGGGCGAGCGTGAAATGGCGGCCGACAACAAGATGCTCGGCCAGTTCGACCTGATGGGCATTCCGCCGGCGCCGCGCGGCATGCCGCAGATCGAGGTGACCTTCGACATCGACGCCAACGGCATCGTCAACGTGTCGGCCAAGGACAAGGCCACCGGCAAGGAGCAGCAGATCCGCATCCAGGCCTCCGGCGGCCTGTCGGAAGCCGACATCGAGAAGATGGTCAAGGACGCCGAGGCCAATGCCGAGGCGGACAAGAAGCGCCGCGAGGCCGTCACCGCCAAGAACGAGGCGGATGGTCTGGTGCATTCGACCGAGAAGGCTCTGGCAGAGCACGGCTCGAAGGTCGCCGAGACCGAGCGCCGCGCCATCGAGGATGCCGTCAGCGACCTCAAGGAAGCGCTTAAGGGCGACGATGCCGAGGCGATCAAGGCCAAGACCCAGACGCTGGCCCAGGCTTCGATGAAGCTCGGCGAGGCCATGTACAAGCAGCAGGCCGAGGCCGACGCCAAGAAGGACGCGGCCAAGGACGACGTCGTCGACGCGGAGTTCACCGAGGTCGACGACGACAAGAACAACAAGAAGTCCGCTTAAGCCCCGAGAGGGTGATGATGCGGACGGCTTGGACCCCACACGCGCTACCGGCCTCCTCCCTCGCGGGGGAGGCCGCCGTGTCGGGCTCTTCGGGCCAAAACCCCTTGAAGGTCGGGCCCGTTACGATCAATCAATTCCCAGCCGTTATCCTGAACGCTGCCATGCAGCCCTCTGCCGCCGGGCGGAAGGCCGCCTATATCGTCGCGTGGCGACGTTGTTTCGCTCCGACTTGAATCGCGATTGGATAGACCGAGCCCAACATGTCCACGTCCACCAAGCGCTGCTACTACGAGACCCTCGAAGTCGAACGCGACGCCGACGAAGGCAAGCTGAAGTCGTCGTTCCGCAAGCTCGCGATGAAATTCCATCCCGACCGCAATCCGGGGGATGAGAGCAGCGAAGTCAAATTCAAGGAACTCAACGAGGCTTACGAGGTCCTCAAGGACAAGGACAAGCGCGCCGCCTACGACCGTTACGGCCACGCTGCTTTCGAGCAGGGCGGCGGTGGTGGTGCCGGCTTCGGCGCGGGTTTCGCCTCCTCTTTCTCCGACATTTTCGAAGACCTGTTCGGCATGGCCGGGCAGCGCGGCCGCGGCGGCCGCGAGCGCGGTGCCGACCTGCGCTACAACATGGAAATCACGCTCGAGGAAGCCTTTGGCGGCAAGACCGCACAGATCGAGATTCCGGTCTCGGTCACCTGCGAGGCCTGCTCGGGCATCGGCGCCAAGGCCGGAACCAAGCCCAAGACCTGTTCGACCTGCGGCGGCGCCGGGCGTGTCCGGCAGTCACAGGGCTTCTTCACGCTGGAGCGGACCTGTCCGGGTTGCCAGGGCCGCGGCCAGATGATCGAGGATGCCTGCCCGTCCTGCTCGGGCCAGGG
>NZ_JXDL01000001.1:5101111-5105737 GCF_001590795.1 Bradyrhizobium sp. AT1
CCAGGATCAGGCTCGCGGGCGAAGGCGAGGCGGGGGTCCGTGGCGGCCCACCCGGCGACCTCTACATCTTCCTGTCGCTGGCCCAGCACCAGTTCTTCCAGCGCGATGGCGCCGATCTGCATTGCCGTGTGCCGATCTCGATGGTGACGGCCGCCCTCGGCGGCGAATTCGAGGTGCCGACCATCGAGAAGAGCAAGGCCAAGGTGAAGGTACCGGCCGGGACCCAGTCCAACCGCCGATTCCGCATTGCATCAAAAGGCATGCCGGTGCTGCGGTCGCGCCAGATGGGCGACATGTACGTCCAGGTCGTGGTGGAGACCCCGCAGAACCTCACCAAGAAGCAGCAGGAATTGCTGGCCGAGTTCGAAAAGCTGTCGAGCGGCAACACCCAGCCGGAATCCGAGGGCTTCTTCGCCAAGGTCAAGGATTTCTTCGGTAATCGGGCGAGTTGACTCGGCTTGACCGTATCGACTTCGGCCTATACGTCTTTATGACCATTTTCTGACACGCCGCGGTCCCGCGGTCCCGTCCGGTCCAGACATGCCATTGCCATCGTCCGCGCGTGCGTTGAAGAAGCCTCGTCTCGACGACGAGGTGCGCTTTCTCAGGTCGTGGATCGAAAAGCCGCTGCACATGGGCGCAGTGATGCCGTCGGGCAAGCTGCTGGCCCGGACCATGGCTCATTACGTCGATGTCGATTCGGATGCGCCTGTGGTCGAGCTCGGGCCCGGAACCGGCGCCATCACGTCGGCCCTGGTCGAGCGTGGGGTCGATCAGAAGCGTCTCGTCCTCGTCGAATACAATCCCGGCTTCTGTGCGTTGCTGCGCGACCGTTATCCGCAGGCCAAGGTGGTGCAGGGCGATGCCTATCGCCTGCGCGACACGCTCTGGAACGTGCTGAGCGCGCCGGCCTCCGCGGTGGTCTCCGGCCTGCCGCTCGTGACAAAACCCATGCTGACGCGGCTGCGGCTGATCCGCGACGCCTTCACGGCGCTCGCGCCCGGGGCGCCATTCGTCCAGTTCACCTACGCGGTGGTGCCGCCGATCCCGAAATCGCTGCCCGGCGTGTCCACAGAGGCGTCGGAACGGATCTGGATGAACCTTCCGCCCGCCCGCGTCTGGGTGTATCGCAAGGACTAATTCCGCCGGCTTGGTTCCTTGCGCGGCGGGCTGGTTTCGCCGAACGCATGGAAGCGGATGTCCGCACCGAAAATCCTGGTCATTCCCGGCTCGCTGCGCACCGGCTCGCACAATGCGAAGCTGGCGGCGGTCATAGCCTATGAATTCGCCCGGGCCGGCGTCGACGTCACCCGCATCTCGCTCGCCGATTTCCCGCTGCCGATCTATGACGGCGATCTCCAGGCCAAATCCGGCATCCCGAAGCACGCCATCAATCTCAAGCGCATGATCGGCGCGCATCATGGCGTGCTGATCGTCTCGCCCGAATACAACGCCTCGGTGCCGCCGCTGCTCAAGAATGCGATCGACTGGGTCAGCCGCGTGCACGATCTGCACGAGGCGCGCGGCGAAGTCTTCCGCAACCGCGTCTTCGCGCTCGCCGGTGCCTCGCAGAGCCGGTTAGGCGCGGCCCGCGCGCTGCAGGCGCTGCGCCTGATCCTGACCTCGTGCCACGCCAACGTGATTGCCAGCCAGCTCACGCTCGCCTTTGCCGACCAGGCCTATGACGATATGGACAAGCTCAAGAACGAGGGCGATATCGCCGCGTTGAAGGAGCTGGTCGCGCAGTTGATCGACATTTCCCAACGCATGATGTGAGGTGACATGACGCCAGCCGAGATCGCTCCCAAGGACCGCCTGATCGTGCCGCTCGACGTGCCGAGCGTTGAAGCTGCGGAGGCGATGATCGCTGGGCTCGGCGACAGCGTCACCTTCTACAAGATCGGCTATCAGCTCGCTTATGCCGGCGGCCTGCCGCTGATCGGCAAGCTCGCCGACCGGGGCAAGAAGGTGTTTGCAGATCTCAAGATGCACGACATCGGCAACACGGTTGCGCGGGGTGTGGAAAGCGTGGCCAGGCTGGGCGCGACCTTTCTCACCGTGCACGCTTATCCGCAGACCATGAAGGCCGCGGTCGAAGGGCGCGGCGGATCGGGCTTGAAGATTCTCGCCGTCACCGTGCTGACCTCCTACAACGACGATGATCTGCACGCGGCCGGATACCGGCTCGGCGTCTCCGAGCTGGTCGAAGCGCGCGCCCAGCAGGCACAGGTGCTCGGCGTCGACGGTCTCGTCTGCTCGCCGGAAGAGGTGGGTGCCTTGCGCAAGATCGTCGGCCATCAAATGAGCCTCGTCACACCAGGCATCCGGCCGGCGGGCGCACCGAGTGGCGACCAGAAGCGCATCATGACGCCGGGGCGGGCGATCGCCGCGGGCGCCGACTATCTCGTCGTCGGGCGACCGATCCTTGAAGCTGCGGATCCCAAAGCTGCGGCCGATGCGATCCAGGCTGAGATCGCGCAGGCGCTGGGAGCATGATCCGGACCCGAAGGGCCGCGTTCGCGCAAAGCGTGAAGCGGTTTCCGATCAGATCATGCTCAAATAAAGATCAACAACACAGGGAGAAGAACAATGGCGAAAGGCTACTGGATCGGGCGCGTCGATGTGAGCAGTGACGAGGGCTACAAGCCCTATGCTGTCGCCAACGGTCCGATCTTCAAGAAATGGGGCGGCCGCTTCGTCGTCCGCGCCGGCAAGTTCACCACCGTCGAGGGCGCCAGCCGCACCCGCAACGTCGTGATCGAATTCCCGGACTACGAGACCGCGATCGCCTGCTACAACTCACCGGAATATCAAGCCAACATCAAGGTGCGCCAGCCGCACTCGGTCGCCGACCTCATCATCATCGAGGGCTACGACGGCCCGCAGCCCGCGGACAGCTGAGACGTATCTTACCCTCCCCTGGAGGGGGAGGGTCGGCACGCGATCGAGCGAAGCGAGATCGCGTGACGGGGTGGGGTGATCTCTCCACTCGGGCACTGTTCGTCGCGGAGGGACCGTCACCCCACCCCGCTCGCGCTGCGCGCGATCGACCCTCCCCCTCCAGGGGAGGGTGGAAGCATGCTGCTACTTCTGAGCGTCGGTTGCCGGAACTGCCTCCCCCCGCTAAAACGGCCTCCGAAGAGGATCACACCATGTCCGACATGCGCTTGATTGTTGCTGGGGCCGGCGGCCGGATGGGCCGCGCGCTGGTGCGGGCGATTGCCGAGAGCAAAGGCGCGGCGCTGGCCGGCGCGCTGGAGGCGCCAGGCTCCGAGCTGCTCGGCAAGGATTCCGGCGTGCTCGCAGGGTTGCCCGCCAACGGCATCAAGCTGTCGGCCGATCTCTGGGCCATGTCGAAGGAGGCCGACGGCATCCTCGATTTCACCGTGCCGGCGGCAACCATCGCCAATGTCGCGATCGCCGCCGAGCGCGGCATCGTCCATGTCGTCGGCACCACCGGGCTGTCGGGCTCCGACAACGCCGTGATCAAGAGCGTCACCAACCGTGCCGTGGTGGTGCAGTCCGGCAATATGAGCCTCGGCGTCAATCTGCTGGCCGCGGTGGTCAAGCGCGTCGCCAAGGCGCTCGATGAGAGTTTCGATATCGAGATCGTCGAGACGCATCACCGCATGAAGGTCGACGCGCCCTCGGGCACGGCGCTGATGCTGGGCCAGGCCGCCGCCAGCGGCCGCGGCGTCAGCCTCGACGACCATTCCGAGCGCGGCCGTGACGGCATCACCGGCGCGCGCAGGCCGGGCCATATCGGCTTCGCCTCGCTGCGCGGCGGCACCGTCGCCGGCGATCACAGCGTCACGTTCCTGGGTCCGTTCGAGCGCCTGACGCTGACCCATCAGGCCGAGGACCGCATGCTGTTCGCGCACGGCGCGCTGAAGGCGGCGCTGTGGGCGCATGGCAAGCCGCCCGGGCACTACTCCATGGCCGACGTGCTCGGCCTTGCCGATATCTAGTCGACAATCAGCAACGGAAAGCAGTCAATGAGCGAACGTCTTCTCGTGCTCGTGCGCCACGGCCAGAGCGAATGGAATCTGAAGAACCTGTTCACCGGTTGGAAGGACCCTGATCTCACCGAGCTTGGCGTGAAGGAAGCGACCGACGCCGGCCGCAAGCTGAAGGCACAGGGTCTTCAGTTCGACGTCGCTTACACCTCCGTGCTCACGCGCGCGCAGCACACGCTCGATATCATTCTGGGCGAGCTCGGTCAGACCGGTCTGCCGACTTCGAAGAACCTCGCGCTGAACGAGCGCGACTACGGCGATCTCTCCGGCCTCAACAAGGACGACGCGCGCAAGAAATGGGGTGAGGATCAGGTGCTGATCTGGCGCCGCTCCTATGACGTGCCGCCGCCCGGCGGCGAAAGCCTGAAGGACACGCTCGCGCGCGCGCTGCCGTACTACGTGCAGGAGATCCTGCCCGGCGTGCTCAACGGCAAGCGCACTTTGGTCGCGGCTCACGGCAATTCGCTGCGCGCGCTGATCATGGTGCTGGAGAAGCTCTCGCCCGAAGGCATTTTGAAGCGCGAGCTAGCCACCGGCGTGCCGATCATCTACCGCCTCAACGCGGATTCGACGGTGGCGTCGAAGCTGGATCTGGCGGGCTGAGTTTCTT
>NZ_JXDL01000001.1:5106553-5123174 GCF_001590795.1 Bradyrhizobium sp. AT1
CTTGCGGGGAGAGGCCGGAATTCGCGCGTAGCGCGCATTCCGGGTGAGGGGAACTCTCCGCGACTCTGACTGTCACCGTCCCTGCGGAGACTCCCCCTCACCCCGACCCTCTCCCCGCAAGCGGGGCGAGGGGGAAGATCACTGCATCCCCAGCTGCCCGGCTTCCCAGCCCAGCATCGCCTGCTTCCGGGTGATGCCCCAGTGATAGCCCGTCAGCGTGCCACTCTTGCCGAGCGCGCGGTGGCAGGGCACGACGAACGAGACCGGGTTCTTGCCGACCGCCGCGCCGACGGCGCGTGAGGCCTTCGGGCTGTTGATGTTGCAGGCGATGTCGGAATAGGACACCGCGCGGCCCATCGGGATCTTCAGCAGCGTTTCCCACACCCGCACCTCGAAATCGGTGCCGATCATCACCACGCGCAGCGGCTGGTCCGGTCGCCAGAGTTTCGTGTCGAAGATGCGCGCGGCGAGCGGTGCGGTGCCTTCGTGGTCCTCGACATAGGTGGCGTTCGGCCAGCGCCGCGTCATGTCGGCGAGCGCGATCTTCTCTTCGCCGTGGTCGGCGAAGGCGAGGCCGGACAGGCCACGGTCGGTCGCGATCACGATTGCCGTGCCGAACGGCGAGGAATGAAAGCCGTAGCGCAAGGTGAGGCCGGCGCCGCCGTTCTTCCATTCGCCCGGCGACATCGCTTCATGCGTGACGAAGAGATCGTGCAGCCGGCCCGGGCCGGACAGGCCGGAGTCCAGTGCCGCGTCGAGGATGCTCGCGGAATCCCGCAGCAGGCCCTTGGCGTGATCGAGCGTCAGGGCCTGCATGAAGGCCTTCGGCGTGATCGAGGCCCAGCGGCGGAACAAATGGTGCAGCTCATCCGGCGTGACCCCGGCCGCATCCGCCATCGCCTCGATGGTCGGCTGTGCGCGCCAGTTCTCCGAAATGAAAGCGATAGCCCGGCGCACCGAATCATAGTCGCGCAGCGCGGCGTTCTGGGGGCCCGGCTTGGTCAGGCGCTGGTCATGTATGGCGAGTGTCATCATGACCGGAAATGTAGGGGAGGGCAGAGTGCGAAACCACCCGATTTCCGACCAACATCAGCTGATCGGGTTGTAGGTCGGGCCACGCTTGGCGGCGTTGAGCGCCTCGACCAAGCCTTTGTAAAAACTTGCTTTTTCTTCCGGTCCCAAAAACCTTGCGATCTGGATCTGGCGGCCGCGCGAGATCAGGTAGAGATGCTCGATGCCAAAATCCTCGTCGACCTCCATGTCGAGCCGGACCCAGAGCGGATTGAAGGTCCATTCGGCGACCTGGCCGCGATGGCTGATCCGCCGCACGCGCAATTCGGAAGTCGTGACCGTGATCTCCTCCCGCGCCCGAGCGGTGCGGAAATTGGCCTTGAAGGCCCACCACACCACCAGCACGTCGAGGCCGAAGAAGCCGAGCACCGGCCAGGCGCCCTTCAACAGGAAGGCGAGACCGGTGGCAAAGCTCACCACGCTCAGGAACAGCATCACGGCGAGGAAGCCGGTGCGGTTCAGCGAGCGGTGCGGCGTCAGCAGCGCGGAGAAGATCTGCACCTCGCGCTGATCGGGGTCGCCGCGCTCAATTTCGTTGCCTGTGCTCATCGTCCCTCAGTATATCCCGATCATGGCGAAAATCACCCGCAAGCCGGCGCCGCGCAAAGCGCCAGTGCCGAACAAGAAGGCAAAGGCGGCCGTCGCGAAGCCCAAGCCTGCCAAGACCAAGCCCGCGAAGACATCGGTGCCTGCCGGGAAATCGCTAAAGGCGACAAGACCCTGGACGCCCGCCGAGGTCCACGAAGCCTTCAGCCGCTTCCGCAAAGCCAACCCGGAGCCGAAAGGCGAACTCGAGCACGTCAATCCGTTCACGCTGCTGGTTGCCGTGGTGCTGTCGGCGCAGGCAACCGATGCCGGCGTCAACAAGGCGACGCGCGCGCTGTTCGAGGTGGCCGACACGCCGCAGAAGATGCTCGATCTCGGCGAGGAGCGCTTGCGCGACTACATCAAGACCATCGGGCTCTACCGCACCAAGGCGAAAAACGTGATCGCGCTGTCGGCCAAGATGCTCAGTGAATTCGGCGGCGAGGTGCCGCGCACGCGCGCCGAGATCGAGTCGTTGCCCGGCGCCGGCCGCAAGACCGCGAACGTCGTGCTCAACATGGCCTTCGGCGAGCACACCATGGCGGTCGACACGCATGTCTTCCGCGTCGGCAACCGCACGGGACTTGCGCCCGGCAAGACGCCGCTGGAGGTCGAGCTTGGTCTCGAAAAGGTGATCCCGGCCGAGTTCATGCTGCACGCCCATCATTGGCTGATCTTGCACGGCCGCTATACTTGTCTCGCCCGCACGCCGCGCTGTGAGGTCTGCCTGATCAACGATCTCTGCCGGTGGCCGGAGAAGACGGTGTAACGGGATTCAGCCATTCGGGGTCTGGTCCTTCGGACGATCCCGGAATGCCGGTGGTGAAAGCGAAGCGTTTTGGGGTCATCCGTGAGTCAACAAGAGCAAGTGTCACCGCCACCCGCTGCGTCACCAAAGCCAACACAGCGGCCGGCCGCTTCGCTGTGGAGCCGGCTCGCGATCCCGCTGTTCGCCGTGATCGCCGCGCTCGCCTTCGTCGTGCTGGCGACGCTGCGCTTCGACGAATGGGTCGGCAATGCGGCGATCCAGACCACCAATGACGCCTATGTGCGCGCCGAGCTGACCCGGTTGTCCAGCCGCGTCTCGGGCGAAGTGCTGACCGTCGCCGTGACCGACTTCCAGCGCGTCAAGGCCGGTGATCTCCTGATCCAGATCGATCCCGCCGACTACGAGGCGCAAGTGGCTCAGGCCGAAGCTGCGGTCGCCGCCGCGCAGGCTACTCTCGACAATCTGGCCAACCAGATCGAGCTGCAATATGCGACGATCGCGCAGGCGCAGGCCGCGCGGCTCTCTGCCGAAGCCATGGAGGTCGAGGCGCGGCAGGAGCAGGAGCGCCAGCAATCGCTGTCGCAAACCGAATCCGGCACGCGTCAGCGGTTCGAGCAGGCGGTCGCCGCTTACGCCAAAGCGCAGGCCGACGTGCGCGCGAGCCGCGCCGTGATCGCCGCCCAGCAGCACCAGCTCGAGGTCCTGCAAGGCACGCGGAAGCAGCGCGCCGCCGACGTCGATGCGGCCAAGGCAACGCTGGCGGGCGCCAGGCTCAAGCTCGGCTATACCAAAATCTCGGCGCCGTTCGACGGCGTCGTCGGCGAGCGCCAGGTGCAGCCCGGCGACTACGTCAATATCGGCACTAACCTCATCAATGTGGTGCCGCTGCCGAAGGTCTATGTGATCGCGAACTACAAGGAGACCCAGCTCACCCACGTGGCTCCGGGTCAGCCGGTCGAGATCACCGTCGACAGTTTCCCGCGCGAGACGCTGCGCGGCAGGGTCGAGCGCATCGCGCCGGCGACGGGCGCGCAGGTGGCGCTGCTACCGCCTGACAACGCCACCGGCAATTTCACCAAGGTGGTGCAGCGCATTCCCGTGCGCATTCAGCTCGACGACGGCCAGCCGCTGCTGGCGCGCCTGGTGCCGGGCATGTCGGTCGTCACCCGCATCGACACCAGAGCCGGCAATGGCGGAAAATGACGACGGCGATCGCGGACCGGTCTCGCGCGGCGGCGTCGCGCCGCAGCCGCTGTTTGCCGTCGCGGCCGTGTTGCTCGGCTCGTTCCTCGCCAATTTCGACAGCCGGCTGACCACGGTCGGCCTGCCGGATCTGCGCGGCGCATTCTCGCTCTCGTTCGACGAGGGCGCCTGGCTCTCCACCGCCGGCATCGGCTCCCAGATCTTCATCGCGCCTGCAGTGGCCTGGCTTGCCACCGTGTTCGGACTGCGCCGTGTGCTCGGCATTCCGAGCCTTGCTTATGCCGCGGTATCGCTGATCATCCCGTTCGTGCACGATTATACGACACTGCTCGTGCTCAGCGTCGTGCATGGCCTGCTGCTCGGCACCTTCGTGCCGGCGACGCTGATGATCGTGTTCCGCAATCTGCCGATCCGCTGGTGGCTGCCGGCGATCTCGATCTATGCGATCCGCGTCGGCTTCGCGCTGGACAGCTCGACCTCGCTGGTCGGCTTCTATGTCGATCATCTCGGCTGGCAATGGCTGTACTGGCAGGGCGTGGTGATCGCGCCGCTGATGGGCCTGATGGTTTATTGGGGCACGCCGAACGAGCCGGTGAACCGCGCGCTGCTGCGCGAGGCCGATTGGGGCGGCATGCTGCTGCTCGGCGCCTCCGTCGCGATGATCTATGCCGGGCTCGACCAGGGCAACCGGCTGGACTGGCTCGGCTCGGGCACGGTGATGGCGCTGCTCGTCAGCGGGGCGGTGCTGTTTGCGGCCTTCCTGGTCAACGAGTCGCTGGTCCGGCAGCCCTGGGCGCATGTCAACGTGCTGTTCTCGCGCAACATCGGATTGGGGCTGGTCCTGATCCTGCTCTACACGCTTGCCAGCCTCTCCAACGCCTCGCTGGTGCCGAACTTCCTCGCCACGGTCGGCCAGCTCAGGCCCGAGCAGAGCGGCATGCTGCTGCTGACCTATGGCGCCTTGCCGATGTTCGTGCTGGTGCCGGTCTCGATCTGGCTGCTCAGGCATTTCGACACGCGGACCGTGGTGGTCGCCGGATTTGCCTGCTTCGCTGCCGCCAATCTCTGGGGCACGCAGCTCACTCATGCCTGGGCGCGCGAGGATTTCGCAGGGATCGTGCTGCTCCAGGCGATCGGTCAGTCACTGACCTTGCTGCCGCTCATCATCACGCTGCTGTCCAACTCCGATCCCAGCCGCGCCACGTCGTTCGCCGCCTATATCCAGATCATGCGGCTCGGCGGCGCCGAGATCGGCGTGGCGCTGATGGGGACGTGGCTGCGCGTGCGCGAGCAGGTCCATTCGTTCTATCTCGGTCAGAACCTCGGCGTCGGCGATATCGAGGTGACGCAGAGATTGAAGCAGCTCGCCGATCAATTCGCCGCCCATGGCACGGGATCGGCGCAGCCGCGCGCCGTCGGCACGCTCGCGGGCATCGTGCAGCGCGAGGCCAATGTGCTCGCCTATATCGACGGTTTCTGGCTGTGCTTCTGGCTCGCCGTGGCTGCTCTCGGCGTCGTCGCACTGATCACCCGCGCGCCCCCAGGCCCGTTCACGCCGGCGCCGTTCGGCTTCGCCAAGACGGTGCTGCGCAAATGCGGCGTGCAGGTGACGTAGAGCGCATCACCGCATCTGCCGCGCCGGCTCGATCAGCTCCGGCCGCGGGCCCGACAGCCGCTTGTGCATGTGGACCATGAAGGCCATGGCGAAGATCGGCGTCGCCAGATTGACGATCGGGATCGAAACGAAGGCGGCGATGAAAAGGCCGGCGGTGAAGATGATCGCGGCGTTGTCGCGCCGCATCGCCTTGGCTTCCTCCGGTGAGCGGAAGCGCATCGCCGCAAGCTCGAAATATTCACGGCCGAGCAGCCAGGCGGTGGCGAGGAAGAAGATCAGGAAGCCTGCGCCGGCGAACAGCACCAGCGGCAGCGCGATCAGATAGACCAGAATGGTCAGGAGCGCGGTCTTGACGCCCTCGTAGATCGCCTGGCTGATCGGCAGCGCAACGCCCGGCCGTTCGGCGGGGTAGTGTTCGCGCTCGACGATGTCGGCGACGTCATCAACGAACAGGCTCGCCACCAGCGAAGTGATCGCCGGCATCAGAAACACGGCCCCGAACACGACGCCAAGTCCCGCCGCGATCGAGACGATCCAGGCCAGGACCTCGAGCGATGTGTGCCAGCCGGGACCGAGCAGTCCCTCAAGCCAGACCTCGCCATAGGTCGCAAACCAGCTCAGCAGCCGCTGCAAGCCGATCGCCAGCACGATGATCAGCACCAGCGCGAGCCCGATCGATCGCCACAGGATCGAGCGCATCGGCGGCGAGATCATTTGTGACAGCGCCTTGATGGCGGCATCCAGCATGGGGGACCCTCTGAGGTGAACACTGCGCGAGACGTAGATACCCATTGTGGCTTCGGCAAGGGAGGGGGTCCACGCTGGCATGCGGCGTAAAAGTCTCGTGTCCCGGACGCAGCGCGGCATGCAATGACGCGCTGCAGAGCCGGGACCCAGGAGCTTGACGCGAGATGGGCCCCGGCTCTGCAGCGCACCGCTGAAGTGCGCGCTGCGCTGCGTCCGGGGCACGCAACTCTCAACTAGTCGTGCCGATGCCCGTGCTTCCGTCCCTTCGCCGGCTTGCCTTCCCCTGTCGGGATCATTACCACCCGGCCATAGCGCACGCCGCGTTCGGCGATGATGTGGTCGGCAAAATGCTTGACCTCGTCGGCGGACCCCTTCAGCGCCGTCATCTCCATGCAATTGTTGTCGTCGAGATGGACGTGCAGGGTCGCCAGCGCGAGGTCGTGATGGCCGTGGAATTCCTGCACCAGCCGTTTCGACAGATCGCGGGCGGCGTGGTCGTAGACATAGACGAGGCCGGCGACGCACGGGCCGGTCTGCGCGGTGTCCTCGGTGCTCTGCTGCAGGCCGGCGCGGGCGAGATCGCGGATGATCTCGGAGCGGTTCTGATAGCCTCGCGCTTCCGCCGCCGCATCGATCTCCGCCAAGAGATCGTCCTCGATCGTGATCGTAATTCGCTGCATCAGGTCCTCTCCGCGTCCCGCCTATATCCGTGAACCGTAGCCCGGATGGAGCGAAGCGCAATCCGGGGCAGTCTCGATTTGTTGGCAGAACCCGGATTTCGCTTGCGCTCCATCCGGGCTACGCAGGGTCCCTACAGCCGCGTCGCCCGCAGGCGCAGCGCATTGCCGACCACGCTCACCGAGGACAGCGCCATCGCCGCCGCCGCGATGATCGGCGAGAGCAGCAGGCCGAAGGCAGGATAGAGGATGCCGGCCGCGATCGGAATGCCGGCGGCGTTGTAGATGAAGGCGAAGAACAGGTTTTGCCGGATGTTGCTCATCGTGGCCTGCGACAGCTTTCGCGCGCGGACGATGCCGATGAGATCGCCCTTGAGCAGGGTCACGCCGGCGCTCTCCATCGCCACGTCCGTGCCGGTGCCCATGGCGATGCCGACTTCGGCGGCGGCCAGCGCCGGCGCGTCGTTGACGCCGTCGCCGGCCATCGCGACGATGCGGCCGGCCTTTTGCAGCTTGGTCACCACCGCGCTCTTCTGGTCCGGCAGCACCTCGGCCTCAACCTCGGCGATGCCGAGCCGGCGCGCCACTGCTTCCGCCGTGGTGCGGTTGTCGCCGGTCAGCATGATCACCTTGATGCCTTCGGCAGACAACGCCTTGAGCGCCTCCGGCGTCGAGGCCTTGACCGGATCGGCGATCGCGAACAGTCCGGCCAGCCGGCCGTCGACGGCCATGTTGATGACGGTGGCGCCGTCCTGGCGCAGCCGTTCGGCTTCAGCGTCGAGCGCTGTCGTGTCGATTCCGATCGACGACAGGTATCTGGCATTGCCGAGCGCGATGGTCTTGCCGTCGACCTTGCCGGTGGCGCCCTTGCCGGTCGGCGAATCGAAGTGCTCGACCTGGCCGAGGGCAAGCTGCTTCTCCTTGGCTGCGCGCACGATCGCGTCGGCCAAGGGATGCTCGCTGGCGCGCTCGACGCTGGCCGCCATGCGGAGGATGTCATCTTCCGCAAAGCCCGCCGCCGGCACGATCGCGACCACCTTGGGCTTGCCCTCGGTCAGCGTTCCCGTCTTGTCGACCACCAGCGTGTCGATCTTCTCCATCCGCTCCAGCGCCTCGGCGTTCTTGATCAGCACGCCGCCTTGCGCGCCGCGGCCGACGCCGACCATGATCGACATCGGGGTCGCTAGGCCCAGCGCGCAGGGGCAGGCGATGATCAGCACGCTGACGGCGGCGACGAGACCGAAGGCCAGCCGCGGCTCCGGTCCGAACCAGGCCCAGGCGCCGAAAGCGGCGAGGGCGACGACGATCACGGCGGGCACGAACCAGCCGGCGACCTGATCGGCCAGACGCTGGATCGGTGCGCGTGAGCGCTGCGCGTCCGCGACCATCTGCACGATCTGCGACAGCAGCGTCTCGCGGCCGACCTTCTCGGCGCGCATGATGAAGCTGCCCGACTGGTTCAGCGTGCCGGCAATGACCTTTGCGCCGGTCTCCTTGGTCACAGGCATGGATTCGCCGGTGACCAGGGACTCGTCGAGCGAGGAACGGCCTTCCAGTATGATTCCGTCGACCGGTACCTTCTCGCCGGGGCGAACGCGCAAGCTGTCGCCGGCATGGAGCGTGTCGATCTCGACCTCATGCTCGCCGCCATCGGCGTCGACGCGGCGGGCGGTCTTTGGCGCCAGCTGCAACAGCGCTTTGATCGCGCCCGAGGTCGCATCACGGGCACGCAGCTCCAACACCTGGCCGAGCAGCACCAGCACGGTGATGACCGCCGCCGCCTCGAAATACACCGCGACCGCGCCTTCATGGCCACGGAAATTGGCAGGGAAGATCTGAGGCGCGAGCGTGCCGGCAAGGCTGTAGACATAGGCAACGCCGGTGCCCATCGCGATCAGCGTGAACATGTTGAGGTTGCGCGTCAGCAGCGACTGCCAGCCGCGGACGAAGAACGGCCAGCCGGCCCACAACACCACGGGCGTGGCGAACACGAGCTGGATCCAGTTCGACAGCGTCGCATCGATCCAGTTGTGGGGACCCGCGAGATGGCCGCCCATCTCCAGCACCACCGCCGGCAGCGCCAGCGCGCCGCCGATCCAGAACCGCCGCGTCATGTCGGCGAGCTCAGGGTTGGGTCCGCTCTCCAGGCTCGCGACTTCCGGCTCCAGCGCCATGCCGCAGATCGGGCAGCTGCCGGGTCCGACCTGGCGGATCTCGGGGTGCATCGGGCAGGTGTAGATCGTGCCGGCGGGCATCTCCGGCGCGGGCGCCTTGTCCTCGGCCAGATATTTCGCGGGATCAGCGGCGAACTTGGTGCGGCAGCCGGCCGAGCAGAAATGGAAGGTTTCGCCGTGATGGTCAAACCGGTGCTTCGAGGTCGCGGGATCGACGCTCATGCCGCAGACGGGGTCCTTGACCTCAGTCAAGGCGCCACCGTGGGCATGGGTGTGATGATGGGCATGGCCGGAATGATCGCCGTGGCCGCCGCAGCACGCGGAGGTCGCGGGCTTCGCCGCCGGCGCGGCAGCCTTGCTCGAGCAACCGCATCCGGAATGCTTGTCCGCGTCGTGCTCGTTGTTGTTCATTGTCCTGCTCCGGCCTTGCCTGTGGTCTTGTAACCTATACCCGGTAGGGGTATATAGACCCCATGCGCAAAGACATCAAGGCATCTGTCGGAAAACGCCTGGGCCGGATCGAGGGTCAGGTTCGCGGGCTCTCGAAAATGGTAGAGGAAGACCGCTACTGCATCGACATCGTGACGCAGATCTCGGCGGTGCGCGCCGCGCTGCGCCGGGTCGAGGAGGAAGTCCTGAAGGATCACGTCGCCCATTGCGTCGAGCACGCCATCGCCAGCGGCGACAAGGCCGATCAGCGCGCGAAGATCGCGGAGTTGATGGCGGTGATCGGACGGGCGGAGCGGTAGGGCCCCGCCGTCATTGCTTCGTCGCTGCGCTCTCGCGATGACTGTTAGTGAGACGCGAGACCCTACGCCACCTCAAGTGTCGTCCCTGCGAACGCAGGGACCCATAACCCCAGGACGGGGTTTGGCGAAGACTCGTCGATCGATACGCACCACCCGCAATCGATAGATCACGCGGTATGGGTCCCTGCGTTCGCAGGGACGACAGCTATTACGCCGCTCTCTCTCGCGCGCGACCACGCCGACGCGGGCGGTACATCGCCAGCTTCTTCAGCAGCGGGACATGTGCGGGGAGGCTTTCGCCCACCGCAGGCGGTGGGCTCACTTGCTGAGCCGGAATCTCATCCGGCGCCTCTTGGTCAACCGCTTCAGGAACGAGCGGCGGCGCACTGAGCGTTTCTGGAAACACACTGAATGTGCCCGCTACCTCCTCGAGCGGCTTCTGCTTGTCGGCCCAGTGCAGGGCGGTGTAGTCGAAGCCGTGCACGATGGTGGGTTTGACGACTTCGAAATAGGGCGAGATGTCGAAGTCGCGGGGCATGTAGAGCGAGGAATCGCGGATGTGCAGGATCTCGCGCCGGGCGGCGCGGCTGCCGGCCTTGGTGATCTTCGGCAGGATCGGGTAGCGCACGGCGTCGAACGCCTGTGCGATCAGCGCCGAGCAGATGATCTTGGTCGGATCGCCCGAGCCAAGCGCGATCATGCGGCGCCGCCAGCGCTGCGGAACCGGCAGCGGAAACAGGAAGCGCATGAGGTCGACGATGTTCTTGGTGTCGTAGCCGAAGCCGATGCGGTTGATCGCATAGCGGCAGACCGTGGTGCGGTCCTCGTAGGACAGCCCGACCGGGCGGCAGACGCGGGTGTGATAGGGGAAATATTTCGACAGCGGCGCCGAGGTGACGCCCTCGCCGATATTGGCCTCGATCAGCACATGCGGCTCACCGTCCGCCTCTTCCGCGCCCTCGATCGGACCCACATAGAGCGCCGCATGCGACCAGGTCGACTGCGTCAGGTATTTGATGATGCCGGAGATGCGGTTGTTGCCCTCGACCAGCAGCACGTCGCCGGGCTCGATGACGCCGCGCAGGTGCTCCGGATCGCTCGGCGTGAACGGCTCGTAGCCCGGCACCTCCTTGGAGAGGTACGCGGCAATCAGCTTGCCGACAGAATCTAGGACCGTCCCCATTTCAAACTCCCCCCACGGCCTTTTCCGACCGTCTTTTTCCCTTCTCTATCATGGTCTAAACCTGTTGCAATTCGGTTCATCACTCCGTGACATCAAGCACGATTGATTCACCATGATGGTTGCCGTGCAACATCAGATGCGGCAAGGTTCGCTGACTGTTCCCGTTCGCCGCAAGTCCTCGGAAACCATGACATGACAATCACGCGCCGCGGTTTCCTTGTCGCGTCGGCGGGCCTTGCGGCAATGCCGGTCCTGCGCGCAACCGCCGCGCCGCTGCCGCGTGAGGCCGACATCGTCGTGATCGGTGCGGGGGCCGCGGGAATCGCCGCAGCGCGGCGCATCACCGCGACGGGCCGCAAGGTCGTCGTAGTGGAAGCGGCCTCGCAAATCGGCGGCCGCTGTATCACAGACAGCACGACCTTCGAGGTGCCGTTCGACCGCGGTGCGCGCTGGATGCACAATCCCGACACCAATCCGATGATCCGGCTGGCACGCAGCGTCGGGCTCGACGTGCTGCCGGCGCCATCGGGCCAGAAGATGCGCATCGGCCGCCGCAACGCCCGTGCGGGCGAGACCGAGCAATTCCTGGCGGCGCTGGTGCGCGCCAACCGCGCCATCGATGATGCCTCGCGGGCCAAACTGGATACGTCTTGCGCGTCCGTGCTGCCGAAGGATCTCGGCGATTGGGCGGGCGCGGCCGAGTTCATGCTGGGCGCGGGCTTTGCCGGCAAGGACCTGAAGGAGCTGTCCGCGATCGACAAGGGACGCGCGCAGGACCGCAACGCGGCGATCGCCTGCCGTCAGGGCCTGGGCACGCTGATCACCAAGCTCGGCGAGCAGGCGCCGGTGGCGCTGTCGACGCCGGCGAGCCGTATCGGTTGGAGCAATCGCGACGTCAGCGTGGAGACGCCAGCGGGGAAGATCGCCGCGCGCGCCGTCATCGTCACGGTCTCGACCAACGTGCTGACATCGGGCGCGATCAAGTTCACGCCCGACATCCCCAAACGCACGCTGGATGCGGCCTCGAAGCTCGGCCTCGGCAGCTACGATCGCATCGTGCTGCAACTGCCGGGCAACCCGCTCGGCCTGTCGCGCGACGACATCCTCATCGAGCAGAGCAATTCGACGCGCACGGCGCTGATGTTCGCCAATATTGGCGGCTCCTCGCTCTGCTCAATCGACGTCGGCGGCTCATTCGGCCGCGATCTCTCCGAGCAGGGCGAGACGGCGATGGCTGCGTTCGCCAAGGAATGGATCACGAAATTGTTCGGCAGCGAGGCCGCCTCCGCCGTGCAGAAGACCAGCGCCACGCGCTGGAATGCCTCGCCTTTCGTGATGGGCGCCATGTCGGCGGCCTCCCCCGGCGGCCAACTCTCGCGAAAGATTTTGACCGAGCCGATCGGCAATGTGTTCCTCGCGGGCGAGGCCACCCATGAGACGCTGTGGGGCACCGTCGACGGCGCCTGGGAAAGCGGCGAGCGCGCCGCGGACGCCGCCTTGCGCAAGATCGGTGCGCTGAAGGACGAGCCGGCCGACGTGCCGACGCAGTCGACGAAGAAGCGCCGCGCACCGCGGCAGTAGGTTGATCAAGCCCGCTACAAACTTCGCTGTCGTCCCTGCGAACGCAGGGACCCATAACCACAGGACGTGGTTTTGCGAAGACTCGGAGTTGTCAGCTTCGCGCTACAAGCACTGACCGGGGTAATGGGTCCCCGCGTTCGCGGGGACGACGGCGGAGTCTATTACCGCAACACCCCGTCCAGCACCGGCAGTCCAAAAATCACCGCCAACGCAATCAGTCCGTAGCAAATCCCGCGAAACACCTTCTCGCTCGCGCGCCCGAACAGCGAGGCGCCGAACGCGACGCCGATCGCATAGACCGGCCCGACGATCAGCGACAGCAGCAGCGATTCGCGCGAGATCAACCCCGTGGTCGCGTAGCTGACCATCGAAAAGAAATCAGACGCGCCGAAGAACAGCACGATGTTGGCGCGCGCGACGACCGGCGCAATGGGGCGGCCGAGCCAATAGCCGACGATCGGCGGGCCGCCGGTCTGCGCCAAGCCGCTGCAGAAACCCGAGAGGCCGCCAATGCCGACCGAGAGCCAGGCATGGTCCTTGCCGCGATAGCGCCAGCCCGACAGCAGCAGGAGCAGGAGCGCCGCGACGAAGCAGGAGATGATCCAGCGCGTGGTGACGGGCTCGAGCACGCTGAGGAAATAGGTGCCGACGGGAACGCCGACCAGCGCGCCCAGCACGATCACGGCGGTGGCCTTGCGGTCGGCCTTCCGCCAAGCGTCGGGCAGCAGCGGCGCGGCGGCGACGAAGTCGATGACGAGCAGCAGAGCCGCGACCAGCCGCGGCGCCGCGATGCTGCTCGCCAGCGGCATGAAGATCAGCGCCGAGCCGAAGCCGGAGAAGCCGCGCGCGGTACCTGAAACGAACGCGACGGCGCAGAGCGCCATCGCGATGCTGAGGCTGACGTCCTTCGGAAGGAAGTCCGCAATACTCATCCCCGCAGCGTGCCGCCGGTCTTCTTCGTGACCTCGGCGACGATCTTCGCCGCGACGGCGTCGATCTCCTGATCGGTCAGGGTCTTCTCGCGCGGCTGGAGCGTCACCGCGACCGCGATCGACTTCTTGCCGTCGTCGATGCCCTTGCCCTCGTAGACGTCGAAGACGTTGACGGACGTGATCAGCTTCTTGTCGACGCCCTGCGCGGCACGGACGATGTCGGCCGCCTTGACGCTGCGATCGACGATGAAGGCGAAGTCGCGTGACACCGGCTGGAACGACGACAGCTCGATCACGGGCTTGGCGCGTGTCGGCTTCTTCTTCGCCTCGGGAATACGGTCGAGGATCACCTCGAACACCAGCAGCGGGCCGTCGGCGCCGAGCGCCTCGAGCGCGCGCGGGTGAACCTCGCCGAAATAGCCGAGCACGTTCTGCGGACCGATCTGGATCGTGCCGGAACGACCCGGGTGCAGCCATTTCGGGCCGCCCGCGACGATCTGCAGCGCCTGCATCGGCGCGCCGGCGGCAGCCAGCACCGCCAGCGCATCGGCCTTGGCGTCGAATACATCGGGTTGCGCCGAGCCGGTCCAGTGCCGCCCCAGGCCTTCCGAGGAGGCAAAGCCGCGGCGCACGCCGCTTGCCGCCATGAACTGGTCCTGCGGGCGATCACCCCTGAAGACCTGGCCGACTTCGAATAGCGCGACATCGCTTACGCCGCGATTGGCGTTGGCTTGTGCGGCCGCGATCAGGCCCGCGAGCAAGGTCGGGCGCATGTCGGAGAGGTCAGACGCGATCGGGTTGGCGACTTCGAGCTCGCGCTGGCCGCCGCCGAACAGCTCGGCTGCGCTCTTCGTGATGAACGACCATGTCACCGCTTCGATGATGCCGCGGCTCGCCAGCGCCCGCCGGGCGCGGCGGATGCGGAGCTGAAGCGGCGTCAGCACCGGCTTGCGTGCGTCGTCACCGCGCTCGAACGGCGTCATCGGCACCTTGTCGACGCCGAAGATGCGGACGATCTCCTCGACGATGTCGGCCTTGCCGTGCACGTCCGAGCGCCACGAGGGCACCGCGACCTTCACGACCGGGCCCGGGCCCGCCATCATGAAACCGAGATGGGTCAGGATGCGCTTCATCTCGGTTTGCGGCACCTCGATGCCGGAGAGACGCTTGACTTCGGTGGTGGGGAAATCGATCACGCGATCGTCGCCGAAGGATTTGCCGACCACGACGTTCTCGGACGCCGTGCCGCCGCACATCTCCATCACGAGCTTGGTCGCAAGCTCAAGCCCGGGCACCATGAAAGCCGGATCGACGCCGCGCTCGAAGCGGTAGCGCGCATCGGAATTGATGCCGAGCTTGCGGCCGGTCTGGGCGATGTTGATCTCGTTCCACAGCGCCGATTCGATCAGCACATCGGTGGTGGTCTCGTCGCAGCCCGAGGCCTCGCCGCCCATGATGCCGGCGAGCGATTCGACGCCATGCTCGTCCGCGATCACGCAGGTCGCGGGATCGAGATTATAGGTGCGGCCGTCGAGCGCCAGCAGCGTCTCGCCGTCGCGCGCGCGGCGCACGACGAGATTGCCCGTCACCTTCTTGGCGTCGAACACGTGCAGCGGGCGCGCGCGGTCGTAGGTCATGAAGTTGGTGATGTCGACCAGCGCGTTGATCGGGCGCAGCCCGATCGCGGTGAGCCGCTTCTGCAGCCATTCCGGTGACGGACCGTTCTTGACACCGCGCACGAGGCGAAGCGCGAAGCCCGGACAGAGCGCGGCGTCCTCGACCGTGACCTTCACCGGGCACGGGAACTCGCCCTTGATCGGCTTGATGGTCGGATCCTTGAACTTGCCCATGTCGGCGGCGGCGAGATCGCGCGCGATGCCGTGCACGCCGGTGCAATCCTGCCGGTTCGGCGTCAGGTTGATCTCCACCACGGGATCGCCGAGCGCGGCCCATTCGGCGTATCCAGCGCCGATCGGCGCATCCGCCGGCAATTCCATGATGCCGTCATGGTCGTTGGAGATCTGCAGCTCGGCCGCCGAGCATAGCATGCCGCGGCTCTCGACGCCGCGGATCGTGCCGACACCGAGCGTGATGTCCTTGCCGGGGATGTAGGTGCCGGGCGGCGAGAACACGCTGACGAGGCCCGCGCGCGCATTCGGCGCGCCGCACACCACCTGCACCGGCGCGCCACCGTCACCGGTGTCGACCATGCAGACGCGCAGCCGGTCCGCATTCGGATGCTGCTCCGCCGAGATCACCTTCGCGATGGTGAAGGGCTTCAGCACCTTCGCCTTGTCCTCGATGTTCTCGACCTCGAGCCCGATCATGGTGAGCTTCTCGGCCAGCTTGTCGAGCGGCTCGTCGGTATCGAGATGGTCTTTCAGCCAGGAGAGGGTGAATTTCACGAGCTCAGCCCTCCGGCAAGCGTTGGTACTTCGAGCGGCTTGAAGCCGTAATGGCTCAGCCAGCGGACGTCGCTGTCGAACAGCTGGCGCAGGTCGGCGATGCCGTATTTCAACATGGCGATGCGGTCGATGCCCATGCCCCAGGCGAAGCCCTGGTACTCGTCGGGATCGATGCCGCAGGCGCGCAGCACGTTCGGATGCACCATGCCGCAGCCGAGAATCTCGAGCCAGTCCTCGCCCTCGCCGAAGCGGATCTCGCCCTTGTCGCGGCGGCACTGGATGTCGACTTCGAGCGACGGCTCCGTGAACGGGAAGAACGACGGGCGGAAGCGCATGTTGATGTGGTCGACCTCGAAGAACGCCTTGCAGAACTCGTGCAGGATCCATTTGAGGTGGCCGAGATGCGAATGCTTGTCGATGACGAGGCCTTCGACCTGGTGGAATTGCGGCGTGTGGGTCGCGTCCGAATCGATGCGGTAGGTGCGCCCCGGGCAGATCACGCGGATCGGCGGCTTCTGGCTCAGCATGGTGCGCACCTGCACCGGCGAGGTGTGGGTCCGCAGCAGCATGCGCGAGCCGTCCTCCTTCGGATGGAAGAAGAACGTGTCGTGCATCTCGCGCGCGGGATGGCCTTCCGGGAAGTTCAGCTTGGTGAAGTTGTAATCGTCGGTCTCGATGTCGGGGCCTTCCGCCACCGAGAATCCCATGTCGGCGAAGATCGTGGTCAGCTCGTCCCAGACCTGGCTCAGCGGATGGATGCGGCCGGCTTCAGCCGGCGCATCGCGCAGCGGCAGCGTGACGTCGACGGTCTCGGACGCCAGCCGCGCATCGAGCGCCGCCGATTTCAGCACCTCGCGCTTTGCTGCGAGCGCCTGGGTGACCTCATCCTTGGCCTGATTGATCGCCGCGCCCTGCGTTTTGCGCTCGTCG
>NZ_JXDL01000001.1:5123757-5223072 GCF_001590795.1 Bradyrhizobium sp. AT1
GAGCGCCTGGGTGACCTCATCCTTGGCCTGATTGATCGCCGCGCCCTGCGTTTTGCGCTCGTCGGGCGACATCTTGCCGAGCGTCGCGAGCAGCGCGGAGATTGAGCCCTTCTTGCCGAGGGCCGCGACGCGCACGGCTTCCAACGCCGCCTCATCTGCGGCCGCGGCGATGTCGGCGGTGATCTGGGCTTGGAGCTGGGCAAGATCGGTCATGGCAATCCCTTTTGGCCAGGATGCTGAGCCGATGATCCTAGCCCGTTACGCCCGGCTCAAAAGCGCGAAGCGCGTCTTCGCGTCAGATGCGCCGGGCTTCCACGTCGGAGAGATGTATTGGCGCGAGAGATGACGGCCGGGGCACCAAGGCGCAAGGCGCGCCTCTGTCCGGGCCATCACAAGCGAAACGCTGCGCAGAACACAGCGGAGGACGGCTTACGCCGCGAGCGCGGCCTTGGCCTTCTCGGCGATCGCCTGGAACGCGGCGGGCTCGTGGACCGCGAGATCCGACAGCACCTTGCGATCCACGGTGATCCCCGACTTGGCCATGCCGTCGATAAATCGGCTGTAGGTCAGGCCGAACGGACGGACGGCAGCATTGATGCGCTGGATCCAGAGCGCGCGGAACGTCCGCTTCTTGCGCTTGCGATCACGGAACGCGTACTGCTGGGCCTTCTCCACGGCCGGCTTGGCGGCGCGGATGGTGTTCTTGCGGCGGCCGTAGAAGCCCTTGGCGGCCTTGTAGACTTTCTTGTGCTTGGCGTGGGCGGTCACACCGCGTTTGACGCGAGACATGACGAATATCCTTCAGAGATGACTTGGTTTCGGATCGCCGCGAAGACGCGGCGGAGCTGGCAATGATCGTGGACGCGATCAGGCGTTCGGCAAGAAGTACTTCTTGACGTTGTCGCCGTCGGTCTTGAACAGCACCGCGGTGCCGCGCAGCTGACGGATCTGCTTCTTCGTCCGCTTGATCATGCCGTGACGCTTGCCGCGATGGGCGAACATCACTTTGCCTGTGGCAGTCACCTTGAAGCGCTTTTTAGCGCCCGATTTGGTCTTCAGCTTGGGCATTTGGCTCTCCTCAAAGGCCACAGAATTCCGCCCGCGAAGGCGGCTGGCCGTCAAAAATGCTCGTTAGAGCGTTGATTGTGCTCAGGTTTTACGAACAAGCGCGAAACCCGCACGAAACACCGCCACGGCAGCCCTTAATCAGCCGGGCGATGAAGGCTGGGCTTATGGCAGAGGACGAGCCAATTGGCAACGATGAACCGGCGGAACATGCCCGGCGACTATCCGGAATTGCTGCCCTCATGTCCAAGTCTGTCGCCCGGAGCAGGACCAAAATGGCCCCATTTTCCCTATCGCTGTCGTCTTTGACCGATTTCGCCCGCCCGCGCCATCTGGCGCTGTTCGCCGTACTCGCCACGGCCGCGCTGCCCTCGACCGCCGATGCCCGCGCCGGCAGCTATGACGGGATCTGGAATGTCACCTTCGCCACCACAAGGGGCAATTGCAGCTCGGGCTACAGCGTGCCCTTCACCGTCACGGGTAGCCGGGTCTCGTCCGCCGGCGGCGGCCGGGTCTCCGGCACGGTCAAGCGCGGCGGCGCGGTCGCGGTCCAGGTCTCGGTCGGCGCGTCGCATGCCAACGGTGGCGGCCGGCTCGCCGGCGTCAACGGCGCCGGCTCGTGGAAGGGCATCATTTCCGGCGACGCCTGCAGCGGCACCTGGCAGGCGACACGGACATAGCTGTCACCAGGCGATCGGTGCTCTCCCTCCACCGCAAGCAGCGGAGGTTGCAGCGGTGCTCGCGGCTGCATCTTGCCAAAAACAAAACGGCCCGCCGGAAATCCGGACGGGCCGTTGAACTCTCAGTCCTAACCAACCGGCGTCAGCGCGGCGCCAGCACCATGACGACCTGGCGGCCTTCGAAGCGCGCGTCCTGCTCGACCTTGGCGAGCTCGGCGACGTCGGTCTTGATCTTGTCCAGCAGCTTGGTGCCGATCTCCTGATGCGCCATTTCGCGACCGCGATAGCGCAGCGTGATCTTGACCTTGTCGCCCTCTTCGAAGAACCGCTGCATCGCGCGCATCTTCACGTCGTAATCGTGATCGTCGATCATCGGGCGGAGCTTGATCTCCTTGATCTCGACGGTCTTCTGCCGCTTGCGGGCTTCGGCGGCTTTCTTCTGCGCGGAATACTTGTACTTCCCGTAGTCCATGATCTTGCAGACGGGAGGGCTGACGTTCGGCGAGATCTCGACCAGATCCATGCCGGCTTCCTGAGCCATGCGGATTGCCATAACTGTCTCGACGGTGCCTTTGTTGTCACCGGCCGCGTCGATCAGCTGGATCTGCGCATTGCGAATGTCGTCATTGATGCGCGGCCCGTCTTTGCTGGCAGCGGGCGGAGCTTTATTAGGACGGCGAATGGGTGGTTCTCCAAAGTTGTGAAAGAAGCGGCTATTTTGAAGGAAGATAGGTTTGCCGGCAAGCAATTCGCTCGTGCGGAGCGCGAAAACCCTCAAATGCGAGGTATTTTGGCCACGCCAGGGCACGGTGACCGACATAGACACCTTGCGTCCGTTCCGCAAGCGTCCCAAAGGGCCGATGCTGCATCCGGTCGCGTCGCAGGCGGCACCCCGGACAACCCAAACCGCACAGCCAGAGTAAACGTTCCATGATCTCAGCAATTCCCGATACCGTGCCTGACTTCATCGATGTGGGCGAGGGTCAGTCCGCACGCAGGATCGCGGTTCGCAGCCGGCGCGGGCAGGGGCCCGGATTGGTCTGGCTCGGCGGGTTCAAGTCGGACATGCAGGGCGGCAAGGCCCTGGCGCTGGATGCCTGGGCCAGGGAGCATGGCCGCGCAATGGTCCGGTTCGACTATTCCGGCCACGGCGAATCCGGCGGCAATTTCGCCGATGGAACCATTGGCAGCTGGCTCGAGGACAGCGTGGCGGTATTCGAGCGCTTCTGCGAGGGCCCGCAGGTCCTGATCGGCTCGTCCATGGGCGGCTGGATGGCGCTGCTGCTCGCGCGCGAGATCAGGAAGCGAGCCGGCAAGGCCTCGCTGGCCGGGCTCGTGCTGATCGCGCCGGCGCCTGATTTTACCGAAGAGCTGATGTGGAAGAATTTTTCGCCTGCGGTGAAGAAGGAGATCGAGACCAAGGGCGTCTGGATGAGGCCGTCGGACTATGGCGACGGCTCGCCCTATCCGATCACGCGGAACCTGATCGAGGAGGGGCGCAATCATCTCGTGCTCGGCAGCGCCATCGATCTCGGCTGCCCGGTCCGCATCCTGCAAGGTGCGCAGGATCCTGATGTGCCTTGGCAGCACGCCTTCGCGCTGACGCACCGCCTGCCGGCCGACGACGTGGTGCTGACCATGATTCAGGACGGCGATCACCGCCTCTCCCGCCCGCAGGACATCGCACGCATTCTTGCCGCGGTGGCGGAGATCGGGTGAAGTGTCTTCTTACTTCGGGAGGCAAACACGATGACCACCATCGCCATGCTGCGCGCCTTCTGTGACGCCGTCGAGCAACGCAACGGCCGCGCCTTTGCCGAGCTCTTCACCGAGGACGGCGTCTATCACGACGTCTTCTACGGCGCCTTCGCAGGCCGCGACAAGATCGCCGAAATGATCGACGACTGGTTCTATCGCACGGCGACCGATTTTCGCTGGGACATGCATGACCCCGTCACCGACGGCACCACGCTCTATGCGCGCTACACCTTCAGTTATCGCTCGACGCTGCCGGAAGCGAATGGCGCGCGGGCGATGTTCGAGGGTGTCGCAATCATGACGCTGCAGGACAGCAAGATTGCCGACTATCACGAAGTCGCCAACACCGCGCCTGCGTTTGTCGATCTGAAGTTCGCGCCTGAAAGAATCGCGAAGATCGTCGCCAAGCAGGGCATGGAATTGAAGCAGCGGCCGGAGATGCAGCGGCATCTCACCTGACCGTCATTCCGGGGCGCGCGAAGCGCGAACCCGGAATCCATTTCTCCTCGGGGCCTGTAGCCAAATGGATTCCGGGTCTGCGCCTGACGGCGCATCCCGGAATGACGAGCGGAGAGAGACGCGCTCGCTACCGCTTCGACGGGTTCACGATCGGCTTGCGCTGCGCCAGCGCTGCGACCGTCGCGGTGCCGATCGGGCCCTGCTCGTCATAGAGCCAGCATTCGCCGATCGCGACGCCGTCGGTGCCGTGATGGTTCACCACCTCGAAGCCGATCCAGTTCGTCACCGGCAGGCGGTGCAGATAGATCGTCACGTCGCTGTTGATGTAGCCGAGCCCGTTGTCGCCCGCGTTCGCAAACGGGCTGGCGAAATCGGCGCCGGTGGCGACGTGGACGAACGGCGTCATCGGCACGCCCTCAACGAGCTCGCGCACCTCGCTCATCCACAGCCGGCGCGGTCCGAGCGAGCCCATGTGGCCGACGATGGGGCGCGTCGTCCATTTGCCGTTCATGCCGAGCCTGGGATCGGTGGGCTTGGGAATGTCTGATGGCTTGGGCACATCCCAGTTCGGCGGCGACCAGACATTGCCGTCCGGATTTTGCGTCTTGCGCAACAATTGGCACGAGGCCCGCGCCATGCTGACGCCGCCGGAGACGAACTCCGCTTCGACCACGCGAATGCGCAGGCCGTCGCGCACGAGACGCGTGGTCACCTCGATCGGCTTGTCGATCGTCGGCAGCTTGTACATGTCGACCGTGAGCCGCGCCGGCACGAATTCGGGGCCCGAATGGCGCTCCTCGATGGCGAAGCCGAGCAGGCCGATGATGACGCGCCCGTGCAGCGATTTTGGATCCCACGGACCGTTGGCCACTTCCGTCGGATGGAATGTGTCGCCGTCGCGGGTGAAGAAAGGCATGTTTGTCATGCGCGCGAGATTGCGGGAACGGGTGGGGAAATCAAGTGTGGTGGGCGCGCGTGACAGCCACAACAACAGGTGTCATCGCCCGGCTTGACCGGGCGATCCAGTACTCCGAGACGTCAGTGATTGAGTCGATAGGCCGCGGCGTACTGGATTCCCCGCCTTCGCGGGGAATGACACCGAGGGTTAGGAAGCGTGCTCCCACTCCTCACGCACGCTATCGTCGTGCTCGTTGGCAATGGCATTTGCGCGAAGCGCCGCAAACTCATCCCGCTCCACCAACTGCCCCAGCGCCCACACCGCCGCCCCGCGCACCAGCGGGCTTGCGTCATCCAGCAATCGTCGTGCCTCCTCGGCCAGCGTCGCATCGCGCGAGTTGCCGATCGCGATCAGCACGTTGCGCAAGAAGCGGTCGCGGCCGATGCGTTTCACCGGGGATTTTGTGAACAGCGCGCGAAACGCGGCGTCGTCGAGCCGTGCAAGCTCCGCAAGTTGAGGCGCACGCAATTCGTCACGTGCGGCGAGCTTGGCCTCGCGTCCCTCCTGCGCGAACTTATTCCAGGGGCACGCCGCGAGGCAGTCGTCGCAGCCATAGATGCGGTTGCCGATGGCTTTGCGAAACTCGCGCGGGATCGGTCCCTTGTTCTCGATGGTGAGGTAGGAGATGCAGCGCCGCGCGTCGAGCTTGTAGGGCGCGGGGAACGCTGCGGTGGGGCAGATGTCGAGGCAGGCCTGGCACGAGCCGCAATGATCAATCTCGGCCTCGTCGCGCGGCAGCTCCAGCGTGGTGTAGATCGCGCCGAGGAACAGCCACGAGCCGAACCCGCGCGAGACGAGATTGGTGTGCTTGCCCTGCCAGCCGAGATGCGCGGTTTGCGCCAAGGGCTTCTCCATCACGGCCGCGGTGTCGACGAACACCTTCACCTCGCTTGGCGCGGTCGCGACCAGCCAGCGCGCCAGCGCTTTCAGCCGCTTCTTGATGAGGTCGTGATAGTCATCGCCTTGCGCATAGACCGAGATCGCCGCGCGCGTGCGCTGCTTGAGAATGGCGAGCGGATCGGAATCGGGGCCGTAATTGACGCCGAGCATGATCACACTGCGCACGTCGGCCCACAGTCCGCGTGGATCAACCCGGCGCTCCGGCTGCGCGGCGAGCCAGTCCATGTCACCGTGACCGCCTGAGGCGATGAATTCGAGAAAATGCGCTCCTGCCTTGTCGATCGTGCCGGGAGCTGTGATGCCGACGCAGTCGAAGCCGAGCGCACGGGCCTCGCGTTCAAGCGCGGTTTTCAGTTCAGTCGGATCGGAGCTCAGAAATCCAGGTCCACGTAGGTCCGCGACGCCGGCACGCCGGCCAGCCATTCGCTCAGCAGCGGACGGAACGACGGGCGGGACTTCACCCGCGCGTACCACGCCTTTGCTGAATCGTCCTCGCTCCATGGCACGTCGCCCAGATAGTCGATCGCCGAGAGATGCGCCGCGGCGGCGAGGTCCGCGTAGGTGAGCCGGTCGCCGGCGAGGAAATTGCGCGTCTGCGCCAGCCAGCCGATATAGGCCAGATGATAGCGCACATTGGCCTTGGCGGCGCGCATCACGTCGGCGGAAGGCGCACCCCCGCCGTTCTCCTCGCTCATGAAGCGCTTGTAGATGCGCTCGGTGACGAGAGGGTGCGAGACCTCCTCGAAGAACTTTTCGTTGAACCAGGCCATTAGCCGGCGCACTTCGACGCGCTCGGAGATCGTTTCCGGCATCAGGCGCTTGGGTCCCATCTCGGCGCCATAGGCCTCGTCGACATATTCGGCGATGATCGCCGCGCCCGGGATCGGCGGTTGCTCGTCGTCCACCAGAACAGGCGTCGTGCCGGCCGCATTGAGCAGCAGAAACGCCTCGCGCCGTTCCCAGCTGCGCTCTTCGACCAGCTTGAGATCGAGCCCGTATTCGCCCGCGATCAGGCGGATGAAGCGCGAATGCGGACAGAACGGATGATGAAACAGCGTAAACATGAAGCCTTTGACTATGTGATGGTGCTTAAGAATCCATCAATGTTTGTGCGGCGCCACACTAGTCCTTCAAAACCGCGAAGCAAGGGCGTGATTTCGCATTTTGCGATTGCGGCATGGGGGCGAATAGGCGAGAAGAGCCCCGCTTTTCCAGCCGAAATGGACCGTAAATATGTCAGATGCAATACGGGCAGTGATCCTCGGCATCATCGAGGGTGTGACCGAGTTCCTTCCCGTGTCCTCGACCGGCCATTTGCTCCTCGCGGAACGCTTCTTCCATCTCGGTGAAGGCGCCTTCTGGGATTCGTTTACGGTTCTGATCCAGTTGGGTGCGATCCTCGCGATCGTCGGGCTTTACTTCAAGAAGCTCTGGGATGTCGTGATCGGCTTCTTCACGGGCGACACCTATTCGCGTCGCTTCGTGGTCGGCGTGCTGGTGGCGTTCCTGCCCGCTGTTATCGTCGGCCTCGTTGCCGGCAAATACATCAAGAGTGTGCTGTTCAATCCGTGGGTGGTGTGCTTCACGCTGATCGTCGGCGGCGCCATCCTGCTCTGGGTCGACAAGCTCGATCTCAAGCCGCGCGAGCATGACGCCACAAGGTTTCCGCTGCTGATGTATCTCTATATCGGCATCGCGCAGTGCGTGGCGATGATCCCGGGCGTGTCGCGTTCCGGCGCCAGCATCGTCGCCGCGATGTTTTTGGGCGCCGACAAGCGCGCGGCGGCGGAGTTCTCGTTCTTCCTCGCCATCCCCACCATGATCGGCGCGTTCGCCTACGATTTCTACAAGAACCGCTCCGAGATGACGATGGACCATATGGGCATCGTCGCGATCGGCTTCGTGGTGTCGTTCATCACCGCGATCATCGTGGTCAAGACGTTCCTGGAATACGTTACCCGGCATGGCTTCGTGGTGTTCGCCTGGTGGCGCGTCATCGTCGGCACACTCGGCCTGATCGCGCTGGCGTTGGGGCGATAAGCCCGTGATCCGTAGCCCGGATGGAGCGTAGCGCAATCCGGGACCGGCGTCCGTTGTAGTACGTAGTACCAACCCGGATTACGCTTGCGCTCCATCCGGGCTACGTTTCTCCACGCTCTCAACCCAATATCAGCTTTTGACCGGTAGGCAGTTCCCGGAGCGGGGTGGCCCGCAGGCGGAGCCCGAAACCATGACCCTTGTCAGCGGCTGGGGGCGTTTCCCGGTCGTCGATAGCGACGTGCTGCGTCCGCGCTCGTTCGCGGCGGTGGGCGAGGCCGTCTCGTCCGGCACCGTCGCGCGCGGCAACGGCCGCGCCTATGGCGATGCCGCGATCGGCGCCGTCAGGACCGTCGCGATGACCGGCTTCGACCGGGTCAGGTCGTTCGACCCGGTGACGGGCCGCATCCGCCTGGAGGCCGGCGTTCTCCTGTCGGATCTGATCGACACCTTTGGCCCGCGCGGCTTCCTGCCCTTCGTCGTGCCGGGCACACGGTTCGTCTCGGTCGGCGGCGCCATCGCGGCCGACGTGCACGGCAAGAACCATCATTGCGAAGGCGGCTTCGGCCGCTACGTCGACAGCCTGTTGCTGCGCACCGGACAGGGCGAGGTCATCGAGGCCTCGCGCGAGCAGAACGCCGACGCCTTTTTCGCGACCGTCGGCGGCATGGGCCTGACCGGCATCATCCTGGAAGCGACGATGCGGCTGCGGCGGGTCGAGACCGGTTGGATCCGCGAACGCGTGATCTCCGCCTCCGATCTCGATGCCGCGATGCGCGCGCTCGCGGCGAGCGATGAGGCGACCTATTCGGTGGCATGGATCGACTGCGTGGCACGGGGACGCGATCTCGGCCGTTCGCTGATCTATCTCGGCGAGCACGCGGGCAGGGACGAACTGGCAGACGGCGCCGATGTTTTTCCGGTGGGCAAGGATCCCGGCCTCAGCGTGCCGGTCGACCTGCCGTCGCTGGCACTGAACCGCGCCAGCATCCGCGCCTTCAACGAGCTGTATTATCGCATGGGCGCGCGGCGTGCCGGCAGCAGCCGAGTGGTCTCGCTCTATCCCTATTTCTTTCCACTCGACAGCATCGGTGAGTGGAACCGCATCTATGGCAAGCGCGGCTTCCTCCAGCATCAATGCGTGATTCCGGAAGCGGGAGCGCGCGCCGTGCTCGGCGAGATCCTCGATCGCGTCGCACGGCGCGGCGATGCTTCCTTTCTTGCCGTGCTCAAGAAGCTCGGCCAGGGCGACGGCATCCTGTCGTTCCCGCTCCCCGGCTACACGCTGGCGCTGGATTTCCCGGTGAAGGGCGACATCCTGAATTTTCTCGACGAGATCGATCGCCTGGTCGTCGCCGCCGGCGGACGGCTGTATCTGGCGAAAGACGCGCGGCAGTCGCGCGCGACCTTCGCGGCGGGCTATCCTGCCTTGCAGCGTTTCAACGCGATCTGCAAATCGCTCGATCCCGCCGGCAACATAAGATCGAAACTTTCACAGCGTCTGTTCGATGAGGTCTAACCCGTGACATCACGCAAATCCGTATTGGTGCTCGGCGGCTCCTCCGATATCGGCCGCGCTGCAGCGCGCGCCTTCGCCAAGGCGGGCTACGATGTCGCCCTCGCAGGCCGCGACGTCGCCGCGCTGGAGCCTGACGCCGCCGATCTGCGCGCGCGCTACAATGTCGAGGTCGGTCTGCACAGATTCGATGTGCTCGACACCGCCTCGTTCGACGGTTTCGTCGCGAGCCTTCCAGGGTTGCCCGATGTCGTTATCTCGATCGTCGGCCTGCTCGGCGTGCAGGAAAATGCCGAGAGCGACCTTGCCCACGCCAGCGCGATCATGCGCTCGAACTACGAAGGTCCCGCGCTGATCCTCGGCCTGTTCGCGGAGAAGTTTCTGGCCCGCGGCAGCGGCACGCTGGTCGGCGTGTCGTCGGTGGCCGGCGATCGCGGCCGCGCTTCGAACTACGTCTATGGCTCGGCCAAGGCCGGCTTCTCCGCGTTCCTGTCCGGTCTGCGCGCCCGCGCCAGCCGCGGCGGCGTGCATGTTGTCACCGTCAAGCCCGGCTTCGTCCGCACCAGGATGACCGAGGGCATGAAGCTGATCGGCCCGCTCACCGTCGAAGCGCCGGTGGTCGGCGATGCGATCCTTGCCGCCGTCGAGAACAAGACCGACGTCGTCTATGTCAGCGGCAAGTGGCGCCTCGTGATGCTGATCATCAAGGCGCTGCCGGAAGCGGTGTTCAAGAAGCTGAAGTTTTGAGGGGCGCGGTGAAGACGAGCCTCACACGCCCATGCGCTGAAACTGCCCCGCCGCACGAAAACGCCAGAGATATTGCGGGGCGATCGCTTCCAGCGAATCGGCAGCGATGCCGAGCCCCTCCAGCGTCAGGCCGGCGGCCTTCGCCGCGTCAGACACGACATTGTCGCGCTCGAGCAGCGTGACCTGGTCCGGCGTCAGCTTGAACGCGCCCGGCGCGAATTGCAGGAAGGCGGCCTTGAAGCGGGCGAGGCCGAACGACAGCGGCACCAGCATCCGCTCGCGGTCGGTGATGGCGAGGATGGCCTCGATGATCTCGCGCATGGTCAGCACTTCCGCGCCGCCGAGCTCGTAGGTCGCGCCCGCCTTGGCCTTGCCGTCGACGGCATCCGCGATCGCGGTGGCGACGTCGCCGACATAGACCGGCTGCATCTTGGTCTCGCCGCCGATCAGCGGCAGCACCGGCGACATCCGGGCCAGCGCGGCGAAGCGGTTGGTGAACTGGTCCTCGGGGCCGAACATCACGGAGGGGCGGAAGATCGTGGCCGAGGGCACCGCCGCCAGGACCGCGGCTTCGCCGGCCGCCTTGGCCCTGGCATAGCGGGAAGGCGATTCGGCGTCGGCCCCGATCGCCGAGACATGCACCAGGCGGGCACCCGCCGCGGCCGCTGCCTTGGCGACCGTTTCGGCGCCCTTGGCCTGGACGGCGTCGAAGGTCTGCCCGCCGGCTTCCGTGAGGACGCCGACCAGATTGATCACGATATGCGAATCACGCAGCGCCGCCTCGACCGAGGCCGGATAGCGCAGGTTCGCCTGCACGGTGTGGACCTGCCCGACCCTGCCGGAGGGCTGGAGGTACCCGGCCAGTTCCGGGCGCCGGACCGCAACCCGGACCCGGTAATCGCGCTTGCACAGGGCCCGGACGACATTCCGGCCCAAAAACCCCGATCCGCCGAAAACCGTGACGAGAGTTTCCAGATTCGATGCCATGAGAGCCGTTCCTGCGGAAAAGAGTGCGTCTTGTCAGGCTTGTATCGGGCCGGTTTGCAATGCGCAATCGGCATCCCGAACCGGGCTTGAAGCATGAATTGACAACGGCGTCACCGAACCGTAGTAACCGCCTCCGTGCCCCAAACGGCATGCCCAGGTGGTGGAATTGGTAGACGCGCTGGCTTCAGGTGCCAGTGGCTTAACGGCCGTGAAGGTTCGAGTCCTTTCCTGGGCACCATGTTATGCTTGTGCGAACTGCACTTGGCGATCGATATCGACTCTAATCCTCTGGGAAGAGTAACGGCTCGTAGTCTCGTGCGCCGTGGAGGATGTGGATCACCTCGATCACATCAATTCCGACACGATAGAAGATCAAATAGCTCCCGAACGGTCGCCGGCGAATGCCTTTGTTTTCGTAGCGCGGGACCAAGGGATAGCCGCGTGGCGCCTCAGCAAGGGATTCGCACTTCTCGCGCAACCCGCGGATGAGCGTGAGCGCGCTGCGCGGACTTTGCTCGGCGACATATGACGCGATTTCCTCAAGGTCGGCCTCCGCCTCCCCGGTGAGGACGACGATCACGTGCGGTCGGCCTTGGCCGCCAAACTCGCTTCCAGCCGGTCAAAAACTTCGGAGCTCGATTTGACCCGTCCGGCATCGGCGTCCTCAATCCCGCGTGAGATCGCGGCATCCAGAGCGGCCAAGCGGGCTTCGCGCTCCTGAATCAACCGTACGCCCTCCCGCAACACCTCGCTCTTGGAGTGGTACCGGCCCGATTCGACCAGCTTTTTCACAAAGTCTTCAAGGGTTTCGCCAAGATCTGCGCTGACAGCCATGTCGATTTGCTCCACTCGCGTCGTTCCAATAACTATTATTGGGCCATCGCTGCATCAAGCCTCAGCTCGCCCCCTCACACCACCCGCTTCCCCGTCCGCTCCGCCACCGCCTTCTGCACGAAATACATCATCACCAGCGTAATGATCGTCGTCGTGACGACGACGTAGCCGATCCGGTCGAAATGGATCAGCGAGCCGTCCGCGGCTTGCGCGATGATCGCGCCGGCGAGCACCGAGCCGAGGCCGCCGGAGAGCTGCTGTAGCGAGGCGCTGACCGCGCTGAACGAGCCGCGCTGGGTGGGGTCGGGGATCGCCGACATCAGCGCCTGTGACGGGATCATCCGTGAAAAGATGCCGATGAACATCAGCACGTTGACGATGATCGCGGTCGTGAGCGAGACGTGGCCGAGATGGGTGTAGATCAGCACCATGACGACGGTCATCGCGCAGCCGAACACGAAGGTCGGATATTTGCCGAAGGCGTCGCTGGCGCGGCCGACCAGCGGCCCGGTGACGATGCTGAACAGGCCGGAGACCAGATAGATCGTCGGCAGATGCGCCATGTCGATGCCGAGATTATGCACGGTGAAGGCGCTGGAGAACGGCATCAGCATGTAACCGCCGGTCGCAAGCAAGGTCGTGACGGCGAAGGCCAGCGTGTAACGCGGCTCGAAGACCGTTGCGATCAGGTGGTGGAACGGGTTCCTGTCCTGCTTCAGCTTGAGATGCGCGTCGACCGGCTCCATGGCGCAGGCGATGATGGCGATCGTGATGATCGACAACCCGACGATCGCGACGAAGCAGAGCTGCCAGCTCCAGTGATTGGCGAGGAACAGCCCGGCGGGAATGCCGAGCACTTGGCTTGCGGCGAACGCGGTCTGGATGAAGCCCATCACGCGGCCGCGCAAATGCAGCGGAAATAAATCGGTGACGATGGCGAGCACGACCGAGCCGATCACGCCGCCGAACAGTCCGGTCACGATCCGGCCGAGCAGCAGCACGTGGTAATTCTGCGCGGCGGCGCAAAGCATGGTGCCGAGGGTGAAGCCGACATAGAAGAACAGCAGCAGGCGCTTGCGATCGAAGCGATCGGCGAAGCCGGCGGCCAGCACGCCCGAAATCCCCGCACTGAACGCATAGGCCGACACCGCGACGCCGAATTGGGTGGCGGTGATGTCGAGCGCGGGCATCAGGATGGCGCCGAGCGGCGACATGATGATGAAGTCGAGGATGATGGTGAATTGCGTGAACGCGAGCAGCGCGATGAGAAGCGCCTGGTAGCGCGAGAAGCCGCGCGGCTGTTCCGATGGGGCGTCGATAGGCGCAGCGAGCGTCTGTTCGGTCATGGATCTCGATTTCGTCGGGGGGCGGGCAGAGAAAGCGGAAGATGGGGTGGGCCCACATGATTTTCACGGGCGCACGGCCCTCATTCCCGAGGGAAACCGAAGCTCGCGCCGGGTTGTGGGATCCGTGCAACAGCTCGCGATCCGACCAACCGTCCGGCGGCTTCGCGAAAGGCGTGCGCGGGCTGAGAAGCCGGGCGCCGGCCCCGCACCCCATGAATATGGGAGGACGCAATGCCGCGCGGTCCCTCGCGCATCCGGCGTCTTCCAAAGCCATGGACTGCATGCTTTGAGTGTCGCCGTGCCGCGCAAACGTCAATCGGTTTGACGCGGTGGCGGCCTGGGGCTGAACGTGACGGCGGTCTTCGTTCTTCGTGCGCCACTTGCCGGTCGCAAGGTTGGAGGACGGGGTGGGGACCAACATGATGATTTCATCGCGCGCGCGAATCGCTGCTTGTCTCGCAACCGCGCTGCTTGCCGCGATCGCGGCCTGTGCCGGCGCGTCGCAAGCCCGGGCCCAGTTCATCTGCGTCGATGGTACCCTGTCCGATCAAGGCGCCAGTGCGGCCGGCTCTGGAGGCAATTTTGCCTGCGGGCCCTCCGCCTCCGCTCCGGGGGCGGGCAGCAACAACTCCGCGATCGGGAGCGGCGCTTACGCTGACGGAAATGCCAGCAGCAATATTGCCGTCGGTTCCGCCAATGCCAGCGGCCACACCAGCTCCAATATTGCGACCGGAAACAATGCCAACGCCAGCGGCAACAACAGCTTCAACAGCGCGACCGGAGCGGGAGCCATCGCCAGCGGCGACAGCAGCAAAAACATGGCCTCCGGAAACAACGCGCAGGCCGGCGGTGACAACAGTGCCAATATCGCGGCCGGCGCCGGAGCCAACGCCAGCGGCAACAACAGCGGTAATCTCGCGTCCGGGCTCACCGCCCTGGCCAACGGCGACAACAGCAGGAACGTTGCGACCGGGCGCAGTTCCAATGCCTCCGGCAACAACAGCAGAAATGTTGCGACCGGGTTTGTCGCCAGGGCTTACGGGGACGGCAGCGCCAACACCGCGACGGGGACCAACGCCAACGCCTACGGCAACGGCAGCGGCAACATCGCGACAGGCCCCAACTCCAACGCGACCGGCGACAACAGCTTCAATATCGCGACCGGCGTGAATACCAACGCGAGCGGGTCCGGAAGCAACAACGTCGCCACCGGTAACGCCGCCAACGCGTATGGCGCCAACAGCTCCAACGCGGCGACCGGCTATCTGGCGAATGCCAACGGCGCCAATTCGAGGAATATCGCGAACGGTGCACAATCCAATGCCAGCGGCACCGGCAGCTTCAACATTGCGGTCGGAAACGGCGCCAACGCGAGCGGAAATGGCGTCGCGAACACCGCGGTGGGCAACGGCTCCAACGCCACCGGCGCAAATTCCTCGGCGTTCGGCAATGGTGCATCGGCAACCTTCGCGAATTCCACCGCGATCGGCAATGGCGCCACCGCGACCCGCGCGAACCAGCAGGTCCTGGGGACCGCGAGCAATACCTACACGATGACAGGCGTCACCTCGGCCGCGAGCACGGCCGCGCAGTCCGGGCCCGTGCAGCTCGTCACCACGGACGCTGCCGGCAATCTCGCCTCCACCTCGCTCAGTGCGCTCGGCTTTGCGAGCCCCGCGGATATCGCCGGCATCAACAGCCAGCTCGCAAGCATCAATGCCCGCCTCAACGACCTCGACGGCAGGACCGGCAAGGCGGTCAACGGTGTCGCGATGGCCTTTGCGATGTCCGGCTCGCCTTGGTTGATGCCGTCCGAGAAGATCGCGATGAGCATGAACTGGGGAACGTTCCAGAACACCAACGCGCTCTCGATGAGCGCGGCGCTGCGCGTCAGCGAGCACGTGCAGGCCAGCGGCGGGCTGACCTATGGCACGAACGGCGGCGGATTGGGCGGTCGCGTCGGCATGCGGGTCGGCTGGTGAAGGCTGGCAGGAGCGTTCCATGCGATTGATTGCACGGGCCATGATGGCACTGGCGCTGCTGCTGTCCTGCACGAACGACGCGGCGATGGCTCAGCAGAAGACGCCTGAGCCGGTCCCGGCGCAGCCGTCGTTGCCGGTGACGCTGGAGAAGGCGCTCTATCTGATCCGCTCGACGCTGCTCACGCTCAACGATGCCAACCGCACGGGCAATTACACGGTGCTGCGCGACCTCGCGGCGCCGGACTTCCAGGCGCGCAACACCGCCGCCGATCTCGGGCTGAATTTTCTCGACCTGCGGCGCCGCAACTTCGATCTCTATGGTGCGGCGTTGCTGGCGCCGCAATTCAGCGATGCGCCCGCGCTCGATCAGCGCGGAATGCTGCGGCTTGCCGGTTACATTCCGACCCGCCCGCAGCAGATCCAGTTCGATCTCACCTTCCAGGTCGTGGCCGGGCAATGGCGTCTGTTCGCGATCGCGATCGCCACGCCGGAATCCGCAGCGCCACAGCCGCAAGCCCAGGTGACGCCCGTGAAGCCGGCCGTGCCCGCGCAGAAGAAGATGCAATGAACCTTTCCTGGCATCTATCTTATTGAAAAAGTTGTATTTATCGCACAGGCCGGCAAACGCTCACCGGGCCGTTTCTCCAGCTCCCGCGGCCCCGATTAAGCCGCCCTTAGCGAATGCCCCCTAGGCTCGCGGTCGTCCATTTTCCTGCTCCCCGGCTGATGCCGGTCATCGCGGTCACGAGAAGCTTTTCGAATGGAGCAGCCTGCCCGGCAGTACGAGTCTGGCGCACCTGTCCCGTCGGCAGCCCCGGCGGCTGCGCGGACGCTCGTCATCGATCTCGAAGGCGCCCTGCTGCGCTCTGAACTGCTGATGGAAGCGCTGTTCAGCCGGCCCGCCCTCATGCTCGCGCGCTTCGGTGCGGGCGGACGGCCGGGCATGGCGGCGCTCACCGATATCCTGGCGCGGGCCGAGATCGACTACGCCCATCTGCCCTACGATTCCGACGTATTGAACCGGGCGCTCGCGGCGCGGGCGCGGGGCGGCAAGATCTACCTCGTCGCGGATCGTTTCGCCGCGCATGCCTCCGGTATCGCGACGCATCTCGGTTTTGACGGCGTGGTGACCTCGGCCGATCTCGCCGCGGGCGATCTTCCGTTCGATCACGCCGTCATCGAGCGCATCAGCGTAAGCAGCAGCGGCCGTGCCAGCCTCAAGACCTGGATGAAGGCGCTGCGTGTCTATCAATACGCCAAGAACACGCTGGTGTTCGTGCCCGTCATCACCGCGCATCAGCTCAACCTTGCCAGCTTCGGCTCCGCGCTGCTGGCGTTCCTGGCGTTCTCGGCCTGTGCGTCGGGCGCCTACCTGATGAACGATCTGCTCGATCTCTCGGCCGACCGGCAGCATCCGACCAAACGCCATCGCGCGCTCGCGGCCGGCGACTTGCCGATCTCCTCGGCGCTGGCGGCGATCCCCGCGCTGTGGCTGTTCGCGGTCGTGGCCTCGCTCTGCATCTCGCCGCTGTTCCTCGCCGTGCTCGGCGGCTATCTCGTCACCACGATCGCCTATTCGCTGGTGCTCAAGCGCAAGATGCTGGTCGACATCGTCACGCTCGCCGGTCTCTACACGCTTCGCATCGTCGCCGGCGCGGTCGGCGTCGGCGTGGTGCTGTCGGAATGGCTGCTGATCTTCTCGCTGTTCGTGTTCACCTCGCTGGCGCTGATCAAGCGCTTCAGCGAGCTCAGCATGCGCGAAAGCGCCGGCCTCGCCGATCCCTCCAACCGCGATTATCGCGTCACCGATTTGCAGATCATCGCCGCGATGGCGGCGGCGAGCGCGATGAACGCGGTGACCGTGTTCTCGCTCTACGTCTCCTCGACCGCGGTGACGCCGCTGTACAGCCGCCCCTGGATGCTGTGGCTGCTCAACCCGCTGCTGCTCTACTGGTTCGGCCGCGCCCTGATGATGGCGCATCGCCGCGAGATGCCGGATGATCCGATCCTGTACGCCTTCCGCGACGGTCCCAGCCGGATCGCGGTCGCAGCGATGATCTGCATCATGCTGGCGGCGATCTGAGCCACCAAGTGCTTGCCTGACAGGTGCTTGCCTGACAACTGCTTGCCTGCCATGGGCTTGCGTGGCCTGTCCCGAGTGGATACATCGCGGGCAATTCGAAATGAGCCTATTGTGCCGACGCACCGATTCGACCCGAGGTTTTGAAACGCCATGACCGTACGCCTGCACCGCGGCGACTTGCCGGACCTCTCGCGCTACACCGGCGCGGTGGCGATCGACACCGAGACCATGGGGCTGAACCCGCACCGCGACCGGCTCTGCGTGGTGCAGCTCTCGCCCGGCGACGGCAGCGCCGACGTGGTGCAGATCCCCAAGGGCCACACCGACGCGCCGAACCTGAAGGCGCTGCTGGCCAATCCTGCCGTCACCAAGATCTTCCACTTCGCGCGGTTCGACGTCGCGGTGCTGTACCAGACCTTCGGCGTCATGACCGGGCCGATTTATTGCACCAAGATTGCCTCCCGCCTGATCCGCACCTACACCGACCGTCATGGCCTCAAGGACCTCGTGCGCGAGGTGCTCAATGTCGATCTCTCCAAGCAGCAGCAGTCCAGCGACTGGGGATCCGACAGCCTGACCGAGCCGCAGCTCGCCTATGCCGCCTCGGACGTGCTGCATCTGCATGCCCTGCGTGAGCGGCTGGATGCCATGCTGGTGCGGGAAGGTCGCACGCAGCTGGCCAAGGCCTGTTTCGATTTCCTGCCGACCCGTGCCCTGCTCGACCTCCAGGGCTGGGCGGAAGAGGACATTTTCGCGCACTCCTGAGCCTGCTTGGAGGGAGTTGTCGCCCCGTTTCGGACACTTTCGTAACGGCCTGTCCAAGCCTGATATGCCGAAGGCTGCATATTTTGGCGCCTCCGGCTACAATGGGGCGCCCGTCAAACGGACCAGGCGAGCGACACCTCAGGAACTCAAGGTGAATTCGGCCCACAATCCCACCTACGACGCCGCGCTTGCGGCGAAGTTCGCCAGCGCGGCGCGCCACAGCCGCCTGGTGCGGATTCTGCGCGTCTCGGTGCCGGCGACGGTGGTCGTGGCAATGGCCGTGATCATCTACATCGCCTTCTTCAACAAGTTCAGGATTCCGGAACTGCCGCTCACCGTCGAGAACATGGTGGTGTCGGGCACCAAGATCACGATGGAATCGCCGCATCTGTCCGGTTTCACGCCGGACCAGCGGCCCTACGAGCTCTGGGCCAAGACCGCGACCCAGGACATCACCGATCCCGATCATGTCGATCTCAAGGATCTGCGCGCGAAGGTGCTGATGGAGGATCAATCCACCCTGTTCCTCGATGCCCGCACCGGCCGCTTCGACAACAAGCAGCAGCAGCTCGATCTGCACAAGGACATCTTCCTGCGCACCTCCACCGGCTATGAGGCGCGGCTGAACTCCGCCTTCGTCGACATGAACAAGGGCACGGTCTCCTCGGACGAGCGCGTCGATGTCAAGCTGACCAACGGCACGCTGACCGCTGACAAATTGCGCATCACCGAAGGCGGCGACGTCATCCGCTTCGAAGGAAATGTGGTGATGCATCTGGACAAACTGGACCAGCCCGCCGCCGCGCAGCCTGCGCCGCCCGAGCCCGCGCCGCCGGTGAAGACACGTACGCCTCAGAACAAGTCTGCCAATTCAAAGTGATTTTCATGACCAAGACTTTTTCGCGCAGCATCGACAAGCGCAGCGGCATCATCAGCGCGGCTGCCCTTGCAGTCGGCGTCGCGCTGGTCGCCGGCGGCGCGGCCATCGCGCAGAGCACGATGCAGGGTGTGCCCAACGCCATGCAGGGCTTTTCGCAGAACCGCGACCAGCCGATCCAGATCGAAGCCGCCTCGCTGGAGATGCGCGACAAGAAGAAGGAGGCGACCTTCGCCGGCAATGTGAAGGTCATCCAGGGCGACACCACCATGACTTCGAAGACGCTGGTGGTGTTTTACGATTCGGGCGACAAGCCGGCCACGCCTCAACCTGCGGCGAAGGCGACCAAGAACAGTGGGACCGGCGCGCCGATGCAGTCCGCGCAGCCGGGTCCGGGCGGTAGCTCCTCGATCAAGCGGCTGGAAGCGCGCGGCAATGTCGTGGTCACCCAGAAAGACCAGGTGGTCACGGGCGACACCGCCGTATTCGACACCAGGACCAATCTCATCACCATGCTCGGCGGCGGCGGTCAGGTCGTCCTGACGCAGTGCAAGAACGTGCTGCGCGGCGACCGCTTGATGGTCGACATGACGACGGGCGTGTCGCGGGTGGAATCCGACAATGGCCGGGTGCAGGCCCTGCTACCGCAGGGCGGCAACAACGATTGCGGTCAGGGGAGCAAGCCCGGCGGGGCGCCCCCTTTGCAATTGCCTGGCGCAAGTAAACCAAAGTAAATTCAACGGCTTGGATCTGATGCGCCCGAACCGAGGTTGAAGCTTGGCCGGCGAGACTGTATCTAGCGCGCAGGGCTTTCGAAGCGGGGTCCGCCGCTTTTCGGGCGTGTTTCACTGGGCATGAGACATCCCTTCACTCATGCTGCGTCGGCGAATCGAAAGGCCGGTGCGGCAGATCGCGCGAACTCGCGCGGGATCGTCGCGAAAGGCTAGAAGGCGGGGATGGTCGATCTCTTCAGCATGTTCCGTCGGCGCCCCGCCAAGAGCGGCCGGCCAGGATTTGCGCGTCAGGACATCACCGCGCTCGGTGACAGCGTCGGCGGGCTCGTGGCCAGCCCGATCCGCGACGCGCCGCCGATGGCTCGTGACCAGGCGATCCGTGCGCCGGACCAGTTCCAGGGTGACTACCAGGACGACTACCAAGCCGATTATCAAGCCGAGCCGCGTCCGCAGGCGGTTCACCCCGTCAGGGCGGCCGGCAGGTCCAATGGCGCGGGCGACCCGCAGCTCCTGAAGCGACCGGGCTTCCTGGCTGTGCATAGCGTGAAGAAGTCGTTCGGAAGCCGTCAGGTCGTGCGTGGCGTCAGCATCTATGTGCGGCGCGGCGAAGCCGTCGGCCTGCTCGGCCCGAACGGCGCCGGCAAGACCACCGTGTTCTACATGATCACCGGCCTGATCAAAGCCGACCACGGCGCGATCGAGCTCGACGGCCACGATGTCACGAAACTGCCGATGTATCAGCGCGCGCGGCTGGGCATCGGCTATCTGCCGCAGGAAGCCTCGATTTTCCGCGGCCTCACCGTCGAGCAGAACATCAGGGCCGTGCTCGAAGTGGTCGAGCCCTCGCGCAAGAAGCGCGAGCAGCAGCTCGATTCCCTGCTCGACGAATTCAACATCACGCGGCTGCGCAAATCGCCGTCGATCGCGCTGTCCGGCGGCGAGCGGCGCCGCGTCGAGATCGCGCGTGCGCTGGCGACGCGGCCGAACTACATGCTGCTCGACGAGCCCTTCGCCGGCATCGACCCGATTGCGGTCGGCGACATCCAGGACCTCGTCCGCCATCTCACCAATCGCGGCATCGGCGTGCTCATCACCGACCACAATGTCCGCGAGACGCTCGGCCTCACCGATCGCGCCTATATCGTCTATGCCGGTGAAATCTTGACCGAGGGGAGCCCGGATGAGATCGTTGCCGATCCGGACGTGCGCCGCCTTTACCTTGGCGAGGAATTCCGCCTCTAGCCCGTTTTTGCGTTTCGTCAAGGCGTATACATCGGGCTCGGACTAGGATAAGCAAAAATCGGACCAACTTTTGGATCGGTTCTTGCTTCATGGCGCTCACGCAGAGATTAGAGTTCCGGCAGTCGCAGTCGCTGGTGATGACGCCGCAGCTGATGCAGGCGATCAAGCTGCTGCAATTGTCCAATCTCGATCTGACGACCTTCGTGGAAGAGGAACTCGAGCGGAACCCGCTGCTGGAGCGGGCCAGCGACGAGGCCCCCGCGGGCGAAGCTCCGGCCGAGGCCGGCCAGTTCAGCGATAACGATGATTTCGGCGGCGGGGGCAGCGACGAGCCCGGCGGCGGTCCGGGCGAGGCCTTTGAGCCGGGCCAGGAAGAATGGATGAGCAAGGATCTCGGCACCCGCGCCGAGATCGAGCAGACCCTGGACACCGGGCTCGACAACGTCTTCTCCGAGGAGCCGGCCGAGGCTGCCGCGCGCAACGCCCAGGACGTCGCACCCACCACCTATACCGAGTGGGGCGGCGGCGCCTCTGGTGACGAAGACTACAATTTGGAAGCTTTTGTCGCGGCCGAGACAACGCTCGGTGACCACCTCGCCGAGCAGCTCTCGGTCGCCTTCACCGCACCCGCACAGCGCATGATCGGCCAGTACCTGATCGACCTCGTCGACGAGGCCGGCTATCTGCCGCCCGATCTCGGCCAGGCCGCCGAGCGCCTGGGCGCATCGCAGGCCGACGTCGAGGGCGTCCTTGCCGTGCTGCAAAAATTCGATCCGCCCGGCGTCTGCGCGCGTAACTTGAGCGAATGCCTGGCCATCCAGCTCCGCGAGCTCGACCGCTACGACCCCGCGATGCAGGCCCTGGTCGAGCATCTCGATCTCCTCGCCAAGCGCGACATCGTGGCCTTGCGCAAGCTCTGCGGCGTCGACGACGAGGACATCGCTGACATGATCGGCGAGATTCGCCGCCTCAATCCCAAGCCCGGCATGAAGTTCGGCTCGGCGCGTCTGCAGACCATGGTGCCCGACGTCTATGTCCGCCCGGGTCCCGACGGCGGCTGGCATGTCGAGCTCAACAGCGACACCTTGCCGCGCGTGCTGGTCAACCAGACCTACTATTCCGAGCTGTCGAAGAAGATCGGCAAGGACGGCGACAAATCCTATTTCACCGACGCGCTGCAGAATGCGACCTGGCTGGTGCGCGCGCTCGACCAGCGCGCCCGCACCATCCTGAAAGTTGCGACCGAGATCGTGCGCCAGCAGGATGGCTTCTTCACCCACGGCGTGGCGCACCTGCGGCCGCTCAATCTGAAGGCCGTCGCCGACGCCATCCAGATGCATGAATCCACGGTGTCGCGCGTCACCGCCAACAAGTACATGGCAACAAATCGCGGCACTTTCGAGTTGAAATATTTCTTCACGGCCTCGATCGCCTCGGCCGACGGCGGCGAGGCGCATTCCGCCGAGGCCGTCCGTCACCACATCAAGCAGCTGATCGATTCGGAAGAGCCCAGCGCGATCCTGTCGGACGACACCATCGTGGAACGCTTGCGCGCCTCGGGCATTGATATTGCCCGCCGCACGGTCGCGAAGTACCGCGAAGCCATGCGCATACCCTCCTCGGTGCAACGTCGCCGCGACAAGCAGAGCGCTCTTGGTAACGTCCTCTCCACCGCAATGTCCGATCGCTCCCGCAACACCGAACCGGCCTGATTGCACCGGCGCGAAATCGCGCTACTGTCAGCTCCCCTTTGCAACCGATCCAGGCACGCGCATGATCCGGAAAAGCGCACAGCGGTCTCCTCTCCCGACGAACGTGGAAGGGGCTCGTGGGGCGGTCATGCGCAGGGAACGACTTCGGCTGCGATGATTCGTCGTCGCAGCTGAGGAGCAAACCAAGCGAGGCATCCATGACTCTTCGGATTTCGGGCAAGAGCATCAGCGTCGGTGAGGCCCTGCGCGGCCGCGTCGCCGACCGCACCGACGAGGTGCTGCGCAAATATTTCGACGGCAATTATTCCGGCCACATCACGCTCAGCAAGGACGGCTTCGGCTTCCGCACCGATTGCGCCCTGCACCTCGATTCGGGGATCACGCTGGAAGCCGATTCGAACGCGCCGGACGCCTATGCCAGCGCCGACCAGGCGCTGCTGATGATCGAGAAGCGGCTCCGGCGCTACAAGAACCGGCTCAAGGACCGCTCCGCCCGCAAGGCCCATGTCGCCTCCGAAGCGCTGGCTGCGCTCGACGCGACAGCCTACGTGCTCGAGGCGCCCGGAGAGGGCGAAGAGGAAGTCACCGGCTACAGCCCCGTCATCATCGCCGAGCAAACCACGTCGTTGAAGCAGCTCTCGGTCAGCGAGGCGGTCATGGAACTTGACCTCAGCGGAGCCCCTTGCCTGGTGTTCCAGCATGGTTCGTCGGGCCGGGTGAACATCATTTACCGCAGGGCGGACGGCAATGTGGGCTGGATCGATCCGCCGGGGGCCAAAGCCGACGGCAAGGTCGATGGCAAGGCGGGCGGTTAGGCCGGGGCGGGGGCCCGTACGATCCCGGCCCTTAACAATGACCGTGGCAAAGCCGCACGCGGGAGTTGGCACCGGGATTGCGTTGGAGTAGAAGCCCCCCACATCTGGACTTGGCAGGACCTTGGGCTAAGTCCCCCTCCTGCTTCATGTTATTGACGCCGGCTCAGCTTGGTCTATCAAGCGGGCCAAATCGGAACCTGACGGTTTAATTCACCTCGGAAAGCCTCCATGCCGATTACCGATCTGGTCGCACCCGAGGCGATTCTCCCGGCATTGAAGGTCAACAGCAAGAAGCAGGCCTTGCAGGAGCTCGCGGCCAAGGCCGCCGAGCTGACCGGGCAGAACGAGCGCTCGGTGTTCGAGGTGCTGCTGCAGCGTGAGAAGCTCGGCACCACCGCGGTCGGCTATGGCGTCGCCATTCCGCACGGCAAGCTGCCCAAGCTCGAAAAGATCTTCGGCCTGTTCGCGCGGCTCGACCGCCCGATCGATTTCGAGGCGATGGACGGCCAGCCGGTCGACCTCGTCTTCCTGCTGCTCGCCCCCGAAGGCGCCGGCGCCGATCACCTCAAGGCGCTCGCCCGCATCGCCCGCCTGCTGCGCGACCAGGACATCGCCAAGAAGCTCCGCGCCTCGCGCGATGCGCAGGCGATCTATTCGGTGCTGGCCCTGCCGCCGGCGACCGCGGCGTAAGCCTCTCCTTCTTTCCTGCCGAATAGGGCCGATCCACTTTTGCACCTGGATTGCGTTGCGTTCGCAGCCGTCCCGTCATACACATCTTGGTCTCAAAGGTAGAAGGTACGACAATCTTCCCGTTTGAGACGTACGGCACATTGGGCGGCCCTCTAAATCCGCTAAGGGCCGTTCGAAGCTATGGACTGAGTGGACGTGACTGGGAATGGAAGGTCGCCGTTGCACCTTGGTGCTGCGGCGGGAGAACGGCCCGAGGCCGTGCTTCAGGGCGGTCAGCCCGGCACCGACGTGCACACGGCAGCGCATCCCGAGGCATACGAAAGCGCGTTCTGGAAACCGCCAAGTGCCGGCGTGGAGCGGCTTGCCAGAAACGCGATGCGCAGCTCGATCATTGTCAATGTGATCGCGTCAATGGGTGTCCTGCATCCGGCATTGCTGCCTTCTGAATGGAGCTACGTGCAGCAGGCGGTCGCGCTTTCGATGTGGATCGTCTCGATCTATGCCAGTGCCTTCGTGCGGCCGTGTATTCGAATCCAGCCCAATCCAGATCTCATCGCGTTGGTCGCGTTTTATGCCCTCGCGGCCGTTTCCGTGCTCTGGACCACGCTTTCCATCGCAGCGGTCATGAAGAGCGCGGCACTTGTCGTGACGACGTTCGGTGCGTACTGCCTCGTCACGCGCATCGACATCGACGAGATCGTCGGATCGACGGCGCTCGGGCTGTTCGTTCTGGTTGCCGCCTCGGCGTTGTGCGCGCTCTTCGCGCCCGAGATCGGCGTCGACCAGAGCTGGATGCACAATGGCCAGTGGCAAGGAATCTACGAATCGAAACAGACGCTCGGCTTCATCAGCGCGTATCTGATGTTCTTTGCCTGTTATCAGAAGATCACGGGACAGGGATGGATCGCCTTCCTCGCGACGTTCATTCTGGCATCGACATGTGTCATCGCCTCGGAATCCCGTGGTGCCGGCGCTGTCGCATTCGCCGCGGGTGGGCTGCTCGTGACTTCGATGTGGTCGGTCCGGTGCATGAAAATCTATGCAGTGTTGCCATTCGTCATGTGCATCCTGGCGGCTCTGCTGATGCTGTATTTCTATGTGACGGGGTATGATTCCATCCATCTCGGCGAATCGACTGTCGATTTCACCGAGCGGACCTTCATCTGGCAGTACGCCATCGGCCATTTCAACGATGCGCCGCTGCTGGGTTTCGGCATCAACGGATTCTGGACGCGCCCCGCGATCTACGACTATTTCAATCAGAATCACGGCTGGGTGCTCGACAATTACCATAGCGGCTACATCGCGGTGGCCATTGAAACGGGATTTCTGGGATATGTGCTGTTCGCCACCAGCGTCTATTTGTTCTCGGAAAAGGTCCTCTATTTGATCGCCACCCGGTCGATCGATCGTTATCACTGCGCGCTGATCATCGGCTTCGTCGTCCTGAGCTTTCAATCGAATTTCACGGAGACGATGTTCCTTCGCTCGACGATGTTCACGTCGGTGCTGCTCGTGGCCTTTTTCTTTGCAGTGTGCAGGCCGGTGCCGCAACAGGGCCCGCAACCATGATGAGGCAAGCAGGATGAGTGCTATCCGTGTTCGGTGGTCGGCAGCTTTCTGCCTCGCCCTGGCATTGACCGTGCTTGCGATTTGCTTCCCGGCTGAGGCGGCCGGGCGGCCCGACGCGCTCGCTCCTCCAAAATTGGGACGCGGCATCAACGTCCTCGGCTATGACGGCATCTGGGAGGGAGGCCGAAACGCGCCATTCCGCCTGGACAACCTCACTGCGATCCGACGCGCCGGGTTCTCGCACGTTCGGATCAATTTCTTCGGCTTCAAGTTCATGAACGCGGAGAATGTGCTGGACGACGTCGTCTTGAGTCGGCTCGATGCCGTCATCGAGGAAGTGCTCGCCCGAAATCTCATCCCTGTCCTGGACGAGCACGACACCCATGTCTGTCAGCGCGACATCTCAGAGTGCACCGACAAGCTGAAATCGTTCTGGACCCAAATCGCCGCGCGCTATGCCGGAAAATATCCGGCTCTCGTTTTCGAGGTGCTCAACGAGCCGGGCGGGCAGATGACGTCCGCCGCCTGGAACACTCTGCTGAACGAATGTCTCGGCATCATCCGCGCCACCAATCCAAGGCGGACGGTCATCGCGTCGGTCCTCAACGTCGACGAGATGCCGGTCGACGATCTGGTCCTGCCGTCGGATGACCGGAATCTGATCGTCACGTTTCACTATTACGCACCGATCCGCTTCACCCATCAGGGAGCTCCATGGTCTCCGACATTCTCGCGCATCGGCCCGCTTGATTGGGGCACCCAGGAGGACGAGCAAAAGGCCCGGGCCGATTTCGAGAAAATTCGGGCCTGGTCCGAAAGGGAAAAGCGCCCGATCTACCTCGGCGAGTTCGGCGTGTACGAGGCCGCTCCAGCCCAGGCGCGCGCGCGGTATCTATCGTTCGTGGCGCGGAGCGCGGAACGGCTGGGCTGGGCGTGGGCCTATTGGCAGTTCGACCACGATTTCGCGGCCTTCGACAGTGCGCGTCAAGCGTGGAAGCCGGACATCCTGCGGGCGCTGATTCCGACGGGGCGCTGAAGCGGGAAGCTTTCGCAAGGTGAACCTGCGCCGCGCCGTTTGCGACCTAGCTGCAGCAGGACGCTTTTGCCGGGATTCCGCGGGCCTCCGGTGGGGACTCGGCGTAGGGATTCCCAGGACATGAATTGTGGTTCGATTGGCCGGATTTTCGGTTTGCTCTGCTCGATCGCCATTGCCGCCGCGGCCCATGCCGACGAGGCATCGAACGAGCGCGTCATCGCGGAGAAGTCCGAGATCATCGCGGCGGACCCGACCAATGCGACAGCCTACGAGCTGCGCGGTGAAGCCTACTACATCAAGCACGATTGGACTCGTGCCTTCGAGGATTGCAGCGCCGCGATCCGGATCGATCCGAATTTCGGCCGGGCCTATCATTGCCGCGGCCGCGCTTATTCCGCCAAAGGCGATCGCGATCACGCCTTGGCCGATTACAACGAGGCCATTCGTCTCGATCCTGGCTATGGGCCATCCTACACCTCGCGTGCCCAGGAATATTTCAACAAGCACGACTTCGAGGGCGCGATCGTCGGCTTCACCGAGGCGATCGAACGCAATCCCAAGCAGGCCTATTTTGCCACCGTCATGAGAGGTGAAGCCTACGCCGCGAAGGGCGACACCGACCACGCCGTCGCCGATTACAACGAGGCGATGCGGCGTAATCCCGCCGCTGCGTGGCCCTACGAGCTGCGCAGCACGATCCATGTCGGGAAGGGCGAAATCGACGCGGCGCTCGACGATTGCAACAGCGCCGTTCGCCTCGAGCCGGGCAAGGCCGGCGGCCATTATTGCCGGGCGGTCATCCTCCTGAAAAAGGACGATGCCGACGGGGCCATCCGGGAGTTTGACGAGGTCACGCGGATGACCCCGGCTTTCGCGAGAGCTTATCTCGCTCGTGCCCTCGCCTGGCACAGGAAGGGTGACGACAAACGTGCCCTCGCCGATTGCGACGAAGCGGTTCGATTGGAGCCGGCAAATTCGACGGCCTACAACAACCGTGCCGCCTTGTTTCGCGACATGGGAGAGCACGCGCGTGCACTCGCCGACTACAACGACACAGTCCGGCTCGATCCGAAGAACCAGGCCGCCCTGGCCAATCGCGGCCTCCTCTACATGATGATGTCGGATCCAAAACACGCGCGCGCCGATTTCAACAACGTGCTCGCGCTGCCGCCGGACGATAGATGGGCGGTAGACACCGCGCGCGAAGGGCTTGGTTTCTTGAAATGAATGAGAGTGGCGCGTGTATTTCCGCTCTCGTGTCCCGGACAAGCCGCAACGCGGAAGCGTTGCTGCGCAGAGCCGGGACCCAGTGCCTCACGGATTGCCGTCAACCGAATGGGCCCCGGCTCTGCAGCGCACCGCTGAAGGGACGCTGCGCTGCGTCCGGGGCACGAGAGCTGAGCGTGCGATAGCCTTATACGCAGTCATTGGGGGCGCAGCGAAGCAATCCAGAGTCTTTCCGCGGAAGGATTCTGGATTGCTTCGTCGCAAGTGTTCTTCGCAATGACGAGCGGAAAACTTCATGGCTCAAAATGAAAACGGGCACGCCTTCGCAAAAAGGCATGCCCGCTCAAAACTCTCCTCGTGCGACGTTCGCGCGGTCAGTGCACGCTCACCGCTTGCAGCTCGTTGCTCCAGGCATTCGCGACCGCGGCTTCGCGGCTGTCGGTCAGCATGATCGGCGTGCCGTCGGCGGCGTGGAGCGCGAAGAGCTTGAGGCCCGGCGCGATTTTCGGCGCTTCGGGAAACAGGCCCGGCACATCTTCCGAGCGGATCTGCTTCACATAGGCGATATGGCCTTCGCCGAGGGTTGCCAGCGTCTCGGGCGAGACGTTCTTGGCTTCGTATTCGAACGCAACGTGACCTTCACTCATGGTCTCGACTCCTCTGGAACACTAAGCGGTCGAGTCCGCTACTCGTTCCATTATTCGTGCTCATTGATAGCGATTGTCTTAACGATCCTCTCCGGTTCAGGCCGGGCCAGATCGATCGACAACAGCCCGTTCTTCAGATCCGCACCCAGCACCAGCATCCCCTCCGCCAGCACGAAGGTGCGCTGGAAGTGGCGCGCGGCGATGCCGCGATGGATGTATTGCCGGGTCTTGTCGTCCTGCTGGCGCCCGCGGATCACGAGCTGGTTTTCCTCAATGGTTACATCGAGTTGGTCGCGGGTGAATCCGGCGACCGCCAGCGTGATGCGTAACCGCTCGGGCTGACCGTCCGCGCCGCCGCACCTCTCGATATTGTAGGGAGGGTAGCCGTCGGCGCCTTTGACGACGCGATCGAGCACGCGCTCAATCTCGTCGAAGCCCAGAAGGAACGGACTGGATAACGTGGGAACACGAGACATAGTTTACAAAGTCCTCGCAGAAGCGACTTTGGTGTGTCGGGGCCCGTAGTGGCACCCCTTGAGAAGCAATATGGGCACGTTCCCGTGTTGGTTCAAGCAGGTAGCCGGGGTGCTGTGGATGGGCTCATGCCGGCCGCCCCGTCAACTCTGCCGTCGCTCATGTGTCAACCATGTCTCCGAACGCCTGTCAGCGATGTCGCAGGGACTGAGCCGACAAGCGCGGCCGGGACGGTTTTTCGTCGCGGATTTTTCTCAACGAAAACAAGGCCCCTTCTACTGTGCATGGGGTTGTTTTCGCACTTTTGAGTTGGGAGGCTTCGGAACCCGCTAGGCTTCGAGCCGCGTCCGCCCGTCCGCGCTGAACAAATGCAGCTTGCTGCGCACCGCCGCGACCCGGATCTTCGCGCCGATGGCAGGCGCCTCGGTTCCGGGGATGCGGACGATGATCTCGCCGGGCGGCAGCTCACCGGGCGTGGCGGCGACGCGCTGTTGTTCCTGGTCGCGCGAGCCGTAGACGAAGGTCTCGGCGCCGACGCGCTCGATCGCCTCCACGGTCAGCGGCAAGGCGACGCCGCCGTCCGGGGTCTGGTCGGTGATGACGAAATCTTCCGGGCGGATGCCGAGGATGCCGGCATCGGCGGCGCTGCTGCCGGCGAGCTGCGACCTGATCTCCTCGGGCCGCGTCGCCATCAAGTTCATCGGCGGCGCGCCGATGAAGGAGGCGACGAAGGTGGTCGCCGGCTTCTCGTAGATCGCGAGGGGATTGCCGACCTGCTCGACCTGGCCGCCGTTCATCACGACGAGGATGTCGGCGAGCGTCATCGCCTCGAGCTGGTCGTGGGTGACGTAGATCGACGTGGTGTTGAGCCGGCGCTGCAATTTGCGGATCTCGACCCGCATCGCGATGCGTAGCTTGGCGTCGAGGTTCGAGAGCGGCTCGTCGAACAGGAACACTTTCGGCTGGCGCACGATGGCGCGGCCCATGGCGACGCGCTGGCGCTGGCCGCCGGAGAGCTGGCGCGGCTTGCGCTCCAGCATCGGCGTAAGCTCGAGCACGCGCGCGGCTTCGTCAACGCGCGACTTGATCTCGGCCTCCTTCATGCCGCGGTTGCGCAGGCCGTAGGCCATGTTGTTGAAGACGCTCATATGCGGATAGAGCGCGTAGTTCTGGAACACCATCGCGATATCGCGGTCGGCGGGCTCGACCTGGTTGACGACCTTGCCGCCGATGTCGATCTCGCCGCCGGTGACGGTTTCGAGGCCGGCAACCATCCGCAGCAGCGTGGACTTGCCGCAGCCGGAGGGGCCGACCAGCACGCAGAACTGTCCGTCGCCGACATCGACGTTGACGCCCTTGATGGCCTCGAAGCCGCCGGGATAGGTCTTGCGGACGTTGCGCAGGGTGACGTTGGCCATAACTCTTTACTTCTCCGTCTCGACCAGTCCGCGCACGAACAATTTCTGCATCACGACGACGACGAAGACCGGCGGCAGCATCGCCAGCACGGCGGTCGCCATCACGATCGGCCACTCGGTCAGCGCGTCGGTGGTGGTAATCATCTTGCGGATGCCGATCTGGATGGTCTGCATGTCGTCGCGCGTGGTGATCAGCAGCGGCCAGAGATATTGATTCCAGCCGAGGATGAACAGGATCACGAACAGCGCCGCCATGTTGGTGCGCGACAGTGGCAGCAGCGTATCCCAGAAGAACCGCAAGGGACCGGCACCGTCGATGCGGGAGGCTTCGAGCAATTCGTCCGGCACCGTCATGAAGAACTGGCGGAACAGCAGCGTCGCCGTGGCCGACGCGATCAGCGGCAGCGCCAGGCCCGCATAGCTGTCGAGCATGTGCAGATCGGCGACGATCTTGTAGGTCGGATAGATGCGGACCTCGACCGGCAGCATCAGGGTGATGAAGATGATCCAGAAGATCGGCATCCGGAACGGAAAGCGGAAATACACGATCGCATAGGCCGAGATGATCGAGATCGCGATCTTGCCGACCGCGATCAGCAGCGCCATCACCAGCGAGTTCAGCATCATGTTGCCGACCGGCTCGCGGGTCGAGCCGCTCGTGCCGACGAAGATGGTCTGGTAGTAGGTCTCGAAGAAATGGCCGCCGGGCAGCAGCGACATCTGCCCGTTCGCGATCAGCGCGTTGTCCTGGGTCGAGGCAACGAACGCGATGTAGACCGGGAATGCGACGACCGCGATCCCGATCCAGAGGATGATGTGGGCGACGTAGCGCCGGAAGCCTTCTTCCTCGACCATCAGTAGGTCACCTTGCGTTCGACGAAGCGGAACTGGATTCCCGTCAGCACGATCACCATGATCATCAGGATCACCGATTGCGCCGCCGAGCTGCCGAGATTGCCGCCGAGCAGGCCGTCGGAATAGACCTTGTAGACCAGCGTGACCGTCGACGTGCCGGGCCCGCCGCGGGTCATGGTGTCGATGATGCCGAAGGTGTCGAAGAAGGCGTAGACGATGTTGACGACCAGCAGGAAGAAGATGGTCGGCGACAGCAGCGGGAAGGTCACGGTCCAGAACCGGCGCATCGGGCGCGCGCCGTCGATCGCGGCGGCTTCGAGCACGCTTTTCGGGATCGCCTGCAGGCCGGCGAGGAAGAACAGGAAATTGTAGGAGATCTGCTTCCAGGCCGCGGCGAGAATGATCAACGTTGCCGCCTGGTCGCCGTCGAGCAGCGGATTCCAGTCGATGCCGAGCGCGCGCAGATAACGCGCGAGCACGCCGAGCGAGGGATGCAGCATGAAGATCCAGAGCACGCCGACCACGGGCGGAGCGACGGCATAGGGCCAGATCAGCAGCGTGCGGTAGAGCATCGAGCCGCGCAGGGGCTTGTCCGCCATCACGGCGAGCAGCAGCGCAAAGGACAACGACAAGACCGCGATCGCGAACGAGAAGAAGAAGGTCCGGACGACCGACTCGAAATAAGCCGGGTCTTTGAACAGCTCGATGTAATTATCGAACCAGACGAAGGTGGTCGAGAGACCGAAGGCGTCCTGCAGCAGGAAAGACTGGATCACGGCCTGCAGGGCCGGCCAGTAAAAGAAAATCAGCACGATTGCGAGCTGCGGCGCAACCAGCACGTAAGGCAACAGCTTCGATTGGAAAATGGCTTGCTTTTGCATGATGCCCCGAAGCGTCAGGCCGGGTTCACCGGCCTGACGCTGATCGCCTTACTTGATGGCGGTCTTTTCGAACTGCCGCAGCATCGTGTTGCCACGCTCCACGGCCGCATCCAGCGCCTGCTTGGCGGTCTTCTTGCCGGCGAGCGCCTGCTCGATCTCTTCCGACCAGACGTCACGGAGCTGAACCATGTTGCCGAGGCGCAGGCCGCGGGAGTTCTCGGTCGGCTCCTTGTTGGTCAGCTCGAGCAGCGGGGTCTCGAGATAGGGCTGGTCCTTGTAGAAACCTTCCGCCTTGGCCTTCTCATAGGCAGCCTTGGTGATCGGCAGATAGCCCGAGGCCTTGTGGATGTAGACCTGGCGATCGGTGTCGGAGAGGAAGGTCAGGAATTTCGCGACGCCCTTGTATTCCTCGGCCGGCTTGCCGCCCATGACCCAGAGCGAAGCGCCGCCGATGATCGAGTTCTGCGGCGCGCCCTTGACGTCCGGATAGTACGGCATCGGCACGGCGTTGAAGGCGAACTTGGCCTGCGCCTTGACGTTGCCGAAGAACGCCGACGAGGTCAGGTAGATCGCGCACTCGCCCGAGGTGAAGCGGCCTTCGCCCGTGTTGGTGCGGCCGGCGTAGTCGTAGATCTTGTCCTTCTGCAGCTCGACCAGCTTCTCGAGATGCTTGACCTGGAGCGGCCCGTTGAACTCGAGCTTGGTGTCGAAGCCGTCGAGGCCGTTGGCCTTGCTGGCGAGCGGCACGTTGTGCCAGGCGGAGAGCTGCTCGAGATTGACCCAGGTGACCCAGGAGCCGGAGAAGCCGCAGGTCGGGTGGCCGTTGTCATGAAGCTTCTTGGCGGCCTCGAACGTCTCGGGCCAGGTCTTCGGGATCTCGATATTGTTCTTCTTCAATTCGTCGAGGTTGACCCACATGACCGTGGACGACGAGTTGAAGGGGAAGGACAGCATCTCGCCCTTCGAGGTCGAGTAGTAGCCGGTGATGGCGGGCAGGTAGATCTTGGGATCGAACTTTTCGCCCGCGTCGGCCATCAGCTTGTAAACGGGCTTCACGGCGCCGGTCGCGGCCATCATGGTGGCGGTGCCGACCTCGAACACCTGCATGATGTGCGGCGCGTTGCCGGCGCGGAAGGCCGCGATGCCCGCATTCATCGTGTCGGCGTAGTTGCCCTTGTAGGTGGGGATGACCTTGTAGTCGCTCTGCGCCGCGTTGAAGTCGTTGGCAAGCTTGACGATGACGTCGTTGTTCGCGCCGGTCATCGCGTGCCACCACTGGATCTCAGTCACGGCCAAAGCCGGCGAAGCGCCGAGACCAACCGCGAGTGCAACAGCAGCAGCCGTGCCAAATTGTCGAAGAGCCATCAAGAAAACCTCCCTTGCCCGTCACTAATGAAGCGCTTGCGCTAGCAGTGCCATATGACGTTCACATGACTGTGTAAGCGGCCGAAACGAAAGCGGCAAGCGCTGGAAAAGGGAAGCCGGAAAATAGGCGAAGGCGATGCGAACAGCCTCCTCCGTTCGCGGTGCACCCGCGTGGATCGCGCCGCAGTGCGGCATTGGTGATGTGAGCCGATGACTGGGCCGCAGGCTCGAAAACCTCTCCCGCCTGCGGGAGAGGTCGCGCGCAGCGCGGGTGAGGGTTCTCTCCTCTTGGGGAATCCCACCGTAGAGAAACCCTCTCCCCAACCCTCTCCCGCAGGCGGGAGAGGGAGTGCACCGTCGCAAGCCCCTAGCGCTTGCGCTCCGGCCCGCAGACCGTGCCCTGCTCGACCATCGCGTCGATCTCGGCCTTGGAATATCCGAACTCGCCCAGCACTTCAGCCGAGTGCTGGCTGAATTTCGGCGGTAGCCGGCGCAGGCTCGGCTTGCTGCGGTCGAGCCGGATCGGCGACGCCACGCCCTTGTACCAGTCCTTCTCGATAATATCCCCGCGCGCGATCGTGTGCGGGTTCGTCAACGCCTGGTCGATCTTCTGCACGGGCCCTGCGGGCAGGCCCGCGGCCAGCAGGCGATTGCACAGCGGCTCGGCCTCGTGCTGGCTGAACACCGCGGCGAGCTCGGCGCGCAGCGCCTCGCGATTGGCGATGCGGTCCTTGTTGCGGGCAAAGCGTGGATCGGTGCCGAGCTCGGGCTTGCCGATCTCCTTGGCGAGCTTGCGGAAGGTGCCGTCATTGCCGACCCCGATGAAGATGTTGTCGGTCTTGGTCGGGAAGATCGCGTAGGGCACGAGGTTCGGGTGCTCGTTGCCGGTCAGCGACGGCGGCTTGCCATGCATGAAGTAATTCGCGGTGTGCGGATGCATGATGGCAAGGCCGGTCTCGTACAGCGTGGTCTCGAGGAACTGGCCCTTGCCCGAGCGCTGCCGCTCCGACAGCGCCATCAGGATGCCGATCGCCGCATAAAGCCCGGTGCCGATGTCGACCAGGGGCACGCCGATCCGCATCGGCCCGCTCTCGGGCGAGCCGGTCGCGGCGATCATGCCGGTCATGGCCTGGATGATGGCGTCGTAGCCGGGATTGCCGCCGCGCGGGCCGTCGGCGCCGAAGCCGCAGATCCGGCAATGCACGAGGCGCGGGAATTTCTTGCTGAGCACGTCATTGCCGATGCCCCATTTCTCCAGCGTGCCCGGCTTGAAATTCTCGATCAGGACGTCGGCGCTCTCCAGCATCTTGAGCAGCACGGCGCGGCCGCCCTCGGAGGCGAGGTCGAGGCCGATCGAGCGCTTGTTGCGGTTGATGCCGATGAAATAGGCCGCATCCTCCTCGTGGAAGGGAGGGCCCCAGTCGCGCACCTCGTCGCCGGCGGGCGGCTCGACCTTGATCACGTCGGCGCCATGGTCGGCGAGGATCTGGGTGCAGTAGGGACCGCCGAGCACGCGCGTGAGATCGATGACGCGCAGTCCGCTCATGGCACCTGTGGCGGCTTCAGAACTCATTGCCTTCGCTTCCCCTGTGTCGACGTTTGGTCACAGGCCTAGCGAGGTTTGTTTGCGCCAGCAATGGGCCCTCGCGTAGGGCCGTATGCGCCGCCGCGTGTCAGTCCCGCGACGTGGCAAATCAACGCAAGTGGCCGGCCCGAGGGGGATCTCGGGCCGGCCAATCCGCCGTTCCGATCAGACGACCGTCAGGCGAACGTCGACATTGCCGCGCGTGGCGTTGGAATAGGGGCACACCTGGTGCGCCTTCTCGACCAGCGCTTCGGCTTCCGAGCGGGCGAGGCCCGGCAGCGAGACCGCGAGGTCGATATCGAGGCCGAAGCCGCCCTCGGAGCGCGGGCCGATGCCGACGGTCGAGGTGACGGAGGCGTCGGCGGGAACCTTCGGGCCGCCCTGCGAGGCCACGAACTTCATCGCGCCGATGAAGCAGGCGGCATAGCCGGCCGCGAACAGCTGCTCGGGATTGTTGCCGGCGCCGCCTCCGCCGCCGAGCTCCTTCGGCGTGGTCAGCTTGACGTCGAGCGCGCCGTCGAGGGTTGCAGCATGGCCGTCGCGGCCGCCGGTGGCTTTGGCGCTGGTCTTGTAGAGCACGTTCACGGACATTGTCGTCTCCCTGGGGTTTCGATGGGGTGCGATCTATATCGCCGGCAATTAGATTGTGCGCAATCGAAATTGCGACGTCTCACATTTAATTGTTCGCAATTGAATGTCGCGGCCCGCGGCGCCACAATGAGACAGATTCCGAGAGATTCTCCATGCCCCGAAAACCCTCGGCAGTGGACGCGCCGCTGCGGCTCGACAACCAGATCTGCTTTGCGGTCTATTCGGCCGCGCATGCCTTCAACCGCGTCTACAAGCCGCTGCTGGACCGGCTCGGCCTGACCTACCCGCAATATCTTGTCATGCTGGTGCTGTGGGAGCGCGACGACGTGCCGGTCAAGGACATTGGTGAACGGCTGTTCCTGGATTCGGGCACGCTGACGCCGCTGCTCAAGCGGCTGGAGGCGGCGCATCTCGTCAGACGCACCCGCTCCAGCGAGGACGAGCGCCAGGTGCTGATCGCGCTGACGGCGCAGGGCCATGCGCTGAAGGAGAAAGCGCGCGCCGTGCCGCAGTCGATCCTGGCGGCGTCGGATTGCTCGGTGTCGGAGCTGGTGGCGATGAAGGACGAGATCGTCGCGCTCAGGGATCGGCTGAATGCGGTGATCGGGGAGTAGGGGTTCAGCAGAGCCGCTTTTTCGAGAAGGCTCGGCCCGAGTGTGACTTGAGATATTTCTCGAATGCCAAGGCCTTCAGCTTGTCGGGGAAAGCGCAGTACCAGACCAGCTTCCAGGGCTTGAACTTGGCAATGTGAGCGGATTTACCCGCATTGTGCTCTGGAATGCGCCGCTTCAAATCCTCGGTCGCGCCAATGTATTCTTGGTCGGGGAATTCGATGCTGCGGATGATGTAGACGTACCACATCGTTGGCTCGCACGGCGGAAGCTCAAGGATAGGAACCGTCGACCAGTCCGTCTTCGCCCTTCGGGCTACGCCGGACACCACGCTTCGCCCTTCGAGCTCCGCGCGGCTGCGCCACGCGTAGCCCGAAGGGCGAAGCGTGGTGGAGCCAGGCGGGATCGAACCGCCGACCTCTTGCATGCCATGCAAGCGCTCTCCCAGCTGAGCTATGGCCCCTTAGTCCTTAACGGGGTGAAATCTGGTGGATCACCCCAACCGGCGAGTCCTGGCGACTCGCGCGGTGCACCCTTTTTCACAGATCAGGAATGATCTCAAGTCTCTTCATCACCTCCGACATCACCAATGATGTCGGTTACGTCCTCATCGCCTTCTTCTTCGTCGGCAATGAAGGTCGAATCATCGTCATCGTCGTCATCGAGGGTCTCGTCGACCTCGATATCGTCCTCCGATTCGGGCACCACGGCCTTGACCTTGCCGGTGTTCTCCTCGGCATCGGCCTCCTCCAGCGAGACCTCCTCGACCTCCGCCGGCTCCGGCGTGGTGTCGGCGGCTGCTGCGTGGCGAGCTTCGGCGCCGCGAGGCACGCGCGCGGGCGCCACCGGGGCGATCGGCACGACTTCGCCGGTATAGGGCGAGATCACCGGATTCTTGTTGAGGTCATAGAACTTCTTGCCCGTGGTCGGGCAAATACGTTTAGTTCCGAGTTCGGACTTGGCCACGGCAGGAATCCTGGGAATGTCTTGAAAAGCGGTGTTTCACTTGGCTAGTTGGCGGCCCGCTGTCAATAGCGCATTACGGGAGAACGACATGCCCGTGACGGGGCGCGGACCATGTGGTACCTGCGCCGCAGTCCCTCAGGGCTCATCCAAGGACACAATCTTGACTCATTCCGACCCACCGAGGCCGCTTCAGTCTCGCGCCAGCGGGCCCCTGACCGGGAAAGTACGGGTGCCCGGGGACAAGTCGATCTCCCACCGGGCCCTCATTCTGGGGGCGCTCGCGGTCGGCGAGACCAGGATTTCGGGCCTGCTCGAGGGCGAGGACGTCCTCAACACCGCCAAATCCATGCAGGCGCTGGGCGCCGAGGTCGAACGCACCGGTGATTTCGCCTGGAAGGTGAATGGGGTCGGCGTCGCCGGCTTTGCCTCGCCCAAGGCGCCTCTGGATTTCGGCAACTCCGGCACCGGCTGCCGGCTGGTGATGGGCGCCGTCGCGGGCTGCCCGATCTCGGCGGTGTTCGACGGCGACGCCTCGCTGCGTAGCCGGCCGATGCGCCGGATCCTCGATCCCCTGGAAAAGATGGGCGCGAAGGTCGTTTCCGGTGGGGAGGGCGGCCGGCTGCCGCTGACCCTGCAGGGCGCGCGCGATCCACTTCCGATCACCTACACGACCCCGGTCGCCTCGGCCCAGATCAAATCCGCGGTGCTGCTGGCGGGCCTCGCTGCACCCGGCACCACGACCGTGATCGAGACCGAGGCCAGCCGCGACCACACCGAGCTGATGCTCAAGCATTTTGGCGCCGACATCACCTCGGCGCAGGAAGGCCAGCACGGCCGCCGCATCACGCTCAAGGGCCAGCCCGAGCTGCATGGCGCCACCGTCGTGGTGCCCGCCGATCCGTCCTCGGCGGCCTTCCCGGTCGTCGCAGCGCTGATCGTCGAGGGCTCGGATGTCGTCTTGTCCGATGTCATGACCAACCCGCTGCGCACCGGCCTTTTCACGACGCTGCGCGAAATGGGCGCCTCGATCGAGGAAAGAGAGGTCCGACGTGACGCCGGCGAGCCGATGGCGCAATTGCGCGTGCGCGCCTCGAAACTGCGCGGGGTCGAGGTGCCGCCCGAACGCGCGCCATCGATGATCGACGAATATCTGGTGCTGGCCGTGGCGGCGTCCTTCGCCGAAGGCACGACGATCATGCGCGGCCTCCAGGAGCTGCGCGTCAAGGAATCCGACCGGCTGGAGGCCACCGCCGCCATGCTGCGCGTCAACGGCGTAACGGCCACCATTTCCGGCGACGATCTCATCGTCGAGGGGCGCGGCCACGTTCCCGGCGGCGGCACCGTCGCCACCCACATGGACCATCGCATCGCGATGTCGGCGCTGGTGATGGGCTGCGCCTCCGATCAGCCCGTGACCGTCGACGACACAGCCTTCATCGCCACGAGTTTCCCGGACTTCATTCCGATGATGCGTTCCTTAGGGGCCGAGTTTTCATGAGGCCGCGGCCATGAGCGCAGCCTTCGACCGCGACGCCTTGCTGGATGCTTTCGATTCGATAGGCCGGGCTGCGGCCCAAGCCGGAACCAAGCTCCAGATCGCGGTCTATGGCGGCTCCGCTCTCATGCTCGCCAGCAATTTCCGCTTGGCGACGGAGGACGTCGACGTCTCGAAGCTCGAGCATCCGCTGCCGGGCTGGCTGCAGGAGACGGTCGCTGACATTGCCACAAGGAATGGATGGGGTGCCGATTGGTTCAACGATCATGTCGTATTTCATCTCAGTCCACTCGCTGACCGCGCCGCCGATCATCTCGAATTCGGTACTTTCCCGCGCGACGGCACGCCGCCAGGGCTTGAGGTTTCGGTGCCCTCTGCCGAATATCTTCTGGCGTTGAAATTGAAGGCGTTCCGCATCACGGATCCTGTTCGCGGGGACACGGAGCGGCTGGACATCTTGAATTTGATGAAAGTGGTTGGAATCTCGACCGTCGAAGAAGCCATCGCGCTGCTTGGTCGATATTTTCCAGTAAGCGCGGCATCCTCCGAGAAGCAGCGCTTCTTGCTGAAGAACATGGACCAGGGGGGAGGAGCGGATGCGCCCAAATACCCTCGCTGAAGCCGTCGAGCGTATCCATGCCGGCGCGCCGCAAGATACGACGTTGGCCGAATTCGTGGACACGTTCGATCTGGCCGGGTCGAGCGAGGCTCAATACGAGACGATCAAGGACGAGCCGATGCTGACGCAGGACGACCGGCTTGACGCCCTGGTCGGTGCGATCGCCGAATATCTGGCCAAGCAACGTCGTCTCGGCCGGGTGCCGGCCTGGGTCTGCGATCCCGCGCGGCGGCTCGCCGAGCCCTGGTTCACGACATCGTCGCCGTCCGACGCGATGCGCGAATATCTCACTTTTGCGAGTCCCGCGGAGTTCGCGTCTCGCAATATTTTTACCGAAGAGCGGCCATTGCGACGTGCGCGCGGGCCGCTGACAGCCAAGGTTTGAGTGATATGATCATCGCCATCGACGGGCCCGCGGCCTCGGGCAAGGGGACGCTCGGCAAGCGTCTCGCGCACCATTACGGCTATCGTCATCTCGATACCGGCGTGATCTATCGCGCGGTGGCCTATGCCCTGATGCAATCAGGTCATGATCTCCGCGATGAGGCGGCCGCGGTGCAGGCCGCGCTGGAGCTCGACCCCGAAAAGTTCGGCAACCCGGCCCTCAAGACCCAGTTGGCCGGCGAGGGCGCCTCCATCGTCTCGGCGATCCCGCGCGTCCGCGAGGTCCTGCTCAATTTCCAGCGCCAATTCGCCGCCGATCCGCCCGGCGCCGTGCTTGATGGCCGGGACATTGGAACCGTGATCTGCCCCGATGCCGACGTGAAGATCTTCGTGGTCGCCGACCCCAGGGTCCGCGCCCGTCGCCGGACCATGGAGGCCCGGGCGAGGGGCGAGGAGGCGGACGAGGCGGCCGTGCTCGCCGATATCATCCAGCGCGACGAACGCGACAAGAACCGGCCGATTGCGCCTTTAAAGCCGGCCCCGGATGCTTACTTGCTAGATAACTCCCAACTGGATATAGAAGGCGGCGTCCGGGCCGCCATCGACATTATCGAGGCTGTCCGAGCGGGCCGGTCGCGGGGTTAAGCCGCCGCCGTCATTGGAGGAAGTGCCCGCTCCCGCTCGTTGAGGTCGATACGTCAGGTCCTTCGTTTCGGGACCGGTGCGATCCAGGATCCGGACGAAAGATTTCCACGTATCGAACGCGCGGGCCCCAGCCGGCCCGCTTGCGCCGTTCCGGTGCCAGCCGGAGCGGCGAGCGGTCGCTCGAAGGTTTTGCGGACCTTCCGACACTGCGTGTGCGATGCGCCCATGAACCCAACGGCCGGCAAGACATCCGCAACTGGAGAACAAATGGCTTCGACTTCTGCTGATACCTATAGCCCGTCGCGCGACGATTTCGCCGCGATGCTCGACGAGTCCTTCGCAGGCGGCAACCTGCAGGAAAGCTCCGTCATCAAGGGCAAGGTTGTTGCAATTGAAAAGGACATGGCCGTCATCGACGTCGGCCTGAAGACTGAGGGCCGCGTCGCCCTGCGCGAATTTTCCGGCCCCGGCCGTGATAGCGACCTCAAGGTCGGCGACGAGGTGGAAGTGTTCCTCGATCGTATCGAGAATGCCCTCGGCGAGGCCGTGTTGTCGCGCGACAAGGCGCGCCGCGAAGAGAGCTGGGGCAAGCTCGAGAAGGCCTTCCAGAACAACGAGAAGGTCAACGGCGTCATCTTCAACCAGGTCAAGGGCGGCTTCACCGTCGACCTCGACGGTGCCGTGGCCTTCCTGCCGCGCTCGCAGGTCGACATCCGTCCGATCCGCGACGTTGCGCCGCTGATGAACAACTCGCAGCCGTTCCAGATCCTCAAGATGGACCGCCGCCGCGGCAACATCGTGGTGTCCCGCCGCACGGTTCTCGAAGAGACCCGCGCCGAGCAGCGCCAAGAGCTGGTGCAGAACCTCGAAGAGGGTCAGGTCATCGACGGCGTGGTCAAGAACATCACCGATTACGGTGCGTTCGTCGACCTTGGCGGCATCGACGGCCTGCTGCACGTCACCGACATCGCGTGGCGCCGCGTCAACCACCCGACCGAGGTGCTCTCGATCGGTCAGACCGTGAAGGTCAAGATCATCAAGATCAACCACGAGACGCACCGCATCTCGTTGGGCATGAAGCAGCTGCTGGACGATCCGTGGCAGGGCATCGAAGCCAAGTACCCGCTGGGTGCCCGCTTCACCGGTCGCGTCACCAACATCACCGACTACGGTGCGTTCGTCGAGCTCGAGCCGGGCATCGAAGGCCTGATCCACGTCTCCGAGATGTCGTGGACCAAGAAGAACATGCATCCCGGCAAGATCGTGTCGACCTCGCAGGAAGTCGACGTGCAGGTGCTGGAAGTCGATTCCGTCAAGCGCCGTATTTCGCTCGGCCTCAAGCAGACCATGCGCAACCCCTGGGAGGTCTTCGTCGAAGGTCACCCGACCGGTTCGGTGGTCGAGGGCGAGGTCAAGAACAAGACCGAGTTCGGTCTGTTCCTGGGTCTCGAGGGCGACGTCGACGGCATGGTCCACCTCTCCGACCTCGACTGGAAGCTTCCGGGCGAGCAGGTGATCGACAACTACAAGAAGGGCGACATGGTGAAGGCCGTGGTGCTCGATGTGGACGTCGAGAAGGAGCGCATCTCGCTCGGCATCAAGCAGCTCGAAGGCGACCCCTTCGCCGAGCCGGGCGATGTCAAGAAGGGCGCGGTCGTGACCTGCGAAGTGCTCGAAGTGAAGGAAAGCGGTATCGAAGTGAAGATCACCGGTACCGACTTCTCGACCTTCATCAAGCGCTCGGAGCTCGCCCGTGACCGCAACGACCAGCGCGCCGAACGCTTTGCCGTCGGCGAGAAGGTCGATGCCCGCGTGATCCAGTTCGACAAGAAGGCCCGCAAGGTCCAGGTGTCGATCAAGGCGCTCGAAGTCGCCGAAGAGAAGGAAGCCATCGCGCAGTACGGCTCCTCCGATTCGGGCGCGACGCTCGGCGACATCCTGGGCACCGCGCTCAAGAACCGCGACAGCAAGTAAGCGAAAGCATTTTGCTGCATCAAAGCCCCGGCGCGAGCCGGGGCTTTTTTGTTGGCCTTGTTGCCCGTAGCCCGGATGGAGCGAAGCGTAATCCGGGAAGGTCTTTCGGCGCGGTGACCGCCCCGGATTACGCTTGCGCTCCATCCGGGCTACGCAGCTACCACTCACAGCCTTGTTTTCTTCAAATTGCGCCGCAATTGATGTATCCAGATAAGCCGATGGTCACGCCGTGACCGCACAACGCTGCTGACCTTTCATTTGGAGATATTCCGATGTCGCTCGATTCGGACATCATCGTCGATCGCCGCCGGATCCGTCGCAAGCTGACGTTCTGGCGCGTGATGGCTGCGCTGATCGCGATCGCGGCGATCGCGAGCTTCGCGTTGATTGCAACGCCGGGCGCGCGGGGCAGCTTCGCATCCGCCGGCTCGATCGCACGGGTCCACATCGAAGGCCTGATCCGCAGCGATTCCGATCGCACGCAGGCGCTGGAGCGGCTGGAGAATTCGCAGGCCGCCGCGGTCATCGTTCACATCAACTCGCCGGGGGGCACCACCGCCGGCTCCGAGCAGCTCTACGATTCGCTCGTCCGGTTGAAGGCGAAGAAGCCGCTCGTAGTGGTGGTCGAGGGCCTCGCTGCCTCCGGAGGCTACATCACGGCGATTGCGAGCGACCACATCATTGCCCAGCAGAGCTCGCTGGTCGGGTCGATCGGTGTGCTGTTCCAATATCCCAACGTCTCCGAGCTGCTGAAGACCATCGGCGTCAAGGTCGAGGAAGTGAAGTCCTCGCCGCTGAAGGCCGCGCCCAACGGTTTCGAGCCGACCAGTCCCGAAGCAAGGGCCGCGCTCGATGCGCTGGTGAAGGATTCCTATGCCTGGTTCCGGGGATTGGTGAAGGATCGGCGTGGCATGGATGACACGCAGCTCGAGAAAGTGGCCGACGGCCGCGTCTTCACCGGACGCCAGGCGATCGATCTCAAGCTGATCGACCAGATCGGCGACGAGAAGACCGCGGTGACCTGGCTGGTCGAGCAGAAGGGCGTCAAGAAGGGGCTCTCCGTGCGCGATTACAAGCTCGAGCCGCGCTTTGGCGATCTGCCGTTCCTCAAGACGGCGGCCGCCGTCACGCTGGAAGCACTCGGTTTGGGCTCGATTGCGCATCAAATCGGACAAACCGGCGTTGCGCAGGCGGTCGACCGGTTCGGAATGGATGGAATGCTGGCCCTGTGGCAGCCGGCCGCCTCAAATTAAGCGACTGGGCGAGCATTTGAGGGTTTTCCCGTCTGACGGGCGTCGGGTCAGCCTGCTTTTCCGGCATTTGTCACGCATTTTCACGACGCTCAGCCTTGATTTAGCGTCTTGACAGATCAAGGTATTTTCACGGAAATGGTCATCCGCACGCTCCCGGGTCCTATCTCTCGATGATCAAATCCGAACTTGTTCAGCGTATCGCCGAGCACAACCCGCATCTGTACCAGCGGGATGTCGAGAACATTGTGAATGCGATTCTCGAAGAGATCGTAGCGGCCCTCGCGCGCGGTGATCGCGTCGAGTTGCGCGGCTTCGGTGCCTTCTCGGTCAAGCATCGCCCTGCACGCGCCGGGCGCAATCCACGCACCGGCGCCCATGTGCCCGTCGACCAGAAGAGCGTTCCGTTCTTCAAGACCGGCAAGGAAATGCGCGAGCGGCTGAACCGCGACCATCCGGATCCCGGCGCGCCGGATTGAGTTGTCGTCCGGGTTTTACCGAACGGCCGCGTGATGCGGCCGCAAACTTGATTCAAGACGAGCGATCGCGATGCGAAAGTTCCTGACCGCGCTGATCGTGATTCCGCTGGGCCTGATCCTGGTGACCTTCGCCGTTGCCAATCGGCATTTCATCACAGTCTCGTTCGATCCCTTCGTTGCGAACGACCCGTCCTTGTCGGTCACGCTGCCGCTGTTCCTGCTCCTGATCCTGGTGGCAGCCTTCGGGGTTCTCGCTGGCGGCTCCGCCGTCTGGGTCGGCCAGCGGCACTGGCGGCGCGCCGCGCGCCGGCAAGAGGCGGAGGCCCGGGCCGTGAGGGCCGAACTGACCGATCTGCGAGCCCAAATGGCCGCGGCAAGGCCCGAGTCCCGGCGCCTTCCCGCCCCGATCGGGGTCGGGCTTTACGGGCCCGTCGAGCGAGACAAGCAGCGCGCGACGTTGTAGAAGCGGCCCCGACCTAAAAGCCCGTTTTCCGGCCGTCGCTTGCGGCCTCCATCTGCTTTGAGACCATGTCCCTGCTCGTCAAAATCTGCGGCCTGTCCACGCGCGAGACGCTTCAAACGGCGCTCGATGCGGGTGCGGATATGGTGGGGTTCGTGTTCTTCCCGCCGTCGCCGCGGCATCTGTCGCTGGAAGCGGGCCGCGATCTCGGCCGCCAGGTAAAGGGGCGCGCGCTCAAGGTGGCGCTCACCGTCGATGCCGATGACGCCACGTTCGACAACATCATGGATGCGCTGTCGCCGGACATCTTCCAGCTCCACGGCAAGGAGAGCGTCGCAAGGCTGCGCGACATCAAGCAGCGGTTCGGCCGTCCCGTGATGAAGGCGGTCCCGGTCGCCACCTCAGCCGATCTTGCCGTGCTGCCCGGCTATGCCGCGGTCGCCGATCGCATCCTGTTCGATGCGCGCGCGCCGAAGGATGCGACGCGGCCCGGCGGCCTCGGGGAGCCGTTCGATTGGCACCTGCTGCAAAACCTTGAGCTCGCGCTGCCGTATATGGTTTCAGGCGGACTTCACGCTGACAACCTCGCCGAGGCGCTCCGCGTTACCGGCGCGGGTGGCGTCGACGTCTCCTCTGGTGTCGAGAGCGCCCCCGGCGTCAAAGACCCGGAAATGATCAAGGCCTTCATTCGCGCCGCGCGCGCCACTCAAGAGTTGAGCGTCCGATGAACATCGCCAAACCAAACTCCTACCGCAGCGGTCCCGACGATCGCGGCCATTTCGGCATTTTCGGCGGACGCTTCGTCGCCGAAACGCTGATGCCGCTGATCCTCGATCTCGAGAAGGCCTATACCGCGGCCAAGGCCGACCCGGCGTTCCAGGCCGAGATGAACGGCTATCTCAAGAATTATGTCGGCCGGCCCTCGCCGCTCTATTTCGCCGAACGCCTCACCGAGCATCTCGGCGGCGCCAAGATTTACCTGAAGCGCGAAGAGCTGAACCACACTGGCTCGCACAAGGTGAACAACGTGCTCGGCCAGATCATGCTGGCGCGCCGCATGGGCAAGAAGCGCATCATCGCCGAGACCGGCGCCGGCCAGCATGGCGTCGCCACCGCGACGCTGTGCGCGCGCTTTGGCCTGGAATGCGTGGTCTATATGGGCGCCGTCGACGTCGAGCGGCAGCAGCCCAACGTGATCCGCATGGAGATGCTTGGCGCCAAGGTGATGCCCGTGCAATCGGGCACGCGCACGCTCAAGGATGCCATGAACGAAGCGCTGCGCGATTGGGTCACCAACGTGCACAACACCTTCTATTGCATCGGCACGGTGGCGGGCCCGCATCCCTATCCAATGCTGGTGCGCGACTTCCAGTCGATCATCGGCAACGAGACCAAGGCGCAGATGCAGGAGGTCGAGGGCCGCCTGCCGGATTCGCTGGTCGCCTGCATCGGCGGCGGCTCGAACGCGATGGGCCTGTTCCATCCTTTCCTCGATGATCCCTCCGTGGAAATCTTTGGCGTCGAGGCCGCAGGCCACGGCCTGACGCAACTGCACGCGGCCTCGATCGCGGGCGGCCGCCCCGGCGTGCTCCACGGCAACCGCACTTATCTCCTGATGGACGCCGACGGGCAGATCCAGGACGCCCATTCGATCTCGGCTGGCCTCGACTATCCCGGCATCGGGCCCGAGCATTCCTGGCTGCACGAGGTCGGCCGCGTCAACTATCTCTCGGCGACCGATGACGAGGCGCTCGCCGCGTTCCAGCTGCTGTCGAAGCTCGAGGGCATCATCCCCGCGCTCGAGCCCGCGCACGCCATCGCCAAGGTGATGGAGCTGGCACCGAAGCGGCCGAAAGACCACCTGATGGTCGTCAATCTCTCCGGCCGCGGCGACAAGGACGTCCCGCAGGTCGGCGACATCCTGAGGGGCAAGAAGTGACCACGCGTATCGACACCCGTTTTGCCGAGCTGAAGAAGCAGGGCCGCGCGGCTTTCGTCACCTATGTGATGGCCGGCGATCCCGATCCCGTGACGTCGCTCGAGATCGTCAAGGCGCTCTCGAAATCGGGTGCCGACGTCATCGAGCTCGGCATCCCCTTCACCGATCCGATGGCGGATGGTCCCTCGATTCAGGCGGCAGGCCTTCGTGCGCTCAAGGTCGGCATGACCTTGAAGAAGACGCTCGGTCTGGTGCGCGATTTCCGCAAGGACGACAACGCCACGCCGCTGGTCCTGATGGGCTATTACAATCCGATCTACATCTACGGCGTCGACAAGTTCTTGGCTGATGCCAAGACGGCCGGCGTTGACGGCCTGATCATCGTCGATCTGCCGCCGGAGGAAGACGACGAGCTCTGCATTCCCGCGCTGAAGGCTGGCCTGAACTTCATTCGCCTGGCGACGCCGACCACTGACGACAAGCGCCTGCCGGCGGTGCTCACGAACACGTCAGGCTTTGTCTATTACGTCTCGATCGCCGGCATCACCGGTGCCGCGGCGGCGGACGCGAATGTCGTCGGTGAAGCCGTCGCGCGCATCAAGCGGCACACCGAGCTGCCGATCTGCGTCGGCTTTGGCATCCGCACGCCCGAGGCGGCGCGCGCCATTGCCGAGAAGGCCGATGGTTCGGTGGTCGGCACCGCGCTGGTCGATGCGCTCAAGAACAGCCTCGATGCGGAAGGGCGCGCGACGGCCAAGACCGTCAATGCCGTCGCCGAGTTGACGGCAGCCCTGGCCCAGGGCGTCAAGGGCGCGCAACAGGCGGCCGAATAGGCCCGAGACGACGGCTTGCCGGGCGGAGACCCGGCCGCCATATATCCCTTCAGGCGATCCGCCAGGCGGCATCGCACATCGGAGCAAACCATGAACTGGCTTACCAATGTGGTCCGGCCGAAAATCCGCAACATGCTGCGGCGGGAGACGCCGGAGAATCTGTGGATCAAGTGCCCGGATTCCGGACAGCTCGTGTTCTACAAGGACGTCGAGGCCAACCAGTTCGTCATCCCCGGCTCGAACTACCACATGCGCATGGGCGCGGTGGCGCGTCTGAAGTCGATCTTCGACAACGAAACCTGGTTCGACGTGGCGCTGCCCGACGTGACGCCCGATCCGCTCAAGTTCCGCGACGAGAAGAAATACGTTGACCGCATCAAGGATGCCCGCGCGCGAACCAACCTCAATGACGCGATCAAGGTCGGCTACGGCAAGCTCGAAGGCGCCGCCGTTGTCGTCGCCGTGCAGGATTTCGACTTCATGGGCGGCTCGCTCGGCATGGCCGCAGGCGAAGCCATCGTGCGCGGGCTCGAGCTTGCGGTCGAGAAGAAGTCGCCGTTCATCGTGTTCGCCGCCTCCGGCGGCGCGCGCATGCAGGAAGGCATCCTGTCGCTGATGCAGATGCCGCGCACCACCGTTGCGGTGCAGATGCTGCGCGAGGCAAAGCTGCCCTACATCGTCGTGCTGACCAATCCGACCACCGGCGGCGTCACCGCGTCCTACGCGATGCTCGGCGACGTGCAGATCGCCGAGCCCGGCGCGCTGATCGGTTTTGCCGGCGCGCGCGTGATCGAGCAGACCATCCGCGAGAAGCTGCCTGAAGGGTTCCAGCGCGCCGAGTACCTGAAGGAGCACGGCATGGTCGACATGGTCGTGCATCGCCACGAGCTGCGTCCGACGCTCGCCCGCCTTTGCCGCCTCTTGACCAAGGCGCCGGCGCAGGAAGGCGCATCGAAGCCCGTGCAGCCGGTCGTGAGCCCGGCGCAGATCGTCTCGGCCGCCGAGACGGCGCCGGCTGCGCCCCACGCGTGAACGCGTCCCCTGACAGCACCAAGACGCCGCTCGGCGAATTGATCGGGCGGCTGTCGGCCCTGCATCAGAAGCGCATCGATCTCGGCCTCGAGCGGATGGACGGTCTGCTCGAACGGCTCGGCCACCCTGAACGCAAGCTGCCGCCGGTGATCCACATCGCCGGCACCAATGGCAAGGGCTCGACGCTCGCGTATCTGCGCGCAACGCTGGAGGCGGCAGGCCTGCGCGTCCACGCCTACACCTCACCCTATCTGGTCCGCATCAACGAATGCTTTCGCCTCGGCCGCGTCGGTGGCGGTGTGCTGGTCGGCGACGACGAGCTGCGGGCGGCTCTGGAAGAAGTCGAGCGCGTCAATGCCGGCGACGCCGCGACATTGTTCGAGCTGAAGACCGCCGCCGCGTTCCTTCTGTTCGCGCAGAACCCGGCCGACGTGGTGCTGCTCGAAGTCGGCCTCGGCGGCCGGCTGGATTCGACCAATGTCATCGATCAGCCTGCGGCCTGCGTGATCACGCCGATCAGCATGGATCACATGGACTTCCTCGGCGATACCTTGGCCTCGATCGCCAGCGAGAAGGCCGCGATCATCAAGCGCGGCGTGCCCGTGATCTGCGCCGAGCAGTCGGCTGAAGCGATGGCCGTGATCGAGGCGCAGGCCAAGCGCATGCGCGCGCCGCTGTTCGCTGCGAACGAGAGCTGGCACGTCAATGTCGAGCGTGGCCGCCTGGTCTATTCCGATGACCGCGGTCTGATGGATCTGCCGGCGCCGCGTCTGTTCGGCCGCCACCAATTCGCCAATGCCGGCCTTGCCATCGCGACGCTGCGCGCGCTCCCGAACTTCAAGGTGAGCCATGTCGCCTTCGAGGCCGGCATCGTCGGTGCCGAATGGCCGGCGCGGATGCAGCGCATCAATTCGGGCGAGCTGCTGTCCTGGGGTCCGCAGGGCTCGGAGATCTGGCTCGATGGCGGGCACAATGCCGAGGGCGGCCGCGTCGCCGCCGCCGCGCTCGGCGACCTCGAGGAGCGGGTGTCGCGGCCGCTGGTCGTGATCGCGGGCATGATGGCCAACAAGGACGCGCAGGGCTTTCTGGCCAACTTCGCCGGGCTCACCCGTCACATCATCGCGGTGCCGATCCCCGATACCGAAAATGCGATGCCGGTCGATCGTCTCGCGGACGCCGCGCGCGGCCTCGGCATGCGCGTCGAGACCGTCTCCGGCGTCGAAGCCGCACTGCGGGCACTGGCGAAGCTCGCTTATGAAGTGCCGCCGCGCATCCTGATCACCGGCTCGCTTTATCTCGCCGGCCACGTGCTGGCCATCAACGGCACGCCGCCTGCATAGATGTTGCGTAGCCCGGATGGAGCGAAGCGCAATCCGGGATTCGTGCCACAAGCAATGAACATCCCGGATTACGCTTCGCTCCATCCGGGCTACGGGAAATCCCCATGCGTTTTGCCGCGATTGCCGACGTGCACGGAAACTACCTCGCGCTCGAAGCCGTGCTCGCCGACATTCGCGCGCAGGGCATCGCCGACATTGTCAATCTCGGCGACATGCTGAGCGGCCCGCTCGATGCCCGCCGCACCATCGAGATGCTGATGCCGCTCGACGCCGTGCATGTGCTCGGCAATCACGATCGCTATCTGCTCGACCGTCCGCCGGAGAAGATGGGCTCGTGGGACCGTCCCGCCTACGAAGCGCTCAATGCGGCGCAGCTCGATTGGCTGCGCGCGCAGCCGATGACGCGCGTGTACCGTGACGAGGTGTTCCTGTGCCACGCGACGCCCAGCAATGATGAAGTCTATTGGCTCGACACCGTGCATCCCGACGGTACGGTCGCGCTCTCGCCGCTCGACCGCATCGAGCAGTACGCGCAAGGCATCATGCAATCGCTGATCCTGTGTGCCCACACCCATCTCGCCCGCGCCGTGCTTCTGCGCGACGGCCGCCTGGTCGTCAATCCCGGCAGCGTCGGCAGCCCGGGCTATCGCGACAAGCATCCGTTCCCGCACGTCGTCGAAGCCGGTACGCCACATGCGCGCTATGCGATCCTCGAACTGGCTGGCGATGCGTGGCAGGTGACGTTTCGAAATGTTGCCTACGACCATGAGGCAATGGCCGCGCTCGCCCGCCGAAACAATCAGCCCGAGCTCGCGAATGCGCTGGCGACAGGGTGGATCGAGTAGGGGCTACAGCGGCTTCAACAGCTTCATGGGATCCGCAGCCTTCTGCTTCAACTGATCGAAGCCGCATTGCCGCGGCGCCTTGTCGGGACGCCAGCGCAGGATCGAGGTGCCGTGGCGGAAGCGCTCGCCGCTGAAATGGTCGTAGCAGACTTCGATCACCAGCTTTGGCTTGAGCGGGCACCACTTTGCCGAGCGCTCGGTCGACCAGCGGCTCGGTCCGCCCGGCGCGTTGCCGGTAAAGCCGGGCTCGCCAATCAGCGCCTCGAGCCGGTCGGTCAGATCGGGCTTCTCGTCCGCCTTGATCGCCGAGGTGAAGCCGACATGGTGCAATAGTCCCTTCGCGTCATAGAGACCTAGCAGCAGCGATCCCACGACCTTGCGGCCGGCGATCTTGTTGGTGGCATAGCGGAAGCCGCCGACCACGCAATCTGCGCTGCGGAATTTCTTGATCTTCTGCATGCCGTCGCGGTTTCCGGCTTGATAGGGCAGGTCGATCCGCTTGGCGATGACACCGTCCGAGCCGCCGCCGGATTGCGCCAGCCACTTTTTGGCCGCGGCGTAGCTCGTCGCGGAGGGCGAGAGATAGAACAGGCTGCCTCTTAGATTGGCCTTCGCAAATGCTTCCAGGGCTGGCCGTCGTTCGCTCAACTGCTTTTCGGCAAGCTGCTTGTCTCTGGCGGTCGCGAGCAGATCGAAGACGAGATAGAGCGCCGGCGTTTCCTGCGAGAGCTTTCTCACACGGCTGGCGGCTGGATGAATCCGCTGCAGCAGCGCGTCGAAAGAAAAGCCCTTGCTGTGCGGCACGACGAGCTCGCCGTCGAGCGTGAAGCGGTCCGCTTTCAGCTTCAGTGCGGCGGCGACCACGTCCGGAAAATAGCGCGCCAGGTCTTCACCCGATTTCGAGCGCAGGTCGACATCGCTGCCATCGCGCGACAGCAGGCAGCGAAAGCCATCCCATTTCGGCTCGTACTGCCATTCCTTGCCGCGCGGGATCTCGTCGACCGACCGCGCCTCCATTGCGACGAGAGATGTCGGTTTTCGAGAGCGCTTTCGGGGAGGGACTGGCAAGGGCGGGACTCGTCATACGCTGAACACGTCCCACCAACGCAAACGGCCGGCATTTCGCCGGCCGTTGTCGAAAAGAATCTTATGGCAGACAGATCAGACTGCGGAGGTGATCCACTGCTGCAGCTTCGCCTTCGGCGCGGCGCCGACCTGGCGGGAGGCCATCTCGCCGCCCTTGAAGATCATGAGAGTCGGGATCGACATCACGCCGTATTTCGAGGCGGTCTTCGGGCTCTCGTCGACGTTGAGCTTGACGATCTTGACCTTGTCGCCCATCGCGCCGGCGATCTCGTCGAGGGCGGGCGCGATCATGCGGCAGGGGCCGCACCACTCGGCCCAGAAATCGACGACGACAGGGCCGTTCGCCTTGAGCACTTCGGCTTCGAAATCAGTGTCGGAAACCTTGCCAACGGCCATGGGAATACCTCGTTCGGTTGAAAGAGAATCGGCGCGACCTGGAATCGCGCCGGGGATCATGGCGTCAACCTATGAACGGCCCCTTGCCGGGTCAAGGACGCTCACGCCGAGATGAAGGGATGCCAGCGCCGCGTCCAGCGCGGGGGCAGAAATCTCCATATATTCAAGGGCCTCGGTCCAGAGCAGGACGGCCCTGATGGGCTTTTGGGGATAAAGCCGCGCCAGCACCGCCCGGTACAGCGCGAGCTGCCGGACATAGGCGACGGGCGCATCGGTGGCGCTCTTCGGCGCGGCCTGGTTGGTCTTGAAATCGACGATCAAGACCTCCTCCGGGCGAACGACCAGCCGGTCGATCTGTCCCGACACCAGCGCCGGCGGGCGGCCCGGCCGCTCCAATTTGCCGACAATGGCGACCTCCGCCCGGCTGCCGGCGGCAAACACCGGGGCGAATCGCGGCTCGGCGATCAAAGCGAGCACCTTGTCGGCGAGCGCCGTAAGATCGGCCTCCGCCCAGCCCGCGGCATTGCGGGCCATGAAGCCCAGCGCGGCCTCGCGGCGGCGCTCGATGGCAATGTCGGGCAAGGATTGCAGCAGCCGGTGCACCAGCGTGCCGCGCTGCAGCGCCAGCGCGCGGGACTGTACCGATTCGCCGGACCGGACACTGCGGCCCTCTTCGGGCGGCTGGCCGGAGGGACGGACCAGATCATCGTCGATCTCGCGCGGTGCGGGCGTCCGCAGCCAGTCCGGCAATTCGACCGCCTGGTCCACCGCGGTCGCCGGCGTGCCCAGCGTCGCGACATCCTCCGGCCGGGCGAATCGGGTGACCTTGCCGAGCGGCGTCTCGATCACCTGCTTGTCGAGGCCGGAGCCTTTGAGCCCGGTGTCGATCAGGTCGTACCAGCTCAGCTTGCGCACTGTCCTCATGTTGCCGGGCATGCAGCCGCCGACGATCAACCGGTCGGCCGCGCGCGTCATCGCGACATAGAGCAGGCGGCGATATTCGTCCTCGGTCTCCTCGATCATCGCCTTGCGCGCGTCCGCGACGGGCTTGGGATCATCCGCCTTGCGTCCGGCCCAGACCACGACCTCGCCGCCATTGCCGCGCGGCACGTGGATCAGCCGCACCCGCTGTGAGTCCGCAGGGGACGAGGTAGTGTCGACCATGAACACGACCGAGGCTTCGAGACCCTTGGCGCCGTGCACGGTCATCACGCGCACCTCGTCGCGGGAGATCTCCATGTCGCGCTTCACTTCGGTGTCGGCCGAACGCAGCCAGGCCATGAAGCCCTGCAGCGAGGCCGGCGCCTTGCGCTCGTAATTCAGGGCCAGCTCCAGAAATTCGTCGAGTGCGTCGTTGGCCTCATGACCGAGCCGGCGCAGGATGCGCGCACGGCCGCCGTCGCCGCCGAGCAGCCAGGCGTAGAAGGCGAACGGCGTCTCCTCGCGCGCGCGGCTCTCGCAGGCTTCCAGGCGCCGCAGCACAGTCGCGAATTTCTCAGCTGTAGCGGCGTGCTCGCCGAGCGCGCGGCGCAGCGATCCCTTGCGGTCATGGGCGAGGGTGAAGAGGTCGTCGTCGTCGAGCCCGAACAGCGGGCTCTTCAGCGCCACCGCCAGCGCGAGATCGTCCTGCGGCAGCAGCAGCGCATCCGCAAGGTTCATCAGATCGATGATGCCGATATGTTCGGTGAGCTTGAGCCGGTCGGCGCCGGCCACCGGAACACCGGCATGCTTTAGCGCCTGGATCACGGCGTCGAACGCATTGCCGCGTCGGCGGACCAGGATCAGCATGTCGCCATAGCGCAACGGACGCCGCTCGCCTTCATGTCCGGTCAGCGTGCCGCTCTCGACCAGGTGCTTGATCTCGGCCTGGATACGGCGGGCAAGCTTGACCTCGGGGCTGGTGACGGCGACGCCGTCGAACGGCGCGCGCCAACCCTCGATGTCCTGCCGGTCGTCGGCCTCGCAGAGATCCCACAGCTCGATCACGCTGGGGCCGGCGTCGGCGAGTGCATTGTGCAGGGGATGGCCGATCTCGACCGAATGGATGCTCTTGTAGATCGCGGGATCGCGGAAGACGTGGTCGACGGCGTGAAGGATCGTGGCGCCCGAGCGGAACGAATAGGTGAAAGCGACGGGATCGAACTTCAGCCCGGCGGCGGTGAACTTGCGGTGCAGCTCGCGCCGCCGCGCGTCGAACTCGTGCGGAGCTGCGCCTTGGAACGAGAAGATCGACTGCTTCTCGTCGCCCACGGCGAAGACGGTGCGGTTCAGCCCCTCGCGCGCGCCTTCTCCGGCCGTGAATTCCGAGATGATATGCGCGACGATGTCCCATTGCCGCGGGCTGGTATCCTGGGCCTCGTCGATCAGGACGTGATCGACGCCGCGGTCGAGCTTGTAATGCACCCAGCCCGAGGCGACGCGGTCAAGCATCGCCAGCGTCTTGTCGATGAGATCATCGTAATCGAGCAGCCCGCGCTCCTGCTTTTCGCGGCGATAGTTTGCCGCGGCGGCGGTCGCGATGTGCAGCAGGGCCGCCGTGCGGTCGCGCATGGTCACGGCGCGGCGCTTCTCGACCAATCCACCGATGCGCTGCGCCTCGTTCTCGAACAGGCGGGCGACGGACGGATTGTGCTCGCCAAACTTCTTGGTCAGCACCGCCTTGCGGGGCAGCTTTTCGTCGGTAAGGAAGACGGACAGATAAGCATCGACCTGCGCGCTGCCGGAAAACACCTTGGCCTCACGAAGGCGGGAGGCCTGGTCGTTGTCGGACTTGCTGCCGTCCTCCAACGCAATGGCGATGTCGTCCCAACGCGAACGCGGCAAATAGGGCCCATCGAGAATCTCCGTCTCGACGTCCTCGATGCGGTCGCTGGCATCGACGCCCAGTGCCGCCGCCATCTGTGCAGCCGCCGCTTCCGCGTTGCCGGCCTGATCCGTCCAGGCCATGAAATGATCCCGGCTCAAACACGCCTCGCGCACGACCTCCTTGAAGGTGACATCGGCGGCGCTCGCCATCGCGGTCAGCAAGGCGCGGCCGGTGACGCTCTCCGGATCGCGCGCGGCCTCCAGCAGCACTTTCAGATTGGCGCGCTCCATCATGTCGGTCTGGTCGCGCTCGTCGATGACGGAGAAGCGCGCGGGCACGTTGGCTTCGAACGGGAATTGCTGCAGCAGCCGCGTGCACAGCGCGTGGATGGTCTGCACCTTCAGCCCGCCCGGCGTCTCCAGCGCGCAGGCGAACAGTTTTCGCGCGTTGCGTCGCAATTTTCGATCGGGATGGGGAATGCCGACCGCGCGGATTGCGGCGTCGAGCGCGAGGTCGTCCAGCGTCACCCAGTGACCGAGCGTGGTGAACACGCGCTCGGCCATGTTGGCCGCAGCGGCCTTGGTGAAGGTGATGCAGAGGATCTTTTCCGGCGGCACGCCCGACAGCAAGAGGCGGATCACGCGCTGCACCAGCACATGGGTCTTGCCCGAGCCAGCATTGGCCGACACGAAAGCTGAGGCAGTCGGATCCGACGCGCGGGCCTGCCGCGCGCGCACTTCATCCGGGATGGGACGCGGCGCCTTCACCATTCCTCGATCCCCAGGCCGCCGGCCGCGGACCATTCCTTGATCCGGGCGAGGTCGTCATAGGCGCCGTAGCGGTTGGTCCACATCGGCAGGTTCAGCGAGGTGTAGGGCTGGTTCTCGTCGTCGAACGCGCGGATCAGCGCTTCCAGCTTGGCCCGTGCTTCCGCGGCTGCGGTGTCCGGCGGCTGCGGCTCCTCGCCCGGCTTGTATTTGAGCTCGAGGATGCGCTCCTCGCCCGGCGGGTTGTTGCCGCTCAAGCGCACATAGACGAGCTGACTTACCGACGAACCCGCGTCTATATCGGGGAAACCGCCTTCGCGGAGGATGGCGGCTTCCAGCGTCAGCTGCGGTGACAGGCCCATGCGGACCTGCTTGCCGGTCGGCGGCTGGCCGGTCTTGTAGTCGAGGATGGCGTAGCCGCCGCCCTGGCGCCGCTCGATGCGGTCGGCGCGCGCGGACAGCTTGAAGCTGCGCGTGCCGTCGAGCGGGATCGAAATCTCGCCGCGCGTTTCCGCCGTGATCCCTTCGATCGCCTCGCGCCGGGCGGTCTCCCATTCGCCGAACCAGCGCGCAATGCGCTGAAAGCGTGGCCACCACAGCGCGCGCGCCTCGGGACGTTCCATCAGCGGCGCGAAATGCTTCTCGCCGATGGCGCGCAGCACGCGGGCGGGATCGTCGGGCAGACGCGTGGCGTAGCTTTCGGTGAACTCACCGATCGCATCGTGAATCGCGGAACCGCGATCGGCGGCCGACAGCGGCATGTCGACGGGATCGAGCGCATCCAGCCGCAGGATATACTTTGCATAGATGGTGTAGGGATCGCGCAGCCAATCCTCGATCGCGGTCACCGACATCTTCAATGGCCGCGTCGCGCGGGGTGGTCGCGGCTCGGGTTGCTTGATCGGCTCGACCTTGTCGGGCTGGTCCAGCCGCTCTGCAAATCGCACGTAGTTTTCGCCGGCATGAACGGCCGCCTTCCAGAGCTCGTCGCCCGCCACCGCTTCCAACCGGTGCAGGAAGCGCGAGGTCACGGCCGGTGCGCCGCCGGCCTTGGCGGAGTGGGTGAGGATCACCTCATGGCCGCCGAGCAGCTGGGCAAAATCATGCGCGGAGAGGCCGATACGGCGCTCCGGCAAATCGAGGCCGAGCTCGTGCCGCATCGGCCGGCTCAGCCAGGGATCGATGCGCGGCGCCGGCGGCCAGACGCCCTCGATCAGGCCGCCGACGATGATGCGGTCGGCCTGCATCAGGCGCGATTCCAGCGGGCCGTAGATCTGCAGCCGCGCGCCAGGCTTGTCGCGCCGCCGCACCGCGCGATCGCTGAACGCGGTCTGGAAGACATCCGCGTAGTCGGGCAGCGTCACCAGCAACCCGCTGGTCGTGCCGCCGCGCAGGAGATCGTCGAAGGCGCTCGCGAGTGCGAGGCCCTCGCGCTCCTCGAAGGCCAGCGGAATGCCCTGCTCGTCACGCGACAGCTCGATCATGATCTCGCGGTGACGATGCGCAAGCTCGGCGAAGTCATACGGTTTTAGAGAGGCCAGGCTCTCGATCGGCGCCAACGCCTTTTGCAAAATATCGATCAGCGCCTGGACACGGTCGAGATCCTCGGCCTTGAGATGCGCGCGGGGCTCGGCGCGATGCAGCGCGGAGACCTCGCTGCGCCACAATTTTGCAAGCTCATCGCGAAAGCGGTTGAATTCGCGCAACAGGCCGGCCGTGCCGGCAGGCGGACGCGTGCCGCGCAAGATTGCGAGCTCGAGATCTTCGATCGCCGCCTTCCAAGCGCCGGGCAGCCGGCCGAGCCGGCATAGCGGATGCTTCAGCAGCGCCAGCAGCGTCGGTGGCTCCAGGCCCTTGGTCGCCGCTTCCGCCACAAGGCGCGCGAAAACGCCGGCTGAAGTTTCCATCAGGACGTCGCCGCCGGAATCGTCGAAACTGAGGCCCCATCGGGTGAGCGCCGCCATCACCCGCCGCGCCAGCGCGCGGTCCGGCGTCACCAGCGCTGCCGACTTGTCGAGATGCCGTGCCTCGCGCATCGCAATCGCGATCGCGAGCGCTTCCATTTCGGGGTTGGGGGCCTCGACGACCGCAAGATTTGTCATGCCGCCGGCGATCTTCGCGGCGACGTCAGGCTGCTTCAGCCGGTCGTGCCAGACTTCCGTCTTGGCGGAGGGCCGCATCGATTCGGAGGCGAGCAGATCGCGACCGCCTTCGGCCGGCGGCCGTAAAATCTCGACGTCGCTGCGCTTGATGCCGAATCGATCCAGCAGCGCATTCATGGCGTATTGCGGATGGTTCGAGGCCGGGTGCTCGACGAATTTGCCGAGCGAATCGCGCAATCCGCCGATGCTGCGCCAGGCGTCGTCGTCGAGATCGGTGTCGAGGCCGGGCAGCACCACGGCGCCATGCGGCAACGATGCGACCGCGTGCAGGAATTTCGCGGTGGCCGGCATCGAGCCGGTCGAGCCCGCCGCGATGACAGGTCCATGCGGATGCGCGGTCAGCCGCTTGGCTTCCGCCGCGATCAGGAGGTCGCGCCGCGCCGCGGGCTCGATCCGGTTGATCTCGGCGAGATGACCGGGCCAGGCGATGCGCGCGATGCGCAAGAATTCGAGCGAGTGCTGCCAATAGCGATCGAGGTTGTCAGGCACGAGGCCGTCGAGCGCGTTCCAGTCGACGCCGCGCGTGACCATGTCGTCGATCAGGCGTGCGAGGTCGCCGGCGAGCGCGAGCGTCGAGGCGGGCCCGCCGACTACCAGCGGCGCCAGCACCGGGCCCTTGGCCCACGCCGCAACCAGTTGTGCCAGCGTCAGCCGCCGCTCGAGCTCGCCAAGCCGCGGCGGAATATCGAGCGGCGTCGCGCCGGAAAATTGCTCGCCGTCATCGGCGAAGGCGAGCTCATCCTCGTCGATGTCACCGAGCGCGACGATGCGCGGCAGCACGACGGCATCGGCCTTCATCTCGTCGAGGAAAATCTCGCGCACGACGCGCATGGCGCGGCGGGTCGGCAAATACAGCGTTGCGTCGGCAAGCCGCGCCGGTTCCCTGCGCGCCTCGAAGCCCTCGACCAGCCGTCCCTCGAGCAGGGCCGTGACGACCGTGCGCAGGAACGGAACTGAGATGGGGACGCTGAAAACGCGCATGGGCTGCCTGATTCGGAGGAACAGGCAATATAGGGAGGCGGGGTCGAATGGTCATGGGGCGGGGAGGAATCGTCCCCGTTGTTCGGCGTTTCGTAGCCCGGATGGAGCGGAGCGCAATCCGGGATTCGTGCCACAAGCCCTGGGGCCCCGGATTGCGCTCCGCTTCATCCGGGCTACGGCACCGTCTTTGGGGCTGGCTCTACGCCACGCTCTCCAGAAACGCCTCTTCCGCGGCGTGCACGGCATCGGGCGTGCCGACATGCATCCAGACGCCGTCGAGGCGGAGGCCGAAGAGGCGCTCCTGCTCGTTGGCACGGTCGAACATTTTTGTCAGCGAGAACTCGCCTTGCGGCGCGCCGTCGAAGATCGTGGGCGACAGGATCGCAGCGCCCGCATAGACGAACGGAACGACTTCTTTTTCCTTGCGCTTGCGCAAGGCGCCGTCGGGCAGCATGCCGTAATCGCCGCGGCCGCTATAGCCGATGCTGGTCGCGGTCGGCGCCATCAGCAGCAGGATATCCATGCGCTCAGGGTCGAAATTCTCGGCGAGCCGCGTCAGGTTCGGGCGCACGCCGTCGATCCACAAGGTGTCGGAATTGACATGGTAGAACGGCGCATCGCCGAGCAGCGGCAGCGCCTTGACCACGCCGCCGCCGGTGCCGAGCACCTGGTCGCGCTCGTCGGAGATGGTGACGCGCGGATGCTGGCGCGAGGCGGTGTGCTCGATGATCTGGTCCGGCAGGTAATGCACGTTGACCACGGCGTCGGTCACGCCGGCCTGGCCGAGCTTGTCGAGCACGTGGTCAAGCAGCGGCTGGCCGGCTACCGGCACCATCGGCTTCGGCATCTTGTCCGTCAGTGGACGCATGCGCAGGCCGAACCCTGCGGCGAGCACCATGGCTTTGGTCGGTTTGACGGACATCTCGCTTTCTCAGACCTTTCGCGTTCGCAGCAACCCTAACACGAGGTTCGATCGGCCGCACCGCATCTCAATCGCCTTAGCCAGCCGCCGTGACGGTTGTACGACGGGTGTTGCCGTCATGCCCCGACGGCTGTGGAACGCGCCTTCTTCTTCTTGTCGCCGACTTTCAGGAAATTGACGCCGATCTGGTCGCCATTGACCCAGGCCAATTCGCAGCGCCGATAGGCCAGCCCGGTGGAGGACAGCAGCAGAAAGAATTCCTTCAGGTGCAGGCCTTCGACCGAGCCGTCGATGGTCAGCTTGGCGCCGCTGTCGGAGACGTCCTCCATGGTGCATTCGCGCCGCCAGGTCCCGTCGATACCCATCATCTGGGCCGGAATCCCACGCTCGAAAACGACCCGGCTGTTGCCACGCTGGTCCGTCTTTACCGCCATCTGCCCGCTCCAGCCCGTATTTATCCGGCTGCCTGGCCGCCAGAATACCGACGTCTTGGCTAACAGCCGGTAAATCAGGTCCCAAATCAGGGCTGAGGCGGACTTTTGGGCGGCGGCACGTTGGCGAGATACCAGTCGCGCAGGAAGCCCAGCGCAGGATGCGCCAGCGAGCGTTGGAGATAGGTCCAGATCCGCGGCTGGTGACGCAGATAGTGCGGCTTGCCGTCGCGGCGGTTGAGCCGGGCGAAGGTGCCGAGCAGGCGCGTGTTCCGCTGCGCCGACATGATGGCGTAGAGCTCGGCGAAGCCGGCGGCGTCGAAGGCCGCGTCGCTGGCGCGGCGCGCCTTGATGTAGCGCGACAGCAGCGTGAGCTCGATGTTTTCGGGCACGTCGATGCGGGCATCCTGGAGCAGCGACACCACGTCATAGGAGTGCGGACCGAGTACCGTGTCCTGAAAGTCGATCACGCCGACGCGTTCGATGCCGCTGCGATCGTCGAGCCAGATCAGGTTCGGCGAGTGGTAGTCGCGGATGACCCACGTCTTCGGCGCGGCCAGCGGCTTCTTCAAGAGCTCGCGCCACATCGCGAAGAACTCCGCGCGGGCCGCTTCGCTGAGCGGCGCGTTGCGATCGGGCAGATACCATTCCGGCATCAGGCCGATTTCGATCAAGAGCGCCTCGACGTCGAAGACCGGGATGTCGTAACTCTGGCCGGCCAGCGGCAAGGTTTCCGGCAGCGTCTTGGCGTGCAGCGCGGCGAGCACGTCGGTCGCAGCCTCGTACCGCTCGCCAATCGGGCGCGGCGGATGGCCTTCGATTACGCCTTCGCTGCCGAAATCCTCCGAGATCAGAAAACCGTGGTCGAGATCGAAATGGTGGATCGCCGGCGCGGATACTCCCGCCGCGCGCAGGCCTTCATCGACGGCAACGAACGGCTTGATGTTTTCCGCCAGATGCACTGCTGCGCTGTAGGACTTGCCGTTATAGAGCGCCGCGCCATCGGGGCGCTGCGGTGAATTCATGAGAATGACGACGCCGTCGTCGCGGATCAGGCGCGCATAGGACCGCGTCGAGGCATCCCCGGCCATGCGCTTGCGTCCAGCGTCGATATAGCCCGAGTTGTCGAGGAATTCGCGCAGCGCCTTCAACCGCGGCACAGTCGCAGCGGCCTTGCCATACCCGGTGATATCGGCTGCGCGTGCGTTCGAGCCCAGCGCCGGCCGATGCGTCAGCGCGATGTCGATGCGATCTGCGGGCATTGCCGACGGCGCGCGCTCCGGCCATTCGATCAGGACCAGCGTGGCCTCGGGGAGCGGCGACAGCCCGATCTCCTCGAGCTCGCTCTCGTCCTCGATCCGGTAGAGGTCGGCATGCATCACCGGGAAAGGCGGCAGCTCATAGCTTTGCACGAGGGTGAAGGTCGGGCTCGGCACTTCCAGCTCCTCGTCGCCGGCGAGGTAGCGGATCAGGCTGCGCGCCGCCGCGGTCTTGCCGGCGCCGAGATCGCCGGTGAGAGTGATGACGTCGCCGGGGCCGATCAGGAGCGCGAGGTCGGCCATCAATTGCGCGGTGGCCGTCTCGTTGTGAAGCGCGACGGAAAGTTTGGTGGGCTCTGTCATTCGGCGGCGTCGCGATGCGCCGCCTGGTCGGTCGGGAAATCACAGATTACGACCGTGCCGCGGCCGACGATCGAATCCACAAGCACCTTGCCGCCATGCAGCTCGACGAAGGAGCGCACCAGCGACAGGCCGAGCCCGGCGCCGCGGTGACGCGAGCCCTGCGAGCGGCTTTCGAACCAGTTGAACACCTTGTCCTTCATGTCGGCAGGTATTCCAGGCCCGGAATCTGTCACGGTGAAGACCACGCTTCGCTCGGTGCGCCGCGCGCTGATACCGACGGTGGAATCCTGTGGAGAAAACCCGACGGCGTTGGCGAGGAGGTTATAGAGCACCTGCACCACGCGCTTCTCGTCGCCGACGAAGCTGCCGACGTCGGGCGCGATCTCGACCTTGAGGCGGATGCGGTCGGTGGCAAGCCGGTCCTGGATTCCCTCCGCGGCCAGCTCGATGGTCTTGCTGACGTCGACGGGCCCGAGTTCCAGCTTCATGGCGCCGGCGTCGATGGTGGCGAGATCGAGGATGTTGTTGGTGAGCGCCAGCAGCGCGTTGGTCGATTTGGTGACGTAGTCGAGATATTCGGCCTGTTTCGGCGTCAGCGGCCCGGTCGAGGGATCGCTGAGGAAATGCGCGAAGCCGATGATGGTGGTGAGCGGCGAGCGCAGCTCGTAGGAAACGTGGTGGACGAAATCCACCTTCATCTGGTCCGCGGCCTCCAGCGCCTCGTTGCGCTCGCGTAGCGCGCGCTCGACATTCTCGGTGTCGGTGATGTCCTGGAACGTCAGCATGGTCGCGCCGTCGTGCAGCGGACGGATCATGCCGTCGAGCACGCTGCCGTCCTTCCGCTCGAGCTTCAGCGGCACGTCGGCGCGGCTCTCGATCGAGGTGACGGCCTCGCGGATCTGGCGCCAGACCGCGGGATCGTCGAACAGCTGATGACACCAGCCTTCGACGGTCTGGATATGCGGCTCGTCGCGCATGGCATCGCTCGACAGCTTCCACATCCGGACGAAGGCCGGATTGAACAGCTGGGCCTTGCCGTTGCTGCCGAACACCGCGACGCCTTCGGCGAGGCTGTCCAGCGTCTCGCGCTGAACCCGGATCATGCCGTCGAAGCGGCGGGCAAGCTCGAGGCTTTCGGTGACGTCGTCGAACAGATAGGTGACGCCGCCTTCCGGGTTCGGCGTGGTGACGACCGAGAGCGCGCGGCCGTCGGGCAGATACCAGGTGTCCTTCGCGGCCTCGACCGCGCGATAGGCCTCGTGCAGTTTCGCTTTCCAGGCGCGGAAATCGGGCTGCTCGGGCAGCTTGCGCGCGGCGCGGAGCTTGTCGAGCACGCTGGAATCGTCGGGATTGGCGTCGAGGAAGCTGCGGTCGAGGTCCCACAGCCGGCGGTAGGAATCGTTGTAGAAGGCGAGCCGGCGCTGGCCGTCGAACACGGCAACGCCGGAGGAGAGCTGGTCCAGCGTGCGGCGGTGCGCCTCCGCCATCCGCACCAGCGCGGAGCTGAGCGCATCCGCCTCGCTGGCATCGATGGCGACGCCCACGCTGCCGCTGCCGACATTGACGGCGCGCACGTCGTAGATGCGCCGCTCACCGCTGATCACGATCGGCAGCCGCGAGGTGAAGCCCGCGGCGTCCTTCAGGCCCCGCTCCATCGCGGAGCGGTCGGCGCTGTCGAGCAGCTCGAGCTTGCGCTCCTGCGCGTCGGTGACGCTGGCTGCTTCGGTGGCGCGGACATAGGCCGGGTTGGCATAGGTCAGCGCGCCGTTCTCGCCCTTGGCCCAGATCGGCCAGGGTGCAGCGGCGGCAAAGCCGCGCAGCATCTCGGTCTCGTCGGACAGCGCGTTGTAGCGCAGATTGGTCTCGGCCAGGTCGCGGCGCAGCCCGGAGAGTTCGCGAATCCGGACAATGGCTTGGCCGCCGATGGCGCGGCCGATGGCCTCCAGCGTGTGGCCGTGCGCGGTCGTCAGCGTCAGCTGGAACCCGTCACCGCGGTCGCGCAGTGCATCGACCGCATGATCCATCTGCAGCGCGGGTTCCGGCGGCAGCCAGGTTCCGAAGGCGAGCACGCGCTGCGGCGAGGAGTCGCGCGGCAGCACCATGGAGATGTCGCCGGAGATTTGCGCGCGGTTATCGCCGGCGGGCCATGAGATCAGGATCTGCGGCTCGGCGAACAGCAGCGCGCCGAAGCGGTCGGCCTGCAGTTGCAGTTCCCCGATCCGGGCGCGCAGCCGCGCCTCGTTCTTCGCTGTCCGCACGCGTGTGCGCATCAGCAGGATCGCGGCCACCACCGAGAAGCCGAGCAGGGCCAGCGCGGTGGCGAGCACCGCGAGTTCCTGCCGGTTGAAATCCAGCACGATGGAGAGGGTGTCGATGAGGTCGGCGGCCTCGGCCGGCGCAGCCGGCAACAGCGCTGCGAGAGCGCCTCCCACGAGGCCGTTGCGCGCAAGCGATGTGCACGACAGCAGCGTCCGACGCATCGACACGATCACGCCTGACATAGTTGCCCCAAGACCGCACGAATCTACGCGCGGCGACCCCCGTCGCGCGCGAATCAAAAGACAATACCCTCACCGTGACTCCGCCGGTAAGAGTCCAGATCGTGAACGTAAAGGCGGCCCCAAAAAAATGCGGGGCGACGTGTTCCAGCTCACGTGGTTCTTCGGGATGATTCGGCTGGATCTGCCGTGCGTTAGCGCCCGGTCGAGCCGAAGCCGCCAGCGCCGCGATCGGTCGTCGACAACGTCGTCACCGGAACCAGCGCGGCCTGCACCACGGGCGCGATCACCATCTGCGCGATGCGCTCGCCGCGCTTGATCACGAAGGGTGCTGCGCCGTGATTGATCAGGATGACCTTGATCTCGCCGCGGTAGTCGGCGTCGATCGTCCCGGGCGAATTCAGCACGGTGACGCCGTGCTTGGCCGCGAGTCCGGAGCGCGGCCGCACCTGGGCCTCGTGCCCGGGCGGCAAGGCGATCGCAAGGCCCGTCGGCACCAGCGCGTATTGGCCGGGCACGAGCGTCAGCGGCTCGCCCTCCGGCACCGCTGCCATCAGGTCGAGGCCGGCGGCTTCCGCGGTCTGATAGGCCGGGAGTGGCAAACCGTCGGCATGCGTCAATTGCTGCAGTTCGACCGTGACCTTCGTGCTCAAGATGCCGGCTCCCGGGATTTGTCGGTCGCGCTCTTTGCGATGTGCGCGACCAGTTCGATGGCGACCTGTTCCTTGGTCATCACCGGCCAGGAATCAACCGCAATCTCTCCATTCTTGCGGCTGATCAGATGCACGGTGTTGCGGTCGCCGCCCATCACGCCGGTGGCGGGCGAGACGTCGTTGGCGACGATCCAGTCGCAGCCCTTGCGGGCAAGTTTCGATTTGGCGTTGTCGATCAGGTGCTCGGTCTCGGCGGCAAAGCCGATCACCAGCGGTGGGCGCTTGTCGGTCAGTTTTGAAATCGTGGCGAGGATGTCGGGATTCTCGACCAGCTGCAGCGGCGGCATGCCGGCGGACGTCTTCTTCAGCTTCTGCTCGCCCTCGTTTGCGACGCGCCAGTCGGCGACGGCGGCGGCGAAGATCGCGATGTCGGCGGGCAGCGCGGCCTGCACCTGCTCCAGCATCTGCCGCGCCGATTCCACATGCTTGACGGTGACGCCCTGGGGGTCGTCGAGATCGACCGGGCCGCTGACGAGGATCACCTCGGCGCCCGCGGCCTGCGCGGCGGCGGCAATGGCAAAGCCCTGCTTGCCGGAGGAACGGTTGGCGATGTAGCGCACTGGGTCGATCGGCTCGTGGGTGGGACCGGCGGTGATCAGCACGCGTTTGCCGGCAAGCGGCTTCGGCACCGGCGGCCGCAGCAGCCGCTCGGCGGCATTGGCGATCTCGATCGCTTCCGACATGCGGCCAACACCAGCCTCACCCGCTTCGGCCATCTCGCCGGAATTCGGCCCGATCAGCACCAAGCCGTCGCGCTGCAGCTGCGTGACATTGCGGCGCGTCGCCGCATTGTTCCACATCAGCGGATTCATCGCCGGGGCCAGCAAGACCTTGCGATTGGTCGCGAGCAGGATCGCGCTGGCGAGATCGTCGGCGTGGCCGTTGGCGATCTTGGCCATCAGGTCGGCGGTCGCCGGCGCCACCACGATCAGGTCGCAGTCGCGCGCCAGGCGGATATGGCCGGCGTCGAACTCGCTCTGGGGATCGAACAGGTCGGTGTAGACGCGCTCATGCGAGAGCGCGCTCACCGCCAGCGGCGTGACGAATTGCTGCGCTGCCTTGGTCAGGACGCAGCGGACTTCGACGCGGCGCTCCTTCAGCCTGCGGATCAGGTCGAGCGATTTATAGGCCGCGATGCCGCCGCCAATGATCAGGGTGACGCTGGCCTCGGGGGCGGCGCCGGTGCGCTGGAGAGTGGGGGCGGACGAGGGCGCAGGCGGTGCCGCAAACGGCGTCAGCGGCTCCTCGCGACCCTCGATCAGCTCCCGCAGGATGACCCGGACCTCCTCCTCGACCGACCTGCGATTCTTGGCCGAGCGCAGCCGCAGATAGGTTTTGACGTGTTCGTCGAGCTTGCGGATGGTCAGGCTTGCCACGGCGCCCTCCAGCACGGAATGATAGCGATGCTATCATCCGTGTGATTGCAGTGCAATCATAGATTCCGGACGGCAACCAGGATTCCGATGAAGGTCGCGGCGATGATCCAGAGCGCGACGGTGCGCCACCGGTTCTTGCGGCCCTCGCTACGGCCCATCGCGGCGATGCTCTCCGGCGACAGCCTGATGCCCTCCCGCGTCATGGTCTCGAGCTGCTCCAGCACCTTCACGGACCGCTCGGCGATCTCCGGCAGGCGCATCAGCACCCGCGCGATGTCTCCGGTTCCGGCGAGCGCGCCCTGCACCCGGCCGATCGGGCCGAGATTGCGCTCGATCCATTCGCGCACCACGGGGTCGGCGATCTTCCAGATGTCGAGCTTGGGATCGAAGCCGCGCGCCACGCCTTCGACCACCACCATGGTCTTCTGCAGCAGGATCAGCTCGGGCCGCGTCGTCATGTCGAACAGGCCGGTGACCTCGAGCAGCAGGGTCAAGAGCCGCGCCATCGAGATCTCTTCCGCCGTGCGGTTGTGGATCGGCTCGCCGATGGCGCGGATGGCTTGCGCGAAATTCTCGACCGAGTGATGCGCCGGCACGTAGCCCGCCTCGAAATGCACCTCGGCGACGCGGCGATAATCGCGGGTGATGAAGCCGAGCAGGATTTCGGCGAGGAAGCGCCGCTCCTTCATGCCGAGCCGGCCCATGATGCCGAAATCGACCGCGACGAGGCGGCCGGCGTCGTCGAGGAACAGATTGCCCGGATGCATGTCGGCATGGAAGAAGCCGTCGCGCAGCGCGTGGCGCAGGAAGCTCTGGATCACCTTGCGGCCGAGGTCGGGCAAATCGACCTGCGCCTCTTCCAGGCGCTTGTGATCGTTCAGCGCGATGCCGTCGATCCACTCCATCGTCAGCACGTTGTGCGTGGTGCGATCCCAGTCGACCTCCGGCACGCGGAAGTCAGGGTCGTCGCGCGTGTTCTCCGCCATCTCCGACAGCGCAGCCGCCTCCAGTCGCAGGTCCATCTCCATGGCGACCGAGCGCGACATGGTGTTGATGACCTCGATCAGGCGCAGCCGCCGCGCTTCCGCCGAATAGGTCTCGGCCTTGTGGGCGACGAAGAAGAAGTCGGAGAGATCGCGGCGGAAGCGTGCCGCCACGTTCGGCCTGAGCACCTTGACCGCGACCGATTTGCGGATCCCGTCGTGCAAGACTTCGCCGCGATGGACCTGCGCGATCGAGGCGGCCGCGACGGGCGGGCCGAAATTCACGAAGACGTCCTTCAGCGGCCGCTCCAGCGACGTCGCGATGGCGGCCTCGGCTTCATCCTGCGGAAACGGCGGCAGGCGGTCCTGGAGGCTTTCGAGGTCGCGCGCCATGATGACGCCGACGACGTCGGGGCGCGTCGCCAGGAACTGTCCGAGTTTGAGATAGGCGGGGCCCATCCGTGTCAGCGCGCGAGCGATCCGGGGGCCGTGCTTGGTGCCGCGGCGTTCGACCAGGCGCGCCAGCTTCAGCGCGAGCTGTCCCGGCGGCGGCACCAGGCTCGGATCGACCGAGCCGAATACTCCCTCGCGCGCGAAGACGAACGCGGCGCGGATCAGGCGCGCAATGTGGGTAAAGGCAGAGATCACAAACGCCAGCCCGAATGCAGTGCGACGATGCCGCCGGACAATGTCTGCCAACTGACGCGGGCAAAGCCGGCGTCGCGGATCATGTCGGCGAACGCGTTGGGTTTTGGAAACTTGCGGATCGATTCGACGAGATATTGATAGGACTCGGCATCGCCCGTGATCATGCGACCGAGCGGCGGGATCACCTTGAACGAGAACAGGTCATAGAGGCGATCCAGCCCCGGCATCTCGACGCTGGAGAATTCCAGGCAGAGGAAGCGGCTGCCGGGCTTCAGCACGCGATAGGCCTCGCGCAGCGCCAGATCGATCCGGGGCACGTTGCGAATGCCGAAAGCGATCGTATATGCGTCGAAGCTGCGATCGGCGAAGGCGAGCGCCTCGGCGTTGCCTTCGACGAAATCGACTTTGGCTTCGAGATGGCGCTTCGCGGCGCGCTCGCGGCCCACGGCCAGCATGTCGGTGTTGATGTCGCAGACGGTGGCATGGAAGCCCGCACCCGCGGCCTTGGCGGCGCGGAACGAGATGTCGCCGGTGCCGCCGGCCACGTCGAGCAATGCGAACGGCCGGTCGCCCCTCGGCGGGTCGAGCGCCGTGATCATGATGTCCTTCCAGACCCGGTGCAGGCCGCCGGACATCAAATCGTTCATCAAATCATAGCGCGACGCCACGCTGTGAAACACGTCGTTCACCAGCGTCTGCTTGTCCCCGAGGGGAACGTCCTTGAAGCCAAAATGCGTGGTTTCGCCCGGCCGATCCATTACTCTACTCCAATGGGCGGACCATAGCCTGCCCGCCGCAATGGCGCTATCACACCGCCCTCATAAGGTGAATGCCTGACCATGCCTGAATTGCCCGAAGTCGAGACCGTCCGTCGCGGCCTTCAGCCCGTCATGGAGGGCGCGAAAATACTCAAGGCGGAGGCCCGCCGGCCGGATCTGCGCTTTCCGTTCCAGCCGGATTTCGTGGCCCGGCTCCAGGGCCAGGTCGTCACGGGCCTTGGCCGACGCGCAAAATATCTCATGGCGGACCTCGCCTCGGGCGATGTGCTCCTGATGCATCTGGGCATGTCGGGCTCGTTCCGCGTCATCAAGCCCGACAACGAGGCGGCGCCGGGTGAGTTTCACTATCCGAAGGGCAAGGACTCCGCGCACGACCACGTGCTGTTTCGGATGTCCTCCGGCGCGGACATCGTGTTCAACGATCCTCGCCGCTTCGGTTACATGAAAGTGATCGCGCGCAGTGCGCTCGATGAGGAGCCGCTGCTGCGCGGGCTCGGTCCCGAGCCGCTCGGCAACGAATTCGATGCCGCGATGCTGGCGCGGGCCTGTGCAGGCAAGCTCACGAGCCTGAAGGCCGCGCTGCTCGATCAGCGCGTGGTGGCCGGGCTCGGCAACATCTATGTCTGCGAAGCCCTGCATCGCTCGCATCTGTCGCCACGCCGGATCGCCGCGACGCTCGCGACCAAGGGTCGCAAGGGCGTCGGCGCGGGCGAGCCGACCGATCATGCGAAGCGGCTGGTCGGTGCGATCCACACCGTGCTGAACGACGCCATCAAGGCCGGCGGCTCGTCACTGCGCGATCACCGCCAGACCTCCGGCGAGCTCGGCTATTTCCAGCATTCGTTCAAAGTCTACGACCGTGAGGGCGAGAAATGCACCACGCCGCGCTGCGGCGGCACGATCAAGCGTTTCACCCAGAATGGCCGGTCGACCTTCTGGTGTCCGAAATGTCAGAAGTGAGCGTGAAGGCCGAAGCCTGAAAGTGCGAACTTGTAGCCCGGATGAAGCGCAGCGCAATCCGGGTCCAGCTTCACCGCAGAGAGACTTTCCCGGATTGCGCTGTGCTCCATCGGGGCTACGACGAGCGGATAGAGCATTTCCAAAAAGCGCGAAGCAATCCGGCCGGGCTGGTAGCCGGATTGCTTCGTCGCTAGGGCCCTTCCGGATGGCGAAGGGCCGGCTGTCGTCTGAGCGATCGCCCCGCTCAGGACGCCAGTGTCGTGGTCTCGTCCGCCGCCAGCTCCGTTGCGGCGTGCAGCATGCCGTCCGCGGCCGACATGACCTGGTCGATCAGGACATTGCTCGTGGCTTCGAGCTCGAGCCGGGTCTCGATCCAGCGCCAGAGGCCGCGGATCTCGTCCGCGGACTTGCCGTTCGGCGCGAACTCGCTGACGGCAAGGCCGCTCGCGAGCGAATCCTGGTGATCGTTGCGCATCACGATCAGCGGACGCGCGAGCACGTCAGCGAGATCGAGTGCGGCTTCCTCGGCAAGCGTGTTGGCAGCGTTGTCGATGCGCTGGCCGCGGATCGGCGTCTGGTTGAGCACGAAGCTGTAGGGACGCTTCCAGGCGCGCGCGACGCTGAGGGTGGAGACGGTCGCCTCGATGTCGGCGACGCTCGGGCGGGCCGGGATCAGGCAGAGGTCGGAATGGCGGATCGCCGCGGTGGTCGCGGCGCTGAGGCCGGCGGCGGTGTCGACGATCGCGAGCTGGAGGCCGCTGTCGGCGAGCATCTTCAGGCGCGGCGCGATGTCTGCGGCATGATAGATCGGCTCGACGACGAGATCGTCGCTCGCGCGGCGGCGCTGCCAGTTGGACAGGGTGCCCTGCGGGTCGGTTTCGATCAGGCGGACGGTGAAGCCGGCCTGCTTGGCCGCGAGCGCGAGACCGATGGCGAGCGTGCTCTTCCCGCTGCCACCCTTTTGGGTGGCCAGTACGATCGTGTGCATTTGAAGATCAATCCTTTGGAGTGCTTGGGTCAGGAATACGCCACGCGAACGTGCATCTATCGCGATGCTGAGCTCTTCTCGCTCAGGACGTGCCGGCCCGATCCAAAGGGGATCGCGGAGGTCCGAATCAACGGCAATGATGATGGCGGAATAGGGAATGCCAGCTAATCCGTACCATTACTGGACCAGTAGTCGTACGTGTGATGTGCTCGTTGCCGTGATGGAAAGGGCAGGCAATGAGCGGTAACTGGCGCGACCGGACAACAACCACCTTTGACTGCCAGAAGATGCCGGCGGTCTCGAGCCGCGGCATGGTGGTCAGCAACCACCCCCTGGCCTCCAGTGCCGGCGCCGAGATGCTGGCCGCCGGCGGCAATGCCATCGATGCCGCGATCGCGACCCTGTTCACGCTGACCGTGGTCGAGCCGATGATGGTCGGCATCATCGGCGGCGGCATGGCACATATCCGGCTGGCCGACGGCAGCCACCGCTTCATCGACGGCCAGAGCACCGTGCCCTCGGCCGTTCGCGACACGACCTATACGTCCAAGCCGGGCTCGGCCCACGACGTGTTCGACACAATCGGCAACGAGAATCTCAACGGTCCGAAGGCGGTGGCCACGCCGGGCTCGCTCAAGGCCTGGTGCGAGACGCTGCGCCGGTTTGGCACCATGAACCTTGCGGACGTGATGCAGCCCGCGATCAAGCATGCCGCGCGCGGCTATGCGACGACGCCCTATCTCCACGAATGCATCAGCGAGAGTGCGGATGAGATGCGCAAGGACCGGACGATCGCGGCGATCTTCCTGCCTGGCGGGGAGCCGCTGAAGGTCGGCGAGCGCGTGGTGCAATCGGAATATGCGGAGACGCTGCGTCACATCGCCGATCACGGCGACCAGGCGCTCTACGAAGGGCCCCTCGGCGATATCCTGGTCGACTACATGGAGAAGGCCGGCGGCTTCATCCGCCGCAACGATCTCACGGCCTACAAGACGGTCGAGCGCCAGCCGATCCGCGCCGACTACCGCGGCTGGACCATTCTCGGTCCGCCGCCGCCCGCCGCATCCGGCGTGCACATCGCGCAGATGCTCAACATTCTCGAGGGCTATGACATCGGCGGCCTCGGCTTCGGCACGCCAGAGACGATCCACTATCTCGCCGAGGTGCTGAAGATCGCCTTTGCCGACCGCGCTGCGGCCAGCGGCGATCCTGATTATGTCGGCGTCCCCGTGGAGAAACTGACCTCGAAAGCCTATGCTGAGGAGCGCCGCCGCGCCATCGATCCCGTGCGCGCACAGGCTTGGGGCGCGGGCGTGTCGCAGCTCGAAGGTGCGCACACCACGCACATGACCGCGGCAGATAGTTTCGGCAACGTGGTCGCAACCACGCAGACCATCAACAATCTGTTCGGCGCCAAGATCATGATCCCGGGACTTGGGGCGATCGCCAACAATTATATGAACTTGTTCGACCCGCGTCCGGGCCATGCATTGTCGCTGGCGCCCGGCAAGCGCGTGACGACCTCGATGTCGCCGATGATGGCGCTGAAGGACGGCAAGCTGCGCTACGCGCTCGGCTTGCCCGGCGGCAAGCGCATCTTCCCGAGCGCGATGCAGGCGCTGGTCAATCTGATCGACCACGGCATGAGCCTGCAGGAGGCCGTCGAGGCGCCCCGGGTCTGGACCGAGGGCAACGCGCTCGAGGTCGAGCAGACGGTGCCGGCGAGCGTGCGCACCAGGCTCGAAGGTCTCGGCCACACGGTGCAGCCCGTTGCGACGGTCGCAGGCGGCATGAACGGCATCGCTTTCGACGACGATGGCACCATGACCGGTGCCGCCTGCTGGCGTGCTGACGGCACGCCGGTCGGGATATCGGGCGGTCTTGCGCGCAGTGGCATCAGATTCAGGTTGGGCTAACCGGGAAATTACAAGACCGGTTCGCTCGGCCGCCGAGGCCACTGAACTCGTCCAATCGCCTGCGGACGGCATCGCCTTCGTTCCAGCGTTTGGCAATTCTCGGACTGCCGCGGCATTATTCGAACACTGGCCTTTGCCGGTGGACATCGACGTCACCCCGGACCCGATCCCCTGCGGATGACGGCATGAGCCCGACAGTGTATGTTAAGGCTGGCTGGCGGCAGGCGCGTCGGTCAACGTCTCAGTAAGGCTGCGCGTATATGGGCAGGGATATCGGCGGCGACTTCTTGGCTGGCGGAGGCGAGTTGGGCGCTTTGACGCGAGCGTTTGACTGGTCGAGCACATCCCTCGGGCCTCCCGAAAGCTGGCCCCAAAGTCTTCGCGTTACGGTGCGGCTCGTTCTGACCTCGCGGCACCCCATGTTCATCTGGTGGGGGCCGGAACTCATCCAGTTCTACAATGATGCATACCGGGAGACGATGGGGCCGGAAAGGCACCCAAGCGCTTTGGGGAGCCGCGGCCGTGAGTGCTGGGCGGAGATCTGGGACATCATTGGTCCGCAGATCGAGTACGTCATGTCCGGCAAGGGAGCGACCTGGAACGAGGACCAATTGGTGCCGGTCACGCGTCACGGACGTCGCGAGGATGTTTGGTGGACCTATAGCTTCGGTCCCATCGATCTCGAAGGCAAGGTCGGCGGCGTGCTTGTCGTCTGCAGGGATGTCACGTCCGAGCATATGGCAAGGGAAGCGCTCAACCTCATCAACGAGGAGCTGAAGCACCGCGTCAAGAATACGCTTGCAGTGTTGAGCGCGGTCGCTGCGCAGACATTTCGCGATCCCACGAGCAAAGCGGGACTCGAAAAGTACCAGGCGCGGCTGGGCGCCTTCGGACGCGCGCAGGACCTGCTGACGGCGTCGAACTGGGCGGCCGCGCCGCTCCACGATGTGATCCGCACGGCTCTTGCACCTTATCGGACTGGTGAAGGCCGCTTCACGGTGTCGGGTCCTCCACTCGTCGTGAAGTCTCGACAAGCGCTTGCTCTGTCCTTGGCGCTTCATGAGCTTGCGACCAACGCCTTGAAGTACGGCGCTTTGACCGTGGCGGCAGGCTTTGTATCCATCACATGGGCGGTCGAAGCGGAGGACGATGAGTCAAAATTCGTTTTTGTCTGGGAGGAGATTGACGGTCCGCTTGTGACGGAGCCTGTCCGCGCTGGTTTCGGCTCCAGGCTCATTTCGCGCGTGCTGGCAGACGACTTCAGCGGTTCCGTCGATGTTTCCTATGGCTCGGCCGGGCTCAAATGTCGTCTGACGGCGCCTCTCGGAAATCTCGGGACTTCGCAAAATATCACGTGAGACTCTGCATGGGCGCGGTCCAGCGGAAAGCCTCACGTGCCGCACCGCATCGGACACGAGAGAGCATGAGGATCGCTCGCTCTACTTCCTGACGCAGATCACGCGCACGACGGCAGCCTTGGCATCCGTCGACGTGCCGTTCGCCGCGATCTGGTTGGCCTTCAGGAAATCACGCACGGCGTCCGCGGATACCATCACGGCCTGTGACGCCGGTACCGATGTCGCAGGTCCCGCCACCATGGTCGGCTTCAACAGCGCGATGCCAGCGAACTTGCCGTCGCCGTCGATCGCGGCAGCGCCGGAAAACCCGACCGCCGGCGGCGGGGACAGCATGGACTCGCTGCTCGGGGCCGGCGCCAGTGCGGCCTTGACGACCGACACGCCGCCCGCGCCGCCCCGGCTCTGCGGATCGGCGATGCCGACGACATCCACGTTGGTCTTTGCCGCGCCGCCAGCAAGGCTGAGCGGCTTCAGGCCGCGTGCGCCGTAGATATGTAGCAGCGCCAGACCGCGCTCCTTGTCATCAGTGAGACGATCGGCACTGCCATGGCCGGCGATCGTGATGGCGAGACAGCCATCGGTGACGAGACGGTCGGTGACGATCGCACCGTCGTCACTGACGACGATGCCGGTGCCGTATTCGACGGTCTTGCGTGGCGGCGGCCCGGCTTGCGGTCCCGGCGGAAACGCGTTGAAGGCGCTCGACATCGCGATCACGACCGGCTCGACCGTGTTCTCGGTCGCCTGGTCGTAGAGGATCGTCATGGTGCGAACCTCATCGCCCCTGAAGGTGCCGCGGACGTAGAATTTCTTCAGGCCCTGCAAGCCCGACAGCACGAAGAAGTCGGGCTTCACCACGGTGTAGTCGACCTTGCGCCCGGACGGCTCTTTCTCCAGATCCGCGAGCTTCGCCGTGGTCGGGTTCGCCTCCTTGCGGCGGCTCAGCAGCACCTGCACGGTTCCGGTCGGCGAGGTCCATTTCGATCCATTGGCATCGCTCGCCTGCTGCGGCACCAGCTTTGTGGGGATACCGAGCCGGGCGCCGCTGGTCGGCTCCGTCACGATCTTCCAGCCGACGCCGTCCTGCTTCTTTCGCGCGGTCTCGGCGAGCGCGGCGCGCTCCTGCGGGTTGAGCACGCCGGTCGGCTTGCCGCCCTTGGCCTTCTGGAATTCCTTGATGGCGTTGACCATGCGCTCGCTGACGTCGCCGGTGATGGCGCCGTTGTACTGGCCGACCCAGGCGAGGTCGGATTGCAGCGCCAGCCGCTCGGCCTTTGCCATGGCATCCGCCGTCGCCGCCGGCGTCTGCATGGCTGGTGGCTGGATCGGCACGGTCTGGACCGTCTTCGGCTTCGTGCCGGGGATCTGCGGCGTCGTCATCTGGGCGTTCGCGCCCGTGGCGGCCGCGAACACGAGGGTTGCCGCAAGCATCGATCTCATGACAAATCCAACCAGCCCATTGAACGCAGTGCCATTGAAGCACATCTCGTTGGTCGCGAACAACGTTGGGGTGGTTCAGGTGTTGGCTCCTCACCATGAGGGGTGAGAGGAACGAAAGACGATGCTGAGCCCGGACGAACTCGAACGTTATGCCCGCCATATCGTGCTGCGCGATGTCGGCGGCCCGGGCCAGGCCGCGCTGAAGCGGGCCTCAGCGCTGGTGATCGGCGCCGGCGGGCTTGGCGCGCCCGCCCTGATGTATCTGGCCGCCGCCGGGATCGGCACGCTCGGCGTGGTCGACGACGACGTGGTGTCGCTGTCCAATCTGCAGCGCCAGGTGATCCACACCACACCCGATATCGGCCGGCACAAGGTCGAGAGCGCCGCCGAGCGGATCGCGGCGCTCAATCCGCATGTCCGCTTCGTCGGTCATGCCACCTGGCTGAATGCCGACAATGCGCTCAGCCTGATTGGCGACTACGACCTCGTGCTCGACGGCTCCGACAATTTTTCGACGCGCTATCTGGTTTCGGACGCCTGCTTCTTCGCCAAGCGGCCGCTGATCACCGCCGCGCTCGGCACCTTCGACGGCTCGCTCACCACCATCCGCGCGCATGAGAGGAACGAGCAGGGCGAATTCAACCCGACCTATCGCTGCCTGTTTCCGGAGGCTCCGCCGCCCGGCACCGTGCCGGCCTGTGCGGAAGCCGGCGTCATGGGTGCGCTGGCGGGTATGCTCGGCTCGATGATGGCGCTGGAGGCGATCCGCGAGATCGTCGGCTTCGGCGAGGGCCTCGTCGGCCGCCTCCTGATGATCGATGCGCGAGCGATGCGCTTCGAGACGCTGCGCTACGGGCGCGATCCGGCCAACCCGCTCAACGGCGATGGGCCCGTGGTCACCGACCTCAGCGCCCATCGCACCTGATTGCCGCGGTTACGCCGTGGCGGGTTTCTCGCTGTCGAGATGCGCCATCTGCTCGGCGGCGTAGCGCGTGCCGGACGCGATGTTCGGCGGGAAGGCTTTTGCCAGCGCGGCAAGATGCGCCGGCGTTAGCGTCAGCTGCGTTGCCCCCAGCGCCTCGGTGAGACGGTTGCGGGTGCGGGCGCCGACCAGCGGCACGATCGCCTTGTCCTGCGCGGATACCCAGGCGATTGCCACCTGCGCCGGCGTCGCGCCGACATCAGCGGCGATGATGCGTAGCTGATCCACCAGCGCGAGATTGGCATCGAGATTTGTGCCCTGAAAGCGCGGCGTCATCAGCCGATAGTCACGGCCGGCCTTGCCGGCGTCCTTCGACCAATGGCCGCTAATCAGGCCGCGCGCCAGCACGCCATAGGCGGTGATGCCGATGCCGAGCTCGCGGCAGGTCTTTAGAATGTCTCGTTCGATGCCGCGCTCGATGAGCGAATATTCGATCTGGAGGTCTGCGATCGGATGCACGGCGTGCGCGCGGCGGATCGTGTCCGAGCCGACCTCGGACAGGCCGATATGCCTGACATAGCCGGCCTTCACGAGATCGGCGAGGCCGCCGATGGTCTCCTCGATGGGAATGTTGGGATCGAGCCGCGCCGGACGGTAGATGTCGACATAGTCGGTGCCGAGGCGTTGTAGCGAATAGGCGAGGAAGTTCTTGGTCGCGGCCGGCCTGGTGTCCATGCCCTCGAATTCGCCGGCGGGCCCGCGCAGCGCGCCATACTTGACGCTGATCTGCACTTTGTCGCGCGGCACGCCTGTCAGCGCCTCGCGCACCAGCATCTCGTTGTGGCCCATGGCGTAGAAATCGCCGGTATCGACCAGCGTGATGCCGGCATCGAGCGCCGCTTGCACCGTGGCGACGGCTTCGCCGCGGTCGGCGGGGCCATAGACCTCGGACATGCCCATGCAGCCGAGGCCGAGGGCTGAGACGGTCGGGCCGGTTGAACCGAGTTTGCGCTGTTCCATGATGGCTCTCCTCGAAAAGGGCGGCGGATGCCGCCGCGTGACGAGGCCGGATATGCGCCTGCTCGATTGCGCCGATAAGCTGGACAATCTGGAATAGCTTGTTCAGAATATCGAACAATGGCCGAGCCCGATCTGCGCGATCTCGATGTCTTCGTGGCGGTCGCCCGCACCCGTAATTTCCGGCGGGCTGCGGTCGAAATTCGCGTGTCGGTGTCGAGCCTTAGCCAGCGGTTACGGGACCTGGAGGAGCGCCTTGGCGTCCGCCTGATGAACCGCACCACCCGCAGCGTCGCCCTGACCGAGGCGGGCGAGTTGCTGCTGTCGCGGGTGGCGCCGGCCTTGCGCGATGTCGGCGATGCGCTCGATCAGGTGCGGGGCCTTCGCGAGGTCGCCTCGGGTCGCCTGCGCATCAATGCACCGCCGCCAGCCGTCGATCTCGTGCTGGCGCCGATGGTCGGGCCGTTTCTTGGCGTCTATCCGCAGGTCGATCTCGACATCGTCTCCGAAAGCGGCTTCGTCGACATCGTCAGCGCGGGTTACGACGCCGGCGTACGTTACGGTGAGCATCTCGCGCAGGACATGGTGGCGATTCCGCTGAGCGGCCCGCAGAGCTACGTCGTCGTCGCATCGCCTGCTTATCTCGCACGCCGCGGCCGGCCGAAACATCCGAAGGATCTGCTCGAGCATGATTGCATCCGCGCGCGCTATTCGAGCGGCGTCATGCACGATCTCGAGTTCGAGAAGGCCGGTCAGGTCGTGAAGGTCGATCCGCCCGCAAAGCTGATCTCGACCAACATGAACCTTGCGATGCGCGCAGCGCTCGATGGCGTCGGCATCTGGGCGACGCTCGACGGCTATGTCGGCGACGCCCTGAAATCCGGTGCGTTGATCAGCCTGATGGAAGATTGGTGCGAGCCGTTTCCCGGCCCGTTCCTGTATTACCCGAGCCGGCGCCAGACGCCGCCGGCGCTGCGCGCCTTCATCGATTTCGTCACCGACTGGCGCAAGCGCGAAGCGCGAACCAAATAAGCTCTCAGAGCATGCTCGGCAGCACGCGATCCGGCGGCTTGTGGGCGTCGAGGAAGGTGCGGATGTTGATGATCACCTTCTCGCCCATCTCGACGCGGCCTTCGATCGTGGCCGAGCCCATGTGCGGCATCAGCGTCACCTTGCCGGCCTTGGCGAGCCGCACCAGCTTCGGGTTCACCGCGGGCTCGTGCTCGTAGACGTCGAGGCCGGCGCCCGCGATCTCGCCGCCTTCGATCAGCTTGATCAGCGTGTCCTCGTCGGTGACCTCGCCGCGCGCGGTGTTGACGATGTAGGCGTCTTTCCGGATCAGCTTCAGCCGCCGTGCCGAGAGCAGATGATAGGTCGCCGGCGTGTGCGGGCAGTTCACCGAGATGATGTCCATCCGCGCCAGCATCTGGTCGAGGCTTTCCCAATAGGTCGCGCCGAGTTCTTCGGCGATCTTCGGGGCGACGGGACGGCGGTTGTGATAGTGGATCTGCAGGCCGAAGGCGCGGGCGCGGCGCGCCACCGCCTGGCCGATGCGGCCCATGCCGATGATGCCGAGCCGCTTGCCGCCGATGCGGTGGCCGAGCATCCAGGTCGGCGACCAGCCCGGCCACGGTTTCCCCTCGGTCAGGATCGAGGCGCCTTCGATCATTCGCCTCGGCACGGCGAGGATCAGCGCCATGGTCATGTCGGCGGTGTCCTCGGTCAGGACCTTCGGCGTGTTGGTGACGGTAATGCCGCGGGCATGCGCGGCCTCGACGTCGATATTGTCGACGCCGTTGCCGAAATTGGCGATCAGCCGCAGCTTGCAGTCGGGCTGGTTGACGATGTCGGCACTGATGTGGTCGGTGACCGTGGGAACCAGCACGTCGGCGGTGCGCGCGGCCTCGGCGAGCTGTTCAGTGGACATCGGCGTGTCATCGAGATTGATCCGCGCGTCGAACAATTCGCGCATCCGCGTCTCGATGGAATCCGGCAGCTTGCGCGTCACCACGACGAGGGGCTTTTTCTTCACCGACATGTCCTGCTCTCATGAGGCGTCGCAGGCCGCCCCTGTCGCCAAAGGCTGGTCGTTGAGGCCTCATTAACCCGGTTGTTCGACACTGCCCTTGCCGTGTCCGTCCCCGGCGTTTCCTTCAAGCTCTCCCGAGATTTCCGGCCGGAAAATCGGGGCAAACTGGTTGTTCAAGTGCCCGTCCTCTCTAGCAGAAGGCCGGGCCAAGACAAGAACCACGGGCCAGGCTTGGGGAACACCCGCGTGGGGTGGGTCGGAACGTACGCGGCAGGATTTGGAAATTTGGGGTGAGGGTCCGGCGAGGCCGGGTCCTCGACAGGAGACGGGTTGATGGCGTTGGGGCGTTTTTGTTCGGTGATGGCGCTTGTCTGCACCTGGTGGAGCGCCTCGGTCGGCCCCTCGCATTCGGCCAAGGACAACACCCCGCAGACCGCCAGCGGCCTGCCGGTGCCGCGCTACGTCAGCCTCAAGTCGGATCACGTCAACGTCCGTGCCGGCCCGACCAAGGACAATGATGTCGCCTGGGTCTACACCCGTGCCGGCCTGCCGGTCGAAATCACCGCCGAGTTCGAGAACTGGCGCCGGGTGCGCGATTCCGAGGGCGCCGAGGGCTGGGTCTATCACTCGCTGCTGTCGGGCCGCCGCACCGCGGTCGTCACCATGAAGCACAAGGACGAACTCGCCCCGATCTATGACCGGGCCGACCCCGACAGTGCGGTTGCTGCAAAGCTCCAGGCCGGCGTCGTCACACAGGTCAAGAAGTGCACTGCAAACTGGTGCCGTGTCACCGGCAACGGCTTCGACGGCTGGATTCAGCAGGAGCGCCTCTGGGGCGTGTACTCGGACGAGCAGGTGAATTGACGCGAAACGTCACCCCGGGCTCGGTCCTCCACACCGTCCCGGGATGACCGCGCAAAACGACGATGGCCGGGACAAGCCCGGCCATGACGACGAATTCAGCAGTTCGGATTGATCTCAGCGCTTCTTGCGCAGGCGCACCACCATGTCGATGCGCGCGATCTCGTAACCCTCGGGCACCTCGGGCATCTTGGACAGCGCCAGATGCGGATCCTCAATGTCGACCAGCTCATGGCTGTTCTCGAGGTAGTAGTGGTGGTGAGTGGTGACGTTGGTGTCGAAATAGGTCTTGGTACCGTCCACGCTGACCTGGCGGAGCAGGCCGGCATCGGTGAGCTGGTTCAGCGTGTTGTAGACGGTCGCAAGCGACACCGGAACCTTGGCCAGGGTCGCTTCCTCGTAGAGCATTTCAGCCGTGAGGTGACGTGCACCCTTGCCGAACAGCAACCAGCCGAGGGCCATGCGCTGGCGCGTCGGACGAAGGCCGGCGGACTGGAGCATTTCGTTGACGTCGTGCCAGGGGCAGCCGGTCAAAGCCGGCTGGCGGCCCGACAGCAGGGCCGCGGCGTGAACGTCGTCGTCGTGATGTGGCGCGGTATTCTCGCTCATTTCCAGATTTCGGCACGCGTGAACGATATGTCTTTGCAATATAAGGAGGGAAAGATGCAGATGCAAGTTTCTCGCAACTAGAGAGGTTCTAATCAGCCTTGGAGGTTTTGGTCAGGCTTGGAACCGCGCCGGGATCCCGTCATTTTACCTTCATGGATGCGCTTTGCCACCCGAATGGCCTGTGTTAGAGAGCGCGCGGTTCCGCTTAGCCGATTTCGGCGCAGCCGGGCATGGAGGCCCGGTCGGCAGTCCATCCGGGGCATGCGGGAGCCGCGCCGGACTATGGCAATTGGCGTTGCTCTCCGACCGAGACGGGGCCCATTTTCGCCAAGAAACGCCGCTCAATCGGAATTCAAACAGAGGCTCGTGCATGCTGAACAGGCGCAACGGTTACGAATACGAAGATCTGCTGGCCTGTGCCCGCGGCGAAATGTTCGGTCCGGGCAATGCCCAGCTGCCGTTGCCGCCGATGCTGATGTTCGATCGCATCACGGAGATCAACGAGACCGGCGGGGAGTTTGGCAAGGGCGTGGTGCGCGCCGAGCTCGACGTGAAACCCGACCTCTGGTTCTTCGGCTGCCACTTCAAGAACGATCCCGTGATGCCCGGCTGCCTCGGCCTCGACGCGCTGTGGCAAATGGTCGGCTTTTACCTGGGCTGGACCGGGGGCGAAGGTCGTGGCCGCGCGCTCGGTCTGAACGAATTAAAGTTCAGCGGCCAGGTGCTGCCGGAGGCGCGCAAGGTTGTGTACAACGTCGATATCAAGCGCGTGATGCGTTCTAAGCTGGTGCTCGGTATTGCCGACGGGTGGCTTTCGGTCGATGAGCAGATTATTTATCGCGCGAAGGACCTGAAGGTCGGCCTGTTCAAGCAGGGCACGAGCCTGGGCTAACGCGCATCACCACGAAGAAAACGAGCAAGAAGACAACGAGCAGGGCGAGGCTGTCATGAGGCGGGTTGTGGTCACCGGGATGGGCATTGTCTCGTCGATCGGAAACAACACCCAGGAAGTGCTTGCGAGCCTTCACGAGGCGAAGTCGGGCATTTCTCGGGCTGAAAAATATGCCGAGCTCGGCTTTCGTTCGCAGGTGCAAGGCGCGCCGACGCTCGATCCTGCGACCGTGGTCGACCGCCGTGCCATGCGTTTCCTCGGTCAGGGCGCGGCGTGGAACCATATCGCGATGGAGCAGGCGATCCAGGACTCCGGTCTGTCGCCTGACGAAGTCTCCAACATTCGCACCGGCATCATCATGGGCTCCGGCGGCCCCTCCGCGCGCACCATCGTCGAAGCCGCCGACATCACCCGCACCAAGGGACCGAAGCGCGTCGGACCGTTTGCAGTGCCGAAGGCGATGTCGTCCACGGCCTCCGCGACGCTTGCGACCTGGTTCAAGATCAAGGGCGTGAACTACTCGATCTCCTCGGCCTGCGCGACGTCGAATCATTGCGTCGGCAATGCCTATGAGACGATCCAGATCGGCAAGCAGGACGTCATCTTCGCCGGCGGCTGCGAGGAGTTGGACTGGTCGCTGTCGGTTCTGTTCGACGCCATGGGCGCGATGTCCTCGAAGTACAACGACACGCCCGCAACGGCCTCGCGTCCCTACGACGTCAACCGCGACGGCTTCGTCATCGCCGGCGGCGCCGGCGTGCTGGTGCTGGAAGAGCTCGAACATGCCAAGGCGCGCGGCGCCCGCATTTACGGCGAGATCGTCGGCTACGGCGCGACCTCGGACGGCTACGACATGGTCGCGCCATCGGGCGAAGGCGCCGAGCGCTGCATGCGCATGGCGATGTCGACGGTGAAGACCAAGGTGGACTATATCAATCCCCACGCGACCTCGACTCCGGCCGGCGATCCCCCGGAGATCGACGCGCTCCGCCGCGTGTTCGGCGCCGGCGAGAAATGCCCGCCGATCTCGGCAACCAAGGCGCTGACCGGCCATTCGCTGGGCGCCACCGGCGTGCAGGAGGCGATCTACTCGCTGCTGATGATGAACAACGGCTTCATCTGCGAGAGCGCGCACATCCAGGAGCTCGATCCTGTGTTCGCCGACATGCCGATCGTCCGCAAGCGCATCGACAACGTCAAGATCGGCACCGTGCTGTCGAACTCCTTCGGCTTCGGCGGCACCAACGCCACGCTGGTGTTCAGCCGGCTGGATGTGTGACGTCCTTGTTGGTGCACCGTTGATTTTCTCGTCATGGCCGGGCTTGTCCCGGCCATCCACGTCTTGGCCTCAGGCTCCGAAGGGCGTGGATGCCCGGGACAAGCCCGGGCATGACGAAAGCGGAAGGTGGTCTTGAGATGGAAGGTTTGATGAAAGGCAAGCGCGGTCTGATCATGGGCATCGCCAATGATCATTCGATCGCCTGGGGCATGGCGAAGACGTTGCATGCCCACGGCGCCGAGCTCGCCTTCACCTTCCAGGGCGAAGCCCTCGGCAAGCGCGTCAAGCCGCTGGCGGAGCAGCTCGGTGTGGAATTGGTGCTGCCGTGCGACGTCGAGGACATCGCCAGCGTCGATACGACCTTCGATGTGCTGCGCGAAAAGTGGGGCAAGCTCGATTTCGTCATCCACGCGATCGGCTTTGCCGACAAGAACGAGCTGAAGGGCCGCTACGCCGATACCAGCCGCGAGAACTTTTCGCGCACCATGGTGATCTCCTGCTTCTCGTTCACGGAAGTGGCCAAGCGCGCGGCCGAGCTGATGACCGACGGCGGCAGCATGATCACGCTGACCTTCGGCGCCTCCGAGCGCGCGATGCCGAATTACAATGTGATGGGCGTCGCCAAGGCGGCATTGGAAGCCTCGGTGCGCTATCTTGCCTCGGATTTCGGACCGCGCGGCATCCGCGTCAACGCGATCTCCGCAGGTCCGATCCGCACGCTCGCCGGCTCCGGCATCGGCGAGGCGCGCGCGATGTTTGCCTACATGCAGAAGCATTCGCCGCTCCGCCGCGGCGTCACGCTCGACGAACTCGGCGGCTCGGCGCTGTATCTGCTGTCGGATCTGTCCGGCGGTGTGACCGGCGAGATCCACTATGTCGATTCCGGTTACAACATCGTCCTGATGCCGCGGCCGGACGATTTGAAGGCCTCGGAATAGCCGGGATTCCGTAAGGTGGGCGAAGGCGCGCTCTTTGCGCGCCGTGCCCCCCAACTCTCGGCGATCGCAGCGCGACGTTTCCTTCTGCCCCACGATCATGGGGCTGACCCCACCCTATCGTTGTGCTTGCTGCTTCCCGGTGACCCCGTGGAGCCGTATCCTCTGCGGTTCGGAAGGAGTGATCGTGTCGAAGGTGCATGCGATGTGTCGCGCGAGCGCGCTGGCGTCCGTTGCCGGCGCGATGCTGCTGTGCGGCGGCTCGCAAGCCCTGGCGCAGTCGACGATCTGGGACACCACCCTCTCCAACACAAACTGGTACGTCCCGACGGCGCAACTGCTGGCCTATGCCGCGCCGAAGACCGGCTTCTCCAATCCGATCCCGATCGGCGATCAGACCCTGTGGTCGCTCGCGACCGCAACCAACGGCTCGTTCACCGGAACGAGCGTGGCGCAACTCAAGATCGGGCCCGCGCTGCTGACCGATACCTCCACCATCCAGGGGTTTGTCACGACCGCCGGCCAGATCACGATGCAGTTCACGCCGACATCCGGCGGCGCGGTGACGGTTGGGCTTGGCCAAATGAGGACCGTTGGCGGCGTGACGTCGATGGAGATGCAGATGATCACGGGCGACAGCGTGCTCGTGACGCATTGGGCCTACATGCTACCTTACGACCCCGCGACCTTCACGCCGCCCGCTTCGCAGCCCGTTCCCGCCAACTCCGTCCCGCAATGGGCGTGGACGGCAGGCACGCCATGGCGGATCACCAGCAGCTCCTTGTTCGGTACGTCAGCCCCAGGCCGCTTCGTCATCACGAACTACCAGAACGGATATTTTTGGGGTGCGGGCGTCGCACCAGCCGGCAGCGGTGCCGCGAACTTCACACTGCTGGGCTCGGTGACCCCGGAGGGCAATGTCCTCTTCAATACGCTCTCGAAGGGCACGCTCGCCAGTCTTTACGGCGCAGCCAGCGGCGACGCCTCGGGGGCGCAGATGCTCGTCAGCACCTATGACCTCTCGGGCAATCCGACCGGCGGCGTCGCCACTCTCTCCCTGGTACGCCCTTATGCCGAGACGCTTCAGGCGCAGAATAGCCGCGCGGGCCTGGGAGCGGCCGAGATGCTCTATCGCCTGTCGGCGACCTCGCTCGGCTGGACCGGCGGCATGGCCAGCGGTTTCACGGCGCTCGACAATCTCAGCGGCTCCGGTCTCGTCAATGCCGTCAATCAGACTTTGCCTGTTCTCACCGGCGCGGCGTCGCAGGCGACTTACGCTACGCAGCGCATGTTCCAGCAGGCGATGACGGGGCGGCTGGACGATGTGCTCGGGCTGAACACGGGCGTCATGCCTGAGCGGCATCTTTGGATGAAGCCGCTCGGCGGCAGCATTCGGCAGGGCAGCGTCGATGGCGTCCCCGGCTATAACGCGTCCGGCGGCGGCATCGCGGCCGGTGCAGACGCTACGATCTCCCCGCGCGCGATGCTCGGCGGCGTGTTCGCCTATTCGCATCAGGCCATCACCGGCAGCGACAACGCTGTGCCGAACCGGCTCGCGATCGACTCCTATCAGGCGGGTCTCTACGGCGCCTATGCCCTCGGCCATGGCGTTCAAATCGACGGCCAGCTCGACGGCGCACTGAACGACAATGGTGAGAGCCGCTCGCTCACCTTCATCAACGGCACGGCCGGCGCAGGCTATCGCTCCTACAGCGGTCACGTCGGAACCGGCGTCCGCAAGCTGATTCCGGTCGAGCCGGGACTTACCATCGCGCCGTCGCTGCGGCTGGACTATGGGCAGGTTCGCTCGACCGCCTTTCAGGAGGCCGGTGCGGGCGGCTTCAGCCTCAACGTGGATTCGCAAACCTATCGCGAGCTGACCCTGACGGCTGGGCTGAAGAGCGCCTACCAGATCACGAAGCAGGTCTACCTCACCGGCGATGTCGGCGTCGGCTACAACACGCTGAACCAGGGATTGCAGATCAAGTCGGCATTCGCCGGCGGCGGCGATCATTTTGTCACCAACGGCCTGGCATTATCGCCCTGGATCTACTCGACCGCGCTTGGCCTCGTTGCGGCCGACGGCAAGGGGTTTGATCTCGGCATTCGCTTCGGCGTTGCCGCGACATCCTCCGGACTGCTTCAGCAGTCCGGGCTCGCCGTCCTCAAGATCAAGCTGTAGGCAGCGGGCGGCTTTATCCCGCCGCGATCTTCTCCGCACGCTGGAAAGCCGGCCGCGCGGTGCAGCGGGCCAGGTAAGCATCGAAGGCGGGTCGCGTCGGCACCATCTTGAACTGGCGCACCGCGAAATTGAGGCCCGAGCCGATCGTGATGTCGGCGGCGGAAAATTCCTCGCCGAGAATCCATGGCCCGTTGGCGAGCGCCGCTTCCAGCACGTCGAACACCTGCGTCGCGCTGCCCCAGGCCGCAGTGGAGGTCGGGATCTCGATCTTGGTGAAGATCTGGATGATGGCGGGCTCGATGCAGCCTGGCGAGAAGAACAGCCATTGCAGGTAGCGCGCGCGGCGCGGGTCGGTCACCGCGGGCGCAAGCCTGGTCTCGGGATAGCGGTCGGCGATGTAGGCGCAGATCGCGGCGGCTTCGCCGAGCGCGACGTCGCCGTCGGTGAGCGCCGGCACCTTGCCCATCGGGTTGATTTTCAGAAAGTCCGGCGCCTTCTGCGCGCCGGTCGAGATGTCGGTCAGCACGCGCTCATAGGGCAGGCCGCTCTCCTCCATCAGCCAGAGCGTCGTGAACGAGCGCGAGCGGGGCGACCAATAGAGCTTGATCATGGCGCGGAACCCTTTCATCGGCGGCAAGCAAACAGCGCACAATTCATGACGCGTTTGCAGCGCATTCGCAACGCACCAGGTCTGGGTAGATGCCGACCAGCGTAAACGACATGTGGGTCAATGTTGTTCGGTGTCGCTTTGGCGCGTTGCAGGTCGACGTCCAAGCAAAAGCGGCAGCGTCTTGTCGAGACTTGCCGCCAGCATGGCGCGCACGCCGTCGCGCAGTGCGAGATTGTCGGCGGCATCTTCAGGGCGCGCTGGAAACGATTCTGCGGGCAACTCGCGATAAGGGCCGCCGACGAGCTTGCCCAAAAACCTCTGCACTGCCAGCGAATGATCCAGGTTGATCAGCGCAGAGCTCTGTCTGACGATGGCAAAGTCGCGCCCGTCAAAGATGCGGATAAACGCCAGGGCGTGGAGAAAGATGCGACGCCCGAGCACCACATCCTGGTTGAGGATGCCGAAGCCGCGGACCGTGTAGTTGGATGACCCGATAGGGCTGATTGAGTTGAGGATCTGGATATAGTGCCGGCAATTCGTTCCTTTCGCGACCTGGCGCATGTATTCGGCCAGCTCCGCGTCGGGATCGCGGAACAACCTGTCCTTCAATGTATCCTTCTCATTGCGGGGAGGAAATTTCGCCGGGTTGTAGGGAATTCTCAGGACGGACATGCCGGCAGGGATCGCGGCGCGAGCCCGCGCGAAGATCAGATCGCTCAGTCCCCAGCCTGGGATCGGGACCACGGTCTTCTTGTTCTGAAATATGGTCAGGCCGGTCGTCTGCACGGTGAACTCATCGCCGGTGGTGACGACGACACCGACGTCGCACGAGCCGCCGGCCACGGGAACGGGCTTGCCCGTCGCCTCACGCCGCGTGGTTAGCTTGCCGTTGGCTTGTTTGACGGCTGATTGTGCCGTCTCCGGCTGGGCTTGTGCCCGCGCCTGAGTTGAAAAACACAGGATGATCGTAATGACGAGCAGCCGGGCGATGATGCTGAATGCGGCTGTGTTCGCAGGCGCAGCCAAACTTGATCCTTTGGCGCGTCGTGTCGGCAAAGGCGCTTACTCTTTCTTTAGATAGCCGGGGAGACTCCGGTCGAGCCTTTCTACGACGAGCGCACGCGTTCTCTCGCGCAACCCCGCGTTGGTCGAAGCTGTCTCGGGCGGATCTGGGAACAGCGAATTGTCGAGCTTCGTGATCGGGTCTTCAAACAGACGCATGCTTGTGGCGAGGTTCGCGCCGATGTCCGTAAGGGGGCGTTTGATCTGTTCGTAGCTGCGGCCGTCAATCAGCGTGATCGCAACATTGGCGAAAAGGTGTGAGTGCCGAATCAAGCTGCCAAGCCCCTGGTTGTAGGTGCCGATACCGTTCAACGTCATGTTCGAGTTCGGCAGCTTGGTCTTGAAAGTGGTTGCGACGAGATAGCGATCGCAATTCGCATTCATGGTGAACCCCTTCACGATCACCGGCAGAGTCTCTTTGGGGTCCGGGATGAAGATCGCCTTCGCATGATAGAAGGGATCGAAGGCACCCTTGGGATAAGCGATCCTGCGTATCGAGGGATCGTTGTTCGTTGCCGCGCGCACGCGCGCGAAAACGAGATCGTCTAGGCCCCAGTCGATCGGGACCTCCTTTGCTTCCGCCTCGAAGATTGTCACGCCGAACTTCTGTACGGAGTAATGCTCGCCGATTACCGAGATTACACCGAGACGGCACGGACCGCTGCTCATCTGCTCGGCTGGTTTGACTGCCGCAGCTTTCGGCTTCGTCGCCGCTTTCTTGACGGTCGGCTTTGAGGAAGGCGCGGGTGGCGCGGTGGTTGCAGGAGGAGTTTGAGCTGCTGCCAGAGCTAGAGAAGACAGCAAAACGATCGCGGAAGCAGCAAATCGAATCATGGATTCCAGGGCATCAACAGCGGGAGAATATCGATCACGCCACCCTAGATTAGGACGGTGACAACCGCAAGCTGCACCCGCGTATTGCTGCCTATCCGGCCGGCCGCAGCCGCCTCCACCGATAGTACTTCATCATGAACCCGTTCGACGGCTCGATCTCCTGCTTCTCGAACACAAAACCTTCGCGCTCGTACCAGCGCCAGGCCTTTTCGTTCTCGCGGACGCAGCGCAGGTGCATCTCATCCGGCATTTGCGTGCGGGTGAAGGCGAGCAATTGCCGGCCGAGCGATTGGCCCTGATAGGCCGGCGCGACGAACAGCATGTCGAGATAGAGTTTTGGCACATGGAGCGCCAGCATGGCGGCGATCGTGCCGCGATCGTCGGCAACGAACAGGCTCCAGCCGTCCGCGATCTCGTGCCGGATGCGTGCGCGCAGGTTTGCCAGCAGGAAGTCGCTGGCCTCGCCGAGGCCGGTCGAGACCCAGCTCTCCATCCAGACCCGGCCGACCTCATCGTATTCGTCTGCGCGCGCGGGGCGGATGAGGGGATGCGGCATCGACAAGCTAAGCCCTTTGGCTGCGCACGGATTGCCGCGCCCGCACCTTGCCGGCCGACAGGCACACCACTTCGGAGATCTGCAGCAGCTGCCGCGCCAAGGGGCTGGTCTTGCGCCAGACCATGCCGATGGTGCGGAACGGCTCGGGATCGCGGAAACGCGCGAGCGAGACCGAGGCCGATCGCGTCTCCACCGGCACCGCCATCTCCGGAATCAACGTCACGCCGATGCCGGCGCTGACCATCTGCACCAGCGTCGACAGCGAGTTGGCATCCAGCATCTCGCGCGGCGGCGCCGACTGCATGTTGCAGAACGACAGCGCCTGGTCGCGGAAGCAATGGCCCTCCTCGAGCAGCAGCAGCCGCATCTCGCGCATCATCTCACGCGAGGGTGCCGGCGTTCCCTCATCCGCGCCCGGCCGGACCAGCAGGAATTTTTCCTCGAACAGGGCGACCTCTGTCAGCGAGGGCTCGGACACCGGCAGCGCCACGATGGCGGTGTCGAGCCGTCCTTCCACCAGTTCCTGTATCAGTCGCGGCGTCATGGTCTCGCGCACGCGGATGTCGAGCTCCGGATGCATGCGCGTGAGATTCTTGGTGATGGTGGGCAGGAGATAGGGCGCGATGGTCGGGATCATGCCGATGCGCAGGCGGCCCGCGAAGCGGTCCTGCGAGGCGCGGGCGAAATCGCCGAGTTCATCGACCGAGCGCAGGATGTCGCGGACGCGTTGGGCGAGCTCCTCGCCGAAGCGGGTCAGCGCCACCTGCCGGGCGCTGCGCTCCAGCAGCAGGCCACCGAGGGTCTCCTCCAACCCCTTGATCTGCATCGACAAGGCCGGTTGCGAGATGGCGCAGGACTCGGCCGCGCGGCCGAAATGGCCGTGCCGCGCCAGCGCGTCGAAATACCGGAGCTGACGCAGCGTCAGGTTCATCATCAGAAAATCCTATCGCAGCGATCATTAAAGTCAACTTTACCTGATGGGAGGCGGCGCTTAGAGTGGTTCTACCTGGTCAAAGGCGCGAGTTCGACGCCACCAGAGGAGGTATTCATGGACGACACTTCGAAGTGCCCGTTTTCGGGTGGAAAACGCGTGCCGGCGAACCGCGACTGGTGGCCGACGCAGCTCAGCATCGAGATGCTGCATAAGAATTCCGACAAGTCCGATCCGATGGGCGAGGACTTCGATTACGCCAAGGAGTTCAAGTCGCTTGATCTCAACGCGGTGATCAAGGACCTCACCGCCCTGATGACGGATTCGCAGGAATGGTGGCCCGCCGACTTCGGTCATTATGGCGGCCTGATGATCCGCATGGCCTGGCACAGCGCGGGCACTTATCGCACCACTGACGGCCGCGGTGGCGCCGGTGCCGGCCAGCAGCGTTTCGCACCACTCAACAGCTGGCCCGACAACGCCAATCTCGACAAGGCGCGCCGCCTGCTCTGGCCGATCAAGCAGAAATACGGCCGCAAGCTCTCCTGGGCCGACCTGATGGTTCTCGCCGGCAACGTCGCGCTGGAATCGATGGGCTTCAAGACTTTCGGCTTCGCCGGTGGCCGCGTCGATGTCTGGGAGCCGGAAGAACTCTATTGGGGTCCGGAAGGCACCTGGCTCGGCGACGAGCGCTACAGCGGCGAACGCGAACTCGCCGAACCGCTCGGCGCAGTGCAGATGGGCCTCATCTACGTTAATCCGGAAGGTCCGAACGGCAAGCCGGATCCGGTCGCCGCGGCCAAGGACATCCGCGAGACCTTCGCGCGCATGGCGATGAACGACGAGGAAACCGTTGCGCTGATCGCCGGCGGTCACAGCTTCGGCAAGACTCACGGCGCGGGCGATCCCTCGCTGGTCGGACCGGAGCCGGAAGCGGGCGCGCTGGAAGATCAGGGCCTCGGCTGGAAGAGCAAGCACGCGTCAGGCCACTCGGGTGATGCCATCACCAGCGGTCTTGAAGTCACCTGGACCACGACGCCGACGAAGTGGAGCAACAACTTCTTCGAGAACCTGTTCAACTTCGAATGGGAACTCACGAAGAGCCCGGGCGGCGCGCAGCAGTGGACGGCCAAGAACGCCGACGCGATCATTCCCGATGCCTTCGACAAGTCGAAGAAGCACCGGCCGACGATGCTGACGACCGACCTCTCACTGCGCTTCGATCCGGCCTATGAGAAGATCTCACGGCGCTTCCTTGAGAACCCGGCTCAGTTCGCGGACGCCTTTGCCCGCGCTTGGTTCAAGCTCACCCATCGCGACATGGGCCCGATCCAGCGCTATCTCGGCCCGCTGGTGCCGAAGGAGACGCTGATCTGGCAGGATCCGATTCCGGCCGTGAACCACGAGCTGGTCAGCGATCAGGACATCGCGGCGCTGAAGACCAAGATCCTGGCATCGGGCCTGTCGGTGTCCGAGCTGGTCTCGACCGCCTGGGCGTCGGCCTCGACGTTCCGCGGCTCGGACAAGCGCGGCGGCGCCAATGGTGCGCGCATTCGCCTGGCCCCGCAGAAGGACTGGGAGGTGAACGAGCCGGCCCAGCTCTCGAAGGTGCTCGGCAAGCTCGAAGCGATCCAGAAGGACTTCAACGCATCGTCCGGTGCTAAGAAGGTCTCGCTCGCCGATCTCATCGTCCTCGGCGGCACCGCCGCGGTCGAGAAGGCGGCGAAGGATGCCGGCGTCGACGTCAAGGTCGGCTTCACGCCGGGCCGCATGGACGCCTCGCAGGAACAAACTGACGCCGCCTCCTTTGCTCCGCTGGAGCCGCGCGCTGATGGTTTCCGCAACTTCATCGGCAAGCGGCATCAGTTCATGCAGCAGGAAGAAGCCCTGGTCGACCGCGCCCAGCTCTTGAGGCTCACCGGCCCCGAGATGACTGCGCTGGTCGGCGGTCTGCGCGTGCTCGGTGCCAATGCGAACGGTTCGAAGCACGGCGTCCTCACCGCGAAGGTGGGAACCCTCAGCAACGACTTCTTCGTCAACCTGCTCGACATGAGCACGCAGTGGACCCCGGTGGCTGACGGCAGCTACGAGGCCCGCGACCGCAAGACCAATGCGGTGAAGTGGACCGGCACGCGCGTCGATCTGATCTTCGGCGCGCACTCGCAGCTTCGCGCCTACGCCGAAGTCTATGCCACCTCGGATGCGAAGGAGAAGTTCGTGGCTGACTTCGCCAAGGCCTGGACCAAGGTGATGAACCTCGACCGCTACGACCTCGCGGCGTGACGTGCCTCACCTCTCCCGCGTGCGGGAGAGGGGGCGCAGATCGCCCGGAGCGAGCGACAAGCAAAAAGGGCGGCCTTTCGGCCGCCCTTTCGTTTTTCTGCAGTGTAGCGGCTTACTCGCCGGCGGCTTCGCGCGGGGCCTTCTCGCCCTCGCCGCCCTTGCCTTCGAGGTCTTCGCCGGTGGTCTGGTCGACCACCTTCATCGACAGGCGGGTCTTGCCGCGGTCGTCGAAGCCGAGCAGCTTGACCTTGACCTTGTCGCCTTCCTTGACGACGTCGGAGGTCTTCTGCACGCGCGCCGAAGCGAGCTGGCTGATGTGGACGAGGCCGTCCTTGGAGCCGAAGAAGTTCACGAAGGCGCCGAACTCCATCACCTTGACGACGGTGCCGTCATAGATCTGGCCGACTTCCGGATCGGACGCGATCGACTTGATCCACTTGATCGCGGCCTTCATCGCCTCGCCGTCGCTGGAGGCGACCTTCACGGTGCCGTCGTCCTCGATGTTGACCTTGGCGCCGGTCTTCTCGACGATCTCGCGGATCACCTTGCCGCCGGTGCCGATCACTTCGCGGATCTTGTCGGTGGCGATCTTGAAGGTTTCGATGCGCGGCGCGTATTCGCCGAGCTCGGCGCGGGCGTTTGTCAGCGCCTTGGCCATCTCGCCGAGGATGTGGATGCGTCCATCCTTGGCCTGGGCGAGCGCGACCTTCATGATCTCTTCGGTGATGCCCTCGATCTTGATGTCCATCTGGAGCGAGGTGATGCCCGCTTCCGTGCCGGCCACCTTGAAGTCCATGTCGCCGAGATGGTCCTCGTCGCCGAGGATGTCCGAGAGAACCGCGAAGCGCTTGTCTTCGAGGATCAGGCCCATCGCGATGCCCGCGGTCGGCCGCTTCAACGGCACGCCGGCATCCATCAGCGCGAGCGAAGCGCCGCAGACCGAAGCCATCGAGGACGAGCCGTTCGACTCGGTGATCTCCGACACCACGCGCGTGGTGTAGGGGAATTCATGGTGCGGCGGCAGCACCGGATGGATCGCGCGCCAGGCCAGCTTGCCATGGCCGATCTCGCGGCGCTTGGTGCCGCCGAGGCGGCCGGTCTCACCGACCGAGTAGGGAGGGAAGTTGTAGTGCAGCAGGAACGTCTCTTTGTACGTTCCCGACAGCGCGTCGATGTACTGCTCGTCCTCGCCGGTGCCGAGCGTGGTCACGACCAGCGCCTGGGTTTCGCCGCGGGTGAACAGCGCCGAGCCGTGGGCGCGGGGCAGCACGCCGACTTCGGCGACGATATTGCGCACGGTCTTGCTGTCGCGGCCGTCGATGCGCTTGCCGGTGTCGAGGATGTTCCAGCGAACGATCTTGGCCTCGAGCTCCTTGAACACGGCGCCGATGCGCAGCTTGTCGTATTTCGGCTCCTGGCCCTCCGGGAAGTAGTGGGCGATCACCTTTTCCTTGACCTTGCCGACCGCGGCGTAGCGATCCTGCTTGACCGGAATGGCGTAGGCGGCGCGCAGCTCCTGCTCGACGAGGCCGAGCATTTCCTTCTCGAGCGCGGAATTGTCGATGACGGTGACTTCGCGCGGCTCCTTGGCGGCTTTCTCGGCGAGCTCGATGATCGCGTTGATCACCGGCTGGAAGTGGCGGTGACCGAACATCACGGCGCCGAGCATGATGTCTTCGTTCAGCTCCTTGGCTTCCGATTCCACCATCAGGACGGCGTCGGCGGTACCGGCGACGACGAGGTCGAGCTGGGTGTCGACCATTTCGTCGAGCGTCGGGTTGAGGATGAACTCGTCATTGGCGAAGCCGACGCGGGCCGCGCCGATCGGGCCCTTGAACGGCGCGCCGGACAGGGTCAGCGCCGCGGACGAGGCCACCAGCGCGACGATGTCGGGATCGTTTTCCATGTCATGCGAGAGCACGGTGACGATTACCTGGGTCTCGTTGCGCCAGCCGTCGACGAACAGCGGACGGATCGGACGGTCGATCAGGCGGGAGACCAGCGTCTCCTTCTCGGTCGGACGGCCCTCGCGCTTGAAATAGCCGCCGGGAATGCGGCCCGCAGCGTAGGTTTTTTCCTGGTAGTCGACGGTCAGCGGCAGGAAGTCGACGCCTTCACGCGGCGCCTTCGCCGCGACGACGGTGGCAAGCACCACGGTCTCGCCATAGGTGGCGACGACGGCGCCGTCGGCCTGGCGGGCGATCTTGCCGGTTTCCAGCTTGAGAGGGCGTCCGCCCCAGTCGATCTCGACTGAATGCTTATTGAACATAGATGTCTTCTTTCATGGGTTCTCGAAAGAGGAGACGGCTCTCGAAAAACAAAAACCATGCGCAAGATTGCGGGGCGCTGATCGAAGCGGGTGATCAGCGTCCTGCGATCCTGCCATGGTTTTTGGATTTCGGATGGCGTCCATCCTTTCGGGTCATACGGGCGCCTTGCCCGTTGTGCCCAGCCGCCGGATTGCTGCTGGACTTTCAGTCGGCACGAATGCGAACACCGAACCGCGGTCTTCGCCGATCGTGCCCCGGATGCCAGCCGTCAACGACTCGCATCCGACGTGCGCGCAGCCTCGATCAAAAAGCTTAAAATAGGCGCTTTCGTTCGAAGCGACGTGCGAAAACGCGCGCCGATGGCGCGCGCAAGAACTGTTAACGACGAATGTTGTGCTTCTCGAGCAGCGCCTTGTACCGCGCTTCGTCCCGCTTCTTGAGGTAGTCGAGCAGCGAGCGGCGGGTCGAGACCAGCTTCAAGAGGCCACGACGCGAATGGTTGTCCTTCACGTGGGTCTTGAAATGGTTGGTGAGGTTGTTGATGCGTTCCGACAGGATCGCGACCTGAACCTCGGGCGAGCCGGTGTCGCCGGCCTTGTTGGCATTCGTCTTGATGACTTCCGCTTTGCGTTCTGCGGCAATCGACATCGTCAATTTCTCTCGTTGCGACCGGTGCTGGCAGTCAGGCCGGTCAGGTTGAACACACGCTTGGGGATGATTTCGCCATTGCCAACTTCAGCAAGCGCCAAAAGACGGCCTGCCACCGTGACATAGACTGTGCCGCTACAAGTGGGCGCATCCCGTCCGCGCAACAAAACGGCCTGACCCCGATGGAGCCTTGCCGCATCAGCCCGAGTGACGGCCAGTGCCGGGATGTCGTCCAGCGCGGTCTCAACGGGCATAAGCGCGTCCGCGAGGCTACCCTCGCCGGACGCGGCTCTATCGCACAAAGCCTCCAGCTGATCCAGCGGAATCATGTCGTTTTCGCCAAATGGGCCGACCAGGGTCCGCCGAAGCGCGCAAATATGGCCGAAAGTGCCGAGAATCCGGCCCATATCGCGGGCCAGCGCCCGGACATAGGTGCCCTTGCCGCATTCGGCCTCGAACACGGCGTGGTCGTTATCCGGTTGATCCACAAGGGTTAAATGATGAATTTCGACCGGCCGGGGGGCCAGTTCGACCACCTCGCCGTCGCGGGCGAGGTCGTAGGCGCGCTCGCCCTGGACCTTGATCGCGGAATAACGCGGCGGAATCTGCTCGATCACCCCGGTGAAACGGGGCAACAGAGCCAGGATGGCCTCCCGGGTCGGACGCTGGTCCGAGGTCGCGGTCACCCTGCCCTCGATATCGTCGGTGTCGCGCTCCTCGCCCCAGCACACCGTGAACTGGTAGCGCTTGCGGCCGTCCATCACGAAGGGAACGGTCTTGGTGGCTTCGCCGAGCGCGATCGGCAGACCGCCCGAGGCGAGCGGATCGAGCGTGCCGGCGTGTCCGGCGCGCTTGGCGTTGAACAGGCGCTTGAGCACTGCGACCGCCTGCGTCGAGGTCATGCCGATCGGCTTGTCGAGCACGACCCAGCCATGGACGTCGCGCCGGTCGCGGCGCGGCTGGTTGCCCTTCTGCTTGCTGTTGGCACGCGGATCGTTGTTGACGCGGCGCGGCTCCTGATGCGGCTCGGAATTGCCGCTCATGTCCGCGAAATTATTTTTCTGCACGTCGCGCTGATCGGCCTGTTCGCCGCTGATCGTGTCGTGAGCCGGGTCCATCGTCATCGCTCTTCTTCCCGATCCGTCGCCGGATCCTGTTCCAAATCCTGTTCGAGATCCTTCTGCACCGCAGGTGTTCGCAAAAGCTTCTCGATCCGTTCCGCTTCGTCGAATCGTTCGTCGACGCGGAAACGAAGATCAGGTGCAAATTTCAGGTTAACGCGATGCGCGACTTCGCCGCGCAGAAACTTCTTGTTGCGTTCGAGCGCAGCGATGACGATTTCGGTGTCGCGGCCACCGAGCGGCATTACATAGACTGTCGCGAGCTTCAGGTCGGGCGACATCCGTACCTCCGGCACGGTGATGATGTGACCTTCGAGATCCGCATCATGCACATTGCCTTGCGCCAGAATATCGGCCATCGCGTGGCGAACCTGCTCGCCGACGCGCAACTGACGTTGCGAGCCTCCGCCGGGGGCGGAACTCTTCTTCTGATGATGGCGTGGCATTGTCGAAAATCACCTCGTCATGCCCGTGTTTGGGACACGGGCATTGTCATTTGTCCTGTTGAAACGAATGAGGGGTGGATGGCCGGATAAGATCCGGCCATCGCACTCCCGCAATTTCAGCTCAAAAAGATCCGGACCGCTTCGGTAAGATTTGGACTTACAGGGAGCGCTGGATCGTCTCCACGCGGTAACACTCGATCACGTCACCCGCGCGCATGTCGTGGTAGTTTTCGAAGGCCATGCCGCATTCCTGACCGGACTGGACTTCCTTCACTTCGTCCTTGAAGCGCTTCAACGTCGACAGCTTGCCTTCGTGCACGACGACGTTGTCGCGGATCAGGCGCACATTGGCGCCGCGTTCCACGGTGCCGTCGGTAACGCGGCAGCCGGCGACCTTGCCGACCTTGGAGATGTTGAAGATCTCCAGGATGGCGGCATTGCCGAGCATGGTTTCGCGCAAGGTCGGCGCGAGCAGGCCGCTCATCGCCTTCTTCACGTCATCCACGAGATCGTAGATGATGTTGTAGTAGCGGATCTCGATGCCGTTGCGCTTGGCGGCCGCAGCGGCCTCCTTGTTGGCTCGAACCGAGAAGCCGATGATCGCGGCGTTGAAGCCTTCGGCCAGCGTCACGTCGGATTCCGAGATGCCGCCGACGCCGGCATGCAGGATGCGGGCTGCGACTTCGTCGGTGCCGAGCTTCTCCAGCGAGCCGAGGATCGCTTCCAGCGAGCCCTGCACGTCGGCCTTGATGATCAGCGGGAATTCCTTGCGGCCCGCGGTCTTCAATTGCGACATCATCTGCTCGAGCGAGCCGCGCATGCCGGAGATCGAGGCAGCCGCGTTCTCGCGCTTCTGGTGCGCGCGGTAGCTGGTGACCTGGCGGGCGCGGGCTTCGTTCTCGACCACGGCGAGACGATCGCCGGCTTCCGGCGGACCGTTGAAGCCGAGCACTTCGACCGGCACCGACGGACCTGCTTCCTGCACGGTCTCGCCCTGATCCGAGATCAGCGCGCGGACGCGGCCCATCTCGGCGCCGGCGACGATGATGTCGCCGACCCGGAGCGTGCCGCGCTGGACCAGCACGGTCGCGACCGGACCGCGGCCGCGGTCGAGCTTGGCTTCGATCACGGTGCCTTCGGCCGGCCGTTCCGAATTGGTCTTGAGGTCGAGAATGTCGGCCTGAAGCGCGATCATCTCGAGCAGCTTGTCGAGATTGGTCTTGTTCTTGGCGGACACTTCGACGTCGACGACGTCGCCGCCGAACGATTCGACCTGCACCTCGTGCTGGAGCAGCTCGGTGCGCACGCGCTCGGGCTTGGCGTCGGGCTTGTCGATCTTGTTGATGGCAACGATGATCGGCACCCGCGCCGCCTTGGCGTGGTTGATGGCTTCGACCGTCTGCGGCATCACGCCGTCATCGGCCGCGACCACCAGCACGACGATGTCGGTGACCTTGGCGCCGCGGGCACGCATCGCGGTGAACGCGGCGTGGCCGGGCGTGTCGATGAACGTGATCTTCTTGCCGCTCTCGGGCGACACCACCTGATAGGCGCCGATATGCTGCGTGATGCCGCCGGCTTCGCCGGAGACCACGTTGGCATGACGGAGCGCGTCGAGCAGCGAGGTCTTGCCGTGGTCGACGTGACCCATCACGGTCACCACGGGCGACCGCGTCTCGGTGTCGGTGGAATCGTCGGTGACGTCGAACAGTCCCTCTTCGACGTCGGACGCGGCGACGCGCTTGACGGTGTGACCGAGCTCTTCGGCGATCAGTTGCGCTGTGTCGGCGTCGATCACGTCGGTGATCTTGTGCATCGCGCCCTGCTTCATCAGCATGCGGATGACGTCAACAGCGCGCTCGGCCATGCGGTTGGCGAGTTCCTGAATCGTGATCGCTTCCGGGATGACCACTTCGCGAATGAGCTTTTCCTTCGGCTCGTTCGAAGCGTGGCCCTTGAGGCGCTGCGTGCGGCGGCGGAACGAGGCGATCGAACGCTCGCGCACTTCGTCGGCATTGAGGGCGGTCACCACGGTCAGGCGGCCGCGCTCTTTCTGCGGGCCGGGCTTGTGGGTGGGCTTGGGGGCGACCACGGGACGCGCGGCGCCGCCGGGACCACGACGGATCTGGCGCGGACCATCGTCCTCGTCCGGTCCGGCCGCGACCGCTGGCGCGCGACCCACTGGTCCGCCGCCGGGGCGTTGCGTGGTGCTTCCGGGGCGCGCCGTCGTTGTTCCAGGGCGGGCCGTCGTGGTTCCAGGGCGTGCAGCGGGTGCGCCGGGGCGCG
>NZ_JXDL01000001.1:5223693-5270801 GCF_001590795.1 Bradyrhizobium sp. AT1
GGCGTGCAGCGGGTGCGCCGGGGCGCGGCGCGGGAGCAGCCGGGGCCGCCGCTGCGGGGCGCGGCGCGGATTGCGGCTGCTCGCCTTCGCCAAAACGCTTCTTGGCCTCGGTTTCGGCCTTGCGCTTGGCCTCGTCCTCGTGACGGTGACGCTCTTCCTCGGCCTTGCGACGGGATTCGGCGGCCTCGCGGTCGGCGCGTTCGGCGGCCTCGCGGACAGCGCGGCGCTGGGCCTCTTCCTCGGCCTGGCGGCGCTCTTCGACTTCGCGCACCTTGGCATCGGCCAGCGCGCTGGCGCGGGCGGAACGTTCGTCCTCGGTCAGCGTACGCAGCACCACGCCGGAGCCGGCGTTGCGCGGCGGAGCCGGGCGTGCGGGAGCAGGTGCAGGCGCGGCCGGTGCGGGCTTTGCAACGACCGTGGGAGCCTGCGGCTCAGGGCTGCCGTCGATGCGGCGCTTGCCGCGCTTCTCGACCACGACCTGCTTGCTGCGGCCATGGCTGAAGCTCTGACGCACAGTGCCCGTTTCGACGCGCGGCTTGAGCGATAGCGTCTTGCTCGGAACGCTCAGCTTCTTGTCGTCAGGGGTCTTGGTATCAACCATTCAGCAGTCCTAATCCTGATCTTTGTTAACGGTTGTGCGTTGCCGCACCGTCCTATCGGGTCGTGCTTGTCTCTCAGAAATCCTGGCCGGGCTTTTCGGCAGTCTTGTCAGCGTCCGCCATCCGGTATCGGACCAGCATCTGGCTACGTGACAGGAATGACTTGCTCGCCGGGCCCGCGAGCAGGGCAGCATGTATCACATTTGACCGGGTAAGTGCCAAATCCAATTCTATCGATTTCAGTGCGGTAACGACGGGAATCTGCGGCTTGGCGCCGCGATTCCCGGCATTTTGACGCGCCAGCATGTCCAATTTGCGGATTCCGTCCGCGGCCCCGTCGCTGGCGTGGATCAGGACCTCGGCCGTGCCTTCCCGGAGGGCGCTTTCGACCTTGCCGAAGCCGGCCACGACCTGGCCCGCCTTGGCGGCGATCCCAAGGGCTTCCGTCACGCTCCTGACCAGGAGCGCCTCAATGTCGGCAGGAAGCGTCTGAGGGCTGCGCAACTCGCGCTTGAAGGCCTTGCTAAATTGGTGACGCCGCACGGCTTCCGCAACCACCCCACGGGAGGCCGTGAGCCACATGCCGCGTCCGGGCAGCTTGCGCTTGAGGTCTGGAACTATGTCGCCTTGCGGCGAAATGACGAAGCGGATCAGCTCGTCGATCGGCCGGACCTCCCGACTGACCGCGCACATCCGCATGGTCGCGGACCTTTCGGTCCGCGGTCCATGGTCGAGTTCGGGGTCAGTATCGGTAAGCATCCGGGCGACATTCTCCTTTGCCCTTAAGCCGGCTGATCTTCGGTCGCCTCAGCTTCCTCAGTTGGCTTGGCGAGATCGGCCTCGGTGATCCAGCCGGCCTTGACGCGGGCCTGCATGATCATCGCTTCGGCGTCGTCACGAGAGATTTCGATGCCGTCGAGGGCGCCCGGGAATTTGGTCTGCTCGCCGCCTTCCTTGCGCTCGGTCCAGCCGACCAGATCGTCGGTGGCGCAGCCCGCGAGATCTTCGACCGTCTTGATGTCGTTCTCGCCGAACTTCACCAACATCTTGGAGGTGACGCCGGGCACGTCCTTGACCGCGTCTTCGACACCCAGCTCCTTACGGCGTGCCTCGATTTCCGCTTCCTGCTGCTCGAGATATTCGCGAGCGCGGCTCTGGAGCTCTTGTGCCGTCTCCTCGTCGAAACCCTCGATGCCGGCGAGTTCCTTGAGGTCCACCATGGCGAGTTCCTCGACCGAGGTGAAGCCTTCGGAGGCCAGCAACTGGCCGACCACTTCGTCGACGTTGAGCGATTCCATGAAGACGCGGGTGGAATTCTCGAAGTCGGCCTGGCGGCGCTCCGATTCCTCCTGCTCGGTCAGGATGTCGATGTCCCAGCCGGTGAGCTGCGAGGCCAGACGCACGTTCTGACCGCGGCGGCCGATCGCCAGCGAGAGCTGGTTGTTGGTGTCGGGCACCACGACCTCGATGCGCTCGCGGTCCTCGTCGATGACGACCTTGGACACTTCGGCCGGCGCCAGCGCGTTGACCACGAAGGTCGCGATGTCGGGCGACCAGGGGATGATGTCGATCTTCTCGCCCTGCAATTCGTTCACCACGGCCTGCACGCGCGAGCCGCGCATACCGACGCAGGCGCCGACCGGATCGACCGAGGAATCGCGGGAAATCACGCCGATTTTCGCGCGCGAGCCCGGATCGCGGGCCACCGCCTTGATCTCGACGATGCCGTCATAGATCTCAGGCACTTCCTGCGCGAACAGCTTCGCCATGAACTGCGGATGGGTGCGGGAGAGGAAAATCTGCGGGCCGCGCGTCTCGCGGCGGACGTCGAAGATGTAGGCGCGGACGCGGTCGCCGTTGCGGAACACTTCGCGGGGCAGCATCTCGTCGCGGCGGATGATGGCTTCGCCACGGCCGAGATCGACGATCACGCTGCCATATTCGACGCGCTTGACGACGCCGTTGACGATGTCGCCGATGCGGTCCTTGAATTCCTGGTACTGCCGGTCGCGCTCGGCCTCGCGCACCTTCTGCACGATGACCTGCTTGGCCGACTGCGCGGCGATACGGCCATATTCCAGCGGCGGCAGGGTGTCGGCGATGGTGTCGCCGACCTGGGCGCCGGGATTGGCGCGCTGCGCGTCGACCAGCGAGATCTGGTTGGAGTGGTTTTCGACCTTCTCGACCACCAGCATGTGGCGCGACAGCCGCAGCTCGCCCTTTTTCGGGTCGATCTCGGCGTGAACGTCAGTCTCGCTGCCGTAGCGTGCGCGAGCGGCCTTGGCGATGGCATCCTCCATCGCCGCGATCACGATGCCGCGGTCGATCGATTTCTCGCGTGCGACGGCGTCGGCGATCTGAAGCAATTCAAGTCGATTGGCGCTGACTGCCATGGCTAGTCTCCTTGGTCAGGATCGATCTCGCCGCGCCGCGCACGTTCGGCGGCAAGGCGATGTTTCTTGGTGTTGGTCGGGGCCGGCTTCTTTTTTGCCGGCTTGGTGTTCTTGGTGATCTTCGCGCTGATCTCCGCGTGCGGCGCAGCCGGCGGCTCCAGTCCGAGATCCCTGCGCATCTGGCGCTCCTCGGCTTTGCCGCGGCGCATCGATTCCGCAATCAATTCGTCGGTCAGCACCAGCCGGGCCTCGCCGATATCCTCCATGGTCAGGAGCACGTCGGCATCGGCGCCCGCCTTGACGTCGTCGCGACGCAGATGCACGCGGTCGCCTTCGACGGCACCGAGCATGCCGCGGAACCGCTTGCGTCCTTCATGCGCCACCGCCATGTCGATCTTCACCAGATGGCCGGAATAGCGCTCGAAATCGGAACGGCGGACCAGCGGGCGGTCGATCCCCGGTGAGGAGATTTCCAGCCGATAGGCGCGATCGATGGGGTCGGCGACATCGAGCACGGGCGAGAGCGCCCGCGAGATCGCTTCGCAATCCTCAAGCTGCATCGAGCCGTCCGGCCGCTCGGCCATGATCTGCACCGTGCAGCCGGCCTCGCCGGAAATGCGGATCCGCACCAGGCGGTAGCCCATGCCCTCGAGCACCGGCTCTGCGACCGCGGACACCCGTGCCGCCACGCCCGGCTCGACCACGAGCCTCGGCTCGGCCAGCAATTCGGCATCGATGGAACCAGGGTTCGGTTCGGTCATATCAGGGGTCAAGGCGCTCGATGGATAAGGCTTGGGTTAAGGCTTGGTTAAGATTTTCAAAGCCCGCTTCGGAACTCTCCCGACACGCGTCGGGCCGCATCTTCCGCCGAGCCGCGTTCAGGTAATAAAAAAGAGCGGGTCCTTTCGGGCCCACTCTCACTACGCGGATCGTATGAGAAGATGAATTGGCGCTGATATAGCGCTTTTGATCCCCCCGGACAAGGCCCATCGCGGGCCAGACGAGGCTTTTTGCGCCCGATTCGCGGCGTCGTTCGCGCCGTCCTGGGCCTAACGCTTCTTTCACCTGGGGAGGCTAAATTCCCTGATTGTGGGGCGGCTTCGACCAAGGGCGCACCCGCGGCGTGCCCTGATCGAGTTGTTTCATGACCGTTGTCACGTCGCTCATTCCCGGACTGGACGATATCGTCAAGCGCGGTGATCCGCGGCGACGCGGTGAGATCGCGCGCGCCATCTCCGAACTGTTCTTCCAGGATTCCGCCAACCTTCGTCCCGAGCTGATCGATCTCTTCGACAATCTCCTGATCGATCTCGTGCCGCATGCGGAGCTTGCCTCGCGCGTCGATCTGGCCGAGCGCTTCTCGCACCTCAACAACGCGCCGCCGCATCTGGTCAATCAACTCGCACGCGAAAACGAGATCATGGTGGCGGGCCCCGTATTGCGCCGCTCACCCGTGCTGGATGATTCCGCTCTGGTCGAGATCGCGCGGCTGAAGGGCCAGGGCCATCTGCTGGCGATGACGGAGCGCCCGACATTGTCGGCTGAGATCACCGACGTGCTGGTCGAGCGCGGCGATCGCGACGTGGTGCGCCGCGCCGCCGGCAATGCCGGTGCGGCGTTCTCGCCGGGCAGCTATTCCGAGATGATCAAGCGCGCGGCGCAGGACGGGGTGCTGACGCTCAAGATCGGCCAGCGCACGGATCTTTCCGGTGAAAACCTGAAGCAGCTTCTCGACGGCACGCTCGACGTCATCCGCCGCCGCCTCTCCAGCGTCGTCAACCCCGCGCGCCAGGTCGAGATCAAGCGCGCGATGGCGGCGATCGAGGAGGCCGCGTTGCCGCCGGGGCCGCGGCGCGATTTCTCCGGGGCGCAGCGCACGGTGCTCACCTTGCATCGCGAGGGCCATCTCGGCGAGAGCGCATTGCTGGGCTTTGCCAAGGCGCACAAATACGAGGAATCGATCGCGTCGCTCTCGGCGATGTCCGGCGTCCGTCTTTCGGTTCTCGACCGCCTCATCTCGGGCGACCGCTACGATCCGATTCTCATTGTCGGCCGCGTGCTGAATCTGGGCTGGCCGACGGTGCGCTCGCTCATCCTGCTCTGGTACGGTCCGCATCGCACGCCCGCCGATGCCGACATCGAGACCGCGCGCGTGAACTTCACGCGCCTGATGCCGGCGACCGCCGAGCGCGTCGTGAATTTCTGGCGCAACCGGCAGATGATCTAGACTCTCCTGAACCGCAGATAAGCCGCCTTGCGTCCTTCGCGCGCGGCCTTCCGGCCGTAGCGCGTCATGGTGTAGCCCGCCCATGGCTGCCTGAAGTCGTCGGCGCGTTCGGCAAGCCATTTGAAATCCTGTGACCGCGCCAGATGCGACAGCGTCCAGGCGCAGTAATCGTCGATGTCGCAAACGAAACGGAATTCGCCGTTCGGCTTCAGCACGCGCGCCATCGCGGCGATCGTTCTGTCCTGGACGAAGCGCCTCTTCCAGTGCCGCCGCTTCGGCCAGGGATCGGGATGGATCAGGTCGATCCGCGACAGCGATGCCTTGGGCAGCCAGGCCAGCAGCTCGGCGGCGTCGCCCGCGAAAAGGCGGATGTTGCCGATGTTGGCGGCCTCGATCTGCGCGAGGATCTTGGCCATGCCGTTGACATAGGGTTCGCAGCCGATGAAGCCGGTCGTTGCGAAGTGCTGCGCTTCCGCCGCGAGATGCTCGCCGCCGCCGAAGCCGATCTCAAGCCGCAAATCTTCTGTCCCGGGACCAAAGATCTCGCGCGCGTCCGCGGGCGTCTCGCTGTCGATGTCGAGCGCAAGATGCGGCAGCAGATGATCGACCAGCTCGGCCTGGTGCTGCCTGAGCTTGTGGCCCTTGCGGCGCCCGAAGAAGGCGCGCTCGCTGTCGTCGCGCGCGGGGTCTGATTTGCGCTCGCTCATCGCAGCGACTGATACAGGCGATGGAGCAGCCGCGCGCGCGGCGCAAGCGAGGAGATGTAGAGCTGCTCATAATGGGTGTGCGCGCCCTTGCCGTCGACGCCGAGCCCGTCGAGCGTTGCGGTGTGCGCGGCGGTGAAATTGCCGTCCGAGCCGCCGCCGGTGTGGGTGTCGATCAGCTCGAAGCCGATCTCGCCGGCGAGCGTCTTCGCGTGCTCGTACAGCGAGGCGCCTGCATTGCTCTTCTCGTAAGGCGGCCGATTGAGCCCGCCCGTGACCACGACGCTGACGCCGTCGGTCTTCGAGGTCAAAGCGAGAATCTTGCCGACGAACTCGTCCGCGTCCTTCAGGCTCAGCACGCGCAGATCGACTTCGGCGAAGGCTTCTTCCGGCGTGACGTTGGGGCGCGTGCCGCCGCGCACCACGCCGACATTGACGGTGACGCCGCGCGCGAGGTCGTTCATCCCTTCCAGCGCCAGGATGATATTGGCGAGCTCGCGGACGGCGCTGCGGCCGTCTTCGGGCCGGGAGCCGGCATGCGCCGGCACGCCCTTGATGGACACGCGGAAGCGTCCGACGCCCTTGCGTCCTGTGACGATCCTGCCGCCGTCACGCGCCGGTTCGGTCACCAGCACGTATTTGGCCTTGCGCCCTTCCTGCTCGATGAGTGCGCGCGAGGTCGGGCTGCCGATCTCCTCGTCGGAGGTGAACAAATGCGTGATGCCGAGCGGCGAGCGATCACCCTCGGCGCAGAGCGCAGCAAATGCGTGATGGGCGATATAGGCGCCGCCCTTCATGTCGTAGATGCCGGGACCGAACGCGACGTCGCCTTCGACCTTGAACGGCAGGCGCTCGATGAAGCCGAGGGGATGAACGGTATCGAGGTGACTCAGCACCAGGATGCCCGGCCGGTCCTGGCCCCAATTCGACCGCGCCAGCAGATGATCGCCGCAGCCATCGGTACCGGCGACGCGCTCGAGCGTGACGGGCAGATCGCGGTATTGCTCCGCGACCATGGAGACCAGCTTGTTGACCTGTTCAGGCGCTTCCGTCGGCGTCTCGACTTCCACCCAGCGGCGGATGCCATCGAGAATAGTTTGAGAATCGAACCAATTGGAGCTGGTCATGGGCGCATCTGTGCCTTTGAATCGCATCATCGAAGCGGGCGCGCATCAAGGCGCGGCCATAAATGACGACATAGGCCAGATTTGACGCGGTCTCAAATCGCCATTGAGACGGCGCGTCAGCGCTTGTCGGGGCCTTCGCGAGCCGCGATCTGCTCGACGAGATCGACGATCGAGCGGCGCATCTTCGAATCGGTGATTCGCGTGAACGCCTTGGTCAGGGCCAGGCCTTCGGAGGTCGCGAGAAAGTCCGACACGTAAGAGGGCGAAGCGCCTTCGGCGAAGCCATTCGGCCCCGCTACGCCGCTCGGACCGCCTTCAAACAGGAACGACACCGGCACCTGCAAAATCTCGGCGATCTGCTGGATGCGGCTGGCGCCGACCCGGTTGGTGCCCTTCTCGTACTTCTGAATCTGCTGGAAAGTCAGGCCCAAAGCTTCACCGAGCTTTTCCTGGCTCATGCCCAACATGATGCGGCGCATACGCACGCGACTGCCGACATATTTGTCAACAGGGTTGGGCGCTTTCGACATTTCCTCAGCCCTCCAAACACCACCTTAAGCGCAATCAACTGGAGTGCCTCAGGTGCAAGCAACGTCAAATCAAACCCTCTTATTGGGAAACATTGCGGAGAAATTTAGCAATGCACCACTGTCTTTTGCAGCCGGTGCAGAATGGGGAGCCCGTGTGCAGTCTGTCAACCGTGGGACTGCGGTTGTCAAAAGCTTCCGGCCGCTGCTGGCGAAGCTGCGATCAGGGCAGCCGTTTGGTGACGCGTCGGCGGAGGGCCAGAATCACGGCCAGCGCGACGAGCATGGCTGCAGGCGCATCGCCCACCCGCGCATAGACGGTCGGCGGGATCGCGGCGGGCAGGTTTGCATCCAAAATGCCTTCGATTCCGAGACCGAGGCTGGCAACGGTGCGGCCGACCGGATCGATCACCGCGGAGACACCGGTATTGGCCGAGCGGACCAGCGGCAATCCGAGCTCGATCGCGCGCATCCGCGACTGCTCCAGATGCTGATAGGGGCCGGTCGAGATGCCGAACCAGCCATCATTGGTGAGATTCACGATCCAGCCTGGACGCTCATTGCGTCCGGCCACTTCGCCGGGAAAAATGGCCTCATAACAGATCAGCGGAAGTGCGGGTGGTGCACCGGGGACCGGCAGCGCATGCCGCACGGTGCCCGGAATGAAGCCGCCGCGCACACGCGTCAGTTGCTCGAAACCGAGCTTCTCCATCAGTCCCTGGTAGGGAAGAAATTCTCCAAACGGCACCAGATGCAACTTGTCGTACACTGCGAGCACGCTGCCGTCGTGATCGATGACGTAGATCGAATTATAGGCACGCGTGATCGGCGTGCCCCGCGGTAGGTCAGGCGCGCGGACCGATCCCGTGATCAGCACGGTGCCTTTCGGCAGCAGATCGGCAATTTGCGCCATCGCGTCGGCTTCGCGGGTCAGGAAGAACGGAAAAGCGGATTCCGGCCAGATCAGGATGGTGGCAGCGGCGACACCGGTCGATTGCGGGCCGGAAGCGCGGTCCGACAGCGCCAAATATTTCTTCATCACCTCCGCCTTGGCGGCGTAGTTGAACTTGGCGTCCTGCTGCAGGTTCGGTTGCATCAGGCGCAGCTTGGCGCCGGATATCATCGTGGTCGGATGCAGCGACAGGCGGATCGCGCCAAAGATGCTCATGCCAAGCAAGAGCGCAATTGCCGCCACCGGCACACGCCATTGCAGGCGACGATCGGGCGTGCGGTCGATCAGGGTCGCGGGGCTGGCGAAGATCGCAACCGTCAGGAACGTCATGCCCCACAGGCCGATCAGCGACGCCGTCTGCGCCAGCGGCAGCGGCTCGGATAGCGCATAGCCGAATGCGTTCCAAGGGAAGCCGGTCAGCGCGTGGCCGCGCAGCCATTCGCTCAACGTGAGGCTTGCCGCGAGCGCAAGCACGCGCGTGGCGTTCTTGGTCCAGAGCAGGCGGGCCAGCGCGAAGCCGATGGCGGTGAAGATGGACAGATAGGCCGGGAGGCCGAGCACGGCGAAGGGCGTCAGCCAGGCGAACACATCGGCATCGACGAAGAAGGCGTAGCCGATCCAGTAGAGGCCGGGCACGAAATAGCCCAGCCCGAACCAGTAGCCGGTCAGCGCCGCAGCCGGGACGCCGCCATATCGTCCGGCCCCAGTGCCGTCGATCAGCCAGACCAGCACTGGAAATGTGATGAACAGCACTGGAAAGAAATTGAACGGCGCCAGCGCCAGCACCGACAGTGCTCCGCACCCCATGGCGATGATCGCGCGCTTCCATCCCCAGGCGAGGATGATGGCAAGCGCGATCTGCCGAAGTCGCTGCAACGGACTCACTGTTGGCCGGTCCCGTCGCTTGGCGGCGGGCTCGGCGTGTCGCTGGCCGGCGGCTGGCCGCCCTCGGGCGTGGCCTCGCGGCGCCGGCTCTCGCGCTGGGTCCGCGGCGCGGGACGTTCCTTCCGCGTCGAGATGCGCAGCCGCTTGACGCGGCGCGGATCGGCATCGAGCACCTCGACCTCGTAATTGCCGGGGCCCGAGATCACCTCGCCGCGCACCGGCAGGCGTCCGACGAAGCTGACGAGATAGCCGCCCAGCGTCTCCACCTCCTCGCCGGCTTCGCCGGTGACGAAATCCTCGCCGATCACCGAGCGGACGTCGTCGAGGCTGGCGCGAGCGTCGGCGATGAAGGCGTTGTCGGGCAGGCGCACGATCGAGGGCGGCTCGTCGCTGTCGTGCTCGTCGTCGATCTCGCCGACGATCTGCTCGACGATGTCCTCGATCGAAACCAGCCCGTCGCTGCCGCCATATTCGTCGACCACCAGCGCCAGATGGATGCGCGTGGCCTGCATCTGCGCGAGCAGGTCGATCGCCCGCATCGATGGCGGCACGTAGAGCAGCTTGCGGATGATGCGCGCATCCTCGAGCGGCAGCGCGAGATCGACGGCGCGGAGATCGAGCCCGGCCGGCAGCGGCTTCTTGCGCTTGGTCTTGGTGGCCTCCGCCACGCGGGCGCGCGCCGTCATGAAGGCGAGCAGGTCGCGGATGTGGACGATGCCGACGGGATCGTCGAGCGTCTCGTTGTAGACCACGAGGCGAGAATGACCGGCGCTCTCGAAACGGTCCATCAACTCGCCGAGCGGGATGTCGCGCTTCACCGCGATGATGTCGGCGCGATGCACCATGACGTCGGCGATGCGGCGCTCGTGCAGTCCTAGGATGTTGCGCAGCATGGTGCGCTCGACCGCGGAGAAGCCGGAGTCGCCAGGCGTCGTCGCATCGAGCACGACCTGCAGGTCGTCGCGCACCGATCCCGCCTTCCAGCCGAACAGCGTCCGGATGGCGCGCAGCAGCCATCCTTCCGCGGTTGGGCGCATCACCTCGCCTTCGGTCACCACGACGGGAAGATTGGCCGTGTGGCGCGGGTTGTCCTGAATCGGGTCGGAATCCGGCATCTCAGTGCGTCCCTGCGCGGTCTGCATAGGGATCGGGAATTCCCAAATGAGCCAGGATCTGCGTCTCCAGCGCTTCCATCTCCTCGGCGTCGGCGTCGTTCTCGTGGTCGTAGCCGATCAGGTGCAGGAAGCCGTGCACGGCGAGATGGCTCAAATGGTGGTCGAACGGCTTGTGCTCCTCGTCCGCTTCGCGCCGCATGGTCTCGTAGGCGATCGCGATGTCGCCGAGCATGCGCGGTGCATCGCCCACCTTCCACTCGCCCTCCGGCTGGAGCGCGGGAAACGACAGCACGTTGGTCGGCTTGTCGATGCCGCGCCAGTTGCTGTTGAGGGTGCGGATGCCGGCATCATCGGTCAGCATCACCGCCACTTCCGCGTCGGCAACGTCTTCGTCGACACTCTCGGCGGCGGCCGCGACCGCGCGCTGGATCACGGCTTCGGAATCGGGCTCGCGCTGCCAGCAATCGGCGACGGCGAGGACCTCGGTCATGGGAAGGTTCGGATGTGACATTGTCTTTGTTCGGAGCGTGAGCGCCGTGTTCGCGCCCGGAGGGTCCGGCTGCTGTCCCGTCAGGATTTATCGGTGGCCGGCCGCTGCGGCGAACCTTCATAGGCGGCGACGATCCGCGCCACGAGTTCGTGGCGGATCACGTCCTCGGCTTTGAAATGAACCTGGGCAATGCCCTCGACGCCGCCCAGGAGGCGGGTCGCTTCGGCCAGGCCCGAGGTCTGGCCGTTCGGCAAGTCGATCTGCGAGGGATCGCCGGTCACGATCATGCGGCTGTTCTCGCCGAGGCGCGTCAGGAACATCTTCATCTGCATCGACGTGGTGTTCTGCGCCTCGTCCAGGATGATGGCGGCGTTGGTGAGGGTGCGGCCGCGCATGAAGGCCAGCGGCGCGATCTCGATCTCGCCGGTCTGCAGCGCGCGCTCGACGATGCGCGCATCCATGAGGTCGTAGAGCGCGTCGTAGATCGGCCGCAGATACGGATCGACCTTCTCGCGGAGATCGCCGGGCAGGAAGCCGAGCCTTTCGCCGGCTTCCACAGCGGGGCGCGACAGGATGATCTTGTCGACCTCCTTGCGCTCGAACAGCTGCGCGGCATGCGCGACCGCGAGCCAGGTCTTGCCGGTGCCGGCGGGGCCGATGCCGAACACCAGCTCGTGGCGCTTCAGCGCACGGATGTAGGAGTCCTGCGCGGCGGTGCGCGCCCGCACCGGGCGTTTGCGTAAGTTGATGCTGTCGAAGGCCGATTTCGTCGATTTGGCGTCGAACTCGAACAGCGAGCCCTGGGCAATGACGGCACGGATCGCACCTTCGACCTCGCCCTGGTCGAGATCCTGTCCCTTCGCGGCCTGCGCGTAGAGCATCTCCAGCACGCGGCGTGCGGCGTCGCAGCCGTCGCGCGTGCCGCCGATCGTGATGTGGTTGCCCTTGGAATCGACGACGACGCCGAGCCGGCGCTCGATCTGCGCGAGGTGCTGGCCGTAGGGGCCGACCAGCGCAGATGCGGCACGGTTGTCGTCGAAGTCGATGACGACCTGGGTCTCTGGCGGAACTTGCATGTCGCGGTCAAATTTGCGGCTGGGAGCGATAGAAGACGAATCCGATGCGCTTTTTGGCAAGGGTTCAGGCTCCACTGGCTTGCGATAAGACGGGCTCGCGTGCATTGCGCAGCGTGGCGAGCTCGCCGAGAAAGCTATAGCGCTCGAGGCTGTCGATCCTGACAGGCAGGATGTGTCCGATGATGTCGGGCGAGGCCATCACGTGAGCGGGCTGGAGGAAAGCGGTGCGGCCGACGATCTGGCCGTCCTTGCGCGCCGGACGTTCGAACAGCACGTCGACCGTTGAGCCAATCGCGGCCTTGTTGAAGGCCGATTGCTGGCTGTCGATCAGTTCCTGGAGCCGCTCCAATCGCTGGTCCATCTCGGCGGGGGACACCGTCTCCTGCATATCCGCGGCCGGCGTTCCCGGCCGGGCGGAGTATTTGAACGAATAAGCCGCAGCGTAGCCGATTTGCGTGACAAGCGCGAGAGTGGCGAGAAAATCTTGCTCGCTCTCCCCGGGAAAGCCGACGATGAAATCTGATGAAAAAGCAATGTCTTGGCGCGCGGTACGGAAACGGTCGATGACCCGCCGGTAATCATCGGCGGTATGTTTCCGGTTCATGGCCGCCAGAATACGGTCCGAGCCCGATTGCACCGGCAGGTGCACGAAGGGCATCAGGGCACCGAGATCGCGGTGGGCCGCGATCAGGCTGTCGTCGACGTCGCGCGGATGGCTGGTCGAATAGCGCAGCCGCGCAATGCCGGGAATCGTCGCCAGATGCTCGAGCAGCCGGCCGAGCGGCCAGGCTTTCCCGTCCGGTCCCTCGCCATGATAGGCGTTGACGTTCTGCCCGATCAGCGTGAGCTCGCGCACGCCGTTGTCGGCGAGCCGCTTCACGTCGTCGACGATTTTTGCGACCGGCCGCGAGACTTCCGAGCCGCGCGTGTAGGGCACGACGCAGAAGGTGCAGAACTTGTCGCAACCTTCCTGCACCGTGACGAAGGCGGAAATGCCGCGCGCGCGGATCGCATCGGGCTTGGGCTGGGCCAGGAAGTCGAACTTGTCGGCGGCCGGGAATTCGGTCTCGATCGCGCGGCCTTCGTTGCCGGCGCGCTTCAACAGCTCCGGCAGGTGATGATAGCTTTGCGGTCCCACCACGACGTCGACGGCAGGGGCCCGGCGCACGATCTCCTCGCCTTCGGCCTGCGCCACGCAGCCCGCGACCGCGATCTGCATGGTGCGCCCGCCACGTGCGGCCTCATCCTTGGCGACGCGCAGGCGGCCGAGCTCGGAATAGACTTTTTCCGAGGCCTTCTCGCGGATATGGCAGGTGTTGAGGATGACGAGGTCGGCCTCCTCGGCACTCGCCGTCTCCACGAATCCTTCCGGAGCCAGCGTGTCCACCATGCGCTGGGCATCGTAGACGTTCATCTGGCAGCCATATGATTTGATGTGCAGCTTGCGCGGCGGCGTCATGGAACCCGAAATTGAGGTGGAGGACGGCCTTCAGATATAGGCTGGAGGGGGGAAAATCCAGCGAATGGGGCTTCAAGGGGTCATTCTGGGGGACTCCCAGAGGGGGCGGAGCCGAATCTTGCTCCAAAACCCCGAAAGTGGCTCTCTTTGCGTGAATTTCGCGCTACACACGAGGAGTGGCGAGCCATTCCCGCCAAAACGCTTCCTGCGCGTCGACCGAGGCCGGGATCACATCGGGCCCAGAAGTGAAGATTTCGACGAGGTCGGCCATGCGCGCATGGATGCCTTTCTTCATCCGATATGCCTCGAGCCCGGCGCCCATGTCCCTCGCCATTCCTGACGGATACACGTTGAGGCTGGCGCCGTAGCAGAACGGGATGAGGCCCTCGGGCTCGAGCTGACGGCGGATCAGGCAGAGCGCCTCGAAGAAATCGGGGGCCTCGGCTTCGATCGTCTTGCCGCGGTAAGCGCAGGTCAGCTTGCAGACGGGACCGATTTCGTACTCCGTGAACACGGCCCTTTCGTCCTCACCGGCGCCGATCAGAGCTATGTCGTGTTGCTCGTCCATAGTCTCACCGTGCTCTACGACTGAAGCTTGGGCAAACCCAGACTTCGCCGGACCAGCTCGGGCAATTGCCGCATGTCGTCGAACGTCAATCCGGCGCCGGCGGCGCGCAGCCTTTCGGCGTGTCCCGGCGGGCAGTGGCTGCCGCCGTGAAAGCCCAGCACGGTCATCCCGGCGGCGTGTGCGCCGGTTACCCCGGGGACGCTGTCCTCGATCACGACGCACCGTTCCGGCGCGACTTTCATCTGCGCGGCGGCAAACAGGAACAGATCAGGCGCCGGCTTGCCGCGTGCGACCTGACTTGCCGAGAAGATGTGCGGGGCGAGCAACTCGTAGAGCCCGGCGCATGTCAGGCCGTGATGGATCTTCTCCGGCGTGCCGCTCGATGCGACGCATTTCGGCAGATCGATTGCGGCGATCGCCGCGGCCACATGGGTGATCGGCTGCAAATCGCTGGCGTAGAATTGCAGCGTGGCCGCGCTGATCTGCTGCTCCAGGTCACCCGGGAGGCTGCGGCCGATCTCCTGTTCGACCATCAGTCGTGCGTCCTTCTCGGATACGCCGAGGAAGCGGACCAGGACCTGCTCCGAGGTGATCGGATAACCGTGCCGCGTCAGCACGTCCGCATGGGCGCGACAGGAGATCACCTCGCTGTCCACGAGCACGCCGTCGCAATCGAAGATGATGAGATCGATTGGCACTAAATCAGGATGTCGGCTTGTCGTCGTCGAGCGGGACGCAATAGAGCTCGAGCCGGTGGTCGACCAGCTTGTAGCCGAGCTTGCGGGCGATTTCCGCCTGCAGCTTCTCGATCTCCTCGGAGGTGAACTCGATCACCTTGCCGTCGCGCAGATTGATGAGGTGATCGTGGTGGCTGTCGCGCATCGTCTCGTAGCGGGCGCGACCCTCGCGGAAATCGTGGCGCTCGATGATGCCGGCGTCCTCGAACAGCTTGACGGTGCGATACACGGTCGAGATCGAGATCTTGTCGTCGACCGCGACGCAGCGCCGGTACAATTCCTCGACATCGGGATGATCGACGGCCTCCGCGAGCACGCGCGCGATGACGCGGCGCTGCTCGGTCATACGCATGCCGGTGGCGGCACAGCGCGCCTCGATGCCGGACGCCTTGGATGCGGAAGAAGGTTTCAGTGCGGTCATAGTTTGTCTGCCTGGCGGGGCGCTTTCTGGCACCGATGTTACGACAAGTCACGCCGCATCAGAAGGGCGTTCAAATGTTCCCCGTCGGGCTGCTTATAGTAGCGTTCGCGGCGCCCGACCACCACGAATCCGCACCCGTCATAGAGCCGTCGGGCCGGCTGGTTGTTTTCCTCGACCTCGAGAAATATTGTGCGCACGCCGCGCCCTGCGAGATGTCCGAGATGGGTCATTAGCAGCGTGCGGGAGAGGCCGCGGCCGCGATGGGCCTGATCCACCGCGATCGAGAGGATTTCCGCCTCGTCCGCGCCGATCCGCGATACCGCGAATCCGATCGTCCTGCGGCCCCGGCGCAGCCGATGCACGAGCGTGTTGCGCTCGCTGAGCATGCTCTCGAATTCGCCTTCGCCCCAGCCGTGTGCGAACGAAGCGCCGTGCAGCTGCGCCAGCCGCGCGGCGTCACGCAGCGACGCGGGCTCGACGGCGGCGGTGCCGCCGCGCCACCATTCCGACAGCCATCTCATCATGAGGTCGCGGCTTGAGCTGCAAATGGGGGTTGTGCCGGCGGCTTGGCGTCGGGCGCTTTCAGGTAGAACGGCCGCGCCGGATTAGTCTCGGGATCGGCGGCGGCGCCGAGCCATGCGATCCAGCTGATGTCAGGCGCTGCTTGCGCCTCGACCGCGACCGGCTGCTCGCTGTCTTTCGGCCAGCGCTCGGCGAGGATGTTTGCGGCATTGCCGACCAGATGCGGCGCGCCGAATTGCGAGGCCGCGATCGCCTCGTCGATGGAAGCGACGCGCGGCCGAACCAGCTGGCTGCCGTCGCCGGCGACGACCTGGAAATAAACATGGTCGTGCCGCGCGTCGATCGCCGAGATCACCGGCGCCGATTTGCTCTGGCCAACGATGGCGGCGGCATAGGCCGATAGGGTGGTGAGGCCGATCGCCGGCCGCTCGGCCGCGAGCGCCAGGCCGCGCGCCGCCGAAATGCCGACTCGCAGACCGGTGAAGCTTCCTGGGCCGACGGTGACCGCGATGCGGTCGAGCGCGGTGAAGGCGAGATCGGCCGATTGCATGACGCGCGCGATCATCGGCATCAAGGCCTCGGCATGGCCGCGCTTCATGAGAAGCTGCTCCTGCGCGAGGAGCGCGCCGGCATCGGTGTCGAGCACGGCGACGGAGCAGGCGTCGAGGGCAGTATCGATGGCGAGGATCAGCATGGAAAAGCAAATGGCGAGTGGCGAATAGCGAACAGTCTAGCCGATCGGATTGCCATTCGCCATTCGCACCTCGCCATTCGCTGACCGATCACATCGGCCGGACTTCGACCACGTCGGGCACGAAATGCTTGAGCAGATTCTGGATGCCGTGCTGCAGCGTCGCGGTCGATGACGGGCAGCCGGAGCAGGCGCCCTTCATGTTGAGATAGACGATGCCGTCCTTGAAGCCGCGGAAGGTGATATCGCCGCCGTCATTGGCGACCGCCGGCCGCACGCGGGTCTCGATCAGGTCCTTGATCATGTCGACCGTTTCGGCATCGGCCTCATCGAAGAACTCGTCCTCGTCGTCGATATCGGCATCATCGGCAGCCGCCCCGTCCGCGAGCAGGGGCGCGCCGGACATGTAGTGCTCCATGATGGCGCCGAGAATCGCGGGCTTGAGCTGCTGCCATTCACCGCCCGCCTTGGTCACGGTGATGAAGTCCGATCCGTAGAACACGCCGGCGACGCCGGGCACCTCGAACAGCTTTTCCGCGAGCGGCGAGCGCGTTGCGGCCTCACGGCTCGAAAATTCCATGGGGTTGCCGTCGGTTACGACGCGGCCGGGAATGAACTTCAGCGTGGCGGGATTGGGTGTGGCTTCGGTTTGAATGAACATGGTTTTCTCCAGACGTCGCCGGTTCAAGGCCGGCGCGTTGCCCTATTCCCTAGCAGATGGCGACGGAGAACGCACGATCAAGGGGAGAGTGGGGCATTCTGCTGTCCTATCAGCGGGTTATGGGTCGCTCCGTCCCGTCATGGCCGGGCTTGACCCGGCCATCCACGCCTTGCTTCGTACAGCGCCAAGGACGTGGATGCCCGGGACAAGCCCGGGCATGACGAAGGCTCCAAGCTACGACAGCGAATCTACGCTTTCGTCGCTCAGCGCGCCGGAAATGATCGTCACGGGAATCGGGAACGTGCCAAGCGCGTGCGCCAGCAAGGAGACCAACGGCCCCGGCCCCTCCGCGCCCGGGTTCGCGGCGAGCACCAGCATGGCGATGTCGGGATCCTCGTCGATCACCGCGAGCAGCTGTTCCATCGCGGCGCCTTCGCGGATGACCCGCTCCGGGGTGATCGCGGCGATGCCGTTGGCGCGGCCGGCGGCGCGGTCGAGCGCGGCCTCCGCCGCTTCCTGCGCTTCGGCGCGCATGATGTCGGCGACCCCCAGCCATTCCTGGGTCTGCTGTTCGGGCTCGATGATACGCAGCATCACCACGCCGCCACCGGCGCGGATCGCCCAGCGACTGGCATAGTAGACCGCGCGATCCCATTCGGCGGTGTCGTCGACGATGACGAGGCATTTGGGCTTGTGACCCGGCTCGTAGCAAAGTCGTTTGCTGGTCATGCCTATCCCGGAATGTGCAGGGACGGCATGCTGCCACACTCCCGCAAGCTTGGGGAGAGGAGATGCGGCCGGCGCGCCGGCGCCGGCCGTCTCTAGCGCCGGTAGATGAAGCCGACGATATCCTTCGAAAGCTTCATCGTCTCGTCGGCGAGCGCGCGGGCCCGGTCGGATCCATCGTTGAGGATCGAATCGATATGGCCGGGGTCGGCAACGAGGCGCTTCATTTCGCCTGCGATCGGCGCGAGCTTCGTCACGCACAGCTCCGCCAGCGCGTTCTTGAAGCTGGAGAACTGGCCGCCGCCGAATTCGCGCAGCACGTCGGCCTTGGCGCGGCCGGAGAGCGCGGCGAAGATGCCGACGAGATTGTCGGCTTCGGGGCGGGCTTCCAGCCCCTTTTCCTCCGACGGCAGTGGCTCCGGATCGGTCTTCGCCTTGCGGATCTTCTGCGCGATGGTGTCGGCATCGTCGGTCAGATTGATGCGCGAATTGTCCGAGGCATCGGATTTCGACATCTTCTTGGTGCCGTCGCGCAAGCTCATCACGCGCGTCGCCGGGCCCGTGATCAACGGTTCCGGCAGCGGGAAGAACAGGCCGTCATTGGCGCCCTGGGCGCGAATGGAGTCGCCGAAGTCGTTGTTGAACTTCTGCGCGATGTCGCGCGAGAGCTCGAGATGCTGCTTCTGGTCCTCACCGACCGGCACGTGCGTGGCGCGGTACAGCAGGATGTCCGCCGCCATCAGCACGGGATAGTCGAAGAGGCCCACCGAGGCGTTCTCGCGGTCCTTGCCGGCCTTCTCCTTGAACTGGGTCATGCGGCCGAGCCAGCCCATGCGCGCGACGCAATTGAAGATCCAGGCGAGCTCGGCATGGCCCGAGACCTGGCTCTGGTTGAACACGATGTGCTTCTTCGGATCGATGCCGGCTGCGATGAACGCCGCGGTGACCTCGCGGGTGTTGCGCGTGAGTTCGGCCGGTCCGCCCCAGACGTCGATGCCCTGCGTGATCGCGTGCATGTCGACGACGCAATAGATGCAATTGTGGGTTTCCTGCATCTTCACGAAGTTGACGATCGCGCCGAGGTAATTGCCGAGGTGCAGATTGCCCGTCGGCTGGACGCCCGAAAAGACCCGTTCAACGAATGGCATGGTCAAGCTTTCCCATAGGTATTCGGCCGTCGTTTCCAACAGCGGCGCTGCCCCGTCAAGGGCAATTCGCAAGCGCGGCCTGTTCAGGTGGGACGCTTCAAGGCGTTAACCGCCTCGCGCCACGAGGCCGCGCCGAGGATTTGCAGCAGCAGGCCATAGACGGCAATCCCGGCCCCGATCTGCAGGCCCAGCACGATGAATTGGATCAGGCCGTGCGCCTCCGAGGGCACGAGTCCCGTGGTCAGCCAGAGCGAGGCGCCCATGGCGGCCGCTGCGAGCATGATCCGCGGCAGCCGCTTGCGGGCAGCAAGGTCGATCGAGAAGCCGAATTCGCCGGCGCCTTTCCGAAGCAGCGAGAGAGCGCTGCTCCAGGCACCGGCCGCGATACTCGCCGCAATCCCGCTCGCGCCGAAAAAATGGCCGAGCAGGACCGCGAGCAACACCGCGACCACAAAACCCTTAGCCGTGGCGAGAAGCGGCGTCATCGTGTCGCTGCGGGCATAGAAGGCCGGCGATAGCGCCTTGATCAGCACATGCGCCGGCAGGCCGAGCGCCAGCCACGTCAGCGCATGCGCCGTGGCAACGCTGTCCTCCGGGCCGAATGCGCCATGCTCGAACAACAGCCGGACGATCGGCTCGGCCAGCACGATCAGGCCGAGCGTCGCCGGCAGCGCCAGCCCGGTCGCAAGCTCCAGCGCACGCGATTGCGCATGCGCCACCGCCTCGCGGTCGGAGCTTCCGACAGCGCGCGTCAGCTCCGGCACCAGCACGGTGCCCATCGCGACGCCGACGATGCCGAGCGGCAGCTCGATCAGGCGGTTGGCGAAATAGAGCCAGGACACCGCGGACGGCGTCGCGGATGCGATGATCGCACCGGCCACCATCAGCCATTGCGGCCCGGAGCTTGCGATCATGCCGGGAATGGCCTTGGCGAAGAAGCCGCGCATCTCCTTGTCGAAGCTCATGCGCAGCGGCGTCGCGAGGCGCGCGCTTCGTTGCGACAGCAACATCAGGAGTTGCAGCAAGCCGGCAAGTCCGACGGTCGCCGCCAGCATCCACGCCGCGAACGCCGCATCTTTGTGCCAGGCCAGCAGCACGGCGATCGCCACGATCAAGGCGATGTTGAACAGCAGCGGCGAGAACGCGGTAAGCGCAAAGCGCCCTTGTGCGTTCAGCAGGCCCATCAGCACCGTGACGGGGCCGGCGAAGGCGAGATAAGGCAGCATCAGCCGCGCGTTCTGTACGGCGAGATCGAGCGTCGCGTTGCCGAGGAAGCCGGGGGCGATGACCGTGATGATCAGCGGCATCACCAGCGCAATGACGGCCGAGATCGCGATCAGGCCCACACTGACCGTGCCGAGCACGCGTCCGGCGAATGCCGAGGCGGCTCGCTCGCCATCGCGGTTGCGGACCCGCAGCCAGGCCGGGATCAGCGCCGCATTCAGCGCCCCCTCGCTGAGCAGCCGGCGCACCACGTTGACGAGCTGGAAGGCGGCCAGAAACGCGTCCGCCACGGCACCCGTGCCGAGCAGGGCGGCAATCATGGAATCGCGGGCAAAACCCAGCAGCCGCGAGGCCAGCGTTCCCGTCGAGACTGTCAGGAAGGAGCGGATCATTGCGCTTGAATAATACCGTTGCTTGCCCGCGAAGGGCCGGTCGTGATAGGCCGCGAGCCGGATTTCAGGGTAACAGGAAGCGGATTTCCGTAAGGTCCGCAATCCGCCAGACAGGATCAAGGTGAATGGCTGACGTGAAATATGACGTTCTCGGCATCGGCAACGCGCTGTTCGACGTGCTGGTCAGGACCGACGAGGCCTTTTTGGCCAGGCACGGCATGGCCAAGGGCAGCATGTCCCTGATCGACGAGGCGCGGGCGGCGGCCATTTACAAAGACATGGGGCCGGCCACGGAAGTCTCGGGGGGATCTGCCGCCAACACCATCGTCGGCATCGGCAGCCTGGGGGCGCGCGCGGCCTATGTCGGCAAGGTCAAGGACGACCAGATCGGCAAGCTCTATGTCCACGACATCCGCGCTGCCGGCGTCGCCTTCAACACGCCCGCCGCGACGGACGGTCCTGCCACCGGCTGCTCCTACATCCTCGTCACGGATGACGGCGAGCGCACCATGAACACCTATCTCGGCGCAGCGCAGGATTTGTCGCCGGCCGATATCGACCCGGCCGAGATCGCCTCTGCCGGTATCGTCTATCTCGAAGGTTATCTCTGGGACCCCAAGAACGCCAAGGACGCCTTCGTCAAGGCGGCCAAGATCGCCCATGACGCCAGACGCAAAGTGGCGCTGACGCTGTCGGATTCCTTCTGCGTCGATCGCTATCGCGACGAGTTCCTGTCCCTGATGCGCAACGGCACCGTGGACATCGTGTTCGCCAACGAGTCCGAGCTGCACTCGCTCTACATGACGTCGGATTTCGACACGGCGCTGAAGCAGCTGCGCAACGACGTCAATCTCGGCGTGGTCACCCGCAGCGAGAAGGGCTGCATGGTGGTCTCGTCCGAGGATGCCGTCGCCGCGCCGGCCTTCCCGGTCGACAAGGTGATCGACACCACCGGCGCAGGCGACCTGTTCGCCGCGGGCTTCCTGTATGGCCTGGCGCGCAACCTCGCCTACAAGCAGTGCGGCGAGCTCGGCGCACTCGCGGCCGCCGAAGTGATTCAGCACATCGGCGCCCGCCCGCTGGTGTCGCTGAAGGAGCTCGCCGGTCAGCGCGGGCTGACGGCGTAGGGCGCGTCTCTTTCCTCCGTCATTGCGAAGAGCTCGTAGCCCGGATGGAGCGCAGCGAAATCCGGGTTCCGTCCCCGCGGCAGGACCGCCCCGGATTACGCTACGCTCCGTCCGGGCTACGAAACTGACGGTTTAAAGCGCGCCTCTCTCACCTCACGCCGTCTTCGCCGCCCTCAGCCCCAGCCGCTGTTCAACGGCGTCGCGCATCAAGAACTTCTGGATTTTCCCAGTCACCGTCATCGGGAATTCGTCGACGAACTCCACGTAGCGCGGGATCTTGTTGTGGGCGATCTGGCCGTCGCAGAAAGCGCGGACCTCCTCGGCCGTCAGCGTCTCGCCCGGCCTGACGCGGACCCAGGCGCAGAGCTCCTCGCCGTAGCGGGTGTCCGCGACGCCAAAGATCTGCACGTCCTGGATCTTGGGGTGACGGTACAAGAACTCCTCGATCTCGCGCGGGTAGAGGTTCTCGCCGCCGCGGATCACCAGATCCTTGATGCGGCCGACGATGTTGCAATAACCCTCGTCGTCGATGGTGGCGAGGTCGCCGGTGTGCATCCAGCCATTGGCGTCGAGCACGTCGGCGGTCTTTTCCGCCTCCTCCCAATAGCCCAGCATGACGCTGTAGCCGCGGGTGCAGAGCTCGCCGCGTTCGCCGCGCTTGACGATCCGCCCTTCGAGATCGACGACCTTGACCTCGACATGCGGGTGAATCCGTCCGACGGTGGACACGCGGCGCTCGAGCGGATCGTCGGTCGCGCTCTGGAAGCTGACCGGGCTGGTCTCGGTCATGCCGTAGGCGATGGTGACCTCACCCATGTTCATCTCGGTGTTGACGCGCTTCATCACTTCGATCGGGCAGGGCGCGCCGGCCATGATGCCGGTGCGCAATGACTTCAAATTGAAAGTCTTGAACTCGGGATGATCGAGCTCCGCGATGAACATGGTCGGCACGCCGTAGAGCGCGGTGCATTTCTCCTGCTCGATCGTACGCAGCGTCGCGAGCGGATCAAAGCCCTCGCCGGGAAAGACCATGGTCGTGCCTGTTGTGACCGAGGCGAGGTTGCCCATCACCATGCCGAAGCAATGGTAGAGCGGTACGGGAATGCAGATGCGGTCCTGCTCGGTCAGGCGCATGGCGCGCCCGGTGAAATAGCCGTTGTTGAGGATGTTGTGGTGGGTCAGCGTGACGCCCTTGGGCGATCCCGTGGTGCCGCTGGTGAACTGGATGTTGACGGGGTCGTCGAATTGCAGGTCCTCACCGAGCGCGGCAAGTTGCTGGCGATGCCGGTCGCCGCCCATGCGCGCGACCTCGTCGAAGGCAATCGTGCCGGCCGCGGCGGGGCCGCCGATCTGAATCACCATCCGCAAGGCCGGCAAGCGCGCCGCGTGCAACTGTCCGGGCTTCGAGCCTGCCAGCTCCGGCAACAACGTGTTGAGCATCTCCATGTAGTTGCTGGTCTTGAAGGCGGTGGCTGTGACGATCGCCGCGCAGCCGACCTTCTTCAGCGCAAACTCCAGCTCGCTGAGCCGGTAGGCGGGGTTGATCGTCACCAAAATGAGCCCGGCCTTGGCGGCGGCGAACTGGGTCAGCGTCCATTCCGGCCGGTTCAGCGACCAGATGCCGATCCGCTCCCCGCGCTCGAGCCCAAGCGCGAGAAAGCCTGCGGCGAGCGCGTCGACCCGCTCGGCGAACTCTTTCCAGGTCCATCTGACGCCGTGGCTGGGCGAGACCAGCGCCTCGCGTGTCCCCCAGCGCCGCACCGCGTGGTCGAGGCTGCGGCCGATGGTGTCGCCGAGCAGCGGCGTGTCCGAGATGCCGCAAACGTAGCTGTCCGCTTTATCCGCCAGGTCGCTCGCCAAGTTTGTCTCCTCAAAGTTGGTGCCTCGTGCCTGAAGCCGATGGCTTTGGGCACGAGGTTATCGATTGCTGCGAAGGCGCGCGACGTCGCGCACCTCATACTAAGTGGCTAGGCCGCCTTCTGTCCGCTTCCCGCATCGAGCCCGGCATAGACCCCGCGCTCGAAGCCTGCGAACGCCTCCAGGCATTTTGCGTCGGCGAACGGCAGGAGCTGCATCAGGATCACGCCGGTGACGTCGCGGGCCGGATCAATCCAGTAATAGGTGTTGGCGAGGCCCGCCCAGGCGAGGCTGCCGGCGCTGCGGCCCTCGGCAGTCTTTTGCGTGTTGATCATGAAGCTGAGGCCCCATTTCTTCACCTGCTCCGGATAGAGATCGACGTCGTTGGTGTACATCGGCGCCGCCGTCGTCATCTTGGTCATGTTGAGATCGCCCATCTGGTTCTGGCTCATCATGGCGATCGTGTCGGCTTTCAGGACCTGGTTGCCGTTGCCGCGGCCCTTGTTGAGGATCATCTGGGTGAACTTGATGTAGTCCGCCGCGGTCGAGTAGAGGCCGCCGCCGCCCATGTGGAATTCCGGCTCCTGCTCGAGCTCGAACGGGATCGCGGCGAGCTGGCCGTCCTCGCCGCGCGCATGCATGCCGACGAGGCGCTTGCGCATATTGTCGGTGATCTTGAAGGCCGTGTCGGTCATGCCGAGCGGATTGAACAGATTGTCGCGCAGGTAGGCGTCCAGCCGCTTGCCGCTGACCGCTTCCACCGCCTTGCCGACGAAATCGATGTTGGTGCCGTATTCCCAGCGCGTGCCGGGGTCGGTCATGACAGGCGTCTTCAGCGCCGCGTTCTGGCAGGTGGTGATGGCGGGAATGCCATTCTTGTCGAGATAGACGGCGAGATCGCCGTTCCACATGTTGTAGCAGAAGCCTGCGGTGTGGGTCATGAGCTGGCGCAGCGTGATCGGCCGCTTGGCCGGCCGCAGCTTGGCCTCGCCCTTGGCGTCGAAGCCTTCGAGCACCTGCGGGTTGGCGAGATCGGGCAATACCTCGCCGATCGGCGCGTCCAGCGACAGCTTGCCCTGCTCGACCAGCTGCATCGCGCCCGCCGATGTCACCGCCTTCGTCATCGAGGCGATCCAGAACACGCTGTCAGCGGTCATCGGATCGGGCTTGGACAGGTCGCGCTTGCCGAATGCGCCCTGATACAGCACGTCGTTACCGCTGGCGGCGATCGCGACCACGCCGGGAATCTCCTTGGCATCGCTCTTCTGGCGCAGAATCTCGTCGATCTCAGCTTTGCTTTGCATGCGTGTTTCCTCCGGTTTGATTATTGTTGGAAGCGATCGATTGTCCTCCGGCACGCCGCGCGCGGCAAGCGTGTCCAGATGCCCGCTGCGGTCGCGATGTCGTGACTTGACGGTCCGTGCCCCACGCAGGACGACAGGTGGGCTGAACGGCAACACTCCGTCACAATCTGCGGTGGATGGCCGCACGTCGCAGTGACCGTGGATGGGCTCTGGCGATATGTTTCACCTGTTTGAAAGCACTTGAAACATTTTGTGCGTTGCGGCGTTTCAGCACGCGGCCGATCGGCCGCCGACGTTAAGACTTGATGCAAATTGGCGGCTGCTGACCGGCCGCGAGGGGACCTCAAATGATTTCGACCTGGAGCGAATGGAAGCGCTATCCCCGTCCCGGACGGGGCGAGAATTTGGAGGCGCCGATTTCGCCTGGCATCTACGAGGTGCGGATCGCCGGGACCGGCGCACTCTATTCGTTCGGCGCGGTGGACAATCTGGCGCAGTCGCTGGCGCTGCTGCCGGTCGGCTCGAAGAACTGGTTCGGTCGCCGCGACGCATCCGACGCGCCCGATCTGGAATATCGGACCTGCGCGACCTCCTCGAAGGCCGACGCCAAGGCCGCCGCCGAGCGCATGATCGGCCGGCGTGAGACCTATATGAGCGGCGCGGCCTGAGGCCGCTCCCAGCCGAACTCCCATCAGCTGTGCGTTGCGAGGCGGTGCATTGGGCCCCGCTTGCCCCTATATTCCGGGCCAATCCGATCGCCCCAAGTTTGATTGCCTCAGGGAGTACGCCATGACACCGACCGCCGCCGCACGCGCCCCGCAAGCCACCGCCACCCTGCGCGACCGATTGAAGGACCCTTCGCTGCTGAAGGAGGCTTGCTATATCGACGGCGCCTGGGTCGGCACCCCGGTCTTCGCGGTGAACAATCCCGCGACCGGCGTCGAGCTGGCAAAAGTTCCGCAGCTCGGCGCGGACGAGACCACCAAGGCGGTCGAAGCCGCCGAGCGCGCCTTTCCGGGCTGGGCCAAGCACACCGCCAAGCAGCGCTCCAACATCCTGCGCAAATGGTTCGAGCTGATCATCGCCAACCGCGAGGATCTTGCGCTCATCCTCACCTCCGAGCAGGGCAAGCCGCTCACCGAGGCGCTGGGCGAGGTCGACATCGGCGCTGCCTATATCGAGTTCTTCGCCGAGGAAGCCAGGCGCGTCTATGGCGAGACCATTCCGACGCAGCGGCCCGACGCCCGTCTGCTCGCGATCAAGCAGCCGATCGGCGTCTGCGGCGCGATCACGCCGTGGAATTTCCCGAACTCGATGATCACGCGGAAAGTCTCGCCGGCGCTGGCCGCCGGCTGCACCGTGGTGCTCAAGCCCGCCAACGAAACGCCGCTGTCGGCGCTGGCGTTGGCCGTGCTCGCCGAGAAGGCCGGCATCCCCAAGGGCGTGCTCAACATCATCACCGGTGACGCGCCGCCGATCGGCAAGGTGCTGTGCGAGCATCCGGCGGTGCGCTTCGTCGGCTTCACCGGCTCGACCGCGGTCGGCAAGATCCTCTACCAGCAGGCCTCCGTCGGCGTGAAGCGGCTCGGCCTGGAGCTCGGCGGCAATGCGCCCTTCGTGGTGTTCGACGACGCCGACATCGACGCTGCGGTCGAGGGCGCCATCGTCTCGAAATATCGCAACATGGGCCAGACCTGCGTCTGCGCCAACCGGCTCTACGCCCAGGACAAGATCTACGACGAGTTCGTGCAGAAGCTCTCGAAGAAAGTTGCCGCGATGAAGATCGGCGATGGTACCGAGAGCGGCGTCACGCAGGGCCCGCTGATCAACATGAAGGCGGTCGACAAGGTCGAGCGCCATATCGCGGATGCCGTCAAGCGCGGCGCCAAGGTCGTGACCGGCGGCAAGCGCAGCGAGCTCGGCCGCTCGTTCTTCGAGCCCACGGTGCTCGCCGACGTCAAGGCGGACTCGCTGGTGGCGCAGGAGGAGACCTTTGGCCCGCTTGCGCCGGTGATCCGCTTCAAGGACGAGGCCGACGTCATCGCCATGTGCAACGCCTCGCCGTTCGGCCTCGCCTCCTACTTCTACTCCCGCGATCTCGGCCGCGTCTGGCGTGTCGCCGAGGCGCTGGAATCAGGCATGGTCGGCGTCAACACCGGCCTCATCACCACCGAAGTCGCACCCTTCGGCGGGGTCAAGGAAAGCGGCCTCGGCCGCGAAGGCTCGCGTCACGGCATGGAAGAATATGTCGAGATCAAATACGTGATGATGGCGGGGGTGTAACCCGACGATCGACGATGCGCGCCGGCGATTTGAGTTCGCCGGCGCGAATGGCGTCAGCGGCAGACGTAGGCGCCGTTCACATAGACGCGGACGCACGCTGCGCCAGCAGCTGCCGCACCCGCAGCCGCGCCCCCAACGACCGCGCGTCGCGTGGTTCGACGGGCGACGCCGGCAACGCTCACGGGGGTTAACGGCCGGCCGACTCTGGCTTCAGCGCTGGGAACGCCGAACGCGATGCCGGCGTCGTTCGACCAGTTGGTCGAGCCAAAAATTCCGCAGCCCAGCGCGGCTGCAAAAAGTAACGTTCGCTTCGTGCCGACCAGCTTCATGGCAATCTCCCTCGTTGTCGTACCAATCCGAGGTGATCAGCTTTCTTTGATCGTGGGCTCCCGGCTTGATCTGGATCAATGAGTCGAGATCGCGCGGCAGCAACGGCGCGCTAGATCTTCAGCTCATTCCCCGTCACGCGCCGATACGCTTCCAGATACCGCTTGCTGGTCGCATCCACCACGCTCGCCGGCAGCGGCGGCGGCGGGGCGTCGCCATTCCAACGGCCGGCGCGGCGCTCGACGTCGAGATAGTCGCGCAAGGGCTGCTTGTCGAAGCTCGCTTGCGGCTGGCCGGGCTTGTAGGCGTCGACCGCCCAGAAGCGCGAGGAATCCGGCGTCATCACCTCGTCGATCAGGATGATGCGTCCGTCCTTGTCGCGGCCGAATTCGAACTTGGTGTCGGCGATGATGATGCCCTGCTCGCGGGCAAGCTCCTCGCCGAGCGTGTAGATCGCGCGCGTCATGCTTTCCAGCGTGTAGGCGGTCTCGTCGCCGACCACTTCGCGCATCTTCGCGATGGTGATGTTCTCGTCATGGCCGGTCTCGGCCTTGGTGGCCGGGCTGAAGATCGAAGGCTCCAGCTTCTCGCTTTCGACGAGACCGGCTTTGAGCTTCTCGCCCGCCAGCGTGCCGCTGGCCGCGTATTCCTTCCACGCCGAGCCCGAGAGATAGCCGCGGATCACGCATTCGATCGGGAACACGGTGGTGCGCTTGCACAGCATGGCGCGGCCGAGGATCTCGGCCCGGTGGGCTCTAAGCGCCGGCACGGCGGCGATGATCTCGTCGGTGTCGGCACTGATCATGTGATGCGGCACCACGCCTTCGAGCTCGTTGAACCAGAACGCGCTGATCTGGGTCAGCACCGCGCCCTTCATCGGGATGGTCTCGCCCATCACCACGTCGAAGGCGCTGATGCGGTCGGTGGTGACCAGCAGCAGGCGATCGTCGTCGACGGCGTAGATGTCGCGCACCTTGCCGCGTCCGATCTTGGTCAGGGGCAGGTCGCTGGAGAGCATGGTGGTCATCGACAAGGCTTTCGCAGACAAGGCTTTCGCAGACATGGCTTTCAGGGCGTCCGGCCGCGCCTGACGGCATGGCCGGACACCGCATTAGCCTATTCCGGCAGCGGAATGAACTCGTGTTCCTGCGGAACTGCGGCGAAGCGGCCGGTTTTCCAGTCCTGCTTGGCCTGCTCGATCCGCTCCTTGCTGGAGGACACGAAATTCCACCAGACATGGCGCGGGCCCTCCAGTGCATCGCCGCCGAGAAACATCATCCGCGTGGGCTTGAGCGCCTTCACGGTGATGCGGTCGCCGGGGCGGAAGATCAGGAGACGCGGCCCCTCATAGCGCTCGTTCGCGATCTCGACCTCGCCTTCCACCACGTAAATCGCGCGCTCCTCATGATCGGGGTCGAGGGGCACGCTCGCGCCCTGGGCTGCCGTGACCTCGGTGTAGAACCAGGGCGACACCATCGACACGGGCGAGGTGATGCCGAAGGTGGCGCCCGCGATCACCCGCGCGGTGAAATCGCGCTCGGAGATCATCGGCAGTTCGTCGGCCGCGTAGTGCTGAAACGACGGCGCGATCTCCTCCGATCCCGCAGGCAGCGCGATCCAGCTCTGCAGGCCCAGCATCTTCTGGCCCGAGGCCCGCTGCGCATCCGGCGTGCGCTCGGAATGCGCGATGCCGCGCCCGGCGGTCATCAGGTTCATCGCGCCGGGCGCGATCTCCTGGACGTTGCCCTCGCTGTCGCGATGCATGATCGCGCCGTCGAACAGATAGGTGACGGTGGCGAGCCCGATATGCGGATGCGGCCGCACGTCCATGCCCTTGCCGGAAACGAACTGCACCGGTCCGAAATGATCGAAGAAGATGAACGGCCCGACCATCTGCCGCTTGCCATGCGGCAGCGCGCGCCGCACCGCGAATCCATCGCCGAGATCACGCGTGCGCGGCACGATGACGAGGTCGAGCGCATCGCAGGACATGGGATCGCCGAGCACGGGATCGTTCGAGGGTTGCCAGCTCATGGTGAACTCCTTATTCGCTTTCTTGAGCTTCATCGTAGCAGGATTTGGTATTGGCGTCGCGACAAAGGCCGGGGCCGGACATCGTGCGGGCGGCGCCACATGCTCCGCTGTCATTCCCCGCGAAAGCGGGGAATCCAGTACGCCGCAGCCTATCCGTTCAATCGCTGCCGTCTCGGCGTACTGGATCGCCCGGTCAAGCCGGGCGATGACAGCGACGGATGAGGCGCGACTGACCCCTTGCGTGGATCGTCCTTGAAAAAGCCGGCGCAACCAACGATGTTCGGCTGCCTTTAACCGCGACCGTTCGCCTCAGCCGATGACCCTTGCCGCAACCGAGCTCGCTTTCCGCGCTGCCAGCGTCGCGCTGCTGCTGGTGCTGGCGGCGTCATTGGTCGCCGATTTCCGCAATGTGCTGGCGGGGCGGCTTGGTGCGGCGCTCGCACTGGGCCTGGCCGCGCATGCGGTGAGCTATTCGGTGGGTGTCACGTCGCGGATCCCGGCGTCGCATGCGCCGCTGGTCGCACTGTCGACCGGCAACATCGTGGTGTTCTGGCTGTTCACGCGCGCGCTGTTCGACGACGAGTTTCGCCTCCGCTGGTGGCACGGATGGGTCTGGGCGCTGGTGACGGCGTTCAGCTTCGCAGGCTGCGTCTGGATTGCGCCAAGCGGCCACGTGCGCTTCTCGGTGACGGTGGTCAATTTGATCGTGCTCGGTTTCATCGCGCTTGCGATCGGACAGACGGTCGCCTCGTGGCCGGCCGATCTGGTCGAGCGCCGCCGCCGCGTTCGCGTCTTCATCGTTTGTGCCGGCGCGCTCTATGGCGGAGTGAATGCGGTGCTTCAGATCTCCGTCGCGGGGTCCCGCGTCGTCGACGCCGCCGATGCGATCAATGCTGGCGTGCTCGCCTGCATCGTCGCGGCCATCGCCTATGCCATGATGCGCGTCGATGCCAGCGATCTGTTTCCGCTCGAAGCGAAGTCCGCGCCGGCGGTCGTCTTCTCGCCGCAAGCCAGTGAGGACGCCGCCGATCAAAAGCTGATCGACGCCCTGATGCGGCTGATGGCGGACGAGCGGGTCTATCGCCAGGAGAATATCACCATCGGCGTGCTCGCTGGCCGGCTGAAGATTCCGGAATACCGGCTGCGCCGCCTGATCAATCAGCGGCTCGGCTACCGCAACTTCAATGTGTTCCTGAACAACCACCGGATCGAGGAAGCCAAGGCCGCGCTGGCCGATCCCGCCCAGGCCGAGGTGCCCGTCATCACCATCGCCATGGATGCCGGGTTTCAGTCGCTGGGACCGTTCAATCGCGCCTTCAAGGCGGTCACGGGCGTGACGCCGACGGAGTACCGGCGGCTCAAGGTGAACACGGCCTAGATTTCAAGTTGCTGCAATCATTGCAATATTTCGGAATCGATCAGCCCGTCCCGACTTCAACCAGGTCATTTTCCAAATCCGGCGAGCCTCGCTCCGTCCGTTCCGGCTTCCTCCCGGCCTACGCCCCCGTCAGGAGAAAGCCAGTGCCCCGCCGCCGCCAGATCGTCCTCCTCACTGCCACCATCACCTGTGCCGGCCTCGCGCTCGGCGCGGCGCGCGCGCGCGATGTGCCCAAGGTCGCCACCGGCTTCGTCGCCGACATCCTGTGTTCAGAGACCTTCGTCTCCGGCCTCGATCCGCAGCGCAACTTTGCCGAGACCACCGACGCCATGCCAGGCACGGGCCTGATCACCTGGGCGATGGACACCCGGGTCGACCGCGTCCGGAGGGACGTTACGGTGACGCTGTTCGGCCTCGGCCGCAGCCATGCCGTCTATCGCGAGGGGCTCGGCTGCTCGCTCGACCATGGCGCGCCGCTCGCCGATGTACAGGTGCCTGCGGAGGAAGGGCAGCCGGCGCTGCTGCCGGAGATCGCCGGCCCTGCGATCGTGGCGCCGCAGAGCGAGGAGCTTGCTTCCGCGCTCGACCGCGCCTTCGCCGAGCCCGCCCAGCCGCCTTATCGGCGGACCCGTGCCGTCGTCGTCATGAAATCCGGCCGCGTCATCGCCGAGCGTTATGCCGATGGGATCGGACCGCAGACGCCGCTGCTCGGCTTCTCCATGACGAAATCCGTGGTGTCCGCCCTGATCGGCGTGCTCGTGCGTCAGGGCAAGCTGAAGCTCGACGGACCCGCGCCGGTCGCGGCCTGGAAAAGCCCTGATGATCCGCGCCATGCCATCACCGTCGATCAGCTGCTGCGCCACACTGCAGGGCTTGCCCTCGGGAGCTCCCTCGAGGCCTCGCTCGGCTCAGCCTTCGAGCCGGTCAACCGGATGAAGTTCATGGAAGCGGACATGGCCGCCTATGCCGAGACCATCCCGCTCGAGACCGCGCCTGGCGCCGCCTGGAATTACCACGACGGCAACATCCTCATTCTCTCGCACCTGATCCGCAATGCGACCGGCGGCACGCCCGAAGCTGCGCTGCGCTTCGCGCGCCGTGACTTGCTGGGGCCCCTCGGCATGCGCCACGTCACGCTGCAGCTCGACGGCTCCGGCACGATCGAAGGCTCGAGCGAAATGCTGGCGTCCGCGCGCGACTGGGCGCGCTTCGGCCAGCTCTATCTCAATGACGGCGTCGCCGGCGGCAAACGCATCCTGCCGGAGGGGTGGGTGAACTACACGGCCTCGCCCACGCCGAATGCGTGGGTCGGCATCGGCGCCGGCTTCTGGACCAACCAGGGCGACAGCTTTGGTGCGAAATTTCGCGTGCAGCACGGCTGGCCGCGCGATGCGTTCTTCGCCAAGGGCACCATCGGGCAATACACCATCGTGATCCCCTCGGAGAAGCTGGTGATCGTCCGCCTCGGCCGCTCGCCGAACGCCCCGCCGCAAGCGGACGGCGTGTTCGATCTCGTGCGCGACGTCGTGGCGGCGCTGCGGGAGAAAGGGAAGCTGGCGGGGGTGGATTGAGAGGTGCGTGGTGCCGCTTCTTCTTCCTTCTCCCCTTGTGGGAGAAGGTGGCGCGAAGCGCCGGATGAGGGGTCTCTATCCGCGTACTCAAATGAGAGTCGGGTCGCGGAGAGATACCCCTCACCCGTCTCGCCGCTGCGCGGCGAGCCACCCCCTCCCACAAGGGAGAGGGAAAAAACGACGCACTTACCGTCCCAGCTCCGTCGCCTTGGCCACGCGATCGAACCGCTCCAGCGTCATGATCGCATCCGCAAACTTCTCCGCGCGCGCGTTCAGCACCGGGCGCGCCAGCGTCAGAAACTTCTGCTGCATCGCCTGCACATCCGGGAACGAATTCGGCTCCCCGGAGGGATCGGCATAGAGCCGCTCGTGCACGCCGTCATCCGTCGTGATGCTGACGCGCGCGCCAAAGGGATGCGTGCGGCCGATCTCGAGCCGGTCGTCCTGCACCACGTCGAACTTGTCGGCGAGCGCGTCGATGGCGGCATCGCCGAGGCGGTTGTAATCGTCCCAGCCGAACGAGCCCTGGTCGAGCGCGAGCGCGCCGGTGAAGAACATCGAGAACTGGCCGCCGACGATCGAGGTCGGATGCCGCTTGGTGGCGGCATCGCCGGTCAAGGTGATGCCGTTGCGATGCAGGCCGATCTCGACGCGCTTGACCTGGTCGGGCGTCAGATTGTGCTCGCGCCGCATCGCGATCAGCGCGTCGATGGCGGCGTGGGTGTAGCGGCAGCTCGGATAGGGCTTCACGCCGATCTTCATGGTCTCATAGGTCTTGCCCAGCTCGGCGACCGCCTTGGCCGGATGCGCATCGTCGGTGTAGCCGGCGAGCAGGCCGTGCTTGCCTTCGACCGATTCCGTCGCGCCGACGAAATCGTTGCGCGCCAGCGTTGCGGCGATCACGCCGTTCATCGCGGCGGCGCCGACCTGGTAGCGCTTGTTCCAGGCGCCGTTGACCAGGAATTGCAGCGAGCCTGCGGCTTGGCTGCCGGAGACACCAAAGGCGGAGATGAGTTGCTGCTCGGACAGGCCGAACAACTTGCCGGCGGCCGCGGCGGCGCCATAGGTGCCGGCGGTCGCGGTGGGATGGAAGCCGCGCGCATAATGCGAGGTCGGGTCGAGCGCATTACCGAGCCGGCAGCAAACCTCGTAACCGGCGACGATTGCGGTCAGCACGTCGCGGCCGGAAGCGCCGACCATCTCGCCGACGGCGAAGGCGGCGGGAACCACCGGCGCGCTCGGATGCAGCGAGGAATCGGCGTGGGTGTCGTCGAAATCGAGGGAATGGCCGAGCGCGCCGTTGAGCAGCGCGGCCACGGCCGGCGTCCAGGTCTTGCTGTCGCCGAACACGGTGGAGTCGCCCTTGGTGTCCAGCGCCAGCGCTTCCAGCATTTTCAGCATCGACGGGGTCGATTCCGCCTCGCGCCGCGCCCGGATGGCGCTGCCGAGGAAGTCCAGCGTGAGCACTTTTGCGCGATCCAGCACCTCCGCCGGAATATCCCCGTACTTCAGATGGACGACATAGGCGGCGAGCGTTGCAGTTTCGTGGGCCATCGTGTTTCCTCGTTTTGGCGCGCAAATTAGGCGGGCTGAATTGGCCTTTCAAGCGGCCTTGCGGCCGCGGGCATCAGCCATGCTTCTGCTCGGCCTCAAGAGGATCGGGACGTCAACGATGGCATTCGCAGGACGGGCGTGGGAGCGGATCAGGTCGCGGCGGACGCAACTGGGGCTCGCGATCCGGGTCACGGTCGCCGCGACCGCGGCCTATGCGCTCGCCACCGCGCTGCATCTGCTGTTGCCGCTCTGGGCGGTGCTGACCTCGCTGATCGTGACCCAGATGAGCGTCGGTCGCTCGCTGAAGGCGACGCGCGACTACATGCTCGGCACCATCGGCGGCGCGATCTATGGCGGCGCCATCGCGATCCTGATTCCCTATTCCAGCGAAGCCGGGCTGCTGGGATTGCTGGTCCTCTCGGTCGCCCCGCTCGCCTTCATCGCCGCGATCAATCCGAGCCTCAGCGCGGCCACGGTGACCGCCGTGATCGTGCTGCTGGTTCCGACCATGCATCATTCCGATCCCATGACCTCGGCGATCGACCGGGTCAGCGAGGTCGCGGTCGGTGCGATCACGGGGTTGCTGGTCTCCTTCCTGGTGCTGCCCTCGCGCGCGGTGCGACAGATTCGTGCTGCTGCGGCACAATTGCTCGAGCTGATCGCGGATGCCTTCACGGAATTGCTCGCCGGCCTCACGCGCGGCCGCGACAACGACGCGCTGCACCGGATCCAGGACGGCATCGGCACCGCGATGGTGGGCATGAATGCCATCGGCGCGGAGGCCGAACGCGAGCGCGCCGCCCGCCTGTCGAGCGGGCCCGACACCGGCCCGCTGCTGCGCACCGTGCTGCGGCTGCGCCATGATGTGGTGATGATCGGCCGCGCCACCGTGGTGCCGCTGCCGGTCGAGGTGCAGATGCGGCTCGCCGCGCCCCTGACGGAGGTGTCCACCGTCATCGCGCGTTTCCTGCGCTCGGCGGCGGCCGCCTTGCGCGAAGGCGCAGGAGCGCCGCCGATCCATCCCGTTCACGTCGCGCTCCAGCACTATGCCGAGGCGGTCGCGTCCGTCCGGCAGGACGGACTGATCCGCGGCCATCCCGGCGATACCGCCGAGCGCTTCTTCGCGCTCGGCTTCTCGCTGGAGCAGATGCACCAGAATCTTTGCGACCTCGACCGTGTCGTCGGCGAATGGTCGGAGGCGGCGAGCAGCAAGTCGGCGCGTGTGGCGGAGTAATTTTCTAGAGATCGAAGAACGCGAGCTGGGTCGGATCGCGCCGCGCGATGCCGTCGGTCAGCGCCTTCAATGCGGCGTCGAAAGATGGCTGCTGCTGCTCCAGCTCCCACGCGCCGTCATGGTCCCATTGAAAGCATTGGCCGAAGCGTTCGCCGGGCTCGACGTGGAGCAGCAGGCAGCGGCTGAGCTGCGACGGCTCGGCAACCGGCACGAGATGCTTCAGCGACACCCCGTACTCCTTGCGGAAATAGGTGCAGGCTTCCTCGACCTCGTCATCGGAATAGGCGATGAAGCCAAGGAGATTGTGAAGCTGCTTGGCCAGGTCATCGGGCGCATAGAAACGAAGCTCCGAGGATGATTCGGGCAGCCGCACCAATAGTTCGGTCTCGCCGCGCTTCAGCAGGAATTTGCGATAATCATCGGGCAGCCGGACACCGAGCGCCTGCTCCGCGGCCGTGATATCCGCTTCGCTCGCCGGCGTGCCTTGCTTCCAGCGCCAGCCCTTCTTGGATGTTCCCGCCTTGCGTCGCGCTACGTATTCGGCATAGCCGGGAAGCGCCATGATCTCCTCGTAGCCGCCAAACCGCGACCATTGATAGGCATCGTTAAAGGCCTCTTCCTGCCGCTCGGGGAAGTAGCCGCAGAGCAGCTCGGCGCGCTTGATGATGCGATCCTGGCTAGGCGCGATCTTGCACAGATGCTCGATCGTCTTCAGCGCGGCGTCGGGATTCCCGGCCTCGAGTTGGGCGTCGCTCAGCAATTCCAGAATGCGTCCTTCGAGATCGCCCTCGTAGATCGACCACGCGTAGTGCGGCTGTCCGGCAGTGCGCCGCGCCAGCAGCGTGTCGCGCGCCTGTTCGGCAAGGCGCGCGGTCTCTGCCGCATCGACTCCGGCAGAGCGGCTGCGACGCGCGGCATGCCAGAGGTACAACGGCTCATGCTCGGCCGGAGTGCTCCTGAGTGCCTCGAGCTGCGTTGCCTGTTCGGCCATCGGCGCGGCGAGCGCCAGGATCATCAGTTCGTCCAGGCCCTTCTGCCAGTCCGGCTTGGCGGGTGGATCGGGCGGCAGGTCGCGCAACGTATAGTCGGTGTGGACGGTCTCGACATAACCGGCCGCGACGAGATCGGCGACGTGACGGCGGAAGGCCGCGGCCGCGTCGGCAATGCCGGAGAATGTCTTGCGCAGGAATTCATCCGCGTCGGGATCGCCCTTCCAGTTCATGTGAACGCCGATCACCATGGGCTCGCTGCCGGGGATCAGCATCAATTCGCGATCGTCGTCGCCGGGTACGCGATGGAAGAATTTTGCCAGGTGCATTCGACCTCCGAACGCGCCGCCGGTATCGGGCGCCACGTCTCAGTCGCGCGCTCGGAAAGATCGGTTCATGGTTCGCGGAAGCGCTTGTCAGCGAGGCGGTGTACTGTCGCGCGCGTCAGAAGACGTTGCAGAACGCGACACTAGCGTCGCGCCAGGCCCTTGCCCTGCATGCGCCAGACCAAGAGATCGATGCGGTCCTGGCCGAAGAACGGCTCGTTCTCGAACACGAAGGTCGGCACGCCCCAATGGCCTGAGGCGGCGTGGTCCTTCTCGTTTTCCGCGATCACCTGCTCGTAGCGATCCGGATCCTTGGCGATCGCGGCGTCCATCGCGGCAAGATCGAAGCCGGCCTTCGCGGCGGCGCGCGCGAGGTGATCGCCTTCGTTCCAGCCCGAGACAGAGCCGTCCCACAGCACGCGGGCGATTGCGTCGGTGAAGGCGAGCGAGCGTCCTTCGAGCTGCGCCATCGCGCCCAGCCGGGTCAGGCGGTGGATGTAGGGTTGCTCGGCCGCGACATCGAAATTCGTCTTGTCCTGCACGATCGGATCGGGCCTCGGAAAACGGAACGGAATGCCCTCGTGCTGTGCGACGCGCGTGCTGTCGAGCACCACATAGCGAATGAAGTTCGGACTGGCCTTCTTGAAGAAGCCGGGCACGCGCACCGCGAGCGGATAGACCGGCCGCAGGTTCACGGCGAGATCGTAGTCCGCGACGAGCTTCAGCGTCTTGGGCAGCGCCAGATAGCTGAAGGGGCTGCGGAAGGAGAAGAACAGGTCGACGGACAGCGTCATTGGGCCCGCTCCACGATCCTCCCCATCATGCCGCGGGCCACGAGCTTGTGGAACGGTGTGATGAGCATGAGGTAGGTCCGACCGAGCAAATTGTTCGTTTTCACCAGAGTGGTCAGGGTGACCTCGCGGCTCGCTGCATCCCCGGCCACGTCGACGACAATGCGAAAATCGAGGTGAGAATCATTGAAGCCGGCGATCAGCCGCTCCGGCGTCTCGCTCAGCACTGGAAACAGGCCGATCAGGCCGCCGGGCGCATTGGCGCCTTACCCGATGTCTTCAGCCCGAACGGCGTCACGAGAATGTTGCGAAGGCGCGTCAGCGCACTGACCCAGCGCGGCCCGTTCAAGACCATCCTCGTGCAGGCCTCGCGGGCGTCGACTGCCGCCGCGCCGATCTCGACGCTGAACGCGTCGGCGAACTGCGCGCCAGATAGCACCGCGCCGGTGTCGACCTTGGGGATGACTTCGCGAACTTGTCCGGTCATCCCGCCAATCTGCGCGTCAGCATCCCGAAACGCAAGATCAGCAACCCGGCATAGACGAACGTCCCGACCGAAAACCCGACCCAGACCCCGACCGCGCCGAGCCCGGCGTTGAACGCCAGCACCCAGGCGATCGGAAAAGCGATGCCCCAATAGCCGATCGCCGCGAACAGCAGCGTCATTCGGGTGTCGTTGATGCCGCGCAGCGCGCCGCCCATGATGGTCTGCAGGCCGTCGGCGATGAAGAAGGTCGCGCCGACCAGCAGCAGCGTCGCGGTCAGCTCGACCGTGGCCGCGCTGTCGGCGCCGCTGCCGAAGAACAGCTGGCCCAGCCGGTAGCGGCCGAGGATGATCGCGATGGTCAGGGCGGAAACCAATGCGACGCCGAGCACGGCTGCGGCCAGCCCAGCGCGCCTCACGGCGGCCGGATCGCCGCGGCCGAAGGCGTGGCCGACTCGCACCGTCGCCGCCATGCCGATGCCGAGCGGCACCATGAACAGCACGGCGGTGACCTGAAGCGCGATCTGGTGGGCCGCGATCGCGCTGGTCGAGATCAATCCCATCAGCAGTGCCGCCGAAGAGAACAGGCCATATTCCAGTAGCAAAGAAAACGAGATCGGCGCGCCGATCGCGATCAGCTGACGCATCAGCGGCCAGTCGATCCGCCACAGCCGGGCGAGCGGGCGATAGTCCGAAAACGGCTTGCGCAGTCCTGCGATGGCGAGCACCGCGACGAAGGTGCCGAGGTTGACCATCGTGGTCGCAAGTCCCGCGCCGAACAGGCCGAGCTCCGGCAGGCCGAACAGGCCGTGGATCAGGGCATAGACCAGCGCGGCATTGACCGGGATCGCCGCGAGCGTGATCCACAGCGGCGGCTGCGGCCGGTTCACCGCGCTCATCATGCTGCGCACCGCGATGAAGCCGAGCGCCGGCGCGATGCCCCAGGCGAGGCCGTTGAGATAGCGCTGCGCCAGCGCGGCCGGCTGCGGCATCTGACCCAGGGCGAGCAGGATCTGCTCGCCATAGAGCGGCGAGGCCATCATCGGCAGCGAGATGAGAAGCGCGGCCCACAGCCCGACGCGTAAGGAACGGCGGATGCGCCTGACGTCGCCGGCGCCGAAGGCCTGCGCCGCCAGCGGCGACACCGCCGACATCAGTCCGAGCCCGAAGGTGAAGCTGACGAAATACACCGTATGTGCCAGTGCGGCTGCTGCGACCGCACTCTCGCCGAGATGACCGATCATCGCCAGATCGGTCGTGATCATCGCGATCTGCCCGAGCTGCGTCAGCATCATCGGCACGGCCAGCCGCAGCGTCTCGACGAACTCTTGCGCGAGATGGTTTTGCGGCACGCCGGCTTGCGGCTGCGCATGATGTTCAACGCTGTCGAGCATGGCGGGTGCTTAGCACGGGGGAGATGCCAAATACATGGCTCGTATTTTCCCTCTCCCCTTCTGGGAGAGGGTGGCTCGCCGCGATAGCGGCGAGACGGGTGAGGGGTATCTGTCCGCGAATCCAACTCTCATTCGAGAGGCTGAGAGAACCCCTCATCCGGCGCTGCGCGCCACCTTCTCCCACAAGGGGAGAAGGAAGAAGACCGCCTCAGCCCTTCCGCTCGGGCACGCGCTTGATCTTCGCGCCGAGCGCGTTGAGGCGCTCCTCGATGCGCTCGTAACCGCGTTCGATCTGGTCGGCGTTGTTGATGGTCGAGGTGCCCTGGGCGCATACGGCCGCGAGCAGCATCGCCATGCCGGCGCGGATGTCGGGTGAGGTCATGGTTGCGCCGTGCAGGCGGCTGGGACCGGCGATGATCGCGCGGTGCGGATCGCACAGCACGATGCGCGCGCCCATCGCGATCAGCTTGTCGACGAAGAACATCCGGGACTCGAACATCTTCTCGAACATCAGGATCACGCCCTCGCACTGCGTGGCGGTGACGATCGCGATCGACATCAGATCGGCCGGGAAGGCCGGCCAGGGCTGGTCTTCCAGTTTCGGCACGTGGCCGCCGAAATCGTCCTGGATCTTCAATGTTTGATTGGACGGCACGATGAGATCGTCGCCCTCGACGCGGCAGACGATGCCGAGCCGCTCGAAGCCCATGCGGATCGAGCGCAGATGCTCGACGCCGGCGCGCGTGATGCGCAAGGGAGAGCGCGTCACCGCGGCGAGCCCGATCAGCGAGCCGACCTCGATGTGGTCGGGCTGGATCCGATAGGTCGCTTCCCCCAGCGTCGCCGGACCGTGCACGACCATGGTGTTGGTGCCGATGCCTTCGATTCTGGCGCCGAGCGCGACCAGGAAATTGGCAAGGTCCTGCACATGCGGCTCGGAGGCCGCGTTGCGCAAATAGGTGACGCCGTCGGCGGCGACCGCCGCCACCAGCGCGTTCTCGGTCGCGGTGACGCTGGGCTCGTCGAGGAACACGTCGGCGCCGGCCAGCTTGGGCGCGCGGAATTCGAGCCGGTCGGTCGCGGTGACCTTGGCGCCGAGTTGCTCCAGCGCCAGCACATGGGTGTCGAGGCGGCGGCGGCCGATGACGTCGCCGCCGGGCGGCGGCAGCATCACTTCGCCGCAGCGCGCGAGCAGGGGGCCCGCCAGCAGGATCGAGGCGCGGATCCGCACGCACAGCTCGGGGTCGAGGTCGGCGGCGCGGATGCTCTTGGCGTGGATGTGAAGCGTGTTGCGGGCGGTCCATTCCGCGGACGCGCCGACCGAGCGGATCAGCTCGACCAGCGTCTCGGTGTCACGGATCCGCGGCACGTTCTCCAGCGTCACCGGATGCGAGGTGAGCAGGGCGGCGGCGATGATCGGCAGCGCCGAATTCTTGTTGCCGGACGGCTCGATCGAGCCCGAGAGCCGGTGACCGCCCTCGACGATGTACTGGATGGGCGCCACGTCGGTTTTCTCCGTCCTGTTGCGGTGGGGCGGGCTGCTTCGGAGGCGGAAACTACCGAGAATTGAGCAGGGTAGCAATTCTGCACTTGTTGCGGCGAAAGCCGCCGATTGGCCCTGAACGGGCCCGCTGGCACAGGCGTTTAGAACAGACCGATGATATTGGCCACCACATAAAGGATCACGATCAGCATCAAGACGCCCATGGCGAGGAACGAGATTTCGACGGCAATGGCGCCGGCCCCAAGCGCGGCCGCGACGCCCGCCAGGAGCCTCTCCTCGCGAAACACGAGGGCAAGGACCGAAAACAGGATGGCGAGCAGGCCGAGCGAGATCGCGCCGATCGAGGACGCCTCCCTCAATTGGCTTCCGGTCGACTTCTCTCGCGGCGGCGCCTGATATTCGACGCCCTTGACGCGTGCGATCAGGCGATCCTTGAGGCGATGACCGGTGTCGACAATCACCTTGTCCGCCGGCGGTGGCGGGTAGATCGCGGGAATGACCCAGTGCGGCAACACCGCCGCGATCAGCGCCAGCAAACCGACGATGCTACCGATCACGCCGAGACGGCGGGAGGGGAGAGCGGAACCGGTGGCTGCAGAGGCGGTCATGACACGATAATTCCCGGCCGGTACTGGCCTTGGGTTCATGCCGTTTCGTCGCGATGACGGCGAGTGAGGTTCAGTCGAGGTGTCTCCGCGAAGGCGGTGCGCTCCCTCCCCCGCTCGCGGGGGAAGGCTGGGGAGAGGGTGCCTCCGCAATGGGATAATCCCCGAGAGGAGAAAGCCCCCACCCGGCGCTTCGCGCCGACCTCCCCCGCAAGCGGGAGAGGTTGCAGCGAGCCTCTGACAGGCAGCTCGAAACCCAATGCCAACGGCCTCAGATGTCGATCGTCGCGCTCAGCGAATGTTCCTGGATGAAGTCGCGGCGCGGCTCGACCACGTCGCCCATCAGCTTGGTGAAGATGTCGTCGGCCTCGTCGACCTCCTTGACCTTCACCTGCAGCAGCGAGCGTGCGTCGGTATCCAGCGTCGTCTCCCACAGCTGTTCCGGGTTCATCTCGCCGAGCCCTTTGTAGCGCTGAAGCGTGATGCCCTTGCGGCCAGCGTCGGTCACGGCGTCGAACAGATCGACCGGGCCGTAGACCATGTGCTCGACGTCCTTTCGCCGCAGCCTGCCGGGGCGGACATACACGTCCTGGAGCTTCACCGTGTACTCGTCGAGCTTGCGCGCCTCGACCGAGCCCAGGAAGGCGTCGTCGATAATGGCGGCGTCCTTGACGCCGCGCACCGTGCGCTCGAACTGGAAGCCCTGGCCTTCGACATATTGCCCGACCCAGCCGCGCTCGACTTCCTCGGAGAGAGTGTCCAGGCGCCCGGCGATATATTGCGCGGCCGCGGCGGCCTTCTCGGGGTCGCCGTAGATCGCCTTGTTGAGCACGCCGGTAATGGCAGCCTGCTCGATCACCTTGCGATTGTAGCGGTTGTGCAGGTTGCGCAGGATGCCGCGGACGATACGAGCGTCATCCACCAGCGAACGCAAATCGCGGCCGGTGCGATCGCCGCCGGTGCCGGGAATGTAGACGCAGTCGTCGAGCCCGGTGTCGATCAGATAGTCTTCCAGCGCCCGCTCGTCTTTCAGGTATTGCTCGGACTTGCCTCTGCTAACCTTATAGAGCGGCGGCTGTGCAATGTAGAGATAGCCGCCATCGATGATCTCGCGCATCTGGCGGTAGAAGAAGGTCAGCAGCAGCGTGCGGATGTGGGCGCCGTCGACGTCGGCGTCCGTCATCACGATGATCTTGTGATAGCGCAGCTTCTCGATCGAAAACTCGTCGCCGATGCTCGTTCCGAGCGCGGTGATCAGCGTGCCGATCTGCTCGCTGCCCAGCATCTTGTCGGGACGAACGCGTTCGACGTTGAGGATCTTGCCGCGCAGCGGCAAGACGGCCTGGAATTCGCGGTTGCGGCCCTGCTTGGCGCTGCCGCCTGCCGAGTCACCCTCGACGATGAAGAGTTCGGATTTGGCCGGATCCTTTTCCTGGCAGTCGGCGAGCTTGCCGGGCAGCGAGGAGACCGAGAGCGGGCTCTTGCGCGTCAGCTCGCGCGCTTTTCGCGCGGCTTCGCGCGCCGCTGCCGCCTGGATCACCTTGCCGACGATCATCTTGGCTTCGGTGGGATGCTCCTCGAACCAGGCCTGCAGCGCCTCGTTGAGCACGTTCTCCACCACGGGACGCACTTCCGAGGACACCAGCTTGTCCTTGGTCTGCGACGAAAATTTCGGATCGGGCACCTTCACCGACAGCACGGCAGTGAGGCCTTCGCGGCAGTCGTCGCCTGTCAGCGCGATCTTTTCCTTCTTCGCGTTGGCCTCGGCATAGCCGTTGACCTGGCGCGTCAGCGCGCCGCGGAAGCCGGCCAGATGGGTGCCGCCGTCACGCTGCGGGATGTTGTTGGTGAAGCACAGCACGTTCTCGTGGTAGCTGTCGTTCCACCACAAAGCCGCCTCGACGCCGATGCCGTTGGCTTCCGCGCGCACCATGATCGGCGCCGGCACGATCGCCTTCTTGTTGCGGTCGAGATATTTGACGAATTCCTCGACGCCGCCGGAATAGTGCATCTCCTCGCGCTTCTCGACCGCATGACGCATGTCGGAGAGGGCGATGTTGACGCCGGAATTGAGGAAGGCGAGCTCGCGCAGCCGATGCTCGAGCGTCGCGAAATCATATTCGATGTTCTTGAAGGTCTCGCCCGAGGCGAGGAACGTTACCTCGGTGCCGCGCTTGCCCGGCGCATCGCCGACGACCTTGAGCGGCGCCACGGCATCGCCATGGGCGAACTCGATATAGTGCTCCTTGTTGTCGCGCCAGATCCGCAAGCCGAGCTTGCTCGACAGCGCGTTGACGACGGAGACGCCGACGCCGTGAAGGCCGCCGGAAACCTTGTAGGAGTTCTGGTCGAACTTACCGCCGGCGTGGAGCTGGGTCATGATGACCTCGGCCGCCGAGATGCCTTCGCCCTTGTGGATGTCGACGGGAATGCCGCGGCCGTCGTCGCGCACGGTGACGGAATTGTCGGCGTTGAGCACGACGTCGACGCGCGTGGCGTGACCCGCCAGCGCTTCGTCGATCGCGTTGTCGACGACTTCGTAGACCATGTGGTGCAGGCCCGAACCGTCATCGGTGTCGCCGATATACATGCCGGGGCGCTTGCGAACGGCATCGAGACCCTTGAGCACGCGGATCGATTCCGCACCGTAATCGCTCGGATTGGAGGGCTCGTTTTCGGCAGCTTGCTGCCGAGCAGGTTCTGTCATGAGAGGCCTTCGAGATGTCGCCCGAATCAGCCGCGCAAAAGGCGCTGATTTGCGAGCTATTTGTGCCATGAAAGCGGGATTGCGCCTAGCGCAAAGTATGCTGCCGCAACCCTTTGAGGAGATAGGGTTTTTTGGTCGGTTTTCAAGGCGCGCGAGGGCCGATTTGAGGGCTCGAAAAAAGCGCGATTCGAAGGGGTGATCTGGGGTTTCGAAAGGCGTGGTTTTTGCGGGTCTGGGACCCTCTCCCGCAAGCAAGCAGGAGAGGGAGCGCAGCGGCCTCGCGGAAGCTCAATACATCTGCAGCGGCAGCACGTCGCCATTGGGCCCAACCAGCAGGCCCCAGGCATCGCCGGCGGCAACCGTGAGCGTGTCCGTGCGAGCGGGCTGCCCAGGCATGCGCAGCGCGTACTGATACTTGCCTGGCGCCAGATCGAGCATCGGGCCCTTCGGCGATTGCGGGCCGCCGGCGCCGGCCGCGATCTTCACGGTCTGATTGTTGATGGTCAGCGATGCCTCCTTCGGGCCCATGTTGCCGAGCACGACTCTGGCCTGTCCCGCTTTCGGCATGATGTCGGCCTTGGCCGCGGCCTGCGGATTCCGCTGCACCAGGCTGACGCTGGTTTCACCCCTGGCACGGCCGAGCTTCAAGCTGGCCGGTCCATCCGGCGAGGTGAATGCAAGCTCGGCCCGCTCGGCTGTCACGGCGGCGCCTTCGGCCTTTTCCTGCCAGCCGCGCTTGGTCAACTCGGCGCGGTAGAAGGCGAGCACGTCGGACAGCTCGGCGGGGATGCTGGCTTCGAGCTCCTTCCGGAACGATTGATCGCTGCCGGGGAATTTGGTCGAGCTGATCCCGCTCGATGAGCGCTGCGTCGGCACGGGCAGCGCGGAATCGGGATCGGCCGTGAGCGGCTCGGCCGATTTCGCCTGCACCGGCTTCGATTCAAGCGGCTTCGAGTCAACCGGCTTGGCTTCGGCCGATTTGGTCTCGACCGGCTTCGCCGTCGCCACGACCAGGCCCGATCCGTCGGCGCGGACGGTCACTTTCGGACCCATCTGCATCACGGTCATCGAGATCGACTTGCCACCCCTGGAGAACGCCATCATCGCCATGTTGGGCTGGTTGATGACGGAGGGCTGCTCCTTCCAGCCCGCGCTTTTGAGCGATGCGCGGTAGAAGGCGCCGAGCGCCTTCACGCTTGAGGCCGAGGAGAATTCCAGCCGGCCGTCGCTTCCTTCGAACTTCACGCCTTCGGCGTTTTCAGGCAGCGGCACCGGCGTCTTGCTGTCGGCGAGTGCATTCAGCGGCGCGTCCGACAGCGAGGCGGCCTGTGCTTTGCGCCTGGCCTCATCGGCAGCGATGAGCTGCTGAGCCGCACCCAGGGCGTCGCCGAGGAACCTGTCGTCGGCCTCCTTCTTCGCCTTGGCGCGGGTCGCAAGCGCCGATTCCTTCACCTGCACGGTCAGGCTGACCATGGTGAAATCGTATTCGCGGCCGAGCCGCAGCACGCCGGTTTCCTCCGCCGAAGAGATCCTGATCGCGACCTCGTCGCCGGGGGCGAGCGGTGCGTTGCCATCCTCGCGCCAGCCACGCGCGGCGAGCTCGCGATGATAGAAGGCGCGCACGGCGGGCAGCTCGGCCATCGCGGCGGCGCTGATCTCGCGCTTGTTGGAGCTTGCGCTGCCAAGGCCCCGCGCCGATTTGGTCGGCTTGGGCCGTGGCAGCCCGGCCATGTCATCGTCAGCTTCGAGCTCTTGGGGCAGCGCAAACGGCGCCACCTTGATCTCGACATTGGTGCGGCCGTCGTCGCGACGCGTCAGCGTCAGCATCACCGGCTTCTGGTACATATGCGTCGTGTCGCGATCGGGGTGGTCGTAGAACGCGCGCACGCCGTTTGGGACGGTCTCGCCGAGATCGGCGTTCGGCCAGCGCGATGCCGTTTCGGGCGTGAGCTTGCGCCATCCCATCGCCGCCATGTCCTTCGTAAAGAACTCCGCGGTAGCCTCGAGCGCGCTGGGCGCGATGCAGCCGAGATAGGGGCGGGTCTCGTCGAACACGAGATCGGCCGCGCCGTCCGGAAACGGCACGTTCGCATAGATCCGGTTCGGCGTGTAAAAGACGGCGGATTGATCGGAGCGCCCGCGCGTCTGCGTGAAGGAGACGCGCAGCCCCTGCCGTCCCTTCTTGAAGGTCAGCGCGGCGCTCTTCTCGTCCAGCGGATACACATAGGGCACCCAGCCGTCGGCGCTCAGCAGCTTCTTCGTGGCGTCCGATGCGGCCGCAGGCGCGGCTGGTACGGTGTAGATCACGCGATAGGTGTCGGGGTGAGAGGTATCTTCAACCGAGCCATCCAGCCGCGGCAGGGTATGGACGTCGACAAAGCTTTCGTCAGCCGCGCTCACCGGATGCGAGGTGCTCACCATCGCGAGAATGCCGCAGGCAAGCAGCAGCCGTCTTGCCGGGACTTGCGCCCCGCGCCGGATCATCGGCATCGTCAAACTCCTGGATATCGCGCCGGTCGTCATGGCCTCGCGCATCGGCGGGCTGCGGCGTCGTCGGCGCGCGGCCTCAGACGTGAAGTCGCGACGGGAACCGGAGAGGTTCAACAGGCGCGTCCGGCCGGCCAGGGCCCGGACAGGGCAGAGCCTCAATACAGCTGCAGCGGCGGCCAGGCGTCACCATCGCGCCCGACCGTGAGCTCCCAGGTATCCCCGGCCGCGACCGTGAGGATGTTCGCGGTGGCCGGATGACCTGGCACGCCCAGCCTGTAGGGATATTTGCCGGGAACGAGGTCCAGCGCGACCGCGTTCGCGCCGGCCGGGCGTGGGATGGTCTGCTCGTTGATCTCGAGCACGGCTTCCTTCTCGCCGATATTGCTGAACACCAGTTTCGCCTGGCCGGCTTCGGGCAGGACGTTCGCCCGGCTCGCCGCCTCGGCGTTCTTCTGCACGAGATGGATCGCAGTGCTGCTGTCCTTGCGGGAGAGCTCCAGTGCGG
>NZ_JXDL01000001.1:5270821-5272512 GCF_001590795.1 Bradyrhizobium sp. AT1
GGGCCCGAGCGGAGAGGCGAAGGCGAGCAGGACATGGTCGGCTGCGATCGTCGCGCCATCCGGCTGTTCCTGCCAGCCGAGCTTTCCGAGCTCGGTGCGATAGAAGGCGAGGACGTCGCCGAGCTCCGCGGGCACGGTGGTCTCGAGCCTGGTGCGCAGCGGCTTTTCGACGCCGGGCATCACGGTGGTGTGGGTGCCGCGATAGCTGAAGCGGGTCGGCGCCGGCAGTTGGGCCTCGGGGTCCAACGTGAGCGCGGCCGAGAACAGCGGCGGCAGATTGGACACGAAGGCGCCGGCGCTTGCCGCGAGCACGCAGCTCGCGACGAGCGCAAGGCCGCACGCAAACAGCTGCCATCGTGCCGGAGCTTGTGCCCCATGCCTCATCGTCGTCATGCCGATGCTCCAAGGATCTGCCAAGACTATCGCGCGTGTCCGGGATATTCGCGCGATGGCCGCTGCCGGCGGCCACAAGCAGCTAGTCGCTGACGGAAACGAGCGGGTTCAATGCCGCCTCTAGCGTCGGGCGGAGACCTGTCCGCTCTCGACGTCGAAGACTTCGCCTCCGGCGCCGATCTCGGCGAACGCCGCCGGGTCCGCGCCGGTCAGCCAGACCTGCGCGCCAAGCTTCTTCAGCTCGTCGAACAGCGCTGCGCGGCGGTTCGGATCGAGATGCGCGACGACCTCGTCGAGCAGCAGCAACGGCACGATGCCGGTCATTTCCGCCACCAGCGTCGCATGCGCCAGCACGAGGCCGATCAGCAGCGCCTTCTGCTCGCCGGTCGAGGCGTCGCGTGCCGGCATGCTCTTGGGCGCATAGATCACCTGGAGATCGGTGAGATGCGGGCCGTCGGTGGTGCGGCCGGCGATGGCATCGCGCGGACGGTTGTCGCGCAGGATCTGCCGGTAGCGGTCCTCGACCGATGTCGCGGTCTCCGTGAGCAGCGCGTTCTCCATCCAGCCGTCGAGCGCGATCTGCGCCGAGGGAAAGGCGGAGGCTTGCGCGCGCGCGTTGAGCATGCCGGTGAGCCTTGCCGCGGTCTGGCCGCGCGTGGCCGCGACCGCGACCGCAAGCTCCGCGGTTTCGCGCTCGATCGCGTCACACCAATGGTCGTCGTAGTTGCGGGTTTCGAGCAGGCGGTTGCGCGAGCGCAGGGAGCGTTCCAGCGCGGAGATGCGGCTGGAATGATCGCTGTCAATGGCGAGCACCAGGCGGTCGAAGAAGCGCCGGCGTTCGGACGCCGCGCCCATGAACAGCCCGTCCATGGCCGGCGTCAGCCAGACCATGCGGATGTGGTCGCCGAAGCTGGTGGCTGAATTGACCGGCTCGCGGTCGATGCGGCAGCGCCGGCTCACGGAGCTGTCGGGCCGCGGCGCATCGATGCCGGTGCCGAGCGTCGCCAGCCCCAGCGCGCCCTCGACCTGCGCCGACACCGCCCAGGAGCCGTCGCCCTGGTTGTCGGCGACGTCTTCCAGCGTGGCGCGCCGCAGGCCGCGCCCCGGCGACAGGAACGAGATCGCCTCGATGCAATTGGTCTTGCCCGCCCCATTGGGCCCGACCAGCGCCACCATGTCAGCCGCCGTCTCGAGCCCCGCCGCCCGGTAATTGCGAAAATGCGTCAGCGTCAGGCGATGAATGCGGGAGGGGGTCATCTTGCTCTGTCATTGCTGGGCTTTACTTCCCTCCCCCCTTG
>NZ_JXDL01000001.1:5277011-5280318 GCF_001590795.1 Bradyrhizobium sp. AT1
GTACGCACCGTGAGATCGATACGATGCACTTCCGGCATCTCGGCCTGCCAGCACGACAGCACGCGCTCGGCATAATGGGCCTGGATCCAGCTCTTCAGGAAGCGCGTGGGCACCGACAGCCGCACGCTCTCGTCCTGCACGCCTTCCAGATCCATGCGAGCAAACCAGCTCGTGTAAACGTCTTCGCCAACGCTCGAGCGCAGCCGACCCTTCACGCGTGACCAGCGATCCTGTTCCATTGTCATCGTCAGAAAACTTCTCTTGAGAGATATAGTTGCGTTGTGAGCGCCATGCAGGGTTCCTGCCGGGTCCCTCAGCGAGGGCCCTTGGAATGGCGCGACCTCAAAGCGAGTCCATCGTCAGGCATGGCTCGACCGTCCGGCGGGAATGCCGCGTCAGATCAGCGATGTCAGAGATGGAGGGTTCGCGAGGTCAGCGCGTACTCGGCGCTCCGTCGCACGCGGGAGGCTGGAGATCTGACGGAGCTAGAACGGCATCGCTGGAATGGGAAACGTGTTTCAATACCGCGTTGAGTCCGTAAGACATGATACCTCCCCGTCCTGCCGTGATCGCTCACGACAAGGTCCTGCGTGTCTTGACGGCAGCCGCGCCGTACTCCTGCGCGGATGCCTGCCCATGTACTAGTCGTCCGCTCGACTTCGCCGCCTTGCCTGCCGGGGTGGCCTTGCGACGTCTCTCATGTGCGCGTGGCACGAGGCGGGAAGATCCCGCTTGGAGACATTCAGACAAAGAGCTACCATTCCCATATTGCTATGGGTTGTGAACCGACATCGCTTGTTGAAGCGTCGCCTACGTGCACACCGCCGCCGATTTGCACGCTCGCCCCGTTTCCTAAACCGCGCTGGTCTGAAGATCGTGGGCGCCGCTGACGACTTAAGGAATACACTAAGCGGAAAGACTCGCAACGAATTGATTCACTCTTGAGCCACCAAAAAAACTTGACCTCGGTTAATGCCGCGCGCGACTTGTTCACAGGCTTCGAAGCAAGTTTTTGGATTCGTGCACAGAATCGAGAACGGCACACCTCATGTGACAATTCTCAGCCACCGCCAAAATTTTTTAACAAATTCGTCACGCACCCGACGCGCGGGTGAATTTTCCAAATGCTTGCCATCGCTATGTCGATAAGTGATTAGCGAGACATCGTTTTTTGAGTCTCATTTCACAGGGTAACTCCCACATGACGTGCGGTCCTGTGAATCTACGGTGTGTAGAACTTTCGTCGCCTGCGGATTCAATTCGAGCCCGTCGCGCAGGGGTTTTTGCAACGCGGTGAAAGTTTCCGCTGTTGCAAAACATCGGCAGGTAGAACTACGGAACGAAGAATAGCGCAGGCCGTGCGAACCTTCCCATCGAAGATCGATCGTGCGTGTCTGCTTGCGTGAATATGACAGGCAACAAAAAAGCCCGGCGCGATGCCGGGCTGTTTGACGCGTGCGATGCTCGATCGATCGGTCGACGGATCGGTCCGCCGTGATCTGGCGCGCTTACTTGTCGCGCTTACTTGGCGAGCTTGGCGATCTGCGCGGTGAGGCGCGAGACTTTGCGGCTGGCGTTGTTCTTGTGAATGATGTTGCGCTGGGCGGCGCGCATCAAAGCGGGCTCGGCATTCGCCAGCGCCTTCACGGCAGCGGCGCGGTCGCCGGTCGCGATGGCTTCTTCGACGTTGCGCACGGCACCGCGCATCTGGGTGCGGCGCGACTTGTTGACGGCGGTGCGGCGGGCGATCTTGCGCGTCGCTTTCTTGGCGGAAGTGGTATTGGCCATGGTCTCAATATCCTTTGCGGGTACCGGTCGCGTCTTGGTCGGGTAGCGTCGGCTTGCTTGACCGCGTAATCGACGCTCGGATTTAGGGTGTTCGGTTGCTGGGCTGTCCCGGGAACATGAGGCCTCCCCGAGCCCAAAAGCTCGCGTGGCCTGCAACTGCTCAAAGAACAGCGGCGGCAGGATTGCGCCCGCCGCCAGTTGGCGCTCTTATAGAGAGGGTCTTGCGCACCGTCAACGCTTTCCGGGCTGGAAAAGCGGCCCCTGGGTGCTCCAGGCCGTGCCGTAACGCCCTGAAGAGGTTGAATTTCTGCCCTCGCCCGGCTATTGGCAGGCGGCGTTTGTCAGGTCCTCCGATCGGACGACCATATAAGGTGAGGCATGATCCGCGGCTTTTTCCGACTGATTGGGCTGTTGCTGCTCGCCGGCGGGTTCATCTTCATGGTCTATGACGGCGCCCGCTGGGTGGCCGACCAGACCCTCAGATTCACCCGGTTCGGTCAGTTCTGGAACGACATCAATCAGGCCAGCCAGTCAGCCTTCCGCATCTGGGTCGAGGCCAAGGCGCCCTGGCTGTGGACCTCGGTGATCCGCCTGCTGCTGGATCAGCCGGTGTTTGCCGTCCTCGGCATTCTCGGCATCCTCTTGATGATCCTGTTCCGGCCGCGGAAACCGCTGATCGGCTATTCCCGGGATTGAGCTTCAATTCCCGCCGGGATTGAGCGCGGCGTAACAACACGGCGCGCGCTGACGTAGAGCCCTATATTCCCACCTGATCGCGAGCACGCCGTCTGAGCCTCTGGCTCAGGCGACGGACAGCTCGTTCCGCGGAGATCCAATCATGCTGTTCATGCGCAAGACCACCGCATTGCCGAGCGCCGCTGAGGCGCTGCCCGGCCGCGCGCAAGCCATCCCGACCGCGACCACCCATTTCGTCAACGGCCGCAAGCTGCAGCCGCCTTATCCCGCCGGCTTCGAAAGCGCCGTGTTCGGGCTCGGCTGCTTCTGGGGCGCCGAGCGCAAATTCTGGCAGCTCGGCGACGGCATCTACACCACCGCGGTCGGCTATGCCGGCGGCCACACGCCGAACCCGACCTATGAAGAGACCTGCTCGGGCCGCACCGGCCACACCGAAGTGGTGCTGGTCGTGTTCGATCCGAGCAAGATCTCCTACCAGGCGCTGTTGAAGACGTTCTGGGAAAGCCACAACCCGACGCAGGGCATGCGTCAGGGCAACGATGTCGGCACGCAGTACCGAAGCGCGATCTACACCACGTCCGATGCGCAGAAGAAGGCGGCCGAGGAGTCGAAGGCGCTCTATCAGAAGGCGCTCGCTGCGAAAGGCCTCGGCGCCATCACCACCGAGATCGCGCCGGCAGGCGAATTCTATTTCGCCGAGGACTACCATCAGCAATATCTGGCGAAGAATCCCGCCGGCTATTGCGGCCTCGGCGGCACCGGCGTGTCCTGCCCGATCGGCGCCGGTGTGAGCGCATAGGCGAAATTCGCCGAAGTGTGCGTG
>NZ_JXDL01000001.1:5280641-5381653 GCF_001590795.1 Bradyrhizobium sp. AT1
GGTCTCTCCACATCCAACAGTGCTCGTGTGGAGAGATCACCCCACCCCGCTCGCGCTGCGCGCGATCGACCACGGGCGAGCTACGCTCGTCCCGGACCCCTCCAGGGGAGGGTGGCACTGTCATCCCCCCGCAAACGCTTTATTAACCATAACCGGTGCATCACTGGAGCCGTCTCGTTTCGAGGGATAGGTCCGGTGCCAGTTGCACGCGCGTTTCGATCGTCGATCTCGGCAGTGGTCCTGGCAGCGTCCGCCGCGCTGACCCTTGGCGGCTGCATGCAGACCGCCGGCCCCGTCGCGGTGATGTCACCGCGTGCCGATCTCGACTCCATGGCCTATGGCCAGCCCTACAGCGCCCCGCAGCCGGTCGTCGTTGCCAATAACGGCGGCGGCGCCATCGCGGCGCTCAGCAATTCCTTTGCCGCTTCGCCCGCACCCATGCCGGTCGGCTACGCCGCGCCGATGCCGGCGCGCTATGACGCCTCCTACCATCTCGACGCCGGCGACAAGCTACGCGTCGTGGTCTACGGCCAGGAAGGCCTCACCAACAGCTATGCCATCGATGCCGGCGGCTCCATCACCATGCCGCTGATCGGCGCGGTGCCGGCACGCGGCCGCACCACGGCAGGCCTTGCCGGCGAGATCGCCGCCCGCCTGCGCAACGGTTACATCCGCGAGCCCTCGGTCGCGGTGGAGATCGAGTCTTATCGGCCGTTCTTCATTCTCGGCGAAGTCACCGCGCCCGGCCAATATCCTTACGTGCCGAACATGACGGTCGAGAGCGCGGTCGCGATCGCCGGCGGCTTCTCGCCCCGCGCCAAGCGCGATGTGGTCACCGTCACCCACACCGAGAATGGCGGCTCCATGCGCGCCGTCGTGCCGCTCGGCACCCCCTTGAATCCCGGCGACACCGTGTTCGTCGGAGAGCGCTGGTTCTAGATTTCAGCCCGACTCTTTCCTCGGTCATTCCGGCGGCTTGACCGGCCACCTCTAGTGCCGGGCGGCAGGAAGCCGCCAATTCCTGCTCCGAGGTGTCATTGCCGGGCTTGACCCGGCAATCCATCCACTTGAGAAAAATGCCTCGTTTGATGGATGCGCGGGTCAAGCCCGCGCATGACGGGTGGTGTTACCTGGTCAAATGCTTCGCGAAGAACGCCATGCTGCGCGGCCAGGCGATGTCGGCGCTGGCCTTGTCGTAGCTGGCGCGCTCGTCGCAATGGAAGCCGTGCTGGGCGCCGGGATAGACGAAGACCTCCACGTCCGGCCGCTTCGCCTTGATGGTCTCGACGTCGGTCAGGGGAATGCCGGCATCCTTCTCGCCGAAATGCAGCTGCGTCGGCACCTTTGGCGTCTCGTCGGCGAAGCGCACCACCGCGCCGCCGTAATAACCGATCGCGGCTTTCAGGCCGGCCAATCGCGTCGCCGCGACGAAAGCGATGCTTCCGCCCAGACAAAAGCCGATGATGCCGACAGGCCCGACGTCCTTCACCGCATCGATCGCCGCCTGGGTGTCGCGCAGCATCGCCGCCCAATCCGGACTGGCGACGAATTTGCGCGCCTCGGCGATCTCGTCGGGCGAATAGCCCGACTGGAAGTTCGGCGCGGTGCGGTCGAAGATCGACGGTGCGATCGCGACATAGCCTTCCCCGGTGAGGCGGTCGCAGACCGAACGGATGTGGTGATTGACGCCAAAAATCTCCTGGATCACCACCACCGCGCCCTTCGGCGCGCCGGAGGGGTCAGCGCGATAAGCGCCGAGCTGGAAATTGTCGGATGCCGTCAGCTTGATGTCTTGTCCCACGCGGGTTGTCCTTCTTGGTTGGTTGTTGGTCGAGAACTCCAAGCCCGGCCATGACGATGTGGCAAATTCAACCCGAGACGGCGCAGATACGACTTCTCTGCGCCACAAAGAGCCTCCTCACTCCCACATCCAGTTCTCGCCGTAATCCTCCTTCCATCCCGCAAGCCGTCCGTGACGGAACTGCAGGAAAAGGCGATGGCGATAGGGGATCAGGCCGCTGCCGCCGATGTTGCGCAGGGCCAGGTAGATTTCGTTGCCGGGACGCCCGCGTACATATTGCAGTGGCTGCCCGAGCGCGCGGGCGGTCTGCTCGGCGTCCATGCCGAAGGCGAGCGGAATGTTGTTCGACAAGGTCGTGACGAAAGGCTGGCGCGCCGGCGCGCCGCCGAACCACTCGGCCTGTGCCGCCGACGGCAGCAGCGCCGCTATTGCGCCCGCCGCGAAGATCGCTCGCATCATGGTCGACGTTCCCATTGCCCTGGGGCTATGCCGGCAAGTTCTTCAGGAAAGGAGCGACGGCGTCAACAAAAGCCTTGGGCTGGTCGATGTTGACGGCGTGGCCGGCGGCGGGAATCACGACCTTTTGTGCGCCGGGGATTTTTGCGGCCATGTAATCGGACGCGGCGAGGAACGGCGTGTCGTCGGCACCGACCACGATCAGCGCGGGCACCTTGATGTCGGGCAGCAGCTCGATCACGCGGGCATCGCGCTGGGTCAGCATGCCGCGCGCCGCCAGCGCCAGCCCCTTGGCGTTGCGATGACTGGCCGTGGCGCGCTCGCGCGTTGCCGCTTTCAAGACGTCGAGGCCTTCGCGCTCGAGCTTGTCGGCGGTGGCCAGTGCCCGTGCGTTCCAGGCCTCGCGTGCGTCGTCCTTCTTGAAGCCCGGGCCGGTGTCGATGATCAGCAGCGCGCGGGCGCGCTCCGGATGGGCGCGGTAGAACGCCAGCGACATGTAGCCGCCGAGCGACAGCCCGCCGATGATGGCGCGCTTGGCGCCAACCGCATCGAGGATCGCCGCCATGTCGCCGACCGTCAGAGCCTCGCTGTAAGCGGCGGGATCATCGGGATAGTCGGATTGGCCGTGGCCGCGCATGTCCCACAAGATCAGCGTGTGATTTTTCGCGAGCGCATCGACTTGACCGTGCCACATCGCCGAGGTCGAGGAGTAGCCGTGGGTGAGCAGCAATGGCGGTCCCTCGCCGTGGACTTCGTAGTAGATCTTGACGCCGTCCCGATTGATCACAGGCATTGTTTCCGCCTCTATCTTTTATCTCACCGCGACACCGGTGGACCTTCTCCCACAAGGAGAGAAGGACCCGCGGCAACGATCGTACTCTAGCCTGCCAAGTTACCTGGAAGAAACTGCCTCAACGCAATGGCACGCATGTGCGATGCGCCCTCTGTTGCGTCCAGTCGCTGCGTTGGTGCCGTTGGCGCGGCGCACAACGAGCAGGTGTAGACGCCGTTTGTTTCGACTCATTCCAAATTGCATTTGCCACGGCAACCGAACGCGATCATTCTCGGCGCCAAGGCTGACGCCAGCCCGGTGGGCGTCCGCCATTCAAGTTGCCGCCGTAAGCGGCTTCATGCACCGGCAGGGGAAGACGCCTATGCCAACACTCACCATCAACGGGCGGAGTCTGTCCGTGGATGCGGCGAACGATACGCCGCTCCTCTGGGCGATCCGCGAGCAATTGCAGATGACCGGCACCAAGTTCGGCTGCGGCGCCGGGCTGTGCGGCGCCTGCACCGTGCACGTCAACGGCGAAGCCGTCCGTTCGTGCCAGACCATGGTCGGCGATGTCGCCGGCAAGAAGATCACCACCATCGAAGGCCTTTCCGCCAAGGGCGATCATCCCTTGCAGAAGGCATGGATCGCCGAGCAGGTGCCGCAATGCGGCTACTGCCAGTCCGGGCAGATCATGCAGGCGGCCTCGCTGCTGTCGAAGAATCCCAACCCGACCAAGGAAGAAGTGGTCGCGCATATGGACGGCAATCTGTGCCGTTGCATGACCTATTCGCGGATCCAGAAGGCGATCATGCGCGCCGCATCCGAGATGCGCACCGCGTCGGCCACCTCCAACGAGCGGAGGCCCACATGAACGAGCATGTGAAGAACGTGACACCTGAGACGACCGATCTCAGCCGCCGCTCCTTCCTCGTCGGCACCGCCGCAACCGGCCTCGTGCTCGGCTATGCCGGCGTGCCCGGCATCGAACAGGCAGCGGCCGCAGCGCCCGCCAATTTCGAGCCGAGCGTCTGGTACGCGATCTCGCCGGACGGTCTCGTCACCGTGACTTGCGGCAAGGCCGACATGGGCCAGCACATCGCCTCCACCATGGCGCAGATCGTCTGCGAGGAGCTCGGCGCGAAATGGAGCGACATGCGCGTTTCGCTCGCCTCCAACGATCCGAAGTTCAACGATCCGGTCCTGGGCGCACAGATCACCGGCGGCAGCTGGTCGACCATGATGAATTTTGAGGCGATGAGCCGTGCGGGCGCCGCCGGCCGCATCGCGCTGACGGAGGCCGCGGCCGCAGCCATGGGCCTGCCGCCTTATTTCAAGGACCAGCTCGTGGTGCGCGACTCCGTCGTCTCGCATCCGAAGTCGAAGAAGCAGATGAGCTTTGCCGAAATCGTCAGGAGCGGCAAGGCGACGAAGACCTTCACGCCGGACGAGTTGAAGGCGATCAAGCTGAAGACGCCCGATCAATACACCATGATCGGCGTCTCGGTGCCTCAGCTCGACATCCCCTCCAAGACCAACGGCACGGCCAAATACGGCATCGACGTGATGCTGCCCGGCATGGCCTACGGCAAGGTGGTGACCCCGCCGGTGCGCTTCGGTGCGACCGTGAAATCGGTCGACGACGGTGACGCCAAGAAGGTGCCCGGCTTCATGAAGGCGGTCATCCTCGACGACAAGACCGGAACCACCTCCGGCTGGGTCGTGGCGGTCGCCAACACCTATGCCAACGCCCGCAAGGCGGCGGACGCGCTGAAGATCGCCTATGACGGCGGTCCGAACGCAAAACTGTCGAGCCAGTCATTGCTCGACGAGGCCAAGCGGCTTCAAAAGCTGGAGGATTCCGGCCAGTTCTTCGTCAAGGACGGCGATCCCAATGCGGCCTTCGGCTCGGCGGCGAAAGTGGTCGAGGCGGAGTACACCACCAGCATCAACATCCACGCGCCGCTGGAGCCGATGAACGCCACGGCGGAGTTCAAGGGCGACATCCTGCACATCTATTCCGGCAACCAGTTCGCGACGCGCTCCGGCGCGATCGCGGCGGGTGCCGCCGGGATCGATCCGAAATTCGTCGTGATGCATCAGCATTGGCTCGGCGGTGGCTTCGGCCGCAGGCTCGATGCCGACATGATGATTCCGGCGGTGCAGGCGGCCAAGGCGGTCGGCAAGCCGGTCAAGGTGATCTACTCGCGCGAGAACGACATGACGATGGATTTCTCGCGTCCGCTCACCTATCAAAAGGTCAAGGCCGGCGTGGACGGCGACGGCAAGCTGGTCGCGCTCAGCCACGACGTGGTCTCGGCCTGGCCGACCGCGCGCTGGGGAATTCCTGATTTCCTGACGCCATCCGTCGACAAGAAGGGCCCGCTCGACAGCTTCACGGTCAACGGCGCGGACTTCTTCTACACCGTGCCCAACCATTATGTGCGCGCGATCAAGAACGAGCTCGCGCACAATGCGACGCCGTCCGGCCAGCTCCGCTCGGTGGCCCCGGGCTGGACCTTCTGGGCGGTCGAAAGCATGATCGACGAGATCGCGGCGGCGACGGGCAAGGATCCCGCGCAGTTCCGCATCTCGCTGCTCGACGGCGCCGGCAAGAACGACGGCGGCGCGCAGCGTTTGCGCAACACGCTGCTCGCCGCGATGGGACTTTCAGGCTACGGCACGAGGCCATTGCCGAAAGGCGAGGGCATGGGCGTTGCCTGCGTGTCGTCGCAGGAGCGCGCGACGGCGAGCTGGACGGCCTGCGTCGCCCATGTCGCGGTGGCGCCGTCGGGCGCGGTCACCGTGAAGAAGCTCACGGTTGCAACCGACGTCGGCACGCAGGTGCATCCCGACAACATCCGTGCCCAGGTCGAGGGCGCCGCGCTGTGGGGCCTGTCGCTGGCGATGTACGAGAAGGCGACGCTGAAGGACGGTGGCATCGAGCAGACCAATTTCGATAGCTACACGCCCTTGCGCATGAGCCAGATGCCCGAGGTCGCGGTTGCCGTGATCGCCAATGGCGAGAAGGCCACCGGCGTCGGCGAGCCCGCGGTGACCGTGGTCGCGCCCGCCATCGGCAACGCCATCTTCAACGCCTCAGGCGCCCGCGTGCGGGCACTGCCGATCACGGCGGAGGCGGTGAAGGCGAGCATGAAGGCGTAAGCCGGGCTGCGATCGCGAATGAGATGATCCGCCGGAGGAGAGCCTCCGGCGGATTTGTTTTGGGACTGTTTCCACACGCGCGCCGTCAGGGCCGGGACAAGCCCGGCCATGACGGAGAAAATTCCTCTTTGTTATCAAGCCCGTTCTACTGTGCATGGGGTTGTTTTCGCACTTTTGCTTTGGCGACCTTGGGAACCCGATCCGTAAAATTGCGCGCAATTCCGGAAGGTTCCCTTGAGCACGCCTCTTAAGGGCCGGAGAACCTGATCCGGCTTAGGCTGACGCCAAATCCAGTCCCATGCTTTGGGGAAGCCATGAACGCGCCAGCTAAAACCGCCGCCAAACGCCGGCTTCTGCTCGCCTCCGACCGGAGCGACGAGAGCACCGAGCTCGCCAGCATTTTGAAAGCGGTCGGTGAGGTCTCGACGGTGTCGACAGAGGCGATCCCCGCCCAGCCGGCGCGCGATCTCTCCGGTCTCGTGGTCGACATCAACCTGCGCTCGCCCGAGAGCGTGCAGCGGGTGCGCAACAAGCTGCGCGGTGATGCTTACCGTTCGATGCCGCGGCTGTTCGTGCTCGCCGATGCCCTGCATCACGGCACCATGCAGGCCTGGGCGCTCGGGGCCACCGACACCATCTCACGGCCGCTTCAGGCCGACGCCATCCTGCAGCGCATCCGCGCTGCCTTCCCCGACACCGCCGCCTATGACGCGACCGATCGCGGCAAGACGCTCAACCGCGGCGTCGAGGCGGCGCATGCGGTGCTGGCGAAGATGTTCGAGAAGCTGCCGCTCGGCGTGCCCTTGACCTTCGACGACGTCATTGCGGCCGAAAGCAAGATCCTGAAGGCGATCAAGCACTCCTCGCTGCGCGAATGGCTCACCACGGTCGGCTGCCACCATGTCGGCAGCTATCGTCACTGCCTGTTCGTCACCGGCTTCGCCGTCGCCTTCGCGCAGCACCTCGGCATGCGCGAGGACGACCAGCGCCGCCTGACCCGCGCCGCGCTGCTGCACGACGTCGGCAAGGCCTTCGTTCCCTCCGCGCTGCTCGACAAGCCGGGCAAGCTCACCGACGAGGAGATGGCCGAGGTCCGCCAGCATCCGCGCCGCGGCTATGACGCGCTCGCAGCCCAAGGCGGTTTCCCGCCGGAGATGCTCGACGTCGTCCTGCATCACCATGAATTCCTCGACGGCAGCGGCTATCCCAACGGACTGTCGTCGAACCAGATCAGCGACATCGTGCGGGTGACGACGATCGTCGACATCTACGCCGCGCTGGTCGAGAAACGCGCCTACCGCATGCCCTTCACGCATTCGCGTGCGTTCAGCATGATGGAAGGCATGGGCGGCAAGCTGGATCAGCAATTGCTGCAGGCATTCCGCCCGGTGGCGCTGGGGTCGTTCTAGTTCGGCATTCTCGGCTGCCGCCACACCCTCGGTGTCGTCCCCGCGCAGGCGGGGACCCATAACCCCAGGGAGACGTCTGACGAAGACAGGTCGTTCGGTACGGACACTGTGCGTCATCGTTAGATCACGCGGTATGGGTCCCGGCGTTCGCCGGGACGACAACCTCACCCCACCATCTTCCGCAACTCCGCCTTCGCCACCTTCTCCAAGGTCGAGCGCGGCATGTCGTCGACCAGCCGGATCTCGCGCGGCAGCTTGAAGTCGGCAAGGCCGTTGCGGCAGGCTGCCATCACGCGGTCGTGCAGGTCGGGCGCGGCGCCCGCGACGCCGCCATGCGGGATGATGAAGACGACCGGCACTTCGTCCAGCATCGGGTGCTTCTTCGCCACCACGGCAGCTTCGCGCACGCCCGGCACGACCGCGATCACCTGCTCGATCTCGGACGCCGCGACGTTCTCGCCGCCGACCTTGAGCATGTCCTTGGCGCGGTCGCCGAACTTGATGAAGCCGTTCTGCAGCCGCTCGACACGGTCGCCGGTGAGGAAGAAGCCGTGCGCGTCAAAACTCTCGCGCGTGGCTTTCTCATTGTGCAGATATTCCGCGAACAGCGACAGGCCCGGAATGCCCTTGATCGCGAGATTGCCGGTGCCCCCGATGTCCGTCGGCCGGCCGTCATCGTCGGTGATGCGAATTTGATACTCCGGCGCGGCGCGGCCGATCGACATCGGGATGTTGGGCTGATCGACCTCGCCGACGATGCCGTGGGTGATGGTCTCGGTCATGCCCCACCAGCCGATCATCTTGACGCCGAACGCGGCAAAGGCCGGCGGTTCGTTGATCGCGGTGCCCCACAGGCGAAACTTGTGGTCTTTCGGGATCTCCTGCTCGAGCAGCGCCTTCATGCAGAACGGGATCGTCGAGGTCCAGGTCGAACCGTGCTTGCGCGCGACGCCCCAGAACCGGCTCGCCGAGAAACGCGGCTGGATCACGCAGGTCGCGCCGACCCACAGCGACGCCAGCATGGAGTAGGCGAGAGCGTTGGTGTGGAATAGCGGCAAGTATGCCTGGTGCACGTCGCCGGCATGCAAATCCTCATGCGCGGCGTTGATCTTGGCGCCCCATAGCGCGTTGGCATGGGTCCACAGCACCGCCTTCGGCCGCGACGTCGTGCCGGAGGTGTACTGCACGCTGCACGGCGCGAGCGGATCGGTCGCGCGTTTCGGGCGGTCGGCGCTGTCGGCGAACAGGGATTCAAAGCTGTCGCCGCGTGAGACCGCTTGCGCCGGCGCCGCGCCCGCATCGTGCGAAGTGACTGCCAGCCAACTTATGTTGCTGCAGTTTTGCGCGACGATCTCCGCATAGGCCGGCTGCGTGATCGCGGCGACCGCGCCGCAATGATCGGCGAAATAGGCGATCTCGGCCGGCGCCGAACGCGTGTTGGTGGTGACCGCGATGGCGCCGAGCTCGACACAGGCAAACCAGGCCAGCATCGCCTCGATGCAATTGTCGAGGTGAATGAGCACATATTCGCCGGGCTTGATGCCGCGCCTCGCCAGCCCCGCCGCGAGTGCGCCGACCCGCTCGTGAAACTCGCCATAGCTCCAGCGCCGCGCCGGCGCGTCGAACGGCGCCCAGATCAGGAACGGATGATCCCGCCGGACCTCGGCGCGCATCTTGAGGAGCCAGGGCACGTCGAGCCCGTCGAACGGGCCGACGATTCCGGCGGTGGTCTGTTGAAGTGGCATGGCGTCTCCCCCGGTGCAGCCTGCATCTTGCCGGCGGCTGTTTTTTGATGATTGCGTCTTCCTGCCATCGGATGAGGCGGGGCGCAAATGGGAGAGGTGCGGATGTGGCCGCGGCTCCACCTGGTTATCGGCGCACAATCTTTCCACCGTCATGGCCGGGCTTGACCCGGCCATCCACGCCTTGCCGCGCGAAGAACGTGGATGCCCGGGACAAGCCCGGGCATGACGACCGATTGCGCCGCGCGAGCATGGCTAATCCCCGTACGACGAAATCTCGATCAGGCTCCCGTCCGGATCGCGGCAATAGACCGAGCGCAGCGTGCCGCGGGCGCCCTGCTTGGGAACCGGGCCTTCCTCGATCGCGACGCCGTGTGCCTGCAAATGCGCCACCACCTCGTCGGGCGCGGCCGCGGTGAGGAAGCAGAGGTCTTCGCTGCCGGCGGTCTGGTGGTCGGCGGTGAACCATTCCACCTTGTCGGCATCGCGCGGCCGGACGTTGATCTTCTGGTTACCAAAGTGAAGCGAAGTCCGCGGCGCTTTGCCGCCGCCGGGATCGAACACCTTGACTTCCATGCCGAGAATCCTGCGGTACCAATCCGCACTGGCCGCGACGTCGGCGACGTTGATGACGAGATGATCGAGGGCGTCGACCTTGACCGGCATGCCTTATCCTTTCGTCGTGATGCGCGCCGCGCACTTTCCGCCTGCAGCAAGCTTTGTTACAACCCCACCGACGCCGGCTTCAAGACATCTGGCTTCAAGAACAACACTTGGGAGAACCCTTGAGATGATCACTCGCCGTACCGCGCTGGGCCTGCTCGCCGCCAGTCCGCTTGCAGCCACCCCGCTGTCGAAGGCCTTTGCCGCCGATTATCCGGCCCGGCCCGTGAAATGGGTGGTCGGCTATCCGCCGGGTGGCGCCACCGACATCCTGGCGCGGCTGATCGGCCAGCGGCTCTCGGAAAAGCTCGGCCAGCAATTCGTGATCGAGAACAAGCCGGGTGCCGGCAACAACATCGCCACCGAATCGGTCATCAATGCCGAGCCCGACGGCTACACGCTGCAGCTGGTCAATCCGGCCAACTACATCAACACCTCGCTCTACAAGAATCTGAAGTTCAACTTCGTGACCGATATGGCACCGGTCGCCTCGTTCCAGCGCGTGCCGAACGTGATGACCGTCAACAAGGACGTGCCGGCGAAGAACGTCGCCGAGTTCATCGAATATGTGAAGGCCAATCCCGGCAAGGTGAACATGGCCTCGTCCGGCAACGGCACCTCGGTGCACCTGTCCGGCGAAATGTTCATGGCGATGACCGGCTGCAAGATGCAGCACGTGCCCTATCGCGGCGCGGCGCCCGCGATCACCGACATGCTCGGCGGCCAGGTGCAGGTGATCTTCGACAACATGCCCTCGATCATCCAGCACATCCGCTCCGGCTCACTCCGTGCGATCGGCGTCACCACCGCGGAGCGCTCGCCGCAATTGCCCGACGTGCAACCGATCGCCGACACCGTGAAGGGCTATGAGGCCAGCGCGCTGTTCGGCATGGGTGCGCCGAAGAACACGCCGAAGGAGATCATCGCCAAGCTCAACGCCGAGGTCAACGCGCTGATCAAGGAGCCCGACATGGCCAAGCGTCTGGTCGAGCTCGGCGGCGAGCCGAGGGCGCAGACGCCCGAGGCGTTCGGCGAGGAGATCAAGGCCGAGACCGAGAAGTGGAAGAAGGTCGTCGAGTTCGCCGGCCTGAAGGTCGAGTAGCGAATTCGTGATGACCGGGATAGGAGCCCTGCCGCTCGGCAGGGCTTTTTTCTTGCCCGCTTTGCTTCGTTGATCTGGAATAAACCGGCGCGGCGAAACCTGATAATGATGGCACCCGTAACTGGTGCCAGCTGAAGGAGTTGGATCATGCGCAAGACGCAATTGGTGCTGTTGACGTTCAGTGCGGCGGTCCTGGCCGGCTTCGCCGCCGCAACGCCCGCGGCCGCGCGCGAGTATCCCTGGTGCGCCCAGGGCGGCGAATATGATTACCCCGGTGAGTGCGCCTACAGCAGCTATGAACAATGCCAGGCCAGCGTATCAGGCCGGCTGCTCTACTGCGACCGCAACCCGCGTTTCGCCTACGGCCAGGGACAGCCGCCACAACCCCGGCCGCCGCGGCGCGTACGCCCCGTCGCGCCCTATTAGGGCAAGCCGACTACCGCTTCGCGTCCGCCTGTTCCGTGCCGGTACACGAGATCAGCATTGTGTAGGCGCGGGCGTTGGCGGCGATGTCGGTGGTCTTCAGTTCACCCTTAGGCTCCGCGGTCTGGTAGGGCACCACGGAATTGTCGAGGAAGTCGCGCAGCGCGCCGGTCTTGATGGCGAAGTTGATGTTCTCGGGGATGTTGCCGGTTGCGACCGCGATTCGCAAATTGTCGAGCTTTCCCGTGACCACGCCGACGATCTGCCCGGTGGTGTCGAACAGCGGGCCTCCGCTGTTGCCGGGCTGCACGGGCGCGCTGATCTGCAGGAAGCGCGAATCGTTGCGCATCCCACTCAGCGAGCTCACGATACCGGTCGTCACCGTGAAGTCCGAGCTCAGAAGCCCGCGGTAGGGAAAGCCGATCGCAACGACGGAATCGCCGGAGCGGATTGAGCGGTCGCGGATCCGGGCGAACTCCTTGAACGTCGCTGTCGACGGCGCCTGCAACAGGGCGAGATCGTTGGTTGCATCGCTCGATACGACGCGCAACGCCATTGCGGCCTCGCCCGTGAGATTGCCTTTGAGGTCGCCGCAACTGTCGATCACATGATGGTTCGTGACGATGTGCCCGCTGGCACTGACCACGAAGCCGGTGCCGCTCTTCGACTTGGCGGACTTGCTGGCCGGCGGTGGCGCCTGCTTGTCCGCTGCGGCCGCTGGCTTCGCGGTCCCCTTCGTGAAATCCCCGGCCTTGCTGAGCCCGTCTGCCTTCACCCGCGTGACGCAGTTCGCCAGCGCCGCGACCAGGGGCGCCGTCGACGTCAACACGAATTGGAGTGGCTTACTACCGTTGGTCGTCACCACCATCAGGCTTGCCTTCTGGAAGGTGCGAGCGACATTGAGGGGCAGAATGGTCGTCACCATGTTGGAGACGCCGGCGGTCGCAAATAACCTGGCCTGCTCCTGCCCATCGAAGATGAAGTCAACGGGCGCGGTATCGCCCTTGTTGAAGCGAAAGCTGGGGCTGGCAAAACTGAGAAGCCAGGAGCCTGCCGCATTCTGCGCTACGACGAGACTTACTCCATTGGCGTAAGGCGCCGTTGCCGCGCAATGGGAGAAGGCGCCTGTCTCGTCATTGCTGAAGGCGCCGCCGATCCAATTGCCGACATTGACGCTGCCGAACGGTCCCGCCGCATTTGCAACTCCGGCGATGCCTACCTGCAATAAGAATGCAACAATCAATGACTTAAGCCACATACCCAGCCCCCGGACGCTCTTGATTGCATCTTATCTGCGGGAACAGGTGTCGCGCAACCGGCAGTTGTTTGCCCCGAACGGAATCCTAACGACGGTTTTCGGCTTGCCTTTACTTTGCGATCCCATATACTTTGCACGACAAAGTTCATGGGGCGGGCAACCCCAGGAGATGCGGGTGGAGCGAGGTTTGGCGTTACCGATGCGCGATCTCGACAAGGCATTGGCCGACATCGTGGCGATCCGCAGCCAGATCGCGGCCGGCACCGCATTCCGCGGCTATGGCCCGGCGACGATGGCTGCGACCGGCGCCGTCGCGCTCGTCACGGCGCTCCTGCAATTCTGGCTGCTCGGCGATCCCACCGGCGAGCCGCTTGGCTTCTTTGCCGGCTGGCTGATCGCCGCCGCGCTCTCCGTTCTGATGATCGGGATCGAGATGCGCGCGCGATCGCGCCGTCATCATTCGGGTCTGGCCGATGCCATGATCCACCAGGCGGTCGAGCAGTTCCTGCCCGCCGGCGTTGCCGGGGTGCTGCTCGCGGTGGTGATGTGGAAGTTCGCGGGCGAGACGCTGTGGCTGCTCCCAGGCCTGTGGCAGATCCTGGTGTCGCTCGGCATTTTCGCCTCGGTCCGCTCGTTGCCGCGCAGCGTCGCGCTCGCCGGCGCCTGGTATTTCGTGTCCGGCTTCGCGGTGGTGGTGCTCGCGAGCCAGACCCACACGCTGTCGCCATGGACCATGGGCCTGCCCTTCGTGATCGGGCAGTCGCTGATGGCGGCCATTCTGCATGTCGCATCCGGAGACCATGATGTCGAAGACTGACAGCGCGCCCTTTTCCTACGAAGGGCTCGACCGCGTGATCCACGAGAAGGCGAGGCTCGGGCTTCTGACCTCGCTGATGGCGCATCCCAAGGGGCTGGCATTCGCCGATCTCAAGCAGCTGTGCGGCCTCACCGACGGCAATCTCAGCCGGCACCTTGCCGTGCTCCAGGAGGCCGGCTTCGTCGAGGTGACCAAGGGCTACGAGGGCAACCGCCCGCACACCACCTGCCGCCTCACCAAGACCGGGCGCCGACGCTTCCTCGACTATCTCGCCGTGCTGGAACGCCTGGTGCGCGACGCCGCGAAGGCCGCCGGCCGCGAGGCGCCGCCGCTCGGCCGCCTCGGCATGATCTCGACCTGATCCTCCCCTTTTTTGACCGGAGACTTTGCAATGCAAAGTGACACGTCCCCTAGCGAGAAGCTTCATGTCGGCATCATCATGGACGGCAATGGACGATGGGCGACGCGCCGCGGCCTGTCGCGCGTGCGCGGCCACGAGGCCGGCGTCGAAGCCATCCGCCGCATCGTCGAGGCCGCGCCCAAGCAAGGCATCGGCACGCTGACGCTCTACGCCTTCTCCACCGACAATTGGCGCAGGCCGAAGGCCGAGGTCGCCGCACTGATGACCCTGCTGCGCTTCTATCTCGCCAATGAGGTGCAGAGCCTCGTCAAGAACGGCGTGCGTCTCACCGTGATCGGTCGTCGCGATCGCCTGCCTGATGGCATCGCCACCGCGATCAAGCGCGCCGAAGACGCGACTGCGGGCGGCGGCACGCTGCACCTGCGCATCGCGGTCGATTACTCCGCGCGCGACGCCATTCTCAATGCTGCGGCGAAGGCTGCCGCGTTGACCAGCATCACCCGCGAAGCCTTCTCGCAGCTCGTCACCGGCGAAGCGGGCCTGCGCGACGTCGATCTCATCATCCGCACCTCGGGCGAGAAGCGGCTGTCGGACTTCCTGCTCTGGGAAGGTGCCTATGCCGAGCTGCACTTCACCGAGCGGATGTGGCCCGAGTTCGACGCGAGCGATCTCGCCGCGGCGCTGGCCTCCTTCCACGGCCGCGAGCGCCGCTTCGGCGGCCTCCAGGCGATCATGCCCGAGGAGGTGCCGTCGCTGTCGCGGGTGTAGCGCAGAGGCGGAGCCGAGCAAGGGTCTCCGCCGCAATCGCGCTTGATATCTTCAAAAGTTCAGTCGGGGGATTGGGCTTCTTCACAGGAAGCGGGACGGACGATCACGCCAACCAAAGCGGGAGCGAAAGTCCATGCGTGTTCTTCTCGTCAACGTGCCTCATCCCTCGATCGGGAGCCGGATTCCGGACGATCACCTGCCGCCGCTCGGCCTGCTCGCGATTGGCGGTCCAATGATCGACGACGGACACACCGTGCGGCTGCTCGATGCCGAGTTCGGTCCGATGTCCACCGAACATATCCTGGCCGAAGCAAACCGCTTCGCACCCGAGGCCGTGCTGTTCGGGCATTCAGGCTCGACCTCCGGCCATCCCGTGATCGCGGAGATCGCCGCCGCCCTGGTGAAAGCGATGCCAGGTGTGGTGATCGTCTATGGCGGCGTGTTTCCGACCTATCATTGGCGCGAGATCCTGCACAATGAACCCTATGTCAACGCGATCGTGCGCGGTGAGGGCGAGGAGACGGCGCGGCGCCTGATGCGCGCGCTGGAAGACGGCCACGATCTCGGCGGCATCGCCGGCATCGCATTCCGCGATCCCGCCGGGCCGCATGCAACGCCGCCGGCGCCCGTCATCGCCGACCTCGACGCTTACCGCATCGGTTGGGAATTGATCGATCACGCGCGCTACAGCTATTGGGGCGGCCTGCGCGCCGTGGTCGTCCAATTCTCGCGCGGCTGCCCGCATTTGTGCAATTATTGCGGCCAGCGCGGCTTCTGGACGCGCTGGCGCCATCGCGATCCCATCCGCTTCGCCAAGGAGCTGGCGCGCCTGCACCGCGAGCACGGCGTTGAGGTCATCAACTTCGCCGATGAAAATCCGACCGTCTCGAAGAAGGTGTGGCGCAGCTTTCTCGAAGCCTTGATCGCCGAGAACGTCGATCTCATCCTGGTCGGCTCGACGCGCGCCGACGATATCGTGCGAGATGCGGACATCCTGCATCTCTACAAGAAAGCCGGCTGGCAGCGCTTTCTGCTTGGGCTGGAGAATACCGACGAGAAGACGCTGGAGCTGATCCGCAAGGGCGCCACGACCGCAACCGACCGCGAAGCGATTCGCCTGCTGCGGCAGCACGGCATCCTGTCGATGGCGACCTGGGTTGTCGGGTTCGAGGAGGAGACCGATCGCGATCACTGGCGCGGATTGCGACAGCTGCTCGCCTACGATCCCGACCAAGTCCAGTTGCTCTACGTCACGCCGCATCGCTGGACGCCCTATTTCGGGCTCGCGGCCGACCGCCGCGTGATCCAGCCCGACCGGCGCCGTTGGGATTACAAGCATCAGGTGCTCGCCACGCGCTACATGGCGCCCTGGCGCGTGCTGGCATGGTTCAAGCTCACGGAGATGGTCTTGCAGTGTCGTCCGAAAGCGATCTGGCGGGTGCTGTTTCAGCGTGATGCAGGGCTGCGCCATGCCATGCGCTGGTACACGCAGATGGGGCGCAGGGTCTGGCCGCACGAGATCCTTGAGTTCTTGCGCGCACGCCGGCTGACATGGGGACCCACCGTACGGGAGTTCTGGGGCGAACCGCAGGATGCCGAGGAGCAGTCGATGACGGCGCTGCGGCCCGAGCGGCGTGTTGGGAGGCGAGAGGCGGCGTGAAGCCTTGCGGTCATCACGCGGGAAGCAGCCTCCGCTGTTCCGTGTGTGATGCGCGGCACATGAGAACATGGTGTTCGTTTTCAGCCGCATGATTGGCAGCTCCGTCCAAGCGGACGGTGCGCGGCCTCGGCTAGGTCTGCAAGTCCCAGCAACCCGCCGAAAGCATCACGCATGTCACAGCTGTTTCCGCCAGCCGTCGTCGAGCCGGTCGAACTGGCCGACGCCGCGGGCATGGTCTGCATCAGGACCGCCGGCGCATCCGACGTGGAGAATCTGTCGGTCTATTTCACCGGCCTTTCCGCGACATCGCGCAACAAGCGCTTCAGCGGCGCGCGGGCGGACCCCGGCGTGGTCGCGGCCGAATGCATCGCCAGGAGCGGCGGCCTCGACAATTTCACCTTGCTCGCCGAGCTGAGGGCGGAGGGCCGGGGCACGATCATCGGCGAGGCGTTGTACGCCTACGATGCCACGGTCCGGCATGGCGAATTTGCCATCTCGGTCGCCGATGCCTTCCAGCGCAAGGGGCTCGGCCTTCAGATGCTGACGGCGATGGAAACGCGTGCGATCGATCTCGGGCACGAGATGATCGCCGCCGAGACGGCGCGCGCCAATGCCGAGATGCGCGGCCTTGCGAAGAAGGCGGGTTTCAACGACACCGGGCTCGGCGATTGGCAGTCGGTCCACCTCGCAAAGCGCTTGTCGCGTTAGCTCTGCGCGCTGATTTGCCGCCTGGCATGGATCGTGCTCTAGTGTCCGCAGGTATCCCAGCGGCGGGAGCTTTCGCAGGATGCGCGCGGTTCTAGATTATTGCAGTGGCGGGACCGAACGGCATGTCGAGGCCGGAGCGGTCGTCGTCACCGAGGGCGGCACCACCGGCCATCTCTACGTGCTGATGCAGGGCAAGCTCGAGGTACTCAAGGGCGAGATGGTGGTCGCCACCGTCACCGAGCCCGGCGCGGTGCTGGGTGAGATGTCCGTACTGCTGGGGCAGCCGCATACCGCGACGGTACGGGCCTGCACCGACTCCGTCATCTACGAGTTCGAAGATGCCGCCTCGTTCCTCAAGCAGCAGCCGGGCATCGCGTTGCTCATCGCAAAGATGCTGGCGCAGCGGCTCAACGTCGCCAACACCTATCTCGCCGATCTCAAGCGGCAATATGCCGGGCACGGCACACACCTGGCCATGGTCGGCGAAGTGCTCCAGAGCATGATCAACCTGCCGCCGCTCGAGGTTTCGCCCGGCTCGGATCGGCAATCCGATCCAAGAATGTGAGCCAGTCCGGCGGCGCAACGATGGGCGCGGCGGGCCGCTGCAGCGGCGCATCAAGGTCGATCCATTGCGCCTCGCCGGCTGCAAGCCAGAACGCCTTGTCGGCGTCGAGGTCGAGCACGATGTAGGTTGGAGGACGGCCGGGTTGCAGGCCGGCGTTGAAGATCCAGCTCTCGCCCAGCCGGTCGAACCACGAGCCATCCTTGATGAAGGGCGACTGGTGCACGTGGCCCGAGATCACGATCGACGGCTGGTACTGCTTGATCCATTGCACCAGCTCGACGTCGCCGAAGAAGCGCTTGCCGCCCCAGCTCGTCGGCGAATCCGCCGGCGGCGCGTGATGGGCCCAGATCCAGCGTCGCAGCCGGCCGGAAGCGGCGTCGCCGAGCTGGGCGATGAGGCGCTGCTTGACCAGCGGTCCGTCCCACCACGGGCACACCGTGAACAGGGTGTCGCCGATGGCGAGGCTGTCGCCGTCGCAGGCAATGCCGATGTCGCGCACCTCCGAAATCCAGCGCGAGATCTTCTCGCCCTCCGCATTGCGCTCGTCGAGATCGTGATTGCCCGAGCAGAGGATCACGCGGGTCTTCGCCGCAAGCAGCGCAAGATACTTCTTCACCACCACGATCTGGGCCCGGAAATCCACCATCGAGCCGATGTCGAGCGCATCGCCGGCGAAGATCACGAGGTCGAATTGCGGAGCCGCGCTGACGAGCCAGTCGAGCTGAGGCAGCGAATAGTGCAGGTCGGCAACGACCAGGCAACGCATCGAAAATCCATTGGTCAGAGAAATCGAATTGCTTGCAAATTGGCGGTGCCAGCCAGCCGATCAATCGCTCGCCCGATGTTTCTCGAGGATTCCCCGATCGGCCAAAGTCTTCGCCAGTTGCTCAGTGTAGATCATCCGCGCCCATCGATGCAAATGCGAGGGATAGTGCGCATACAGGATGTCCAGCATCACGGCCGGGGTATCCAGGAATTGCGATTGATCGAGGCCAAGCCGAGCCGCAATCCTTTGGCCCGCCTCGGTGTGGAAGCTCTGCGGGCCGCCCTGAGCATTGACGGAATTGACCGGCGAGATGACGAGATAGACCTTCGACCGGTCGAGCTTGGACAGCGTCACGGACAGGGCGTCGAGCGCCTTCTCGAATTCCGCGTTGATCACGAACGGTTTCGAGGCGGGGAGCGGCTTGAGAAGAACGTGGCCGGGCAGCGTGGCCTTGAAAGCTTCCAGCGAAGGAATATCGAGCATTCGGTTGGGCTCGACCGCGCCACCGTGCTCGCTCCATATGGTCGAAATGAACTGGTCCTTGCCGCCGTAATAAATCGCATAAGCGCCCGGCAGCGGGGTGTACACGGCGCGCTCCATCAGCAGTCGGATATATTCGAGACCGCCGGCCGGAAAGGTCAGGCCGGAAGGAAGTTCGAAACGGTCGTTCCTGATGAAGGCCGGCCACTCATTCCATCTTGGATCGCGCTCGAACTGGATCGGATTGAACACCAGAATGAGCTTCTTGGGCTGGCGACCGCGGGCGACCATCTTGTCGAGCATGGCGCCGTAGCCATCCGGGCCAACATAGCCAATGGTGCAGAACGCCTCGACGCTGGATCCCGGAAACGCGTGCAACAAGGTCGGGACGTGAATCCCGAACAGGCAAGAGCTGTCGCCGAGAAAGGCGAGATCGGATGCAGGCAGCCGCTCCGAACGCCTGATCTGCTCGAGGACGATGTAAGTCTCGATTCCGCGAGACCATTGATGCTTGCTCCGCCAATGGATGAAACTTGCGATCCCGAGGATCAGAGCCGTCAAGACTGCGACGGGAACGAATCTGCTTGTAACAAGCCGAAGCGCCTTGATCAGCGGCGAATTCATGATCTGCTGGATCGCGCGTTTCAGCATGGCCTAGAACTGAAAATAGATGAAGGTTGCGTTGACGTGCCCGGACGCCGCGATCGTCACAGCCGCCAGGGCCGCAAACAGCGGATACTTCATCCATGCAGGGCGGCGAATCAGGAAATAGTCCCCGTGCGCCTGCAACTGCCATTCCAGCAGCATCAACGGGGTCGCCAGCGATAGAACCGCGAGCGTGACGGCACTGTGCACCGGAGCCCATTCCCAGTTCTTGAGCGCACTGAGCATGCCGACCAGCAAATTCCAGTTTGCCGCTCGAAAGAGAAACCAGCCGACGAAGACGACCAGCATGGTGACGGCCCAGCCGGCGCCGCGCGCAATCGGCGAAAGCGACTCATCTCCGCCGGGCACTTTTCGCCAGAGCGCAAGCACGGTGCCATGGAGCAGTCCCCAGAGAACGAACGTCCACGACGCGCCGTGCCAGAGGCCTCCCAAGGCCATGGTCAGCATCAGGTTCCGGTTCGTGATGGCCTCGCCACGACGGTTTCCGCCGAGGGGGATGTACAAATAGTCCCGTAGCCATGTGCTGAGGCTGATGTGCCAGCGCCGCCAGAATTCGCTGATCGAGACCGACCAGTAGGGGTAACGGAAGTTCCAGGTTAGCTCGAAGCCGAACAGCAGCGCGACGCCCTTTGCGATCAGGCTGTATCCGTTGAAATCGGCGTAGATCTGGATACCGAAGGCGATCGTGGCGAGCACGACCGACCAGCCGAAGGGCTGTTCCGGAATGAAGAGCGTGTCGACGATCATCGCCAGGCTGTCGGCGACCACGACCTTCATGGCGTAGCCGTAGATCAGGAGCCAGAGCGCGCGGTCGGCATGATCGGCCGTAAATTGTCGCGGCTTCGAAAATTGATCGAGAAGATTGCTGGCTCTTTCGATCGGACCCGCCACGAGTTGCGGGAAGAACGCCTTGAAGGCGAGAAACTTGACGAGGTCTCTCTCCGCGACATGTTTGCCGCGATAGACGTCCACGACATAGGCGATGCCCTGGAAGGTGATGAAGGAAATGCCCAGCGGCAGGATGATGCGCAACGTCGGCAGGTTCGGTTTGAGACCCGCGTGTTGTGCAATCGTCACGAACGAATCGACGAAGAAGCTGAAGTACTTGAATATCGCGAGCACGACGATCGCCACGGCGACGGCGGAAAAGACCAGAAGCTTTCTTGTGTGCTCGTGAGGGCTCGCGGCGATCAGAATCGCCGCGGCATAATTGACGACGGAAATCCCGACCAGCAAAGGCAGAAAACGCCAGTCCCACCAGCCGTAAAAGACGTAGCTTGCCACGAGGATGATGACGTTCTGGAGCGCGAGTCTGGAGGTGGCGTGATAGAGCAGGAAGGTCGCGGGAACCAGACAGAGGAACGCCACGGAGACAAAGGACATTGCAGCAATGGTTCACATTATTGGGTCGCGCCGCCGCTCGTCGTTCTGCTCAGTCTGAAAACGATGCGAGCGGAGGGTGCTACCGGGATTGCGCAGATAAACCACGGGCCAGCGAGGCGGTGACTGAGGCTGCTTCACTTGCGGAGGCATCCAATAACAACTAAGAGATGAAATCAACCGCCATTCGCGGGCGTGTCTGGTCACGGGCGACGTCGTCTGCCGAGCGCTCGATCAACGGCACTTGGCGCAACGGCATCAGGCTTTTTCTCACGGAGGAACTGGACCTGCGGAGCGAATTCTGATGTCGTGACGGACCCTCAACGCGGATCTCCGCATGACCTCCTTCAAGACCATTCGCGCCCGCGCCGAGAAGCGCAAGGGCGGGCCCAAGGCCCTGGACAAGCTGATGCCGGCAAAGCCGGACCTCAAGCGCCTGGCCAAGCTCGGCGACGACCGCGTCCTCGCCGAAATGACCAAGCGGGTATTTTGCGCCGGCTTTGCCTGGAGCGTGATCGAGACGAAATGGGACGGCTTTGAAGAGGCCTTCCTGCATTTTCAGCCGGCCAAGCTCGCCTTCCAACCGGAAGACTATTGGGAGGGCCTGTTGCGCGACGCCCGCATCGTGCGCAACGGCGCCAAGATCATGTCGGTGCGCGACAACGCCGCCTTCGTGCAGGCGATCGCGAAGGAGCATGGCAGCTTCGGCAAGTTTCTGGCGAAATGGCCTTCGTCCGACGAGATCGGCCTGCTCGATCTCCTCGCCAAGCGCGGCAGCCGGCTGGGAGGCAACACCGGGCAGATGCTGCTGCGCTTCGTCGGTTGGGACGGTTTTGTGACGTCGAAGGATGTCGTCGCCTGCCTGCGCGATGCAGGCCTCGACATTGCCGAGGAGGTCAAGTCGAAGGGCGATCTCGCCAAGGTGCAGGCGCAGTTCAACGCCTGGGCCGAGGAGACCGGCCTATCCTACACCCATCTGTCGCGCATCTGCGCGCTCTCGGTCGGTGAGAACCGCAGCGAATAACCCTTATAACGACCTGGAGAAGAACAATGGCAAAAGCCTATTGGGTTGCAACCTATCGTGCGATCAAGAACCCCGATGCGATGGCGGCCTATGCCAGCGTGTCGCGCCAGGCCATCGAAGCGGCGGGTGGCCGCGTGATCGCGCGCGGGATGCCGGCGGCCGTCTTCGAGCTCGGCCAGATGGAGCGCGTCGTTCTCATCGAGTTCGACAGCGTCGCGAGCGCCAAGGCGGCGTATGAGAGCCCGGCCTACAAGGCCGCGCACGACCTGCTCGGAGATGGCGCAGATCGCGATATCCGGATCGTCGAAGCTGTCGATTAGCGCGCCTCCACGGGACGGATCGTGCGCATTCTGTGGCGATCTCGTGCCGCGAGCGCGGCGGATGCAACGCGCGATCACAAAATACATTTCGCCGGAACATTTGCGCGCAGCTCCTGTTCGGACCAGAGCCAGGCGGACAAGGGTGCAGGGAACGCGCGCTCCCGCCCTGGCCAATGAAACCGGACACAGAAACGGAGCAGCTCATGAAGCTCACATCCGAACAGGTGAAGCAGACCGTCAACCAACTCGGCGCTCAGGTGCTGCCCGACGAACATCCCGCCATGCCGCAGCTCAACAGCATGTTCGGCGAGCACACTTTCTTCGTCGATGAAATGGGCCTCAAGGTCCTCGAACCCACGGCGTCGCCCGGTGCCGATCGCCAGAGCGGCGAAGTCGTCAGCCTCGCCGATTGGGGCGATTCCGACCTGACGCGCCTGATGGCGCACGAGCCCGAGCCGACCGGCGTGATCGTGGTGTTCGAGCACGTCAGGCATTGAACGGCCGAGCGAATCGGTTGTCATCGGTGGCGGGTCTGAAAAATCCCGCCACCGTCGGTCGCTCGTCACGCGGCATGATCGTCGCGCCTCACTCAGATGCCCAACGTCAGCTGCGGCTCCGGCTCGCCGCCGGCCTGGAGCGCGGACAATGACACTCCGAGCAGCCTGACGCGCTTTGGCAGCGGCATCTCGGCTTCGAGCAGGCCGCAGGCCAGCCGCTTCAGTTCCTCACGGTTCGCAACCGCCGCAGGCACGGACCTGCTGCGCGTGATGATCTCGAAGTCGGCGAACTTGATCTTCAGCGTGACGGTGCGGCCGCGGTTGCCGGTGGTCTCGCAATGGCGCCACACCTTGTCGACGAGCGGCTCGAGCTCGGCGGCCAGCGCGCCATACTCGGTGAGATCAGTCGAGAACGTGTTCTCCGCGCCGATCGACTTGCGAATCCGGTTGGCCCGGACCGGCCGCTCGTCGACGCCGCGCGAGATCCAATAGTAATAGGCACCCGACTTGCCGAAATTCGCATTCATGAACTCCAGCGTCTGGTTGCGGATGTCGAGACCGGTGAACAGGCCGAGTGCGTTCATCTTCGCAGCGGTCGCCGGTCCGATGCCGTGGAACTTGCCGACCGGCAGCGTCTCGACGAAGGCGGGCCCCGTTTCCGGCGAAATCACGAACTGACCGTTCGGCTTGCGATGATCCGAGGCAAGCTTCGCCAGAAACTTGTTGTAAGAGATGCCCGCCGACGCATTGAGGCCGGTCTCGGCCCTGATCTTCTCGCGGATCCGCAGCGCGATGTCCCGCGCCAGCTCGATGCCTTGCAGGTTTTCGGTGACGTCGAGATACGCTTCGTCCAGCGACAACGGCTCAATGAGGGGCGTGTGCTCGGCAAAGATCTCGCGGATCTGCCTGGAGATCGTCTTATAGATCTCGAAGCGCGGTCTGACGAAGATCAGATCGGGGCATTGCCGCTTTGCCGTCACCGACGGCATCGCGGAGCGGACGCCGAATTTGCGGGCCTCATAGCTCGCGGCCGCGACCACGCCGCGCTCCGCGGAGCCCCCGACCGCCACCGGCTTGCCGCGCAGCTCCGGATTGTCGCGCTGCTCCACGGACGCATAGAAGGCATCCATGTCGATATGGATGATCTTGCGGACAGGCCGGGCCTCGCCGCTCGTCGTGTCGGATTCGCGCATGAGACAATGATACAATTGCGCAAAGAGAAGCGCGAGGTGACGGATGTTTCAGCTATTGGTCTTCGTGGTGGGCGTGGTCGGCATCGGCTGGCTGATCGGCGCGACCAACCTCCCGGGCGCGTGGTATGCCGGCCTCGCCAAGCCGGATTTCGTGCCGCCGAACTGGGCGTTCCCGGTGGCCTGGACCATTCTCTACATCATGATCGCGGTGGCGGGTTGGCGAACCTTTCGCCGTGAACCATCCGGCAAGGCGATGCTGGCCTGGGCCGCGCAAATGGCGCTCAATTTCGCCTGGTCGCCGGTCATGTTCACGATGCACCAGATCGGCGCCGCGCTCGTCATCCTCGTCGGCCTGTTCATCGCGATCGTGACCTATGTCGCTCTGGAGATGTCACGCGACCGACTGGCAGCCGCGTTGTTCCTGCCCTACGCAGGCTGGGTCGCGTTTGCCGGCGTGCTCAATGCGGCGATCTGGCGATTGAATTGAGACTTTCGATCTCGAACCGTTCAAACAGCAGTCTCAGGCTTGTGAGTGGCAGCCACGGGCATGCGACCTAATATGAGCCGCGGAGGACAGCCCATGCAATACAGCTCCGAGCTCATTCAGACGATGCGTCACGCCCTCGAAACGGTGATGGCGAGCGTGCCGGCCCATCAATCGGTGTTCGGCCTGAAAGCGGCCGTCGCCGAATGTATCCTGAACGCGGCCGCGCATGGCCACACGTCATATGACGGACTGGTGACGGTTGCCTCGGACCAGGTCCAGACGATCATCTCGATGCTGACGTGAGGGGGAGGGGTGCACGACCGGTCAAACGACTGGCGCACCCGACACGATTCGAACGTGTGACCTTTGCCTTCGGAGGGCAACGCTCTATCCAGCTGAGCTACGGGTGCAGTCGAGGTTCATTTAGCCGATTGGCGAGGGGGGAGCAACCGCTTCCCGCCTATCGCGCGCGAGCTGATTTGCGCTGGAAAGGCGCCGGAACCCCCTCGGCCCGCCGGCCCAGGGCGGCGAATTCGGCCAACACCCTCTCGGCGCAGATGACGCGGTTGCGGCCGAGCCGCTTGGCGACGTAGAGCGCCTCGTCGGCCGCGCCCAGCAGCCGATCCGGACCGCCATCGGCCCCGCCGGGAATGTGGCTGGCGACGCCGACGCTGAGGGTGACGTGGTCGCCGGCGCCCGTGGCGCCGTGGGCGATCGCCAAGGCCATGACGGCGCCGCGGATCTCCTCGGCGATGACGCAGGCGCTGTCGCAATCCATATCGGGGAGGATCAGCGCGAACTCCTCGCCGCCATAGCGGCTGGCGAGATCGAGCGGACGCACGGCATGCCGGCTGACGACGGAGGCGACCGCGCGCAGGCATTCGTCGCCGGTCTGGTGGCCGTGATGGTCGTTGAACAGCTTGAAATGATCGACGTCGACGAACAGCAGCGCCAGCGGCTTCTGGGTGCGGTGGGCGCGGGCCCATTCGCTCATCAGCATCTGGTCGAACGAGCGGCGGTTCGACAGGCCGGTGAGGCCGTCCTTGGCGGCGAGCTCCTTCAGCGCCATCTCGGCGCGCTTCTGGTCGGTGAGATCGCGCAGCGTCTCCACCACGGCGATCAGATGGCCGGCCTCGTCGTGGATGGGGCCGGCGTCGATGGCGAGATAGAGCTGGCTGCCGAGCTTCGGCATCGTGCACCAGTTCTCCGCGGAAAAGCCGAGCCCGTTATGGCCGCGCGCCGCATATTCCGAATAGAACTCCGGCAGCTGCTCCGGCCGGTCGAGCGCGACCAGGTCGGCAAGGCAGGGACGCTTGGTCTCGTAAAAGGCCTGCCAATGCTTGCTGGTCCCGATCACCTCCGAGGCGGCGAGGCCGGTCAACCGCTCGCAGGCCCTGTTCCAGATCACGACGCGGCGCTTCGGGTCGATCACGAAGGTCGGCACCACCAGATGCTGCATCAGCCGCACGGCATAGGAATCCGCGACGTCGACGGTCTTGACCCCCGTCTTGCGTGAAGTCTTTCCCGGCGACTTGCTTGACGGCCTGCTCGACGGTTTCCCTGGCTTCGTCATCAGGCCACCGCCGCCACCGGCAGGACTCCGGACCCGCCGCCGCCCGGGCCGAACAATTTCCGGACCTCGCTGGCCGGCTTCGGCGGGCTGAACAGATAGCCCTGCATCTGGGTGCAGCCGAGCGCGCGCAGCAGGTCGCGCTGGGCCTCGGTCTCCACCCCTTCGGCGACCGTGGTCATGTTGCTGGCGGCCGCGATGTTCACCACCGCCTGCACGATCACGGGTGCGCCGCTCGCCTCGGCGATGTCGGCGACGAAGCAGCGGTCGATCTTGATCTTGTCGAACGGGAAGCGCTTGAGATAGCTGAGCGAGGAGTAGCCGGTGCCGAAATCGTCTAGCGCGATGCGCACGCCGATCGAGCGGAGCTGATGCAGGATCGAGAGCGCGGCCTCGTCGTCGCGGATCAGCACGGCCTCGGTGATCTCGAGCTCGAGCCGGCGCGGGTCGAGCCCGGAGGCGGCGAGGGCGCCCGCGATCCGCAGCGCCAGCGTGTCGCATTTGAGCTGCACGGGTGACACGTTGACCGCGACGCGCACATGCGACGGCCAGGTCGCGGCCTCGTTGCAGGCCATGCGCAGCACCCAGTCGCCGAGCTCGTTGATCAGGCCGGTGTCCTCGGCGACCGGAATGAACTCCGCCGGCGACACCATGCCGCGCTCGGGATGCCGCCAGCGCAGCAGCGCCTCGCAGCCCGAGACCTCGCCCGAGCGCAGGTCGACCAGCGGCTGATAGTGAATCTCGAAGCCGCCGTTCACTAGGGCCTGCCGCAGATCCTGCTCCATGCTCAGGCGCGCCTTGGCGCTCGCGTCCATCGCCGGCTCGAAGAAGCGGTGGGTGCGACGCCCCTGTGCCTTGGCGCCGTACATCGCGAGATCGGCGTTCTTGACGAGCTGGTCGAGATCGGTGCCGTCCTGCGGCGCCAGGGCGATTCCGATGCTCGCGTCGGTGGAGAGCTGATGGCCGAGACAATGATAGGGCTGCCGGATCGCCTGATAGATGCGGGTCACGAAGGACAGCACATCGGCAGGGGACTGGATTGCGGCCTGGATCACGGCGAACTCGTCGCCGCCCAGCCGTGCGATCAGGTCGCCCTGCTTGAGGCAGCCGCGGAGTCGTCCGGCAATCGCCTTCAACAGCTCGTCGCCGACGTGATGGCCGAGCGAATCGTTGATGCCCTTGAATTCGTCGATGTCGATGTAGAGCAGCGCGAACTGTCCGCCGTCGGCGGCCTTCGCCAGCTCGCGTTCGATCTGCTCGCGGAACAGCGCGCGGTTCGGCAGGTCGGTCAGCGCATCATAATGTGCCATGTGCGCGATCTTCTCGTCGGCGCGCCGCCTCTCGGTGACGTCCTCGACGACGTTGATGATGTAGCGTGGCTCGCCGGACTTGTCGCGGATGCCGATCCTGCGGGAGGTGATGTAGCGCCGCCCGATGGCCGGGGTATTCCAGATGTGTTCATCCAGGAACAGGCCGTTCGGCGATTGCAGCAGCTTGTCGTCATCCCGGGTGATGATCTCGGCGTCTTCCGCAGGATAAAGGTCGAACGCCGTCCTGCCGACGATCGTCTCATGGGTCTCGTCGAGCTGCTCCTCGGCGACCTGGTTGGCCAGGAGGTAGCGCCGCGTCTGGGCGTCCTTCACGGTGATGCGGGAGGGGATATGGTCGATGATCTCGCGCAGGAACGTGTAGTTGCGGTCGCGCTCCTGCTCGAGGTTGCGGCGCTCGGTGACGTCCTCGATCGTGGCGACCCAACCCCCCTGCGCGAGCGGGGTGTTGATGACCTGGAAGGCGCGGCCGTTGGCGAGCTGATGCGTGCGCGTGGAGACCGTGCCTTCGGCAACGACCCTCATGACATCAGCGCAGAACGCCTCGACATCGCCGTCGAACGCGCCGCGCTCCTTGCGATGGTTCATCGCCTCGCGGATGTGACAGCCCGGCTTGATGACGTCGTGGGAGAGGCCGAACATCTCGGCATAGCGGCGGTTGCAGGTGACGATATATCCGGCGGCGTCGTAGAGGATCAGCCCCTGGGTCATGTTGTTGAGGGCGGTGTCGAGCCGCAGCCGCTCGGCTTCCAGTCGCTCCTGCGCTTCCCGGTTCTGCCGGTTGATCAGGCGAATGATCAGATAGAGGATGAGCGCGATGACGGCTGCCGAAAGCGCGGCGGTCGTGACCATGAAACTGGTTTGCTGCCGCCAGTCCGCCAGGGCCGCGGCCGTCGTGTTGGTGGCGAGGATGACCAGCGGGAAGTGCGTTAGCGATGCCGCCGAGCCGAGCCGCTCCTCGCCGTCGACGGGGCTCTTGCCACGGAGCGTCTGCTGGCCGCCTTGGGCCAGCACCTTCTGCATCAGCGGCGCGTCCTTGAAGTTCCGTCCGATCAGCTCCTCGCGATGCGGATAGCGTGCGAGCAACTTGCCTTCGCGGTCGAACAGCGAGATCGCCGTTCCCTCGGCAAGTGCGACAGATGCGAAATAATGCTGGTAGCTGTCAGGATCGATCCGGCGGACCATCGCACCGAGGAACGCGCCGTCGGGGCCGTTCAACCGGCGAGCGACGATCGTGGTCCATTTGTTGATGATGAAGCTGCGCACGGATTCCAGCAGCACCGGCTCGGCCTGCGGATTCGTCTTGAAGGTCTGAAAGTAGGCCCGGGACGAGACGTTGATCTTGGGCAGCGGCTGGGCTCGCGACCAGTTGATGAGCTCGCCGTCGGCATCGTAGATCGCGATGTCGCCGAGATAGGACACGGGGCTGATCTTGCTGCGCAGCATCTGGTGCGCCGCAGTCCCCGACATGCGCTCACGGAACATCGCCGGCGAGGTGATCTCCATCAGGTTCATCTGCCCGATCAGATCGGCGGCGACGATGTCGGAATCCTCGAATTGCTGGTCGAAGTGCCGCGCGATCAGCTGCACGGTGTTTTCCAGCTCGCGCTCGCGATTGGCCAGGGTACGCTCGCGAAACTCGCCGACGGCGACGGCCGTCACGGCGAAGATGCCCGAGACCAGCAACACGCCGCACAAGGTCAGCCACAGGACCGGACCACGCCGCGCCAAGACCTCCCAGCCGTTCCTTGCGGCTAGAGACATTGCGGCTGCCACCGTGGAAAAGACCTGGCGCATTCCCCCTCCCTGGAGGAACACGAATACACCGCACAAATGGCCTAAACCTTAGGAAAGCCAGTTACCTAAGCATTAATCCAGTTGCGCAGTCGCGTCCGTATGCAGCGCAGCGGGAATCGCGTCGTGGTTGTGCGGTGTGCGCGGCAATCTCCGCGCTGCATCATTAACGGCGGCTTAATGCGAGCCGCCGCCACTCTTGTCGCCGGCGGGGTTGCGCAGCCGTCCGACTACGCCGGTCGGAAAGAAGTAGACGCTGGCGATGAACAGCAGCCCGAGCCACAGCAGCCAGCGGTCGGGGTGCAGCAGCCCCGGCAGCAGCGGCAGGCCGGCTTCCGAGGCCGCCTGGGAGGCGACGCCCATCAGCGACTGCAAATAGTTCTGCGCGAGAATGAAAATGCTGGCGCCGATGATCGCACCGTAGATCGTGCCCATGCCGCCGATCACCACCATCAGCAGGATGTCCAGCATGATCGAAAAGCTGAGCGAGGTATCGGGACCGGCATAGCGCAGCCACAGCGCATTCAGGATGCCGGCGCCGGCCGCGACCAGCGCGGCCAGGCAATTGGCGTAGGTCAGGTGGAACACCGTTCGGAAGCCGAGCGCCTCGGCGCGAAAACGGTTCTCGCGGATCGCCTGCAGCACGCGCCCGAACGGCGAGTTCACGACGCGGAGCAGGGCGAGGATCATCAGGGCCGAGACGGCGAACACCAGGTAGAAGGTCAGGATGCGGCCGTTGATCTCGAAGCCGAACAGGTTCTTCGAGATCAGCACGGTGCCGGGACGCAGCAGCTCCGGCAGCTGGAAGCTGCGCCCGTCCTCACCGCCGGTCAGCCAGGACAGCTGCGAAGCCAGCACTTGGAAGGCGGAGGCGACCGCGAGCGTGATCATGGCGAAGAAGATCGCAGCGACGCGCAGCGAGAACAGCCCGATGGCGAGCGCGAGCAGGGCTGCAAGCGGCAGTCCGACGACGATGCCGGTCGCGACGGCGGCCCAGTTCGGGCCCATCCCGTACAGCGCGATCGCGATCGCGTAGCTACCGATGCCGTAGAACATGGTGTGGGCGAACGACACCGAGCCGGTATAGCCGAGCAGCAGGTCGTAGGAGGCGACCAGCGCGGCGAAGACGCAGATCTTGGCCGCGACGTTCAGCGCCTTGGCGCCCGGGAACAGGAACGGCGTCGCCGCCAGCGCCAGGATGATGAGAACGAGAACGAGCGTGAGGACACGGCTGCGGGGCGGATCGCCCGAGAGGATCATCATCGGCTGGTCACCGCATAGAGGCCGCGCGGCCGCCACATCAGAATGGCGACCATCAGCAGGATGTTGGAGACGAGGGCGAGTTTCGGCACCAGGAAGCCGCCGTAATTGGCGACCATGGCCACGAGGATCGCGCCGATGAAGCAGCCGCCGATCGAGCCAAGCCCGCCGATGATGACGACGACGAAGATCAGCACGGTGAGCTCGTCGCTCATGGAGGCGTGGACCTGCTCGCGATAGAGCGCCCACATCACGCCGCCGAGGCCGGCCAGCGCCGATCCCGTCATGAACACGCCGAGGAACAGGCGGCGGATGCGATAGCCCAGCGCCTCCACCATCTCGCGGTTCTCGACGCCGGCGCGGATCAAGAGGCCGAGCTTGCTGCGATTGAGCACGAGCTGGATCGCGATGAAGATGGCAAGGCCGATCAGCATCGCCAGCACGCGGTACTTTGCAATTGCGACCTCGCCGAGGATGAAGGAGCCGCGCAGCGAGGCCGGCAGCGGCATCGGGATGATCTGCGGCCCCCACAGCGCATAGAGCGTCTGCTCGGCGACGATCAGGCCGCCCGTGGTCATCAGGATCTGCTTCAGGTGCTGGCCGTAGACGGGGAGGATCAGCACGCGCTCGACGACGAGGCCGAGTGCGCCGGATACTGCCATCGACAGCAGCGCGGCCGGGGCGAGCACCGCGAGGTTCATCCACAGCGAATCCGCCTGGATCGAGGCCGCGAACGGTGCCAGCACCAGGGTCGCGACATAGGCGCCGACGGCGATGAAGGCGCCATGGCCGAAATTGAGCACGTCCATCAGGCCGAACACCAGCGTCAGGCCCGAGGCCATGATGAAGATCATCATGCCCATGGCGAGGCTCGCCGCGGTCAGCGTCAGCCAGGAGCTGGTCGAGCCGATCAGCGGGATCATCAGGAGCGCGAGCGCGATCGGCAGCAGGATCGGCGCGATGTCGCGCTTCGGCTTCGGCAGCGGATCGGTTGCGGCAAGGTCAGTCACTGATGCGCCTCCAGGCTCAAGCCGAGCAGCCGCTCCTGCAACGGCACGTCGGCGGCGAGCGCCGCCATCTCGCCGCGATGGACGATGGTGCCGTTGTCCATCACCAGCACGTTGTCGCCGAGCTCGCGGGCGGCGAAGAAATTCTGCTCGACCAGCAGGATGGTGGCGCCCTTGCGCTTGATCTCCCTCAGGCACTCGATCAGCGCCATCACGATGGCGGGCGCGAGGCCCTTGGTCGGCTCGTCGATCAGCAAGAGCTTGCGCGGCTCGATGATGGCGCGCGCGATCGACAGCATCTGTTTTTGCCCGCCCGAGAGACTTCCCGCGCGCGACAGCCAGAACCGGCGCAGCGCCGGGAAGAAGCCGAAGATCCATTCCAGCTGCTTGTCGTCCAACGCAGCGTCCCGCGCGGCGAGGATCAAATTCTCCTTCACCGTGAGGTCGGAGAACACCGCCATGCTCTCCGGCACGTAGCCGACGCCGAGCCGTGCGATGTCCGGCGTGGCGCGGCTCTCGATGCGCTGGCCTGCGAGGCTGATCTCGCCGCTGGAGGCCTGCCACAACCCCATGATGGTACGCAGCGTCGTGGTCTTGCCGGCGCCGTTGCGGCCGAGCAGCATCGTGACCTGCCCTTGCGGGACGGCGAGATCGATGCCCTGGAGGATGTGATAGCGGCCTATGTGGGTGTGCACGCCGGAGAGTGTGAGCAGGTCTGTCATGCTGCGCTCTTCGGTGCGACGCCGAGATAGGCTTCCTGCACGATCGGCGAGGCGATCACTTCGGCCGGCGGCCCGTCGGCGACGAGCTGGCCGTTATGCAGCACGATGATGCGGTCGGCGAGCGAACGCACCACGTCCATCTTGTGCTCGACCAGCAGGATGATTTTGCTTTTGTCCTGCTTCAGCTGCGCGATCAGGTTGAGCACGACGGGCACCTCGTCGATGCTCATGCCGGCGGTCGGCTCGTCGAACATGAAGACCTTCGGCTCCAGCGCGATCATCAGCGCGACCTCGAGCTTGCGCTGGTCGCCATGCGACAGTGCGGTCGCGGCGACGCCGCGGCGGCTGCCGAGCGCGACCTGATCGAGGATGGCGTCGGCGCGCGCGATCAGGTCACGGCGCACCATCCAGGGCCGCAGCATGTCGTAATGGGTGCCGTTCGCCGCCTGCACCGCGAGGCGCACGTTCTCTTCCACGGTGAGGTTCGGAAACAGGTTGGTGAGCTGGAAGGCGCGCCCGAGACCCGCACGGGTCCGCAGCGGCGCGGAGTGCTGGGTGATGTCGGTGCCGCCGAACAGGATGCTGCCGCTGGAGGCGCGCAACTGACCCGAGATCAGGTTGAAATAGGTGGTCTTGCCGGCGCCGTTCGGCCCGACGATCGCTGTAAGCTCCCCCGGACGGAATGTGCAGGAGACGTTGTTGACCGCGACATGGCCGCCGAAGCGGATGGTGAGGTCACGGGTTTCGAGGGTGAGCGTCATTGAGAATCTACAAATGGTGAAACGGGATATATCCGCGAGTCACGTTGCGCTCCCTCCCCCGCTCTTGTCCGCCGAAGCCTTGGCGAAGGCGGATGCGGGGGAGGGTTGGGGAGAGGGCTGTCTCCACTTGCGAGACCCCCCAAAAGGAGAGAGCCCTCTCCCGGCCTCTCCCGCACGCGGGAGAGGTGAAGCAAGAGGGCCGCACCGACGACGCCGACATCTCTACCGCTTGTTCTTGATCGGAACGTCCATGTCCTCGATCTTCAGCTCGCGCACCGGCTCGAGGATCGCCCAGGCGACGTTCGGATCGACCTTGACCTTGAAGGCATACATGCTCTGCAGCGCCTGATGATCTTCCTTCCGGAACACCATCTTGCCCTTCGGCGTGTCGAATTCCAGGCCTTCCATGGCCGTGATCAGCTTCTCGCTGTCGGTCGACTTCGCCTTGGTGACGGCGGCGACGACGGACATTGCGGCGGCAAAGCCGCCCGCGGTGAAGAAGTCCGGCGGCGCGTTGAAGCGCTTCTGGTGCTCGGCCACCAGCCAGTCGTTCACCGGGTTCTTCGGGATCTCGTAGAAATAATAGGTCGCGCCTTCCATGCCGGGCAAGCCCTTATAGGCCGCGAGCGCCGGCAGGATGTTGCCTCCGGTGGAGAGCTCGATGCCGTAGCGCTTCGGGTCCATGTCCTGGAGCTTGGCGAGCGGATTGCCGGCGCCGGCCCAGATCACCCAGATCACCTTGCGGCCCGGCTTGTCCTTCAGCGCGTCGAACAGGCGTTGGCCGACCGCGGTGAAGTCGGTGGTCGAGGTCGGGGCATATTCTTCCGCAGCTAGCGTCGCGCCGGTCTTGGCCAGCGCCTCCTTGAAGGCGGCGACGCCGTCGCGTCCGAACGCATAGTCCTGCGCCAGCGTCGCGACGGTCACGCCCTGCTTGCCGATCGCGACCGCGTTGGAGATCGCGTCCTGCGAGGAATTGCGCGCGGTGCGGAAGATGTAGCGATTCCATTTCTCGCCGGTAATCTGGTCCGCGACGGCGGGCTCGACGATCAGGATCTTCTTGTTCTCCTCGGCGACCGGGAGGATGGCCAGCGCGGCGGCTGACGAGGTCGTGCCGATCGCGATGTCGGCTTTGTCGTCCTGATAGGCTTCGGCGAGCGCGGCCTTCGCAAGGTCCGGCTTGCCCTGGTCGTCCTTGGTGATGATGACGATCTTGCGACCGTCGAGCGTCATCGTGCCCTTGGTGGCGTATTCAAAACCCAATTTCAGGCCGGCCTCGGTCTGCTTGGCATAGGCCTCGAGCGGACCGGTCTTGCCGTAGATCAGCGCGACCTTGAGATCGTCGGCTCGTGCGGAGGCGCCCGCGGCGACCGCGAGAATGGTTGCTGCTATGATGAGTGGTCGACGCACGATGGTCCCTCCTGATGTAAAGTTTCTCTGCAACAGCGATTTGCACAACACTACGAACATTGCAATCGAACCTTCCGGTCGAGTATTTCGGCCTTTCGAACCTGCATCATTTTTGAGCTGGCCGCGCATTGCCGGCTCCCTCGGCCTGACGCCGGTCCGACTGCGCCTCGTCGGCGCTTTCGAAAATATGCGGCGCAACGCCGCGCTTCTCCAGCGCTTCGCCGAGCTTGATACGCAGGAAGCCCGACGTGGTGTAGCGCGACACGCCGGAATAGAAGCGGTCGACGAGGCTGCGCACCATGGCCGAGTAATCGTCCATCAACTCCGGCAGGATGGAAAAATTGTCATAATTGACGATGGCGTAGACCCGCCGCCCGAGCGGCGCGAGCTTGGCCTCGACGATGGAAGCGATGGTGTCGATCTCGGCCTTGCTGCGCAGCGGATAGCGCTCGAGATTGACGAAGAACAGGTTCTGCTGCTCGTCCAGCGTGAAGCGCTGGTCGAGCGGAATGGTGAGCAGCCGCTCGCGCAGATCCATCAGGCCTTCGCCGAAGATGCGCGCATCCATCAAGGCGGGATCGCGCGGGATCAACGGCTTGAAATCCATCAGGCGCAGAATGTCGCGCTCGACGTCGATGCCGGGCGCGATTTCCGTCAGCTCCAGCCCGTCGGGCCTGAGCTCGAATACGCAGCGTTCGGTGACGTACAGCGCGCGCTGCTTGCGCGCGGCCGCGAACGGGCCGCTGAAAGTGACGTGCTCGACGTGACCCACGAACTTGCGCGACTTGGCCTCGTCGAGAATGACGAGCTTGCCGTCGTTCACCGCGATGCGCTGCTTGCCCGCGCCGAAGGTGCCGACGAAGATCACCTCCTTGGCGTTCTGGCTGATGTTGATGAAGCCGCCGGCACCGGCGAGCTTCGGTCCGAACTTGCTGACATTGAGGTTGCCGGCGCGGTCGACCTGGGCGAGCCCGAGGAAGGCGGCATCGAGCCCGCCGCCGTCATAGAAGTCGAACTGATAGGGCTGGTCGATCACGGCCTGCGTGTTGATCGCCGCGCCGAAATCGATGCCGCTCGCGGGGATGCCGCCGATCACGCCGGGCTCCGCCGTCAGCGTGATGAGATCGATGATCCGCTCCTCGTTGGCCACGGAGGCAATGCCCTCGGGCATGCCGATGCCGAGATTGACGACGCTGTTGGCCTTCAGCTCCAGCGCGGCGCGACGCGCGATGATCTTGCGCTCGCTGACCGGCATTACCGGCAACGAGGTGGCACGAACGCGGATCTCGCTCGAGAAAGCCGGATTGTATGGCGTGCCAAAGGTCTGCCAGTGATTCTCTGGCCTGGCCACCACGACGCAGTCGACCAGGATGCCGGGAATCTTGACCTGGCGCGGATTGAGGCTGCCGGCCTCGGCCACGCGCTCGACCTGGGCGATGACGATGCCGCCGGAATTATGCGCCGCCATGGCGATGGCGAGCGCTTCCAGCGTCAGCGCCTCCTTCTCCATGGTGAGATTGCCGTCGGGGTCGCCAGTGGTGGCGCGGACGATGCCGACATTGATCGGAAAGGTCTTGTAGAGCAGGCAGTCTTCGCCGCCGATCGTGATCAGCTCGACCAGATCCTCGGTGGTCCGCGCATTCAGCTTGCCGCCGCCCTGCCGGGGATCGACGAAGGTGCCCATGCCGACGCGGGTGACATGGCCGGGGCGGTGCGCGGCGATGTCGCGGAACAGGTGCGTGATGACGCCCTGCGGCAAATTGTAGGCCTCGATCTGGCCCGAGATCGCGAGCTGCTGCAATTTGGGCGCAAGGCCCCAATGTCCCCCGATCACGCGCCGGACCAGGCCTTCATGCGCGAAATGGTTGAGGCCGCGCTGCTTGCCGTCGCCCTGGCCCGCCGCATAGACCAGCGTCAGATTGCGTGGCTTGCCCTGCGTATAGGGTGCGTCGCCCTCGTGGGAGAGATAGAGCTCCTCCAGCGCGATCGCGATCTCCTCGGCAAAGCCGATGCCGACGAAGCCGCCGGTCGCGACCGTGTCGCCGTCGCGAATCAGCATGACCGCCTCCGCCGCGGTGACCACCTTGCCCTTCTCGGAATTGCGCAGGTAAGGCAGAGCTGGGTGATGGCTCACGGTGGTCCTCCCGATCCCTTCGACTGTATGCCGATGTTGGTTGATCCTATCGCGGGGAGCGCTGCCGGAACAGCTCGCTCCTCGCGACAGGCGGCATGATCAAGACATTCAGTCCTGAACTATCTTGCGTGTTTCGGTCGCGAAATAGACCGGACCGATGGAGAGGAGCCCTGTGCCGGCCTCCGTCAATCCGCCGTCGTACATTCGGTGTCATCGCCCGCGAAGGCGGGCGATCCAGTATTCCAGAGACGCCAGCGATTGAATCGAGAAGCTGCGGCGTACTGGATCGCCTGCGCGGGGAATGACAGTGCTACTTGGAGAAGCAGCCTGCCGCCTCATCCTCCGTCATTGCGAGGAGCCCCTGCGGCGAAGCAATCCAGAATCCCTCCGCGGAAAGGCTCCGGATTGCTTCCGCCTTCCAAGGCTTCGGCGAACAAGTCGCTGCGCTCGCAATGACGACGCGGGATGTGACGGAATCGGCGGGGCGCCGGGTGGTCGAGCAGCGCGGCCTACCGCCGATATCCGCTCGCGCGCGAATAGCCCTGGCGGTTCTGCTGGGTCGGCCGGTTCGCCACGCTGGCGCGCGACTCGCTCGAGGCCGGTGTCGCGAGCTTCAACTCCTCCAGGAAGATCGGCCGCGAGAAGTAATAGCCCTGCGCGTAGCGGATCTTGGTCGCGGCCTGGAGATAAGCGAGCTCTTCGTAGGATTCGAGGCCCTCGGCGATCACGGTCATGCCCAGCGCTTCGCTCAGGGATTCGATCGCGCGCAAGATGCCCTGGTTGCGCGGACGCTTATGGATGTCGGTGATGAAGGAGCGGTCGATCTTGATCTCGTCGGCGGTGATGTCGGCGAGCGCCGACAGCGAGGAATAGCCGGTGCCGAAATCGTCGATCGAGATGCCGACGCCGAGCTTGCGGAACATCGGCAAGATCTCGGCCTGGAAATGATTCTTGGCGACGAAGGCGTCTTCCGTCACTTCGATCATGAAACGCTGGGGAAAACCGGTCTCGTCCAGCGCCCGCGCGAAGCTGCGCATGAATTCGGGATTGCCGGCCTGCTTGGCGGCGACGTTGATGCTGATGGTCGCTTCGGAGCCGAACGTCTCGTTGATCAGGTCGATTGACTTGACGATCTCGGCGAGCACGAGATGAGTGAGCTCGTCGATCAGCCCGAGCTCGCTGGCGAGGTTGATGAACGAGCCGGGCGCCTGGATCACGCCTTCGTCGTCGCGCAGCCGCACCAGCGCCTCGATACCCTTCACGGCCTGGGTGCGGATGTCGACCTTGGACTGGAACGCGCAGCAGAAGCGTTTTTCGAGGATAGCAAGCCGCAGCGACTGCTCGACCTTCATGCGCGCCTGCGCCTCGCGCTCCATGCTGGAGTCGAAGAAGGCGGCCAGTCCCTTGCCGTCGTTCTTGACGCGGTACATCGCGATGTCGGCGTTCTGACGCAGTGTCTCGAAGCTGCGGCCGTGATCGGGATAGAGGCTGATGCCGACCGAGGTGGAGGCGAAGACCTCCGAATTGTCGATGAAGAACGGCGCCGTCAGTCGCTCCAGCGTCGACTGCATGAATTCGGCGACCTCCTCCTGGCTCTGGATCGGCGACAGCAGCAGCAGGAATTCGTCGCCGGAGATGCGCGAGAGCATGTCGGAATCGCGCAGGTCGCGTCCGAGCCGCTTCGACAGCTCGACCAGCAGCGCATCGCCGACCGCGTGGCCGTAATAGTCGTTGATGTGCTTGAAATTGTCGACGTCGAGGAAGGCCAGCGCGAAGCGCTCGCCGCCGCGATCGGCCATGAGCAGGTTGTTGGCGCGATGCTCGATCACGCGCCGCGAGGGCAGTCCGGTCAACTCGTCGAAATAGGCCGAGCGGAACAGCTGGTCCTCGAAATTCTTCTGCTCGGTGATGTCGGAGGACGCCGAGATCAGCAGCTCGCGTCCGGCGAAGCGAACGGGACGGTGGGTCGTGAGCAGCACCTGGCGCGCGGCGCCGCCATGAAGCGCCTCTTCGGTGACGACGGGTTGGCCGGCGCTCAGAGCCTTGCGGCAGGCTTCGCGGCGCGGCTCCAGATCGGGCGAGGGGCGGCTGCCATCCATGCCGAGCTGCGCGGCCGCGGCGTCGTTAACCAGCAAAAGCTCGCCCTGCGCGTCCTGCACGGTCAGGCCGGCCGGCAGCATTCTAACGATTTCCTTGAGAAAACCGAGCTCGGCTTCACTCGCGCCGGAATATCTGTTGTCGTTCATAGAAGTCATGAATCTTGTTGTTTCAGCGCGCCTTTGCAATGGACGCGATCTTGCGCGGTTCCCTCTTAAGTTTGGTTAAGGGGTCAGGAGAAATACGGGGGTGTTTTGCGGCGATGCGACGCGCGCCGACGATCGTCATTAACAGAGGGTCAACGTCGCTTGCGAAACGGCGATTGAAGCGCGGGTCGCGCTTTCGCTTGGCGCGCGATGCTATTCGCTTCGCGGGATCCGGCATTGCATGATGCAATGCAGGCCGGTCTTCAAGTATGAGATCTCGGTTCTGCCGTCGAAGGCCGACAGTGCCGATTTCAGCAGCTTGGTGCCGAAGCCGGGCTCGGCCACCTTGTCCACGCTCGGTCCCTCGGTTTCGTCCCAGGTGACGGTCAGGCGGTCGTCGCTGACGGTCCACGACACCTGCAACAGGCCGCTCGGTGAGGAGAATGCGCCGTACTTGCCTGCATTGGTGGCGAGCTCGTGAAACATCAATGACAGCGTGACGGCGAGCTTCGGCGGCAGGAACAGTCGCTCGCCATTGAGCGTGAAGCGGACATGGCCGTAGGGGCCGAGCTCGGAGATCAGGAGATCGCGGATATCGCAGCCGGCCTTGTCGATGCGCGAGATCAAATCGTCGGTCGCCGCCAGCGAGCGCAGCCGTGGATCAATCCGGGTCCAGACCTGCGGCTGGTCATGCAGCACCTGGTGCAGCACCGCATGCACCGTCGACAGCTTGTTCTTCAGCCGGTGCTGCAGCTCGTCGACCAGCAGCTTGCGATAATCCTCTTCCTCGATCAGGCGCTTGGAGATCCGGCGCTGCTCGGCCAGCATGGTGCGATAGTGCTCGACGCCCCAGATGGTGAGCGCGCAGACCGCCCAATAGAGGGCCAGCAGGGCAAATCGTGCACGATCGGCAAAGGCATCGCCGAAATTCACGACGACGCCGAGCATGCCGCCGGCAATTGCGGTCACGATTCCGATCCGGAAACCTCCGAACGCGGCGGCAAAGAACACGGCCGGAAAGTAGGGGGTGAAGTAGACGTCGGGCCGCACATGCGCCAGAGCCCAGCGCGCCAACGTTGCAACCACAAGGCAGGCCACCGCGAACGCAACGCTTAGGCCGAGCGATGGCGGGGCTTCGCCCTGCCAACCTCTACGGAATTCGTCGATCAGCTTCCCCATGCGCAGCCCAGTTGCGATATGCGTTCGAAAATCGAGCGGCCCGCGAAGATGTTACGCATCCCGTCCGCACAAGCATAGCTTGCCTTGTCGCAGACAGGCAGGGATAGTGGCGCCCGCGGCGATGGCAGCCGCCGATGTTCGCCATTTGGCATCAAATCGTTCGAAAACAGGAACATTCCATGGGCAGGCTGGACGGCAAGGTTGCAGTGATCACGGGGGCGACGAGCGGGATCGGATTGCGCACTGCGGAAGTCTTCGTTGCCGAAGGTGCCAAAATTGTGATCGCGGGCCGGCGTGTACCGGAAGGCGAGGCGCTGGCGAAGCAGCTGGGGGCCAATTGCATCTTCCGCCAGACCGACGTGACGGTCGAGGCGCAGATGCAGGCCCTGATCGCGCTGGCCGTGGACAGATTCGGCCGGATCGACTGCCTGTTCAACAATGCCGGCGGCCCGGCGCAGACCGGCGGCATCGAGCGCCTCGAGGCCGAGCGCTTCGACGCGGCGATGGCAACCCTGGTGCGCAGCGTCATGCTCGGCATGAAGCACGCCGCGCCCCACATGAAGAAGCAGGGCAGCGGCAGCATCATCAACAACGGCAGCATCGCCGGCCGCCTCGCCGGCTTCTCGTCCTCGATGGTGTATAGCGCGGCCAAGGCGGCGGTGATCCATCTCACCAAATGCGTGGCGATGGAGCTCGGCGAGTCCAATGTGCGCGTCAATTCGATTTCGCCCGGCGCGATCGCGACCGGCATTTTCGGCAAGGCGCTCGGGCTCTCGACCGATGCCGCGGAGAAGACGCCGGCGGTGATGCGCGAAGTCTACAAGTCCGCGCAGCCGATCCCGCGTGCCGGCCTGCCTGACGACATCGCCCAGGCTGCGGTGTTCCTTGCCAGCGACGAATCCAGCTTCATCAACGGCCACGACCTCGTCGTCGACGGCGCCATGACCGGCGGCCGCAACTGGAGCCAGCAGCAGCAGGGCTATGTGGCCCTGCGCAAGGCATTCGATCAGGGGTAGCCGATAGCGCGTAGGGCGGATTAGCCGCAGGCGTAATCCGCCTCTTCGCCTCCGCAGAGACAGAAGTGGCGGGTTACGCCTGCGGCTAACCCGCCCTACAAAGCAACGCCTAAACCGCCTTCACCCGCACCCTCAACCCGTCGCGCGGCTTCGGGATCGGCCAGATCTGCCAGTCCGGCTTGTAGCCGGGCTCCAGCGACACTTCGAGGTTCTGCAAGAAGTGCCGCGCGAAGCACTTCGCCTGCATGTAGGCGAAGTGCAGGCCGAGGCACATATGCGCGCCGCCGCCGAACGGAACCCAGGCGAAGCGGTGGCGGCCGCGCTGGGCCTCCTCGGTGAAGCGCATGGGATCGAAGCGGTCCGGCTCCGGCCAGATCTCCTTCATGTGATGCGTATAGAGCGGATTGACGCCGACCGCCGTGCCGGCGGGGATCGCGAATCCCCTGAAGCTAAAATCGCGCATGGCACGGCGCGGCATCGAGGGCACCGGCGGCCTGATCCGCAATGCTTCCTTGAACGCCATCTCGGACAGCGGCATCTTTTCGAGATCATCGAAACTGCTCGGCGCGCCGGGAGCGAGCCCGAGCGCGAGCACCTCCGCGCGCAGCCGGTCCTGCCAATCCGGATTGGCGGCGAGCTCGCCGATGAAGGAGGTCAGCGACGAGGTCAGCGTGTCGTGCGCCGCCATCATCAGAAAGCTCATGTGGTCGATGATGTCCTGCTCGGACAGCAGCGCGCCATCTTCATGGGTGGCGCGGCAGAGCTGCGAGAACAGATCGTCGCCACCGTGATTACCGCGCCGGAGCGGAATCTGCTGGCGGAAATAGGCGACGATGCGCTTGCGCCCCGCGACGCCGCGCGCCATCTGCGTGCCGGGTAGGGGACGGCGGATCGGGGCGACGGCGGCCGCGACCATGTCGACGAAGGCGCGGTTGATCTCGTCGACCTCCGGCCCGATGTCGGCACCGAGGAAGGACGCCGCGGCGAGATCGAGCGTGAGCTGCTTCATCGCCGGATAAAGTTGCATGTCGCCGGGCTTGGCCTTCCACTGCGCGACGCGCGCGGAAATACCGCGGTCGAGGTCCGACAGATAGGACTTCATCGGGCCGGATTTGAACGCGACAGACAGCGCCTTGCGATGCAGCCGGTGCTCGTCGAAATCGAGCAGCATCAGCCCGCGCGGAAACAGCAGCCCCAGTACCTTGTTCCAGCCGTGCGTGGACGAGAACAGCTTCTGCTGGTCGAACAGCACGAGCTCGTTGGCCTCCGGCCCGAGCAGCACGACATTGGTCTCGCCGAAGAAATGCGTACGGTAGACCGGACCGTATTTGGCGCCGTTGGCCTCGATGTGCCCCTTGGGGTCGGCCAGCACCTGCAAGGTCTTGCCGATGATCGGCCAGCCTTCGTCGCCGGGAATATGCGTCAGGGCGTTGCGTTTGGGCGCGGTGTAGTCGGGCCCCGTTGCGGCCACATTCTGCATCGACATCACGATTGCTCCGATTGGCAGGCACCGCGAGCATAACACGATCCGGACGCAGTGAGCCGCCGTCGTGTAACGCACAAAATCGTCACACCCACAGCTGTCGTCCCGGCGAACGCCGGGACCCATGACCCCAGGGAGAAGTTGTGGTGCGAGGCTGGTAACTCCTGGTCTTCGTAAAACGACATTTTGTGGCCACGGGTCCCGGGTTCGCGCTGCGCGCGCCCCGGGACGACAAGTGGAGCGCGTCCTACCGCTTCGCCGCTTCCTTCTGCAGATCCGGCGCGTTGACGGCGGGGATGGCAACGCGGCCGGGGCCGGTCACCTTCAGCGCCTCGGCGGCCTTCTCGTTCTCCATGATCTTGGCCATCACCGCCTGTCCGGCGCGCTCGAAGATCGCGCGGTTCTCGATCACGAATTTTTGCGACCGGCGCAGGCCGTCGACGTAACCGTTGATCTCAGGCACGACGTAGCGCGCCACCAAGTCCCAGCTCCGGCGCGTATTTTCCGGATTGGCCCAGTCGTGCACGAAGCCGATGATGGCGCCGACGCCACCGGAGACCTGCATCACGTTCTTGATGGTTTTGACGAGATCGTCGGGCGTGCCGATGGTGGACGCGGCGCCCTCGACGAAGGCGGTCTTGTCGACGGCCTCATCCGGCGAGGAGAATGCGGTGAGGCCCGGTCGCTGCAGCGTGCCGACATTATATTCGTTGTGCCAGCGCATCAGCCCGGCGCCGGCTTCCCTGCGGGCCTGCTCGCGGGTCTCGGCGATGTGAAAGGTGAGCAGCACGCGCCAATCGGCACGGTTCACCGTGGTGCCGTGCTTTTTCGCGGCGTCCTCGGCGAATTGCCATTGCTGCTGCAGCGACATCAGCCCCTGCGTCGTCATCGAACCCAGCGAGATGATGCCGATGCCGTATTTTCCGGCGAGCGTCATGCCGGAGGGCGAGATCTGCGACGCCACCACGAACGGCATCTCCTCCTGCAGCGGCAGGATCTGCAGCGCGGCGTCGTTCATGGTGAACCAGTCGCTCTTGGCCGTGACGCGTTCGCCGTTGAAGAGCCGGCGGATCACGCCGATGGCTTCGTCCTGGCGATCGCGCTGCGTCATCGGATCGATGCCGAGCGTATGCGCGTCGGAGGCGAGCGCGCCGGGGCCGGAGCCGAAGATGGCGCGTCCGCCGGTCATGTGGTCGAGCTGCACCATGCGCTGGGCCACGTTGTAGGGATGATGATAGGGCAGCGACACCACGCCAGTGCCGAGCTTGATCCGCTTGGTGCGTTCGCCGGCGGCCGCCAGGAACATCTCGGGCGAGGCGATCATCTCCCAGCCCGAGGAATGATGCTCGCCGCACCAGAACTCGTCATAACCGAGCGCATCCAGCTGCTCGACCAGGTCGAGATCGCGCCGGAACTGCAGCATCGGATGCTCCCCGATCGGGTGATGCGGGGCAAGAAAGGCTCCGAACTTCAGGCGCGCCATGGCGTTCTCTCCGGCTATGATTTTCTGTTTCTTGAGACGGCAAGGCTACGTGCCGGAGGAGGCAAACGCAATCACGCGGTGTCCCGCAAGGCGGAATGCAGGCATGCGGAGAGCGAAGCGAGATGCTTCTCGCCTCTCCCTGCTTGTAACGCCGGGACGAGCTTTGCGCGCAATGACGTGTTGAGAGTGCCTCGCTCCCGTAGCGGCACGATTCGCGGAAACTCTCCCTCATCCGAAATTCCAACTGCGTTGGAGTCCGGCCTCGCTCCGCACGCGGCAGAGCTATTGCATTTGGATCGTCACGAGAGGTCGTCTTGCCCGGGTTTGTCGCAGGCTGCGTCGACCATGATCGTCTTCGGCGCAGATCGGAAATGCGGCCGGAGTGGCCGCAATCGGCGCGGTGTTGTTCGCCGTCGAAGCCTTGCAATCAGCGCGCGCAGGATCTCTCGTTCGCTTGCGCCGTTTGTGACATTAATGATGGCCAGCGCCGCATTCCCGGCGCGGATGCGCCGCGCCTCTGCACGAAGTTGAGGCATCTGTGGTTAACGCCTGCGGATTTCACGGGAAATCCCTCCGATTTCGTCGGATTGACAGCGCACGGTCTTTTTATTTTGCAATGCAGCAACTATCTGGTTTGGCTGGACGTTGAACGTCGCCCACCAGGAACTTGCCGTGTCGTTAGCCAGAAATGTCGATTTGTTGAGACGTCTGACCAAGCTGGACGGCTTGCGCTTTGCCGAGCTCGGTCGCAGCGCCGATGCGCCCAGCCCCTTGGAAGAGGTCACGGACTTCGGCGAAAATCCCGGCGCCTTGCGCATGTTCGCGTTCGTGCCGGCGCAGTTGCAGAAGCCGCGCGGGCTGGTCGTCGTGCTGCATGGCTGCGGGCAGACGGCCGCAGCTTACGATCTCGGTGCGGGCTGGTCGACGCTCGCGAAGCACTATGGCTTCGCGCTGTTGATGCCCGAGCAGCAGCGCGTCAACAACGGCAATACCTGCTTCAACTGGTTCAATCCGGAAGATACGGCGCGAGGCAGCGGCGAGGCGCATTCGATCCGCGAGATGATCGCGCACATGGCTAAGGCGCATCGCATCGATCCCAGGCGCATCTTCATCACCGGCCTGTCCGCCGGCGGCGGCATGACCTCGGTGATGCTTGCGACCTATCCGGAACTGTTTGCGGCCGGCGCGATCATTGCCGGGCTGCCCTATGGCATCGCCTCGAACCTGCGCGAAGCACTGGACGGCATGTTTCATTCTCCGGTCCGTCCCGGGCGCGAGCTCGGTGACCTCGTGCGCAACGCCTCCGATTATCGTGGCCCCTGGCCGAAAATCTCGGTGTGGCACGGCAGCGCCGACCGCACCGTCAATCCCGGCAATGCCAACGAGATCGTCAAGCAGTGGCTCGATCTGCACGATCTGCCGGAAGCGCCGATGGCGGAGACCAATGTCGACGGCCATCCGCGCCAGGCCTGGTGGAACAAGGACGGCGAGACGCTGGTCGAATGCTACGCCATCACCGACATGGCGCACGGCACGCCGCTTGGGATCGCCGACAACGATCAGCGCTATGGCGTCGAAGGCGCCTTCCTGATCGAGGCCGGTATCTCCTCGTCCTATCACATCGCAAAATTCTTCGGCCTCACCGACTGGATTGCAGACGCAGCCAAGCCGGAAGCCAAGCCCACAGCGCATCCGGCGCTGACGTCTGCGCCACATCTCGCCCGTTCGATCCGCGCAGCAGTCGCTGAAGAGTCCTCCGAGCCGAAGCAAGAGGCTCGCAGCTTCGATCTCGGCCAGATCATCACGCGCGCGCTGACCGCCGCGGGATTGATGAAGTAGCCTCGTTGTCGTCCCTGCCTGGCGCGCATTGCGCAGGGGGCGAAGGGACGACAACGGCGTTTGCAGCTACGCTGTCTGGCCGATCCACTCGATCGGCGTTGTCGTCACCTCGCCCCCGGAGATTTGCCGCGTCATCGCCGAATAGGCCTTGAAGAAGTCGCGCGATTGCAGCGTCTTCTGCGCATCTTCGTCGGCGACGCTGGCGAGATGGAAGTAGTGGCCGTCGTCGCGATTCTTCAGCACGCGATAGCCGACCCGCCCTTTCAGCTCCGGATCGCCGTCGATCGCCTTGATGAAGCGGGCGATCTCCTGGTGCCATGCCTCTGTTGCGCCGTGCTTGAATTCATATCGGATCATGAAGTGCTTCATGTGACGCTCCCTGTTCGTCATGTGCGTCATCATCTGCGGCTTGCGCGCGATCCTGCAAGTATGGACAAAATTGATAGTATGGACTTTTCCGACGCTGCTCCTATCCTCGTGCCGGCGGGATGCGCATGGAGGAGACGACATGACAAAGGCATTGCCGACGCGCAGCTGTCCGGTCGCAGCCTTTCAGAAGATGATCAGTGGCAAGTACAAGCTTCGCATCGTCTGGGACTTGAAGGACGGTCCGCGCCGCTACGGCGAGATCCGAAGCGGGCTGCTCCGCGGCAGCAGCGGCAGCGCGGAGATCACTCCGCGCGTGCTCAGCCGCGAGCTGAAGGCGCTGACGACGAGCGGCCTGATCGACCGCAAGGACTTCGGCGAGGTGCCGCCGAAGGTCGAGTATCGCCTGACGCGGAAGGGCAAGAGTTTCGTGCCCGTCGTCGCCGCCATTCGCGAATGGGGCGAGCGTCACCTCGGTGAGACGGTCGCGCCGGCGGATGCGGCGGAATAAATCTTACATCTCGCCGGTGATGAACGGATTGGTCATCCGCTCCTGGCCGATGCTCGAGCCGGCGCCGTGGCCGCAGATGAAGCCGACGTCGTCGCCGAGCGGCAGCAGTTTTGTCAGGATCGAATTGATCAGCGTCGCGTGACTGCCGCCGGGCAAATCGGTGCGGCCGACCGAGCCCGCGAACAGGACGTCGCCGACATGGGCAAACCGTAATTCCTTGTTGAAGAACACCACGCTGCCGGGCGAATGGCCGGGGCAGTGGAAGATCTCGAATGTGAGGTCGCCGATCGACACGGTGTCGCCCTCGGCGAGCCAACGGTCGGGCGCAAAATTGCGCACGCCGGTCATGCCGAAGCGTGCGCCGCTTTCGACCACGTTGTCGAGCAGGAACTTGTCCGCTTCATGCGGTCCCTCGATCGGCACTTTCAGCGCGTCGCGCAAATCGGCCGCGCCGCCGACATGGTCGATATGGCCGTGGGTCAGCCAGATCTTCTCGACGGTGACGCCGGTCTGCTTGATCGCGTCCAGGATCTTCGGCACGTCGCCGCCGGGATCGATCACCACCGCCTTCTTGGTGGGCTCGTCCCAGATGATGGTGCAGTTCTGCTCGAACAGCGTCACGGGGACGATGATCGCGCCCGCCTTGGATTGCGAGGAGTCTTGGGTGTCGTTTTGCTCGGTCATGGCGCCACAATGCCGATTTTTGCCATGCCGCCAAGCAAAAGATTCGGGCCAGGGAGCAGGAGAGGACCCGGGGAACGACCGTTCCCCGGGGCGCCGCCATCACCGCTTGATCTGCGCCTTCAACGTCTCCTGGACGACGCCGTCGAAAGACGAGGTCTTCTGCGATTTCGCGGCCCTCTCGGCGATGTACTTGTCGCGCTTGCCGACCAGCGCGGTGAGCTTCTCGTTCAGAACCTTGCGCTGCTCGATCTGCTTGGTCACCTCGGCCTCGCGCTGCTCGGGTTTCATGGCCCGGAGGTTCTCGGGCAGGTCGGCGTCCTTGACCGAGGCGACGCTGGTCGTGCCCTTGGCAGCGTCCGCGACGAGATCGCCGCCGCCGGTGACGGCTTCGGCGGTCGCCGCGGATCGCTTGTTGATGTAGCTCGCCATGTCGGTGGCGCTTGCCGGCGCGGTCGCCGCGACGCTGGCCGTCTGCCGCATCTTCATCTCGGTGTGCCGTTGCCGCTCGCGCGGGCCATAGGGGATCACCGTGCCGTTGAGCTGCTGCTGCAGGATGATGATGTCCTGGTCGTACGGCGTCTCGATCACCACGACCTGGCCGCCATCCTGCGGAATCGGGATGAAGCGGCCTTGGCCGGTCTGCGCGATGTCGCGCCACACCCGCTCGGTATCGCGGGCATCGCCGGCGAGCACGGCGTTGACGATGATGTCCTTCTGCCTAGCGACCGCAAGCGTCGTCGGATATTTGGTGTCCTGCGCGTAGTCCATGTGCGGTGGCGCATCGCCGACCAGGAAGACGATGTGCCTGGCGTCGCTGCCACCAGTCCATTGCAGCTTGTTGACGGCGACGTCGAGCGCCTCGTTGACGCTTTCCGGCCAGTCGCCGCCGCCGCGCGCCTTCAGCTCCAGCAGATTGGCGTAGAGATCCTGGATGTCGCGGGTCAGCTCGATCTTCGAGGTCACGTAGTCGTCGCCGATGTCGCGATAGGCGACGAGGCCCATGCGGATGTCGGCGTCCGGATTGGAATCGACGATCGTCGTGGCGATCGACCAGATCTTGCGCTTGGCGCCCTCGATCAGGCGCGCCATCGAGCCCGTGGTATCGAGCACGAAGGCGACCTCGACGGTGGGCCGCGCCAGGGCCGCGGACAATCCCGCCGACAGCGGCAGGGTCGCAAGAGCGAAGGCGAGCGAGCACAGTGTGATGCGTGACCTCATGGGGTCCTCCAGTGGTTTCGTCCCTCGGAACCGAGGTTCCACTGGCATCGCGGTGGGCTGAGGCCGGAACCGGGGCCGGATCAGCGCGAAATTGCGGCGAAACCCGCGCCATGCGGACCCTGACGACGCTCTCACCGCCGCTTCCGTCACATCGTCGTCCTAAAGCCCTGTTGGTCTGAACCCGCGGCGCGATCCTGCGTTGCCGTCCGCGCGAAGCGCACATTGGGGAAGCGACCTTGGCTCAAGGCGATGGCAATTGGTGGCGCGACGGCGTCTTCTATCAGATCTACCCGCGCTCGTTTCAGGATTCGAACGGCGACGGCGTCGGCGATCTCGCCGGCATTTTGCGGCGGCTGCCTTATGTGAAATCGCTGGGGGTCGATGCGATCTGGCTGTCGCCGATCTTCCCTTCGCCTATGGCCGATTTCGGCTACGACATCTCCGACTATACCGGGATCGAACCGCTGTTCGGCACGATGGACGATTTCGACGCGCTGATCGCGGCTGCGCACGACAACGGCCTGAAGCTGATCCTCGATCTCGTGCCGAACCATACCTCGGACCAGCATCCTTGGTTCGTCGAGAGCCGCGCCTCGCGCGACAATCCCAAGCGCGACTGGTACATCTGGCGCGATCCGGCGCGCGACGGCGGCGTGCCGAACAACTGGCTGTCCGAGTTCGGCGGCAGCGCCTGGCAGTTCGACGAGACCTCAGGTCAATATTACTACCACGCCTTCCTCGCCCAGCAGCCGGACCTGAACTGGCGCAATCCGGATGTCCGCAACGCTATCTACGACGTGATGCGGTTCTGGCTGGAGAAGGGCGTCGATGGTTTTCGTGTCGACGTCATCTGGCACCTGATCAAGGATGCCGAATTCCGCGACAATCCGCCGAACCCGCATTATGTCGAGGGCCGGCCGCCGAACGAGAAGATCCTGACGCAATATTCCACCGACCAGGAGGAGGTGCACGATGTCATCGCCGAGATGCGGCGCGTCACCGATGCTTATTACGCGCGCGTCCTGATCGGCGAGATCTATCTGCCGCTGCATCGGCTCATGGCCTATTACGGCAACGACCTCACCGGCGCGCAGATGCCGTTCAATTTCGCACTGCTCTCGACATTCTGGAGCGCGCGCTCGATCGAAAAGATCATCGAGGATTACGAGAAGGCGTTGCCGCGCGGCGCCTGGCCGAATTGGGTACTCGGCAATCACGACCGCCCGCGCGTGGCGAGCCGCGTGGGAGCCGAGCAGGCCCGCGTCGCGGCCATGCTGCTGCTGACGCTACGCGGCACGCCGACGCTCTATTACGGCGACGAGATCGGCATGCACCAGGTCGCCATCGCGCCCGAAGATGTCCGCGACCCCTTCGAGAAGAACGTGCCGGGCATCGGTGTCGGCCGCGACGGCTGCCGCACGCCGATGCAGTGGGATGCGACAGACTTCGCCGGCTTCTCCACGGCGCGGCCCTGGCTGCCGCTGCCGGAGCATTATGTGCGCGACAATGTCGCCAGTCTCGAAGCCGATCCGCACTCGATCCTCAACCTCTACAAGCGCCTGATCGGCTTGCGGCAGAGCTGTCCGCCGCTGGTTAAGGGCGATTATTATCCGATCGCGGCGCAAGGCGATCTGCTGATCTATCGGCGGCAGGCCGAAGGCAAGGCGGTGATCGTCGCACTCAATCTCGGTGCGGATCCGGTCGCAGTGACGACGAGTGCGATCAGGTTCGGCAGCAGCATCCTGCTGTCGACATTCCTGGATCGTGAGGGCGAGAAGATCGAAGGCGTGCTCGATCTGCGTGGCAATGAGGGAGTGGTGGTGGCGCCACCCGCCTGACTGTCGTCCCCGCGTACGCGGGGACCCATACCGCGTGATCTCTCGATTGCAGCCGGCAGGAGTACCGAAGGACGAGTCGTCGCCCAACTCTGCCCTGTGGTTATGGGTCCCCGCGTTCGCGGGGACGACAGCGGAGACGTATCTACCCCGGGTGCCTATTCCCCTTCGTATCGCCGTCGATATCACTCCGCTTCAGCAGGTAATCCAGCCCGCCGACGCGGTACCAGCGATACCCGTACGGCTCCAGCACGACGCGGTGCTGGCCGCGCTTGTCGGCGTGGCTGTGGTCTTCCGCGAGCAGATTGATCAAATGCGCGCCGGCCTCCCCGGACAGCCCCACGGAGAATGCGATCTCGCGCGGCTTCTCGTCGAGATTGTGCACGAACAGCACCGAATTGTTGCGCCAGTCGTAGCGCATGATGAACACGGCGGGATCGCGCGTCGCAATGATCGCGAAATCGCCCCAGCCGACCTCCGGCACTTCCTTCCGCATGCGGACGATACGCTCGGTCCAGTTCAGCATCGAGTTCGGGTCGCGCCGCTGCTTTGCGACGTTGAGGTGCGGATAGCCGTACGGGCCCTCGTCGATCACGGGGCAGGCCGGCTTGTCGCTCTTGGTGAAGCCGCCATGCGGCTCGGTCGACCATTGCATCGGCGTGCGCGCGCAATTGCGTTCGGGTAGCGAGAGATCGTCGCCCATCGCGATCTCGTCGCCGTACCGGATCACGGGCGTTCCCGGCAGCGTGCACATCAGGCTGTAGGCGAGCTCGAGCCGCCTGCGGTCGCCGCCCAGCATCGGCGCGAGGCGGCGGCGAATGCCGCGGTCGTAGAGCTGCATGTCCTTATCGGGACCGAACGATTTGAACACGGTGTCGCGCTGTGCCTTGGTCAGCCGTCCCAGATCGAGCTCGTCGTGATTGCGCAGGAACAGGCCCCATTGCGCCGAGGCCGGCCGCGGCTTGGTCGCCTTCAGCGCCTTCGCCAGCGGGCGCGAATCGGCGGAGGCCAGCGCGTAGAACAGATGCTGGTTGACGTGGAAATTGAACATCATGTGCATGCGGTCGGCGTCGCGGCCGAAATATTCCATGTCGGTTTCCGGCAGCACATTGGCCTCCGCGAGGATGATGGCGTCGCCCTTTCGCCATTGCAGGAATTCGCGGAACGCGCGCAGCATGTCGTATTGCTCGACCGGCTTCTTCACCTTGGCGCCCTTGGTCGCGATCACGAAGGGCACCGCATCCATGCGGAAGCCGGAGACGCCGAGCTGGATCCAGAACCCCATGATCTTGAGGATTTCCGCCTGCACATGCGGGTTCGACGTGTTGAGATCGGGCTGGAAATCGTAGAAGCGATGGAAGTAGTAGGCGCCTGCTTCCTTGTCCCGCGTCCAGGTCGATTTCTGCACGCCTGGAAACACCATGCCCTTGTTGGCATTGGCGGGCTTTTTATCGGACCACACATACCAGTCGCGATACGGCGAGCTCCTGTCGCGCCGCGCCTCCTTGAACCATTGATGCTGGTCCGAGGTGTGATTGACGACGAGGTCGATGATGATGCGGATGCCGCGCTGCTTGCAGCCATGGGCGAACTCGACGAAATCGCCGAGCGTGCCGTAGCGGGGATCGACGCTGTAATAGTCGGCGATGTCATAGCCGTCGTCGCGGCCGGGCGAGGTCTGAAACGGCATCAGCCAGATCGTGGTGATGCCGAGGCCGTGCAGATAATCGAGCCGGCGCAGCAGGCCCTTGAAATCGCCGATGCCGTCGCCGTTGGCGTCCATATAGGTGCCGACGGACAGGCAATAGATCACGCCGTTCTTGTACCAGAGATCGTCGATCATGCGCGCGCAGCCTCAAGGGTTCCGCCCGGGTGCGGCGGCTGCGTGATAAGTGCGAGGGGGAGGGGAGGTTCCGCATTCCCGCTGTCGTCCCCGCGAACGCGGGGACCCATACCGCGTGATCTATCGGTCGTGGCTGGTAGGAGTAGCGTTCGACGAGACGTCGCCCAACTCTGTCCTGTGGTTATGGGTCCCCGCGAACGCGGGGACGACCCCGAGAGTGTGGCAACAGCGCGCTTCCATCGAACAGTGTCCGCCCCTGACGGAATCGGCTATCCTCTCCCCATGGACAACACCGCCCGCATCACCCTGGTCCCGCCGCCCGACCGTCGCCAATCCGAGACGGCGCTGGCCATCGCGCGCGGCACCGCGCGGCTGCTGCGTTCGCTCGGCTTTACCTGCATCAGCGAATTGCCGCTGCCGTCGGGCCGGCGCGCCGATCTCGTGGCGCTGAACGAGCGTGGCGAGATCTGGATCGTCGAGATCAAATCGTCGGTGGAGGATCTGCGCGCCGATCAGAAATGGCACGAATACCGCGCCCATTGCGACCGGCTGTTCTTCGCCTTCACGCAGGACCTGCCGTGCGAGATCTTTCCTGATGAGACCGGCCTGATCGTCGCGGATGCCTATGGCGCGCACATGCAGTGTGAGGCGCCCGAGCACAAGCTCGCCGCAGCCACGCGCAAGCAGATGACGGTGCGGTTCGCGATGGCGGCAGCGCTCAGGATCAACCGCCTGGTCGACCCGCAGGGACATGCTGATTTTTGGGAGTAGGAGGGTCTCGTGTCCCGGACGCGCTGCAGCGCGTAGCGTTGCTGCGCAGAGCCGGGACCCAGAAGGCTTGGAGTATGCAGAGACGGAGTATGCAAAGACATGGGCCCCGGCTCTGCAGCGCATCACTACGTGCTGCGCAGCGTCCGGGGCACGAAAGCGCGGTGAAATTACCGCGGCGCGCGCTTGGCGAGGATCCGCTGCAGCGTGCGGCGGTGCATGTTCAGCCGGCGCGCCGTCTCCGAGACGTTGCGGTTGCACATCTCGTAGATGCGCTGAATGTGCTCCCAGCGCACGCGGTCGGCCGACATCGGGTTGGCTGGCAGCTCGGATTTCTCCGAGCTGGTCGACAGCAGCGCCGCGACGACGTCGTCGGCATCCGCGGGCTTGGAGAGATAATCGATCGCGCCCATCTTCACCGCGGTGACGGCGGTGGCGATGTTGCCATAGCCGGTCAGCACGATCGCGCGCGCGTCCGGGCGCTTCTTCTTCAGCGCCGAGACCACGTCGAGGCCGTTGCCGTCGCCGAGCCGCAGATCCACCACGGCGAAGGCCGGCGCCGATTTTCCGATCTGCGCAAGACCGTCCGAGACGGTATCGCACGACGTCACCGCAAAGCCGCGCGTTTCCATGGCGCGTGACAGGCGCTCCAGGAACGGCTTGTCGTCTTCCACGATGAGAAGCGAGCGGTCGGTCTGTTCGTTCAGTTCGGCGATGGCGTTCAAGGTTTTGTCCTCTCTCCAACGCGTCTACATATGGCCTCGCAATCGGGCGGTGCCAAGGCCGCCGATAGTCGATCAGCCCCGCTGTGCGACGCAAGGTCGCGGTCGAAAGCGCTCTATCCTATTGTTTCTTCGAGGCTCTCGATAGCCTCAAAACGCTGTCGCGGCCATGTGATCTGAACCACGGCGCCGTGTTCCGGAAAGGTCCGGTTGGTAAACGACACCTTGGCGCCAGTGCGCTCCAGCAAGGTGCGCGCGATGAACACGCCCAATCCGAGGCCGCGCCGTTCACCGCTGCCATCATCCTGGCTGCGCCGCCGCGACAGATAGGGCTCGCCGATCCGATTCAGGATATCCGGCGGAATGCCGGGGCCGTCGTCGGAGATCAGAAGCTCGATCGTGTCCTTGTTCCACCACGCGTTCACCTCGACGGTGGTACGGGCGAAATCGACGGCGTTCTCGACGATGTTGCCGACGCCGTAGAGGATCGCCGGATTGCGCGAGCCGACCGGCTCGGACACGGCGGCAACCGCGATCCGCACCTTGATGTCGACGCCGAAATCGCGGTGCGGGGCCACCACCTCCTCGATCAGCTCCGACAGCTTCATGCGGTCGAACGGCGCGCCGGTGGAAGAGAGCTGGGTGATCTTGCTCAGGATATCGCGGCAGCGCTGGGTCTGCTCGCGCAGTGTCTTCAGGTCGGCGGCAAAACTGGCGTCCTTCACCGTCTTTTCCAGCTCGCGCGAGATCAGGAAGATCGTGGCGAGCGGCGTGCCGAGCTCGTGTGCGGCGGCAGCTGCGAGGCCGTCGAGCTGGGTGAGATGCTGTTCGCGCGTCAGCACCAGCTCGGTCGCGGCCAAGGCGTCCGCAAGCTTGCGCGCCTCTTCCGTCACCTGGAACGAGTAGAGGCTGGTGACGCCGATCGCGAGCACGATCGAGAGCCAGACGCCGACCAGATAGATCGGCGGCAGCACCAGTGGATCGTCGGAATCCCAGGGCAGCGGCAGATGGAAGAAGAACAGCACCGAGGCGCAGGCTACGGCGAGTAGGCCGAGGCCGAACGTGAGGCGCGCCGGCAGCGCCGTGGCCGAGATCAGCACCGGCGCCAGGAACAGGAACGAGAACGGGTTCTGCAGTCCGCCGGTGAAGAACAACAGTCCAGCCAGTTCCACGATGTTCGCCGCGAGCAGTCCGGCGGCCTGGATCGGCTCCAGCCGGTGCATCGGATTGGCCGCGGTCTGGAGTGCCAGATTGAGCGCCGCCGACAGGGCGATGATGCTGACGCAGGGGACGATCTCGACGTTGAACTCCAACCCCTGCGCCACGATGAAGATCGCGGCGAGCTGGCCCAGCACCGCGAGCCAGCGCAGCCGCAGGATCGTGTCCAGGCGGATATGCCGCTGCGCGTGGCGGAAGTTGGAGGCGGCAATTTCGGTCATGTCGGCCAATGTGGCGGTGCCTTCCAAGGTCACAAACGTCGGGCTCGCGGAACCACCGGATTACAAGCCTTGCGCTCCCTGCCGCAATAGCAGAAGAACGGTCAGCATGACCGAGAATGACAAGGCTTCAAGTCGGCCGACTGTCGCGGAGCGCAGCCCGTCCGCGGCGATCACGGTCGATCATCTCGTCAAGCTCTACAAGCAGACCCGCGCCGTCGACGATATCTCCTTTTCGCTGCCGCGCGGCAGCATCACCGGGCTTCTGGGCGGCAACGGCGCCGGCAAGACCACGACCATCGCGATGATCATGGGCCTGGTGCTGCCGACCTCCGGCCGCGTGCAGGTGCTGGGGCATCGGATGCCCGAGGAGAGCGCTTCCGTGCTGGGGCGGATGAACTTCGAGAGCCCCTATGTCGACATGCCGATGCGGCTCACGGTGCGGCAGAACCTCACCGTCTTCGGCAAGCTCTATGCGGTGAAGAACCTCGCCGGCCGCATCAAGGAGCTCGCCGACGATCTCGACCTCACCGATTTCATCGACCGCGCCAACGGAAAGCTGTCCGCCGGGCAGAAGACCCGCGTCGCACTGGCCAAAGCGCTGATCAACCAGCCCGAGCTCTTGCTGCTGGACGAGCCGACCGCTTCGCTCGACCCCGACACCGCCGACTGGGTGCGGGCGCATCTGGAGCGCTATCGCAAGCAGAACGACGCCACCATCCTGCTGGCCTCGCACAACATGCTCGAGGTCGAGCGGCTCTGCGACCGCGTCATCATCATGAAGCGCGGCCGCATCGAGGACGACGACACGCCGGAGGCGATCATGGCCCGCTACAACCGCACCACGCTGGAGGAGGTGTTCTTGGACGTCGCGCGCGGCCGGAAGGAGGCGGTGCGATGAGCAGACGCAGCCGTAGCCCGGATGGAGCGCAGCGTAATCCGGGACGCCTGGCGCTTGTGGCACGATTCCCGGATTGCGCTTCGCTCCATCCGGGCTACGGATCGCTCCTATGACCGACATCTCCCTCCACCGCGGCATCTCCGTCCACCGCATCGGCGCGATGATCCTGCGCTACTGGTATCTGCTGCTGTCGTCCTGGCCGCGGCTGCTCGAGCTGTTGTACTGGCCGGCGCTGCAAGTCATTACCTGGGGCTTCCTGCAGGTCTACATCGGGCAGAACGCCAATTTCTTCGCGCGCGCCGGCGGCACGCTGATCGGCGCCGTGATCCTTTGGGACATCCTGTTCCGAGGCCAGCTCGGCTTCTCCATCTCGTTCCTGGAGGAGATGTGGGCGCGCAACATCGGCAATCTCATGATGAGCCCGCTGAAGCCGATCGAGTTCCTGCTGTCATTGATGGTCATGAGCCTGATCCGGCTCGCGATCGGAATCATCCCGATGACGCTGCTGGCGCTGTTCCTGTTTCACTTCAATGTCTACGCGCTCGGCCTGCCGTTGATCGCGTTCTTCTGCAATCTGATCTTCACCAGCTGGTCGGTCGGAATCTTCGTCTCGGGCCTCGTACTGCGAAACGGCCTCGGCGCCGAGAGCATCGTCTGGACCTTGATGTTCGCGATCCTGCCGCTCGCCTGCGTCTACTATCCCGTCAGCGTGCTGCCGGCCTGGCTGCAAACCATCGCCTGGGCGCTGCCGCCGACTTACGTGTTCGAAGGGATGCGCGCGCTGCTGATTGAGCGAACCTTCCGGATCGATCTGATGCTGGATGCGTTGGCCATCAATGCGGTGCTGCTGGGAGCTTCTTTTTGGGCATTCCTTGCCCTTTTGCGCAGCGCCAAGAAAAATGGCTCATTGCTGTCGGGCGGCGAATAACGTCACTTTCTCGTGGATTCAGCCTGGTTTGGCCGTTCTGCTTACGTAGATGTACGGAACCATGCATTGACGCAATATTACGCATTCGGCAGTATGCTGCGATGCGAAGAGGATTTTAACATGCCGATTGGTGAGTTTGGCGGCGCGCCGCCCCTGGCGGCCGAAGGCAGTCCGGTTCTGACGACGCCGATGTACTGGATGTACGAGATGGCGCACGCCTCTCTCAATCCGGCACGTGCGGTCACTGACGCCACCAAGCTGCTGTTTCAGAACCCGCTCAATCCCTGGGCGCGTACCGAAGTCGGCAAGTCGGTGGCCGCGGCCTGCGAATTGTTCGAGCGCACCACGCGCCGTTACGGCAAGCCCGAATGGGGTCTCGACGACACCGAGGTCAACGGCATCCGCGTCCCCGTCGAGGTTCGCTCGGTCTGGGAAAAGCCGTTCTGCCGGCTGCTCTATTTCGATCGCAAATTCACTCGTCCGCTGCGCAGCCCACAGCCGCGCGTGCTGATCGTGGCCCCGATGTCCGGTCATTATGCGACGCTGCTCCGCGGCACGGTCGAGGCCTTCCTGCCCGCCCATGAGGTCTACATCACCGACTGGGCCGATGCCCGCATGGTGCCGCTCAGCGAAGGCCGTTTCGATCTCGACGACTATATCGACTACGTCATCGAGATGCTGCACGTCCTCGGTGGCAACACGCATGTGCTCGCGGTGTGTCAGCCCTCCGTGCCCGTCGTCGCGGCCGTCTCGATCATGGAAGCGCGGCGCGATCCGTTCGTGCCGACCTCGATGACATTGATGGGCGGCCCGATCGACACCCGCCGCAATCCGACTGCGGTGAACAACCTCGCCCAGGAGCGCGGCATCGACTGGTTCCGCAACCACGTCATTACCAAGGTGCCGTTCCCGCATCCGGGCATGATGCGCGACGTCTATCCGGGATTCCTGCAGCTCAACGGCTTCATCAGCATGAATCTCGATAGGCACATGGACGCCCACAAGCAGCTCTTCGCCCATCTGGTGAAGGGCGACGGCGACCTCGTCGACAAGCATCGCGAATTCTATGACGAATATCTCGCGGTGATGGACCTCTCCGCCGAGTATTACCTGCAGACCGTCGACACCGTGTTCGTGAAGCACTCGCTGCCGAAGGGCGAGATGACCCATCGCGGAACACGCGTCGATCCCTCCAAGGTCACGCGCGTGGCGTTGATGACGGTCGAAGGCGAGAACGACGACATCTCCGGTCTCGGCCAGACCGGAGCAACGCACGCATTGTGCAGCTCGATCCCCGATCATCGCCGCATTCATTACGTCCAGAAGGGCGTCGGACATTACGGCGTGTTCAACGGCTCGCGCTTCAGGTCGGAAATCGTGCCGCGTATCCATGACTTCATGGTTTCGGCGGCGAATCCGAGCTCATTGCAGGCGCGCGCGGCCGAATAATCTGCTTTTTCGGCTTTCCCGTCGAAAATCCAGGCCCCGACGGAGGTTCCGGACGGGCCGGGTTCCCGCGAGATTCGAGGTATCCGGGTAGCTTTAAAGGAGTGAGTCCACCCTCAACCCTTGGGGGTGCCGCATGCGTCCAGCGGGGGCGAAAAAAGCCGGTTCCAACCCCAGTCTGTAGGGTCTCCCGGACGCCAGACCGCTGTATATTGGGCAAATGATTTGTTTTTGCGCCGAGCGCTTTCCCTGGCGGCGGTTATGGCAGAATCCGGGCGCCCTCCTGCCCCCCGGACTGACAGACATGGCCACCCGCGCACTCCTTTATCGTCGGCCCCACGAACCGAAGACCGTCCTGATCACCCACGGATCGCAATATTTTGCCATCCGATTGCGCCGGCACCGCCGCGCGCGCCGTTACACGCTCAGAATTCATCCGAGCGATCGCGAAGCCATCCTCACCATGCCGCCGCGCGGCACGCTGGCTGAAGCCAAAGATTTCGCGCAGCGTCACGGTGCGTGGATCGCCGCGCGTCTTGGTCGCTTGCCGAAGGCCGCGCCGTTCCAGCCGGGCACGGTGATACCGCTGCGCGGCACGCCGCATCGCATCGTTCATCGCGCCAGCACGCGCGGCACGGTGTGGACCGAGGTGCGCGACAGCGGTGAACGCATCCTCTGCGTCGCAGGCGGGCTCGAGCATGTCGATCGCCGCGTCAGCGACTTCCTCAAGCGCGAGGCGCGCAAGGATCTCCAGCGTTCGTCGGAGGCCTACGCTGCCGAGCTCGGTGTCCGGGTCAAGCGCCTCTCGATCCGCGACCAGTCCAGCCGCTGGGGTTCCTGCACCTCGGCCGGCTCGCTGTCGTTCTCCTGGCGCCTGATCCTCGCGCCGCCCTTCGTGCTCGACTACCTCGCCGCGCACGAAGTCGCCCATCTCGTCGAGATGAACCACTCGGCGCGGTTCTGGCGCGTCTGCGGCAAGGTCTGTCCGTCGATGGAACGCGCCAAGAAGTGGCTCGACACCTACGGCAACGATCTGCACCGTTATGGGGTCGAGGATTAGGGCGGGCTGTCGCCCCACACTCACTGTCGTCGTCCGGCCAGTGCGCAATTGCGCACGAGGGCCGGACGACCCAGTATTCCAGAGACGGTTGTTATTGAGCCGAGAAGCTGCGGCCTCCTGCGGGGAATGACAGCGGAGAGTGCGGCAGCGTCAAGCGATACTCACGCACTGAAATCCGCGTTCGTCCCCGCCTGCGTGCGTGACGCCAGGTAGAGCGATTGCGCGCTGGCCTTCTGGCCCTCGGCGAGCATCGCCTGGAAGGCGGCGTCGAGTTGTTCGCGGCTATAGGTCGTGGACACGCTCTCGCGCGGTGTCCATTGCGATAGCGTGATCGCGGTGGAGGCCTTCTCGGCCGTGCCACCGAGCAGCTCGGCGTAACTGTCGGCACGCCATTGCGCCAGATCAGGTCCGCTCAAGCCCGGAGGATCTTCGAGCTTGCCGATCTTCGCGGCCGCCGCGTTCGTCATCACCGAGGATCCGCCGTTGTACAGCGTGGCCACCACCTTGCCGTCCACTTTCACCTGCGCGTAGGTATTCTCAGGCGCATTGTCCGCGACGACCGACTGAGGTGCTTCCGTCTGGTGCGCGATCAGCCAGTGCGTTGCCATGAGGTCGCGCAGGACGGGATTATCCGCCGCAGATATGACCTTGGCACCTGACAGCGGCTTGACCTGGGAGACGTCGACCCGAAATTCGCGGGTCTCAGCTTCAGTGGCGGCGGGTGCCACCGGTTGGAGACCGGACGCTGCATTTGCAGCGGATGTTGATGCGGGCCGCAGATGGGGTAACGCCGCGTTGGCTACACCTGAAATCATGGAACGCTCCTCGGTACTCGCTCAACCTATGAGAGCAAATTCCGGACCGGAGACGTGCGCTTGAAAAGACTGGTGTTTTTGCTGTCGAGGGCAGTGCATCCCGGTCGATCTTGCCGCGCTAGGCAGTACTTGCCGAAGCGGGCCGCTGACTTCCAGACGCGAACTCCCGGCGTCCGCGCTGCCCGCGCAAGCCGTTGATTTCGTTATCCCCGGCTACTGTGCATGGGGTTGTTTTCGCGATTTTTGTTCTGAGGCCATCCTCGACCTCAGGCAGCACCTATCGGTTTCCGCCAAACAGCCGGTCCATCAGCCAGCCATCCAGGCCGGCAGCTGCCTCGGGGCGCACATTGGCGCGCGTCGGGGGCGGCGGGCGATAACCGCCGTTGTTCGCCGGAGCCGGAGCCGCCGTCGGCGGCGACACCTGCGATGCCGCCTGCGCCAGGTTCGACAGGCCCCAGCCACCTGGCGCGCTCGGCAATGCCGCCACCGGCACGCCCTCGTGCGCCGTCTTCATGAAGCGCGACCACACTTCCACCGGCAGGCCGCCGCCGGTGGCCTTCTTGGTCGGCGAGTTGTCGTCATTGCCGAGCCAGACGCCGGTGACGAGGTTGGCGGTGTAGCCGATGAACCAGGCGTCGCGATAATCCTGGCTGGTGCCGGTCTTGCCGGCCGCCGGCCAGCCCGGGATCTCCGCCTTCTTGGCGGTGCCAGAAACAAGCGTCTCCCGCATCATCGTGTTCATCATGCCGACATAGCGGGGGTCGACGACCTGGTTACGCTCGTCGGGCTGGCGCATGTAGAGCAGCTTGCCGCTCAGCGTCCTGATCCGTGTCACGACATGCGGCGCCACCGCGAAGCCGCCATTGGCGAAGGGCGCGTAGGCGCCGACCAGCTCGACGACGGAGACTTCCGACGTGCCGAGCGCGATCGAGGCATTGGGCTCGAGCTTGGAGGAGATGCCGAGCCGGTGCGCGGTGCGTACCACGTTCTTCGGTCCAACCTCGAGGCCGAGGCGGATCGCGACGGTGTTGAGCGACATCGCCAGCGCCTGCGTCAACGTCACCGCGCCGAAATATTCGTGGGTGTAGTTCTCGGGCCGCCAGCCCTTGACCTCGATCGGCGCGTCCTGGCGCATCGTGTCGGGCGTCAGTCCTTGTTCGAGCGCGGTCAGATACACGAACGGCTTGAACGAGGAGCCCGGCTGGCGCTTGGCGGTGACCGCGCGGTTGTACTGGCTCTCGGAATAGTTCCGCCCGCCGACCATGGCGCGCACGGCACCATCAGGCGTCATCGCCACCAGCGCGCCCTGGCTGACATTGAATTTCACGCTCTTCGCCGCGAGCTCGTCGATGATGGCCGCTTCCGCCACGCTCTGCAGCTTCGGATCGATCGTGGTCTCGACCTTGATGCTCTCGTCGATCTGGCCGACCAGATCGTCCAGCACCTCGCCGACCCAGTCGGCAACGTAATTGACCGTGCCGGCGCCGGCCGGCTTCACATTGTAGGAGGGATGGCCGATCGACGCCTTGGCCTGCGCATCGGTGATGAATTTCGCATCCGCCATCGCCGCGAGCACGATCTGCGCACGCGCTTCGGCGCCTTCGGGGTTGCGGTTCGGTGCAAGCCGCGAGGGCGACTTGACGAGGCCGGCGAGCATCGCGGCCTCGGCGACCGTGACGTTCTTGGCCGACTTGCCGAAATATTTCTGCGCGGCAGCTTCAACGCCGTAGGCGCCGGAGCCGAAATAGACGCGGTTGAGATAAAGCTCCAGGATCTCGTCCTTGGAATGCTTGCGCTCCAGCCAGATCGCGAGCTCCACCTCCTGCAGCTTGCGCTGCATGGTGCGCTCCTGGGTCAGGAACAGGTTCTTGGCGAGTTGCTGCGTCAGCGTCGAGCCGCCCTGCGATACGCCGCGATGAAGCACGTTGGTGACGAGGGCACGCGCGATGCCGACGGGGTCGATGCCGAAATGCGAATAGAAGCGGCGGTCCTCGATGGCGATGAACGCCTTCGGCAAATATGGCGGCAAGTCGTTCAGCGCGACATTGGCGCCGGCCATTTCGCCGCGCTGCGCCAGCATGCTGCCGTCGATGCCGACGATCTGGATCGTCGGGGGGCGCTTGGGGATTTCCAGCGACTGGATCGGGGGCAGATGGGCGCCGACATAGATCACGACGCCGATCACGGCGATGACGCCCCACAGGCTCAGCACCGCGCCCCAATAGACCAGGCGGCCGAGGCCGAACCCGCCACGCGACTTCGCGCGCCGCTTGGCGCCGCTGCGGCCGGCCGGCGCCTTGCGCTCGCGCGGCGGCTGGTCGCCGGCATCCTCAGCTTTGCGCTTGGCTGATGATTTCGCTGATTTCTTCGGCTTGTCGTCGCCGCCGGGAACGCGATCCGCCGCGGTGAGGCGCAGATCGGAGAGCGCTGCGGGCAAGCCGAACAGCGGCTCCTTCCGCCCACCCTTTTTCTTTCCCCACGCCATACGCAAAACGCCCGGTCAGCCCGCCCCGCCGAGACGCTAACGGTCGCAGTTTAAGGCCCCGTTACCCCGGCGTTAACGCGCGATTAGGAGATGGGTCATTCGCATCCCGCAGTTCCGCTGATGAGGTGGCGGCGTTAGGATTGCCGGCACAAAAAGAGGGAGCGCTCATGGGCCATATCGATCCGACCAAGGAGATCTTCGCGCAATTCCGGGACAACGATCGCCCCGGCCCGATCCACATGCTCAATCTGGTGCGATTGCGGAAAGAAGCGGCCTATCCGGACGGACGCAAGGCGAGCGGCGCGGAAGCCTATGCCGCCTATGGCCGCGAGAGCGGCCCGGTATTCGAACGCCTCGGCGGCCGCATCGTCTGGCAGGGTAAGTTCGAGCTGATGCTGATCGGTCCGCAGGACGAGCGCTGGGACCATTGCTTCATCGCGGAGTATCCGAGCGTCGCCGCCTTCGTCGAGATGATCCGCGATCCCGTCTATCGCGAGGCCGTGAAGCACCGGCAGGCCGCGGTGGAGGATTCGCGCCTGATCCGGCACGCGGTGCTGCCGGTGGGCAAGAATTTTGGCGAGATCCCGACTTAGTTTGTAGGGTGGGTTAGCGCGGCGGCTGCGCAAAGCGCAGTCCGCCGGGCGTAACCCACCACTTTGGTCTCCGCTGCGGCAGAAGCGGTGGGTTACGCCTGCGGCTAACCCACCCTACGAGACCGCGCTAACCCGCCGGACCCGCATCCTCCAGGATCGGGCCGAACAGTTCCCAGCGCTCGCCGTTGAACTTCATCATCTGAAGCTGCTTGTTGACGCGGTAGTCGGTCGGCGAGGTGTTGACCTTGATGCCGGGCAGCGCGGTGTCGGTGGCGAAGTCCTTCACCGAGGCAGCCTGCTTCATCACGTTCTCGCGGGTCAGGTCGTCACCGCACTGCTTCAGCACATGCACCAGCAACTGCGCCGTGCTGTAGCCGTAGGTGTTGAAGTTCGAATCCTTGTCGCCGTCGGGATAGTACTTCGCCATGAAGTCGAAATACCTCTTCAGGCCGGCGTCGTCCTTCCAGGTCGGATCGAGCGGTTCCTTGCCGTAATTGACGCTGATCAGGCCCTTGGCGGCGTCGAGCCCTGCGGGCTTCAGCACCGCGCCGACCGAGGTGGCGTTGATGTCGACGATCTGGACCGGATGCCAGCCCATCTCCGCGATCTTCTTGATCGCCTGCGCGGCCTGCTTCGGCGTGCTTGCGCTGAAGAACAGGTCGGCGCCGGCATCCTTGATCTTGAGGACCTGCGAATCGACGGTGGGATCGGACACCTCGTAGGAGGCTTCAGTCACGATCATCTTGGCCGCCTTGTCGCCGAGGCCCGCCTTGATGCCGTTCAGATAGTCCTTGCCGAGGTCGTCGTTCTGGTAGAGCACGCCGATCTTGGCGTTCGGATGCTCCTTCAGGATGTACTGGCCGTAGATGCGGCCCTCGACGAAATAGTTGGGGTTGAAGCCCATGGTCCACGGAAAGTTCTTCGGGTCGGTGAACCTCGAGGCCCCGGTCGCCGCGAACAGCTGCGGCACCTTCTTGGCGTTGAGATATTTCTGCACGGCCGCGTTCACGGGCGTGCCGATGATCTGGAAGGTCAGCAGCACCTCGTCGCTCTCGACCAGCTTGCGGATCTGCTCCACGGCCTTCGGTGGCGAGTAGGCGTCGTCATATTGGATCAGGTTGATCTTGCGGCCGTTGACGCCGCCCTGGTCGTTGATCATCTTGAAGTAGGCGGCCTGCGTCTTGCCGATCGACGAATAGGCCGACGCCGGTCCCGAGAACGGCATGGTCTGTCCGACCTTGATCTCGGTGTCGCTGGCGCCGGGGTCATATTTCTTCTGGGCATTGGCCGCTGAAATCGACAGCGCCAGAGCAAGCGCCGTGGCCAGATGCAGCTTTCCATTCCTCATTCGCAATTCCCTCATTTGTTATCGCCGATGATCTCCCGGCGCGCGTTTGCGCGTCCGATGCCATCGCTGAGGGAGAGTGTGGAGGAACGGGTGTTGCAACGCAAGGTGGGCGGCGCACATCCTTTGTAGGGTGGGCCAGCCAAGCAGATGCGCGAAGCGCATCTGCTTGGCGTAACCCACCTCTTATGTTGCCGCGGGGAAAGACCGTGGTGGGTTACGCTGCGCTAGCCCACCCAACATAATCCCTAGCCCGACGGTCCCGTGTCCTCGATGATCGGCCCGAACAGCTCCCAGCGTTCGCCGTTGAACTTCATCATCTGCATCTGCTTGTTGACGCGGAAGTCGTTCGGCCCAGTGTTGATCTTGATGCCGGGCAGCGCGAAGCTCGGGGTGAAGTCCTTGATGTTGGCGACCTGCTTCATGATGTTCTCACGCGTCAGATCGTCGCCGCATTGCTTGAGGACCTGGACCAGCAATTCCGCCACCGAATAGGCATAGGTGTTGACGGTGTTGAGCTTGTCGCCTTCCGGGAAATACTTGTCCATGAAAGCGAAGAAGGCCTTCACGCCCGGATCGTCCTTCCACTGCGGATCGCTCGGCTCCTTGCCGTATTGGGTCGAGATGATGCCCTTGGAGATGTCGAGGCCGGCCGGCTTCAGCGTTGCCGAGATCGGGCTCGCATTGATGTCGAGGATGTGCACCGGCGTCCAGCCGAGGTCGGCGAGCTTCTTGATCGCCTGTGCCGCGAATTTCGGCGTGGAGGCATCGAAGAACACGTCGACACCCATCGACTTCAGCTTGACCACCTGGGAGTCGACGGTCGGGTCGGTGACCTCGTAGGAGACCTCGCCGACGATCATGTTGGCCTTGTCGCCGAGACCGCTCTTCAGGCCAGCGAGATAGTCGCGGCCCATGTCGTCGTTCTGGTAGAGCACGCCGATCTTGGCGTTCGGATGCTCCTTGAGAATGTACTTGGCGTAAATCCGTCCCTCGGACACGTAGTTGGGATTGTAGGCGATGGTCCAGGGATAGTTCTGGGGATCGTTGAAACGCGCCGCACCGGTCGAGGCCAGCAGCTGCGGCACCTTCTTGCCGTTGAGATATTTTTGCACGGCGGCGTTGGCTGCAGTGCCGATCAGCTGGAAGGTGAACAGCACCTCGTCGCCTTCGACGAGCTTGCGCACCTGCTCGACCGTCTTCGGCGGCGAATAGGCGTCGTCGTACTGGATCAGGTTGATCTTGCGGCCGTTGATGCCGCCCTGATCGTTGATCATCTTGAAGTAAGCGGCCTGCGTCTTGCCGATATTGGCGTAGACGGAATAGGGGCCGGAGAACGGCACGGTCTGGCCGATCTTGATCTCGGTGTCGCTCGCCCCGGTGTCGTATTTTTTCTGGGCGAAGGCTTGATTGGCGGAGAACGCGAAGGCGAGCGCCGCTGTGGCAGCTATGAAGGCTCTGCGATTGCTCATATGGGTTGTTCCTCCTGACGGAATTTTCGGCCGATGGTCTTTTCCCGTTGATTGCAACGGTCGCCATCGCTGCCGAAGATTGTGGAGGAAGGCTTGCCGCCGCGCAAGGATCGCGGCGCTGCGCCGTAGCGTCTCAGGCCACAGGCTGAGCCAGGAACAATGCAGCCAACGCCACCGCCGCCGGGAGCGCCTGCACCAGCAGGATGCGGCTGCTGACGGTCGCGGCGCCATAGGCGCCGGCCACGATCACGCAAAGCAGGAAGAACGCCTTGATCTGGAACGCGAAGGCGGGGTTGCCGTGGACGAGACCCCAGATCAGGCCCGCGGCGAGAAAGCCGTTATAGAGCCCCTGATTGGCCGCCAGCACTTTCGTAATCTCGGCCTTCTCAGGCGTGTTGCGAAACACCTTCATGCCCTGCGGCTTGTCCCAGAGAAACATCTCCAGGATCAGGAAGAGGACATGCAGCGCGGCGACCAGCGCCACCAGGACATTGGCGATCAGGATCAAGATGAGCTCCCCCAGCGTCAGCTTTCGGGTGGACGGTAGCACGGACGGCATGGCAAGTGCGATGGGTGTGTTTCGATGTAATGGTGCCGCAATGGCCAGCCGATCAACAAGGACTTCCCTCAACTTCGGCCTCGATCGCCTGACGACGCCGATCGGGATTGCTTTGCTCGTCACCGACGCCGAGGGCGCGCTACGCGCGCTCGACTGGGAAGATTACGAGCACCGCATGCGCGAGCTGCTCCGCCTGCACTACGGCACAGTGAACCTGAGCGATCAGCCTGCACCGACACAGATCCGGACTGCACTGTCGGGCTATTTCGAAGGCGATCTCGGCCAGCTCGCGAGTATCGCATGGTGCATCGCCGGCACGCCGTTCCAGCAGAAGGTCTGGACCGCGCTCGCTCAGATTCCTGCGGGCACCACCATGAGCTACGGCGCGCTCGCTGCGAAGATTGAGACGCCGAAGGCCATTCGCGCCGTCGGCCATGCCAACGGCTCCAACCCGATCAGCGTAGTGCTGCCGTGCCACCGCCTGATCGGCGCCGATGGTTCGCTGGTGAAGTACGGCGGTGGGCTGGAGCGGAAACGCTGGCTGCTGCGGCACGAGGGCGTGGAGGTTTAGGCCTCTGTCATTCCGGGGTCGCCGCTGCGCTGCGCCCGGAATGACGATTACGCCGCCGGTGCCGCAACCGCCTTGTCGGTGGCCATCACATGGGTCAGCGCGCTCTTGATCGCGGCCTGGCGCGTCGGTGCGTTGATCTGGGCGCCGAGCAGGTCGGTGACGTAGAACACGTCGCGGGCGCGCTCGCCGAAGGTCGCGACATGGGCCGAGGCGATGTTGAGGTTGAGCTTCGAGATCGCGGTGGTCAGCTCGTAGAGCAGGCCGGGGCGGTCGAGGCCGGAGACCTCGATCACGGTGTAGCGGTCCGACCATTGGTTGTTGATGGTCACCTCAGGCTCGATCACGAACGGCCGCGCCTTGCTGCGTACGGTGCGCCGCGCCACCACTTCGGGCAGGCGCAGCTTGCCTTCGAGCACGTCCTCGATCATCTCGCCGATGCGGGTGGCGCGCCGGCCCTCGTCCTCATCGCGGTCGTATTCCCGCGATATCGAGATCGTGTCGAGCGCGCGGCCGTCGGTGGTCGTGTAGATCTGGGCATCGACGATGTTGGCGCCGGCGGAGGCGCAGGCGCCGGCGATGATCGACAGCAGCCAGGGATGGTCGGCGGCGAAGATCGTCAGCTCGGTGACGCCGCGCACCTCGTCGAAGCCGACATTGATCGCGAGCTTGTGGCCGGCCTGCTCGCTGGAGCGGACGAAGCGGGCGTGACGGATTTTTCGCGGCAGCTCGACCTTGAGCCAATAGGCTGGATAATGCCGGCCGATATAGGCGTCGAGCTCCTCCGCCGGCCATTCGGCGAAGGCGTTGCGGAATTCGGCGTAGGCGGCGGTGAGGCGTTTTCCCCGGTCGACTTCCGAGAAGCCGCCCGTGAGCACCGGCTCGGTTTCATAATAGAGCGAGCGCAAGAGCTGCGCCTTCCAGCCGTTCCACACCCCGGGACCGACGCCGCGGATGTCGGCGGTTGTCAGGATGGTCAGGAGCTTCATCTGCTCGACTGATTGCACCACGGCAGCGAAATTCTCGATGGTCTTGCGGTCGGACAGGTCGCGCGACTGTGCGACCGTCGACATCGTCAGATGCTCCTCGATCAGCCAGGCGATGAGCTCGGTGTCGGCAGCGCTGAAGCCGAGCCGCGGGCAGAGCCGTCGCGCCACCTTGGCGCCGGCGATCGAATGATCCTCGGGTCGGCCCTTGGCGATGTCGTGCAGCAGCGTCGTGATGTAGATGACCGCACGGTGCTCGGGGCGAATCTTGCGCATGAGGTCGCTGGCGAGGGTGAATTCCTCGACGCCGCCGCGCTCGATGTCCTGCAGGAAGCCGACGCAGCGGATCAGATGCTCGTCGACCGTATAATGATGATACATATTGAACTGCATCATCGAGACGATCTTGCCGAAGGCACGGATGAAATGGCCGAGCACGCCGGTCTCGTTCATCCGCCGCAGCACGATCTCGGCATTGTCCGAGGTCAGGATCTCCATGAACAGCCGGTTCGCCTCGGGATTTTCGCGCATTTGCGCGTTGATCAGGCCGAGCGAGCGCGTCACGTCGCGCATCGCATCCGGATGGAAGGCGAGGTTGTTCTTCTGCGCGAGGCGGAAGATCCGGATCAGATTGACCGGATCGTGCTTGAAGATGTCCGGCGCCGCGACGTTGATGCGGTTGTTGTCGACGATGAAGTCGTCGCTGTCGGGGACGCGCCGCTTCGCCGCTGTGGGGCGCAGCCGCGCCATCATCCGGCTCAGCACCGGCGCGGGCTTGGCCTGCTGGTCCTCGAGCTTGGCGCAGAGGATGGCGGTGAGATTGCCGACCTCCTTGGCGACCAGGAAGTAGTGCTTCATGAAGCGCTCGACGTCCTGCATGCCGGGATGCGAGGTGTAGCCGAGCCGCACCGCGATCTCGCGCTGGAGGTCGAAGGACAGACGCTCTTCGGCGCGGCCGGAGTAGAAATGCAGATTGCAGCGCACCGACCAGAGGAAATCGGCGCAGCGGCGGAAAGTGCGGTATTCCTGCGCGTCGAACACGCCGCGCTCGACCAGCTCGCTGGTGTCGCGGACGCGGTAGACATATTTGGCGATCCAGAACAGCGTGTGCAGGTCGCGCAACGCGCCCTTGCCGTCCTTGACGTTGGGTTCGACCAGATAGCGCGACTGGCCGCCGCGGCGATGGCGCTCCTCGCGCTCGGCGAGCTTTGCGGTGACGAATTCCGAGGCGGTGCCCTGCACCACTTCCTTGTCGAAGCGCGCGACCAGCTCGTCATACAGCGGCTTGTCGCCGGTGAGGAAGCGCGTCTCCAGGATCGCGGTGCGGATGGTCATGTCGCCGCGCGCCTGCCGGATCGATTCGTCCACCGATCGCGTGGCGTGACCGACCTTCAGCCCCATGTCCCAGAGGCAATAGAGGATGGCCTCTGCCACCTGCTCGCCCCAGGCGGTCTGCTTGTAGGGCAGGATGAACAGGAGATCGATGTCCGATTCCGGCGCCATCAGGCCGCGGCCATAGCCGCCGGTCGCAACCACCGCCATGCGCTCCGCGCCGCTCGGGATCGGCGAGCGATAGAGATGCCGGGTCGCCGCCGAATACAGGATGCGGATGATCTCGTCCTGGACATGGCAAAGCCGCTCGGCGCAGTGACGGCCATGACGGTCCTTCAAGAGGATCTCCTGGGCCGCGGCGCGCGACGCGATCAGCTCGGCCTTGAGCAATTGCGCCATGGCGGTGCGGAACGCGTCTTCGCGTCCCTGGTGCTTCTCGGCGAGCGCATCGACCGCGGCGGTGATCCGCACCGTGTCGAAACGATCATCCACCTCGGGCCTGTGCTCGGTCGCAACGCTGTCCATGTCTCACCGGATATAAGAGGTGACAGGCGCTGTCACCCGCCATTCTCTGGCAATAGTCGTTCCATGCTGGAAAGCCGCGGCTTCGGGCAAATCTGTTCTCGGCCGGCGGGCCTTCAAGGGACGGATTTTCTCGTTGATTTCTAGATATAACTCATTGAAAAACAATGAAGTTTTGGAGGAGGCTGGGCATGACCAAGATTTCACGACGTCGTCTGCTGGCGGGGGCCGTGGCTCTCGCAGTGACCCCCGCGGCAAAGGCTGCGGATCCGCTCAAGGAGATCCGCATCGACTGGGCGACCTACAATCCGGTGTCGATGGTCCTGAAGCAGAAGGGACTGCTCGAGAAGGAATTCGCCAAGGACGGCATTACCGTGACCTGGGTGCAGTCGGCCGGCTCCAACAAGGCGCTCGAATTCCTCAATGCCGGCTCGATCGATTTCGGCTCGACCGCGGGCTCGGCGGCGCTGGTGGCGAAGATCAACGGCAATCCGATCAAGTCGATCTACGTCTATTCGCGCCCTGAATGGACCGCGCTGGTGACAGGCAAGGATTCCAAGATCGCTGGCGTTGCCGACCTCAAGGGCAAGCGCGTCGCGGTGACGCGCGGCACCGATCCGCACATTTTCCTGGTGCGCGCGCTGCTTGGCGCCGGCCTCACCGAGAAGGACATCACGCCGGTGCTGCTCCAGCATGCCGACGGCAAGACCGCGCTGATCCGCGGCGACGTCGATGCCTGGGCCGGTCTCGATCCGATGATGGCGCAGGCCGAGGTCGAGGAAGGCGCCAAGCTGTTCTATCGCAAGGCTGACGCCAACACCTGGGGCATCCTCAATGTGCGCGAGCAGTTCCTGAAGGACCATCCGGACGCCGCCCGCCGCGTGCTTGCGGTGTATGAAGAGGCGCGAAAATATTCGCTGGCGAATTACGACGAGCTGAAGAAGACCTTCATCGCCGTGACGAAGCTCCCCGAAGCGGTGGTCGACAAGCAGCTCAAGGAGCGCACCGAGCTCACCCACAGCCGCATCGGCGCGCCGCAGCGCGAGTCGATCCTCGCCGCGGGCCTCGCGCTGCAGCAGGCCGGCGTCGTCGATGCCAAGGTCGACGTGAAGGCGACGCTGGATGCGTTGATCGACGATCAGGTGCCGTTGCCGACGAATTGAGGTCGGCCTGTAGCCCGGATGGAGCGCAGCGAAATCCGGGTCTTTTTCGCTGGCGGCAAGATTCCCGGATTGTGCTGCGCTCCATCCGGGCTACGCAGGCGGGAAGAGGCGCGCGCCCGCAACAGACTCCGGCGGAGATTGCCGCACTCCCTTGCATTCCCCAACCAGACGCGCTTCCTACGACCATGATCTCCGACGCGCCAGTCCTGCAACAAGCCTCCGAGCCGGCCGAAAACGTTGCTGCGCCCTCGCGCGCCGCGCGTTATGCGCGGCCGCTGCTTGGGGCATTGCTGCCGTTGGCGCTCGCGCTCGGTTGGGAACTCGTGGTCTGGCTCGGCTGGTCGAACGGCCGGCTGGTGCCGCCGCCCTCGCGCATCTTTGCCACCATCGCCGAGCTCGCCCGTTCCGGCGAACTGGTTCGCCACATCATCGCAACGCTGTGGCGCGTCGGGCTCGGTTTCGCCTTCGGTGTCGTCGCAGGCACGCTGCTCGGGGCCGTCTCCGGCTATTGGTCGCTGGCGCGGCGGCTGCTCGATCCGACCGTGCAGGCGCTGCGCGCGATCCCGTCGCTGGCCTGGGTGCCGCTGTTCATCCTCTGGCTCGGCATCTTCGAGACCTCGAAGGTCGCGCTGATCGCGGTCGGGGTGTTCTTCCCGGTCTATCTCGGCGTGATGGGTGCGATCCTCTCGGTCGACCGCAAGATCGTCGAAGTCGGCCGTACCTTCCGCCTCTCCGGCTTCGCGATGATCCGCCGCATCCTCTTGCCCGCGGTGCTGCCGGCCTATGTCGTGTCCTTGCGCGTCGGACTTGGTCTGGGCTGGATGTTCGTGGTCGCGGCCGAGCTGATCGGCGCCTCGGAAGGTCTCGGCTATCTCCTGCTCGACGGCCAGCAGCTCGGCAAGCCCGCGCAGATCCTGGCCGCGATCGTGATCTTCGCCATCCTCGGCAAGCTCACCGACTGGCTGATCGAGGTCGCGGCGGCGCCGTTCCTGCGCTGGCAGGATGCCTTCGTCCGCGTGAAGGGAGCCTGAAGGCGATGCTGGCGCTCGACCGGGTCAGCAAGACCTATCCCAACGGCGTGCAGGCGCTGGCCCGCTTCTCCGCCGAGATCAGGCAAGGCGAGATCGTCGCCATCATCGGCGGCTCCGGCTGCGGCAAATCGACATTGCTCCGCGCCATCGCGGGTCTCGATCGCGCCAGCTCGGGCACGGTGACGCTCGACAATGAGGCGATCTCTTCGCCCCATGCCAAGATCGGCATCATCTTCCAGGAGCCCAGGCTTTTGCCCTGGCTCAGCGTCGCCGACAATATCGGCTTCGGCCTTGCCGACCTGCCCGCGGCCGAGCGGCGCGAGAAGGTGGTGCGCGCGCTCGAGCGCGTCGGGCTGGCCGAGAAGGCGCAGGCCTGGCCGCGTGAACTCTCCGGCGGGCAGGCGCAACGCGTCGCGATCGCCCGCGCGCTGGTGCCGCAACCCGAGGTGCTCTTGCTCGACGAGCCGTTCTCCGCGCTCGACGCTTTCACCCGCAGGGATCTCCAGGACCATCTGCTCGATCTCTGGGCCGATACGCGGCCGACGCTCATCCTCGTCACGCATGACGTCGACGAGGCCGTGGTGCTGGCCGACCGCGTGCTGGTGATGCGGCCGCGGCCGGGCCGGCTGTTCGACCAGATCGAGATCAATCTCGGCCGGCCGCGCGATCGCAATTCGCCGCTGTTCGAGACTTTCAAGCGAAGTGTGCTGACGTCACTCGACCGTTCGCTCGATCGCAGCGTGCCCGACCGTGACGCAACCCAGGGTCCCGGTCAGGCCATGTGGTGGTGACAATTTCGCGCTGACCCGGTACATCGAGGAGCAATTATCCGGGAGAGAACGAACATGGACGCTGCAGAGCTGCGCCAGATGCAGGCTCCGATCAAGGAGCGCTACAAGACCGACCCCAAGACCGCGCTGATCACGCTGAAGGCCAAGGGCTCCACCGATGGCGAAGGCATCGCCTGCAAGGTCGAGACTGGCCGCGCCATCGCGATGGCCGGCCTGCATCCCGCCACCGGCGGCTCCGGCCTCGAGCTCTGCTCCGGCGACATGCTGCTCGAAGCCCTGGTCGCCTGTGCCGGTGTCACCCTGAAATCGGTCGCGACCGCGATCGAGGTGCCCCTGAAGACCGGCAACGTCTATGCCGAGGGCGATCTGGATTTCCGCGGCACGCTCGGCGTCGACAAGGAGACCCCGGTGGGCTTCGCCGAGATCCGTCTGCGCTTCGAGGTCGACACTGACGCGCCGCAGGACAAGCTCGATCTCCTGCTCAAGCTCACCGAGCGCTATTGCGTGGTCTATCAGACCATCAAGAACGGCCCGAAGGTCTCGGTGTCGATGCAGCGGATGTGACTGCCTTACCCTCCCCTGGAGGGGGAGGGTCGATCGCGCGCAGCGCGAGCGGGGTGGGGTGATCTCTCCACTCGGGCACCTTGTCCGTCGAGAGACTGTCACCCCACCCCGTCTCATATCTCGCTGCGCTCCATATGAGCCGACCCTGCCCCTCCAGGGGAGGGTAAGAAGCGAAAATGTCCCTCGACCTTCACTTCCTCCTCATCCTCCTCCTGCGCATGGCGATCTCGGCGGCGTTCGTCGTGACGGCGTCGATCATCACCGAACGGTCGGGCCCGGTGATCGGCGCGCTGGTCGCGACCTTGCCGATCTCGGCCGGCCCCTCCTACGTCTTCCTCGCACTCGACCACGACGCCGCCTTCATCGCGCAAGGCTCGCTCGCGAGTCTTCCGATCAACGCGGCGACGATCTTCATGTGCCTCACTTATGTCGTGCTGGCGCAGCGGCACAGCCTTCTGGTGAGCGGCGGAAGCGCGGTCGCGGTCTGGATCGTGCTGGCTTCGATCATCCGTCAGTTCGACTGGCCGCTCACCGCGGGGCTCGCCGCAAATCTGATCGCCTTCGGTATCTGCATTCCGCTGCTGGCGCGCTATCGCCACGTGAAAATGCCGCTGGTGACGCGCCGCTGGTACGACGTGCCGATGCGGGCTGCCTTGGTCGCGACGCTGGTCGCGATCGTTGTCTCGACCTCGGGCTGGGTCGGTCCGCGCATCAGCGGCATCATCGCGCTGTATCCTGTGGTGTTCACCAGCATCATGGTGATCCTGCATCCGCGCATCGGCGGCCGACCGACCGCCGCCGTGCTCGCCAACTCCGCCTGGGGACTGCTCGGATTCGGCACGGCGATCGCCGTCCTGCACGTTGCAGTGGTGGCGTTCGGCTCCGTCGTCGGACTGTGTCTCGCGCTCGGCACTTGCATCGTCTGGAATCTGACGCTGTGGGGAATCGGCCGGCGTGCGATGCACGAGACGCGGCAAGCGCAGTAGAACCGGGAGGCCGTGAGACTACGGATCAGCGCGACGCGGCGTCGCGCAAAGTCGTGTCCTGCAGGTCGATCTCACGATCGAGATCAACGCGACCTCTTCGCAAGCCATTGAATGAGATGCGTCATTTCAAATTGTTCCGCCGCTCCGATTGATCGCGGCGCGGGCAGAGCTCGTTCCCGTTTCCGCCGATTTCCGACACTTCTATTAGAACTTTCTTCGCGCTTTTCACCTATGAATGGCTGAGCGTACCCGCTTCCGCAGTTGTCGGCGCGAACTCGTCCGAGCTGCATCAAAGCGCAGGGACTCGCGGGAATTGTAGATTTGAATACGGCTGTGTCGCCGCAACGGTTACTCCCCCTACGAGCTATCCACCCAATTTCGAGATGGAGATTCTTTGATGTTCGGTCGCAAGTCCCAGATTGATGCACAAGCGCGGCTCGATGCGATCGGCCGTTCCCAGGCTATGATCGAATTCAATCTGGATGGCACGATCATCACGGCCAACAAGAACTTTCTCGACGCCCTCGGCTATCAGCTTGGCGAGATCCAGGGCAAGCATCACTCCATGTTCGTGCCGGCCGACCAGCGCGAGACCGCCGAGTACAAGGCGTTCTGGGCTGCATTGAACCGTGGCGAGTATCAGGCGCGCGAGTTCAAGCGGATCGCGAAGGATGGCCACGAGGTCTGGATCGAAGCATCCTACAATCCGGTACTCGACGGCAACGGGAAGACGGTGATGGTCGCCAAGATCGCGACCGACATCACGGCGAAGAAGATGCGGACCATGACGGATGCGTCGAAGATCGCCGCCATCAGCCGCGCCCAGGCCGTGATCGAGTTCAGGCTCGACGGCACCATCGTCACCGCCAACGAGAATTTCTGCAAGGCGCTCGGCTATTCGTTGTCGGAAATCGAGGGCAAGCACCACAGCCTGTTCGTCGCCGAGGCCGACCGCAGCGGCACGGCCTATCGCGAGTTCTGGGCCGCGCTCAACCGCGGCGACTATCAGGCCGGCGAGTTCAAGCGGATCGGCAAGGGCGGCAAGGAGGTGTGGATTCTCGCGTCCTACAATCCGCTGCTCGACGAGACCGGCAAGCCCTACGGCGTCGTCAAGTTCGCGACCGACATCACCGCCGAGAAGCTGAAGAACGCCGATCTCGCCGGTCAGATCGCGGCGATCGACAAGGCCCAGGCCGTGATCGAATTCAATATGGACGGCTCGATCATCACCGCGAACGCCAACTTCCTCGGCGCGCTCGGCTATTCGCTGGCCGAGATCAAGGGCAAGCATCACAGCATGTTCGTCGACCCCAACGAGCGGGACGGGGCTGCTTATCGTGAGTTCTGGGCGGCGCTCAACCGCGGTCAGTACCAGGCGGCCGAATACAAGCGGATCGGCAAGGGCGGCAAGGAGGTCTACATCCAGGCCTCCTACAATCCGATCATGGATCTCAACGGCAAGCCGTTCAAGGTCGTCAAATATGCCACCGACGTCACCAAGCAGGTGCTGGTCCGCATGGGCAACGAGCGCGTGCGCGGCATGATGGAATCGGTCGCCGCGGGTTCGGAGGAGCTTAACGCCTCGGTGCGGGAGATCTCCGAGGCAATGACCAAATCCCGCGAGACCGCGATGAGCGCGGTGGAGCAGGTCTCCTCGGCCGACGCGCAGGCGCAACGCCTCACCGAGGCGGCGCAGTCGATGAGCGGCATCGTCGAGATGATCAACAGCATCACCGGCCAGATCAACCTCCTGGCGCTGAACGCCACGATCGAATCCGCCCGGGCCGGCGAGGCCGGCCGCGGCTTTGCCGTGGTCGCCTCGGAGGTGAAGAGCCTCGCCAACCAGGCCAAGCAGGCCACCGACAAGATCGGCGCGGAGATCGGCAGCCTCAACGGCATCTCCGGCGACGTCGTCAGCGCGCTCGGCTCGATCAAGCAGGCGATCAACAATGTCAGCGAATACGTGACCTCGACCGCTGCGGCCATCGAGGAGCAGAGCACCGTGACGAACGAGATGTCGACCAGCATGCAGCGCGCGGCGGCGGAAGCGGCCGCGATCGCGGCGAGAGCGTAGTTTCACGCAGGAATGGTAGGGTAGGCAAAGGCGCGCTCTTTGCGCGCCGTGCCCACCATCTCTCCGCGTCCAGCCGATACGCGTGGGCACGCTCCGTTTTGTCCGCCATACGGCAGCTGCTGCACCGTCACGACTTCGGCAGCTTGGCCTTCAACGCATACAGCGCATCCAGCGCCTCGCGCGGCGACATCTCGTCGGGGTGCAGCGCCTTCACCGCTTCCATCAGCAGCTCGGCTTCGCTCGGCGGGGCAGCTTCCGCCGCGGCGCGGGAGGGCACCGCGAACAGCGGCAAATCGTCCACCAGCGCGCGCGCGGTCTGGCCGCGGTCCTGCGCCTCGAGCTTCGACAGCACCGATTTCGCACGCGTGATCACGGCCGGCGGCAGGCCGGCGAGTTTTGCGACCTGGATGCCGTAGGAGCGGTCGGCCGAGCCCGGCAGCACCTCGTGCAGGAACACGACGTTGCCCTGCCACTCCTTCACCCGCACGGTGGCGTTGAACATGCGCGGCAGCTTGGCCGAGAGCGCGGTCAGCTCGTGATAATGCGTCGCGAACAGCGTCCTGCAGCGGTTGCTCTCGTGCAGATGCTCGATCGCGGCCCAGGCGATCGAAAGGCCGTCGAAGGTCGCGGTGCCGCGGCCGATCTCGTCGAGGATCACCAGCGAGCGCTCGCCGGCCTGGTTGAGGATCGCAGCGGTCTCGACCATCTCCACCATGAAGGTGGAGCGGCCGCGGGCGAGGTCGTCCGCGGCGCCGACGCGCGAGAACAGGCGGTCGATGATGCCGATCCGCGCGCGCGTCGCCGGCACGAAGCTGCCGATCTGGGCGAGCAGCGCAATCAGCGCGTTCTGGCGCAGGAAGGTCGATTTACCGGCCATGTTGGGGCCGGTGAGCAACCAGAGCTGGCCGGACTTTTGGCCAGGCGCAGGCGACAGATCGCAGGCATTGGCAATGAACGGCTCGCCATTGCGCCTCAAGGCCTGCTCGACCACGGGATGGCGGCCGGCTTCGATCGCGAAGCCGAGGGAGTCGTCCACGTCGGGTCGCACATAATTGTCGTCGACCGCCAGCTTTGCGAGTGACGTTGCAACGTCGAGCAGGGCGAAGGCGTGAGCGGCGGTGCGGAGATCGTCGCTGATCGCCATCGCCTTCGCCGACAGCCGCTCGAAAATCTCGAGCTCGAGGCCGAGCGCGCGGTCGCCGGCATTTGCGATCTTGGCTTCGATCTCGCCGAGCTCGGACGTCGTGAAGCGCACCTGGCCCGCCAGGGTCTGGCGATGGATGAAGGTGGCGTTCAGCGGCGCCGACGTCAGCTTGTCGCCGTGCTGCGCGGTGACCTCGACGAAATAGCCGAGCACGTTGTTGTGCCGGATCTTGAGGCCCTTGACGCCGGTCTGGTCCGCGTAGCGGGCCTGCATCGAGGCTACGACCAGGCGCGAGGCGTCGCGCAAATTGCGTGCTTCGTCGAGGGCGGGCTCATAGCCCTGCCGCACGAAGCCGCCGTCGCGCTTGATCAGCGGCAGCTGCTCGTCGAGCGCGCGGGTGAATTCCGCCGCCAGCTCGCGCGAGGGCTTTTGCAGCGCCGCCATCACCAGCGCGAGCTCCTGCGGCGGCTGGTCGAGCTCGCCAAGTCGCGCCAGCACCTGGTCGGCGGCGACGATGCCGTCGCGCAGCCCCGCAAGGTCGCGCGGACCGCCGCGGCCGACCGAGAGGCGGGCCAGCGCCCGCGACATGTCGGGCGCGCCGCGCAAGATGCTGCGGATGTCCTCGCGCGCCGCGGAATCGGCAACGAAGGTGCTGACGGCGTCGAGCCGCCGCGCGATGGCGGGCGCATCCGTCAGCGGCGCCGCCAACCGCTGCGCCAGCAGACGCGAGCCCGCCGACGTCACGGTACAGTCGATCGCGTCGAGCAGCGAGCCGCGGCGCTCGCCCGCGAGCGTCCGCGTCAGCTCGAGATTGGCACGCGTGGCCGGATCGATCGCCATGGTCGCGCCGGACGCCTCGCGCGCGGGCGGCGACAGCGGCGGATGCTTGCCGACCTGGGTGCGGTCGACATAGGTGACGGCGGCGGCCGCAGCGGTTGCTTCGAGACGCGTGAGCTGCGCGAGGCCATCCATGGTCGCGACCGCGAAATAGTCGCACAGCCGTTTCTCGGCGGTGGCGCCGTCGAACACGTCACGGGTCAGCGGCGTCACCGCCGGCAGCTCGCGCAGGGTCTGTCCCAGCTCGTTGTCGCTATAGAGGGCATCGGTGACGATGGCCTCGTTCGGATTGATGCGCGCCAGCGTCGCGGCGAGCTCGCCGCCGGAGCATTCCATCACGGTGAATTCGGCGGTCGAGATGTCGATCCAGGCAAGGCCGAAGCGGTCGCCGCCACCGGAGGCGCGAGCGCGCGCGATCGCCAGCAAATAGTTGTTGGCGCGCGCATCGAGCAGATTATCCTCGGTCAGCGTGCCCGGCGTCACCAGCCGCACCACGCCGCGGCGCACCACGCTCTTGTTGCCGCGCGCTTTCGCAGCCGCAGGATCTTCGGTCTGCTCGCACACTGCGACGCGGTGGCCGGCGGAGATCAGACGATGCAGATAGTCCTCGGAACGCTCGACCGGCACGCCGCACATCGGGATGTCGGCGCCCTGATGCTTGCCGCGCTTGGTCAAGACGATGCCGAGCGTCCTGGAGGCGATCTCGGCATCCTCGAAGAACAATTCGTAGAAATCGCCCATCCGGTAGAACAGCAAGAGGCCCTGATGCGCTGCCTTGATCTCCAGATACTGTTCCATCATCGGCGTCACGCGCGCCGCGGCTTCCGACGGCTGCGCGGGGACGTCGTCGGGGGGCGGTGCTTGTATCGGCTGTTGCATTGTCATGGGCGGCGCAACCTACAAAATTTCGTCTCCGGCTCCTATCGCTTTGGCTGGGAGGAACGGGTTTTCCACGTTGTCCGCAGTGCGGCATGCGCTGCGGAGGGCAGGCCCCTGCAAATCGCGCGCGAAACCGTCAATTGACCTGCCGCGGGCGCCCTCCTAAAACTCCGCCGACATTGAAGAATTTGGGCCGAACCGCGGCATTCAGGGAGAACAGCGATGCGTGACGTCTTTATCTGCGATGCCGTGCGGACCCCGATCGGCCGCTTCGGCGGCTCACTCGCCAAGGTGCGTGCCGACGATCTGGCCGCAGCCCCGATCAAGGCGCTGATGGCCAAGCATCCCAATCTCGACTGGGCACAGGTCGACGAAGTCTTCTTCGGCTGCGCCAACCAGGCCGGCGAGGACAACCGCAACGTCGCGCGCATGGCGCTGTTGCTTGCGGGTCTGCCGGATTCGGTTCCCGGCCAGACCCTGAACCGCCTCTGCGCCTCCGGCCTCGATGCGGTCGGCGCTGCGGGGCGCGCCATTCGTTCCGGCGAGATCGAGCTCGCCATTGCCGGCGGCGTCGAGTCGATGACGCGCGCGCCCTTCGTGATGGGCAAGGCGCAGGAAGCCTTCTCGCGCTCGGCCGAGATTTTCGACACCACGATCGGCTGGCGCTTCATCAATCCGCTGCTGAAGGCGCAATATGGTGTCGATGCCATGCCGGAGACCGGCGAGAACGTCGCCGAGGAATTCCAGGTCTCGCGCGCCGACCAGGACGCCTTCGCCATCCGCTCGCAGCAGCGCGCCGGCAAGGCGATCGCCGCCGGCTATTTCGCCGAAGAAATCATCCCGATCACCATTCCCGGCGGCAAGGCCGGTCCCATCACCGTCGACAAGGACGAGCATCCGCGGCCCGAGACCACGCTGGAGGGCCTCGCCAAGCTGAAGCCGATCGTGCGCAATCCCGGCACGGTCACCGCCGGCAATGCCTCCGGCGTCAATGACGGCGCGGCCGCGATGATCCTGGCCTCAGAGGCCGCGGTGAAGAAGCATGGTCTGACGCCGCGCGCGCGTATTCTCGGCCTCGCCTCGGCCGGCGTGCCGCCGCGCATCATGGGCATCGGACCTGTGCCGGCGACCCGCAAGCTGATGGAACGCCTCGGCAAGAAGATCAGCGATTTCGACCTGATCGAGCTCAACGAGGCCTTCGCTTCGCAGGGCATCGCCTGCATGCGCCAGCTCGGCGTGGCCGATGATGCCGACTTCGTCAATCCGCATGGCGGCGCCATCGCGCTCGGCCACCCCCTCGGCATGAGCGGCGCACGTCTCGCGCTCACCGCCGTGCATGGCATGGAAAAGCGCGGCGGCAAGCTCGCGCTCGCCACCATGTGCGTCGGCGTCGGCCAGGGTGTCGCCGTTGCGATCGAGAAGCTGAATTAAGAGTCGGTCCTCCCCCTCTCCCCGCTTGCGGGGAGAGGGGGAGAGTCTGGGCGGTTGGGAGGCGTGCCATGATCATCGAGCGCGAGCAGGACGTCACGGCGGCTGCCCTGGCGGTGATGGAGCGGACGTCCGACCCGCGGCTGCGCCAGATCATGGTGTCCCTGGTCAAGCACCTGCATGGCTTCGTGCGCGATGTCCGCCTGACCGAGAAAGAGTTTCGCGACGCCACGGCGATCATTGCCGAGCTCGGCAAGCTGACCACCGACACTCACAATGAAGTGGTGCTGATGGCGGGCTCGCTCGGTGTCTCGCCGCTGGTGTGCCTGCTCAACAATGGCGATCAGGGCAACACGGAAACCGATCAGTCGCTGCTCGGACCGTTCTGGCGGCTGAACTCGCCGCGGGTCGAGAACGGCGGGTCGATCGTCCGATCCGAGACGCCGGGCGCGCCGCTGTTCGTGAGCGCCCGTGTCGTCGACAAGGATGGCCGTCCGGTTGCCGGCGCGGAGGTCGATGTCTGGCACGCCTCGCCGGTCGGCCTCTACGAGAATCAGGACCCTGACCAGGCCGACATGAATTTGCGTGGCAAGTTCACGACCGACCAGGACGGGCGCTTTTCCTTCCGCTCGGTGATGATGGTCGGCTATCCCATTCCGACCAACGGCGTGGTCGGCCGTCTCTTGGAGGCGCAGGGCCGGCATCCCTACCGCCCGGCGCATCTGCACGCCCTGATCTTCAAGCCCGGATTCAAGGTGCTGATCTCGCAGGTCTACGATCCCTCCGACCCGCATATCGACAGCGACGTGCAGTTCGGGGTGACGCAGGCGCTGATCGGCAAGTTCCAGCGCCACGACACGCCGCATCCGACCGCGCGCGATGTCACCGCGCCCTGGTATTCCCTCGACCACACCTACCGGCTCGAAGCCGGAGAGGCCGTGCTGCCGCGCCCGCCGATCAAATAGCGCGCGGCACGCCCGCCAAACCCGCTTCCCCAAATTAGTTATATCCTATAATGATTGGCGGAAGCGTTGACCGGCCGGACCACAATGGCCGGGGAGGAGTTCGCCCATGACGTTCATCTATCCCACCGACAGCAACAAGGCGCATCCGCTGCCGCTGTCGCCCGAGTACAAAAGCTCGATCAAGCGCGCGCCGAACAAGCCGCTGATCCCGATGCGGCATACGTTGTCGGAGTTGACCGGCCCGGTCTACGGCCACGAGACCGTGCGCGACGGCGACAACGACCTCACCCGCCAGCATAGCGGCGAGCCGCTCGGCGAGCGCATCATCGTGCACGGCCATGTGCGCGACGAGGACGGCAGGGGCGTGCCGAACTCATTGGTCGAGATCTGGCAAGCCAATTCCTGCGGCCGCTACGTCCACGTCCGCGACCAGCATCCCGCGCCGCTGGATCCGAATTTCACGGGCGCCGGCCGCACCGTGAGCGATGCGAGCGGCTACTACCGCTTCGTCAGCATCAAGCCGGGCGCCTATCCCTGGGGCAATCATCACAACGCCTGGCGTCCCGCTCATATCCATCTGTCGGTGTTCGGCCATTCCTTCGTCACGCGCCTCGTGACGCAGATGTATTTCCCGAACGATCCGCTGTTCCCGTTCGATCCGATCTTCAACTCGGTGCCGGACGAGAAGGCGCGGGCCCGGATGGTGTCGTCGTTCGACCTCGAGAATACCCAGCCCGAATGGGCGCTGTGCTACCGGTTCGACATCGTGCTGCGCGGCAAGAACGCCACCCCCATGGAGAACAGTTAAGTGCAGGATTCTGTGAAACCCAATGGGATCACGCCATCGCAGACCGTCGGCCCGTTCTTCAAATACGGCCTGACGCCGACCGGCGAGTACGACTGGAACGACGCGTTCACCAGCTCGACGCTCACGCCCGATGTCACGGGCGACCGCATCCGTATCGAAGGCCGCGTGTTCGACGGTGACGGCGTTGCCGTTCCCGATTGCATGCTGGAGATCTGGCAGGCGGACGCGCAAGGCCGCTTTGCCGACCCGCAGGACAAGCGCGCGCTGCCGAATGCGAGCTTCCGCGGCTTTGCCCGTTGCGGCACCGACAAGGACGGCAATTACGCCTTCGACACCATCAAGCCGGGCGCGGTGCCCGATCCCGACGGCAAGCCGCAGGCGCCGCACATCCTGCTTGCGGTGTTCGGCCGCGGCATGCTGCGGCATCTCTACACCCGCATCTATTTCAGCGATGAGGCCGGCAACGCCGCCGATCCCGTGCTGGCGCTGGTGCCCACGGATCGGCGCGCCACGATCACCGCCGTGCGGGAGGCCGGCAAGCCGGTCTATCGGCTCGACCTGCACCTCCAGGGCGACAACGAGACGGTGTTCTTCGACGTCTGAGGCGATGGGTGCCGGTGAGGCAAGCTCGCCGGCGCCAGTTCTCATCCCGCGCAATCGCGCCCGCGTCGCCGGCTCATTGTGCGTCAGTTTCTCTGACCTAAAACCGATTCGCGAACCTGCAATCTCCGTAATTTTGCGGAGCCGTTCTTTTTGCAACTTTTCCGCGAGGCAATCCCGTATTTACCACATTGATCTAGGCTCCACGCGGTTTCGGCGCGCGCCCTGGATTGTTTCATGAAAATTCGTTTGTCGTTGTCCTCCGCGATCATTGCGTTCGGGATCGTTATCGCCATCGGCTTTGCCGCCGTGGTCTCGACCAGCCTGTACGCCCTGAAAGAGCTCAAGGTCGGCGGTCCGCTCTACTCGGACATCAAGCTCGGCAACGACCTGATTGCGGACATCCTGCCGCCGCCGGAATACGTCATCGAGGCCTATCTCGAGGCGACCCTCGCCATGCGCGAGCCGGATCAACTGGCGGCCCACGGCGAACGCCTGGTCCAGCTCCGCAAGGACTACGACGAGCGCAAGGCGTTCTGGGTCACCTCCAGCCTCTCGGCCGACCTGAAGACCGCGCTGGTGTCGAAATCCGACGCCGAGGTGCAGAAATTCTGGAAGGCGTCCGACCAGCTCCTGCCGGCCCTCAAGGCCAAGGACGCGGCTGGGTCCGAGCGCGCCTATGCGCAGCTCAAGGACGCCTACACCGCGCATCGCGCCGTGATCGACAGCATCGTCGAGAGCGCCAACAAGCAGAATGCCGCCATGGAAACGCTGGCCGCGGACCGCGACAGCGCGATGCTCTATATCCTCCTCGGCGTGTCCGCGGCTGTCCTCGCCTTCATCGCGGCGGGCCTGCTCGGCGTCGCTCTCGGCGTGGTGCGCCCGATCGTCCGCATGACGGGCACGATGCAGAAGCTCGCGACCGGCGATCTCGCCGCCGAGATTCCTTTCGCGCACCGCCATGACGAGGTCGGCTCGATGGCGGGCGCGCTCCAGGTGTTCAAGCAGGCGGCGGTCGAGAATTCCCGGCTGCGCGAGGAGCAATTGCGGCAGGAGCAGGAGGCGGCGCTGGCCAAGCGCGGCGCCCTGAACCAGATGGCCGAGACTGTCGAGCGCGAGACCGGCCGCTCGGTCGACACCGCGACCGCGGCGAGTCATGGCGTTGAACGTGCCGCCGCCAGCCTGTCGGACATCGCAAGTTCGCTCTCGGCGCAGTCGCAGGCGGTTGCGGCGGCCTCCACCCAGGCGCTCGGCAGCTCGCAGACCGTCTCGGCCGCGGCCGAACAGCTGAGCGCTTCGATCCGCGAGATCGCGAGCCAGGTCGCGCGGACCAGCACGGTCACCAAATCCGCCGTCGCCGGCCGCGAGCAGGCGCGTTCGACCATTCAGGCGCTGGCGGGATCGGTGAAGAAGATCGCCGAGGTCTCCGACCTCATCGGCGGCATCGCCGGCCAGACCAACCTCCTGGCGCTCAACGCCACGATCGAGGCGGCGCGCGCCGGCGAGGCCGGTCGCGGCTTCGCCGTGGTCGCGGCCGAGGTGAAATCGCTGTCGGACCAGACCGCCAAATCCACCGAGGAGATCACGCGGCTGATTACCGAGATCCAGGCCTCGACCCAGGCCGCGGTCGATGCCGTCGAGACGATGGGAGGGCACATCGTCGAGATCGACGGCGTCGCGACCTCGGTTGCCGCCGCGATGGAAGAGCAGGACGCCGCGACGCGGGAGATCACGCGGTCGATTTCCGAATCGGCGTCCGCGGCGAAGGAGGTCTCGGCCAAGATCGGCAATGTCAGCCGTGATGCCGCGTCGGTGAACGAGCGCGCCACGGAGGTCAGACAGGCGATCACCGGCATGGCGGCCAATCTCGAACAGCTGCGGTCGGTGGTCGTGCGGACCGTGCGCGACTCGACCGCGGCGGCCTGAGCCCCGGCGGCGTTCCGGCCGCTGGTGCCCGGGAGTGTGATCGTGCAGTATGGCGCGGGACAGGGGCATCGTGGTTCATGACGTCTCCACAATTGCCGGCGGTTGTTGAGCCCGCCCGACTGACGGCCGCGTTGCGCCGGGGCGGCGTGCTGGACGCCGGCGCGGTGCGCGAGGTGAAGGTGCTGCACCAGCGCGACACCGTCGTGTCGCATATCATCCGGCTCGGCCTGCGCTATGTCGGCGAAGCCACCGGCGCCCCGCAATCGCTGATCCTGAAGACCGCGAATGCCGCATTCGCCGAGAAGCTTGCGAACGGCGGCCGGCGCGAGGTGGAATACTATACGCAACTGGCGCCGACCATGGCGCCCGGACTCGTGCCCCGCTGCTTCGACGGACATTTCGACGAGGACAGCCTCGTCTGGCACCTGCTGCTCGAAGATCTCACCGACAGTCACGAGATCGCGACGGCTTGGCCGCTGCCGCCATCGCGCGATCAGGCGATTGCGATCGTGGCGACGCTCGCGCGTTGGCATGCGGCGTGGTGGGACCATCCGAGCCTCGGCGAAACCGTCGGCACCTTCGCGAGCCCCGAGGACAGCGCGGAGCGGATGGAGACGTTCGCGGGGCATTACGACCGCTTCGCCGATTTTCTCGGTGACCGCCTCAGCGAGGAGCGACGGACCCTCTATCGTCGCCTGATCGATCAGTCGGACCGGCTGTCCCAGCGTTACCAGTCACGCCGTCACCTCAGCATCACCCACGGCGATGCCCATGTCTGGAATTTCCTGCTGCCGCGTGCGGGCGTCGCCGATACCGCGCGCATCTTCGATTTCGACCTGTGGAGCATCAACGTTCCAACCCACGACCTCGCCTACATGATGGCGATGCATTGGTATCCGGAGCGCCGGCAATCGCTCGAACGCCCGCTGGTCAATCTCTACCATGACACGCTGATCGAGAGCGGCATCACCGGCTACACGCGCGGCGCGCTCGACCGCGACTATCGCTGGGCGGTGCTGTGGCAGATCACGAGGCCGGTCTGGCAATGGAGCATCAACTTCCCGCCGGTGATCTGGTGGAATAATCTGGAGCGGATATTTGCGGCCGTGGATGATCTGGGCTGCGAGGAATTGCTGGGGTGATCTCTCGTGCCCCGGACGCAGCGCAGCACTCCCGGCGATGCGAAGCATCGTCCGGTGTGATGCGCTGCTGAGCCGGGGCCCAGATCCGACAGCAGAATGGGTCCCGGTTCTGCGGCGCATCGCTCCGCGCTGCACCGCGCCCGGGACACGAGATCGCGTGAAACTGCGCCTACTCCATCACCGCATGTTCCGGCCCGGCCGCCTGCTTGCGCAGCGTGGCCTTGGTCGAGCCGATCAGGAAGGCGAGTGGGATCGTGCAAAGGATGAAGATCATCACCAGCTGATAGTCGTGCGCGAACGCGATGATCTGCGCCTGCACGCTCACCATTCTGTCGGCCATGGCGCGGCCGGCGTCGGTGGACAGGTTGATCAGGCCCCTGACGTCGGGCATCTGCAGTGCATGGTTGAACGGGTTGATGTTCTCGGACAGGATCGCATAGGTCCGCCGCGTTCCCTGCGTCAGCTGCGCGATCACGACGGAGATGCCGACCGAGCTCGCGACGTTCCGCATCAGGGTCAGCATCGCGGTGCCGTCGGTGCGCAGCTCGTTCGACAGCGTCAGGAACGCCACGGTCGAGAGCGGAACGAAGACGAGGCCGAAGCCGAAACCCTGGATGACGCTGACGGTGACGATCTCCGGCACCTGGGTCAAATCGGTCCAGCCGGTCATCTGGAACAGTGAGCCCGCGGTCAGGGTCAGGCCCGCGATGATCAGCGTGCGGGCCTCGATGTAGCGCATCATGCGGCCGACCAGCATCATGGCGAAGAAGGTGCCGAAGCCGCGGCTGGCCAGCAGCAGGCCGGCGGTGATGATGGGATAGCCGATCACGTTCTGCATGTAGGGTGAGGCCAGCGCCATGGTCGAGAACAGCACGAGCCCCATCACGACCATGAACATGCAGCCGGTGACGAAGTTGCGATCCTTAAACAGCGCGAAGCGGATGAACGGGGTCGAGGTCGTGAAGGAGTGCGCGAGGAAGAAGTAGAAGGCGACCGCCGAGACGATGAACTCTGCGAGGATCTCATTGGATTCCAGCCAGCCCAATTGCTCGCCGCGATCGAGCGCGAGCTGCAGCGAGCCGATCGCAACCGCGAGCGCGGCGAAGCCGAAGAAGTCGAATTTGAGGCTGAGGTTCTTGTCGGTCTCGTCCATGAACACGATCAGCCCGAGCACGGTGATGGCGCCGAACGGCAAATTGACGAAGAACACCCAGTGCCAGGAATAGGTCTCGGTCAGCCAGGCGCCGAGCGAGGGGCCCATGATCGGGCCCATCATCACGCCCATGCCCCAGATCGACATCGCCTTGGCGCGTTCCTGCAGCGTGTAATAGTCCAGCATGACCGATTGCGACAGCGGCACCAGGGCGGCGCCGAACACGCCCTGCAGCAGGCGGAACAGCACCATCTGGTTGATGTCCTGCGCGAGGCCGCAGAGCACCGACGCCATGGTGAAGCCGGCCGAGCAGATGATGAAGATGCGCTTCCGGCCGAAGCGGTTGGCGATCCAGCCGACCGGGGCCGTCATGATCGCCGCGGCGACGATGTAGGAGGTCAGCACCCAGTTGATCTGGTCCTGCGAGGCCGACAGCGTGCCTTGCATGTAGGGCAGGGCAACGTTGGCAATGGTGGTGTCCAGCGCCTGCATGATGGTCGCGGTCATGGCGCAGATCGTCACCATGTTCCGGCGCAGGCCGGGGACCATCAGGCTGGCATTGGGACCGGACATCGGATCAGTCCTCGACCTAGTCTTTGTCTTGGTTCGCTGTCGCCGACAGGCCGAGCAGGCCGGCAAGCGAGCGCTGATGACCGGTGTCGATGGTGGCATAGACGCTCATGCCGGCCTTCAGCTTCCGCACGTATTTGTCGGTCTCGTCGAAATAGATGCGAATCGGCACGCGCTGCACCACCTTGACGAAATTGCCGGTGGCGTTCTGCGGCGGCAGGATCGCGAATTGCGCGCCGGTGCCGGGCGAGAGCGAGCCGATCTTGCCCTTGAAGACGTGGTTCGGGAACGCGTCGACCTCGAGCGTGACGGCCTGTCCTTCGGTCACATAGGTGAGGTCGCTCTCCTTCGGGTTGGCGTCGACCCAGGGGTGGGCGACGTCGATGATGGAGAACACCGGCGTGCCCGCGGTGACGAAACGACCGAGCTGGATCTGTTCGACCTGCGTCGCCACGCCATCCATCGGCGCGCGCACCACGGCGTGGTCGAGGTTGCGCTGGGCATCGTCCAGCTTGGCTTTGGCCTGTGCGTAAGGCGGAAATTGCTCCAGCGGCAGCGCGGGGTTGCCGAGCAACTGCGTCGTGGCGTTGGAGAGCTGCTGCTTGATGTATTGCGCCTGCGCGCCGGCGGTCACCAGTGCATTCGAGGCGTTGTCGAGATCGAGCTGCGAGCCAAAATTGTTCTTCACCAAGGCCTGCTTGCGCTCGACGTCGCGCTTTTTCAGATCGATGCCCTGCTGCGCCAGATCGAGCATGTCGCCATAGATCTTGATGTTGGCGACGAGGTTGTCATAGGTCGTGCGCGCCTGCGCGAGCTGCGCCTTGGCTTCGTCCACCGCGAGGCGGAACGGAACGGGGTCGATCTCGAACAGCTCGTCGCCCCGCTTGACCGACTGGCCTTCCTTCACCACCACCTTCAGGATCTTGCCGGAGATGTCGGGCGTCACCAGCACCTTCTGCGCGCCGACATAGGCATCGTCGGTGCCGACATAACGGCCGCCATTGACATAGAAGGTGAGGCCGCCGACGACGGCGATCACGGGCAGCACGACCAGGAGGAGGAAGCGGCGGTAACGCCGCAGGCCCGCCACGAGGCGGCGGCGCGGATTGGTGCCTGCTTTCTTGGTGGGCTTACCGCTGTCGGTCTTCTGCTCGGGCTGGAACTTGAGAACTTGATCAGCCATAGCGCTGCTCCTTGCGCGCTTGTTCCGCGCCGCTGGTCTGGATCGCGGTGCGCACGTTTTCCTTGATGGTTTCGAGCTGGGTCAGCAGGCGATGGGCGTCGGCCGGCGTGATGCCCTCGAGCGCGTTGGCCGTCAGCTCGGACTTCAGCCCGCTCATCCGGCCCAGCAATTGCCGGCCGGCCTTCTTGAGATAAAGCCGCTTGACGCGGCGGTCCGAAGCATCGCTGCGGCGCTCGATCCAGTCGCTGTCGCAGAGCTTGTCGATCAGCCGGGTCAGCGTGATCGGCTGCATCTCGAGCAGTTCGGCGAGTTCCGACTGCTTCATGCCCTCGCTGCGCTCGACCTTCGCCAGCACCGCCCATTGGGCGCGGGTGATGCCGAAGCGCGATGCCTCCTTGTCGGCATAGACGCGGAGCAGGCGATAGAGCTCGCCCAGCGTAAACAGGAAGTTTTGATCGACCGACCCGCGGGTCATGAGCTTGGTCTCCAATAAGCTTGGCATATAATAAGCAAGCTTATGATTATTTCATGGCGAGTTACTGGGAAGCTGTCCCGCCGGAAGAGCATGGCTGGCAGCCGCACTGTCGGTCGTGCTTTGGGTTCCCCTGCCGAAATGCTAGAAGCTCGGCGGCATGACCCCTGCGAAATCGGCCTTTCCCGCACCCGACCATGATCACGGCCGCTGCACCGCGGATGCCCTGGCGCATGCCGAGGAGGTCTGCGAGCAGCGCGCGCAGAAATTCACGCCCATTCGCCGCCAAGTGCTGGGAGCGCTGCTCTCCAGCCACCGCCCGCTCGGCGCCTATGAGGTGATCGACGAGCTCGCCAAATCCATGTCGCGGCCGGCGCCGATCACGGTCTATCGCGCGCTCGATTTCCTGATGGCCAACGGCCTCGTGCACCGCATCGAAAGCCGCAACGCCTATCTGGCCTGCGCCGCCCACGACCATGACGCGACCTCGGCGGTGGCGTTCCTGATTTGCGAGCGCTGCGGCCTGGTCGGCGAGATCCCGTCGGCATCGTTCGCCGGGGATCTCAATGCCGCGGCACGCAGCTCGGGCTTTGCGCCCAAATTGTCCGTGGTGGAGATCACGGGCGTCTGCACCCATTGTCAGAAAGCTGCATAAAACAACAACGGCGCAAAGCCGGTTTTTCGGGAAGACATGTCCTCATCACAAGCCAACCCATCCGTCGCGCGTCCCCTCAGTGCCGGCGCCATTGCCCTGATGCTCATGCTGTGCCTGACTTGGGGGTTCAACCAGATCGCGGTGAAGCTGGTGCTGCCGGACATTCCGCCGATGCTCCAGGCGATGATCCGCTCGATGGGCGCGCTGCCGGTGCTGTTCATCATCGGCACCTTTCGCGGCGTGAAATTCTTCGAGCGCGACGGGACATGGAAGCCCGGCCTGGTGGCCGGGATGATGTTCGGTATCGAATTCGTGCTGATCTTCCAGGGCCTGCGCCTCACCTCGGCCTCGCGCGCGGTGGTGTTCCTCTACACCGCGCCGTTCTTCGTGGCGCTCGGCTCCTACCAGGTGCTCGGCGAGCGGCTCGGCGCCTCGCAATGGCTGGGCCTTGCCATCAGTTTTGCCGGCGTCGCGCTCGCCATCGGCGTGCCGCAGCCCAATGTGGATTCACATGTGCTGCTCGGCGACCTCATGATCGTCTGCGGCGCCGCGCTGTGGGCGGCGACGACGCTGGTTGCCAAGGGCACGCGGTTGCGGTTCGCCGCGCCCGAGAAGGCGCTGGGCTACCAGGTCGCCACCTCGATCCCGATCCTGGGGCTGGCGGCCTGGCTGTTCGGCGAGACCATCACCCACACGCCGGCGCCGCTGTCGCTCGGCCTGATGGCGTTCCAGGCGATCTGGGTGGTTGGAACCACGTTCACGCTTTGGTTCGCTCTGGTGAAGACCTATTCGGCCAGCAAATTGTCGGCTTTTACCTTCATCACCCCTTTGTTTGGCGTGGTGGGTAGCTATTTCATCATGCACGACACCCTAAGTCTGGCATTCGGGGCGGCCGCTGTCCTTGTAATTGCTGGGCTTTTTCTGGTTAACCGTCCGAGCCAAATGGCTGCGGCGCCAGCTGATGCATTGCTGAACGTCACCAAAACCTGATATTTGGACCCCATGAACAAGCCCGAAACATCAATCGATTCCGATCTCGCGGGACCCGCACCGCGCCATCGTACCACCCAGGTCAAGGTCGGCGACGTCGCCGTCGGCGGCGGTGCGCCGATCGTCGTGCAGTCGATGACCAACACCGACACCGCCGACATCGACGGTACCATCGCCCAGGTCGCAGCGCTTGCGCGCGCCGGCTCCGAAATGGTCCGCATCACCGTGGACCGCGAGGAAGCCGCTGCCGCCGTTCCGCACATTCGCGACGGCCTCGCCAAGCGCGGTATCAACACGCCGCTGATCGGCGACTTCCACTATATCGGCCACAAGCTGCTCGCGGCCTATCCGGCCTGCGCCGAGGCGCTCGCCAAGTACCGCATCAATCCGGGCAATGTCGGCTTCAAGGACAAGCGCGACACCCAGTTCGCCGACATCATCGAGATCGCGAACAAGAACGGCAAGCCGGTCCGCATCGGCGCCAATTGGGGCTCGCTCGACCAGGAGCTCCTGACCAAGCTGATGGACGAGAACGCCGCCTCCGCCAATCCGCGCGACGTGCGTGCGGTGACGCGCGAGGCCATGGTGCAGTCCGCGCTGCTCTCGGCCGCACGCGCCGAAGAACTCGGCATGCCTAAGAACCGCATCATTCTGTCCGCAAAGGTCTCGGCGGTGCAGGATCTCATCGCGGTCTATCAGGACCTCGCCAGCCGTTCCGATTACGCGATCCATCTCGGCCTCACCGAAGCCGGCATGGGCTCGAAGGGCATCGTGGCCTCCTCGGCGGCGCTCGGCATCCTCTTGCAGCAGGGCATCGGCGACACCATCCGCATCTCGCTGACGCCGGAGCCCGGCGGCGACCGCACCCGTGAAGTTCAGGTCGGCCAGGAGCTCTTGCAGACCATGGGCTTCCGCACCTTCGTGCCGCTGGTTGCGGCATGCCCCGGCTGCGGCCGCACCACCTCGACCACATTCCAGGAATTGGCCCGCTCGATCCAGGATTTCATCCGAGACGAGATGCCGGCGTGGAAGACGAAATATCCGGGGGTCGAGGAGCTCAACGTCGCGGTGATGGGCTGCATCGTCAACGGCCCCGGCGAATCCAAGCACGCCAATATCGGCATCTCCTTGCCCGGCACCGGCGAAGCCCCGGCCGCGCCTGTCTTCGTCGACGGCAAGAAGTTCCGCACGCTGCGCGGCCCCACGATCTCCGCCGACTTCAAGGCGCTGGTGATCGACTATATCGACCAGCGCTACGGCCAGGGCGCCAAGGTGCCGGTGACCGCGGCGGAGTAAGCTTGCGGCCATCACATCGTTGAATTCGTAGGGCGGATTAGCGCAAGCGTAATCCGCCTTATTTTTTGCGGGCGCGAAGTGGCGGGTTACGCTTCGCTAACCCGCCCTACATTGCTACGATGTCTCCAATCAACAACGATCGGGAGACACGCCATGAGCTCACTCGCCGGCAAGCAGGGCCCGCGCTATCGCCACACGGCCGAGGACGGCGCGCCCTACGAGACCATCGCGGTCGAAAAGCTCACCCCCATCATCGGCGCGGAAGTCTCCGGCATCGACATCGGCTCGCTCGTGGATGGCGATGCGCGCTCCAACCGGCAGATGGACGAGATCCACCGCGCGCTCGCCGAAAACCTCGTCATCTTCTTCCGCGACCAGCACATCACACCGCAGCAGCATCTCGCCTTCGGCCGCAAGTTTGGTGAATTGCATTTTCATCCGGCAGCGCCGCATGAGCACGAAGACCCAGCCCTGATGAAGATCTATGCCGACAAGAACTCGCCGCGCGCCAACGGCGAGGGCTGGCACTCGGACGTGTCCTGCGATCTCGAGCCGCCGATGGGCTCGATCCTCTACATCAAGCAGTGCCCGCCGCGCGGCGGCGACACGCTGTTCGCAAACATGTATGCGGCCTATGAGGCGCTGTCGGATCGCATGAAGACCTATCTCGACGGCCTGACCGCGCTGCATGACGGCGAGCCGATCTATCGCGGCCTCTATGCCAATTACGGCGTCGCCGACCGGCCAAGCTATCCGCACGCCGATCATCCCGTGGTGCGCACGCATCCGGTCACGGCCAAGAAGGCGCTCTATGTCAACCGCGGCTTCACCCGCCACATCAACGGTATCCCCCGCGACGAGAGCGATGCGATGCTCGCTTACCTCTACCAGCACGCCGAAAACCCGCTGTTCCAGTGCCGCTTCCGCTGGACCGAGAACGCCATCGCCTTCTGGGACAACCGCTGCACCCAGCACCGCGCAATGTGGGACTACTGGCCGCATACGCGCTCGGGCACGCGGGTGACGGTGAAGGGGGAGCGGCCGGTGTGAGGACGCCGTGGCGCGCCATTGCGATCGGGCTCATCGCGCTCTTGCTTGCAGCGGGCGCCCCCGTTCAGGGTAAGCCTGCGAAGGCGAAAGGACAGCCCGGGCCGACGGCGTGCGAGCCCAAGAGATTCCGGATCGTCGTCGACGTCGGGCACACCCCGGATTCCTACGGCGCCCTCAGCGCGCGCAACGATCCGGAGTTCGGCTTCAATCTCGTTCTCGCAAAGCTCGTCACGGCGAAGCTCAAGTCCGAAGGCTTCGCCGCAACCCGTCTGCTCGTCACCGACGGCAAGGCGCGGCCGAGCCTGTTCAAGCGCGTCAGTGCCGCGAATGACGGCCGGGCCGATCTCTTCCTGTCGATCCATCATGATTCGGTCCCGGACACACTGCTCGAGACCTGGGAATTCGATGGCGCGAAGAGCTATTTCAGCGATCGGTTTTCGGGCCACTCGCTGTTCGTGTCGCAGCAGAATCCGCACTTCGCCACGAGCCTGATGCTGGCTCGGATGATCGGTCGGCAGTTGAAGGAGCAGGGCCTGCACTATGCCAGCCAATATTCCCTGCCGGTGATGGGCCGTTACCGGCGCCAGTTGCTCGACAAGGATGTCGGCGTCTACCGCTATGACGGTCTCGTCGTGCTGTCGCGGACGAGCAGTGCCGCCGTGCTGCTCGAAGCCGGCTCCATCATCAACCGCGACGAGGAAATGGCGATGAACTCGCCGGAGCGACATGAGGTGGTCGCGGGCGCCGTTGCGGCTGCGATGAGGGAGTTTTGCGAGAGGCGGTAGCTCACGGCGCTAAAGCGGCACGCCCCGATACTCCCGGTTCGCCAGGCTGGCCTCCTCCAGATCCAGGTCGCGTTCGATCCGCCGCCGTGTCTCGTCGGTGATCTGGCCGTCGCGCAGGAGGTTGTGAATGAATTTGCGCTCGGCCGCGATCAGGTCGCGGGTCAGCGCGGTGCCGGCGGCGGAGACGTCGTGGTGGGTGGGATCGAGCGAATCCGGCAACTGGTTGACGCGGATCTCGTGGCGGGCACGCAGCAGCCGCATCACCTCGTCGGACACCTCCTTTTCCTCGGTCAGCGCGTCGAGCGATTTCAGCGCCGCGTCGAGCGCCTGGCGGCGCGCGGAGATCTCGGCCTCGTGCTCGGCGACGTGCTCGTCGCGACCGGCCTGCGCGACACCGAGCCAGCGCACCACCGGCGGCAGCGTGAGCCCGACGCCGATCAGCGTGACGAAGATGACGCCGAAGGCCACGAACAGGACCAGGTCGCGATATGGGAACGCTTCGCCGCCCGGCAACGTGAACGGCAGCGCCAGCGCGGCCGCCAGCGACACCGCGCCGCGCACGCCGGTGAAGGCGAGCACGAACGGCCATTGCCAGGGTGGCGACGGATCGCGCTGGCGCAGCGATTTGCTGAGCATCCGCGGCAGATAGGTCGCAGGATAGAGCCAGGCAAACCGCGCGATCACGACGATCATCAGGACCAAAGCGGTCGCGATCAGGATGTCATCGAGCGGGAAAGCTTTCGATTTCTCGTAGAGCGCGCGCATCTGGAAGCCGGTGAGCAGGAACAGCACGCCCTCGATCAGGTAAATCACGAGATCCCAGAAGAAGATGCCTTGCAGCCGCGTTGCCGAGGAGATCAGCAGCGGGCCGTTCCAGCTCACATAAAGGCCGCAGGCCACGGTCGCGATCACGCCGGAGCCGCCGACATGCTCGGGCAGCCAGTAGGACACGTAAGGCGTGATCAGCGACAGCGTCAGCTCGACCTGCGGATCCCCGGACCATTTGCGGAAGCGCAAAGAGAGCCAGCCGACCCAAATGCCGAAGGCGATCTCGCCGGCGACGATGAGCAGGAATTCGCCGGCCGCGAGCGGCAGCGAGAAATGCCCGACCATGATCGCGGCCAGCGCGAAGCGGTAGAGGATCAGCGCGGTGGCGTCGTTGGCGAGCCCTTCGCCCTCCAGGATGACCACGAGCCGCCGCGGCAAATTGAGCCGGCGCGCGATCGCGAGCGGCGCCACCACGTCGGGCGGCGCGACGATGGCCCCGAGCAGGAAGCCGATGGTCCAGGGCAGGCCGATCAGGTAATGCGTAGCGGCCGCCACCATCGCCGCGGTGAAGATCACAGCGCCGACCGCGAGCAGCACGATCGGGCGCAAATTGTTCCTGAACTCGCGCCAGCTCATGGCGACGCTGGCCGAGTAGATCAGCGGCGGCAGCACCATCAGCAGCACCAGTTCCGGCGGCAATTCAACCGGCGGCATGCCCGGGACGAAGGCGAGGCCGACGCCGGCCAGCATCAGCAGAATGGCGGGGGCGATGTTGAAGCGGCGCGCGGCCAATGCGGTGCCCGCCAGCACGGCGAGCAGGATGAGAAAGGTCTGAAACTTCGCTTCCATGATGGTCTGTCTTGACCCGGAAGCGACGGCTGGGTCAATGCGCGGCTTACGCCAGCCGCTCGGCCACCATGCGCCCGATCCGCGCAAAGGCGGCTTCGATCTGCGCCGCATTCGGCGTGCCGCCCTGGGTATAGGCCGTGATCAGGATCGGCGTCTCGGGTTTGGGCCAGGCGACCGCGATATCGCCGGAGGCATCCTTGCCGTTGTTGCCGGTCTTGTCGCCGATGGTCCAGCTGGTGGGCAGGCCACCGCGCAGCCGGTTCGCGCCGGTTTTGCAGTTCACCATCCACTCGGTGAGCAGGGTCCGCGAGGCCGGCGACAGGGCTTCGCCCACGACGAGCCGCCGCAAATTGCCCGCCATCGCCGCCGGTGTCGTGGTGTCTTGGGGATTGCCGGGCGGCGAACGGTTGAGCTCGGGCTCGTTGTGATCGAGCCGCGAAGTGGTGTCGCCGAGCGAGCGCCAGAACGCGGTGAGGACCGCCGGACCGCCGATCCGCGCCAGCAACAGATTGGCGCAGGTGTTGTCGCTGAGCTCGACGATTGCCTTGCACATGTCGGCGACCGACATCGCGCCGGCCGCAAGATTTTGCTTGGCGACCGGCGCGTAGTCGAGCAGGTCGGCCTTGCCGTAAGGGATCATGGCCGCGAGCTGCTCCTCGCCATGATCGACCCGTGCCAGCACGCAGGCTGCGAGCGAGGCCTTGAATGTCGAGCACATCACGAAGCGCTCGTCGGCGCGCCAGGCGAGCTTCTTGCCGTTGGCAAGGTTCTCCGCATAGACCCCGATCCGCCCGCCGCTCTCGCGCTCGTAGGATTCGAGCTCAGGAGGTGCCTCGGCGGCGAATGCGGGAGACGCGGCCAACCAGGCGAGCGAGGCAAGGACAGAGCGGCGGTCCAGATGCATGAGAGGGTCTCGGGGGGAGTGGCGGTGAGGTTGAAATGAACGCGCTATCAGCCGCGTCATTGCGAGCGAAGCGAAGCAATCCAGAAATCCATCCGCAGAAGCAGTCTGGATCGCTTCGTCGCAAGAGCTCCTCGCAATGACGTGTGGCGAGAATTTGGCTCTCACTGAGGGAAGAATGGAAGAGAGCGCTTTTCGAGTCGGGCAGGGGAAGGTCGTGGCTCCCCTCACTCCCTCAGATCGTACCGATACGATTTCGACACGATCTGCCAGCCGTCGGCGAGCTTCATCGCCACCAGATAATCCGTGAAATAGCGCGGCGGCAATTGGCACCGGACCTTGATGAAGGCGGTCTTGTCGTCCGAGCGGTCGATGGTGACGATGAAGTCCTCGCGCGGCTTGCCTTCAGCCTTGCCGGAGGGACGCTTGCGGACGCGGTCGAGCCAGTCCGGCACGGTCAACACCTGGAGCTCACCCTTCTCGACCCAGCGCAAATCCGCGGAGGGATGGAAGATGGTGCCGAGCTTCTCGGCGTCGCCCTCGTAAAGCCCGTCGAAATAGGATTGTACGACGGCTTCGACGCTCGAACGGTTCTGGTTCATGGGTCATCCTTTTGCATGATGGCTTGGGCGGAACTTAGTCGTACACATCGAAATGCGCTATGGGTGTCTCGCGCCAATCGCGCGAGGGTGTTGGAATGACCGGATCAGAAAATTCGAACGTTCGTATCCTGATCGGCGAATGCTATTGCCGCACCGTGCGCTTCGAGGTGGTCGACGCGTTCTCCTATGCGATGAACTGCCATTGCTCGAACTGCCGTCGCACCACCGGCTCCGCCTTCAAGCCGTTCGCCGGCATCGCGCAGGACAAGCTTCGTATCGTCCGGGGTGACGACCAGCGGCTCATTTTCGGCGACGACACCGCCCATGACGCCCATTGTGGGCGATGCGGCTCGCTGCTTTATTCCCGGGTGCGTGACGGACAATGGGTCCATGTCGCCATGGGAACCCTGGTCGATGCCCCCTCGATCCGGCCAAGCGCCCACATTTTCGTCGCCTCGAAGGCGCCCTGGCACGAAATTACGGACAATCTGCCGCAATATCGGGGGCATATCGGTGATGGCTAAAGCAACTTGGTCCGCACGCCGGCTCGGCCGCGAACCGCGAGCGGGCTGGTGCGACAAACAAAGGGGGGCTCTCGGGCTGTCGCCGGCGCGGTCTTCGTGACCTCCATCACAAGCGCCGCCGCGAGATCCTGCTAAAGCGGTTCCAAAGGGGCACGAAACGCCCCGAACTCCGGAAGTTGTGTCATGCGCAATCTGCTCAGACTCTGCCCGCTTCTCCTCGCTGCAGCGCTGCTGTTCGGCATGGAGCCCGCGTTCGCGGGCAACCGCGTCGCGCTGGTGCTTGCCAACTCGGCCTATCGGCACGCGCCGTCGCTCACCAACCCCGTCAACGACGGTGCGGTGATGGCCAAGACGCTGAAAGAGGCCGGTTTCGACATCGTCGATTACCGACACGATTTGTCGGCTCAGGACACGCGGCGCGTGCTGCGCGAATTCGCCGACGCGACCCGCAGTGCCGACATCGCCGTGGTCTACTATGCCGGTCACGGCATCGAGGTCGAGGGCTCGAATTACCTGATCCCTGTCGACGCCAAGCTCGAGCGCGATACCGACGTTTATGACGAGGCGCTGTCCCTCGACCGCGTCCTGGTCGCGGTCGAGCCGGCCAAGCAGCTTCGTCTGGTGATCCTGGATGCCTGCCGTGACAATCCGTTCGGCAAGACCATGAAGCGCACGGTGGCCTCGCGCGGCATTGGCCGTGGCCTGGCCCAGGTCGAGCCGACCAGCCCCAACACGCTGATCGCCTATTCGGCGAAGGCCGGCTTCACGGCGCAGGACGGCGACGGCGCCAACAGTCCCTTTACGGTCGCGCTGTCGAAATATCTGACGACGCCGGGCCTCGATGTCCGCCGCGCCTTCGGTTTCGTGCGCGACGAGGTGCTCAAATCGACCGGCAACAAGCAGGAGCCGTTCGTTTACGGCTCGCTCGGTGGTGAGGACGTGCCACTGGTTCCAGTCAAGGTGGCGGCTGCTGCGCCCACCGCGCCCACCGCGCCCGCGGTGAATCCGCAGGCCGACATGCGCCGCGACTACGAGCTCGCGCTCCAGGTCGGCAACAAGCCGGCGTGGGAAGCTTTCCTCGCCCAGCACCCTGACGGCTTCTACGCCAATCTCGCCAAGCTGCAGATCGACAAGTTGAAGGCCGAGCAGGCTCACGCGGCGGCAATCGAAAAGGCGAAGCAGGCCGAGGCCGAGCGTGACCGTCTCGCCGCGCTCGGCGCGCAGAAGGATGCGCAGGCCAAAGCCGCGGCCGATGCGAAAGCGGCCGAGCAGGCGCAGCTCGCTGCGCAGAAGACGAAGGAGCAGGCGCAGCAGCAGGCGGCTGCGGCCGAGCAGCAGCGCGTCAATCTCGCCGCTGCGGCCCCGAGCGCGGCGCCGGCCAGCACAGCGAGCCCCGCCGGCACCAACGTTGCGTCGCTGACGCCGGCGACCGCGCCGGCCGATCTCAGCCGCTCCGTGCAGACCGAGCTTGGCCGGGTCGGCTGCTTCTCGGGCGCAGCCGACGGCAACTGGAATACGTCCTCGCAGCGCTCGCTGTCGCAGTTCAACCGCTATGCGGGCACCAAGCTCGACGTGAAGATGGCGAGCTCCGACGCGCTGGATGCGGTCAAGGCGAAGCCGGCAAGGGTCTGTCCGCTGGTTTGCGAGCATGGCTTCAAGGCCGACGGCGACAAATGCACCAAAATCGTCTGCCGCGAGGGCTATGCGGTCAACGACGACAATGAGTGCGAGAAGCAGCGCGCCGCCAAGCCGGCCAAGCCCGCGACGGCCAAGCGCGACGACGGCGATGAGCGTCCGGCACGGCAGCGTCGTCAGGCCGGCGGTGCCGCCGCTGGAGCGGCAGGTGGTTATGGTGCAGCGGCCGGCATTGCCGCTGCGGCCGGCGCCAGCCGTGCTGCGGGCGGCGGACAGATGTTCTGCAACAGCACCGGTTGCCGTCCCGTCAATCGCGGCTGCCATCTCGAATATCGCGGCGGTGGCGGCCCCGGCAACGACGCCAATGCCGAGGTTTGTCGCTGACGATCGAACTCGTCCGGCGAACGCCGGACGAGTCAATTCGAAATCGCGCTCGCTGCGATGTTGACGGTCAAAGCCAGCAAAGCCGTGTTGTAGATGAACGACACGATCCCATGCGCCGTCGCGGTGCGGCGGATCGTCTTGTCGGTGATGCCGACGTCGGAGACCTGCGCGGTCATGCCGATCACGAACGAGAAATAGACGAAGTCCCAATAGTCGGCGTGGTCTTCCTTGTCGCCGCTCGGGAATTGCAGGCCGCCCGGCTTGGCGCCGCGGTAGTAATCATGGGCGTAATGCAGAGCGAATGTCGTGTGGACCGCGGCCCATGACAGCGCGATCGTGGTGATCGCGATCGTGAGCTCCCACACGCCGCGATGCGGCGTGCCCAGCTCGGAAACGATCGCGGCGATGCTGGCGAATGCCCCTGTGGCCGTCACCAGCAGGATCAGGAAGCGGCCGTCGTCCTGCATCGCAGCGGCGCGGCGGATGTGCTGGTGGTCGTTGCACAGCATCATCGCATAGACCAGCACGAGATAGACCGCGATCAGCGCATCCCAGCCGAACAGCAGACGCGTCACCAGCCTGAACGAGCCCGGCAGCAGCAGGCTGACCAGGATGCCGGTCGCGGGCGCGATGAAAGTCCGCGGCCGCGCATAGATCAGCCGCACCGGCCGCGACATTTTGCGGAAGCGAGCGAGGGCGGGGTCTTCTTTGCCATTGGTCATGACGGTGATGGCTCTCTCCCTGTTGCAGCGA
>NZ_JXDL01000001.1:5382524-5498255 GCF_001590795.1 Bradyrhizobium sp. AT1
CCTCCGCAAGGACGGTGAGAGATGGATTCGCGGAGGCTCCCCCTCACCCGACATTCAAGCTGCGCTTGAACGTCGATCTCTCCCCGCGAGCGGGGAGAGGTGAAGATCGTGCGCTAACTCAGTTCTTCCGCTCGGCGACGAAGCGCGCCGCGGCCTGCAGCACGGCGGCGCGGTCGCCGAAGATCGACACGGCGCTGTCGGCCCGTGCGAGCAGGTCGCGCACGCGCTGCTTGGCGCCTTCGATGCCGAGCTGGGTGACGAAGGTGGTCTTGCCGAGCGCGGCATCGGCGCCGGCCGGCTTGCCGAGGGCGGCCGCATCGCCCTCGACGTCGAGCAGGTCGTCAGCGATCTGGAAGGCTTCGCCGAGCGCGCGGCCGTAGTCGTCGAGCGCCTGGTATTCCTTTTGCGAGGCCTGGCCGAGGATCGCGCCGGCGATGCAGCCGTAGCGCAGCAGCGCGCCGGTCTTCATCTGCTGAATACGCGCGACGTCGATGGGCTCGTTGCCGCCAAAACGGCCTTCGCCGGCGAGATCGAGGATCTGGCCGCCGACCATGCCGCCGATGCCGGCGCAGCGCGCCAGCGCGCGTGTCAGCAACAGGCGCACATTGGCGTCGCGGTGGATCTCGTCGCGGGTGACGATATCGAAGGCGAGCGTCAACAGGCCGTCGCCGGCGAGGATCGCGGTGGCGTCGTCCGTGTGCTTGTGCAGGGTGGGGCGGCCGCGGCGCAGGTCCGAATTGTCCATCGCCGGCAGGTCGTCATGGATCAGCGAATAGCCGTGGATGCATTCCAGCGCGGCGCCGACGAGCAGCGCGGCTTCGCGCGGGACGTCGAAAACGGCGGCGCTCTCGGCCACCAGGAACGGCCGCAGGCGCTTGCCGCCGTTGAGGCTCGAATAGCGCATTGCGTCCATCAGTCGCTTGGGCCGGGCGATCTCATCGTGCAGGATGTCGTCCGACAGCAGGCGCCCGAGCAGGGCCTCGGTGTCATCAGCGGTCTTGTCCAGACGTTTGGCGAAATCGGACGGGGACGTGCCGGTCATCAAGAAGGGCTCCAGAACTAAAATTCGGCGGGACAATCCTTTATGCGCCCGCCCCAGTCAATCGTTTGGAAGGCCTAAAAAGTGCTGGAAAAGGCCCGGATTATCACAGACTTAATGGGGGGAGCCGGGGCCGCTTCTCGTTTCATGACGGAAAGGTCGATTTGCGCATCGTCAAAATCCTGCTGGTCGTGATCGCGGTCGTCATTCTCGCGCCCTATGTGATCGCGCCGTTCTACCGCATCGGTCATCCCATTTCGACGCTGATGGCGTGGCGCTCGCTGCGTGGCGCGCCGATGCAGCGGGAATGGATCGATCTGGCGGCGATGTCGCCCTCACTGCCGCGTTCGGTGATCGCGGCCGAGGATGCGCATTTCTGCAAGCATCATGGGATCGATTGGGGCGCACTGCGTGAGGCGATCGACGATGCAAAGGAGGACGGTACGCCGTTCCGGGGCGCCTCCACCATCACCCAGCAGGTCGCAAAAAACCTGTTCCTCTGGCAGGGGCGGGATTTCGTCCGCAAGGCGCTCGAATTCCCGCTCGCGCTCTGGATCGATCTCGTCCTGCCCAAGCCGCGGATACTGGAGATTTACCTCAACATCGCCGAGTTCGGCCCACGGGGCCAATTCGGCGTCGAGGCCGGCAGCGCCTATGCGTTCGGCAAGTCGGCGGAGGACCTTTCACTTCGGGAGGCGGCGCTCCTGGCCTCGATCCTGCCGAATCCGGTCAAACGCAGCGCCAAAACCCCCGGTCCGGGTGTCCGGCGGCTGGCGGCGACCTATATGGCGCGGGGCCAGGCGAGCTCGCTTTTGACCTGCTGGCAGGAAAATCGCTGATTTTGAGCCCAATCCGGGCGTATTTTCCGCCCCAAGAGCCTAGCTTTACGGCCAGCCTTCCTCTATAAGCCCGGCCTTGATCGGCATTTCGCTCGCCCCGTTTGGGTGCTGAGCCGTCCCGCGGACGATGCCCTGATGACACCAATCCCTAGAGGATACTGAAATGGCCGTTCCGAGAAGAAAAACCTCGCCGTCGCGCCGTGGCATGCGCCGCTCGGCAGACGCCATCAAGAAGCCGACCTATGTGGAAGACAAGGACTCCGGCGAGCTCCGTCGTCCGCACCATCTCGACCTCAAGACCGGCATGTACAAGGGCCGCCAGGTCCTGAAGAAGAAAGAGTCCTGAAGGCAGGACCTTTCTTCAGGCGGGATGATTGGGCCTGCCTGATTTCGGCCAACCCATGAGATAGATAGTGACGGCGGCGGAGCAAATGCTTCGCCGCTGCATTGTTCTGTCCGGATATCTTGATCGAAAAGGCATTTTGCCGATGGTCGGTTTCCCGCTGCTTCTGATTCCGCTCGCGGTCTACAACATCATCGCCTTCCTGATGCCGACCGTATCCTTCACGGACGTGCTGTTCAGGGTACCGATGATCACGGGCGAGACCTGGCCGGTCACGCTCGCCGATCTCATGCTGGCGCTCGGCGTGGTGCTGCTGCTGCTCGAAGTGGTCAAGGGCGCGCGGCCCGGATCGAAATTCCTGATGGACCATCTGCTGTCGCTGATCATCTTCGGCGCGGCCGCGGCCGAATTCGTGATGTGGCCGAAATTCGGCAACTCGACCTTCTTCCTGCTGGTGCTGCTTTCGATGGCCGATTTCCTCGGCGGCATCGCCCAGCGCACGCGCCGTCGCGTCACGTATGTCGCCGAAACGACAGTGGCGGCGCCGCGGAAGGCCAAGCGCCAAGCCGAGGCGCCGGTGGAGGATGCAGTGGCCGAGCGCAAGTTCGAGCCGGTGATCGCGCCGCAGCCGGCGCCGGTGGAGCCTCCCGCACCTTCGGCGCAATCCGTCGCGGAATCCGTGCTGATGGATCATCCTGCGCCCAAGCCTGTGCAGGGCGCGCCTTCGCCGGAAATTCCCTCGCCGCAGCTTCAGCCGGGCAACGGCACGCCGCCGTCCTCGGAGACGCCGCCGCGCTGACCTGCCTCAAGCCACCTGCCGTGTCCGTGCGCTGACGCTTTGCAGCGGGCGCTTGCAGCCATAGGCCATCTGAGCGTCTTCGGAAGAGCCGCGGCGCAAGCGGCTCGTCTGCGGCAGGTGCTCGGCATTGGCGATGAGCTGGGTGACGAAGCTCGGATCGGGGCGCGGCATCGGCGCCTTGTGAACCCAGCACAACGTCGGCATCAGCGGCACCAAAGCCGTTCCGGCCTGCCTCGTTGCCTCTTCCATTCCATCCGCAGTCGCCATCGCAACACCGTTCATCAGGTTGAACTGGCGCGTTTTGGGACATTGGCGCCGGTGCATGTGATGGTCTCGCAAGGCCTATGCCGCCGCAGCCTAATCCGTTCCTGAGGGCTTTGGAAACGTGGTTTCCAAATTGTTTATCAACTTTGCCTAGGGTTGGGCGCGAATCTGGCTCTATCCTGTGCCGACTCAGGACTTCCCGCTGTCCCGAAACGAGGCGAATTTGATCCCCGCATTACCGCAAGCCTCCGACATTCTGGCCGCGCTCGGCCAGGCCGTGTTCGCCTGGGACATCGGCAGCGATGCGATCATCTGGGGTGATCAGGTCGCCAGCGTCTTTCCCGGCATTCCCGCCGAGCGACTGGCGACCGGTGCCGAGTTTGCCAAGCTGATCGAGCCCGCGCCGTCGCTGCGCACCGCCGCGCTGGCGCAAACGTCCCCCGTGCACGGTGCCGACGGCACGCCCTACCGCGTCGAGTACGGCGTCCGCATGAGCGCCGCCGATCCCGTGATCTGGATCGAGGAGACCGGCCGCTGGTTCGCCGGCCCGGACGGCCGTCCCACGCGCGCGATCGGCTCGGTCCGCATCAACAATGAGCGCCACGCCCGCGACGAGGAGCTGACCAAGCTGGCTCGGCTCGATCCGTTGACCGGCGAGCTCAACCGCTCGCACCTGATCGCGGCGCTGGCCGAGGCGATCGAGGAGACGACCCGCTTCCGCTCGACCGCGGCGTTCATGCTCGTCGGTATCGACCATCTCGCCCGCGTCAACGACGCCTTCGGCTTCGACGTCGCCGACGCCGTGATCCTCGACATCGCCAAGCGCATCCGCTCGCGCCTGCGCGGCGGCGACGTGCTCGGCCGCTTTTCCGGCAACAAGTTTGGCCTGATCCTGAAGAATTGCACCGTCGACGACATGAACGTCGCCGCCGAGCGCTTCCTCGCCGGCATCCGCGACGAGGTGGTGCCGACCAAATCCGGTCCGGTCTCGGTCACCGCCTCGATCGGCGCGGTCAGCGTGCCGCGCTATGCCCGCAGCACCATTGAGGCCGTCAACCGTGCCCATGAGACGCTGGATGCCGCCAAGCGCCGCCGCGCCGGCTCGTTCGCGGCATGGCGTCCGGATGCCACGCGCGACGCCCAGCGGCGCGTCAACATCCGCGTCACTGATGAAATCGTCACCGCGTTGAACGAGCGCCGCATCAAGCTCGCCTATGAGCCGGTGGTGTCGGCCGCCTCGCGCGAGCGCGCCTTCCACGAATGCCTGGTGCGGATGGACCAGGGCGGCGGCCAGGTGCTGCTCGCGCCCGACATCGTGCCGGTCGCCGAACGGCTCGGCCTGATCCGCCTGGTCGATCATCGCGTGCTTGAGCTCGTGGTCGCCGAGCTCGCCGCCGCGCCCGACATCTGCCTCAGCCTCAATATCTCGCCCGATACCACCATGGATCCGGACTGGTGGGCGGGAATCGAATCGCTGATGCTGGCCCATCCCGGCGTCGCCGAACGGCTGATCGTCGAGATCACCGAGACGGTGGCGATCCAGGACATCGACGACGTCCGTGGCTTCGTCACGCGCCTGAAGAATTTCGGCAGCCGCATTGCCATCGACGATTTCGGCGCCGGCTACACCTCGTTCCGAAACCTGCGCAAGCTCGGCGTCGACATCGTCAAGATCGACGGCGCGTTCGTGCAGAACATCACCCATTCCGCCGACGACCGCGCCTTCGTGCAGACGCTGATCGACCTCGCCCGCCGCCTCGACATCAAGACCGTGGCCGAATGGGTGCAGGACGAGGACGCCGCAAGCATGCTGCGCGATTGGGGCTGCGACTATATCCAGGGTCGTTTGATCGGGCTCGCGTCGGCCGAGCGGCCGTGGGGTGCGCCGCCGGACAGCGTATTGCCTGCGGCGGGGTAGCGATTCACGCTAAAATTTCTCCTTTGAAATCAACCACTTCCTACTGTGCATGGGGTTGTTTTCGCGAAATTGAAAGTCGTAGGGGGGCACGGAGCCGTTGCGCCCTTGCCATCCTGCAAAACGCTAAGCCCCCTCGTCCAGCGCCACCAGCTCGCGCTTCTTGCGCAGCGACGGCAATAGCGGCGCGATCAGCAGCGCCATTGCGAATGCGAGGCACACCGCAGAGATCGGCCGCTGCACGAAGGTCCAGAGATCGCCCTGCGACAGGATCAGCGACTTGCGCAAATTGTTCTCCATCATCGGCCCCAGCACGAAGGCCAGCACCAGCGGTGCCGGCTCGTAGCCGAGCTTGCGCATGAAATAGCCGATGATGCCGAACGCGATCATCACATAGACGTCGAACACGTTGTTGCTGGAGCAGTAGACGCCCAGGATCGTGAACAGGATGATCAGGGGGAACAGGATGTTGTAGGGCAGCTTGAGCAGCTGCACCCACATGCCGATCATCGGCAGGTTCAGGACCAGCAGCATGACGTTGCCGATATACATGCTGGCGACGATGCCCCAGAACAGGCCGGGGTTCTGCGTGATCAGCAGGGGCCCCGGCTGCAGGCCGTGGATGACGAAGGCGCCGAGCAGCAGCGCCATCACCACGTTCGGCGGGATGCCGAGCGTCATCAGCGGGATGAAGGCGCCGCCCGCCGCGGCGTTGTTCGCCGATTCCGGCCCCGCGACGCCTTCGATCGCACCATGGCCGAAACGCTCGGGCGTCTTCGACAGCCGTTTCTCCAGCGCGTAGGAGGCGAACGACGCCACCACGGCGCCGCCACCCGGCAGGATGCCGAGGAAGAAGCCGAGGAGGGTGCCGCGGCCGACCGGACCTGCGCTCGCCTTCCAGTCCTCTTTGGTGGGCAGTAATTGGGTGATCCTGGCGTTGATGATGTCGCGCTTGATCGCCTGCTCGGTGTTGAGCAGCACCTCCGCGACGCCGAACAGGCCCATCACCACGGGCACGAGCCCGATGCCGTCGATCAGCTCCATGCGGCCGAAGGTCAGGCGCGGCTGCGCGGTGATGCTGTCGAGCCCGATCAATCCGAGCACGACGCCAATGCACGCCATCAGCAGCGCCTTCGGCATCGAGCCCTGGGTCAGGAAGGTGAGCACGACGAGGCCGAGCACCATCAGGCTGAAATATTCGGCCGGGCCGAACGCGATGGCGACGCTGGCAAGCTTCGGTGCGACCAGCATCAGGGCGATCAGTGCAAACGTGCCGGCGATGAAGGAGCCGAAGGCGGAGATGCCGAGCGCGGGGCCGGCGCGGCCTTGCTTTGCCATCTGGTGGCCGTCGATGCAGGTGACGACGGAAGCCGCCTCGCCGGGAATGTTGACCAGGATCGAGGTCGTCGATCCGCCATACATCGAGCCGTAATAGATGCCGGCCATCATGATGATGCCGGATTCCGGCGTGCCCGACAGCGTCACGGGCAGCAGCAGCGACATCGCGGAGATCGGCCCGATACCCGGCAGCACGCCGACCAGCGTGCCGATGAAGACGCCGATGAAGCAATACAGCAGGTTGACCGGCAGCAGCGCGACGCCGAAGCCATGGGCGACATTGGCGAGCGTATCCATGGCTCAGCCGATCCCGAACAGGCCCGAGGGGAGCTGGATCAGCAGCAGCCGCTTGAGCACCCACCACATGCCCGTGGGCACCAGCACGGCGATCGGGATCGCCAATGTCCAGCGCACGGGATCGATCAGCCGCAACAAAAGCAGCATCAACGGGATCGACGACAGCAGGAAGCCGAGCGGCTCCAGTGCAACGGAGAACGCCACGAGACAGCCGATCAGCAGCAGCGGCTTGCTCCAGCGCACATTCTCCCAGCGCGAGGCCAGTGTCGGGCCACCCTCGGTGAGAGCCGAGACGATGATGGAGCCCGCGAACACGCACATCAGGATGCCCGTGTAGAACAGCACGTAACCGGAGCCGGGATCGTTGATGGTGCCGAGCTTGAGCTTCATGCCCGACCAGATCACGAAGCCGCCGAGCGCGAGCCCGATCAGCCCGCCCCAGAGTTCGGAATTGTTGAGGCGGAGTTTGTTGGTTTGGTTGGTCATAGACCCTCTCGGCCGTTCCCCGGACGCTGCGCGGCACGAAGTGACGCGCTGCAGATCCGGGGTCCATGGATGCTTGGCAAGGTGGGTCCCGGCTCTGCGGTGCACCGCTGAAGAAGCGCTGCACCGCGTCCGGGACACGCCGGTGGCCTGGAGCTACTTCTTCGCAAGTCCGAGCGTCTCGATCACCTTGCGCTCGGATTCCGTGACCTCGACGACGAACTTCTTGTAATCCTCGGTGTTCTTGTAGTTCGGCACCATGTCGTATTTGGCGAGCGTGGCCACGACGGCGGGATCCTCGACCGCCTTCTTGAAAGCGTCGTGCAGCTTGGCGACGATCTTGGGGTCCATGCCCTTCGGGCCGGCGATGCCGAACGGGGAGTCATAGACCATGGGGTAGCCGAGTTCCTTCAGCGTCGGCGCATCTGGGTAGTTCGGCGAGCGCGAGCCGGTCCACACCATCAACAGGCGGAGCTTGCCGGCATCGACCAGCGGTCGCCATCCCGTGGAATCCGCCTGAAGCATCGTGTGCTGCCCTAGCACCGCGGCGTTGGTCTCCGCGCCGCCCTTGAAGGGAACTTGCGTCAGCTTGATGCCGGACATCCCGGCGATCTGCTCCATGCCGATATGCAGCGAGGTGCCGGCGCCCGGTGTGGCATAGGTCACCTTGCCCGGGTTCGCCTTGGCGAACTCCACAACGTCCTTCCAGCTCTTGAACTGCGACTCCGCGCTGGTGGTCACGCCGAAAGTGTAGCCGGTGAGGTGGATGATGTAGGTGAAATCCTTCGCCGGATCCCACGATACCTCCTGCATGAGAGGCAGTCGGAAGACGGTGATCGGAATCTGCGAGATGGTGTAGCCGTCCGGCTTCGCGGCGGCGGCCATGGTTGCAGGTCCCACCGTGCCGCCGCCGCCGGCCTTGTTGTCGATCACGATCGGCTGGCCCAATACCTTCGAGGCACTGTCGGCGATCGCGCGCATCGAGATATCGGTCGAGCCGCCGGCCGGCCATGGCACGATCAGCGTGATCGGTTTGGTGGGATAGTCCTGCGCACTGGCGGCAGTCGAGAGCAATGCGCCCATGACGGCATGCATCGCTGCAAATGCGATCGTCTTCAGCCCGTATCGCGGCATCGGAATTCCTCCCTCGCAGCGGTCTCCGTGGACCGCCGTTTCTCGTTCTTGTCGGACGATTGTTCCCGAAATCGAGGGAGAAGAAAAGCGCATTGCGCGGACTGCGCGCGGCGGTCGGTGCGGCAATGCCGGTCAAACCGGGACATGCGACAATTCGTCGTTTGGCCGTGTGCCGAGAGGCGGAATTTGACCGAGCGCGCTACGCCACGCGCCGGACAGTGTTCAGCATCTCGATGGTGCGGCCGACTTCCGACGCGGGGCAGGGCTTGCCGAAATAATAGCCCTGCACCGCCGTGCAGCCGCATTCGCGGACGAAGTCGAGTTGCTCCTCGGTCTCCACGCCCTCCGCCGTGGTCTCGACGCCGAGCACGGAGCCGAGACTTGCGATGGTGCGGACGATGGCAACGCTCTCCGGGCTTTCACCTAGCGTGCCGACGAAGGAGCGGTCGATCTTGATACGGTCGAACGGAAATTTGCGCAGGTAACTCAGCGAGGAATAGCCGACGCCGAAATCGTCGAGGCTGACGCGGATTCCCAGCGCACGGAGCTGGTGCAGGATTTCGATCGTCGCCTCGCTGTCGTCGAGCAGCGCCGTCTCGGTGACCTCGAGCTCGAGCCGCTGCGGCGGCAGGCCGGCCTCCGCCAGCGCGCTCGTGACCATCGTCACCAGCCCGCGCGAGCGGAACTGCACCGGCGACAGGTTCACCGCGACGGCGACACCGGGCCAGGTCGCGGCGGTCGCACAGGCGGTGCGCAGCACCCATTCGCCGATTGGGACGATCAGCCCGTTTTCTTCCGCGATGGGAATGAACTCGGCCGGCGAGATGAAGCCGCGCGACGGATGTTTCCAGCGCAGCAGGGCCTCGAAGCCGGTGAGCTCCGACGAATCGAGCCGGACCTGCGGCTGGAACACCAAATGGAATTCGTGCGCTGCCAGCGCGCCGCGCAGATCGTGCTCCAGCGCGTGCCGGCTGCGCGCCTCCTCTTCCATCTCGGGCTCGAACAGCTGATAGGCGCCGCGCCCCTTGGCCTTGGCCTGGTACAGCGCGAGATCGGCGCATTTCATCAGCTCGTCGGCATCGAGCCCGTGATCGGGCGCGATCGCGATGCCGACGGAGACGCCGACATGGATCGACTGGCTTTCCAGCGGTGGCGGGTGGCCGATGATTTCGACCAGGCGCCGGGCGAGCTTTTCTGCCGATTGCGGTTGCGGTCCGCGCTGCAGCACGGCGAATTCGTCGCCACCGAGCCGAGCGACAGTGTCGTGCTCGCCGACATTCTCCTTCAGACGCGCCGCGACCCAGCGCAGCAGCCGGTCGCCGGCGGCATGGCCGAGGCGGTCGTTGACCGTCTTGAAATTGTCGAGGTCGAAGCACAGCACCGCCATCTCGCCGCCGGCGATCGCGACCTGGTTCAGTCCCTCGCCCATCTTCTCGCGGAACAGCGTGCGATTGGGCAGGTCGGTGAGCGAGTCGTGGCGCGCCATATGCGCCACCCGGGCCTGGGCCTTGTGGCGCTCGGTGACGTCTTCGTAGGTGACGACCCAGCCGCCATGCTCCATTCGCTTGTGATTCAGCTTGATGATGCGGCCGTCGGTCAAATGGCGGTGCAGCGTGTGTTCGCCCTCGCGCAGCCGTTCGACGTAGTCGGCATAGAGCCTGGCCCCCGTCATGTTCTGATGGATACCGAGCTCGCAGCTGTGCTCCATGATCTCGCGCATCGAGACGCCGGGTCTCACGATGTCGGGCGACAGGCCGTACATCTCGATATAGCGGCGATTGCACACGATGACGTGCAGGCTCGCATCGAGCATGCACAGACCCTGGCTCATGTTGTTCAGCGCCGCGTCGAAGCGGCGGTACTGCTCGCTCAGCTCCTCGATCGCGTGCTCGCGTTCGGTGATGTCCTCATAGGTGGCGACGAAGCCGCCCTCGGCGAGCGCGCAATAGCGTACGGAGATCACGGTATCGTTCGACATGCTCCGCCGCATCGGCGAGCGGTCGCGGTTCGCGATTCGCTCTCTGGCGGCTTCGAGGATCTGCTCCGGGCTGTACTCCGAAGCAAACGCACCGTTCACCATCGAACGCTCGATCAGCTCGGCGAGATGCGTGCCGGGCCTGGTCTCCTCTTGCGACAGCCGGTAGATCTTGCGGTAGGTGGTGTTGCAGACGCGGAGGCGCATGTCGCTGTCGTAGAAGGCGAGCCCGTGCGCCATGTTCTCCAGCGCCGCATCGAGGATGAAGTTCTGCTGCCTCAGCGTTTCCTCGTACTGCAACCGCTCGGTGACATCCTCGTGCACCGTCACCCAGCCGCCGTCGGGCAGGAAACGGGAGACCGTCTGCACCATGCGTCCGTCGTAACGCATCACCAGCATGGTTTTCGCCCGTCTGGCGCGCACGTCCTCCAGTCTGGAATTGTGGAATTCGTCGGCCGGCATGCCCGGCAGATTGCCGCGCGAAATCCAGTGGTCGAGCACCGCACGATGCGAGACGCCCGGCTTCACCACGCCGGGATCGAGATTATAGAGGTTCAGGAAACGATCGTTGCAGACGACGACGCGGCTCTCGGCGTCGTACATGATGAGGCCGTGCGACATGTTGGAGAGTGCGTGCTGGCTGCGCTCGGTCTGCACGCGCAATTCCGCTTCGAGCCGGGCGAGGCGGGTGACATCGTCGCAGATCGTCATCCAGCCGCCGCCGGGAAGCGGCTTCAGCTCGAGCGACATGACGAGGCCGGTGGCAAGTCGCTGCTCGGTCCGGAACGGCTGTCCGCCCGCAATCTGCGCCATCCGCGCCGAATAGAGAGCGTCAAGCTCGCCTTCCGGAAAGTTGCCCCGCCCGGCGCTGTGCGCGAGCACCTCGCGGTAGCTGGTGCCGACACGCACGACATCGGCCGACATGCCGAACAGCGACAAATAGCGTTGGTTGACCAGCACGATCCGGTTGTCGGCATCGTAGACGCAGACGCCTTGCTCCATGTGGTCGAGCGCAAGCTGGCTCAGCGCGACCAGGGCCTCCGGGCCCTGCTCGCGGCGTGCACCAAGCTCGTTGTCGCGGGTCGAAATCATGGGATCGGCGGCATCTCGGCGGGCAATAGGCTTAACGCAATCTAATTCAGCCACCGAGGGTAGCGAAGAGGCGGGAAAATTCCCTTAAGCGCAGTAGTTTACGGAGGGTGACCGGGGATGGAGAGCGCGCCGGAATGCGGAGACTCCTTCAAGAGTTGGCCGGTACGGCGCAACATATTGAGGTGTCGTCCCTATGGATCCCTGCGTTCGCAGGGACGACAGCGCTGGTTGGGTCCGAAAGCCTTCGCTACGGCCCGTACAGCACCAGTTCCGTATCCGTGAGGTCGCCAAGCTGCGGCCGGTGCGGGCCCTTGAAGTATTTGCGACCGCGCCGCTCGGTATAAATGCCGACAAGGCCGGGAATCGGTTCGTTGGAATCGAGCGCCACCGCGACCTTGCCGAGCCGAAGCAGCAGTCGCCCGATGCGGCCCGCACAGGCGACGTATTCCGCGGCGCTGCGGCAATAGATCAGCTTCATCGCGGGGGGCGCAATGAAGCCGCGGCGGATGCGCACCGGTTGCAGGATGAAGGGGAATGTTCCCTTCGGCGTGCGGCAGACGAGGCTGAGGCAATTGTAGCGCGCGTGCCGCGTCAGCAGCTCTGTCTCGGCTTCGGACAGCCCTTCGATCGTCTTGGCGTGAGGCGAGATGACCTCGATCTCGCTCCAGCGCGGGGGGCGCGCCAGCGCAGGGACCGAGAAGAATATGCCGCGGCAATAGGCGCGAAAGCCCTGCGTCTCGATGATCGGCCAGGTCCACGGCGCCGGGCTGATGTTGAAGTAAGTCACGTCCTTGTGCCGCTGCGCGATCTTGGTCAGCAGCGGGGCGTAATTGCGATAGGCCGGATCGACATACCAGCTCGACAGGTTGCACTGGATGGCGGTCTCTTCGCCGTTCTTGCGCGCCGTGTAGATCAGCAGCAGCACGCCGACCGGCGTGCCGTCACTTTCGAGCATGTAGCCGAAGCGCGGATAGCCCTCCGGCACAGAGCGGAAGGCCTGTCGGCGCAGGCCCTGGATCCAATAGTTGCGTGAACGGCCGACGAAGCCGCGCGTCAGCAGGTCCGCGACCGCCTCGGCGTCGGACTCGGTGATCTCGCGGCATCGCACCTTGGTGTGAATCACGCTCGTCTTACCCGTGGAAATGACAGGCCTCGTTCAGTCTCTTGTTTCGGCATGATCATCTCGGAAAACCGCTTCGCACTTTTCCGGCTCATGCCGTTAGCGCCAACCTTCGCCATGGGCGCCGACCGTCGACGACGGCTGCAGGCCCAGGATGTCGCGCACCTCGGCGGGCCAGGCGGAAAGGTCGGTGCCGTGGGTGTGGAACATGGCGACGGCCAGGCGGTCCATGCCGAAGGCGACGCAGCCGGTGTGGGCCGGTTCGCCATTGGCGTCCTGGATGCCCCAGGTCGTGCCGAAATGCTCGCGGTGATAGTTGAAGCTCATGCAGGCGGTCGGCTGCTCTTCCGAGCGCAGCGGGATGAGGAGCTCGAACTTCAGCTGCTGCTGCTTCTGGCTCACCGCCTTCATCTGGCCGACGCGGCCGAAGAAGGGATCGCTGGCATAGTCGACACGGAAGGTGAGACCGAGATCGGTCGCGATCTTCTGTGCGCGCACCATCCAGCGCTCGCGGAAATCGGCGACGTCGTCGGGGCTGCCGATGCACACATATTCGCGCATCCGGAACGATTGCAGCCGGTCGAGATGCTTCGACGGTTCGCGGCGGAAGCAATCGGCGGCGACGTCGAAGCGCAGGCCGCCGTTAGGCAGCTGGCCCCGGCTCGCGGCGATCGGATAGACCGGATAGCAGGCGGCCGGCGACAGCACGAGGTCGGCGGGCGACAGCGAAGTGGTCCAGTCGCCGCCGGCATCGAAGCGGCTTACCGCGGCGTTGATCTCGCGTTCGGTCCCGTGCAGGCCGCAAACGCAGCCGAGCAGGTTCGGAAAGCTCTTGAGGTAGCCGGATTTTTCCAGCTGAGCCCGGCTCATCACCGGCGGGAAGCGCATCACTTCGGTGCCGGCCTCGCGATGGCTCGTGATCAGCGCGGCGAGCTTCTCGACGATGCCTTCATAGAGCGCGGTACGGGCATAGACGCCGTCGGCGCCCATGCGGTGGAACAGCTTGTCGGCGAGATGATCGAGCGGATCGATCATTTGCGGTGCGGTCGCGGGCGAATCGGGAAGAATGGCAATGTTCATGTCGCGATGTCCTGCTATCTCAAAATTGTTCTTGTTGGTTCGGTCGTCAAACATTCAGTCGCGAAGGCTGGTTGGCACGCCGCTCATCAGCGTCGATGTCGCGGCATTGGCCAGAATGCGGTCGTTGTTGATCATGATCGGGGACGACAACACGTCGCGGAGGTGCCGGCCCATGGTGAACTCGCCGTCGTTGCGGTAGCCGGAGAGGCCGGCCGTGCGCATCGCATGCATCACGGTCTCGACCGCGAGCTCGGAGGCTTGCACCTTCAGAAGCGTGATCGAGGACTGGAAGTCGAGCGAGGCGAGGGCCCGCTCGTCATGCTCGGCGCGGGCGAAAGCGTCGGTGTTGGCAGCGATCAGCGCGCGCAGCTTGGCCAGCGACATCTTGGCGGCGGTGAAGTGAGCTGCGGCCGGCGGCATCTGGCCGCCGGAAGAGCGCGCGGCCTTGCGGACGAAGGCCTGCGCGCGGGTCACGGCTGCGGCGGCGATTCCGGCCCAGGCCGACGACCAGCACAGATGCGCGAACGGCGTCATGGTCTGGGCGTGGATCTTGTCATAGGATTCCGGGAAGACGCGGTCGGCGGGGCAATCGACCTTCAGCTCGAAACCGGTCGAGCAGGTGCCGCGCATGCCCAGTGTTTCCCAACCCAGCGTCCGCTTCAGCGAATAATCGTCCTTGGCGAGTGCCAGCAGGACCTGATCGGAGGCTGCGGCCTCGTTGGCGCGGCGGGCAATGGTGACGAGGCCGTCGGCTTCCGCGCCGTAGGAGATCACGGTGGCATCGCGCACCAGCGAGACGGTGTCGCCGGCGTGGTCGACGGCGGCGGCGCTGGCGCGGATATTGCCGCCGTTCTGGCCTTCGGTGGTGGAGGAGGCGAGCAGCCACTGGTCGCGGGCGACCCGGCGCATCATGGTTTCCATCCAGGGGATGCCGTGGCCGTGCCTGACGACGCAGGCGACCTTGGTCTGGTGCATCGCGTAGATCATCGCGGTCGAGGCGCAGGCGCGTCCGAGCGTGTAGCAGATGTCGGTGACGTCGTAGATGGAGGCGCCGAAGCCGCCGTACTCGACCGGGATCATGACGCCGAGCAGCTTCTGCTCGCGCGCGATCTCGAAAGCCTTGTGCGGGAAACGGGCGTCGCGATCGACGCCGTCGGCGTCGGCCGCCGCGGCGGACGCGGTCCGGGCGGCGCGTTCGATCAGGGAGGGACCCTGCTCGAGGAAGCTCGTCGGTGTTTCGTCGACAGTGAGGACTGCTTCACGCACGTTCATACTCGTCCGCCTCCGGTTTGCCGTTCGAGATCGCCGGCATCATTCGCGATGCGCGTAAGCGATCCTCCGGCTATCTTTGCTTGTGAGACGAGGCTACGGATTTAATTCAAATTCGTCGATGAAATAGAGGGTAAACAAAGTCAAATTCCGAACGAACAGTTAAGGTCCGGTTGTTTGCATCGCCCGGTTTTCGGACATCGCGTTAGGAATCTGGAAGTAGGGACGAATTCCGGACAATCTGAGTCATCGTTTACTAAGAAACGCGAAGTATTGATGTCGCCCATTGCGGGCCCGGCAGGCCGTGCCCATCGTAGCCGGAAGCCGGTCCGAGTTTTGACAGACAGACGGGAATTTGCCGATGCAAGCCTTTGATACCGAATTGCGCAATCGCATCATCAAGCTGGTGAAGGGTGTCCTCGAGCAGAATTCGCTCAGCGCCGACGTCACGCCGTCTGCCAAGCTCGTCGACGTCGGCCTGACCTCGATGGACATGGTCAATCTGATGCTCGGCGTCGAGGCCGAGTTCGACTTCACCATCCCGCAATCGGAGATCACGCCGGAGAATTTCCAGTCCGTCGAGACGCTGGAGCGGATGGTGGCGAAGCAGTTGCAGCTGGCGAACGCGGCATAAGCCAAAACCACAACTGTCGTCCCTGCGAACGCAGGGACCCATACCGCGGAATCTATCGACCTTTGACGGTCACAGTACCGAACGACGAGTCTTCGCCAAACCACGGCCTGTGGTTATGGGTCCCTGCGTTCGCAGGGACGACACTGAGTGCCTAGCGCGCACCTTCCGCCCCTCACACCCCCGGCATCTTCCCACCACCCCGTTCCAAAACCGTCGCAAAGCTGGCATAGCTTAACCATGTCGTACGTGGCGAACGGGTGGAGCAGGCATGACTCAGGCGGTATTGGGCATCATCGGTGGCTCCGGCATCTATGACCTGCCGGGTCTCGAGGGTGCGCGCGAAGAGGTGATCGAGAGCCCCTGGGGCGAGCCGTCGGCGCCTTTGAGACGCGGCACCATTGCCGGCCTGCCGGTGGTGTTCCTGCCGCGCCACGACAAGGGCCACCGCCTCTCCCCCTCCGACATCAATTATCGCGCCAATATCGACGTGCTGAAGCGCGCCGGTGTCACCGACCTGATCTCGTTATCGGCCTGCGGCTCCTTCAAGGAGGAGCTGCCGCCCGGAACTTTCGTTCTCGTCGACCAGTTCGTCGACCGCACCCACAAGCGCGAGAGCTCGTTCTTCGGACGAGGCTGCGTCGCGCATGTGTCGATGGCGCATCCCGTCTCGCCGCGCCTGCGCATTCATCTTGCCGCGGCAGCCGAAGCCGAAGGCATCGCGATCGGGCGCGGTGGAACCTATGTCTGCATGGAAGGGCCGCAATTCTCGACATATGCCGAGAGCATGACCTACAAGACGCTGGGCTATTCGGTGATCGGCATGACCAACATGCCGGAAGCCAAGCTCGCACGTGAGGCGGAGATCTGCTACGCCACCGTGGCGATGGTGACGGATTTCGATTGCTGGCATCCCGATCACGACGCCGTCACCGTGCAGGACATCATCCGCGTCTTGACCTCGAACGCCGACAAGGCGAAAGCGCTGGTGGCGCGACTGGCCAAGGACTTTCCGCGCGAGCATGAGCCGTGCCCGATCGGTTCGGACCGGGCGCTCGACACCGCGCTGATCACGGCGCCCGAAGCGCGCGATCCCGAACTTCTGAAGAAGCTCGATGCGGTGGCTGGGCGCATCCTGCGCGGTTGAGGCGCAAGACAGACGAGAAGGCAGAATGCCATGAAGGTCGACGGCAAGCATTTTCGCAGCATCTGGCGCGAGCGTGACGGCTGGTCGGTCGGTGCGATCGACCAGCGCCGCTTGCCCCACGAGTTCGTCATCGCCAAGCTGACCTCGTCTGAAGACGCAGCCGTCGCGATCCGCGACATGCTGGTGCGCGGCGCGCCGCTGATCGGCGCGACCGCCGCCTACGGCATGGCGCTCGCGATGCGCGAGGACGCCTCCGACGCCGGTTTGAAGCGCGCTTACGAGACGCTCGTGGTGGCGCGACCGACGGCGATCAATCTGAAATGGGCGCTGGACGAGATGCGCATGGCGCTCGCGCCGATCGATCCCGTTGAAAGGGCAGAGGCGGCCTATGCGCGCGCCGACGAGATCGTCGAGCAGGATGTCGAGATCAACCGCGGCATTGCCGGCAACGGGCTGAAGCTGATTGAGGCGATCGCAGCGAAAAAGCCGGGCGAGACGGTCAACGTGCTGACGCATTGCAATGCCGGCTGGCTCGCCACCGTCGATTGGGGCACGGCGACGGCGCCGATCTATCTCGCGCATGAGCGCGGCATCAAGATCCATGTCTGGGTCGACGAGACTCGTCCGCGCAATCAGGGTGCCTCGCTCACCGCCTGGGAGCTCGGCCATCACGGCGTGCCGCACACGGTCATCCCGGACAACACCGGAGGCCATCTGATGCAGCACGGCATGGTCGATCTCGCCATCGTCGGCACCGATCGCGTCGCCGCCAATGGCGACGTCTGCAACAAGATCGGCACCTATCTGAAGGCGCTCGCCGCTCACGACAACGGCGTGCCGTTCTACGTCGCGCTGCCGTCTCCGACGATCGATTTCGCGGTCCATGACGGCATTCGTGACATTCCGATCGAGCAGCGCAGCGGCGTCGAGGTGACCGACATGACCGGCCGCACCGCGGATGGAAGGCTGGAGACAGTGCGCATCGTGCCCGAGGGATCGCCGGTCGCGAATTACGCCTTCGACGTGACGCCGGCGCGGCTCGTGACCGGCCTCATCACCGAGCGCGGCGTGCTGAAGCCGGATCGTGCCTCGCTGGCAGCGGCATTTCCGGAGCGGATCGCTGCCGCGGCGGAGTAGGTCTCGTAGGGTGGGCAAAGCGTAGCGTGCCCACGATCGGTGGCGATCGAGAAAGAACGTGGGCACGGCGCTGCGCGCCTTTGCCCACCCTACGGCTTTGTGCCTCGCTCCGACGAGGTACCTAGGCCAGCTTCAACCCCGTCGCCTTCTCCAGCTCGGCGATGGCCTGCGCGCCGCTCGTCACCTTGATCGTGGTCATGCCCATCTCGCGCGCGGGTTTCAGGTTGACGCCGAGATCGTCGAGATAGACGCACCTCTTCGGATCGACCTTCAGCGTCTCCACCATCATCTGATAGATGCGCGGGTCGGGCTTGCGCAGGCCGATCTTGGCGGATTCGATGACGTGGTCGAACAGCACCATGACTTCGGCGATGTAAAGCGAGCGCCCGGTCAGGCTGCCGATGGCGTTGGCCGGAAGGTTGTTGGTGATGCAGCCGGTCCTGAACTGCGCCTTGATGCGCTTTAGCGCCTCCACCATCTCTGGGCGCAGGTCACCCTGCAGCAGCGATATTACGTCGCGCCCGCGCACTTCGGCGCCGAGCGCGCGAGATTCCTCGGCGAACAGATGATCGAACGTGTCGATATCGACCTCGGCGCGTTCGAACTTGGCCCAGGCGTTTTCCAGATGGTTGGCGGCGTTGGTCCGCCGGATGATGTCGATCGGCAACCCGCGCTCGGCTTCGAATCGCGCGAAGGCCTCGAACGGCGAACTCGTCAGCACGCCGCCAAAATCAAAGATCACCGCCTCGATCGCCACTATCCTGCCCTCGTCAATTCCTTTCCAAGAGGGCTAGCATGCGCTATCGGCAAGGGCCAGTCCGAAGCAATCCTCCGCCGCCAATACCGAAGCGTGTTCCCATGAAGAAGCTTGCCACGTTCATCACGACCGCGCTGCTGCTCGCCACGCCCGCGCAGGCCATCGTCGGCGGCGGCACGCCGCAGGCGGATGGCGTGGCGCGTTCCGTCGTCACCATCGTCGGCTCGCGCGGCAATTTCTGCACCGGCAGCTTGATTGCGCCACGCGTGGTCCTGACGGTTGCCCACTGTGTGCAGCCCGGCGCGGACTACAAGGTCGTCGATCGTGGCACCGACGGTGCGCCGCAATTGCTGAACGTCCGCACCGTCGCGATCCATCCGAACTTCAACATGCAGGCGATGCAGTCGCACCGTGCCACAGCCGACGTGGCTTTGCTGCAACTGGAAATTCCACTCAAGGGAAAATCCGCGGCGACGGTCGGCATGCCGCAAATTCCAATTCGGGTCGGCAGCCGTTTCGTCATTGCAGGCATTGGCGTCACCGTTCGCGGTGACGGCAAGAGCGGCGGCACCACGCGCGTTGCCGCGCTCGTTGCCACCGGGCAGCCCGGCACGCTCCAGATCCGGCTGGTCGATCCCGTAACCAACGGTGTTCGCGATGGAATCGGCGCCTGCACCGGTGATTCCGGTGGTCCCGTATTAGAGGACAAACCGAACGGTCCCGTGCTCGTCGGCCTCATCAGCTGGTCCACGGGGCCGAACGGCGCCGCCGGTTGCGGCGGGTTGACCGGGGTCACGCCGCTCACGCTCTACCGCGACTGGATCTTGCAGACCGCGCGGAGCTGGGGTGCGGCGCTGTGATTTGACCGCGGCTTGATCTATGTCATTTTGAGGTTGAAGCGCGTCGGGTGATCATGCCGGCGCGGAGGAAACGCGTCGTCCATCAAGGGCGGCCACAAAACAACCAAGGCATAGAAGCAACAATGAATGTCGCTGTTCGCGGTCACACCGCTACCAAGCAAGCTTCCGAACATTTCGACGTGCTGATCGTCGGTGCCGGCATCTCAGGCGTCGGCAGCGCCTATCACATCCAGAAGCAGCTGCCAGGCACCAGCTACGTCATCCTTGAGACGCAGGAAACGTTCGGCGGCACCTGGAGCACGCATCGCTATCCCGGCATTCGCTCCGACAGCGATCTCCATACCTTCGGCTACAGCTTCAAGCCCTGGGTCGGCCCACCGATCGCGACCGCCGAGGAAATCCTCTCCTATATGAAAGAGGTCATCGACGACAACGATATCGCCAGGCACATCCGCTACAAGCACAAGATCAATTCGGCGAGCTGGTCGAGCGAACAGAATCTCTGGACCATCGAGGCGGTGACGACCGACACGGGCGAACCCAGGACCTTCACCGCGAACTTTCTCTGGATGTGCCAGGGCTATTATCGCCATTCGGAAGGCTACACGCCGCAATGGAAAGGCATGGACCGCTTCAAGGGCCGGATCGTCCATCCCCAGACCTGGCCTGATGACATCGACCTCACGGGCAAGAAGGTGGTCGTGATCGGCTCGGGCGCGACCGCGGCGACGCTGGTGCCGAACATCGCGGACCAATGCGCACACGTCACCATGTTGCAGCGCTCGCCGACCTATTTCCGGCTCGGCCGCAATGCCATCGAGATCGCGGAGGAGCTGCGCCGGCTCCAGGTCGACGAGGCCTGGATCCACGAGATCGTGCGGCGCAAGATCCTGTTCGAGCAGGACGCCTTCACCAAACTCTGCGTGTCCAAGCCCGAGCAGGTGAAGAAGGAGCTGATCGGCCAGATCAGCGCGGTGCTCGGTCCCGATTACGACGTCGAGACGCATTTCACGCCGAGCTACCGGCCGTGGCGACAGCGCATCGCCTTCGTGCCGGATGCGGATTTGTTCAAGGGCATTGCCAGCGGCAAGGCCTCCGTCGTCACCGACGAGATCGAGTGCTTCGTCGAGAACGGCATTCAGCTCAAATCCGGCAAGCTGCTCGAAGCCGACGTCATCGTTACCGCAACCGGCTTCAACCTCGCCGCGCTCGGCGACATCGCCTTCGAGATCGACGGCAAGCCTCTCGCCTTCGGCGATACCGTCACCTATCGCGGCATGATGTTCACGGGCGTTCCGAACATGGTCTGGGTGTTCGGCTATTTCCGCGCCAGCTGGACACTGCGCGTCGACCTCGTCGCCGATTTCGTCTGCCGGCTGCTCGGCCATATGAAAGCGAAGGGCAAGAAGAAAGTCGAGGTGAGCTTGCGCGCCGAAGACCACAACATGCCGATCCTGCCCTGGATCGATCCCGAGAACTTCAATCCCGGCTACATGATGCGCAACATGGACCTGTTGCCCAAGCGCGGCGACAAGCCGGAATGGCAGCACAGCCAGGATTACTGGACCGAGAAGGACGAGATCCCGAAGACGGATCTGGACGACAAGGCGTTCGTGTATGGGTGAGGTTCGGCAGGGGTCCATTGAATGGTCACCCGCCGCCGTGACTCCGCCGTCGTCCCTGCGAAAGCAGGGACCCATAACCACAGGGAGTGGTTTGGCGAAGATTCGCCGTTCGGTATTGTGATCGCTCAAATCGAGAGATCACGCGGTATGGGTCCCGGCGTTCGCCGGGACGACACCGTTTGTTTGTCGGCCGGCGTGGCAACTCATTCCGAGCCCTGCCTACGAATTCCTCCGCGTCGCATTCGCTGCAATCGCCGCGGCCGCCGTCCGGTTCTCCACGCCGAGCTTGGCGTAGATCTGCTCCAGGTGCTTGTCGACGGTGCGCGGGCTCAATCCCAGGATCTGCGCGATGTCGCGGTTGGTCTTGCCTTTGCTGAGCCAGGCCAGCACCTCGCCCTCGCGGGTGGTGAGGCCGAGCTCGCTGGTGAATTCGGGGGGCAGGGCCGTGCCGGACTCCCGGGATAGCCGCAGCAGAAACTCGTTCGGCGCCGTCTCGCCCATGTAATAGAGCCGGAGTTGTGGATTGTCGGGCAAACAGGCGGCCGGAGACTTCGCGCTGCCCTTGGTCTTGGCCTGCTCCAGCCATTGCAGCAGCGACGGCGACAGGGCGAAATCGTCGGCCTGTGCGCCATGATGGTCGGACAGCAGCTTCTGCGCCTGCGGCGTTGCCCATAGCACGTTGCCCTGGCGGTTCACCGCGAACAGGAAGCGGCCGGAGACGTCGAGCGCCGTGCGCGCGCTCTGCGTCAGCCGGGCATTGCCGAGATGGACGCGGATGCGCGCCAGCATCTCCTCGATCACGATCGGCTTGGTCACGTAGTCGACGCCACCTGCCTCGAGCCCGCGCACGATGTGCTCGGTTTCGGCAAGGCCCGTCATGAAGATCACGGGGACGTTGGCAAGCCCCGCATCCCGCTTGAGCCGGCGGCAGGTCTCGAAGCCGTCGATGCCCGGCATCACGGCATCGAGCAGCACGATGTCGGGCGTGATCTGGTCGACGATGCGCATTGCGGCCGCGCCATCGAGCGCCACCATGACGGTCATGCCGGCGCCGTCGAGCGCATCGGTCAGCAGCCGAAGCGTTTCGGGCGAGTCATCCACAACGAGCGCGACGTCGCGCTTCTTCGACTCAATGCTCATGCGCATGCAATGTCTTCAATGTGTCCATGTACTGGTCGAGATCGAAGCGGTCGACCAGCGACCGCATCTGCGCCACGAAGTCGGCATGCTCCGGGTGCTCGTTGCCGATCTCGTCCAGCTTCAACTGGATGCCCTTGACGTAGCCGATCCGGCCGAGCCCGATCAGCGCCTCGATGTGCCGCACCGGCGGCTTCGATCCGCTCTCCGGCCGCCAGAATGGCACCGCGATTTCGTCCGAGCCGTACTGCCACTCGAGCTTCAGGAGCTGGCGGATTGCCTCCAGCAGCCGCGGGATGTCGATCGGCTTCATCAAATAGCCGTCGTGAAAGGGTTGCGCCAGCGGCGCACCGTGAGCCTCGATGGCGCTCGCCGACACCATCAGGATCCGCGCCTGGTGATGGCCGCTGGCGCGCAAGGCCTCCGCCACGGCCCAGCCGTCCATGGCGGGCATCGAGATGTCGAGCAGGAACAGATCGGGCCGGCAATGTTGCGCCAGCGCGAGGCAGCCGGGTCCGTCGGGCGCGCTGAGCAGGATGAAGCCGAGCGGCGTCAGCACCTCGCGCAGCAGGTCGCGATGCACGGGATCGTCGTCGGTGATGAGGATGGTCTTGCGCGCGCCGTGATACCCGGAGACCGGGGCCTCCACCGGCGCAATGCGCTGCGGGTTGGCGACCTCCGACAACAGGATCTTGACCTTGAACGTCGAGCCGGCGCCGACCGTGCTCAAGACCTTGATATCGCCGCCCATCACACCGGCGAGCAGCCGACTGATGGTGAGGCCGAGCCCGGTACCGGTCTGCGGCTGCGAGACACCGAGCGCGCCGCGCTCGAAGGGCGCGAAGATGCGCTCGAGATCGTCGTTCCGGATGCCCGGACCGGTATCGATCACCTCGAACTCGGCGACGGGGCTGCGATAATGCACGACGAACTGCACGCTGCCGGTCTGGGTGAACTTGATCGCGTTGGAGAGCAAATTGATCAGCACCTGACGCAGCCGCTTCTCGTCGGCATAGACGACGAGAGGGAGATGTGGCGGCCGACGAAACACGAAGTCGATGCCCTTGGCTGCGGCCTGAAGGCGGAACATGCCGACGAGCTGATCGAGGAATTCGCTGAGGCGCACCTCGTCGCGCGACAGATACAGCCGTCCCGCCTCGATCTTGGAGATGTCCAGAATGCCGTCGATCAGGCCGGAGAGGTGGTCGGCGCTGCGGCGGACGACGCGGACCTGGTCGCGCGGCTTGGTGCTCAGCGTCGTATCCTGCTCGAGCAGCTGCGCATAGCCGCTGATCGCGTTCAGCGGCGAGCGCAACTCGTGGCTCAAGCCCACGACGTAGCGGCTCTTGGCGAGGTTGGCGGATTCGGCGACCTCCTTGGCACGCTGGAGCTCGGCGTCGGTGCGCTTGTGGGCGTCGATCTCCTGGATCAGCAGCGTGGTCTGCCGCCGTGTCTCGGCCTCGGCCGCGCGGCGGCTCTGCTGCGCCAGCACGAACAGCCAGGCCACCACGCCGATGATGATGCTCAGCGAGAAGAACACCTTCCACAGCACGTCGGAGACCAGCGCATTCTCGCCATGCACACTCGCCGAGGTCTGCAGATAGATCAGGCCCAGCACCAGCGCGACGAGGCCGGCGGAGACTGCGAACACGCCGATATACTGGCCGAGCTGCGAGTTGATCCGCGCATAGATCGGCTGCGGCATCAGCTTGCCCAGCGTCTCCGACACCTGCACCTGGATCCGGGCGTGCGGCTTGCAGAGATCGTGGCAGCGGGCGTCGAGCGAGCAGCACAAGGAGCAGATCGGCCCGGCGTAAGCGGGGCAGGACGCCATGTCCTCCGGCTCGAACGCGTGCTCGCAGATGCAGCACTGGATCGCCTCGAGGTTCTGCCAGCTCCGCTTCGGCTTGCGCGCGATGTAGTACTTGCCGTCCGTGGCCCAGGCGATCAGCGGTGCGGCGATGAAGGCGACCGCGAGCGCGATGAAAGCCGACAGCGCCTTCGCGGTAGGTCCGAACAAGCCGTAGAAGGCGCTGATGGAGACGATGGTCGCGATCGTCATCGCGCCGACGCCGACAGGATTGACGTCGTAGAGATGCGCGCGCTTGAACTCGATCTGCTCCGGCCTCAAGCCCAGCGGCTTGTTGACGACGAGATCGGCGACCAGCGCCCCGACCCAGGCGATCGCGACGTTGGAATAGAGCGCCAGCGTCTGCTCCAGGGCCTTGTAGACGCCGATCTCCATCAGCAGCAGCGCCACGATGACGTTGAAGACCAGCCAGACCACGCGGCCGGGATGGCTGTGGGTCAGGCGCGAGAAGAAGTTCGACCAGGCGATCGAGCCGGCATAGGCGTTGGTGACGTTGATCTTCACCTGCGACAGGATCACGAACGTGCCGGTCAATGCCAGCGCAAGGTCAGGCTGCGACAGCACATAGCGGAACGCTTCGAGATACATATGCGCGGGTTCGGCGGCCTCCTCGGGCGGCACCCCATGGCTGAGCGCGAAGAAGGCGAGGAACGAGCCCGCCAGCAGTTTCAGCGCGCCGAGCACGATCCAGCCCGGTCCCGCGCTCATCAGCGCGATCCACCAGGAGGCCCTGGACGCGCGGCGGTCGCGCGGCAGGAAGCGCAGGAAGTCGACCTGCTCGCCGATCTGCGCCACCAGCGAAAACACCACCGAGGCCGCGACTCCGAACAGGAGCAGGTCGAATTGGCCGTTGAGATCGCCGTGCTCGCCCGAGAATTTGCGCCATTCCGTGAAGGAGTGCGGATTGTGCCAGGCGATCGCCGCGAACGGAATGATGTGGAGCACGATCCACAGCGGCTGCGTCCACAATTGGAAGCGGCTGATCAGCGTGATGCCGTAGGCCACCAGCGGGATGATGACGACGGCACTGATCAGATAGCCGATCGGCCGCGGGATCCCGAAGCACATCTCGAGCGCCGAGGCGAGGATTACGGCCTCGATTGCAAAGAAGATGAAAGTGAAGGACGCGTAGATCAGCGAGGTGACGGTCGAGCCGATATAGCCGAAACCGGCGCCGCGCGTCAGCAGATCGATGTCGATGCCGCATTTGGCGGCATAATAGGCGATCGGCACGCCACAGCAGAAGATAATGAGGGAAACCACGAGGATGGCGGCGGTCGCGTTGGTGACGCCATAGTTCAGGGTGATGGTGCCGCCGATCGCCTCCATCGCCAGGAACGAGATTGCGCCGAGCGCGGTGTTGGCGACCCGGGCGGCGGACCAGCGGCGTGCGCTCTTGGCCGTGAAGCGCAGCGCGTAGTCCTCAAGCGTCTGGTTGGCGACCCACTGATTGTACTGGCGCCTGACGCGGTCTATTCGCTGCCGCCCTGCCACGCTCTACCCCACTCCCGATACGGACCCCGTGCCCTCGCAAATTCCGTACCAAAAGCCTACGTCGGCATTTTGCGGTGCAGTATACGCGATCTTGCGTATGCTTACGCTGCATAAATCCGAGCCATCCTCACCGCACCAATCGCGTGTTCTCGAACAAAAGTGGGGTGCTCATGTCGGACGAAGCAAACAAGGGCCTGTTGTCGCCGCTTCGGCGCAAATTATTGATGGGAATGGCCGCCGTGCCGGCCATCACGATGCTGCCGCGGGCGTCATTCGCCCAGGCGCCGGCGACCTCGGCGGTCAACACCACGGGTCTTGCGGTCACCGACACCGAGGTGACCGTCGGCATCCTGCATTCGGCGACCGGCACCATGGCGATCTCCGAGACCGGCTCGATCCAGGCCGAGAAGCTCGCCATCGAGCAGATCAACGCCGCGGGCGGCGTGCTCGGGCGCAAGATCAAGTTCATCCAGGAAGACGGCGCCAGCGATTGGCCGACCTTCGCGGAAAAGGCCAAGAAGCTCCTGGTCAACGACAAGGTCGCGGCCATCATGGGCTGCTGGACCTCGGCCTCGCGCAAGGCGGTGCTGCCGGTGGTCGAGCAGTACAACGGCATGCTCTATTACCCGACCTTCTATGAAGGCCTCGAGCAGTCCAAGAACGTCATCTACACCGGTCAGGAGGCGACCCAGCAGATCCTCGCCGGCCTGAACTGGATCGCCAAGGAGAAGGGCGCGAAGTCGTTCTTCTTCATTGGCTCCGACTACATCTGGCCGCGCACCTCGAACAAGATCGCGCGCAAGCACGTCGAGAACGTGCTGAAGGGCAAGGTTGTCGGCGAGGAATATTATCCGCTCGGCAACACCCAGTTCAATTCGGTCATCAACAAGATCAAGCTGACCAAGCCCGACGTCATCTTCACCGACGTCGTCGGCGGCTCGAACGTGGCGTTCTACAAGCAGCTCAAGGCTGCCGGCATCGACCTCTCCAAGCAGGCGCTGCTGACGATCTCGGTGACCGAGGACGAAATCGACGGCATCGGCGGCGAGAACATTGCCGGCGCCTATGCCTGCATGAAGTACTTCCAGTCGCTCGACAATGCCAACAACAAGGCCTTCGTCTCGGCGTTCAAGAAGATGTGGGGCGAGAAGACCGTCATCGGAGACGTCACCCAGGCTGCCTATCTCGGCCCGTGGCTGTGGAAATTGACGGTCGAGAAGGCCGGCTCCTTCGACGTCGACAAGATCGCCGCGGCCTCGCCCGGCGTCGAGTTCAAGGGGGCGCCGGAAGGCTATGTGCGCATTCACGAGAACCATCACCTCTGGTCGAAGACCCGCGTCGGCCGCGCCAAGCTCGATGGCCAGTTCGAGCTGATCTTCGAGACCGCCGATCTCGTCGAGCCCGATCCGTTCCCGAAGGGCTACCAGTAAGCGCAACCCGGCCGCGCTGCCCTCAGCACAACCCGCTCCCTGGCGTGGACCGCAAATCCACGCCCAAGACCCCCGCGTCGCGAACCTGCTCGCGACGCGGGACCCTTATCCCTGACGGAGGACATCGATGTTCGGCGACTACTCGCTTGGTGATCTCGGCTCGATCTTCGTCATGCAGGGCTTTGCAGGACTGATCCTGTTCTCGGTCTACGTCCTGATGGCGCTCGGGCTCGCCATCATCTTCGGCCAGATGGGCGTCATCAACATGGCCCATGGCGAGTTCATGATCCTCGGGGCCTACGTCACCTGGATGACCTCCAATCTGTTCCAGGCCTATTTGCCCAGCCTGTTCAGCGGCTATTTCTTCCTCGCGATGATCCTGGCCTTCGTGGCATCCGGCGCGCTGGGCATGCTGGTGGAATGGGCGCTGATACGCCACCTCTACAAACGTCCGCTCGACACGCTGCTCGCCACCTGGGGTCTCAGCCTGATGCTGCAGCAGGGCTATCGCTCCGTGTTCGGCGCGCGCGAGGTCGGTGTCGAGCTGCCGCAATGGATGCTCGGCTCGCTGCACGTCACTGAGAGCATCGAAGTGCCGATCAACGGCGTCTTCGTGATGTGTCTCACGGTGCTGATCACCATCTCGGTCGCCTACGTGATGTACAAATCGCGCTGGGGCCGCCAGGTGCGTGCCGTCGTGCAGAACCGCATCATGGCCGGCGCCGTCGGCATCAACACCGAGAAGGTCGATCGCTACACCTTCGGCCTCGGCTGCGGCATCGCGGGTGTCGCCGGCAGCGCCTTCACCATGATCGGCTCGACCGGGCCGACGTCGGGCCAGCTCTACATCGTCGATACGTTTCTGGTCGTCGTGTTCGGCGGCGCCGCGAGCCTGCTCGGCACCATCGCCTCGGCCTTCTCGATCTCGCAGACGCAGTCGACGCTCGAGTTCTTCATGTCGGGCTCGATGGCCAAGGTGCTCACGCTGCTCGCTGTCGTCGGCATCCTGATGCTGCGGCCGCAGGGTCTCTTCGCCCTCAAGGTCCGCAAATAACAAGAAGCAGGCAAGTCATGATCAACTCACGCTTCTTCAATCGATCCGAGCTCATGGGTTTCATTGCGCTCGCCGCAGTGCTGTTCGTGATCCTGCCGCTGACGCTGGACGTGTTCCGTCTCAATCTGGTCGCGAAATATCTGACCTACGCCTTCGTCGCACTCGGCCTCGTGCTCTGCTGGGGTTATGGCGGCATTTTGAGCCTGGGGCAGGGCGTGTTCTTCGGCCTTGGCGGCTATTGCATGGCGATGTTCCTCAAGCTGGAAGCCTCCAGCGTCGAGAACACCAAGATCCAGTCGACGCCCGGCATTCCCGATTTCATGGACTGGAATCAGATCACGTCGTTGCCGTTGTTCTGGCAGCCGTTTCACAGCCTCACCTTCACGATCCTCGCCATCATCCTGGTCCCCGGCCTGTTCGCCCTGATCATCGGCACCGCGATGTTCAAGCGCCGCGTCGGCGGCACCTATTTCGCGATCATCACCCAGGCCGTCGCCGCCATTCTCACCATCCTCATCGTGGGTCAGCAGGGCTACACCGGCGGCATCAACGGCATGACCGACCTACGCACCCTCAAGGGGTGGGACATCCGGCCCGACCACGCCAAGATCATCCTCTACTTCGTCGAGGTGGTGCTGCTGTTCGCCTGCATCGGCATCGCGCAGTTCATCCGCCTGACCAAGCTCGGCCGCATTCTGGTGGCGATGCGCGAACAGGAGGATCGCGTCCGCTTCTCCGGCTACAGCGTCGCCAATTTCAAGATCTTCGCCTTCTGCATGGCCGCGGTCTTCGCAGCGATCGGCGGCGCCATGTTTGCGCTCAACGTCGGTTTCATGTCGCCGTCCTTCGTCGGCATCGTGCCGTCGATCGAGATGGTGATCTACACCGCGGTCGGCGGGCGCATGTCGATCTTCGGCGCGATCTGGGGCGCGATCCTGGTGAACTTCGCCAAGACCAGCCTGTCGGAATCCTTCCCGCAGCTCTGGCTGTTCGGCCTCGGCGCGCTGTTCATCGCGGTCGTGCTCGCCTTCCCGAACGGTCTGTCCGGGCTGTGGGCCGACTACGTGCAGCCGCGCATCGATTGGCTGTTCGCCTCGCGCAAGCCGAAGTCGGACTGGAAAGACAATTCGGTCGCCGACGGCGCACCGGCAGAGTGAGGGGATCAATCATGCTCGTCGGACACCAGCCCAAGGACTTCCTGCTCGCCGTCTCCGGCCTGACCGTCTCGTTCGACGGGTTCAAGGCGGTGAACGATCTATCCTTCTACGTCGAGGAGAACGAGATCCGCGTCATCATCGGTCCCAACGGTGCCGGCAAGACCACGGTGCTCGACCTGATCTGCGGCAAGACCAAGGCGACCTCGGGCTCGATTCAGTTTCGTGGCAAGGAGCTCACGAAGATGAGGGAGAACGAGATCGTGCAGACCGGCGTCGGGCGCAAATTCCAGACGCCGTCGGTCTTCGAGGACCTCACCGTGTTCGAGAACCTCGAAATCTCGTTTCCGCGCGGTCGCACCGTGTTCGGCTCGCTGACCTTCCAGCGCGATCAGCTCGTGAAGGATCGGGTCGAGGAGGTCGCGGAGATGATCTTCCTCAAGGACAAGCTCAACACCTATGCCGACGAGCTCAGCCACGGCCAGAAGCAGTGGCTCGAGATCGGCATGCTGCTGATCCAGGATCCGGACCTGTTGATGCTCGACGAGCCCGTCGCCGGCATGAGCGTGTCCGAACGCACCAAGACCGCCGAGCTGCTCAACCGCATCATCAAGAACCGCTCGGTGCTGGTGATCGAGCACGACATGAAGTTCGTCGAAGACATCGCCCACAAGGTCACCGTGCTTCACCAGGGCCAGATCCTCTCGGAGGGGACCATGGAGAAGGTCAAGAACGATCCCAAGGTCATCGAAGTCTATCTGGGTCACTGAGACATGACGTCGAGCGAGCCTGTCGCGGCAACGCCGGTGCACCTCTCCCCTTGTGGGAGAGGTCGGATCGCGCAGGCGATCCGGGTGAGGGGTATCTCTCCGCGAGTCAAACTGCTTCTCGCATTCGCGGATGCAGACCCCTCATCCGTCGCGGACTGCGTCCGCGCCACCTTCTCCCACAAGGGGAGAAGGAAGAAGACATATCGAGCCCAGGAGGCGTACTAATGCTGGCAATCTCCGACCTCCACGTCGCCTACGGCCAGAGCGAGGTGCTGCACGGGCTCAACGTCAAGGTCGCGCCCAACGAGATCGTGGCGATCATGGGCCGCAACGGCATGGGCAAGACCACGCTGATGAAGTCACTGATGGGCATCCTGCCGGCGAAGAGCGGCTCGGTGACCATGGATGGCGCCGAGCTCGGCGGCCTCAGGAGCTATGAGCGCGTCGCCAAGGGCCTCGCCTATGTGCCTCAGGGCCGCATGATCTTCTCGACCATGACGGTGAAGGAGAACATTGAGACCGGGCTCGTCGTCGCGGGTGAATCCGAGGTGCCCGGCGACATCTACGAATTATTCCCGGTGCTGCTGGAAATGAAAGGCCGTCGCGGCGGCAATCTCTCGGGCGGCCAGCAACAACAGCTCGCCATCGCCCGCGCACTCGCGACGAAGCCGAAAGTTCTGCTGCTGGATGAGCCGACCGAAGGCATCCAGCCCTCGATCATCAAGGAGATGGCACGCACCCTGAAGCGCATCCGCGACGAGAAGGGCCTCTCGATCGTCGTGTCAGAGCAGGTGCTGAGCTTCGCGCTTGAGATCGCCGACCGTGTGCTGGTGATCGAGAACGGCGAGATCGTTCGCGACGACCCGCGCGACGCCGTCGATGCCGCTCAGGTCTCGAAATATCTGTCCGTCTAACCAACCGTGTAAAAGGGGAGCATCTCGATGCCAGAGACACTGATCAAGGTCGATCTCACCAAGTCGGCTTACGATAATGACATGGTGCACAACCGCTGGCACCCCGACATCCCGATCGTGGCCTGGGTCAATCCCGGCGACGATTTCATCATCGAGACCTATGATTGGACCGGCGGCTTCATCAAGAACAACGATTCCGCCGATGACGTGCGCGATATCGACCTGTCGATCGTGCACTTCCTGTCCGGCCCGATCGGCGTCAAGGGCGCCGAGCCCGGCGACCTGCTCGTCGTTGACCTTCTCGACGTCGGCCCGCTCAAGGAGAGCCTGTGGGGCTTCAACGGCTTCTTCTCCAAGCAGAATGGCGGCGGCTTCCTCACTGACCATTTCCCGCTGGCGCAGAAGTCGATCTGGGACATCAAGGGCCTCTACACCTCGTCGCGCCACGTGCCCGGCGTCAATTTCGCCGGCCTCATTCATCCCGGCCTGATCGGCTGTCTGCCCGATCCGAAGATGCTGGACACCTGGAACAAGCGCGAAGCCGAGCTGATCTCGACCAACCCGACCCGCGTGCCCGGCCTCGCCAATCCGCCATTCGCGCCGACCGCCCATGGCGGACGCGCCAAGGGAGACGTCAAGGCCAAGATCGGCGCGGAAGGTGCGCGCACCGTGCCGCCGCGCGAGCATGGCGGCAATTGCGACATCAAGGATCTCTCGCGTGGCTCGAAGATCTACTTCCCGGTCTATGTGCCCGGCGCGGGACTTTCGATGGGCGATCTGCACTTCAGCCAGGGCGACGGCGAGATCACCTTCTGCGGCGCCATCGAGATGGCCGGCTGGCTGCATCTGAAGGTCGAGGTGATCAAGGACGGCATGGCCAAATACGGCATCAAGAATCCGATCTTCAAGCCGTCGCCGATCACGCCGAATTACAAGGACTATCTCATCTTCGAGGGCATCTCGGTGGATGAGGCCGGCAAGCAGCATTATCTCGACGTCCACATCGCCTACCGCCAGGCCTGCCTCAATGCGATCGAGTATCTGAAGAAGTTCGGCTACTCCGGCGCCCAGGCCTATTCGATCCTCGGCACTGCGCCGTGCCAGGGCCACATCTCCGGCGTGGTCGACGTGCCCAATGCCTGCGCCACGCTATGGCTGCCGACCGAGATCTTCGACTTCGACGTGATGCCGTCGGCAGCCGGGCCCATCAAGCACATCACCGGCGACATCCAGATGCCGATCTCGCCGGACAAGTGACGGCAGCGCTCCCTCTCCCCGTTCTCGCGGGGAGAGGGACTGTTTCCGCACAAGCGGTCACCAAATGCGTAGGAATCAACGATGCCGGTCTACGAATATCTCTGTGACGATTGCGGTCCGTTCAAGGATCTGCGCCCGATGGCCGAATGCGACGATCCGCAAAGCTGCCCGCATTGCGAGACCATGGCGCCTCGGGTGATCCTGACCGCGCCGAATTTTTTCTGCATGCCGTCAGACAAGCGCAAGGCGCACGCCGTCAACGAGCGCAGCTCGCATGCGCCGCAGACGCTGGCGCAATACAAGGCCTCGCACGGCCCCGGCTGTGGCTGCTGCTCCTCGGGAAAGACGCTCAAGGACAAGGGCTCGGCGGACAGCAAGAAACCGGCACGGCTGGTGACCAAGACCAAGAGCGGCGCCAAGGGCTTTCCGACCGCGCGGCCCTGGATGATCAGCCACTAGTGCGAAGACCTCGAACAAACAAAAGACAGGAGCGCTCAAAATGCTTCACGGCGACATTTCCAGCAGCAACGACACGGTCGGCGTCGCGGTCGTCAACTACAAGATGCCCCGCTTGCACACCAAGGCCGAGGTGCTCGATAACGCCCGCAAGATCGCCGACATGCTGGTGGGCATGAAGGCCGGTCTGCCCGGCATGGATCTGGTGATCTTCCCGGAATATTCGACGCAAGGCATCATGTACGACTCCAAGGAGATGTACGAGACGGCGTGCTCGGTGCCCGGTGAAGAGACGGCCATCTTCGCCGAGGCCTGCCGCAAGGCGAAAGTGTGGGGCGTGTTCTCGCTCACCGGCGAGCGTCACGAGGAGCATCCGCACAAGGCGCCGTACAACACGCTGATCCTGATGAACGACAAGGGCGAGATCGTCCAGAAGTACCGCAAGATCATGCCGTGGGTGCCGATCGAGGGCTGGTATCCCGGCAATTGCACCTATGTCTCCGAAGGCCCGAAGGGCATGAAGGTCAGCCTGATCATCTGCGATGACGGCAATTTTCCGGAGATCTGGCGTGACTGCGCCATGAAGGGCGCCGAGCTGATCGTGCGCTGCCAGGGCTACATGTATCCCGCCAAGGAGCAGCAGGTTCTGATCTCGAAAGCGATGGCCTGGGCCAACAACGTCTATGTCGCGGTCGCCAATGCCGCCGGCTTCGACGGCGTCTACTCGTATTTCGGTCACTCCGCGATCATCGGCTTCGACGGCCGCACGCTCGGCGAATGCGGCGAGGAGGATTACGGCATCCAATACGCGCAGCTCTCGAAGCATCTGATTCGCGACGCGCGCCGCAACGGCCAGTCGCAGAACCATCTCTACAAGCTGGTCCACCGTGGCTACACCGGCATGATCAATTCCGGCGATAGCCCGCGCGGCGTCGCGGCATGTCCCTATGATTTCTACAAGAACTGGATCAAGGATCCCGAAGGCACGCGCGACATGGTCGAGGCGATGACCCGCTCGACGCCGGGGACCGACGAATGCCCGATCGACGGCATTCCGAATGGCTCGTCTCCAAGCAACTATTGAGGCTTTGCTGGCGCCACGAGGTCGGTGACCAGTCCTTGATGTGAACGGCCGTCCATATGAGCGGACGATCTGACATGTCCGCATGCGCGGGATGGGAATGGTATTCGGCAAAACCGTGGCGCGGCTGCAACATGGTCTGTTGAATCCGTCCGAGTCGCGGTCGCGTTGGCAGATTCCCGAGACACCGTAGTTCTACTGCTCACCCTCATCGCCTAAGTTCCCTCCGGCGCCGCTGGGGAGCGCCGCGGCTGAGGAGCTGGCGTTGGGCGGGTGGTCGCGATCGAGCGGGCGGGGTTGCCTGCGCCGGAGTGCTGCGGACATGCGCGCGGCCCTCGGCGCGAGCCTCGCCTTGGGCGCGCTCGTCTTGGGTGCGCTGGTCTTGGGCGCGATCGCACTCGCGAGCCCCGCGCGGGCTCAGGTCTTCAACGGATCACAGACCACGCCGAACGGCGCCGTCAACGGCGGAGGCGGCGTTTGGGACACCACCACCACCAACTGGACCGACTTCTTTGGCTCGACCAGCACGGCCTATGATCCGGCGTCCGCGGGCATCCAATTCGGCAGCAGTGGCCCTTCGATCCCGGCGTCGGGCGGCACGGTGACGGTGGCACCTAGCGGCGTGCAACTGACCGGCCTCGTGGGGTTCGACATCACCGGCGACGGCTCGATCTACACCATCCAGGGCGGCGATCTCAGGCTGGCGCCGGGCGGCACCACATTCATCACCGCCGACGTGACCGGCACCGGTGATCCCTCGGCCGTGATCGCCTCCCGCATCGTCGGCAGCGGCGGCATCTCCGTGCAAGGACCCGGTTTGCTTGCGTTGCTCGGTGCCAATACCTACACCGGCGACACCTTCATCTGCACCTGCGGCTCGCTGCAACTCGGTGATGCAACTCATACCGCCAGCATCGTCGGTGGGATCACCAATGAGGGTTCGCTCAAGATCGTCAATGCCGACATGTCCGGTGTGACTTCGCTCTCGAACGCTTTCAGCGGGACGACGATGTTCCTCAATGCAACGTCAGCCGGCTCCATGTCGATCACCAACAACGGCCAGGTGATTTTCGGCGATGTGGCCGGAGGCGGCACCGACACCGCGACGGCCGCGCGCGCGACCATTGTCAATGACGGCGGTGTGACCGCCTTCTTCGGCAACACCAGCGCGGGCAGCGCCACGATCACCAATCAGAACGTCGGCCTCACCGCCTTCATCGAACAGGCCTCGGCTGGTTCGGCGACGATCCTCAACAAGGATCTTGGCGCCACCTCGTTTGGCGCGAGCCCCGGAAGCACAGCGACCGCCGGCAATGCCACGATCATCAACGAGACCGACGGTGTTACCGATTTCGGTGAGTTCGCGACCGCGGGCAACGCCACCATCATCACCAGGGACGGCGGCAGGACAGAGTTTTTCGACAATTCCACCGGCGGCAATGCGCGCTTCATCACCACCGGGACCGGCGTCGTCGATTTCGGCGGAGGCACCGGCCCGGCCGGCGATGGTCGCATCACCGCAGGATCGATCGAAGGCAGCGGCTTCTATTACATCGGTGGCGGCAACACGCTGGTCGTCGGCGGCAACAATTTGTCGACGGAAGTCAGTGGCGTCATCGGTGATAGCTGCGGTTGCGGTCCCGCCGGTCCGGGCTCGCTGGAGAAGGTCGGCAGCGGCACGCTGATCCTCTCTGGCGCCAACACCTACACCGGCACCACCACGGTGAACGGCGGCATCTTGCGTGTCGATGGCGATATCTCCCAATCGAGCCTGACGACCGTCAATGCGGGCGGCGCGCTGTACGGCGCCGGGCAGGTCGGCAATACAATCATCGCCAGCGGCGGCATCTATGCGCCGGGTGACGGCGGCCCGGGCTCGAGCATGCAGGTTCAGGGCGATCTCACCTTCCAGCCAGGCTCGGTCTATGTCGTGCAGGTCGGCAGCGGTTCCAGCACGAGCCAGGCGATCGTCAACGGCAATGTCACGCTGGACGGCACCGTCGGCGTCGCGCTGTATCCGGGCGCTGCGGTGAAGAAGCATTATTCGATCATGGAGTTCTTCGGCACTCCCACAGGGAATTTCTCCGGCGTCGCCGCGCCGGGCGGCCTAATCGGCACGACGAGTGTCGGAGCGAACGAGGTCTTTCTCGATTTTGCGCTCGACTATGGCGCGAAATACGCGCTCAACGTCAATCAGAAGAACGTCGCCACGACGCTTCAGAATTTCTTCAACGCCAATGGCTTTCTGCGAGCCGAATTCGCAGGTCTCGGGCCGGGCGGCCTGACGCAGGCCTCCGGCGAGCCGGGGACGGGATCGCAGCAGACGACGTTCAATGCGATGAATCTGTTCATGAGCCTGTTGACCGACGTTTTCGGTGCGGGACGCAGCGGCACGCCCGCCGCGACGCCATTTGCCGCGGACACCAATGGACGCGACAAGAACGCTCGCGACGCCTTTGCCTCGTTCAAGGCGCCGACTGCGACGTTCGAGCAACGCTGGGATGTGTGGGCGGCCGGCTATGGCGGCTCGCAGACCACCGACGGCAATGCCGGCCTCGGCTCGAACGGCACGACCAGCAATGTCTATGGCACTGCCGTCGGTCTCGACTACCGCTTCTCGCCGTCGACGGTTGCGGGCTTCGCCCTCGCGGGCGGCGGGACCGGCTTCAACGTCAACGGTCTCGGTTGGGGCCGTTCCGATCTGTTCCAGGCCGGCGCCTTCGTGCGTCATACGGCCGGACCGGCTTACATCACGGCGGCGCTGGCCTATGGCTGGCAGGACGTCACGACCAACCGCGTCGTGACGGCTGCCGGTTACGACCAGCTGCGCGCGCAGTTCAACGCCAACGCGGTCTCCGGCCGCATCGAAGGCGGCTATCGCCATGCCATGCAGTGGGCCGGCGTCACGCCCTATGCGGCGCTCCAAGCCACTCTGTTCAGCCTTCCCTCCTATGCCGAGTCGGCCGTGGTGGGCAGCAACGTCTTCGCGCTCAACTATGCCGCCAAGGACGTGACCAGCACCCGCACCGAACTCGGCCTGCGCGCGGACAGGTCGTTTGCCGCGGCCGGCGGCCTTCTGACCCTGCGCGGCCGCCTCGCCTGGGCGCATGATTACAATCCGGACCGCACCGCCGCCGCGGTGTTCCAGACGTTGCCGGGATCGGCTTTTGTCGTGAACGGCGCGGTTCAAGCGCGCGATGCTGCGCTGACCACGGCATCAGTGCAGATGAACTGGATGAACGGCTGGTCTGCGTCGGCGACCTTCGAAGGCGAGTTCTCGAACGTCACGCGCTCCACCGCCGGCAAGGGCGTCGTGCGCTACGCCTGGTGAGGCGTTGTCGCCAGGCCAGGCGGGACTGCGACCCTCCAGGGGAGGATAAGAGAAGCGGGCTACTGCTTCTTCTTCTGCTCGGGCTTGCGTGGTGGGCGCGGGGCAGCGGCGGCGGGGGTTGGCGTCCCGCTCATCTTGTTGGCGGCTTCGCTGACGTCGAGCAGCGAGCGACGGATGTCTTCGAGATAGCCCGCCGATTTCTTCCTCATGATGTCGGCGAGCTCATGCAGTCCCTTGATCTTCTCGTACAGCTCGTCGGCCTTGCCGTCGACGAAGCCGGGCACGACGCCCTCGATCTTCGTGACCGCCTTGTCGAAGCCCGCGAAGGCGCTGTCGACCTTGGCCATGACGGAATCGATCTCGCCGCCCTTGCTGCGGAGATCGGCGGTATAGTCTTCGAACGTGCGCAGGCCCTCCTTGATCGCGGGAGCGTTGCTGACGATCGTGCGGTCGACGCTGTGCAGGGTGTCGACGATGGTTTCGGCGTCGCTGAGATCGGCGGTCAGCACCGGGATGCCGTCCGAGTCCAGCGGCACCGGTGGCGCGGAGGGCGCGCCCCCGATCAGCGAGATCGCGGCGACGCCGGTGAGGCCCTGGAACTCGATGCCCGCCACGGTGTCCTTGCGGATCGGCGCGGTGTTGTCGAGCATGACCAGCGCGACGATCCTGCGCGGATTGTCCAGCTTGATCGACAGGATCTGGCCCGCGGGGACCCCGTCGAAATTGACCGGCCCGCCGCGACGCAGGCCGCTGGCGGACCCGCCCTCGAATACCACGCGCAACTGGCTGCGGCTCTGCATGGTGCGCCATTTCTGCACGCCGAGCACGCCGCCGAACGCCACGGCGATCACCGCCAGCGTCGCCGTTCCGATCACCAGATTGCTCGCGCGTGCCATGCGGGGGAGGTTTTACGGCCAAAGCGGGGAAGTTGGAAGATGGCCGCTATGGTAAGCAGGGCGGGTTAGCGAAGCGTAACCCGCCGTTCTCGCCTCTAGCCGTGCAAGCTGGCGGATTACGCTGGCGCTAATCCGCCCTACGGGCCACGGCGCCTCAATGTCCTGCCGCGCGCTTTGCCGCGGCATTGTTCAGCACGATCAGGGCATCGACGGCGACGCCCGTCTTGGCGTTGATCAGGAACGGGTTGATGTCGATCGATGCGATGCGGTCGCCGGCATCCGCGATCAGATTGGACAGGCCGACCAGCGCTTTCACCGCGGAGGCCTCGTGCAGGGCAGGCTTGCCGCGATAGCCGCGCATCTTGATGCCGGCCTTGGTGCGGCCGATCAGGAGCCGCGCCTCGGTCTCGTCAAGCGGCGCGCCGGCGAGCGCCACGTCCTTCATCAGCTCGATGTCGATGCCGCCGGTGCCGAACAGCACGACCGGTCCCATCTCGGCATCGAGCGAGGCGCCGACCACGAGCTCGAGCTCGGCCTTGACCTGTTGTGCGATCAGGATGCCGTCGAGCTTCGGCTTGCCCTTCAGCTTCGCAACCCGCACGGTGATGTCGGCGAACGCCTTCTTCACCTCGGCGGCGCTGTTGAGGTTCAGCACCACGCCGCCGATGTCGGATTTGTGCAGGATCTCGGCGCTGACGACCTTCGCCACGACCGGGAATCCGATCTGCTTGGCGATCTTGGCCGCCTCCGCAGCAGTTTGCGCGATCGCTTCCTTCGAGATCGGGATGCCATAGGCCTTCAGAAGCTTCTTCGAGGCGACCTCGTCGAGCGCGGCGCCGCTTGCGGATCTCAACGCCTTCTCCAGCACGGCGCGTGCGGAAGGTTTCGAGCTCGAGACGATATCAGGCACTGCTTTCCGCAGCCTGGCGTAATCGAGCAGCGACTTGATCGCGGTCACCGCGCGGTCCATGCCCTGCATCACCGCAAGATGCGGCAGCGATTTGCGCAAGCTCTTGGTGAACTCGGTGAAGCCGATCGACATCGCGCTGATGTAGATCACGGGCTTGCCGCCCTGGCGCGCCATCTCGTCGACGATGCGCAGATTGCGCTCGCGCAATTCGTGCGGCGCCTTGGGCAGCTCGGCATCGATGATGACGATATCGATATCAGGGTCGTCGATCATCAGCTTGATCGACTTCATGTAGACGGAGGGATCGACGACCGCGGCAAAGCCGGCATCGAGCGGATTGCCGACGATCGAGCCCGGCCCCAGCATCTTCGCGAGTTCGGAGCCGACATGCGGGCTGAGCGGAGCGAAGTTCAGCCCTTCCTTGTAGAAGGCGTCGAGCAGCATGCCGCGCTTGCCGCCGGACAGCGTGACGGCGGCGAGCCGGTTGCCCTTGGGGACGGCCGCGTGAACGAAGCATTCGGTGGTCTCGATCAGCTCGTCCAGCCCGCCGACGCGGATCACGCCTTCGCGCGTTGCGATCGCGTCGAACGTCTCGATCGAGCCTGCGAGCGCGCCGGTATGCGCCATCGCCGCGGCGCGGCCGCCTTCGGAGGCGCCGAGCTTGAGCGCGATCACGGGCTTGCTCGCGGCGCGCGCCGCCTTGCAGGCGTCGCGGAACGCCTTGGTGTTACGTACGCCTTCGAGGTAGACGACGATCACCTTGATGCTCGGGTCCTCGGCGAAATAGCGCATCAGGTCCGGCGTCTCGAGTCCGGCCTCGTTGCCTGATGTCACCATATAACCGACGCCGACGCCGCGATCCTCCAGCGCCTGGCGGATCGCCATGACGATGGCGCCGGACTGCCCGGCGATCGCCACCGCGCCTTGCTCCATGGTGACGACGCGGTCGTCGATATTGGTGAAGAGCTTCTCGCCGGCGCTCAAATTGCCGAGGCAGTTCGGCCCGGTGACCGCAAGCCCGGTCTCGCGTATCGCCGTCTGCAATTCGGCGGCGAGCTTCTGGCTTTCCTCATCCTGCAGCTCGCTGAAGCCCGAGGTGACGATGGTGGCGGAGCGTGCGCCGGCTGCTGCGGCGTCGCGGATCACCTGCACGGCGAAGCGCGCCGGGACCAGCACCAGCACGTGATCGGGCTTTTCCGGGAGGCTGGCGAAATCCTTGTAGCAGGGCACGCCCCAGATGGCGTCGCGTTTGGCGTTGACCGGATAGAGCCCGCCTTCGAAACCGTATTTGACGAGGTTATTCCAGATGCGCTCGGCATAATTGCCGGGCTTGTCGGTCGCGCCCACCAGCACGATGTTGTGCGGGTGCAGCATGGCGTGGATGCCCTTGACGATGTCGCTGGCATCGGGCGCCGGAGACCATGGACGTCGAGAAACCGATGCGGCAGGCACTTGAGCTTCCATGCGCTTCCCTCACTTCTTGTTCTTGTTGCAACGCGCAGTCGCGCCGGCTTTCCGAGTTGATCGTGGCGGGACTCCATGCCGCGAGGCGGAATGGTCGAGACTCGGCGACAAGACCTGACGATAAGGCTAGCATCACGAGACTTTTGGCGAAAGTGCGAACGATCCGGCAAGATGCTAGGAAACCGTGACGCTCATTCTCTCAAATGGTGATCATGCCGCTTCTATCCGTCGTGGTGCCGACCCTCGATCGTCCCGACACGCTTCGCCACGCGCTCGCGACCATGGCGTGCCAGCCCGCGCATGCAGATTGCGAATTCATCGTTCAGAACAATGGCGGCAATCCCGAGATCGCGAAGGCGGTCGCGGACCTCCAGGACGAGCGCTTCAAGCATTTCGCCAGCGAAGCCGTCCTGACCATGACCGACAATTGGGAGGCAGCGCTCGGCCACGCCTCCGGCGAGTACATCGCCTTCCTCGGCGATGACGACGGCTTGATGCCTTATGCATGCGCCACGGCATCGGATCTGCTCTCCGGCCGAAAGATCGATCTGCTGAGCTGGCGCGCCTACAGCTACTACTGGCCGGGCTATTACCATCCGGCATTCCGCAATCGGCTGCTCGCCGAGATCGACCTGGCCTCGTCGGCAAAGCACGTCTCGTCGCGCGACGAACTGGCGCGCATCTTCGGCTTCCAGGTGCACTATGCGCATCTGCCGATGATCTACAATTCGTTCGTCCGCCGCACCGTCATCGATCGGATGCGTGCGGTCGGCGGCCGCTACTTCATCGGCCTGTCGCCCGACGTGGCATCCGGTATCGCCAATGCTGCGCTGACCGAGAGTTTCGTCCGGCTGTCGCGGCCTCTGAGCATGGCTGGATTTTCGCAGCACAGCACCGGCCACGCGCTGTTCTTCGAGACCTCTGATCTGCTCGAAACGTCGCGGGGCGCGCGCGATTTCGGCCCGATTGACGACGAGCCCCGGCTTCCTGATCTCAACGCCCTCCAGCTCTTCATCGCCAAGGATATGCTCGTTCTCAAGCATCTGTTGCTGGCGGACGATGACCGCGTGCGGATCGACTTCAAGGCGCTGGCACAGGCGCTTGCGACCGACATCAACAATCGGCCGCCTCTGTATGATCGGACCGTACAGACCATCGGCGAGCTCGCGCGCACGCATGGGTTCGACGTCGCCGACATCATCATTCCCGCCCGCCTTGCGGACCGGCCGCCACCCGGCAACGGTGTTCGCGTCGTCGGGCAGAACAGCGTGGTTTACGAGCTGGACGGTGCCGCGCTCGGACTCAGCTCGATCGCGGATGCCGTGCGCGTGATCGCGCAGTTCGTTCCGGATCAGGAGCCGTTCGATCCGGCCGCTCTGGCGGCTCCCATGTCGGCGCCGGTCCTCGGTGCGGGGGCGCTCGAATTCAGACGTGGCGGAGCGGGCGTCGCCGCGTTGATCGAGGGATGGAGCGATCCGGAGCAATGGGGCACCTGGTCCGTCGCCAGGAATTGCGTGCTCCGCTTCGAGGTTCATCCCATTCCGTCACGACCGGTCGAGCTCGTGCTGGCGTGCCGGGCCTTCGTTTCCGACAGAAACCCGCAACTGCGTGCGGCTTGCCGCGTCGGCGACGGAGCGCCGCAGCAATTGATATTTGCGAAAGCGGCGTTCGCGGGCCAGCGCAGGCTGACGCTCGATCCCGCCGCGATTGCCGCCGACGGGACACTGACCATCAGCCTGTCGCTATCCGATCCACGCTCCCCTGCGGATCTGGGATTGAGCTCCGATGTGCGCCCCCTCGGCATCGGCCTCGAGCGCATCTGGATCGATGACGGTGTTCGTTCGCCACAAGGCCGCTGATCGCCGCCCGCTCAGTACCGCAGCAGGCTCAGCTTGTGGGCGTAGTGGAAGACGACCTGCCTTGCGAGATAGGGGGCGATGGCGCGGCGGATTTGCAGCTGGGTCGGATCGAAGCCGAGAACGCGACGCCGCAAGATCCCCATCTCCCGGACGCCGATCGCGTAGGTCGATGCCGTCTTCTGCGCGTCGTGGATGCGGAAGCAGGCGAGAAATCGCGGCAGGCGGACGAATTTGAATCCCGCTTCCTGCGCCCGCAGGATGAAATCCCAGTCCATCGCGTAGTGAAAGCTCTCGTCGAGCGGCCCGATCCTGTCCCACACGCGCCTGCGCCAGAACATCGTCTCCTGCGGGATATAATCGGCATATTGCAGCGCGTGCCCGTCATGGGGCGGCAGTACGGCACGGCCGACCTCGAGCCCCTCGCGATCGACGAAGACACGATGGCCATAGACGATGTCGACATGCGGATGCGCCGCGAAGTAGTTGGCGACATAGGCCAGCGTCCCCGGCAGCAGCATATCGTCGCTGTTGAGGTAAGCCATGATATCGCTGTCGGTGCCGGCGAAGCCGAGATTGATCGCGTGCGACTGCCCGTTGTCTGGTTCGCTCTTCCAGCTGATACCGCTGCCGCGGCTCTTCAGGAGATCGACCGTGCCATCGATCGAGGCGCCATCCTGCACGTGATAATACAGTTTCGGATAGTTCTGACCGACGATGCTCTCGATCGTGTCGCCGAGATATTGCGCCTGGTTGTAGCTCGGCGTGACCATTGCGATTCGTGGTGCATTCTCGTCGATGGCGGGGGCTGGAGGGAATGCACGCAGATTGAGCAGGCGCGGCGGATATTGCTCGAAGGTCCACATCGGCGGACGCCGCCACAGGCTCCGCAGCGAAGATCTCCTTTGCCCCGCGGCAATGAGATCCTGGTTTCTTTCCAGGAGTGCGACGCGATTTTCGAGCTGCTCGAATCGTTGTTCGAGGCGCTGCCTGAACTCGTCGTCCATCTATCGTTCTTTCAAAATCACAGCGTAAAAAATCAATGAGCCATTCTTACAGGCCTTCGGTCGGCGGCGCCAGTTCACGGTCTCGTCAAACGCAATGGTGCGGCCCGTCCGGCGCGATTTCAGAGGGCTTGTCGATGCGGGATGGACGGATTGCGAACCGCTATTCACCTGTTCCAATCAAGGTGGCATGCAGGACATACCGCTCCGGACCGGACGTGGCGGCGTCGAATGGCCAGCAGGTCGTGAGCACGAGTTCGGCATCCTGCGCCGTGGGATCGATGCCCGACGCATCGAAGCGGACCACGGCGGATGAATCCGCCCGATAGCGAAACTGTTTGCCGTCGCTACGTGTGACATCGATCACGTCACCAATGGCAACATTCCGCAGGAAACGGAAATGTGTGTCGCGATGCCCGGCATATACCGCAATGCCGCGCTCGCCGGCATCAACCGTTTGGTGGAGGTGGCCGGGTCCAAAGGCAAGCGACTGCCCGCTCGCGCCATCCAGCACGATCGCGCTGGCGCCGATCCGCTTCACCTCGATCCGCGCGACCGGCCAGGTGTCGGCCCATGACCACGGCTTGATCGCTTCACCCGTCGCAATGCTTCTGTCGAAGGCGCGCTCCAGCAGCACCTGCGCCAGCCACGCCTTGGCATGGATATAGGCGCCGTCGCCGAACAGGAAGAGGCCGATCAGCGCCAGAGCCAGGGGGGATAGGAAGCGGGGCATTGTGTTTCGCCTGCTCGTCATTGCTTCGTCGCTTGGCTTCCCGCAATGACGTTGAGAAAAAAGGCGCGCGCGGCCGTTGGTATGGGACGGGCAGCCGCGCGCGCTAACAGAGGAGTTCGGGGTGCTCCTCTCTCAAACGGCGTCAGTGAGCAAGCTGACGCCGGTTGAACACGAACAGGACCAGGGCGAGCACGATCAGGATCAGACCCGCGATCATCTTCAGCTCGGCCGAGGTTGCCGTTTTGGGCAGACGGATGGCATCGGGCGCTGCTGGTGCGGGGCGCCGTGCGGCCGGTGACGCGCCTGCATCGGCGTGGCGTTCACGCAGCTGCGGCGGGATCTGCGGCCGTTCGCCAAACACCTTGTCGAAATCCCACCCGGCCGGCAGGTTGATCGGAAGCTCGCTGAGCTTGAGCGGCGCGCCTTCGGGGCGGCTCGGCGTCTTGTCGACGGCGACAAGGCTGGTCAGGCGCGTGACGATCTGATGGTCGAGCGCCAGCGCCAGGATCGCCTTGTCCGCCTCCTCGGGCGCGAGCTCCCGCATGGCGCGCGCCACCTCGGCGTCACCGATCTTGCGCTTGGCCCAGAGTTTCGACAGGCCCTTGCCTTCGGCGGCATTCTGCAGCGGCAGCGTCACCGACCATGGACGGTCGCCGACGCGTCCCTTGATCTCGAGCGAGCCCGCGAGCTTGTCGAGCTTTGCCGCCAGCACCAGCGGCTCGTCGCGATAGACGTCGGGGATGATCGCCGGGGTGACGTCGGCCTTGGCCTCGGAGAACTTCGCGGTGAGGCCGGTCACGGCTGGATTTTCGAGCTTGGCGAACAGGCCGCGCATGCGCTCCTCGACCTGCTCGACGGATCCGATATGGGTGAAGGCCCCGCGGCCGAGCTCAGCGGCGCGTGTCATCAGATAGGTGTTGGGCGCCGACCCGATGCCGACCATGAAGACGCGCGAGCGGCCGCGCATCGCCGTGATCGCTTCGAACAATTGCTGTTCATTGCCGATGGCGCCGTCGGTCAGGAAGACGACCTGGCGAACCATGCCAGTGTCGCCGAGCTTGTCGGCGAGCGCGGCGCGCATCGCCGGCACCATCTCGGTGCCGCCGCGCGCCTGCAACGCGCTGACGAACGAGGTCGCCTCGCCGACATGGACAGCGTCTGCCGGCACGGAAGCCGGGAACAGCACGTCCATGGTATCGTCGAAGCGGATGACGTTGAAGCGGTCGGTCGGCTGGAGCCGGGAGAGCGCGTAAGTGAGGCTCGCCTTGGCCTGGACGATCGACGTGCCGCCCATCGATCCCGAATTGTCGATCACGAACACGACCTCACGCGGCAGCGGCTTTTGGGCCGTTTGCTCGGCGCTGGGCGGAGTGACGAAGGCGAGCAGGTAATCGGCATCGCCGACACGTTCGCGGAACAGGCCGACCGACGGCGCCTTCTCGGCGGCAGGCTTCCAGGTCAGCTCGAAGTCGCGGTCAGCGGGAACGGCGCCGTCGGCGAGCGTGACGATTCGCGTCGTGTTGTCCGGACTCTCGACCTTGACCTTGTGGTGGTGGCTCTTGACCTCGCCGAGTGCAAAGCCGGCCTTCAGGCGCACCGTGATGGTGGTCGGGTTGACCGGCGCGTTCCTGGCCGGGTCCAGCACGGGCGGTGAGATACGGTCGCGGTCCGGCACTGAATCGGTCGTCGTCGCGCCCCAGCCCGAGCCGTCATGGCGGAAGTCGACGCTCTGCACGATTGGCGCCGGATTGTAGCGCGGCCCGACCACCAGCGGCAGGCGCAGCGAATATTCATTGCCGGACTGATGCACCGGCTCCTGATATTCGATCTGCACCAGCACGGTTTCGCCGGGGCCGATATTGGCAACCGAATTGGTGAAGATGTTCGGCCGTTCCTGCTCGGTGAGCGCGGCCTTCTGACCGGCGCGGCGCGCTTCCTCGTAGATCACGCGCGCCTGCTGCCGCTCCTTGACGTCTCCGACAATGACGCGGTCGCCGACCACCATCTTCAGCGTATCGACGGCGCCCCCGGTTGCGAGCGGATAGACATAGGTTGCCTCGACCCAATCCTTGGTCGGGTTGCGGAATATCTGGGTGACCCGGGCGCGCAGCGTCGGGCCCGATACCGTGATGTCGATGTCGATACCGAGGCGGACTGCTTCCGTGGTGGCGCCGTCGTCCTTCAGGAGCAGCGTGCCGGACCTGGCATCGCCGGGCTGGAGCAGGCTGGCCTGCTCGGTCGTTGTCGACCAGCTCGTCCCGAAGCTGACCAGCAGGGCCACGAAGGCCATCAGCATCACCGCGATGCCCTGCGCGAGAAGCAGCAATCCAAGCTTGATCAGCCGGTTCAACATGGGGTGCTCGTCGTTGTCGGCTGTGTCGTAGGTGTCCATTTGGCCTGCTCCTGGCGGACGTTTGCTGGCTTTGAGCATTCGCCGGGAGGGGCCGATTTCGCGAGCAGAATGATCGGCAATGTTCCGCCGCGGCCGGCCCGGGCACGCCGCACGTGGGCGGTCATGTGCGGTTTTGTGCTGGTTTGTCCGGCCTGCTAGACTGGCCCTCCCAAGGCAGGGCTAGCGATGCAGATGCAGGATAAAGTCACCGACAAGCAGCTCTCCGACGAGCAGAGTCGCGAGATCGCCGAGACCATCCGCGAGGAGCTCGCCAGACGCCGGATCTCCCGGCAGACGCTGGCCGAACAGGCCAAGCTCAGCCTGTCGACGCTGGAGAAGGTGCTCGGCGGCCGCAGGCCGTTCACGCTGGCGACGACGGTCCGGCTGGAGCAGGCGCTGGGCGTCTCCTTGCGCAAAAGCATCGTCGTGGTGACGCCGCCGGCCGCAAACGATGTCGCGCCTGACAGCCTCGGCTCCTATGCGCACCGCGCGGTGAGCTGGCTCGAGGACGTCTACATCACGCTGCGGCCGTCGTTCGGCGACAAGGATGCGATCTTCGCCTATCGCACCGAGATCGTCTGGGAGCCGAAGGTTTCTTCGTTGGTCTTCCGCGAGGGCGAGCGGACCGATACTGCCTACGAGCACACCGGCGAGGTCGCCGTTCCCCATCAGTCCGGCTTCATCTACCTCGTCATCATCAAGCACGGCCAGCATCGCGTGATCACGGTGTCGCGGCCGACGGTTGCCGGCGAGATGTACGGCATCATCTCGACGCTGCGCGCAGGCCCCGGCTCGCAGCTCACGCCGATCGCGGCGCCGATCGCCTATGTGCCGCTCAAAAACATCCAGCAGCCGTCGCTGGGGCGGGTGGCTCCCGACGACGCCAACCATGCCTTGTATCGAAAGCACCTGCGACGCACGGTAGAAGAGCCGTTTGCGCTGTTTTTGACGCTATAGTCCGCAAGAAATAGTCCTGCACCGACCGGGCATGCGTCTATAAGGGTGGACCATGCAGGACGAGCCCGCGCGATACGGCGGCCGATCTCCGCTGTTCTCCATCATCATCCCGCTCGAATATCATCGCGGGCAATGGGAGCAGTCCTGGCTGGGCTGGACGTCGCAGACCGCGGACAAATCGCTCTACGAGATCATCCTGGTCGTGCCGCCCGACTTCCGGGCGCGCGAGGAGCTGCAGGCGCTGGCCGGTGACGCGGCGCGCATCGAGTTCGCCGAGTCCGAACACGACATCGGGCTGTGCGCGCTCGGTGCAACCAAGGCCCGCGGCAGCCATCTGTTCTTCACGGAGTCGCATTGCTGGCCCGAGCCTGACGTGATCGAGCTGTGCATCCGCGCCATCGAAGCCCATCCCGACTGGGCCGGCTTCTCCTGCCATTCGGTGCCGATCTGCCATAACAGGCTCTCGAAAGCCGAGGCAGCGATGTACCAGGCCGACATCGAGTTCGGCATGAAGCAGCATCCCTGGCGGAAAGTGCTCGATCAGTGCTTCGTCACGCGGCGTGACGTCTATTGGGAATGCGGCGGCCTGCGCGAGGAGCTCGGCCATTTCGCCGAATGGGTGCTGGCTGCGGCCTATCACGCGAAAGGCCATGCCATCGGCTATCTGGAGGAGGCGCGCTTCCACCACTATTACGTCGGCGAAATCGGAGAATTGAAGACGTTCACGCTCGATTTCGTTCAGGGCGAGATCCGTTATCTCAGCGAGGCGCGCCGCGAGCCCGGCAGCGAGCTGCTCGAAATTCCCGTTGAATGGGTCGAATGGGCCGGATTCGACGTATCGCTCGCCCGCGCGGCGATGAATGCGCTCGTGCAATACAGCCTCGAAGGCCGCGGCTGGAAGCGGCCCGATGAAAAGCTGCGCGCCTTCTGGCGCTGGGGTCGATTGGCTTTGTGCGGCGATCGTCTCGTTCGCGTCGCCGCGCGCCTGGCCGTGATGCAGGCGTATTTCGGCCTGAGCGCGCTGACGGCGATCGGGTCGAGCGCGGCGATCGCGCGATGGATGAGGCGCTACATCGCCGCGCTGATCCATCTGCAGCGACTTGAATGCATTCGTCGCATGCGTGGTCAGGCCGGGCCGGCGGCGAAATTCCTGGGAGATCGCGTACTCGGGCAAGCCGGATTCCATGGCCTCGAATCGTCGGCGGGGCACCTCTTCCGCTGGAGTGAGCCGCAGGCCGCTGTTCGCATCCAGGGGGGCGCGGGGCGCAACACCGTCCTGATCCGAAGCCCCGCCTTGCGCGCACCGCTGCGCGAGATCGGTGCGTATTTCTATCTCGACGGCGTGCGCGTCGATCCCTCCGCGATCACGATCGGCCCTGACAGTTATACGCTGTGTCTCGATCTGCCGTCCTCGGGCATCGCCGTCCTTGCATGGTCATGCCCCGTGCTCAGAGGCATCGACGATTCCCGCCGCCTTGGCCTGTCCATAGTGTCCATCGAGGTGTGCCGGGATGCCGAAGCTTCAATCAAGCTCCAGCCAGCCCAGGGCAAAACCGAATCGCCGCCCGTCCGGTGAAGCCGCGTCGAGATCGCGCGGGCTTCCCATCACCGGACATTGGAAGGCTAGCGCCGCATGATGCAGATATGCCGGCCAGGCCGTTGCGGGAATGTTGCTCTCGAGGAGGATGCCGTCACTGACCGCGCGCTTGCGCAGATCCAGCTCGCGGCCGTTCAGTGCGATCTCGAGCCGGTCGAGCGCGTCCGCATTGATGACATGTGATAGGAGACATCTGAAGTGCGCCGGGCGGGCCGCCTGCACTCGCAGGTTCAGCGTCGCCGTCGGCGCCGAATTCCAGCACAAGAAGCGATTCTCGAAATATTCCCGTTCATGCCAGCCGTGTCCGTGCAACGGCTGGTCCGGTGTGAAGCGGTTCGCCGCAAGCAGCGTTGCGAGCATCGGCGGCCTCGCCGGATCCAGTGGAGCACCCAGCTTCTCGTCGAACAACCGACAGGCCTCCGCGTAGAGCCGCAGATCCAGCCCATTCCAGGACCGGAGGATATCCCGGGAATCCGGGTCCATGTCGGACAAGCGGGCCTGCGGTGTGCGATTGAGGTGAGCCAACGGGCCGAACGCACCCCAGCCCATCATCCGACCGAGCAGACGCAGGGTGTCTTGCCTGCGTTCGAGGATGCCGGTGAGATCGATCCGCGCGAGATGTCGCAGGGCTGCATCCAGCAGGCGCGGATCGTCATCGCGGCATTCGGCAAAATCAGCGCCGGCCAGTTGTCGCGTTTGCACATTGGCGAGCCAATGACGCGCCAGCCTCTCCTCCTCGGCAAAAAAGCGCGCCGGGCCGAGCTCGCGGGCCCTCTCCTGGAAACGCAGGCGGCTCTGATACTCCTCGGCGCTCAGCTCGGTCGCGAGGCTTCGCAGATAGGCCTCGCTGTGACTTTGGAAGAAGTGGTAGGCCGACAGGCAGCGCGCCATCGGCTCCCGCAGCACCGTGAAGATGACCGGATCGCTTTCGAACCGCGCGGCATAGTCGAACCCGACATGGCCGGTTGCGAACAGCGCCTCGCCCGGCCGTTGCGGGCCGCTCACAGAATGCGCCTGAAACAAGAGCCTGTCGGCGGGAAAACGGTTGGCCAGCAGGCCACGCATCGAGACGCCGGCGGTCTTGCGGATGTGAAGAAAGAAAAACGGCCTCCCGGCCGTTGTTTCACTCCTGTGCGGAGCCGCCTCCGCCGGGGGCGGCTCCGGATCGCTCGATAGGGACATGCGCGAAAGCTAGCCTCCGGTCTCCGCGCTGATGATATCACCAAATAGCTCCCATTGGCCCTTCTTGAACCGCCACATCTTGAGCTGCTCGATCGGCGCGAAGTCGTTGGCGGAGGTGTTGATCTTGATCCCCGGGATCAGCGTGTCAGGAACGAAGTCTTTCAGACTGGCAGCCTGCTTCATCACGTTCTCGCGGGTCAGGTTGTCGCCCGACTGTTTCAGTACCTGCACCATCGTCTGGGCCGCGGCATAAGCGTAGACCAGGTTGGCGTCCGAGATGTTGGCGCCCGGCATGTACTTGTCGATGAAGGTCATGAACCTCTTCATGCCCTCGTCGTCCTTCCACTGCGGATCCGAGGCATCCTTCAGATAGCCGGCCGAGAGCACGCCTTCGGACGCCTCGAGGCCGGCGGGCTTCATCACCGCGCCGATCGACACCGATACGTCGGTCATCAGGTGCATCGGTTTCCACTCCAGCTCCGCGATTTTCTTGATCGCCTGCGCCGCGAATTTCGGGGTCGCGATATTGACGAAGACGTCAGCGCCGGTGCCCTTGAGCTTGACGATATGGGCGTCGATCGACGGTTCCGACGTCTCGTAGCTCTCTTCGGCGACGATCAGCTTGGAGGCCTTGTCGCCGAAGACGTCCTTGATGCCGGCGACATAGTCTTTGCCGAAGTCATCGTTGGCATAGAAGATCGCCACCTTCGCGTCCGGCTTCTCCTTCAGAATGTATTTGGCGAAGATCTGGGCCTCGACCCGGTAGCTGGGCTGGAAGCCCATAGTCCAGGGAAAGTTCTTCGGGTCGTTCCATTTGGAGGCGCCGGTGGCGAGGAAGAGCTGCGGCACCTTCTTGCTGTTGTGATATTTCTGAACGGCGGTCTGGGTCGGCGTGCCCAGCGCGTTGAAGATCAAAAATACCTCGTCGCTCTCGATCAGCTTGCGGACCTGTTCCACGGTCTTGGGCGGCGAATAGCCGTCATCATAGGAGATCCAGTTGATCTTGCGGCCGTTGATGCCGCCCTGGTCGTTGATCATCTTGAAATAGGCTTCCTCGGTCTTGCCGATGACGCCGTAGGCGGACGCAGGACCCGAATACGCCTCGACATTGCCGATTTTGATCTCGGTGTCGGTGACGCCGGTGTCGTATTTCTTCTGCGCCTGGGCGGATTGGGTCGCAAGCAGCGTCATCGCTGTTGCTGCGGCAAGCAGTGCGAGTTTCTTGTTCATGAAAATTCCTTGGGGTTTCTTTGGTTTCTTTTGGGGAGGCACGTCAAAAGAAAAGCGCCCGTCAGGGCGCTTCGATCAGGCGTTGGCGACTTTCTTGTCGACCTCGGAGACCACCGAGAAGTCCTTGCGTAAGGTCGGCTTGTGGATCTTGCCGGTGGCGTTGCGTGGCAATGCATCGACGAAGCGGATCTGGCGCGGGCATTTGAAGCGCGCCAGATTGCCGACGCAGTGCGCAAAGACATCAGCCTCCGTCAGCTTTTGTCCCGGCTTGACCGCGACGATGGCAAGGCCGACCTCGCCCCATTGCGGATCCGGGATGCCGATCACCGCGGCTTCCGCGATGGCCGTGAGCTGGTGCAGGACGTTCTCGACCTCGGCCGGATAGACGTTCTCGCCGCCGGAGATGTACATGTCCTTCCAGCGGTCGACGATGTAGTAGAAGCCCTCCTCGTCGACGCGCGTCGCGTCGCCGGTGTGCAGCCAGCCGTCGGTGAAGGAGGTCTTGTTCGCCTCCGGCCTGTTCCAGTAACCGGGCGTGATGTTGGGTCCCTTGACCCAGAGCTCGCCGAGCTCGCCGACATCGGCTTCACTGCCGTCGGGCCGCACGATCCGCACTTCGGTATGCAGCACCGGTTTCCCGGCGGAGCCGGCCTTGCGCGCCGCATCCTCGCGATCGAGCACCAGCACGGCCGGCGAGGTCTCCGTCATGCCGTAGCCCTGCTGCAGGGCGACGCCGCGCGCTTCCCACACCTTGAGCAGCGGCACCGGCATCGGTGCGCCGCCGACACCGCCGACGATCAGCCGGCTGAGATCGGTGGTCGCGAAGGCCGGATGCTGCGCCATGAACTGGTAGATCGCGGGCACGCCGAAGAACACGTTGATGCCCTGCGCGGGATCGTCGATCAGGCCGAGCGCGGTGCCGGGATCGAAAGCGCGCATGATCATCACGGTACCGCCGGCGTGCAGCACGGGATTGGTGTAGCAATTGAGACCGCCGGTGTGGAACAGGGGCAGCACGGTGAGCAGCACCGAGGCCGGCCCGATGCAGGCGGGGCCGCCGAGATTGACGCAATTCCAGAAGGTCATGCCATGGGTGATGGTCGCACCCTTCGGATGGCCCGTCGTGCCCGAGGTGTACATGATGGTCGAGACATCATCGAGCGTGACCTCTTCGGCGCGGTCGAGCGGCTTTGCGGCGGCGATGCCGGCCTCATAGGACCCGCCGGGGCCGAGCAGCAGGCTGCTGGCGATGCCGCAGAGCTTCGCGACGCTGAGCGCCGTCTCGGCCAGATCGGTGTCGTGGATCATCACCTTCGGCGCGCAATCGCTGGTGATGAATTGAAGCTCGGGGACGGTGAGGCGGGTATTCAGCGGCACGAAGATAGCACCAAGCCGCCCGCAGGCGAATTGTACCTCCAGCGTATCGGTGGTGTTCAGCGCAAGCACCGCGACGCGGTCACCGCGGGAGATGTTGAGCGTGTGGCGCAGGAACGAGGCGAGGCGCGAGACGCGGCCGTCGAGCTGCGAATAGGTGAAGCGGCGCTCGCTCGCGAGGTCGATCACCGCGACCTTGTCAGGCGTGCGGCGGCCATGATGAACGATCCAGTCGTAGTAACGAACGGCCAAAGATTCCTCCCTCGGCGCACCATGCCCGGCGTGGCCCTGGGGCCAGCCGGAGTCTGTGCAGCAACTTTTTTGCGCCAGAGTTGGCCTGCGAGCGGGGAAAAGCGTCTTGCGTTGAGTTGCTAGGTGACTGCCTTGCGCGAAGCGTCCGCACCAGCCAGCCACTCCGCGCAAGTGAACCAGCAATGTTCCAGCCATGGTGGCCGAGACGAATCCGGCCGCGAGGCGAAAGCGATGAAGAGCCCGTTTTATACCGCCGAGCACGACGCCTTCCGCGACGTAATGCGCCGCTTCGTCGAGAAGGAGATCACCCCCTTCGCCCATGAATGGGACGAGGCCGGCGAATTTCCGCGCGCGCTCTATCGCAAGGCGGCGGAGATCGGGCTGTTGGGCCTGGGATTCCCCGAGGAATATGGCGGCACCGCCGCCGACCAGTTCATGAAGATCGTGGCCAGCCAGGAGCTGGCGCGGGCGGGCGCGGGCGGCGTCAGCGCCAGCCTGATGAGCCACACCATCGGCTCGCCGCCGATCGCGCGCGCGGCACGGCCCGAGGTGAAGGCGCGCGTGCTGCCGCAGGTGCTGGCGGGCGACAAGATCTCGGCGCTCGCGATCACCGAGCCGGGCGGGGGCTCCGACGTCGCGAATCTCAGCACGCGGGCGCGGCGCAATGGCGATCACTACGTCGTGAGCGGTGAGAAGACTTTCATCACCTCAGGGATGCGCGCCGATTATCTGACCGTTGCGGTGCGTACAGGCGGCGAGGGCGCCGGGGGCGTCAGCCTGCTCCTGATTGAGGGCGACACGCCCGGCCTGTCCAGGACAAAACTGAAGAAAATGGGCTGGTGGGCCTCCGACACCGCGACCTTGCATTTCGACGCATGCCGCGTGCCGGCCGAGAATCTGATCGGCAAGGAGGGCCAGGGCTTCAAGATCATCATGCAGAACTTCAACAGCGAGCGCATGGGCATGGCCGCGGGCTGCACGGCCTTTGCGCGCGTCTGTCTCGACGAAGCCATCGCCTATGCCAAAGAGCGCAAGACCTTCGGCAAGCCGCTGGCGCAGCACCAGGTCATCCGCCACAAGATCGTGGACATGGCGCAGAAGGTCGCAGCTTCTCAGGCGATGCTGGAAATGCTGGCCTGGCGGCTCGAGCAGGGCGAAAGCCCGGTCGCGGAAATCTGCATGATGAAGAACCAGGCGACACAGACCATGGCTTTCTGCGCCTCCGAAGCCGTGCAGATCTTTGGCGGCGCCGGATTCATGCGCGGCATCAAGGCCGAGCGCATCTACCGCGAGGTCAAGGTCAACGCCATCGGCGGCGGCACCGAGGAGATCATGAAGGATCTGGCGTCACGGCAGATGGGGTTGTGAGGCCCGGTCATTCCGGGGCGTGCGCAACGCGTACGAGCCCGGAATCCATCGGGCCGTACGTACCGTAGAGGAATGGATTCCGGGCTCGCGCTGCGCGCGCCCCGGAATGACAGAGGACAAAAATGCTATTTACCGCCGACCACGACGACATCCGCCGTTCCCTGCAGAAGTTCATCGCCAATGAGATCAATCCGCACGTCGATGAATGGGAAAAGGCCGACATCTTCCCGGCGCACGAGCTGTTCAAGAAGATGGGCAGCCTCGGCTTCCTCGGGCTGAACAAGCCGGTCGAATTCGGCGGCTCCGGCCTTGACTATTCCTATGCGCTGATGATGGCGGAAGAGCTCGGCGCCATCACCTGCGGCGGCGTGCCGATGGCGATCGGGGTGCAGACCGACATGGCGACGCCGGCTCTGGCGCGCTTTGGTTCGGACGAGGTGCGGCGCGAATTCCTGGCGCCGTCTATCTCCGGCGATTTCGTCGCCTGCATCGGCGTCTCCGAGCCCGGCGCGGGCTCCGACGTCGCCTCGATCAAGACGCAGGCCCGCTCCGACGGCGACGATTACGTGATCGACGGCGGCAAGATGTGGATCACCAACGGCACGCAAGCCGACTGGATCTGCCTGCTCGCCAACACCGGCGACGGGCCCGTTCACCGCAACAAATCGCTGATCTGCGTGCCCATGAAGAGCAAGGGCGTCACCATCGCGCGAAAGCTCGACAAGATGGGCATGCGCTCGTCGGACACGGCGCAGATCTTCTTCGACAATGTCCGCGTGCCCAAGCGCAACCGGATCGGCGAAGAGGGAAAGGGCTTTACTTACCAGATGATCCAGTTCCAGGAGGAGCGGCTCTGGGGTGCGGCGGCCTGCCTGAAGTCGCACGAATACATCATCGACCAGACCATCGAATACACCCGCAATCGCAAGGCCTTCGGCCAAAGTATTCTCGACAACCAGGTCGTGCACTTCAAGCTCGCCGAGATGCAGACCGAGGTCGAGTTGCTGCGCGCGCTGATCTATCGCGCTGCCGAGCAGCTGGTCGCCGGCGAGGACGTGACGCGGCTTGCGACCATGGCGAAGCTGAAGGCCGGCCGGCTCGGCCGCGAGCTCACCGACGCCTGCTTGCAATATTGGGGCGGAATGGGCTTTACCAACGAGACGCCGGTCAGCCGCGCCTATCGCGACAGCCGCCTGACCTCGATCGGCGGTGGTGCCGACGAGGTCATGCTGATGGTCCTGTGCAAGATGATGGGCACGCTGCCGGGGAGTAAAGGAAACGCCTGATGATCACGCTCTATCATTGCGACGCCGCGCGCTCGTTCCGCCCGCTCTGGATGCTGGAGGAGATGGGGCTGCCTTATGAATTGAAGATGCTGCCGTTCCCGCCGCGGGTGTTTGCCAAGGAATATCTGGCGCTCAATCCGCTCGGCACGATTCCCTTCCTGGTCGACGGCGAGACCAGGATGACGGAGTCGTCGGGCATCTGCCACTATCTCGGCATCAAGCACGGGCCGACGCCGCTGATGGTCGGGCCGGAGGATCCTGCCTATGGCGCGTTCCTGAACTGGATGTATTTCAGCGACGCCACGTTAACCTTTCCGCAGACGCTGGTGCTTCGGTACTCTCAGCTCGAGCCGGAGGAGCGCCGCAATCCGCAGGTCGCGGGCGACTATGCGAAATGGTTTCTGGGACGCCTGCGCGCCGTTGAGGCAGCGACCGCAAATGCCGAAACCTTGTGCGCCGGCCGCTTCACCGCCGCCGACATCGTGATCGGCTATGCGCTTCGACTTGCCGACAATATCGGGCTCGCGAAGGATTTCGGGCCAAATGTCGCAGCCTATTGGGCGCGTCTGCAGCAACGCGAGGGTTTCAAGCGTGCCGTTGCTGCGGAGCAAAAGGCCGGCGTCGAGCAGAATGTTGCACCGCGTGTGAGGGCGTAAGCCCTCGCAGTCGGACTGCCGCCTCGTGACGGTTCCGGAACTGGCTGGATGCCGTCCTGGAATGCCAACGCTTTGCGCGTCATGACAGCGCTATCCCGTCGTGACAGCGCCCAAATTTCCGCTAAGGTGACCTCCGTCCGCAGCGGCCAGAGAGCCGCGCGAGGAGGATCCCAATGGAAGATAAAGGTCGCGAATCCGACCATCTGATGCTGATCACGCCGGAGCGGGTGTTCTATGCCGGCCTGCTCGGCCGCCCTCGCAAACGGACGCCCGGCTGCTGCCATGTCTACGTGGCAGTGAAGGGCAATTTGCACCTGACCATCGACGACGCTCTCGCCACGGGCGAGCTGTTCGTCACGATGCCGAACCAGCGGCATTCCATTGCCAGCGATTACCGCACCGCCATCAGCGTAACGCTGGAGCCCGAGAGCATGCCGGACGGCGTGATCGAGGCGTTGGCCGAGCGGATGCGGGGGCCGGACAAAGCCGCCTATGCCCGCAAGATCCTGGCCGCCTACGCGCTGCTCCGCCAGCGCCGCTATGGCGATATCACCACCGCCGAATTCGACGAGATGTGCTTTGGCGAGGCGCTACCGCGTCGCGTGCTCGATCCGCGTGTCACCCGCGCCGTCGCCCGCATCGGGCGTTTCTCCGGGGAGCCGGTGACGGCGGACACCTGCGCGGCGGAGGCGGGCCTCTCCGCCTCGCGCTTCCTGCATCTGTTCAAGGAAGAGACCGGCATCTCCTTCCGCTCGTTCCGCGCCTGGAAGCGTGCGCGCCATTTGCTGCACTTCGCCAACCAGGACCTCAACCTCGCCCATCTCGCGCAGGACATCGGCTATCCCGATTCCACGCATTTCAGCCATTCGATCCGCCGTTTCTACGGTCTGAAGCCGCGCGCGATCTTCGTCGGCTCGCGCGACCTTGCGATCTATCGCAGCACCGAGACGGTGCGGCTGGCGGAAGCGAGTTGATGCTTCGTAGGATGGGTTAGCGAAGCGTAACCCACCACTTCTGTCTCCGCTAAAGCCAAAGAGGTGGGTTACGCCTTCGGCTAACCACCCTGCGGCATCTCGTTTTTCCCAGCTTCTCCGCGCAAGAAGCCGCATGCCGCTCATCACATGATCGCATCGTTGAATTCTCAACGTGCGAGACATTTTTGGCATGAGCGACAAGGCCGTCATCACCTGCGCGCTGAACGGCGTGCTCACCGACCCGAAGCAGCACAATGTGCCCGTGACGCCCGAACAGATGGCGCGCGAGGCCAAGGCTGCGTTCGATGCTGGCGCGTCCATCATGCACATCCATCTGCGCCAGCAGGCGCCGGGCAAGGGGCACCTGCCATCCTGGGAGGTCGCTGTCAGCAAGGAGATCCAGCAGGCCATCCGCGAGGCCTGCCCCGGCGTGATCATCAACCACACCTCGGGCGTGTCAGGGCCGAACTACTCAGGCGCGCTCGATTGCATCCGCGAGACCAAACCCGAGATCGCCGCCTGCAACGCCGGCTCGCTGAACTATCTGAAGGTGAAGGCCGACAACACCTGGGCCTGGCCGCCTATGATGTTCGACAACGCGGTCGAGAAGGTGAAGGACTATCTCGACGTCATGAACGAGGTCGGCACCATCCCCGAGTTCGAGTGTTTCGACGTCGGCATCGTCCGCTGTGTCGGCATGTACCGCCAGGTCGGGATGTACAAGGGGCCGCTCGAATACAATTTCGTCATGGGCGTTGCCTCCGGCATGCCCGCCGACCCGGAATTGCTGCCGATCCTGATCAAGCTGAAGCGGCCGGAGGCGCAGTTCCAGGTCACCGCGATCGGTCGCGAGGAGATCTGGCCGCTGCACCAGCGCTGCGCCGAGCTCGGCGGCCATTTGCGCACCGGTCTCGAGGACGCCTTTTATCTCGCCGACGGCAAGAAGGTGACGTCGAACGGCCAACTGATCGAGGCGATCGCCGCCTGCGCCCGCCGCGCCGGCCGCGAGATCGCAAGCCCCGCCGAGGCGCGGAAGATCTTTGGGACGAATCGCTGAACGTAGCCTCACCCGTCGTTGCGAGCGAAGCGAAGCAAAGCAATCCAGAGTCTTTCCGCTGAGGCAGCCTGGATTGCTTCGTCGCTCCGCTCCTCGCAATGACGAGCAGGATCAAGTCATGTCCACTATCGAAAACACCATTTCCCCCGGCAGCGCCGCCTACCACGCCAACCGCGACGGCATGCTCGGCCTGATCGATCGCATGCGCGCGCTGGAAGAGCGCACGCGTGCGGCCTCGGCGGCGGCGAAAGACCGCTTCCACAAGCGCGGACAATTGCTGCCCCGCGAGCGGGTCGCGCTGGTGCTCGATCCCGGCGCGCCCTTCATCGAGCTCTCCACGCTCGCCGGCTACATGTTCGATGTGCCGGATGCGAACAAGAGCGTGCCCGGCGGCGGTGTCATCGCCGGCATCGGCTTCGTGTCGGGCATCCGCTGCATGGTCAGCGCCAACGATTCCGGCATCGATGCCGGTGCGCTGCAGCCTTACGGTCTCGACAAGACGCTGCGCGTGCAGGAGCTCGCGCTGGAGAACAAGCTGCCTTATGTTCAGCTCGTCGAAAGTGCCGGCGCCAATCTCCTGCGCTACCGCGTCGAGGACTTTGTCCGCGGTGGCAACATCTTCCGTAACCTCGCGCGGCTCTCGGCCGCAGGCCTGCCGGTCGTCACCGTGACGCACGGCTCGTCCACGGCGGGCGGCGCCTATCAGACCGGCCTGTCCGACTACATCGTCATGGTCCGCGGCCGCACCCGCGCCTTCCTCGCCGGGCCACCGCTGCTGAAAGCGGCAACCGGCGAGATCGCGACCGAGGAGGAGCTCGGCGGCGCCGAGATGCACACGCAGGTCTCCGGCCTCGGCGATTATCTTGCCGAGGACGACCGCGATGCCCTTCGCATCGCGCGCGAGATCATGGCGGCGCTGGAATGGGAGCGGCCGGGCCGGACGGCGCGGGAGTTCAAGCCGCCGCGCTACGACCAGGACGAGCTGCTCGGCATCATGCCGATGGACCACAAGCGCACCGTCGACATGAAGCAGGTGATCGCCCGCATCGTCGATGATTCCGACTTCACGGAGATGGCGCCAAATTACGGCCCGGCCACCGTCTGCGGCCATGCCCGCATCGAGGGCCAGGCGATCGGCGTCATCACCAACAACGGGCCGCTCGATCCCGCCGGCGCCAACAAGGCGACGCATTTCATCCAGGCCTGCTGCCAGACGCGCACGCCGATCCTCTATCTCAACAACACCACCGGCTACATGGTCGGCAAAGCCTACGAAGAAGCCGGCATGATCAAGCACGGCTCCAAGATGATCCAGGCGGTGACCTCGGCAACTGTGCCGCAGATCACGATCTATTGCGGCGCCTCGTTCGGGGCTGGAAATTACGGCATGTGCGGCCGCGGCTTCCATCCGCGCTTCTGCTTCTCCTGGCCGAACGCGAAGACCGCCGTGATGGGCGGCGAGCAGGCCGCCGAAACCATGGCGATCGTGACCGAGGCCGCCGCGGCGCGGCGGGGCAAGCCGGTCGAGAAAGACAAGCTCGACGCGATGAAGGCCCAGATCATCGGCGTGTTCGACGGCCAGATGGACGTGTTCTCGACCAGCGCCCGCGTGCTCGACGACGGTGTGATCGATCCGCGCGACACCCGTGCGGTTCTCTCCGAAGTGCTCGCGATCTGCCGCGAGGGTGACGCACGCGCGCCGCAGCGCATGCAGTTCTCGGTGGCCCGCCCATGAGGAACGGATCAGTGCATCACCGGCCGTTCCAGAAGGTGTTGGTGGCCAATCGCGGCGAGATCGCACTGCGCGTGATGCGCAGCGCGCGGCAGCTCGGCCTTGGCGTCGTCGCGGTCTATTCGGACGCCGATCGTGACACCCTCCATGTGCGGCAAGCCGACCAGGCTGTGCGCATCGGCGAGGCCCTGCCGGCGCAATCCTATCTCAACATCCCCGCGATCATCGCGGCGGCGAAGGCGAGCGGCGCCGATGCCGTTCACCCCGGCTACGGCTTCCTCGCCGAGAACGAAGATTTCGCGCAGGCTTGCAAAGATGCCGGCCTCGTCTTCATCGGCCCGTCGCCGCAGGCGATCGAGGCGATGGGCAACAAGGCCGGCGCCAAGGAGATCATGAAGAAGGCCGGCGTGCCCTGCGTGCCGGGCTATCAGGGCGCTGACCAAAGTGACGAGGTCATGCTGGCGGAGGCCAAAAAGATCGGCTTCCCCGTGATGATCAAGGCGGTGGCCGGCGGTGGCGGCCGCGGCATGCGGCTCGTCGCGGACGCTGCGGCGTTCCCCGACGCGCTGCGCAGCGCGCGGTCGGAAGCCAAGGCGGCGTTCGGCGATCCCACCGTGATCCTCGAACGCGCCATCCAAAATCCCCGCCACGTCGAGATCCAGGTGTTCGGCGACAGTCACGGCAACGCCATTCATCTCGGCGAGCGCGATTGCTCGGTGCAGCGCCGGCACCAGAAGCTGATCGAGGAAGCGCCGTCGCCCGCGGTCACGCCCGAGCTGCGCGCGAAGATGGGCGAGGTTGCCGTCGCTGCGGTGAAGGCGCTGCGCTACGAGGGCGCCGGGACGCTGGAATTCCTGCTCGACGCCAGCGGCGAATTCTACTTCATGGAGATGAATACGCGACTCCAGGTCGAGCATCCCGTGACTGAGGCCATCACCGGGCTCGACCTCGTCGAGCTGCAGCTGCGCGTCGCGCGCGGCGAGGCGCTGCCGGTGAAGCAACAGGCCGTCAAGTTCTCCGGCCACGCCATCGAGGTCCGGCTCTGCTCGGAAGATGCCGTGCAGGATTTCATGCCGCAATCAGGCCGCATGGCGCGCTGGCAGATGCCAGCCAACGTCCGCGTCGAGCATGCGCTGCAATCGGGTTCGGAGATCCCGCCATTCTACGATTCCATGATCGCCAAGGTGATCAGCCATGGCGCGACGCGCGAGGAGGCGAGGGGGCGGCTGATTGTCGGCCTGGAGCAGCTCACCGCGTTCGGCGTCACCACAAACCAGTCGTTCCTGATGTCCTGCCTGCGTCATCCCGGCTTTGCCAGGGGCGAGGCGACGACGGCCTTCATCGGCGCACACCGCGACGAGTTGCTGGCGCCGCGTGCCGGTGCAGCCTTCGACACCGCGCTGGCGGGCCTGCTGCTCTACGTCACCAACCTACGCGCGCCGTCCTGGCAGGGGGGCCGAAGCCTGTCGGCCACGTTCCCGCTGCCGGCGAAAATCGAGCTCGCCGGCCAGACGCTGGAGCTCGAAATCAACCGCGAGCGCGACGGCAGCTACATCGTCGGGACCGACGGCCGCCAGGACAAGTTCGAGGTCGAGCAGCTCAACGCCGATACGATCCGCTTTCGCCATGACGGCGTGATGGACAGCGCAAAATTCCTGCGCGATGGCGATCGGATGTATGTTCAACATCGCGGCATCCCGCTCTCGATCGTCGATCTCACCCTCGCCGCGCCCAAAGCCGCTGCCGCCAACGGCGGGGACGGCAAGGTCCGCGCCGCCATGAACGGCCGCGTCGTCGCCGTCCTGGTCAAGCCGGGCGAGCGCGTGACCGCCGGCCAGCCGGTGCTGACGCTGGAAGCGATGAAGATGGAGCACATCCACAAGGCGGGCATCGATGGCGTGATCGCCGCGATCGATGTCGCTGAAGGCGAGCAGGTCACCACGGGCAGAATCGTGGCGGCGATCGCAGTATCGTAGGGTGGGTTACGCTGACGCTAACCCTAACCCACCTTACAGGATCTACACAGCCGCGTTGTTCCGCCCCGTTCCCTCGTTGAGCAGACACGCCACCTGATGCCCGCCGCCGGCATCCAGCAGCGCCGGCCGCTCGATCTTGCACCGGTCGATCGCGAACCGGCAGCGGGTGTGAAACGCGCAGCCGGGCGGCGGATTGACCGGGCTCGGCACGTCGCCATCGACCAGCGGCGCGAGCTTCTTTGCGAGCGGATTGGCGACCGGCACGGAGGCAAGCAGCGCCTGCGTGTAGGGATGCCGGGGATTGCGGAACAGTTCGTCCTTGGCGGCGATCTCGACGATGCGGCCGAGATACATCACGGCGACGCGGTGGCTGATATGAGCGACCACGGCGAGGTCGTGCGCGATGAAGAGATACGAGAAGCCGTGCTGCCGCTGCAGGTCGATCAACAGATTGATCACCTGCGCCTGGATCGAGACATCGAGCGCGGACACCGGCTCGTCGCAGACGATCAGGCGCGGCCCCAGCGCCAGCGCCCGTGCGATGCAGATGCGCTGGCGCTGGCCGCCAGAGAACTGATGCGGGAAGTTGCGCATCTGGTCCGGGCGCAGGCCGACCTGCTCGAACAGTCTTGCGACCCGCGCTTCCAGCTCCTTGCCGCTCGCGAGCCCGTGCACGGCGAGCGGTTCGCCGACAATGTCCCCGGCGGTCATGCGCGGATTGAGCGAGGCGAACGGGTCCTGGAATACAATCTGCATCGAGCGGCGGTGCGGGCGCAACGCCGTCTTGGACAGATGCGTGATGTCCTCGCCGTCGAGACGAATCTGCCCTGAGGTCGGTTCGACCAGCCGCAGCACGCTACGCGCCACCGTCGACTTGCCGCAGCCGGACTCGCCGACCAGCCCCAGCGTCTCGCCGGCTGCAACGGAGAACGAGACGCCGTCGACCGAGTGCACGGTGCCGACTTGTCGGCGCAGCACCCCGGCGCGCACCGGGTAATATTTCTTGAGGTCGGTGACCTCGAGCAGCGCCTCGGTCATGCCACCTCCGCCACTTCTTCCGCGCGCCAGCACGCCGCGAGATGGCCTCCGCCCCAATCCGCCAGCGGCGGATATTCGTCCTGGCAACGCTTGATCGCGAGCTTGCAGCGCGGCGCGAAGGCACAACCCTGCGGCAACCGCACCAGCGATGGCACCGTGCCCGGAATTTCGTTCAACCGTGCCGGGGCGACGATTCCGTGCGCCGGGACCGCCGGGATCGAGGCCATCAGCCCGCGCGTATAGGGATGCTTTGGCGCGGCGAACAGCGCTTCGACGCTGGCTTCCTCGACCTTCCGCCCCGCATACATCACGATCACGCGCTGTGCGGTCTGCGCGACGACGCCGAGATCGTGCGTGATCAGCACGAGTCCGGTGCCGAGCTCCTTCTGCAGGTCGAGGATCAGCGCCAGGATCTGCGCCTGGATGGTGACGTCGAGCGCGGTGGTCGGCTCGTCCGCGAGCAGCAGCGCCGGCCGGCAGGCCAGCGCCATCGCGATCATCGCGCGCTGGCGCATGCCGCCGGACAGCTGATGCGGATATTCGCGCGCCCGCCGCGCCGGCTCGGGAATGCGCACCAGCCGCAGCATCTCTACGGCGATGGCCTGCGCTTCCTTCGACGAGATGTTCCGGTGTAACCGCACGGCCTCGACGATCTGATCGCCGATTCGCATCACCGGGTTGAGCGATGTCATCGGCTCCTGAAAGATCATGGAGATGCGATTGCCCCTGACGGCGCGCATCTGCGCCTCATTCAGCGCCAGCAGGTCGGTGCCTTCCAGCGTAACGGAGCCGCCGACGATGCGTCCGGGCGGATCGGGCACCAGCCGCATCAGCGACAGCGCGGTGACGCTCTTGCCGCAGCCGGACTCGCCGACGATCGCCAGCGTCTCGCCGCGCCTCACGGAAAAGGAGAGATCGTCCACGGCCTTGAACAGGCCGGAATTGGTGAAGAACACCGTCTTCAGGTTCTTCACTTCGAGCACGAGATCGGATTTGTCCGCCATCAGCCGCGTTGCCTCGGATCCAGAATGTCGCGCAGCGCGTCGCCGAACAGGTTTGCGCCGAACACGGCGAGGCTGATGGCAATCCCGGGGAAGATCACCAGCCAGGGCGCGGTGCGGACATATTCGGCGGCGGATTCGGAGAGCATGCGGCCCCATGATGGATAAGGTTCGGGAATGCCGAGGCCGAGAAAGGACAGCGAGGCCTCGGTCAGGATGGTCGAGCCGAGCTGGGCGGTCGCGAGCACGATGAGCGGCGCCAGCGTATTCGGCAGCACATGGCGCAGCGCGATGCGCACCTCGCTCATGCCGATCGACTTGGCGGCTTCGACGAAGGGCTGCTCGCGCAGCGCCAGCGTGTTGGCGCGGGTGACGCGCGATACGGTCGGGATCAGCGGAATCGCGATGGCGATGATGACGTTCGGCAAAGACGGGCCGAGCGCTGCGGTCATGATCAGGGCAAGGACCAGCAGCGGCAGCGCCTGAAGCACGTCGGAGACGCGCTGGAATACGAGATCGACCCAGCCGGACAGATAGCCCGACGTCAGTCCGACGACGACGCCGATCGTGCCGCCGAGCGCGGTCGAGCCGATGCCGACGGCGAGCGAGATCCGCGCGCCGTGGATGATGCGGCTGAACACATCGCGGCCGAACGAGTCCGTCCCCATCCAGTGCGCCCAGCTCGGGCGAGCGAGCGCACGCGCGGAATCGATGGTGAGGGGATCGTAGCGCGCGATGAAGTCGGCAAAGATCGCGGTGAGCACGAACACCGCCAAGATGGTCAGCCCGGCCGCGCCCAGCACGTGCCGCTGCGCCAGGAACAGCACGCGCCGCCAGCCTCCGGTCGCATGCGCGCCGGCCCGCCGCAGTTCAACGTCGAAGTCGATCGCGGCCAAACAGCTCTCCTAATCCGTGTATCTGATCCGCGGGTCGAACACCGCGTAGAGCATGTCGACGGTGAAATTCGCGACCACCACGACCACGGCGATGAGCATCACGAGGTTCTGCACGATCGGATAGTCGCGCCAGCGGATCGCCTCGACCAGGAAGCGGGCGACGCCGGGGATGTTGAACACCGTCTCGGTGACGATCAGGCCGCCGATCAGGAACGCCGCCTCGATGCCGATCACGGTGATGACGGGCAGGATCGCGTTCTTCAGCGCGTGCTGATAGTTCACGGCCGTCTCGGAGGCGCCCTTGGCGCGGGCGGTGCGGATGTAGTCCTGCCGCAGCACCTCCAGCATCGAGGATCGCGTGATGCGCATGGTCAGCGCAGCACTACGGAAGCCGACGGCGGCGGCCGGAACGGCGTAGGTTGCAAACGCCTCGAGCCAGGTCTTCGGGTTCGGATTGAAGATCGGTATCTGGCCGAACATCGCGACCGCCGCTGTGAGGATGAGCAAGCCGAGCCAGAACGACGGCAGCGACAATCCGCTCAGGCTGACCACGCGCAAGGCGTAGTCGAGCCGCGTGCCCTGCTTGACCGCACTGATGACGCCCAATGGAATGCCGATCGAGGCCGAGAACAGCAATGCGAGGCCGGCAAGCTTCGCCGTGATCGGGATGCGCGGCAGGATCTCCTGCAGCGCCGGCTTCTCCGAGACGTAGGAGTAACCGAAGTCGCCGCGCAGAAAGCCGCTGATCCAGTGCCAATATTGTACGATCAGCGGCTGGTCGATGCCGAGCTCCTTCTCCAGATTGGCCTTGTCGGCGGGATCGACATAGCCGGCGGCGGCGAACAGGATGTCGACGATGTTTCCGGGCACGATGCGCAGCAGGAGGAAGATGACGACCGAGATCCCGAACAGGGTCACGAGCATCAGCAACAGGCGTCGCACCAGATAGGCAAACATGCTTCGCCCTCCGCGAGCCGCTACTCTTCAGCCAGGCCGGTTACTTGTCGAGCCACACATCCTCGTAGCGAAAGCCGTTATAGGAGCTGTTCGACATGATCGTGACGCCCTTGACGTAGGGTTGCCAGCACGTGCCGGCGCGTGCGTGGAAGATGATGGGACGGGCGACGTCCTCCTGCAGCTTCTTGTCGATCTCCCACACCAGCGGCTTGCGCTTGGCGATGTCGGTCTCCTGCGACTGCACGTCGAACAGCTTTTCGATCTCCTTGTTGCAATAATTGGTGTAGTTCCGCTCCGAACCGCAGGAATAGTTTTCGTAGAAGGACTGGTCGGGATCGTCGACCGAATTGCCGGTGAGATTGAGGCCGAGCATGTAGTCCTTGCGCGCGACTTTCGGGAACCAGTTCGCTGTTTCCACGACGTCGAGCTCGCCGTCGATATAGATGCTCTTGAGCTGGTCGATCAGGATCACGGCGGGGTCGCGATATTCCGCGATGTTGCGCGTCGAGACCTTCACCGCGAGATGCTTGTCGGGACCGTAGCCCGCCTTTTGCATCAGCTTCTTGGCTTCCTCCCGATTCGCCATCACGTCCGGGCCGTAGCCCGGAATGGTCTCCAGTCTGTCCTTGGGCATGCCCCAGATGCCCTGGGGTGGCGGCAGCATGGTGCCGCCGATATCGGCCTGGCCTTCGAACAGGATGTCGACGAAGGCCTTGCGGTCGAGCGCCAGGGCCACGGCCCGGCGAATGTCGATGTTGTCGAACGGCGCCGAGGTGGAGTTGACGATGATGTTGGTCGACACGTTGGTCGGCTCGACGACGCAGGTCGCGTTCGGGGCTTGCGACTTGATGTCCTTCAGCAGCGGGATCGTGATGTGGGTCGGGAAGGTCATGTCGAACTTGCCGGCGACGAAGGCGAGGATCGCGGTCGAGCGGTTGGTGATGATGGTGTATTCGACGCCGTCGAGATGAGGCAGGCCCTTCTTCCAATAGTCCGGATTTCGCGTCAGCTTGATCGATTCATTGGCCTTGAACTCGACGAACTTGAAAGGTCCGGTCCCGATCGGATGGGTGCGCATGTCCGCCGGCGAGACGTGACAGGGATAGACCGGCGTATAGCCGGACGCGAGCATTGCCAGCAGCGAGGGCTGCGGCCGCTTCAGGTCGAAGGACACCTCGAAATCACCGTTCGTCGTGATCTCGTTGACTTCGCTGTACCAGGCCTTGCGCGGATTCTGCCGCAGCTTCTGCTGCGTTTTTCCCATCAGGAGATCGAAGCTGCATTTGACGTCGGCCGAGGTGAACGGCTTGCCGTCGTGCCATTTGACGCCCTGGCGCAGCTTGAATGTCAGCTTCTTGTTGTCGCTGCTCCAGGACCAGCTTTCGGCGAGCTCTGGTCGGAGAGTGTCGGGACTGTTCTGCGCGATGTGCTGATCGTAAATGACGAGATTGTTGAAGACCCCCATGAACGGCACGTTGACCGAATAGGTCGCGCCTTCGAGGATCGATGCGTTGGCCGGACTGTCGCGGTGATAGATCCGCAAGACGCCGCCCTGCTTGGGCTCGCCGGCGAGCGTGGCGGTTGAGGCCGTCAGCACAGATAGCGTCGCCGTTACGGCAAGCGCCCACACGCTCCGCATGCTCATCCTCCCTGGACATCGGCCTTTTGCGACCTGTTTGAGCCGACGATAGCACGCAAGCCGGGGGAGGCAACCCGTAACGCTGTAGGCCGCCTCGACAATTCGGATGACGAAGGCCGCAGGGCTTTCAGCGTTTCAAAATGTGAGAGTGCAGGTGCGAAGAGAGGTGTCCTGTTGCAGCTATTGCGTGCAGCGATCTCAACAAACACCGCCGTCGTCCCGGCGAACGCCGGGACCCATTACCCCAGGGAGTAGTTAGGCGAAGAAAGTCGTTCGGTACTGTTACTGCTCACATCGATGGATCACGCGGTATGGGTCCCGGCGTTCGCCGGGACGACAGCAAGATTGCCGCTCCGCCCTCACACGATCCGCGACGCCTTGTTCCCCCAATACCGATCCCGCAGCAGCCGCTTGTACAGCTTGCCCGTCGGCAGCCGCGGCAATTCTTTCTCGAAATCGACCGAGCGCGGCACCTTCTGACGCGACAGCGATGTCGCGCAGAACGCGATCAGCTCTTCGGCGAGCGCCACCTCCGGCACGATGCCGGGCATCGGCTGCACCACGGCCTTCACCTCTTCGCCGAGATCGGCATTGGGCACGCCGAACACGGCGGCATCGGCCACCTTCGGATGGGTGATCAGGAGATTTTCACACTCCTGCGGATAGATGTTCACGCCGCCGGAGATGATCATGAAGGTCGCGCGGTCGGTCAGGTACAGGAAGCGATCGGCGTCGACATAGCCGACATCGCCGACCGTGCTCATGCTGCCGTCGGCCGAGCGTGCCTCCTTGGTCTTCTCGGGGTCGTTGAAATATTCGAACGGCGTTGCCGTCTTGAACCAGACCTGGCCGGGCGTGCCGATCGGGCATTCCCGCATGTTCTCGTCGAGAATGTGGAGGTCGCCGAGCAGCACCTTGCCGACGGTGCCGCGGTGGCTGAGCCATTCCTCGCTGTTGCAGGCGGTGAAGCCGAGGCCTTCGGTCGCGCCGTAATATTCGTGGATGATGGGGCCCACCATTTGATCATGTCGTCCTTGACGAGGGCCGGGCAGGGTGCAGCGGCGTGGATCGCGATCTCCAGCGACGACAGGTCGTAGCGGCCGCGCACCTCCTCCGGCAGCTTCAACATGCGCGAGAACATCGTCGGCACCAGCTGGGTGTGGGTGATGCCCCAGCGCTGCACCAGCTCGAGGTAGCGCTCGGGATCGAAACTCTCCATGATGATCACGGTGCCGCCCATGCGGATCGTGAGGTTCACGGCGGCCTGCGGCGCGGAGTGGTAGAGCGGGGCCGGCGAGAGGTAGACCATGCCCTCGCGATAGTGCCAGAGCTTTGTCAGGAAATCGAACAGCGGCAGATTGTGCTTCGGCTTCTCCTCCGGCAGCGGACGCAGGATGCCTTTCGGGCGTCCCGTCGTGCCCGATGAATAGAGCATGGCCGTGCCGAGCCACTCGTCCGCGATCGGCGTCGCCGGCAGGTCCGCGGTGACGTCCGCAAGCCCGACAATGCGCTCGCTCTCACCAGGTCCGTCGGCGACGATGCAGAGCTCGATGTCGGGGCAGGCCTGGATCGCCTCGCGCGCGATGTCGAGCTTGGCCACCGACGTGATCAGGATCTTCAACTGGCTGTTGACCAGGAGATAAGCGAGCTCGCCCGGTGTCAGGAACGAGTTGATGCAGGTGTAATAGAGACCGGAGCGCTCGCCGGCGCCGCAAGCTTCCAGATAGCGCGAATTGTTCTCCATGAAGATCGCGTAGTGGTCAAGCCGCCTCAATCCGTGCTTGCGGAAGAGATGCGCGAGCCGGTTGCTGCGCGCTTCGAGCTCGCGATAGGTGACAGCCTCGCCGGTCGACGCCATGATGAAGGCGGGCTGCAGCGGGCGCAGGCGGGCATGCTGACCTGGGTACATCTATCCTCCGGCTTCAATCATGCTGCGAGAAGCAGGATTTCGCGAACGTCGGCAGGGCCTTCGATCTTGCGCGGGTTGCGCGGAATCCAGTTCGTGCGCATCGCTTGTTCGGCGATCGTCTCGAAATGCTCCGGCGTGACGCGGACGTCGCCAAGGCTGCGCGGCATGCCGAGCGAGCGGATGAAGGCGTCGAGCACGTCGGCGGCGGCGTGGCCGGGAAAGCCCATGGCGGCGGCGACGATCATCTGCCGCTCGGCGTTGTCGCGGGCATTCCAACGCATCACCGCCGGCAGCATGATGCAGGAGGTGTAGCCGTGCGGCACGTCGAAGGCCGCGCCCAGGACGTAGCCGATGCCGTGGCTCGCGCCCATCGGCACGCCGGCGGCAAGGGCGCCCATCGACAGCCAGGTGCCGATCTGTGCGTCCATCCGCGCGTCGAGGTCGGACGGATCGGCCTTCACCCGCGGCAACGCATCGGCAAGCATGGCGAGGCCCTTCACCGTTTGCGCATCGGCATAGGGATGCGTCTCACGCGAGCAGATCGCCTCGACGCAATGGTCGATGGCGCGGATGCCGGTCGACAGGAACAGCCATTCCGGCGTGTGCACGGTGATGGCCGGGTCGAGGATGGTCGCGCGCGGCACCGCCAGTGGATGCCGCAGCATCTGCTTCACATGCGTGGCTCGGTCGGTGACGCCGGCGATCGCGCTGAACTCGCCGCCGGCGATCGTGGTCGGCACGCTGATCTGCCGCACCGTCGGCGCCTTCATCTCGGGCGCGATGCCCTTGTGCACGCGGATGCGGTCGATGCCGTCGATATCGGTGATGTCGTTGGCAAGGCAAAGCTGCACCGCCTTGGCGCCGTCGGTGATCGAGCCGCCGCCGACGGTGACGATCAGATCAGCTCCAGCCTCCCGGGCTGCATTTGTGGCCGCAATCACCGCCTCGCGCGGCGTATGCGCCGGCATGGCGTCGAACAGGCCTGCGCAGCGGGAGCCCAGCGCTTGTTTGATCTTTTCGATTTCGTCGGTCTGCCGGTTGAGCGTGCCCGAAACCATCAGGAAGGCGCGGCGCGTTCCCAGCCGGTCCATCTGCGCGACGATGGCGCCGGCCGAGGGATGGCCGAACACGACCTCCTCGATCGCGCCGAAAACGACACGTCCCTGGTGCACGCCTGTCCTCCCGGACAATTTGCCTTGTTTTTGTGCGGGCAATCTAACCGAGCCCGCCGCGTCCGTCATGTGCGAAGACGCTGGCTTCTTTTCGCGTCTGCCCGCGTGCGGGCAGACGCGAAGGAAGGCCCTCCCGCGCACCCAACTCGCACCCTGTCAACCCGCCATCCGGCCAGGGCGGGCGCGGAAGTCGCGCGTGCGCTTTGGTCTTGAAGTGTTCATGAACTCAACCCATCTTGGAACACCCGCGGGTAATCGCCTACCCTGCGTTTTCCGCGGCTTTTGCGACGAGGGCGATGCGAGGACCTGGGATGAGCGGACCGGACGGAAGCAAGCGACTTGTCAAAAAGCACGAATTCTTCCAGTCACGGCGCTACGCAATGGCGAGCCTCCTCGCCGCATCATTCGCACTCGCAAGTTGCGGCCAGCCGGCCTCGCAAGCCACGGCTCCGCCGCCCGCGCCGGTGACGGTCGCCCAGCCGGTCAAGCGCACAGTCACCGATTGGGATGAGTTCACCGGGCGCTTCGAGGCGGTCGAGGAGGTGCAGGTGCGCCCGCGTGTTGGCGGCTTCGTCAATTCGGTCGAATTCCAGGACGGCGCCATCGTGCATCAGGGCGATCTGCTCTACGTGATCGACCCGCGTCCGTTCGAGGCAGTCGCCACGCAGGCGGAGGGACAGCTCTCGGATGCACGGGCGAAGGTGGAGCTCGCCAAGCGCGAGCTCGATCGCGGCCTCAGCCTGGTGCAGAGCAGTGCCGTCTCCGAGCAGGTCGTGGACCAGCGCCGTCAGGCCCTCCAGGCCGCGCACGCCGCCGAGATGCAGGCCGAGGGCGCGCTGAAGGTTGCACGACTCAACATCGAATTCACCCACGTGACAGCGCCGCTCACGGGCCGGGTCGGCCGCCACCTCGTCAGTCCCGGCAATCTCGTGCAGGGCAGCGATACCGGCACGTCGACGTTGCTCACGTCGATCGTCACGCTGGATCCGATCTACGTCTATTTCGACATGGATGAGGCAACTTTCATCAAATACAGCAAGTTGTGGTTCGAAGGCCGCCGCCCGAGCTCGCGCGACACGGCCAACCCGGTGCAAGTGACGCTCGCCGGCGAAACCAAGCCGTCGCACGAAGGAACCATCAATTTCCTCGACAACCGGCTCGACGTCTCCACCGGCACGCTGCGCAGCCGCGCGGTGATCAAGAACACGGACCTGTCGATCCTGCCCGGCCAGTTCGGCCGTGTCCGGCTGATCGGCAGCGCGCCTTATGAGGCGCTGCTGATTCCGGACGTCGCTGTTGCGACCGATCAGTCCCGCAAGATCGTGTTCGTCGTGAAGCCCGACGACACGGTCGAGGCGCGTCCCGTTGTGCTTGGACCGCTCGACGACGGCCTGCGCGTGATCCGCGAAGGATTGAAGGCGGAGGACCGTGTCATCGTCAACGGCATCCAGCGCGCCCGTGTCGGCGCCAAGGTCGCGCCGCAGACCGCGCAAGCTCCGGCCGGTGGCAAATCATGAATCTCGGCCGTCTCTCCATCAACCAGCCCATCCTGGCGATGGTGCTGTCGATCGTGCTCCTGATCGTCGGCGCGCTCGCCTACACCACGCTGCCGGTCTCCGAATATCCGCAAGTGGTGCCGCCGACCGTGGTCGTCACCACGCAATATCCCGGCGCTTCCGCACAGACCGTGTCCGATACGGTGGCAGCTCCCATCGAGCAGGAGATCAACGGCGTCGAGGACATGCTGTATCTGTACAGCCAGGCGACCTCGAACGGCCAGCTCACCATCACCGTCACCTTCAAGCTCGGCACCGACCTCGACAAGGCCCAGGTGCTGGTGCAGAACCGCGTCGCGATCGCGCAGCCGCGGCTGCCCGAGGAGGTCCAGCGCAACGGCGTCACCACCCGCAAGAACTCGCCCGACATTCTCATGGTCGTGTTCATGCTGTCGCCGGACGACACCTTCGACCAGCTCTACATCTCCAACTATGCGCTGCTGCAGGTCCGCGACCAGCTGCTGCGCCTCGACGGCGTCGGCGACATCCAGATCTTTGGCGCGCGCGATTACTCGATGCGGCTGTGGCTCGATCCTGACCGCATCGCCAATCTCGGCCTGACCTCGGCCGAAGTGCTGACGGCGATCCGGGCCCAGAACGTGCAGATCGCCGGCGGGCAGATCGCCGAGCCGCCGATCGCAGATCGGGCCTTCCAGCCCAACCTCACCTTCACGGGGCGCCTGAAGGACCAGAAGCAGTTCGAGGACATTCTGATCAAGGCGGGCTCCGACGGCCGCGTCGTGCGCTTGCGCGATGTCGCCCGCATCGAGCTCGGTGCGCTGGCGTACTCCACCAACAGCTTCCTGCTGCGCAAATCCGCGGTCGCCATGCTGGTGACGCAGCGGCCGGGATCGAACGCGCTCGCCACCGCAAAGAACATCAACGACACCATGGTGAGGCTCAAGGAGAGTTTCCCTAGGGGTCTCGATTACAATATCGGCTACAACCCGACCGAGTTCATCGCGCAGTCCGTCCACGAGCTGATCAAGACCATCTATGAGGCCATGCTGCTAGTGGTCGTCGTGGTGCTGGTGTTCCTGCAGGGATGGCGGCCCGCGATCATTCCGATCATCGCGATCCCGGTGTCGCTGGTCGGCACCTTCGCGGTGATGGCGGCGCTCGGCTTCTCCATCAACAATCTCACGCTGTTCGGCCTTGTCCTCGCCGTCGGCATCGTCGTCGACGACGCCATCGTGGTGGTCGAGAATGTCGAGCGGCATCTCGAGCACGGCCTGAGCCGGCGCGACGCCGCGCTGAAGACCATGGAGGAGGTCGGCGGCGCGCTGGTCTCGATCGCGCTGGTGCTCTGCGCGGTGTTCGTGCCGACGGCGTTTCTCGGCGGCATTTCCGGGCAGTTCTTCCAGCAATTCGCCGTCACCATCGCGGTTGCGACCGCGATCTCTTGCTTCTGCTCGCTGACGCTGTCGCCGGCGCTGGCTTCGCAAATCCTCACTCCGCATGAAGCGAAGCGCCCGCCGGCGGCTTGGAACGTCATAGCACGAGGTTGGAATGCCTTCACGGGGGTGTTCAACCGCGTGTTCGACCGGTTGGCGCACGGCTATGCCGGCCTTGCCAATTTCGTGATCCGGCACTCGATGATGATGCTCCTGATCTACGTCGTGCTGATCGGGAGCGCCGGCTGGCTGATCGCAACCACGCCGCAAGGCTTCATCCCGGCGCAGGACCGCGGCTACGTCATCGTCTCCGTGCAGTTGCCCGGCGCGGCCTCGCTGGCGCGTACCACGGAGGTCGTGCGCGAGATCGAGCGAATCGCGCTGGATACGCCGGGTATCGTCCGCGTTGCGGCTTTTGCCGGCTTCTCCGGCGCGACGCGCACGCAAGCCGGTAACGCGGCTGCGCTGTTCCCGGTATTCGACGAACCGGAGGCGCGGATCAAGAAGGGGCTTTCGGCCAACGCCATCACGGTCGATCTGCGCAAGCGACTGTCCGCGATCCAGGGCGCCTTCATCATCGTGATTCCGCCGCCGGCCGTGCCCGGCATCGGCACCGGTGGCGGCTTCACCATCCGTATCCAGGATCGCCAGGGCCGCGGGCCCGAATTGCTCGCTGCGGCCACCGACGAGCTTGTCGCCGCGGCGCGCAAATCGCCCTCGCTGCTCGGCCCCTCCGTGTTCTCGCCGTTCACGGCCAATACGCCGCAGCTCTTCGTCGACATCGACCGCACCAAGGCGCAGAAGCTCGGCGTTCCCATCTCCAACATCAACGACACGATCCAGAGTTATTTCGGATCGACCTATGTCAACGACTTCAACCTGTTCGGCCGCACCTATCACGTCACCGCGCAGGCCGACTTCCCGTTCCGGAAAGAACCCAGCGACCTCGCGCGCCTGCGCACCCGCAATGCTTCCGGCGACATGGTGATGCTCGGCAGCGTGGTCGAATTCAAGGACGTCTCGGGTCCTGACCGCGTCGCGCGCTACAATCTCTATGCCGCGTCTGAGCTCCAGGGCGAGCCGGCGCCGGGCACCAGCTCGACCACGGCGCTCAACGCGATCAAGAAGCTGGCGGACGACACCTTGCCGAGCGGCTTTACCTTCGAATGGACGGACCTGTCCTATCAGCAGATCACCGGCGGCAATGCCGGCCTCTACGTGTTCCCGATCTGCGTGCTGTTCGTCTACCTCGTGCTCGCCGCGCAATATGGCAGCTGGACCCTGCCGTTTGCGGTGATCCTGATCGTGCCGATGTGTCTGCTGGCTGCCACCATCGGCGTGCGCCTCATGGGACAGGACGTCAACATCCTCACCCAGATCGGCTTCGTCGTGCTGGTGGGGCTGGCGGCCAAGAACGCGATCCTGATCGTCGAGTTCGCGCGCGACATCGAGAACGAGGGTAAGCCGCGCCTGGAGGCCGTGATCGAGGCCTGCCGCCTGCGCCTGCGGCCGATCCTGATGACGTCGTTCGCCTTCATCCTCGGCGTGCTGCCGCTGGTGATCTCGACCGGTTCCGGCTCCGAGATGCGGCAGGCGGTCGGCGTCGCCGTGTTCTTCGGCATGATCGGCGTCACCCTGTTCGGCCTGCTCTTCACCCCGATCTTCTATGTGGTGGTGCGGAACCTGGCGGAAGGGCGGAACGAGGGGAAGAAGCCGGAGGCGGCGGCCTCTTAGAGGCAAGTGCTGGCCACCGGCGCCTCCACACCCTCCGCCGTCATCCCCGCGAACGCGGGGATCCATAACCACAGGCAGAAGTGTGGGGCGATGCTGGCAACTCCGAGTCTTCGCCAAACTCCTCCCTGGGGTCGCGACGAGCGCAAGCGCTCGCGCGGGGGTCCCGGATCTGCGCGCGCTTGAGGCGCGCTTGCCCGGGACGACAGCGGGTATTGGGCGCGCAGAATCCCATACTAACGACCAACTTGAAATGGATGGGCAGGCGCGGGGTTCTTCCCTAATATCCGCGCGATTTCAAAACAGAAAACTGCTGGGAGCTAACAGATGAAATCAGCACTTTTGGCCGCCGTCGCAACCTCTGCTTTGGTGCTGGCGGCGCCGGCGTCCGCGCAAGGCGTCAAGATCGGCATTCTCAACGACCAGTCGGGCGTCTATGCCGATTACGGCGGCAAATGGTCGGTGGAAGCTGCCAGGATGGCGATTGAGGATTTTGGCGGCGAGGTGCTGGGCCAGAAGGTCGAGCTCGTCACCGCGGACCACCAGAACAAGCCTGACCTCGCGACCTCGATCGCGCGGCGCTGGTACGACGTCGAGAACGTCGACATGATCACGGAGCTGACGACCTCCTCGGTCGCACTGGCGATCCACGAGCTGTCCAAGGAAAAGAAGAAGATCGACATCGTGGTCGGCGCCGCGACCTCGCGGCTGACCGGCGATGCCTGCCAGCCCTACGGCTTCCACTGGGCCTACGACACCCGCGCGCTCGGCGTCGGCACCGGCGGCGCGTTGACGAAAGCCGGCGGCGACACCTGGTTCTTCCTCACCGCGGATTACGCGTTCGGCTACGCGCTGGAAAAGGACACCAGCGAGATCGTCACGGCGAACGGCGGCAAGGTGGTCGGCTCGGTGCGCGTGCCGCTCAACTCCTCGGACTTCTCCTCCTTCCTGCTACAGGCGCAGAGCTCCAAGGCCAAGATCGTCGGCCTCGCCAATGCCGGCCTCGACACCACCAACTCGATCAAGCAGGCCTCCGAGTTCGGCATCGTCTCTGGCGGCCAGAAGCTCGCCGGCCTCTTGATGACGCTGGCCGAAGTGCACGGCCTCGGCCTGCAGGCCGCGCAAGGCCTGGTGCTGACCGAGGGCTATTACTGGGACGTCAACGACAAGAGCCGCAATCTCGGCGAACGCTTCCTCAAGCGCACCGGCCGGATGCCGAACATGATCCAGGCCGGCACCTATTCGGCGACGCTGAGCTACCTGAAGGCGGTCAAGGCTGCCGGCACCAAGGATCCCGATGCCGTCGCCAAGAAGCTGAAGGAGCTTCCGGTCGACGACGATTTCGCGCAGGGCGGCAAGGTGCTCGAGAACGGTCGCATGGTCCACGACATGTATCTGTTCGAGGTCAAGAAGCCCGCGGAGTCGAAGAAGCCCTGGGACTATTACAAGCTGCTCGCCACCGTCCCCGGCGACAAGGCGTTCTTCACCGCCAAGGACAGCGGCTGCCCGCTGACGAAATAGCAGGAAGAGGCACAGCGAGCGCTACACACTCGGCGTCGTCCCGGACAAGCGCGCCTCAAGCGCGCGCCGATCCGGGACCCATAACCCCAGGCAGATGTGGTTACGGGGACTCGGCGTTACCTGCTCGCGCTACAACCTCTTCCTGTGGATATGGGTCCTGGATCTGCGCTTCGCTTGTCCGGGACGACAGCGGGATATGTGGCGGCAGATCGCCTCACACCAACCGCAGCACCACCGCCCCCAGTGCTCCCGCCCACAGCGCGATGGCGGCGATGCCCTGGATCATGAAGCCTGGGCCGCGCTTTGCGGCGGCCTTGGAATAACCCATGAAATAAACGATGCGGCCGATGATCCAGACCGCGCCGAGTCCGGCCGCGGCGGCATCGCCGATATAGACCGCGAACAGCCAGAGCGCCGGCAGAAAGATCGGCATCCATTCCAGCGTGTTCATCTGGATGCGGAAGGCGCGTTCGAAGTCCGGATGGCCCGACATCGCGGGCACCTTGACGCCGGTCTTGCTGCGCGAGCGCGAGACGTTCATGGCGGTGAAGAAATAAAATGCGATCGCCAGCAGCGTGACGAGGGCGGTGAAATGATACATCGCGGAATCCTTTGAAGAGGTCGCCGCTTCAATAGCCCGTCAGCTCGAGATAGCCAACGCCGTCATGCGTGCCGGCAAAGCCGATCGGTCCCTCCCAATAGGAAAAGCCAGTCCCCATCCAGGCCTTGGGATTGAGCGGCTTGCACGCAATCGCGAAGGATCGCGACGGGATCGCGATCTGCCATTCCACCGGTAGCTTGCGCCCTGCGACCTCAGCGGTCGCTTTCGGAATCATCTGGATGTCGCCGCCCGCAATCATCTTCGTTTCGCCGGCGGCGCTGATCCAATTGCCGAACGGATAATCCCTGCCGTCCTTTTGCCGCAGCCGGTACAGCATCAGCTTGTCGCCGGACGCAAGGTGCAGCGACAGCCAGTCCCAGCCGGTCTGATCGGTGTCGAGCGGCTGGCTGCTCCATTCGCGGTCCATCCAGGCCTGACCTGAGACATCGACCACTTTGTCGTCGATCGTGAGCGTGCCGCGGGCGCGATAGAACGGCTGGCTGTAATAATAGGAAGCCTGGCCGCGCTCCGATTTGCGGCTGTAGCCGCGATCTCCCTGCAGCACGACCGGACGATCGGCCTCCAGCGTCAGGGCGTAGCTGAAATCGGTGCTCGACGCCTTCAGCGTCAGCGGCGCCAGGCTGCGATCGTCCGTGCGATCGAGACCCTTCATCTCCCAATCGTCGATCCAGGCTGCAAACGGGGTTGCGGTGACGCCGGCCTGCCCGATCCCGCCGCGTGAAAACACCTCGTTGAAGCGGTGGGTGTCGGCCCGCGTCACGGCGGCATGCGCCATCCAGATCTGCTGATTGGCCCAGCCTTCGCCTTGCGGGCCCGGCTGCGCCGCCTGACGAAATAGCGTCCATTGCAGGCCGCACGCCGCACCGCTGCCGTCCCTGAGGTTCGCCGTCAGGTACCACCACTCGATGCGAAACTCCGGATGCGGGCCGTGATCGGCGGGGAAGGCAAAAATCTTTCCCGGCGTCACCTTCGCAAAGCCGTCCGCGGTCTCGCCGAGCCCGGCATAACCTTGCGCGCCGGCGCGGCGTGCGAGCGTCAGCGCCGCGATGCCGCCGGCAAAGGCGCGCCGTGAGATCCCGTCAGCGCTCATTGGCAAACACCTTGACGAGGCTCGTCGGCTGCATTCGCGCCAGCCGGATCATCGGCAGCAATGCCGCAAACAGCGAGGCGATCAGCGCGACCGCGACCAGCTCGACCAGCTGCAGCGGAAACACATGGAACGGCAACCGCCAGCCGAACGCCTTCACGTTCACGATCGCGATCAGGCACCACGCCACCACCAGCCCCAGTGGCACCGCCAGCAGCGCCGTGAACAGCGCCACCGACAGTGTCTTGGTCAGTTCGATTGCAGCCAGACGCGGCCGCGTGATGCCGATCGCCCACAGCGGTGCGAGTTGCGGCAGACGCGAGTTCGCCAGCGTCAGCAGGCTGGTGAGCAGCGCGATGCCGGCGACGCCGAGCGTGAACGCGTTCAGCGCGGAGGTCACCGCAAAGGTGCGGTTGAAGATACGGATCGATTCCGCCTTCACGGTTGCCTGGTCCGCGACGTTGCGCTCGCCGAGTGCAAACTGCTTCTGCAGGGCCGCGATCAGGCCGGGGATGTTCTCTCTGGCGACGATCAGTCCGATCCGCGTTTGCGGCGTCTGCGGAAACTGCCGGATCAGTGCCGCAACATTCACGGTCAGCTGTCCCCGGGGATTGCCGTAATCGGCATAGATGCCGACGATGTCGAGCTCCCACGTCCCTCCCGGCGCGGGCACTTCGATCACGTCGCCGATGTGCACGTTCAGGCGGCGGCTGAGCTGCTCGCTGATGAAGGCGGCATTGCCCGGCACCAGCCGGGTCCAGGCGCGCGGCGCGGTCTCCAGCAGCGGCCAGCGTTCGCGATAGAGTGCGTGATCGGGCAGGCCGAGCAATTCCACCGGCTGGCCTTGAACCTGCGTCTCGGCCCGTCCGCCCGACAGGATCGCCTGCACTTCGCTGCGCTCGCGCAGCCAGCTCCGGATCGCGACAGCTTGCGCATTGTCGGAGGCACTGATGTAGACGTCGGCCGCGAGCCGTCCGTTGAGCCAGCCGAGGAAGGTGCGGCTGAACGTCTCCACCATGGTGGAGACCCCGACATTGACGGCAAGCGCGAGCAGCAGAGCCATCAGCGCCAGCGACAGACCGGAGAGCTGCTGCCGGCTGTCGGCCCAGAACCACAGCGCCAGCGGTTGTCGCGCGGTCCGTTGGCCTGCGAGCAGGAGCAGTTCGAGCAACGCCGGCAGGATCAGGGCCGCGCCCAGCATCAGGGCCGCCAGCACGCCAAAGCCCGCGATCAGCGATTCGCCAAAGCGCAGCAGCAACAGCGCGACCGCGAACACGGCGCAGGCCGCACAGCTCTGCAGCACCAGCCAGCGACGCTGCCGCTGCTGCCAGGCGCGCGGCTGCGCGGTCGCCAGCACCGGCATCCGGATCGCCTTGATCAGGCTGGTCGCCGCCGCCACCAGCGCACCCGCAATGCTGATGCCGATGCCGGCGAGCCACCATTCTGGCCGTAAGGAAAGCTGCCCGGGAATCTGCGCGCCGTAGAGCCCGCGCAGCGACGCCGCGACGTCGGGCAGCAGCACGGCGGCGATGAAATAGCCGCAGACAAGCCCGATCAATCCTGCGACCAGCGCCAGCACCACCAGCTCGATCACCAGCACCGTGTTGACCAGCCGGGCCGAGGCGCCGCAGGCGCGCAAGGTGCGTAGCATCGGCAGCCGCTGCTCGAAGGCGAGGCCGACGGCGGAGTTGACGATGAACAGGCCGACGAAGAACGACAGCAGGCCGAATGCGGTGAGGTTGAGGTGAAAACTGTCGGTGAGGCGCTCGAGCTCGGTCTCCGCGCTCGGCTCGATCAGCTGCAACTGGTCGCCGACCACGCTGGCGAGCGGCGCAGGCGTGCTTCTGGGCTTGCCGACCAGAAGCCGCGACACCTGGTCCGGCTTGTTGAGGAGGCGCTGCGCCACGCCGATATCGACCACCAGCACGTCGGGCACGAGCTGCGGCAGCACGCGCAGCGGCGGCAATGTTGCGCCGTCGCTGGTTGGAAGCGCCGCGCCCTCCTGCGCCCGCAGATCGCTCAGCGTCTCCCGCGCCACCAGAGTCTGACCCGGCGGTGCAACGAAACTGCCGAGATCCGCGGCACCAAGGCGCGGCGCATTGCCGACATCGACCGGCAGCGTCACCGGCTCGATCCCGAGCAGCCGCAGCGAGCGACCGTTGATCTGGACCCGGCCCTCCAGCGCCGGCGACACCGGCCAGCCGGCGCGGCGCAGCTTGACGAACAAGTCCTGCGAAAAGGTCGCCGTATCAGGCGCCACCAGCATCGCGGTGCGGCTGCCGCCGAACGTCGCCGCGGCGCGGTCATAGGCGGTGCGGGCCTGCTGGTTGATGGCCTGCACGCCGCTCCACAGCGCGGTCGCCGCGATCAGCCCGACCAGCAGCGTCGCGAACTGCATCTTGTGACGCCGCCAATGGCTGAGCAGCACCGCGAGGATCCAGAGCGCGCGCCTCATGCGATCCGTCCCGCATGCAAGGTGAGGTGGCGATCGAGCGTGCCGGCGAGATGCAGGCTGTGCGTCACCATCAGGAAGCCGCAGCCGGTGCGCGCGACGAGATCGCGTGTCAGCGCCAGCACATCCTCGGCGGTGGCTTCGTCCAGATTGCCGGTCGGCTCGTCCGCCAGCAGCAGCGAAGGCTTGGTCGCCAGCGCCCGGCCGATCGCGACCCGCTGCTGCTGGCCGCCTGATAATTGCTCTGGATAACGTTTGAGCAGGCTCCCTAGCCCGAGCCGCTCGATCAGCTCCTTGGACCAGGCTGCATCATGTCGGCCGGCGATCCGCGCCTGGAAAGCGAGATTGTCTGCAACCGACAGGCTGGGGATCAGGTTGAATTGCTGAAAGACGAGGCCGATGCTGTCGCGCCGCAGGCGGGCCCGTCCCGCATCCGACAATGCAGTGATCTCGACGTCCTCGAGCCGGATCGTGCCGCCATCGGCGGCGTCCAGCCCCGCGATCAGATGCAGCAGCGTGCTCTTGCCGCTACCGGACTCGCCGGTCAGTGCGACGCGCTCGCCTGCCCTGAGGTCGAGATCGACGCCGCGCAGCACGTGGACCGGCTCGCCGGCCGAGGAGAAGGTCTTGGAGAGATTCTTGATGCTCAGCACGATGAATGGCGCCGGACGGAATTAGCGGAATTGCTGCGTAGCACACCTGCCGGGGAAATGCTGGTTGCGTTGCTCTCGAAGCCGTTGTTAGCTTCCAAGGCGGCCAAATCAAAAAAGTGCCAAAAGACCAAGAGACAAGGACGGGGGGATTCATGAGCGCTCAGGGAACGCCAGAGGCGGCGGGCAAGTCGGCGAGGGTGTCAAGCGCGACGCCGAAGGGCGCCTGGACCATCACCTTCCTCCTCTTCCTCTTCATGCTCGTGAACTTCGCCGACAAGATCGTGGTGGGCCTCGCCGGCGTGCCGATCATGACCGATCTCAAGCTCACCCCGGAGCAGTTCGGCCTGCTCGGCTCCTCGTTCTTCTTTCTGTTCTCGATCGCCGCCATCGTGGTCGGCTTCATCGTCAACAAGGTTCCGACCCGCTGGGTGCTGCTGGTTCTCGCGGTGGTCTGGGCGCTGGCGCAGTTTCCGATGGTCGGCACCGTCTCCTTCACGACGCTCCTGATCTGCCGCATCGTGCTGGGCGCCGGCGAAGGCCCGGCGTTCTCGGTCGCCGCGCACGCCATCTACAAATGGTTTCCCGACGAGAAGCGTACGCTGCCGACCGCGATCCTGTCGCAAGGCTCGGCCTTCGGCGTGATCCTGGCGGTGCCGGCGCTGAACTGGGTCATCGTCAATCATTCCTGGCACTATGCGTTCGGCGCGCTCGGCGTCGTCGGCCTGATCTGGGTTTGCGCCTGGCTCGCACTCGGCAAGGAGGGGCCGCTGGAGGACACGCAGGTCCTGGCGGCGACCGAGCAGAAAATCCCTTACTTGCAGCTGCTCACCTCGCGCACCTTCATCGGTTGCGTCGCGGCGACCTTCGGCGCCTATTGGGCGCTGTCGCTCGGCCTGACCTGGTTCACGCCGTTCATCGTCAAGGGGCTCGGTTTCTCGCAGAGCCAGGCCGGCTTCATCTCGATCCTGCCCTGGGTGTTCGGCGCCACCATCGTCATTCTCACCGGGTGGATCTCGCAGGTGATGATGGCGCGCGGCTACAACACCCGCGCGGCGCGCGGCGTGCTCGGCTCGGTGCCGCTGGTGATCGGCGGACTGATCCTGGCGACGATGCCGCACGTTCAGGGCGCAGGCCTGCAGATCGCGCTGCTCGTGATCGGATCGGGGCTGTGCGGGGCGATCTATGTCGTCTGTCCGCCCATGCTCGGCGAGTTCACACCAACCTCGCAGCGCGGCGCCATCCTCGCGATCTATGGCGCGCTCTACACGCTGGCCGGCGTCATCGCGCCGGCCGTGATGGGGGCGACGATCCAGCGCGCCGGCAGCACCATCGACGGCTACATGACCGGCTTCACCATCAACGCCGTGATCATGGTCTGCTCCGGCCTGCTCGGCCTGCTCTTGCTCTGGCCGAACACGGAAAAGGCCAGGCTGACGCGCGGTGCGACACCGCAGGCCGCCGCGCTAAAGGGCGCGGTGTCGCCGACGTAGGCGACTAATGGCATTACACTCCGCTGTCGTCCCTGCGAACGCAGGGACCCATACCGCGTGATCTCTCGGTTATGATAGATCGCAGTACCGAGTTGCCATCCTCCGCCACACGTCTTCCTGTGGTTATGGGTCCCTGCGTTCGCAGGGACGACAGCGAGATTGTTGATACGCTTTCGCGCCTCTCACCCCGGCCTAGTTCACTCCCTGCGCCCCCCGAATCAGCTTCCCCGGCCGGAGGCCCGTCGCCTCGCCCTGCCGCCGCGTCACCACGCCCGAGACGATCGTGGCGTCATAGCCGTCGACATCCTGCAATAACCGCCGCCCGCCGACCGGCAGATCGTAGTGCACCTTGGGCGGATGCAGGTGCAGCCGGTCATAGTCGATCACGTTGACGTCGGCCTTGTAGCCCGGCGCGATCAGCCCGCGGTCGGTGAGGCCGACCGAGAGCGCGGTCTTGCGCGACTGCGCCGCGACCACGAACGGGATCGACAGCTTCTCGCCGCGCGTGCGGTCGCGCGTCCAGTGCGTCAGGAGATAGGTCGGGAAGCTCGCATCGCAGATGATGCCGCAATGCGCGCCGCCGTCGGACAGGCCCGGCACCGATTGCGGGTCGATCAACATCTCGCGCGTCGCGTCGAGATTGCCGTCTGCGTAATTCAGGAACGGCACATAGAGCATGCCGCGGCCCTCGTCCGACAGCATCGCGTCATAGGCGAGCTCTTCCGGCTGGCGGCCCTGCCTGCGCGCCTGCGGCCCCAGCGCATTCTCCGGCGGCTGCTCGTAATCGGGGGGATCGCCGAGCAGGAACATCTTGTCGTAGTTGGGCCGGAAGAACAGCGGATCGTCGGTCGCGGTCGCCGTCTCGCTCAGGATCGCCTTGCGCACTTCCGGTTGATGCAGCCGCGCCAGCCGCTCCCCCAGCGGCAGATGCGCGATCGCCCTGTAGCTCGGATGGGTCTGGAATGGATTGCGTGACAGCTCGAGCCCGAGCAGGAGTCCGACCGGACGCGCCGCGATCTGCGCGGTGATGGAGAGGCCGCGCTGTGCCGCCGCATTGATCTCGTCCAGCGTCTGGCGCCAGCGGTTGGGCGATTTGTCGTTCTGCGTGATCGAGAACGAGATCGGGCAGCGAGTAGCATCCGCGACCCGCAGCATCATCGGCAGGTCTTCGTGGATGGTGGAGAGATCGAGCACGAATTGCAGCACGCTGCGGCCCTGCCGGTGCATCGCGCCCGCAATCGCGGTGAGCTCGTCCTCGCCGGCTTTCAGCGTAGGCGTGAAATCGCCCGTCGAGGTGCGGTGGTTGAGCGTGCGCGAGGTCGAGAAGCCGAGCGCGCCGGAGCGCACCGCTTCGCCCGCGAGCTTGGCCATCGCTGCGTTGTCCTCGGCGGTCGAGGGATCGCGGCGCGCACCGCGCTCGCCCATGACATAGACCCGCAGCGCCGCATGCGGCAGCTGCGCGCCAACGTCGATGTCGAAATCGCGCTTGGCCAGCCAGTCCATGTAGTCCGGAAAGCTCTCCCAGGCCCAGGGAATGCCGGCGCTCAGCACCGGCTCGGGAATGTCCTCGACGCCTTCCATCAGCTGGATCAGGCGAGTGTGGTCGGCGGGCTTGCACGGCGCAAAGCCGACGCCGCAATTGCCCATGATCGCGGTGGTGACGCCGTTCTGCGAGGACGGCGTGATGTCCTGGCTCCAGGTCACCTGGCCGTCGTAATGGGTGTGCACGTCGACGAAGCCCGGCGTCACTAGCTTGCCGCGCGCATCGATCTCTTCGCGTCCCTTCGCGGCGACCTTGCCGACCTCGCTGATCCTGCCGCTGGTGATGGCGACATCGGCCTCGAACAGCTCGCCGCCGTTTCCATCCGCGACAGTGCCGCCGCGGATGACGAGATCAGGGGTGCTCATGGTGTCTCTTCCCGGTTTGTTTTGTTGTTTGTTCTGCGCAACTCTCTCAGCCGTCGTCCCGGACAAGCGAAGCGCAGATCCGGGACCCATAACCCCAGGGAGATGTTTGGCGAAGACTCGGAGTGACTAGTCTCGCGCTTCAACCTCTCCCTGTGGTTATGGGTCCCTGCGTTCGCAGGGACGACAGCTGAATTCGTGGCGAGACCGACCGCTCAAGCTTCCCGCTTCCGCTCCGTGAACGGCGACAGCACCACCGTCGCGACCATGAACACCACCGACGCGCCGAACACCCAGTGCGGCGCGTTCTGGTCCATGATCCAGCCGAACAGCAGCGGTGAGACGATGCCGCCGAGATTGAAGCCGGTGGAGACGATGCCGAAGGCGCGGCCTGCTGCGCCGGGAGGAGCTGCGTTGCGCACCAGCATGTCGCGCGAGGGAGCGATCACGCCGGAGAGGAAGCCCGCCACGGTCATCGCGGAAGTCAGAAGCCAGCCCGGCAGCGTCACCAGCGCGATCAGCAGCACGATCGCCGCGTTGACGGCAAAGCAGGCCGCCGCGACATAGCCGTGGCGTTCGGTGTGATCGGCGAGGAAACCGCCGGCGAGCACGCCGGCGGCGCTGGCGCCGAGGAATGCCGTCAGCATGACGTTGGCCGCCGAATAGGACGTGCCGTAACCGCTCATCAGCGCGACGACGCCGAAATTGTTGATGCCCGCGACCGACAGGCTGAGCAGCATGAACAGCGCCGTCAGCGTGATCAATGCCGGGGTGATGACGGCCTGCTTCGGCGTGGTCGCCGCGCCCGGCTTCTTCCTGCTGGCGCCGGCGTCGGGAATGTTCATGGCGAGCAGCAGCAGCGCCACCAGAATGCCGATCGCACCCGATGCGATCAGCGCGCCGACGCCGCCGGACACGGTGACGAACGCCGCCACGATTGCCGGCGCCACCGCGCCGCCTAGAAATCCGGCGAAGGTGTGGATCGAGAAGGCGCGGCCCATCCGCGCCTCGTCCATATGCTCGGCCAGGATCGCGTAGTCGGCGGGATGATAGACGCTGTTGGCAAGGCCCAGCAGCACGGCGCAGGCGATCAGCGAGGCGTAACTGAGGTGCAGGCCGAGCAGGATCAGTGCGCAGCCGCCGAGCGCGAGCCCGGCGAGCAGGATTTTACGCGCGCCAAAATGATCGACGAGATAGCCGGTCGGCGCCTGGGTCAATCCCGACACCACCGCGAACACGGTGAGCGCGAAGCCGAGCTCGATATAGCCGACCCCGAGCTGCGCCTTGAGGAACGGGAACAGCATCGGCAGGACCAGCAGATGAAAATGGCTGACCCAATGCGCGATCGAGATTCCCGTCAGCGTGCGCAGCGCGCTGTCCGCCTTGCCATGCTGCGGTGCGGCGAGAACGTCGACCATTGCAGTTCCGTTTCACTCCCTTGGAGCGCGGAAACTATCGGGGAGAGCGGTTATTTGTCCATGAACGCAGGCGCATGGCAGGTAGCGCGGGTGGGGAAGCAGAGCCTCATCCCATCAGTCGTCCCTGCGAACTCAGGGACCCATACCGCGTGATGTCTCGATTGTGATCGGTCACAGTACCGGACAGCGGTCTCCAAATCAGGCGCGAACCCTCACAACGGCTCGTCGTCCACCCCGTAGCGGTCGCGTTTGGGCGTGGCGATGTCGCCGTCCTCGTAATCGTCGTCATCGAGAGGCGGCGGGGGTGTCTTCGCCTTGTTGTCCGCCGGCTTCTTGTCGGCGGCTTTGGGCGGTTCGCTCGGTTTGCAGAACTTGGTCATGGCTGGTTCCGGATGGTGATGCTGCACCCGATCCTACTCCCGAAATATGAGCGGTCCCTGACCTAGCGCAAGAACCGCCCCGAGAATGGCTAGCGGCCGTCAGTGCACCAGCGGCCCGCCGGCCTTCTTCCAGGCATCCACGCCGCCGGCGATGTGCGCCGTGTTGGAGAGGCCGGCCGCCTTGGCGGCGGCCACGGCCATCGCCGAGCGCTCGCCAAAGGCGCAGAAGAACACGATGCGGCGGCCGGTGGCGGCCGCGACCTCGCGCAGCATGCCGCCGGGCTTGAGGCTCTCCTCGACGGAGGGATAGGGCGTGTGCAGCGCGCCTTCGAGCATGCCGTGCTTGGCGCGTTCGTTGGCCTCGCGCAGATCGACCAGCAGCATGTCGGGCCGGCCGAGCGCGCGGATCGCCTCGACGGCGCTGAGCGCGCGGCCTTCCTTCTCCAACTCCTCCTGGTGCAGGCCGACATGCATGTTGGCGGGCACCGCCACGTCCATCATCTTCGGGTTGGGCAGCTTCAGGTTCGCCATCAGCTCGATATATTCGTCGACCGAGCGCACCTGGAGGCGCGGGTTGTAGCGCTTCTCCTCGCCGATGGTGGAGACGGTGTCGCCCTTGTAGTCGTGCGCGGGGAACACCATCGTCTCCTCCGGCAGCTTCAAGAGCCGGTTGAAGATCGAATCATACTGGGCGCGCGACGAGCCGTTCTGGAAATCGGTGCGGCCGGTGCCGCGGATCAGCAGCGTGTCGCCGGTGAAGACGCGATCACCCATCAGATAGGAATAGGAATCGTCGGTGTGGCCGGGCGTGTACATCACGTCGAGCGACAGCCCCTCGATCGTCACCTTGTCGCCGTCGGCGACCCGCATCGCCACGACGTCGGCCTTGGTCTGGTCGCCCATCACGGTCATGCAATGGGTGCGGTCGCGCAGCTCACCGAGGCCGGTGACGTGGTCGGCATGCAGATGGGTGTCGACCGCCTTGACCAGCTTGAGGTCGAGCTCGCGCAGCAATTGGCAGTAGCGATCGACCTTCTCCAGCACGGGATCAAGAATTAGCGCTTCGCCGCCGGCGCGGCTGGCGAGCAGATAGCTGTAGGTCCCCGAAACGCTGTCGAAGAGTTGGCGAAAGATCATGGCAGGAAGTCCGGCAGTGGAACTGATTTCGAGGATTCTACTACGCCGGGCCCCGGAAAGAGAAGCAATTCACTGATAAGATCACGAGATTTGGAAGATTTTTGCTGTGCGGAATGACCTGCAGATGGGCGCGATACTTGCCCGACAAATTCGGTGTCGTCCCTGCCGAGTGCGCAATTGCGCACGGGGCGCAGGGACCCATAACCCCAGGGAGTAGTTTGGCGACGATTAGTCGTTCGGTACTCCTGCCGCCGCGATCGATAGATCACGCGGTATGGGTCCCTGCGCCCCGTGCGCAATTGCGCACTAGGCAGGGACGACAGGGATTGCGGCGCTAGACCGCGGTGCCCGTCAGGGCCGCACCAGCGTGTACCCGTTCTCCGCCAGGAACAGGATCTGCCCGACGCCCACCTGCACCGGCGTCGCCGCGGGGATGAACTCCGGCCGCTTGCCGGTCTCCCGCTCGATCGTGTCCACCGTGTTGAGGCAGATGTCGAAGCGAACGCCTTGCGCGATCAGGCTTTCGACCTGCTTGCGGCGCTCGCTGCCGGACAACAGGAGATCGATGCCGGGGCCGAACGTCACCACCTCGATCGCGATCTTGTCGGGGTCGTAGGCCTTCAGGAGGTTGTTGGCGACGCTCAGCACCAGCGCCTGCTTCCGCGCATCCCCGTCGGAGAGTTGCAGCACGATCCTGTGCTCGGCGAACGGCTTGTCTTGCAGCGGCACCTGCTCTGCCGAGGCCGGCGGAAGCGCGGCGAAGGCGAGCAGCGCCAGCGCGGTCAGGATCTGCGCCCGCTTCATCCCTGTCCCGCGATGCCCGGATTGCCGTCGACGCCCTTCAGCGTGACGCCGGAGCCGAGCCGCTCCTGAAACATCCGGCCAGAGCGCAGATATTTGCCGACGACGTCCCACACCGGCGCGCCCTGCTGGCTGTTGACCGAAGCCCAGCCCGCGACCTTGTAGCGGTGGCTGGCGCTGAGCGCCTTGCCATTATGAAGCTTCAGCTCCGAGATGCGGCTGCCGGTCGCAGCATTGGGCGTGCAGCTGTAGCTGAGCCCGCCGGCGCGCACCATGTCGCCGCCCTGCTGGTAATAGGGATCGGCGTTGAAGAGGTTGTCGCAGATGTCTTCCAGCACGTCCTTGATCTGCGCGCCCGTCATCTCCTGCACATAGGTCTCGGGATAGGTGATCGCGGTCTCCGCGAGCAAATCCTCCATGGTCAGCCCCTGGCCGGACAGTGCGGTGACGCCCCAGCGGAATCCCGGCGACAGCGCGATCTCGGTATCGAGCTCGGTGCGGAGCGCGGTGCAGATCAGCTCGTCGACCGGTCCGGAGAAATTGCCGCGCCGATAGAGCAGGCGGTCGGGCGTTGCGATCTTTTCCGACCAGTCGGTCACATGCGGCGCGCGCACCCGGCCGATCAACTCGGCCATGGCTGGATCGGGCTTCAGCAGCTCGGAATAAACCGGCAGCAGATGATACCGGACGTCGCCGACCTTGCCCTTGTCGATGGCGAGATCCAGCACGGCAAGGAATTTTCCGTTGGAGCCGGCATTGGTGACGAGCGTGGTGCCGGCGGCGTTCTTCACTGGCATCGGCTGCGGCACGGCATCATGGGTGTGGCCGCCGAGGATGACGTCGATGCCGGTGACGCGGCTTGCGAGCTTGAGGTCGACATCCATGCCGTTGTGCGAGAGCAGAATGACCGCATCGACCTTGTCGGTGCCGCGCAAGGCATCGACATGCTTCTGCAACTCCTCCTCGCGGATGCCGAAGCTCCAGTCCGGCGTGAACCGCTTGGGATGCGCGATCGGCACGTAAGGGAAGGCCTGGCCGACGATCGCGACCCGATGGCCGCCGATCTCCTTGATGACAGACGGCTTGAACACGCGCCCACTGGCCTTGTCGAAGGCGGGGGCATCGTTGAACGCGGCCTCTTCGGTCAGGAAGACGTTCTGCGCCAGGAACTCGCCCTTGAAGCGCTCGAGATTGTCGCGCAGCACCTGCTCGCCATAGGTGAATTCCCAATGTCCGGTCATCGCCTCGATGCCGAGCAGATTGGCGACCTCGACCATGTCGCGGCCCTGCATGACATTGGCAAGCCCGGTGCCCTGCCAGAGGTCGCCGCCGTCGAGGAGCAACGACCGTCTCTCGCCGACGTCGGCCCGCAAGCGGTCGATCAGCGTCTTCAGATGGGCGAAGCCGCCGAGCTTGCCGAAGCGGCCTGCGGACTTCTCGAACTCGACGCAGGTGAAGGCATAGGCATCGGCGCTGTCGGGGCGGATGCCGAACCGATCCAGGAAGGCGCGGCCGACCAGATGCGGAGGGCGTCCGGCCATCTCGCCGATGCCGATATTGATGCTGGGCTCGCGGAAATAGACCGGGTTGAGCTGCGCATGCGTGTCGGTGATGTGCAGGATCCGCGCGTTGCCGAACCGCTCGAGGTCGTAAATGCCCGCGGTCTCGGTGCCCCGCGCAAGCCGCGGCAGACTGAGCGATGCGGCGGCAAGGCCTGCGCTCTTCAGGAAATCGCGGCGGCGGATCGCCATCCCAAAATTCTCCGCGCCCTCGAGTGGTCGCAAGGCTGTTCCGGTTAGAAACCCAGTTTAGCGGATTTCCATCGCCTTCCAGGCTTCTTTTTCGGTGTTCGCCTGGAAGATCGAGGCCTTTGCCAGCGCCTCGGCCTCCTTGGCTGCGGCAGTGGCGCGGTCGAAATCGCCGCCATCCGCCGCCTTCTTGGCCGCCGTCAGCGCCTGAACGGTCACGGTCCACTGATTGCGCAAGCCCGTAGCCTCCTTCGATGCGGCTTCCGCGGCGGCAAAGGCCGCCTTGTAGTCCGCTTCATTTGCCGCGCGCGCATTGGGCGCGAAGCAAAGCGCGAGCAGCATGGCGAGAGGAAGTGACCGCTTCATGGCCGCGCTCCCGGGCCCGAGATTGGCAGGCCGTTGGCGACGTAGGACAGGTAATATTCGACGTCGCGATACTCGTCCGACTGCGGCTCGAGCGGAACCGCGCGGGTCTGGCTGTTGCAGGTGACGAAGCGGCGGCTGGTTGTGCCCATGCCGCTCCATTCGGAGCGGTAGATCGGCATCGCGTTCAGGATACCGAGCGCGGGCGCCAGAATCTCGGCGCGGATGCGCTCGCCCGGGCTCTGCACGTGGCAGCTCGCGCAGGAGAAATTCAGCTGGCCGCGCCGCGTGTAGAAATAGCGCTTGCCGTTCTCGAAGGCTTCCAGCGCGCGGGGATCATCGGGGATCTTGATGTCCATCGGCTTGCCGCGCGAGGTGAACGCCATATAGGCGGTCAGCGAGGCCATCTCGTCCTTGACGTAGGAATAGGGCGGTTCGCCATTGGCCTCGCGGCAGCGGTTGAGCGCGAGCTCGAGCGTGACGACCTTGCCGTCCTTCTCGTCGAAATAGGGATAGTTCTGGCGGATGCCGATGCCGCCGTTTGGGAAGCAGTCAGCGTAGGTCTTGCCGTTCTTGAACGGGGTTGAGAACATCTCCTTGCCGGCATCGAGCGCGAACTCGTAAGGCGGGAATTCCTCCTTCTCCTGCCATTGCCGCTTCAGGTCCGCGTTCATCGAATAGGGACCGTTGACGAAATCCTCGTGCTTCACATCAGGAAACTTCTGGAAGAAGAAGTTCTGGAACGCCTTGGCGTCAGCCACCGGATCGACCTTGTCCGCCGCGACGACGCGCGGCGAGGTGAGGGCAAACGCAACGAGCGCGGCGCTGAGCGAGCCAAGCAGCAGGGAGGTGCGGGTCTTCATCACGCGATCTTCGCGGTGGTGGTATCCGAACCGCCCTTGTTGTCGGTCCAGGAGATCTTGAGCTCGTCGCCCTTCTTGGCCCCCTTGAAGCTGAACTTGACGTAGGGGTCCTTGGAGACCGCAGTGCCCCAATCGGCGACGAAGACGTCCTTGCCGTTCCATTCGAACTTGAGCTGCTGGATGTAGTGCGCCGGGATCAGCTCGCCGGCGGGATTTTTGACGAGGCCGGTATCCATCGGGTGCTGGATCAGCGCCTGCACCTCGGTGATGTCGCCATTGGATGTTGCGCGCACGCGAATGCTTGATGCCATCGGACCGATCCTCCTAGCCGCCGCAGCCGCCGACGGTGACCTTCACGTCCTTGGCCGCGCTGTAGAGCTTGCCGTCGGCTTCGACGATGGCGACCAGTTTGGTGGACTTGGCCATCTTCAGCCGGTTGGCAACGGCCGGAACGGTGCCGTCGGCGAATTTGTAGGACGCTGCGAGCGCGAACGGATTCTCGGCCACGAGGAACGAGATCGAGGTCACCTTGTCGAGCGTCGTCGTCACCGAGACCGGCACCACGCCGCCGTTCTCGGCAATCTCCGGCGCATCCAGCTTGACCTTGTCGGAAGGCTCGGCGGTCTTGCCGTAGAGCGCCTTGATCGCGTCGGCCTCGTTCTTCTGCTTGAACGCCTCTTCCGGATATTTGTCGTTGGCCGCGGCGCGCGCCGGGCCGGCAGCGAACGGCAGATTGCCAAGGCCGATCAGCGCGACCGAGGCCGCGCCCTGAAGGATCAGGCGCCGCGTCGGGTGAAGGCCGGTGGTCGTGGTCATCAGAGGTCTCCTGGCGTGCCGCTACAGCGTCTGCAGGAAATCAACGATCGCGCTGATCTCCTGTTCGGTCAAAATCCGGTTCCGGCCGAACGGCGGCATCATGGTCTGCGGATTGCGCTTGGTCTCGTCGTAGATGATCGCGGTGAGCTCGTTGCGATCGGGGTACTTGGTCTTGAGATCCTTCAGTTCCGGCCCGATCGTTCCCGGCAGGTCGCCGCCTTTGATGGCGTGGCAAGTCAGGCAATTGCCCTTGCCGCGGTCGAAGGCGAGCTTCTGGCCGTCGGCGACGGCAGATTGCGCCCGCGCCCCAGCCGCACCGGCGGAGAGGGCCAGCGCCAGCAGGACGGCAAGCTTGCGAGGAAAGGCGGTCAAGGTATCGTCCCGAGCGTTATGTCGATGATCTCGTTACCGGAAATATAGTCGTTCCAAAGCACAAAGGGCACCGCCTGACAATCAAGACTATGCACGCGGCAAAATGGAGTTAATATCCTCCGCATTACAACCGATGAGATTGTTCGTTCATCTAGTGGGTTGGCACTAGCAAATTATTCTAGGGCGTTTGGCCCACATGGACTCACTTTCTATCTCGCTTATTTTGGGGACTTCACTTGGCTGAATATGTCGTCGAATTTGGCAGGGACGGCGGGCGGGTCGAGCCGGACGGGCGGCTCGATGCACCGGCCTTCCATCGCAATCACGGGCCGCTCTGGGACGCGCTGGAACAGCACCTTACCGGCATGACCGGCAACGTGGTCGAGCTCGGCAGCGGAACCGGCCAGCACGTGGTCCATTTCGCCCGCCACACGCCCGGCCTGATCTGGTGGCCGAGCGACCTCAATCAGCGCCATCTCAGGAGCATCGAGGCCTGGCGCGTCTATGCGGGCCTCGCCAACATCCGCAGCCCGTTGCGGATCGATCTCACCGATCCCGACTGGTGCGCGGAGATGAAGAACGGGCAAGTGCCGACCAGTCTTGCCGCCGTGTTCTGCGCCAACGTCATTCACATCGCGCCCTGGGCCGTGGCCGAGGGCCTGTTCGCCGGCGCGGGCCGATATTTGCGCAGCGACGGCAAGCTGTTCCTCTATGGCCCCTTCAAGCGCGGCGGCAAGCACACCGCGCTCAGCAATGCGGTGTTCGACACCTCCTTGCGTGAAGGCAACCCTGAATGGGGCGTGCGTGACATCGGCGACGTCGAGGCGCTCGCGCGCGGCGTAGGCCTTCGCCTCGTTGACTCCATCGACATGCCCGCGAACAATCTGACGCTGGTGTTTGTGCGCTAGCTGGGCGGGAGGTGCACCACCCCGCCGCTCGCGGTTACGCATCAAGCGGCGTCACACCTCGCCGTCCCGCCATCCGATCTTCTCCTTCAAGAACCGATAGCCGAGCACCTCGAATCCCGCGCGCTCCCTGTTGTCCTTGCCGTAGCCGTGGCCGCCGGCGGCCGGCTCGTAGAACCAGGCCTCATAGCCCATCGCCTGGAGCTTCGCCGCCATCTTGCGGGCGTGGCCGGGATGGACGCGGTCGTCGCGCCGCGTGGTGGCGATCAGGATCGGCGGATAGGATTGGCCGGCCTTCACATTGTGATAGGCCGAGTAGGTCTTCAGCCACTCCCATTCCTCGGGCTTGTCGGGATCGCCATACTCCGCGATCCAGCTCGCGCCCGCGAGCAGCTTGGTGTAGCGGCGCATGTCGACCAGCGGGATGGTGCAGAACAGCGCGCCGAAGCGCTCGGGATAGCGCACCAGCATGTTGGTGATGAGGATGCCGCCGTTCGATCCGCCTTGGGCTGCGATGCGCTTCGCGCTCGTCACGCCGCGGCGGACGAGATCGGCCGCGACCGCGGCGAAATCGTCATGCGAGAGCTTCTTGCCGGCGAGCCGTCCGGCGTCGTGCCAGCGCGTGCCGAACTCGCCGCCGCCGCGCAAGTTTGCCTGCACAATGGTGCCGCCGCGCTCCAGCCACAGCTTGCCGAGCGAGGAATTGTAATACGGCTTCACCGCGAGCGCGAAGCCGCCATAGGCGCTCATATAGACCGGCGCATCGCCGCTCTCTTTCGCGGGGCCGGTCTGCACATAGGGAATGCGCTCGCCGTCGATGGAGATTGCCTCGTGCTGCGTCACCACGAGCCCATCGGCGGTGAATGTCTTCGGCGCCTGCTTCAGCACGACCGGACTTGCGACGCCGCGCTCGAGCAACAGCAGTGACGGCGGCGTCAGCGGGTCCTGCACGTTGGCGAGCAGATCGCCATTGCTCTCGCTGGGATCGCGATCGAGCGGCCAGACATCGACGACGCCGATTTGCGGCAGGCCGGGAAGCGTCGCGCGGCTCCAGCCGGTGGCGGACGGCGTGCAGATCTCGAAGCGCGGGCGGAGCTCGTCGAGGATCGACAGCACGAGCTTGCCGGCGGCCCAGAAAAAGCCCTGGACCGCCCGGCGCGGCGCCGGCTCGAACAGCACGGCGAAGTCGCGGCGGCCCGCCAGCAAGTCCGCAAGCGCGATGCCGAGCACGGTGTCCGCCTTGTGGGTCTGTCCGGCCACCGACCAATCTGCGCGCGGCTTGATCGCGAGCCAGTCGCCATGGGCTTGCAGCTCGATGGCGGTGGGGAGGTCCAGCTTCGAGACGGGGCCGGTCCGGTCTCCGATCGAGACGCTGTAGTTGAAGAAGTCCAGCATCCGGCCGAACCAGATCGCGCGCTCTGGAGTCATGCGGTCGATATGGCCATACGCGGCCATGTCGTTCACGGAAGCTTCGAACAGCACGGAAGCCTGTTCCACCGGCTGGCCGCGCCGCCACAGCCGCACGGTCCGCGCGTAACCCGACGTCGTCGCCATGCCCTCGCCATGGGCGCTCGCCAGCAGCAGCGTGTCGGCATCGACCCAGTCGGCGCCGCCCTTCGCCTCGGGCAGCGTAAAGCCGTCCGCCACGAAGCTCCTCGTGGCCATGTCGAACTCCCGCAACACCACGGCGTCGCTGCCGCCGCGCGACAGGCTCAGCATCACGCGCGGGCTTCCCGGCATCGTGGCGATTCCGCTGAGCAGCCAGTCCTCGCCCTCGTTCGCGGCGAGCTGGTCGATGTCGAGCACGGTCTCCCAGGAAGGCGTAGGCTTGCGAAATTCGGCCAGCGTGGTTCGCCGCCACAGGCCGCGCGGATTGCCGGCGTCCTTCCAGAGATTGTAGAGATGATCGCCGCGCCGGCCGACATAGGGAATGTTGTCCGGGCGATCGTAGATCGCCGCGAGAACGTCGCGGTCGTGCTCGAAGGCCTTCCCGCCGAACGCCTGCAGCGTCAGGCTGTTCTGCCGCTCCACGAAATCCAGCGCCTGCTTGCCTTCGATCTCCTCCAGCCAGAGCCAGGGATCGTCGTCGGGAGCTTGAAGCGTGGGCCTGTCGTCGACGATCATGAACGAAACTCCCGAAAAATCGCGGCGGATCAGATTTGATCGAGCGCAAGCCGTCAAGGGCGCGCTCCGCTATCATCGCACCGATTGCGTCACAGGCATGGCCTGCGCCCGTTTGCGCCGGTTGCCGGCCTTCCCTCACCCCTCCATAGTGCCGCGAATCAACAAAGCCCTCGAAAGTCCCTTGGGGCGGAAAAGCCGATGCTGGACGTGACTTCGACCCATGAGATCGCCGATGACGCCCGCGTGCGCGCCAATGTGGTGCGCCTCGCCGCAGCGCAGGCGCTGACGGGAGCCAACTCGGCCGTGATCTTCGCCACCGGCGCGATCGTCGGCGCCACGCTCGCGCCTGACATGTCGTTCGCGACCGTTCCGATCTCGATGTACGTGGTCGGGCTCGCAGCCGGCACGCTGCCGACCGGCGCGATCTCGCGCCGCTACGGCCGCCGCGTGGCCTTCGTCATCGGCACCGGCCTCGGCACGCTGACCGGCCTGCTCGGCTCGTTCGCGATCCTGCACGGCTCGTTCGCGCTGTTCTGCATCGCGACCTTCCTCGGCGGCCTCTATGGCTCCGTGGCGCAGTCCTATCGCTTCGCTGCCGCCGACGGCGCCAGCGCAGCTTACCGGCCCAAGGCCGTGTCCTGGGTGATGGCGGGTGGCGTGTTCGCCGGCGTGCTCGGTCCGCAGCTCGTACAATGGACCATGGACGTCTGGCAGCCCTATCTGTTCGCCTTCAGCTTCCTGGTGCAGGCGGCGGTGGCGCTGATCGCCATGGGCATCGTCGCCGGCGTCGATATGCCAAAACCCGCGCCGGCCGATCTGCATGGCGGCCGGCCGCTGTTCGCCATCGTGACGCAGCCGCGCTTCATCGCGGCGGCGCTGTGCGGCGTCATCTCCTATCCCATGATGAACCTGGTGATGACCTCGGCGCCGCTCGCCATGAAGATGTGCGGCCTGTCCGTCTCCGATTCCAATTTCGGCATTCAATGGCACATCGTCGCGATGTACGGGCCGAGCTTCTTCACCGGCGCGCTGATCGCCCGCTTCGGTGCCCCGAAGATCGTGGCGGCCGGCCTGCTGCTCGAAGCCGGCGCCGCCGGCATCGGCCTCTCGGGCCTCACCGCGATGCATTTCTGGGCCACGCTGGTCGTGCTCGGCGTGGGCTGGAATTTCTCCTTCATCGGCGCCTCCGCGCTGGTGCTGGAGACGCACCGCCCGCAGGAGCGCAACAAGGTTCAGGCCTTCAACGATTTTCTGGTGTTCGGCATGATGGCGATCGGCTCGTTCTCCTCGGGGCAATTGCTCGCCAATTACGGCTGGTCGGCGGTGAATTTGGTGGTGTTCCCGCCGGTCGTTCTCGGCCTCATCGTGCTCTCGCTCGTCTCGTATGCCCGCCGCCGTAGGGCGCGACTGGAGGCTGTGATGGGTGAGTTCCCGGACGCGGTCTGATTGGCGGGAGGCTGTCAGCAGCGTTGATGCTTCGATCGCTGTCGAAGTGATTTTCTGGTCCCGCACCGTTACATGATGCTCATCATGAACCCGGCGTGGGGACAGCGAAGGAAAAGCGCGAATGCTCGACAATCCCCGGCAAGACGCTCGCATCGACGAATCCTCCCTTCGCTACGAAGGCTGGCGCATCGTCGCCGTCTGCTTCCTGCTCGCGACCTTCGGCTGGGGGCTCGGCTTCTACGGCCAGAGCGTCTATGTCGCCGAGCTGCAGCGCGCGCGGGGCTGGCCCACCACGCTGATCTCCGCAGGCACGACGTTTTTCTACCTGTTCGGCGCGCTGCTCGTCGTGTTCGTCGGCGAGGCCGTGCGCAAATACGGCCCGCGGCTTTGTCTCGTCGCCGGCACGCTGGCAATGGCGGCAGCCGGCGTCGCGATCGGCGCGGTGCGCGAACCCTGGCAGCTCTATCTCGCCAACGCCGTGCTCGCCTTCGGCTGGGCCGGCACCAGCCTTGCCATGATCACCAACACCATCAGCCTGTGGTTCGACCACAAGCGCGGCATGGCGATCAGCCTCGCGCTCAACGGCGCCAGCTTCGGCGGCATCGTCGGCGTGCCATTGCTGGTGACCTTGATCGGCCACGTCGGCTTTGCCAGTGCGATGTACATCGCGGCCGGCGCCATGCTGGTGTTGCTGCTGCCGGTGATCCTGCTCGTGGTCGGCCGGCCGCCGGCCCACCACGGCTGGCACGCGGCGACGAAGGCGAAGCCGCAATCGTCGACGCAGATCCGCGCCTGGGCGCTGCGCGACGTCGGCTTCCTCACCGTGACGATTGCGTTCGCACTGGTGTTGTTCGCCCAGGTCGGCTTCATCGTGCATTTGATCTCGTTCCTCGATCCCGTGATCGGCCGCGAGCGCGCCGCCGTCGCGGTCGCGGTGTTGACCGCGATGGCGGTGGTCGGCCGCGTGCTGTTCTCGCTGGTGATCGACCGTCTCAACCAGCGCCTCGCATCCGCGCTGTCGTTCCTCAGCCAGGCCGCCGCGCTGCTCGTCGTCATCAACCTGCACAATGATTACGTGCTGATCGCGGCTTGCGCATTGTTCGGCTTCTCGGTCGGCAATCTCATCACGCTGCCGTCGCTGATCGTGCAGCAGGAGTTCGACAGCAGCTCATTCGGCGTGCTGATCAGCCTGAACACCGCGATCAATCAGGTCACCTACGCGTTCGGTCCCGGCGTGGTCGGCGCCTTGCGCGACTGGTCCGGCGGCTATTCGCTGCCATTCTATCTCTGCATCGCGCTGGAGCTGGCGGCCGCCGCGCTGATCATGGTCCGAGGAAACAGGTCTCGTAGGGCGGATTAGCGGAGTGTAATCCGCCGCCTTGCAGCGCGTGAGGAACGAAGTTGGCGGATTACGCTCCGCGAATCCGCCCTACGGCATCACGCCTCCCGCGCCGTCAACAACCGCTCCACATCCAGCCGCTTGGTGAACATCGCCAGCTTGCCGTCCGCCCCGAACGGCCATTGCTCCCTGGGCTTGTCCCAATACAGCTCGACGCCGTTCTGATCCGGGTCGCGCAGATACAGCGCCTCGCTGACGCCGTGGTCGCTGGCGCCGTCCAGCGCGATGCCCGCCGTCAGCACACGGTGCAGCGCATCCGCCAGCGCTGCGCGCGTCGGATAAAGGATGGCGGTGTGATAGAGCCCCGTCGTTCCTGGCGGCGGCGGCGAGCCGCCTTTGCTCTCCCAGGTGTTGAGCCCGATGTGGTGATGATAGCCGCCGGCCGAGATGAAGGCTGCGCCAGATCCCATCTTCTGCATCAGCTCGAAGCCGAGCACGCCGCAATAGAAGCCGAGCGCACGATCGAGATCGGCGACCTTGAGGTGAACGTGGCCGATCTTCGTGCCGGCGGCGACGGCTGGGCTTTGCGACATGTGAATGCTCCGTTGATGAACTCCACATAGGGTGGACCTCGGGACACTGCTATTGGCCTATCCTGAAACCCAGCGTTTCCTGATGCGCAATTGCGCATCAGCATCGGCAATCAAGCCAGCTCCTTCTCCTCGCCCTCGGGCAGCTCGAACTCGAACGTGTTCAGCGTCATCGACACCATCGTGTAATAGCCGCACAGCCCGATCACCTCGACGACGCCGCGCTCGCCGAGCAATGTCACCGCCGCGTCGTAGAGTCCCTTCTCGACGCCATGGCCCTCATGCAGCGACTTGGCGAGATCGTAGACCATCTTGCCCTTGGGATCGTCGAAGTCCGGCGTGCGGCGGTCGCGAATGGCGTCGATGATGGCAGGGTCCATGCCGCCCGCGAGCGCGAGGCGCTTGTGCGCGTACCATTCGTAGTGCGCGGTCCAGTGCCGCGCCGTCACCAGGATCGCGATCTCCGAGAGCTTGGCCGGGAAGATCGTGTCGTAGCGCAAGACCTCGCCGAGCCGCGTCGCGTGGCGGGCCATGTCGGGACTGTTCAGCCAGGCCATCATCGGCGCCGGCGGTTTGCCGCGCTTGCCGGCAATCGACTCGTCATAGGTCTGCCGCTGGCTCTCGCTCATTTCGCCAGGCGAAAGAAGTTTCAGGCGCATGGTCGTTTCCTCCATGTTTTCAAGCACTCTGTTGACGCGACTATAGCCGAATGCGCCCGCGCGGAAGTGGTTGAATTCCGCGAGGGCTTGGCCCAGAGTCGCGCCCAACAAGCCGATTTCGATTGATGGAAACGACCAATGTCTGAACTCAAAACCAGCGATACCGAATCCGCCGAGCTCGAAACATTCCGCAACGAGACGCGCGCCTGGCTCGAAGCCAACTGCCCGCCGGAGATGCGCAAGCCCGCGACCTCCGACGCCGATGTGTTCTGGGGCGGGCGCAACGCAAAGTTCTCCTCCGAGCCGCAGCGCATCTGGTTCGAACGCATGCGCGACAAGGGCTGGACCGTGCCGGATTGGCCGAAGGAGTATGGCGGCGGCGGCCTCAGCGCGGCCGAGCACAAGGTGCTGCGTGCCGAGATGGCCAGGATTGGCGCGCGTCCGCCGCTGTCGAGTTTCGGGATCTGGATGCTTGGGCCCGCTTTGCTCAAATACGGCAACGACGCCCAGAAGAGGGAGCATCTACCTAAAATCGCGGCGGGCGAAATCCGCTGGTGCCAGGGCTATTCCGAGCCGAATGCCGGCTCCGATCTCGCCTCGCTGCAGACCCGCGCCGAGAGCGACGGCGACGACTTCGTCATCACCGGTCAGAAGATCTGGACCTCCTACGCCAATTACGCCGACTGGATCTTCTGCCTGGTGCGCACCGATCCCACGGCGAAGAAGCACGACGGCATCAGCTTCATCCTGTTCGACATGACCTCGAAGGGCGTGACGACCAAGCCGATCCTGTTGATCTCCGGCTATTCGCCGTTCTGCGAGACCTTCTTCGACGGCGTCCGCGTGCCGAAATCGCATGTGGTCGGCACCGTCAATCGCGGCTGGGACGTCGCCAAATATCTGCTGCAGCACGAGCGTGCGATGATCTCAGGGATGGGCGAGCGCGGCGTCGGCCGTCCGCTCGGCCAGATCGCGGCGGATTCCGTCGGCACCGATACGCAGGGCAAGCTCGACGATGCCATGCTGCGCGGAAAGATTGCCAGTTTCGACGTCGATGAAGCCGCGCTCGCCGCCTGCGCCGAGCGCGCGGTCGATCTCGCCAAGGCCGGGCAGGCGCATCCGGCATTCTCGTCCGCGATGAAATATTACGGCACCGAGCTCAACAAGCGCCGCTACGAGATCCTGATGTCGGCCGGCGGCGTCGATGCGCTGGAATGGGAGAGCGAGCGCTCCAGGCAGGGCGCCCGTCCGCGCGCCTGGCTGCGCACCAAGGCGAACTCGATCGAGGGCGGCACCACGGAGGTGATGCTCGGCATCGTCGCCAAGCGTATCCTGGATTTGCCGGGGGCTTGAGCCGCACTCTCACCACCCGTCATTCCGGGGCGCGACGAAGTCGCGAGCCCGGAATCCATCAGGCCGCATTCTCTGCTGTGAAATGGATTCCGGGCCTGCGCCTTACGGCGCATCCCGGAATGACGAACCAAAAAGATCTCTCATCGGAAACACGCCCATGGCCCTCGTCCTCACCGAAGAACAATCGATGCTCCGCGACAGCGCGCGCGGGCTGATCAGCGACAAGGCGCCGGTGTCGCATCTGCGGCATCTGCGCGACAGCAAGGATCCCACCGGCTACTCGAAAGAACTGTGGCATTCCTTCGCCGAGATGGGCTTTGCCGGCCTGCTGGTGCCGGAAGAGTTCGGCGGCAGCGGGCTCGGCTATGTCGAGGCCGGCGTCGTGATGGAGGAGATCGGCCGCACCTTGATGCCGTCGCCCTTCCTCGCGACGTCAGTGGTCGCGGCTTCCGCGCTGAACCGCGGCGGCAATGCCGCGCAGAAGTCGGAATATCTGCCGAAGATTTCGAACGGCTCGCTGCTCGCGACGCTGGCGATCGACGAGGGCGCCAAGCATCGCCCGCTGCAGACCAGCTTGCAGGCCGTACGCGCCGGCAACGGCTTCAAGCTTTCCGGCGCCAAGGCGCTGGTGGTCGACGGCCACGTCGCCGATCTCGTGATCGTTGCCGCGCGCACCGCAGGTGCCGCCGGGGAGCGTGACGGCTTGACCCTGTTCCTCGTGAACCCCAAGGCCAAGGGCGTTGCGATCGAGCGCACCATCATGGTCGATGCGCACAATGCGGCGCGGATCGAATTCGCCAATGTCGAGGTCAACGCCGACAGCGTGCTCGGCGAGGTCGATCAGGCAGCAAGCCTGCTCGACGGCGTGCTGGACATCGGCCGCGGCGCGGTCGCCGCCGAGATGGTCGGCCTCAGCGATGAGGTCTTCAATCGCACCGTCGAGTACCTCAAGAGCAGAAAGCAGTTCGGCAAGCTGATCGGCGAATTCCAGGCCCTGCAGCACCGCGCCGCCGAGCTCTATGTCGACATCGAGATCACCCGCGCCGCCACCATGAAAGCGCTGCAGGCCCTCGACGCCGATGTCGCCAAGGCGACCTCAGCCGTCGCCGTCGCCAAGGCGCGCGCCGGTACCACCGCGACGCGCGCGGTGCAGGAAGGCGTGCAGATGCACGGCGGCATGGGCATGACCGACCAGTTCGACATCGGCTTCTTCATGAAGCGCGCCAGGGTCTGCGAGGAGCTGTTCGGCGATGCGAACTACCACACCGAGCAGCTGGCGCGGTCGCGCGGGTATTGAGGCGACAGTCCAGGGCACGATAGTGCCGCACCCCAGGTGTCGTCCCGGCGAACGCCGGGACCCATAATCCCAGGGAGTAGTTTGGCGAAGGCTCGCAGTTAAAGAGCTTCGCGCGGTACTGTCACCTGCGCTGATCGATAGATCACGCGGTATGGGTCCCGGCGTTCGCCGGGACGACAGCAGAGAGAGCCGCTTTACCTTACCTCATCGGCGGCGCGTACTGCACGCCGCCGGCGTTCCAGAGCTGGTTCATGCCGCGCGGGATCTTCAGCTTGGACTTCTCGCCGATGTTGCGCTCGTACATCTCGCCGTAATTGCCGACGTGGCGGATGATGCGGACGACCCAGTCCTTGGTCAGCCCGAGCTGCTCGCCGTAATTGCCCTCGGTGCCGACGAGGCGCATCACTTCCGGCTTCTTCGACTTCAGCGCCTCGTCGATGTTCTCCGAGGTGACGCCCAGCTCCTCGGCATTGATCATCGCGTACAGCGTCCACTTCACGATCATCATCCAGTCGTCGTCGCGCTGGCGCACCACGGGGGCGAGCGGCTCCTTGGAGATCATGTCCGGCAGGATCATGTGGTCGCCGGGCTTGGTCAGGTTCAGCCGGAGCGCGTAGAGCTGCGAGACGTCGGCGGAGAAGGTGTCGCACTTGCCGGTGTCGTAGGCCTTCACCACGTCGGCGAGGTTGTCGAACTTCACCTCGTCGTACTTCATGTTGTTGGCCTTGAAGTAGTCGGCGACGTTGAGCGCCGTCGTGGTGTTGGCCTGGACGCAGACCTTGCTGCCGTCGAGGTCCAGCGACGTCTCCTTGTTGCGCGACCGCGGCAGCATGAAGCCGGCGCCGTCGTAGTAGGCGACCGCGGGGAAGTAGAGGTCGTAATCGAGCTCGCGCGCCATGCTCCAGGTCGAGTTGCGCGAGAGGATGTCCACCTTGCGGCTCTGCAGTTCCTTGAAGCGTTCGCTGGCATCGAGCGGGATGAACTTCGCCTTGCCGGGGTCGTTGAAGATCGCCGCCGCCACCGCGCGGCAGAAATCGACGTCGAAGCCGCTCCAGTTCTTGTTGTCCTCGGAGTACGAGAAGCCCGGCAGGCCCTTGTTGACGCCGCACAGCACCTCGCCGCGGCGCACGGTGCGCTTCAGCGTGCGGGTGTCGTAGAACTCGTAGATGATGGCCAGAACGGCGACCAGCACGGCGACAGCGAGCCCGATCAGCAGGCCGCCACGAAAACTGCGCATCATGTTGCTCTCTCGAAAAATCGGGAAAAGGAATTGGGAGGAGGGTGCGGAGCATGATCCCCGGGGATCATGCTCCAGCGACAGCCTTACAGTTCAGGCTTCTGACGGATGACGACCTTGGTGCCGACGGGCACGCGGTCGTAGAGATCGGCGACGTCGTTGTTGACGAGGCGGAAGCAGCCCGAGGACACCTTGGTGCCGATCGTGTCAGGGCGGTTGGTGCCGTGGATGCGGTAGACCGTGGTGCCCAGATACATGGCGCGGGCCCCGAGCGGATTGCCGGGGCCGCCGGCCATGAAGCGCGGCAGATAGGGCTGGCGCTGGATCATCTCCGGCGGCGGCGTCCAATCCGGCCATTCCTTCTTGTTGGTGATGGTCACCAGCCCCTGCCATTGGAAGCCGTCGCGGCCGACGCCGATGCCGTAGCGGATCGCGCGCCCGCCGGGCTGAACCAGATAGAGGTGACGCTCGGCGGTCGAGACGATGATCGTGCCCGGCGGTTCGGTGGTGCGGAAATAGACCACCTGCTTCTGCCATTCCGGCTCGAGCTGGTAGGCGTCGTCAGCGACCAGGCCGGGCTCGTCGCCGCGGTCAGGCTGCTGGGCGGAGGCCTGCGGGGCGGACAGAATGAGCCCCACCGCAGCCATGAACATCCCGGTCAGGCGACGAAAATCCGTCATCTCAAGCTCTCCCCGCTGCCACAGCGCAAATCATTCAGATCCATCAAACCTGAGGGGCAGGTTCATGGCAAGTTGATGGCGCGCCGCCCTGATATGTCACGAGAATGCCTATGGTTTTTTAACGGTGCCGGGCAATGCCACAAACAGGGGATGGCGCGAAAAGCTTAGGTCGCGGCGGCAACGGTGCTGCGCTCCCGCCCCCGCTTGCGGGGGAGGGCCGGGGAGAGGGTTTCGCCTCCAGGGAGACTCCTCCAGAGGAGGCGCGCGGGACGATGCTTCGCATCGCCCGGACGCGCCGACCTCTCCCGCAAGCGGGAGAGGCGCAGACCGAGCCCGAGGTCATATCATCCGACCCAACTGGCAAAGTCAGATCTTGTTGCTCTCCGCCCCAATCCCCAGCCGCCGCACGATCTCCGCCCCCACCGCGCGCGCCTCCACCCGCGAGCCGATCCGCGGGCTGCGAAACCTTCGCCCCGAATGCAGTCGAATCACGACGATGCAATGCTCGTCCTCGGACCGGCCGCGACGCTCGACCGTGATAGTCTTCACGTCGGGTCCGGCGATGTGGTCGGCGCGCGGGCTGCCGTCGCCCCACAGGCGTTCGACACGGATATCGCTCTCGCGGATGATCCAGAAGGCGCCGGTCACGAGGTTGGCGTAGCGGTGCACGGCGAATGCGGCGAGCACGCCGAGCGGCAGCAGCAGGATGTCGACATGGCTCGGCGGCCATCCGCGCCACAGCTTGTAGGCGTAGGGCAGGGCGGACAACGAGACGGCGATCAGCGACACGATCCGGATGTCCCGCGCGGAAAACGTCTCCAGCGGCTCGCCGAGCTGCATCTCGGGATTGCTGGCGTCGAGCGGATTAACGGGATCCTCGACATTGGGGACTTCGAACTGCGCCGCGATCCGGGCCACGGTGTCGCGAACATGGGTGACGTCGGAGATCGGCGGGGAGGTCAGGCGCTCCCCGGAAGCCAGCGTGAACACGAGCTGGAAACGGGCCTTCACGCGCTTGCTGCCGGGAACCTGTAGCGCCGTGATATCGTCTTTCGCGACGACCCGCGTGCGCAGCCTGCCGAACGGACTTTGCCGCCCGATCAGGATCTCGTTCGCCGTGATGATCCACACCACCGCCGGCGCGATCATGATGCCGACGACGAATCCCGCTCCCACCAGCAGCGCGACCACTGAGATGACGATCTCCAGCGTGTCGTGCGTGAACAGGCCCGGCGTGAAGCACAGCGCCACGGCCGCCGCGCAGCCGGCCACGATCAGCCGCTGCGCGATCGAGGAACCTTCACGAAGGCGAATGTCGGTGCTGGCGGTCGCGTCGTCCATTGCGGGCGGCTGATTTCGATGCCCGCGAAACTCCACGGACGGGTCCATGGAGTCAAGCAACAAGGGCGAGACCCGAGCCGGCCGCGATGTCCCTGCGTGCTCAGCTGCTGGCGTTGAGCAGCTTCGCCACGGTGCGGTCGATCTCGTCGTAGCGGCCTTCGCCGGCGTGCTGGAACACGATCTTGCCGGACTGGTCGATGATGTATTGCGCCGGCCAATATTGGTTGCGGTAGGCGTTCCAGGTCTTGGAATCATTGTCCTGCGCCACCGGATAGGTGATGCCGTGGCGCTTCAGCGCGGCCTGGACGTTGGAGGCCGAGCGCTCGAACGGGAATTCGGGCGTGTGCACGCCGACCACGACGAGGCCCTTGTCCCGGTACTTCGCATAGAGCTCGGTGACATGCGGCAGCGTGTTGACGCAGTTGACGCAGCCATAGGTCCAGAAGTCGACCAGCACGACCTTGCCGCGGAGGTCGGCCATGCTCAGCGGCTTGGAGTTGAACCAGTTGTTGATGCCGGTGAAGTCGGGCGCCGCCTGCTGGCTCGCGGCGGCGACGGTGATGGGCGCGGCGGGGGCAGTGAAGACAGGCGTTGCGCGGGACACCTCGTCGCAGACGCCGGGGATGACGGCGCCGGTGACGGCGAAGCCGACAAGTGCGGCTGAGACGGCGAGCAGTTTGAAAGCCATAGAAGCGTCCTCCGGGTGAAATCTTCGGTGATTACAGGCCGATCTGGCCGGTGGGGTAGAAGCCGGTGAGCCACGCCACGATCAGCGTGTCGTATTGGAAATAGGCGGCGAGCGCGAAAGCGATCACGACGATGCCAAAGCCCTGTTGCAGGCGCGGCGAGATCCGCGAAATGCTGCGCACGCGCGTGGTCGCGGCCTGTCCGCCATAGGCGATCGCCAGCATCGGGATCGCCGCACCAATGGCGTAGGCGAGGAGCAGCGTGCCGGCCCAGGTCAGGTTGTTCGAGGTCGCAACCAGCGTCAGGATCGAGCCGAGCACCGGGCCGGCGCAGGGCGTCCAGACCAGGCCGAGCGTGGTGCCGAGGATCAGCCCGCCGAACGCGCCCTCGCGCTGCGTGGCGCCGGAATTGCCGAGATCGAGCCAGCCATTGAGCCGGATCGACAGCCATTCGAACGGCGCCGGCCACAGCATCAGCAGGCCGAAGCCGAGCAGCAGGATCGCGGCCGCCTCGCGCAGCACGTTCGGATCGAAATCGAACAGCCGCGTGATCGCACCTAACAGCAGCGCGGTCGCCGAGAACGAGACGACGAAGCCGAGCGCGATCATCGCGGGGCGCAAATGTCCCGCGCGCCCGATCGAGGCGCCAAGCAGGATCGGCAGCATCGGCAGCGTGCATGGCGCGGCGATGGTGAGAATGCCGGCGAGGAGAGCGAAGAGCAGTTCGAGCATCGGGGCACTCGTGAAGGAGGTCACGAGGGCAGTTCGGATTGGATGCGCGGCACGTTACGCGGCGTCACGCGCTCGTGACGTGCGCTGCTGCAAGTGGAGCGGAGCCCGGGTCCAAATACAAAACGACCCGGACGGGGGCATCGTCCGGGTCGCTGGAGGTCTTGGGAGGTTTAACGAAACCGTATGTGAGCTTTATAGGGGGGAAGTTTTTCCGCCTGATGTTGTGCTTTGTTTCAATTGTTTCGTGGGCGGTAACGCTTCCGTGTCCTGGGATGGGCCCATATCGAGCCCTATCCCTTTGAAATCGTTGACCTCAGGCGGCGAAACGCTCGACGCCGGCGCCCTTAAGCAATTCGGCCAGCTGCTTGCGGGCGTAGAACATCCGCGTCTTCACGGTGCTCTGGGGAATGCCGATGATCTGCCCGACCTCTTCCACCGACTTCTCGTGGTAGTAGACGAGGTTGATGATCTCGCGATGCGCGGGCGACAGTTTCTGCACGCAGGCGCGCAGGATGGCACTGGTGTCGCTGCGGTCGAGCGAGGTCTCCGGCGTGTCGGCACCGTCGGGAATCTGGCGCACGTCTTCCTGGTCGATGTCCTCGAAGCGGCGCTGGCGCATCGCGGTCAGCGCCTTGAAACGGGCGATCGAAAGCAGCCACGTCGAGACCTGCGAGCGGCCCTGAAACTGGCCGGCGGTCCGCCACACGTCCAGGAACACCTGGCTGACCAGATCTTCCGCCGCGGTGGCGTCACGCACGATACGCAGGATGAAGCGGTACACCCGCACATTGTGCCGGCAATAAAGAATATGCATCGACGTCCGGTTGCCGCCGGCAATGCTTTCGAGAAGCATGTCGTCCGAAGTCGCCTGAGCGGCAATGATGCTCTGGCTGGCCTGGGCGTTGATGGCGATGACGTTCCGCATTGACTTGGCTCCCCGTAGCGCCGCAACCGAGCGGCGTTTCCTTGGACCAAAGTGTTAATGAGCCAACGTTTCGGGACGTCTGCACGAAAAGCGGAAAATGGTTTCGTGCGCCGCCAAATTGTTTCGTCGAAGGGGGCGCGACGAAACATTCGGAGCAAAAAGTCGTGGAATTTCAATGTACGGAAAATACGGGGTGGGGGTTTGGAGGCGGGCAGGGGCGCCACGGAACGTATTCGGGGGGATTGCGTTCGGTCGCGCTGTACCCACCGATGTCGTTCCAGATGGCGCTCCGCGAACCTACACCGGCTTGCTCTTGTAGCCCGGATGCAGCGCAGCGAAATCCGGGACAATTCGATCCGCGTATACAGCGCCCCGGATTGCGCTGCGCTCCATCCGGGCTACGGCACCGCGCTCCGCCGCCCGCCCTCTACGCCTTCTCGCCCTGCGGCGAGAACAGATAGCCGCCGCCGCGGATAGTGCGGATCACGGCCGGCTTGGCCGGGTCGGGCTCGATCTTGCGGCGGATGCGCATGATGCGCAGGTCCACGGCGCGGTCGAAGGCTTCGGCGTCGCGCGCATTGGCCAATTCCAGCAGGCGCTCGCGCGACAGCACGCGCTTCGGATTGGCCGCGAACACTTTCAACAGCCCGAACTCGGACGCGGTCAGCGGATGCTCGTTGCCCTCGTCGTCGCGCAAGGCCTGGGCTTCGAGGTCGAGCCATTTGGTGCCGAACCGCACCAGCTGGTCCTTGTCGGATTTCGCCGCCGCGGCTTCCGGCGCTGCTGCCTTGGCCGGCACGCTCCGCCGCAGCACCGAGCGGATGCGCGCCATCAATTCGCGCAGCTCGCAGGGCTTTGCCACGTAATCGTCGGCGCCGAGCTCGAGGCCGACGACGCGATCGATCGGGCTCGCGGTCGCCGTCAGCATGATGACGGGCACGTTGATGCGGCTCTTGAGGTCGCGGATGATCGAGAGACCATCCTCCTCGGGCATGTTGAGATCGAGCACGACGAGGTCGGGCATGCTGCCGTCGATCGCGGCACGCAGCGACTTGCCGCCATCGCACAGCGTCACGGTGAAGCCGTGCATCTTGAGATAATCGCCGACCATCTCCCGGGCCGGGGCTTCGTCGTCGACGATCATGATGTGCTGGCTTTGGGTCATGGTCTCTCAGTCACGGCATTTCGGTCGCGGGGAGGGTGATGGTGAAGGTCGAGCCCTTGCCGGGCCCCTCGCTGTCGGCGGTCACCTCGCCGCCATGCATGTCGACGATGCGCTTGACGATCGACAGTCCGAGCCCGGTCGAGCTCTCGCCGGCGGTCGGCTTGGCCGACAGCCGCTGGAAGCGGCCGAACAGGCGGCCGAGATCCTCCGGTGACAGGCCGGCGCCCTCGTCGCTGACGCGGACGATGGTGTCGCCGCCCTCGTGGCTGACGGCGACGCCGATCTTGCCGCCGATCGGCGAATATTTGATGGCGTTGCTGATGAGGTTGTCGATCGCCTCGCGGATGCGGTCGGTGTCGCACATGGTGACGATGTTGGCTGGTGCGGTGACGCTGATCGCCTGCTGCTTGTTGACGGCGAGCGGCTGGTTGGCCTCGGCGACCTCCTTGACCAAAGCGGCGACGTCGACCGGCTCGCGGCGGATGGTGATGTCGAAGGCATCGGCCATCGCGTCCGAGATCAGATGGTCGACCATCGTGGTCAGCCGCTTGGTGGCGTCGCGGATGTGGTCGACCTGGGCCACTACGCCGCTTTCCGAGGCGCCGGTCGAGATCAATTCCTTCAGCATCTCGGTGCGGCCGAGGATGACGCCGAGCGGGTTCTTCAGATCGTGCGCGACGGTGCCGAGGATCTCGTTCTTGAAGCCGTTGGCGCGCTGCAGCCGCAGCCATTGCGCGGAGAGGCGGCGGTTGGCCTGCATCAGCGCGCGGGTGCGCTGGGCGACGCGGTCCTCCAGCTGGGTGTTGGCGTCCTGCAGCTGCTGGTAGAGGATGACGTTGTCGAAGGCGATCGAGAGCCTGGAGGAGAAGATCTCGACCAGCGAGCGGTCGGTCTCCGACAGCTCGCGCTCGGCCTGCAGCAGCACCACGACCTCGCGGCCTGAGCCGGTGCGCAAGTAAATCACGCTGCGGTGGTCGGCGAATTCGTTCTTGCGGCCCTGGAAGGCCGCTTCCACCATCGCGCGCAAATCGGGGTCGAGCGCCTTGGACGACGTCGTGCCGATGAAGCGGCTGTAACAGCCGCTGCCGGCGAGCACCGAGAGCTCGGGGTCGATGCCGCCATTGTCGCGCAGCACCAGTATGCCGGCGCAGTCGACATTGAGCAGCGAGGCGAGCTGGGTCAGCACGCCCTCGGCGAGCCGCTGCATCGACTTGAAGTCGTACAGCGTCGAGGCCGCGTCGATGATGATCTCGAGCCCGCGCCTTGTCTGCACCATGCGCTCGAGCTGCTGATAGGAGCGCAGCGCTGCGGTCAGCGATGTGAACAGCTTGTCGGCGGTGAGCTCGGTCTTGGCCTTGTAGTCGTTGATGTCGTACTGCACGATCACGCGCCGCTCCGGCGCCTGGCCGGGCTGGCCGGTGCGCAGGATGATGCGGACCGTCTCGTTCTTGATCTCGTTGCGGATGAACTCGACCAGCTCGAGGCCGGCGACGTCGGTCTCCATGATGACGTCGAGCAGCACGGCGGCGATGTCGCCGTGCTCGGCCATCAGCTTGCGGCCTTCCGCCGCGGAATAGGCCGACAGGATCTCCAGGCTCTGGCCGTTCAGGCTGTAATCCGAGAGCGCGAAACGCGTGCCGTCATGCACCGCCGGATCGTCGTCGATGACGGCGATCTTCCATTTTCGGGCGTTGCTATCCTCCGACGCGGTACCGGTATCGTCGATCAGGTGGAGGACATCGTCCTGTTCGGCCATTGAGAAGTCCCGTCACTTTCTGTGCTCTGCGCGCCGCCCTTGGCGACCCGGGGCATGATAATGCGAAAAGTGGTGCCTTGTCCCAGCTTGGATTCCAGCATCATGCGACCGCCGAGCTGCTGGGTGACGAGGTTATAGACGATATGCAGGCCAAGTCCCGTGCCGCCTTCATTGCGCCGGGTGGTAAAGAAAGGGTCAAAGGCCTGCCGCTGCACGTCCGGGGTCATGCCGGCCCCGTCGTCGGTGAAGATGAGCTCGATGTCCTCGGTCCCGCGCGGCCGCGCCGAGATCGTGATGGTGCCGGCGCGCCCGTCGGCGAAGGCGTGGTTGGCGGCGTTGAGGAACAGGTTGGTCAGGATCTGGCCGTAGGAGCCGGGATAGCCATCGAGCAGCAGGCCCTCGGGCACGTCGACCCCGAGCGTGATCGGCGAGCGCTTCAAGACCGGCCTGAGGCTGGCGATGATCTGGTCGGTGGCCTCGCTGAGCGAGAATTGCCGCCGCTCGGCATGGGAGCGGTCGACCGCGACCTGCTTGAACGACTGGATCAGCTCGCCGGCGCGCTGGAGATTGGCGACGAGCTGCTGCGAGGCATCGCGCGAGGACTGCACGAATTCCTCCAGCTGCGAGCGGCGCAGGCCGCCCTCGCCCCTGAGCTGGGCCTCGAAGATCTCGGTGCGCCGGGCAAAGCTCGAGGCGACCGTCAGGCTGATGCCGATGGGATTGTTGACTTCGTGCGCGACGCCGGCCACGAGGCCGCCGAGCGCCGCCAGCCGCTCGGCGTCGATCAGGTTCTGCTGCGCGGCGTTGAGCTCCAGCAGCGCGCTTTCGGCTTTCTCCTTCGATGCGCGCAGCTCGTCCTCGGTCTCGCGCTTGGCGATCGCGTTCTCGCGGAACACCTCCACCGCGCGCGCCATGGCCCCGACCTCGTCGCGGGCCTTGGTGCCCTGCACCTCGCGGTCGAGGTCGCCGAGCGTGATCGCGCGCATCGCGGTCATGATCTGCTGCAACGGCAGCCGCACCGACAGCGCGATCAGCACGCCGGCGGTGAGGATGATGCCGAGGAAGATCACCGCGATCGACAGCACCCGCCTGGAAATGGCGGCCAGCGTGCGGTCGAAGGTCTCCTGCGCCTTCTGCTCGCGCTGGCGCATCTTGGTGGAGAGGTCGTCGATGGCGCCGATCGCCTCGGCCTGGCTGGCGTCGATGGTGTTGCGGAGCAGCTCGGTGCGGCTCGCAAGCTGCTCGGAGAGCTTTGCGAAGCCCTCGCGCAGCGCGGCGGTGCGGGCCCCTAGCCGCCGCAAGGCCATCTTCTGCAAATCATTGTCGGCGAGATCGATCATCACGGGGATGGTCTTCTCGATCGTCTCGGTGTTGCGCCGCGCGTCGTCGGCCGCGCCCGACGACTGCGACAGATAATAGGAATTGGCCGCCACCAGCATCGCGGTGAAGGCCTCGCGGGATTTTCCGAGCGAGGGCCAGATCAGCGCGTCGCGATGGCCGGTGGCGCCTTCGATGATGGAATAGAGCCCGGCCATGTCCCTGGCTGGGCCCTGAACCTGCTCCTCATAGGTCGTCGCGATGGTGGCCTGCACGCTGCGCAGCTCGCCGAAGCCGTTGAGGAAGCGGTCGGTGGTGCGCTCCAGCTCCTCGACCGAGCCCGACAGCATCGGGTCCTTGGCGGCGCGGTTCGCCAGCGTGCCCAGCACCGCCTCGCGCAGCAGGAGAATCTCGGCGAACAGGTCCGGGCTCGGCTGGTTGATGTAGCGGTGGATCAGATTGTGCAGCCGTCCGGTCTCGCTTTCGAGCAGCGCCAGGATCCGGTCGGATTCGCGCACCTGGCGCACGTCGTCCCAGGCCGAGCCCAGCACCTGCGCGCCATTCCAGATCATCGCCACCAGCACCACTACGACGGCGGAGTTCAGCGCCGCGATCGACAGGATGCGCCAGCGGATCGGCACCGCCCGCAGCACGCCGACGACACGCGCGCGCAGCCGCCCGATCGGGCCGGCCGGCCTGTCCGCGTGCTCGTGATGTCCAAGTGCAGCCAAACGGGCTCACTCCACCTTGCGAATACGTTCGATCAGCGCGGCCCCGGCGGGATCGCGCCCGGCCTTGGCGTAGATCGCCGCCATCGCGTCCTCGAACGGCTTGCGGTCGATGTCCCTGACGATGGTGACGCCGGCTTCCTGCGCCTTGCGCTGCGACTGCTCCTCAAGGTCGCGCCATTTCTCGCGCATGAACCGGCTGGAGCGCTGCGCGGCCTCCCGGAAGATGGTCTGGTCGTCCGGCGACAGGCTCTGCCAGGCCTTCAGCGAGATCACCAGCACCTCGGGGCTCATCGTGTGCTCTGTGAGCGTGTAATAGCCGGCATGCTTGTAATGGTCCGTGGTCACGAAGGATGGCCAGTTGTTTTCGGCGCCGTCGATCAGATGGTTGGCGAGCCCGGTGAGCACTTGCCCGTAAGGAAGCTCGACCGGCTCGGCGCCGAGCGCGCGCATCATCTGGCTCATCAACTCCGACTGCTGCACCCGGATCCGCAGTCCCCTGAGGTCCGCGATAGTCCGTACCGGTCGCACCCCATTGTAGATCGACCGCGCGCCGGAATCGTAGAAGGCGAGCCCGACGAAGCCGTAGGGCTCGAAGCTGCCGAGGATCTCGCTGCCAACAGGGCCGTCCAGCACCTTCTGCATGTGCTCGATGGACCGGAACAGGAACGGCATCGCGAGCACGTTCATCGCCGGAACGAAATTGCCGATCAGGGCCACGTTGGTCCGGTTGAGGTCGATCGCGCCGGCCCGGGTCTGCTCGATGGTCTCCTTTTCCTCGCCGAGCTGGCGGGAGTGGAACACCTTGATCTCGTGGCGGCCGCCGCTGCGCTCGGCGATCAGGGCGCCCATGTAGCGCAGCGCCTGGACGGTCGGGTAATCCTCGGCCTGGGTGTCGGCGGCGCGAAATTCGCGCGCAACGGCGCCCGTCGCGCGCATGCCTATCGAGAATGCGGCGAGCAGAAGCGCGACGAAGATCACCCCGGTCCGCGAGAGTTCGGCACGGTTCAACACTGGCACACTCAACCCCTCAGTGCTGGAGTCTATGGCGAAGGCAAAAGGTTCAATGCAATCTAGCAGATGGTAAAGGGAAGGCCATCCCGCTTCGGTCCTCGGAGTGATTGTGCGGCGCGGCTGTCCTTCATTCCCGGTTGAAACCGGATATGCCGCGCCTTAAGCAGGAGCGGTTGCCGCTCGCCGCTCCAGATGGAAGAGCCATCGTGATTTCAGCATTGCGCCTTTTGCCGGTCGTCGCCACTGTCGCGGCTCTCACATTCATCTCGAAAGCGCAGGCCGCCACCGACATCGCCTGGTGGCACGCGATGTCCGGCGAGCTCGGCAAGCAGCTCGAGAAGCTCGCATCCGACTTCAACGCCTCGCAATCCGACTACCGCATCGTGCCCACCTACAAGGGCAACTACACCGAGACCGTGACGGCTGCGATCTTCGCCTTCCGCTCGCGCAGCCAGCCCGCCATCGTTCAGGTCAACGAGGTCGCCACCGCCACCATGACCGCGGCCAAGGGCGCGATCTATCCGGTATTCACTTTGATGCGGGACCAGGGCGAGCCGTTCTCGCTGGCCGACTATTTGCCCGCGGTCTCCGGCTACTACACCGATGCGGCCGGCAATCTGTTGTCGTTCCCGTTCAATTCCTCGACGCCGATCCTGTACTACAACAAGACGATGTTCCGCGACGCCGGTCTCGATCCGGAGACGCCGCCGAAGACCTGGCCGGAACTCGGTGCCGCCGCAAAGCGCCTGCGCGACCGCGGCGCGGTGTGCGGCTTCACCACGTCCTGGCCGTCCTGGATCCATGTCGAGAACTTTTCGGCGTTTCACAATCTTCCGCTGGCCACGCGCGCGAATGGCTTTGGCGGCCTCGATGCGGAATTGACCATCAACAATCCCTCGCTCGTGCATCACATCGGAGCGCTCAGCGAGTGGCAGAAGACCAAGCTGTTCGACTATAGCGGCCGCGGCCAGGCCGCCGAGCCGCGGTTCCAGAACGGCGAATGCGGCATCTTCATCGGCTCCTCGGCGACGCGCGCCGACATCAAGGCGAACTCGAAGTTCGAGATCGGCTACGGCATGATGCCGTATTGGCCGGACATGAAAGGCGCGCCGCAGAACTCGATCATCGGCGGCGCCACGCTGTGGGTGCTGCGCGACCGGCCGCGTCAGGAATACAAGGGCGTGGCGCGCTTCTTCGCCTATCTGTCGCAGCCCGGCGTGCAGGCCGCCTGGCACCAGAACACCGGCTATCTGCCGATCACCCGTGCCGCCTTCGAGCTGACGCGGTCGCAAGGTTTTTACGAGCGCAATCCGGGCTCGGCGATCTCGTTCGAGGAGATCACGCTGCACCCGCCGACGGAGAATTCGAAGGGCATAAGGCTCGGCTCCTTCGTCCTGATCCGCGGCGCCATCGAGGACGAGCTGGAGCAGGCCTTCGCCGGCCACAAGAGCGCGCAGGCTGCCCTGGATTCCGCAGTCGAGCGCGGCAACAAGCTGCTGCGGCAATTCGAGCGCGCAAGTCCGGATCG
>NZ_JXDL01000001.1:5498981-5520430 GCF_001590795.1 Bradyrhizobium sp. AT1
GCTCTCTCCACAATGGGACAATCCCCTAGAGGAGAAAGCCCCCACCCGGCGCTTCGCGCCGACCTCCCCCGCAAGCGGGAGAGGTGCACCGCCTGCTCGGTTCGCACTGAATCAATGAAGCTCATATCGTTGAGCTATCCCAAATGATCTCCGCTCCATTGCAGGGGTTGCCAGCGCTCACCGACACCGCGAGCTTCCGCGCCTTTCGCTCCGATGCGCCGCGTTGGCTATCCATCGCGCTCGACATCGCGCGCACCCACAATCTCGACACCAGCGCGCCGCATGTGTTCGCGACCGGCACCAATCTCGTGGTCGGCCTCGGCGACAAGCTGATCCTGAAGATCTTCCCGCCGCTCTTGCATGCGCAGTTCGTTTCCGAGCGCGGCTCGCAGATGCAGTTGAAAGGCCGCCTGCATCTGCCGATCCCCGAGATCGTCGCGGAAGGGGAGCGCGACGGCTGGCCTTACCTCGTCATCACGCGGCTATCAGGCACGCTCGGCTCGGAGATTTGGCCGAGCCTGCCGGAACACCAGAAAGAGCGCGTGCTGCGCCAGATCGGGGAGACCATCGCCAGCGTGCAGCGCGCCCCGCTCGGCCCGCTCGCGACGATCGAGCCGCGCTGGGACGATTTCATGTGCCAGCAGATGCAGGGTTGCCGCGCCAGGCACACGCGCCTCGGCCTTGCGCCAAAATTCGTCGCCGGCCTCGACGATCTCTTGCGCGATGCGTCAGAGCTGATCCCAATGGAGGCGCCGCCGGTGATCCTGATCGGCGAATACATTCCGGAGAACTTTTTGCTCGCCTGCGATAACGGCCGATGGTCACTCGCCGGCCTGTTCGATTTCGGCGACGTGCTGGCGGGATGGCGGGACTACGACCTGCTCGGCCCCAGCGCGTTCATGGCGGCGGGCCGGCCGGGCCGGGTGAAGAGCCTGCTCGAAGGCTTTGGTTATGCCAAGCCGGACTTCGCGCTCAAGCGCCGCCTGATGGCGCTGATGCTGCTGCACCGCGCCAGCGACCTCAACGCGCATATCTGCATCGACGGCTGGCAAGACAAGGCGGCGAATCTGGTCGAGCTGCAGGAGCTGATCTGGGCGGGGTAGCGCTCCACGCCTCTCCGACATTCTGGGCCCGATGCTGCGCATTGCCCCCGAATAACCGTCGTGCTCACAAGGCGGGCGATTGCATATTGTCGCCCATAAAATGAGCAAAAGCGTATCTTTGTATGCAATGCGAGGGGTCGGGCCGAAAGGCCGCAGACACGAAAAATATGAATAATATCATTATCTCCAATTACTTAGAGCAATCGTAAACGCCCCTTAAGCCTTGGCACGAACCTTGCGAATCCGGTTCCAACCAAAACCTTTGCGTTGGAGCATTTCGATGAAGCGCCGCGATTTCCTCAAGTCCGTGTCCGGATTGGCCGCCGGGGCGGCGCTGCCTGCGATGCCGACCGTGATCTCCACCGCCTATGCCGATGCCCGCTCCGAGACGCTGCTGATCGTCTCGGAAGGCGGCCCCAACAATCTCGATATCCACGGCGTCGGCACCAACGTGCCGGGCTATGAGGTGTCCTGGAATTGCTACGACCGCCTGATCAGCCACGAGATGAAGAGCGGCCCGGGCGGGGTGCCCTATTACGACCGCGACAAATTCAAGGGCGAACTCGCCGAAGAGTTCAAGATCGACGACATGTCGGTCACGTTCAAGCTGCGCAAGAACGCCAAATTCCACGACGGCACGCCCGTCACCGCCAAGGACGTGAAGTGGTCGCTCGACCGCGCCGTCAGCGTCGGCGGCTTTCCGACCTTCCAGATGAGCGCGGGCTCGCTGACCAAGCCCGAGCAGTTCGTCGTGATCGACGACCACACCGTGCGCGTCGACTTCCTGAAGAAGGACAGGCTGACGATTCCCGATCTCGCCGTCATCGTGCCCTGCATCGTCAACTCCGAGCTGGTGAAGAAGAACGCCAGCGAGAAGGATCCCTGGGGTCTCGAATTCACCAAGCAGCAGACCGCGGGCTCCGGCGCCTACAAGGTGACGAAGTGGACCGCCGGTACCGAAGTGATCATGGAGCGCAACGACGATTGGGTCTGCGGTCCGTTGCCGAAGATCAAGCGCGTGATCTGGCGCATGGTGCCGCAGGCCGGCAACCGCCGCGCGCTGCTGGAACGCGGTGACGCCGACATCTCCTACGAGCTGCCGAACAAGGACTTCCAGGAGATGAAAGCGAACGGCAAGCTCAACGTGGTGTCGCTGCCGTTCTCCAACGGCATCCAGTATATCGGCATGAACGTCACCAAGCCGCCCTTCGACAATCCGAAGGTGCGCCAGGCCGTGGCCTACGCGCTGCCCTATCAGAAGATCATGGACGCCGTGATGTTCGGCCTCGCCAATCCGATGTTCGGCGCGCCGAAGGACAAGCCGACCGAAGTCGCCTGGCCGCAGCCGCACAAATACAACACCGACATGGACAAGGCGAAGGCGCTGCTGGCTGAGGCGGGTTATGCCAACGGCTTCGAGACCACGATCTCGTTCGACCTGAATTTCGCGGGCGTCAACGAGCCGCTCTGCGTGCTGGTGCAGGAGAGCCTCGCGCAGATCGGTGTCAAGACCACCATCAACAAGGTGCCCGGCGCAAACTGGCGCACCGAGTTGAACAAGAAGGAGATGCCGCTCTTCACCAACGTGTTCTCGGGCTGGCTCGATTACCCCGAATACTTCTTCTACTGGTGCTATCACGGCAACAATTCCGTCTTCAACACCATGAGCTACAAGTCGGCGGAGATGGACAAGCTCATCGACGGCGCACGCACCGCGGCCGCGAGCGGCGACAAGGCGGCCTACGACGCCGACGTGAAGGGCTTCGTCGATCTCGCTTTCACCGACATCCCCCGCATCCCGCTCTACCAGCCCTTCGTCAACGTCGCGATGCAGAAGAACATCAGCGGCTATCAATACTGGTTCCACCGGAGGCTGGATTATCGCGCGCTCGTGAAGGGGTGAGGGGGACATGCTGATCGTCGGCGACGCATCGTCATCGGCGCTAGGCTCCCTCTCCCGCTTGCGGGAGAGGGTTGGGGAGAGGGTGCCTCGGCATAGGGATTGTCAGAGCGCGCAGAGGCTATCCCCGAATGGAGAGAGCCCTCACCCGCCGCGCGCGGGACGATGCTTTCGCATCGCCCGGGGCGCGTCGGCCTCTCCCGCAAGCGGGAGAGGCGAAGCAAGCCAGTGGAGCATCCCATGCTGACCATGATCGGCAAGCGCCTGATGTTTGCGATCCCCTCGCTGATCGGCGTCGTCATCGTCACCTTCCTGCTGACGCGCGCGCTGCCGGGTGATCCCGCGGCCTATTTCGCCGGCCCCGCCGCAACGAAAGAGGCCGTCGAGCAGATCCGCAAGAAACTCGGCCTCGACAAGCCGCTGATCGAGCAGTTCTTCCGCTACACCAATGATCTCGCCCATGGCGATTTCGGCAACTCGCTGACCACGGGGCAACCGGTCGCGGCCGAGATCCGCAATCGCCTGCCGGCCTCCGCCGAATTGACACTGCTCGGCCTCATCGTCTCCATCGTCATCGCCATCCCGCTCGGCGTGCTGGCGGCAACGCGGCCAGGGTCATGGGTCGATCATCTCTGTCGCGTCACGACCACGGCCGGCGTCTCGCTGCCGGTGTTCTTCACCGGCCTCGTGCTGGTCTACGTCTTCTATTTCCGGCTCGGCTGGTCGCCCGCGCCGCTCGGCCGGCTCGACGTGTTCTACAGCGCGCCACCGACGGTAACAGGCTTCTACCTGATCGACACGCTGATCGCGCGCGACCTCGAGGCGTTTCGCTCGGCGCTGAGCCAGCTGATCCTGCCGGCGACCACGCTTGCGATCTTCTCGCTGGCGCCGATCGCGCGCATGACGCGTGCCTCGATGCTGGCCGTGCTGTCGTCCGAATTCGTCCGCACCGCCCGCGCCAGCGGCCTGTCGCCGGCGACCGTCATCGTCACCTACGCATTCCGTAATGCCATGCTGCCCGTCATCACCACGCTCAGCATGGTGTTCTCGTTCCTGCTCGGGGCCAACGTGCTGGTCGAGAAAGTGTTCGCCTGGCCTGGCATCGGCTCCTACGCGGTGGAAGCGCTGATCTCGTCGGACTTCGCGCCGGTGCAGGGTTTTGTCCTCACCATGGCGGTGATGTACGTGCTGCTCAATCTCGTGATCGACATTCTCTACGGCGTGATCGATCCACGCGTACGGCTGGAGGGCTGAACCATGATCATCGCGCCCGGCGCGAATCGTGTGGGCGGTGCGCTCCCTCCCCCGCGTGCGGGGGAGGGTTGGGGAGAGGGTGTCTCCGCAATCGAGACTCCCCAAGAGGCGAGTGCCCTCACCCGCCGCGCTCGGGACGATGCTTTCGCATCGCCCGGGGCGCGTCGACCTCTCCCGCAAGCGGGAGAGGTGAAGCAAGCCGCCGCTCGCCGGCGTCCCGATTTCATCAAGCTCCAGGAGTGAACGATGAGCTCCGTTGCGCCTGCTGTTGAACCCGCCGGTCCCGCGCGCACATCCGGGCTGTCGGCGATCATCGAACAGACCCGCTACGTCCTCGGCGAGAACAAGGTCACCGGTTTCGCCTTCGCGCTGCTGGTTCTGATCCTGGTCGCCGCGATCTTCGGCCCCTATGTGGTGCCCTACGATCCGCTCGCCTCCGACACCGCCGCAGCTCTGAAGCCGCCGTCGATGGCGCACTGGTTCGGCACCGACCAGCTCGGCCGCGACATTTTCAGCCGCGTCATCGTCGCAACGCGTCTCGACACCTTCATCGCCGTCGCCTCGGTCGCACTGGTGTTCCTGATGGGCGGGCTCGCCGGCATCGCGGCCGGTTACTTTGGCGGCTGGACCGACCGCATCGTCGGCCGCATCGCCGACACCATCATGGCCTTCCCGCTGTTCGTGCTGGCGATGGGCATCGTCGCCGCGCTTGGCAACACCGTGCAGAACATCATCCTGGCCACGGCCATCGTCAACTTCCCGCTCTATGCCCGCGTCGCGCGCGCCGAGGCCAATGTCCGCCGCAACGCCGGCTTCGTGCAGGCCGCGCGCCTGTCCGGCAACGGCGAATTCCGCATCCTCCTGGTGCACATCCTGCCGAACATCATGCCGATCATGATCGTGCAGATGTCGCTGACCATGGGCTACGCCATCCTCAACGCCGCCGGCCTCTCCTTCATCGGCCTCGGCGTCCGCCCGCCGACGGCGGAATGGGGCATCATGGTCGCCGAAGGCGCGGGCTTCATGGTGTCAGGGGAATGGTGGATCGCGCTCTTCCCGGGCCTTGCGCTGATGATCGCCGTGTTCTGCTTCAACCTCCTCGGCGACGGCCTGCGCGACATCGTCGACCCCCAGCGGAGGACGTGATGGCCGATTTTCGTCGAAAATTCCCTAGCGATTCCAATGCCGTTCTACTGTGCATGGGGTTGTTTTCGCGTTTTTTGAGTGACGGCAGGCCCGCATGACCGCCCAGCCCCTGCTCGACGTCCAGGACCTCACCGTCGAATTCTCCACCCGCCGCGGCATCGTCAAAGCCGTGCAGCACGTCAACATCTCCGTCGCCAAGGGCGAGACGCTGGCCATCGTCGGCGAGTCCGGCTCGGGCAAGTCGGTGACCTCCTACGCGGTGATGCGCATCCTCGATCGCGCGGGGCGGATCGCCGAGGGCTCGGTGATGTTCTCCGGCATCGACGTCAAGGCCGCGAGCGAAGACCAGATGCGCGATTTGCGCGGCCGCGAAGTCTCGATGATCTTCCAGAACCCGCGCGCGGCGCTGAACCCGATCCGGAAAGTGGGCGATCAGATCGAGGACGTGCTGCGCACCCATGTGCAGCAGGCCCAGGTCAAAGATCACGGCGAGAAGGCGATCGAGGCGCTGGAGCAGGTCAAGATCGCCCGCCCGCGCGAGCGCTATCACGCCTATCCGTTCGAGCTGTCGGGCGGCATGTGCCAGCGCGTCGTCATCGCGCTGGCGCTCGCCTGCAATCCGCAGCTCCTGATCGCGGACGAGCCGACCACCGGCCTCGACGTCACCACGCAGAAGGCGGTGATGGATTTGATCGTCGAGCTGACCAAACGCCGCGCGATGTCGACCATCCTCATCACCCACGATCTGGGCTTGGCCGCCGCCTATTGCGACCGCGTCGTGGTGATGGAGAAGGGCCGGGTGGTCGAGACCGCCAAGGCCGCCGACATCTTTGCCAACCCGCAGCACCCCTACACCAAGAAGCTGATGCGCGCGACGCCGCGGTTGGGGGTGAGCCTGCGGGATCTGTTGCCGGAGGAGGAGGGGGGCACCAAATCATCATCCGTCATGGCCGGGCCTGACCCGGCCATCCATCACGCTGCGCAAGATGCCTCTCCTTCGATGGACCCCCGGGTCAAGCCCGGGGGTGACGAGCATTCAAGGCCCCTCCTGCTCATCGAAAAGCTCGTCAAGGAATACCCCCGCCAGGGCGCCACGGCCACGCTTGGAAGGCTGTTCGGCCGCAAGCCGCCCGTGGAGCCTGAGGTGTTCCGCGCCGTCGACGGCATCAGCTTCTCGATTAGCCATGGCGAGAGCGTCGGCCTCGTCGGCGAATCCGGCTGCGGCAAGTCGACCACGTCGATGATGGTGATGCGCCTGCTGGACCAGACCTCCGGCCTGATCCAGTTCGACGGCGAGGACATCTCCGGCATCGCGCCGTCGGCCTTCGCACGCATGCCGCAGCGCAGTCGCATCCAGATGGTGTTCCAGGATCCGACCGACAGCCTCAACCCGCGCTTCACCGCCGCGCGCGCCATCGCGGACCCGATCATGCAGCTCGGCGACATCAGGGGACGCGACGCGCTCCGCGCGCGCTGCGAGGAGCTGGCCACCATGGTCGGGCTGCCGCACAATCTGCTCGATCGTTTCCCGCACCAGCTCTCCGGCGGCCAGAAGGCCCGCGTCGGCATCGCCCGCGCCATCGCGCTGCACCCGAAGCTCGTCATCCTCGACGAGCCGACGGCGGCGCTGGACGTCTCGGTGCAGGCCGTGGTGCTGAACCTGCTGCAGGACCTCAAGGCGCGGCTAGGTATGAGCTATCTGTTCGTCTCGCATGATTTGAATGTGGTGCGCTTGCTGTGCGATCGTGTCATTGTGATGCGGACGGGACGGATCGTCGAGGAAGGCTCTTCCGAGCAGGTGCTCGGCGATCCCAAGGACGACTACACCAAGGAACTGCTGACGGCGATCCCGCATCCGCCGTTGCCAGTGCATTGAGCTGAGACAGTGATGGCCGAGCCGTTGGACGATTATATCGACGCATTATCGAAAGCGCTGGCGCTGCCGGTCGAGGAGGCCTGGCGGCCCGCGGTGCGCGCCAATCTCGAAGTCTCGCTGCGGCTCGCCCGCCTGGTCGACGAATTCGCGCTGCCGGACGAGACCGAGCCGGCGCCGATCTTCACGGCCTGATGCTGCCATGACCACCAAGCCAGAGATGACGGCGGCCGAGATCGCCCGCGCGGTCGCAAGCCGCAAGATGTCCGCGCTCGATGCCACTGAAGCAGCGCTCGCGCGCATCGAGCAGCACGACGGCATCCTCAATTCCTTCACCGACGTCACTGCCGATCGCGCCCGCGCCAAGGCGCGTGCGGTCGATGCCGACATCGCCGCCGGGAAGGACGTCGGCTCGCTCGCCGGCGTGCCCTTCGCGGTGAAGAACCTGTTCGACGTCGCCGCGCTTCCAACGCGGGCCGGCTCGAAGATCAACCGCGACCGCGCGCCCGCGAGCCGCGACGCGACGTTGATCGAGCGCATGGAAGCGGCCGGCGCCGTGCTCGTCGGCGCGCTCAACATGGGCGAATACGCCTATGATTTCACCGGCGAGAACGTCCATGACGGCCCCTCGCGCAATCCGCATGATACCACGCGGATGACCGGCGGCTCCTCCGGCGGCTCGGGCAGTGCCGTCGGCGGCGCGCTTGTGCCGATCGCGCTGGGCTCGGACACCAATGGCTCGATCCGCGTGCCGTCCTCGTTCTGCGGCATCTTCGGTTTGAAGCCAACCTATGGAAGGCTGTCGCGGGCGCGTTCGTTCCCCTTCGTTGCGAGCCTCGATCATCTCGGCCCGTTCGCGCGGTCCGTCGCCGATCTCGCGCTCGCCTATGACGTGATGCAGGGCGAGGATGCGGATGACAGCGCCTGCACCACACGCGGGCTGGAGCCGACGCTGCCGCTGATCGCCAACCCGGTCTCGGACCTGCGCATCGCCATCGCCGGCGGATACTTTCAGAAGAACGTGTTTCCGGAAGCCGTCGAGGCCGTCGGCCGTGTCGCCAAGGCGCTCGGCGCGACGAAGGTGGTCGACATACCCGAAGCGGCGCGCGCTCGCGCTGCGGCCTATGTCATCTCCACCACCGAAGGTGCCTCGCTGCACCTCGATCGCCTGCGCCAGCGCGCGAACGATTTCGATCCGGCCGTGCGCGACCGGCTGATCGCCGGCGCCATGGTGCCGGCGGCGCTGGTCGACCGCGCACAGAAATTCCGCCGCTGGTATCGCGCCCAGCTCGCCGAGATCTTCAAGTCGGTCGACGTGCTGCTGGCGCCGGCAACGCCCTGCACCGCGCCGAAGCTCGGCCAGGTCAATTTCAATCTCGACGGCGTCGAGCTCCCGGTGCGTGCCAATATCGGCATTCACACCCAGCCGATCTCGTTCATCGGACTGCCGGTCGTCGCGGTTCCGGTGCCGCTCGAGCCGCTGCCGATCGGCGTGCAGATCATCGCGGCGCCCTGGCGCGAGGACATTGCGCTCCGCGTCGCCTATGCCCTGGAAAAGATGGGCGTGGCTGCCGCGCCTGCCCCAAGGGGACTTTAAGCGGACTTAAGCGGACCTTGAGAGGAATTTGAGATGGAGATCGATCTCCCCGATGTGATCGCGGAAGTCAAAGCCGCGTTCGATCGTTATGAGCGGGCTCTCGTCAGTAACGACGTCGCCGTGCTCGGCGAGCTGTTCCGCAACGATCCCCGCACGCTGCGCTACGGCATGGGCGAGAATCTCTACGGCCATGAGGCGATCAACGGCTTCCGCGCCGCTCGCTCGCCGGTTGGGCTGAACCGCCGCACCGCCAAGACCGTCATCTCGAGCTATGGCCGCGACACGGCCGTGGCGTCCACGCTGTTCTATCGCGACACCGCGCCCGGCAAGGTCGGCCGGCAGATGCAGACCTGGATTCGGTTCCCGGAGGGCTGGCGCGTCGTCGCCGCCCATGTCAGCATCATCGACGAGCCGAAAGAGACCGCATGACGCTTGACGATTTTCCGCAAGGGACACTGCCGACGGAGCCGGTGGTGCCGCGCGTCGATCGTCCCTCTGCATCGGTGCAGAAGGTCACGCGCGCGGAGGAGCTGCGCCTGCAGCTCGCCGACGAGATCGTGCGCGGCGCCCTGGCCCCCGGCTCGCCGCTGGACGAGACCGACATCGCGCGCCGCTTCAACGTCTCGCGCACCCCGGTGCGCGAGGCGCTGCGGCAGCTGGTGGCGAGCGGCCTCGTCGAGGCGCGCGCCCATCGCGGCGCGGTGGTGGCGCAGCCCTCGATCGAGCGGCTGACGGGCATGTTCGAAGCGATGGCCGAGCTCGAGGCGCTGTGCGCAGGGCTTGCCGCCGAGCGCATGTCCGCCGCCGAACGCCATGGCCTCGAAGCGATCCACGAAGAGCTGCGGGTGCTGAGCTACACCGGCAATCCCGATCGCTTCCACGAGGTCAATGAGCGCTTCCACAACGCGATCTATGCGGGATCGCAGAACGGCTACATCGCCGAGATCACGCTGGCGACCCGCGTCCGCGTGCAGCCGTTCCGCCGCGCCCAGTTCCGCAATCTCGGCCGCCTCGCCAAATCGCAAGCCGAGCACGACCGCGTCGTCGTCGCCATCATGCGCGGCGACAAGCAGGGCGCCGCCGCCGCGATGCGCGCGCATATCGAACTGGTGCGCGGCGAGTATGAGATCTACGCGGTGTCGGTGTAGACGCATACGCGGTGCCTTAGGGTGGGCAAAGCGAGCGTGCCCACCGTAAAGTAATGGTGGGCACGCCGCGCGAAGAGCGCGTCTTTGCCCACCCTACGAGACCGGCTATGCCTTCGCAGCTTCCGCCATGAACTTGCGCCATCCGCCATAGGCCGTGATGTCGCGCGCCTCGCCAAGCACTTCCGGCTCGACGAGAAATCCCTTCACGCTGCGACCATCGGCGAGGCGCACCGTGCCGATCGCCATCGGCGCGGGAATGGCGTTGACGAACTTGCCGAACGCCGACGACGACAGCGACCAGATCTCCAGCTCGATCGCCGCGCCGTTACCGGCTGCAACCCGCAGCATGCCGGGCTTCGGCGGCGTGGTCTGAAGCGCGAAAAGCTTGTAGTCGGGCGCGGTTTTGGTCGCCTCGATCAGCGTGGCATTCAGCGCCGTCAGTTCACCGTTGAGCGCCATGCCGGACAGATGTGCACCGACGACCGCGATCGGGATCTCGTCGCCGCTGCTTGCCGGCAACGGCGCGAGCGGTGCCTGCGCCACGCCCTTGGCGCCGAGGCTCAGCTTCGTATCCGCATGAAACACCCGCCCGATGCTGGCGAGCATCGCGTCGCGTCCCGCGGGCGCCAGCAGCGTGATGCCGAACGGAATGCCGTCATTGCGCATCGATGCCGGCAGCGCCAGGCCACAGAGATCGAGCAGGTTGACGAAATTGGTGTAAGTGCCGAGCCGGCTGTTGAGCTCGATCGGATTGGCGAGCACCTGCGCGGTCGTATAGGCCGTCGGCGCCGTCGGCAGCACCAGCGCGTCGATATTCGCAAACGTCCGCTCGGCAATCTTGCGCAGGCCCTGCAAGCGGTAGAGCGCGGAGAAGGTGTCCGCCGCCGTGAGTCGCGCACCGGCCGCGGTGATCTCGCGCGTCACGGGATGAATCGCATCCGGCGCGGACGCGAGCAGATCCTTGATCACGAGATAGCGCTCGGCGACCCACGGACCCTCATAGAGCAGCCGCGCCGTCTCGTAGAACGGCTCGAGGTCGAACTCGATCAGCTCCGCGCCAAGCGTGGTCCAGCGCGTCAGCGCATCGGCATAGGCGGCCTCCGCCTTCTTGTCGCCGAAGAAGATCAGTTGACCCTTGCGCGGCACGCCAAGACGCAAGCCAGTCGGGAGCGGCGTGATCGGCTGAAGCGGCCGGTCGCGCGAGAACGGATCGGCTTGGTCCGGTCCCGCCATCACGGAGAGCGCGAGCGCGGCGTCGTCCACCGTCAGCGCGAACACCGAGATGCAATCGAGCGTGCGACAGGCCGGCACCAGGCCCGCATTCGAGATCATGCCGAGGCTCGGCTTCAGCCCGACAATGTTGTTGAGCATCGCTGGCACGCGGCCCGAGCCGGCGGTGTCAGTCCCCAGCGACAGCGGCACAAGCCCCGCGCCCACCGCCACGGCAGAGCCCGAGCTCGATCCGCCGGGAATGAGATCCTCGCGAATGGAATTTTTGGGAATGCCATAGGGTGAACGCACGCCGACGAGGCCGGTTGCGAACTGATCGAGATTGGTCTTGCCGATGATGATGGCGCCGGCCGCGCGCAGGTGCGCCACCGCGGTCGAATCGTGCGTCGGCGTGGTGGAGAACGCCGGGCAGGCGGCCGTGGTGGGAAAACCCAGCGCGTCGATATTGTCCTTCACCGCCACCGGCACGCCGTAGAGCGGAAGGCTGGCGGCATCCGCGCGCGCAGCCAGCCTCTCCGCCTCCGCGACCGCGTCCTTTTCGTCGCGCAGGCTGATGAAGATGGCGGGATCGTTGTGGTCGCGGATGCGCTGATAGGTGCGCGCGACCGTCTGTGCCGGCGTCAGCCTGCCCGCGCGATGCGCGGCCACAATCGCGGCGATCGTTTCAGGCTGCTCAGCCCCCATCTCAGCCCTCATGGCGACAAAACTCCAATCTGTCTTCGCCCGGGGTAAAGCAAGCGATGTGCCATTGTGTACAATATCCGGGCAGCGCGATTGCTCCGGATATTATCGTGTGATCAGGGACTTGGGAGATATTTCGCGGAGTGGCTGGGCAGTCGCGGCGCCGCCCTGGGGCGGGCATTTGCTCAAATCATGGGCAGTCGAGATCAGGTGAAGTCAGCGAGGATGCGGAGCAGCTGCGCCCGGTTCTCCTTGCCGATCTTCGCCTCGACATGCCGCTCGTGCTCGGCCGCGAGCAGCTTGAACTTCGCCAGCGCCGTCTCGCCCGGCGCGGTGAGGTGCAGCGCATGGGAGCGGCGGTCCGCCTTCGACTTGACCCGCTTGACCAGCTTGCGCTGCTCGAGGCTGTCGAGCAGATGCACCAGCCGGGCGCGCTCGATGCCGAGGCGTTTTGCCACCGCCATCTGCGACAGGCCCGGATTGGCTCCGATCACCGTGAGCACCGAATATTGCGTCGGCCGGATGTCGACCTCGCCGAGTGTCTTGATGAAGTCCTGGAAGATCCAGATCTGGAAGCGTCGCACCGCATAGCCGGCGTGCCCGACCAGCGCGTCGAGGCCGACATCGTCGGCGACCTCGCGCGGCGCCGCGCCGTTGCCGGCGCGCTTGCGTGGGGCAGTCTGGGTTGCGCTGGCTGTCACATCGTGTCTCCGCCGGGCAAGCTTAGCGCGTCAGCGGGCCAAGCGAAAGATTGTTGTTGACGACAACAATTGTCATGCCCAACATTATGACCAAGGCAGCCCGAACGAAGCTGCGGCCGATCCCGGATCCAGGCGGAGGGAGGAAACACATGACAGTCGCCCCACGCGGTGACGTTGCAGGTCTGTTCGCAACGCCGAAGACCGTCGCAGAGCATCGCGCCGACGGCAGCATCGTGCTGCGCTCGCCCGAGCCGCTCAGGGAAGGGGCGCGTTGCATCGGCGATTGGCTGGAGCATTTTGCGCGTCAATCGCCCGACACGATCTTCTTGGCCGAGCGCGGCAATGTCGATGGGCCCTGGACCACCATCACTTATGCGCAGGCGCTGCGGCAGGTGCGCGCGGCGGCATCCTGGATTCTTGGCCAAGGCCTCGACGTGGAGCGCCCGCTCGCGATCCTCTCCGACAACAGCGTCGACCATGCGCTGCTTGCGCTCGCCGCCCAGCATGTCGGCGTGCCCTCGGCCGCGATCTCGCCGGCCTATTCGCTGATGTCGAGAGATTTCGAGAAGCTGAGGAGCATGATCACGCTGCTCGAGCCGGGCGCAATCTATGTCTCTGCGACAAAACCCTTTGCCGCCGCGCTCGCCGCCATCGCGCCGCTGCACGATGCACAGATCATCAGTGGCAATGAGGATGACGCCGGTGCGCTCGCCTTCCGCACCGTTGCGGCAACGCCGGAGAGTCCTGAGGTGGCAACGGCGTTCGCCGCCGTGACGCCGGACACGATCGCGAAATTCCTGTTCACGTCAGGGTCAACAGGCACGCCGAAGGCCGTCATCAACACCCAGCGCATGCTGACCTCGAGCCAAGAGGCCAAGGCGCAGACCTGGACCTTCCTGCAGCCCGGCCGCGGCGATCTCGTCATCCTCGACTGGCTGCCCTGGAGCCACACCTTCGGTGCCAACCATAATTTCAATCTCGTGCTGCGCAATGGCGGCTCGCTCTATATCGACGGCGGCAAGCCGGCGCCCGGTCTGTTCGCGACGTCGCTGGCCAATCTGAAAAGCGTGATGCCGACGGTCTATTTCAACGTGCCGCGCGGCTTCGACATGCTGATCTCCGCACTGCGCGGCGACGAGGCGCTGTGCCGCCGCTTCTTCAGCGAAGTGAAATTCGCCTTCTACGCCGGCGCGGCGCTGCCGCAGAATCTCTGGGACGCGCTCGCGGAGCTCTCGATCAACACCGTCGGTCGCGCGCTGCCGATGGTCTCGGCCTGGGGCTCGACCGAGACCTCGCCGCTCGCGACCGACTGCCATTTCCTCGCCGAACGCTCCGGCAATATCGGGGTGCCCATTCCCGGCACCGAACTGAAGCTCGTCACGTCAGGCGACAAGCTGGAGGTGCGGGTGCGCGGCCCCAACGTCACGCCGGGCTATTGGAAAGCGCCGGAGCTGACGAAGCAGGCTTTTGACGAGGAGGGCTTTTATCTGATCGGCGATGCCGTGAAGCTGGCCGATGCCGGGCGGCCCGAGCGCGGCCTGTTCTTCGACGGCCGCGTCGCCGAGGACTTCAAGCTCAATTCCGGCACCTGGGTCAGCGTCGGCACGCTGCGCGTCGCCGGCATCGCCGCGCTCTCGCCGTTGGCGCAGGACATCGTCGTGTCGGGTCATGGCGGCGACGAGGCACGCTTCCTGGTGTTTCCGAACATCGCGGCTTGCCGCGCCCACGCCGGCCTGGGCGAGACGGCCGAGGTGAACGAGGTGCTCGCGCACGACAAGGTCAGGGCTGCCATCGCGCAGGGCCTGGCGAAACTCAGGCAGCAGGGTCCCAACTCCTCCGGCCACGCCACCCGCGCGCTGCTGCTCGCCGAGCCGCCATCGGTCGACGGCGGCGAGATCACCGACAAGGGCTACATCAACCAGCGCGCCGTGCTGACCCGGCGAGCGGAAGCGGTGGCGCGGCTGAACGACGATGCGTCGTCGGAATGGATCGGGTTGTAGAGGCCGAGTCAGCGAAGTCACATTCCGCCGTCATTCCGGGGCGCGCCTCTCGGCGCGAGCCCGGAATCCATTTCACCGCGGGGTGTTGCACGATGGATTCCGGGTTCGCGCTTCGCGCGCCCCGGAATGACGAACGGAACATGACGCAGCAGCGCTTGAAATACGCCAACACTCCTGCCGCACTATCTTGCCGATTCTTTTGTTGCTTAAGCAACTAATTTGTGCGAACCGTTCCGGACAAGGATGACGGCGGGCGAACCGCTGCGTCTTTTCTGGAGGAAACAATGCGCGGCAGAACTGGTGTCGCCGGCAAACGTCGGCGTATGCCTGGATGTGACGGAAGGTGGCGCTTGGTGCGCGGCCCGTCAGGCCTCGGTGCTGCCGGTGACCGCGCCGAGATTTTCGTGCAGCCGGCGCAAGAGATCGATCAGCACCTCGCGCTCGTCCTTGTTGAGGCACGACAGCAACCGCCGCTCGCGCTCGAGCGCGGCGACGATCACCTTGTCATGGGTGGCGCGGCCCTTCGCCGTCAGCGCGATCGAATGGGTGCGACCGTCATTGGGGTCGGTGCGGATCGAAACCAGTCCGCGCTTCTCCAGGCCCGCCAGCGTTCGGCTCACCGGCCCCTTGTCGAAGCCGATGACGTGGCAGATGCGCGAGGCCGGAATGCCGGGCTCGATCGCCAGCAGCGACATGATCCGCCATTCCGTGACGTTGACGCCGAACTCGCGCTGATAGAACGCGGTCGCGCTGTTCGAGAGCTTGTTGGCGATGAAGGTGACGAACGCCGGGACGTAACGGTCGAGATCGAGCGTCGGTCCCGCCTCAACGGGCGCAGGCTTGGGGCGGGCTTTGGTCGAAGGCGCAGGCATATCGGGATTCTATCTCGCGGCGGGCCGAAAGACCTAAGGGCATGCGCCGCCCTTTCACAAGATCAAAATGAGGGAGGTCTTCCATGACCGCATCCGGCACCCCGGCAGCGACGGGCCCCGCGTCCGTCCCGCATCTCGACGTCGATCCCTTCGACATGAATTTTTTCGCCGACCCTTATCCCACGCATCAGCGGCTGCGGGAGGCGGGGCCGGTCGTCTATCTCGACAAATGGAACGTCTACGGCGTGGCGCGCTATGCCGAGGTCCATGCCGTGCTGAACGATCCCGCGACGTTCTGCTCCAGCCGCGGCGTCGGCCTGTCCGACTTCAAGAAGGAGACGCCGTGGCGTCCGCCGAGCCTGATCCTGGAGGCCGATCCGCCGGCGCACACCCGCACCCGCGCCGTGCTGTCGAAAGTGCTGTCGCCGACCGTGATGAAGCAGGTGCGCGACCGCTTCGCCGCCGCAGCGGAGGAGCGGGTGGACGCGCTGCTGGACAAGCGCAGCTTCGATGCGATCACCGATCTCGCCGAGGCCTATCCGCTCTCGATCTTTCCCGATGCGCTGGGCCTGAAGGCGGAAGGCCGCGAGCATCTGATTCCCTATGCCAGCGTCGTGTTCAACGCGTTCGGCCCGCCGAACGAGCTGCGTCAGCAGGCGATCGCGCGCTCGGCGCCGCACCAGGCCTATGTCGCCGAGCAATGCCAGCGCGACAATCTCGCGCCCGGCGGCTTCGGGGCCTGCATCCATGCGCAGGCCGACGAGGGCGCGATCACCGCCACCGAGGCGCCGCTGCTGGTGCGCTCGCTGCTGTCGGCCGGCCTCGACACCACCGTCAACGGCATCGGCGCGGCGGTCTATTGCCTCGCGCGCTTCCCCGAACAGTGGCAGCGCCTGCGCGATGATCCGACGCTGGCACGCAACGCCTTCGAGGAGGCGGTGCGGTTCGAAAGCCCGGTGCAGACCTTCTTCCGCACCACCACGCGCGAGGTCGAGCTCTCGGGCGCGACGATCGGCGAGGGCGAGAAGGTGCTGATGTTCCTCGCCGCCGCCAACCGCGATCCCCGGCGCTGGGATCAGCCTGACAGCTACGACATCACCCGGCGCACCTCCGGCCATGTCGGCTTCGGCTCGGGCATCCACATGTGCGTCGGCCAGCTCGTCGCGCGGCTGGAAGGTGAGGTGATGCTGACCGCGCTGGCCCGGCGCATCGCGAAGATCGAGATCACGGGCGAGCCAAAGCGCCGCTTCAACAACACGCTGCGCGGGCTCGACAGCCTGCCTGTCACCATCACCCCGGCCTGACGAGGAATTCTGATGCCCGCCATCACCTTCATCCATCCCGACGGCAAGTCCGACTGCGTCGAGACCTCGGTCGGCGAGAGCGCCATGCAGGCCGCGACCCGTCACGGCCTCGACGGCATTCTGGCCGAATGCGGCGGCAACGCCATGTGCGCGACCTGCCATGTCTATGTCGACGAAAGCTGGCTCGCGCGCCTGCCCGCCATGGCCGACGACGAGGACGCGCTGCTCGACGGCACCGCGAGCGAGCGGCGGCCGACCAGCCGGCTGTCCTGCCAGATCAAGATCACACCCGAGCTCGACGGGCTCGTCGTGAAGCTGCCGGAGCGGCAGGTCTGAATTTCCCGCGCTGGCAACACCGGCGCGGCAACGCATCAACAGGGGAGGGAAAATGAAACATCTGAAATGGACGCTCGCGCTGGCCGCGAGCCTGATAGCCGGCGCGGCGAGCGCCGAAATCTCCGACAATGTCGTGCGTGTCGGTGTGCTCAACGACATCTCCGGCATCTTCCAGGACACCAACGGCATGGGCTCGGTGGAAGCCGCGCGCATGGCGGCGGAGGATTTCAACGGCGGCGGCAAAGGCATCAAGGTCGAGATCGTCTACGCCGACCATCAGAACAAGGCCGACGTCGGCAACGCCATCGCGCGCAAATGGCTCGACGTCGAGGGCGTCGATGCCATCGTCGACGTGCCAAACTCGGCGGTCAGCCTGTCCATCAACACGCTGCTGCGCGACAGCCGCATGACGTTCCTGGCGTCTTCGACCGCAAGCTCCGATCTCACCGGCAAGGCCTGCTCGCCCAACACCATCCAATGGGTCAACGACACCTGGGCGACCGGCAACACCACGGCGGCCGCGATGATGTCGCGCGGCGGCAAGGACTGGTATTTCCTCACGGTCGACTACGCGCTGGGCAAGGGCATCGAGGCGGAAGCACAGAAATATATCGAGGGCCACGGCGGCAAGGTGCTGGGCTCCTCCAAGCATCCGCTCGGCACCTCCGACTTCGCGTCGTTCCTGTTGCAGGCGCAGGGTTCGAAAGCGCAGGTGATCGGCCTTGCCAATGCCGGCGGCGACACCATCAACGCCGTGAAGCAGGCCGCCGAGTTCGGCATCCAGCAGAACGGACAAAAGCTCGTCGCCTTCCTGCTCTTCATCAACGACGTCCACGGCATGGGCATCAAGGTCGCGCAGGGCCTGCAGCTGATGGAAGCCTTCTACTGGGACATGAACGACGACACCCGTGCCTTCGCAAAACGCTTCGCCGCGCGCCCCGGCATGAACGGCAAGATGCCGAGCGGCAACCAGGCCGGCGTCTATGCCTCGACGCTCGCTTATCTCAACGCGGTCGCCGCCACCGGCAGCGACAACGCCAAGGACGCCGTGCCCGAGATGAAGAAGTTCAAGGGCAAGGACAAGCTGTTCGGCGACACCATCATCCGCCAGGACGGCCGCGTGGTGCACCCGATGTACCTGTTCGAGGTGAAGAAGCCGGAGGAGTCGAAATATCCGTACGACTATTACAAGCTGGTCTCGACGATTCCGGCGGAGCAGGCGTTTCGCCCGCTGGCGGAGGGCGGGTGTGAGCTGGTGAAGTAGGGATGACGGTCTCGTGCCCCGGACGCGGTGCAGCGCGAAGCGTTGCGCCGCAGAGCCGGGGCCCAAACTCCTGGGTCCCGGCTCTGCGCAGCAGCGTTGCACGCTGCAGCGCGTCCGGGACACGCGTCGAGCGTCTACACCACCTTGCTCGACCCCTGCGTGATCAACCGCGCGGCGCGTTGGTCTCGCGCGTAGATCCAGAGCCAGCTCAAGGCGACGCTGAGACGGTGGCGCAGGCCGATCAGGAAGTAGATGTGGGCGATGCCCCAGATCCACCACGCGATCGTGCCGCGCAGCTTGAAACGACCGAAATCGATCACGGCGAGCCGTTTGCCGATCTGGGCGAGGCTGCCGGCGTGCTTGTAGCGGAACGGGCCGGTCGCAGCACCGCGCAGCCGGGCCTTGATGGTCTCGGCGACGTGTCGGCCCTGCTGCTTCGCGGCCGGCGCGATGCCCGGCACCGGCTTGCCCTCCCAGGCGTTGATGCTGACGGTGTCGCCGATCGCAAAGATCTCGGGATGGCCGGGAATCGTCAAGTCTGCCTCGACCTGCACGCGTCCGGCGCGATCGGCTGGTGCGCCCAGCCATTCGGCGGCGGGCGAGGCGCGCACGCCGGCGGCCCAGATCCGGGTCTTGGCTTCGAGCAGCTTGCCGCCGAACACGACGCCCTCGCGGTTGATCTCGGTGACGGCCTGTCCCAGCACGACCTCGACGCCGATTTTTTCCAGCGAGGCCTGCGCATAGGCCGAGAGGTCGTCGGCGAAGCCTGCGAGCACGCGCGGCCCCGCCTCGATTAGTACGACGCGCGCTTTGGTCGTGTCGATGTTGCGGAAATCGCCGGGCAAGGTGTGGCGCGCCATTTCGGCGATGGTGCCGGCGAGCTCGACGCCGGTGGGGCCGGCACCGACGATGACGAAGGTCAGCCGCGCCGCGCGCTTGGCCAGATCGGTATCGCGCTCGGCGCGCTCGAACGCCACCAGGATGTGACGGCGCAAGGTGGTGCCGTCCTCGAGCGTCTTCAGGCCGGGCGCCCATTGCTCCCATTCGTCGTGGCCGAAATAGGCGTGCCGCGCACCGGTCGCCAGCACCAGCGTGTCGTAGGGCACCTCGCTGCCGTCGTCGATCAACACGCAGCGCCTTGCCGCATCGACGCCGCTGACCGTCGCGAACAGCGTCGTCACGTCGGGCCGGTCGCGCATGAGATGGCGGATCGGCCAGGCGATCTCGCTGGTGGCGAGCGAGGCGGTCGCGACCTGGTACAGCAGCGGCTGGAACAGATGATGGTTGCGGCGGTCGATCAGCGTGATCGCGACTGGGGCGCCCGCGAGGCGGTAGGTCGCCTCCAGCCCGCCGAAGCCGGCTCCGACGATGACGACGCGGTGGGGATTGGCGGCCATGGTGCACCCTCGAATCTCGCTGCTGCTCCCCTTCATTTAAGTGCGGATCGAGGGCCGCGGTCCAATAGAGGTCATCAATCGCGACATAGGCAGGGTGTATCGTGCCGGCGCGAAAAAGCGCCGCAGGCCTGACAGGGTCTTGGCCGAAGGAGTAGAATTATATTTCTTGCCATCCGCCTTGGGGGCGAAATATGGTGCAGGGGCGGGCGCTGAGCCATTGGCGGCGCGACGGATTTTGCGTTCAATAGAGAAGGCTCGGAGCGGCGATCACCCCGCTTGCGGGCTCAATCATAAGGAGGGGAGTGGTTATGAGGACGGCATTCTGGCTGGCGGGCGCAGCGGCGCTGGTGCTGGCGAGCCCGGCTTTCGCCGGCGACACCATCAAGATCGGTTTCGTCTCGACCTTCAGCGGCCCGACCGCCGTGATCGGCAACGACATGCGCAACTCCTTCGAGCTCGCCCTGGATCACATGGGCCGCAAGATGGACGGCAAGCCGGTCGAGGTCATCTACGAGGATGACGGCCAGAAGCCTGACGTCGGCAAGCAGAAGACCGAGAAGCTGGTGCAGTCGGACAAGGTCGATTTCATCGTCGGCTACATCTGGTCGAACGTGCTGCTCGCCTCGTTGAAGACCGCGGTCGACTCGCAGACCTTCCTGATCTCGGCCAATGCCGGCCCCTCGCAGCTCGCGGGCGAGCTGTGTTCGCCTTACGTGTTCTCGACCTCCTGGCAGAACGACCAGACGCCGCAGGCGATGGGCCTCTACATGAACCAGAAGGGCGTCAAGAGCGTGTTCCTGATCGGCCCGAACTATGCCGCCGGCAAGGACATGCTCGCGGGCGTCAAGAACACCTTCAAGGGCGAGATCAAGGGCGAGGAATACACGGTCTGGCCGAGCCAGCTCGATTTCTCCGCCGAGCTCTCCAAGGCGCGCGCTTCGGGCGCCGAGTCGATCTTCGTGTTCTATCCGGGAGCTGCCGGCGTGCAGTTCCTCAATCAATATGCGCAGGCCGGCCTGAAGAGCACGATGCCGCTCTACACGGCGTTCACCGTCGACGAGCTCTCGCTGCCGCTGCAGAAGGAGAACGCACTCGGCGTGCCCGGCGCGCAGGAATGGGTCAACGACCTGCCCAACGAGCAGAACAAGCGCTTCGTCGCCGACTACCGCAAGAAATATCCCGGCCTGCGCCCGACCTATTACGGCGCGCAATCCTATGACGCCGCCCAGCTCATCAACAGCGCGGTGGTCGCTGTGAAGGGCGACACCAGCAAGAAGGACGCGATGAAGGCCGAGATGGAGAAGGCCAACTTCAAGTCGCTGCGCGGCGCGTTCAAATACGGCAACAACCACATCCCGGTGCAGAGCTTCTATCTGCAGGACGTGGTCAAGGATGCCGAAGGCCAGCTCGCGCTGAAGACGGTGGCGACCATCGTGGAGAACGACCAGGACCGTTTCCACGACAAGTGCAAGATGAAGTGAGCTGAACTATCCAGAGCGACGCCGCCCCTTCTCCCCTTGTGGGAGAAGGTGGCGCGAAGCGCCGGATGAGGGGTTCTCCCCGCAAACTCCATTGACAGCGATGCGGGCGGAGAGAACCCCTCACCCGTCTCGCCGCTATCGCGGCGAGCCACCCTCTCCCAC
>NZ_JXDL01000001.1:5521679-5589483 GCF_001590795.1 Bradyrhizobium sp. AT1
CCCACAAGGGGAGAGGGAAAGAGGCACCTACACCCGCGGCATGCTCGCGGGTCGCACTTCGCGCGCTTGCGCTGCCAGCCTGATGCCGGCGTTCGCTGCGCCAAAGCCCTGATAATCCCTGCGCTCGACGATCTCGAAGAAGAACCGCTCGTCGAAGATGTGGGTGTAGACCTGGAAGAACTCGCCGTCGCCCTCGCGGTCGTAGAGAATGTGGTTGGCGCGCAGCTGTGCCATCAGCTCCGGGGTGAGATCGTATTTGGCTTCGATGTCGTCGTAATAATTGTCGGGGATATCGAGAAAATCCGCGCCTCGCTGGCGCATCGCGGCTACCGTCGCAAAGATGTCCCGGCACGAGAACGCGACGTGCTGCACGCCTGATCCGAAGAACTCCGAGATGAAGCGCGCCGGCAGCGTGCGGTTGGCTGAGGAGCCGTTGAGCACGAAGCGCAGGCTCTGGTCTTCGTTGACGATGGCCTGGCTCTGCACGAGGCCGCGGGGGTCCGCGATCTCCATCTGCGGCAGGCGCTTCAGGTCGAGGATGCCGGTGTAGAACAGCAGCCAGGACAGCATCTCGTCATAGGGCATCGACTGCGCGATGTGATCGACCGCGAGCAGCGCGTCGGTGCCCGCATCGCTCGCGACCGGCTCGAAATCGGTGTCCCAGTTCTTGCCGGCCTGATCGAGGAAATAGAGCAGGCTGCCGCCGACGCCGTGGATCGCGGGGATCTCCAGTTCGCCCGGTCCGACCGGCTGATAGAAGGTGCGCGCCTTCAGCATTTCGGCACGCTGCATCGCAAGACCGGCATTGTCGACGTCGAGCGCAATCGCGCAGACACCGGGGCCGTGCGTCACATAATGCGAATGCGCAAAGCCGTCGGTCTCGCTGTTGATGACGAGCTCGACCTTGCCTTGCGTCCAGCGCTCCACAGCCTTGCTGCGATGCTGACCGGTCTTGCGGAAGCCGAGCTGCGAAAACAGGCGGGCGAGGTCTCCGGCTTTGGTCTCGTTGACCGCAAACTCGATGAAGCCGGTGCCGCGGCTCTTCGCCTTCGGCGCCAGCGGCTCGGCGGCGAATTTCGGCCAATCCGGCGCAAGCTGGTCCTCCAGCAGGATCAGCGAGCGCAGGCCATCGAGCGCGGTCTGCGCGGCCGAGCCGGCGCGGAACTGGTCGTTGAAGATCTCCAGCGACAGCGGTCCGGCATAGCCGGTCGCCGCGACAGCCGCCATGAATTCGCCGACCGGCAGATCGCCCTGGCCGGGGAAGGAGCGGAAATGCCGGCTCCACGAGAGAATGTCGAGCTCGAGCTTGGGCGCGTCGGCGAGCTGCACCAGGAAGATCTTGTCGCCGGGGATCGAGGCCATCGCGCGGGTCGGAAGTCCCGGCGCCAGCGCATGAAAGCTGTCGAGGATGATGCCGATCGCTGGATGATCGGCACGTCGCACGATCTCCCAGGCGTCACGATAGTCGTTGACGTGGCGGCCCCAGGCCAGTGCTTCGTAGCCGACCCGCAAGCCCCGTTTGGCGGCATGCTCGCCCAGCTCGCGAAAATCGTCGGCGGCGCGGTCGATGCCGCCGAGCGAGGCAGGCGAGACGTTGGAGCAGATCAGCAGCAGATCGGTGCCGAGCTCCTGCATCAAATCGAACTTCCGCTCCGCGCGGGCAAAATTGCGCGCACGCTGCGGCTCCGGCATGCCCTCGAAATCGCGGAACGGCTGGAACGCAGAGATCTTCAGGTTGAGATCGCCGCAGAGCTTTGCGATGTCGCGCGGGCCTGCGCCGAACGACAGCAGGTCGTTCTCGAAAATCTCGACCGCGTTGAAGCCGGCGGATGCGATGGCGCGGAGCTTCTCGTCGAGGCTGCCTGAGAGCGAGACCGTTGCGATCGAGCGCTTGTTCATGCCGCACTCTCCTCCATGGCGCCGCCAAGAAAGAGCTGGCCGATGCGCGGGTCGTTCAGGATGCGCCTGGCGTCGTCGACCATGCGGGTCTGGCCGAGCTCGAGCACGATGCCGATGTCCGAGATTTCCAGCGCCGAGCGCGCGTTCTGCTCGATCATTAGGATAGTGACGCCGCGGTCGCGCAGGCTCTTGAGGATGTCGAAGGTCTGCTGCACCATCAGCGGCGACAAGCCGATCGAGGGCTCGTCGATCAGCACCAGCTTCGGCTCGAGCAGCAGCGAGCGCGCGATCTCGAGCTGCTTCTGCTCGCCGCCAGATAATGTCGAGGCCTGTTGCGTCGACTTGCGGCGCAGCGCCGGGAACAGATCGAGCGCCGCTTCGATGCGCGCCGGCAGGTCGAGGCCCTTGCCGGCCGAGACGCCGCCCAGCTCGATGTTGCTGCGGACGGACAGCTCCGGAAAGATGTTGCGGCCCTGCGGCACGTAGCAGATGCCGGCATTGAGCAACGCGCGCTGGCTCAGGTTCGTGACGTCGCGGCCGGCGAAGCTGATCTTGCCGTCGCGCAGCTTGAGCAGGCCGAAGATCGCCTTGAACACGGTGGATTTGCCGGCGCCGTTCGGGCCGATGATGGTGGTAATCGTGGCCGCCGGCACCGAGAAAGTGGTGCCGTTCAAGATCGTCATCTTGCCGTAGCCGCCGACGAGATTGTGCACCGAGAGGATCGGATCGCTCATGGTCAATGTCCCAAATAGGCTTCGATCACGGCCGGGTTTTTCCGCACCTCGTCCGGCCGGCCCATCGCCAGCACCTTGCCTTCCGCCATCACCATCACGCGCGAGCACAGCGACATCACGAACTCCATATTGTGCTCGATCACGACGAAGGTCGCGTTCTTCTCGCGGTTGATCGCAACCAGTCTTTCCTTGAGGTCCGCCAGCATCGACGGGTTGACGCCGCCGGCGGGCTCGTCGAGCAGCACGAGGCGCGGGCCGCCCATGAAGGCCATGGCGGCATCGAGCAGCTTCTGCTGGCCGTAGGACAGGCCGCCGGCCGGCTCGTCGGCGAGATGGTCGAGCTTGAAGAAGCCGATCATCTGGTTGGCGGCGTCGGTGAGGCCGGCATCGGAACGGCCGACCAGGCGCGAGGCCATGTTGCCCTGGTGCTCCTGTCCGGCGAGGATCAAATTCTCGCGCACCGAGAGCTTTGGGAACACCTGCAGCAGCTGGAAGGTGCGGCTGACGCCGAGCTTGTTGAGCTCGGCGGGACGCAGCCCGGTGACGAGCTTGCCGTCGAGCTTGACCTCGCCACCACTTGGGGTGAGCTGGCCGAGGATGCAGTTGAACAGCGTGGACTTGCCGCAGCCATTCGGCCCGATCAGGCCGAGGATCTCGCCTTCGCGCACGTCGAAGGAGACGCTGTCGACGGCGCTGATGCCGCCAAAATTCTTCTTGATGTCGGTGACTTCGAGGACCGCACTCATTGCGCCGTCTCCAGGCGGGATTTTGCGACGGCGCGCAATGCGGACGCGGCCTTGGTGCGGCGCTCGGCGAGATAGCGGTCGAGAATTCCCAAAATGCCGGTCGGCGACCAGATCAGCAGCAGCATCACCGCGATCGCGTAGAGCATCAGATAATAGCCCTCCGTGAAGCGCAGCCATTCCGGCAGCAGCACCGCGATCATCGCGCCGAGGAACGGACCGAAATAGAAGCCCGCGCCGCCGACGATCACCATCATCAGGAGATCGAGCGAGAGCGACAGGTTGAACGGCACAGGGTCGATATATTGCGTCAGCGGCGCATAGAGCGCACCGGCGACGCCGCCGAGCGCCGAGCCGATCGCGAAGGCCATCAGCGTGTAACGGCGCGTGTCGATGCCGAGCGATTGCGCGCGCAGCGGGTTTTCGCGCAGCGCCATGAAGGCGCGTCCCCAGGGCGACCGGATCAGCCACCATACCGCGAGCGACACGATCGCGAGCGTGCCGAGGCAGACATAATAGAACGGCAGCGGCTTGTTGGTGGCGATGCCGAAGATGTGCGGGCGCGGGATGTTGGAGATGCCGTAGATGCCGCCGGTGAGCCAGCTCTCATTGCGGAACACCAGGAAGGCGAGGGTGGAGAAGGCCAGCGTGACGAAGGCGAGATAGTGGTGCTGCACGCGCAGCGCGGGATAGCCGAGCACCCAGCCGACCGCGAAGCTCAAGACGATCGCGACGAGGATCGCGGCGGGCAGCGGCCAGCCATGCGTGGTCATGATCGCCGCGGCATAGGCGCCGATGCCGACGAAGGCGCCCTGCGCCAGCGAGACCTGGCCGGCATAGCCGAGCGTGAGGTTCAGCCCCATCGCGGCGATGCTCATCACGGCCCACTGGCTCAGGATGAACAGGCCGTAGCGGTTGAAGTTCATGGGGACGACGATCAGGCCGGCGATGACGGCAAGGCCGAGCGCGATCTTCAGGGGTTTGGCGAAGCCGGTCATACCGTGCGCTCCTCGGCGCGGCCGAGCAATCCTTGCGGCCGGAACAGGATGACGGCGATCAGGAAGATCATCGGCACGGCGGCGCGGTACTGCGTCGAGACATAGGCGGCCGCGAGATTGTCGAGCACGCCGATCAGGAGGCCGCCGGCGATCGCGCCGCGGACCTGGTTGAAGCCGCCGACGATCGCGGCGATGAAGGCGGCCTGGCCCAGCACCTCGCCGGAGGAGAATTTTGCGAGATAGATCGGCGTGATCAGCAGCGAGGCCAGCGCGACCAGGAAAGCGTTGATCAGGAAGGTCAGCAGGATCATGCGCTCCACGGGCACGCCGATGATACGCGCCACCGTCGGGTTCTGCGCCGCCGCCTGCATCTGGTGGCCGAGCGACGTGCGGTTCAGCAGCGTGGTGAGGCCAACCACGGCGAGAATGGCGACGATGAGCACGCCGATGCTCTGCAGCGACACCGCGTGGCCGAAGATGGAGACGTCACCGGTCGGCACGATCGAGGGAAAGGGCGAGGCTTCGGCGCTGAAGAACTGCTTGACGGCTTCCTTGAGGCCAATGGCGAGCGCCATGGTCGCAATCGCCAGCGGCAGCACGCCGTGGCGCATCATGGGATCGACCAGCAGCATCTTGAAGCCGAGGCCGAGAAGGATCATCGAGAGCAGGATGCCGAGGATGATCGCGAGCCAGAACGGCGCGCCGGCGTGCATCGCCGCCAGCATCAGGAACGCCGGCAGCATCACGAACTCGCCTTGCGCGAAATTGATGGTCTGCGAGGTCTGCCACAGCAGCGTGAAGCCGACCGCGACCAGCGCATAGATCGCGCCGGTGGCGAGCCCCGCGACCAGAAGATCGAATAGGTTGGACATGGGTTCTCTTGGATCGTTAGAGGCCGAGCAGACTTGATGCGAATTCAGGCCGATCGCTCCCTCTCCCCGTCCTTACGGGGAGAGGGTGGGGTGAGGGGCTCTCTCCGCGAGCCAAACTCCTCCTCACCCCGACCCTCTCCCCGCGAAGAGCGGGGCGAGGGAGAAGGATAGACCTCACTTCACCTTCGGCAGCACCTGCTTCACGACCTGCTTGCCTTCGACCACCTCGACCAGAAAGCTCTGGCGATCGATGTCGCCGGTGTCGCTGAAGGTGACGTCCATCAGGATGCCCGGCTCGTCCGCGGCCTTGATGGTGAGGCCGTGCAGCGTCTCGGCGAACTTCTTCGGGTCGACCTTGCCCATCTTCTCGGTGGTGGCCTTCACCATGTAGACGGCGAGATAGCCCTTCAGGCCGTTATGGTCGGGGACGTAATTGTACTTCTTGGAGAACTTCTCGCGGAACGCCTTGATCAAATCGACCGGCGCATCCGTGGTGAGGCCGACATGGCCGCGTGCGCCGTTGGCGGCATCGCCGGCGAGCTCGATCACCTTCTGGCCGATCAGCGTGGTCTCGCCCATCAGCGGTGCGGTGACGCCCTGGCGCTTCAGCTCTTTCAGGATGCGCGCGCTCTCTTCCTCGTTGAGATAGACGAACACGGCATCGGGATTGGCCGCCTTGATCTTGCCGACGTCAGCAGCGAAGTCGGCCTGGCCCGCTTCGGTCGAGAGATCGGCGACGACCTTGGAGCCGAGCCGCTCGAGCTCCTTGGTCACCATGTCGCGGCCGCCGCGGCCGAAATCGTTGTTGACCCAGACCACCGCGACCGTCTTCGCCTTCATGTCGTCGTGGATGTATTTTGCGACCTTCGGCATAGAGGATTGCTGGCCGAAGGAAGTGCGGAACAGAAACTTGTTGCCGGCCTGCGTCAGCTCGGCGGCCTCGCCGCCCATGATCTGCGCGATGCCGGCTTCGGCCGCCAGCGGCGCCGTCACCTTCACCGAGCCGGAATAGCCGGGGCCGAGCAGCACATAGGGCTCGGCATCGAGCGCCTTCTGCACCTGGGCGCGCGCCACGCCCGGGTTGGACTGCGAGTCGGCGTGGGTGACTTCCAGCTTGCGGCCGAGCACGCCGCCCTTGGCGTTGATCTCCTCGATCGCGAGGTCGATGCCGTTCTTCCAATTGGTGCCGACGGTGGCGCCGCCGCCGGAGAGCTCGGCGACATCGGCGAGCTTGATCGCCTGGGCAAAGGCGCTGGTGGCCGTCAGGGCGGTGAGCAGCGCGCCCACCATTAGCGTTGATTTCATCGTCGTCTCCTCACGTTTCAAGTTTTGCAAGCGGCCTTGTATCCGGCCGCTTTGTCTCAAGCTGCCTGATAGGCGGCGCTGCGCGCAGCCATCACGGCATCGAAAGCCTCTCCCATGACGTCAGTCGATGGGGCAAGGCCGGTGAACAGTTCGAAGGCGTCGGCGGCCTGGTAGATCGCGAGCTCGCGACCGGTCATGATCCGAGCGCCTTTCTCTCGCGCTGCGGCGAGCAGCGGCGTGATCAGCGGCGAATAGACGGCGTCGGCGACCCACAGGTCTGCCCTGAGCAGTGCCGCCGGCACCGGCGTGTCCCGGTTCGGCAGCATGCCGACCGGCGTGCCGTTGACGAGGCCGGTTGCGCCGGCAAGCGCATCCTCGACGCTTCGGGCCACCCGCGCGCCACCGTGCGGGGCCAGCAGCGTCGCAAGCTTTTCCGCTCGCGCCGGCTCGCTGTCGAAGATGCGGAGGTCAGCCACTTTCAGGTTCGCCAGCGCAAAGGCGATCGCCTTGCCGACGCCGCCGGTGCCGATCACGGCCACCGCGTTTCCAGTGCGCGCCAGCAGCGGGGCGACGGCACGCGCAAAGCCGGTCGTATCGGTGTTGTGGCCGATCAGCCTGTTATCCCTGACGACGACGGTATTGACCGCGGCCATGGTCGCCGCAGCCGGCGCCAGTTCGTCGAGCAGCGGGACCACCGCCTCCTTGTAGGGAAAGGTGACATTGACGCCGGCAAAGCCGAGCCGCCGCACGCCTTCGAGCATCATGCGCAGCCCCGACGCGTCAGCCCCCGCGACCTCGATGAGCTGGTAGTGACCGCGCAGGCCGAGCGCCTCGGCGGCGCGCTCATGCATGGCGGGAGACGCGGAGTGCGCGATCGGCGCGCCGATCAGGCCGGTGAGGAGCTTCTGGCTGGCGGCGTATCCGCGCTTCGACATGGTTCGCTATCGTCTCAAAAGGAGCGTTCTGTCCCGGTCATTAGCGGGGAAACCCGCGCAATTCCAAGGGGCTTCCTGACCCGACGATAGTCTTTCCCAAGGCTAACACAATTACCCTTTTATGTGGTGAACCTAACATTATGTTATTTCTTCCGGCCGCGTCCCGGCGCGATCTTGCCGCGGCCGCGGGACGGCTCGACCGCCTGCATCTCGGCGCGCAGCGCTGCGATGAAGGCCTCCGCATGGAGCGACAGCGGCGCGCCGCGCTTGACCGCGATATAGGTGTCGAACCGCGTCGGCTCGGCGATCTTGAGCAACTCGATCCCGGGATAGCCGCCATGGGCCACGGTGAACTGGTCGATGATGGCGATGCCGAGGCCGGCCTTCACCAGCGCGCAGACCGTGGTGCCGAAGCGCGCGCGGATGGTGATGTTGTAGTCGAGCCGGTGGCGCGCGAAGATCTCGGCCATGATGCGGCCGTAGGGATCGTTGGGGTCGATGCCGATCAAGGGATAGCGGGTGATCTCGGCGGCCGAGACCTGCTTGCGGCCGGCGAGCTCGTGGCCCGGCGGCACGATGCAGTACAATTCGCCCGAGGCCAGCGGCATGAAGTCGAGCGCGGAATGCTCCAGCCGATAGCTCATCGCAACGCACTCGCCGCGGCCGAGCATGAGATAGTCGATGGCCTCCTCGAGCTTGAGGATGTTGATGTCGATGCCGAGGTCGGGATAGCGGCGGCGCACGCGCTCGATCGCGCGCGGCACCATCACCTGCGAGATGCTCGGCACCGAACCGATGCGCAGTTCGGAGAGGCCGCCACGGCCGATCTTGGAGATGATCTCGGAGAGGTCGTCGACCTTCTTGTAGACGCCGTTGATCTGCTCGAAGATGTTCTCGGCTTCCGGCGTCGGGAAGTAACGCCCGTTCTGGCGCTGGAAGAAACGGATGCCGAGGGAGCGCTCGGTGTATTTGACGAGGCGGCTGATCCCCGGCGCCGAGACGTTGAGCAGCTTGGCCGCGCCGCCGATGGTGCCCGTCACCATCACGGCACGGATCACTTCCACCTGGCGCAGCGTCATCATGCTGTTTGCGTCCGAAAGAGGATCGTGGCGGCGACCTCTCCCCTCTCCCCTTGTGGGAGAGGGTGGATCGCCGCGCAGCGGCGAGACGGGTGAGGGGTTCTCTCCGCGAATGATCCTGTCGCAGTGAGTGCGCGGAGAGAACCCCTCATCCGGCGCTTCGCGCCACCTTCTCCCACAAGGGGCGAAGGGAAAGCAACTTTACGGTCGGAATGTTTCGATTAAAATCAGCGTGTTCGAGTGCAAGGGCGTCGCGGAGCGCGTAACGCCGCAACTGCGCTCTAGCTCGCCGGGCCCTCGGGCAAGCGGCTGTCGGCCAGCTCTGCACGCTCGCTTTGCAGCACCTTGCGCGCGAACTCGATGATCTTCTGCTTGTTTGCCGTTTCGCGGACGGCGAAAAACACGCGGTTCAATTCCAGGCCGAGCACGCTGTTGAGGGCGATGTCCTCGTCTTCCATCGTGAGTTTCCCGCTGCAGACGCTTCAGGTGTATCGTGACGCCCATTCTGCCACAAGTAGATTAAATCTTCAGGCGGACGGAATACCGGCAAACTACGGGGAGCAGCGAATTGAGGCAGTCCCCAAATACGTGCTATATGCGAGGGCGAAGGTCAGGAAACGTACCGAATGTCCGCCGTTGATGCCGTTGATTATGGCCGCGAGGCGCTCGACTTCATCGAAGGGCTCGGAGCCTATACCAAGGTTCCGGATGCCATGGACGCGCTCGCGACCGCGTTCGGCCGGTACGGCTTCGAACATATCATCGTGACGGGCTTGCCGAATCCCGAGCAGCGCTTTTCCCAGATGGTGCTGGCCAAGAAATGGCCGGCGGAGTGGTTCAGCCTCTACACCCAGAAAAGCTACGACCGCGTCGATCCCGTGATCCGCAAATGCCGGCAGACGGTGAACCCGTTCGAGTGGTCTGAAGCCCCGTACGATCCGGATTCGGAGCCGGGCGCGGTGGAAGTGATGCGGCGCGCCGCCGACTTCCGCATGTCGCGCGGCTTCGTCGTGCCGATCCACGGCCTGACCGGCTACGAGGCCGGCGTCTCGCTCGGCGGCGTCCACCTCGACCTCAATGCGCGCAGCAAGCCGGCACTGCACCTGATCGGGATGTACGGCTTCGATCACATTCGCCGTCTGCTCGATCCGACGCCGCATCCGTCGATGCGCCTGACGCCCCGCGAGCGCGAGGCGCTCGCCTGGGCCTCGCAAGGCAAGTCAGCCTGGGAGATCGGCGAGATCCTGCACATCACGCAACGCACCGCCGAAGAGCATCTTGCAACTGCCGCGCGCAAGCTCGGTGCGGTCAACCGGACGCATGCGGTCGCGATCGCGATCCGCCACAGAATCATCAATCCCTGAAATATTCGGCTACTGGGAAATTTCCCAATAGTCGGCTCGGCCGTTTTCGCTGAGGTTTCCCCCATTGCGAGCCATGGGGGAGTTCATGATTCATGTGATTTCGGCCGTCAATCGGCACCTCTACGAGGACGTCCTCGAACAGCATTTCCGGATCCGCCACGAGATATTCGTCGAGGAACGGAAATGGGAAGCGTTGCGCAAGCCTGACGGACGCGAGATCGACACCTACGACAATGACGACGCGGTCTATCTGCTGGCGCTGGAGAACCGCCGGGTGCTCGGCGGCTCGCGCCTGTATCCCACCACCAGGCCGACGATGATCAGCGAGGTGTTCCCGCATCTCGCGTCTGTGCGCGGTTGTCCGTCGGACCCTCTGATCTGGGAATGGTCGCGCTTCTTCGTCTCGCGCGAGCGCCGTGACGGCTTGTTCAATCTGCAATTGATGGCGGCGGCGCAGGAGTTCTGCCTGGAGCAGGGCATTGAGCGGCTTTGTCTCGTCATGGAGACCTGGTGGCTGCCGCGGTTCCACGATATCGGATTCGTCGTCACGCCGCTGGGATTGCCGGCACTGGTGGAAAATTCCTGGACCATGGCGGCGACGATCGAGATCCGTCAGGAGTCGCTCGATGTCGTGCGCGACCGGATCGGGATGACGAGCGTGGTCCAGCAGGACGGTCCGCGGATCGACTGTATCGCCCGTGCCAACCTCTGCGGCGCTGCTGCCGCGCAACGAAAGAGCGCCTGAGATGTCGAACATGATGCGGGACAACCAGATCATGGCGCAGACCAGGGACGAGAATCTCGGCTACATGTCCGACATGGCGCTCGAGCTGGCGCAGATGGCGGAAGACACCGGACTGGCGACGCTCGCCTATCTGTTCCGGATGGCGGCGCTGGAGGCCTCGACGGCCAACAGCGTGCTCGCCGAGCCGGATGACCTTCCCCAGCAGATGACGTCGCACTAGACGCATCCAGGGAGCCGAAGATTGCAGCACCCTCCTCCGGCAACGGGGGAGGGTGATCGCATTCATGCAACAGAGGTCTTCATGAACCGGGCTTGTCCCGGCCATCCACATCTCACCGCGCGGCACGAAGAAATTGGATGCGCGGGCCTTCGCCGCGCCGAAGCGGCTTCGGCCGCGCAGGCGGGACAAGCCCGGGCATGACGAGGTGCGGCAGGTTGCCCCAGCCCGGCGCGGCAGCCTTCTTGCAAGGTCATTTTGCAAGGTCATTTTGATCGCATGCACCGGCATGCAACAAAGTGCATGTTTGGTGTCGAATCGCTCTTGCCTCGGAACGATACTGCCATTACCCATTTTTCCGCCTTGAACAGGCAGGGGGAGCTCTTTCACTGATGGCGACTGTGTTCGAACATCGGCGCGCGTCCGTATGCGCCTGAAAGAGTCCTGATGCTGCTCGTCGTCGAACAGTTCTTGAACGGATTGCAGTTCGGCCTGCTGCTGTTCCTGCTCGCCGCCGGCCTGACGCTGGTGTTCGGGATCATGGATCTCGTCAACCTTGCGCACGGCTCGCTCTACATGATGGGCGCCTATTTCGCCGCGACCTTCGCGGCGTGGACTGGCAGCTTCCTGCTCGGCGCGCTGCTGGCGCTCGGCGCGACGCTGGTGCTCGGCATCGTGCTGGAGATGAGCGCGCTGCGGCATCTTTACGGCCGCGATCATCTCGACCACGTGCTCGCGACCTTCGGCCTGATCCTGTTCTTCAACGAAGCCGTGCGGCTGATCTGGGGGCCGGCGGGCCTCGCGCTGCCGCTGCCGGTCTGGCTCACCGTGCCGGTGCCGATCCTGCCCGGCATCCACTATCCCGCCTATCGCCTCGCCATCATCGCTGTCGCGCTCTTGGTCGCGCTGCTGCTTTATCTCGGCGTGATGCGCACCCGCATCGGCATGCTGATCCGCGCCGGCGCCTCCAACCGCGAGATGATCGGTGCCCTCGGCATCAACATCAAGCTGCTCTACACGCTGGTGTTCGGCTTGGGAGCCGCGCTTGCAGGATTGGCTGGGCTGATGCAGGCGCCGATCCTCACCGTGCAGATCGGCATGGGCGAGAACATCCTGATCCTCGCCTTCGTCATCATCGTGATCGGCGGCATCGGCTCGATCCGCGGCGCCTTCCTCGCCGCGATCTTCGTCGGCATGATCGACACGCTCGGCCGCGCCTTCCTGCCCAATTTGCTACGGCAGGTGCTGAGTGGCGCCGCCGCCTCCACCGCCGCACCCGCATTGTCGTCCATGCTGATCTATCTCCTGATGGCGATCGTGCTGGTGGTCCGGCCGGAGGGGCTGTTTCCGGCCAACCGTCGATGAAGGCTTTCACGGTGAGCAAGGCCGTCACGGCCCTGATGCTGGCGGGCCTCGTGCTGTTGCCGCTCTATTCGCATCTGTCCGGCAACATCTTCATCCTGACGCTGTTCACCCGCATCGTCATCCTGGCGCTGGCCGCGGCAAGCCTCAACCTCATCATGGGTTTCGGCGGCATGATGAGCTTCGGCCACGCCGCCTATCTCGGCATCGGCGGCTACGCGGTCGGCATGCTGGCGCAGGAAGGCGTCGGGAGCGGCTTCATCCAGTTTCCGGTCGCGCTCGCGGCCTCCGCGCTCTACGCCCTCGTGATCGGCGCGCTCTCACTTCGCACCCGCGGCGTCTATTTCATCATGATCACGCTCGCCTTCGCGCAGATGGCCTATTACGTCGCCTCGGGCCTTGCGCGTTACGGCGGCGACGATGGCCTCACCGTGTACAAGCGCAGCGACTTCTCCGGGCTGATCGATCTCGGCAACCGCACGCAATTCTATTATCTCTGCCTCGCCTGCCTGTTCGGCGTGATCTTCCTGATCTGGCGCATCGTCAATTCGCGCTTCGGCCTCGTCGTGCAGGGGTTGCGCTCCAACGAGCAGCGCATGCAGGCGATCGGCTTTCCCGCAAAACGCTACCAGCTGGTCTGCTTCGTCATCTCGGGCACCATGTGCGGCCTCGCCGGCGCGCTGCTCGCCAACAACACCGATTTCGTCAGCCCGGCCGTGATGTACTGGACCCGTTCCGGTGACCTCATGGTGATGGTGATCCTCGGCGGCATGGGCACGCTGTTCGGCCCTGTGATGGGCGCGGTGGTGTTCCTGCTGCTCGAAGAATTCCTGTCGCAGATCACCGAATATTGGGCGCTGATCATGGGGCCGCTCTTGCTGCTCATCGTCCTGTTCGGGCGCGGCGGCATCATGGGCATGCTCGGGAGGGCCGGCCGTGGCTGAACCGCTGCTCCGCGTCGAAAAGCTGGTGCGCCGTTTCGGCGGCATCATCGCCACCGACAACGTCTCGCTCGACGTCGCGGCGGGCGAGCTGCACGCCATCATCGGCCCGAACGGCGCCGGCAAGACCACGCTGATCAGCCAGCTGACCGGGCATCTCGAACCGCATTCCGGCAGCGTCTCGCTGGGGGGGCGCGATATCACCTATCTTCCGGCCTATCGCCGCTGCGCGCTGGGCCTTGCCCGCTCGTTCCAGATCACCTCGCTGCTGCTCGATTTCACCGCCGCCGACAATGTCGCGCTGGCGGCGCAGGCCCATGCCGGCACCTCGTTCCGTTTCTTCGCCGATGCGCGCAAGGAGAAGGGCCTGCGCGATGCCGCGCACGCCGCGCTCGACCGCGTTGGCCTCGCTCATCGCGCCGACGTGCTGGTGTCGAAGCTCAGCCATGGCGAGCGGCGCCAGATCGAGCTTGCGGTCGCGCTCGCCAGCAAGCCGAAACTGCTGCTGCTCGACGAGCCCATGGCCGGTCTCGGCGTCACCGAATCCCAGGGCATGGTGAAGCTGCTCCAGGAGCTGCGGAAAGAGGTCTCGATCGTGCTGGTCGAGCACGACATGCCGGCGGTGTTCGCGCTCGCCGACCGCATCTCGGTGCTGGTCTATGGCCGCGTCATCGCCTCCGGCGATCCCGCTGCGATCCGGGCCAACGAGGACGTCAAGCGCGCCTATCTCGGCGACCAGCACGTGGTGACGCATCATGGCTGACACGCTGCTGGACGTCGACGGCATCGAGACCTGCTACGGCCTCTCCCAGGTGCTGTTCGGCCTGTCGCTGTCGATCAAGCCGGGCGAGATGGTTTCGCTGATGGGCCGCAACGGCATGGGCAAGACCACGACCATCCGCTCCATCATGGGCCTGACCCCGGCACGCGCCGGCAGCATCCGTTTCGCGGGCACCGAGGTCAGGCAGCTTCCGTCCTACCGGATCGCGAAGCTCGGCATCGGGCTCGTTCCCGAGGGACGCCAGATCTTCCCGAACCTCACGGTGCGTGAAAACCTGGTCGCGGCCGCGGCGGATCGCTTCGACAGCCCCAATCCCTGGACACTCGCCGCGATCTACGTGCTGTTTCCGCGCCTCGCCGAGCGCGCGGCCAACATGGGCAACCAGCTCTCCGGCGGCGAGCAGCAGATGCTCGCGATCGGCCGCGCGCTGATGACCAACCCGAAGCTGCTCATTCTGGACGAAGCGACGGAAGGGCTCGCACCACTGATCCGCGAAGAGATCTGGCACTGCCTGTCGCTGCTCAAGAGCCGGGGGCAGTCGATCCTGGTCGTCGACAAGAACGTCGACCACCTCGCCCGTATCTGCGATCGACACTTCATCATCGAGCGCGGCAAGACGGTGTGGAGCGGCACCTCGGACGAGCTGATGGCCGAGCCGGATCTGCAGCACAAATATCTGGGGATCTGAGGCGTTCGTCGCCCTCGCGCGCAGCGCAAAGCCTCTTCGAGCAAATCCAGTTTCGAAATCCTCCAAACTGCGCGCTGAGCCCTTGAGCGCGCCGTCGTCAGCCGTCAAAGAAGCCGCTGCGTAAGCGGAATTCGATGCGGGACTTTTACGATCAAATAGTCGGGCGGCTTCAAGACGACATCGGTTCCGCACAGCCCGACGCTTCGACGGCGGGCCAATGGCTGGATTTTCCGGGCTGCGTGTTTGTCAGGGGCGAATTCCGCGCTGAGTCCGACGGCCCTGCGATCGCAGCTTCGGGCCTGTTCATCTCCGTGGCATTCGACGAGAGCGCTGGCCGCGGCATTCTGACACGCGCGGCCAGCGGCGAAAGGCAGATGACGGCAATTGCCGTGCGCGAAGATCGCGCTGTGGAACGCGCGGCACGCTGTGGCGATCGTCCTGCCATCGGCCTTGCTCTTCCCAAGGCATCCATCTTTGAGCTTGGACTGGGCGACGCCTTTCAGGCGCTGTTCAAAGACGACGGGGCAGGCACGGCCGTCATCTCTTTGACGGCATCGCCACGCATCGAGGCCGTCGCGGCGGAGATGTTCTCTCCGCCGGTCGCGGGACATGCAGGTCGATTGTTGCTGTCCGCGCACGCCGCCGAGGTCATCGTCCACGCCTTGTTCAGCGAGCGCGGCCGGATTGCGGTCGATCCCGCTACCGACCTGCAACGGATGCGGCTGCAATCGGTCAAAGAACGGATGGATGCCGATCTCGCCTACCCCTGGAGCATCGACGAGCTGGCGCGGAGCGCAGGGCTGAGCCGCAGGTCCTTCAACCAGAAATTCCAGATGGCGCATGGCGCGAGCGCAATCGATTATTTGCGCGCGCAGCGACTCGATGCCGCACGTGCCCTTCTGATTCACCAGCGCTTGTCGGTCTCCGAAGCGGCCTATCGGGTCGGCTATGCCCATCCGGCCAATTTCGCCACGGCGTTCCGCAGGCGTTTCGGCCATTCGCCGAAGCGCTGCCAGTAAACTCGAAAGCCTCCACGCGCGATCAAAGGTGATTTGCGCACGCGCAAAGGCGGCGCGCGCCTCGATCTGATTACTCCCGGGTTGTTCAAATACGGAGCTTGGGAAAGACGATGAGGCGCAACGACGGGCAGGTGCCCGGCTGGGAACAAATGATGAAGGCCAGCCTGGGCATGGCTGGCTTGGGTATGGTGTTGCACGCGACGCCCTCGTTTGCACAGGTTTCCGGAACCAGTTCGACATCGACGGCGGCGACATTGCCGCCTGTCACGGTCGAGGCGCCGAACCAGGTGCGTCCGCGCGCCCAATCGGCCCAGCGCACCTCGCAATCGCAGCGTGGCCGCGCCACGCCGCGCAATTCCGCAGCCGGGCAAACCAGAAACCCGAATACGCGCGAGGCAGGTAGCGGCCTCGCCAATGCGTCGAGCGAGAGCAGCTATGTTGCGAGCGGCAGCTCGGCGGGCACGAAGACGAACACGCCGTTGCTGGAGACGCCGCAGTCGATCTCGGTGGTGACGCGCAAGGAGCTCAACGATCGCGCGGTCCAGACGCTGACCGAGGCCGTCGGCTATCAACCGGGCGTCCGCATCGATGCCTCCGGCTACGATCCGCGCTTTGACGCCATCGCGATCCGCGGCTTCGACGTCACCTACAACGGCGTCTATCTCGACGGCCTGCGGCTCGTCGGCGCCGGCCTCAGCGTGTTCAAGACCGAGCCCTATGGCGCCGACAGCATCACCGTGGTGCGCGGACCGAGCTCGGCGCTCTACGGCCTCGGCTCGCCCGGCGGACTGATCGACCTGCAGAGCAAGCTGCCGACCAGCCAGCCGTTCCACGAGGTGCAGACGCTGTTCGGCGACCGCGAGCGTGCGCAGGGCAATTTCGATTTTTCGGGGCCGATCGATCCCAACGGCCAGTTCTCGTATCGGCTGACCGGCGTGGTGCGCGACGCCGATCTGTTCGTGCCAGGCGGCAAGGACAATCGCACCTATATCGCTCCGGCCGTCACCTGGAAACCGGATCAGTCGACGACCCTGACGATTCTCGGCGCCTACCAGAAATCGAAGACGCCCGGGTCGATGTTCACCTACTCGTCGGGCACCGGCACGACCACCGACATCTTCACCGGCAGCCCGTCCTACAATTCGCTCGATCAGGAGCAGGGACGCGTCGGTTATCTGTTCGAGCATGCGTTCAACAACGCCGTGACCGTTCGCCAGAAATTCCGCTACGTCGATGTCGACGCGGTCACCCGCTATGTCGGTTTTCTCGGCGCGCCCGTCGGCAATGTCGTCTCGCGCTACACCGGCTACGTCCACGACACCCTGCAATCGGCCATCATCGACAACCAGGTGGAGGCCAAGCTCTCCACCGGCCCCGTGCAGCACACGTTCCTGGTCGGCACCGACTACACGTCGTCGAAATTCAACGACAAGCAGGGATTTGGCTTCGGCGTCTCCGATCTCAATCTGGCCGCCCCGGCCTATGTGCCCGAATCGATTCCGGATCCCGCGATCTCCTCCTCGACGCGGCAGCGGCAGACCCAGTCCGGCGTCTACATCCAGGACCAGGCCAGACTCGATCACTGGATCCTGACGCTGAGCGGTCGCAGCGACTGGGTGCGCACCACCGGTGAGGATCTGTTCGCGCTGACGCGGCAGCAGCAATCCGATCAGGCCTATAGCGGCCGAGCCGGGCTCACCTACGTGTTCGATTCCGGAGTTGCGCCCTACGTCGCCTATTCGACCTCGTTCTTTCCCAATCTCGGCGTCGATCCCTCCGGCGCCTTTTTCAAGCCCACCACCGGCGAGCAGACCGAGATCGGCGTCAAATATCAGCCGCTGGGGACGCGGAGTTTCGTCACCGCTGCATTGTTCGACCTGACCCAGACCGGCGGTCTCGTAACGACGGGAACGGGCATCACGGTCCAGCGCGGCGAGATCCAAAGCCGCGGCTTCGAACTGCAGGGGCTGGCGAGCCTCGGCGGCGGCTTCGACATCACCGCGTCCTATACCTATCTCGACATGGTCACCAAGCAGGCCGGAGACAGCGCGCTGATCGGTAAGTTTCCATCAGGCAATCCGCCGCACACCGCGACGCTGTGGGCGAACTACGCGCTGCCGCTGGCAGGCCCGTTCGCAGGACTGAGCCTCGGCGCCGGCGCGCGCTACATGTCCTCGAACTATGGCGACGATCTCAACACGTTCAAGAACAGCTCGGTGACCCTGGTCGACGCAGCGCTGAAATATGATTTCGGCCAGGCGGCGAAGGAGCTGAAGGGCCTCTCGTTCCAGGTCAACGCCAAGAACCTGTTCAACCTGCACTACACGACGTGCCAGGTCGGCTATTGCTACCGCGGCGCCCCGCTGACCGTCATCGCGACGCTCGGCTATCGCTGGTGAAAAGACCTTCGAGGTGTGTTCTGCCCGCAGGTTCAGAACACCTCGAAATATTCGCGGTGCTCCCAATCCGTCACCTCGCTCAGGAAGCGGTCGATCTCGGCGTTCTTGATGTGGGTGTAATAATCGACGAACTCCGCCCCGAGCTTCTCGCGGAAGAACGGATCGTCCTTCAGTGCCGAGACCGCATCGCGCAAGCTCTTCGGCAGCAGCGGGGCCTTGGTCTCGTAGGGCGTGTCGGCCGAGGGGCCGGGATCGAGCTTGCGGTCGACGCCGTCGAGGCCCGAGAGAATCTGCGAGGCCATGTAGAGATAGGGATTGGCGGCGGGCTCGCCGATGCGGTTCTCCAGGCGCGTTGCGGCATCGCCTGCGCCGCCGAGCACGCGGATCATCACGCCGCGATTGTCGCGGCCCCAGATCGCGCGGTCCGGTGCCAGCGAGTAGGAGCGATAGCGCTTGTAGCCGTTGATGGTCGGGGTGGTGAACACAGTGGAGGCGCGGGCGTGGTCGAGCAGGCCGGCGAGCCAGGCCTTGCCGAACGCGCTGAGCGGCTCGCTGCCGTCCTTCGCCATGAACTGGTTCTCACCGCTCGCGCGCGAGACGACCGACTGATGCAGGTGCCAGCCGCTGGCGAACACGTTCGGCAGTTTCGGCCGGCACATGAAGGTGGCGTGATAGCCGTGGCGCCGCGCGATCTGCTTCACGGCGCTGCGGAACAGCACCATGTTGTCGGCGGGCTCCAGGCCCTTCTTCGGCGCGAAGGTGAATTCGCACTGGCTCGGACCGAACTCGACCTCGACCGAGCGCAGCGGCAGGCCGAGCGCGACGATGTCGCGACGCAAGATCTCCAGCACCGGCTCCATCTGGTCGAAGCGCTGTTCGGTGAGATATTGATAGCCGTGGCTGAGCAGGCTCACCGACGGCGGCGTGCCCGGCTGGCCCGCGTCCTCAGCGCGCATATGCGGATCGTCGAGCCTGAAGATGTGGAATTCGACTTCGAGCCCCGCGACGAAATCGTGGCCGCGGCCCGCGAGCTCGTCGAGCACCTTTCGATACAGCGAGCGCGTTGCGAACGGCACCGGGCGGCCGTCGCCAAAATACAGGTCGCACAGCACCCAGCCCGTCGTCGGCGCCCAGGGCAACACGCGAAACGTGGTGGGGTCGGCGACCATCAGCACGTCGGCTGCGCCTTCCATCTCCTTCATGCCGAAACCGCCGCCCGCGGTGAACACCGGAAACACCGTGCGGTGCGAGGTGTCCTTCGCCAGCATGGTGGTGGTGATGGAGCAGCCGCTCTCCAGCGAGGCGATCGCTTCGCTGGCGACGATGGTCTTGCCGCGCAAAATGCCGTGCTGGTCGGGGAAGGCGAGGCGGATGACCTCGAGGTTCTTCTCTTCGACGAGGCGGCGCATCCGCGCCGCGGCGTCCTTCTGCTCATCCGACCACAGCGCATGACGCGCGACGAAAGTCACTTCATCACTCCCTCAACTGCCGTAGGGTGGGCAAAGCGAAGCGTGCCCACCGTCTCTATCGTCCGAGCAGAAACATGGTGGGCACGGCGCGTTGCGCCTTTGCCCACCCTACGGGGTGCGTGCATGGACGTCACTCCGCCGCCGTCAGCCGGTGCACGTTGTCGGCGATCTCCTTCGGCACCGGTGCGGCCCAGGGAGCGCCGCGGCGGCGCTTGACGTCGACCTCCATCCAGTAGAGCTCCCAGCCCTGAGTCGGCCCGATGCCGTCCATGGTGGCCGGACCCTGGATGCTGCGTGCTCTGCTGTCGTCCAAAAACAGCATCGGCTTCTCGCCGCCCTGGACCTTCTCGATCTCCTGCCGCAGCAGGCGGCGATATTGCACGATCGCCTTGTCGCTCGATCCGAGATGCTCCTTGGTGCGGTCCTGGATCGCGCCCATCGATTCCACCGCCCACTGGTCGTGAACGTTGATGTCGGTGCCCATGCCGGTATAGGTCGCGGTCTGCTGTTCGTGCGGATCGAAGCCGTAATCGTTGGCTCTGTTCTTGCGCGAGACGTAGTCGGGCAATTCATAGAGCTCGAGCCGCTGGTCGCGCATCTTCTTCTTGTCGACGGGGTTCGCGTAGCTGGTAAAGATCGCGTACCAATAGCAGTTCTCGTCGTCGACCGGCACGTGCCACTGCGTGATCGTCATCTCCGTGCTCATGGGGATGACGAAGCCGTGCGGGAACAGCTGGTTGGTGACGCGCACGTGGGTGCGCTCCTCGTCGATCTCGCGCAGCGCGATCAGCCGCAATCCATATTCGGTGTGCTCGACATTGATGATCGGCCGATCGTATTCGCGCAGGATCTTCGTCATTGGCAGATCGCTTCCGGCGGACGCGCCGCGAAACTGCTTGCCGTAAGCGGTGGAGGTGTCCTCGTCCTCGAAGAAGCGATGCAGATAGGAGGCGTGCGCGGGATCGATGCCGACTTCGAGCGCCTGCAGCCAGTTGCACGCCATGTGGCCCTTGAAGGCGAAGGTGTGTGTGCCGGGCGCGACGAAGCAGTCGATCTCCGGAAAGGCCGGCGGGGTGCCTTCGCCGAGATAGGCCCAGAGGATGCCGCTCTTCTCCACCACGGGATAGGAGCGCTGCCGGATGTTGTGGCAGAGCTTTGAATCCTTGGGCTCGGCGGGCGTCTCGATGCATTGGCCGGTGGCGTCGAACAGCCAGCCATGGAAGGCGCAGCGCAGGCCGCCATGCTCCAATCGCCCGAAGGCGAGATCGGCGCCGCGGTGCGCGCAGTGGCGATCCATCAGGCCGTAACGTCCGGTCTCGTCGCGAAACAGCACGAGGTTCTCGCCGAGCAGTCTGACGGGGCGGATCGGGCGATCGCCTTCCAGCTCATCCACCAGCGCCGCCGGCTGCCAATAGCTCCGCATCAGCTTTCCGCACGGATCCTTCGGCCCGGTGCGGGTGATCAGGTCGTTCTGCTCCTGGCTCATCATGGCGGGGGCATCCTTGTGGAGGGGTGTTTGTTCGCCTATTGAACGAATGGGCGAATTATGACATGCCTTGAAAAGGCGGCAAGCACTATTTTGCAGGATTGTCCCACGCCATGCCCAAGCTGAAGCGGAGCGAGACGGAGGAGCGTGCGACGGATTTCGTCGAGGCGCTCGATCGCGGCCTGCGCCTGCTGCAGTGTTTCGGCACGCACGCTGGCCCGATGACGCTGAGCGACCTCGCCCGCGCCGCCGATCTGCCACGCGCCACCGCGCGTCGCATGCTGTTCACGCTGCAACGCGGCGGCTACGTCGCCGGTGACGGAAAGCTGTTCTCGCTGACACCGCATGTGCTGACGCTGGCGGCGTCGTATTTGCGTTCCAGCCAGCTCGTCGTCGTGCTGCAGCCCGTGCTCGATCGCGTCGCGACCGCGGCCAACGAAATTTCCTCGCTCGCCGTGCTCGACGGCGACGACGTCGTGTTCGTCGCGCGCAGCAGTCCGGCGCGGATGTTCTCAGGCGGACTCGAAATCGGCTATCGCCTGCCGGCCTTCTGCACCTCGGTCGGCCGCGCCATGCTCGGCCAGCTCGATGATGCCGAGCTTGCCGCGCGCCTGAAGGCGATGACGCGCGAGCAGCTCACGCAGCAGACGGTGACGGACCCGGAGGCGTTGCTCACGCGCATCGCCGCCGACCGTGCGCAAAACTATTCGCTGGTCGACCGCGAGGCCGAGCCGCATTTCCGCTCGATCTCGGTTCCGGTGCGCCGCTATGACGGCGTCATCGTCGCCGCCATCAACATGGGCGCGCATGTCGACCGCGTGCCGGCGCAGGAATTGATCGAGAGATTCCTGCCGCTGTTGCGCGAAGGCGCGGAAACGGTGAGGTCGCAGTTGCTGTAACTACCGCCTCTCCGCCTCACGCTCCATGTCGCGGCCCGAAAGATCCTCGCCCTGCATGTTGGCGTAGTCCCGCGCCATCTCGCGCATCAAAAACTTCGCCGGCACGTCGTGATAGGTGCCGCGGTCGTTGACGTATTGCATGTAGGCGCGGCCCTCGCCGTCGAAGGGATGCAGCAGCGCGTCGGTGTGGCCGTCGAAATCGAGCGGGGCTACGCCGACCTTGGCGCACAGCGAGTCGTTGAAGGTCGGCGTCGCCTTGCGCCAGGCGCCGTCGACATGCACCTCGGTAAAGCCGTGCCAGGTGAAGATGTCGGTGCCCATGCTGGCACGCAGCTTTTCGGTGGTGAGATGGTTCTTGACGTCGGCGAAGCCGACCCGGGCGGGAATGCCGTGGACGCGGCAGGCGGCGGCGTAGAGCGCGGCCTTTCCGACGCAATAGCCCTGTCCGGCGGCGAGCACGCTGGAGGCGCGAAACGTCTCGGCGACGCGCATGCTGACATACGGATTATAGCGGATGCCGTCGCGCACCGCCTTGTAGAGCACGCTTGCCTTCTCGCGCGCGCTCGCCTCCGCGCGCACGGCGTCGTTGGCGAACTGCTGCACAGCAGGATGATCGCTGTCGATGTATTCGCCGGGATCGGTGTAGAGGCGGCGGATGGTGTCGGGAAGACTATCGGTCATGTCTGGAGATTAGCAGGCGATCGCCACGGAACTCAATTGACGCGATGCATGCGATGTGCACGTGCGTTGCACGTCTTCGATTTGCGTCGAGGCGCTGCCGCCAACTCACTGCCGGTTCCGCATCCAGTCCGCGAGACCCGACAGCGCCTTGTCGAGATCCTGTCGCGCGGCCGCGTCGGTGATCGTCTCTTCGATCGCGCCGCGCATGCAGAGCATCCACGCGTCGCGCTCGGCGTCGCCGATGGCAAAGCCGAAATGGCGCTGGCGCAGCCGCGGGTGCCCTTTCTCTGGCGTATAAAGGCGCGGGCCGCCGGTCCATTCGGTGAGATAGCGCTTCAAGACGTCCCGGATCAGGCTGAGATCGTCCGCATGCATCGCGCGGATCACCTTCGCCTCCGGCAGCGTGTCCATGCGGTCGTAGAAGCGGTCGACGAGAGCGTTGATCGTGGCGCTGCCGCCGATCCGTTCGAACATGGAGGTGGTGACGTCGGTGGAGGTCATTGGTCGTCCGGATGTTGCTGCTGGGCTCGCATATAGGGTGAGCCGAACTCGCGCACAAACCTCCGCGGTCGTCCCTGCGAATGCAGGGACCCATTACCCAGGGAATTGTTTGGCGAAGGCTGGTCGTTCGGGATTGGCTGCGTGCACAATCGATGGATCACGCGGTATGGGTCCCTGCGTTCGCAGGGACGACGGCGGTGGGTTTGAATGCAGCTCGCCCTACAACGCCACACTGCGCAGCCCGAAGCTGCGGGCCTCGTTCTGCAGCACCGGCCGCACCGCATCGATCAGCCTTGCTGCCGCCGCATCCACGCTGAGTCCCGCCGTGTCCACCACCGCGGTCGCGCGTGCATACAGCGGCTCACGGCTGAGCAAAATGTTGCGCAGCTCGGCCATCGCGGAGCGGTCATCGGCCATCGGACGAAGATCGCCCTGACGGCGCACGCGGGCCATGTGCTCCTCGGGCTCGGCCTTCAGCCAGATCGTGTAGAACGAGCTCAGGATCTGGTCGAAGGTCAAGGGCTCGGAGACGATGCCGCCGCCGGTTGCCAGCACCATCAGCTCGTTGCGTGCGAGCAGCTGCTGCAGCGCCGCCTGCTCCATGCGGCGAAAGCCTTCCTGGCCGTACAGCGCGATGATCTCGGCGACCGAGAGGCCGTTCTGCTGCTCGACCTCCTTGTTGAGCTCGACGAAACTCCAGCCGATCTTCTTCGCGAGAATCTTGCCGAGCGTGGACTTGCCGGCGCCGCGCAGGCCGATCAGCGCGATGCCGCAGAACGGCGCGCGCCGCGGCGCGGTGGCGCTTCCGCCTGCGAGCAGGTCCTTGGCCTGCGCGATCTGCGCGGGCGTCGCCTTGCGAAGGAGGTCGCGAAACATCTGCCAATCCGGCGTCGGATCGGGGCTGGGAAGCAAATCCTCGAGATGCGCGCCCATCGCGTCGGAGACGCGGCGCAGCAGCACGATCGAGACATTACCCTTGCCGCTCTCGAGCTGCGCGATGTAGCGCTCCGAGATTCCCGATACCTTGGCGAGCACTTTGCGCGACATGCCGCGCAGCGCGCGCATGGTGCGCACGCGTTGGCCGAGCTGTTCGAGAAAGCGGGATTCGGCGTCGGGACTGTCGGTCATGAGCCTTCTTTAAGGGATGTCTTTCTTGAAGGTTGTCCTGCGGCGCATTTTAATGAAACATAGTGCCTGCTGGCATTGACAGCAAGCCGTCGCGGTGTCTTTCTATGAATTATAATTCTAAATTCGGGGGAGAAGTCCGTGAGCGAGGGATCCTACAACGCGGTGTCCTGGCTGCTCGACCGTAACGTCGCCGAAGGCCGGGGCAGCAAGCTCGCCTTCGACGACACCGTCTCGCGGCTGACCTATCGCGAGCTTCAGCAGCAGACCCGCCGCGCCGCCAACATGCTGCGCCGGCTCGGCGTCCGCCGCGAGGAGCGCGTCGCGATGATCATGCTGGACACGGTCGACTTTCCGGTCGTGTTTTTGGGCGCGATCCGCGCCGGCATCGTGCCGGTGCCGCTCAACACGCTGCTGACGGCGGATCAATACGCCTACATCCTCGCCGACTGCCGCGCGCGCGTGCTGTTCGTCTCCGAGGCGCTCTATCCCGTCATCAAGGATGTGGTCGGCCGCATGCCCGATCTCGAGCATGTCGTGGTCTCCGGCGCCAAGCAGAACGGCCACAAGCAGCTCGCGGAAGAGATCGCCGGCGAGAGCGATCAGTTTACCACGGCCGCGACGCATCCGGACGAGCCGGCATTCTGGCTCTACTCGTCGGGCTCGACCGGCATGCCCAAGGGCGTGCGCCACATCCATTCCAATCTGCAGGCAACCGCGGACACCTACGCAAGACAGGTGCTCGGCATCCGCGAGAGCGATGTGTGTCTGTCCGCGGCAAAGCTGTTCTTCGCCTATGGTCTCGGCAACGCGCTGACCTTCCCGATGTCGGTCGGTGCCAGCGTGATCCTCAACAGCGAGCGGCCGACGCCGGCGCGCATGTTCGACCTGATGAACCGCTACAACCCCTCGATCTTCTATGGCGTGCCGACGCTGTTCGCGGCGATGCTCAACGACGAGACCATGAAGAGCGAGCGCGGCGGCGGCGCTTTGCGCATCTGCACCTCCGCAGGCGAGGCACTGCCGGAATCCGTCGGCAACAGCTGGAAGGCGCGCTTCGGCGTCGACATCCTCGATGGCGTCGGCTCGACCGAGCTGCTGCACATCTTCCTCTCGAACGCGCCCGGCGACATCAAATACGGCTCCTCCGGCAAGCCGGTGCCGGGCTATGCGGTGCGGCTCGTCAACGAGGCCGGCCAGGATGTCGCCGACGGAGAGGTCGGCGAATTGCTGGTCGATGCGCCCTCGGCCGGCGAAGGCTACTGGAATCAGCGCCACAAGAGCCGGCGTACGTTCGAGGGACCGTGGACCCGCACCGGCGACAAATATGTCCGCGACGCCGAAGGCCGCTACACCTTCTGCGGCCGTGCCGACGACATGTTCAAGGTCTCCGGCATCTGGGTCTCGCCGTTCGAGGTCGAGAGCGCGCTGATCACGCATCCCGCCGTGCTGGAAGCGGCTGTGGTGCCGGAAGCCGATCAGGAAGGATTGCTCAAGCCAAAGGCCTTCGTCGTGCTGCGCCCAGGCGCGACCACGACGGGGCTCCAGGAGATGCTCAAGGAGCACGTCAAGCAGAAGATCGGCCCGTGGAAATATCCGCGCTGGATCGACGTGGTGGACTCGCTACCGAAGACGGCGACCGGGAAGGTCCAGCGGTTCAAGCTGCGTGAGGGCGCGCAGTGAGTGTGACTGTGAGGCCGACTCCCTTGCTGACCCTCCCCTGGAGGGGGAGGGTCAGCACGCAATCGAGCGCAGCGAGATGCGTGACGGGGTGGGGTGATCTCTCCACGCGAGCACCGCATCCGTCGAGAGACTGTCACCCCCACCCCGATTCACATCTCGCTACGCTCGCTGTGAATCGACCCTCCCCTCCAGGGGAGGGTGGCAGAGACCGGAATTCGCTCATGACCAACCTCACCCCCACCGGCTTCCTCGACATCGGCGGCGCCAGCCTCGAATACAAATGGCTCGCGCCCGCATTCGCCGACGCACCCACCATCGTCATGCTGCATGAAGGGCTCGGCTCGGTCGGGCTCTGGGGCGATTTTCCCGAGAAGCTGCAACAGGCCACTGGCGCCGGCATCTTCGCCTATTCGCGTGCGGGTTATGGCCAGTCGAGCCCGGTCACGCTGCCGCGCCCACTCGATTACATGCAGCGCGAGGCGCGCGACGTGCTGCCGAAAATCCTCGATACGATTCCGTTCAAGCGCGGCCTCTTGCTCGGCCATTCCGACGGCGCCTCGATCGCAACCATCTATGCCGGTTCACATCAGGACCACCGATTGCAGGGCGTTGCGTTGATCGCACCGCATTTCATCGTCGAGGACGTGTCGGTCAAATCCATCGCGGAGATCAAGGCGACGTTCGAGACCACCGACCTCAAGGCAAAGCTGGCGCGCTGGCACAAGGACGTCGACAACGCCTTCTACGGCTGGAATGGCGCCTGGCTCGATCCGCACTTCCGCGATTGGGACATCTCGGAATACCTCGCTTATGTCCGCGTTCCCGTCCTGATCCTGCAGGGCGAGAACGATCAATATGGGACAATGCGCCAGGTCGAAATCGCCAGGGAAGAGTGCTATTGTCCAGTCGATATTAAAGTCATTTCAGAGGCGGGCCATTCCCCGCATCGTGAAGCGCCGGGGGCGACGCTTGACGCAATTGAGCAATTTGCAAAGGCGGCCCTGCGCGACGATCAGGGACTTCAAGGACACGCCGCATGACCACGCGGAGGCACAGTTGTGAATGTGCCTTCACATGCGAGCGGCCCATTGCCGTGGCCGCAATGGGCCCATGTGCCGGGCGAGCCCGGCGCTGTGGATGCCGATTACGAGACGCTTGGCTTGGCCAAGGCGATGGTGCCCTCGGCCTTCCGCGGCTACGTGCCGGCGCGCCATCCGGCGCTGCGCTACGGGCTTGCGCTCAACGACCGCGGCTATTTCTGGGAAGCACAGGAAGTGCTGGAGGCGGTGTGGGCCGCGGCGCCCCAGGGCGGCCGCGAGCGAATTCTGCTGCGCGCCTGCATCCAGATCGCCAATGCCAATTTGCGACTGCGGATGCAGCGCGCGCGCTCGGCCGCGCGGCTGTTCGGGGACGCGCTCGGAGAGTTGCGGGCATTGAATTCCCGCAAGGCGGCTGCGGCCGGCGACGGCTTCGTGGAGACCTTCCCTGTCCCGGCTCTGGTCGCGCTGTTGCAAGCCAAGCTCGGCCGTCCAGAGCTTTCCAAGGCCGACTGGATCGCACTCGGGGCGACCGCGCGGACCTGAGGCATCATGAAGCAAAATGCATGTGAACCCGAATAAGGGGTAGACGCGCTCAGAAAGATGCATTATTGTGCATCTAACGCTACGGCGAAAATGCATAATCGAGCTCAGGGATGACCCATGGCCGGGGAAGATCGGCGCCTCGCAGGCGGCGCGACATTCATCGATTTCCAGACCGAACCGTCCCGCTACAAGCACTGGAAGCTGGCGGTCGAGGGCGATGTCGCGACGTTGACCATGGATGTCGACGAGAATGGCGGCCTGTTCGAGGGCTATCTGCTCAAGCTCAACTCTTATGACCTCGGCGTCGACATCGAGCTGGCGGACGTGGTCCAGCGCCTGCGCTTCGAGCATCCCGAGGTGAAGGTCGTGGTGATGCGCTCGGCCAAGAACCGTGTGTTCTGCGCCGGCGCCAACATCCGCATGCTCGCGGGCTCCACCCATGCCCACAAGGTCAACTTCTGCAAGTTCACCAACGAGACCCGCAACGGCATGGAAGACTCGTCCGAGAATTCCGGCCAGCGCTTCATCACCGTGGTGAACGGCTCCGCCGCCGGCGGCGGCTATGAGCTGGCGCTCGCGACCGACCACATCATCCTCGCCGACGACGGCGCCTCTGCCGTCGCGCTGCCCGAGGTGCCGCTGCTCGCGGTGCTGCCGGGCACCGGCGGTCTCACCCGCGTCGTCGACAAGCGCAAGGTGCGCCGCGACCACGCCGATTTCTTCTGCACCATCGAGGAAGGCGTCAAGGGCAAGCGCGCGGTGCAATGGCGCCTCGTCGACGAGATCGCGCCGAACTCCAAGCTCGAGGCCAGGATCGCCGAGCGCGCCAGGGAATTCGCGGGCCAATCGAAGCGCAAGGGCAGCGGCAAGGGCATCGCGTTGACGCCGCTCAAGCGCGTCATCGACGAAAACAGCATCCGTTACGGCTTCGTCACCGTCGACATCGATCGCGCCGCCCGCATCGCCACCATCTCCATCAAGGCGCCGGAGGCCGCGCCGCCCGCCGACATCGACGGCATGATGGCGCAAGGCGCTTCGTTCTGGTCACTCCAGGTCGCGCGCGAACTCGACGACGCCATCCTGCATTTGCGCATCAACGAGCTCGAGATCGCCATGCTGGTGTTCAAGAGCCACGGCGACCGCGCCCATGTGCTCGCGCACGATGCCTTCCTCGAAGCCAACAAGGCGCATTGGCTGGTCAACGAGATCAGGCACTATTGGAAGCGCGTGCTCAAGCGCATCGACGTCACCTCGCGCACGTTGGTGACGCTGGTCGAGCCCGGCTCGTGCTTTGCCGGCACGCTCGCCGAACTCGTGTTCGCCGCCGACCGCTCCTACATGCTGATCGGCACGCGCCAGGGCGACAACCGTCCGCCGCCGTCGATCGAGCTCTCTGCCATGAATTTCGGCCCCTATCCGATGAGCCATGGCCTGACCCGGTTGCAATCGCGCTTCCAGGCCGATCCCGCCGACGTCGAGCGCGCGGAAGCAACCCTCGGTACCAGCCTCGACGCCGAGCAGGCCGAGGAGCTCGGCCTCGTCACCTTCGCGCTCGACGACATCGATTGGGACGACGAGGTTCGCGTCTTCCTGGAGGAGCGCGCCAGCTTCTCGCCCGACAGTCTCACCGGCATGGAAGCGAGCCTGCGCTTCGTCGGCCCCGAGACCATGGAATCCAAGATCTTCGCGCGCCTCACCGCCTGGCAGAACTGGATCTTCCAGCGCCCCAACGCGGTCGGCGAGGAAGGCGCGCTGCGTCGCTACGGCAGCGGCCAGAAGCCGAAATTCGATATGACGCGGGTTTGATGAAGTGCGTGTCCCGGGCGCGCTGCGGCACGAAGTGACGCTGCGCAGAACCGGGACCCACAGCGGACCGAAATGGGTCCCGGCTCAGCAGTGCAGCACTTCGCGCCGCACTGCGTCCGGGACACGAGACCGATCAAGGAGCACGGCCATGAACATGAACATCATGAACGTCGACTACTCGACCAAGATTCCGAACAACGTCAATCTCGCCGAAGACCGCCAGGTCCTCAAAGCGCTGGAAGGCTGGCATCCCGGTTACATGGACTGGTGGAGCGACATGGGGCCGGAGGGCTTCCAGGAATCGCTGGTGTACTTGCGCACCGCCTATTCGGTCGACCCGCGCGGCTGGGCCAAGTTCGATTATGTCCGCATGCCCGAATATCGCTGGGGCATTCTCCTCGCACCCCAAGAAGAAAATCGCGTCGTGCCGTTCGGTGAGCACTATGGCGAGCCGGCCTGGCAGGAAGTCCCGGGCGAGCATCGCGCCATGCTGCGCCGCCTGATCGTGATCCAGGGCGACACCGAGCCGGCCTCGGTCGAGCAGCAGCGCCATCTCGGCAAGACCGCGCCCTCGCTCTACGACATGCGCAATCTGTTCCAGGTCAATGTTGAGGAAGGCCGCCATCTCTGGGCGATGGTCTACCTGCTACAGAAGTACTTCGGCCGCGACGGCCGCGAGGAAGCCGATGATCTCTTGCGCCGCCGCTCCGGCGATGCCGACGCGCCGCGCATGCTCGGTGCCTTCAACGAGGCGACGCCGGACTGGCTGTCCTTCTTCATGTTCACCTATTTCACCGACCGCGACGGCAAGATGCAGCTGCACTCGCTCGCGCAGTCCGGCTTCGATCCGCTCTCGCGCACCTGCCGCTTCATGCTGACCGAAGAAGCGCACCACATGTTCGTCGGCGAGACCGGCATCACCCGCGTCGTGCAGCGCACCTGCGATGCCATGCGCGAGGCTGGGATTACCGACCCCACCGACATCGCCAAGGTCCGCGCGCTCGGCGTGATCGACCTGCCGACCATCCAGAAGAAGCTGAACCTGCACTACACGCTGTCGCTCGATCTGTTCGGCTCGGAGGTCTCGACCAACGCCGCCAACGCCTTCAACGCCGGCATCAAGGGTCGCTATCACGAGACCCAGATCGAGGACGATCACCAGCTCAAGAACGCCACCTATCCGGTGCTCAAGTTCATCGACGGCGAGATCAAGCTGGTCGACGAGCCCGCGCTGACCGCGCTCAACATGCGCCTGCGCGACGATTACAGCCAGGATTGCGTCAAGGGCATGCTGCGCTGGAACAAGGTGATCACGACCGCGGGCTACGACTTCCAGCTCAAGTTGCCGAACGTCGCCTTCCACCGCCACATCGGCGAGTTCAAGGACGTGCACGCAACGCCCGACGGCATCCTGATCGACGATGCCACCTGGGCCAAGCGCAAGGACGAATGGCTGCCCTCGACGGCCGACGGTGATTTCATCACCTCGCTGATGCAGCCCGTCACCGAGCAAGGCAAGTTCGCCTCCTGGATCTCGCCGCCGAAGGTGGGCATCGACAACAAGCCGGGCGATTTCGAGTACGTGAAGATCGAGTCGTAAGGGCGGTTACGAGGCGCGACGGCGGCGCCGCGCATTCACCTGTCGTCCCCGCGAACGCGGGGACCCATAACCACAGGCCGTGGTTTGGCGAAGATTCGTTGTCCGGTACTGATACCGGTCACACGCGATAGATCCCGCGGTATGGGTCCCTGCGTTCGCAGGGACGACGGCGGAGTTTGATGCTCCGGCGCGTCGAAGCCTGCTCTCTACCCCGCGATCTCCAACCCCGCATTCGCATACACCACGCCGCCGTCCACCGCGATGGTGTTGCCGACCACGTAATCGCCCGCGCGCGAGGCGAGATAGATCGCAACGCCCGCCATGTCCTCGTCGGTGCCGATCCGCCGCGACGGAATGCGCTTTGCGACCTCGTCCGAATGGTCGCGCGCGGCACGGTTCATGTCGGACCTGAACGCGCCGGGCGCGATCGCGGTGACGTTGATGTTGTCCTTGATCAGCTTGGTCGCCAGGCGCCGCGTCAGATGGATCACCGCGGCCTTGCTGGCGGCGTAGGAATAGGTCTCGCCCGGATTGACGAAGATGCCGTCGACCGAGGCGATGTTGATCACCTTGGCCGGCCGCTCGTGCGAGGCCGCCGCGCGCAGCGGCTTGGCCAGCGCCTTGGTCAGGAAGAAGAGCGATTTGACGTTGAGGTCCATCACCTTGTCCCAGCCGCTTTCGGGGAATTCGTCGAACTCCGCGCCCCAGGCCGCGCCGGCATTGTTCACGAGGATGTCGAGCTTCGGCTCCAGCTTGATGATCTCGGATGCGAGCCTGTCGCAGCCTTCGACGGTGGAGATGTCGATCGGCAGCGCGATGCACTCGCCGTCATATTGCGCGGTGAGCTCCCTGGCGGTCGCCTCGCACGGCCCGGCCTTGCGCGCGGTGATGTAGACCTTTGCGGCGCCGGCGCTGAGAAATCCCGCCGCAATCATCTTGCCAATGCCGCGCGAGCCGCCGGTCACCAGCGCGATGCGGCCTTTGAGCGAGAACAGATCGTTGAACATGATGCCTCCCTTGGTTTGACGTTGTTTTGAGCGGGGCGGGCAAGGGAGTCAAGGAAGGCGCGGGATGAGATGGGCGTGTGGCGCGACGGCGGCGACACCAACTCAGTGTCGTCCCTGCGAACGCAGGGACCCATAACCACAGGGAGTAGTTTGGCGAAGATTCGCGGTTCGGGACTGTTACCAAACGCGATCGATGGATCACGCGGTATGGGTCCCTGCGTTCGCAGGGACGACAGTGGAGATTGCAGTGCCTACGCCGCCGCGATCCGGCGAAAACCGTTCCACATCGCGGTGGCGGCGCCCGAGGTCAGCACGGGGAGGATCCGCGCGTCCTGGTAATTGCCGTTGAGCGAGACGCGCGGCAGCGCCGTCATGTGGCCGGCATTCTCGGCGAACAGCATGCCGGGCCGCGTCGTCACCGCGGTCTTGAAGCCGGCCGTCGCCGCCAGGCCGAATTCGCGCGTGCCCGCGGCCTCGCGGTCGCCATAGGGATAGGCGAGATGCAGCACGGGACGCTGCAGGGCCTGTTCGATCCGCGCGCGGCTCGTCGCCAGCTCCTGTGCGGCGATGTCTTCCGCCAGCTTGGCGAGGTTGCAATGGCTGACGCTGTGCGCGCCGATCGTGACCAGCGGATCGGCCGCAAACGTCTTCAGCTCGGTCCAGGACAGGCAAAGGCTGCGGCACAGCGCGGCCATGTCGACGTCATATCTCGCGCAGAGCGCCTCGATCTCCCGCTTGAGGTCGTGCTCGCCGGGCAGCGCGCGCAGCCAGTCGTGCAGGCGGTCATAGGCGGCCTGCTTGGCCGCAGGCGTCGTCGCGTCGAGCCGCAGCGCGGAATGGCCGATCGTGACCTCGATCTGCTCGGCCTTGGCGATCACGGCCTCCAGCGCTTCCCACCACAGCCGTCCGATGCCTTCGGCAAAGTCGCTTGCGACATAGACCGTCGCCGGCGCGTCGAATTCGCGCAGCACCGGCAGGGCGTGGTCCAGATTGTCGCGATAGCCGTCGTCGAAGGTGAAGGCGGCGAAGCGGCGGTCGAACCGACCCTGCACCAGCCGCTCATGCAGCTCGTCCATGCTGACGATGTCGATGTCGCGGGAGCGCAAATGACACAGCGTCTCGCGCAGGAATTCGGGGGTGACTTCGAGATGCCGGTTCGGCTGGAACGCAGCCTCTCGGGCCGGCCGCACGTGGTGCAGCATGAAAATGGCACCGACACCCGACAAAAGCGGGCGCAAGAGGTGGTGCGCCCCGCTGAAGTAAAGTGCTCCCAGCCCGGCGCGGATGACGTTGTTACGCAGTTGTTTCATGACCGGCTGGCGGGCTTTGGCATTCCACCTTCAACTTACGGAAGAACCCTTGAAGAAAAAGTTATTCCGATTGTCCAGCTGCGCCTTCGGAAGGGCACCATTTCCGGTTTGACAGCCTGCCAAGGGTTTGTTTTGTCTCCGGTTCCAGAGTTCGGGTCGTCGAATGCAGAAGCTTTTCAGGTGGGCCAGCAAATGGTGGCCGGGGTTGATTCCCCTGGCCGTCATGTGGGGATTTGCGGCCTGGAATAACACCTTACCGGTCGAGGCCGACCTCTCGGCCCGCAGCACGGCCGCGCTGAAGGGGACCGTCCTGGACAAGACCCGGATCGCGGTGGACGGCCGCGACGTCAGCCTGGCCGCGGACGCCTTCTCCGAGGAGGGGCGCCGCGACGCCGTGATGGCGGTCGAGACCGTCCCCGGCGTCCGCCTGGTCGACGACCGGACCCGCCTGGTTCCCGAGGCCAAACCCTTCGTCTGGAATGCCGAGCGCGACGTGGTGCGGGTGACGCTGTCAGGCTCCGCGCCCTTGCCCTCGATGAAGGGCCGGCTGACCGAGGCGGCCCGCAAGGAGGTCGGCGGCGCCGAGGTGGCCGACCAGATGAGCCTGGCGCGCGGTGCGCCGCCGCTGTTCGAGGCCGCCGCGATGCTGCTGCTCGACCAGATCGGCAGGCTGAAGGACGGCAAGGTCACGATCACGGATACCAAGGTCAATCTGTCGGGCATGGCCCGCGAGCTCGGCGGCCGCGAAGCCATCGCAGCCGCGCTGAAGAACCTTCCCGAGGGCTTTTCGATCGCCGCCAACGACGTCAAGGCGCCGCCCTATATCTTCCAGGCCTACAAGGATCCGGTCGCCGCGACGGTGACGCTGACCGGCTACGTTCCCGACAACAACGTGCATGCGGCGATCGTCGGCAGCGCGGGGCGAAGATTCTTCACCGAAAAGGTCGTCGACAATCTCAAGGCCAGCATCGGCGCGCCCGGCTCGTTCAACACGGCCGTGGTCGCCGCGCTCGGCGCGCTGTCGCGGCTGTCGACCGGCACGCTCGTCGTCTCCGACCGCGAGGTGAAGCTGTCGGGCGATGCCCTCTATGAGGGGGCCGCCAACGACATCCGGGCCGGGCTCGGCAAGGACTTCCCGAAGAACTGGCAGTACAAGCCGGAGATCACCGTGAAGCCCGCAGCAGGGCCGGTCGACGGCACCGTGTGCCAGCAATTGTTCAATGACCTCTTGGCCAAGGGCAAGATCCGCTTCGCAGCCAAGCGCGCCGACATCGATCCGGACTCCGCCGCAATCCTCGATCATCTGATCGAGACGGCGCTGCGCTGCCCCACCACCAATATCGAAGTGGCCGGGCATACCGACGCCGACGGCGAGGACGGCTTCAATCAGGCGCTCTCGGAGAAGCGCGCGCAGGCGGTGATCGACTATCTGGTCAAGGCCGGCCTGCCCGCCAGCCGCTTCACCGCAGTCGGCCATGGCAGCACGCAGCCCGTCGCCGGCAACGACACCGACGACGGCAAGGCGCAGAACCGCCGCATCGAATTTCTGGTGAGGTGACGATGCCCTATCTCGTCTCGTTCCATCTGGGTTGGCTGATCGGCTCGGTGCTGCTGGGCTTCTGCATGGGCTGGATCTCGGTGGTCCAGCGCGGCAACGGCACCTCGAAGGTGACGGCGCGCTGGCTGGCCGCGCTCGCCGTCGCCCTGGTCGCGGCCTCGTTCGCCCATGTCGTCCCCGGCCGCTTCGGCTACTGGCTCGACCTCGGCCTGATTATGTTCGCCTGCTACCTCGTCGGCTGCACCATCGGCGCTTGGCTGCGCGACCGCGTGGTGTCGCGGGGCCAGCCTGCGGCGTGAGCCTTTGGCCTCAAGCGTCGGACCGGCGCCGGCCGGCGCAGCCGCCTTGCCGCTCCTGGGCCGGCCTTTCGGCGCCCGCGACCTTCCGGCGCATCGGAAAATCCGCCCCCTTTCAACAGGCAGGCGCGCCTCATAGATTGATTTGGGCTTAAGGCGTGACGGAACATTGTGCGGCCGAAATCATCAAACCTTCATGGCGCCTGCGCAGGATCGCCAGGGAGATTCGCCTCGAGTTCTGCCGCCGAAGGCGCCAAACCGTGCTTCAGGAGCCCGCAACCCTGCCTAAAATATTGAATGCACGTGTTTTTGTTCGAATTGGCGAATTCCACTCGGCCCGAAAACGCGCTAGTGGAGGGGCAGGGGGCATGCGCGATGCCGGAGCCGGCGGCGAGGGTTCGTTGAGTGCCTGTGCGTCGTCCGCCCGTTCGCCGGCCACCCTGGCCGCTGAAGCGTTGTTCGAGGTCTAGATGCTGGAAGCCATACGCAGGGCGATGACGTTTCTGCGCCAGAAGCAAGTCCTGCATAAGCTTGGAGTTGTGATCAGCGTCGCGGTCATCGGCATCGCTTGCTATGTGCTGTACCACATGCTGCGAGGCATCGATTTCAACGAGGTCCTCGAAGCCATCAAGAGCACCGAGCCGCGCCAGATCGCGATGGCGGCGCTGTTCGTCGCCGCGGGCTATTTCACCCTGACCTTCTACGATTTGTTCGCCGTGCGCGCGATCGGCCACACCCACGTGCCCTATCGCATCAACGCGCTCGCGGCCTTCACGTCCTATTCGATCGGCCACAATGTCGGTGCATCCGTCTTCACCGGCGGCGCGGTGCGCTATCGCATCTATTCGGCCTACGGGCTGAACGCGATCGACGTCGCGAAGATCTGCTTCCTCGCCGGCCTGACCTTCTGGCTCGGCAATGCCGCCGTGCTCGGCCTCGGCATCTCCTATCATCCGGAGGCCGCCGCCTCGATCGACCAGCTGCCGCCGTGGCTGAACCGGACGCTGGCGCTGATGATCATCGCGGGGCTGGTCGGCTACGTGGTCTGGGTCTGGACCCATCCGCGCGTGGTCGGCCGCGGGCCCTGGACCGTGGTGCTGCCGGGTGGCGCGCTGACGCTGCTCCAGATCGCGATCGGCATCATTGATCTCGGTTTCTGCGCGCTGGCGATGTATGTGCTGGTCCCGGACGAGCCCAATCTCGGCTTCGTGGTGGTCGCGGTCATCTTCGTCTCGGCGACGCTGCTCGGCTTCGCCAGCCACTCGCCCGGCGGGCTCGGGGTGTTCGACGCCGCCATGCTGGTCGGCCTCTGGCAGATGGACCGCGAGGAGCTGCTCGGCGGCATGCTGCTGTTCCGCGTGCTCTATTATCTGTCCCCCTTCGTCATCTCTGTAATCTTGCTGACGTTTCGCGAAGTTATGATCGGCGCGCGATCGAAGCGCTTGCAGCAGGCGGCGCTCAAGCTCGACCCCGGTCCGGCGCCTGAAGCCGCCTATGTGAGAGAGCGTAGCGACAGCGGTGCCTGACGGCGCCAAGCGTTAGGACAGGCCCTTTAGGAGAAGTCCGCCCCGATGGCGATCGACGCCCCATCTTCTCCCGCCGCCCAGCCCTGGTCCGACCGGCTGCGGCATTCGACCGTCATCCTGATCGCCGCGGCGCTGGCGCTGTCCGTCGTGGTCTCGCTCGGCGAATTGTCGGCGCTGCACGCTGCGATCGTGTTCCTCTGCATCGCGGCGGCGGCGCTGATCCCGTGGCGCCTGCATGATCCCGCCGCCTCGCGCGACGATGTCAGGCGCATCAACCCGGTCGAGAGCGCGGCCGTGGCCGCGGTCGTCGCCGGCATGCCGGATCCGGCGGTGCTGCTCGACCGTGCCGGCCGCGTCATCCACCTCAATGCCGCTGCCGCCCAGCTCGCGCCGGCGCTGCGCCGGAACGAGCTCGCCCAGTTCGCGCTGCGCTCGCCGGAGATCATCACGGCGCTGCGCGAAGCCATCGCGACCACCGAGCTGCGGCGCGCCACCTATCTCGATCACGTCCCGGTCGATCGCTGGATGGAACTGATGATCACGCCGGTGCCGGTGCCGACCAGCTTCGGCGGCGCCGACAAATGCATGCTGATGACCTTTCACGACCAGACGCCGCTGCGCCGGGTCGAGGAGATGCGCGCCGACTTCGTCGCCAATGCCAGCCACGAGCTGCGCACGCCGCTCGCCGCGCTGTCGGGCTTCATCGACACGCTGCAGGGCCAGGCCAAGGACGATCCCAAGGCGCGCGAGCGCTTCCTCGGCATCATGCACAACCAGGCGACCCGGATGGCGCGCCTGATCGACGATCTGTTGTCGCTGTCGCGGGTCGAGCTGTCGGCCCATGTCCGGCCCGACACCCTGGTCGACCTCTTGCCGATCATTCGGCAGGTTGCCGACGGGCTCGAGCCGCTGGCGCGCGAGCGGCAGGTCGAGGTCGAGATCCATCTGCCCGAGGGGCCGGTGATGATCGCGGGCGACCGCGAGGAGCTGCTCCGCCTGTTCGAGAATCTGATCGAGAACGCGCTCAAATACGGCGCCTCCGGCGGACGCGTCATCGTGTCGCTGAGCTCAGCCGCAGCCACTGATGGAACTCAGGAAATCCGGATCATGGTCCGCGATTTCGGCCCCGGCATCGCGCCCGAGCACCTGCCGCGGCTGACCGAGCGGTTCTATCGGGTGGACGTCGGCGACAGCCGCTCGCAAGGCGGAACCGGACTCGGATTATCGCTGGTGAAACATATTCTTAACCGCCATCGCGGCCGGCTTTTGATCGAAAGCGTGCCCAAACAGGGCGCCACTTTCACCGCCTGTTTTCCCCAGGCTAAGACTTTAGTTTAGACGGGATAACCAAGCGATTTCAATCGCTTGAAGGTGTCATCCGACTGTCACGAAACCTTCGTAAAAGCACAGCCGACCGCTCCTAAAGGGGCGGCGTGGGGAGCGCGATCGGGCGCGGATGGCGCTTCGCTCCCCCGTATGGAGACCAGCATGAATTTCCTCAAGACGATCGTCGCTGCCGGCTTGGTCGCCGCATCGACGACGGTGGCGCTTGCCGCCGATATCACGGGTGCCGGCGCGACGTTCCCGTTCCCGATCTATTCGAAGTGGGCTGACGCCTACAAGAAGGAGACCGGCAACGGCCTGAACTACCAGTCGATCGGTTCCGGCGGCGGCATCAAGCAGATCCAGGCCAAGACCGTGACCTTCGGCGCCAGCGACGCGCCGCTCAAGGCCGAGCAGCTCGAGAAGGACGGCCTCGTGCAGTGGCCGATGGTGATGGGCGCCATCGTTCCCGTCGTCAACCTCGAGGGCGTGAAGCCGGGCGAGCTGGTGTTCGACGGCGAGACGCTGGCCAACATCTATCTCGGCAAGATCACCAAGTGGGACGACGCCGCGATCAAGAAGCTCAATCCGAACGCGAAGCTGCCTTCGGAAGCCATCACCGTGGTCCGCCGCTCGGACGGTTCGGGCACCACCTTCAACTTCACCAACTACCTCTCCAAGGCCAGCGCGGACTGGAAGAGCAGGGTCGGTGAGGGCACCGCGGTCGAGTGGCCGGTCGGCGTCGGCGCCAAGGGCAACGAAGGCGTGTCGGGCAACATCAGCCAGACCAAGAACTCGATCGGCTATGTCGAGTACGCCTATGCCAAGCAGAACAAGCTGACCTACACCGGTCTCGTCAACAAGGCCGGCAAGCCGGTGCAGCCGACCGTCGAAGCCTTCCAGGCGGCCGCCTCCAATGCCGACTGGGCCAAGGCGCCCGGCTATTACGTCATCCTGACCGACCAGCCCGGCGAGAAGTCCTGGCCGATCACCGCGGCGACCTTCATCCTCATGCACAAATCCGCCACCGACAAGGCGGCCTCGCAGGAAGCCATCAAGTTCTTCCGCTGGGCCTTCAAGAGCGGCGACAAGATGGCTGAAGAGCTCGACTACATCCCGATGCCGGACAGCGTCGTCCAGCTGATCGAGAAGACCTGGGCTGCCGAGATCAAGAGCTGAGCCAGGCTCTCCTGTCCCGGACGCGCTGCAACGTGAAACGTTGCGGCGCAGAGCCGGGACCCACAAGAACTAGGCCCCGGATCAGCGGCGCACCGCATCCGGGGCACGGCACCAAAAACACCAAGAACAAGCGTATATAAAACGGGTACAGGGGATCGGCGTGGCAGAAATGGCCGTTCAGAGCGATGTAATCGACGACGCCGGACCGTATGACCGCGCCAAGGCCTTGGGTGCGTTCAAGCTCGGCGACGTCACCTTCTACTGGATCACGCGGCTGTCCGCGATCTCGGTGCTGCTGATCCTCGGCGGCATCATCATCTCGCTGATCGTCGGCGCGTACCCGGCGATGAGGGAGTTCGGCTTCTCCTTCCTGTGGACGCAGCGCTGGGCGCCGTCGGCCGATCCGCCGGTGCTCGGCGCGCTCGGGCCGATGTACGGCACGCTCGTCACCTCCTTCATCGCGATGCTGATCGCCATTCCGGTCGGTCTCGGTATTGCGATCTTCCTCACCGAGCTCTGCCCGCAATGGCTGCGCCGCCCGATCGGCATGGCGATCGAGCTGCTCGCCGGCATTCCCTCGATCATCTACGGCATGTGGGGCTTCTTCGTGCTGGGCCCGTTCCTGGCCAACAGCTTCCAGCCCTTCATGATCAGGATCTTCGACGGGGTCCCGGTGCTGGGCGCGATCTTCGCGGGTCCGCCGTCCTATCTCAGCACGTTCAACGCCGCGCTGATCCTCGCCATCATGGTGCTGCCCTTCATCACCTCGATCTCGGTCGACGTGTTCAAGACGGTGCCGCCGGTGCTGAAGGAGGCCGCCTACGGCGTCGGCTGCACCACCTGGGAAGTCGTCCGCAGCGTGGTGATCCCCTACACCCGGGTCGGCATCATCGGCGGCGTCATGCTGGCGCTGGGCCGCGCGCTCGGCGAGACCATGGCGGTGACCTTCATCATCGGCAACTCGTTCCGCATCTCCTCATCGATCTTCGCGCCGGGCACCACGATCTCGGCGGCGATCGCATCCGAGTTCGCCGAGAGCGACGGCCTGCACCAGTCCGGCCTGATCCTGCTCGGCCTCTTGCTGTTCGTGCTGACGTTCTTCGTGCTGGCCGCCGCGCGGCTGATGCTGATGCGGCTGGACAAGAAGGCGGGGAAGTAAGGTCATGGCCCTCAATCCGATCTATTCGCGCCGTCGCCGCACGGACATCGTCATCCGCGGGCTCTGCTTCGCCGCGGCCGCCTTCGGCGTCACCTGGCTCGCGCTGATCCTGATCACGCTGCTCTTCAACGGCCTTGCCGGCCTCAATCTCGAGCTCTTCGTCGCGGATACGCCGCCTCCGGGTTCGACCGAAGGCGGCCTGCGCAACGCGATCGTCGGCTCGATCATCATGACGGTGATCGGCGTCGGCATCGGCGCGCCGCTCGGCCTGTTCGCCGGCACCTACCTCGCCGAATACGGCCGCAACGACCGCCTGACCTCGGTGATCCGCTTCATCAACGACATCCTGCTCTCGGCGCCCTCGATCATCATCGGCCTGTTCATCTACGGCGCGGTGGTGGTGCCGATGCGTGGCTTCTCCGCGATCGCGGGCAGCCTGGCGCTCGCGGTCATCGTGATCCCGGTCGTGCTGCGCACCACCGAGGACATGCTGCTGCTGGTGCCGAATCCGCTGCGCGAGGCGGCCTCGGCGCTGGGCCTGCCACGCTCGCTGGTGATCAAGCGGATCGCCTATCGTGCGGCCCGGTCCGGCCTCATCACCGGCGTGCTGCTCGCCACCGCCCGCGTCGCCGGCGAGACCGCGCCGCTGCTCTTCACCGCGCTGTCGAACCAGTTCTTCAGCCTCGGCCTGAACAAGACGATGGCCAACCTGCCCGTCACCATCAACAATTTCGTGCAGAGCCCCTACGCCTACTGGAAGCAGTTGGCGTGGAGCGGCGCCCTGCTCATCACCCTGACCGTGCTTGCCCTTAACATTGGCGCGCGCATCCTTGGCGCCGAGAGGACCGCAAAATGAGTGATCTTTCCGTATCGATGAGCGCGTCCGGCGGCCTTCCGCAGGCGCCGGTGCTGCCCGAGGCGCCCGCCAAGGTGACGGTGCGCAACCTCAACTTCTATTACGGCGAGCACCACGCGCTGAAGAACATCAACCTGACGCTCGGCGCCAACCGCGTCACGGCGTTCATCGGTCCGTCGGGCTGCGGCAAGTCCACCCTGCTGCGCATCTTCAACCGGATGTACGACCTCTATCCGGGCCAGCGCGCCACCGGCCAGCTGATGCTGGACCAGACCAACATCCTCGACCCCAAGCTCGACCTCAACCTGCTGCGCGCCCGGGTCGGCATGGTGTTCCAGAAGCCGACGCCGTTCCCGATGACGATCTACGAGAACATCGCCTTCGGCATCCGCCTCTACGAGAAGATCTCGAAGTCCGAGATGGACGACCGCGTCGAGAAGGCGCTGCGCGGCGGCGCGCTGTGGAACGAGGTCAAGGACAAGCTCAACGCTTCCGGCCTGTCGCTCTCGGGTGGCCAGCAGCAGCGCCTGTGCATCGCCCGCACGGTCGCGGTGCGCCCTGAAGTGATCTTGTTCGACGAGCCCTGCTCGGCGCTCGACCCGATCTCGACCGCCAAGGTCGAGGAGCTGATCCAGGAACTGTCCGAGAACTACACGATCGCGATCGTCACCCACAACATGCAGCAGGCGGCGCGCGTCTCCGACAAGACCGCCTTCATGTATCTCGGCGAGCTGATCGAGTTCGACGATACCAGCAAGATCTTCACGTCGCCGACCGATCGGCGCACGCAGGACTACATCACCGGCCGGTTCGGCTGAGGAGACGCAATATGGGTACCGAACATACCGCAAAGGCCTTCGACACCGACCTCCAGGAACTCACCCGCTTGGTCGCCGAGATGGGCGGCATTGCCGAGCGCATGATCGTCGATTCCGTCGACGCGCTGATCCGCCGCGACGTCGCGCTCGGCCAGCGCGTCGTCACCATCGACGCCGACCTCGACACGCTGCAGAAGCGCATCGAGGAGCGCGCCGTGCTCACCATCGCCCGCCGCCAGCCGATGGCGGTGGACTTGCGCGAGATCGTCGGCGCCATGCGCGTCGCGACCGACCTCGAGCGGATCGGCGACCTCGCCAAGAACATGGGCAAGCGCGTCGCCGCGCTTGAGACGGATTTCCATCCGCTGAAGCTGTTTCGCGGCCTGGAGCACATGACCGACCTCGTGCAGCAGCAGGTCAAGTCGGTGCTGGATGCCTATGCCGCGCACGACCTGCCGGCGGCGATGGCGGTGTGGAAGGGCGACGAGGAAGTCGACGCGATCTGCACCTCGCTGTTCCGCGAGCTCCTCACCTACATGATGGAGGATCCGCGCAACATCTCGTTCTGCATCCATTTGATGTTCTGCGCCAAGAACATCGAGCGGATCGGCGACCACGCCACCAACATCGCCGAGACCGTGTTCTACATGATCGAGGGCCAGGCGATCACCGACAAGCGGCCGAAGGGCGACATGACCAATTTCGCCACGACGATCCCGAATACCTGAAGACTTTAAGGAGCGACGACACCATGGGCGCACGCATTATGGTGGTTGAGGACGAAGAAGCCCTTACCGAGCTGCTTCGCTACAACCTCGAAGGCGACGGCTATGACGTCGAGACGGTCATGCGCGGCGACGACGCCGACACCCGCCTCAAGGAGCACATTCCCGATCTGATCGTGCTCGACTGGATGCTGCCGGGCCTGTCCGGCATCGAGCTGTGCCGGCGCCTGCGCACCCGGCCCGACACCAAGCAGCTGCCGATCATCATGCTCACCGCGCGCGGCGAGGAGAGCGAGCGGGTGCGGGGGCTTGCGACCGGCGCCGACGATTACATCGTCAAGCCGTTCTCGGTGCCGGAGCTGCTCGCGCGCGTGAAGGGCCTGTTGCGGCGCGCCAGCCCCGAGCGGCTCGCGACAGTGCTGGCCTATGGCGACATCGAGCTCGACCGCGACAAGCGCCGCGTGGCGCGCTCGGGCCGGCCGATCGATCTCGGCCCGACCGAATATCGCCTGCTGGAGTTCTTCCTGGAGCATCCCGGCCGCGTGTTCTCGCGCGAGCAGCTGCTCGACAGCGTCTGGGGCCGCGACATCTATATCGACGAGCGCACCGTCGACGTCCATATCGGCCGCCTCCGCAAGCTGCTCAATCTCGGCCGCGAGCAGGACCCGATCCGCACCGTCCGCGGCGCCGGCTACGCGCTGGACGATCGGTTTGCCAAGGCGGAGCAGACGTAGGGCTTTTGGCAGACTGTCGCTACACACTCGGTGTCGTCCCGGACAAGCATCAGCGCAGATCCGGGATCCATAACCACAGGCAGCAGTTGTCTTGCGAAAAGGTAACTCCGAGTCCCCGTAACCACATCTTGCGGTGGCTATGGGTCCCGGATCTGCGCGCGCTTGGGGCGCGCTTGTCCGGGACGACATCAAGTTGGTTGAGGCGCCGCCATGTGACGGCTGCCGTTCTTACGGTCAACTAATCCGCAAGCTCACCGCGGGCCCGGCTTCGCCGGGGCACGACGGCGATCCGCCGCCGGTTGATACGCCACGCGCGAGTGCTGCGCGCAATAGGGCAGGCCGGACAGCGCCTTGCCGCCGCAGAAGAAGAAATCCGGGCTCGAGGGATCGCCGACCGGCCAGTGGCAGGTCGCCTCGTTCAGCTCGAGCAGCGACAGCCGCTGGCTCATCGGCACCACGTTGTCGTAGGTGACCGGTTCGGCTTCCACCTCGACCTCGAAGGCCTGCGCCAGCGCGGTGTTGCCGCGCGCGATGGGGCGGGTCACCCGCATCATGTGCTGCGCCGGACGCGCCTTGCGCGGCCGGGGCGCCGCCGACGAAGGGCTCTTGGCGCGGCCGGACAGACCGAGCCTGTGCACTTTGCCGATCACGGCATTGCGGGTCACATTGCCGAGCTCTGCTGCGATCTGGCTGGCCGAAAGTCCGGCCTCCCAGAGCTTTTTCAGCTGCTCGACGCGATCATCGGACCAGGTCAAAACCGTCATTGCACCCTTTCCCTCGCTGCGCGGCTGCCGTCCTGGCGCCCTTGCGGCGATTGCTAAGCCTTCAAAAACCCGTGCCGCCAGAATCCCTTAAGGCTCGCCGGGCGCGTGACTGACGCCCGAACGTTTACGCCGGTACATGAGGACTCTTGGGATCAGAACCGCTGCACGAGATGTCGTATCTGACAATCCAAACGCTACAATATGGCGTGACTCCCGCGCAAGAGTCCGCCGACTCGCTTCCACATGTTCCGTACTGAAAACCCGCGAAATCGGCACCGCAAGACTACGGATTCAGCGTTTCCCGAGGCTTTCCGGGCGGCATTGACACCCGTTCTACCCGGCATAAGATGGTGTCACGTGCCGCCCTTAAAAGGCGGCACGTTTCGTTTTCCGGGCCGGTCTGGTGCGTTGCGCAATGCACGCGTCACACCGTCCGCAACATTCAAGTGACCGTCATGACTAACAGCGCAGCGCCGCATTTGCTCCCCGTTTTCGCCAGGGCCGACCTCGGTTTCGAACGCGGCGAAGGCTGCTGGCTGATCGCGACCAATGGCGATCGCTATCTCGATTTCACCTCCGGCGTCGCCGTCAATGCGCTCGGCCATTGCCACCCGCATCTGATCAAGGCGTTGCAGGAGCAAGCGACGAAGCTCTGGCACATGTCGAACCTGTTCCAGAGCCCGGACGGCGAGAAGCTCGCCGTGCGCCTGTGCAATGAGAGCTTCGCGGACTTCGTGTTCTTCTGCAATTCCGGCGCCGAGGCGCTGGAGGGCGTGATCAAGCTGGTCCGCCATCATCACTTCTCCAAGGGGCATCCCGAGCGCTACCGCATCATCACCTTCGAAGGCGCCTTCCATGGCCGCACGCTGGCAACGCTGGCTGCGACCGGCTCGGCGAAATATCTCGAAGGGTTCGGCCCGCCGATGGACGGCTTCGACCAGGTGCCGCACGGCGACATCGAGACCGTGAAGAAGGTGATCGGCCCGCACACCGCCGGCATCCTGATCGAGCCGATCCAGGGCGAGGGCGGCGTGCGCTCGGCGACCCCTGCCTTCCTCAAGGCGTTGCGCCAGCTCTGCGACGACAAGGGCCTGCTGCTGGCCTTCGACGAGGTGCAGACCGGCATGGGCCGCAGCGGCGATCTGTTCGCTTACAGGCGCACCGGCGTCACGCCCGACGTGATGTCGCTGGCGAAGGCGCTCGGCGGCGGCTTCCCGATCGGCGCGGTGCTGGCGACCGCGGAAGCGGCTTCCGGCATGGGCCCCGGCTCGCACGGTTCGACCTTCGGCGGCAACCCGCTGGCGATCTCGGCGGCCAACGCGGTGCTCGACGTCATGCTCAAGCCCGGCTTCTTCGACCACGTGCAGAAGATGTCGCTGCTGCTCAAGCAGAAGCTCGCCTCGGTGATCGACCGCCATCCCGATGTCGTCAGCGAAGTGCGCGGCGAGGGCCTCCTGATCGGCATCAAGGCCGTGGTGCCCTCGGGCGATCTCGTGGCGGCCTTGCGCAGCGAAAAACTGCTCACCGTCGGCGCGGGCGACAACGTCGTGCGCTTCCTGCCGCCTTTGATCGTCACCGAAGCCGAGATCGAGGACAGCGTCGTCAGGCTCGAGCGTGCCTGCGCTGCGATCTCGTCCAGTCAGACCAAGCGGGCGGCAAGCTGATGAGCAAGTCCCCCAACAAAACTCCGAAGCACTTTCTCGACATCAACGAGCTCCCCTTGTCGGAGCTCAAGCGCATGCTCGCGGCGTCAAGCGCCATGAAGGCGAAGCAGAAGGCGCAGCAGCCGGTCAGGCCGCTCGAAGGCAAGACGCTGGCGATGATTTTCGAGCGCCCCTCGACGCGGACGCGGGTGTCGTTCGACGTCGCCATGCGCCAGCTCGGCGGCGAGCCCATCATGCTCACCGGTGCCGAGATGCAGCTCGGTCGCGGCGAGACCATCGCCGACACCGCGCGCGTGCTGTCGCGCTATGTCGACGCCATCATGATCCGTATCCTCAATCACGAGGCGCTGCTGGAGCTTGCGGCCAACGCCACCGTGCCTGTCATCAACGGTCTGACGCGGCGCTCGCATCCCTGCCAGGTGATGGCTGACCTCATGACCTTCGAGGAGCACCGCGGCTCGATCGAGGGCAAGACGGTGGCCTGGACCGGCGACGACAACAACGTGCTGGCGTCCTGGGCGCATGCCGCCGAGCGCTTCAAGTTCCAGCTCAACGTCGCGACGCCGCCCGAGCTTGCACCGAAAAAGGCGATGCGCGACTTCATCAAGACATCAGGCGCATCGATCATGCTCGGCACCGATCCGGAAGCCGCTGTGAAGGGCGCCGATTGTGTCGTCACCGACACCTGGGTGTCGATGGGCGACAAGGAGGGCGAGCATCGCCACAACGTGCTGAAGCCCTATCAGGTCAACGGCAAGCTGATGTCGCTGGCCAAGCCCGATGCGCTGTTCATGCACTGCCTGCCTGCCCATCGCGGCGAGGAGGTCACCGATGAAGTGATCGACGGCCCGCAATCGGTGGTGTTCGACGAGGCCGAAAACCGCCTGCACGCGCAGAAGGGCATTCTGGCCTGGTGCTTCGACGCGGTGAAGTAGCCTCTTGTAGCCCGGATGGAGCGCAGCGAAATCCGGGTTCTCAACGCGCGGAAAGATCTCCCGGATTGCGCTGCGCTCCATCCGGGCTACGCGAGCCGTCGTTCCGTGAGGAATGCGGGCATGCCTCTTCCAATTTGCATCGACCGACCCCAGATAATGCGCCATGGTTTCCCAATCCCCTAACATGAAAGCCGGGCCCGAAGGCCCGGTTCGCGCGCCATCCGCGGTTCCGATCGACGATGCCGTGCTGCCCTATGAGGTCGACGCGCTCGACGTGCGCGGCCGCCTGGTGCGGCTTGGTCCGGCGCTCGACGACATTCTCACCAAGCACGATTATCCCGCGCCGGTCGGCAAGCTGCTCGGCGAGGCCATCGTGCTGACGACGCTGCTCGGCTCGGCGCTGAAATTCGAGGGCCGCTTCATCCTGCAGGCCCAGACCGACGGCCCGGTGTCGTTCCTGGTGGTGGACTATCAGGCGCCGGATCGCCTGCGCGCCTATGCGCGCTTCGATGCTGCGCGCCTTGGCGAGGCAAAAGACTCCGGCACGCTGCTCGGCCGCGGCCATCTCGCCATGACCATCGACCAGGGGCCCGACATGAGCCGCTACCAGGGCTTGGTCGCGCTCGACGGCGGCAGCCTGGAAGACGCCGCCCACGAATATTTCCTGCGCTCCGAGCAGATCCCCACCAAGGTGCGTCTCGCGGTCGGCGAGGAGTGGCGCTCGAATGACGGCGGTAAGCATCGCTGGCGCGCCGGCGGCATGCTGATGCAGTTTCTGCCGAAGGCGCCGGAGCGCGCGCGGCAGGCTGATCTGCATCCCGGCGATGCGCCAGACGGCGTCGAGGTGCACGCTGTCGCGGAGGACGACGCCTGGGTCGAGGCGCGCTCGCTGATCGAGACGGTCGAAGACGTCGAACTGATCGATCCCGAGCTCTCCGGCGAGCGGCTGCTGTTCCGCCTGTTCCACGAGCGCGGCGTGCGCGTGTTCAATCCGATGGTGCTCAAGGCGCAGTGCTCCTGCTCGCGCGACGCGGTTGCCGCGATGCTCAAGAGCTTCTCGCCCGACGACCGCGCCGCGATGGTCAAGGACGAGAAGGTGGTCGTGACCTGCGAATTCTGCTCGTCGGTGTACCAGTTCACGCCGCATGAGGCGGGCGTAGAAGACGCGTCGGGCTCGTAGGCATAGGGGGCAAAGGCGCACTTGCGCCGTGCCCACGATCTCTCTGATGACGGCAAAAGACGGGGCACTGCTTTCGTAGCCCGGATGGAGCGTCAGCGTAATCCGGGGCCGCCCGCCCGGCATCTCGGGCCGTCCCGGATTGCGCTGCGCTCCATCCGGGCTACGGCACCTGGCCTGTGTCGGCCTCTGTCAATCCATCTCGCCAAAAATATTCCACTTTACCGAAATTCGGTTTCGGCGTATGTATCGCCCATCCCGGCTCACCAAGAGGGGCGATCTCGAGGTCGTCTTGATCGCGAGCCGGGCTTGCGGTGGACGCGGCAGCGTCGGCACGAAGGGTGCGGGCAGGGCGGGTAGTCCCTGTGAGTCCGTAACCGCGTGCGGACGACGGCGCTGCTAGGCTTCGTCTCGCCTGTAAGTTTCCGGCTTCGTCGACAGGGCCGGGAATACTGCGGCGAAATGGCGGGCCGTGCGTACGGCAAAACCGTGTGGTCCTGGCCGTCGTTGCTACGGTCAAGCCGGATCGAAGATGTGCGCGAGCCCAACCGGGTGGACGGCATCATCCAATTCGAACGGCGAGGGAGGCCAAAGGAAAGTTCGGCTCCCGGGAGATCACGGCATAAGCCGTCCAACCATCGCGCAGGGAAGGCCGAGTGATCGGCGACACCTGTATGCTGCTGTGCGGTTTTCTGCGTGCGCTTTTCGCGCAGCGGACCGCGGGTGCCTGTCGGCACCCGGCCTTCCCTGTGCCCTCTTGGATTTGAGGGTGTGGAGAGATCAAGCAAAGCTCGGGCGAAACGCGCCGCGAGGCCGCAAAGCCATGTCTGCAAGCTGCCTGCCACAAGCTCGATCTCGTAGGGTGGCCAAAGGCGCTCTCGCGCCGCCCACGATTTCTCCCGGTCGCGAAAGATACGTGGGCACGCTTCGCTTTGCCCACCCTACGACATCGAGACCGACCGCCCCTAATTCAACACCCGCTTGCTGTCCGGGCTGTCCAGGGAAAACGCCGGCACGTCGATCTCGAAGCGCTCGCCGCTTTCGGTGACCATCTGGTAGCGGCCGGTCATGAAGCCGGAGGCGGTCGAGAGCGGCACGCCGGAGGTGTATTCGAAGCGTTCGCCGGGGGCCAGGATCGGCTGCTCGCCGACCACGCCCTCGCCCTTCACCTCCTGCTGGCGGCCAGAGGCATCGGTGATGATCCAGTGCCGGGTCTTGAGCTGCACGGTCTCCTCACCGGAATTGGTGATGACGATGGTGTAGGACCAGAAGTAGCGGGAACGGTCGGCCGACGACTGTTCCGGAACAAAGTTCGGCTCGACGGTCACTTCGATGTGGCGGGTCACGGCGCGGTACATGGTTGCTACCATACCGAAATCCGGCTCCGGAACCAAACGCCGCGGGCGGCTTTGGCGACATCGTCCCGCCAGAATTCAAAGGGAATGACACCCCGAAGGTCCGGCCGCTTTGCGAGATGGCGAGCGGACCGGTACACTCCTTGACACGTCGCGATTTGCGGAAGGGTTTTTGGCCCCCGATGACCATTGCCGACCAAGTGACGGGACAGACGATCGCGGGAACCGCGGGGGCCAAACCCGCAGGGAGCAAGCCCCGCGCCGCCGCGCCGGCCATCACGCTGCCCGCCATCGGCGAGCGCGAGCTTCGGCTCGACCTGTTCCGCGGCCTCGCGCTGTGGCTGATCTTCATCGACCATCTGCCGGCCAGTCTGTTGACGTGGTTCACGATCCGCAATTACGGTTTCAGCGACGCCACCGAGATCTTCATCTTCATCTCCGGCTACACCGCCGCCTTCGTCTACGGAAGAGCGATGTTGGAGAGTGGCGTCCTCATCGCCACCGCGCGGATCCTGCGCCGGGTCTGGCAGATCTACGTCGCCCACGTCTTCCTGTTCACGATCTTCCTCGCCGAGATCTCCTATGTCGCGACCCGGTTCGAGAACCCGCTCTACACCGAGGAAATGGGCATTCTGGATTTCCTCAAGCAGCCCGACATCACCATCGTGCAGGCGCTGCTGCTGCGCTTCCGTCCCGTCAACATGGACGTGCTGCCGCTCTACATCGTGCTGATGCTGGCGCTGCCGCTGATCCTGTGGTCGATGAAATGGCGCCCCGACGTCACGCTCGGCCTCTCGGTCGTGCTCTACGCGGTCACCTGGGAATACGACCTCTACCTGTCGGCCTATCCGAACGGCTTCTGGGCCTTCAATCCCTTCGCCTGGCAATTGCTGTTCGTGTTCGGTGCATGGTGCGCGCTCGGAGGTGCGCGACGGATGTCGCGCATCCTGGCCTCGCCCGTGACGATGTGGATATCGATCGCCTATCTCGCGGCGGCGTTCTGCGTGACGCTGACATGGTACGTGCCGCAGCTCTCCCACTTCATGCCGAAACGGCTCGAGCAGTGGATGTATCCGATCGACAAGACCGATCTCGACGTGCTGCGCTTCACGCATTTCCTGGCGCTGGCCGCGCTCACCGTGCGCTTCCTGCCCCGGGATTGGCCGGGCTTGAAATCGCGCTGGCTGCGACCATTGATTCTATGTGGCCAGCATTCCCTCGAGATCTTCTGTCTCGGTGTCTTCCTGGCCTTCGCCGGCCATTTCATTCTCGCCGAAGTGTCCGGCGGCGCGGCCATGCATGCGCTGATTAGTCTCTCCGGGGTCCTGATCATGTGGGGCGTGGCCTGGGTGATTTCGTGGTACAAGCGCGTGGCTGACAAGAGCGGTGCGAAGACCAAAAACGCCGTCGGCAACGCCGATTTGGCGGGAGGGGGCTGATGAAGGCGAAGGTTCTCCTGAGCCTGGTCCTGCTATGCGGTAGCCTCGCCGCGCCTGTGGCGCGCGCGGGCGATGCCGCGCCTGCGCCTGCCGTCCCCGCGGCGTGCGAGCTGCCGTCTTATCTGCTGACCAGCGAAAGCCAGCTTCCCAAGGTGGCCGCGGCCGTCAAGGCCGGCAAACCCCTCGACATTCTCGTCATCGGCAGCCGCTCGACCACGATTCCGTCGTCGGAGAGCAGCTCCTATCCGGCGCGCATGGAGGCGATCCTCAAGGAGAAGCTGCCGGCGTCCGAGGTGGTGCACGTCTCCGTAGAAATACAGAGCAAGCGAACGGCAGAGGAGGCCGCCTCCACCTTCGTTAAGCTGATAGAAGCAAAAACGCCTACTTTGGTGATCTGGCAGACCGGGACGGTGGACGCCATCCGATCCATCGATCCCGACGAATTTCGCGGCGCCGTGACCGAAGGGGTTGTTGCGTTGCAAAAGGCAGGGGCTGACGTCGTCTTGATGAATTTGCAGTACAGCCCGCGCACCGAAACCATGATCTCGGCGCAGCCTTTTCTCGATAATATGCGCGTAGTGGCGCAGGAGCATGATATTCCGCTGTTCGATCGTTTTGCGATCATGCGGCAGTGGAATGATCAGGGTCAGTTCGACCTGTTCAGCCCGTCCCGCGGGCCCGAACTGGCGAAACAGGTCCATGATTGCCTTGGCCGGGCGTTGGCACAGTTCGTGATCGACGCTGCCCATCTGGAGCCGGCCCAGCAGCAAAATTGAGGTCTAGCGTTAATGAGTTCTCTCCGCCCTTTTTGCCTGACGGCATGGTTGGCCGCACCTGCAGCCGCGATGCTGCTGTTGCTGGCGCCGGCCTCGCATGCGCAGGCGCCGGCCGCGCAGGCGACGCCCGCACCCGCGCAGTCGGTTGATCCCGCCCCCGCTTCGCCTTCCCAGACCACGGTCGCAGCAACGTCGCCCGAGCAGCGCGGCGTCACGGCGCGTGCCGTCGACAAGGTGAAGCAGGTCGCCAAGTCCGCCGCCGACATTTTCAGCCGCGTGCCCTGCCTGCCGCCCAAAGACGCGAACAAGGGTGGCTCGAAGGCGATGGGCACGCTCCCGCATGTTGCGGGCAAGCTCGTCGCGGGCAAGCCTGTCGTCATCGTCGCGTTCGGCTCGTCGTCGACCGCGGGCTTCGGCGCCAGCTCGCCGGAGTTCAACTATCCGAACCGGCTCGCCGCGCAGCTGCGCCGGCACTATCCGACCGCCGACATCACCGTCGTCAATGCCGGCGTCGGCGGCGAGGACGCGCCCGAGATGATGAAGCGCCTGCAGACGCAGGTGATCGACGTGCATCCGGATCTCGTGATCTGGCAGGTCGGCACCAATGCCGTGCTGCGCAATCTCGATCCCGGCGAGACCGCAAAGCTGGTCGAGGACGGCATCAGCCGCATCCAGGCCGCAGGCGGTGCCGACATCGTGCTGGTCGATCCGCAATATTCGCCGGCCGTCAACCAGCGCAAGGAGAGCGCCGGCAAGATGGTGCACCTGCTCGGCAAGGTCGCCGAGCTGCGCCACGTCGGCATCTTCCCGCGCTTCGAGGTGATGCGCGACTGGCACGAGAACCAATCGATCCCGGTCGAGAGCTTCGTCATCGCCGACGGCCTGCACATGAACGATTGGGGCTACGCCTGCTTCGCCCAGCTGCTCGGCGACGACATCATCCGCTCGGTGGGGCAGATCAAGTTGGGCGTGAACGTGCCAGCGGATGTGAGAACGTATCGGCCGATGTAGGCGGCGCCGTAGGGTGGGCAAAGGCGCACAGCGCCGTGCCCACCATCGCTCGGTGATACGAAGGAAGAAGACGTGGGCACGCTTCGCTTTGCCCACCCTACGAGACGCGGATGCGTAGCTACGCCTTCTCCAGCGCCGCCGTCAGATCCTCGATCAGATCGTCCGGATGCTCCAGCCCCGCGGAGAAGCGGATAAAACCTTCGCCGATGCCGAGCGCGGCGCGGTCGTCCGGCTTCAGGCGCTGATGCGTCGTGGTCGCCGGGTGCGTGACGAGGCTCTTGGCGTCGCCGAGATTGTTCGAGATCCGCGCGAGCTTCAGCTCGTTGAGCACGCGGAACGCAGCCGCCTTGCCGCCCTTGACCTCGAAGCCGACCAGCGTCGAGCCGCCGCGCATCTGCTTTTTCACCAGCGCGGCCTGCGGATGATCGGCGCGGCCGGGATAGACCAGCCGCGCGATCTTCGGATGGCTCGCCAGCACCTCGGCGATGCGCGAGGCGGTGTCGGTCTGCGCGCGCACGCGCACGCCCAGCGTCTCCAGGCCCTTGAGCAGGACCCAGGCGTTGAACGGCGAGATCGACGGGCCGGTCTGGCGCATGAAATTGTGGATGTGCTCGGCGATGAAGGCTTCCGACGACAGGATGATGCCGCCGAGGCAGCGGCCCTGGCCGTCGATATGCTTGGTCGCGGAATAGACGACGACGTCGGCCCCGAGCGCGAGCGGGCTCTGCCAGATCGGCGTTGCGAACACGTTGTCGACCACGAGCCGCGCGCCGCCCTTGTGCGCGATCTCGGCGATGGCAGGGATGTCGAGCACGTCGAGCGTCGGATTGGTCGGGCTCTCCAGGAAGAACGTCTTGGTGTTCGGTCGCATTGCGCGCTGCCACTGGTCGAGGTCGAGCCCGTCGACCAGCGTGGTCTCGATGCCGTAACGCGGCAACAGGTCCTGCACGACGTAGAGGCACGAGCCGAACAGCGCCCGCGAGGCCACCACGTGATCGCCGGCCTTGAGCGGCGCTAGGATCGCGGTCGTCACCGCGGCCATGCCTGTCGCCGCCGAGCGGGCGGCTTCGGCGCCCTCGAGCTCGATCATGCGGCGCTCGAACATTGCGATGGTGGGATTGGAGTAGCGCGAATAGATGAAGCCCGGATCCTCGCCCTTGAACCGCGCCTCGCACTCCTCGGCGCTGTTGTAGACGTAGCCCTGGGTCAGGAACAGCGACTCCGACGTCTCGCCATATTGCGAACGCAGGGTGCCGGAATGGACCAGGCGGGTTTCGGGGCGGTAGTTGGCGGTCGACTTCGACATAGGTACCTCCGACATGACCGCTTCACGCGAAAACGGTCACAAAAAAACCGGCCTGGACATGTCCACGGGCCGGGATCTCAGAGGTCCCCGGCCTGTTTAGCGACTTATTTAACGTGGCTGCAAGCCGGCCGGCTCAAATCACCACGGGATAAGTGATGCTCATATTCCGCAATGCCCTTTCCGTCAAGGCGTCCATCGGATAGCCGTAAAAGACCTGTATTTCCGGCCTGCCCGGATGCATTTGAGCCCCGATGAGGACCCCCGGTTGACGTTCACGGTCGCGCCCGACGCCAATGGTATCCTGCCCGACCGCATGATCGCGGCGATGGCGGAGGCGGGCCTCATCCTGCCCGCCTATGACTTCGTCGAGAGCCAGATCCAGCCGGCGAGCCTCGATCTGCGCCTCGGCGACATCGCCTATCGCGTCCGCGCCAGCTTCCTGCCCGGTCCCGGCTCAACCGTCGCCGAGCGCATCGACGAATTGAAGCTGCACGAGTTCAGCCTCGCCGACGGCGCGGTGCTGGAGACCAATTGCGTCTACATCGTGCCGCTGCTGGAGAGCCTCGCCTTGCCGCCGGAGATCGTCGCGGCCGCGAACCCCAAGAGCTCCACCGGCCGGCTCGACGTCTTCACCCGCGTGATCGCCGACGGCACCCGCCGCTTCGACATGATCGGCGCCGGCTATCACGGTCCGCTCTATGCCGAGATCAGCCCGAAGACATTTCCGGTGCTGGTGCGCGAGGGCTCGCGGCTCAGCCAGGTGCGCTTCCGCACCGGCGATGCCATCCTCAACGCCGACGAGCTCGATGGTCTGCACGCCGCAGAGCGCCTCGTCGATGTCGACGATGCGGATTTGTCGGGCGGCGTCGCCGTCTCGGTCGACCTGTCCGGTGAGAAGGCGAGCGGCTTCGTCGGCTACCGCGCCAAGCGCCACACCGGCGTCGTCGACGTCGATCGCCGCTCCGGCTACGCCGTGGAAGATTTCTGGGAACCGATCTCGGCCCGCCCCGACGGCAGCCTGATCCTCGATCCCGGCGAGTTCTACATCCTCGCCTCGAAGGAAGCCGTGCAGGTGCCGCCCGACTACGCCGCGGAGATGGTGCCGTTCGATCCCTTGGTCGGCGAATTCCGCGTGCATTACGCCGGATTCTTCGATCCCGGCTTCGGCTATGCCGGCGCCGGCGGGTTGGGCTCGCGTGCTGTGCTGGAAGTGCGCTCGCGCGAAGTGCCGTTCATCCTCGAGCACGGCCAGATCGTCGGCCGCCTCGTTTACGAGAAGATGCTGGCCCGTCCCGACGCGATGTACGGCCAGCGCATCGGCTCGAACTACCAGGCCCAGGGCCTCAAACTATCGAAGCATTTCCGCGCGTAGCGCGATCCTGTAGCCCGGATAGAGCGCAAGCGTCATCCGGGACAGTCTCGCTTGTGGCACAATCCCGGATTGCGCTCCGCTCCATCCGGGCTACGAGGTGACGAGATGAGCAATCCATCCGAACTCGACGCAAAGATTGCCGAGAACGTCGCGGACGCGCTGATCTATTCGGATCGGTCCGGCACGATCATGCGCTGGAACGGAGCGGCGACGGCCCTGTTCGGCTTCACCGCCGCGGAAGCGCTCGGCCAGAATCTCGATCTGATCATTCCCGCGCATCTGCGCGCCGCGCACTGGAAGGGCTTTGAAGCGGCGCTCGCCAGCGGCGCGATGAAGCTTGCGGGCAGGCCGACGCTGACCCGCGCGCTGCACAAGAGCGGACGCAAGCTTTACATCGAGATGACTTTCGCGCTGGTGCGCGATTCCGGCGACAACGTGCTGGGATCCGTGGCGATGGCGCGCGATGTCACCGAACGGGTCGAGCGCGAGCGCGCGGCCAAGACGCCGCCGCAAACTTCGTGATGCGGAATTGACGGGCGGCTGCGCAGGGTGCTCTGCACGGGCGTCATGTTGCCTGCCGTGGGGTGCGGTGACACACTCGATCGAAACAACGATCGGGAGCGAACATGACCGCCGCTTTGGATGCCGCGCAGCAAGCCCAATGGAAGCGCTGGCGTGCGGTCGCCGACCTCTATCACGCCTATTTCACCGGCCTCATCCTCACCGTCGTGACGCGGCGCGGCACCGCTGACGCCGCCGAGTTCGTCTTCCGCGTATTCCGCCGCCAGCAGCAGGAGCGCTTCCTGCCGGGGCTGAAGAAGCTCGGGATCGATCATCTGCCGCCGGCGGTCGCGGCTGCGCAATATCACTACCTCTCCAACTGGATCGGCGGCGTGCATGTCGAATACATGTACGAGAGCGACACCAAGGCCTGGATCCGCTATCCGCCGCCGCGCTGGATCTGGAAGGGCACCGCGATCTGCGGCGTGCCGGGCGAGGTCTCGCGTGCCATGCTGCGCGGCTGGCACGCCAATAACGGTGTGGCGCTCGGTGATCTCAGGCTCGGCTTCGTCTGCACCAAGCAGAGCGTCGACGGCCAGGACGGACTCGAAGGCTATTACCACCAATACGACCATCCGCTCGAGCTCGACCAGCGGCTCGTGTTCGCGCGCCACCTCGAAGCGCCGCTGTTCGATGCGGCCACCGCGCCGGCCCTGCCGGTCGCAAGCTGGCCGAAGCCGCGCCTGGAAAAGGCCTATCGCAACTACGCGATGGAATATGTCCGCACCGCCGCGCCCGTGATGGTGCAGCTGTTCGGCCCCGAAGACGCCGGCTATCTGCTGCACCTCACCGGCAAGCTGATCGGGATGCAGTATTTCGACGAAGTCGCGGCCGCGCTGGCGATGAGTCGCGGTGGCGCGCGCGAGTTCGCCTCGTTCCTGAGCGCGCTATTCGCAGCGCAGGACGACGCGTCGGAGACCGCGACATCCGAAGGCAGTCTTGAAATCCGCCAGCAGAGCTGGAAGCTGATGGACGACGTCGCCGACTATCACCCGGCTTGCGCCAAGGTGCTGGCTGGGCTGTTCGAAGGCCTGGCGGCGGGATGCGGTCGGCATATCGCCGTGCATCTGCGCCCCGCTCCTGGAGGCAGGTCGCCGCTGGTCTGGGCGATCGAATAGCCCCACCTATCGAAATGCGCTGCCGCAGGGCACGCCTGCATCTGGCGCAGGAGCAATCGCTCCGCGCCGTGCTAACAAGCCCTCCCGCGCCCTGCGCGCGAACATATTTATTGGCACACCCAAGCATTGCCGCGCCGCAAAGAGCGCTCGTGTCCCGGAGAGGAAATGTCCGACATCGCCGAAATCCCGGTCGATGAGCAAGAGCGCCCGCTGCCGCCGCCTCCGCGGCCGGTGCGAAGCGCGCTGACCGACGGGCCGATCCTGCGCACGCTGCTCGGCCTTGCCTGGCCCAACGTGATCGCGCTGTCGGCCGGCACCTGCACGGTGATCGCCGAGACCTCCTATATCGGCCGGCTCGGCGTCGAGGCGCTGGCGGCGATGGCGCTGGTATTCCCGACCATCATTCTGACCATGACGATGTCGGGCGGCGCCATGGGCGGTGCGGTGGCGTCCGCCATTGCACGTGCGCTCGGCGCCGGCGATCGCGAGCGCGCCGGCACGCTCGCCGCGCACGCGTTGCTGATCGGCATCAGCTTCGGCCTCGTCTTCATGCTGGGCATGCTGATCTTCGGACCCAAAGTGCTCGAAATGCTCGGCGGCCGCGGCGATGTGCTGACGCATGCGGTCGCTTATACGCAGGTGTTTTTCGGCGGTGCCGTGCTGCCCTGGCTGCTCAACACCATGGCCGGCGTGCTGCGCGGCACCGGCAACATGAAGCTGCCGTCGTTCCTGATCCTCAACTCCGCGGCGTGGCAGATCGTGCTCGGCGGCACGCTCGGCCTCGGGCTCGGCCCGGTGCCGCAGTTCGGCATGCGCGGCGTCGCCGCCGGCGCGCTGATCGCCTACACCATGAACATCGGCATCATGGGCTGGGTCCTGTTCTCGGGCCGTGCGCGTGTCACGCCGAAGCTGCGCGGCCTGCGGATCCAATGGGCGATGTTTTTCGACATCCTGAAGGTCGGCGCCATCGCCTGCTTCTCGCCGCTGCAATCGGTGCTGACGATCTCGATTTTCACCCACATGCTGGCGAAGTTCGGCACCACGATCCTCGCCGGCTACGGCATCGGTGCGCGGCTGGAATTCCTGCTGACCTCGATCGCGTTCTCGTTCGGCATCGCCTGCGTGCCGATGGTGGGCATGGCGATCGGCGCGGGCAACATCGCGCGCGCCCGGCGCATCGCCTGGACCGCCAGCGCCGCCGCCTTCGTCGCCGTCGGCGCGCCGGCATGCGTCGTTGCGATGTTCCCCGACCTCTGGATCAACATCTTCACCGACAGCGCCGCCGTGCGCGCGGCGAGCCATCAATATCTCTCGACGGTCGGACCGTTCTACGCGTTTTTCGGTATCGCTACGGTGATGTATTTCTCCTCGCAGGGCGCGGCCAAGGTGATCGGCCCGGTGCTGGCGCAGACGGCGCGGCTGGTCTACATCTCCGCCGTCGGCTGGTGGCTGTCGACCCACGAGGCCACCGCGCAGAGCTTTTTTTGGCTGGCCGCGAGCTCGATGGTCGTGCTCGGCGTGCTCTCGCTCTCCAGCGTGGTGCTGACTCGCTGGGGACCGCGCGCCGGCAAGGGCGCGATCAGACCGGCTCTGTCCGCTGCCGCCGATTAGCGATGCCTGTGGCGGCGATGGCCGCCGCCGCCGACATTGGCGAGCCGCATCAGCTGCGGGATCATCGCCATCATGTCGCCGCCACCGGCACCACCGAGCATGCCCGTGATGTCGCCGGCGCCGATGCCGCCGAGCCCGGTCGGCATATAGCCGCTTCCGCCCATCGGCGTGGCGCCGCCGTAGTTGGGCGCGCCGAAGCCGCCGCCGAGACTGCCGGCGGACAGGCCACCAAGGCCGCCGCCGCCCATCATGCCACCGAGCCCGCCGCCGCCATTCTCCATCATGCGGCTCATCATCGGCCCCATGGTCTGCATCATCATGGCGAAGCGGCGTTTGCCCATCTTCGCCTTCATCATTTCCAGCATCGGGGCCATCTGGGTCATCATGTCCTCGCCGCCGGCACCTCCGCCGCCGAGGAACTGCGCCTTCGCCGGCGAGCTCGCGACGGAAAACAGCAGCAGCACAGCCGCTGCCTGGCAGATTACCTTGTCCGCACCTCTCATGGCATGCTCCTCGCGTGCGCGGCACCGCCGGAAGAGCGGAGCCAACCGGACGCACGCGGGGCATGATTGCGGGCGGCGAGCGCGGAGCTCTGTGAAGAAACTCACAGAGCCTGATCAGGCCGCGACCGGTGGAAAGGCTCTGTGCAAGGCCATCACGGCCTCCCTGGTCTGGCCTTCGACATAGGCCGCAAGATCGTTCGGCAGCATGTCGATGGTCCAGATCATCCGGCTCTTGTCGTCGGCTTCGGCAATCACCTGCACCGAGGCACTGTAGTGCTTCAGCCGCTCGTTGCTGATGGCGTAGACGAGACGCCGCCGCGCGTCGTTGCAATCGACCAGCACTTCGCGAGCCACCGCGCCGTTGGCGAAGGTGACGATGCGCGCATCGCCGTCGAGTGTGCAGGCGGTGACGAAGCCCGGCACCAGCCGTTCATGCAGCGCACCGAAGTCGCGCACCGCATCCCAGACGACGTGCGCCGGGGCGGGGAGGAGGATGTCGTTGTGGATGGAGGCCATGAAGGTGTCCTTGATGATGTTGGATGTCGGCCGAGAACCTCGTCATTGCGAGGAGCGGAGCGACGAAGCAATCCAGACCGTCTCCGCGGAGACATTGCTGGATTGCTTCACTTCGCTCGCAATGACGGCGCGAGCGGTGAGCGCTCAGCTACACACGGCCTCGACATTGTTGCCGTCAGGGTCGATCAGGAACGCCGCGTAATAGGTCGGGCTGTAATCCCTACGCGGCCCGGCGCCGCCATTGTCGCGGCCGCCGCTCTTCAGGCCTTCGCTGTGGAAGGCCTTCACTGCGTCATGATCCTTGGCACGAAACGCGATGTGCGCGCCGTCGGCCTTGCGGCCCTTGTTCAGGTGCAGCCACAGCGCCGGTTCGCCCTTTGGCCCGAAGCCGGCATAACCGTCGCCACTGGAGCACAGCACGTAACCGAGCGGCGCCAGCACCGCGGTGTAGAAGCGCGTCGCGGCGTCGAGATCGGCCACGCGAAGTCCGATGTGGTCGTACATGTTCGTCTCCATTTGCAAAGCGCGCCGCAACTGGCGCGCGCCGGGGACGAAGCTAGTCAGGGGTAAGGGGCGACTCTTGGAGAATCTTGCGCTCCCCGCGCGAGGCCTGGCGGAATTTGGTCGGCGATACGCCGGCGGCGCGGTGGAAGGTGCGGACGAAGTTGGAGAGATCGCCGAAGCCGACGTCATAGGCGACATCGGTGACCGCGATGTCGTCATCCGCGAGCAGCCGCGCCGCGTGCCGCAACCGCGAGCGCACCAGATATTGATGCGGGGTGACGCCGAGCACGCTGGAGAACAGCCGCAGGAAATGGAACGGGCTGAGACCCGCCTGCTTCGCGGCCTGCTCAAGATCGACCTCCTCATGCGAATTGTCGTCGATCCACAGCGCGGCCTCGACCGCGCGGCGACGGTCGCGCGCATTGGGCGTGGTCGGCTTGCGCGGCTTGCCCGAAACGACGTCGACAAAACGGCCGGCCAGAATCTGGCCGACCTCGTCGAGGCCGATGTCGCTGTTGCCATCTGCCGCCGTCTGGGCGAGCTCGCCCAGCACCATCAATTCAGGTAGCGGCGGCATGGCGCCGACGCGCCAGATCTCGCGCCGCCCACTGAGGGCATCGACCATATCCTCGCCAAAGAAGAAGCCGAGGCAGACATCGCCTGAGACATGTTCGTGGGTGCAGGTGTATTCCTCGCCGGGCGCGCCGACCAGCATCGAGCCCGCCACCAGCTCGAAGAACCCGGCGCGGCACTGGCAGCCAAAGCTGCCCGAGCGGACATAGGCGATGGAATGCCCCGTGCGGCATTCGGCAAACGGCGCATCGTCCGGCCCGGCATCGCAGCGGAACTCGCAGACCGTGATCGATTGTGACGTCAGCAGCGTGGTTGCGTCCATGCCGCCTATCTAGGCATGATCCGGACAGGTGTGTAGCGGTTGTCCGACAAGATCATGCCCAAAAAATCAAAGCTAAGGTGCGATCGAGATCGCGCCTTAGCCAGGCGCGCGCGGCGGAGCAACGGGCAGCAGCACCTCGAACAGGGTCTTGCTGGCGACGGGCTGGGCGCCCTCCAGCGCCAGCAGCCGCCGCTTGGAGATCACCCCGCCATAGGGCGAGAGCCGGTCGGTGTAATTGCCGGCCTCCAGCACCCGGTGGCAGGGCACGATCAGCATGTAGGGATTTTTGGCGATCGCCTGCGCTACCGAATGCGCCGCGCCCGAGGCGCCCAGCGCCTTGGCGACCTCGTGATAGGTCCGCGTTTCCCCGCGCGGAATGGAGCAGGCGAACTCATAGACGCGCCGGTTGAAGCCGGGCACGCCGCCGGCATCCAGGCTGACCTCGGAGAAATCGGGATCGCCGCCTTGCAGCAGAGCCGTGATGCCCTCGATCGCAAGCTCGGCATTTTGGGACGGCCGCTGCTCGCGCGCCTCGGGATGGACCTGGAAGATGCGGCGGCGGGTGTCGATCTCCCGCGCCCCCGGCAATTGCACGGCGACCACGCCGGTTGCGCTCCAGATGACGCCGCAACGGCCGATGGCCGTGTCGAATATCGAATAACCGCGCCCCACCATGCACACGCCCCACTCAGTGCACGTCTCTCCCCAGACGCCTGATCATACCACCGCCACAATCCGGCGCACCTGGAATCTTACTGAGGCGTTAACAACCGCCCAGCCAGGCGCGCCAAACCGCTTGGCGGAAGGCGCCGTCTCGGCTAATCAGGACGGGCGCGCAAGCAGCGCATAAGCGGGCGTAGTTCAATGGTAGAACGGCAGCTTCCCAAGCTGCATACGAGGGTTCGATTCCCTTCGCCCGCTCCAAGCTTTAGCACGTATCGCCAGTAGTGCACTCTCGTCTATTCGCAGGCAACCAAAAGCCAGCTCCTCGGAGTTAATAGCTATCCGGTTTTCCTCGGGACGCTTTTCCTTATCTGTTGGGGCTCTCAATTCGCGGTGAGCTTCATAGTCGACGGTAGGTCGGCCCTCGATTAGGAAAAGCATCGGATCGAATCTCTCTCAGATGAAGGTGAACGGACACCGCGATCCATCGCCACTTCTCTTACGTGGGCGGTGCCGGCACGGTCCCAATCTGAGCCCGAATGGCGCTGACAGGCCGACACACGGAAAATCGATCGACAGAGCAGGTTCCGCGCGTTAGGCGTTTTGATCGTAAATGCTTCTCTTCAGCACGGGAAAAGCCCTCGTCTTGCTCTGTTCGTTCTCGGGGAAACACATGAGCAAGTACGAAAGTGGCAATGATGTCGTGCGCGCTCGATCTTGATGGGGCTTCTCGATTGATGGTGAAGGCGCGCCTTTAGTTCCGCGTCGAACCGATGTTGGGACGATAGAACGTGTCGCCTCGGCGTTAGGTCGACTCGGTCGTGATTGAATGGAAAGCGCGAAGCGTTGGAGTATGAAACCTATAGTAATCGAATATTGAGAAACCGAGCTAAAGAAGATAGCTCAGTCGCCATAGCGAATCGGCTGCTCGTTGGGCTATCCGCAACGACACCTGAATGGATGCCAACGCCTACATTTTGTCTATCCATGCTTGTCATCCACAACTTGCCGGAGTCTCCAATAACCCCGGGGGGGCCATTGTCTGCGCTCCTAACAAGGAAAGAAGCTACGCGCGCCATTCCCGTGGGTTCGCGTTGATAAACATAAAAGACGTGAGAGATGACGCCAGAGCGCGGGCCTGAGGGCCAACCGTATGCATAGACGTTTAAACCGAGTAAGGAATTTACGAACTCCGTTGGGCTTGATCGAGCTGGAGAAAATATGGCCGATGGCCTGCCGAAATAGGGAATGTCAGGAGAGAAGGTGCTCTCAAACTTTGGTGGGATGCGAACAAGTGCGCTGTCCACATCTATGTAGGCTTGAGGCTGATTGAATGGAGGTAAGAATACTTCGTCAGCAACTAGGCCAGCGCTCGCGGCGGTATTGCCAACTATCGCCCCGACCGTTCGAAAATCAGGAAATGCAATGGCTGTGCCTTCTCCAAGCGCAATATGCTGGTTGGTTACTGCATAGATGCCCGCTCGCGTCGGACTAGATACCAAGCAGCCCACTGTGCCGGTAAGCTGCATGTTTGATATCTTCCCGCCGGCTCGATAGACTTGCGGCGGTGACCGAGAGCCGGGATCTGCAGGCTCTTCGGCCTGTATCGTTACGACGTCCGTAGAAATGTTTCTTCCATCCAGTTCAACGTACTTTGGCAAGCGTTTGCGCCCATCAGACAAGAAACGTTTGGCTCCCTTGGTTGGAAGCTTTCTTCTCACAAAAAACGCTAATGAATGCGTGGAGACTGGAGCGCCCTTGACCTCCTTAGCGCCATAGGCAACACCCAGAATGCCGTAGTCGGTCCGAAAGCGCTCGTGGGTCGCAAGCAAATGCCCTGCGTGCATTAGTGCTGCCCTACAAGTTTACTCGGGTGATGTGCTGGGTGGTCGGATCGTAAACAATCAAGTAGCTGCGTTGAGAGACCAGCGTTTTCGATGCGTTGGCTGATATCGGTGCACCTTGCTTCTCAATCAGCTTCTCAACTGTGCTCAGCGCTTGTTCAAATGTCTTATCGTCCACCTTGCTGGCAAGTTTGGTCGGATATTGTGCCGTGTTCAATTCCATGCTCGTCTCGGCGGTACCAGAGAGTGGCCGCTTTATGTCCAGATTCACGAGCTGACTCTTGCCGAGCGATATCGGTGTTTTATCTACCGTCGTCTCGACAGAGTATGACTTAGCTACCGAGACAACCTGACCGTCCTTCACGATCGGATTTTCCACCAAGTATCGGCTTTCCGTAGCGTAAAAGCCAATTTTCTGCGGGACGGTGACTACGATCGGCACACCCGCGATCGTGGTCGGCACAAGCTTCCCCTGCTCATCAGTAAGAAGGTATGTTGTTTCGTAACTCGAACACCCGCACAGCAACAGGCTGGCGGCACATAAAGCCATCCAAATGCGCATGTCATGCCCCCTTATCGGGGCACAGTTCACCGAGACGTCTCGCGTGATGCCGGCGATCTAATCTATCTGTTGGCCCGCGGAATCAAAATTCGGCTACGCAAAAATCTCGACGCCAATGCCCTTTAAACCCCTAGGAAATTGATAGTTGCATAGCTTTACACAAAGTCAACTACAAATAGAGCGACTGCATAGGCCGAACAAGATTCTCAATGAAGCTAAGCCCCTGGTACAAGGAATGATTGTTGCTCAGGGAATATCGGCATGCCTAGGTTCAAATCGAATTGGTCCTAACCGCTTGGGGGCTGCAAACTCCGAGGTCAGCCAAGGCCGTCGCTTTCGCACCGGAGCCGCACGTGGACTTCTGCGATCTTCCGATTGGCAATTGTTCTAGGATGTAGCAAACGAAACGGGGGGCAACACGGGCCACGACATTGCGCTGACGATGATGCGCCACTCGGATTCAATTGCGGGCAACCAAGGGTGTACTAAGCTGCCATGGCAGATACAGCTCAAGAATGGCAGATGCAGCTCAAGAGTTCATCGGAATGCATCCTTGGGCTGTTGTAATACAGTCCGGGCGGAGGTCTTGTGAGAGCTCCAAAATCGAGCGAGTGCCTTCCTTAGTGGTTCCCTATCGCGATCCGATCCACGGTCCGTCACGTCTCGTTCGGCCCTGGCCTCGCCCGAGACGCAAAGATTCTAGTATACTAGCTCTCTACTCCCCGCATTGGCCGCTCGTCGACCTATGCTTCCTGAGATTCGGCGGAGCGGCCTGGCCGTGTGGCCCCGGATGACCCCCATGGACCAGCAGAAACTCGACCGCGCGATCGGTCGCCGCTTGAAGACGCTGCGGACGCAGGCCGGCATGACGTTGAACGAGCTTGCTGGCCGCTCCGGCGTCAGCCGGGCCATGATCGGGCGGGTGGAGCGGGCGCAGAGCAGTGCGACGGCAGCACTGCTCAACAAGCTCTGTGCAGCGCTCGACGTTACGCTCAGCGATGTGGTCGCGCTCGCCGAGAAGCCGCCGGAGCGGCTGGTGCGCCTTGCCGACCAGCCGCTTTGGCGCGATCCCGACAGCGGCTACCGCCGGCGGCACGCCTCACCGCCGGATGCGGCGAGCGGCATCGAGATCATCGTCGTCGACCTTCCGGCCGGCGCGCGCGTGTCGTACAGCCCCTGGGGTCGCAACGCCTTCACCCAGCAGTTGCTGATGCTGGAGGGCGCGGTCTGCGTGCATATCGACGCCAAGACGGTGCGCCTGCGCGAGGGCGACTGCCTGGATTTCGACGTGATGCGCGCCGTGATCTTCGAGAACGAAACCAAGCAGGACGCGCGCTACGTCATCATCACGCGGCGCGGCGCCTCCTACGGCAAGATGTGAGTAAGGCCCTGACCATGCAGATCCGGACCGGCGATACCTTCGATCCCCGCGTCATCGCGCTGCTCGATCATCACGTCACGGCGGCGCGGGCGCAGACCGCGCCGGGCAGTGCGCATGCGCTCGATCTCGCTGGCCTTCGTGCCAGCGACGTCGCGTTCTGGACCGGCTGGGACGGCGAGCTGCTCGTTGCCACCGGAGCATTGAAGACGCTCTCCGCTGCTCATGGCGAGGTGAAGTCGATGCACACGCTCCAGACCACGCGGCGGCGCGGCTTTGGCGGCGAGATGCTGCGCCACATCATCGCTGAGGCCCGCGCGCGCGGCCTGAAACGGCTCAGCCTCGAGACCGGCTCGTGGGATTATTTCAAGCCGGCGCATGCGCTCTACCAGGCGCACGGCTTCGTCCTCTGCGGTCCGTTCGAGGGCTATGTCGAGGATCCCAACAGCCTGTTCCTGACGCTGGATCTGACCCAGGGCTGACTGGCTGACCCGGCTAGTTGGTTCAACTCCGGCTCGAAACCGCGTCCTCGCCCCTCAAAATGAGTTGCGTACCTCAAAACACCTCTGCTAGCCTTCAGCCATGGCCGAGACCCTGACCGCGACCGCTTTGACGCTGAAGGACATCGCCCGCGAGGCGGGCGTCAGCCTCGCCACCGTGGACCGTGTCCTGCATAACCGGCCCGGCGTGCGGCCCGATACGGTGCGGCGCGTCCAGGCGGCGATCGAGCGTCATTCGTTCCAGCCGCATGTGGCCGCCGCGGAGCTCGCCCGCGGCCGGGCCCGCCGCTTCGCCTTCGTGATGCCGTCGGGGCCGAACCCGTTCATGCAGCAGATCGAGGCCTATCTCGGCGAGATGTCCACCTGGCTGTCGGCTCGCCGCCTTAGCGTCGAGACTGTTAGAACCGACGTGTTCGATCCATCGGTGCTCGCGGGCTCGCTGGAGGCGCTGTCGGGCGATTACGACGGCGTCGCAATGGTGGCGCTGGATCATCCGAGCGTCCGCGCCGCGATCAACGATCTCGTCGATGCCGGCACCAAGGTGGTGACGTTGGTGTCCGACGTGCCGTCGTCGCGCCGTCATCATTATGTCGGCATCGACAACATTGCCGCGGGGCGCACCGCCGGCGCGCTGGTCGGACGGCTGGCCGGTCAAAAGTCCGGCAAGGTTGCGATCGTCGCGGGCTCGCAGGGCCTGCGCGACCATGCCGAGCGCATCTTCGGCTTCAACCAGGTGATGGCGTCGGAATTTCCCGGGCTCAGTGTGCTGCCGGTGCTGGAAGGGCGCGACGAGGACGATCGTTCGGAACAGGCGCTGGCGCGCTTATTGGGCAAGCACGGCGACATTGTCGGCCTTTATAACGTCGGCGCGGGCACGCAAGGCGTCGCCAAAGCGTTGAGCGAAGCTGCTCGCGACAAGGTGGTGTTCGTCGGTCACGACGTCACCGTGCTGACGCGGCGGCTGTTGCTGCAAGGCGTGATGGATGCCGCGATCTCGCAGAACCCCGGACATGAGGCGCGCGCCGCCGTGCGCGTGCTGCTCGCGCTCGCCCGCGGGGAGCCGATCCTGCGCGAACAGGAGAAGATCAGGATCGACATCGTGATGCGGGACAATCTGCCTTAACGGCGGGCGGATATCGAACGGGCCGCGGCGGAAAGCGCGACGATCAAGATCGTGCATCGCCATAGCTCAAGAGGAGGACGGTTTGTATCTCGGACTGGACATCGGCACGTCAGGTGTGAAAGCGGTGCTCGTGAGCGAAGCCGGCGCGATCCTCGCGACGGCCACGCGCGAGCTTGCGCTGTCGCATCCGGCGCCTTTGTGGTCCGAGCAGGATCCCGAGTCCTGGGTCGATGCGACGATCGGCGCGGTCGACGATCTCGCCAGCCGCCATCCGCGCGAGGTGGCGCAGGTGGCCGGCATCGGTCTGTCCGGCCAGATGCATGGCGCGACGCTGCTGGACGAGGACGGCAAGCCGCTGCGCCCCGCGATCCTCTGGAACGACGGCCGCTCGCAGGCCGAATGCGCCGTGCTGGAGCGGCGTTGTCCGTCGCTGCCTGCGATCGCCGGCAATCTGGCGATGCCCGGCTTCACCGCACCGAAGCTGCTGTGGATCGCGCGGCACGAGCCGAAAATCTTCGAGGGTGTCGCAAAGGTGCTGCTGCCCAAGGCCTATGTGCGTTACCGCCTCACCGGCGAGATGGTCGAGGACATGTCCGATGCTGCCGGCACGCTGTGGCTCGATGTCGGCCAGCGGCGCTGGTCCGCCTTGCTGCTGCACGCCACCGGGCTCGATCTCCACCACATGCCGCGCTTGGTCGAGGGCAGCGCGGAGAGCGCCGTGCTCGCGCCGGACTATGCGCAGCGCTGGGGCATGAGGAAAGCCGTCGTGGTCGCGGGCGGCGCCGGCGACAACGCCGCGAGCGCGATCGGGCTCGGCGCGAT
>NZ_JXDL01000001.1:5590160-5602193 GCF_001590795.1 Bradyrhizobium sp. AT1
CGTCCGGCGTCGTGTTCCGCGTCACCGATCGCTTCGCGCCGGCGCCGACGTCGGCCGTGCATGCCTTCTGTCATGCGCTGCCCGGCCTCTGGCATCAGATGGGCGTGATGTTGTCGGCTGCGGCGTCGCTCGCCTGGCTCTCCGGGGTGATGGAGACGCCCGCCGCAGCGCTCTTGGCTCCGCTTGGTGAATCTGTCGATGCGCCGAGCCCGATCAAGTTCCTGCCTTATCTCGACGGCGAGCGCACGCCGCACAACGACGCTGCCGCAAGCGGCGCGTTCGTCGGCCTGCGGGGTGCGACCGGGCGCGGCCAGATCGTGCAGGCCGTGCTCGAAGGCGTCGCCTACGCCGCCCGCGACAATCTGGCTGCGCTGAGCGCGGCGGGCGGGCCGATTGCCGAGCTCGATCTCGTCGGCGGCGGCTCGCGCTCGCCGTTGTGGGCGCAGATCTGCGCCGACGTGCTCGGCATTCCCGTTCACCGCGTCGAGGAAGGCGAGGTCGGCGCGGCGCTCGGCGCTGCCAGGCTCGGCCGGCTCGCAGCGACCGGCGAGAGCGCTGCGGCAGTCTGCACCCGCCCGCGGCGGCTCGCGAGTTTTACGCCCCGCGCATCAGTGGCCGCGGCCTATGACGAGGCCTATCGGCGATGGCGCGCGCTCTATCCCGCATTGAAGGAGACGAATTAAGTGAACGCGTCAGCCAAATTCTTCGATGCAAGCGCACCTGTCGCCTTCGGCGGCGAGGATGCCGGCACGCATGCCTTCCGCTGGTACGACAAGGACCGCATGGTTCACGGCCGCCGGCTCGAGGATCATTTGCGCTTTGCGGTCTGCTATTGGCATTCGCTCTGCTGGCCGGGCGGCGATCCCTTCGGCGGCGAGACGTTTTTGCGGCCCTGGCATCACGGCACCGATGCGATGGCGCAGGCGCGGGCCAAGGCCGACGTCGCCTTCGAGCTGTTCCGCCTGCTCGATGTGCCCTACTTTACCTTCCACGACGTTGACGTGGCGCCGGAAGGAGCGTCGCTCGCCGAGTCCGTCGCCAATCTCAACGCCATCGCTGATCTGTTCGAAGCGAAGATGGCATCAGCCAAGGTCCGCCTGCTCTGGGGCACCGCGAACCTGTTCACGCATCGCCGCTACATGGCGGGCGCTGCGACCAATCCGGACCCAGAGATCTTCACCTATGCCGCCGGCCAGGTCCGCGCCGCGCTGGAGGTGACGCACCGGCTCGGCGGCCAGAACTATGTGCTGTGGGGCGGGCGCGAGGGCTATGAGACGCTGCTCAACACCGATCTCAAGCGCGAGCTCGACCAGCTCGGCCGCTTCGTCTCGCTCGTCGTCGAGCACAAGCACAAGATCGGTTTCAAGGGCCCGATCCTGATCGAGCCGAAGCCGAAGGAGCCGACCAAGCATCAATATGACTTCGACGTCGCCACCTGCTACGGCTTCCTCGAACGCTATGACCTGTTGAAAGACGTCAAGCTCAACATCGAGCAGAACCACGCCATCCTCGCCGGCCATTCCTTCCATCACGAGGTCGCGCTCGCCGAGGCGCTCGGCGTGTTCGGCTCGCTCGACATCAACCGTGGCGACGACCTGCTCGGCTGGGATACCGATCAGTTCGCGATGAACGTGCCGGAGCTGGCGCTGCTGTTTCACGAGATCCTGAACCGTGGCGGCTTCACTACGGGCGGGCTCAATTTCGACGCCAAGATTCGGCGGCAGTCGATCGACCCTGACGATCTCATTCATGCCCATGTCGGATCGATGGATGCCTGCGCGCGCGCGTTCCTCGCCGCCGCCGACATGCTCGACGCGGGCGCGCTCACCACGCCGCTCGCCACGCGCTACGACGGATGGGCCGGCCCCGAGGGCCGCGCCATTCTCGCAGGCCAGCGTTCGCTCGCTGATCTCGCCGACCGCGCGCTCCAGCCCGGCTTCGATCCGCAGCCGCGCTCGGGCCGGCAGGAATATCTGGAATCCCTGGTCAACCGCTATGTCTGAGCGAGGTTGTTGATGGCAAACGCTGACACGACACCGGTCCTCGAGCTCCAGGGCATCGGCAAGGAATTCGGCGCCATCCGTGCGCTGCACGGTGTCGATCTGCAGGTCCAGCCCGGCGAGGTCGTCGGCCTGATGGGCGACAACGGCGCCGGCAAGTCGACGCTGGTCAAGATCATCGCCGGCAATTTCCGTCCCAGCCATGGCGAGATCCGTTTCGCCGGCAGCGCGGTCCATTTCAGCCGGCCCGTCGACGCCCGTGCCGTCGGCATCGAGGTCGTCTATCAGGACCTCGCGCTCGCCGACAATCTGACGGCGGCCGCCAACGTGTTCCTGGGCCGCGAACTGAAGCGCAAGTTCGGACCGATCGCTCTGCTCGACCACAAGGCGATGGCGGCGCGGGCGCTGGAGCTGTTCGGCGAGCTGCGCTCTGAGACGCGGCCCGACGATCTCGTCAAGCAGATGTCGGGCGGCCAGCGCCAGGCCGTCGCGATCGCGCGGACCAGGCTCTCCAACGCGCGGCTGGTGATGATGGACGAGCCGACCGCGGCGATCTCGGTGCGCCAGGTCGAGCAGGTGCTCGGGCTGATCCACCGGCTGAAGGAGCAGGGGGTCGCCGTGATGCTGATCTCGCACCGCATGCCCGACGTGTTCGCAGTGTGCGACCGTGTCATCGTCATGAGGCGCGGCGAGAAGCGGGCCGACAAGCCGATCGACCAGACTTCGCCGGAAGAAGTCACCGCCCTCATCACCGGCGCGAAGGAGGCGGCGTGATGGCCATGCCCATGGAATCTCCGATCAGCTTCACCAATGTCGGCAAGATCAAATGGTGGCAGCGCGGCATCTTCGCCTCGCAGACCGGCTACGTCCTGCTCGCGCTCGCGGTGCTGCTGGTGATCATGCACTTCGCCAGTCCCTATTTCTTCACCGAAGGCAACATGCAGAACGTGGCGAAGAATTTTTCCTTCATCGCCGTCGCGACGCTGGGCGTCACCTTCGTGATCATCACCGGCGGCATCGACCTCTCGGTGGGATCGATGATGTGCTTCTCCGCCATGATCACCTCGATGGTGATGACCGAGCTGTCGGCGCCCGGCTCGCCGGCAGGCTCGCTGTTCGTGCACATGGCGGCCGATGGCAAGACGGTGCTGGCCAACGTGCCGGGGCTGATCCTGCTGATCTCGATCCTCGCCGGCCTCGGCGTCGCGCTGATCGCCGGACTCGTCAACGGCTTCTGCATCGCCGTGCTCGGCCTGTCGCCCTTCGTCACCACGCTCGGCATGCTCTCGATCGTGCGCGGCCTCGGCTATGTCGTCTCCAACGGCCGCGGCAGTTTCCCGGGCGGGCCGGATGCCGATTACTTCTACGCCGCGACCTCGGGCGACGTGCTCGGCGTCCCCGTGCCTTTCATTTATCTGATGATCCTCGCGCTGGCGATGGCGGTGGTGCTGCATCACAGTGCGTTCGGCCGCCACGTCTTCGCGCTCGGCGGCAACGAGAAGGCGGCGGAGCTCACCGGCATCCCGGTGGTGCGGGTGAAGATCGAGGTCTATGTGATCTGCGCGCTTGCAGCTGGCCTGCAGGGCATCATCATCTCCGGCTGGCTCGGCTCGGCGCCGGCCAACATGGCGACCTCCTACGAGCTCAACGTGATCGCGGCGGCCGTGATCGGCGGCGCAAACCTTGCGGGCGGCATCGGTGGCCCGCTCGGGGCGATCGTCGGCTGCGTGCTGCTGGAAGTGATCCGCAACGGCCTCGTGCTGGCGCAGGTCTCCTCCTATTGGCAGCAGACGTTGGTCGGCGTGATCATCATTCTGGCCGTGCTGGTCGACCGCATCCGTTCGCGGATGAGCTGAAATTACGTCATCTCGGGAAGGTAAACAAAACGCCGCCTGTCCGCTTCCCGGACGATCTTCGAAAAGGACGGGCACCAAACGAGGGTGGAGGAGACCATGAGGAAACTGCTTCTGGCCGGCATCGCGGTGGCGATGATGGCGACGCCGGCATTTGCCGCGAATTACCGCTTCGTCATCGTGCCCAAGGCGATGAACAATCCGTTCTTCGACTTCGCGCGCGATGGCTGCCTCAAGCGCGCCAAGGAGCTCGGTAACATCGAGTGCATCTACAAGGGGCCGGTCGAGCACGAGCCGGCGACGCAGGCGCAGATCATCCAGGACTTCGTCACCCAGAAGGTCGACGGCCTCGCCATCTCGGTCGCCGACGTCGCGGCCATGACCAAGTCGATCGAGGCGGCGACCGCCGCAGGCATCCCCGTCATTACCTTCGATGCCGATGCGCCCGGCTCCAAGCGCATCGCCTATATCGGCACCAACAACAAGGAGTTCGGCGTCGCGCTCGGCAAGCAATTGCTGAAGATGCGCCCCGACGGCGGCAAATACGCCATGGTCTCCGGCGGTCCCGGCGCCAAGAACCTCGCCGAGCGCGTCGACGGCGTGCGCGAGGCGCTGAAGGGCTCGAAATGGACTGAGGTCGCGGGTTCCCCGACCTTCTGCAACGACGATCCAGCGCTGGCGGTGCAGCAGATGACGGATATGCGCACCGCGACGCCCGATCTCGCCGCCATCGTTCCCATCGGCGGCTGGCCGATGTTCGCGCCCGAGGGCTTCAAGGCGTTCGCGAGCCGGAACAAGAAGGACATCGATTCCGGCAAGTTCACGCTGGTCGTCGCCGATACGCTGAAGATGCAGCTGGAATTGTTGCGCGACGGCTATGCCAACGCGCTGGTCGGCCAGCGTCCGTTCGAGATGGGCGAGAAGGCGATGGACACGCTGCTCGCCATCAAGAAGGGCGAGAAGGTGCCGGAGATCGTCTACACCGGCCTCGATCTCGTCACCAAGGACAACGTCGCGCAGATGTTGAAGTAGGAGCGTCCCCCAGCCCCGCGCTCCTGCATGCCTCCCCCGCTTGCGAATTCCGCAAGCGGGGGAGATGATTTGGACTCTTGGAATGTTCTCGGAAGGCAAATGGGAATGAAACAATCGCGGCTGGGCTCGCTCGACGTCACCTCACTCGGGCTCGGTTCCGCGCCGCTCGGCGGATTGTTCAGCCCCGTCAGCGATGCCGATGCGGAAGCGACGATCGCGCGGGCCTGGGCGACCGGCATCCGATTCTTCGATACCGCGCCGCTCTACGGCTTTGGCCTTGCCGAACGGCGGCTAGGGGCTTTCCTGCGGCAGCAGACGCGCGACTCCTATGCCATCTCGACCAAGGTCGGCCGCCTGCTGCGCGCCCCCGATGACGGCGCTGCCGAGGACGAGCACTACAAGGGCACGTCGCGCGAGCGGCCGGTGTTCGATTTCAGTTATGACGGCGTGATGCGGTCGGTGGAGGAGAGTCTTGCCCGCCTCGGGCTCGACCGCGTCGACGTCCTCCTGGTGCACGATCCCGACGATCATTATGACGAAGCCGTCACCGGCGCCTTCCGCGCGCTGCAGCGCCTGCGCGAGGACGGCACGGTCAAGGCGATCGGCGCCGGCATGAACCAGTCGGAGATGTTGACGCGTTTCGCCGAGGCCGTGCCGGTCGACTGCTTTCTGCTCGCCGGGCGCTACACGCTGCTCGACCAGGGCGCACTGGATGCGCTGTTTCCGGTCTGCATGGCGAAGAACATCGGTATCCTGCTCGGCGGCATCTACAACAGCGGCATTTTGGCCAATCCGCACACGGGTGCGAAGTTCAACTATCAGGACGCCGATGCCTCGCTGGTGGCGCGGGCGTTGGAGCTCGACGTGCTCTGCCGCAAGCACGGCACCGAGCTGAAAGCCGCCGCGCTCCAGTTCTGCATGAGCCATCCGGCGGTGACGGTCGCGGTGATGGGCGCACGCAATGGCGGCGAGGTTGCCGACAATATCGCGATGGCGGAGAAGGCGGTGCCGGCTGCGTTCTGGCGGGAGCTGCGTGCGCGAAACCTCGTCGATCCCCGCGCGCCGCTGCCGGGTGGGGCGTAAGCCATGATCATCGACGCCCATCAGCATTTCTGGGATCCGGCGCGTGCCGACTATCCCTGGATGGCCGCGGACGAGCTCGCGCCGATCCGCCGCGCCTTCGGTCCCGCTGATCTCGTGCCGCTGCTGAAGGCGAATGGCATCGATGCCAGCATCGTGGTGCAATGCCGCTCAGCGCTGGAGGAGACCGAGGAATTCCTGCGCATCGCGCATGAAACGCCGTCAGTGATCGGTGTCGTCGGCTGGGCTGACCTGACCGACGGCGCGCTCGGTGACACGCTCGAGCGGCTGCGCGGCTTGCCGGGCGGGGACAAGCTCGTCGGCATTCGCCACCAGGTGCATGACGAGGCCGATCCCGATTGGCTGCTGCGCGAGGACGTGCAGCGCGGCCTCACGGCAGTGTTCGCGCACGATCTCACCTATGATCTGCTCGTCCGTACCCGCGAGCTGCCCGCCGCGATCGCGACCGCGCAGGCGTTTCCGCAAGCGCGCTTCGTGCTCGACCACGCGGCCAAGCCGCCGATCGCGGAGGGTGGAAGCGACGAATGGGCCAACCGCATCAAAGCGCTCGCGGCTTGCGGCAATGTCTGGTGCAAGATCTCGGGGCTCGCGACGGAAGCGGTCTGGAATGACTGGGATGCGGAGCGCCTGCTTCCGTTCGTCGCGCACGCCGCAGAATGTTTCGGCGAGGACAGGCTGATCTTCGGCTCGGACTGGCCGGTGTGCCTGCTTGCGGGAAGCTACGGCGAGATCAAGAGCGCGCTGGAAGTCTGCCTGGCCAAGCTTGGCCCGCAGGTGCGGGACAAGGCTTTTGGCGTGAATGCCGCGCAGGCGTATCGGCTGGGTTAATTGCAGTGGATGCGCGCTCTTACCCTCTCCCCTTGTGGGAGAGGGTGGCTCGCCGCGTAGCGGCGAGACGGGTGAGGGGTGTCTCTCCGCGAGCCACCTTTCATATGTGGGTTTGCCGAAGCAACCGCTCATCCGGCGCGCTTCGCGCGCCACCTTCTCCCACAAGGGGAGAAGGGAAGAGGCGGCGGCGCCTCGCGTCCCCGACTATTCCGACATCGGCTTGTCGGAGATGTCCCAGTCCTTGCCGGTGAAGGTCGAGATAAACAGCGTCTTCATCGGCGTGTAGTCCTCGGGCGTGTAGTCGTAGGTGACGCCGTCGAGGAAGTAGGGCGAGTGGAAGCCCTTGAGGTTGGATGCCTGCTTCAGCACGTTGGCGCGGGTGAGATCGTCGCCGCAGCGGCGCAGGATCTCGCCCATGGTCACGGCCTGGCCGTAGCCGGCGAAGGCGATGGTGTTGTCGGGGTCGATCGCCGGCGTGTATTTCTTGCGCAGCTCCTCGAACGCCATCACGTCGGGGTCCTTCTCCCATTTCGGCAGGCCGACCTCCTTGTTGTAGCGGATGGCGACGATGCCGGTGGCGTTCTCGAGCCCTGCGGCATTGAGGATCGAGCGGCCGGTCGAGCCGGCGGAGAGCAGTTGCAGCGGCTTCCAGCCGAGCTCGGCGACTTTGCGGATCGACTGCGACGAGGCCTTGCCGGTGGAGATGTTGTAGAAGACGTCGGCGCCCGACTTCGAGAGATTGATGAGCTGGGAATCGACCGTCGGATCGGTGAGATCATAGGTCTGCTCCATGATCACCTGCGCGGTGCCGCCGGCATCGGCCAGCACCTTCTTGAACGGACCTAAGAAGTCGCGGCCGAAATCGTCGTTCTGGTAGAGGATGCCGACCTTGGCATTCGGCTTCACGCTGACGACGTGGCGCGCGAGGATGCGCGCCTCGGTCGGATACAGCGGCAGGCCGGCCATCGTCCATTTGAACTCTTTCGGGTTATTCCACTTCGACGCGCCGGTGTTGAGCAGCAGCTGCGGCACGCCCTTGGAGTTCAGGTATTTGTGCACGGCGGTTTGCGGCGCGGTGCCGAGCGAGCCGTACAGCGCGAGCACCTCTTCCTGCTCGACCAGGCGCCGTGTCGCCTCGACGCATTTCGGCGCGCTGTAGGCGTCGTCCATGGTGAGGAATTTGACCTTGCGTCCGTTGATGCCGCCCTTCTCGTTCAGCATCTGGAAATAGGCTTCGCCGATACGGCCGAGCACGCCGTAGAGCGAACCGGGACCGGAATGCGGCACGGTCTGCCCGATCTTGATCTCGGTGTCGCTGGCGCCCGCATCGTATTTCTTGTCCGCGGCCCAGACATAGGGCGCGGGCAATGTGGATGCGGCGATGGTGGCGAGCGCGGCGGCGCTGAAATCGCGCCGCGATGGATTCTTCGTCATTATTTGTTTCTCCCTGGTGAGCCCATTGTGCTGACAACGCAGCGTGGCTCGCAAGTGGGAAGTCGCTGCTTTGCGACGCAATGACGCTTAGAGTGCGGTGAGTTAGCGCCTAGACTCAAGTTTTCTCGGCGACCACGACGAGCCCACGCACCGGCTCGTTATTCTCGATGCGCGGCGAGGCTGCCTGCAATGTAAGGAGCTTCAATCCGGTCCTGACGAGCGCGCTCCGGACATATTCCGCTGCATGGGCATAACGCAGGCCTTCTCCGAGAATGATGCCGTCGCCATCGTGGGTCTCGAGCGTGAAGGCGAGCACGCCACCCGCTGCAAGCACGCGCCTTGCTTCCGTCAGCACCGGTGCGAGATCTGACAGATACACAAACGCATCCGCCGCCAGGATGAGGTTTGCGCTTCGTTGGGGCTTGCCTTGCAAGCCCTCGATCATGTCGGCGATTTCGAGCTCGGCATAGAGACCCGTCGCGCGCGCTTCCTTGATCATGCCGGGGGAGAGATCGATCCCGGTGAAATGATCGACCTGCCTGGCGAAGGCGGCCGCCGCAAGCCCAGTGCCGCAGCCGAGATCGATGGCGTGCTTGAACAGAGCGGGCTTCCTGGCGGCGACGTGCGCGGCGATCACCGCCTTGAAGATGAGGGACGGCGCGCGATAGTCGAGATCGTTGACGAGCACATCCTCGAAATGCGGCGCATATTGATCGAACAGGGCCTGCACATAGGCCTTCGGCATCTCGGAGAGTTGCTCGTCGCCGAGCCGGATCAAATGCAGGCTGGCGCCGTGCTGGTCCTCCGGGTCGGCCTCGCGCGCTTTCCGGAATGCGGCGATGGCCTTGTCGCGCTCGCCGAGTTCTTCGCGGATTTCGCCGAGCGTGAACCACGCCGATGTGAAATGGGGCGCGAGTTCGAGCGCCTGCTCCAGTAAATCGGCGGCGGCGGGTAAATCGCCCTTGAGCTGGAGGTCGCGGGCGAATTCGAACCGGCGGTCGGCAATAAGATCGCCGGAGGACTGGAACAGGCGCAGGGGCATTGGAGGAACCGATTGTCATTGCCGGGCTTGACCCGCCTGCGGGGCCGAAGCCCCTCCGGCGCGGCGTAGGCCCGGCAATCCATCAAAAAAGGAACTCTTTAAGAGGATGGATGCGCGGGTCAAGCCCGCGCATGACAGCTTAATTTGGAGCGCTTGCAACCTATATACCAATCATGCGCGCCCAAGACATCCTGTTGCCAGCTGCTGCCGGCCTGTGCTGCAAGCCCGGCGGCTTCCATATCGACCCTGTCCGCCCTGTCGAGCGGGCCGTGATCACCCATGGTCATTCCGACCATGCCCGCGCCGGCCATGGCGCGGTGCTGGCGACGCAGGAAACGCTCGACATGATGCGGCTGCGCTATGGCGAGAATTTCGCCGGATCGACGCAGGCGATCCGCTATGGCGAGGAGATCCGGCTCGGCGACGTCAAGGTGAAGTTTCACCCGGCCGGCCATGTGCTGGGCTCGGCGCAGGTCGCCGTGACCTGCAAGGAGACCTGCATCGTTGCCTCCGGCGACTACAAGGACGCGCCCGATCCGACCTGCACGCCGTTCGAGCTGGTGCCTTGCGACGTCTTCATCACCGAGGCGACGTTCGGCCTGCCGGTGTTCCGGCACGGCGATGCGGCCGATGAGATCAAGAAGCTGCTGGCCTCTGTCGCGCTGTTTCCGGAGCGCGCGCATCTCGTCGGCGCCTATTCGCTCGGCAAGGCGCAGCGCGTGATCAAGCTGCTGCGGCAGGCTGGCTATGACGCGCCGATCTATATGCATGGCGCGATGGAGAAGATCACCGAATATTATCAGAGCCGCGGCATCGATCTCGGCGAGCTCAGGCCGGTGAAGGGCGTGAAGAAGGCCGCGCTCGCCGGCACCATCACGCTGGCCCCGCCCTCGGCGACCTCTGACCTGTGGACTCGGCGCTTTCCCGATCCGGTCACCGCGTTCGCCTCGGGCTGGATGCGCGTGCGCGCCCGGGCGCGGCAGCGCGGCATCGAGCTGCCACTGGTGATCTCCGACCACGCCGATTGGGATGGCCTCACCGCGACGATCGGTGCCACCGGCGCCGGCGAAATCTGGGTCACCCACGGCCAGGAAGATGCGCTGGTGCATTGGTGCCGGAGCAAGGGCTTGAAAGCGCAGCCGCTCGATCTCGTCGGCTATGGCGACGAGGAGGAGAGCGAGACGCCGGCCGCAGGCGAGGCCGAGGCATGAACCGCTTCGCCGAACTGCTCGACCGTCTCGCCTACGAGCCCGGCCGCAACAACAAGCTGCGGCTGCTCACCGGCTATTTCCGCGAGGTCGGCGATCCCGACCGCGGTTACGCGCTGGCCGCGCTGACCGGCGCGCTCAGCTTCAAGCACGCCAAGCCGGCGCTGATCCGCGATCTCATCGCATCGCGCACGGACGAGGTACTGTTCGGCTTGAGTTACGACTATGTCGGCGATCTCTCGGAGACGGTGGCACTGATGTGGCCGAAGGCCGAGCTTGCCGCCCACAACAACCCGCCACCTCCCACGCTCACCGAAGTCGTCACCACGCTGCGCACGCTCGGCAAGACCGAGCTGCCGAAACAACTGGAACGCTGGCTCGACGAGCTCGACGAGACCGGCCGCTGGGCGCTGCTCAAGCTCGTCACCGGCGCGCTTCGCATCGGCATCTCCGCGCGCCTCGCCAAGACCGCGGCGGCGGCGCTCGGCGACAAGGATCCGCACGAGGTGGAGCTGATCTGGCCGGGGCTTGCGCCGCCCTATCTCGACCTGTTCGCCTGGCTGGAAGGCCGCGGCGACAAACCGGTCAACCGCGATCCCGCGCCGTTCCGGCCGGTGATGCTGGCGCATGCGATCGAGGACAGCGATTTCGCCGCGCTCGATCCCGCCGACTACATCGCCGAATGGAAATGGGACGGCATCCGCGTGCAGGCAGTGGCCGGGTGCGACGAGCGCGGCCACATCACGGCGCGGCTCTATTCGCGCACCGGCGAGGACATCACGGGGAGCTTTCCGGATCTAGTGCCGTCGCTGCGCCTGCCCGGTGCAATCGACGGCGAGCTTTTGATCCTGCGCGAGGGCCGCGTGCAGAGCTTCAACGTTCTGCAGCAGCGGCTCAACCGCAAGGTCGTCTCGCCGAAGCTGATCAAGGAATTTCCGATCCATCTGCGTGCCTACGATCTGCTCGGCGACGACGAGAACGATCTGCGCGAGCTGCCGTTCGCCGAGCGGCGCGAGCGGCTGGAGATTTTCATTGAGAAGCTCAGCGATCCCCGCATCGATCTGTCGCCGACCGTTGCTTTCGGGAGCTGGGAGGCGCTTACCGCCGCACGCGCCGATCCCGCGAGTGCCGGCGCGGGCGAGGATGCGGAGGCCGTCGAGGGCGTCATGCTGAAGCGACGCGATGCGCCCTATCTGCCGGGACGGCCGAAGGGCCAATGGTGGAAGTGGAAGCGCGATCCCCACATCATCGATGCCGTGCTGATGTACGCGCAGCGCGGTCACGGCAAGCGCTCGTCGTATTATTCCGATTACACCTTCGGCGTCTGGACCGCAGGCGAGGGCGGTGACGAGCTGGTGCCGGTCGGCAAGGCCTATTTCGGTTTCACCGACGAGGAACTGCTGCAGATCGACCGTTTCGTCCGCCGCAACACCACCGAAAAGTTCGGCCCCGTCCGCCATGTCGTGCACGAGCCGGAGCAGGGCCTGGTGCTGGAGGTGGCGTTCGAGGGCCTGCAGCGCTCGCCGCGGCACAAA
>NZ_JXDL01000001.1:5603253-5624090 GCF_001590795.1 Bradyrhizobium sp. AT1
CGGGGCCTTCGGCGCGACCTCTCCCGCAAGCGGGAGAGGTTAAGAGCCCGCGGCTCGCGTCGCGCCAGTACGAAGCTCTAGCCGCGTTCCCCCGAATTAAACTCCCGTAACCCGATTGACGCGCCGATGCGGGTTCCCCATGTGCCTCGCCGTGCCCTATAATGGGCTCGAATCCTTCTCAAGGAGTTTGCGATGGTCCAAGACGTCAGAGATTTGCCGGCCGGCCGCAGCGACGGCCTGCACCGCTTTCTCGGCGGCTCGCCGCTGGCTGTCGCATTCCGCCTGGTCCTGCTCTCGATCCTGGTCGGCGTCGTGCTCGCCACGATCGGCTTCGATCCCTGGAACATCCTCAACAGCATCCGCCTCCTGTTCCAGCGGCTGTGGGATCTCGGCTTCGACACCATCAACTGGCTGTGGCGCTACTTCCTGCTTGGCGCGGTCATCGTGATCCCGATCTGGCTGCTCTCGCGCGTGTTCGGCGCGCCGCGCGGCCGGTAAGTTGGGAGTCCGCAGCCGATGCAACTCCGTTTCGTCGGCTGCGGCGACGCCTTCGGCTCCGGCGGCAGGCTCAACACTTGCTTCCACATCTCCGGGCGCGAGGCCAACTTCCTGATCGATTGCGGCGCGTCGGCTTTGCCGGCGCTGAAGCGGCTCGAAATCGATCGTGACGAGATCGACCTCATTCTCATCACGCATTTCCACGGCGACCATTTTGCCGGGTTGCCGTTCCTGCTGCTCGACGCGCAATTCTCGCGGCGGACACGGCCGCTGACCATCGCGGGCCCGCAAGGCATCGAGAGGCGGCTGTGTGAGGTGATGGAGGCGCTGTTCGAGCATTCCTCCAAAACCAGGCAGCGCTTCGCGCTCGACATCGTCGAACTCGCGCCCGAGCAAAGCCGGACCTTCGGCGCGGTGACGGTGACGCCCTATCCGGTCGTGCATGGCGAATCCGGCGGGCCCTTCCTGGCCTACCGCGTCGAGGCCGAGGGCCGCACACTCGCCTACAGCGCCGATACCGAATGGACCGAGACGCTGATTCCGCTGGCGCGAGGCGCGGATATTTTCATCGCCGAAGCCTATATGTACGAGAAGGTGGTCAAGAACCATCTCAGCCTGAAAACCCTGGAACAGCATTTGCCCGCGATCGGCGCAAAACGCCTTGTCCTCACTCATATGAACGACGACATGCTCTCGCGTCTGGACGATATTGCGCATCTCGCCGCCGAAGACGGCATGGTCCTCGTATTCTGAGATGCACGCGCCCGTTCCCCTCAAGATCGATTCCCGCCAGGTGTTCGCCATCGCAGGTCCCGCGATGGTCGCGAACCTCACCACGCCGCTGATCGGCATCGTCTCGACCACGGCGATCGGACGGCTCGACGATGCCGCGCTGCTCGGCGGCGTCGCGATCGCATCTGTCATATTCGACTGCCTGTTCTGGTTGTTCGGCTTCCTGCGCATGAGCACGCTCGCCTTCACAGCGCAATCGCTGGGCGCTGGCGAGCTGCGCGAGCCGAGCGCGATCCTGGCGCGCGGCCTCATCGTTGCCGGACTGATCGGCGTCACGCTGATCGTGCTGCAATGGCCGCTCGCCGCGGTGCTGTTCGACCTCATGGGCGGCAGCGAGGGCGTGACGCGGGCCGCACAGACCTACTTCAAGATCCGGATCTGGTCGTCGCCATTGGCGCTCGCCAATTACGTCATCCTCGGCTGGCTGATCGGAAAGGCGCGCGCCAATTCGGCCCTGCTGCTTCAGGTCGTCATCAACCTCGTCAACATGGCGGCGACGATCCTGCTGGTGCTGGTCACCGACAACGGCATCGCCGGTGCCGCGGTCGCCGCGCTGTTGTCGGAAGCGGTCGGGTTCGCCCTCGGCGTGGTCGTCTGCCGCCCCTATACGGAGGGCGGCTTTGCCGTGCCGTACAGGACGCTGCTCGACCGCGACAAGCTGTTGCGGCTGCTGGCGGTGAATTCCGACATCATGATCCGCACCGCGGCGCTGATCGCGGTGTTCCTGTTCTTCACCGCCAAGGGTGCGCAGGCCGGCGACGTCACGCTGGCCGCCAACTCCGTGCTCAACAACTTCCTGCTGGTCAGCGCCTTCTTCCTCGACGGTCTCGCCAATGCGGCTCAGCAGCTGTGCGGCCGTACCCTCGGCGCACGCGATGCAAAGGGATTTGCGGCTTCGACCCGGCTGGTGCTGTTGTGGGGGCTCGGCTTTGCCATCGTCGTCGCCGTGCTGTTCGCGCTGTTCGGTCCGGCCCTAATCGACGTCATGACGGCGAGCGAGGATGTGCGCCGGGCCGCGCGCGAATTCCTGCCATTCGTCGTGCTGGCGCCGATCCCCGGCGTGTTCGCCTTCGGCTTCGACGGCATCTATATCGGCGCGACCTGGGCGCGCGCGATGCGCAATCTGATGCTGGCCTCGCTGGTGATCTTCCTCGGCACCTGGTGGGCGCTGCAATCGTTCGGCAATGCCGGGCTGTGGTGGGCGCTGATGGCGTCCTACCTCTCACGCGGCGGCCTGCAGGCCGCGCGCTATCCGGCGCAGTTCAGGGCGACGTTTTCGAAAGCGTAGAAGAGTCGTAGCCCGGATGGAGCGAAGCGAAATCCGGGGCTTTCGCCCGTTGCACGAATCCCGGATTGCGCTGCGCTCCATCCGGGCTACGTCGCTCTCTCGCCCCGCGAGCGGGGAGAGGCGAAGAGCTACATCCCCGGCCAGTCTTCGGCCGTGAGCGTCGCGGCATCGGCGCCGACGATCTCGGACAGCGAATCCCGTCCGGTGCGAAGCAGCGTCGAGGTGAGGTCGCGCTTGATCTCGTCGACGAGGCCGAGGCCCTTGTAGACCAGCGACGAATAGAGCTGGATCAGGCTGGCGCCGGCGCGGATCTTGGTCAGCGCGGCGCCACCTGAATCCACGCCGCCGACGCCGATCAGCGGGAAAGCACCCTCGACGCGCACATAGGTCTCCGCAACCATCCGCGTCGACAGGCGGAACAGCGGCCGGCCGGACAGGCCGCCTTGCTCCTTGGCGCGCGTCTCCTCGCGCAACGTGCTCGGCCGCGCGATCGTGGTGTTCGACACGATCATGCCGTCGACCCGGCGCGAGCGCGCGACCTGCACGACGTCGTCGAGCTGGGCAAGGCTCAAATCCGGCGCGATCTTGAGCAGCACCGGCGTGTCGCCGGCCTTCTGCCGCACCCGCTCGCGCGCGTCGATCACGCGCGCGAGGAGATCGTCGAGCAGTGCGCCTTCCTGAAGGTTGCGCAGGCCCGGCGTGTTCGGCGAGGAGACGTTGACGGTGAAATAGCTCGCGACCGGCGCAAAGGTCTCGATCAGCTTGACGTAATCGGCGACACGGTCCGGCGAATCCTTGTTGGCGCCGACATTGACGCCGACGATGCCGCCGTGCTGCGCGCGCGCGGCCAGCCGGCGCAAGGCAACGTCGGCGCCGTCATTATTGAAGCCCATGCGATTGATGATGGCTTCGTCGCGCTCCAAACGAAACAGCCGCGGCCGCGGATTGCCGGCTTGCGGCTTCGGCGTCACCGAGCCGATCTCGACGAAGCCGAACCCGAGCCGCAGCAGTGCGTCCGGCACCTCCGCGCTCTTGTCGAAGCCCGCGGCCATGCCGATCGGATTGGGAAAGTTGAGCCCGAAGGCGCGCATCGCGAGCTTGGGATCGTCGGTGCGCGGCTTGACTGGCGGCAGGAAGCGCAGGCCCTGGATCGCGAGGCGATGCGCGTCTTCCGGATCGAGCCAGCGCAGCACCGGCAGCGAAAAGGCGTCGAAAGCGCGGATCACGGCGCAAGCTCCGGAGTGTCGTGGCCGCCGTCGGAGCGGATGTTGAGGTTCATCACCGCGATGACGGCCCCGAGATCGAGCTCGCCATAGAGATGTGGAAACAGTTCGTCATTGCGCGAGCGCTCCCAACGCAATTCGCCGCCGAGAGCGTCGCCGTCGACCTCGACCAGGAACAGCGCGCGCTGCCCGAAATAGTGCTTGCGGAGGGTCTCGGGAACCTGGGCGGCGGTCGAGAAATGGATGAACCCGTCGCGCGCATCGTCCGCGCTGCCGAGGTAGACACCCTGCCGCTCCGCCTCGCGCCAGGCCGAGGCCGGACAGATTTTGTAGATCTTGACCACCGCTACCGCAGCCCTGTTTGCTCTTTGAGTCTTTTGAGTTTTTTCGTCTCGTGCGGGGTCCTTGAGGACCCGGCGCGACCGTAAAGGCCGCCCCTGCCGAACTCAAGACCTCAAGCCTATTCCGGTCCGATGAAATCGGAGCGGGGCTCGAAATCTCTGTTTTGACGCCTTTTCTGGACACGAACCGGTGTCCGCCTCCACTTGAAAACGCCGCTCCCGCCGCCTCTTGCGCCGAAACCTGAAAACCGGTTGATTTGAGACAGTTTTCCTGGGTTGCGACGGGCTGGACCTTGCATGGTCAGACAGGCCAATCCGCAGAGGATACTCACTCACGACCAGATCTGGGTCGCGCTGGATCGGCTGGCGGAGCGCGCCGGTCTGTCGCCATCCGGCCTTGCCAAGCGCGCCGGGCTCGATCCCACCACCTTCAACAGGTCGAAGCGCGTCACCTCTGACGGCCGCGAGCGCTGGCCCTCGACCGAATCGATCGCCAAGGCGCTGGCAGCGGCCAAGGCCTCGTTCGACAGCTTTGCGAGGCTGATCGACGACGACGCCGGCGACGGCCGCTCGGTACCGCTGCTCGGCTTCGCGCTGGCCGGCGCGAGCGGGGCTTTCGACGAGTCCGGCCGCCCCTCCGGCAAGGGTTGGACCGAAATCGCGCTTCCCACCGCCGAGGGCGGCCACGCCTTTGCGCTGGAGATGACCGGCGATGCACTGCTGCCTGCCTATCGCGACGGCGACGTCATTTTGGTCTCGCCCAGCACGCCGATCCGCAAGGGCGATCGCGTGGTGGTGCGGAGCAAAGCGGGCGAGGTGACGATCGCAACGCTGAGGCGCCACACCGCAAAGGCCCTGGAGCTGCAGTCCCTCGATTCCTCGCAGGCCGTGCGCACGATGGCGGCGGGCGAGGTGGCGTGGATCGCGCGGATCGTGTGGGCGAGCCAGTAGTGATGACCTTGTCCGCGTCATGGCCCGCATCTCTGCGGGCCGCGTTTCATCCCGATCTCCGTTGCGACTCACCGGCCCTCTCGCATAGGTTGCGGCCGATAATGCCGATCCAGTTTACTTAGGGGGAATACGATGAATCGCCGTCACGCATTGAAGGCCCTGGCGGGTCTTGCGCTGTGTCCGATCTGCAAGCCGGCCTTCGCCGCCGAGGGTGCGCATTGGAGTTATGAGGGCGCCGGCGCTCCGGCCAAATGGGGCGATCTCGACGCGGCCAACAAGGCCTGCGCGGTCGGCCTGCAGCAATCGCCGATCGACATCGAGGCGACCGTCAAATCGCAATTGCCCGCGCTGAAGCTGAATTGGGGCAAGAACGCCGACACCATCGTTAACAATGGGCATACGATCCAGCTCAACTTCGCCGAGGGCAGCACGCTGATGCTCGGCAACGTCAAGTACAAGCTGCTTCAGGTGCACTTCCACCGGCCGAGCGAGCACATGATCGGCGGCAAGAATTTTCCGATGGAGGCGCATTTCGTCCATCGCAACGAGGCCGGCGGGCTCGCCGTGGTCGGCGTGCTGATGGCCGAGGGCAGGCCGAACGCGGCCTTCGGCAAGATCGTCAAGACCATGCCGGCGGCGGAAGGCCCGGCGGTGAAGGCCGATGCCGGCATCGATCCGCACGCCATGCTGCCGCAGCGGCTCAGCTATTTCCGCTATCCCGGCTCGCTGACGACGCCGCCGTGCTCGGAGGTGGTCGAATGGCTGCTGCTGACCGACCCGATCCAGGTGTCGGCCACCGATGTCGCCGCGTTCGCAAAGCTCTATCCGATGAACGCGCGCCCGGTGCAGAAGGATAACAGGCGTTACGTGCTCAAGTCGATTTGAGCGGGAGTCCGTAGCCCGGATGGAGCGAAGCGCAATCCGGGACCATGCGTGCAATTTGTGAGAACCCCGGATTGCGCTTCGCTCCATCCGGGCTACCTCTGCCTCACGCGCTCCTTGCCAGCGCGCCGTCGATCATGTTGACCGCGTTCTGCACGCCGTACACCGCGACGAAGGAGCCGAAGCGCGGGCCCTTCTCCTGGCCGAGCAGCACCTGGTAGAGCATGTTGAACCAGTCCAGCGTGACGCCGGGACGGCCGTCCTTGCCCTTCTTGACCTGGTCGAGGAACGGCTCGCGGCGGCCGATCTCGTAGACGACGTTCTGGATGTCCTCGGCGGACGCGTCCGGCGCAAGCTGCGACAGCGCATCGCGCAGATCCTGCAATGCGGCGCGCTCGGTGTCGGTGGGCACGCGGAACGTCTTCGTCGGCGCGACGAAATCGCGATAATAGTTGATGGCATAACCGACCATCGCATCGAGCTTCGGATGCGTCTGCGGGCTGACGCCTGGGCGGTAGCGGCCGATGAAGCCCCACAGCGTCTCGGCGTTCTCCGCGTTCGACGACGACACCAGCGTCAGCAATAGCTGGAAGGTGACGGGCATGTCGCTCTTCGGCGGCTTGCCGTTGTGGATGTGCCAGACCGGATTGCCGAGCTGTTGCTTGCCGTCCTGCCTGGCAAAGCCGTCGCTGAACTGCTGATAGTCGTCGACGTTGCGCGGGATGACGTCGAAATACAGCCGCTTGGCCGCCTTCGGCTCGCGATACATGAACAGCGACAGCGATTCCGGCGAGGCGTAGCGCAGCCATTCGTCGATGGTGAGGCCGTTGCCCTTCGACTTTGAGATCTTCTGGCCCTTCTCGTCGAGGAAGAGCTCGTAGTTGAAGCCCTCGGGCGGCGTGGCGCCGAGCGCCCGCGCGATCGCGCCGGACAGCTTCACGGAATCGATCAGGTCCTTGCCGGCCATCTCATAGTCGACGCCGAGCGCGACCCAGCGCATCGCCCAGTCGGCCTTCCACTGACACTTGACGTTGCCGCCCGTGACCGGCGTCTCGACTTCCTGGTTGGTATCGGGGTCGACATAGGTCACCGTGCCGGCCGCGACGTCGCGGCGGATCATCGGCACCTGCAGCACGACGCCCGTGGTCTTGCTGATCGGCAGGAACGGCGAATAGGTGGCGCGGCGGTCGGGGCCGAGCGTCGGCAGGATGATCTCCATCACCTTGTCATAGGCGGCGAGCATCTTGAGCAGCGTCGCATCGAACCGGCCGGATGTGTAGTAATCGGTTGAGCTCGCGAATTCGTAGTCGAAGCCGAAATGATCCAGAAACGCGCGCAAGCGCGCGTTATTGTGCGCGCCGAACGACGGATACTCATTCGAGAACGGATCCGGCACCCGCGTCAGCGGCTTGCCGATGTGCGCGGCCAGCATCTCCTTGTTGGGGACGTTGTCGGGCACTTTGCGGAAACCGTCCATGTCGTCGGAGAAGGCGAGCAGGCGGGTCTTGATCTTGTCCTCGGTCAGCACGCGGAAGGCATGCCGCACCATCGAGGTGCGCGCGACCTCGCCGAACGTGCCGATATGCGGCAGGCCCGACGGGCCGTAGCCGGTCTCGAACAGCACCTCGTCCTTCGGCCTCTTCTTCAGCCGCGCGACGATGGCCTTCGCCTGCTCGAATGGCCAGGCGTTGGATTGTTCGGCGAGCGCACGCAGATCGCTCGGGCTCATGCTGGGATCGATAACGGACATCAAGAAGGGCCTCCGGGCCGCGGAAAATAGCGATTTCCCGGCAGAATGCAAAAACGTTGGTCGTCATTCCGGGGCACGCGCATCAGCGCGTGAACCCGGAATCTCGCGCCACAATCTCGAGATTCCGGGTTCGCGCTTCGCGCGCCCCGGAATGACAGGATTGAATGGTCAGAACGGGCTCACCGAAAAATACCGCAGCCACAGATCGGTGTAGCGGCCTTTCTCCCAGACGCGGAACAGGGCCCAGTTCAGGGCCTGGCGCAGCACGTCGTTGCCCTTGCGCACGGCGATGCCGATGCCTTCGCCGAAGAAGCGGCTCTCGACGAAGGGGCCGCCGGAGAAAGCGCAGCAATCGCCGGAATCGGTGCCGTTGATCCAGAACGCCAGCGAGATGGCGTCGCCGAAGATGAAGTCGACCTCGCCCTTGCGCAAGGCGGCGCGCATCGCCTCGTCATTGGGATAGGGATGCAGCTCGGCGTCGGTGAACATGGCCTTGAGATAGGCCTCGTGCGCCGAGCCGGCGATGACGCCGACCTTCTTGCCCTCGAGATATTCGGGGCGGATCTCCGGCATCACAGCGTCCTTGCGCGAGGCGAAGCGCGCCGGCACGCGGTAATAGGGATCGGTGAAATCGACGCGGGCGCGTAGCTGCGGGCTCACCGCCATCGAGGCGATGATGGCATCGCCCCGGTTGGAGGACAGCGCGTCGACCAGGGTCTCGAAGCGGCGCATCTGCACCGTGCAGGTGACCTTGATCTCCTCGCACAGGCTGCGGGCGAGATCGACGTTGAAGCCGGCCGGGTTGCCGTCGGCGCCGGTGTAGTTGAATGGCGGATAGTCGGTCTCGGTCAGGAAGCGGATCACGGTGAGGCGCGACAGGTCCGGCCGCTCGGGACGCCGCCGCAGGTCCCAGAAGCCGGGCACGGCTTGCGGGGCGGCCTGAGGCGCGACCTGCGGCGTGGCCTGGGGGGCCGCCGGGGGCTGCTTGGCGGGAGCCTGGGCGTTTGCTGCGGACAGGCCCGCGAGCAGGCAGGCGGCCACGACGGGCCCGGTCAGCAAGCCACGGGCAGATTTGGACGATTTCGCCTGTTGCGATGGAGCCATCGGCCGGAAATGAACGAATTTCGTTGGGATCGGAGGGCCTTATAGACCATCCCGGCGGGAACGCGAGTGGGGATTATGAGCTGCGGTCCACTCCCTCCCCGCTTGCGGGGGAGGGCTGGGGAGAGGGTGTCTCCTCTGGGCGAGAGCCCCTCCGTGGACAGAGCCCCCACCCGGCGCTTCGCGCCGACCTCCCCCGCAAGCGGGAGAGGTTGCAGCGGAGTTCGCGGCAGGCTGCTGGGCCCTCAGAGATACTTCTTCAAATCCGCCGCCGCCTCTTCCGGCGTGCGCTTCAGATTGAACGGGGAGACGAAGCGGCCGTCACGGTCCATTAGGTAGATCAGCGCGGTGTGGTCCATAGTGTAGTCGCCGTCCTTGGTCGGGACCTTCTTGGCGTAGACCCGGTAGGAGGTGACGACCTTGGCGGTCTCGGCGGGATCGCCGGACAGGCCTTCGAGGTGCGGATCGAAGCTCGACAGATAGTCCTTCATGGTCGCCGGCGTATCGCGCTCGGGATCGACCGAGATGAAGACGGCGTTGACCTTGTCGGCATCCTTGCCCAGTGCGCGCAGCACTTCCGAGATCTCGAACAGCGAGGTCGGGCAGACGTCGGGGCAATGGGTGTAGCCGAAGAAGATCAGGGTCGGCTTGCCCTTGAGGTCCTTCTCGGTGACAGCCTTGCCGTTCTGATCGGTCAGTTGGAACGGGCCGCCGATCGCGGCCGGCTGTGCCACCTTGCTGACCCCGCCCATGGCCCAGAACATGATCAGGAGGCCGACGATGAGGCTGGCGGCGAAGGCGATCGCAATCACCAGCGGACGGGTGGCGGAACTCATGGGCGGAAAACTTCCTGTCGGGGATCAGAAGCAGGCGGCGAAACCGGTCCTGATCATTTCGAAGAACATCTGCGTGCCGTAGTGGAACCACAGCGCCAGCGCGCCGAGCACCAGCAATCCACCGACCGCCACACCCGCCCACAGCAGCACGGACGGCGTCCGGCCGGCAGTGGGCGAATTGTCCTGTAGCGGGTGCGTCGGGTGCAGTGGTTGAGCCATGGCAATGATGGGGCGAAAGCCCGGGTTCCCAACCTTCAGATAAGCTTCGGCCCGCCTGCAGGCAAGCCGCAGGCGGGCCGGAACGATCCTGTCGGGCCGCGAACGTCAGTGCAGCAGCTGGCCCCGGGCGGATTCGACCTGCTCCGTTTGCGGCAGCGGCCGGCGCGACGGCTTGATGGCCGAAGCCTGGGCGTCCAGGTAGCAGGGCTTGTACATGGCCTGGAGCTGCCTGCCCTTGAGGAAGAGCATGTGCGGGGTGAGGCCGCCGCGCTGGCTGATCCAGCGCTTCACCTGCGAGGGGTACATCGCATAGAGCATCTGGGTCGCCTCGGCATTGGTGACGGCACGGCCATTGCTGCCGAAATCCCAGGCGGCGTGGAAGCCGAGCGTTGCGCTCGAGGTCACGCAGATGCGGTCATGCGGGATGGCGCCGAGGACGATGGTACAGGCGGAGGCGCAGAGGCCGTCGATGATGACGGTTTCGCCGGATTGACGCAGGTCCTGGTACTTGTCGACATAGGTTCCAATTCGGCCGCCGCGGTCATCCGCGATCCGAACCACCGCGTGAGAAGCCCCCATGCCAGCGATCAACAGAACCGCCGCAAGCAACCCCGTCAGAAACTTCATTGTCCCCCGCCCCAGTCGAATTCGAATCTGTGTGTCAGGTGGTGATGCAGGGCTAGCGTCCGTCGTAACCGAGGTTTTGTCTAGGCAGGCCGGCTCGCTCAAAACAAATTCAAATCCAGTGTTGCGTCCGCGCTGCACTCGCTGAGTCTCTATCCCAAAGTGGAACAAGTTAAGGATGTGTTGCGCGCCACACACTTGATCTCAGTTACAACCGCTGGCTTCAATCCGGGCAAATACAGGGGAACCTATGGGGGGGAAACATGGCTGAAGAGACGGACGTGATCGTCGTCGGCGCGGGACTGTCGGGCCTTGTGGCCGCAACCGAAATCGCCGACGCCGGCAAGCGCGTGATCGTGGTCGACCAGGAAGGTGAGCAATCGATCGGCGGCCAGGCGTTCTGGTCGTTCGGTGGCTTGTTCCTGGTCAATTCGCCGGAGCAGCGCCGGCTCGGCATCAAGGATTCCTTCGACCTCGCCATGCAGGACTGGCTCGGCACCGCCGGCTTCGACCGCGACGAGGATTTCTGGCCGCGGCAATGGGCCGAGGCCTATGTGGCGTTCGCGGCCGGCGAGAAGCGCGCCTGGCTGCGGGCGATGGGCCATCGCATCTTCCCCGTGGTCGGCTGGGCCGAACGCGGCGGCTATGACGCGATGGGCCACGGCAATTCGGTGCCGCGCTTCCACGTCACCTGGGGCACCGGTCCAGGGATCGTCGAGCCGTTCGAACGCCGCGCGCGCGAGGCGATGAAGAGCGGCCGGCTGGTCTTCAGGTGTCGCCATCGCGTCGATGCGCTCTCCATCACCAACGGCACGGTGGATGGCGTCAGCGGCGCCGTGCTTGCCCCCGATGATGTCGAGCGTGGCAAGAGCTCGTCGCGCAACGTGGTCGGCGAGTTCGCTCTGAAGGCGCAGGCGGTGATCGTGGCGTCCGGCGGCATCGGCGGCAATCATGAGCTGGTCCGGCAGAACTGGCCGAAGCGGCTCGGCACGCCGCCAAAGTTCATGATCTCCGGCGTGCCCGAACATGTCGACGGCCGCATGATCGGCATCACGGAGACAACGGGCGCGCGGCTGATCAATCGCGACCGCATGTGGCACTATGTCGAGGGCATCCAGAACTGGAATCCCATCTGGCCGCGCCATGGCATCCGCATCCTGCCCGGCCCCTCCTCGATGTGGTTCGACGCGACGGGCGCGCGGCTGCCGGCGCCGCTATTCCCGGGCTCCGACACGCTCGGTCAGCTCAAATACATCATGTCGACGGGCTATGATTATTCCTGGTTCATCCTGACCCAGAGCATCATCAAGAAGGAGTTTGCGCTGTCGGGCTCGGAGCAGAACCCCGATCTGACGGGAAAAAGCTGGCGCATGACGATCAAGCGCGCCACCAACAAGGGCGCGCCGGCGCCGGTGGAGGCGTTCAAAAGCCACGGTGTCGACTTCATCGTGCGCGACAAGCTCGAGGACCTTGTTGCGGAGATGAATAAGCTTGCCGGCAGCGACCTCCTCAAGCTCGAGCACATCAGGATGCAGATCGAGGCGCGCGACCGCGAGATCGCCAATCCCTATGTCAAGGACGCGCAGGTGATGAACATCCACAATGCGCGCCGCTATATCGGCGATAGACTGATCCGCACAGCGTCTCCGCACAGGATCCTCGATCCCGCGCAGGGGCCGCTGATTGCGGTCAAGCTCAACATCCTCACCCGCAAGACGCTGGGCGGTTTCGAGACCGACCTCGACTCGCGCGTGTTCGGCAGCGAGGGCAGCGTCATTCCCGGCCTCTACGCGGTCGGCGAAGCCGCCGGTTTCGGCGGCGGCGGCGTGCACGGCTATCGCTCGCTGGAAGGCACCTTCCTGGGCGGTTGCCTGTTCTCGGGCCGCAATGCCGGTCGCGCCGCGGCGAAAGCGGTGGGATAGATGATGCGGCGGTGGATGCGTTTCGGGGCGTTGGTCGCGGCATTGGCCGCCGCCTCGGCTGCATCCGCCGAGACGATCGACGTTGGCGCCTTGAAGCGCTCCTACACCGTGCAGCTCCCAGCGAAGAAGCCGGCGCCGCTGGTGGTCGTGCTGCACGGCAAGACCCAACGCGGCGCCGACGTAATCGCACGCACTGCGTGGCCGCAGGTCGCCAAGCGCGAAGGTCTTGCCGCGGTGTTTCCTGATGGGCTCAACCACGCATGGGCCGATGCACGGACCAAGGCGGGGCCTGCCCTGCGCGGGCCACCGGCGGGGACCGATGATGTCGCCTTCATCGCAAAGCTCGTCGAGAAGCTGGTGGCCGACGGCACGGCCGATGCAAAGCGGGTCTATGTCACCGGCGTCTCCAATGGTGGTGCCATGGCGATGACGCTGGTTTGCGCCCGCGCCGATCTGTTTGCCGCGGGCGCGAGCGTGATCATGAACCTCACCGACGAAGCCGCCGTCACCTGCCATCCGTCGCGGCCGCTGCCGATGCTGCTGATGAACGGCACGGCCGATCCGCTGGTGCCTTACGAGGGCGGACGCGGATCGAGCTATTATGCCGCAGACGGATTCTGGTCGACCGAGGAGACGCTGGCGTTCTGGCGCAAGCTCAATGGCTGCGAGACCGATGATGCCAGCGCAATTGAGTTGCCCGACAAGGCGCCGGCGGACCAGTCCACGGTCACGCGGATCACCTCGCGTTGCCCGCAAGGGCATGACGTCGTGCTCTATCGTATCAACGGTGGTGGCCACCGCATGCCGGGATTTGCTCCGGATGCCCGCTTCCCGAGGGTCGCGACCAGTCTGCTCGGGCCGCAGAACGGCGACATCGACGGCGCCGAGACGATATGGTCGTTCTTCAGTCGGTTTCCGTGAACGGCGCATGCAGAGCCGGCCACGCATGCGTGCCTGGGGTGGCACGCCGCAAGGCACTGCGCTAGACAGGGCCGCCATTCCAGTGAGGAGATCCGCAAATGAGCATTCAGCGTTTCGAAACCGGCCCGCGCATGAGCCAAGTCGTCGTGCACGGCAACACCGTCTATCTCGCCGGCGTCGTCGCCAACAAGGCGGCCGGCGAAAGCGTGACGAAGCAGACCCAGGACATCCTGGCGACCATCGACGGTCATCTCGCCAAGGCCGGCACCGACAAGTCGAAGCTGCTCTCGGCCACCATCTACATCACCGACATGAAGACGTTTGGCGAAATGAACGCGGTGTGGGACGCCTGGGTCTCGCCCGGTAACACCCCGGCGCGCGCCACCGTCGAAGCCAAGCTGGCGGCTCCGCAATATACCGTCGAGATCATGGTGGTTGCCGCGAAGTAATCTTCACGGACAATTCTCATGCGAAGGGAGCGCGATGACGACATCATCGCGCTCCCTTTTTTTGGCGCAGCGCTGACCTCAGAGGTAATCGATCGGCGCGCATGAACCTTCGATAGTCAGGGACAGCCGATCACGGCCCCATCGAAGGAGAGCACCATGACCGACCCCGTCACCATCGCCCGCCGCTACATCGAGCTCTGGAACGAACGCACCGCCGGCCGCCGCCGCGAGCTGCTCGGCGAGAACTGGACGAATGATGCGAGCTATGTCGATCCCCTGATGAAGGGCGACGGTCGCGACGGCATCGAGGCGCTGATCGCAGGTGTGCAGCAGCGCTTTCCCGATTTCAAATTCAGCCTGATCGGCGAGCCCAACGGCTACGGCGACCACGTCCGCTTCTCGTGGGGGCTGGGTCCCGACGGCGGCGACAGCCCGATCAAGGGCACGGATTTCGCCGTGCTGACGGACGGCCGCATCAGAAGCGTCACAGGATTCCTCGACCAGGTGCCGGCCGGGGCGTGAGGCTGCGGGCTCTCCTCGGTCCAGACGGGGAGGGCCCACCCCTCGACGAAGCCATCCTCGCGGCTTACCTGTCATGGTGTGACCCGCCGTATCCCCAAAATTCAGGCCGAGACGCTTTCGCTGCTGCCCGACCGCTTCAAGGCGTGGTTCGTGGCCCGCGGCTGGTCGCCACGCGCGCATCAATTGGCGCTGCTGGAGAAGGCACGCGAGGACGCCAGCGCGCTGCTGATCGCACCGACCGGCGCCGGCAAGACGCTGGCGGGATTTCTGCCGACCCTGGTGGAGCTTTCGACCGAGACGGCCGAACGGAAGGCGGCTGAGAAGCAAAGCCTCGTCTCCACCGGCCGCGGCGTGCAGCGCACTGGCGGCCTGCACACGCTCTACATCTCGCCGCTGAAAGCGCTCGCCGTCGACATCGCGCGCAATCTGGAACGGCCGATCGCGGAGATGGCGCTGCCGGTCAAGGTCGAGACCCGCACCGGCGACACGCCGGTGTCGCGGCGCCAGCGGCAGCGGCGCTATCCGCCCGACGTGCTGCTGACGACGCCCGAGCAGCTCGCGCTGCTGCTGTCCTCCGACGACGCGCCGTTCCTGTTCTCCTCCTTGAAGCGCATCGTGCTCGACGAGCTCCATGCGCTGGTGACCTCCAAGCGCGGCGATCTGCTCTCGCTCGGGCTTGCACGGTTGTGGCGCCTCGCGCCGCAGATGCGCGCGATCGGCCTGTCGGCGACGGTGGCGGAGCCGGAGCAGCTCGCGCGCTTCCTGGTGCCGCAGCCCGATGGGGAGGAGCGAGCAGCCGACATCGTCGTCGCCGGCGGTGCCGCGCCGCCCGAGGTGGAGATGCTCGACACGCGCGAGCGGCTGCCCTGGGCCGGGCACAGCGCGCGCCACGCGCTGCCTGAGATCTACGAGCTGATCAAGGCGAACAAGACCACGCTGGTCTTCGTCAACACCCGCAGCCAGGCCGAGATGCTGTTCCAAAATCTCTGGAGCATGAATGACGACGGCCTTGCGATTGCGCTGCATCACGGCTCACTCGACGTCGCCCAGCGCCGCAAGGTCGAGGACGCGATGTCGGCGGGAAGATTGCGCGGCGTGGTCTGCACTTCCTCGCTCGACCTCGGCGTCGACTGGGGCGATGTCGATCTCGTCGTCAATATCGGCGCGCCCAAGGGATCCTCGCGCCTGATGCAGCGGATCGGCCGTGCCAACCATCGCCTCGACGAGGCCTCGCGCGCCGTCCTGGTGCCGGCCAACCGTTTTGAAGTGCTGGAGTGCCGCGTCGCCATCGACGCCATCGCCGAGAACGCGCAGGACACGCCGCCCTTGCGCACGGGCGCCCTCGACGTGCTGGCCCAGCATGTTCTCGGCTGTGCCTGCGGCGAGCCGTTCCTCTCCGATGAGCTCTATGCCGAGGTGCGTACCGCAGCGCCCTACGCCGAGCTGTCGCGGCAGGATTTCGACGACGTCGTCGATTTCGTCGCCTCCGGCGGCTACGCGCTGAAGACCTATGAGCGCTTCGCCCGCATCAAGCAGGACAAGGAAGGGCGCTGGCGCGTCGCCAATCCCAAGGTGCGGCAGAGCTACCGGATGAATGTCGGCACCATCGTCGAGGACGACATGCTGAAGGTGCGGCTGGTGCGCTCGCGCGGCGGCGGCACGGGCGCCACTGGCGTGATTGCTCGTGGCGGCCGGCTGCTTGGCGAGATCGAGGAGGCCTTCATCGAAGGCCTCTCGCCCGGCGACACCTTCGTATTCTCAGGCGAGGTGGTACGCTACGAGACGCTGGTCGAGGATCAGGTCTATGTCTCGCGCGCGCATGACAAGGACCCCAAGGTGCCGTCGTACATGGGCGGCAAGTTTCCGCTCTCGACCTATCTCGCCGAACGCGTGCGCCGGCTGCTCGATGACGGCCGCGCCTGGGGTGGCTTGCCGGAGCAGGTGCGCGACTGGCTGTCGCTGCAGAAGGATGTCAGCAAAGTGGCTGGGGTACGCGAGCTGCTGGTCGAAAGCTTTCCGCGCGCCAACAAGCATTACCTTGTCTGCTATCCCTTCGAGGGCCGCCTCGCGCATCAGACCTTGGGCATGCTGCTGACGCGCCGGTTGGAGCGCGCCCGCGCGCGGCCGCTTGGCTTCGTCGCCAATGAATATGCCGTGGCGATCTGGGCGCTCGGCGATCTCTCCTCCATGATCCGCAACGGCCGGATCGATCTCAACGCGCTGTTCGACCCCGACATGCTCGGCGATGATCTCGAAGCCTGGCTTGCCGAATCCGCGCTGATGAAGCGCACCTTCCGCAACTGCGCGATCATCTCCGGCCTGATCACGCGCCGGCATACCGGCGAGGAGAAGAGCCGCCGCCAGGTGCTGTTCTCGACCGATCTCGTCTACGACGTGCTGCGCAAGCACCAGGCCGATCACGTCCTGCTGCGCGCCGCCCGCGCCGATGCTGCCACCGGCCTCTTGGATTTGCGCCGCCTCAGCGACATGCTGATGCGCATCCACGGCCGCATCACCCATCGGGAACTCGACCGCGTCTCCCCGCTGGCGGTGCCGGTGATGCTGGAAATCGGTCGCGAGTCAGTTTATGGCGAAGCTGCAGACGAGCTTTTGGCCGAAGCCGCCGATGAGCTCGTCAAAGAGGCGATGGATAGAAGCGGGTAAGACGTGACGACAGGCGCGCAGGTTTCAGGGGATGTCGACGACATGCGCGTGTCCACAGTCACCATCAGCGACGTGACGTTCGCCGCCGATCTCTCCGGCGCGCTGTTCTGGGAAGGGCAACGCCTGCTCGTCGTCTCCGACCTGCATCTGGAGAAGGGATCCAGCTTCGCGATGCGCGGCGTGCTGCTGCCGCCTTACGACACGCTGGCGACGCTGAGCCGTCTCGCTGCTGTCATCTCCCGCCATAATCCGCGCACCGTGATCGCGCTTGGCGACAGCTTTCACGACCGCACGGCGCATGAGCGGTTGTCGCCAGACGATCGCGACGCCGTCGCCGCACTCCAGACGGGCCGCGACTGGATCTGGATCTCCGGCAACCACGATCCAATGCTGCCGCGCGATCTCGGCGGCACTGTTGCGGACGAGGTTGCGCTCGGCCCGATCACCTTCCGCCACGAGCCGACCGGCGCGCATGGCGAGATCGCCGGGCATCTTCATCCCAAGGCGCGCGTCTCCGCGCGCGGCCGCTCCATGGAGCGCCGCTGCTTCGCCAGTGACGGGATGCGCGCGATCATGCCGGCGTTCGGCGCCTATGCCGGCGGCCTCAGCATCCGCGACGCCGCCTTCGCGAAGATCTTTCCGAAGAACGGCTTTGTCGCCCATCTGCTCGGCGATCGCCGCGTCCATGCCATTGCTGCCTCACGCTGCTATTGAATTTCGACGGCGCGCCAGAACAAATTAAGAACACTTTAGCAAGTCTTTGATATATCATTGTGATTCGGCGCGTTGCCGACACAATATCTAGCGTCTGTCAGACTTTGCGAGGACTAGATGTCCACCATCGCCTTCGATCAATTCGCCCTCACCCGGATCGCCGATTTCGCGCGCTCGCTGTCGCGGCTGCATCAGGCGGCGCGGCGCCAGCGGATCGATGACGACCAGTTCGACCGCGAGTTCAACGCGGTGTGCCAGTCGATCTGGGGTTACACCATCGACGACGTCAGCGATGATCTGTTCTCCACCGAGGACCATCTGTTTCTCGACACGCTGGACGAAGCGCATGCGCGCATCTTCGCGGCCGAGCAGGGCTACGACCTCGTCGGCGAGGCCGGCATGCTGACCGATTGGTGGGGTTTTTGCTGGATGATTCTGGCCGAGAAGCGCGGCCTCCTGACCCCGGACAACCGCGCCGCCGCGCGCGCGGCGATCGAGGAGAAATATCTGGCGGCCCCGAACGTGATCGGGGTGATCATCGGGAGGTGATGGTCTCGTGCCCCAGACGCAGCGCAGCGCTCCTTCAGCGGTGCGCTGCAGAGCCGGGGCCCATCTCGCGGCAGTCTGGGTCCCGGCTCTGCGGAGCAGCGCTACGCGCTGCACCGCGTCCGGGACACGAGAGCGAGCTAATCCAACCCCGCCCGCTTCGCCGGCTTCTGCGCCGTCGTCTTCGGCACTGTCACGCTGGGCAGCGGCTCGCGCACGATCTCCGCGGCGGGCGTATCCGCCGACACCGTTTCCGCGCGCACCGGCGCCACCTTCATCTCGCCGAGCCGCGCGCGGACCTGGGCGGTGAGGCCGGGATAGGAGGCGACCGGGGTGAAGTCCGCAGCCTGGTCGTTGCCGACGCGGATGCCGGTATAGGCGACGAGGCCGTCAGTGGTGGCAATCACGTCGCCGGCTTTCAGCGAGGAATCAAGCGCCAGATCGACCGGGGCGAGGCCGACCGGCTCGCGGCCGTTGCAGGTGCAGTCGGCGCGCAGCGCCTTGCGGTAGGCGAACGCGTTCTCGCTGTCGGCGTAGCGTTCGCCGGTCTGCGAGGCGGCGCCGTCGATCGAGGAGCCGAAATAGACCTTGGTCGCGCTGGCGGGACAGAACGCCTGACACATCTGTGCCGGCGAGGCGAGGCCGCGCATCAGTGGAAAATATTTGCCGTCGCAGCTGCGCACGCAGAAGGCCGGACCCGAGCCACCCGCCGCGGCTGATCGTGTCGGCGGCACATATTGCGGGGTTGCGGCATTTTGCTGGCCGGTGAAGGGATCGGCGTAGGAGCTGGCCTGCTGCGGCACCTCGCGCTGCGGCCGCTGCTGCTGCATGCCGCCGAAGAAGAAATCAAACAGGCCTTCGGCCGAGACCGGGGCGGGAGCCGCAAGCAGCGGTGCTGCCAGGATCGCGGCCACAAGCATCGCGCGACGCCGCCGGCGCGCATGGGACAGGACTGTACGCAACGCTCACTCCACCCGACGCTACTGAACCGGCCGGGATCCCAGGGGGATCTCAGCACATGATTCACCATAAGGCCGGATGGTAAATGAGCGGTTGAGGGAGCCGTTCCTGGTGGACTCTCGTGCCCCGGACGCAGCGCAGCGCGCCGCTCTTGGCGGCGTGATGCGCTGCAGAGCCGGGGCCTATGCGCGCGACATTCTGGGTCCCGATGTCACTACGTGCCGCGCCGCGTCCGGGACAAGAGAGCTGTCAGGCCTTCAAGAACTCCGAGGCCTTGTACAGCGAGCGGAACGGCAGGCCGGCTGCGCCGAAGGTGTCGGTGGCGCCTTCCTCGCGGTCGACCATGGTCAGCACCAGCACCACCTCGGCACCGGTCTCGCGCACGGATTCCACCGCCTTCATCGCCGAGCCGCCGGTCGTGGTGACGTCCTCGACGATCACGACGCGCTTGCCGGCGAGCGTCTCGCCCTTCGGCAGGCCCTCGATCGCGAGCTTCGCGCCGTGCTCCTTCGGCTTCTTGCGCACGAAGAAGGCCGCGATCGGATGGCCCTTGATCCAGGAGATCTGCGCCAGCGCGCCGGCCAGCGGCACCGCGCCCATCTCGAGGCCGCCGATGAAATCGAGATTGTCGTCCTTCAGCGCCTCGTAAGTGAGCTCGGCGAGCAGCGTCGCGCCCTCGGGGTCGAGCATGGTCGGCTTGAGGTTGAAGTAGAAATCGCTCTTGCGGCCCGACGCTAGCGTCACCTCGCCGCGGCCGAAGGAGCGCCGGCGGATGATTTCGAACAGGCGGGCGCGGGAGGCAGATTTCGACACGGCGGTCCCTCGAACAGCTTCTTGGAGGAGGCGGAATTTATCCGCGACGGCTGCGACATTCCAGAGGGGGCGTCCCTCGTCAACAGGGATCGGCCATCCAGGCCTGCCGGTTGTGGGGCTGCGACCTTCTGGAGTAGTTGAGAGCCCGGATCGGGCACGACGCCTGCCTGGGGAAGGAAACGGGAATGACCATCGAGCTGCACACCTGGAACACGCCGAACGGCCGCAAGATCTCGGTCGCGCTGGAGGAGATGGGGCTGCCCTACAAGGTGATCCCGGTGAACATCACCAAGGGCGAGCAGATGGCGCCGGAGTTCCTGAAACTCTCCCCGAACAACAAGATTCCCGCGATCGTCGACCCCGAAGGACCGGACGGCAAGCCCGTAAGCATCTTCGAATCCGGCGCGATCCTGCTCTATCTCGGTGAAAAGACCGGCAAATTCCTGCCGAAATCGCTCAGCGCCCGCATCCCGGTCTATGAATGGCTGATGTGGCAGATGGGCGGCTTTGGCCCGATGCCGGGCCAGGTGCATCATTTCATCGCACTCGAGAACGAGCAGGACCGCGCCTATGGCCTGAAGCGCTACATAGCCGAGACGCGCCGGCTCTACGGCGTGCTCGACCGCCGGCTGGCGGACCACGACTTCGTCGCCGGCGAGCTCTCGATTGCCGATTTTGCCATCCTGGGCTGGGCCTGGCGCCATCCTCGCCACAAGGTTGATCTGGCCGATTTCCCCAACGTCAAGCGCTGGTACGAGGCCCTGATGGCTCGGCCGGCGGTGAAGCGGGGCATGGAAGCGAAGCTGGATTGATCTTTCTTC
>NZ_JXDL01000001.1:5624774-5634631 GCF_001590795.1 Bradyrhizobium sp. AT1
GCGTGCGAGATGGTCGGGAGACCTGTACCCCCTCACCCGAATTCGATCTGCGATCGAATTCGACCTCTCCCCGCAGGCGGGGAGAGGTCAAACAAGCCTCACACCTTCTTCGCTTCCACCGCCATCCTGACCGCGAGCCCGGCCAGCACGGTGCCCATCAACCAGCGCTGCACCAGCATCCAGCTCGGCCGGTTTGCCAGGAACAGCGCGATCGATCCGGCCGCGAGCGCGATCATCGCGTTCACGCTGACGCTGATCGCGATCTGGATCGCGCCCAGCACCACCGATTGCGTCAGCACGCTGCCGGCGGCGGGATCGATGAACTGCGGAAGCAGCGCCAGATACAGCATCGCGATCTTGGGGTTGAGCAGGTTGGTGACAAAACCCATCGCGAACAATTTGCGTGGGCTGTCGATCGCGAGCTGCTTCACCTGGAACGGCGATCGGCCGCCCGGCTTCACCGCCTGCCAGGCAAGCCAGAGCAGATAGCCTGCGCCGGCAAAGCGCAGCGCGTCATAGGCAAAGGGAATGGCGAGCAGCAGCGCCGTGATGCCGAACGCCGCGCACAGCATGTAGAACACGAAGCCGAGCGCGACGCCGCCGAGCGAGACGATGCCCGCCGCGGGGCCTTGCGTGATCGAGCGGGAGATCAGGTAAATCATGTTCGGTCCCGGTGTCAGCACGAGACCGAGGCAGACCAGGGCGAAGCCGAGCAGGGCGGAGGTGTGGGGCATGGATGAACCGGTGCGGGAGATGGCACGATTCTAATATGCGAGGCGAGGCGGAGCCATTGCGCAATTGCTCGGAGGACAATTCAGCGGTGCCGCGCACTCAGTGCGCTCCCTCGCCCCGTTCTTACGGGGAGAGGGTTGGGGTGAGGGGCCTCTCTCCGCGCATGAGATCGTTGAGAGACCTGTACCTCCTCACCCGGAATCCGCGCTACGCACGAATTCCGACCTCTCCCCGCAGGCGGGGAGAGGTTAAGAGGCAGCTTAATGCGCCTCGTCCCAGTTCTTCGCCGCGCGTGCGTCGACATGCAGCGGCACTGAGAGCAGCACGGCCGGGAACGGCGCGTCCTGCATCACGTGCTGCACGACCGGCAGCGTCGCCTCGACCTCGGCGTCCGGCACCTCGAAGATCAATTCGTCGTGCACCTGCAGCAGCATCTGCGCCGATAGCTTCTTTGCGGCGAGCGCGTCCTCCACCCGCGTCATGGCGCGGCGGATGATGTCGGCGGCGGTGCCCTGCAGGCGCGCGTTGATCGCAGCGCGTTCGTTGAAGGCGCGCACCGAGGCGTTGGAAGCCTTGATATCGGGATAGTGGCATTTGCGGCCGAACAGCGTGGTGACGTAGCCGTGGCTGCGACAGAAATCCCGCGTCTCGTCCATGTAGGCGCGGATGCCGGGGAAGCGCTCGAAATACTTCTTGATGTAGGCCGAGGCTTCCTCGCGCGCGATGCCGAGCTGGTTGGCGAGGCCGAACGCGGAGATGCCGTAGATGATGCCGAAATTGATCGCCTTGGCGCGGCGGCGGATCTCGCTCGGCATGCCCTTGATCGGCACGCCGAACATTTCCGACGCGGTCATGGCGTGAATGTCGAGGCCGTCGCGGAACGCCTGCTTGAGCACGGGAATGTCGGCGATCTCGGCCAGCAGGCGCAATTCGATCTGCGAATAATCCGCGGAGACCAGCTTGTGCCCCGGCGTTGCGATGAAGGCGCGACGGATCTTGCGGCCATCCTCGGTACGAACCGGGATGTTCTGCAGATTCGGCTCGTTCGACGACAGCCGGCCCGTCGTGGTCGCGGCCAGCGCGTAGGTCGTATGGACGCGATGGGTCTGCGGGTTGACGTAGTTTGGCAGTGCGTCGGTGTAGGTCGATTTCAGTTTCGAGACCTGGCGCCACTCCAGGATCTTGCGCGGAAAATCGTGGCCCTGCTCGGCGAGCTCGTCGAGCACCTGGGCGGTGGTCGACCACGCGCCTGTCTTGGTCTTGGTGCCGCCGGGCAGACTCATTTTGCCGAATAGGATGTCGCCGATCTGCTTGGGGCTGCCGACATTGACCGGCTCGCCCGCAATTTCCTGGATCTCGGCCTCGACGCGCGCCGCGGTCTGGGCGAAATCGCCGGACAGCCGCGACAGCACCTGGCGGTCGATCGAGATGCCGCGCCGCTCCATGCGCGCGAGCACCGCGACCAGAGGCCGTTCCAGGGTCTCATAAACCGTGGTCATGTGCTCGGCGACGAGGCGCGGCTTCAGCACGCGCCAGAGCCGCAAGGCGACGTCGGCGCCTTCGGCCGACAGCGCGGCGGCCTTGTCGATCGGCACCTGGTCGAAGGTGATCTTGCCCTTGCCGCTGCCGAGCAACTCGCTTTCCTTCAGCATGGCGTGGCCGAACCAGCGCTCGGCGAGCGAGTCGAGTTCATTCGAACCTCGTCCTGCGTCGAGCACATAGGAGATCAGCTTGGCATCGTCGATGTTGCGCAAGGTGATGCCGTGCTGCGCCAGCATCACGGCGGTGAATTTGAGGTCGAAGCCGATCTTGAGGATGCCCGCCGATTCCAGCACCGGCTGCAGCGCCTCGATCGCATCAGCGTGCTTGACCTGATCGGGCGCGAGGCCGGCATCGAACAGGCCGGCGCCGCCGCCGGACTGCTTGTGCGCCAGCGGCACATAGCAGGCCTCGTTCGGCGCCAGTGCCAGCGCGATGCCGCAGAGATCGGCCTGCATCGGGTCGATGGAGTTGGCCTTGATCTCGATCGCGACATGACCGGTATCGTGGATCCGGGCGACGAAGGCGTTGAGCTCTTCGAGCGACTTGATCGCCTGGTATCTGGCGCGGTCGACCGGCAGCTTGCGCAAGGCCTCTTCGCGCGCGGCAGCCAGCGAGATCGGCGCGCCCTTCGGGCTCGCCGACTTGTCGCCCTTGTCGCCGCCCGTCGCAGGGGCGGCGAAGAGATCGCGGGAAGTCTCGGACGATGTCGGCTTCGCTGTGGCCTCGCCGCCCCGCGCGCTGCTGCTGTTGCTCGCATCGGCATCGACATTGGCGGGATCGATCTGCGAATACTCGGCGACGCGGCGCGTCAGCGTGGTGAACTCCATCGCCTTCAGGAACGCGATCAGCTTGCGCGCGTCGGGCTCGTGCACGGCGAGGTCGTCGAGCGGCACCTCCAGATCGACCTTGTCGTCGAGCAGCACGAGCTGTCGCGAAATGCGGGCCTTCTCGGCGTTCTCCAGCAGCGCCTCGCGCCGCTTCGGCTGCTTGATCTCGGTGGCCCGGAACAGCAATTGCTCGAGGTCGCCATATTCGGTGATGAGCTGCGCCGCGGTCTTGATGCCGATGCCGGGCACGCCGGGCACGTTGTCGGTGGAATCGCCGGCCAGTGCCTGCACCTCGACGACCTTCTCCGGCGGCACGCCGAACTTCTCGATCACCTCGGGAATGCCGATGCGGCGATCCTTCATGGTGTCGTACATCATGATCTTGTCGTTCACGAGCTGCATCAGGTCCTTGTCGGAGGACACGATGGTCGTTGTGGCGCCGCGCTCGCAGGCCTGCCGCGCATAGGTCGCGATGAGGTCGTCGGCTTCGAAGCCGCCCTGTTCCAGGCAAGGGAGGTCGAAGGCACGCACTGCTTCGCGGATCAGCGCGAATTGCGGAATGAGATCCTCGGGCGCCGGCGGCCGGTGGGCCTTGTATTCGGAATAGATCTTGTTGCGGAACGTGACTTCCGACTTGTCGAACACGATCGCCAGATGGGTCGGCCGGTTGTCGGCGGGCATCTCGCGCAGCAGCTTCCACAGCATGTTGCAGAAGCCGAGCACGGCGTTGACCTGCAGCCCGTCGGACTTGCGGTTCAGCGGCGGCAGCGCGTGATAGGCGCGAAAGATGTAGCCGGAACCGTCGACCAGGAAGATGTGGTCGCCCTTGCCGGCGGCCTTCGCCGAAATCGGTTTGGCAGCAGCTGGCGCAGCCTTTTTGCTGTCGGCGGCTTTGGGCTCAGCAGCCTTGGTGTCAGCTTTGGCGGAGGTCTTTGAGGAGGTTTTGGGCATGGCCGCAATGTATGAATTTTTGCGGGCTTTGACAGCCTTGAGAGCGGGATTTTTGGCTTGCTGGCGCAGCTATCCCCACTGTCATTCCCGGCGAAAGCGGGGAATCCAGTACGCCCCAGCCTATCGGTCGACAACGACTGTCTCTGGAATACTGGGTCGCCCGGTGAGGCTGGGCGACGACATCGAGGTTGCGGCTACTCCGCCGCCTGCAACCGCACGCCGGCTTTCTTCGGCGCAATCCAGAACGCGGCCGGCCGCTCGAACAGGAAGTGCGCATGGAGCCGCAGCGCGATCTGCCAGATCGCGAGCGCGCCGAGCACGCCCGCGACGGTGACGATCAGCGACACCGTGCCGATGTCGGGGATGATGCCGGTGCGCAGCAGCAGCGTTCGGGTTGTCGCCATCGGCAGGAAGAAGGCGAGATAGATCACGATCGAATGTTCGCCGCAGAAGCGCAAGGCGTTCATCCATTGCGCGCGTGCGAGCAGCGTGCCCATCGTGATGATCGCGCAGGCGCCGGCAAAGCCGAGCACGAGCGAGACGATCTTCCATTCGCTGGCCCCCGATACGACGAGGCCGGTATTGACCAGAACCCAGGTCGCGAGCGCTGCGAGCGCAAGCGACGGATGATTGCGCGCGCGGTCCGACAGCGCAAACACATAAGGCGCGAACAGGTAGCCCGAATAGAAATAGACGAAGCGCGCGCAGAACTCGTCGATGACGGTCCAACCGGTCGTGATGCGCGCCGTCTCCAGTGCGGCGGCAACGAGCCAGACCGCGAGTGGCGGAATCCTGCGTGTCAGTTTTGTGACGACGAAGAAGATCGGCAGCAGATAGATGAACCACAGCGTGCCGAACGGCTCGATGAACGATTCGAGATACAGCAGGCCCACATGCTGCCAGCTTGTCTCCGCCGCGAAGGCCGGCGCCTTGAAGCCGAACTGGATTGTCACCCAGACGACATAGAAATAGGCGAAATGCACCACCTTGCGGTCAAGATAGGTTCGCCAGTCGCGGTCGATCACCAGCGCCAGGAACAGCCCCGAGATCAGGAAGAAATCCGGCATCCGGAACGGCTTTGCGAAGGCCACGAGAACATGCATGAAGCCGGTCTGGCCGGCGGCGAGCTCGACGCCGAGCACCGAATGCATCATCACGACCATAATGATGCAAATGCCCTTGGCGTAGTCGACCCAGTCGACACGCGCGGCAGCCGTGGCCTCAACGCCTCCGCTGCCTGCGATTGTGCCTGATGGTGCCATGGTGTCTCTTTTCGAGGCGTGTTCCGCCCCGTCCTGTTCGGGGGTGGGTCAGTGTGGGGCCGCTACGGTTTCCCACTTCTTTACCGATTCACTTCTCGTGCCGCTTTTTTCGATGCGGACTGTTCCTTCCCCTCGGGAAAATGCTAAACCGCCCAGCGTCGGGGTTTCATTTTTCGTTAACCAATCCAAGACAGGGATTTTCATGCGTATCGCGATGATCGGCACGGGCTATGTGGGACTGGTGTCCGGGGCTTGCTTTGCCGATTTCGGTCACGACGTCACCTGCGTCGACAAGGACGAGAAGAAGATCGCGGCGCTCCACCGCGGCGAGATCCCGATTTATGAGCCCGGCCTCGACGAGCTGGTCGCCACCAACGTCAAGGCCAAGCGGCTCGAATTCACAACCGATCTGTCGAAGCCCGTGGCGGATGCCGATGCGGTGTTCATCGCGGTCGGCACGCCCTCCCGCCGCGGCGACGGCCACGCCGATCTCTCCTATGTCTACGCCGCCGCGAAGGAGATCGCGCAGTCGCTTTCCGGCTTCACCGTCGTGGTGACGAAGTCGACCGTGCCTGTGGGCACCGGTGACGAGATCGAGCGCATCATCCGCGAGGCCAACCCCACGGCTGACGTCGTGGTCGCCTCCAACCCCGAGTTCCTGCGTGAGGGCGCGGCGATCCGTGACTTCAAGTTTCCCGATCGCATCGTGGTCGGCACCTCCGACGAGCGCGGCCGCAAGGTGATGAGCGACATCTATCGTCCGCTGTCGCTGAACCAGGCGCCGCTGATGTTCACGGAACGCCGCACCGCCGAGATGATCAAATACGCCGCCAACGCGTTTCTCGCGACCAAGATCACCTTCATCAACGAGATCGCCGATCTCTCCGAAAAGGCCGGCGCCAACGTCCAGGAAGTCGCGCGCGGCATTGGCCTGGACAACCGCATCGGCACCAAGTTCCTGCATGCCGGTCCCGGCTTCGGCGGCTCGTGCTTCCCGAAGGACACCAAGGCGCTGATCAAGATCGCACAGGATTACGATGTGAGCTTGCGCATCGTCGAATCCGTGCTGGCGGTGAACGAAAACCGCAAGCGCGCGATGGCGCGGAAGGTGAGCCAGGCGCTGGGCGGCAATCTGCGCGGCAAGACCGTCGCGGTGCTCGGCCTCACCTTCAAGCCCGACACCGACGACATGCGCGATGCGCCGTCGATTCCGCTGGTCACGGGCCTGATCGACATGGGTGCGAAGGTCAAGGCGTTCGATCCCGTCGGCATGGAGCAGGCCAAGAGCGAGCTCCCTGACATCACCTATTGCGATGACGCCTATTCCTGCGCGCAAGGCGCCGATGCGCTGGTCATCGTCACCGAATGGGTGCAGTTCCGCGCGCTCGATCTCGACCGGCTGAAGACCGTCATGGCGCAGCCCGTCGTCGTCGACCTCCGTAACATTTATCGCCCCGAAGACATGGAAGCCGCCGGCTTCACCTATGAGAGCGTCGGCCGCCCGCCGGTGCAGGGCTGACAGTTACACATTCTCTTGAACAGCCGTCATGGCCGGGCTTGTCCCGGCCATCCACGTCTTGTTCACTGCCGGATGAAAGAACGTGAATGCCCGGCACAAGGCCGGGCATGACGACGGGATCAATTCTTGCCCCGCAGCTTCGACACGCCCCTGCCGATCGATGCCGTGCTCGACGATTTGTCGCGCACGTTGGAGGCGCATAACGTTGCCGTGCTGGTGGCGCCGCCGGGGGCCGGCAAGACCACGCGGGTGCCGCTCGCCCTGCTCGACGCGCCCTGGGCCAGGGGTAAGAAGATCATCGTGCTGGAGCCGCGCCGTATCGCGGCGCGCGCCAGTGCCGATCGCATGGCCAAGTCGCTGGGCGAACGCACTGGGGAGACCGTTGGTTACCGCGTCCGGTTCGGCTCAAAGATTTCGCGCACCACGCGCATCGAGGTGGTGACCGAGGGCATCTTCACCCGCCAGATCCTCGACGATCCCGAACTGTCAGGCGTTGCCGCCATCCTGTTCGACGAATTCCACGAGCGCTCGCTCGACGCCGACATGGGCCTCGCGCTGGCGCGCGATGCGCAGACCGGCCTGCGCGAAGATTTGCGCATCCTCGTGATGTCGGCAACGCTCGACGGCGCCCGCGTGGCAAGGCTGCTCGGCGAGGCGCCCGTCGTCGAGAGCGAAGGCCGCGCCTTTCCGGTCGAGACGCGCTATCTCGGCCGCAAGGCGGATGCGCCGATCGAACGGCAGATGGCGGATGCGATCGCATCCGCGCTGCGCGCCGACGGCGGCTCGGTGCTGGCCTTCCTGCCGGGCGCCGCCGAAATCCGCCGCACCCAGAACTTCCTTTCCGAGCGCGTGCAGGACGCCTCCATCGAGATCGTGCCGCTGTTCGGCGCGCTCGACGCCGCGGTGCAGGATCGCGCGATTTCGCCCGCACCCAAGGGCAAGCGCAAGGTGGTGCTGGCGACCTCGATCGCGGAGACCTCGTTGACCATCGAAGGCGTGCGCATCGTGGTCGATTCCGGGCTCGCCCGCGTGCCCCGCTACGAGCCCGACATCGGCCTGACGCGGCTCGAGACCGTGCGCGCCTCGCGCGCGGCGGTGGATCAGCGCCGCGGCCGCGCCGGCCGCACCGAGCCCGGAATCTGCTATCGCCTCTGGGACGAGCCGCAGACGGCCTCGCTCGCACCCTACACCCAGCCGGAAATCCTGAGCGCCGACCTGTCCTCACTGGTGCTCGATCTCGCGCAATGGGGCGTCGCTGATCCCGCCGCGCTGTCGTTCCTCGATCCACCGCCGGCGCCGGCGTGGAAAGAGGCCAAGAGCCTGCTCACCGAGCTCAACGCGCTCGATGCCGACGGCCGCATCACCGCAGAGGGAAAAAGCCTGCGCGCGCTGGCGCTGCCGCCGCGGCTGGCGCGCATGATCGTGGATTCGCATCGCGCCGGCGAGGGCGAAGCCGCCGCGGAGATTGCCGCGATCATCACCGAGCGCGGGCTTGGCGGCGACAGCGTCGATCTCGAGCATCGGCGCGACCAGTTCCGCCGCGATCGCTCACAGCGCGCGTCGAGCGCACGCGATCTGGCGCGGCGCTGGGCCTCGCAAGTGGCGGCGTCGGAGAAAGCGGGACCGCAGGAGGATCTCTCGACCGGTTTGATGCTCGCCTACGCCTTCCCGGACCGCGTCGCGCGCAACCGCGGCAATGGCAGTTTTGTTCTCGCCAATGGCCGCGGCGCCGCCGTCGAGCAGACTTCCTCGCTCGCCCGCGCACCCTACATCGCGATTGGCGAGATGACGGGCACGGCCGCGAGCGGCCGCATCCTGCTCGCCGCGCAAATCAGCGAGGAGGAGATCGAGCGACACTTTGCCGAGCATATCGAGAGCGCCGACGAGATTTCGTTCGATCGCGGCGCGATGGCGTTGCGCGCGCGGCGCAAGCGCGTGTTGCATGCGATCACGCTGTCGGAAGCCACGCTCGCCGTGTCGCCCTCGGAGGACACCGCGCGCATCTTCGCGGACGGATTGATCGCCGCTGGCCTCGACCGGCTGCCCTGGTCGAAGGCCGCCAAGCAATGGCGCGACCGCGTGATGTTCTTGCGCAAGGCCGAGGGCGACAGCTGGCCCGACCTGTCGGACGAAGGGCTGATCGCGCGGCGCGATGACTGGCTGGTGCCCGCGCTCTACGACAAGATCGCGCTGAAGGACATTTCCCCCGGCGATCTCTCCGACGCGCTGATGGCGCTCTTGCCCTGGGAGATGCGCGCGCGACTCGACCGCGAGGCGCCGACGCATTTCGAGGCGCCGACCGGAAGCGTGCTCGCGATCGACTATGAGGCCGAGCAGGGGCCGACCATCGCGGTGCGGCTGCAGGAATTGTTCGGTCTCAACACCCATCCCTCGATCGCCGCCGGCAAGGTACCGTTGGTGCTGGAGCTGTTGTCGCCGGCGCAGCGCCCGGTGCAGGTGACGCGCGATTTGCCGGGCTTCTGGCGCGGCAGCTACGCCGCCGTGCGCTCGGACCTGCGCGGCCGCTACCCGCGCCATCCCTGGCCGGACGATCCGGCCAACGCGCAGCCGACGCGGCGGGCGAAGCCGCGGGGGACGTGAGAGGTCTTCTTCCTCGCCCCGCACTTATGGGGAGAGGTTTAGGTTACCCCATTAACCCTCCGCTCATCCTTTTCGTCAAAATAGCAACGCTCCGCCCGCGGCGTCGCTCGCGGCTTGGCGTGTCGCGTGGTGAAATCGGGCTTTCGGCTCGGAAGTGGTGTAATGCGTAACATTATGATCATCGCGGCCATCATGATCGGCCTCGGCACCTTCATGGCGCAGATGGCGGACAAGATGAGCTCGGCTTCCGCAACCTCGGCGCCGCGTACGACGGTCGCCGTCGCGACGGCTGCGCCGACCGGCGGCCGCAGCCTCGCCATTTCCCGCGACGGCCGCGGTCATTTCCAGACCGAGGGCCGGATCGAGGGGCAGCGCATCGGATTCATGGTCGACACCGGCGCCTCCGTGGTTGCGCTGAATGAG
>NZ_JXDL01000001.1:5635329-5639161 GCF_001590795.1 Bradyrhizobium sp. AT1
CGGCGGCCCGCTTTGGTCTTCGTCCCTCGCGCAGCGAGTACAACGCCACCGTCTCCACGGCCAACGGCACCATCAAGGCCGCGCGCACCCGCATCGCCATGCTCGATGTCGGCGGCCTCATCGTGCGCGACGTCGATGCCATGGTGCTGCCCGACGAGGCGCTGTCGGAGAACCTGCTCGGTCTCTCCTTCCTGTCCCGCCTGAAGCGCTTCGAGTATGCCAACGGCCAGATGGTGCTGGAGCAATAGCTTCGCTCTGGGCCGGGGAGGCCTCCCTTAAGGCCAGTTTGGGTGCTATATTCCGCCCATGGACAGGCCCGACCCGATTACCATCCTGCGACAGTCCGAGCACGCCCTTCGCGAACGGGGCGTTTTGCATGCCGCGTTGTTCGGTTCGGTCGCGAGGGGTGACAATCATCCCGGCAGCGATATCGACATCATGGTCGAGATCGATCCAGACGCGCGGATCACTGTCTTCGACTACGTCGAGCTCAAGGAATACATCTCCAATCTGTTTGAAGGCCCGGTTGACGTCGTCAATCGCGACGGTCTGAAATCATACGTTGCTCCTGCCGCGACGGCCGATGCTGTCTATGCCTTCTGATCGCATCGACGGGACTCTGCGGGACATCTTGCATCACATCGATTTGGCAGCCGAGTTCGCCGGCACGGCAGATCGCCAGGCATTCGCGGCGGACCTGCGGGCGGTCTATGCTGTAACGCGCTGTCTGGAGATCATTTCAGAAGCCTCTCGCCGTCTGCCGGAGAAGCTGAAAGAAAGGCACCCAGCGATCGCATGGAGGCAGATGGCGGCGGCAGGCAATGTCTATCGCCACAACTATGAAGATGTTGCAGCACATCTTGTGTGGGAGACTGTTCAGCAGGCTTTGCCAGCTCTCAGGGCAGTCGTCGAAGAGGAGATAGCACGGCTGCAGAGTTAGCCCATTCCGGTCATACATTTGGTGTCGCCTTCGCGGTAACGTTTCTTCGTTACCAAACTGCCGCAATTATCGGCCATAAGCCTGCATTCCCGCCTTCCGCTGCGGCCCGGCATTCGCTAAGGCTGCCTCATTTCCTGCCCTTTCACGAGACCGTCTCAATGTTCCCGAAGCCGAAATCCGTCCTTCTGCCCAACACCTACGCCTTCGAATCCGAGCCGATGGTGAAGCCGACCGGCTTTCGCGAATACGACGCGCGCTGGTTGTTCCAGAAGGAAATCAACCTGATGGGTGTGCAGGCGCTCGGCATGGGGCTGGGCGCGCTGATTGCCGAGCTCGGTGTCAAGCAGGAGATCGTCACCGGTCATGATTTCCGCGGCTATTCGGCCTCGATCAAGTATGCACTGATCTCCGGCCTGATGGCGGCTGGCTGCAAGGTGCACGACATCGGGCTTGCGGTGACGCCGATGGCCTATTTCGCGCAGTTCGATCTCGACGTGCCCGCGGTCGCCATGGTGACGGCCTCGCACAACGACAACGGCTGGACCGGCGTGAAGATGGGCGCCAACCGTCCGCTGACCTTCGGCCCCGACGAGATGACGCGGCTGAAGGAGATCGTGCTCAATGCCGAGTTCAAGAACAAGGCCGGCGGCGCCTACCAGTTCCACGAGAACTATCCGGCGCGCTACATCGCCGATCTCACCAATCGTCCGAAGCTGAAGCGCAAGCTCAAGGTCGTCGCGGCCTGCGGCAACGGCACCGCCGGTGCCTTCGCGCCGCAGGTGCTGGAGGCGATCGGCTGCGAGGTGATCCCGCTCGATACCGAGCTCGATCACACCTTCCCGAAATACAATCCGAACCCGGAAGACATGGAGATGCTGCACGCGATCCGCGATGCGGTGCTGCATCACAAGGCCGATGTCGGCCTAGGCTTCGACGGTGACGGCGACCGCTGCGGCGTCGTCGACAACACCGGCGAGGAGATCTTCGCCGACAAGGTCGGCGTGATGCTGGCGCGCGACATGTCGGCGATCCACAAGGACGCGCATTTCATCGTCGACGTGAAGTCGACCGGCCTGTTCGTCACCGATCCCGTGTTGCAGAAGCAGGGCGCCAGGACCGACTATTGGAAGACCGGCCATTCCTACATGAAGCGCCGCACCAACGAGACCGGCGCGCTCGCGGGATTCGAGAAGTCCGGCCACTTCTTCTTCAACAAGCCCTATGGCCGCGGCTATGACGACGGCCTGGTCTCGGCGCTCGCGATCTGCGACATGCTCGACCGCGCCCCCGGTAAGTCGATGGCCGATCTGAAGGACGCGCTGCCGAAGACCTGGTCGTCGCCGACCATGTCGCCGCATTGCGCCGACGAGACCAAATACGGCGTCATCGACCAGGTGGTGAAGCACTTCGAAGGCCTGCAGGCCAAGGGTGCCAAGATCGGGGGCCAGGCGATCCGCGATCTCGTCACCGTCAACGGCGTGCGCGTCACGGTCGAGGACGGCAGCTGGGGCCTGGTGCGCGCCTCCTCCAACAAGCCCGAGCTCGTCGTCGTGGTCGAGAGCCCGGTCTCCGAGCAGCGCATGCACGACATGTTCGAGATGGTGAACAGCGTGCTGCGCACGCATCCCGAAGTCGGCGAGTACAATCAGACGATTTGATCGTTCGCGCTCAGCCTCCGGGCGGGCCGAACAAGGCGCGGAGCTTCGCACTCGCTCCGCGCGCCGTCCATGCGTCTCTCAACATCGCGATCCATTCGCCCAGCGCGATCCGGATCGGGTTGAAGGACGGGGTGCCGCCGACCAGGCCGAAACGGAGCGGCTGATCCGTGGGACGCTCGGCAAAGGTGCCGAACAGGCGGTCGAACACGATCAGGATGCCGCCGTAGTTCCTGTCGAGACACGGCTCGTTGCAGGCATGATGCACGCGATGATGGCTCGGCGTGTTGAGCACCCATTCGAGCACGCCGAGCTTCGGCGCGAAGCCGCTATGGATGAAGAACTGGTAGAGCAGGTTGATCCCGAGCATCGCCACGATCGCGAGCGGATGAAAGCCGATCAGCGCCAGCGGCAGGAAGAACAGGAAATTGCCCGAGATGTTGCCGGTCCAGCCGAGCCGGATCGCCGCCGTCAGGTTCAGCCGCGTCGTCGAGTGATGCACCGCATGGGTCGCCCACATCCAGCGAATCCGATGCGAGGCGCGGTGCTGCCAATAGTACAGAAACTCGCTGCCCAGGAATAATCCTGCGAGCGCAAGCGGAGCGGTCTGCTCGAAGTCGAACAGCCGGTGTTCGTACAGGAAGGCGAACGGCACGGCGAGAATGCCGGCCTCGATCGCACGGAGCAGGTTCTGTCCCAGCGCGACGCCGAACGAGGCGACGCTCTCGCGCCAGTCGTGGGTGTCGTGGTGTGCGAGCCGGCCGATGCCATATTCGAGCAGCATCAGGCCCATCGCGGTTGCCAGGATCACGCGCCGAATCGTCGGATCGAGCAGGAGAGAAGCATAGGCCACGACGTCCTCCTATTTCGGGGCGACGCCGGCGCTGACGGCGCCGTCCCGCAGCGCCTGCGCGCGAGGCAGCGCCTGTGCGCAGGACGAGGTGAGTTGGCCGGCATGGGATTGCAGGCAGGCCAGGATGCGTCCGCCACCCGGCGCGACGTTGCTGCAAAGGCCCTCATAATCGGTACGGCAGGCCTGCATGACGGTACGCGCTTCGTTGCGCATCTGCGGCGTGATCTGCGTTTGCAGCTGGCTCTGGGCCCATGCGGAGGTCGAGGCGCCGAGGGCGACGATGGCCGCAGCTTGCGGCAGGGCGCGGAAGATTGATGTCATGGTGCTGATCCTTTCTGGTCTGTTTCGATGGACCGTCGCCGCCCCGGGGTAGATGCGGCGACG
>NZ_JXDL01000001.1:5641719-5664266 GCF_001590795.1 Bradyrhizobium sp. AT1
GTGTCGATCGACGATGAAGGGCCCGGCATTCCCGCCGATCAACGCCAGACCGTGCTGGAGCCGTTCCATCGGCTGGAGAAGTCGCGCAATCGCGCGACCGGCGGCGCGGGCCTCGGCCTCGCGGTGGTGCGCAGCCTGGTCGAGGCCCATGGCGGAACGATCGAGATCGCCGCGACCCCGGGCGGAAGCACCCGCGTCAACGTCGCGCTGCCGGTATTTCGGCCGGCGTGAGACTCAGGCCGCCACCACCGCCGGGATCGGCAGCGCCGTCACCGACTTGATCTTCTCCATCGCGAAGCGCGAGGTGACGTTCTTCAGCGGCACGGCGCTGATCAGCTTCTTGTAGAACACGTCATAGGCCTGCATGTCCGCGACCACGACGCGCAGCATGTAATCGACGTCGCCGGCCATGCGATAGAACTCCATCACCTCGGGCATGGCGCTGACGGCTTCGGCGAACCTTTTCAGCCAGGCGTCGGAATGGTCGGAGCTCTCCACCGACACGAACACGGAGATGCCGAGCCCGATCTTGTTCTGGTCGACGAGGGCGACGCGCTTGATGATGACGCCGTCGGCCTCCAGCCGCTGGATGCGCTTCCAGCAGGGGGTCGAGGACAGGCCGACGCGGTCGCCGATCTCGGCGACGGACAGCGAGGCATCCTCCTGGAGCACCATCAGGATCTTGCGGTCGATGGCGTCGAGGCGGCGGCTGGTCTCGGGGATCTGGACGGCGACATCAGTCATTTGAAGAACTTTGTTCCATTTCAGGGGTTGATTTCCCTGATATAGAGAAAATCTTTCCACAGCAAGCCCATAATCTCAGCGCGAGAGTGGAATCGCTCTACCGCGCGCCTCGCAAAAGCTCTTCAACTTCAATGCGTTGGGCGGCCGCCTGGCCGCCGCCATGGCGGGTGCATTTCAGTGCTGCGGCGGCCGCGGCGAATCGCAGCGCCTCCCGCGCCCCCTTGCCCTCGGCCAGGCCAAGCGCGAAGGTGCCATGGAAGACGTCGCCAGCGCCGAGCGTATCGACCGCCTGCACCGGGAAGGCCGAAGCCTCCTCAAGCTCGCCGGTCTCGTTCAGCCAGGTCGTGCCGCGCGGGCCGCGGGTTGCGGCGAGGAAGGCCGGCGTCAGCTGCGCGAGGCGCCTCAAGGCCTCGCCGTCATCAGCGATACCGGCGGTCTCCTGCACCTGTTCGCTGGCGAACAGCAGGTGCGAGGCGGCGGTCAGCAGGCCGTCCTGCAACGACATCGCGCGGTCGACGCCGACGATGACGGGAATGCCGCGCCGCCGTGCTTCGGTGCAGAGGGAGATCGCGAACTCCGCACAGCGGCTCTCGACCAGGACAGCCTGACAATCGTCGAGCAGCTCGTCGGTCTCGGGCAGCTTGACCGTCCAGAGAGCAGGATCGCGATAGATGGTCAGCGTCCGCTCGCCCGTCGCGTCGATGATGATCGCAGATACGGGCGTGCTCACATTGGGCATGCGCACGATATGGCTGGTCTCGATGCCTTCGGCGGTCATGCGATCAAGGATAAAGCCGCTCGACGTCTCGCGCGCATCCCCCATCGGTCCCGCGAAAGCGACGCGGCCGCCAAGTCGGGCGATCGCGATGGCGGCGTTGAGCGCGTTGCCACCGCAGACCTCGGCGAGATGCGTCGCGTTGGCCTTGCTGCCGCGTGCGGGCCCGGCCTCGACCCGAAAGGTCAGGTCGCGCACGGGAATGCCGATGCAAAGGATGCGCGGCGCGGCCTTCGGTAGCGCCATCGGCGGTCAGCTCTTGTCGTGGACCCAGCGGCCGAGCAGGTGGTGGGCGATGGCGAAGGGATGCGGGCCGGCGAGCCCGTCCGGATGCGTCCGCGTCAGCATCAGGGCGGCTTCCTCGCGCGTGAACCAGCGCGCGTCCTCGAGCTCCATGCGATCGACGACGATGTCCTCGCTCACGGCCCGCGCGCTGCAGCCAATCATCAGCGACGACGGATAAGGCCAGGGCTGGGTCATGTAATACTGCACGTCGGTGCAGCGAATGCCTGACTCTTCCAGGATCTCGCGGCGCACCGCGTCCTCGATGGTCTCGGCGGCCTCGACGAAGCCGGCGAGGCACGAATACATCCCTGCCGGAAACTGCTTCTGGCGGCCGAGCAGGCACTTGTCGCCGGAGGCGACGTGCATGATCACGACCGGATCGGTGCGCGGAAAATGCTCGGCCTTGCAGGACGGACAGTCGCGCTTCCAGCCGCCTTCCTTCATCGCGCTGCGCGTGCCGCAATTGGCGCAATAGCCGTGGCGCTGGTGCCAGCTCACCATCGACTTCGCCATCGCGATCGCCGAGAGCTCCTCGGGGGGAATCGCGCCCTGCATCGCCATGCCGCGCAGCTCGGTCAGGGTGTAGTCCTCGCGCCCCACCAGCTTCTCGGCGGTCGCCTGCGACAGGCCCATGCCGAACATCGCGGCGCCGTCGCGAAGCCCTAAGAAGATCGTGCCGGGATTGGCGCCGCACTTCAGCGCCTCGTCGATCCCGAGCAGCGCGCGGATCTTGTCGCCCTCGCGCTTGACCAGCAGCGAGTCGCGATAGACGACATAGGCGCGCGAGGTCGGCTTCTGCTCCATGGCGAACAGCTTTTCGTCGTCGCGGCGCAGATGCGCGGCGCGGTCGAGGATGTTGGTGACGAAGGCCGGCTGCCCCAGCGGAAATGCGTCGAATGCTGACATTATCGTTCTTTCAACCCAACCAGATCTTGCGGCGAAGCGCGCTGATGAAATTCTGAACCTCTGCGGCGTCGTGCGCCAAGGGCGGCATCACGCCCCAGACCGGCCGCGGCCAGGCGGCGTCACTGGTGCGACGCGCGATGATGTGAACATGAAGCTGCGGCACGAGATTGCCGAGCGCTGCGACATTGAGCTTGTCGCATTTGGTGATCTCCTTCAGCGCGCGCGAGACGCGGGAGATCTCCGTCATCAATTGCGCCTGCTGCACCTCATCGAGGTCGATGATCTCGACGGCGTCAGTGCGCCGCGGCACCAGCAGCAGCCAGGGATAATGCGCGTCCTTGATGACCAGCACTTTCGACAGCGGCAGATCGCCGATGTCGATGGTGTCCTCTTTCAGGCGGGAATGCAGCGACCAGGCGGGTTCGGGCATAGGTGTTTCCGGATGGCCCGACGGGGAAACGGGCGTGTTGGGCGCGAGCATACGATAGGCAGTTAGCGAGGGGAAGGTTGGCAACTGCATACACGATCGTCGTCCCGGACAAGCGCGCCAAGGGCGCGTGCCGATCCGGGACCCATAACCACAGGGAGTTGTTTGGCGAAGACTCGGAATTGCCGGCCCGCCCAACACGTCTTCCTGTGGTTATGGGTCCCGGGTTCGCGCGTTGCGCGCCCCGGGACGACGACCGAGTTTGTGGCGGCCTCGCGGCGCCTCACGCCTCCGCCAGCACCCGTGCATTGGCCCGCACCGAGGCTTCGTTGACGCGGATGCCGAGGCCGGGGCCGTCGGGCACCACGACATGGCCGTTGCGATTCGCAATGCGCTCTTCCAGCACGTCCTCGGTCAGCACGTGGTGCGGCATGTAGAATTCGCAGCCGAGCGAAATGCCCGGCGTGGCCGCGATCAGTTGCGTTCCGGCGGCAAGGCCGATGCCGCCCTCCCACAGCGTTCCGCCGTAGCCGGGCAGGCCGGCGATATCGGCGATCGCCATGATCGCTTGCCCCTCGAACAGGCCGCCGGCCTTCATCAGCTTGATCGAGACGGCGTCCGCTGCCTCGCGGCGCACCACCTCCATCATGTCGCGGCGATCGAAGCAGCTTTCATCCGCGAGCACCGGCGTTTCCAGCGCCGCGGTCAGCTGCGCCATCACGTCGAGATATTTGCGCGGCACCGGCTGCTCGATGAAGGTCGGTGCGAACGCTTCGACGTCGCGCAAAATCTTGATGGCACCGAACGGCGCCAGCGCCTGGTTGTAGTCGACGCGTAGATCGACCTTGTCGCCGAACTCTTTCCGGATCGCTTCGAGATGGTCGAGATCCTCGCGATGCGGCTTCACGCCGGTCTTGACCTTGTAGATGACATTACCGTCCGGAACCATTTTCCGCATGCGGTCGAGATCGGCGGCGAAGTCCGGATCAGCGATCGAGAAGGAGAGAGGAATGGTGTCGCGCACGCGGCCGCCGAGCAGGTCGGCAACTGAGAGCCCCGACGATTTGCCGACGATGTCGAGCAGCGCCATTTCGATGGCGACCTTGGCCTCGGCATGCCCCACCAGCGCGCGGTCGAGCTCCGCCATCAGCGCGCGGATGCGGCGTACGGGCTTGCCGAGCACGATTGGCCTCAAGTAGATGTCGAGCGCGGAGAACGCCGCCTCAGGTGTTCCCGTGAATACTTCCCACGGCGCCGCCTCGCCCCAGCCGACCACGCCGTCGCTCGAGGTCAGCTCGATCAGCACGCGTTTCACGGTGCCCTTGACGTTGCCGACGCCCTGCAGGCGCGCCATCTTGATCGGGCTTTCGATCAGGAACAGCCTGATGCGCTCGACGGTTGCTTCGCTCATGTCAGGCCTCCATTGACGTGCCAGACCTGGCCGGTGACGTAGGACGCCTTCGGTGATGCCAGGAAGGCGATGATTTCTGCGACTTCCTCCGGACGCCCGCGGCGACGCATCGGGATCAGCGCTTCGGTGGCGGCGATCTGCTCGGGTGACAGCCGGCTTTCGCTCGGTTTGTCCTTGACGATCAGGCCGGGTGAAACCGCATTGACAGTGATGCCGTCGCTGGCGAGCTCGATTGCAGTCAGCCGTACCAATGCTTCCAGCGCGGCGCGGCTCGCGGCGGTCGCGGCGAACGGCGCGAATTCGGGCCGGATCGCGTGCGCCACGAACGATGAGACTGCGACGATCCGTGCATTGTGTCCCGCACGTAGCAGCGGCAGAGCGGCATCAACGAGACGTGTGAACGCGAGCGCCGATTCATCCATCGCCTGACGAAACTGATCGGCTGGCGTGCCGATCGCACTACCGCGCCGGGCATGGCCGCCGACGAGAACGAGTCCATCGAGCCGGCCGAATGCAGCTTGCGTGGCGGTGATGGCGTCGGTGATCGCGGCTTCCTCGACGAGATCGCCGAGACATTTTGCGACCACCGCGCCTTGCGCTTGAGCCTCCAGCGCGGTGGCATCGAGACCTCCGGCGTTGGAGCGCGTGTGCAGCAGCAGCCCGGTGCCGGGCGCGGCGAGCAGTTTTGCGGTGGCGCGGCCGATGCCGCTGGCGGCGCCGGTGACGAGATAAACGCGATCGATATCAGGCATCAGGATGCTGCATTGGCCGGCGGCAATGCGCCGGTGCGGTGGAAATGGCTGAGGAAGGCGCGCGTTGCGGCTTCCCTGGGGTTGTCGATCACCTGCCGCGCCGGGCCTTCCTCCACGACGACACCGTCGCGCATGAAGATCAGGCGGTCGGCGACCTCGCGGGCAAAGGCGATCTCATGCGTCACGATCACCATGGTCATGCCTTCGGAGGCCAGCTGCTGGATCACGTTCAGCACCTCACCGACAAGCTCCGGATCGAGCGCCGAGGTCGCCTCGTCGAACAGCATCACGTCGGGCTCCATGGCGAGCGCACGCGCGATCGCGACGCGCTGTTTCTGGCCGCCGGAGAGTGTCGCCGGATATTGGTCCGCCTTCTCCGCAAGGCCGACCTTGGCGAGCTGCGCCCGCGCAAGCTTTTCCGCATCGGCCTTCGCCATGCGCCGCACCGTGACCGGACCCTCCATCACGTTCTGCAGCGTCGTCATGTGCGGGAACAGGTTGAAATGCTGGAACACCATACCGGTGGTGGCGCGGAATTTGGCCAGAGTCTTCACGTCGGGCAATTTCGCGCCGTCGCCGAATGCAAAGCGTGTGTCGCCGACGCGGACGCTGCCGCCGTCGGGCACGACCAGCAGGTTGATGCAGCGGAGCAGCGTCGATTTGCCGGAGCCGGACGGACCGATCAGCGCGACGACGCCGCCTTTGGCGACGTCGAGATTGATGTTCTTCAGGACCTCGTTGCTGCCGAAGCTTTTGCGTAAGGCTCGGATCTCTATCTTTTGCGTCTCGCTCATTCGCTCACCGCCAGTCGCTTCTCGCCGCGCCGGACGAGAATGGTGAGCGGGATCAGGATCGCCGCGTAGGCGATTGCGACCGCGGTGTAGGTCTCCAGCGGCCGGTAGCTGTCATGGGCGGCGACCTGGCTCTGATAGACGAGGTCGGGGACTGCGAGCACCGAGACCAGCGAGGTGTTCTTGAACTGGATGATCGACTGGTTCATCAGCGCCGGAATCATGCGCTTGATCGCCTGCGGCAGCACGATGCGCCGCATGCTCTGTCCGGGCGTCATGCCGAGCGCGGCGCCGGCTTCCGACTGGCCCTTGTCGATCGAGATGATGCCGCCGCGGATGATCTCCGAATAGAACGAGCCTCCATAGAGCGAGAGCGCCAGCGCCGAGGCCGTGATCGGCGTCATCTCGACGCCGGCGAGGATCGGCAGCGCGTAATAGAACCAGATCAGCTGCACCAGGAGCGGCGTGCAACGGAACGCTTCGATGAAGGTGAGAGCGAGGAGGCGTACCGCTTTGAAGCGTGACAGGCTGCCGAACGCGCCGAACAGACCGAACACCAGGCCGAGCACGACGATCACCACGGTAAAGCCGACGGTGACGCCAAGCCCGTTGAGAAAGAGCCAGCGATAGCTCCAGAGGATGCCGAAGTCCCACTGATACATGCGTGTCTTGACTCGTCGTAGGTGCGATCTCGCACCGTCGTTCCGGGGCTCGCGAAGCGAGAACCCGGAACCTCGAGATTCCGGGGTCGCCCTTCGGGCGCCCCGGAATGACCGTGAAAACTTACAACGACACGCCCGGCGGAATGTCCGCTTCCGTCACGCCCACCAACTCCATGTTGGTGATGATCGCGTTGCGGATGAAGCCGAGGCCCTTGTTGAAGTCGATCCAGGTGTTGACGTAGTCGCGCCAGGTCTTGTCGGCTTCGCGACGGAAGCCGGCGTTCGAGGTGGTGGCGAAGATCGGGGTCGGCAGCACGAGCTGGCCGAGCGAGGGATTCTTCTTCAGCACGGTCAGCGACAGCATCGTGATCAGGCATTGCGCGTCGACGCGGCCGGTCTGCAGCGCGGCGGTGGCGTCGTCGGCGGTCTTCAGCCGCGTGATCTGCGCCTTCGGCGTCAGGCGGCTGACGACCTGGTCGTGCGAGGAGCCCTGGTCGACCGCGATCTTGATGTCGGGCGAGTTCAGTTCGGCCCAGCTCTTCGGCTTGAAGTCTTTCTTGCAGAGGATGGCGAAGGCGTTGTTGAAGACGGGCACCGAGAAGTCCACCACCAGCGCGCGCTTCGGGGTCGGGTTGAGGCCGAAGAAGATGTCGATCTTGTTGGCCTGCAGATCGAGCACCGAATTGCCCCAGGTGGTCTCGGTGATCTCGAGCTCGGCCTCCATGTCGTCAGCGAGGCCCTTCGCAATGTCGATGTAGAATCCCTTCCACTGGCCGCTGGAGAGATCCTTCATGTAATAGGGCGCGCCGCCGCCGACCGCGCCGATCCGCATCTTCTTGGTGCGGCGGATGCGGGCGAAGGTCGATTCGTTGGGCTCGGCGGTCTGGGCCACGGCAGGCGCGGCCAGCACGGCTGCGGTCACGGCACCAAGTCCGACAATCGATGCAACATCACGACGTGTAACCATTGGGATCACTGCTTTTCTGGTTGGATGGGGTTCCAATGGAGCGTTCTTAGCAAGGTGGTCCCACCGGCGAAAGCACAGCCTATCGGCTGGGCAGGCCAGCAATTGCCTGGATGCTGGGCAGGACCAACCTGATCCGGGCGATACCCGCTTGCTTTCCGGCTCCTTTGGCCCCAAATAGAGACCGGGAGATTGGCGGTGGACGAGCCACTCGCCAACCGGGTCAGGTCCGGAAGGAAGCAGCCCTAACGAGGTCCGGATCGGGTCGCTCGTCAGTCTCCTACCTGTTTTTCGAGCGAACCAGCGCCGGCGGCACCAGCCGCCAGCGCGCTCCTTTCCGCAAAAGCCGGCCACGAGACATTTCATTGCGGATCGACCTATGACCGACGCTGGCGCCCCTCCGAACCCCGATAGCGCCGGTCCAGCTGGCAATGCGCCGTACCGGGTGCTGGCGCGCAAATACCGCCCCTCCAGCTTCGACGATCTGATCGGCCAGGAAGCGGTGGTCCGCACCGTCTCCAATGCGTTCGAGACCGGACGCATTCCGCAGGCCTGGATCCTCACCGGCGTGCGCGGTGTCGGCAAGACCACCACCGCGCGCATCCTGGCCCGCGCGCTCAACTACGAGATGCCGGACGGTTCGGTGAAGGGCCCGACCATCCATATGCCGACGCTCGGTGTGCATTGCCAGGCGATCATGGAAAGCCGGCACATGGATGTGCTGGAGATGGACGCGGCCTCGCATACCGGCGTCGACGACGTCCGCCAGATCAACGACAGCGTGCGCTACGCGCCGGCCAGCGCCCGCTACAAGGTCTACATCATCGACGAAGTCCACATGCTGTCGACGGCGGCGTTCAACGCCTTCCTGAAGACGCTGGAGGAGCCGCCGGAGCACGCCAAGTTCGTGTTCGCGACGACCGAGATCCGCAAGGTTCCGGTCACGGTGTTGTCGCGCTGCCAGCGTTTTGACCTGCGCCGTGTCGAGGCCGACGTGCTGATGAAGCACCTCGCCAACATCGCCGCGAAGGAAAACGTCGAGATCGAGCCGGAGGCGCTCGGCATCATCGCGCGCGCCGCCGAGGGCTCGGTGCGCGATTCGCTGTCGTTGCTCGACCAGGCGATCGCGCATGCCGCAGGCACCGTGAAGGCGGACGCCGTCAGGCAGATGCTGGGCCTCGCCGACCGTACCCGCGTCATCGACCTCTTCGATTCGCTCGCGCGCGGCGACATCGCGAGCGCTTTCAAGGAATTCCGCGATCAGTACGACGTCGGCGCCGACCCGATCGTCGTGCTTTCGGACCTCGCCGAATTTGTCAATTTCGTCACCCGCGTGAAGATCGTGCCGGCGACCGCCGACAACGTCGCCTACGGCGAGACCGAGCGCGTCCGCGCCAAGGAGTTCGCCTCGAAAATCTCGATGCGCGTGCTGTCGCGCATGTGGCAGATGCTGCTCAAGGGCATCACCGAGGTGCAGGCGGCGACACGTCCCGCTGCCGCTGCCGAGATGGTGCTGGTGCGCATCGCCTATGTCGCCGACCTGCCGACGCCGGATGAAGCGATCAAGATGCTGGAGCAGAACGGCGGCGGCTCGCCGGTCGTGACCGGCGGCGGTGCCGCGCGCAGCACTGCGCCGGCCGCGCCGATGGCGTCCGCCACGCCGATGTCTGGCGCCCCCGTGCGCATGCCGACATCCTCGCCGACTGCGTTCGGTGGCGGCGCCCGGCCGCAGATGGTGGCGCCCGCGCCGGATCCACAAGGTGCGGCGCCTCAGCTCCGCGTCACGAGCTTCACCCAGCTCGTCGCGCTCGCCGGACAGAAGCGCGACATCATGACCAAGAGCGCGCTCGAAGGCGACATGCGCCTTGTTCGTTTCGAGGAGGGCCGGCTGGAGGTCGCGCTCGAGCCCAACGCCTCCAAGACCATGATCTCCGAGCTTGCCAAGAAGTTCGAGCAGTGGACCGGCCGGCGCTGGACCATCGTCGTGTCCAACGAGCAGGGCCAGCCGACGCTGCGCTCGGTGAACCAGGCCGCCAAGCAGGAGCATGCGCGGACCGCGGAAGCCGATCCGCGCGTGCAGGAGGTGCTGTCGCGTTTCCCCGGTGCGAAGGTCGTCGAGGTCCGCAGGCTTGCCCCCGAGACGCCGGAAACCAATATAAACACCGACTATGGCAGTGACGATCCGCCCGACGGTTCCGACGGCGACGACGATCTCTGAGCCATCTTTCTTTCTGAGGACACGCACCCATGGCTGATTTTCTCGGCATGATGAAGCAGGCGGCGCAGCTGCAATCCAAGATGCAGGAGATGCAGGAATCTCTGGCCAACGTTGAGGTCGAGGGCATCTCCGGCGGCGGTCTCGTCGCCGTGCGCATGACCGCGAAGATGGACGTCAAGGCCGTCAAGATCGATCCCTCGCTGATGAAGCCGGAAGAACGCGAGGTGCTGGAAGACCTGCTCGTCACCGCCATGGGCGATGCCCGCCGCAAGGCGGAGACCGCGATGCAGGAGAAGATGCAGGCCCTTACCGGCGGGCTCGGCCTGCCGCCGGGGCTGTTCGGCCAGTAAGATGGGCGCGGTTGCAGGTCCCGAGATCGAGCGGCTGGTCCAGCTGCTTGCGCGGCTGCCCGGCCTTGGCCCGCGCTCGGCGCGGCGCGCCGCGCTGCACCTGATCAAGAAGCGCGAAGCGTTGATGATGCCGCTGGCCTCGGCCATGCAGGTGGCGCTGGACAAGGTTCAGGTCTGCAAGACCTGCGGCAACATCGACACGCAAAATCCCTGCACCGTCTGCACCGATCCGAAGCGCGATCCCGCCATCATCGTCGTCGTCGCCGATGTCGCCGACCTCTGGGCGCTGGAACGGGCCAATGCGACTCAAGGGCGCTATCATGTGCTGGGCGCGACATTGTCGCCGCTCGACGGCGTCGGGCCACAGGATCTGACCATCGACGCGCTGGTCGCGCGGGCCCATGATTCGCAGGTGCACGAGATCATCCTGGCGCTGAATGCGACGGTGGACGGCCAGACCACCGCGCACTACATCACCGACCTGCTTCAGGACGCCAATGTGAAGGTGACGCGGCTTGCCCATGGAGTTCCCGTCGGCGGCGAGCTTGATTACCTCGATGAAGGTACGCTATCGGCAGCGATGCGGCAGCGGACCCTGTTCTAGCCATCCCAGAGATCTCACGGAACGCAACGACATGACGAAACTTTTCGCCACTCGATTGGCTTTGGTCGCGACGATGGCCATGCTGGCGACCCCGGCCATCTCCGCGCAGCAGGGCGACGAGGCGCCGCCGCCGTCGAAGCCCGGCAAGCCGATCAACAATGGCGACGTGCTGTCGGGCGAGCTGAACGCGATGAAGGTGCGCGACGGCAAGAACGGCAAGCGGATTCCGATGTATCAGATCACCTCCGAGCCGCGCCGCCTGCCGGCCCCGAACGGGCTGTGCAATCTCGAGACCGGCCCTGAAACGTTCCAGCTCGTCACCTCCAGCGACGCGCAGGCCACGCAGCTCAAATCGTTCGTCGGCAAGGAAATTTCCGTGAAGGTCGACGAGATCGCCTGCGCCAGCGATGCCGGCCAGATGAGCGAAGCCGTGATCACGAAGTGGAGCATCATCAGGAAGTAGGAGAGGACGATTTGGCCGCGCCGGCGATCAGCACCGCTCCTTGCTCTCCGGTTGTGTGTCGCGCATAGTGCAAGCGGTCTGACTTTGGGGAGATCGCTTTGCTGTGCGGGAAATAGCCCTTGCGTTCCTGCTGGTCTTGGCCGGCGCAACTCCTTGGCCGGTCTCGGCTGCACCGGACGCTGCGTCTTATCCGACCGCCGCAGCCGCCCTCGAGGCGCTGCGCGCCAAGCCCGGGGTGAAGACGTCCGTTCGATCTGGCTGGACCGTGATCGAGGACGGAGCCACGCTGAGCCTGTGGTCGTTTCCACCTGCGGGGCACCCGGCCTATCCGGCGGCCATTCAGCGCCGCGTCGTGCAGGAAGGAAGCGACGTCGTCATCCGGATGAACGTGCTGTGCGAAGCGTCCAGGGTCGCTTGCGATGCGCTGGTCGCTGATTTCGAGGCTCTCAATGGACGCATTAGAAAAGAGATGCAGCGCTAAAGCATGATCGGCGTTGCGCCCTTGCCCGCCTACGAGACCGTCACACCCGCACCGGCCCGAGCGCCTCGAAATGCCCGCGCCTCTGCAGCCAAGCCAGCAGCACCAGGCTCGGGATCGCCACCAGCACGCAGATCACGAAGAACGCCGGCCAACCGGTCGCCGCCGCCACGAAGCCCGCGCCTGACGAAAGATAGGTCCGCCCCACCGCCGCGAGCGCGGTGAGCAGCGCGTATTGCGTCGCAGTATGCAGCGGGTTCTGGCACAGCGCGGAGAGATAGGCGACGAAGATCACGGTGCCGATGGCGCTGGTGAAATTCTCGGCGCAGATGGCGAGCGCCAGCGCCCATTGATTGGTGCCGACGATGGCGAGCCAGGAGAAGGTCAGGTTGGCCAGCGCCTGCACCACGCCGCCGATCCAGAGCGATGCCGCCAGCGGATAGCGCCGCGCGACGAAACCGCCGGCGAAGCCGCCGATCAGCGTCGCGGCGAGGCCAACGCCCTTCACGATCGCCGCATAGTCGTTGCGGGTGAAGCCGAGGTCGATCACGAACGGCGCGGTCATCGTGCCGGAAAACGCATCGGTGAACTTGAACAGCACCACGAAGGCGAGAGCGGCGAGCGCGTCCTTGCGCGACAGGAATTCCGAGAACGCTCCGATCGCGGCGTGCAGCACGCGCGCGAACGCAGTCTCCGTTTTCGTCGCGGCCTCAGCCTGCACCGATTGCCCGGGTTCGGTCGCGGCCAGCGCCGTGATCGTGCCGATCAGCACCATCGCGGCCATCACCACATAGCCCCACATCCAGGCCGATGTGCGGGTGATGCCGGTGCTCTCGAAACCCGAGACGATGAACAGCGCGCCCGCGGTCGAGACCAGCATGCCGATGCGGTAGGCCGCGACATAAGCTGCCATGCCGGCGGCCTGCTCGCTTTCCGGCAGGCTCTCGACGCGGAAGGCATCGACCACGATGTCCTGAGTCGACGACGTCGTCGCCACCAGCAGCGCGCCGAGCGCGACGTAGAACGGCGAGCGTGCCGGATCGGTCATCGCCAGCAGCAGGATGGCGACGATCAGCAGCAGCTGCGAGAACAGCAGCCAGCCGCGGCGTCGTCCGAAGGCACGCGTGAACAGCGGCACGTGCAGCGCATCCACCAGCGGCGCCCACAAAAACTTCAGCGTGTAGGGGGTGCCGACCAGCGCAAACAGCCCGATGGTCTTGAGATCGACCCCGGCCTCGCGCATCCACACCAGCAGTGTCGAGCCCGACAAGGCCAGCGGCAGGCCCGAGGAGAAGCCGAGGAACAGCACGATCAGCACCCGCGGCTGCAGGTAAACGGCAAGACTATCGCGCCAGGAGGTCGCAGGAGCGGCGGCGGGGGAGGTCGCGTCGGGTGCGGTCATGGGGCGGTGTTAGCAGATTCTGGGGGGCGGTGTCGTTCCCGCCAGTCACAAAGCAGGTGTCGTCGCCCTCCCGGTGTCATCGTCCGCGAAGGCGGACGATCCAGTAATCACCAGCACCTCGGCCCTATCACGACTGCCGCGGCGTACTGGATGCCCCGCCTTCGCGGGGCATGACAGTGTGCCCTCATTCACTCCCCCGCCTGGAGCTTCCGCGGAAACAGCTCGCCTGCGCCCGCCACTAGCCGCGGACCTTCCGGCGCATCGGTCTTGCTGAAATCGAGCTCCTCGATCCTCCCTGCGCGCTTTTCGATCTTGTCGGCGGAGATCAGGATCTGGCGGACGTCCTCGTTCGCGTCGGAAAAATGTTTCTGCAGTTTGACCACGCGGTCGCGCAGGCGGCCGAGGTCGTCGCCGAGCTTGATCACTTCGGTCTGGATCTGGTCGGCGGCATCGCGCATGCGCGCGTCCTTCATGATCTGCTGCATCACCTGGATCGCCAGCATCAGCAGCGAGGGCGACACCAGCACGACGCGGGCGCGGTAGGCCTTCTGGATCACGTCGTCGAAGCCGTCATGGATCTCGGCGTAGACCGATTCCGACGGCACGAACATCAGCGCCATCTCCTGGGTCTCGCCGGTGATGAGATATTTTTCGGCGATGTCGCTGACATGCTTCATCACGTCGGCGCGCAGCCGCTGCGTGGCAACGCGCTTCTCCTCGTCGGTGCGGGCGTCGTGCAGCGCCGTCATCGCCTCCAGCGGGAATTTCGCGTCGATGCAGAGCGGGCGCTGGTCGGGCAGGAACACGACACAGTCGGGCCGCTTGCCGGTCGAGAGCGTGAACTGGAACTCGTAGGCCCCCTTGTGAAGGCCGTCCTGGACGATCGCCTCCATCCGCGCCTGGCCGAACGCGCCGCGCGACTGCTTGTTGGCGAGCACGTCGCGCAAGGTCGTCACCTGCGTGGTGAGGTCGGTGAGGTTCTTGTGCGCGCTGTCGATGATGCCGAGCCGCTCGTGCAATGCGCGCAGGCTCTCCATGGTGTTGCGGGTCGAATGTTCCATGGACTGGCCGACGCGATGGGTCACCGAATCCAGCCGCTCGTTGACCGCTCGCGCCATCTCGGCCTGACGCCCCGCCAGGGCCTGGGTCATGGCGTCGACCCGGCCGGAAGACTCGCTCTGGGCGCGCAGCACCTCGCTCAGCCGTTCCTCGAGCTCGTCGGCCCGGATCGCGTGCGCCATCGCGAGTTCCGCGCCGCGCCGTCCGGAGCGGGCGATCACAACGGCAATGACAATCAGCAGGATGAGGACGAGTGCACCGAAGCCGATCAACGCATCGATGGTGCGCACCGGCCAGTCGCCAATCAGGAAAATAATCTCGTTCATGTGCCCTTCTAGCGCGATTCGCCGATATTCGCGAACGAATAGGGAACGTGAGGGGTTAATCACCCCCTAATTTTTATGGTTAACGAAAGCTGAAGTTTTATGGTTAGCGAGGGGTTAACGGGGTTCCTCTCCGCATTGACCGCATCCGGCATGCGGCTTAAATCGCGGCCATGGCCCTCAGAGAAATCATCATCCTGCCCGACAAGCAGTTGCGTCTGGTCTCCAAGCCGATCGAGAAGGTCACCTCGGAGATCCGCAAGCTTGCCGACGACATGTTCGAGACCATGTACGACGCGCCCGGCATTGGGCTGGCGGCGATCCAGGTCGCGCAACCGCTGCGGCTGATCACCATGGACCTCGCCAAGCGCGACGAGAACGGCGAGACCAAGCCGCTGCCACGCGTCTTCATCAACCCAGAGATCATCGCCTCGTCCGAGGAGCTGTCGGTCTACGAGGAAGGCTGCCTCTCGATCCCCGAATATTACGAGGAGGTCGAGCGCCCCGCGAAAGTGCGCGTGCGCTTCACCGATCTCGACGGCAAGGTGCACGAGGAGGACGCCGAAGGCCTCTACGCCACCTGCATCCAGCACGAGATCGACCATCTCAACGGCGTCCTGTTCGTCGACTATCTGTCGAAGCTCAAGCGCGACCGCGTGATCAAGAAGTTCGAGAAAGCCGCCAAGCGGGCGGAGTAACTACGTCCTCCGCCGTCATGCCCGGGCTTGTCCCGGGCATCCACGTTCTCTAGCGCCGCGGGCAGGAAGAACGTGGATGGCCGGGACAAGCCCGGCCATGACGGGTACCTTGCTCGCTCCGAGGATTGTCTCGCCACATGCCCCTCCGCCTCATCTTCATGGGCACGCCCGATTTCTCCGTGCCGACGCTGCTCGAACTGGTCGCGCATGGCCATGAGATCGTGGCTGTCTACACCCGCGCGCCGAAGCCGGGCGGGCGGCGCGGCCTGCAATTGCAGCCGACCCCGGTCGAGGAAGCGGCGCGAAGACTCGGCATTCCCGTGCTGACGCCGAAGACGCTGAAAACCCAGGAAGCGCTCGACGAGTTCAGCGCCTTCGAGGCCGATGCTGCCGTCGTGGTCGCCTACGGCATAATCCTGCCGCAGGCGATCCTCGATGCGCCAAAGCTCGGCTGCTACAATCTGCACGCCTCGCTGCTGCCGCGCTGGCGCGGCGCGGCGCCGATCAACCGCGCGATCATGGCCGGGGATGCCGAGAGCGGCGTCATGGTGATGAAGATGGATGTCGGTCTCGACACGGGCGACGTTGCCATGGCCGAGCGTCTTGCGATCACCGACAGCATGACGGCGCTGGATCTGCACGACCGCCTCTCCCGCCTCGGCGCCGACCTGATGGTGCGCGCCATGGCCGCGCTCGATCGTGGCGGGCTGCAGCTTAGGAAACAGAGCGAGGACGGCGTCACCTATGCCGCCAAGATCGACAAGGCCGAGGCGCGGATCGACTGGAGCAAGCCGGCGCGCGCGGTGCTGCGCCACATCCACGGCCTGTCGCCGTTCCCGGGCGCCTGGGCCGAGCTCGAGAATGCGCGCGTCAAGATCCTGCGCTGCGAGCTGGCGCAAGGTGCGGGCGCGCCGGGCGCCGTGCTCGATGAGCAGCTCACCATCGCCTGCGGCGAGGGCGCCATCCGCATCAGTGAGCTGCAGCGCGAGGGCAAGGGCCGGATGCAGGCCGCGGACTTCCTGCGCGGCACGCCGGTGAAGGCCGGCGCGAGGTTCAGCTAGCCAACTCGTCATACGCGGGCTTGACCCGCGTATCCATCTTCTAACAAAACTCTTTCCCAGGCGATGGATTGCCGGGTCGAGCCCGGCAATGACACCGGACAAAATCGGATAGATGCCCCGCTACAAGCTCACCATCGAATATGACGGCGCGCCGTTCTTCGGCTGGCAGATCCAGGACACGCTGCCCTCGGTGCAGGGCGCGCTGGAAGCCGCCGTGAAGGCGATGACCGGTGCGGATCTACGCGTGCACGGTGCCGGCCGCACCGATGCCGGCGTGCACGCGCGCGGCCAGGTCGCGCATGTCGATGTCGACAAGCCATTTCCGCTCGGCCGTTTTCGCGATGGGCTGAACGCGCATCTACGCCCGCATCCGATCGCGGTGCTGGAGGCCGAAGTTGTTCCTGATAGTTTCGAGGCGCGCTTCTCGGCGGTGAAGCGGCACTACCGCTATCGCGTCATCAACACCCGCGCCAATCTCGCGCTCGACATCGGCCACGCCTGGCGCGTGCCACGCAAGCTCGATGCCGACGCAATGCATGCGGCGGCGCAGCGCCTGCTCGGCAAGCACGATTTCACGACGTTTCGCGACACCGAGTGCCAGGCCAAGTCGCCGGAGAAGACGCTCGACCAGCTCGACGTCGAGCGGGATGGACGCGAGATCACGATTGTGACGTCGGCGCGCTCGTTCCTGCACAGCCAGGTGCGCTCGATCGTGGGATCGCTGGTCTGGGTCGGCGAGGGCCGCTGGACCGCGGATGATCTCTCTGCAGCACTCGCCGCCCGCAACCGCGCCGCCTGCGGCATCGTCGCGCCGCCGGAAGGGCTGTATCTGATGAAGGTGGATTATTAAGGCCTTCGCCTCTCCCCGCTTGCGGGGAGAGGCCGGAATTTGCGAAAGCAAATTCCGGGTGAGGGGGAGCCTCCGCGAGTCCAACTGCTACGGTCCTCGCGGAGAGTCCCCCTCACCCCAACCCTCTCCCCGCAAGCGGGGCGAGGGGGATATCACCCGAAATACCTCGTCAAAATCCCGCGATAGACCTTCGTCAGCTTCTCCAGATCCGCCACCGGCACGCGCTCGTCGACCTGGTGCATGGTCTGCCCCACTAGGCCGAACTCGATCACCGGGCAGTAGCTCGAAATGAACCGCGCATCCGACGTGCCGCCTGATGTCGACAGCTCCGGCTTGCGGCCCGTCACGTCCTCGATCGCGGCCACCGCAAGATCGGTGAACGAGCCCGGCTTGGTGACGAACACGTTGGAGTTCGAGGGCTCCCAGACGATGCGGGCCTTGATGCGGTTGCCGCAGGCTTTTGCCACGCGCGCCTCGACCAGTTCGCGCAAGGACGCCTGGGTATGGTTGTCGTTGTAGCGGATGTTGAACCTGGCGCGGGCCTCGCCGGGGATCACGTTGAAGGCCTTGTTGCCGACATCGACGGAGACGAATTCGAGATTGGAGGCCTGGAATTGCGCGCTGCCATGGTCGAGCGGCTCGTCGGAGATCGCCACGATCAGCCTGGAGATGTCAGGCACCGGATTCGCCGCACGATGCGGATAGGCGACGTGGCCCTGCACGCCGTCGACATAAAGCGTGCCGGATTGCGAGCCGCGGCGGCCGACCTTGATGGTGTCGCCGAGCGTCTCGACATTGGAGGGTTCGCCCAGCACGCAATGGTCGAATGTCTCGCCGCGCTCGGCGGCCCATTTCAAGAGCTTGATGGTGCCGTTGATCGAGACGTCTTCCTCGTCGCCGGTGATCAGGAACGAGATCGAGCCCTTGCCGTCGGCGCGCGCTTTGCCGCCGTTCGCGGCCAGATGCTCCAGGACCGCGGCGACCGAGCAGGCGATACCGCCCTTCATGTCGACCGCGCCACGGCCGTGCAGGACGCCGTCCTTCACCTCGCCGGAGAACGCGCCGATGGTCCAGGCGCTTTCGTCGCCCGGCGGCACGACGTCAGTGTGGCCGGCAAACGTGATGTGCGGGCCTTCGGTGCCGATCCGCGCATAGAGATTGTCGACGTCGGCGGTGCCTTCCTCGCTGAAGGTCACGCGGTGGCAGGTGAAGCCTGCGGCACCGAGGGCTTTTTCGAGCACCCCGAGTGCACCGGCATCTTCAGGAGTTACCGAGGGGCAGCGGATGAGATCGCGGGCAATGGACAGAGCATCGGTCATGCGCCCCGCTTAACATGCATGCCGCCGGGTGGGCTAGCGCTGGGCGGGACAATTTCGATCTCGCGGCTCTGGTCCCAGCTATCGGCAGAGGGCGATACGGCGTCCTCGACCTTGGCCAGCGGATCGGGACCGAAGCGGTTGTGGCCCTCGCTGCCGGGCATGCAGAACATGTCGATGAACCCCCACAGCCACAGGGTCGAGGCGGTGAGGCTGAACGGAAGCATCCAGCGGGCGTTGGGCAACAGGTCCGAGAACTGACTGTACAGGCCGGGCGCGACGCAGAACGGGATGATCCACCAGCCGCCCCTGTCGCGATCATGCAGCCGCTTGATCGTGGTCGCCAGGAAGATCCACGTGAACAGCGCCAGACCGGATGACTTCAGGATCATATCCGTGCGGTCGAATGAGGCCGGCGAGCGATAGGTTCGGGGGTCGACCAACTTGAACAGATCGTCGAGGCCGAAGTCGAAATCGACCGTCAGGGATAGCTTCGATGTGCCACGGGCGCCGACGAGATGGATCACTTGGCCGATGACGCCGAGCAGTCCCGCCAGCAGCGCGACGATCAGAAGCGCCTGCCACAGCAGGGCGCGGTTGACGCGGCCGTCGAAGCGCAAGAGATACCAGGTCCAGTCCATACGAGGGGCTCCGGGCGGCAGGGGCCGCCCGAAGATTGGTCGCGAAGGTGCGAGAGGGGGTTCGATGAGGTCTCGGTGCGTTCCGCGAGCGCGGGATTCGCACCGCGGCGTCTATCTCGCGCTCTGCGAGGCGGAGCCAGACCTGTGCACGAGAAAATCTGGAAGACCATGCGGCTCGGGACGCGACGTGGCGGCAGCGGCACGAGCGCTGCGCGTCGGATCCGGCCCGAACCGGTTGGACCCGTCGGTCCCTGCCAGGAAAAACAACTCGATGACGATCCAGGTCTGCAGCAGGGACAGGGCAATCGCCAGCATCACGAGCAGCATCTGCCCGGCGATCGGAACGTCGACGCCGAACGAGAGTCCGAAATAGGCCCCGTAATAGAGGAAGGAGAGACGATTGACGACGAAAACGGCAAGTGCCCACCAGCCGCTTCTGTCGCGGTCGTGAAGCCTTTTGGCCGTCGTGACCATGTTGATCCAGACCATCGGGATCGCGGCCATCCAGCTCAAGGCTTGCGGTGACGAGACCAGAAACAAGGGCTTGAGCCAGGTCATGGCCCAGAGCGCGAGGAGCGTCAGCTCCACGACGAGGTATCTGGCGCGGTTGAGGCGGCCGTTGAAGCTGAACAATAGCCGGACGAAGTCCATCGCACCCTCCGGACCGGGCCTGCGGCTCGCGGTTCCGCAGGTTGGTCGTACCAGCCTGGACTTCGGTTCGACTGACGCGCTTTAATCCCGCAGCAGCTCGTTGATGCTGGTCTTGGAGCGCGTGCGCTCGTCGACGCGCTTGACGATGACAGCGCAGGCGGTGCTCGGGCCGATCTGGCCGTTCTTCATCGGCCTGCCGGGCAGCGCGCCGGGCACCACCACGGAATATTCGGGGACTTCACCCATGAAGATCTCGCCGGTCTCGCGGTCGACGATCTTGGTCGAGGCGCCCAGGAACACGCCCATCGCCAGCACCGCGCCCTTGCGGACGATCACGCCTTCGGCGACCTCGCTGCGCGCGCCGATGAAGCAATCGTCCTCGATGATGACCGGCTCGGCCTGCAGCGGCTCGAGCACACCGCCGATGCCGGCGCCGCCGGAGATGTGCACGCGCTTGCCGATCTGGGCGCAGGAGCCGACGGTGGCCCAGGTGTCGACCATGGTGCTCTCATCGACGTAGGCGCCGAGATTGACGAAGGACGGCATCAACACGACGTTCTTGGCGATGAAGGCCGAGCGGCGCACGACCGCGCCCGGCACGGCGCGAAAACCGGCATCGCGAAACCGGTTCGGACCCCAGCCTTCGAACTTCGAGGGCACCTTGTCCCACCAGCTCGCCTTGCCGGGACCGCCGCCAATGACGTCCATGTCGTTGAGGCGGAACGAGAGCAGCACCGCCTTCTTCAGCCATTGATTGACCTTCCACTTGCCGTCAGCGCCACGCTCGGCAACGCGCGCCTCGCCCTTGTCCAGGGTCTCCAGCACCTGGTCCACGGCCTCGCGTACTTCGCCCTTGGTCGAGGTCGAAATGCCGTCACGCGCGTCGAACGCGCTGTTGATGGTGGATTCGAGGGCTGCAAGGGACATCGGGATTTCCTCTGGGGACTGGGAATTTGGACGGATTGGGGCGCTTTTTCGGGATTTGGGCGGACGGAGTCAAGGCAAACTCCGCCGTCGTCCCGGCCCCCTGTAGCCCGGATGGAGCGCAGCGCAATCCGGGAAGGTCTCTGCGCGGCGCGAGGTGCCCCGGATTACGCTGCGCTCCATCCGGGCTACGGCCTTAGCGAGGGAGTCCCGCCAAAAACCCCGTCAGATCATCCGTGACGTGATCGACATGGGCGGCATCCCGGCCTTCGAGCTCCCAGTCCTCGCGCACCACCTCCTTCGTTCCATCCGGCACCACCAGCACCGTGGTCATGCCGAGTTGGTGCGGGACGGTGAGGTTGCGGGCGAGGTCCTCGAACATGGCGGCCTTGGTCGGATCGACCGCATGGTCCGTGAGGAATTTCCTGTAGGTCCGCTCGGCCGGCTTGGGCTCGAATTCGGCGGCGATGATGTCGAACACGCCGTCGAAATGGCCGGCGAAGCCGAGACGCGCCAGCACTGCATCGACATGGTCGACCGAGCCGTTGGTCAGGATCAGCTTGCGCCCCGACAATCTTGCGATGGCTTGGCCGAGCGCCGGGTTCGGCTCCAGCGGCGAATGGTCGATCTTGTGGACGTAGGCGAGATAGTCGTCGGCGGACACGCCATGCAAGGTCATCATGCCGCGCATGGTGGTGCCGAATCGCAGGTAATAATCCTTCTGGAGTTTTCGAGCCTCCGCCGGCGTCACCTGCAGCCAGCTCGACACGAACTCGGTGATCCGCACATCGACCTGCTGCCACAGATTGACGTGGTGCGGATACAGCGTGTTGTCGAGGTCGAACACCCAGGTGTCGACATGGGAGAAGGCGCGGGGTTGGCTCATCGCAACTCTCCCATTCACGGCACCGCGAATCGCAGCGTCTTGCCGCCGCTGCTCATATCCACCGCGCCAAAGCCCGTCGCCGAAAATCCGCGCGCGCCGCAATCGGCCTGCTCAACGGTCTCGAACTTGGTCTCGCGCGTGCAGAGCTGCTTGTCGCCGCCCCAGTTCAGCGGCCTGTCCTTCAGCTTGACGACGCGGTTGTCGGCATCGACCGCTTCCGCGAAGCTGAAGATCTGCTTCGGCTGGCCGGTCACGTCGGGGTGCAGGCAGGTCTTGGGATCGATGCGATACCAGCCGCGGCTGGTCACGGACTTGCCGTCGTCGGTCGCGATCGCCGCCATCACCTTGTGCGAGGTGTCGTTGCACCAGGTGAGGCCGGTCGCGGACGGCGTCTGCACCGCATCGACCATGGTCTTGAAGAAGCTTTGCGAGCCCACGACGTCGGAGGACAAGCCGCGGCTTTTCAGGAAGGCGGCCAGCGCGCCCTGCGTCTTCGGTCCGTCGACGCCGTCGATTGCACCGACGTCGTAGCCCGCGATCACCAGCAGGCGCTGGATGCCGGCGAGGCGGGCCTGCTCGTCGTCATATTCGGAATCCTCGGCGAGGTAGGCGGTGAGGTTGCCGTCCGCCGCCTGCGTCGGCGTCACTTGCGTGAACGCGACTTGCGCCTGGCCGCTGCGGCACTGCCGCGCGGCCGCAATGACGAAATTGTCCTGCGCTACGCACAGCATGTCGCTGCCGTTCTGCGGGATCGGAGAGGCACCATAGACGCCGAGCGCACGGGCGTGGAGCAGGATGCGGTCGGCCATCAGCGTGCCCTGCACCACCACGCGGCAGGTGGCGGGATCGATCCTGAACCAGCCGCGCGTCGCGGTCGCCGCCTTGTCGTCGATGCCGATCGCGGCT
>NZ_JXDL01000001.1:5664868-5668744 GCF_001590795.1 Bradyrhizobium sp. AT1
GCCGCGCCGATGCGGCTTCGGCCGCGCAGGCGGGACAAGCCCGGGCATGACGACCTTCTTCCGCTGCTCGCGTTCCCGCATCACTTGTGGATCAGCGTTCCCGTGCCTGTGTTGGTAAAGAGCTCGAGCAGCACCGCATGCTGCATCTTGCCGTCGATGATGACGACGCCCTCGACGCCCTGCTCGAGCGCATAGATGCAGGTCTCGACCTTCGGGATCATGCCGCCGGAAATGGTGCCGTCGGCGATCAGTTTGCGCGCGTCCTTCACCGAGAGCTGCGGGATCAGCTTCTTCGACTTGTCGAGCACGCCCGGCACGTCGGTGAGCAGCAGCAGGCGCTTGGCTTTGAGCGCGCCGGCCACGGCTCCTGCAAAGGTGTCGGCATTGACGTTCAGTGTCTGGCCTTCCTTGGAGGTCGCGAGCGGTGCCAGCACCGGGATCAGCTCATAGCCGATCAGCTGGTTGAGCAGGGTGAGGTCGACCTTCTCGGGGTCGCCGACGAAGCCGAGATCGACCGCTTTCTCGATATGCGAGTCCGGATCGATGATGGTGCGCGTCGTCTTCGTCGCCTTCACCATGTTGGCGTCTTTGCCGGAGAGCCCGACGGCCTTGCCGCCGGCCTCGTTGATGTAGCCGACGATCTGCTTGTTGACGGAGCCGGCCAGCACCATCTCGACGATCTCGATGGTCGCGGCATCGGTGATGCGCAGGCCGGCCGCGAACTCCGATTGAATGCCGAGGCGCTTGAGCATGGTCGCGATCTGCGGCCCGCCGCCATGCACCACTACGGGATTGATTGCAGTCTGCTCCAGCAGCACGATGTCGCGGGCGAAGTTCTTCGCAGTCTCCTCGTCGCCCATGGCATGGCCGCCATATTTGATGACGATGGTTTCCTCGTCGTACTGCTGCATGTGCGGCAACGCTTCGGACAGGATGCGGGCCTGGTCGAGCGGAGAGATGTCGGTCATGTCGCGGTCTCGCTGGCGGGACGGTCGGTGCGCGTTCTATCCGATTGGCGGGCGGGGCGCAAAGTGTGGCTGGCATGCGATCTCGTGTCCCGGACGCGGTGCGGCGCGTAGTGCTGCGCTGCTGAGCCGGGACCCAGAAAGCAGTATGGGCCCCGGCTCAGCAGCGCACCGCTAAGGCGCTGCGCTGCGTCCGGGGCACGAGACTTATTTCCTTGCCACCACCACGGCCAGCGTCACCGCCAGCCAGCTCAAAATCATCACCGATCCACCCGTCGGCGCCGCATATGGAAACAGCGAATGGCCGGCATATTGCCGCAAGGTGAGGTCGCCCGCGAACAGTGCGGCGCCGGCTGCGAAGCCGAACGCGGCGGTGAGGCCAATTCCGCCGTGCAGAAGGCCGCGCGCGAGCAATCCGATCACCGCGAGTATGGCAGTTGCATGAAACAGCAGCATGGCGCTCGCCGTGGCGAGCCGGCTTGCATCGCCGCCATGCGCGGAGGCGGCGGCCAGCGCGACGCCGGCGGCGCCCATCAAACCGGCAAGCCCAATGAGGAGGCGATGGGCCAGCATTACTTGCTCCGCTCTTCCAGGAGCTTCGCCATGGCGGCGCGCAGGCCCTCCATGCCGGTCGAGCTGCGCGACGAGGTCGCGAGCACGTTCGGGAACGCGGCGGGATGCTTGGCCAGCGCGGCTTCGGTCTCGGCGATGCGCGATTGCAGCTCGGCGGCCTTCACCTGATCGGCCTTGGTCAGCACGATCTGGTAGCTGACCGCGGAGCGGTCCAGCGTCTTGAGCACCTCGAGATCGACATCCTTGAGACCGTGCCGCGCGTCGATCAGCACGTAGACGCGCGCGAGCGAGGCGCGGCCCAGCAGGAATTTGTGGATCAGCTCGGTCCAGGATGCGACCTGGCTCTTGGGCGCCTTGGCATAGCCGTAACCGGGCATGTCGACCAGGCGCAAATCGGTTTTCCCGGGGACCTCGAAGAAGATCAGCTCCTGGGTGCGGCCCGGCGTGTGCGAGGTGCGCGCCAGCGCGTTGCGCCCGGTGAGCGCGTTGATCAGGCTCGACTTGCCGACATTGGAGCGGCCGGCAAAGGCGATCTCCAGCCCCGCCATCGGCGGCAGCGTCACAATCGAGGGCGAGGCCCAGATGAACTGCCAGTCGCGCGCGAACAGCTTGCGCCCGGCCTCGATCAGCTTCGCATCTTTGTCGTCGGTCATGCGAAGGCTCTATCCTTTCGGGCTCGTCCCGGCCATCCACGTCTTGTAACTGGGCCCCCTCCAAAACGTGGATGCCCGGGACGAGCCCGGGCATGACGATATGGAGGCATTTGCGCCCGCAATGACGATGCCTACGTCGCCTTCTTCGCGAACGTCGCCTTGAGATTGTCGAACAGCTCCACCTTCACGCCGTTGCGACGCATGATGTAGCTCTGCTGGATCACGGAGAGCAGATTGTTCCAGGCCCAGTAGATCACGAGGCCCGCCGGGAAGCCCGCCAGCATGAAGGTGAAGATCAGCGGCATCCAGTTGAAGATGATCTGCTGCGTTGGATCCGGCGGCGTCGGGTTCAGCTTCATCTGGAACCACATCGTGATGCCCATGATGATCGGCCAGATGCCGAGCGCGAGATAGTGGCCGAACACCGGAATCGTGGTCGGGTCGAACGGGATCAGGCCGAACAGGTTGAACAAATTGGTCGGATCCGGCGCCGAGAGGTCCTTGATCCAGCCGTAGAACGGCGCGTGCCGCATTTCGATGGTGACGAACAGCACCTTGTACAGCGAGAAGAACACGGGGATCTGGATCACCACGGGAAGACAGCCGGCGACCGGATTGATCTTCTCCTTGCGGTAGATCTCCATCATCTCCTGCTGCTGCTTCACCTTGTCGTCGGGATAGCGTTCCTTCAGTGCCTGCAGCTGCGGCTGGACCGACTTCATCTTCGCCATCGAGGCGTAGGACTTGTTCGCCAGCGGGAAGAACAACAGCTTCACGATCACGGTCACGAGCAGGATCGAGATGCCGAAATTGCCGAAGAAGCGGAAGAAGAAGTCGAGGCCGATGAACATCGGCTTGGTGATGAAGTAGAACCAGCCCCAGTCGATCAAGAGATCGAAATGGTTCAGCCCCAGCTCCTTGTTGTAGCCGCCGTGGCCGGCCAGCGGGAAATTGAGGCCGACGACGCCGGCTTCCTTGGCGCCCGCGAACAACCGCGCATTCGCCGTCGCGGTGCCGCCGATCGCGACGGTGACGGGGTCGAGCAGATAATCGGTCTGGTAGGTGTGGACGTTACCTGATGGGTTCGACGAGAAGCGCGCCTGAAGCGGCGCGCTGGTGTCCGGCAGCAGCGCCGAGGCCCAGTATTTGTCGGTCATGCCGAGCCAGCCATTGGTGGCCTTGAAATTCACCGACTTGGCTTCGTCGATCTTCTTGTAGGCATATTCCTGCAGGCCATCGAGATAGCCAATCAGGCCTTCATGCAGGATGTAGTAGCCGGAGACCTGCGGCGCACCGTGGCGCGAGATCAGCGCGAACGGATAGAGCGTGACGGGCGCGTTGCCGACATTGCTCACCTCATCCTTGACCGTGAAGAGATAATGGTCGTCGACCGAGACGGTCCGGCGGAAGGTGAGGCCCTCGCCATTGTCCCACTTCAGCACCACGGGCGTCGTCGGCGTCAGGCTGCCGCTGCCGTCCTGCTGCCAGACGGTCTGTGCGTCCGGCAGCTTCGCGGTCACGCCCGTCGCCGGCACCCAGCCGAACTCGGCGTAATAGGGCTCGGCGGTGCCTGAGGGCGAATAGAGGATGATCGGCGGCGATTTCGGGTCGACCGTTTCGCGGAATTGCACCAGCGCGATGTCGTCGATGCGGCCGCCCTTGAGCGAGATGCTGCCGACGATGCG
>NZ_JXDL01000001.1:5669460-5718192 GCF_001590795.1 Bradyrhizobium sp. AT1
GGCGTGTCGATCTTCACGCGCGGGCTGCCGGCGATCGCGGCATCGCGCGCCACGACCGGCTGGGCCGCCTGGTTTGCGCCCGGCGTTGCCGGCTGGGTCGCAGCACCCGGCTGCGGCGCCGCGCCCGGCGTCGCAGAGGCGGTCGGCTGCGGCGTGCCCTTCTGGAGCTCGGATTGCGCCTGCTGTTGGGCGCGCTGCTTCTCCATCGCCGGCACATTGTAGAAATACTGCCAGGCGATCAGGACGAGGCCCGACAGAATGACGGCGAGGATGGTATTGCGATTGTCGGTCATCACTATTGTCTCGTCATCAATCTGGTTTGCGGCTGGTCGCTGCGGCGTGGCCTGGCCTTTGGCCGCGCGCCTTCGTCGGCACCTTGGCCGTATGCCGTGCCGGCCTCGTGAACGCTATGCGCAGATCGTCGAGCATGGTCGCGAAGGGGCGCGAGAGCGCATCCCTTCGGCCAACCAGCACATAATCATGATGGGGCTGCATCGACACCGGATCGAGCCGCTTCACCAATTCGCGAAGCCGGCGCCGGATGCGATTGCGCTCGGGGGCGTTGCCGTTCTTTTTGGTCACGGTGAAGCCGACCCGGACCGGGCCGCCATCATCGCGGGGGCGGCTTTGCAGGACGAACGCAGGACTGTTCACCCGCGCGCCATTGGCAACGGCGAGGAAATCCGCCCGCTGCCTCAGCCGATCCATGATGAAATCCCGGAAAAGAGGGTCCGGCTCAGGCGCTCAGACGCTTGCGGCCGCGGGCGCGGCGGGCGGCGAGAACCTTGCGGCCGCCGGCAGTGGCGAGACGGGCACGGAAGCCGTGACGGCGCTTGCGCACCAGTTTGCTGGGTTGATAAGTCCGCTTCACGGGTTTTTCTCCGCTGACCGGGCAATTTGCCTGTAGAATTGATGGTAAAGTCCGGAAGATGCGGCCCAAAACGGGCCGTTTCCGGCCCCAAGAGAGCCGCTCCCGGTGTCGCACCGGGTCATCGCGGACAATTTGCGCGGCTTATAAGCGAGCGCCTTGTTTTCGTCAACGCCGCACAAGCGCACGTTTCCGGTGAATATCGCTGTTTGCGCGGGGTTTTTAACCCTTGAGGTGGCGACTCGCGATATCTGCGCTTACATCCCACCTTGGTAGATTAGCGATCCGTAATTTGACCGGACCGGGGACGGGTCGCATCCTTCTACCGCCGATCCTTCATACGCCAAAGGCAGCGAGGGCGAATTTCGTGGCAGCGACAGACCTCCAGCCGATCCAGGATCAGGATCAGCCGGACCCGCCGGCGGTACGCCCGCGCGGGACGCTCGGGCTGTCCGGCAAGCTGCTGCTGCTCACCATTCCCCTGGTGATGATCGCGGCCAGCCTGCTTTACGTGCCCGCTATCGCCAACTTCTGGGTCAACCGGCTGAACGACCGCGTCGCGGCAGCCAACACTGCGGCGCTGGTGCTCGATGCGGCGCCGCTCGGCATGGTCCCCGATTCGCTGTCGCGCCAGATTCTGAAGAGCATCAACGCCCGCGCCGTCGCCATCAAGATGGGGCAGCAGCGCCGTCTGCTCGCCAGCGACAACATTCCGGCCGCCCTCGAGCATGACATCGACCTCCGCGACATGACGGCGTGGGAGGCCATCACCGGCTCGTTCCGGATGATGCTGGAGACCGGCAACCAGGCCATCCGCATCGTCGGTCCCGGCGTCGGCAATGCCCAGTTCATCGAGATCGTCACCGACGAGCTGCCGCTGCGGCAGCAGATGTATCGTTTCTCCCGCAACGTCGTGGTGGTCGCGCTGATCATCGCGGTTCTGACCGCGGGCCTCGTCTATCTCGCGCTTCATTATCTCTTCGTGCGCCCGATGCGGCGGCTCACCGCGAGCCTGGTCGGCTTCCACGAGAACCCGGAAAGCTCCGCGGGCATCATCGTGCCGAGCCAGCGCAGCGACGAGATCGGGGTCGCCGAGCGCGAATTGTCGGACATGCAGCGCGATTTGATGTCGATGCTGAATCAGAAGAGCCGGCTCGCAGCCCTTGGCCTCGCGGTGTCCAAGATCAATCACGATCTGCGCAATCTGCTGGCCTCGGCCCAGCTGCTGTCGGATCAGCTCGCCAGCGTGCCGGATCCGCGGGTGCAGCGCTTTGCGCCGAAACTGGTGCGCTCGCTCGAGCGCGCCATCGCCTTCTGCCAGTCGACGCTGTCCTACGGCCGCGCCCAGGAGGCCGCGCCGGACCGCCGCATGATCATGATCGAGCCTGTCGTGCTGGAGGTGCGGGAGACCGCGGGCCTCGCCTCCGACGCCTCGATCGCCTGGGTTGCTGCGATCGAGCGCGGGCTGGCGGTCGATGCCGATCCCGATCAGCTATTCCGGGTGCTGCTCAACCTCGTCCGCAATGCCGCTCAGGCGCTGGAGAGTCATTCCTCCGGCGAAGGCGGCCCGCAGCAGATCCGGATCACCGGCAAGCGCGAGGGCGCCGTGGCGATCATCGAGGTGTCCGACACCGGCCCCGGCGTACCCCCGAAGACCCGGCAGCACCTGTTCGAGGCGTTCCAGACCTCCGGCCGCCCCGGCGGCAGCGGCCTGGGCCTTGCCATCGCCGCCGAGCTGGTCCGCGCTCATGGCGGCGACATCCACCTGGTCGAAGGCACCATCGGAGCCACCTTCCGCATCGTCATCCCCGACCGCCCCGTGGAACTGCTCTCCATCCGCAACGAGCGCCAGAGGGCGTAGGTCGGCCAGTGGCCGACAATCTCACTCATTCCGTCATTCCGGGACCACCCGAAGGGTCGGGCCCGGAATCCATAACCCCAGCTGGTGCTTATGGATTCCGGGCCCGCGATTTTGTCGCGCCCCGGAATGACGGAGAGATGAGTGAAAATCCGCGAAAATCTCTCCATCCCGGACCTTGCCAATCCGGGCAAGAGCGGTTAGTCAAAGCGCTCTTTCGCACCCCCTCCGGCTCTGCCGGGGACTGCTTGCGGGCCCAGCCCGCGCTGTTTGCGAAAAACGCGCCCGTAGCTCAGCTGGATAGAGCATCAGACTACGAATCTGAGGGTCGGACGTTCGAATCGTTCCGGGCGCGCCATTCTTCGCCGAAAGGTTGGGATCAAGCAGCATCTGGTCGCCAGACGGGCCTGAGACCGGATGGCTACGCCGTGTGAGGAGCGGAATGAGGATATCGCAGGCGTTCAAGTTCGAGGCGGCGCATCGGCTGCCCAACGTGCCTGAGACCCACCGATGCCGGCGGCTGCATGGTCATTCCTACCGGGTCGAGGTCCAGCTGGACGGGCCGGTCGATCCGCACACCGGTTTCGTCGCTGATTTCTTCGACATCGAAAAATGCTTCGCCGACATCCTGGAGGCGCTGGATCACCGCTGCCTGAACGAGGTCGCAGGCCTCGAGAACCCGACCGCCGAGAATATTGCGATCTGGATCTGGGACCGGTTGAAGCCGAGCCTTCCGCAGCTGTGGGCCGTCCGGGTCTATGAAACGGCGGACTGCTGGGCTGAATATAACGGGCGGTGACGACGGCCCTGCGCTGACCCGACCCGCGCCGCGCATCGGTTGCCGGACTTGTTCATTCGGCGTCAGTCTCGAATTGGACCTCACTCAAAGGCCCTAGCTCCGCTGGTGGGACGAGGCGACCGCCACGAGGTGGCCAATCCAGATTGCGTTTAGTATCACATCATGATACATACGAGTGATGATCAGAAGCTTCCGAGGTGCGTTCGCTGCGTTGATCTTCCAACAGCGACGTGTTCCGAAGGGGTTTCCGACCGACGTTGCCAAAGTGGCCCGCCGAAAACTGGTGCAGCTGAACAACGCCACAATGCTTGGTGATCTCATGGCGCCGCCGGGCAACCGACTGGAAGCTTTGCGAGGCGACCTGGCTGGCAAGCATTCGATCCGAATAAACGATCAATGGCGGATCGTATTCCGATGGAGCGATCAGGGACCGGAGGAGGTCGAGATCGTGGATTATCATTGAAAGGCGTGCGGTCATGGCGAAGAAGCTTCCCCCTGTTCATCCCGGAGAGGTCCTGCGCGAGGAATTCCTGCGCCCCCTGGACCTCTCGCCTTACGCAGTGGCCCGTGCTGTCGGCGTGCCGCGCACGCGAATTGAGCGGTTGGCTAATGAGCAAACCCCGGTGACCGCGGACACCGCCCTTCGGCTTGGCAGATATTTCGGCACCTCGGCCGCGTTCTGGATGGGCATCCAGACACAGTACGACCTCGAACGGGCCGAGGACGAGCTGGGTGCCACGCTGCGCAAGATCGCTCCGGCGCGCGAAGCTAAACCGGCAGCCTGATCGAGGGGCGGAAATCTTCGCGCAATCGCGCGTACCACGCTATCTAGCCGCCGCGGCGAAGCAGCAGTGTCCATCTTCAACCGCCGCGGCGTGCCGTATCGATATTAAGTACGTCCCATGCCCACTATCAGTCGCCTGCTCTCCGGCCTCGCTCTCTTCCTTGCCATCGCGTCTGCCCCGGCGCGCGCGGCCGAACCCTGCCCGTTCATCAGCGCCAAGGAGCTCGCCGGCGCGATGCCGGCGTTCAAATGGTCGCTGATCTCAAATCAGGACGGCCGCGGCTGCATCTACCAGGCCGGGCGCGGCGACACGATGATGCTCTCCGTGTTCCGCAATCCCGACAAGGACCGTGCCAGGGAATTGTATGCCACCTTCGTCAAGACGCTCGGTGAGCGCATGCCGCTCAGCGCGGTGTCTGGGGTCGGCGACGAAGGTCAGCGCGGAACGAGCGCCGCCGGTGCGGAGCGCCAGGAGGCCTCGGTCGTCGCCTTGGCCGGTGATTACATTCTCCAGATGACCGTCTATCCGATCGGCCGGCGTGCCGACGATGCGCTGCTCGCTCCGCTCACTGAAGCGGCGCGCATTGCCATCGCAAGCGTGAGCAAGAGCAGCGAGCGCTTCGGCACTTGCGAGTGGCTCACGGCCGCCGACGCCGACGGCTTTCTCGACGCGAGCACGCTGACGGTGCAACGGACCGGCGCGGGCAGCTGCATGATGTTCGATCGCGAGGCCAACACCATGACGGTTGCGGTGATCGCCACCTCGCGCGACACCGCCGTCGGCATGATGAAGCGCGCAGGTCCCTGCAAGCACGTCGCGATCCCCGATCTCGGCAGCGAAGCGTTCGGCGAGCATTCCTGCACCAAGGGCAACGGCAATGCCGTCAACATCTATGTCTGGAAGAACGGCAGGCAGGCCTCGATCCTGTTCGCGCCGGTCAAGCCGCATCCGGAATCCGGCTCGGTCGAGCGCCTGAAGGCGGTCGCGGCGCGCGTCTATGGAAAATTGTAAGGGTCTCAATCAACGTCAACCGCCTGCCAGCACCTCCTTGCACTTCGCCGCAAACGCATTGAGGTACGCGCCCATCTCGTTCGCCAGCGCAGCGGACCGGTCGACATTTTGCAGGCTCATGTTGAGGGCGTAGACCGGAAGCCCGGGTAGCACGATGGGCGTTGCGACGGCGAGCACGGCGGGTTGCCACGACACGGCGCAATAGCCGTCGCGTTCGACGGCGCTGATCGATCTCCTCACTTCTGCGAGCAGCGCCTTGGTCGCGGCACTGTTGCGCCGCTTGAACAACTTCAGCAAGCGCTCGCGCTCGGTCTCGGCAATGCCGGCGAGGTAGGCGCGCCCCAGCGACGTCAACTCCATGGGGACCTGCTGGCCGGCGACGACGTTGCGCAACGCCGCGCGCGGGCTGTAGCGGATCGATTCGAGATAAACCATCATGGTCCGATCCGCCGTCGCGAGCCCGACGTTGAGCCGGCGCTTGGCCGATTCGGCCCGCATCATCGGGCCGATCGCGTTGAGCACCGGTGATCCCGTCCGCATGGCGTGGCCGATGCTGAGGACGGACGCGGCAAGGCGGTAGGTCCGCTGGTGACGGACCTCGTCGAGCATCCCGGAATTGACCAGCGTTCGCGTCAGCCGGCTGACGGTCGATCGCGGCAAACCTGTTCGCTCCGCGATCTCGCCGTTGCCCAGCGTGTCGACGCCGGGCCGGAACGCCCGCAAGATCTCGATGCCCCGTTCGAGCGACCGGTTGCCGTCAATCCCGCCTGCGTATCTGCGCGCCTCCGCCATGTCCCCAGCTCCGTCGCCATTTCCACTTAGTGGAATTAGGGGGATGTTGCGGAGGGTGCAAGCCGCTATAGCCACCGGAAAGAAGAATGCTTGGCCGCGCACGGCTCGACGAGGAAGCGGCACGGCCTGACATCGGCATTCGAAAAGCCCGCACGGAGCCCGCCATGTCCTATCAGCTCATCGAATTTTCGCTCGAGGCCGGCGTCGCGACGATCGCCTTCAACCGCCCGGAACGACGCAACGCCATGAGCGACGAGATGCGCGCCGAATTCGCAGCCGCACTCGAAACCGTCGCCCGCGACAAGACGATCAAGGCCCTGGTGCTGACTGGGCGTGGCCACGCCTTCTGTGCCGGCGGTGACATCAGCGGCATGAAGCGGCGGCTCGAGGCGCCGCAGGGCGAGGTCGCCTTCAACGGATGGAGCCGTCAACAGGGCGTGCATCACGTGCAATCGCTGCTGCTGGGGCTGCCGAAGCCGACCATTGCCGCGGTCAACGGCGCGGCTGCGGGGCTCGGGGCGGATACCGCGCTGGCCTGCGACTTCGTCATGGCAACGGAACGCTCGAAATTCACCTGGTCCTACATCAAGCGCGGTTTGATCCCCGATGGCGGCGGGCTGTATTTCCTGCCGCGGCGCGTGGGCCTCGCGAGGGCCAAGGAGCTGATCTTCTCCGGCCGCATCGTCGAGGCCGACGAAGCGCTCGCGCTCGGCATCGTCGACCGCAAGGTGGCTGCGGCCGAGCTGCTGCCGGCCGCGCAGGCCTGGGCGGCCGAGCTGGCTCAGGGGTCCCCCACGGCGCTGGCGCTGAGCAAGAAGATCCTGAACGAGACCTTCGAGCATTCCGCGCACGACATCTTCAATCTCGGCAGCCAGGCGCAGGCCATCTGCTACACCAGCGCAGAACATCGCGACGCCGTGACGGCGTTCCTCGCGCAATCCTCCGCGAAGGAGTGAGTGATGAGCGCGATCGAACGCCTGATCCGGCCGCGCAGCATCGCAATCATCGGTGCGTCCGCGGATCCGAGCAAGACCTCGGGGCGGCCAGTGTCGTACCTGCAGAAGCATGGCTTTGCGGGTGCGATCTACCCCATCAATCCGAAGGTCGCGGACATCGGCGGTCTCAAATGCTATGCCGACGTCGCTTCGCTGCCTGACGTGCCCGACGTCGGTCTTGTCCTGCTCGGCGCCGAGCGCGCGCATGTCGCGGTGCGCGAATTGTCCGAGCGGGGGGCTGCAGCGGCAATTGTTCTTGCCAGCGGCTTCACCGAAACCGGGCCGGAAGGTGCCGCGCGCCAGCAGCAGCTGATGCAAGCCGCCGGCTCGATGCGGGTCCTCGGGCCGAACACGATCGGCCTCGTCAATCTCACCGACAATATCGTGCTGTCGGCGTCGGGTGCGCTGGCGATGGATCACTTCCCGGCGGGGGCCATCGGGCTGATCTCGCAAAGCGGGGGCATTCTCGGCGCCGTGCTGTCGCGCGCCGCGGCGCGCGGGGTCGGGCTGTCCAAGCTGGTGTCGACCAGCAACGAGGCCGATCTCGAGCTCTCCGATTTCATCGAATTCCTTGCCGAAGACGATGCGACGAAAGTCATTGCGCTCTACATCGAGGCGATCCGCAATCCGCCTCGCTTTCGGGAAGCAGTCCTGAGGGCGCGCCGCGCCGGCAAACCCATCGTCGCCTTCAAGATCGGGCGGTCGGAGGCGGGCGCCCAGGCGGCCGTCTCGCACACCGGGGCGCTGGCCGGCTCCGATCGCATGTACGACGCCCTGTTCACGCAACTCGGCGTGATCCGCGCCAGGACGTTCGAAGACCTGCTCGACATTCCCGCAGCCCTTTCAGCGGGACGGAAACTCTCCGGCCGGCGTGTCGCGATCCTCACTTCGACCGGCGGTGCCGGCACGATCGTGTCCGACAGTCTCGGCGTCGCCGGCTTTACGACACCCGCGCCCGATGCAGAGACGGCCGCGCAATTGCGAGCCTTGCAGTCGGGATCGCATGCCAATCTCGATCGCAATCCGATCGACGTGACCCTGGCCGGCCTGCAGCCGGATCTGCTGCGCGGCGCCATCCGCATCCTGCTCGCAAGTCCCTCCTATGACGCGCTGGTCGTCATTGCCGGCTCGTCAGCCGTGGGGTCGCCGGGCCTGCTGGCCGACGCCATCCGTGACTGCCTGCCGCTCAGCGACAAGCCGGTCATTGCCTATGTCAGTCCTTATGCGCCCGAGGTCGTCTCCGTCCTCACGCGGCGCGGAGTCCCTGCCTATACTTCCGCCGAGAGTTGCACGGCTGCGCTCGATGGGCTGCTGCGGGCTGCGATGCCGGAGCAGGTTCAGACATCCACCTCGCCCCTGATGACGGTCGATGTCGGCGATGTCCCGGCTGGATCGCTCGATGAAGCGCAGGCCAAGGCGCTGTTCGCGCGCTTTGGGATTCCTGTCGTGGCGGAGAGAGTGGTCGCAACCGTGCGCGAAGCGGAACAGGCGGCGCGTGACCTCGGTGGCCGGGTCGTGCTCAAGGTCCTCTCGCGCGAGATCGCGCACAAGAGCGATGTCGGCGGCGTCGCGGTCAATTTGACGGTCGAGACGATCGGCGGCCGCCTGACGGCGATGGCCGATGAGGTCGAGGCCAGGACCGGGAAACGGCCCGACCAGTTCCTGGTCCAGGAGATGATCTCGGGCGGCGTCGAGATCATTCTCGGAATGCATCGCGATTCCCTTGGAACCGCGATCCTTGTCGGCATGGGCGGCGTCGCGGCCGAACTGTTCAAGGACACCACGATGCGCCTGCTTCCGCCGCAGGGCGGCCTCGATCTGTCCGCGGCGCGCGCGATGGCGCGCGACCTCGTCACCTGGCCCTTGCTGGACGGCTTTCGGGGCCGGCCGGCATGCGATGTCGATGCGCTCGCAGCAGCGGTGGTCGCGTTCTCGCGCATGGTTGCGCAGCTCGGCGACCGGCTTTCCGAGGCGGAAATCAATCCGGTGTTCGTCCTGCCGGCCGGTGAGGGCGTGAAGGCAGCGGACGGATTGGTTGTTCTCAATGTCTGAACAAGATCGCATGGAGCTCCAGATGGCCATTGGCGGAAGCATCAATCACCACAGCGCGCGCGGAAAGAATTTCGCCGTGCGGCGATGGCTCGATCTCACCGTCTTAGCCTGTGCGGTCGTCGCAGGCCTGGGACTGACGCCGGCGCGCGCCGAATATCCCGACAAGATCGTGAAGATCGTGGTGCCGTTCGCAGCCGGTGGCGGCACCGACATCATGGCGCGAACGACAGCGCAGGAAATCCAGGCGGATCTCGGCAAGTCCGTCATCATCGAGAACAAGCCCGGCGCCGGGACCATCATCGGCACCCAGACGGTGGCGACCAGCGAGCCTGACGGCTATTCGCTGCTGATGGCGACCTTCGCGCACGCAGTGAACCCGAGCCTGTACAACAAGCTGCCGTTCGATCCGCACAAGGATTTCGCCGCGGTCTCGCTGATCGCGCGCTCCTTCAACATCGTCGTCGTCAACCCCGCATCCAAGATCAACTCGATTTCCGATTTGATCACGGAGGCCAAGGCCAATCCGGGCAAGCTCAATTTCGGGACGTTCGGCACCGGCACCTCGGCGCACCTGGCGGGCGAGCTGTTCAATGCAATGGCGAAAGTCAAGATGACAGCGGTGCCGTACAAGGGCGCGGCGCCTGCGATCAGCGATCTCTTGGGCGGACAGATCGACGTGATGTTCACTACGGTGGCGAGCGCGGCCTCGCTGGTGGCGGCGGGTCAGCTCCGGGCGCTGGCCGTCACGTCTGCCGAGCGGTCAGCAGCGTTTCCGCAATTGCCCACCGTCGCGGAGGCCGGCGTGCCCGGCTACGCCGCCGAGTCCTGGTACGGCCTCTACGCGCCGGCCAAGACGCCTGCTCCGGTGATCGCGCGCCTGAACCAGGCGATCGCAAAGGCGGTACAGTCAGGCGCTTTCAAGAAGCTGGAGGCCAACGAAGGCCTCATCATGGTCGGCAGCGCTCCGGAAGAGCTCGATCGCTATGTCGCTCAGGAGGAAGATCGCTGGCGCAAGCTGATCAAGGACGCGAACATCGAGGTGCAATAGACGCGCGCGCCGCGCTTGTCTCGCCTTTGAAATGAGCCGCAAGCCCCTGCCGAAGGCCGGCAGCCTCTCGGAGCGAGGAGGCTGCCGCAGGCTCATGCGCGCGTCATGGGCAGGGGTGACGCAGACCGTCGTGACCCAGATAAGTTCCCGAGCCGGGATCGTAGGAGCGATAGCGCTGCGCGCAGTAGGACGTGGCGTTGGCTTGAGCCTGGCTGCTGGCGATTGCGCCGCCGATGATCGCGCCGGCCGCGAGGCCGCCAAGCACGGCCGCGCCGTTCCCACCGTGATGATGGCCGTAATAGCCGTGCCGATGCCCGTGTCCGTGCCAATGCCGGTACTGCACCTGCTGCACGCCGGAGTCAGCACCCGGATTCGCGATCGGCAGAGGCGCCGCGAGCACCGGCGATGCGGCCGTCGAGAGCATCGCTCCAGCGGCCGCGAGGGCGACGAAAGTTCTGCGCATTGTCATGTCGGACTCCATGTTGCTGAGGGTGCGGGAGCAACGATCGCTTGCCCGCTCCGTTCCCTTGCCGCGTGGCGAGCGTCAGAGGGTCGCAGAAAATGAATTGTTGGTAAGGATGCTGGCCGACGTGCCGCTACCTGTCGTCGCCGTCCCGGCGGCGGAAGGGATCGGCGACGTCATCGTGACCGCTGCGGCTGCTGAAGAACATCAGGGCCATCAGCCCGCAGCCGATCAGCAGGGAGAAGAAAGCTCCGAGGCCAAGTGCGATCCAGCCATGCTTACCCATTTCGACGCCGCTGCTGGCTTCCCAGACTGAAAATCCCCAAACGCCTGTGAGGATCAACATGGCTCCGAGCGCAACCAACAGGGCGATCTGGCCGGCACCGATATTCTTCATGGCTGTTTCCGTTCCCGTGCCTGACGAGAGTCAATTGCGGAGGGCGACGACGTGGACGACGCCGATCTCCTCGCCGCTCCCGTGAGTTGGCCTGCCGGAACATGGTAGCGAGGCCTGGAAGCGAATTCGTTGTGCTGCAGCAACTTCCGGGTCGTCCGTCAAATCCGTGAGGGAGCCACGCCGGCAAAGGGGCGCGCATCCGTAGCGGCGCGCCCGCTATTGCGAGAGAGTCATGCTCGATCGGGTCGGTCGATCATCTCTGATTCGGAGACGGCCAGAACGGTCAGTCCTCTGATGCGCTTGTCCGGCGTCTCGAACGCGATGTGCTGTCCCACCGAGAGGCCGATCAGGGCCGCCCCGACGGGCGTCAGGATCGAGATCCGGCTGAGCGCGATGTTGGCCTCGTGCGGATAGACCAGCACGATCTCGCGGCTCGCACCCTTGTCATCGCGATAGGTCACTTTGGAGCCCATCCTGACCACGCCGCGCAAGTCGTTGTCTTCCGCGACCGTCGCGCGGTCCAGCTCGCGAGCCAGAAACTGGGCGACACCGGGAAACAGATCCATGGTCGAATTCGCCAGCGAGCTGAGACGCTGCGATTCGTCTTTTGCGAGCAGGATCGGCGGCAACACGGGATGGTCTCCCCGAATCTCGGCTTCGAAGTTCTGCATTGGTTTCTCCTATGCTGCAGTCGGTCCAGGATCGTCGTCGAACGGCCTGCTCCGCCGAGTCGCCGGAAACAGATTGACGACGTTCGGGCTCGATCGATTGACGTTCTGAACCCTGATGACGTTCAGGCAGCCGGCAACGACGTAGGGCATCTGATCGCCGGCCTGCAGGCCGATCAAAGCCGCTCCCAAAGATGACAGGATCGAGATGCGGGCGGAATCCGACCGGCACTCCTCGGGCCAGACCAGTTGCACGGTGCGGCGCGGAACGCCCCAATTGGTGCAAAAGGTGACCCACGATCCAACAGTCACGCGGGAATCGCGATCGTTCATCTCGTCCGGCACGATGTCGGCGCGGTTGATCTCACCCAGAAGGAATATCCCGTCCAGATCGCCTCGTTGGGCGGCGCGGCGGGCAAGCTGTTCGAGACGAGGATAGTCCGATGCGGTCAGCGCGATTTTTGGAAGAGGCAACACGGCACACTCCTTCTGCTTCAAGACGACCTCGCAGGGAGAGGTCACGAAAGCTGGAAAAGAGCCCGGACGGCGCAAGCACCGTCCGGCTAACCGCCTGCTTGGAGGCGGCCGGCGTGAAGACCGAAGCGCGCGGTGCGCGCGTCTATGTCGACGACATATGCCATGATGCGCTGAATATAGTGACTCATTCCGCCGGAAACATTGCGGCGAAACCGCACAGTCGCGAGCGAGGGGATGTTTGCAACACACCGCAATTTGGCGGCGATGCGAACTTCAGATTCCATGGCTCAGCTGCCGGCAGCGGAACCCAGCCCGCCGCGGACCGCGCCGTCGCCGGAGTTCCCCATCATTGATCTGAAGCAATGATGATCTCGACCACCAATGCTAGAAGGATTCGCAAGTCGCGACTCAAGGCTCCCGGCCGGCCGCGACCATCGCAACGCGCATTGGAATCCGAGGGCTGAATGGGACGACTGCTGAATATCGTGACGCCGCTGCATACGGCGACCAAGCGCGACTACATGGGGCGCATGAACGACGACAAGATCGGCTGCTCGCTGAAGGCGCGGGAATACGAGGCCGATTATTGGGATGGCGACCGCCGCTTCGGCTATGGCGGTTACCGCTTCATCGAGGGCCGCTGGGCGCCGGTCGCCAAGGCGCTGATCGAGACCTATGGCCTGAAGGACGGCTCCAGCGTGCTCGACGTCGGCTGCGGCAAGGGTTTCCTGCTGTACGAGATGCAGAAGATCCTGCCGGGCCTGAAGGTCGTGGGCTTCGATATCTCCAAGCACGGCCTTGCCAACGCGCATGAGCAGGTGAAGCCGTATCTCTTCAACTATCGCGCCCAGGATATCTATCCCTACGGCGACCAGAGTTTCGATCTCGTGATCTCGCTCGGCACGCTGCACAATCTCCGTCTCTACGAGCTCAATGCCGCGCTGAACGAGATCGAGCGGGTCGGCAAGAACAAATACGTCATGGTCGAGGGCTACCGGAACGTCGCCGAGCTGCACAACCTCGAATGCTGGGCGCTGACGGCGGAGTCCATCCTGCATACGTCGGAATGGATCTGGCTGTACGGCAAGCTCGGTTACACCGGCGATTACGAATTCATTTATTTCGAGTGACCGGACGCTTCCCATGGACATCAAGACTGCCAAGGCGGCCATCCTCGTTGAATCCGGCAAGCCGCTGATCGTCGACGAATTCGATTTGCCCGACAGGCTTGAACACGGCCAGGTGCTCGCGCATGTGCACACCTCCAGCATCTGCGGCGCGCAGATCAACGAGATCGACGCGGTCAAGGGCGTCGACAAGTTCCTGCCGCATCTGTTGGGGCACGAAGCGCTGGCAACGATCGTCGAGACTGGCCCCGGCGTCGTCTCCTGCAAGCAGGGCGACACCGTCGTCATGCATTGGCGGCCGGGCAAGGGCATCCAGTCCAACACGCCGGTCTATTCCTGGCACGGCAAGCGCCTCAACGCCGGCTGGGTCACCACCTTCAACGAATATGCCGTGGTATCGGAGAATCGCGTCACACCGGTTCCGGCCTCGATCGACCGCACCAGCGCGCCGCTGCTCGGCTGCGCCGTGACGACCGCGCTCGGCGTCGTCAACAACGACGCGCAGATTGCGATCGGCGAAGCCGTCGTCGTGTTCGGCGTCGGCGGCGTCGGACTGAACATCGTGCAATTTGCCGCGATGGTCGGGGCCTATCCCGTCATTGCGATCGACCGCCTCGACAACAAGCTCGAGATGGCGCGGCAGTTCGGCGCCACTCATCTCATCAACTCCGAAGCGGTCAAGGATGTCGCCGCCGAGGTTCGGGCGATTACCGGCACCGACGGTCCCGACAAGGTGGTCGAGACCACCGGCGTCAAGAATCTGATCGAGCTCGCCTACGAGATCACGGCGAAGAAGGGCCGCTGCATCCTGGTCGGCGTTCCCCGCGAGAAGGCCGAGATCTACACGCTGCCGCTCCACTTCGAGAAGGTGCTGAAGGGCTCGGAAGGCGGGCAATGCCAGCCGGCGCGCGATATCCCGCGTCTCGTTCGCCTCAGCGATGCCGGCAAGGTGAACTATCGCGGCATCGTGACCCACGAATTCGCGCTAGACGACGTCAACGACGCGCTGGATTTGATGCGCAGCGGCACATCGGGGCGAATCCTGCTGAACATCAGCTGAGTCTCCACCTCTCCCGCAGGGAGAGGTGGACCTCGCAGGCGCCGACGACATGTCGGCGCTGGCGCTGCAGCAGCCAGGCTGCGATCGCCATGTTCACGACGTTCCAGGCGATGCCATTGACCAGCGCCGCGGCATAGGAGCCGGCCTGGTCGAAGATCGCGCCGGCCATCCAGCCACCCAGCGCCATGCCGGCAAGCGTGACCGAGATGGCGAGGCTGACGCGAAAGCCGGCCTCCCGCGCCGGGAACAGCTCGCGGACGATCACGGCATAGCTCGGCACGATGCCGCCCTGCGCCAGGCCAAACATCGCCGACACGACGTAGAGCGAGACCAGCCCGTTGAACGGCAGGTAGAGCGCGAGCGCCATGGCCTGCATCGCCGAGCCCAGTAGCAGCGTCGGCAGGCCGCCGATGCGGTTCAACACCCAGCCGAAAATCAGGCGGCTCGCCACAGCGAAGCCGAGCATCATCGCCAGCATCTCGGCGCCGCGCTCCGAGCCGTAGCCGAGGTCGCCGCAATAGGCGACCAGATGCACCTGCGGCATCGCCATGGCGACGCAACAGCATATCCCGGCGAGGGCGAGCAGGCCCTGGGTGCTGGCCGGTGACAGGCCGATAGTCTGCATCGTGTCGCCGCTGCTCGCCGCCGCGCGCGCTGCCGCGTGCAATGGCGGCCGCCGCAGCAGAAACAGGGAGAGCGGCAGCATCGTCACCAGGCAGAACAGTCCGATGCCGATTTGGGTTTGTCGCCAGCCGTGTGCGGCGATGGCATGCTGGACGACCGGCGGCCAGACCACACCGGCAAGAGAGCTGCCGGCCGTCGCAAAGGAAATGGCGAGGCCGCGGCGCCTGTCGAACCACAGGGAGACGTCGGCGACCAGGGGCGCGAAGCTCGCCGCGCCGCCAAGGCCGATCGTGGCGCCTGAGATCAGCGCGAACATGGGCAGGCTCGGCGCGAAGGCGGTGAGGACGTAGCCGAGACTCATCAGGATCGTACCGCCCGCCAGTGGGGGCAGGATGCCGAAGCGATCCGCCAGGCGGCCGACGACGATGCCGCCGATCATGAAGCCGATGATGGTGAGCGTGTAGGGCAGGGCTGCCTCGGCGCGCGGCGCATGGAAATCGGCCTGCACCGCCGGCAACGCCACGACCAGCGACCACATGCCGACGCAGCCGAGTGTGCTGAGCGCCATGGAGACGGCGAGGCGAATCCAGGAGTACGAATTTTCGATCGACGGCTTTTGGGGCGGCACTGCGGCGGGCTTCCTCGGGCTGCGCTAGGATCGGCCCCGGGGTATCGCCCGCCGTCGGCGGCGACAAAGCAGGATTTCTCTTTTGTCGCGCGAGCAAAACTCATGCATCCTCGCCCCTCTTCCCGCATCGTCCGGAGCCGGCCATGACGTATCTGCTGCCGCCACTCAATGCCCTGCGCGCCTTCGAGGCCGCCGCGCGTCATCTCAGCTTCAAGCAGGCCGCCCACGAGCTGCATGTCACGGCCGGCGCGATCAGCCAGCAGGTGCGCCTGCTGGAGGAGCGGCTGGGGGTGCAGCTGTTCGAGCGGCGCACGCGGCAGGTGATTCTGACCTCGGCCGGCGAGACCTATCTGGCGCAGGTCCGAAAGGCGTTCCGCCGCCTTGCCGAGGCCACCGCCGAGCTCAAGCCCGAGGGCGTCACCGCGATGCTTCATATCGGGCTGCACGCGAGCTTCGCCGTCGATGGCGTGCGGGCGCGCCTGGCTCGGTTTCGCCGCGCCGAGCCGCAGGTCGCCATTCGCATCAGCCAGCCGGCGGGGCTGCACGAGCTGCTCGAAGGCAAGGTCGATGTCGTGATCGCGGACCGGGTGCAGCGCTGTCCGGGCTACAAATGCGAGCCTCTGGAGCGCGGCTTCCTGATCGGCCCGCTCGGAACCGCCGATTGTCCGGAGATCGAGGCCTTGCGGTCCTGCCTGCTCGGTGATGCCGAGCTCGAGCGCGCCGTCACACCCCGGGCGTCGCTGGTTGCCGGCACGGCCAAGCCGCGCGCCATGACGGCTTCGCGCCGGCCGTAACCGCCGGTTAACCATGGCTATTTACGGTGTCGAAAGCCTCTGAACTGTGACTGTCAGTTGATTTCGAGTCCAACCCCATGGCGTTCGGTAGCCGCGCATCTCCGCGAAGCATCGCCCCGACGGAGCCCGCGGCTTCGTGGGAGACGCCGCGCGCTGTGGCGACGAAGCCTGGCGCCGCGCCGGCATTGATCAAGGGATCGCTGACCGTCTCCGGAGCGCTCTCTTTCCTGCGCCAATACGGCCGGCGCATTCTGACGCTGGCATTGGCGCTGTTCGCTCTCGGCGTCGTCGCTCTCATGATCCTGCCGGTCCGCTATGCCGCGACGGCTCTGGTCGTGCTCGACCCCCGCGAGCTGCGCATCACGACGGAGCAGGACGTTCTGCCGGGCATCGGCCAGGACGCGGCGGCCCTGCAGAGCCAGATCGAGATCGCCAAATCGGACGGCTTTCTCCGCCCCCTGATCGAGCAGCTCAAGATCGCCGACGATGACGACATCGCCGGCGGTCATACCGACATGACACGCCTGCTCGAGAAATTCCGCAACCGCCTCGAGATCACGCGCCGCGGGCTCACCTACGTCATTGCGATCTCCTTCACTTCGAACCGCTCCGAGCGGGCCGCCTACTACGCCAATGCCATCGCCGAGGCGTTCGTCAAGAGCCAAGGCCGCGTCCGCACCGAGGCCACGGACGAGGCCGCCGACTGGCTCAAGGACCGGCTGAAGACGTTGAACGAGCGGCTGCGCGCCTCCGAAGACGCCGTCGCCGCCTTCAGGCTCGAGCACAAGATTCTCAACGCCGGCAAGGATTCCACCACCCAGCAATTGCGGGTGACCGATCTCAACCAGCAGGTCTCCGCCGCACGTCTGCGCACTGAGGAAGCCAAGGCGCGCTACGAGCAGGTGCAGCGCGATCTCAAGGCCAATGTCGAAGGGCCGGTGAAGCAGGACTTGTTGAGCATGCTCCGGGCGCAGCGCTCGACCCTGAATGACCAGATTGCGCAGAAGAAAGCCGTGTATGGCGAGCGCCATCCGGACCTCGCGATCTCCTACAGCCAGCTGGCCGACATCAACCGCCAGATCGAGGTCGAGCGGAAGAAGAACATCGACACGGCCAAGTCCGAATATGAAGCCCAGCTGGAACAGCAGAACGCGCTGGAAAAGCAGCTCAAGACGGTCGAGACGCAGATGCTGGTCGACGGGCAGGCGCTGGTGAAGCTGCAGGAGCTGCAGCGCGACGCCGACGCCAACAGGAATATCTACGAGCAGTTCCTGTCGCGGTTCAAGACCACCAACGAGCAGCGTCAGTTGCAGGCGTCGCAGACCAAGATCGCATCGCTTGCGATTCCGCCGCTGCGCTCGACGCGCCCGCCGCTCGCGCTGCTGCTGGCCGCGCTGGCGATCGGCTCGCTGCTGACGTCGACCGCGGCCGTTGCGGTGATGACGAGCCTGTCCGACCAGCCCGCGCCCGCGGAAGCTCCCGTGCCTGCCGCAGCGGGGGAGACGCAAGGCCGGCAGGTGCAGGCTCACGTTCAGCCTCAAGCTCAGCCTCCGGCCGCGGAACGGCCCGAGGGGATGCCGCGGCTTCCCGTCTGGGCCCGCATTCCCGATCTTTCGTCCGGAGCCGGGACCAACAGCAATACCGTCTGGCAACGACCGATTGCGACGGCCGAGCTCGATCTCGGTGTCTATCTACGTCCCCTGCTGGAGCGGATTGATCGCGTGCCGGTGCGCGGTTGCAAGGTCGCCCTGGTGTTGTCGGTCGGCAAGAGCGCCGGCGGCAACACCGTTGCGCGCTCGCTGAATCGCGCCGCCGTGAATCGGGGCATGATGAGCGTCTTGATTCGTCTCCAACCGGAATTTGCAGGTCACCAGCCTCCGGTGACCGAATGGAACGACGGCTCGACAACGGCGGGATTGCAGTCGATCGACGAGCTCTTGAGCGCCGGCCGCAAGGCCGATGCGCGGCCCGAGGACGATATTCGCTCCGAGTTCGACCTGATCATCGTCCATGCCGGCAATCTCGCGCTGCAGCCCGACGCCATCGCGTTGGCGGCGCATGCGGACCTCATCGTCCTGGTGGCGCGCGCCGGCGAGCTTGGTTCGGCGGCGATGCGCCGGGTGACCGCGGCGCTGTCGCGCTACGAGACCGTGCCGACGGGTCTCGTCGTCAATCATGCGCCTGCGAGCTCGCTGTCGCCGCACCCCGAGGGCGGCGCATTGGGCCTTGCGGTTTGACCATGACGTTGCGCGGTCGTTTGCTGGTCGCGGCGATCTTCTTGTCGATCTCGTCAGGCCCGCCGGTGTTCGCCGGCGATTGCGTGCCCGTGCCGCAGACGGTTGCACCTGGCCGGCTTGCCGCACTGTCTCGCGGCTTCAATGCCGACGGCTGGATCAACGGCGCGGCGCCGAGCCGCGAATTGCTGCAGCAGTTGCGCAGGGCCGGCATGAGCCATGTCCGCCTTCCGGTGCCGGCAGAGCGCGTGATGCCTCGTTTCGTCGCCAAGGCCGAGCGCGACGAGACGCTGCGCGTGCTCGACCAGGCGCTGAAGCAGCTCACCACGCTCGGCTACGCCATCTCGGTCGATCTTCATCCCGGCGAGCGCTTCAACCGCCTGCACAAGGAGGATCCGGACGCGGCGCTGCGGCAGATGCAGGAGGCCTGGAGCGGTCTTGCGGAGGTCATCCGGTCCTATCCGCCCGATCGCATCTTCGCCGAGCTGCTCAACGAGCCCGATGTCGACGCCGACAGATGGCAGACCGAGGTCGAGACGCTCGCCGTTTTCGTGCGCGGATTGCTTCCCAAGACGACTCTCGTGATCGGCCCGGTCAACTGGCAACGCGCGGACTCGCTACCGCGGTTTCGGCCGCTGCCGGATCCCGATATCGTCTACGCCATCCACTTCTACGATCCCATGGTGTTCACCCATCAGGCCCATTGGGATGCGCAGGAACCGCTGCACGACATCATCGATCTGCCTTATCCGATCAGCGCCGGCGATCCCAAGGTTCAGGCCATCCGCCAGGATCTGCAGGCGAGGGGCTCCTCCAAGGCGCTCGGCATGCTCGACGTTGCGATTGCCGCCGCCAAGGACAGGCCGGGCGCCGATCGCTGGCTCGCGCCGGCGCTGCAATGGCAGCAGCAATTCGCGCGGCCGATCATCATCAACGAATTCGGCGTGTTGAAAGCCGGCGCACCCCGGCAGAGCCGGGTGCGTTGGCTCGCGGAAGTCACCGCCTATGCCCGCGACCATTGCTGGGGCTGGACGCATTGGGAGCTGGCGCAGGGTTTTGGCCTCGTCGACCGCAGCACCGGCCAGCCCGATCCCGACGTGATGCGGGCGCTGCTCGGCGGCACGACCCGGCCGGGCCGGCGCTGACGCGCGCTCCGCTATCGTTAACGACTCCTTACCCATCGCCCCGCTATGGTGACCGCCGCGCGATGCCAAAGGACGATCGATGAGCGCCGCCGACTTGACCCGGGATCAGAGCGTGCACGCCTCGATATCGCCGCCAGCATGGTACGAGCTGGTTGCGACGTTCTGCATCGCGACGGCGACGATCGGCTTTGCACCCATCCTGCATCTGGCCAGTCCGGCGCTCGGCATTGTCGTCGAGGTCCTCGTCGGCATCGCCATCGTCGTCAGCGTTCCCTCCTATGCGCCGGCCATCGCGATCTTCGTCCTGTTCTTCCAGAACCTGTTCGTCTCGATCCTGTCGCCGCTGGTGCCACTGCCGTCGGATCTCGACTTCATCAAGGGCTATAATTTCCTCGTCTGCTCCGTAATGTGGCTGGCGACGTTCGGCCTTTACGTGCTGGGCCGGCGGAATCAGTCAGCGGAAGTCAATCAGATCATGCGCTGGGGTGTGATCACCCTGGCCGTGGTGTCGGTGTATTTCGCGATCGGCTTCATCCAGGACGGCCAGCCGGCGGCGGTTTATCTGCGCAACATCGTGCTGCCGCTGTTCCTGTTCCAGCTCTCGCTTCTGACGGCCGCGACCTATGAGGTGCGCATCACGCCGTTCCTGGTGGCGCTCGCGGTCGTCCTGATCTGTTGCGGCTATGTCGAGTTCGCCTTCCGCGATTTCTGGCTGGCCATCACCAACGGCTATACGTTCTGGGGCTTCGACGAGCTCAAGGCGACCCATTCGGGCGTCTGGGAGGCCCAGATGCGGGCCACCGGCAACGTGCCCGTCGACCTCAAGGACCGCTTCAGCTTCGACTTCCTGAACACGCCCCTGCTCGAAGGGTTCGGCCTGTCGAAGATGCTGCGCATCCACGGCCCGAACATGCACCCGATCAGTTTTGCTTACGGGCTCGGCTTTCTCACCCTGTTCCTGTTTTCGGTCGGGCGGCCGTTGCTGGCCCTGGCAGCCTTGCCGCTGCTGGTGTTCTGCAGCGTGAAGGGCGCGCTCATCACCGTCATCTTCGTGATCGCGGCCTGGATCGGGACCCGCCTCATCGGTGCCGTGGCGACGCTGTTGCTCGGCTTCGTCGGCATGATCGCCTTTGCAATTCTGGCCATTCGACTTGGTCTTCAGATCGGCGACTATCACGTCATCGGGTTGATGGGCGGCCTGGACGGCTTCGTGCAAAGACCCTACGGCCGCGGCCTCGGCATCGGCGGCAATCTGTCGGACAGCTATTTCTCCATCGACTGGAGTGCCGCGCAGGCGGCCGGGACGATCGACGGCGCGGTCGAAAGCGCGATCGGCGTGCTGTTGTACCAGATGGGCGTCGCCGCTTTCGTGCTGCTGGCGTTCTATTTCGCGATGGCGCTCAAGGCCTGGCGCCTCTACGCGTCCTCAGGATATTCGACGCAGGGCCTCGCGGGCTTCGGCGTCATGGTCGTGCTGCTCAACGGATTGTTCCAGGAAGAAGCCCTGTTCGCGCCGCTGGCGCTCGGCCTCATGCTCTCGCTCACCGGCCTCGTCATCGGCAATCATGTGAGAATGCAGGCCGTCGCCAGCGAGAAGGCGGAACGCGAGCCGCTCACGCACTACCAGGCCGTGACGTAAGCCGACGCCCGGCATCGCGCAGGATCGGCTGCGGAAGTCGTACTCAATGCCCTTTGGTCGCGCACCTGTTCAGGAACTTCCATTTTTTCCTGGCGTTGACTGACGGCTCCGCACCAGCGGCGATGCATGCGATGAAGAACTTTTCCAACGCTGAGTTTTCCCCCGAGGTGATCGAGATCATGACGACCGCCCTGGAAGCCGCCGTTGCCACACTGCCGGAGCCCGTGCATTCCTCGCACGTCAACGCGCTCGCGGAATCCATCCTGCGCACGGCTGGTGCGGGCGAGCGCAACGTCGGGAACTTGCAGCGGATCGCTCTGATGGAGCTGCAATTGGCGCCGCGCAACAGATGAGGCCGATATGAAGACGATCCTTGCCGCCGCCTTTGCGCTTTCTGCCACCCTGTCCGTTGCCCGGGCCGATAGCTGGAGCAGCTACCAGATTCCCGAGTCCGGGACCTCCGTTGACATTCCCGTCTCGATTTTCACGGAGATGGCCGGCAAGCCCGACGGCTACGGCCAGCAGTTTCGCACCTCCGACGGCAGGGCCGATCTCACCGTACAGGCCGTTTCCAACCGGCAGGGTCTGTCGCCTGCCGAATTTCTGGCGAGGAAGAATCCTCCGCCCGAGATCATCTACAAGCGCATTGCGCGGAACTTCTTCGTGGTTTCCAGCATCAAGCGCGGCACAATCTGGTACGACCGCTGCAATTTCTCGCGCGGCTACGTGCACTGCGTGCTGGTGAATTATCCCGTGGCCGAGAAGCGGCAATGGGACCGCATCGTCACGCGGATCAGCCACAGCCTGAATGGCGGCTGAGCCGGCCCAGGAAAAACTCGGGAAAAACTCGGGAAAAACTCAAGAAAAAAGCTGCCCGGTCGAGCCGGGCAGCAGGTTGTGAGGATTAGCGCGCCGTCGTCGATGTCGTCGACATGGTCGGCTTCGAGCCCGGCACATGCGACATGGTCTTGGTGGTCGAGCCGACCTGTTCGCCGGCCTTGACCTGGGTGCGCGTATGCGAGCGGCTGAACGTGCCGCCCTCATGGGCCTGCGCCCGGGCGTTGGAATTCATCACCGGGCCGTTGCCCTTGTTCATGCTGACGCCGGTCTGCGTCTTGCCGTCGACGGCAGCTGCGCTTCCGCCGGCCGCGATCGACGAGCCGGTGCTGCCGTTCGCCGAGGTGGACGTGCCACCGGTGCCGACCGTCGAGGCCGAGGTGCCGCCAGCTGCGGCCGAGCCGCCGCTTCCGCCGGTGATACTCTTCTGCGCAAGAACTGGTGAAGTGGCGGCCAGCAGCAATGCGACCGCCGAAGTCGTAAGCAAGGTTTTCATTTTCAATCCTTTCGGTGAATCTTATGGGGACGACGTCGAGATCGTGCAGCCGTTGACGGTGATGGTGCTGGCGCTGGTGGTGCCAGGACCGCCTGCCGTCGCCGAGGAGCTCGAAACGCTGCCGCCGCCGGCCTGCACATGCACGGACGATCCGCCCGCCGAGCTCGAGCTCGACAGCGAACCGCTCGACGCGGTGGACCCGGTGGTGCCTGAACCTGATGCGCCGGCCGCGCTGATGCTGCCGTCGGCGTGCTTTTCGACCGTGACCTTGCAGGTCTCGCCCGATGCCGTCTTGCCGGTCCTTTCCATGGTCGCCGCCTGAGCAGCGCCGGTCATCAAGGTCAACGCTGCGATCGCGATGATTGATCTGGTCATGGGAGTTCTCCTCCAACAAAGACAAGGGAGCGGCATCGCTGCCGCTCCCCGGTCAAGGCATCAATTCTTGTCCTTCTTCATCTCGTCCTTGTGGTGGCCTTTGCCCTTTTCCATGCCCATGTCGCTGGCATGGCCCGCAGACGAGCCGGCCGCGCCGACCGTCGAGCCGCTCTTGCCGTCACCGGCCGACGAGCCGCCGGTGCCCACGGTCGATGCGGAGTTGGAGCCGCTGCCGGCTGCCGAGCCGCCGGTGCCGACGCTGGACGAGCTCTTGCCGCCGCCGGCCGATGAGCCACCGGTGCCGAGCGTCGAGGCCGAGCCGCTGCCTGAGCCGCTACCGGCCGCCGAGCCACCCGTGCCCACGCTCGAGCTGCTGGTGCCGCCGCCGGCCGACGAGCCGCCGGTGCCGAGCGTCGAGGCCGAGCCCGACCCGCTGCCGCCAGCGGAAGATCCGCCGGTACCGACCGTCGAGCTGCTGGTGCCGCCACCCGCTGACGAGCCGCCGGTGCCGACCGTCGAACTCGATTGCGCAACAGCAAATGCGGTGCCGGCAAGCAGCGCGGCCGCAGCCGCAGAAAGCTTCAGGATCCTCATGTCGTTCTCCTCCAGGGTTGTTTCAAAAAAAGCAAATCGCCAAATCAGGCTCGGGATAAACTGGCAATCGCGCAAACGTTCCTGTGTCGAGAGAAGCTGGCGCGCAGATTTATGCTTGTGCTGAGTTCTGCGGCGCGACGGACGCGCACCGCGGTCGTTCATTCAGTCGTTGTTCATCCGGACTGAACGCTCGCGGCAATACACGCCCTGCGCCGCGGCATGGATCAATTCTCTCGGAACGCTCCGACGATCAGCTGACGGTCGTAGGGCCGGCGTGAAGCGGCCGGGCGTGCCGCTCGCTTCGAACGAAAGCTCGTTGTCGGAACGGTGCTCAGCTGAGATGCGGGTGCGATCTTCGTCTCCGGCTTCTGCGGCGCAGCCATCGCAAGCGCTCGGCTGGAGTCGTCTCGCCGCTCGGTGGCAAGCAGGTGCGAGGAGACCATGGTCGCGATGTCTGTGGACGTATCGAAGACGATCTTTTCGGGCCAGGCGCGCGCGGAGTGGATGCGGATGATGCTGCGGTCGACGTCGGAGCTTGCAGAACTATCGGCGGGCGGTGGCAGGGAGCGATCGAGTGCGAATAGCAGGGCGACAACGAATGCGCCTGCAAACAGAAAGTATCGAACGATGGGCATTGAATGCTACCGCGGCATGACGAGGTGCGATGACGCGGCGGGCCGCTCCTCCACGGCCCGCCGCGGCGGTGTTAGTCGACCTCCTGGACGACCATGCGGGTCTCGGGATCGACCAGCATCACATGGCTGCCCGAATAGACGTAGCGGTACTTGGTGAGCGAAGGACCCCAGTCGCTCGGAACGGTCGCGAGCTCGACGTCGCGCGGCACCGGCGAGCCGATCACGATCTTCTCGCGCGTTTCGACGGGGCGGATCTTGTGTTCGGTGACGTAGGACCGGATCTTGGTGCGATATTCCGGCTCGATCTGCACCGCAGCGCCATGGCCGGCGCCAGTCGTGGTGACGACAGTGGTCTGCGCCATCGCGCTCGACGACACGAGCAACGCGGCCGCGGATATCAGTATGAATTTCTTCATCGCATTCTCCCTCGCCGCTGTATGCGGCGCTGCAATGAACTCGCCATCCACCTGCCCGTTCCCTCTGCGAGAGGAACATTTGCCAGTTTTTCCCGTTTCATCGCTGATTGGAGGAGAGGAAAATGCCGGTACTGATTCTCTGGGCCGTGCCCGCCATCCTGGTTGTCGGCGGTGGCATCTATCTCATCGGCCACATGCACTGAATGCGAGGGGTCCCGTTCTGCGAGAACCGGGGCCCACGCCGCCCGCACCTAACAACGTCGTGCTGCCGGCACCGCGACGTCTTGCCGTTGATCGTGGCCGCGCGCTGTCGGCGCAGCTCGCAAGCTCACCCGTAATCTGCTTCACACGCAAACCTGACCGATCACGCTAGATCAACCAAGGGCTCGCGTGCGGCGCGGCCCGGTTCGGAGCTGGCGATGATGGCTGCACTGGCAAGGGCGATATCGCGTGCGACACGCGCCGACGTCGACGCCGAGACTCTGAAGGTGCTGCTGATCTTCGCGGGCGCGGGCCTGCTGCTGTCCCTGGTGGCCGCGATGATCTACCAGCAGGCAGCCAACGCTGCCTTGCTGTGAGATCGCGCGAATCCGCCATCATCGAACCGTCACCGTTTCGTCATTCGCTCTCTATCGATCGCTGGTCCTTTCGCCGCGCGTCGTGGAGAATGATATGCATATGACTGAGACGATTTCATCCGCCCGCCGGTCGATCCTGAGGGGTTTCGCGGCCGCCGCCGTCACGTCGCTGGCGGCACCGGCCATGGTCACCGAGGGTCTGGCAGCCGAGGGTGTGGCGACCGAGGGGCTTCCGATGCGGCCGGCCGGGGCCGCAATCGCCACCGACAGGGCCTATTGGGCCGAGGTCAAGCGGCTCTATGCCGTGACGTCCGACGTCGTCAATCTCGAGAACGGCTATTGGGGCGTCATGGCCGAGCCGGTGCGGCGAGAGTTCATCCGCCAGTCGGACATGATCAATTATCAGAACACCTATTATGCGCGGCTGCGCGCGGGTGCGGATTTCGATGCCGTGCGCGCCAAGGTGGCGGAAGCGGTCGGCGCGGCGGTGGAGGAGATCGCGCTCACCCGCGGCGCGACCGAAGCGCTGCAGCTGCTCATCGGCGGCTACAACAGGCTGAAGCCCGGCGACGGCGTGCTCTATGCGGACCTCGATTATGATTCGATGCAATATGCGATGAACGCGCTGAAGGCGCGCCGCGGCGTCGAGGTTGTCAAGTTCGACGTGCCGGAGCCCGCCACGCGCCAGGCGGTGCTCGACGCCTATGCCCGCGCCATCGAAGCGAACCCGAAGACGAAGCTTCTGCTCCTGACCCATGTCAGCCACCGCACCGGCTTCGTGATGCCGATCGCGGAGATCGCCCGCATGGCGAAGGCCAAGGGCATCGACACCATCGTCGACGCCGCGCATTCCTGGGGGCAGATCGACTTCAAGGTGGGTGAGCTCGAAGCCGATTTCGTCGGCTTCAACCTGCACAAATGGATCGGCGCGCCGCTCGGCGTCGGCTTCCTCTACATCAGGAAGGACCGCCTCGCGGCCATCGATCGCGACATGGGCGACGAGGATTTTGCCGAGACCGATATCCGCTCGAGGGTTCACACCGGCACGGTCAATTTCGCCACGGTGCTGACGGTGCCCACGGCGATCGCGCTGCATCAGCAGATCGGCGCGGCGGCGAAGCAGGCCCGCTTGCGCCATTTGCGCGATTATTGGGTGAGCCGCGCCCGCGGCTTCAAGGACATCGAGATCCTGACGCCGGACGAAGCCGGCTCATACGGCGCGATCACGTCGTTTCGTCTCGCCGGCAAGACCAGCAAGGCCGACAACGAGGCCATCGTGGTGAAGCTCCGCGACAGCCACAAGGTCATGACGGTGCGCCGGGCCGGCGTCGCCAAAGGCCAATGCATCCGGGTGACGCCGGCGCTGTTCACCGACGAGGCCGATCTCGATCGTCTCGTCGAGGCGCTGGCCGTCATCACCGGGACGAAGACGGGGTGAGGTGGAGGCGCGCCAAAGCGCGATGCGATGAGAGTGTATCGCCTCAGATCATGCCTTGCCGCATGAGCTGTTGCTCTGATGCAAGCTGGCGACGTCGGCTCGGCCCTGGCTTTCCGTCACCTGAACCAGCGTGATTGCACCGGGCGTGATGATTCCCATCTGCGGTTGGGCGGAGAGGTAGGTGGTGCTGCCGGCGCGCAGATCGAGGCTGACCTTCTCGCTTCCCTGCCCGAACAGATTGCTGCTCAGCGGAAGATTGTTGACCGCGACCTCGTGGCGGCCCGGAGGCAGGTCGCAGGCCACGAAGCCGGCAGCCTGACTGCCTCCAACGGAGCGTCCATCGACCGAATAGCTTGGCTGGATGGCGAAACCGAGGGCCGATGAGCGATAGACCACCAGCCGCGCATTATTTGCCTTGACGTTATCTGTCAGGGCCGTGCTGCCCATCGGTCCCGACGCACACCCCGCAAGCAAGAAAGCCGCAACGAAAATTCCCGGACGCAAGCCCATTCCAACCCCCTGATTCAGTCCAATAGTCCCCGGGGGGATCATTGGCGAGGGTGGTGCGCGAAGTCAACCGCGCCTTATGGTGGTGCCGCACCGGCTCCTGTCACCGCCACCCCAGCGCCGGTGCGACGTGCTTCAGGATCGCCTCGATCGCATGCGCGCAGTAATCGACGCCGAGCTGATTCGGGATCGTCAGCAGCAGCGTGTCGGCCTCGGTGATGGCCTCGTCCTGGCGTAGCTGCTCGATCAGCGCATCGGGCTCGGCGGCATAACTCCGGCCGAAGATGGCCCGGGTCTGCGGGTCGATGAAGCCGATCTGGTCCTCGCCGCCCCGCTCTCCGCCGAAATAGGCGCGGTCGCGATCGTTCATCAGCGCAAAGATGCTGCGGCTGACGGACACGCGCGGCTCACGGGCGTGGCCGGCCTCCTTCCACGCGGCGCGATAGCTGCGGATCTGCGCGGCCTGCTGCACATGAAAGGCTTCGCCGGTCTCGTCGTTCTTCAGCGTCGAGCTCTGCAAATTCATGCCGAGCCTGGCCGCCCACACCGCGGTCGCGTTCGAGCCGGCGCCCCACCAGATCCGCTCGCGCAGGCCTTGCGCATGCGGCTCGAGGCGCAAGAGGCCCGGCGGGTTCGGAAACATCGGCCGCGGATTGGGCTCGGCAAAGCCTTCGCCGCGCAAGAGGTCGAGAAAGACTTCGGCGTGGCGCCGTCCCATGTCGGCATCGCTCTGGCCCTCGGCCGGCTGATAGCCAAAATAGCGCCAGCCGTCGATCACCTGCTCGGGTGAGCCGCGGCTGATGCCGAGCTGCAGCCGCCCGCCGGCGATGAGGTCGGCGCTGCCGGCGTCCTCCACCATGTAGAGCGGATTCTCGTAGCGCATGTCGATCACAGCCGTGCCGATCTCGATACGGCTCGTTTTTGCACCGACGGCCGCGAGCAGCGGAAACGGCGAGGCGAGCTGCCGCGCAAAATGATGCACGCGAAAATAGGCGCCATCGGCCCCCAATTGCTCGGCCGCCACGGCCAGCTCGATCGATTGCAGCAGCGTGTCGCCGGCGGACCGGGTCTGCGATTGTGGCGAGGGCGTCCAGTGTCCGAAGGACAGAAATCCGATCTTCTTCATGCGCGCAATTTAGGGATGATCGGAGCGGTTTGCGAGACGCCGGCCGGGGGAAAGATGGCAGTCAGGCGTAGGGTCAGCAGCTCTCGGAGGAAAGCAGCCACAGGCTCAGGCAGTTCGCGGCGTCCTCAGATTTCGCAGCCCCTCATATTCAGTGCCTTGAGCAAGCCGCCAAACGCCTTGAGCCGGCAGGACTCGGTTTCGCCGGCGGCCTGGGCGCGTTGAACATTGGCGGTTCGCTTGACGACGATTGCCTTCGGCTTCGGCTCGCGAGGTTTCGCGGTCGCGATCGGCTTCGGCTTGTTTCGCTGGCGGATGAGCGGTGCCGGCGCGGACGAACCGACATGGACGTCTTGCGGAGCAACGGAGTTTTCGATCGAAGCCGCCTGCGTCGGCATCCCGCTGCTCACAGCGGCGACCTCGAGGCGATCCGCCTTCGCCAGCGCATCATGCGAAGCAGTGATGCCCTCGCTCTGTTCGGCCGGTGGCTGGACCATTGCGACGGCGCGACGCGGTGGCGCGCTCAGCTCCATGGCCGACAGCATTCCCACACTCAACAGGATGAGGAGGCCCAACAGCGCCATTCTCAGCATCACGCGCCTCTAACCCAAGTTAGCCCCCCCGGAAAATTCTCCGCGCCAATAAGGCAACTTTGACGGCGGCCGCCGACCTGCGGCGGATCATTTGCCGACAGGGTTAACGGCGGCAGTGATGATAGCTGGCGGGTCTTTCAGTTCGGCGAGTGGGAGCCGCGCCCCATCGCTAGCGTTGACGCCGTGACGCTCCATGCCGGCGCAAGCCTGACCCGGGGGGGCCGCGGCCGCGAGCGGTGATTATTTTTCGTTTTCTTCCGCTTGCTCCCGCTCCAGGGCACTGATCAGCTTCCCAATGCGCTGCGTGATCGTGGGGCTTTTCGCAGCCCGCAGCAGGCGCTTGGATTGTTCTAAACGAGAAGCGATCTGCTCCTGGCGCGCCAATTGGTCTTCCATCATCTGTTGTCCTCCACGGAGGATGACGATTAGCAGGGCCAATGGTTCAGATCTGTTGCGTCAGCGCGCGTCGCTCCGCTGGATACCCGAGGCGCACCAGCCACTGGAATGAGCAAGACCAAACGACGGAGTTGAGAAAGGGGAACAATCTCTCGTTATGGTTGTTGTCATGCCGGATCCTCAGACGTGGCAGGGTCGACGAGAAAAAAGTCAGCAGAACAAAATGGTAAGATCTCTGTCATCCCTCGCGGCTTTCGTTCTCCTCGGAGCGTCGGTGATCGCTTTGCCGGCTTTTGCTCCAAAAGTGCAGGCGGATGAGCTTCAGGCACTGGCCAAAGGGGACCGGCTCGCAATCCAAGCCGCTTCATCGGATTGCTCGGCACAGGTCTGGCCGGACCTTACCACGTCCTGCTTGCGACATGCCGGTGCTGGAGCGAAGATCCAGGAAGCTCGCCTCGTGACTGCCCGGCGATAGATCGGTCGTCCGTCAATCCGCTCGCCTGAGGGGATCAGCCCAACCCTCCAGTGCTTCCATCCGACCCGCCTGGTCGTGATCGGACCGCAGCGCTGAGACGAGATATCGCTGACGCAGGCGAATTGGCTGGCCTTCTCCGCTCGAGAAGCGCAGCAATGGGTGGGGGACGTCGGTCAAGCGCAATCGGCTTACGAGATTCGCGGCTTCCGAGACACCCTCGGCCCGACGAGAGAGAGTGAGATCACCATGTCGACAGATCCAATCCAGGTGCCGAACGTTCTCGTCGTGGAAGACGAAATGATCCTGCGGATGCGTGCGGTCGACATTGTGGAGGATGCCGGGTTCTGTCCCATCGAGGCGATCAACGCCGACGAGGCAATCTCGGTTCTGGAGTCCCGATCGGACATCTCGCTGCTGCTGACCGACATTCAGATGCCCGGCAGCATCGATGGCCTCAAGCTCGCCCATGCGGTGCACGAGCGCTGGCCCTCGATCAAGATCATTCTGGTGTCCGGCCAGGTGAAGCCGTCCGAGGCGGAACGGCCAGCGGACAGCAGGTTTTTCGGTAAACCGCTCGGTGTCGAGCAAATGATCACCGAGTTGCAGGCCATGGTCGGCGCAGGAGCTTTGCAGATCGTTCCGACGGCAGGCGACTGGACGCCAGATAGGATATTCGACGCCGCGCGGACCGCTGCGCCCACCTCCCGGTCGGAGCAGGAGGCTTCCCTGTCCGCCGAGAACGACACCCTCCGCCTGCTGCTCGAACAGGCCGAGATAGACGCGCGCGCCCTGATCGTTCAGGCCGGTATCGATGCCGAGCAGCGAAGTGCCGCCGACAAGTTGCAGAAGCTCATCCTCGGAGAGCTGCATCATCGCGTCAAGAACACGCTTGCCATGGTGAGTGCGATCGCGTCCCAGAGCTTCCGCGGCGCGCCGAGTATCGAGCATGGACAGAAGGCCATGGAGGGCAGGCTGCTCGCCTTGGGGCGAGCCCATGATCTCTTGATGCAGGTGAGTTGGGCCGATGCGAGCCTGACCCACACGCTGAGCAGCGCAACGGAGCCCTACGACAGTCCGGGAGACCGACGCTTCCACTTCAATGGACCGGATATCCGGATTACCTCCGTCGCCGTCATTGCGCTCGCGATGACGTTCAACGAACTGTGCACCAACACCACCAAGTTCGGCGCGCTGTCCGTCCCGACAGGCCGCGTCGAGATTTCGTGGGCGATCGATGAGGCGAAGCGAAGGCTTCGCCTTGTCTGGACCGAAAGGGGCGGTCCCCCGGTCGAGCCGCCCACACGCCGGAGTTTCGGCACCCGGATGATGGGGTCTCTCGGTCAGCAACTGACCGGGCAGGTGAGCCTCGCATATGAACGGGGCGGATTCGTTTACGCACTGGACGTGCCGCTCGGCTCGGTCGCCGCAGCGGGCTGAGCTGGATCTCTTCACCCGCCGATCGCCCGAGAGTCCGATAAAAAAATCCCAAAAAAAAAGGCCGCGGGTTGCACCGCGGCCTGTTTCATTCGCTCGCTTCGTCGCTCAGTAGGTGCCGATTCCGACGCTGACACCGGGAGCGCGGAAGCCGACGCCACCGCGGTCATCATAGCCACGCCGCTCGATGTAGCGCTCGCGCGGTGCATAGCCGTAGGCATCGCGTCCTTCGCGGATGATCACGCGTCGTTCGCTACGCTCGCGCCAGCACCGTCCGTTCTCGTTGCAGACCATGCGAACGTTCTGAACGCTGTTCTCGGGTGTGGACGGCGCGCTGAGGGAAAGCGGGGCTGCCGAAGCAGCGGTCACGATGAGCGTACCGGCTGCGGCTGCTAAGACTGTGAGAATTCTCATGAAGTATCTCCCAAAAATAAGTTTGTGTCAGGGAGCCAATGGACTCGGGGAACAATGGTTCCGCGAGCGTCAAAAGAAACTCCTCCGTTGCGGGTCAACTGCAAATTGCCGCCATGGCCCGAACGGGCTTGGAGTGAATTGGATTGCGTCGGCTTCGGCGGTCCCGATCAGATATTTGGCCAGTCGTCCGGCCGCGCGTCCTTGGCTTTTTCCTCGGCCAGGAGGCGCAACAGCGTCTGATGCCTTGCTTCATCGCGCGAGGGATCACCTTCGCTGATGGCGATGAGCTTCTCATACCGTCTGATGTTTTCGTGGTTTACGTAGCTCTTCATTGCGGCCTCCGGCAGTTCAGCAGCGTGGCGCGCTCAGGCTGACATCAGCCGCTCATTGTGCACGCGATGCAAGAACTATTCTGGGCCTGATGACGAGATGCCTCAGCGGCGCTGTCCCTTATTAGCGTTCGTGGAATTTGCCGAGCTTCTCGATTCGAATTTGCCAGGGCTCCCCGCCGGGATAGGAAGCACTGTTCCCGGCACGGCTTCGGTCGGCTTCAACTGTCGTGCCCGCGGTGGACCATCGGCGAGGCCGGTGAGAAATGATCGGCGCGTGCGATCAGCAGATCGAGGAAGCTGCGCGCACGCAGCGACATCCAGTGCGTCTCCGGATAGACCGCGTGCAGCGGCAGCGCGGCGATGGTGTAGTCCGGCAGCACGTGCTCGAGTTCGCCGCTGCGAAGACCGTCCGCGGCATTCCATTCGGGCAGGATGGCGATGCCGAGATGATGCATGGTCGCTTCCTGCATGGCGTCGGCGTCGTCGACGTGAATGGGGCCGTTGATCGAGGCGACGTGCCGGCCATGCTCGGATTCGAAGGCCCATTGGTGCGCCGGCGACATCCTGGAATAGACGATGCACTGATGGGCGGCGAGATCGTCGGGCGTGCGCGGCAGCGGGCGGCCGTGCAGATAGGTCGGTGTCGCCACCAGATAGCGCTGCACGGTGCCGAGCCGGCGCGCCACCAGGGTGCTCGCCTCCAGATTCCCGATCCGAAGTGCCAGCTCGATGCCTTCCTCGACGAGATTGACGAAGCGTTCGCTGAAGCGGATGTCGACCCGTACTTCGGGATAGTGCCGCACATAGTCGGCGATGACAGGCATCATGTAGCGCCGTCCGAACGAGGAGGGCACGCCGATCCGAAGCGTGCCGCTGGGACGCGGTGCGGCCTGCTCGACGCTGGAGCGCGCCATGTCGAAGCTGTCGAGGATCTGGCGCGCCAGATCGTAGATGCGATGCGCCTCTGCCGTCGGCTTCAGGGTGCGCGTCGTGCGCGAGAACAGTTGCGTGCCGAATTCGGCTTCCAGCGTTGCGATGCGCTTGCTGATCGCGGGCTGGCCGATGCCGAGCTCCTTGGCTGCCGCCGAGAAGCTGCCGCCCTCCAGCGTGCGAACGAAAGCGCGCAGGCAATCGATCCGGTCCATCATTCATTCCATTCTGGAATGATTCTTATCCTATATATTCCGTAGCGTGCAACACGGCTGCTGGCTAGCATCCCTCAAAACAAGCCCTCGCAAGGGCCGCAAACGGGGAGGAGACCACGTGGCACGAAACGTCGGAATCGTCGGCGCCGGCATCGCCGGCCTGCATCTCGCGCTCTACCTGCAAAAGCATGGCGTGGACGCCACCATCATCACCGACCGTCCGCACGAGGACTATCGCGATATCCGGCTGATCAACACCGTGGCGCATCACCACGTGACGCTCGCGCGTGAGGACTATCTCGGCGTCAACCACTGGAGCGATCCGAAGGATCACTATTACTACCACGACCACGTCTTCAACTTCCCGCAGCCGCTGAGCTTTCGCGGCGACTTCTCCAAGCCGAGCCGCGCCGTCGACTACCGGCTCTATTTGCCCGCCCTGATGAAGGACTTCGCGAACCGCGGCGGCAAGATCGAGTATCGCCGCATCGAGGAGCGCGACATTCGTCCGCTGGTCGCGCGGTTCGACCTATTGGTCGTCTCGACCGGCAAGGGTCCGCTCGGACAGCTCTTCACCTACCGGCCGGAGCACTCGCCCTATTCGCAGCCCCAGCGGCGGCTGTGCGTCGGGCTCTACACCGGCGTGCGGCAGCCTGATCCCATGAACGTCACGCTCTCGGTGTCACCCGGCCACGGCGAGATGATCGTGATCCCGACCGTCACCTTCGGCGGCATCGCCAACGCACTGCTGATGGAAAACGTGCCGGGCGGCGACATGGAGGAACTGGCGACGCTCAGCTACGACGACAATCCGAAGTACTTCCTGAAAGTGCTGCTGGGCAAGCTGGAGAAGCATCATCCGACGACCTACGACCGCATCGACACCGCGCGCTTCGACCTGGCGCAGCCGCAGGACCTGCTGCAGGGCGGCGTCGTGCCGACGGTGCGCAACACCATGGTCGAATTCGACGACGGCAAATGCGCGATCGCGCTCGGCGACGTCCACGCTATCGTCGATCCCATGATGGGCCAGGGCGCCAACGTCGCCTCCTATGCCGCCTTCGTGCTGGGCGAGGAGATCGTCAACGCCGACGTGCTCGATGCACGCCTGTGCGAGAAGATCGACCTGAAGCGGCAGGACCGCGTGCTCGCGGCTTCGCGCTGGACCAATGTGATGCTGCAGCCGCCGACCGAAGCGTTGGGCATGCTGATCGGCGCGATGAGCCAGAACCCCGCGCTGGCCAACGAGTTCACCGAGAATTTCAATTACCCGGATCGCCAGTGGGACCGCATCTCCACGCCGCAGCGCATCCAGGCCTGGATCGAGCGCATGTCAGCACCGGCTGAGCCCGTCCGGGCGATTGCGTGAGCACCGATGCGAGCAGGGACTGAGATTCCGCGCGCCACTCCGGCGGCGTTCCGCGAAGCTGCGTCACGCTTTGCGACTGGCGTCGCGGTGCTAACCGCGCTCGACGAGCACGGCCGCGTCTGTGGCATGACCGCGAACAGCTTTGTCACCGTCAGCCTCTCGCCGCCTACCGTGCTGGTATCGGTCATGCCCGGCCGGATGCACCGCGCGATCTCGGCGACCCGCCGCTACTGCGTCAACGTCCTGCCGGACCATGGCCGGGATCTGTCGCAACATTTCGCGAGCCAGCCGAACACCGGCGCCGCTCCCGATTTCGACATCGTCGACGGCCTGCCGCGCCTTCAGGGATCCATGGCCTGGTTCGCCTGCGAGGTCACGCGCCACGTCGATGTCCGCGACCACACCCTGATCATCGCCGAAGTCTCGGCCTGCGACTATCGCGACACCACGCCGCTGGTGTTCTTCTCCAGCCGGTATCATCTCGGGCCCGGGGTGCCTGTGGACCGGTGAGCACCCCTCACGCATAAGCCACCCAGCCTCGGAACGTGAAGCCGGTATAGAACAGGGTCGGGTCGGAGAAGCCTGCCTCGCGCAAGATCGCTTCATCCTGCGCGGGCTCCAGAATTTCCAGATGATTAGTGACGGCGTCCCGCGCGGCTGCCGCCCTGTCGGGATCGACGCCGGAGAAGGCCAGGAATGCGGAATACCGCGCCAGCCATCGCGGGCGCTCTTGCTCGCCGTCGGGAATGCTGAAATGCGCGACAACGAACGGTGCGCGCGGCTTGAGCCGGCGGCGGACTTCCGAGGCGATCCGGCGTCGCTCCGTAGCATCGACGAAGTGCAGGGTCAGCAGGCAGGTCGCGCCGTCGAATGGTCCCTCAGGGGCGTCATCGATATAGCCTTGGTGAAAGCGTGCACGTGGTGCGAGCTCTCCCAGGGTTTGCCCGGCCAGCGCCAGCATCGGCGCGGACGGGTCGACGCCGTCGAAGCGCCAACCGGGATGCGCCTGCGCAAAGGCCTTGAGCTCCAGGCCGCCGCCGGCACCGAGGACGAGCACCTGCCCATCGCTGGGAACGCTTTCGGCCAGCAGAATGGACGCCATGGATTGCATGGCGTCATAGCCCGGCACGAACCGCGGTGGTCCTTCGGTGTATCGAGTCACGAATTGCGGATCGGCGAATGCGGCTTGAATGTCGGTCATGATACTGTCCCTGAATACAGCTGTTCACGCGCGATGCGCGCCGATGTCGTGAATCCTGCGAGACCCAAGCCGCTTGCGCATGTCCTCGCCCAGCATCGCCAGCGTCACCTCGCCGAGGCGCGCCAGCAGCAGCGCTTCTGCGTCGGCAAAGGCCTGATCGAGCGCGGCATTGACGGCCTGCTCGACGAGGCAGCCCGGCGCCTCCGTCCGGTTGCCCATCGCCAGCAGCGACGGACTGCCGAGCGCGGTGTAAACATCGCGCAGCGTCACCTTCGAGAGGTCGCATGCCAGCATCCAGCCGCCGCCATGCCCTTTCTCCGAGCGCACGTAACCGAGATCGCGCAGGCCCGCCATGATGCGGCGGATCACCACGGGGTTGGTGTCCATCGCCGTCGCCAGCGTCTCGGACGTGAACGGCCCCGGCTGCTGCGCCATGTGCAAGAGCACGTGGAGCACGCCGGATAGTCGGGAATCTCGTTTCATGTAACTTTATATGTTGCGTGATGCCGCCCGAGTCAACTCATTTCGCGATGCATTTGCTTCCGATCTCACGCTTCGACCGGCAGCGAAGGACGCATCGGCCCGCGTGTGCACAATCAAATCGCCGGACTCGAGCGGTCGAAGAAAATGCAAACCGATACGTTCCATGGATGGCGGGTTGTCGCCGCGGCCTTCGTGCTTGCTGTCTTCGGGCTGGGGTTCGGCTTCTATGGTCCGCCGGTCTTCCTGAGTACCGTTCACGAAGCCAGGGGGTGGTCGCTGGCCCTGGTCTCGACGGCCGTCACCGTCCACTTCCTGACGGGATCGATCGTGACGGCCAATCTGCCGGCGCTCTATCGGCGCTTCGGCATTCCAGCCGTGACCAAGGTCGGTGCCACGTTGCTGGCCGTCAGCGTCCTCGGATGGGCGGTGGCGGCAACGCCCTGGCAGCTCTTCGCCGCGGCGCTGCTGGGTGGTGCCGGCTGGGTGACGATGGGTATCGCCGCGGTGAACGCCATCGTGTCGCCCTGGTTCACCCGCCGTCGTCCCGCTGCCCTCGCCATTGCGTATAACGGCGCAAATGTCGGCGGCATCGTGTTCTCACCGCTCTGGGCCACAGCCATCGCAATGGTCGGATTTGCCGCGGCCGCCGCTGCCATCGGCCTCGTCATGATCGTCGTGGTGTGGACGCTCGCGAGCACCGTGCTGTCGCGGCCGCCGGAGTCCGCCGGATCGGTGCCGGATGGAGCTGCGCCGGCCTCCGAGACTATCTCGGCGGAGACAGCACGGCCGCTGCCCGGATCGCTGCTTTGGCACGATCGAAAATTCCTGACGCTTGCAGCGGGCATGAGCCTCGGACTGTTCGCACAGATCGGCCTCGCCGCGCATCTCTTCTCGCTGTTGCAACCTGCGCTCGGTGCGAAATGGACAGGGCCGGCCGTGGGATTGGTCGGCATCATAGCGATCGCCGGCCGGACGCTGCTGGGTTGGCTCATGCCTGCGCGGATCGACCGGCGGCTGATTGCCTGCGCCAGCTATGCCGTTCAGATCACGGGCTCGATCATCTTCCTTGCCGCGGCTGGAACGAACATCCCGTTGTTGATCCTCGGGGTCGTCCTCTACGGCCTCGGCTTCGGCAATGGCACGTTCCTCCCGCCGCTGATTGCCCAGGTCGAGTTCGCGCGAGAGGATGTGCCGCGCGTGGTCGCGCTGATCGTTGCCATGTCGCAAGGTGCCTATTCATTTGCGCCGGCGGTGTTCGGCTTGATCCGCGAACTATTTCCGGCCGGTTCGGCTGCCACACCAGAATTTTATGCTGCCGCGGCGCTGGTGCAGGGATTGGCCATCTGCGCATTTTGGGTGGGGCGGCCGGCGCGGACCTTTTAGACCGCCGGACGGCCAGCACGTCCGATGATGCCATCATGCGCCTGTGTTGCCCGACGGTGCAACGCCCGTCCGGTCGACCGGTCAGCATCTCCGTAATCCGCCTAAGCCCTTGATCCCGCTAGGGCCGGCTACTTTGCATGGGGTTGTTTTCGACTTTTTTGTTTCGGCGAGCCTGAAATGTCCGGAGGCGGGCCCGGCATGCCGATTTGTCACGGTGACGGCCTCACGAGCGAGGCGCAACATCCCGCCGGGCGACGGTATGGACGTTTTGTCCTGTCCCGCACGCGGCGCCCGTTTTCATCCATCCATTTTCGGAGGCGCGTCATGCAGGTTTACAATGTGGTGAAGTTCAAGGTGAAGCCGGGTGAGGAAGCTGCTTTCCTCGACGCGCACCGTGACGGCAAGGCCAAATGGCCGGGCCTGGAGCATGGCGTCATCATCAAGACCGGCGAGCAGACCTTCTGTCTCATTGGCGCGTGGTCCAGCCAGGATGCGCTGCTCGCGGCACGACCAGCAATGATCAAGACCCTCGATAGTTTCAGGTCCGTGCTCGAGGACCAGGGCAACGGACGCGGCGTGACCGATGCGGTGTCGGGCGAGGTGGTGCTGGATCTCTAAAGCGGTCGTGTCCCGTTACGTGCGCAGCGTCAGCGCCGGTCGCCAGCCAGGCCGCTGCCGGCGCCCGGCATCGTCGAACGTCACCCGATGGTCTTGTCCGTCGCGAAGCGCCTGGATCTCGATCTCGTCGAAGGCGAATTGCTTGATCAGATTCAGTCGGCCGACGACCGGCTTCGCGATCTGCCACGGATCGGAGCCGCCGCGCGGCGCCGGGAATTCGAAAGGCTCCGAGGGGATACGAAGCACGATCCAGCCTTGCCAACAATCTTCGTCGCCCGGCTCCGGCCTTGGGACTTCGCCGATGTATTGCAGGTAGGCTTGGTAAGCGTCCCTTCGCAGCGACAGCCTCACGCGGAAGCCGGTAAAGTCGATCTCCGCGTGCATCCTGTTATCGTAGACCAGAGCCTCGCCGATCTCCACACTTCCGATGGAAGGACTATCGTCCTCGGGTTTGATCGACAGGAACCTGTCTGTACACCAGAGATCGTACGGCAGCCGTTCGGGCCGGGGTGGACGATACGATAACGCTTGATCCGGTCCGTCGCAAAAGCCGAGGTCCTTGATGTCGGCTTGATCGGGGTTGAAGGAAAGGCCCTCTTGCTTCGACTGGATCATCCCGTCGAGACGGCCGATCACGATCAACGAAGACATCGCCTCACTTCCTTATGCGCACGCCCTTGGTCGTGAAGCGCTGGGTCTTATCGCCGGGACGCACCGGTCGCCGCGTGCCGGCAGCCTTGCCGGTGCCGGGCGGCTGGTGTGCGGGGACGAGCTGATGCGGCTGCGAGCCGATCAGATCGCGGCGGCCCATCTCGATCAAAGCCTCGCGCAGCACCGGCCAATTGTCGGGGTCGTGATAGCGCAGAAACGCCTTGTGCAGGCGGCGCTGGCGCAGGCCCTTGATCGCCTCGACCTTGTCGCTGCCGCCGTGGCGCACGCCGCGCAAGGGATTGACGCCGGTGTGATACATCGCGGTCGCCGTCGCCATCGGCGAGGGCAGGAAGGTCTGCACTTGATCCGCGCGGTAGCGGTTCTTCTTGAGCCACAGCGCGAGGTTCATCATGTCCTCGTCGGTCGTGCCCGGATGCGCCGCGATGAAATAGGGGATCAGGTAATATTTCTTGCCGGCGCGTTCGGCGGCTTCGTCGAACATCCGCTTGAACTTGTCGTAGGCGCCGATGCCCGGCTTCATCATCTTGTCGAGCGGGCCGCGCTCGGTGTGCTCAGGCGCGATCTTGAGGTAGCCGCCGACGTGATGGGTGACGAGCTCCTTGATGTATTCCGGGCTCTCCACCGCGAGGTCGTAGCGCACGCCCGAGGCGACCATCACCTTCTTGATGCCCTTGGTCTCGCGCACCTTGCGATAGAGCCTGATCAAGTCGTCATGCGAGGTGTTGAGGTTCGGGCAGATCTCCGGGAAGACGCAGGACGGCCGCCGGCACGCCGCCTCGACCTTCGGGTCCTTGCACGCCATCCGGTACATGTTGGCGGTGGGGCCGCCGATGTCGGAGATCACCCCGGTGAAGCCCGGCGTCTTGTCGCGGATCTTTTCGATCTCGCGCAGGATAGATCCCTCGGAGCGGTTCTGGATGATGCGGCCCTCGTGCTCGGTGATCGAGCAGAAGGTGCAGCCGCCGAAGCAGCCGCGCATGATCGTCACCGAGAACTTGATCATGTCCCAGGCGGGAATTTTGGCCTCGCCATAGGAGGGATGCGGCGCGCGGGCGTAAGGCAGGTCGTAGACCGCGTCCATCTCTTCGCTCGTGAGCGGGATCGGCGGCGGATTGAGCCAGAGGTCGCGATCGCCATGACGCTGCACCAGCGGCCGCGCATTGCCGGGATTGCTCTCCCGGTGCAGCACGCGTGACGCCCGCGCATAGGCTTCCTTGTCCTGCTCGACCTGCTCCAGCGCCGGCAGTCGGATCACGGTCGCGCCCTTCTGGCGCGTTGCGCCCTCGTCGGCGGAATCGAGATCGTCGGCGTGCAGCTCGGTGTAGTCCTCGGGGACTTTGCGGAACAGCGCGACGCCGCGGATGTCGTCGAGCTCGCGCGCGGTCTCGCCGGCCGCGATGCGGTTGGCCACTTCGACCACGGCGCGCTCGGCATTGCCGTATAGCAGCAGGTCGGCCTTGGCGTCGGCTAGCACCGAGCGGCGCACCTTGTCGGACCAATAGTCGTAATGCGCGATCCGGCGCAGCGAGGCCTCGATGCCGCCAAGCACGATCGGCACGTCCTTGAACGCCTCGCGGCAGCGCTGCGCATAGACGACGGTGCAGCGGTCCGGCCGCTTGCCGCCTTCGCCGCCGGCCGTATAGGCGTCGTCGCTGCGGATGCGGCGGTCCGCGGTGTAACGGTTCACCATGGAGTCCATGTTGCCGCCGGTGACGCCAAAGAACACGCGTGGCTTGCCCAGCGCCTTGAACGGCTCGGCCGAATGCCAGTCCGGCTGCGAGATGATACCGACCCGAAATCCCTGCGCTTCCAGCAGGCGGCCGATGATCGCCATGCCGAAGCTGGGATGATCGACATAGGCATCGCCCGTCACCAGCACGATGTCGCAGGCGTCCCAGCCGAGCGCGTCCATCTCGGCGCGGCTCATGGGGAGGAACGGCGCCGGCTTGCGCGGCCGGGCCTGCGCCATCAGGGGCTTTGCGGCGGTGATGATCTGGGTGTCCATGGGCGTAGGCATAGGACTCCGGGCTTGCGAATACAACCGACGGACGCGTGAAAGATCGAGGTTCCAGCCCGGCAGTCCGGAGCAGGTCAGCGGTTAACGGACGCGTGCCGCTTCCTCCTCGACGCGCTCGCGCGCCGGTGCCGTCAGGTGTGTGACGCCTTCCACATACGGTCCACCGCGGCTCAGGCCATGCTCTCCCGCAGTTGCAAGGGAGAGAGCCATGTTTTTTCTGATCGACGCGCTGCTGATCCTGGCGATGCTGTTTTTCCTGTTCCTGCCGATCTCCGATCGCAGGACGGTGCGGATGAGGCTCTGCATGGTCTGTGCGCTGCTCGCGGTGTTCTCGGTGTCGATCACCCGCACCCCCATCGTGCCGGTGCTGCTGGCGAGTGTCTCGGCGCCGCCCGGAATGGCGCGCGTGCCGCATATGCATGTGGCTGAGCCGTCGTCGGGGTTCTCACCACGGCCGACATCGGATATCCGATTGATCCATGGGCGAGGAACTGGGCAAGGAAACCTCTGACGGCGGTCGTGACGCCGTGGCCGGCATAGTGCCGGCCAGCGACGCCTGGTTGGGTGCCATTGCGCTGATCGGCTTCATCCTGGTGGCGACCGCGCAAGCCTCCAATCAGGTTCTGGCGCGCGGGCTCGCCGGCTCCGTTCCGCCCTTCGCGCTCGCTTTCTTCCGCTGGGGCATCGTCGCCATCGGGCTCGCGCCGATCGCGCTGAGGGAGATTCGTGAGGGCCGCGTGACGCTCGGCCGAAACATCTGGCCGATCCTCGCCGCCGGCTTCATGGGCATGTTCCTGTGCGGCGGTCCGGTCTATGTCGCCGGCGTGTCGACGACGGCGATCCACATCGCGCTGATCATGGCGCTGTCGCCGATCGTGGTGCTGCTGATCTCGGCCCTGCGCGGCATCGAGCATGTCGGCCCGCTGCAATGGCTCGGCACGGCGCTGGCGCTCGCAGGAGCGCTGCTCATCATCTCCGGCGGCCATCCGCAGACGCTGATCGAGCTTCAGACCGCGGCAGGCGACGGCCTCGTCGTGATCGCGATGCTCGGCTGGTCCGGCTATACGCTGCTGCAATCGCGCGCCGCGCCAAAGGCGTCGCTGCTCGCACGCATCAGCCTGTTCTCCGCCGCCGGCGCGTTGTTCTCGCTGCCACCAGCGGCCATGGAGATGTGGGCGAGGCCGGGCGAGGTCTTCAGCACCAAGGCGCTGTCGGCCTATGTCTTCGCCGGGATCGTTCCCGGCCTGCTCGCCTATGCCGGCTTTGCCTGGCTCGGCGGCAAGTTCGGCTCGGTGCGAACCTCGCTCGTGCTCTATCTCGGGCCGGTCGCAAGCGCGCTATTGTCTTTCGCCATTCTCGGCGAACCGCCGAAGCTGATCCATCTCTTCGGCGGTTTGCTGATCCTGGGCGGCGTCTGGGCCAGCCTGCGCCGCTAGTTCCATCCGCACGCGTGCCGGTGCATCCGCAGGAACCATCGGGTCTCGTGAACATTCTGATGGAGGGGTTGCGGCGGGCCCGGCTCGCGTGCGCTCGCAATGTTCGCCTCTGGCGCTGGGGGAGCTGTGAGTACAGTCATAGAGAACCTGCTGTTGCGGAAGCAGAAGCTCGTGGAGCAGCTCGAAAAGGCGCCGTCGGTCGAGGATCGCGACAAGATCGAGCACCAGCTCGAGCAGATCAACACCGCGCTGGATTTTCTGGACAGGCCGGGATCGAAGGACGCGAAATAGCCGCGCTCAATCCACCGTAGATGTCTCGACCTTCAAAGCCCTGGCGTAGACCACGCCTGAATTGGTGATGTGCGTTGTCATCAATTCTTCGAAGGCGGCGAACTCCCCGCGCGCGAACAGATCGAGCAGCTTGCGATGCTCGTCGAACGAGGTGCGGGTGCGCACGTCGATCGGCGAGGTCAGATTGGTGCGGAGCGCGGCGACGCGGCCCGAGACCAGCTGATAGGATTCGGCGAGGTAGCGGTTGCCGCAATGGGCGAACAGCGCCTCGTGAAAGGCGGCATCGGCGCGGCCATAGGCGACGTTGTCCTTTGCCGCGACCGCCGGCTCCATCGCCGCGATCGCCTCGCCCATCGACGCCATCGCGCCGTCGCGATCGTGACGGAAGGCAAGCTCGGCGGCTTTCGGCTCGAGCGCGATGCGGAAGGTGCAGAGCGCCGAGATATCATCCGCACTCGGCGTAAAGACAAAACTGCCGACCTGCGGACGGATCACCACGAGGCCTTGGGCCTGCAACTGGCCCATCGCCTCGCGCACCGGGGTGCGGCTGACGCCAAAGGAATTCGCCACCATCTCCTCGGAGATGGCGGCCCCCAGCGCGAACTCGCCGTCGATGATCGCCTGCCGCAGCCGCTGCATCACCCGCTGCGACAGCGATTTCGGCGTATCGAGCTTGAGCGAGCGCATTTGCCTGTCTCAGACCACCTTGCCGGGATTGAGCAGCTGGTCCGGATCGAGCGCCGCTTTCAGCGTCCGCATCAGCGCGATCTCGGCTTCGCTCCGGGCATGGCCCAGCCATTTCTTCTTCAAGGTGCCGATGCCGTGCTCGGCAGAGACGCTGCCGCCGAGCTCGCGCACCAGTCCGTAGATGATCGCGTCCATCTCTTCCTTCGGCTGCTGCTCGACGGCAAGGCCGGTGACCCAGGAGACGAGGTGCAGATTGCCGTCGCCGATATGGCCGTAATAGACGCTTTCGCAGCCCTTGATGCCGGCAGCCAGCGCCGCCTTGCAGCGCGTGGCGAACTCGTCCATCCGGGCCACCGCAAGGCCGATGTCGTAGGAGATGTGCGGCCCCAGCACCTGGCCGAACTCGGCGCAGATGTCGCGCACGCGCCAGAAGCTTTGCGTCTGCGCCAGCGATTGCGCCACGGCGGCATCCGCCAGTAGCCCGCGCTCCATCAGCTCTTCGAGCCAGGCCTGGAAGCGCGGCGCGTCGACGCTTTCGTCGGTGCCTTGCGCTTCCACCAGCACGTAGAGGCCCTGGTTAGCTGCGACCGGCGGCTTCACGCCGGCGCGGGTCGTGATCACGTCCCAATAGTCCGGCCACATCACCTCGAAGGCCGACAGCAGCGGGCCGAGCCCGCTGCGCGCCGCGCCGAGCAGCGCGACCACCGCGGCATAATCGTTCAGCGCGCAGAGCGCGGCCATGGTCGAGCGCGGCTTCGGAAACAGCTTCAGCACCACGCGGGTGATGATGCCGAGCGTGCCTTCTGAGCCGATGAAGAGATGCTTGAGGTCATAGCCCGCATTGTTCTTCATCAGCTTGTTGAGGCTGGTGATGATTGTGCCGTCGGGCAGCACCACTTCGAGACCGAGCACCAGCTCGCGCGTCATGCCGTAGCGGATCACGCGGTTGCCGCCGGCATTGGTTGAGAGATTGCCGCCGATCGCGCAGGAGCCGCGCGAGCCGAGGTCGAGCGGAAAGAAGAAGCCGGCTTCATCCGCGGCTTTCTGAATTGTCTCCAGCGGCGTTCCGGCCTTCACCGTCATCGTCATCGACGCCGGATCGATCTCCTCGATGCCGGTCATGCGCTCCATCGAGATCGCGACCCAGCCGGCCTCGGGCGAGGCGCCGCGGCACAGTCCGGTCAGTCCGCCCTGCGGCACGAACGGCAGACGCGCCTGCCGGCAGGTCGCGATCGCTTCCGCCACGCCTTGCGCGTCGACGGGGCGGATCACCGCCAGCGGCGTCTGCGGCAGGCTCGCGCTCCAGTCGTTGCAATTGCGCGCGGGCACGTCGGTGCCGATCAACACGGCGGCCGCGCCGAGCTTGTCGCGCAGGGCGCCGAGCAATTGGTCGGGTCGCCCGATGGGGGTCACCATGTTCATGCGAGACCTCCTCAATATTTGGCTGCGCCCATGCGCGCCGTGCCGCCGGAAAGGATTTGCGTGTCTCTTGTATGTAAGGTACAAGATGAAAAGTAAAGCAAAAACAAGGCCCGGCACAGTTCCGTAAGATCGTTGGAGATCAGAGGATTAGGTCGGGATCGAAGCAAAGGGCAGTGTGATGACCGAGGCAATTCGCGGGTTCTGGGTGGCATCGGCGACGCCGCTGGCGGCGGACGGCAGCGTGGACTCCGCAAAGCTCGCGGCGCATGCCAAGCAGCTCTTCGGCAAGGGTGTCGACGGCGTCGTGCTGTTCGGCACCACGGGCGAGGGCACCTCTTTCAATGTCGCCGAGCGTCTCGCGACCATCGAAGCCGTGCTCAAGGCCGGCGTTGCGCCGGAGCGCATCGGCATCGGCGGCGGCTTTCCCGCCATCACCGACAGCATCGCCCTGACGCGCGCCGTGCTCGGCTTCGGCCTGCGTCACGTGCTGGTGCTGCCGCCCTATTTCGACCGCAGCGTCACGCCTGAAGGCATCGAGGATGCCTTTGCTGCGATCATCGACGGCGTCGCCGACGATCGGTTGCGCGCCTATCTCTATCACATCCCGCAGACGTCGGGCGTTGCGATCCCCACGACCGTCGCTGCGAACCTGCGCAAGCGTTACGGCAAGGTGGTCGCGGGCCTGAAAGACTCCAGCGGCGACTTCAAGCAGTTCCAGGCCTTCCGCGCCGCCGCTCCCGAACTTGCCATCACCGTCGGCAACGAAGCTGATATCACCCGCGCGATCGCCACCGGCGGCGCCGGCACCATCTGCGGCATGGCCAATGCCGTGCCGGCGCTGGTCAAGGGCATGGTCGAGGGCAAGGACGTCGAAGCGCGCATGCAGGCCGCGATCGACATCGTGCTGAAGACGGCCTCGTTCACCGCGACGCTGAAGGCCATTCTGGCGGCACAGACCGGCGATGCCGCCTGGCAGCGCGTGCGCCCGCCGCTGCGCGCCTCGTCCGACGGCGCCGCGCTCAAGCGCAAGCTCGACGAATTGACGGCTCCCGCCATCGCGTGAGATCGCACAAGATCGTGATACGTCGCCGCGAACTCGCGCGCGACGTGTCGCCGTTGCCATGGCGACAATTGCAGATTGCCGTTCGGTGCCGATCCGTTCTTAGAACGATTCAACACTAGAGCGATTCAAAGCCGCCCGCAGTTCTCTTCACGTGCCACGACTGTTAGACGCGCGAGCTTCAATGCCGTGTCTGACCTGGAAGTGAATCGAACGTGCGTGCTCATCCGAATGGCCTCCGCGTCGGTGGCCATCGTCATCTCGCCGGCAAGCGCCGCGCAAATCTTCTCATTGGAGCAGCCGTGCTGCTCGCCGAATGTCCCTCCACGACGACGATCGCGCAGGCGCAATCGGCGCTGCCGCCGGTGACGGTGGAGGCGCCGACACAACGGCCGAAACCGGCGCGCACATCCGAGCAGTCCCCACGCCGCACGCAGACCGCGGCGCGCCAGCGCGATCGCAATCCTGCGCCCGCAGCGCCGACGCTCTCGGAGCGCGCGGCCGCGGAAGCCGCCGCGCAGCAGGCGGCAAAGCTCGGCTACCGCGCGATGCCGAGTTCGACCACGCTGCGCAGCGGCGCCTCGCCGCTCGACACTTCGCAAGCCGTCAACGTCGTGCCCGAGCAGGTGTTGAAGGACCAGCTCCCGCGCAACATCGACGACGCGCTCATCAACGTCTCCGGCATCACCCAGACCAACACGCTCGCGGGCAGCCAGGACGCGGTGATCCGCCGCGGCTTCGGCGACAACCGCGACGGCTCGATCATGCGCAACGGCATGCCGCTGGTGCAAGGGCGCAGCTTCAATCCCGCCGTCGAAAGCGTCGAGGTGCTGAAAGGGCCGGCCTCGCTGCTCTACGGCATCATGGATCCCGGTGGCATCGTCAACACCATCAGCAAGCGGCCGGAGCTCTACCAGCACGGTTCGGTCACGCTGCTCGGTTCGGCCTTCAGCGCTTCCAAGACCGGCGCCGACGGCCTCCTCGACGTCACCGGCCCGATCGGCGACCAGGGGCTCGCCTATCGCTTCATCGGCTACGGCGTCAGCGAAGACTATTGGCGCAATTTCGGCCGGCACCGCGAGCTGCTGGTGGCGCCGTCGCTGGCCTGGTACGGCCAGGACACCACGATGCAGCTCAACTACGAGCACCGCGAGTTCATCTACCCATTCGATCGCGGCACGGCGTTCAATCCAGTGACCAAGTCACCGCTCGCGGTGCCCGCCACCCGCCGGCTCGACGAGCCCTTCAACAACACCTGGGGTACGTCGGACCTGATCCAGGCCTCGGTCGAGCATCGCTTCAACCAGGATTGGAAACTCTACGCCGGTTACAGCTACAACACCGAAACTTTCAGTGCCAACCAGCTTCGCATCACCAGCATCGACTTCGCCACCGGCGCTGAGAAGCGCAGCAATGACGGCACGGGAAGCTCGCTCAGCAACGTCAGCTATGGAACGTCCTACGTTTCAGGCGGCTTCTGGCTAGGCAACATGCGTAATGAGGTGGTGTTTGGTGGCGACGGTCAGTATCGCACGATCTACCGTGACACTCTGATCCGGCAGTCAACGCCCAACTTCAATGTCTACAATCCCGTCTACGGGTTGATCGGGCCAGGGACGACGCCGTCGAACCCCGACAGCGCCCAGACCGACAAGCTTGGCCAGTGGTCGCTGTTCGTCCAGGACACGTTGCATCTGACCGAGCGGCTCGCGCTGGTTGGCGGCGCGCGCTACATGGACTATGACCAGCTCGCGGGGCGCGGAAAGCCGTTCAACACCAATACCAACGTGTCCCAGGACAAGGTGCTGCCCCTCGGCGGCGCCATCTTCAAGCTGACCGACCAGATCTCGCTCTATGCGAGCTACACTCAATCGCTGAAGCCGAACTCGACGATTGCGCCGATCGGCGTGGTGATCGATTCCAACGTCGCTCCGGAAGAGGGCGTATCGTACGAGACCGGCGTCAAGTTCGATCTGAACAAGCGCATCTCCGGCACGCTGGCGGTCTACGATCTCGACAAGAAGAACGTACAGACGACGAAGACGAACAGCGCGGGCATCGTGGAGCTTCACACCGTCGGTCGTGCCCACTCGCGCGGCGTCGAGCTGGACGTCACCGGCAGGCTCACCGACAGTTGGGCCTTGATCGGCAGCTATGGCTATACCGATGCCCGCGTGACGGCGTCCGAGGATGCGACGCTGCTCGGCAGGAAGCTGCAGAACGTCGCCCTGAACACCGCATCGCTCTATCTGGTCTACGACTTCGGCACGGCATTGCCGGGTCAACTTCGCGTCGGCGGCGGTGCGCGCTACGTTGGTGATCGTCCCGGCGACTCCACCAACAGCTTCTTCCTGCCGTCCTATGTGGTCGCCGACATCTTTGCGACCTATGAGACGAAGTACCAGAACACGCCGGTGATCTATCAGTTCAACGTCAAGAACCTGTTCGACACCGTCTATTATCCCTCCGCCGTCAACAATCTCAACGTGGCCATCGGCGATGCACGGCGCGTCTCGCTGTCGGCGACGGTGAAGTTCTAGCCATGGCAGTGCGGCGGCTGGGACACACCATCAAGGCGATCCTGTTCCAGGTCCATTCCGCCGCGGGCCTGGTCCTGGCGCTGCTGGTGTCCCTGATCGCGCTGACCGGCGCGATCATGAGTTTCGAGGACGAGATCGTCGATCATCTCAATGCCGGCATCATGCAGGTCGCGCCGCGTCAGGCGCCGAGGCTGATGCCGGACGAGCTGGTGGCGCGGCTGAAAGCAGGGCAGGACCTCGGCAAGGTCGCCGCCGTCACGCTGTCGAGCGATCCGTCGGCCGCGGTCCATGTCCGCTTCGG
>NZ_JXDL01000001.1:5718972-5735763 GCF_001590795.1 Bradyrhizobium sp. AT1
GAGCAGGGCGGACGGCCGGCCTCGCTCTATGTCGATCCCTATGACGCGCGCGTGCTGGGTTCGCCGCGCGGCGAGGCCTTCTTCGCGACGGTGCGCCAACTGCATCGCTGGCTGCTGCTTCCCGGCGACGGCAAGGGCTGGGGACGTCCGATCACCGGCACCATCGCGCTCGGCCTCATCGTCATGCTGGTGTCCGGCCTCGTGCTGCGCTGGCCGCGCCGGGCGGGCAGCGTGAAGATGTGGCTGAAGCCCAATTTTGGGCTCGGCGGCCGCGCCCTGCATCGCTCTCTGCACACCGTGATCGGCACCTGGGTGCTGCCGGTCTATCTGACGATGACGCTCACCGGGCTGTACTTCTCCTTCGAATGGTACAAGGACGGCGTGACCTGGCTGCTGGCGCGCCCGCACGTCACCGCCGCCAAGATGCCCGCAAAGCCGCCCCGTGGCCGTGCCGAGCCGGCATCGCCGATCGGATTCGACCAGGCCTCGACGACGTTTCGGCGCGAGGAGGGCAGTCGCTTCTCCAAAGCGCTGCTGACGCTGCCGGCGGCGGGCACGGCGATACGCATCCGCTCCTGGGGGAAAGCATCGCTGCTCGAGACCACGCGCGACGAATTTCGCATCGACGCCGTCACCGGGCAGCTGGTCTCCACGGAGCGCTATGCCGACAAGACGTTCGGCGAGACGATCATCGCGGCCATCTACGACATCCATCGCGGCGCGATCCTGGGTTGGCCTGGCAAGCTCGCCTTCATGATGGCTGCGATCCTGATGCCGTTGTTCTCGGTCACCGGCATCCTGCTCTATCTGTCGCGCCGCCGGCTGCGGCGTCCGGCACCGACGCCGCTCGGGCGGCTCGTTCCCGGCGAGTGAGCAGTCGGGCTCTTTCGACCGCTCAAAGCCCATCGCGCGAAGCGCATATGCGGCGGCAGACAAGAATCACTTGTCTGCGATTGTACGGCATGGTTCGATCCAAAAGATGCACGCGGAAGTCGTGGGGCGACCCTGATGGCGTTATCCGAGCGAGACGAGATCGAACAAACGGCGCGGCCTGCCGTGCTTGTCAGACGCTGTGACCTGCCTGTGCCACTCACGGACCCGGCGCGGAGCTTCTTCGGCGGACTTCCCAGGTTGCCGCCGCAATTTGATTGGCCGACCGCAGAGGTCAGGGTCACGATAGATCGAGAGTTAGAAAAAGTTGCGCTAACATTCGTGGCTCAAATTGACTTGGCTGAAGTGCCTGGAGGCGGCTGGTCGCCGCTTCCGACGCGTGGTACTCTTTATTTCTTCTGTAGTTCGGTGTTTTGCGGCGAAAGCCATCCACCTGGTCGCGTACTTTATAGCCCGACCGACGGTGATGCATATGCTGACCGCGCGCCACCTCCCGATCTGATGCCACTGGCAGGCACCAACGGTGACTACCAGGTCAAATGGCTCGATCCCAATCTCGATTTTCATTCCAAGGTCGAATTCAAGTACCCGCTTTCGTTCCGGCCGTTCCGCGATTTCTACTTTCTCGAGGATGCGGTGGGAGGTGAGCTCATGATCAAGGAGTTATGCAGGGCGTTGGGGCCGGGCGAGCCGCCGCAAAGTGATCTGCTCCAATTCCGAAGGGTGCCCGACTACGAGAAGGATCAGGATTGGCCCTTCAACTGGCTTCTGATCACCCACGTGGTCCGATCGGTGTTGTCCCACGTTCAAGGCGATCTGACCGATGGATACTTCGGCAAGCCGCTCACCGGCGAGGCAACCGTCGGCTTGGAGCGCCTTCACGCTGGTGCGATCGGATGGCTTGAGCGCAGCCAGGAGCGAACACCAATGGATGAGGTTGATCCGGAAATAAAAGCGAGCTTCAGATCCTGGTGGTTCGACGTTGCGCATGCCTACAAGGATCTGGCTGGGAAGGTGCCCACATATGTAGGTAGTATCGCGGACGACCTCGGCGACGCCATCAACCATACGATCCGTTGTATGGCAGCTCAGGACGTCGATATTTTCAACCACGCGCCGTCCAGCTACGTTACGAACCTGGCGCTGCAAAATCACTGGAAGACGCCAACTGTGCACGACGGCAAGTACCGCCACTTCAAGACAGCGCTTCATCAGATGCTGGGATATGGCAGTGGGCCGCAAGATGCGGCGGAAGAGCATTTGGAAGACACGCTCTTGCTCCAAATACAAGGCGAACTTGCGTTTCTCGGTTGGCACTCCAATATTGGATGCGTGCTCCATTTCTGGATCGGTCGGGACCTTCTGGCGCAACTCGATTTTTCTCAGGTCGTCGCTACGCTCGAATGTGACTAAAGTAATGGTTGCGTAGTCGGCCCAAGACGAGCGCTAGTGACCAGTATGGCTGGCCAACGCTGCCGCGATGGTCCAAAAGCTGACGGCTCTTCCCTCAAGGTAAACGCCATGAAGCTTCCGACCCTCACCCCCGCCGACGTCCGCCGTGCGCTGCTGCTGCGCGAGGAAATCGCGCTGCTCGACCTCAGATACGAGGCGGACTTTGCGACCGGGCATCCGCTGTTCGCCGCCAACATGGCCGCCGACCGGATCGCGATCGAGGCCGAGACGCGGCTGCCGCGCAAGGACGTGGCGATCGTGCTCTATGACGACGGTGAGGGGCTGGTTGCGACCGGCGCCGAGCGTCTCGCCGCGCTCGGCTACACCAATGTCAGCGCGCTCGACGGCGGGCTGAAGGCCTGGCGCGCGGCGGGCTATGAGGTCTTCGAGGACGTCAATTCCTATTCGAAGGCGTTCGGCGAGCTGGTCGAGTCGCGCAGGCACACGCCCTCGCTCAGCGCCGACGAGGTGGCCAAGCTGATCGCGGACAAGGCCGACATCGCCATCCTCGACGTTCGTCGCTTCGACGAATATGCGACCATGAACATTCCGGGCTCGGTCAGCGTGCCCGGCGCGGAGCTGGTGCTGCGGGCGGGGCAGGCCGCGCCAAGTCCTGACACCACCATCATCGTCAATTGCGCCGGACGCACCCGCTCCATCATCGGCACCCAGTCACTGATCAATGCCGGCGTGCCCAACAAAGTGCGGGCGCTGCGCAACGGCACCATCGGCTGGACGCTGGCGCGGCACACGCTCGACCACGGCGCCGACAGGCGCGGCGAGATCGGCCCGTTCGAGGGCGGCGCCGCCAATGCGCGCGACGTCGCCTATCGCGCTGGCGTGCGCCATATCGGTGCGCGCGAGATGGCCGCGCTCGCCGCGCAAACGGATCGCACGCTCTATCGCTTCGACGTGCGCGATGCCGAAGAGTATTCGGCCGGTCACCTGCCAGGCTTCCGGCATTATCCCGGCGGGCAACTCGTGCAGGAGACCGATATGGCTGCGCCCGTGCGCGGTGCGCGCATCGTCCTGACCGACGACAGAAGCGTCCGCGCCGACATGACGGCGTCGTGGCTGGCGCAGATGGGCTGGGAGGTCTATGTGCTCGAAGGCGGCTATGACGTCGCGCGCGAGATCGGCCCGCCGCGCCTGCTGCCCAAGCCCGATCCGGCCCATCGCTACCGCCGCCCCTATGAAGGTACCGACGTCGCGGAAAAAGCGATGCAGGCCTATCTCGATTGGGAATACGGCCTCGTCGAGCAACTTCGCCGCGACGGCACGCACGGGTTTTATGTGATTTGACCCAGCTGTCGGGCCACCCACCGTCCCGCCATCTTCTCCCCGTATCCGACCCCTATTGTGCTGGGGCTCCTCCACGGTCTAAGAGCTGCGGCAAAGCCGCCAGTTCAGGAGATTCCATGTCAGCCCCAGGCCAAAGCCCTGAGCGGAGCGCGAAGGCGCTGCTGCTCGAAGGCGTCAATGATAGCGCTGTCGACCTGTTCAAGGGCGCGGGCTTCACCAATGTCGAGCGGCTGACCAAGGCGCTGGACGGCGAGGATCTGCGGCGCGCCCTCAAGGGCGTCTCGCTGCTCGGCATCCGCTCGCGCACCCAGATCACCGACGAGGTGCTTGCCGCCGCCGACCAACTGCTGGCGGTCGGCTGCTTCAGCGTCGGCACCAACCAGGTCGATCTGATGGCGGCGCGCAAGCGCGGCATTCCCGTGTTCAACGCGCCGTTCTCCAACACGCGCAGCGTCGCCGAGCTCGTGATCGGCGAGATCGTGATGCTGCTGCGGCGGATCTTCCCGCGCTCGGTCTCGGCCCATGAGGGCGGCTGGGACAAGTCGGCGACCGGCAGCCGCGAGGTGCGCGGCCGCACCCTCGGCATCGTCGGTTACGGCAATATCGGATCGCAGCTCTCGACCCTGGCCGAAGCCATCGGCATGCGCGTGATCTATTTCGACCGCACCGACAAGCTCCGCCACGGCAATACCGAGCCGGTCGAGCGGCTGGACGAGCTGCTGGCGCAGAGCGACGTCGTCAGCCTGCACGTGCCGGAAACGCCGGAGACCGCGGGCATGATCGGCGAGAAGGAGCTACGGACGATGAAGCCGGGCTCGTTCCTGATCAACAACAGCCGCGGCACCGTGGTCGATCTCGACGCGCTCGCGCGCGCGCTGCGCGACGGTCATCTCGCCGGCGCCGCGATCGACGTGTTTCCTGTCGAGCCGTCCTCGAACGCGGACCGCTTCAAGAGCCCGGTGCAGGGCCTGGAGAACGTCATCCTCACCCCGCATATCGGCGGCTCGACCGAAGAGGCGCAGGAACGCATCGGCGGCGAAGTCGCGCGCAAGCTGGTGGATTATTTCATCACGGGTTCGACCATGGGCGCGGTGAATTTCCCGGAGGTGCAGCTGCATTTGCGGGCCTCCGGCGCGCGATTCAGCCACGTCCATCGCAACGTGCCCGGCATGCTGCGGCGGCTGAACGAGGTCTTCCTGCAGCGCGACATCAACATCGCCGCGCAATATCTGGAGACATCAGGCGATCTCGGCTACGTCGTGCTCGATGCCGATCTCGGCGGCCAGGATTCGGGCGCGCTGCTGGCGCAGATCCGCAGCCTCGACGGAACTGTCGGCGCAAGGCTGGTATTCGAGCACTAAAGCGTTTTCGAGCGAATTGGATACCGGTTCGCGTCAGGAAAACGCGTCGAACTGGAAATTGGACCCCCACGTTCCGGTTGCATCTTGTGGCGACTGCTCTCACACTGCGGTCAAATTCGACATGGTCAAAAATCATGTCGAATTTGAACTTCAGTCGCGTGAGTGTCCGCCATGGAACGGGACGCGGTACTGATCGATCTCGCGCTTCAGGGCGGCGGTTCGCACGGCGCCTTCTCCTGGGGTGTGCTTGATCGCCTGCTGGATGAACGCTGGCTTAGCATCGCCGCGATCTCCGGAACCTCTGCGGGCGCGATGAACGCGGCGGTGCTGGCGGACGGCTGGACGGCCGGCGGCGCCGAGGGCGCGCGTGAAGCGCTCGAACAATATTGGCGCCGTGTGTCGAAGGCCGCGGCCTTCAGCCCACTGCAGCGCTCGCCGCTCGATCGCCTGATGGGGCGCTGGACCCTCGATACGTCACCGGCCTACATCCTCACCGACCTGATGTCGCGTGTACTGTCGCCCTACGATCTCAACCCGACCGGCTACAATCCGCTGCGCGCGGTATTGGCCGAGAGCATCGATTTCGAGCGGCTGGCGGGCTCGCCGATCCAGCTGTTCATCACCGCGACGCGGGTGCGCACCGGGCGCGGCCGCATCTTCCGCAACGCGGAGATCACGGTGGACGTGCTGCTGGCATCGGCCTGCCTGCCGACCATGTTCCGCGCCATCGACATCGACGGCGAGCCCTATTGGGACGGCGGCTTCGCCGGCAACCCGACGATCACGCCGCTGGTCCGCGAAAGCGACGCGCACGACACCATTCTCGTCCAGATCAACCCGACCGAGCGGCTGGAAGAGCCGCGGAGCGCCGCGGAGATTCTCAACCGGCTGAACGAGATCTCCTTCAACTCACCGCTGATGAAGGAGCTGCGCATGATCGCGCTGCTGCGCCAGGCGGCCGACCCCGGCAGCGGCGAAGGCGCGCGCTGGGCGAAGATGCGGACACACCGGATCAAGAGCGACATGCTGGCGAAGTTCGGGGCCTCCTCGAAGCTCAACGCGGAGTGGGAGTTCGTCTCGATGCTGCGCGCCGAGGGGCGCATGGCCGCGGACGCCTTCCTCCGTGAGCACGGCGCGGATATCGGCCGTCGTTCGACCGCCGATCTCGACGTCCTCCTGTCGGAGTGCTGAGACATGGGTCTCTTCGGCCTCCTCGTCGGGCTCGGTCTGCTCGTGCTGTTCGCCTTTCGCGGCTGGAGCGTCCTGCTGCTCGCGCCGTTCGCCGCGCTCGTTGCCGCGTTGTTCGGCGGCGAACCGCTACTCGCGAACCTGACCCAGGTGTTCATGATCAATGCCGCGGGATTCCTCGCGCAGTTCTTTCCGATCTTCCTGCTTGGCGCGGTCTTCGGCAAGCTGATGGACGACAGCGGCGCGGTGACGTCGGTCGCCAGGTTCATGGCGGAGCGTCTCGGCGAGCGACGCGTGATCCTGGCGGTCGTGCTCGCCGGCGCGATGGTCACCTATGGCGGCGTCAGCCTGTTCGTCGCGTTCTTCGTCATCGTTCCCATGGCCCGTTCGCTGTTTCGCGCCGCCTCGATCCCGCGTCGCCTGATCCCGGCTGCGATCGTGCTGGGCACGTCGACCTTCACGATGTCGGCCCTGCCCGGCACGCCGTCGATCCAGAACGCCATCCCGATGCCGTTCTTCGGCACGACGCCGTTCGCCGCACCGGGGCTCGGCATCATCGCCTCGCTCATCATGCTCAGCACGGGATTGTGGTGGCTGCACCGCGCTGAAGCCGCTGCGCGCCGCGCCGGAGAGGGCTACGGCGAAGATGCCGAGGGCGCGATCGAGCAGGTCGCGGCCGACGAGCTCTTGCGCGAGCGCGCGACGACTGCGCGCGAATTCGATCCGGCCGAGTTGCAGCATGGTCAGCGCAGCGACCAGGCGCCGCCGGTGCTGAGCGCCATGGCGCCGCTGGTCGTCGTCGTGACCGTCAATCTCGTGATGTCACTGGTCGTGCTGCCGCGGCTCGACGTCGGCTATCTCGCCGAGCAACGCTTCGGCGCCACGTCGCTCGCGGCCGTTGCCGGCGTGTGGTCGGTCGCGGTCGCGCTGGCTGCGGCCATCGCCACCACCATCGCGCTGAACTGGGCGCGGCTGCCGGCGCTGCGCCGGACCATGGACGCCGGAGCCAATGCGTCGGTGCTGCCCGCGTTCAGCGTCGCCAGCCTCGTCGGCTTCGGCGCCGTCGTCGCCTCGCTGCCGGCGTTCACGATCGTGCGCGACTGGGTCCTCGGAATCGAGGGCGGACCGCTGGTCTCGCTCGCGGTCGCGACCAACATCCTGGCCGCGCTGACCGGGTCGGCGTCGGGAGGCCTGACCATCGCCCTCGACGCCCTCGGCCCGACCTATGTCGAACTTGCCGATCGTATTGGCATCGACCTCGGACTGATGCATCGCGTGGCGGTGATCGGCTCGGGGACCCTCGACATCCTGCCGCATAATGGTGCGGTGGTCAGCCTGCTCGCGATCTGCGGGCTGACCCATCGCGACAGCTATTTCGACATCGTCATGGTCGGCATCGTGACATCACTGCTGGCGCTGGTGGCCGTGATCGCGTTGGGCAGCGCGGTGGGATCGTTCTGATAGGCCGTGTCGGCGATTGACGGACGGACGAAGGTTGCATTCAATGCAGGCCAACGTTCGAACGCAACATAACCGGGTGGAAACGATGAGGCGAAACAGGGCGAAGCTATGTGCATGGCTCGCGGGGAGCGTGGCAGCGTTGAGCGCGAATTCCGCTGCGGCGCTGACGCTGGCGGAGGATGCCGAGACGGTCTGCAAGGGTCTTGCCGGCGGCACCGACACCGTGAAGATCGATGCCGCGACGTTGCAGGCGCCCTCGCCAATCGCCGTTGCCGAACGCGGGCCGACGCCGTCCGGGCGCATCACGCCGGCCAATCCCGGCTTCTGCAAGTTGCTCGGCCATATCGACCCGGTCGACCCCAAGGCGCCGCCGATCAGATTCCAGGTCAACCTCCCTGTCGAATGGAACGGCCGCTCGGTGCAATATGGCGGCGGCGGTTTCAACGGCGTACTGATCACCGGTCTTGCGCTGCCGCCGGCCTATCCTTTCGACAAGCCGTCGCCGCTGGCGCGCGGCTTCGTCACCTACGGCACCGACTCGGGCCACGAGACCAAGCAAGGCGAACCGCCGCAGGTCTTTGCGCTGAATGACGAAGCCTTCGAGAATTTTGCCCACCGCGCCTACAAGAAAGTGCGCGACGCCGCCGTTGCGCTGATGGAGCGCGCCTACGGCAAGAAGCCTGAAAAGATGTACTTCATGGGCTCGTCCGAGGGCGGCCGTGAAGGCCTGACCATGGCGCAGCGCTACCCCGAAGATTTCGACGGCATCTTTGCCCGCGTGCCAGTCATCAACTGGGTCGGCCTGCAGCACGCCGGCACGCGTTCGGGTCTCGTCACCATGGGCGCGGGCTGGATCAACCCGGCCCAGGTGAAGCTCGTCGGCGAAGCCGTGCGCGCGGCGTGCGACAAGGCGGACGGCTCCGATGATGCGCTGGTGCAGGATCCCGTCGGCTGCAAGGCGGCCTTCAAGGTCGAGACGCTGCGTTGTGAGGCCGGCAAGAGCGGCGACCAGTGTCTCACCGACGCGCAGATCAAGGCGATCGAGACGCTGCACGCGAGCTATAAATTCCCGTTCGCGCTCGCCAACGGCCTCGACGACTATCCGGGCTGGGGCGTGTCGGGCGAGGACACACCGGCGATCGGGCCGACCGGGGGCTGGACCGCGTGGTGGCTCGGCACGGCGCCGCCGGCGCAGCCGCCCGCGCCGAACAACGGCATCGCCTGGATCTACGGCGCCGGCGGCATCCAATATGTCTTCGCGCGCGATCCCAAGCTCGACATCACCACCTACAAGCTGGAGGAGCACAAGGCGCGGCTGCTCGAAGTGTCGAAGCTGATGGATTCGACCGATCCCGATCTCAGCCGCTTCCGCGCCCGCGGCGGCCGGCTGATCATGCTCGAGCACATGGCCGATTACGCGCAGAGCCCCTATGCCGGCATCCGCTATTTCGAAAGCGTCGAGCGCAAGCTCGGCAAGGCCGAGACAGCGGAGTTCGCGCGGCTCTACACCGCACCCGGCGTCGATCATGTCGGCTCCGGCGCGCCGGCCAATGTCGACATGCTCAGCGTGCTGGTCGACTGGGTCGAGAAGGCCAAGGCGCCCGGCGATCTCGAAGTCAGCGAGCAGAAGGTCGAGGCGCCGTCCTTCGCGACGCTCCGCGCGCTGCCGCTGTGCCGCTGGCCGGCCTGGCCGCATTACAAATCGGGACCGGTGACGGAGGCGGCGAGCTTCACCTGCGCGCCGTAAGACGCGACAGGCGGTTGGATGACAGCGAACGTCACTCCGCTGCCATCGCCTGCGCCCCGCCGAGCAGACGCGCATTGAGCCGGCCGCCGGAGAAGAGCATATCGTCGAGCGCCTCATCGATGTCGGCCGACACGATGGACTTGCCGCCGTCGCGCGCGAGACTTGCTTGCGCCAGCCGCCGCATCAGCTCCTTGATGAAGGCGCAACTCGTCCGCTCGCTGCGGCGGGCAGCCTCGATGACGATCGCGTCGTCGAGCGGCAATTCCTTGCCATAGAGGCGCACCAGCTTGCTGCGGCCATTCTCGTCCGGGAGCGGCACTTCGATGGCCTGGTCGATGCGGCCGGGGCGACCGGCCAAGGCGGCTTCCAGGTCCTGCGGCCGGTTGGTGGTGAGAACGAAAAGGATGTCGGCATCCTGCTTCAGTCCATCCATCTCGTTGAGCAATCTGTTGAGCATGGTTTCCTCGCACGGCCCCATGTTGCGGCGGTCGCGTGCGATCAGGTCGACGTCCTCGATCACCACCATCGATGGCTGCAGCAGCCGTGCCAGGCTCATATAGGCGCTGAGCAGGCCGATCTGCTCGGCGGTGATAATCAGGGTCGTGTGTCCAGGCAGGTGCGTTGCGAGATAGCGTATCGTATGGGTCTTGCCCGTGCCGGGCGGTCCGTAAAGCAGGATGCCCTTGCGCGTCGATTGTCCGAGCCGCCGTAACTGCTCGCGGGTGCCGACGAAATTCAGCACGTTGCGATCGAGCAGTTGCAAAGTTCGCTCCGGCAGGATCACCTCGTCGCGTCCGACGGTCGGCAGCCGGTGCACATTGATGCCGCTGGACAGGCCGCGGTAGTCGGAAGACGCCTCGAGCGACAGGATCTTGCCGCGATAGGTGCACGACGCTTGCACGGCGTCTTCGAGCGCACCGAAGCAACGCTGCACCACAGCCGCCCCCGCGCTTCCCGCAGACACCATGATTTCGATTCGGATGCCGGGCTCGCGACGGGATTCGCGGCTGACGCAGAGCAGAACCGCATGGCGCAAGCCGTCTTGCTCGCAGAGCCACAACCCGTTGTCGAGGCACCGCGACGGACTGCTCTCGCCGACATCGACATCGGAATAGTGCAGCGGTGCGATCGCCACCGCGCTCCGATCGTCGCGGAGCAGGCGCGCAAACGACAGCGTTTCGTAGTGTTCCTCGGCAAGCCCGAACAAGTCGACAGGCGCTCCCAGCAGCCTGTCCAGCGCGGCCTGGACGTCCACTCGCATGTGGAGGGGAAATTGCCGGGTGGTCGTCGCGAGCTTGCTGAGCTGAACGTCCTCGAAGTACGCATCCAAGACTTCGAATGCATAGGCGGGCTCACCGTCCGCCGAATTTTCGGAATCCCGCTCCTCCACTTGCTCCTGCCCCTGCGTCACGACGCCCCCCTACAACTGGAACGAGTATGGAACAGATAAGGAACATGGACGCGGGATAACGTCAAGCGCTTTGACAAGGAACAGGGCAGGTGCTATTTGCTTCGCATGCGAAATAAATCCGTCGACGCGCGGCATCATCGGCTGATCTACCTGCTCAGCGTCGCGCAGCGCCGCGTGCAACGCTGGATGGCGGCGCGGCCGGAGAACGCGGTGACGCCGGCGCAGGCCGGGCTGTTGTTCATCCTCGGCAGGCAGGACGGCGTCCTGATGGGCGAAGCCGGCGCGGCGCTCGATCTGGGGCCGGCCGGCATTTCTGGCCTGGTCGATCGCACCGAGGCCGCGAAGCTGATCGAGCGGCGGACCGATCGCGAGGACGGTCGCGCCTGGCGGATCTGGCTGACGCCGAAGGGGCGAACCGCGCTGGCGCGGGCGAAAGCCGGCGCCGCAGAAGTCAACGCGGCGCTGACGGACGGATTCACAGCCGCGGAGATCGACATCGTCGCGCGCTGGCTGACCAGCATTCAGGACAAGTTTCCAAGACCTTCCGAAACAAGATCTTCCGAGACAAGATCTTCCGAAACGCGACATTCAGACCAAGGAGCAGATCAATGACCGAGCACGTCCGGATCGAGAACAACGCGGGCATTCTCACCCTCACGCTGGCGCGTCCCGACAAGAAGAACGCGTTGACCGATGCGATGTACGGCAAGCTTGCCGACGCCATCGAATCCGCCGAGCGCGACGCCTCGGCCCGCGTGATCCTGATCCGCGGCGAGGGTGACATGTTCACCGCCGGCAACGACGTCGGCGAATTCGCCGCGGTCGCAGCCGGCAAGTCCGAAGGCAGCCGCAACGTCATCCGCTTCATCCAGTCGCTGGCGCGCTGCACGAGGCCGCTGGTTGCGGCGGTGCAGGGCCGCGCCGTCGGCGTCGGCACCACGATGCTGCTGCATTGCGACCTCGTCGTGCTCGCCGACAACGCGCAATTGTCGACGCCTTTCGTCAGCCTCGCGCTGGTGCCGGAAGCCGCCTCCAGCCTGTTGATGCCGACGCGGATCGGCCATGCCCGCGCCTACGAGATGTTCGCGCTCGGCGAGACCGTGCCGGCGAAGGCGGCGCTGGAATGGGGCCTCGCCAACCGGGTGGTGCCGCTCGACAAGCTCGATGCCGAGGCGCTCGCGCTCGCGCAGCGTCTCGCCCGGCAGCCGGCCGGCGCGCTCATTGCCACCAAGCGCTTGATGCGCAACGGCGAGGCGCTGGTCGCGCAGATGCAGGCGGAAGGCGAGCAGTTCGCCCAGCGCCTGCGCACCGCCGAGGCCCGCGAAGCGTTCACGGCCTTTGCCGAGCGCCGCCCGCCTGATTTCACCAAGGTTGCGTGAGGGGCGCGGCCTGCCGGGAGAAGCGGCGGTCACAACCGCAGGTGATTGACTAAAGTTTTAACCAAACCTTGGCATGTCGCGGTGCAAGGTGGCCTCTCGTGAAGAGTAGGCCCCCGACCCATGACGATGTTTAAGAAATCGGTAAGCTCGCTTCTCCTGACGCTGATGGCGCTGCTCGCCGTCGGCGCGCTGGCCTCTACGGCGACCCAGATGGTCGGCGCGTTCGGCCGCTACAGCGACAGTCTGGAGACCGAGCGGCTTGCCGCCGCCGACAAGGCGATCTTCCAGGGCGTGCTGTCGCTACGCACCAATCGTGGCGACGCCCAGAGCGCGCTGCTCGGCGACGACGATCCACGCGCCAAGCTCGATGCCGCCGAGAAGGCCGAGCAGGCAGGTTATGAGGCCATTGCCGCCGCCCTCCCGACCGTCGAATTCGCACGCCGTGATGAGCTCGCCGGCACGCTGAAGCAGCGCTGGGCCGACGCCTCACCACAATTCCAGCTGTTCTACGACGAGGCCAAGCGTCCCCGCGCCGAGCGAAAGATCGAGCGGACCAATTCCTGGTACGACGCCGTCACCAAGGTGATCGACACCGCGAACCTTGCTTCCACTGCGGTGTCGAACCGCGCCTGGATGAACGATCCCTATATCGCGCGCATGATCCAGGTCCGCCGCTTCGCCTGGCAGGTCCGCGATCGCTACGGCATTCATTGCTCGTCCCTTCGCTCCAACGTCAACAGCAGCAAGCCGCTCGACGACGCTCAGAAGCGGTCGGTGGCGCAATGGGACGGGACGATCACCTCCGCCTGGGCCGGCATGACCGAATTGCTGGCGGCGCCCGACGTGACCGCGGAACTGGTGACCGCGGCCAACGACGCCAAGGCCAAGACCGATGGCGCCCTCAAGCAGATCAACGAGCTCACCAAAAGCTTCGACGGCAGCGGCAAGCCCGCGCTCCCCGCGGCGGAATGGAATACGCTGTGCCAGGCGCCGTTCCCGCTCATCGTCGGGGTCGCAAACAAGGCATTGGACCAGTCGATCGCGCGCGCCGAGCTGGTCCAGGCCAAAGCCCTCACCAACCTCATCGTGCAGTCGCTGGCGTTCCTGCTCGCGCTCGCCGTGACCCTGACCGGCGTGTACGTGGTGCGCAATTCGCCTGATGCGCCCGGTTCGCGCCATTCTCGACGCCATCGCGCGCATCAGCGCGCGCGACTATGCGACGCCGGTGCCGCAATCCCGGCATCCCGACGAGTTCGGCACCATGGCCGCCGCGCTCGAAAGCCTGCGCGAGAGCGCGGCGACCGCGGAGCGGCTGGGCCACGAACGCGAATCGCAGCAGGCGCTGCAGCTCGCCCGCTCCGGCACCGTCGATGCGGCATGCCGCAGCTTCGACGACACCGTGCAGGCGGTCATCCAGAGCGTCGCAGCTTCCACGCGGGAGCTCGATGCCACCGCGACCGGCGTGCGCTCGCTGGTGTCGCAATCGAGCAGCCAGACCGCGGCGGTCTCCTCCGCCGCCGAGCAGGCCACCAACAATCTCGAGACCATCGCGGCGGCGACCGAAGAGCTCTCCGCATCCGTCGGCGAGATCTCGGCGCAGGTGCAGTCCAGCGCCCGTGAGGCTCGCGAAGCCGTGTCGCAGGCCGAGCAGACCAACGCGACGGTCGAGATCCTCGACCAGACCGCAAGCCGCATCGGCGAAGTCGTGAAGATGATCAACGCCATCGCCGGCCAGACCAATCTTCTGGCCTTGAACGCCACCATCGAAGCTGCGCGCGCGGGCGAGGCCGGCCGCGGCTTCGCCGTGGTCGCCGGCGAGGTCAAGAGCCTCGCCTCGCAGACGGCCACAGCGACGGAAGAGATCTCGCGTCAGGTCGAGGAGATCCAGGGCGCGACCGGCCAGGCGGTTGCCGCCATCCGTTCGATCGGCGGCGCCATCAGCGGCATCGACGAGAAGATGACGGCGATTGCCGCCGCCGTCGAGCAACAGCGCGCCGCCACCACGGAGATCTCGCGCAACTTCCAGCAGGCCGCGCAAGGCACCCGCGAGGTCACCGACACCATCGGCAGCGTCGCCAGGCTCAACCAGGAGACCGGCAACGCCGGCACGGTGCTGACGGAGTCGGTCAAGAAGATGTCGGCCGACGCCGATCGCCTCCGCGTCGCGGTCGAGGGCTTCCTGGGCGCGGTGAAGACCGCGTAGTTTCGCCTCATTTGTCCATCCTGACGTCGTGCGTTCGGCATTGCCGCCGATCCGCGCGGCGGCTACATCTGTGCCGCCTCGCTCCGTGAGCGCAGCGCCAGACGTAAGACATCAGGGATGGAGAGTTCGATGCCGGTCACCCCCCACAAGGCCCAGCGCCCCTATCGCGGCGTGTTCCCGGTCGCGCCCACCATCTTCGACGAGCGCGGCGAGCTCGACCTCGAGGGCCAGAGCCGCTGCATCGACTTCATGATCGACGCCGGCTCGAACGGAATCTGCATCCTCGCCAATTTCTCCGAGCAGTTCGTGCTCACCGATGCCGAGCGCGAGACCGTGATGCACGCGGTGCTGGAGCATGTCGCGGGCCGGGTTCCCGTGATCGTCACCACCACCCATTTCAGCTCGGCCGTCTGCGCCGCGCGCAGCAAGCAGGCGGAGGCTGCGGGCGCCGCCATGGTGATGGTGATGCCGCCCTATCACGGCGCAACCTTCCGCGTCCCGGAGAAGGGCATCGTCGAATTCTTCAAGGTGCTCTCCGGCGCGATCGCTATCCCGATCATGATTCAGGACGCGCCGGTGGCGGGCACGCCGCTGTCGGTCGAGCTGCTGGCGCGGCTGGCGCGCGAGTTTTCCAACATCCGCTATTTCAAGATCGAAGTGCCGGGCGCGGCCTCGAAGCTGCGCAGCCTGATCGAGGCGGGCGGCAAGGACATCGATGGTCCGTGGGACGGCGAGGAAGCCATCACGCTGCTCGCCGATCTCGACGCCGGTGCCACCGGCGCGATGACCGGCGGTGGCTATCCCGACGGCATCCGCCAGATCGTCGATCCCTATTTCGCCGGCGATCGGGAGAAGGCGAAGGCGGCCTACGAGCGCTGGCTGCCGCTGATCAATTACGAGAACCGCCAATGCGGCCTGATCGCCTGCAAGGCGATGATGCAGGCCGGCGGCGTGATCAAGTCGGACGCGGTGAGGCATCCGCTCCAGCCGCTGCATCCGGCGACAAGGGCGGGATTGCTGGAACTGGCGAAAGAGCGCGACGCGCTGGCGCTGCGGTGGGGGAAGTAGGGCCCCGTACGCCGCTGTCGTAGGGTGGGCAAAGCGAAGCGTGCCCACCACCTGTTGCTATCGAGAAAGATCGTGGGCACGGCGCTTTGCGCGTTTGCCCGCCCTACGAAAGCTCGTGAGACATTCTCCGCTGTTGTCCCGGACAAGCGAAGCGCAGATCCGGGATCCATGCCCCCAGGGAGTGGTTGCGCGACGACTCGGAGTTACCAGCTCGGCCCATAACTCCTCCCTGTGGTTATGGATCCCTGCGTTCGCAGGGACGACACTGAATGTGCCGCGCGATCCCGGCTAACGCGCCAATCCCCACTCACCGATGATGCGAAACCGCGCCTTCGCATCATCCTGCCTGAACAGCGCGATGCGGTCGATCGCCAGCGTCTCGATCCCCAGCGCCGCAAAGCGCGCCCGCAGCATCGCCAAAATCGGCCCGCGTCGGTCCGCATCGAGCCGTCCCGTCAACGTCATGTGGAAGCGGAATTCTTCCATCACGTAGGGGTAGCCCCAGCGGTCGAGATAATCGCGCTGCCGTTCGCTCAGCTCTTCCGGCTTGCGGCGCGCGCGATCTTCCGCCGTCAAGGTTGGGCGGAACGAATCGAATTCGCGGACGCAGTCCGCGGCGAGCTGTTGCAACGCATCGACCGGCTCGGCCGGAATGACGGCAATGAAGCCGCTGATGGCATCGACCACCGGCCGGATCGTGGGGATCGATCGCGCCTTGCCGGCGAATGCCGCGCAGGCGGCCATCAGCTCAGCTTCGGTCTTCCCAGAGACCAGCGCCATCGGCGCTTTCAGCGTGCCGTGAAAACCGTATTTGCGGGGATCGGCGGTGACGTCGCGCCAGTCCGGCGCGACCTGTATCGCTTCCTGCGGAAACGAAACCTCGTCACCCGAATAGGCATCATAGCCGAGCAACTCGGCGCCGAAGCGGGAGAGGGCGCCGTCGCTGCCGACGGCAAAATAGATCGCGTAGCGGGGAAAACCTGTCATCGCCTCAGCATAGCCAATTTATGCCGCAACGACAGCCTCGCGCGGCGTCGCTGCCGCGGTGAGCAGTCGCGTCGCATCGGTGAGATGGACGAGCTTGCCGCCTGAGATCACCGCGATCAGCCGCGGCCGCAATGGCGCGCTGTCGTCGACCAGCAGAATGTCGGCGCGGCGGCCTTCCGCGAGCACGCCGCGATCGGCGAGGCCGGTCGCGCGTGCGGGCCCGGCGGAGACGAGATTCCAGGCTTCCGTCAGCGGCAACACGCCATCGGCGGCGAGGCGGAACGCGGCGAGCAGTTGCGCGGGATAGTAATAGTCCGACGCCAGTACCGAGCAGAGCCCCT
>NZ_JXDL01000001.1:5736322-5750442 GCF_001590795.1 Bradyrhizobium sp. AT1
GGCATCGCCATGGTGTGCCGCCGCCTGCGCCGTCTCCTCGTTGATCGGAAACTCCGCGATCAAGGCGCCGAGCTCGCGAAATTCCTGGCGCATCGCCGGCGTCGCGTCGTCGTGCGAAAGCATCCGCACCTCGGCCGCGCGCGCCGTCGCGGCCAGCCGCGACACGGAAGCGGAAACCTCGTCAGCGCGCGAGACCACGCGCTCGACCAACCGGTCGAATTCCTCGGCCGACAGGCCGGTGCGCTCGACCATGCGGTTGCGCTTGCGCGGCTTGGCCATGTCGGCAACCGTGCCGTCCATGTGGTCGTTGAAGGCGAACAGGTCGACACGGCCCTCGCTGAGCCATTGTGCGATCTCGTTCTCCGCGTCGAGATTGTAGGTCTCATGCCTGAGATGGAAGCGGGTGTCGGCGGCGAATTGCGGACGCTGGCGCTCGATCGCCTCCATCAGCCCGCGCGCGTTGCCCGCACTGCGCAGGCCCGGCTCCCACGAACAGGTCGTGGCGTGAAACACCGTGGTGATGCCGTTGCTGATGGCCTGGCGGTCGCTGTCGGCGAGCGCGACGTCGATCGGAAAGTCGACGCCGGCGCGCGGCATCATCTGCCGCTCGAAGGCATCGCCATGGAGATCGACGATTCCGGGCAGCACCAGCAGGCTCCGCGCATCGATCGCCAACCGCGCCCGGCCGCGCGAGGTGTCTATCCCAGCGATGTCCTGTCCGGACACCGCCAACGAGGTTTCGACGAGCTCAGTGCCGATCAAGGCCCGGCCGCCCTCGAGGAAAATGTCTGTCACGCGACCGCGCTTCGTTTGCTGGCAGGGAGAATTGCTCGTGCTTCGTACGCCGCAAGAAATTCTTCAATCCCGAGCTTGCGGAAATCGGGCAGGGCCTCACGCAATTTGTCGTGATCCCAGTCCCACCAGGCCAGCTTGGCGAGCCGTCCGGCGATCTCCTCGGAGAAGCGCCGCCGCACGATGCGGGCCGGATTGCCGGCGACGATGGTGTAGGCCGGCACGTCCTTGGTGACGATGGCGCCGGCCGCGATCACCGCGCCGGTGCCGATGTTGCGGCCCGGCAGCACGATCGCGCCGTGGCCGATCCAGACGTCGTGGCCGATATGGACGTGATGCTGGCGCCGCCATTCGAAGAATTCGGCATCGTCGCTCTCGCCCTCGAAATAGGCGCTGGAGCGGTAGGTGAAATGCGCCTGGGTCGCGCGCTGCATCGGATGGTTGCCGGGATTGATCCGCGTCATCGCCGCGATCGAGCAGAATTTCCCGATGGTAGCGTAGGTGATCTGCGAATCGTTCACGACGTAGGAGTAGTCGCCCATCGCGACTTCATGCAGGATCGTGCGCGCGCCGACCTCGGTATAGGCGCCGAGCCTGGTCTCATGCAGCTTGGCCGAGGGATCGATGGTCGGCTGAACCGAGAGAGCTTTGGCGGCCATGGTGAATCCGAAGTTGCGGGGCGGCGTTCCTCATCGAGCGGCTTGATGACGATGTCATGACACGGCGATGACAGGGGATGAACTGCGTAGGATCGCCCCACCGCAACGCGCCTGTCACACAAGTGTTAAGCGCCGGCGTTAGCGGTGGGCCCCAGCTAATCTGGAGCCCTGCATGCTGGTGGTGGAAGGTCTGACGTGTCGCTTCGGCGCGAAAGCCGCGGTGGACGACGCTTCGTTTCAAATCTCCCCCGGCGGCTTCGTCGGTGTGATCGGGCGCTCCGGCGCCGGCAAGTCGACGCTGCTGCGGAGCATCAACCGCCTGGTGACGCCGACCGGCGGCCGCATCCTGTTCGAGGGCGTCGAGGTTACGGCCCTGCGCGGCAAGGAGTTGCGGCAGTGGCGGGCGCGCTCGGCGATGATCTTCCAGCAGTTCAACCTGGTCGGCCGGCTCGACGTTCTCACCAACGTGCTGATGGGACGCCTTGCCACGATGCCGGCCTGGCGTTCGCTGTCGCAGGCCTGGCCGGAGCAGGACAAGGCGCTGGCGATGTCGGCGCTCGAGCAGTTCGATATCGCCTCGCTCGCCGCCCAGCGCGCCGACCAGCTCTCCGGCGGTCAGCAGCAGCGCGTGGCGATCGCGCGCGCTTTGGTGCAGCAGCCCGACATCATTCTCGCCGACGAGCCGATCGCCTCGCTCGATCCGCGCAACACCAAGATCGTGATGGATGCGCTGCTGCGCATCAACAAGCATTTCGGCATCACCGTGATCTGCAATTTGCACTCGCTCGATCTGGCGCGCAGCTATTGCGATCGCCTGATCGGCATGGCGCAGGGGCGCGTGGTGTTCGATGGCGCGCCATCCGCGCTGACCGACCACGTCGCCCGTGAGCTCTACGATCTCGAAGCCGCAGATGTCATGGGCGCGATGCCCGTGCCAACGCCCGCTGGCGTGCCCGCGCTGGGAACGGCGGCGGCCGCCTGATCCATTCGTTTAGTTGCAAATCCTTGCGTCAACCGACCCCAACCGATGAAGAGGGTAACATGATCACTCGCAGATTAATCCTTGCCGGCGCCGCCGCGCTCGCGTTCACGGCCTCCGCCTCCGCCGAGGACTGGAAGGCCAAATATCCCGAGCTGACCTTCGCGGTCGTCCCCGCCGAGAACGCCTCCGGCGTCACCGAGCGCTGGGCGCCGTTCATGAGCTATCTCTCCAAGGAATTGGGCGTGAAGGTCACGCTGCGCATCGCCAATGACTACGCCGCTGTCATCGAAGGCCAGCGCGCCGGCAACATCCACATCGCCAGCTACGGTTCGGCCTCGTTCGCCCGCGCCCGCCTCACCGGCGTCAAGACCGATGCCTTCGCCAACGACATCAACGCGGACGGCTCGACCGGCTATTATTCCGTGTTCTTCGTCAAGGCGAGCAGCGCCTACAAGAAGATCGACGACCTCAAGGGCAAGAACCTCGGCCTGGTCGATCCGAACTCGACCTCCGGCAACAACGTGCCGCGCTTCGAGCTCGACAAGATGGGCATCCACGATGCCGAGGGCTATTTCAGCAAGGTCGTCTTCACCGGCAGCCACGAGAACGCGATGCTGGCGTTGTCGCAAGGAACGGTGGACGTCGCGGCCAACCAGTGGACCACCGACGACGATTCGACGCTGGCGCAGATGCTGACCAAGGGCATGCTCAAGAACTCCGACGGCTCGCCGATGAAGAAGGACGATTTCCGTATCATCCACAAGTCGGCACCGATCATCAATGGCCCCTACGCCTACAACTCCGACCTGCCTGATGACGCCAAGGCGGCCATCGCGAAGGCCTTCTTCGACGCACCGGTCAAGGACAAGGCGGCGTTTGATCGCCTCCAGGACGGCCAGAAGAAGGGTTTCAATCACGCCACCACCAAGGACTGGGATGGCACGATCGAGCTGATCAAGTTCGTCGACGCGCTGCGTAAGAAGAAGGCGTCCTGAGTATCGGGACGATGGCACTGGAGCCGGGTCGATCGACCCGGCTCTTTCTTTGACGGGGCTCATCTTACGCCGATGACGACAGCGGTTTCGATCCTTCCCGAGCAGCAGCTCGCCGTGCTCAACGCCGCCTATCGCCAGGCGGTCGCACGCAGGCGATGGCGCCTGCTGTTGGGCATCGCGGTCTTCGCCGCGGCACTGTTGCTCGCCGCGATCGGCGCCGAAGTGAATCTGCGCACGCTGTTCACCTATTTCGGCAACTTCCTGAGCTATTTCGACCGCATCTTCACCCTCGACAGCGGCCAGCGCGTCTGGACCGATGTCGGCGAGTGGCTCTGGGGCTGGCGCAAATGGCTGAAGATGCTGGGCGAGACCCTGCTCATCAGCTATGTCGGTACGCTGATCGGCGCGACCCTCGCATTCTGCCTGAATTTCTTCGCCGCCGAGAACACCTCGCCCGCGCCTTGGCTGCGCTTCACGGTGCGGCGCCTGCTCGAATTTGCCCGCACCGTCCCCGGCATCGTGTTCGCGCTGGTGTTCGTGATCGCCTTCGGGCTCGGGCCGATGGCCGGCGTGCTGGCGATCGCGATCCATTCCACCGGCGCGCTCGGCAAGCTGTTTTCGGAGATCGTCGAGAACGCCGACATGAAGCCGGTCGAGGGCATCCGCTCGACTGGCGCGAGCTGGCTGTCCTGCATGCGCTTCGCCGTGGTGCCGCAGGTGACCGCGGGCTACGCCAGTTATGCGCTGCTGCGCTTCGAGATCAACGTCCGCGAAGCTTCCGTGATGGGCTTCGTCGGCGCTGGCGGCATTGGCCAGGAGCTCGTGGTTGCCATCCGCAAGTTCTATTATTCGGACGTCAGTGCCATCCTGCTCACCATCATCGTCACGGTGTTCGTCATCGACATCACCACCGGCTGGCTGCGCGGCCGCCTGTTCGGCAAGGAGGCGCGGACGTGACGCCGCACGAGGTCGATCCGCGCGAGCTTCGCGCGCGCTACCCCGATGTGTTCGACCGGCCCGCCTCGGCGCGGCTCGCCATGCCGGCGATGATCGTCGCGGCGTTCGCGATCCTGATTTACGGCCTCGTCGATCTCGATTTTTCGCCGTCGCGGTTCATCGCGGGTCTCAACCAGCTCGGCTGGATCACCTTGATGATGATCCCGCCGGATCCCGGATCGTCGCTGCCGGTCTATCTGAAGGCGCTCGGCGAGACGCTGTCGATCGCGCTGCTCGGCACCACGCTGGCTGCCGTGTTCGCGCTCCCGGTCAGCCTGCTCGCTGCGCGCAACATCGTGCCGTCGAGCATCCTGCGCTTTCCGGTGCGCCGCTTTCTCGATTCGATCCGCGGCGTCGACACGCTGATCTGGGCGCTGGTGTGGATCAACGTCGTCGGGCTCGGCCCGTTCGCCGGTGTGCTCGCCATCGCGGTGTCGGATTTCGGCGCGTTCGGCAAATTGTTCTCGGAGGCGATCGAGGGCGCCGACCAGAAGCAGGTCGAAGGCATCCGCGCCTCCGGCGGCAGCGCGCTGCACGAGATCCGTTTCGGGCTGTTGCCGCAGGTGCTGCCTGTCATCGCCGGCCAGGTGCTCTATTTCATCGAGTCCAACACCCGCTCGGCCACCATCATCGGCATCGTCGGCGCCGGCGGCATCGGCCTTCAGCTCGCCGAGCAGATCCGCGTCTTGGAATGGCAGAAGGTGTCGTTCCTGATCCTGATGATTTTGGTCGCCGTCGCCGCGATCGATTTCATCTCAAGCAAGCTGCGCTTTGCGATCATCGGGCGCAGGGCGGTGGCTTGAGTTTTTTCCTTCTCCCCTTGTGGGAGAAGGTGGCGCGAAGCGCCGGATGAGGGGTCTGTCTCCGCAAGTTCGGCGCGAGAGATTCGCTCGCGGAGAGAACCCCTCACCCGTCTCGCCGCAATTGCGGCGAGCCACCCTCTCCCACAAGGGGAGAGGGAAGAAGCGGTCACGTCACCCGTTCTCCACCAGAAACTCCACCCGCTCTGCCGCAAATCGCGAATGCTTGGTCATCAGCGGCCTGCCCTCGAGATCATGGTCGGTCGCATCGACTACCAGGATCGGGCGTCCTAGCGCCAGATCCAGCCGAGCGGCGTCGGTGGCGTCGACGATGCCGGCGGTGATCCGGGTCGCGCCGCGGCGATAGTCGCGCACGCCATAATGTTCCAGCAGCTTCGTCATCGAGCGCGTTGCTGCGAACACGGCGCCCGCACCGGGAAACAACTCCGCCGAGAGCCAGGTGGTCGAGACGCAGATCGGCGTGCGGTCGGCGAGGCGGATCGCCTCGATTCGCACCAGGGGCGCGCCGGCCTTCAGGCCGAGCTCGCGCGCCAGCTCGCGGGTGGCGATATCGTCCGAGGCCTCGATCAGCTGGCCGCGCGGCTCGCGGCCGCCGGCGCCGACGATCTCGGAGAAGCGGGTGCGTGAGCGCAGGGGATAGGCGAGCTTCTGCGCTTCGACATAGGTTCCGCTGCCGCGTTCGGCACGCACCAAGCCGCGCTCGGCAAGGGCGGCCAGCGCGCGCCGCACGGTGTGGCGGTTGACGCGATAGGTTTCGGCGATCTCCATCTCGCCCGGCAATTTGTCGCCGGCCGCAAAGCGCCCGTCGGCGATGCCGCGCTCGATGCCGTCGGCAACGAGGCGCCACAGCGCGACGCCGGACGATGCAGTGTCTTGCATGCTCATGTCGCCGGTCAGCCTAGCCCAGAAATCACGCGCTTGTCACGAAACAGTCATGGCGCTCCCGTATGAAGTTGTCTATTATCATAGACAACTTCGGTGCGGCAAGTTCTGTCCAAAGGTTCGGTGAATCCTGTGACCCAGCACAATACCCAGCAAGCCCAGCGCAAGGCCGCCATGGCCGTGCTGGCGCACGCGGAGGCGGGCGAGATCGCCGCCCGCCTCCGCGACTTGGCTCTGGATGTGGCTCTGCCGCCCCATCAGGACCTGCGCGCGCCGGAAAACGGCCTCGTCATGCTGCGCGGCCGGGCCGGCGGCGACGGCGCGCCGTTCAACCTCGGCGAGGCCACGGTATCGCGCGCGGCGGTCCGGCTTGCGAGCGGTGAGGTCGGCTTCGGCTACACGCTCGGGCGCGACGGTGAGAAGGCGCGGCTGATCGCGCTGTGCGACGCGCTGGTGCAATCCCGTGATTTCGGCGGCGCCGTGGAGCGGGACGTAATCGCGCCGTTGCGTGAGCAGCTTATGGTCAGGCGCAAGCAGGCTGCGGCCGAGACCGCAGCCACGAAGGTTGATTTCTACACCATGGTGCGCGGTGAGGGGTGAGATCATGACCACGATTGCGGAATTGCCGCCGGGTTTCGCCGACAAGGTGCTGTCGGCGCAATCGACCTTTCGCTCGGTGATGGACGCGATGGCGCGGCCCGGCTCGGTCCAGCGCATCGTGCCGGGCGCGGGGACGCCCGACAGGATGATGCGCGGCACCGCCGCGATCGCGCTGACCCTGTTCGATCACGACACACCGCTCTGGCTCGATGTGCGGATGGCGGAGAGCTCGGACGTGCTGAAATGGCTCAAGTTCCACACCGGCGCACCCGTGGTGCAGGATACGTCGATCGCGAGTTTTGCGCTGATCAGCGACGGCGCCTTGCTGCCCGCGCTCGATCGCTTCGCGCTCGGCACCAGCGAATATCCGGATCGCTCGACCACGGTCATCCTGCAGGTCGAGCGCCTCGATGCAGGCCGTAGCTTCGAGCTGCGTGGCCCCGGCATCGATGGCGCCGCGCGGCTACAGGCCTCAATCAAGCCGTTCGATCTGTTCGAGCGTCTCGCGTTCAACGAGCCGCTGTTTCCGCGCGGCATCGATGTGGTGCTGGTCGCCGATGACGCCGTGGTGGCGATCCCTCGCACCACGCGAATCGTGAGCAAGGGAAGCTGAAGCATGTATGTCGCAGTCAAAGGCGGCGAACGCGCCATCGAGAACGCCCACCGCCTGCTCGCGGACAAGCGGCGCGGTGACCAAAGCGTTCCCGAGGTCACGCTCGACCAGATCTCGGAGCAGCTTGGCCTCGCCGTGGACCGCGTCATGAGCGAAGGCTCGCTCTACGACCGTGAGCTGGCCTCGCTGGCGATCAAGCAGGCGCGCGGCGATCTGATCGAGGCGATCTTCCTGGTCCGCGCCTTCCGCGCCACCATGCCGCGTTTCGGCGCCAGCGAGCCGGTCGACACCGGCGCGATGCGGGTGCAGCGGCGGGTGTCCTCGACCTTCAAGGATATTCCCGGCGGCCAGATCCTCGGGCCGACCTTCGACTACACCCACCGCCTGCTCGATCCCTCGCTCGCGCAAGGTTTCGTGCCGGAGGCACCGGCCACGGCCGATGCGTCCACGGCGCCGACGCCGCGCGTGACCGACATTCTCGGCCGCGACGGCCTCATCGAATCCTCGCCGCAGGCCGAAGATGGCGCCAGCGTCGGCGACCTCACTCGCGAGCCGCTGAATTTTCCGGCGGACCGCGATCTGCGCCTGCAAAATCTCGCGCGCGGCGATGAAGGCTTCCTGCTGGCGATGGGCTATTCCACCCAGCGCGGCTATGGCCGCAACCATCCCTTCGCCGGCGAGATCCGCTTCGGCGAGGTCGAGGTGGAGTTCGCGGCAGAGGACGTCGGCTTCGCGGTGCCGCTCGGCTCCATCGAGCTCACCGAGTGCCAGATGGTCAACCAGTTCAAGGGCTCCGCGACCGAGGCACCATGCTTCACCCGCGGCTATGGCCTCGCCTTCGGCCAGAGCGAGCGCAAGACCATGTCGATGGCGCTGGTCGACCGCGCGCTGCGCGCCCGCGAGCTCGGCGAAGAGGTGCGTGCCCCCGCGCAGGACGAAGAATTCGTGATGTCGCATTCGGACAACGTCCAGGCGACCGGCTTCGTCGAGCATCTCAAGCTGCCGCATTATGTCGACTTCCAGTCCGAGCTCGGACTGCTCCGCAAGCTGCGTCAGGAGTTCGCGGATGCCCAAGCGCCCGATGCCATGAAGGAAGCCGCGGAATGAACGCGCCCGCCTACAACTTTGCCTATCTCGACGAGCAGACCAAGCGGATGATCCGCCGCGCCATCCTCAAGGCGATCGCGATCCCCGGCTATCAGGTGCCGTTCGCCAGCCGCGAAATGCCGATGCCCTATGGCTGGGGCACCGGCGGCGTGCAGGTCACCGCCGCGATCCTCGGCCCCGACGACGTGCTCAAGGTGATCGACCAGGGCTCCGACGACACCACCAACGCGATCTCGATCCGCAAATTCTTCGCCAAGACCGCCGGCGTTGCCACCACCACGGCGACGATTGATGCGACCGTGATCCAGACCCGTCACCGCATCCCGGAGACGGCGCTGCACGAGAACCAGGTGCTGGTCTATCAGGTGCCGATCCCGGAGCCGCTGCGCTTCCTCGAGCCGCGCGAGACCGAGACGCGGCGCATGCATGCGCTCGCCGAATACGGCCTGATGCATGTCAAGCTCTATGAGGACATCGCCCGCTTCGGTCACATCGCCACCGCCTACGCCTATCCGGTGAAGGTGAACGCGCGTTACGTGATGGACCCGTCGCCGACGCCGAAATTCGACAATCCCAAGATGGACAATTGCCCGGCGCTGCAATTGTTCGGTGCCGGCCGCGAGAAGCGCATCTATGCGATCCCGCCGTACACCCAGGTGGTCTCGCTCGATTTCGAGGATCATCCGTTCGAGCCTTATCGCTTCAATGCGCCCTGCGCGCTGTGCGGCGCGGAGAATTCCTATCTCGACGAGATCGTCACCGACGACGAGGGCAGCCGCATGTTCGTGTGCTCGGACACCGACTATTGCGAGGGCCGCCAGGCCGCCGGCCACCACGGCAGCCTCAGCGCCGCGCCCTACAAGGAGAAGGCGGGCTCACATGGCTGATCACGATCTGCTCGAGAACGACGAACCGCTGCTGGTTGCGACCTCGCTCAGCAAGTCCTTCGGCCGCATCGCCGCGTGCCGCGACGTGTCGTTCTCGCTCTATCCCGGCGAGGTGCTCGCGATCGTCGGCGAGTCCGGCTCGGGCAAGTCGACGCTGCTCCAGCTCCTGTCGGGCCAGCTTGCGGCCAGTGCCGGCCACGTCTCCTACCGGATGCGCGACGGTGTCGCGCGCGATCTCGCCACGCTCGGCGAAGCCGAGCGGCGCTTCCTGTTCCGGACCGATTGGGGTTTCGTGCACCAGGACCCCGCGCAGGGCCTGCGCATGGCGGTGTCGGCCGGCGCCAATGTCGGCGAGCGGTTGATGGCGGTGGGCTGGAATCATTATGGCCGCATCCGCGACACAGCATCAGACTGGCTGACGCGCGTCGAGATCGACACAGCGCGCATCGACGACGCGCCGCGCACCTATTCCGGCGGCATGCGCCAGCGGCTTCAGATCGCGCGCAACCTCGTCACCGAGCCGCGGCTGGTGTTCATGGACGAGCCGACCGGCGGCCTCGACGTCTCGGTGCAGGCCCGCCTGCTCGACCTCCTGCGCAGCCTCGTCGCCGAGCTGAATCTCGCCGTCATCATCGTCACCCACGATCTCGCGGTGGCGCGGCTACTGTCCCACCGGGTGATGGTGATGAAGGGCGGCCGGGTCATCGAGACGGGTCTCACCGATCAGGTGCTCGACGATCCCCGCGAGCCCTATACGCAACTCCTCGTCTCCTCGATCCTGCCGCCATGAACCTTTCAATACGAGCTCACAGATGACCGCCATGATCGACATCACCGACGCCAAGAAGACCTTCACGATGCACCTGCAGGGCGGCATCGAATTGCCGGTCGTCAGCGGTGTTACCTTCCAGGTCAATCCCGGCGAGTGCGTCGTGCTGTCCGGGCCATCAGGCGCCGGCAAGTCGTCGATCCTGAAGATGATCTTCGGCAACTACCGCTGCGATAGCGGCCGTATCGGCATCCGCCATCGCGACGCGCTGATCGATCTCGCCAGCGCCGAGCCGCGCCAGGTGCTCAACGTCCGCCGTTCCACTATCGGCTATGTCAGCCAGTTCCTGCGCGCGGTGCCGCGCGTGGCCACCATCGACGTCGTCGCCGAGCCTCTGATCGTCAATGGCGCGAGCCGGGCCGATGCACAGGCGCGTGCCGGCGAGCTGCTGCAGCGCCTCAACATTCCCGCGCGGCTCTGGCAGCTGCCGCCCGCGACCTTCTCCGGCGGCGAGCAGCAGCGCGTCAACATCGCGCGCGGCTTCATCTCTGACCTGCCGATACTGCTGCTCGACGAGCCGACCGCCTCGCTCGATGCCGCCAACCGGGCCGTCGTGGTCGAGCTGGTCGCTGAAAAGAAACGTCAGGGCGTCGCCATGGTCGCCATTGTCCATGACGACGAAATCCGTCATCTGATTGCCGACCGCATCGTCGACGTCACCAGCTTTGCCGCCGCCGCCTGAAGGACATGGACATGAACGCCCCGAAGGATATCGTGATCGCCAATGCCAGGATCGTGCTGGCCGACCGGGTGATCGAGCAGGGCTGGCTGGCTCTTGCCGAAGGCTGCATCGCCGAGATCGGCGAGGGCCGGGCGCCCGCAGGTGCGGAGGATGCCGGCGGCGATCTGATCATGCCGGGCCTGATCGAGCTGCACACCGACCATCTCGAAGCGCACTACGTGCCGCGCCCGAAAGTGTTCTGGAATCCGGTCGCCGCCGTGATCTCCTATGACGGTCAGCTCGCGACGTCAGGCATCACCACTGTGTTCGATTCGCTCCGGGTCTGGCGCGAGGACGGCGCCGAGGAGGTGGACGGCCGCGCCGGCGTGCTCGCCGCCGCCATCACCACCGCTCGCGACGCAAATCTCTTGCGCGCCGACCACTTCCTGCATCTGCGCTGCGAGATCCCGATGCCGAGCGTGGTCGAGGAAGCCAAGGAGCTGATCGATCGCCCCGACGTCAAGCTGATGTCGTTGATGGACCACACGCCCGGCCAGCGCCAGTTCCGCGACGAGGTCAAGCTGCGCGATTATTACCGCGGCAAGGGCGGCGGCAAGACCGATGCCGAGCTCGATGAGTTGTTCGCCAAGCGGTTCGAATATCAGAGGCTTTATGCCGCGGCCAACATGCGCGAGATCGTGGCGCTGGCGCAGGCCTACAAGATCCCGCTCGCCAGCCATGACGACACCACCGATGAGAATGTCGCGGATGCCGTGCGTGACGGCGTCGCCGTCGCGGAGTTCCCGACCACGCTGGAGGCTGCGCGTGGCCTGCACGAGGCCGGCATCGACATCCTGATGGGCGCGCCCAACGTCGTGCGCGGCGGTTCGCATTCCGGCAACATCGCCGCGGTCGATCTCGCCCGCGAAGGTCTGCTCGACATCCTGTCGTCGGACTACATCCCGTCGAGCCTTCTGATGGGCGCGCTGCAGCTGCCCGAGCATGCGCCCGCAATCAGCCTTCCTGCCGCGATCCGCACCGTGACGAAGGCGCCGGCCGAGGCGGTTGGCCTCACCGACCGCGGCGAGGTCGCGACCGGCAAGCGCGCCGACCTGATCCGCGTGCATGTCGCAGGCCATGTTCCGGTCGTCCGCAGCGTCTGGCGCGAAGGACACCGCGTCGCATGAGCGAGACCGCGACCATGGCGCAGGACGCGGCAAGTGGGGTCGGGCCTGGACGGCTCGTGCTCGTGGTCGGCCCCAGCGGCGCCGGCAAGGACACGCTGTTGCGACTGGCGCGGGCGGCGAGCGTCGACGATGCCGGCGTCGTCTTTCCGCGCCGTGTCGTGACGCGCGAGTCCTCCGCCGACGAGGACAACATTGCGATGACGCCGGACGAATTCCGCCGCGCGCGCGAGCACGGCGATTTCGCGGTGCATTGGGAGGCGCATGGGCACTCCTACGCCTTGTCCACCGAGATCAACGACGATATCCGCGCCGGCCGCACGGTCGTCGTCAACGTCTCACGCACGGTGATCTCCGCACTCCGCCGGACCTACGCGAACGTCGTAGTGGTCGCCGTCACGGCGCCGCCGGAGGTCTTGGCGGCGCGGCTCGCCGCACGGGCGCGGCACAGCGACGGTAACATCGCCGAGCGCCTCACCCGCAGCGTCGACGATGCCTCGGCGCTTGCCGATGTCACCATTCTCAACGCCGGCAGCGCGGACTATCATGGCCGCCAGCTCCTGCGGGTGATCAGGAACCAAGGCTGGCACGAATAGCCAGCGCAACCAGGAGAGCGGAATGTCGGTGATCGCGACGGTCGAGCAACTCGAAGCCATCTACGGCGTCACCAACGACGCCTCGACCGTGAAAGTCGCCGACCATGTCACGCCGCTCTATCGCGTCTTCATCGAGAAAGCGCCGTTCGCCGCGCTCGCCACCATCGGGCCCGAGGGCATCGATTGCTCACCGCGCGGCGATCTGCCCGGCTTCGTCCGCATTCACGATCCCAAGACGCTGATGCTACCGGATCGCCGCGGCAACAACCGGGTCGATTCCCTGCGCAACATCGTGCGCGATCCCCGGGTGTCGCTGATGTTCCTGATTCCCGGCTCCGGCAACGCGACCCGTGTCAACGGCCGCGCCCATCTTTCCATCGATCCGGAGCTGCTGGCTTCGTTCAAGGTCGAAGGCAAGGCGCCGCGCAGCGTCATGGTGATGAAGGTCGACGAGATCTACTTCCAATGCGCCCGCGCCATCGTCCGCTCCGACCTCTGGAATCCCGACAAGCGCGTCGACCCCAAGACGCTGCCGACGCCCGGCCAGATCCTCGCCGAGATGAGCGACAACAAGGTCGGCGGTGCGGAATACGATCGCATCTGGCCCGAGCGCGCCGCCGCGACGATGTGGTGAGCTTCTTACCCTCTCCCCCTGTGGGAGAGGGTGGCTCGCCGCGAAGCGGCGAGACGGGTGAGGGGTATCTGTCCTCACGAGAAGTGTTGCATGCGGACAGATACCCCTCATCCGGCGCTTCGCGCCACCTTCTCCCACAAGGGGAGAAGGAAGAGGGAGCCCGCTGCGAGCAGCAGCCTTAACTAAACGCCATGCCGCCGCTCAGCGCGACCGTCTGCCCGGTCATGTAGGCATTGTCCACCAGCAGCATCACGGCCTTGGCCACCTCGTCCGCCGTGCCGAAGCGTCCGAGCGGGATGCGGCTGACGAGCTGAGGCTGGCCGCTCATCATGTCGGTCTCGATCAGCGACGGCGCCACCGCATTGACGGTGATGCCGTCCTTCACCAGCCGCGCCGCATAGCCTCGCGTCAAGCCCTCGATGCCGGCCTTGGATGCATTGTAATGCGGACCGATCGAGCCGGCGCCGCGCGCGGCACCGGAAGAGATGTTGACGATGCGGCCCCATTTCCGCGCGCGCATCGAGGGCAGCACGGCCTGCGTGCACAGGAAGGCGGATTTCAGATTGACCAGGATGGTGCGGTCAAAATCCTCCTCGGTGAGATCGTCGACGCCCCGCGTGATCGCGATACCGGCATTGTTGACGAGGATGTCGATCGGTCCGAGCCCGGCCGTCACGCGCTCGATCATGCCGGCCACAGCCTCTGCTTGCGAGACGTCGGCGGCAACGACGATGGCACGGCCACCCTGCTTGACGATCTCGCCCGCAAGCTGCTCGGCCTGGCCGATCTGCTCGCGGCAGTTGATCGCCACCGCCGCGCCTGATGCGGCCAGCGCGCGAGAAACGGCAGCGCCAATCCCGCGTGATCCGCCGGTGACGAGCG
>NZ_JXDL01000001.1:5750666-5753663 GCF_001590795.1 Bradyrhizobium sp. AT1
ACATGAGAAACTCCGAGCCATCCGAATACGGCGGCATCGTCTGGCGTCGGTCTCAGCCATTCAAATCACAAGGCCGCTACATCAGGTTAGCTGCGGCGGCGCGTCCTGGTGCGCGCCGCCTTCTTCGCGGCGGCGGAGCGGACTTTGGCACCCTTGGTATGGCTCGCTTTTCGCGCGGCCGCCGAACGCGACGCGGCCGTTCGCCGGCTCGCAGCACGTTTGCCCTGCTTCGACAGCGTGCTCCGCGATGCGGTCGAGCGCGGCTCCTTCTTCAACACGCCTTCGACGGCGCGCGACACTTTCGGCCGGCGCTTCGGCGTGCGCTTGCCCTGGCCGACCTCGTAGGCATATTTAGCGCTGCGGCGCGTCGCCTTCTTGGTGCGGCCCTTGCGCGGTGGCGGCAGGTCGACGCCGGCGCGGCGCGCCTCGGACAGGCCGATGGCGATGGCCTGCTTGGTCGAGCGTGCACCGTGCTTGCCTTTGCGGATCCTGTCGATCTCGTCCTTGACAAATTCGCCGGCCTGCGTGCTTGCCGACTTTCCGGCGCGCTTGTCCTGCTTCGCTTTGCGGATGATCTCTTGTCTTGGCATGGGTCGAGTTCCCTTTGAGGATCATAGGGATGTCTGACCGAAACGCATGACGCGAGCGATTGATCCTTTTCAGTTCCGCAAGGCCGCCAGCAATTCATCCGGCCGTTCGGCCATGATCATGTGCCCGGCGCCCGGCACCACGACGGTCTTCGCATGCGGAATCGCGGCGGCGAGCGCCTTGCCTGCTTTCGCGGGTGTCATCATGTCCCGCTCGCCGAGGATCAGCGTCGTCGGCACCTTGACGGTCGCGGCGGCTTGGAGCGCGCCTGTGTAGGCATTGCAGGCGGACAGATCCTTGAACAGCACGCCGGGTTCGCACGCCTTCAGCACCGCCTGCGCGCCGCCATGCATCCACAGGCCCGGCGCGAGGCTGCCGCCGAGCTCGGCGTTGAAGCCGAGGCCCCAGATCGACACCATGTCGTTGGCATCCTGTGAATTGGCTTCGGCGGCCTTGAGCAGATCCGGGCCGACCGTCATGGTCGCGGCGGTCCCGATCAGGCTCAGCGCTGAGACCTTGTCGGGATGACGTGCCGCGGTCTCCAGCGAGATCAGCGATCCCATGGAATGGCCGATCAGATGCGCCTTCGCGGCGCCTGCGGCATCGAGCAGCGCCGCGGTCCAGTCCGCCATCTCGGCGATGCTGCCGAGCGAGGGGCCGGCTGAGCGGCCGTGCCCCGGAAGGTCAGGCGCCAGTACGCCAAACCCGTGATGGGCGAACCAGCGCGTATGCAGCGCCCAGGTCGAATGGTCGAAGCCGGCGCCATGGATGAAGACGACCGTAGGCAGGGTCTTGTCGAAGTCGCGGCCGCCGGTGGCGGCGAACACCTCGAGGCCGTTGACGGAGAGCTTCATGGTGTCAGACCTTTTGCGAGATGCGCAGCGCCTGCGCGAGATCGTCGATGATGTCGCTCGCGGTCTCGATGCCGACCGAGAGCCGCACCAGCTCCTCACCGATGCCGGCGGCCTTGAGCTGCTCGGCGTCCATCTGCTGATGCGTGGTCGAGGCCGGATGGATCACCAGCGTCTTGGCGTCGCCGACATTGGCGAGATGGCTGATCATGCGCAGGCTCTCGATGAATTTGCGCCCGGCCGGGCGTCCGCCCTTGATGCCGAAGGAGATGATCGAGCCGGCGCCGCGCGGCAAGAGCTGCTTGGCGAGCTGATAGTCGGCGTGCGTCTCCAGCGAGGGATGCAACACCCAGTCCACCGCCTTGTTGGACTTCAGGGCTTCCAGCACGAGGTGCGTGTTCTGCATGTGGCGGTCCATGCGCACGCCCAGCGTCTCGACGCCCTGCAGCAGCTGGAACGCATTGGTCGGCGACAGGCAAGCGCCGAAATCGCGCAAACCCTCGGTGCGCGCGCGCATGATGAAGGCCGCCGTGCCGAACTGCTCGTCGAAGACGATGCCGTGATAGCCGCCATAGGGCTCGGTCAGCACGCCGAACTTGCCCGATTCGCGCCAGTCGAACCGGCCGCCGTCGACGATGGCGCCGCCGATCGCGATGCCGTGGCCGCCGATCCACTTGGTCGCCGAATGCATGACGATGTCGGCCCCTAACTCGATAGGCCGGCTGAGATAGGGTGTGGCAAAGGTGTTGTCGATCAAGAGCGGGATTCTTGCCTCATGCGCGATCGCCGCGACCTTGGGAATGTCCAGCACCTCGAGCCCGGGATTGCCGATGGTCTCGCCGATCACGAGTTTTGTGTTCGGCTTGATGGCGCTGCGGAACGCGTCGAGATCGCGCGGTTTCACAAATGTCGTGGTGATGCCGAAGCGCGGCAGCGTGTGCGCCAGCAAATTGATGGTGCCGCCATAGAGCGAGCTCGACGCGACGATATGGTCGCCGGCGTTGAGCAGCGTGGCGATCGCCAGATGCAGCGCGGCCATGCCGCTCGCGGTGCAGATCGCGCCGACGCCGCCTTCCAGCGCCGCGAGCCGCTCCTCCAGCACGCCGGTGGTCGGATTGGAGATGCGGGTATAGATGTGCCCCGCGCGCTCCAGGTTGAACAGCGCCGCGGCGTGGTCGGAATCCTGGAACACGTAGGACGTGGTCTGGTAGATCGGCACCGCGCGGGCCCCGGTCACGGGATCCGGATGCTGGCCCGCATGCAGGCTCAGGGTCTCGAAGGCAGGCGGTTTCGGCGCGGGCATGCGTGGCCTCGTTGGTCGGTCGCGAGGCGGTTCTTGTGCCACAAAAATGCGCGCGAAGTCAGCCCATTGACATCGCTGCGACGACGGTGTGCTCCCTCCCCCGCTTGCGGGGGAGGGTTGGGGAGGGTGTCTCCGCGTTGGGGGTGTTGAGAATTTGCCGAATGTCCCTGCGCGGAGAGAGCCCTCACCCGCCGCGCGCGGGACGATGCTTCGCATCGCCCGGGGCGCGTCGGCCTCTCCCGCAAGCGGGAGAGG
>NZ_JXDL01000001.1:5753683-5759352 GCF_001590795.1 Bradyrhizobium sp. AT1
CGAAGCAGCGCCCTCCGTGCTTAGCCTCCGATCGCCTGCTCGATCATCCGCGCCTCCCGCAGCAATATCTCCGCGACCTCTTGCTCGCGCCTTGGCCCGAGCCTCGTTCGAACGGCGGAGACCGTGATCGCCGCGGCGGGCTTTCCGTCCGGGGTCTTGATCCAGGTCGAGATCGATTTCGTGCCCTGCACGAGGCCGATCTCCCTCAGGCCGTATCCCAGCCGTCGCGCGGCGGTGACCTCGCCGAGGACGGTCGCCACATCCGTCTGGTAGGCCTGGAACCGCTTTTCGTTGGCTGCGACGATCTTTCGCGCCTCCTGTGCCGGCATCGCGGCAAGAATCGCGACGCCCGCGCTGGAGACGCCGAGCGGCCGGCGCGCGCCGACCTCGATCGACAGCACCTGGATCGGATAGATTCCGATGCGGCGATCGACGCACAGCGTGTCGTTGCCGGTGCGCACCGTCAGGAACAGCGTGTCGCCGACCTCGGTGGAGGCACGTTGCAGCGACGGATTGGCGGCAATCAGCAGCCGCGACGGCCGCGGCCGTGCCAGCGCCAGCTCCGGCACCTGGTTGCCGATGGCGTAACGTCCGGTGCGCGCGTTCCGCTCGACGATGCCTTCCTCGATCAGCACATGCACGATGCGATGCACGGTGGGACGGGTGAGGCCGGTCGCACGCACCACCTCGGCCAATGGCACACCGGCCTCGCGGCCTGCGGCGAGAATGCGCAGCACCGCGAGCGCGCGCCGGATGGCCTGCGCGCCCTGCCGCGGTTCCATGGCGTTGCGGGCTAGTCTGGTATTGTCCATATTATGGACAAGAACGCCACAATTCACTCGACAGGTAAAGTGCGCATCTGGAGATTGCGCTCCAATCGAGATGCCTTCCGCGTGCCTCAGCGCGACGCCTGCGGCATTCGAGGTGAAAATTGGAAGCGCCGCCGGGAGGTTAACATGAGATTAATCTGGATTGCCATAGCTGCTGCCACTGCGATGCTGGCGGGGCCGGCATCGGGCCAGCAATGGCCGGCACGCAACGTCAAGCTGATCGTGCCCTATCCCGCCGGCGGCAATGTCGACAGCGCCGCGCGCATCGTCGCCGACAAACTGCAGGAAAAGCTCGGCCAACCCTTCGTCATCGAGAACAAGGCCGGCGCCGGCGGCATGATCGCGGGCGAGGCTTTCGCGAAATCGGCGCCCGACGGCTACACGCTGTTCGTCGGCGCCAACGGCCCGGTGCTGTTCGCGACCGAGATCAACAAGCGTGAAGCCTATAATTGGAAAAAGGACTTCATGCCGATCTCGACCATCTCGATGACGCCGCTGGTGCTCGAGGTGCATCCGTCGGTGCAGGCGACGACGCTGAAGGAGTTCATCGATCTCGCCAAGCGCGAGCCCGGCAAGCTGACCATGGCGTCCCCGGGCCCCGGCACCACCAACCATCTGCTCAGCGAGCTGATGCAGTCCAGCCTCGACGTGCAATGGGTCACCGCGCACTATCGCGGCAACGCGCCGGCGATCAACGACCTGCTCGGCGGCCAGGTGCAGTTCGCGTTCGACCAGCTCACGGTCAGCCTCCAGCACATCAAGGCCGGCCTGTTCCGTGCGCTGGCCGTCACCAGCCCGCACCGCCTGAAGTCGCTGCCCGACGTGCCGACCTTTGCCGAGCTCGGCTACAAGGATTTCGACGGCCAGACTTTTACGGGCCTGTTCGCACCCGCGGGCACCCCGGCGCCGATCATCGACAAGCTGCACGAAACGCTGGCCGCGATCCTCAAGGATCCTGCCATCGTCGACAAATTTGAAAAGCTCGGCGGCGAAGCCACGCCGATGACGCCGGACGAATTCAAGGCCTATCTCGAGCGCGAGGACGCCAAGTGGATTCCGGTGGTGCGCAAGGCCAATATCACGGCCAACTGAGCATGCGGATCGATCCTACCGAACTCGGTGCCGAGCGCATCTACCGCCTGATGACCGGCATCGTGGTGCCACGCCCGATCGCCTGGGTGACCAGCCTGTCGCGCAAGGGCGTGCTCAACCTCGCGCCGTTCAGCGCCTTCACCTTCGTCTCGCAGAAGCCGCCGATGCTCGCCATCAGCGTCGGCCGCAAGGGCGCCGATTACAAGGACACCGCGCACAACATCCTCGATACCGAGGAATATGTGATCCACATCGCGGATGCGCCGCTGATGTCGGCGGTGCACGACTCCTCGGTCGAGCACCCGCCTGACATCAGCGAGGTCGAGCATCTCGGGCTCGAAACGCTACCCTGCGAGCTCATCAAGGTGCGCCGGCTCGCGGCAGCGCCGGTGGCGATGGAGTGCCGCTTCCGGCAGTGCCTGGAATTCGGTGACGCCAAGAGCCGGCTCATCGTCGGCGAGGTCGTGATGTTCCACATCCGCGACGGTCTCGTGAACGACGGCAAGGTCGAGACCAAGGCGCTCGACCCGATCGCGCGCATCGGCGGTCCCCGCTACGCGCGGCTCGGCGAGATCGTGACGCTGAACACCGTATTCCAGACCCCGAAATCGAAAGACTGAGCGCGCCCGCGTCGCAGCTCACCCGAACATCATTGGAGAACGACCATGCGCCTCGTAAGCTATCTCTTGGACGGAGAGCCGCGCTACGGCGCGGCCGTCGAAGGCGGTGTGATCGATCTGACCCGGCGCATCGGCCGTGACTTCTCCGACGTGCGCGCGCTGATCGCGGCCAACGCGCTCGCCGATGCGCAGGAAGCAGCCGCCGGACAAAAGCCCGACTACGCGCTGGACAAGCTCGTCCTGCTGCCGCCGGTGCTGGCGCCGGAAAAGCTCTGGTGCATCGGCGTCAACTACGCCGAGCGCAACGCCGAGTACAAAGACAATTCGGACCTGCCTAAATATCCGAGCCTGTTCGTGCGCAGCATGTCGTCGATGACGGGCTCCGGCCAGCCGCTGGAGAAGCCGAAAGTGTCGGACCAGCTTGACTACGAGGGCGAGCTCGTCATCGTGATCGGGCAGGGCGGCCGTCACATCCCGCGCGAGCAGGCGTGGTCGCACATCTTCGGCATGACGCTGTGCAACGAAGGCACGATCCGCGACTGGCTGCGCCACGGCAAGTTCAACGTCACCCAGGGCAAGAATTTCGATCGCTCCGGCAGCATCGGTCCGTGGATCGTCACGTCGGACGAGCTCGACCCGCGTGGTCCCCATGACATCACCACGCGCGTCAATGGCGAGGTGAGGCAGCAGGACACCACCGAGCGGCTGATGTTCCCGTTCGACTTCATCGTCTCCTATCTCTCGACCTTCGCAACCCTCAAGCCCGGCGACATGATCGTCACGGGCACGCCGACCGGCGCGGGTGCGCGCTTCGATCCGCCGCGCTGGCTGAAAGTCGGCGACGTCGTCGAGGTCGAGTCCAGCCGCATCGGCGTGCTGCGCAACACCGTCGCGGCGGAGCAATAGATCATGCTCGATAACGCCACGATCGAACGCCTTGCCGCACGCCTCGACGAGGCCGAGCGCACGAAATCGTTGATCCCGATGTTCACGAAGGAGTATCCGGATTTCAGCATCGAGGATGCCTACGCCGTTCAGCGCGCCTGGACCAAGCTCCAGCTCGGCCGCGGCCGCGTCATCAAGGGGCACAAGATCGGCCTGACCTCGAAGGCGATGCAGAACGCGGTCGGCATCAACGAGCCGGATTACGGTGTGCTGTTCGCCGACATGTTCTATGCCGACGCCACGCCGATTCCGTTCGATCGCTTCCACGCGCCGCGCATCGAGGTCGAGCTCGCCTTCGTGCTGAAGGCGCCGCTGCGCGGGCCCGACTGCACCATCTTCGACGTGCTCAACGCCACCGATTACGTCACGCCGGCGTTCGAGATCCTGGAGACGCGCATGCATCGCGTCGATCCCGAGACCGGCAAGACCCGCAAGGTCATGGACACGATCTCGGACAACGCGGCGAATGCCGCGCTGGTGCTCGGCGGCCGGCCGATCCGTCCGATGGACGCCGATCTGCGCTGGATCGGCGCGCTGCTGTTCCGCAACGGCGAGGTCGAGGAAACCGGCCTTGCCGCCGGCGTGCTCAATCACCCCGCCAACGGCATCGCCTGGCTCGCCAACCGTCTCGCGCCGCATGACGAGCATCTCAAAGCCGGCGAGGTCGTGCTGGCGGGCTCGTTCACGCGGCCGGTCGACATCCGCCGCGGCGACACGTTCCACGCCGATTACGGCCCGTTCGGCTCGGTGTCGTGCCGGTTCGCCTGAACCAACAATAAGAGGAAGCGCATCATGACAAGTGAGAAGCGGCGCAAGAGCATCCACATCGGCGGCTTCAAGCACGTCAATCCGATCCCGAACGCCTGCCGCATCGGCAATCTCGTGATGTCCGGCGTCATCCTCGGCCGCGATCCCGCGACCAATGCGATGCCGGAGAGTCTCGACGCGCAATGCGTCAACATGTTTGCGCATATGAAAGCGACGGTGGAGGCCGCCGGCGGCAGCACCGATGACATCATCAAGATGACGGTGTGGCTGAAGGATCGCGGCAACCGCGGTCCCATCAACGTCGAATGGCTCAAGATGTTTCCGGACGAGCATTCGCGCCCGGCGCGCCACGCGCTGCCGATGGACAACATGGACGGCGGCGCGCTGGTGCAGTGCGACTTCACCGCCGTGATCGACTGAAGGAGCACTTACATGCCGACCTATCTGCCGTTCGATCCCAATCCGCGCCGCCCGGTCAAGGCACCGCCGCCGAAGACCGTCGACAGCCAGTTTCACGTGCTGGGTCCGATCGAGAGATATCCGGAGCGTCCCGGTGCGGCCTACCGGATGCCGACCGCGACCTGGGAGGCGGCGCTGCGCATGCACAAGCAGCTCGGCATCGAGCGCGGCATCATCGTGCAGACCACGACTTACGGCGCCGACCATGCCGTCGTGCTCGACGGGCTCAAAGCGATGGGCCCGAACTATCGCGGCTGCGCCAACGCGCTGGTGTTCGCGGAGGCGAACGACGCCTATCTCGCCAAGCTGCATGATGCCGGCGTGCGCGGCGCGCGCTTCAGCTTCCGTCAGGAGCTCGGCGCCGTGCTGTCGGACGCCGATTTCGCCCGCGCCATCGCCCGCATCCGCGAGCTCGGCTGGTACGCCAAGATCCAGCCCGAGAAGGACGGCATCATGTCGAGCGTCGCCAAATACGAGAACCTCGACGTGCCCGTGCTGATCGACCACATGGCGCGGCCCGATCCCGAAGCCGGTAGAAACGATCCGAATTTGCGCAAGATGCTGGAGCTGCTGGCCAGGGGCAATTTCTGGGTCATGCTGTCGCTCGGCGAAAAAACCTCGAAGCTTGGTGCGCCCTACGACGACGTCATCCCGATCGCGCGCGCCTATATCGAGGCCGCTGTCGATCGCTGCGTCTGGGCCAGCGACTGGCCGCATCCCGTGTCGGTGAAGCAGCCGCCGAACGATGCCGATCTGCTCGAGCTGATGTACCGCTATGTCGCCGACCAGACGGAGCTGGAGAAGATCTTGGTGCACAATCCGGCAAAGCTGTTCGGGTTTGCGGATTAAAGGGCTCAAAGCTCGCCACGAACGCAGTGCGCTCCCTCTCCCGCTTGCGGGAGAGGGTCGGGGTGAGGGCTCTTTCCTCTCGGGGGATGTCCCGTTGCGGAGGCNC
>NZ_JXDL01000001.1:5760176-5769424 GCF_001590795.1 Bradyrhizobium sp. AT1
GAGGCACCCTCTCCCCAACCCTCCCCCGCGAGCGGGGGAGGGAGCGCACCTTCATCGACGCAACATCGGGCCTTCTCACACCACCGGCTGCACCCCCAACCTCTCCCGCACCTCGGCCGCGATCTCGAACGAGCGCAGCCGGGCGGCGTGATCGTAGATCTGCCCCGTCGTCATCAATTCGTCCGCGCCGGTCTCGGCGATCAGCGCCCTCAGCTTCTCTTCCACCACGGCCGGCGAGCCCACCGCGGAGACGGACAGCGACTGCCCCACCATCGCCTTCTCGGCCGGCGACCACAGCGCGTCCATGTCGTCGACCGGCGGCGGCAGCGGGCCTGGCGTGCCGCGGCGCAGATTGATGAATTGCTGCTGCAGCGAGGAGAACATGCGCCGCGCCGCTTCGTCGGTATCCGCCGCGAACACGTTGACGCCGATCATCGCATAGGGCTTGTCGAGCTGCGCCGATGGCTCGAAACGCGCACGATATTCGCGCAGCGCCGGCATCATCATCTGCGGCGCGAAATGCGAGGCGAAGGCGAACGGCAGGCCAAGCATCGCGGCGAGCTGCGCGCCAAACGTGCTCGATCCCAAAATCCACAGCGGCACTTTGGTCCCCATGCCGGGCACGGCGCGGATCGCCTGGTTCGGTTGCACGTCGCCGAGCAGCGCCTGCAGCTCCAGCACGTCTTGCGGAAAATTCTCGGACGAGCTGGCAAGGTCGCGCCGCAGCGCCCGTGCGGTGAACTGGTCGGTGCCGGGCGCGCGGCCGAGCCCGAGATCGATCCGCCCCGGATACAGCGAGTCCAGCGTGCCGAACTGCTCGGCGATGACCAGCGGCGAGTGGTTCGGCAGCATGATGCCGCCGGAGCCGACGCGGATGGTTGTCGTGCCACCGGCGATGTGGCCGATCACCACCGACGTCGCCGCGCTCGCGATCCCCGTCATGTTGTGGTGCTCGGCGAGCCAGAACCGCTTGAAGCCCCAGCCTTCCGCATGCTGCGCCAGATCGAGCGAATTTCGGAACGCCTGTGAGGCGTTGGAGCCCTGGCAAATCGGCGCGAGGTCGAGCACGGAGAACGGGATCATGGGGGAGGTCCGGCGGGAGGAGGCTGTGTGACCACATGTAGTGTCGGCGCGGAGGATGGGTAGAGCACTTGCGAACCCCATTCTGCTCGTCATCAGGCAAGGCCTTGATGGGTTTCGCGCCGCGTGACGCATCCTCCATAGCTGTTCGGGTGGCTCGCGCCTCCGTTCACAACACTGTTATTGCGACCTTAGGCGCCCTTCGTCGCAACTGGGCGTTTTGCGCCTGTTGTTGTAGCCTGCGGCAGCAGCCCCACGGTTGCGAGGAGGAACCGGACATGACCGAGGTCGTATTCAACCGCCGAAGCCTGCTCGCTGCGGGCGGCTCCGTCCTCGCAACCGGCGTCTTGGTATCGGGCGTCCCCGGCCTGCTGCTGCCGGCCCGCGCCGACGGCCTTGCGCCGACCGAAACGATGTCGGGCGGCGCGAATAACTACCGCAAGGGCGCGGCGATCGTGGACCGCATCGGCAAGGGCGGCTTCTGGATGAGCGGCACCGTGCGCCGTGCCGGCGACGGCGCGCCGCTCGCCGGCCAGCGCATCCAGATCTGGGCGCACACGGTCGAAGGCCAGGAGCACGAGCCGCAGAGCCACGGCGCCACGCTCACCGACAAGGACGGTAAGTTCCGGCTGGAGATGCCGCAGATTATTCCGATCTTCGGCCAGCCGCACGGCCACCTCGCCTATGACAGTGGTGAGTTCAAGACGGTGTTCCTGCGGCCGGTGATGCGCAGCGCCAAGGAAACCAGTCTCGAGGCGCATTTCGTGCTGCAGCCGGCCTAACCGGGCCGGCGGATGATGAGGTGGAGATCGCCGCGGGTGATCCTGATCTGGATCGCCCTTGCCGTGGCCATCGGCGTGCCGATCGCGCTTGCGGCAACGAGCGAGCAACTGGCATGGCGCGGTCCGCTCTACATCCTCGCCGGATTTGCCGGCATCGTTGCGCTCGGCCTGGTGCTGGTGCAGCCGCTGCTGATCGGCGGCTATCTGGCGCCGCTGTCGGCCTATCGCGGGCGGCGGGCCCACCACTGGATCGGTGGCGCGCTGGTGCTGGCCGTGGCGATCCACGTCGCCGGCCTCTGGATCACCAGCCCGCCCGACATGATCGACGCCCTGACCTACACCTCGCCGACGCCGTTCTCTCCTTTCGGCGTCACCGCGATGTGGGCCATCTTCATTGTCGCGCTGCTGGCGTCCCTGCGCCGTCGCTTCGAGCTGCGCCCGCGCACCTGGCGCTTCATTCACATGCCGCTGGCGCTCGTCATCGTCGCCGGCAGCGTGGTCCATTGTCTTTTGATCGAGGGCACGATGGAGACGATCTCGAAAGCGGCGCTGTGCGTGCTGGTCGTCGCGGCGACCGCAAAGGTCATGATTGATCTGCAGGTCTGGCGAAAGCGACGGACGCTGCGCGGGGACAGCCCGTAGCCCGGATGGAGCGCAAGCGTAATCCGGGAAGGCTGTACCCGCGGCTGACAGCCCCGGATTGCGCTGCGCTCCATCCGGGCTACGTCGCTCAACTTGTCGCTGCTGGCGACCGGGCGTAACCTCGCTCCATGACCGTCACTGCCGCCGATCTGAAAACGTTCCTGCTCGCGACGCCGTTCTTCGGCGGCCTTTCCGACGGAAGCCTCGATCTCCTGACGTCGATGCTGGCCGAGCGCCGTTTCGAGGCCAACGAGACCGTCGTGGCGGAAGGCGAGCCGGGACGTTCGATGTTCATCGTCAAGTCCGGCCGCCTCGCGGTGAGCAAGCGGGCGAATGCGGGAAGCGCCATCACGATTTCCGTTCTGCAGCCCGGTGATTTCTTCGGCGAGATGACGCTGATCGAAATGCAGAACCGCTCCGCCACGGTGGTCGCAGAGGCCCCGACGGTGCTGTACGAGCTCACCGCGAAGAATCTCTACGCCTGCTACAAGTCCGACATCCACGCCTACGTGATCGTCCTGCAGAACATCAACCGCGAACTGTGCCGAAGGCTAAGGCGCGCGGACGAGCGGTTTGCGAGGCACGCGGCGGATAACGACAATCGATGATGCGTAGGATGGGTAGAGCGCAGCGAAACCCATCGCTTCTCGTCGCGCCGCACGACTTGATGGGTTTCGCTGCGCTCTACCCATCCTACGAACTGCGCGCGACGGCACACGAGCCGCTCGCACCCATCCCGCGGGCCGGCGACCCGATCCGGCTACAGCAACGCCATCGAGTGCAGCGAGTTTCGGTGAAAGCCGAAGGCGACGATGCCGGAGAGAAGCAACGCAGTCCCAATCACGATCAGGCAAAACGCAAGCACTATCGAAGCCCCTGGTTCATCATCCACGGCCAAGACGATAATAGATAGAATTTTACCGACAATCGAAAGGAACAATTAACCTTACCTGCGCCGCGCCACCGCGGCCCGTCGGGCAAAACACCCAAACCCGTCAAGCCCCTGCCGCAAAAATATTCCACTTTACCGAAATTCGGTTTTGGCGTATGTGTCGTCCACCCCGGCTCACTGAAGAGGGGCGATCTCGAGGTCGTCTTGATCGCGAGCCGGGCTTGCGGTGGACGCGGCAGCGTCGGCACGAGATGGGGCGGGCAGGGCGGGTAGTCCCTGTGAGCCTGAACCCCGCGTGCGGACGACGGCGCTGCTAGGCTTCGTCTCGTCTGTAAGTTTCCGGCTTCGTCGACAGGGCCGGGAATACTGCGGGTGAAATGGCGGGCCGTGCGTACGGCAAAACCGTGTGGTCCTGGCCGTCGTTGCTACGGTCAAGCCGGATCGAAGATGTGCGCGAGCCCAACCGGGTGGACGGCATCATCCAATTCGAACGGCGAGGGAGGCCAAAGGAAAGTTCGGCTCCCGGGAGAGCACGGCATAAGCCGTCCGACCATCGCGGGAAGGCCGAGTGATCGGCGTCACCTGTATGCTGCTGTGCGGTTCTTCCTGCGTGTGCATTTCGCGCAGCGGACCGCGGGTGCCTGTCGGCACCCGGCCTTCCCTGCGCCCTCTTCACAGAAGAGGGTCAAGGAAACGAGCAAAACTCGGGCGCTTCAAGCCGCGAGAACGCTGCGCCATGTGTGGATATCAGAATGACGGAGTGTTCGCGCTCGCCGCTGTCGCCCATCAGCGACGGGCGGCGGTCGCCGTCAGCTCCAGCCTGACGCCCTTGCCGAGATCAGCAACGCCGACGGCGGCGCGCGCGGGCAGATGGTCCGCGGTGAAATAGCGCTTCCATACCTCGTTGAACGACGCCTTGTCGGAAAGATCGGCCATGAAGATGGTCACCTGCAGGACGCAGGAGAGATCGGAGCCGGCGCCCTCGAGCAAGGTCTTCAACTGTCGCAGCACGTCGTCGGCCTGGCCGGCCATGTCGAGCCCCGCATCTTCAGGGACGATGCCGCCGAGATAGAGCACGCCGTTATGCTCGACGATCTCGTGGAGCAGTCCTTCATAGGGCAGGGAACGTTTGATCACGATGGCATCCGTGCAGGTTGCAGGCTCGCTGGCCAGTCGCAAGGCCTGTTTCAAAAAGAAGGCTTGCTTGAGCTCGCTTCAATCGGGGGAGAATGGTGCTGCCAGACAGGATTGAACTGTCGACCTCTCCATTACCAATGGAGTGCTCTACCACTGAGCTACGGCAGCATGTGCTGGTGAAGAATCGGGCGCCCGAGGGGCCTACCAAGCGGGCCGATATCTGCCACAAGCCCCCCTCCTGTGCAAGCTCGCTTGGCCCGTCAGAGCGAGAAAATCGGGCCGATATCGGGGCCAAATTGGTCGGTTTCGCTCGAAACCGCCGTCGTTCCGCCGATTCGCACTCGGCTCATCCCCGGCCAACTGGTCAGGTGGCCAAGGGCGCGGATTCGGTCCATTTCGACTTTCGCACGATCGGATCGCGCGGGACCTCTTGAGCTGCCGCATTCTCTGGGCAAGTTATCGCGATGGTAGTATCGGACCCGCAATGACCGACGAGAACGACAAGAGCACGAGACAGGCGAAGTCGTCCCGCGACGAGCGCCTGAAATCGGCGCTGCGCGAAAACCTCAAGCGGCGGAAGCTGCAAGCGCGCGAACGCGCCACAAGCGCGGAGCCCTCGCAGAACGAAGATGGTTCCCTAAATGAGGGGACCGCCGGCAAGGCCGGCAGCTGAGACATTGGAACGAGCGAGAATGACAATGGGGCAGAACGGACAGCAGCCAACCGGCGGTGAGGCGCTGATGTCGCGCTTCACGCGCCCCGAGCAGACCTTTCCGACGCTGACGCCGGCCGAGATCGAACGGATCAGGCACTTCGGCGAGGTCCGCAATTACGCCGACGGCGAGTTCCTGTTCGAGACCGGCAAGCCGGGGCCCGGCATGTTCGTGGTGCTGAAGGGTCATGTCGCCATCACCCAGCGCGACGGGCTCGGTCATGTCACGCCTGTCATCGACCAGGGGCCTGGGCAATTTCTGGCCGAGCTCAGCCAGCTCTCCGGGCAGCCGGCGCTGGTCGACGGCCGCGCCGAGGGCGATGTCGAAACACTGCTGCTGCCGCCGGACCGGTTGCGCGCACTGCTGGTCGCCGAGGCCGAGCTCGGCGAGCGCATCATGCGCGCGCTGATCCTGCGCCGGGTCAATCTGCTCCAGGGCGGCATCGGCGGTCCGGTGCTGATCGGACCGTCGAACTCCGCCGGCGTGGTGCGGTTGCAGGGCTTCCTTACCCGCAACGGCCAGCCGCATCATCTGCTCGATCCCGCGCGCGATCGCGACGCCGCAGAGGTGATCGCGCGCTATTCGCCGAAGCCGGAAGACTGGCCGCTGGTCGTCGCCGCGAGCGGCGCGGTGCTGCGCAATCCCAACGAGACCGAGCTGGCGCGCGCCATCGGCATGATCGGCGGGGCCAAGGACGGCCGCATCTACGACGTGGCGGTCGTCGGCTGTGGACCGGCCGGGCTCGCCACCGCCGTGTACGCGGCGTCCGAAGGATTGTCCGTCGCCGTGCTCGACATCCGCGCCTTCGGCGGCCAGGCCGGCGCCTCCGCGCGCATCGAGAATTATCTGGGCTTTCCGACCGGCATCTCCGGCCAGGCGCTGACCGCACGCGCTTTCACCCAGGCCCAGAAATTCGGCGCCGACATCATGATTCCGGTCACGGTGAAATCGCTCGATTGCACGCGCAAGGACGGCGCGTTTGCGGTGTCGCTCGACGGCTGCGATCCCTTGCGCTCGCGTGCGGTGGTGGTCGCGAGCGGCGCGCGCTATCGCCGGCCTGACATCGCGAACCTCGACAAATTCGAGGGACGCGGCGTCTGGTACTGGGCCTCGCCGGTGGAGGCACGGCTGTGCGCGGGCGAGGAGGTGGCTCTGGTCGGTGCCGGCAATTCGGCCGGCCAGGCGGCCGTGTTCCTGTCGGGGCATGCCAAGAAGGTGCTGATGATCATCCGCGGCGGCGGCTTAGGAGCAAGCATGTCGCGCTATCTCATCGAGCGCATCGAAGCGACGCCGAACATCGAATTGATGTTCAACACCGAAATCAGTGCGCTCGAGGGTGACGAGGCCGCGCTGCTGCGGCGCATCCGCTGGAAGAGCCGGCTGTCCGATGACGAGGATTCTGCCGACATCCGCAATCTGTTCCTGTTCGTCGGTGCCGATCCCGCCACCTCCTGGCTGGACGGCTGCGGCGTGACGCTCGATCGCGGCGGCTTCGTCGTCACGGGCGCGCAGTCCGAGCAGAACCAGGGCCGGCTGGTGGCGCCGCTGGAGACCTCGGTGCCCGGCGTCTATGCCGTCGGCGACGTCCGCTCCGGCTCGGTCAAGCGCGTCGGCGGCGCCATCGGCGAGGGCGCCCAGGTCGTGGCCTCCCTGCACGGCTATCTCGGCGACGCCGCAAAACCGGCGCTATAATCAAGGACAAGACAATCGAATGGCAAGTCGAATGTGGCTTGCCATCTTGCCGTGTCCCACGGACTATCCGGTCGTCGCGAAGCCAATCGCGCGTGGAAGAACAAAGATTCAAAAGGGAGGACTAAATGGCCGAACTCGTCGTGCTCTACAAGACGCCCAAGGACGCTGCCGCCTTCGACAAGCATTATGCCGAGACCCACATTCCGCTCGCCAAGAAGCTTCCCGGCTTGAAGAAGTACGCGGTCAGCACGGGCGCGGTCGGCTCCCCCGCGGGACCGTCGGGAGTTCATCTCGTCGCCATTCTCACCTTCGACAGCGTGGGCGACATCCAGAAAGCCTTCGGCAGTGAAGCAGGCAAGGCGGCCGCGGGTGACGTGCCGAAATTTGCGAGCGGCGGTGCCGATCTCCTGATCTTCGACACCAAGGAAGTGTGAGACACGATTCGACTTTCGTCGAAACCTGAGAGCTCGTAGCCCGGATGGAGCGCAGCGCAATCCGGGACAGCGCCATCCACACGCGAGAACCCCGGATTACGCTGCGCTCCATCCGGGCACAAACAACAGCCTGCTGTCGTTTGTGCCAGCGGTGCAAAAAATTCAGCCATGCGTTTGTCGAATCGCACGTTGACGCATGGCTGCGCACGTGCCTGTGACGTCAACGCAGGTGGCAATCCCATGAGGGCCGTAATACTACTCTCCTGAATCTAATTGCAGAGCAGGAGAGATGTCATGGTGCTTGGCTTGAGCCTGCCCGCCTTCACGATGGTCCATGTCATCATCAGCCTGATCGCCATCGCCGCCGGCCTCGTCGTGATGTTCGGCCTGCTCGGCTCGAAGTCGATGCCGGGACTGACCGCGATTTTCCTTTTGTTCACGATCCTGACCAGCGCTACCGGCTTCCTGTTTCCGTTCGAGAAGCTGCTGCCGTCGCACATCATCGGCATCATCTCGCTGGTGCTGCTCGCGATCGCCTGCGTGGCGCTGTACGGCATGAAGCTCAAAGGGGTCTGGCGTCCGGTCTATGTCGTGACCGCGATGATCTCGCTCTATTTCAACGTCTTCGTGCTGGTGATCCAGTCGTTCCTTAAAGTTCCGGCGCTCGCCGCGCTGGCTCCGGCCGTGGCGCCCGCGCCGCCGTCGGGACCGGTGTTCGCGGTGGTGCAGGGCATCGTGCTGGTGTTTTTCGTCGTGCTCACCGTCGGCGCCTGGCGTCGTTTCAAGCCGATGGCGTTTGCCTGATCACACGATTCTCAACATCCCGGTTGATGCAAGGCGTCGCATTCGGGATCTCGCGCGACTATCTGCGCAACGTCGGTGCGTGCCTGTTCACGCGCAACGCAATTGAACTTCATTGAAAGAGAGCGATCATGCCCATCATCACCACCAAGGACGGCGTCGAGATCTTCTACAAGGATTGGGGCAGCGGACAGCCGATCGTGTTCAGCCATGGCTGGCCGCTGTCGTCCGACGACTGGGACGCCCAGATGATTTTCTTCGTCAACAACGGCTACCGCGTCGTCGCCCATGACCGCCGCGGCCATGGCCGCTCGTCGCAGGTCGCTGACGGTCACGACATGGATCATTACGCCGACGATCTCGCGGCCGTCACCGCGCATCTCGACCTCAAGAACGCCATCCATGTCGGCCATTCCACCGGCGGCGGCGAGGTCGTGCACTACATCGCGCGCCACGGCGAGAGCCAGGTGGCAAAGGCCGCGATCCTCTCCGCGGTGCCGCCGCTTATGGTGCAGACGGCAGCCAATCCCGGCGGCCTGCCGAAGAGCGTGTTCGACGATCTGCAGAAGCAGCTCGCCGCCAGCCGCACGCAATTCTATCGCGATCTCCCCACCGGCCCGTTCTACGGCTACAACCGTCCCGGCGCAAAGCCGTCGGAAGCGGTGATCCAGAACTGGTGGCGCCAGGGCATGATGGGCGGCGCGAAAGCGCATTACGACGGCATCGTCGCGTTCTCGCAGACCGACTTCACCGAGGACCTCAAGAAGATCAACGTGCCCGTGCTGGTGATGCACGGCGACGACGACCAAATCGTGCCTTACGCCGATTCCGCTCCGCTCTCGGCCAAGCTGCTGAAGAAGGGCACCCTGAAGACCTACAAGGGCTTCCCGCACGGCATGCCGACCACGCATGCCGAGACCATCAACGCGGACCTGCTGGCGTTCTTCAGGGAGTGAGGGACGAACTCGGCGTGCGCCTTCCTTCTCCCCTTGTGGGATAAGGTGGCGCGAAGCGCCGGATGAGGGGTACCTCTCCGCGAGTCCAAAATCACAGAGGTTGGCTCGCGGAGACAGAC
>NZ_JXDL01000001.1:5769980-5807682 GCF_001590795.1 Bradyrhizobium sp. AT1
CTCACTTCAGGATCGCCCTGATCGCATCGAAGGTGCGCTTGACGAATGCCTCCGGCTTCTCACGCGCGCCGTCGCCGATCCAGCTCTCGCCGCCGACGCGCATCGCGCCGGTGGCGATCATGGCGACGAGCCGCGCCTTCATTTGATCCGATTTGGTTCGCCCGCGCCGGGCGAGGCCGTCGGCCAGCGCGCGTTCGAGCTTCTCATATTTGAGCTGGTCGCGGGCCTGCAGCGCGGGATTGTCGCGCTTGAGCCGCGACATCGCCGCGGTCTCCGCCGGATCGATCCGCTTGATCGCCGCCGCGATCGCGTTCTCCGCGGCCGTCAGCATGGGCTCGTCCGCAGGCCGTGCGACGATCTCGGCGGTCAACGCGCAGGCGGCGTTCTCCTGCCAGGCGGCGACCACGTCCTCCTTGGACGCGAAATAATGGAAGAAGCTGCGGCGCGACACCTCTGCCGCCGCCGCGATGTCGTCGATGGTCGTGGCCTCGAAGCCGCGCTCCAGGAACAGCGTCATCGCCGCCCGGGTCAGCCGCGCGCGGGTCTCCTGCCGCTTGCGCTGGCGCAGGCCGGTGCCGTCAGGGGATTTTCCGCCCGCGGGCAATTTCCGGGCAACCTTCGAAGCCTTCAAATTGGTTCACCTCTTGAAAAGTTGCACTCAGTGCACATTTAGACAGTCCGCGGGCCTCATTCCAGCCCGGAACGGAGATAGGGCATGACCGACTGGACCACGGCAGAGATCCCCTCTCTCGGCGGCAAGACGGCCGTCGTCACGGGAGCCACGGGCGGCCTCGGTTACGAGACGGCGATGGCGCTGGCGGGCGCCGGTGCCATTGTCATACTCACCGGACGCAGCGACGCAAAGGGCCTGCGGGCGATCGAGGGCATCTGCGAGCGGTTTCCCAATGCGCTGATCGCCTACGAGCATCTCGATCTCGCCAGCCTCGCCTCCGTCGCCGATTTCGCCAGCCGCTTTGCCGCCGGCAACGAGCAACTCGATCTCCTCGTCAACAATGCCGGCGTGATGGCGCTGCCGAAGCGGCAGCAGACCGAGGATGGCTTCGAGATGCAGTTCGGCACCAACTATCTCGGCCACTACGCCCTGACGGCGCATCTGTTGCCGCAGCTTCGCCGCGCGCGGGCGGCGCGTGTCGTCAATCTCTCGAGCCTTGCGCACCGCTCCGGCGCGATCAATTTCGACGATCTGCAGGGCAAGCATTCCTATCGCCCGTGGCGCGCCTACTGCCAGTCCAAGCTGGCGATGCTGATGTTCTCGCTCGAACTGCAGCGCCGGAGCGACGCGGCCGGCTGCGGTGTGATGAGCATTGCGGCGCATCCCGGCTTTGCGCGCACCGATCTGATCGCGAACGGGCCGGGCACCAGCTCCCTCCAGTCGCGCGTGAGCCGGTGGCTGCAGCCCTTGATCAGCCAGTCCGCCGCCGAGGGCGCGCTGCCAACGCTGTTTGCCGCGACCTCACCGGCCGCCGAGCCCGGCGGTTATTATGGCCCGAACGGATTCTACGAATTGACGGGGGCGCCGGGGCCGGCGCGGATCATGCCGCACGCACAGGACTTTGCCGTTGCCGCCATGCTGTGGGATGCTTCGGCGACATTGACCGGTGTCTCCTTCGACGAGATCGCGGTCGCAGCATGAGCCGCGAACAGGCTGGGGACGGCCCGATGCAGGTCATCATCTTCGGCGCGACCGGCATGGTCGGGCAGGGCGTCCTGCGCGAATGCCTGGTCGATCCCGGCATCGACCGTGTGCTCGTGGTCGGCCGCAGCCCGACCGGCGTGCGCAGCGCCAAGCTCGTGGAGATCATCCACGACGATTTCCTGGACTATTCGACGATCGAAGCGCAGCTAACCGGCTTCGATGCCTGCTTCTTCTGCCTCGGCGTCTCCTCGATCGGCATGAGCGAAGAGCGCTACCGCCACCTCACCTATGACCTGACGCTTGCGGCGGCGACGACGCTGGCACGACTCAATCCGCAAATGACGTTCACATACGTCACCGGGGCCGGCACCGATTCCACCGAGCAAGGTTCGCGGATGTGGGCGCGGATCAAGGGCAAGACCGAGAACGATCTGCTCAAGCTGCCGTTCAGGGCCGCCTACATGTTCCGGCCCGGCGCGATCCAGCCCCTGCATGGGGCCCGTTCCAAGACCGCCTGGGTGCAGGCGGTCTATACCGCAACCCGGCCGCTCTGGTCGGTGCTGCGCCGGCTCTCGCCGCGGCTCGTCACCTCGACCGAGCAGATCGGCCGCGCCATGATCCGCGTCGCCCGGGAGGGGTATCCGCGGAAGGTGCTGGAAATGGAGGATATCAATAGCCTCTGACCCGCCGACCCGCTAATTTGGACGGAAATTTCGCGGCCTGTGCGCGTTGAGCCCGGTCCACTCCGAAGGAGAAGCGTCGGCGATGCCGCCCCAGCTCAAACTGATCGCACTCGACGCCGACGATCTCGCCGTGATCTCGACTCATGTCCAGGACGCCCATGTCCAGGCTTCCGACATCCTCTGGCGACAAAGCGAAAAGCGGCTCGTGGTCGGGATGAGCCGGCTGGACTGGGAGCAGACGCTGGAGGGCGAGGCCGAGCCGCGCCGGCTGGTCGCAGCGCTCCGCTTCGACCGCGTGCTCGCCTGCAAGTCGCGCAACATCGACATGGCTGCTCCCGAGAAGGTCCTGGACCTCGTCGGCATCGAATTTCACCCGAGGGACGGGCGCAACGAGGAGCCTGCCGGCAGCGCCCTGCTGTTGTTCGCCCACGGCGGGGCCATCCGGCTCGACGTCGAATGCCTGGAATGTGAGCTGACGGACCTCGGGGCGGATGCACTGGGAACGGGGCTGGAGACCGAGGGGGAGGTGTGAGGTTGCCGGTATACCAGCCGCACCGCCTCGCCCCCTGCGCCAGGACAGTGCCTTGCGAGGGTTGACGTCGCTCCCCCGCCGCGCCATTGAGCAGGGGACTTGGTGCGCCAATCCGCCCCAAAGACCAGCCAGAAGCCAAGCCAGACATTAAGCCAGACATGCCCGTTCGCCTCGACCGCAGCAGCGCCGATTTTGACCAGCGATTCGCGGCCTTCCTCGCCGCCAAACGCGAGGTCTCGGCCGACGTCGAGGCCGCCGCACGCGCGATCGTCGACGATGTCGCGAAGCGCGGGGACGCGGCGCTGCTCGAGGCCACCGCAAAGTTCGACCGTTTGACGCTGGATGCATCCAACCTTCGCGTCACCGCCGCCGAGATCGAGGCCGCCACGAAGGCCTGCGAGTCTGCGACGCTGGATGCGCTCAAGCTTGCGCGCGACCGCATCGAGACCTATCACCGCCGCCAGCTGCCGCAGGACGAGCGCTTCACCGACGCGCTCGGCGTCGAGCTCGGCTGGCGTTACACCGCGATCGAATCGGCCGGCCTTTACGTGCCCGGCGGCACCGCGGCCTATCCGTCCTCGGTGCTGATGAACGCCGTGCCCGCAAGGGTCGCCGGCGTCTCGCGCCTGGTGATGGTGGTGCCGTCGCCCGACGGCAAGCTCAATCCGCTGGTGCTGGCGGCCGCGCATCTCGGCGGCGTCACGGAAGTTTACCGCGTTGGCGGCGCGCAGGCCGTGGCCGCGCTGGCGCATGGCACCGCGACCATCGCGCCGGTCGCGAAGATCGTCGGCCCCGGCAACGCCTATGTCGCCGCCGCCAAGCGGCTGGTGTTCGGCAAGGTCGGCATCGACATGATCGCCGGCCCGTCTGAAGTGCTGGTGATCGCCGACGACACCGGCAATGCCGACTGGATCGCCGCCGATCTCCTCGCTCAGGCCGAGCACGATGCCAGCGCCCAGTCGATCCTGATCACCGACTCGGCGCGGCTTGCCGCCGATGTCGAAAAAGCGGTCGAGGCGCAGTTGAAGACGCTGCCGCGCGCCGCGATAGCAAGCGCGTCCTGGGCCGATTTTGGCGCCATCATCATGGTGAAGAACTTAGGCGACGCCATCCCGCTCGCGGACGCCATCGCCGCCGAGCATCTCGAGATCATGACCGTCGATCCCGATGCGCTGGCTGCGAAGATCCGCAACGCCGGCGCGGTGTTCCTCGGGCCGCATACGCCGGAGGCGATCGGCGATTATGTCGGTGGCTCCAACCACGTGCTGCCGACGGCGCGCTCGGCGCGATTCTCCTCGGGCCTGTCGGTGCACGATTTCATCAAACGCACCTCGATCCTGAAATGTGGCCCGGATCAGCTGCGTGCGCTGGGTCCGGCCGCGATGACGCTCGGCAAGGCGGAGGGGTTAGATGCCCATTCGCGCTCGATTGGATTGCGCCTCAATCTGTCATGACAACGCCGCCCGAACAGGACGACTCGCAGAATCGCATCGTCGGCGTCACGCTCGACGAAGAATCGATCGGCCGTTCCGGGCCCGACATCGAGCATGAGCGCGCGATCGCGATCTACGATCTGATCGAGCAGAACCTGTTCGCGCCCGATGGCGCCGAGGGCAAGGGCCCGTTCACGCTGCATATCGGCATCACCGGCAACCGGCTGATGTTCGACATCCGCCGCGAGGATGGCACGCCCGTCGTCGCGCATCTGTTGTCGCTGACGCCGTTCCGGCGGATCGTGAAAGACTACTTCATGATCTGCGACAGCTATTACCAGGCGATCCGCACCGCGACCCCCGACAAGATCGAGGCCATCGACATGGGTCGCCGCGGCATCCATGACGAGGGATCGCGCACGCTACAGGAGCGGCTGAAGGGCAAGGTGCGGGTCGACTTCGAGACCTCGCGCCGGCTGTTCACGCTCATAACCGTCCTGCACTGGAAGGGTTAGGGCATGGCCCGGAAAAGTGTGCAGCGGTTTTCCGACAAGGCCATGCCCTCTACCAAAAGGGCGTAGCCGCGATGGCGGCGCCGCCACGCGCACGCGATCCGCAATCGGTGCTGTTCGCCTGTGCGATGAACAGCGTGCGCTCGCCTATGGCCGAGAGCCTGCTGCAGCACATGTTTCCGCAGGGCCTCTACGTGAAGTCGGCCGGCGCCCGGCGCGGCGAGCTCGATCCCTTCGCGGTCGCCGTGATGGCCGAGCTCGGCCAGGACATCTCCGCCCACAAGCCGCAGACCTTCGAGGAGCTGGAGGACTGGGAGGGGCTGAATTTCGACCTCATCATCACGCTCTCGCCCGAGGCGCACCACAAGGCGCTGGAGCTGACGCGAACGCTCGCGGCCGACGTCGAATACTGGCCGACGCAGGATCCCACCACCATCGAGGGCAGCCGCGACCAGAAGCTGGCGGCCTATCGCGACGTCTGCGACCAGCTGCTGATGCGCATCCGCAAGCGGTTTGCGAAGGTCGGCGCGGCAAGCGGGTAAGCATTCGGTACCCGTAACACCCGCGTCACAGACCGCAGGCACAGCCATGTCGGAAACCTCGAATCAGCAAAGTCCGGGTTCCCGGGTTGTGAAATCAGCCCCCTTCCGATAGGTTCCGCGCGCAATTCACCCCTGCCTCATCTCCCAAATCACCTGATGCTTGGCCGCCCCAAATTCGTACTTGCCTCCGGTTCGCCGCGGCGCCTGTCGCTGCTCAACCAGGCCGGCATCGAGCCGGACGCACTCCGGCCGGCCGACGTCGACGAGACGCCGAAGCGGGGCGAGCTGCCGCGCGCCTGCGCCAATCGGCTGGCGCGGGCCAAGGCCGATGCGGCGCTGAAATCGGTACAGCTCGACGACGAGCTGCGTGGTGCCTTCATCCTCGCCGCCGACACGGTGGTCGCGGTCGGCCGCCGCATCCTGCCCAAGGCCAATCTCGTGGACGAAGCCGCGCAGTGCCTGCGCCTGCTGTCGGGTCGCAACCACCGCGTCTACACCGCGATCACGCTGGTGACGCCGCGTGAGGCCTTCCGCCAGCGCCTGGTCGAGACCCGCGTCCGCTTCAAGCGCCTCTCGGAAGACGACATCCAGGCCTATATCGGCTCCGGCGAATGGCGCGGCAAAGCCGGCGGCTATGCTGTGCAGGGCATCGCCGGCTCCTTCGTGGTGAAGATGGTGGGGTCCTACACCAACGTGGTCGGCCTGCCGCTCTACGAGACCACCACGCTGCTCGGCGGCGAGGGTTTCCCGATCCGCTTCGGCTGGCTCAACGCCACCACCGCGGTGTGAGCCGGCAAGCCGCAGCCGAACAAAAATCGCGAAAACAACCCCATGCACCGTAGATCGCCCCTTGAAGGGATTGCAGAATTTTGAGCGCTGGGGAGCCGCGCGAGGCGGCCGGAGCAACCCCATCCCATCGCCCGCATGAGGGTGGTAGAAGCCTGCCATGGACGACCAGATCAAAAAAACCGCCGGCCCTCTCAAAACCTGTCCGATCTGCGGCAAATCGCAGGCGGAGGCCACCCGTCCGTTCTGCTCCTCGCGCTGCCGCGACGTCGATCTGAACCGATGGCTGAAGGGCAGCTATGTCATCCCCGGCCGCGACGATGACGTGGATGACGTGGAATAATTAAACGATATCAATTGTTTGCTTAGGCCGGCGACGCGTCCCGCGCGAACCCAGCCCAGCCCGCTATAGCTTGTGCACAGCCGGGCCGCGCCCGGCGAAGCCACTTGGCGAAGCCGGGTGGACAGGCCGCCCCTAGCCCACTATAAACCGCCCGCTCGATGGGCTTTGGCCCCTCTCTTGGAGCACGCCCAGGTAGCTCAGTTGGTAGAGCATGCGACTGAAAATCGCAGTGTCGGTGGTTCGATTCCGCCCCTGGGCACCACGCTTCGGTTATGCGTAGCGTAGCCACGCTCATCCCCCAGCGAACGCGTGAAGGTCGCCGCCTCGGTAGTGACTACGTATCGCAGCAGCGCGGAAAGTCCTTGCCGCATTCAGGCGGGCGCTGTCGCTTCCACACGTTGAAGCCCAGCCTCAAATGGAAATGCTCATAGACATAGGGCGAGTCCGCTAGTCGCCCGCCGAACTTTCGCGCCGCGGGGCCTGGTACCTCGAACGGAAGCGGACGGCCTTCGGCCTGCCGCTGGGCCGCGAGCTCATCGTAGTAGGTCATGTCGGATGGTTGGAGCGAGTGCTGCAACTGATTTTGCCGGTAAAGTCCGCGTTGCCAATTGTCGGCCACGCACTTCATGAGATGCCATTTGCGGCGCGAGCCCGGGCTGAGCTTTTCAGGATCGGAGTCGGCGAGCCCGATCGCTGCGGTGAAGAAGTATTGCGCTGCCGTGCCCAGGTCGCAGCTCGGCTGGTCCAGAATCCACTCGATCACGTCGTCGCGCTGCATGCTGTTGTAGTCCCAACCCTCGACAATGATGTGCCAGGTGTCGGGAGTCTGAAGCTTGATCCAGGGCAGGAAATCCTCAGGCCCGGTACTGATCGCGGCATGTGGACAGGGCCAATATTGCGAGAGGAGCATCTCGTCAGGCGCGGCGGCTGCGCGTCTGGCCTCTTCCTGTTTGGCGGCGACCGCCTCGGCGGCATGAACGGCATGGCGCCGCTGCCGCATGCGCTTCACCGTGGCGGCATCCTGTCCCTGCAGCAGCCAGTCGACCTGCGCTTCGTTCTCGGGGGATCGAGGCGTGAAGTAGACCAGTAGAGCCGCATCGAGGCGGATGATGGCGGCCGGCGGCAGCACGTCGATCGTGTCGCAAATCGAACCGACCGTCATGTCGCGCATCTTCCTGCGCGCGGCGCGGGCTTCCAGTTCGACATCGGCCAGGAAGTAGTCCCATGACAGGCCCTGGAACACACCGGCCCCGCCGGCATGGCACACGGCATGCATCATGATGCGATTGCGCGTGGAGTCGCGATAGCGCGCGATCTTGCTGCCGTCGGCCAGCTCGCTGGCGAGATCACGCAGGGTTTCGTCGACAATAGCATCGGTTGACATGCCGGCCTCCTACAACCTGGAAGTCTAGGCGCGAACCGTTGAGCGAGTCTGAAACCGGCGGCGTCGGTTCGATCTGTGCCCTTCATAAATTGGAAATGAATCGCGTCCAGGTCGCCATCCTGATGCGTCGCATTGCCCCAAACTCAATTGCGATCGCCGCAAGCGCTCGTGTTATAGTCCCAACTTTCGGTCGACCCTGCGCTTTTCATCACGTTTGGATTGAGGAAGGGAAACGCCATGGACGAGGTCTTGATCAACACGACCACAGCCGGCGATCAAAGCCAGCCCAGCGTGTGCGGCCTTCAGGGCACCCAATTCGTCGTGGTGTGGGAAGACCACAGCGACAATACGATCAAGGGCCAGATGTTCGGTGCGGGCGGTGCCAAGAGCAGCGACCAAATCCTGATCAACCTGCCGACGCCGCCGGGACCGCGGCGGCAGCTTCCCGTGGCCGTGGAGTACGGATCGGGCTTCGTCGTGGCCTGGAACGAGCAGGCGGCCGGCAGCGCCGCGACGGCGCCGACCCAGCTCAAGCTTCGCATCTTCGATGCCGATACGCTGTCGGGACCGGAAATCCAGGTCTCGACGTCGCCGGTCGAGCCTTTGATCCGGCCCGCCCTGGCGCGCCTGCAGGACGGAAACTTCATCGTCGTCTGGGCGGACAAGCGGGCCGACCAGCGCATCCGCGCGCAACGTTTCGGCGCCGACGGAAGCAGGATCGGCGCCGAGTTTCGCGCCAACACCACCCCTGGGCTGCACAAGGTCCCGATGGTGGCGTGCCTGACCAATGGCGACGTCGTCATCGCATGGCGGGCGCGGATCACGGGTCCCCTGCATATCCGCTATCAGCTCTTCAACGCGAAGGGAGCGGTGGGCAGCGAGCACATCACGCCGGCGACCACCACCGCGGCAGCCATGGCCGCGATCGACGGCGGCCAGTTCGTCATCGCGCATCTGAACGATTTCGGCGAAGACGCCACGGCGAGTACCCTGATCGTCGTGGAAGCGGATGTGTACAAGGCCGACGGCTCGCCCGCCAATCTCCATCTCGTCTCGACCAGCGAGCAACGCATCCAGGCGACCTGGCCGACGCTCTCGCCGCTCTCGGGCGGACGCTTCCTGATCGGCTGGGTCCAGCTCAACGTCGACCAGCCCGCCACCACCAACGTGAAGGCGCGGGTTTTCTCGACCAAGGGTCCGCTGGGCCAGGTCGTCCAGTTCAACACGTCCACCGGCCACAATCGCTTCAGCCTCGCGGCTGTCGCGGCTTCAGGCCCAGCCGAGGAAGTGGCCTTCGCGGTCTGGACCGACGACACCCAGAGCGGCAAGGACACTGCCGGACGGGCGATACGCGGACGTCCGCTGACGGTGCCCGCGGCGGGGTTTTAGGACCATCGAGATCGCGTCTGCTTCAATCGCCAAACAGCTTCCGCGTCATTCAGGGCTCTGATGGTAACCCGCCGCGTTGCCCAGCGGCGCGCACATCTCACCCCTGCCGCGCAAACACGAAGTGCCCGACGTCGATCTTCCCGGCCCGAAAGCCCGCCTCGCAGTAGCACAGATAATATTCCCACATCCGGCGGAAGGGCTCGTCGAATCCGAGCGAGGTCAGGTCGATCCAGGCCCGGCTGAAATTGTCGCGCCAGAGCGAGATCGTCCTGGCGTAGTCCTGCCCGAACATGCGCTCGCGGATGACGGGCAACTCGAAGCGTTTGCCGAGCGAGTGCAGAATGCTGGCCGAGGGCAGCATGCCGCCCGGGAAGATGTATCTCTGGATGAAGTCGACGCGCTGCCGGTAGCTGCTGAAGAGCTCGTCGTGAACCGTGATGGCCTGGATGCCGGCAAGTCCGCCGGGCTTGAGGCGCTGCTTCAGCTGAGTGAAATAAGCCGGCCAGAATTGCTCGCCGACCGCCTCGATCATCTCGATGGAGGCGATGCGGTCGAAGCGGCCGTCCTGGTCGCGGTAATCCTGCAAGCGGATCTCGACCTTCTCGGCGAGCCCGGCCTTGTGGATCCGGTGACGTGCAAAATCGTGCTGTTCCTTGCTGATGGTGAGGGCCAACACCTTGGCGCCGTAAGTCTTGGCGGCGAATTCGGCGAAGCCGCCCCAACCGCATCCGATCTCGAGCACGCTCTGACCCGGCTGCAAATCGATCGCCTTCGCCAGCTGCTCGTATTTGTGCCGTTGCGCGGAGGGAAGGTCGGTCGTCTGTGGCGAGAACAGGGCCGACGAGTAGGTCATGCTGGAATCGAGCCACGCAGAGAAGAACTCGTTTCCGAGATCGTAATGCTGGTGGATGTTGTGCCGCGATCCCTCCCTGGTGTTGCGGCGCAGGCGATGGAGCCCTCGCCGGCAGAGGCGAACCAGCATGTTTCCGGCGAAAGCACTGTCGACCAGATCCTCGTTGAGACAGAACACGTACAGAAGCTGAGCGAGATCGGGCGTGGTCCAATCGCCTCGGATATAGGCCTCGGCCATGCCGATATCACCGCCGATGACCAGGCTGCGCGCGAACCTGTAGTTCTTCAGCTCGATCGAGGCCGCCGGACCTGGAAGCTGACCGCGCAACGTCACCATCCTCTGGTCGGGAAGGCGCACATGGAGGGTGCCGCACCGGAGTTGCGACGCGAGGCGGAGAGCCAGGCGGGCAAAGAACGGGACGCCATTAAATTGAACGGCGGGATGGGTGGCTGCCAGGTCCATGGTTCAGATCTCGCGTTGTTTCAAACGAGGCACGTACGGAACACCTTTCAGCCAGAGCCGCATCGCTTCCCAGTGAATGGCCGCGATCACCTTGAAGGTCAGGAAGGGCAGGCTGAACATCGCCGCCAACAGGGAGCGGCTCGTCAGGGCACGACGTCGTCCGCAGAATGCTGCCGCAAACATCGCGCCCTGCGCGCTGCTCTGCAGGATCCTGACTTTCACATCCTGCCGGGGTGGAGAAACGCTGAAGCGGTAATGCGTTTCCATCTCCATGAAGGGTGAAACGTAGAATGCCTTCGCCTGGCTTTGGCGTATGGACGAGCTCGCGCCGTCCTGTTGCACCGGCAGGACGTAGGAATGCATCTCGCCAAAGGTGTTGCGGACTTCGTAGATCATCAGCGCGACATTGCCGGACGCGCCATAGCAGAAGTAGACCGAGAGCGGATTGAACACGTAACCGAAGACCCTGGGATAGCAGAGCAGGAGTATGCGGCCTCCGGACAGGTCGATGCCGTGGTCGGCTGCGAGCTGTCGGGCGTGTTCGCTGAGGCCTGCGCCTCTGCCGTCGCCATGATCGCGCTCGTGAAAGCTGAAAGGTGCCGCTCGATTGATGCCGAACAGCCATGACTGGCGATCCGCTTCCTTCAGCCGGTCGAGGTCGATCAGCAGGCTCATCACGCGGTAGGTGAACCTGTGCTGCACAGGGCGCCAGCGCGCGTGCATCACCTTTCCCCAATAGAGCGCGGCGGGCGCCGTCGCATTCTCGGTTTCGGCTGGTGTGGCTCGGACCATCGCCTTACTCGGCAGCCTCGGCCAGGGCCGGATCCGGTTGACGCCAAGGAAGTTCGACGCCGAGCGCCTCGGCAACGGAAATGCCGGCCTGCAGGCCATCCTCGTGAAAGCCGTAGCCGGTCCAGGCGCCACAGAACCAGGTTCGACGGCGCCCTTGAATCGCGGGCAGCTTTCGCTGCGCCGCGAATGCAGCCATGTCATATTGCGGATGGGCGAAGGTGAATTTGCCGAACGTCAGATCGGCCGCCGGCTCGAACGGAGGGTTGAGGCTGACGAACAATGGCTTGCGCTCGTCGATGCCCTGCAGCCGATTCATCCAATAAGTGACCGCGACGTCGTTCAGGGCAGCCGTTTGCCGCGGCCAGCGCAGGAAGTTCCAGGAGGCCCAGGCCTGACGGCGCCGGGGCATGAGACCGGGATCGCGGTGCAAATAGATGGTGTTCGGGGCATATCCGATCGCTCCCAGGATGGAACGCTCCTGGGCGTCGGCATCCGACAACGCCGCCAAGGCCTGGTCGCTGTGACAAGCCATCACCACGGCATCGTAACTCTCGACGCCGCCATGACTGTCGCGGACGGTCACGCCATGCCCCGTTCGGTCGATCGATGTTACCGCGCAGCCTAGCCGAATGTTGTGCCTGAACGAAGCGGTCAGCTTGTCGACATAGCGCCGGCTGCCGCCCTCCACGGTGCGCCAGCGCGGCCGATCGAGGTGCAGGAGGCGGTGATTGTCGAAGAAGGCGACGAAGTTCTCCGCCGGAAACGACAGGATGTCGTCGGACGAGGACGACCAGATGGCGGCTCCCATTGGACCGAGATAGTCTGAGAACAGGCGGGGCCCGAATGATCGCCGGTTCAAATACTCGCCGAGCGTCAGGTCGTGCAGCTTGCCGGCGCGCAGATCCGCCACGCTCTGCTTGTTGAACTGCGCGACCTCGGCCAGCATGCGGAAATAGGACGGCGATACCAGGTTGCGGGGTTGCGCGAACAGGCCGCAGACCGTCTGCAGGGCGCTCTCGCCGCCACCGCGCCATTCGAATCGACCGTGATCTGCAGACAGGGCGAAACTCATGCAAGTCTCGAGGGTCTTCACACCGAGATGCGCGAACAGCGACGTCAAGTGCGGGTAGTTGGTCTCGTTGAACACGATGAAACCGACATCGACATCGATGGGCTCGCCGTCATAGTCGACGCGAACGGTGTGGCTATGCCCGCCCGGCTGCAGCTCGCGCTCGTAAACGGTGACTGCGTAACGTCTCGACAGGAGCCACGCGGCGGCATTGCCGGCAATTCCCGTCCCGATCACGGCCAAACGCATGCTTTTCGCCCCCACTGCGGTACCGCTCGTTACGGCCCTCGAAGCAACCATCAGGAAACGTTCGGGAAGGGCGCCCGGATCACTTCGCCCGAGCCGAGCGTTGGCGACGAAACCGCAGCGCGGACATGACGTATAGACAGGGGCAATTAGGGTGAGGGCATGATCCTTCCGTACATTCAGGCGATCGGCTGCATGGCGCTGGCCTTCTGTCTCTTGATGGGACTGGCCTGGGTCGTCCAGCAGCGCACGGGCAATTCCGGCTGGGTCGACGCGATCTGGTCCTATTCGTGCGGTCTCGTCGGTGCGGCCGGTGCCTTGTGGCCGCTTGACAGCGCCCTGCCGGCTCGCCAGGGGCTCGTCGCGGGGCTTGTGCTGCTCTGGTCGGTCAGGCTCGGCACGCACATCGCGCGTCGTTCTGCAGCGGGGATCGACGATCCCAGATATGCGAATTATGCGCGCGAATGGGGCGCGGAGGCCCCGCGCCGGATGTTCTTCTTCCTGCAATCACAGGCGCTGGTCTCGTTGCCGCTCCCCTTCGCCGTGTTCCTCGCGGCGCACGTGCCGGCGCCGGAACTGCGGCTGCAGGACTACATCGGCCTCGTCATCATCCTGATCGCTGTCGCAGGCGAAGGCCTGGCGGACCGGCAGCTGCGGCGCTTCAAACACGACCCGTCAAGCAAGGGACAGGTCTGCGATGTCAGTCTGTGGCGCTGGTCGCGCCATCCGAACTATTTCTTCGAATGGCTGGGGTGGCTGGCCTATCCGGTCATCGCGCTCGCGCCCTTCTATGCCTGGGGGTGGGCCAGCCTGGCGGCACCGGCGATCATGTATTGGATCCTGGTCCACGTGAGCGGGATCCCGCCGCTCGAGGAGCAGATGCTGCGATCTCGCGGCGAGCGCTATCGCGCGTATCAGGCGCGCACCAGCGCCTTCTTCCCCTGGCCTCCGCGACGGACCTGAGCGCGCGCCTCGTGCTTCGAGACGACCGTTTCGCGGCATCGCAAGCGAACCGCTTGAAGTGATCCGCCATAGCCTGTCGAGCGTTAAACTCACGGGCGGCCGATGAGCCGGATGCAGAGCGACGAGACGCACGGACATGAATCTTTTCTTGACCTATCTTGCTGTGGCCGTGACCTTCGTTGCGATCGACATGGTCTGGCTGACGATCATGGTCGACAGGCTTTATCGGCCGGTGCTGGGCGACATGTTGCGAACCCAGCCCAACCTGCCGGCCGCGGCGGTATTCTACCTGTTGTATCCTCTCGGCCTGATCTGGTTTGCCGTACTGCCGGCGCAGCAAGATGGCGGCGCGCTACGCGCCTTCACGTCCGGCTTGCTGCTCGGCTGCTTTACCTACGCGACCTACGATCTGACCAACCAGGCGACGCTGCGAAACTGGTCGACCGGGCTGACCGTTGCGGACGTGTGCTGGGGATCGTGTCTCGCCGGCGTCAGCGCCTGGATCGGATTTCTCGTCGCTCAAAAGCTGTCGCATTGAGCGCGCGCGCGACCGCGCCGTCCAGCACCAGACGCGTCAGGTCTGCTTCTGTCTTCCAAGCAGCTCGAATGTATCTCTAGTGTCCGCGATCTTGTCGGACAAGGACTTGAAGGCCTCGTGAGCCTGAAGCTTCGAGTCCTCGTTGAGCAGGAGGCTCGCGAGTTCGACCAGTTGATCGCCCATGCGCTCCATCATTGCGAGCAATCGATCGACGCCGGCTGCAGGCTCGTCGGCCACGATGTGTTCGACTTCTCTCACGATCGCTTCGAGCCTTGCAGTCGCGGAGGCAAGCCGCTGCTCGCGCCCACGCTCGGGAAATTCGATGATCTCTGCGTTCATGTACGCGCTCTCGTCGGCGTCAGGCTGCGGCCGCTACGCTGAGGCAATCCTTGCGCACCGCCAAAATCGTCCGGTGCAGCCAGGTCTTGATGGTGCCGACCGGCACATTGAAGCGCCGTGACAGACTCGCGCGGCTCTCGCCTTCGAGATAGGCGAGTGCGACCAGCCTGCGGCGATCTTCCGGCAAGCGGGCCAATGCTCCCAGGGCAATCGGTTCGGCGCTGGCGTAGTCGAAATCCTCGACCGGCGATGGCCCGGCCGCTGCCGGGACGGCGAGCGCCTCGTCCAGTTCGACACTGGGCTGCCGCCTGGTCCGCAGTTGATCGATCGCCGTGTTCCGGACGATCGCCGACATCCAGGTCATGGCCGACGCCCGACCGGAATCGAACCGGGCGGCGTTGCGCCAGATCTTCAAGAAGCTGTCCTGCAGGATGTCATCGACGTCGTGCGGCGCGGCGCCAACCGCCAGCGCAATCCTGCGCAGCCTGCCGCGTGTGAGCGTGTGAAGCTCTGCGAAGGCGCGCGTCTCGCCAGCGGAAACGCGTGCCAGCAGTCCGTTCAGCATCTCGCTCTGCGCCTGATTGGCCAGGCTTGAACAGGCCATGTCCTGTCTCCCTTGCGTCTCCTTACGAAACGCTGCGGGCGCGGGCCCGGATCACCCGACGGGAGCAGGACGAAGCGGAATCAGAGTCGCACGAACGGCCCGATCAGGCGACCGAGGAGACCGTTCATGCGCAGGTCGCCGGTCATCGCGACGAGGCAGAGGCAAGGGCCTTCGTCGCCGACGATGGGACGATGATCGACCTCGTCGTCGCCATAGTCGAAATCCCCGGGGCCGAAGCGCCCGCCCTCATGGCTGAAACTGCCCTCGAGCACGAGCGTCAGCTCGGTGCCGGTGTGGGTGTGCTCGAGCATGCGCGAGCCCGGCGCCGACCGAAGCAGGAAGGCGCGCGACTTGCCCGAACTCGAGAGCTCGATCGGCCGCAGGCTGAGACCGGGCGCGACCCGCCGTCGCTTGCCGATGCGGTATTTTCGCAAGGCCGGCGGAACGTCATCATCCATGCCCGACACCAGGGAGGGCGCAGCTGTCTCCCTCGGAGCCTCTTGAATGCGCGACATCACGCGGTCGAACGCATCCGGCGCGATCGACACCGGTTCGACCTCTTCCAGCGCGGCGCCTGCGAGCTGCTCGATGGCCTGCACGAAGCGGGTGCAGCGCGGGCAGCCGGCGACATGTACCCCGACCACCAGCTGATGGGCTTCTTCCAGTTTGCCGGCCGCGAAATCGGCCAGAAGATCTTCCGGCGGATGATGGCTGATCGTCATGCTTCTTCGTCCAAAATGTCGCGCAGCCGGTTCATCGCCAGCCTGATCCGTGACTTGACCGTGCCAAGCGGAATTCCCAGCGCGCTCGCGATTTCGGGATGCGGCCTCTCCTCGATGAACGACAGCCGCACCACCGTGGATTGCTCTGCGGAGAGTTGCTTGAGGGCCGACGCGATCCGCGCCGCATCCTGCCCGCGCGAAATCAGGATATCGGCCGGCTCGGCCTGATCCGGTGCATCGGGCAGCTCGGGACCGGTTTCCAGGCGGTCCGTCCGCGCCCTGCGGCGGAACAAGTCGATCCGCAGATTGCGCGCGATGGTGAAAATCCAGGCCGGCGCGCCGGCGGTGGCGGGATCGAACTGGTGCGCCTTCCGCCACACGGCGATCATCGTGCTCTGGGCGATCTCTTCCGACTCGTCAGGGCTGCACCCGGCTTTGAGCATCAGGCCCTTGATGCGGGGCGCGAAATGCTCAAACAGCCGCTTGAAAGCCTCCCGGTCGCCGTCAGAGGCGACGCGTCCGATCAAATCAGCCCAGTCCACCGTTGCTTTCGGCCCTTTGCTCACACCAATCGACAGCCGCGCCGTCACCCTCCGGGGTAAACCGGCCTCGGCCCGGATTGGCATCTTCAAAGCCCGGATAGCAGCGTTCATAGCGCCTCGACAAGCGACCTCTCGGACTGACAACGACCGGGGCCGGCCGCCGGATCACCTCGGGAGGCGCTTTGCTGCGAGTTCCGGAAGGCCGGCCAGCCGCCCTATCCGCCGTCGGCCGTTAACCTTCGCGCAGGGCGCGACAATGCTCTAGAGCTGAGCTCCCTGACTCACCATGAACTGATAGACGTCGGGCGCAATCGCGTTGTTCATCAGGATTTTCAGGGATGTGTTGCCGTTCGAATCCCTTGCGTTGATGTCGGCTCCCTTCGCGATCAGGCGTTTGACGATCTCTTGTCCCTCCTGTTGTCGAAGGTTGATGCCGAACTGCGGGGACGAGATCATGAAGGGCAATACGCCAGGCGATACCTTCGCGACGCGATCGATGATCTTCTGGAAAGCTTCTTTCGCCCCGGGCCGATCCTGATAGAGCAACAGGAAATAGTCGAAGAAGGGGATGCTCGCCGAGATGTTGCGGTACGCCTGGATAATGTCGTAGGTCGCGGACGCGGTCGTTCCGTTCGAACGCAGCTCGAAACATCCGATACCCTTCTTCAAGACCATCAATGGCGAATTTTGACGCTCGTTGAATTTCGCGGGCTCGAGGAACTCGAGGGGGACGCCTTGCGCTTCGGTCAAGGCCGCGACTTCGACGTTCACGTCGGCGTTTCGATCCAACAAGCTATTCACGGCTGCGTAGCGTTGAGCGAGCACCGAGGAGGCCAGCGAGGGCAGGCCTATGCAGTTGGGTGCATCGAATCGATTGGAATATTTGGCGCTGAGAGGGTTGGTCGGCGGAAACTTGTCCGGCAACATTGCCACGATGGATCGGAGGTTGGCGTCCGAGAATGCCATTTCTTTTTCGGGTTCGGCACCGAGGATGCCGCCAATGGACGTGCTGTCGGCAGTTCGCCAGGAAAATGCATTCAATGCATGCGTGACGGGCGAGTAGGGTAGTAGAACGGTCCTCGCTCCTGCCCGCCGCAACGGGCGATAATCGCGACCAAAAAGCTTGGTGGGCTCGCCGGACACGTAAACCGGAATGGTCTGCCAGACCAGCGGCGTGGATTGGAAATTTGGACCGACGGTCTTGAAAAAGAAGCCAACCGTCGTGGTCGGCGTCGACTTATTCCAGAACGATCCCGCTGCAAAAAAAGGACCAGTGTTTCGTTCAGGGCAATCGATCAGGGCTCTGTAGGAAAGATCGAGCGCGCGAGTGCTCGGGACAGTCACGGAGACGGACGCGATTTGCTGCTCGTTATTTTGACAGAACGCTTCGTAGGCCAGCTTGTCCAGCGGGTCGCTGATTGACGGCGGTTCAGGAAGGGCGGTGGCAGTGTTCGCCGAAGCTCCGGGAGAGGGCGGCGTCGAAGACTCGGCGCGCTGCGGTGCTGGGCTGGTTCCTGCTGAGCTTTGCGGAGGAGGGTTGACGGGGGCGGACGCCGTGCCTCCCGAATTGGAGGACGGCGTCAACGCAAGCTCGATCGCGCTGATATGAGGAAACATGGCCGCGCGATCCAGCACGAGCGTGGTAAGTCCCTCAGTGAGATCGATCTGACCGACGCTTGCCCATTTCTGGCAAGAGAACTCCCAGCAACCGGTTCGCTCCGTGAGAGCCTCGCCACTTACGATCCGCTTATCGACGATGACCTTGATTGGCCTGGGGTCGGCGGCCGCGTATCTGATGCGAACGGCATATCGGCCATCCCTGGGAATGTTGACCAGGTATTCGGCCCTGTTCGGACCATCGGTGTTTCCGCCGTTGACGTTGTTGACCAAAACCGGTCCCCATTGCGCGGACCCGGCTTTGGCGCCGACCAAGTTCGCGGCGCGGATCGCTTCGATCTTGACGACAGTGGGATCTGCGGCGGGCTGTTGGGCCGTAGCTTCTGCACAAGCAAACAACAAGGGAAACAGCGATATCGTCTTCAGAATGCGTAGATTCATAAATTCACCTTGGCTGTCCGTGCGGACGTGTCGTTGCAGACGTCAAACGCGTTGAGGTTACGAAATGCGGGGGCTGGCGCTCCCGAGAGCAGAAACAAATTCAGTTTCCCCCTGCAGTAGTCCAATCGCTGGGCGGTGTGAGTCCAGTTAAGACGAGTGGTAGAGAAAAATGCTCGTCTAACTAGTTTCATCTTTTTTTCCGCGAAGTAAAGCAATCGCGGCAACTTCATCCCCCGACCTCAGCATCATTCCGCGCCTGCCCTGCCTGGCACTCCGCTTGCTCAGTCAACGCCAAATCCAGGCCTCAGCAGGGAGGCCCGTTTCAGGTTGAGGCAAGCGATGCAAGATATGTCCCGTTCTGGTGCTGCCGGCGAACTCCGGCTCGATGCGTTGATCGCCGATTTATGGTGGCGCGTTCGGCTCTTGAATACCGATATTCTCGAGGTGGAGGCCAAAGCCGGGGTGTTCGACGTGCAGCAGCCGACCTATCCGCTGCTGGCCGTTAACCTTCGCGCGCGGCGCGACAATCTGGTCTCCACGATCGGCATGCTCGAAGAGCGTGCGAAATCGGTGGCGGAAGCGGCTTGACAGCGGTCGGCGCCTAAACCGGAAACGTCAGCGATCTCGCCAGCCTGACCAGGTCGACCTGGCGCCGGCATCCCGTCTTTTGGAAGACGTGAACGAGATGGCTCTTCACGGTGCTGACGGCGACCCCGAGCGATTGCGAGATCGCGTCGCGGGTCTGACCTTCGCAGATGAGCTCGAAAATGCGAATCTCGGCTGGCGTCAGATCATAGAGCTGGCTCAGGGCATCGTGAGGCAATCGCGGCGGTCCGGCGGCCGAGGCCACGAACAGGGCTGCGGCGGCTCTCTGGATCAAGCCGGATCGCGTCGGGCTGCGCCGCAGCGGCAGGACGTGGATGACGAGAGGGTCACCCCCCGGGCGAGGGATCGGGATGCCGATGCCCTTTTGGCCGAGCGTCGCCTCGTCCTTTGCCGCCTGCGCGACGGCCGATTGCAATGTGGTGGTGGTTGCCGCTGACTGGACCGCGATCCGGCCATGCCGCATCAGAATCGGATCTTGAGCTTCGAGCATCGCGGTGGCCGCCGCATTGCTGTGAACGATTTTCGACTCTTCGTCCGCCAGCACGACGCCGACCTTCAGGGCCTCCACCGTGGCGGCGAAGGTGGTGGCTTCCACCGTCTTCATGTCGAACAGATTGCTGATCGTCACGGCGCGGCGGATGTGAGGTGCCAGAAGGCGGAGCCCGGCGATTTGCCCGTCGTCGACCGGGCCCGCCGATTCGTGTTGGCTGAAGATCGCATTCCCAACCATCGCCTTGTCGCGAACGAGGCCGACGGCGACGGCATCGAACAGGCCCTTGGGCAGGGCCCATTCGCGATAATAGCGGTTGCCCGAGATGACGGCCTGCGGGACCGCCTGCGATTGAACGATCGGCTCTCCGAGCGGATATTGCTGGATGCGGGCCGCGCCGCCCCAGAGCTCGATGATATCAGGCCCGTAACCGATCGCGTTCTGTGTCATCACGGCGAGATCGGATCCGGAGACCGCGTTGACGACGGCCTTCATGTTGGTGAGGCTGGCGACCGAGAGCGCGCCGGTGGCGAAGCCCAGTTCGGCGCAGATCTCGTCCAGAACTCCGGTCCATCGCTCGGGCGTAATCACACAGTCATAAATCGAGCCAATGAGGTCTGAAAACGTCTCGACCGAAGCCTGCTGCATTCCGGACTGCTCACTTGAAGATCACTGACGTTACGCAAAAGCCGCACTGGGAACGGCGTGATTCCCGCTAACGGCAGGAGACGCAGCCCATTGCGTTTTAGCATTGCGATTCCACCGCGCAAACGGATCGCCGAACACAAATGCTCCAGTGCGGGCGACTAAAAAATCGGCAGACGGGGCGCCGATCGCGCGCCGAAAATCTGACGGGTTGCGGGATGCAAGGATGCAACTTGATTGGGCGTGGGATATCGTTGCTCCGGGGATGGAATTGACTGTCTCCCTTTGGAAGGAAATTGCCATGATGTCGTCATCACGCTTCGTTCCGCGCTGCGCCGTCGCCATCCCGTCGATTGCCTTACTGCTGTGCGGCCTAGGCGGCACGGCGAAATCGCAACCGACACCTGCTGATACCCAGCTCCCCGGCATCACGGTGGAGGCGCCGAAACTGATGGCGAGACCACACAGATCGACGCATCGTGCAACTGCCCGCAGCACCAGGGTCGTCGCAACCTCGCCAACCACGGCATCGGCGGCCCCGAACTCGGATGTCGCGAAGCTGGCCCAGCTCGCCGCCAAGACGAATAACTGTGTCGGCGGCTGCCAATCGAGCTTCAGGACGGGCAACCAGCCTTGGGTCGGCTGCAGCGCCACGGGCGGCGTGTACTCGGCAACATGCCGCAACGTCGGCAACTACAAGAGCTACGACGAGTGCAAGGAAGCAGGGCGCATCACCGGCTGGCGATCGGGCGAGACCTCGGCCTATTGCAGTAGCGTGGCGCTCGCGGCGGGCTGGCGCTGACGCCGCCGCGATCACTCTCGTGTCTCTCCTTCGATCGAACGAGGCGCGGTTGCCAAGCGGGGCGATGACCATCACGTGACCGGAGGCACATATCTTTCGCGCCGGTCAATCTAGCTTTGCGTCAGGTGGTTCGCAGTGATCCACCAAGGCAAAGGACAAGACTCATGCGCAATACCATCCTCGTGGCTTTCGCGGCGATCACCCTGGCGAGCGCGGTGACGCCCGCGAGCGCGCTGACCATCGTGCGCGATCATCGCGATCCGCCCATCGTGCGCGACCATCGCAACCAGACCATCGTCCGCGACCACCGCACTCAGCCCGAGGTCCGCGATCATCGCCACTAAGAGTCCCCGCCGCGGAGCCGAACCGACATGGTTCGGCTCCGTCTCGCATGGTGCGGCGGGAGCATGCTGCGGCCGGCTGACGCAGGGTTCGAGCAATCCCGCCGCGCTGTCTCGCAATTCAAGAATCGATTCACCAAAGTGAGCTGATCGGCAATTTCGCGGATTGCGTCACCCCGACTGTAGCCGTTAGTCTGCGAGTGCTGATTCGGCTTCACGTCCTGAGGTTGATCAGCCGCGCGACAACTGGCATGAGGCCAGCCCCCCGCTTGTGACCCGGCAATGATTGGCGGACGTCCAGGTCATGGATTTAGGAGGGCATATGGTTGCCATCAATTCCGTCGGCGCGACAGCGCTCACCCTGCTGAAAGCAAGCCCCACCGCGAGCACTGAATCCGAAGCTGCCGGAGCCGGCCCGGTTCCGCATGTCAATGCCGCCTCGTCGCGCCGCTTTGCGCCCGGGGTCGTCGATGCTCTCGCCCGGATCGGAGACCTCGCCAAGCAACTCGATGCGATCAAGCATGGCTCGGCGGACAGCGCCGCCGGGAAGGCATCGGCGGAAGAGGCGACGGCGCTGGTGCGATCCTGGGTGAAATCCGGGAAGTTCGGGGACGCTGCCAGCGGGCATGACGATGCCTCGCTCAAGCAAATGGCCCGCGACCATCAACTCCCCACTCTGCCGGCCCTCACGGCCGAGCAGGAGAAATCCCTCAGTACCGCGGAGCTGCGTGTCTACGTCGAAGCCAAATGGTGGCAAAGCTATTACGAACAGCAACCGGCGACGCTCGAGGACGCCAAGAAGCAGTTCGTTCAAATGACGTTGTCGGGATTTCCCGATGCGATCAAGGCACAAAAGGCGGCAATCGCCGCTGGCGCCTATAGTGCCGATCAGATGGCCAATGTCACCGCGCAAGTCGCGTCCATGGAAGCGCAGCTCAGCGCCGCCCGCAGCGGCAAGATCAAGATCGAAGCCATGGACCCCTCATTCTACACGATGAGCACCGATAGCTTTCAGGTCGTGCGCGATGCTTCGGGACTCATTATCGGCAGCGCGTCGAACGGCGACGCAATCGGTCCGGCAAGCTTGACCGAGCAGGGCCGCGATCATTACGGCGTCAGCGCGGGGAGCTGGTACTACAAGGGGCAGGGCCAATTCGGCACCAGCGACTATCTCGGCGCCTATGTGATTTCGTGGGAAGACGCCTGAGTCCGGCGAAATCCTCGTAGACCGTAAGCGGATCGGCAGAGCAGATCGGCAGGTCGCGGCACATGCCGGTCGCTCCGACGAAGTCCAATGGCGACCTCCAGCTGAAGGCCCGGCGATCATCTGCGCATGGCGCCGGTGTCCATTCGCGATTGTGAGGCCTGAGCACGCGCCAGGTTCTCGCCGCCATGCTATGGCTGTTCCGCAACTTGCTGTGAGGCCGCCATGCTCCCCATTCCCGCCGACATCTTCACCGAGCCCGAGGACGTTTCGCCCGACGGCCTTGCCAATCTCGGACCGCTGCGCCGGCTCGCAGGCCATTGGCAGGCGGACAAGGGCATCGACATCAATCCGAAAGCGGAGGGGCCGGAGCGGCGCACCTTCATCGAGCGCATCGGCATGGACCCGATCGATCCGCAGGCCAACGGGCCGCAGCTCCTCTACGGGCTGCGCTACCACATCCACATCAACACGCCCGAGGAGGACATCACCTTCCACGACCAGGTCGGCTATTGGCTGTGGGAGCCCGCGACCGGGCTGATCATGCAGACGCTGGCCATTCCGCGCGGACAGGTGCTGCTGGCCTCGGGCAAGGCCGGGCCTGATGACAGGACCATCTCCGTCACCGCGAAACGCGGCGACACCGCCTACGGCATCTGCTCGACCGATTTTCTGGAACAAGCCTTCCGCACCGATGCTTACCGCTGCGACATCACCTTCAACGAGGACGGCAGCTGGACCTATCTGATCCAGACCGAGTTGTTCGTCCGCGGCGCGCCGTTCAATCATCGCGACACCAACACGCTGCAGCTGGTCGCGCCGCCGAAGCTCAATCCGCTTGCGGTGATCGTCAACGACCGCGCCAGGGAGAATGCCGGCGGCAATGGATCGGCGGCCTGAAGCGCTGCCCCGGAGACTTGCATGAAGCCCACTGTCATCTGTCTGATGCATTCCAGCCTCGACGGCCGCACCCACCCGAGCCGCTGGCGTCCGAAGGGAGCGGGGACGGACTGGTTCGAGAAGATCCATGACGAGCTCGGCGGCGATGCCTGGGTGATCGGCCGCGTCACCGGATCGGAGTTCGCCAAGGGCCATCCCTATCCCGCGACAAATGAGAAGTTACCGCGCGAAAATTGGTTGGCGCGGCGCGATGCCAAGACCTACGGCGTCGTGCTCGATGCGCAGGGCAAGATCGGCTGGGGCCGCTCTGACATCGGTGGCGACCCGATCGTCGTGGTGCTGACCGAGAGCGTGCCGGACTCGCATCTCGCCGGGCTCCGGGGCGAGGGCGTGTCCTATATCTTCGCCGGCAAGTCCGAGATCGACCTGGCGCTGACGCTGGACATCCTCAACCGCGAGCTAGGGGTGAAGCGCCTGCTGGTGGAGGGCGGCGGCGTCGCCAATGGCGCGTTCCTGCGCGCCGGCCTGATCGACGAGTTCAACCTGATCCTCAGCCCCGCGATCGACGGCGCAACGGGCGCGCCCTTCGTGTTCTCGTCGACCGAAGCGGACAGCGACAAGCGCGCGCCGATCGCGGCGATGACGCTGGAGAGCACGCGGGATCTCGGCGGCGGCGTCCTGCTACTGCGTTATCTCATCAAGAACGATCCGCCAGCCGCGAGCCGGTAACGCGCAGCCATGTCCGACACAGCGGAGCATATCGTCATCGTCGGCGCCGGTGCGGCCGGGCTGATGGCGGCGCGCGAGCTGGCGCGGGCGGGCCGGAAGGTGACGCTGCTGGAGGCGCGCACGCGCTGCGGCGGCCGCATCCATCCGTTGCCGGCTGACGAGTTCGGCTATCCCGCCGCTGGAGGCGCCGAGTTCGTCCATGGCGAGGCGCCGGTGACGCGCGGATTGCTGCGCGAGGCCGGGCTGTCGCTTCGGGAGATCGCGGGCGAGCAGTGGAGCTTTGACGGGACGACGCTCTCGCGCGACGATCGCGACGATCCGCACGAGGCGGAGCTTCAGGCCGTGCTGCGGGACTTGAAGGACGATCTCACCGTCGCCGAGTTCCTGCGCCGGCATTTTGCGGGGAATGACTACGCGCCGATGCGCCATTCGATCGAGCGGATGGTCGAGGGCTATGACGCGGCGGACCCCGAGCGCGCCTCGACGCTGGCGCTGCGCGAGGAATGGATGGATGGCGGCCACGCGGCGCAGGCGCGCATCGACGGTGGCTACGGCGGGCTGATCGACTTTCTGGCGGCGGACTGCCGCAGGCACGGCGTCACCATCCATCTCGGCTGTGTGGTGACGGCGATCGAGGAACGAGATGGTTCGGCGGCTGTGCGTTGCGCTGACGGCGTTGCGTACGGCTGCGACCGCGTGATCCTTACCGTGCCGCTGCCATTGTTGCGCGAGATGGCTCTGCCGGCGAGCGCTCGCGCGAAACTAGTCGCCACTGATGACATCGGCTTCGGCAATGTCGTCAAGATCCTGCTGCGCTTCGCGCGGCCATGGTGGCGCGAGCGAGGGGCGGATCTCGCCGGCATGACCTTCCTGTTGTCAGATCAGACGATCCCGGTGTGGTGGACGCAATATCCGAGCCAGCACGCGGTGCTCACCGGCTGGTTCGGCGGCCCGCGCACGGCGGAGCTGGAAGGGCTCGACCCCCAAGGCCTGGTCGAGTCCGGACTCGATTCGCTCGCTGCCATCTTCAAGCTGTCGCGCGAGGACGTCGCGCGCGAGCTGGTGGCCGCGACAGCGATCAACTGGGCGCACGATCCCTTTGCGCGAGGCGCCTATTCCTGGGCGACGCCGCGGACCCGCGCGGCACAGGCGATGCTCGCGCGCGCCGATGGCTTGGTGTTGTTCTCCGGTGAAGCGCTCTATCGCGGCCGCGACATGGGCACGGTGGAAGCGGCGCTAACGAGCGGGGTGGAGACCGCCGGGATGATCCTGAGGGGATGAAAAAAGGCCCGCATCTCTGCGGGCCTTTTGTCTCACCAGCGGCCGCCGCCGAAGCTGAACGTCACGCCCGGACCGCCACCGCCGTAATATCCATACGGCCCGCCGCCGTAATAACCGTGATGCCGCGGGTAGTAGCCGTAGCTGCGGTAGTGCGGACGGTAGTAGCCGTGATGGTGGTGATGACGGCGCCAATGATGGTGATGGCCGTGGTGCCGGTGCTGCGCGCTGATGTCGGTCGATTGGCCGCCCTGGGCGCTCTGCTTAGCGCTCGAACTGCCGGCCGCGTTCGCCGCCGATCCGCTGGCAAGCGCCGCAGCTCCGACCGCCATCGCGACAATGAGATATTTCATGTCATCACTCCAGTTGAATGTCGTGAGACAACAGATGGGCGTCGGCTGCGTTCCGGGAAGTGCGGGCGTCGAAACGACGCAGTGCGCGGCGCTTGATCCGCGCCCGAGCGTGCGCGTCGTGAGATCTATTGTCGCATCGATCGCGTCGATCGCATTGCTGCCATTACTTGGCCGCGAATGACGCGATCACGTCGTCGCTGGTAACGATGTGGGCGAACTCGCCATTGAGGTTCGACAGCGTCATCGCATGGATCTCCTCGGCGGTGTGCTTATCGCCGTCCGGGCCGATGCGGTCGAACGTCCATGTCGCATCGCGCACCAGGCGCGCGTCGAAGCCGAGATTGCCGGCCATCCGCGTCGTCGTCTCCACGCAATGATTGGTGGTGGCGCCGCAGATCACGAGTGTGCCGATGCCGGCCGCGCGCAGGCGCTGTTCCAGGTCGGTGTCGATGAAGGCGCTGTTGACGCGCTTGACGATGACCGTCTCGCCGGGCTGCTCGCGCGCCTCGTCCTTGACGGCATAGCCGGAGCTTTGAGGCAGGAACGACGAGTTCGGGTTCGTGCCCTCGTGGCGGATGTGATAGATCGGCGCGCGGTGCGCCCTGAACGTCGTCAGCAGATCAGCGATCCGCGCCACCGCGTCCGGATTGTTGCGTCGCTTTCCCGCCGCCTCCCATTCGTCGAATGCACGCTGGACGTCAATGACGATGAGGGCGGGAAGGTGGGGCATGATCGGGTCTTTCGCGCATGGTGTTGAAGCGAATATGCGAGGCGACGGGGACCGCGCGCAATGCCGATCTTCCCTCGATTTGCGACGTGTTGCCCCGGACGCAGCGCAGCGTCTCTTTGACGGTGCGCTGCAGAGCCGGGCCACCTTGCTGGGGAGCTCTCGGCGGCATGGGTCCCCGCTCTGCGGAGCAGCGCTACGCGCTGCACCGCGTCGGGGACACAAGGGTGGGTGCGGCCGCCTTGCTGAGGATCAAAGCGGCGGGGACTGGCCGGCCTAGGGTCGAGGCGCCAAATTGTTGGGAATCGACGAGATGCGAGAGAACGCCATGCCGGGACAGGCGAGTCAACCAGACGGTCTTGCCGACATCAAGACGCTGCCGGAGCTGCTGCGCTGGCGCGTCAAGGCGACGCCGGCGGCGGAGGCCTATCGCCATTTCGATAGGGCCGCGCAGCGCTGGGTCAGCCAATCCTGGCGCGAGATCGATGCGGCATTCGAGCTGTGGCGGCGGGCGCTCGCCGCGGAGAATTTCGCGTCCGGCGAGCGCATCGCGATCCTATTGCCGAACGGCATTGCGCATATCGCGATGGACCAGGCGGCGCTGTCGCGCGGCCTCGTGCCGGTGCCGATGCATGCCGTCGACAATCCCGACAGCATCGCCTACGTCCTCGTCGATTCCGGCGCGCTGCTGCTGTTCGTCGACACGCTGGAGCGCTGGCAGGCGATCGTGGCGACCGGCCAACCGCTCGATCATCTCAAGCGCGTCGTCTGCGCCGATGCAGGCGGGCTCATCACGCCGGATGCGCGCATCGTCGGGCTCGACCACTGGCTCGCACAAGCCCCCGGTGCGACCGCGCCGCTGCCTGATGTCGCTGTGCAGCCGGATGACCTCGCCGCCATCGTCTACACCTCGGGCACGACAGGGCGGCCGAAGGGGGTGATGCTGTCGCATGGCAACGTCGTCGCCAATGTGAAGGCGATCGCGCAGCGCATCAAAGCCGAGCCGCACGACGTCTTCCTGTCCTTCCTGCCGCTTTCGCACACTTTCGAACGCACCGGCGGCTATTACTATCCGATCGCCGCCGGCGCCTGTGTCGCCTATGCGCGCTCGGTGCCGCAGCTTTCAGAGGATCTGAAGCATGTGCGGCCGACGGTGCTGGTCTCGGTGCCGCGGATCTACGAGCGCGTTTACGCGCTGATCATGCAACATCGGGCGGCCGCCGGTTGGATCGAACGCACGCTGCTCGACCTCACCATCGCCGTCGGCGGGCGGCGCTTCGACGCGCGGCAGCAGCATCGCGCGCCGTCGCCGCTGGACCGGCTGCTCTGGCCGCTGCTCAAGCGCCTCGTCGCCGACAAGGTGCTGGCGCAGCTCGGCGGCCGGCTGCGCGTTGCCGTCTCCGGCGGAGCGCCGATCGCGGAGCCCGTGATTCGCCTGTTTCTCGCACTCGGGCTCGACGTGCTGCAGGGCTACGGCATGACCGAGACCTCGCCGGTGGTCTCCGTCAACACCGTCGAGGACAACGATCCGCACTCGGTCGGCCACGTCCTCGACGGCATCGAGGTCAGGCTGGGCGAGAATGACGAATTGCTGGTGCGCGGGCCGAGCGTGATGCTCGGCTATTGGCACAAGCCGGACGAGACGCGCCGCGTCAAGGACGCCGACGGCTGGCTGCATACCGGTGACCAGGCCCGCATCGAGAACGGGCGCATCACCATCACCGGCCGCATCAAGGACATCCTGGTCACCTCGACCGGCGAGAAGATCGCGCCGGTCGATCTGGAGACCGCGATCCTCGCCGATCCCTTGTTCGAGCAGGCACTGGTGGTGGGCGAACAGCGGCCGTTCCTCGCCGCGCTGGTCGTGCTGAATGCCAAAGCCTGGGTGGCGGAGACGGAAAGGCTGGCTGCCGGCGGCCAGCAAGGCGGCGCCGCGGAGCGGGCGGCTCTGCTGGCGCGAATTGCGGCGGCCGTGAAGGCCTATCCGTCCTATGCAACGCCGCGCGCGGTGTGGTGGACGCTGGATCCGTGGACGATTGCCGCGGGCCTGCTCACGCCGACGCTGAAGAACAAGCGGCCGGCGCTGGAACGCCGCTTCGCGGACGAGATCGAACACATCTATGCGAAAAAGGCGAATGTTTCGGCGCCCCCGCCGAGAGCGCTCACATCCTCTTGAACGCCGCTTGGGCCGCGCTTGATCCAGCGCAACTTCGATCGCTGCCTCCGCATGCAATGTCGCCCGCGACAATTCTTACGGCAATCGAGGCAAGTCATGAAGGCGTATTTCATCGGCGGCGGCATTGGATCGCTCGCGGGCGCGGCGTTCCTGATCCGCGACGCGCAGCAGGCGGGGCGTGACATCGTGATCTACGAGGCGCAGCCGCTGGTCGGCGGCAGCCTCGACGGTGCGCTGCTCGCGAACGGCGCCTATTCGCTACGCGGCGGCCGCATGCTGACCACCGACCATTACGAATGCACCTGGGATCTGCTCTCCAGCATCCCCTCGCTCGAGCATCCCGGCCTCAGCGTGCGCGAGGAGACCATCGCGTTCAATATCGAGAACCCCGCGCATTCGCAGGCAAGGCTGGTCGACCGCAACCGCTTCAAGGTCGACGTCTCGCATATGGGTTTTTCCGCGCGCGACCGGCTGGAGCTGCTGCGGCTCACCGAGGCCTCGGAGGAGACGCTCGGCAACAGCCGCATCACCGACTGGCTCTCGCCGAAATTCTTCGAGTCCAATTTCTGGTACATGTGGCAGACCACCTTCGCGTTCCAGCCCTGGCACAGCGCGGTCGAGCTGAAGCGCTATCTGCACCGCTTCATGAGCGAGTTTCCACGCATCGAGACGCTCGCGGGCGTCAAGCGCACCGTCTACAATCAATATGACGCGATCGTGCAGCCGCTCGCCGACTGGCTGAAGCGGCAGGGCGTGCAGTTCGTGCGTGGCACGCGCGTGACCGACATGGCGATCGAGAGCGAGGACGGACGCTTGCGGGCGCGCCAGCTCGTGCTCGATCGCGACGGCCGCGTTGCCAATGTCCGGCTCGAGGACGGCGACCTCGTGTTCTTCCAGAACGGTTCGATGACGGACGCCTCGAGCCTGGGTACCATGACCGAGCCGCCGCCGCGTCTGACCAAGGCCGAGAGCCAGGGCTGGGCGCTGTGGGAGACCATCGCGCAAGGTCGTCCCGAATTCGGCAATCCCGCCGCCTTCAACACCTCGATCCCCGAATCCTATTGGCTGTCCTTCACCGTCACTTGCCGCGATCCGCAGTTCTTCGACCGGATGGAGGCGTTCTCCGGCAACAGGGCCGGCACCGGCGGCCTCGTCACGTTCAAGGATTCCAACTGGCTGATGTCGGTCGTGCTCTATCACCAGCCGCATTTCTCCGGCCAGCCGAAGAACGTGCAGGTGTTCTGGGGCTATGCGCTGCATCCCGACCGCGTCGGCAATTTCGTCGCCAAGCCGATGTCCGAATGCGGCGGCGCGGATATTTTGAAGGAGCTGTGCGGCCACCTGAATTTCGATGCGAGCGTGTTCGACGACGCGATCTGCATCCCCTGTCGTATGCCCTACATCACCAGCATGTTCATGCCGCGCAATTGGGCCGACCGGCCGCTGCCGGTGCCGAAGAACTCGGTCAACCTCGCCTTCGTCAGCCAGTTCGTCGAAATCCCGGACGATGTCGTGTTCACCGTCGAATATTCGGTGCGTGCGGCGCAAATGGCGGTCTATCAGCTCATGAAGGTCGATCGCCCGGTGCCGCCGGTGACGCGGCACGACAAATCTCTCGCGGTGATCTTCGCAACGCTGGAGAAGGCGTTCGCGTGATCGCGGCACGGCGTCGTTGTAGAAGCGATACCTTTTATCGCGGCGCTGCCAGCGGCAGGCTGACGTGGAAGACGGCGCCCCCTGACGGCGCGTTCTCGGCCCAGATACGTCCGCCGTGCGCCTCGACGATGGTATGCGCGATCGAAAGGCCTATGCCCATGCCCTGGGCCTTGGTCGTGAAGAACGGCTTGAAGATCTCGGTCGCCCTTTCCGCGAGGATACCGTCACCGGTATCGGCGATCGAGACGAGGGCCTGATTGCCGTCAGCGAGGCCGGTTCGGCCGATGACACGGCGCCGCTTGTCCGGAAGATGCGCCACGGCATCTATGCCATTCACGACGAGATTCAGAATGGCCTGCTGGAGCTGGATATTGTCGGCCTTGACGCGGATTTCCGCGGCTGAGGGCTCCGTCACGAGCTCGACATCGTGCGTCAGTGCCTGCACTGAGAGAAATCGAAACACCTCGCCGACCATCGTGTTGAGGTCGAGTTCGCGCCGTTCGGTGGGCTCCCGCTTCAAGAATGCGCGCAGCCGCCTGATGACCTCGGCTGCCCGCTGATCGTCCCTGCAAATGTGGTCCAATATGTCCCTGACCTCGTCGAGGTCGGGCGCCGGGCTCAGCAAGATCTGCTGGGCCGACTCGGCATTAATCAGGATGGCGGCGAGCGGCTGGTTCAGCTCGTGGGCGAGCGAGACCGACATCTCGCCAGCGGTTGCGCGGCGATTCATGTGGGCGAGCTCCGACATGCGCTGACGCGCCTCGACCTCGGCCACGAAGCGCAAGCGGCGCTCGCGCAGCAGGATGGCGATCATCAACGCCTGAAGCAGAACGACGCTCGCGACGATGGTGGCGTGCCAGTGATACTGCTCCCAGAAGGTCTGCTGACGGAAACGGATCTCGCTGCCGGAGGGCAGATTGGCTTCGTCCACGTTCCAGCGTCTCAGCTCCCGCCAATCGAAGATTGGCTTCACGTTGTCTCCGCCGAAGGGGACGATGCTCGACGGTGCTTCGCCGTCGAGGATCCGCATGGCCACTTCGCCGGCTTCCCGTCCGATCATTTCGGGCAGCAGCAGAAATCCGCCCACCCCGGAGCGACCGATGAACGTATCGGACGTGATGATGATGGGGCGGTTGGCCTTTTCGGCGACGCGCGCGAGCGCCGAGGCCGGGGAATAATAGGTGCCTTCGCCATCGGAATACATCGCCGAGGTCAGGATCGCGGAGCGGGCGGGCAGGGAGCCGACGTGATCGCGGACCTCGCGTAGCGTTGCCCCGGACAGATCGGTGACTTCGAGGTCAGGCATGGCGGCCGCGAAATCCTGCTTCCACTGTCCGTATGTCAGCGGATTCTTCCAGGCCTCGCCGACGAGGACGACACGATTGAGATCAGGAACGACGGCGCGGGCTGCCATCAGCAACTGCGCCGGCCGTATCCGTGCGAAGACGGCCGTCGTGTCGGGCAGGAAAAGCGCGCGCGTCTCGGGCAGATCGGGCACGAAGCCGTAGACGACCGGCGCGCCTGGCCAGATCTCCTGCTTTCGTCTCTGAAGAAACTTCGCCGACGCGACGCCGATCGAAACGATGACGTCGATCGGCCGCTGCGCATATTTGGTCCTGAGGTGGCCGACCAGACTCTCTTCGTAATCCGGCCCCGGGAAGCGGGCGAGATCGAGGCTCTCGCCATAAGTCACAGTGGGGCTCCTCCCGCTCTGCTTCGCGGCGGTGCGGATGCCGGCAAAGATCTCGGAATAGAACGGTGAGCGGAAATCGGCGTCTTCCAGCACCAGGATCGAACGCTGCCGCTTGCCGTCGGCCGCGATGCATTCACGCGACAGGCTTGCAAGCAGGCAGACGATCAGGATGCGCACCAGCCCGGTGATCATACGCTCTACTGGACCGTCGGCCCGCCCCCATTGCAATCGCGTCTCCTCGATGAGGACGCGCGCGCGAGCATAACCGGCTGACCTGGAGTTTCAACGGAGCGATGCGCGACGGTTGCGCTATCACGCAAGAGCGGGACGAAGTGCCGCTACTTGAACGGATCCTGGATCGAAGGCGACGACTGCCGGATGCGGCGCACGCTCACCGGCGTACCGTCGGACACGAACAGCAGTTCATATCGACGGCCTTCGTTGTCGGTTGCAGAGCAGGTAACGTCGTTCACTTTCCTGGCAGCGAAGTTGCCAGTCTGGCGACATAGGCCGGTGGAGATCTGTTCAGCCGGCACCGGCAGGCCGTCGACCTTGGGACGGTGCTTGGAGTTGAGCAGCATGCGGTCGATCGGCAGTTCGTAGGAATTGTCGTCGGCACGCTTGCCGTTCTCGCCGGAGAACGACACCACGTGACTGTCGTCGGAGGGATCGTCGACCGCGACCGCGAAATTGACCCGGCCCTTGTCGCCGTGGGCGTAGGCCACCGTCTTGCAGGCGAAGGTGCGGCCGGCGACCTTGAACGTCTTGCAATGGCCGGACATCAGCGCCAGCAGGTCGATATAGGCATTCTGCTGCGCCGGCGGATTGTTGACTGGGATCGGCTTGGAAGTTTCGGCAAAACAAGGGCTTGCCGAAGCGGCAAGGGTGGCGGCCAGAGCAAGGGCGGCGGCCAGCGGCGATCGGCAGAGGCGCATCGGGGAGCTCACGTGCCAGGGAACCACGGACAGGTTCCGCAGCATAACCATCAAACCGCAAATAGGTTGCGATCCCGTTTGTTCTGCAAGACCCGTCTGGAATACCACCGCGCCACCCCAACGGCGATTCGCCCCAATCGCCCAAGCCGTCCGGGCGGCACTTGCCGTCAGGCCGGTGTTTTTTTCGTGGCGGAGCCTAGCCCATCGCCGTCCGCCAGCGCGTGTCGCGGAGCGAGGGGCGGCGGTGCAGGCGGGCGTCCAGCGTAGCGCGGGCGCGCGCCAGCTCGCCACCGCGCATGAGTGCGACGATATAGGTGTCCTCGATCAACTCGCGCTGGGCATGGCTGCCGCCGATGCGCACGACCTCGGTGAGAACAGGCGCGAGCGTTTGCGCGCATGATGCGTAATCCTCATCCGCATAGGCCGCCAGCGCGCGGAAGATCGCCGGCACCACGGGTCCGGCCGGCAGCTTGCCCTCGACGAGCCGCTGCTCGATGGTCGCAAGGCGCGCGGTGAGCGCCGCGCGGTTTTGCGTCGCGGCCGCGAACAGCGCCATATGGACGTCGGCAAAGGACAGGCTCGACTTCGGAAACAGTTTTTGCGCGGCGGTGTCGGATTCCTGCCACAGCGATTTCGGTACGTTGTGGCCGTAGATCGACAGGCGCCAGAGCAGAGAGGCGGCATCGGTGATGACGTTGAGCGGCGGTGCCTGCGTGGCCGTGGGCTGGAGCACGTCGGCATAGATTGCGAGCGCGCGGGCCGCATCGCCCTGCTCGAGCGCGCCGAGCGCCTGGTGCCAGCGAATGTGGCCGTGCAGGATTCCGGCGCGATCATAGGTGGGAATCCACTCGTCGACGAGACGGTCGGCTGCGTCGATCGAGCCGTCCTCGAACATCGCATGCAGCACGGCATGCGCGGCGTGGGCATTGGCCCGGCGCAGGTCAAAACCGCGCTCGGTGATGGCGCGGCCGCGCGCGACATCACCATTTTCGGTCATCGCCCAGCCGGCCATGGTGAGGAACCACCAGTCCTCGCCGTAATGCTGCTTGACGCGCTCGCACAGTTCATGCCGCGCGCGGTCGTGGTCGGCCATGCCGGAGAAGGCGAACAGGCCGAACGCGCCAAGCGGGAGCGACAGCACCATGGCATCGCGCGGCCAGCTCTCGACGTGCTTCAGCGTCGCTGCGATCGCGTCCGGCAGCCGGCCCTCGATCGCCAGCGCCAGCGTCTCGACATGCGAGCGCTCACGCTCCGTGCCGCACTTCGCCACCAACTGGCGCGCGAGTGTCGCCTTGCTCCGCGCCAGGTCGCCCTGCTGGTAGAAAGCGTGCACGCGGGCGCGGGCGATATGAGCCAGCGCGAAATCCGGGTCGGCCGCAATCGCGCGCTCGAGCGCCTCTGCCGTGCCGGTCCAGCCCGCGAGCATGAGGTCGACGCCCTCGCGATAGGCGGCTGCCGCCTCGTCCGAGGTAGTGGAGAGCGGCAGGCCGTAGCGATCCTCGTGCGGCATCATCGTCTTTCGAAATTCACGCCGTCCGCGCGCGGCGGCCTTCGATCGGGTAGGCGGGATCGTTGTAGCCCGGCGTCGAGGGATGGCCCGGAACGACCAGACGGTCGATCAGTGCCTCGTCGTCGGCCGTGAAGCGATAGTCGAGCGCGCCGATGTAGCCGTCCCACTGCTCCTCGGTGCGCGGCCCCGCGACGATCGAGGAGACGAAGGCGGAGTTGAGCACCCAGGCGACCGCGAACTGGCCGGCTGTGATGCCGCGCCTCTCCGCGTAAGTCTTGATCTCCTGTGCGAGCTGAAGCGATTCCGGCCGCCATTCGGTCTGCATCATGCGGGTGTCGTTGCGTCCCGCCCGCGTCTCCTTGTCGGGGGCGGCGTCCGGCCTGTACTTGCCCGTGAGCACGCCGCGCGCCAGCGGGCTGTAGGGCACGATGCCGAGGCCGTAATAGGAGCAGGCCGGAAAATGCTCGACCTCGGGCATGCGGTTCATCGCGTTGTAATAGGGCTGGCTCACCGCGGGACGGTCGATGCCGAGGCGGTCGCAGATGTTGCAGATCTCGGCGACGCGCCAGGCGCGGTAGTTGGAGACGCCGAAATAGCGCACCTTGCCGGCGCGGATCAGATCGCCCATCGCGCGCACCGTTTCCTCCAGCGGCGTCGCATGGTCTTCCTTGTGCAGATAGTAGATGTCGATGTGGTCGGTGCCGAGCCGCTTGAGGCTCTCGTCGGCGGCCTGCAATACCCAGCGTCGCGACAGCCCGCCGCGATTGGGATCGTTGCCCATCGGATTGGCGAGTTTCGTCGCGAGCACCCAGGCGTGGCGATTGCTCGCGATGGCGCGGCCGACGACCTCCTCGGATCCGCCCTTCGAATAAGCGTCCGCCGTGTCGATGAAATTGATCCCCGCGCCGTGCGCCCTGTCGATGATCCGTCTTGACGTAGCTTCATCCGTGGGCCCGCCGAACATCATGGTGCCGAGACAGATCGGCGACACTTTGAGGCCGGAGCGGCCGAGCTGACGGTATTGCATGGGCGATTTCCTCGATCGTTCGATGGAGGGCAGCATAGCCAGCAACGCCCGTCATTGCGAGCGCAGCGAAGCAATCCAGAGCTGCGTCCGCGGAGAGAGCCGGATTGCTTCGTCGCAAGAGCTCCTCGCAATGACGGAGCATATGGCGGGAAGCGGTGGCGTAGTCGCCGAGCAGGGCTACCCCGGCCCCTTCAATATCTTGAACACGCCGTTCGCCATCACGATGCAGCGGTCGTCGACCGTCACCTCCGTGCTCATGAAGATCAGGCTGCGGGTCGAGCGCACCACGCGCGGGCGGGAGATCAGGATGTCGCCGATCTGGCCGGCTTCGACGAAATGGGTATCGAGCTGCACGGTCGCCATGAACTCCTTGCCGGAGACGTAGCGGGCGGTCATGCCGCAGGTGCGGTCGGCGAAGGTCATCATGACGCCGCCCTGGACCATGCCGCGGCGGTTGTGGTGCTTGTCCTCGGTCGCGAGCGCGAACTCGTAATGGCCGTCGATCTTGCGCTCCCACAGGGGGCCGACCAGGTGCATGAAGCCGGTGGTCTCGAGGATGCTCCAGCCCTCCGATTTGAGCCTTGCGGCAGCCTTGCTGGTCATGTCGTCCGTTCCTGTGCGGGCCTTGCGATGTCGTTTCATCAGGGCCGGACGTGGTGTAGTCAAGCATGATGAGACCGTTCGACGATGCCACACGGCGGAATATCGCCGCTGCCTGCGCCGCCTTCGCGCGTCTGCCGGAGGAAGAAGCGCCCTCGGCCTTGAAGCGTGCGGCGGTGGCGGTTGCGCTGACCGCGAGCGAGGGCGACGACACCGCATTCCTGCTCACGCTGCGCGCATCGCATCTGCGTGCCCATCGCGGCCAATGGGCGTTGCCGGGCGGCCGCTGCGATGCCGGCGAGACGCCGGTCGAAGCGGCGCTGCGCGAGCTCGACGAGGAGCTCGGCCTTCGCCTCGGAGAGGCCGATGTGCTCGGCACGCTCGACGACTACCCGACGCGGTCGGGCTATCTGATCACGCCGGTCGTGGTCTGGGCTTCGGGCGGCGCCGCGATCCGGCCGAATCCGGACGAGGTCGCCTCCGTCCATCGCATCGCGCTCGACACGATCGAGCGTGATGACGCCTTCGATTTCGTCGCGATCCCCGAAAGCGCGCGCCGCGTGATTCGCTTCCATCACCGGGAAAGCCTGATCCACGCCCCGACCGCGGCGCTGATCTATCAGTTCCGCGAGGTGCTGGCGGGAAGGCAGACCCGCGTGACCGAGCTGGAACAGCCGGTTTTCGCCTGGAAGTGATGGTAAACGGCGCGTTAACGTGACGGTTACCGGATGCCTGCTAGGACTTTCGCATGCATCATTCGATTCGACATGGCCTGACGCTGGTTCCACTCGCGCTTCTCCTGCTCGCGCCGGCCGCGCGCGGAGGCGAGGCCGATGCGCTGCCGCCCGCCGTCCGCAACGCCAACGCTCAATTGCTGTCGCAGTTCTTTGCGCAAGGCGGCGCCTCGCCCGCCGTACTCGAATATCGCCGCAAGCTCGCCGAATATCAGGCGGCACGTGCCGCATTCGACGCCGAGGCCGGCGCCTATTGGAGCCAGATCTCCGAGAAGCGCAAAGGCCGCAACGCCAAACGGCGCAGCGGACAGCAGATCACGCTCGACGATTACGTGCTGGAGCATCCCCCGCTCTATAACGGGCCGAAGAAGCCGGTGAATCCGGAGCCGGAGGAAACGCCGGACCGGCCTGCCAAGAAGCCGATTCCCGTCGTCGCCGATTTCCTGCGTGCGGCGCAGGAGCTGTATCAGTTCACGCCGCAGCGCGCGTCGAGCGAGGTCGAGTTCAAACGCGCTTATGCGCGCTACGCGCTCGCGTCCGGGCTGACGCGCGAGCAGGCGGTGCGGGTCTATTCGTTCGAGACCGGCGGCACCGGCAGTTACGACGTTCAAGCCGGCATCGAGCATGGCGGCAAGCGCGCGATCTCGACCGCGATGGGCTACAACCAGCTCCTGACCACCAACAGCGTCGAGCTGCTGGCCGAGCAGGGCCACGAGCTCATTCGCGCGCTCTCAGAGAAGGTGGCACGCACCTCGGGGCCGGCGCGCCAGGGGTTGGAGCACAAGCTCGGCGTGCTGAAGAAGATGGTGTCGCACGCCAAGGCGGTGCCTGACACCTGGTCGGAGCA
>NZ_JXDL01000001.1:5808144-5809782 GCF_001590795.1 Bradyrhizobium sp. AT1
AGATCGGCAACACCGCGCAGGGCTGGGCCATGCATGCGATGGTGCTCGACATCGATGTCGGGCCGATGCTGCAGACCCACAAGCTCCTGACCTCGGTGCTGTTCGCGCGTGCCAAGGGCTACAGCCGTCCGCTCACCGCGGCCGAGCTCGAGATGATGAACCTCACCGGCGACGGCACCGGCCTCGACATGGTAACGATGCCGCAGGCGATGCGCGAACAGGTGCCGACCTCGAACTTCTTCCAGCGCGGCGGCTACGAGCGCAACCCGGTCGCGATCCGCCACAACACGGTGGCCAAGCTGCTCGCGGTGACGGATGAGCGGATGGACGTGAACAGCGGCAAGCCCGGCGCCAGGGAATTGGCGGCGGCGTTCTAGCCCTTCGCCTTGCCGCATTCTCCGATGTCATGCCCCGGCTCGACCGGGGCATCCAGTATGCCGCGGCCTCTCGATTCAATCACGACGGCCTCTGGAAAATCGGATCACCCGCCTTCGCGGGTGATGACACCGAGAGTGTGGCGGCGCGTCGTTCCGCCCGCCGCAGCCCCTACTGATCCGGCCCGAACTTGAACTTGCCGTCGCCTTCCAGGTACGGGCCGCTGCGCATGTAGAGCTGGCCGTTGTGACCGATGAAGAACAGCGTGCCCTTCGGCACTTTCTTGGCGCCCTTCAGCAGTTCGCCGGCGTTGCTGGTGCCCATCTTGTAGGAAAAGGTCTTGCCTTCCTTGTCATAGGCGTAGCCGGTGTCGGGCTTGAGCTCCCACGGTGTTGCCGGGGCTTGCGCCAATGCGGGCGCTGAAAAGGCGCCGAGTGCGACTGCGATTGCAAATGGCTTGATTGAAAATGCCGTCATTCCCATCCTCCCACGGTCGGGACATCCGGGCTTGAACAAATCACGAACGGTATGTCCGGGTCAATTTGCGAAAGCGCCGCAGCACATCACGTCTTGCCCAGCAGTTTGTGATTTTCCCTTCGTCCCCTCGCGACTATGTTCCGCTTTCCGTCTAGAACGCAACTCGACAAAATTATTGGCAGGGATGATTCGGATGCGCCATGTGATTAAACTTTGCTGGGCTGCTGCATTGTCGTTGACGGCCCTGGTGCCGGCCGCCCGGGCCGATGACTACCAGCTCAGCCACAACCAGCGCATTTCGTGCAGCCGCGGCCTTGCCCCGGGCAAGCTGAACACGGCGACCTGCAAGTCCTACACCTATCTCTTCAATACCAAGACCTCGGAATATTTCCGCTGCCAGGTTTCGCTGGCGCTGACCCGCGACAACAAGGAAGTCATCAACGTCCAGACCGACGGCGGCTGCACCAAGAAGCCGCGCATCTTCGAGACCGACGGCAAGTATGATTTCGACGCGACCGAGACCGAGCCGCCGAACACCAATTCGTTCTTCGGTCCCGGCGGCTATTCGGTGTGGGCCGCCGACGTCGGCGCGCAGAAGGTCCGCGGCTGCATCACCATCTCCTCCGGCCTCGGCTCCGACATCTCCAAGTGTCTGGACATGACGTTCCAATGAGGGGGATGAGGCACCTCTGACGGTGCGCTCCCTTCCCGCTTGCGGGGGAGGGTTGGGGAGAGGGTGTCTCCGCAACGGGACAATCCCTTAGAGGATAAGGCCCTCACCCGCGC
>NZ_JXDL01000001.1:5809802-5830748 GCF_001590795.1 Bradyrhizobium sp. AT1
TAAGGCCCTCACCCGCGCCTTCGGCGCGACCTCTCCCGCAAGCGGGCGAGGTGATTGAGCCGCGGCACGCGCGATTGCCCCTCATGCTGCGCCACGTCGCCGCACCCGCCGGGTTCCCGAAAAATCGAGCCGGATCGGCCATTTACCGCAGCCCAGCTTTATCTTTTGGATGGGTTGACCCGCTCGCGTCATCCGGCCAATTTCGCGGCCGGTTTGGGGAGAACAACAACCATGAAACGGACCATTTTCGGCGCGGCCGCGGCTCTTGCTCTGGCGGCGTCGGCACCTTGCGCGCAGGCGCAATCCTTCATCAACGTGCTGACCGGCGGCACCTCCGGCGTCTATTATCCGCTCGGGGTCGCGATCGGGAAGATCTACGGCGACAAGATCCCGAACGTGAAGACGCAGGTGCAGGCCACCAAGGCGTCGGTCGAGAATCTGATCCTGCTGCAGCAGGGCCGCGGCGAGCTGGCGTTCACGCTGGGCGATTCTCTCAAGGCCGCCTGGGACGGCGAGGAGGAAGCGGGCTTCAAGACCAAGCTCGACAAGCTCCGCACCATCGGCGCGATCTACCCGAACTACATCCAGATCGTCGCCACCGCGGACAGCGGCATCAAGACGCTGGCCGACCTCAAGGGCAAGAGCCTCTCGGTCGGCGCGCCGAAGTCGGGCACGGAGCTGAATTCGCGCGCGATCCTGTCCGCGGCCGGCATGAGCTACAAGGATCTCGGCAAGGTCGAGTATCTGCCGTTCGCCGAATCCGTCGATCTCATGAAGAATCGCCAGCTTGCAGCGACGCTGCAATCGGCCGGCCTCGGCGTCGCCTCGCTGAAGGATCTGTCGACCTCGAGCCCGATCACGGTGGTGTCGGTGCCGAAGGAGACCGTCGACAAGATCGGCCCGCCCTTCGTCTCCGCGATCATTCCGGCCAACACCTATACCGGCCAGGACAAGGACGTGCCGACGGCGGCTGTGATCAACTACCTCGTCACGAGCTCCGCCGTGTCGGACGATCTCGCCTATCAGATGACCAAGCTGGTCTATGAATCGCTGCCGGAATTGCAGAACGCGCACGCCGCCGGCAAGGAGATCAAGCTCGAAACCGCCGCCACCGGCAGCCCGGTTCCGCTGCACCCCGGCGCGATCCGCTATTACAAGGAAAAGGGACTGATCAAGTAAGACACTCGTCATGGCCGGGCTTGACCCGGCCATCAATCCTTTGAGAGTCGTCTTCCGATGGATGCCCGGGTCAAGCCCGGGCATGACGCATTCGGGCGCAGCGAGAAAGCTGCAAGAACGTCCATCAGGGCGCGGGGAAATACGATGTTGCAGGCAGAGGGCACTGAAGCTGCGCCCGAGAAGGTCAAAGTCGAGTTCGACAATTTCGAGCATGGTTTCCCGGAGGGCTTCGGCCCGCGCGGGTGGGGCGCGCTTGCCTATTGGATCGGCATCGCCTTTGCCACGTTCCAGCTCTACGTCGCCGCCTTCAACTATCTGCCGAGCCAGGTGGTGCGCGGCGTCCATGTCGGCTTCCTGGTCCTGCTCACCTTCGGCCTGATCGCCAACTTCACGGCGAAGAGCAATGCCGGCCGCGCGCTCGGCTGGCTGATCGGCGGCGCGGGCTTCCTCTGCGGGCTCTACCAGTGGATTTTCTACGCCGACCTGATCGCGCGCGACGGCGATCCGACCCGGCTCGATCTCGTGGTCGGCACGGTGCTCGCGGTGCTGATCTTCGAGGGCACGCGGCGCCTGATGGGCGCGGCGCTGCCGCTGATGTGCGGCGCCTGCCTCGTCTACTGGTTCTTCGGCCAGTATTTGCCGTCGCCGCTCAACCATCGCGGCTACGATTTCGACCAGATCATCACGCATCTGTCGTTCGGCACCGAGGGCTTCTACGGCGTGCCGATCTACGTCTCGGCGACCTATATCTTCCTGTTCATCCTGTTCGGCTCGTTCCTGGAACGGGCCGGCATGATCCAGCTGTTCACCGACGTCTCGCTTGGACTGTTCGGCCGGACCCGCGGCGGCCCAGCCAAGGTCGCGGTGTTCGCTTCGGGCATGATGGGCACGATCTCCGGCTCCGGCGTCGCCAATGTCGTCACCGTCGGCCAGTTCACGATTCCCTTGATGATCCGGTTCGGCTATCGCCGCGCGTTCGCCGCCGGCGTCGAGGCCACCGCGTCGATGGGCGGACAAATCATGCCGCCGGTGATGGGCGCGGTCGCCTTCATCATGGCCGAGACGCTCGGCGTGCAATATTCGGAGATCGTCAAGGCGGCGGCGATCCCCGCCATCCTCTATTTCGCCTCGGCTTTCTGGATGGTGCATCTGGAGGCTGGCAAGCACGGCCTCGTCGGCATGAAGCGCTCGGAGATCCCGAGCGCGTGGAAGGCGCTGGTGACGCGCTGGTACCTCGTGCTGCCGCTGGCCGCGCTGGTCTACATGCTGTTCGAAGGTTTTACGCCGCTCTATGCCGGCAGCATGGGCCTTGCGCTCACCGTGGCGCTGATCCTCGGCACCGCCATCACGACGGGCGCCTCCTCGAATGCGATCCGCATCATCTTCTGGGTCGGCCTCGCACTGGTGGTTGCCGCGCTGTCGCGTGACGGCCTCAAGATCGTGCCGGTCGCGAGCGTCGTCGTCGGTCTGATCTTGATCACCGCTTTCGTGCGTGGCGGGTTCAGAGCCTTGCGCGACTGTCGCGACGCGCTGGCCGAAAGCGCCAAATCCGCGATCACTGTCGGCATGGCTTGCGCTATCGTCGGCGTCATCATCGGCATGATGTCGCAGACCGGCGTCGGCACCATCTTCGGCGGCTGGGTGATCGGGCTCGGCGAGAAGAGCCTGTTCCTGGCGCTGATCATGACCATGCTGTTGTCGATCCTGCTCGGCACCGGCATTCCGACCATCCCGACCTACATCATCACCGCTGCGCTCGCGGCGCCCGCGCTGGCCAAGCTCGGTGTGCCCTTGATCGCGAGCCACATGTTCGCGTTCTATTACGGCATCATGGCCGACCTCTCACCGCCGGTGGCGCTCGCCGCGCTCGCGGCGGCGCCGATCGCCAAGGAGAATCCGGACAAGATCGGTTGGGAGGCGATGCGTATCGCGCTCGCCGGCTACGTCATCCCCTTCATCTTCGTCTATTCGCCGGCCTTGATGCTGCAGGCCGGCGATCCCATGGCCGCCAAGCTCGGCTTCTACGGCGCGGTGGCGCTGGCAAGCGTGAAGGCGCTGGTGGCGATCGCCCTGTTCGGCATGGTTGCGATCGGATTCCTGTTCACGCGCTTGACGCTGATCGAGCGCCTGGTCGCGCTTGGTGCCGCGTTCTGCCTGCTCGGCGAATTTGCGTTCAGCGACACCGCGGGCTTCGTGCTGGCTGCGGCCATCGTGCTGTGGCAATGGCGGCGGCGCCCGCCTGCGCCTGTCGAGGCGGTGTGAGCCTCTGCTTCGCCACCGCCGGCGGCGTGAAGGCGCTGGCGTTGTCAGCGTTCACGCTGGTCTGGACGCATTCGATCGCGAAAGTGGACTGGCAGGAAGACTGGCGCGTCACCCCCGCTGGTCTCGAACTGGTGCAGGCCCGCGTCAAGGGCACCGGCCCCGGCATGGAGCCGCCGCCCGAGGCGCGGCTGGTCGACGGCTGGTTTCAGTGGCAGCCGAAGCGGCCACCGATGCAGGAGGTGGTGCTCGGCAATTCCGGCGCGGCGGGCGAATGGCGGTTGTGCCATGACGGACAGTGCCGGACGCTGTCGGAGATTGTCGGGCATCCCATTGGTGCTAACGTCACCACGATGAAGATTTGCAGCGACCCGTAGCCCGGATGGAGCGCAGCGTAATCCGGGACCACTGCCCCGGATTGCGCTGCGCTCCATCCGGGCTACAAGAAGAACAACAACACGGGAGAAACACGATGGATCGGCTCAAGGGCAAGGTTGCGATGGTGGTGGGGGCCGGTTCGATCGGTCCGGGGTGGGGCAACGGCAAGGCCACCGCGGTGACCTTTGCGCGTGAAGGCGCGCAAGTGTTTTGCGTCGACCGCAACGGTGCGGCGGCCGAGGAGACCGCAAAGATCATCACCGGCGAGGGCGGCAAGGCGATGGCCTTCACGGCCGATGTGTCGCGGGCGAGCGAGATCGAGGCGATGGTGGCGGCGTGCCTGAAGGCCTATGGCCGCATCGACGTGCTCGACAACAATGTCGGCATCGCCGAGATGGGCAGCGTGGTCGAGGTGACCGAGGAAAGCTGGGACCGCGTCTTCAGCGTCAACCTCAAGAGCGCTTATTTCGCCATGAAGCACGTCATCCCTGTGATGGTGAAGCAGGGCGGCGGCTCGATCATCAACATCTCCTCGATCGCCTCGATCCGCCACATGGGCATATCCTACGTCACCTACGGGACCTCCAAGGCGGCGATGAACATGATGACGCGCACCACCGCGGTCGAGTTCGCGCGCCATCATGTGCGGGTGAATGCGATCCTGCCCGGCCTGATGAAGACGCCGATGGTCGAGCATTCCGCAGGCCTGGCCGCCAGCTACGCCAAGGGCGATGTCGAGGCGATGTGGCGCGCGCGGGATGCCCAGGTGCCGATGGGCCACATGGGCGATGCCTTCGACGTCGCCAACGCCGCGCTGTTCCTGGCGTCGGACGAGTCGAAATATGTGACGGGGATCGAGCTCGTGGTGGACGGCGGCATCACCTGCAAGGCGGGGGCGTAGGCGCCGCCGCATACACAGCCGTCGTCCCGGACAAGCGCGCGCAGATCCGGGACGGCATCGATAGCTACTGCGCCAGAGCCAATATCCCGCCGGCAAACGCATGCCACGCCGCGCTCTCGCTGATCGGCCAGTTCAGCACCTTCACCGTCAGCAGAGCCAGCGTCCCGGTGATATAGACCGGATGCACGCGGCCCTCGGTGCGCCAGTCGCGCACCATGGCGACGACAAGCAGGAGCGAGGCGACGACAGCCGGCGCGATGGTCACCGGCACCGGCGGCGGGCCGGGCGGTCCGGGAGGCGCGAGGAAGGTCAGGAACCAGCGCGCGATCGCGGCATCGAGGATCGAGACCGCGGCGAGCAGCATCAGGCGCTTGTGAATCTCGGGCTTGCGGGTGTTCATGATCGCGAGCACGAACACGATGGCGAAGAACGCGATCCCGCTCATCGGCACGATCGAGAAGCCGATGCCGGCGTCTTTCTGGCCGAGCGCGGCGGAATGCTGCATCACGTGCACGGAGGCGAGGAAGCCGAAGATCGTCATCGCGGTCGCGAGCGAGACACCGGCGATGCCCAGTGAACGGTGGTTGACCACGCGGCCCGAGGCGGCGAGCCAGGTCTGCAGCACGAAATAGAGCGACCAAGTGAAGAACAAGAGTCCGTGAAAATGAATCACGGGGCTGGTCGAGAGCGTCCGGTTGGCGAGGGGGAGCCAATAGGTCGGTGTGAAGCCGAGAAATGCGGTGGCCGCGCATGCCAGGGCCATGTGGAGATAAAAATATCGTGCGGGCGACGCATCTCGCGCGCGGACACGACGGTCGTCGGTCAGAGTCGTCATCAGGGGTGAGTCTGGGAAGGACGAGTTTGGTTCAACGCTCTCCCTCTCCCCGTCCTTACGGGGTGAGGGCCGGGGTGAGGGGCTCTCTCCGCGTGCGAGTCTGCCGACTGACCTGTACCCCTCACCGCCGCGCTGCACGCGTCGACCTCTCCCCGCACGCGGGGCGAGTAAAGAAGCCTCATCCCCCCCGCGCTCAATTCTGCGCGATCGAGCTCCTCTTCGATGCGGTGGAAGGCATCGTCGCCGATCACCTCGGTGGCGCGGAGTGTGATGATCGATTTGCGGGCGGCCTCGATGGCGCGGCGGCGCAAGGGATCGGCGGGCAGCTCGCCACTCGCGATGCCGCCGTTGGGATCGCTTTCCGTCTGCATCAGGATGGCGCGATATTCGAGACGCAGGATCTCCGCTTCCTCCGACGGATCGCTCTCGATCGCATCGAGCGCGGCGCGATAGGCGACGGCGCGGGCGCGCGCCACCTCGGTGCCGACGGGATCGTCGTCTTTGAGGCCGAACGCCAGGATCAGCGGTCGCAACGTCAGACCCTGGATCACCAGCGAGCCCAGCACCACCGCAAAGGCGATGAAGACGATGAAGTCGCGCTGGGGAAAATTCTCCGGCAGCGCGAAAGCGGTGGCGAGTGTGACGAGACCGCGCATGCCGCACCAGGAGATGATGAGGCCGCCCTTGGCCGAGGCGACCTGCTTCGGATCCTTCGGATGATAGATCCCCTGCGCGACCAGCACACGCAAGATGGTGCGGTAGAACGTCACCCAGAGCAGCCGGACCAGCACCACGGTGAGCAGGATCCAGGCCGCGGCCACGCAATATTCCCAGCGCACGTCCGCGTCGAGCCGCGTCCAGATCGGCCGCATCTGCATGCCGATCAGCATGAAGGCGAGCACGTTGAGCACGAACACCGTCGTCTCCCAGACCGCATAGGACGGCACCCGCAGTCGCGCCGGCATGCGCATCCCCGCCGAGCGCGCCATCGTCATGGCATAGACCACGATAGTGAGGATGCCGGAGAGGCCGAGATGCTCGGCGGCGATCCAGACCATGAAGGTGGTGGCGAACTGCACGATGATCGCGCTGGGCGCCTCCGTCACCCGTTCCAGGAACAGCGGAATGATGCGGCCTGCGAGCAGGCCGGCGACGACGCTGCCGACGAGGGCCAGCGCCATGGTCGGCGCCACCTGGCTCCACGTCAGATGCTCGGTGGCGACCGCGCCGACCGCGATGCGATAGATCAGGAGGGCAGTGGCATCGTTGAGCAGGCTCTCGCCTTCCAAGACCTTGACCATGCGGTGGGGCAGCTTGACCTGGCTCAGGATCGCGACCGCGGCAGCCGCGTCGGGCGGCGCCACGATGGCGCCGAGCGCAACCGCGGCGGCCCAGGGCATATCGGGCATCAGCCGGTGCGCGACGTAGGCGACGCCGGCCGTGGTCAGGCCGACCGCGGCGACGACCAGGGTCGAGACCGGAACCCAATTGTTTCGCAGATCGCGCAGCGAGGTGTCGAACGCGGCGTCGAGCAGGACCGGTGCGACAAAAAGCGCCAATGCGAGGTCCGGCTCCAGTGTCCAGGACGGGCTGGACGGCACGAAGGCGATCAGCGCCCCGCCGATGGCGAGAAAGGTCGGATAGGGGACCTTGATCCGCCGCGCCAGCGCCGATAAGGCAACGGCGCCGAGCAGAAGCGTGATGATCCATTCGAATGTCGACACGATGATCCCCGAAGCCGATGTGAGCGGCGCCACAAGCTAGCACCAATCCGGCCGTATGATGGATACTGGGGTCCTGAAGCAAGACCTAAGGCAAAGACTTAAGACGAGATCGATGACAAGACTTCCGGCTGCAACGAGCATGCGTCTTCAAAAACTCATCCAATCGTCAGGTGTCGTGTTGCTTTGCGTGCTCATGGCCGCCGCCGCTCATGCTGCGACCGGCGGCGAGCCGGCTGCGGTGATCCAGGTCGATGTCGCTTCATGCCTTGCGGCTGCTGCAGTCGACGACATGGAGAAGGCTGCCACGGCCTGCGCCGCCGTGATCGACAATGAGAAGACGGCGAAGGCGGACCTGATCAAGGCGCTGATCGCGCGGGCGGCGCTCTCTGCGCGGCACGACCAGATCGATCGCGCCATCGCCGACGACAGCCGCGCGCTTCAGCTCGATCCCTCGCTTGCCGACATCTTCAACGCGCGGGGCGAGCTCTGGCTCAAGAAGGGCGACAAGCCCAAGGCGGTGCAGGATTTCGGCGCTGCCCTGAAGCTCGATCCGAACCACGAGAAAGCCAAGGCCAATCACAAGGCAATGGCCCGCGAGATCGAGCGGATCGGTGCGCAGATGGCCGTCGCCGGCAAGCCCAGCTTCAATTGCGCGCGAGCGCGTCTCGCCGTGGAAAGAGCGATCTGCGGCAGTCGCGAGCTAGCCGATCTCGACCGCGAGATCTACGGATCGCATGTGCGAGCGCTCCGGGAGGCGCCCAATCCGGCGGCGGCGAAGAAGCTCCAGCGCGAGCAGGACGCGTTCATTGCCCGTCGCAACGCGGCGTACGGCCGGCCGGGCTACGATCTGAAGAAGGCGATGCAGGAGCGGGTGCAAGAGATCAACGGGGTGGACGGCTATTGAGCGTCTTCGCCTTATGAGAGTTCGCCATGCCGGGACAAGCCCGGCGACAGGCCCGCATTGAACCCATCCGTGTCCCGCCGCGACAATGGTGAAAACCTGACGTCACGGAGCACTCTGTCATGTGCGGCACGCATTTTCCCGCGCAAATGCCCTCGCTTGCGAGAATCTCGCTGCGCATCTTTCTCGTCAGCGCGGTCATGAGCTTCGCCCTCACAGCCCCGGCCTCCGCCGGCACCGATTGCGCGACGGGCAGCAAGGCCGCCCCGGCAGAGTTGATCCCGGCCTGCACCGTCATCATCGACCAGGCGGCCAATCCCACGTCCGAGCGCGCCGCGGCGCTGCTGGTTCGTGCCGACGCCCACGCCCGGACATCGGGCGGCCTCACGCAGGCCTTGCGGGACATCGACCGTGCCATTGCGCTCGACGGCAAGAATGCAAAGGCCTGGCGTCTGCGCGGCGACCTGCTGCGCGAGGCCGGCGGCGACCTCAACCGCGCCGCGGCTGATCTCAGCAAGGCGATCGAGCTCGACCCTGCTGATGCGGAGGCTTACGGGCTGCGCGGTGTCGTCTACACCAATCAGCGCCGGCTCGACCGCGCGGTCGCCGACTACGATCAGGCGATCAAGCTCAAGCCCGACTATGCACAGGCCTGGTCCGACCGCGGTGCGACGTATTATCTCGGCGGCGACAACGACAAGGCGATCAGGAATTTCGACGAGGCCTTGCGGCTCGATCCCAACCGGGCCCGCACCTATTCCAACCGCGGCGCGGCCTGGGAGAAGCTCGGCCAGTTCGACAAGTCGGTCGCCGACAATAGCGAGGCAATCAGGCTCGATCCGAAGCAGCCGGAATATTACGACAATCGCGGCCTCGCCTATGCCGCGATGGGCGAGTACGACAAGGCCATCGCCGATTACGACCAGGCGATCCGGCGCGAGCAGCGCGCGAACTTCCTGACCAATCGCGGCGATTCCTATCAGTTCAAGGGTGAGCTCGGCGCTGCCTTGAGCGACTATGATGCCGCGCTTAAGCTCGATCCGAATTTTGCAAAGACCTACAACAACCGCGCCGTGCTCTACAAGAAGATGGGGGAGCGCGCCAAGGCCCTGGCCGACTACGAGGCGGCCCTGCGGCTCGACCCCGCCAACGACAATGCCGCGAGCGGCCGCCGCGCCATGATCGCCGAGATCGCGAAGTTCGGCACCGAACCACCGCGGGCGCTGAATGCGGCGTCCGGCAACGGTCCGTCCTTCGCATGCGCGACCGCCAAGCGCGAGGTCGAGAAGGTGATCTGCGCCGATCCCGACCTCGGCGTGCTCGACCGCCAGATCGCGGAGACCTACGCGCGCGTGCTGAAATCTGCAAGCAAGCGTTCGGCGAACGACCTGCGCAAGACGCAGCGCGATTTCCTGACGACGCGCAACACGAGCTTCGGCCGCCCGGGCTATGACCTGAAGAAGGTCATGCAGGAGCGCTTGCAGAAGCTGAATGCGATGGAGAGCTGAGCGGGACCGAGGTCGCGCGGCTGGCTCGGTTACCTCTCCCGCTTGCGGGGGAGGTCGACGCGCCCGAATAGCGCGGCGGGTGGGGGCTCTCTCCTCTTGGGGATTTCCTGCTAGGGCCTCGAGCAATCCCGTCGCGGAAGCACCCCCACCCCGGCCCTCCCCCGCAGGCGGGAGAGGGAGCGCACCGCCAATGCGGCGCGAACTCCACCTTCAGAAGCCCCATCCTTTTCAGCTTGAACCGCGGCCCGTTCCCGGGAAAATAGCCGGCAAACAAGGCCGGCGATTGATCCTGGTCATGGCGGCACGCCCGCCCTGCCACGAGGTTCAGGGCCAGCCGAACAAAGGGAACGGGAGCGCGGGAATGAACATCCAGGGCAAGAGTCTCTATCACGAGGTCCATGCGCGCTCGCTCGCCGACCCCGCAGGCTTCTGGGCTGAGGCGGCCAAGGAGATCGACTGGATCGAGCCGCCCAAGAAAATCTTCGATCCCAGCCAAGGACCCTACGGCCGCTGGTTCACCGGCGGTGTCGTCAATACCTGCTACAACGCGCTCGACCGCCATGTCGAAGGCGGCCGCGCCGGCCAGGTCGCGCTGATCCACGATTCGCCGCTGACGGGCAGTGTCACCAAGCTGACCTATGCGGAACTGCTGAACGAGGTGCAGGCGCTTGGCGCCATCATGCAGGATTTCGGCGTCGCCAAGGGCGACCGTGTCATTCTCTATATGCCGATGGTGCCGGAAGCCGTGGTCGCGATGCTCGCCTGCGCGCGGATCGGCGCGGTGCACTCGGTGGTGTTCGGCGGCTTTGCCGCCAAGGAGCTCGCCACCCGCATCGACGACGCGCAGCCGAAACTCATTCTCTCCGCGAGCTGCGGCATCGAGCCCGGCCGCATCGTGCAGTACAAGCCGCTGCTCGACGAAGCCATCAAGCTGGCCGGCAGCAAGCCCAAGGCCTGCATCGTGCTGCAGCGTCCGCAGCTCACCTGCGATCTGACGCCGGGGCGGGACTATGATTGGGCGAGCCTGCGCCGCAAGGCGCTGAACGACGGCAAGAAGGCACCTTGCGTGCCTGTGGCCGCTACCGATCCGCTCTACATCCTCTACACCTCGGGCACCACGGGCATCCCGAAGGGCGTCGTGCGCGACAATGGCGGCCACCTCGTCGCGGTGAAATGGTCGATGTTCAACCTCTATGGCGTCAAGCCGGGCGAGGTGTGGTGGTGCGGCTCCGACATCGGCTGGGTGGTCGGCCACAGCTACATCGTCTACGGCCCGCTGCTGCACGGCGCGACCACGATCATGTATGAGGGCAAGCCGGTCGGCACGCCGGACGCCGGTGCATTCTGGCGCGTGATCTCGGAGCACAAGGCGGTCGCGCTCTTCACCGCGCCGACCGCGTTCCGCGCGATCCGGAAAGAGGATCCGGAAGGAAAGTTCATCCGGCAATACGACCTCTCGAAATTCCGTACGCTCTTTTTGGCCGGCGAGCGGGCCGATCCGCCGACGGTCGAATGGGCAGAGCAGCAGCTGAAGGTGCCGGTGATCGACCATTGGTGGCAGACCGAGACCGGCTGGTGCATCGCCGGCAACCCGGTCGGGCTCGGCATGCTGCCGGTGAAGCACGGCTCGCCCACGGTGCCGATGCCGGGTTACCAGGTGGATGTGGTCGACGAGGCGGCAAAGCCGGTGGGGCCCAACACCATGGGCTCGATCGTCATCAAGCTGCCGATGCCGCCGGGCTGCCTGCCGACGCTGTGGAATCAGGACGCGCGCTTCAAGGAAGCCTATTTGAGCGAATTCCCCGGCTATTACAAAACCTCGGATGCCGGCTACAAGGACGAGGACGGCTATGTCTTCGTCATGGGTCGTACCGACGACATCATCAACGTCGCCGGCCACCGGCTCTCCACCGGGGGGATGGAGGAGATTTTGGCCTCGCATCCCGATGTCGCCGAATGCGCCGTGCTCGGCGTCAAGGACGCGATCAAGGGCGAGGTGCCCTGCGGCTTCCTGGTGCTCAAGGCCGGCGTGAAACGCGCGCCCGCCGAGATCGAGAAGGAGATTATCGCGCTGGTGCGCGACAAGCTCGGCCCGGTCGCAGCCTTCAAGCTCGCCATCACCGTCGGCCGCCTGCCCAAGACGCGCTCCGGCAAGATTTTGCGCGGCACCATCAAGAAGATTGCCGACGGCGAGTCCTGGACCATGCCGGCGACGATCGAGGATCCCAAGGCACTCGACGAGATCGGGGAGGCGCTGAAGGGGAGGGTGTGAGGCGGTCTCCGCTGTCATCACCCGCGAAAGCGGGTGATCCGGTATTCCAGAGGCGGCGATGCTAGAATCGAGAGGTCGCGGCGTACTGGATTCCCCGCCTTCGCGTGGAATGACCGCGAGCAGGGAAGCCCCCAGGGACTTACAATCTTCGTATTCCGCGCTAAACAGGGCCGGCCAACAGGGGACCTCGTATGCCACTCGCCGCCGCGCCGCGCCTGCTTGCAGCTGTGCTGCTCGCCATCGCTCTCTCCGCCTGCTCCGCGCGCTACCAGACGCCGGTGGCGGTGGGCGGCGACGATGACGACGCAGTCTGCCTGAGCCGGGGCAATGCGCAGGGCTCGCCGGAATACGTGGCCTGCCGCAAGGACCGCGACGTCCAGCGCAGCGCCGCCACCGCGCGGGCCGACCGCCGCCAGCGCGATCTCGGCGAATACATGCTGAACCATCCCGAGCGGCCCTGACGGGGAGGTGCGGCATTATCTTGCCGCGCCGGGCGCAACGCGTTCGCCATTTCCGTGACACATCTGCAACGCCGTGGCCAAATCGTGGCGACGTTCGCCTGAATTGATCGAGGTCAAATCCTTCAGCGGTCCCTTTCTGCTCTGACGCTCATGTCGCGCAACGAAGCGCGCTATGGCTGAAGGGGATTGAAATGGACGGAACGATAAGAAACGTGGCGCGGATCGCGACGCTGGGTGCGATGCTCGTGGGGACCTTTGCAACGGCGCAGGCCGCTGATTTGCCGGTCTACAAGAAGGCGCCGCCGCCGGTGGAGGCGTTCAATCCCTGGATGGTGCGCCTGCGTGTGCTCGGCGTGTTGCCGGATGCCGGCGGCTCCACCGTCAATGTGGCGGGCGTGCCCTCGCTGTCCTCGCCGAATTCGGGCCTCTCGATCAGCGATCAGGTCGTTCCCGAGCTCGACATCAGCTATTTCTTCACCAAGAACATCGCGGCCGAGCTGATCCTCGGCGTGACCCGGCACTCGATCAGCGGCACCGGCTCGCTCGCGAACCTGCCGATCGGCAAGACCACGCTGCTGCCGCCGACGCTGACGCTGCAATATCACTTCGACCAGTTCGGCGCGTTCAAGCCGTATATCGGCGCCGGCGTGAACTACACCGTGTTCTTCAACAATTCCGCGGCCAATTCGCCGGCCGCAATCGCCGGTCCGCCTGCGATCGTCGCCACCACCACCAATTTGCATGTCAGCAACGCCTGGGGCGGCGCCGTGCAGTTCGGCTTCGACTACATGATCGACCGGCATTGGGGTCTCAACGTCGACGTCAAGAAGCTGTGGCTGCGTCCGGATTACAGCGCGACCGTCTCCGGCCTGCCGGTCACCGGCACCGCGCATATCGATCCGTGGCTGGTCGGCGCCGGTGTGACGTACAAGTTCTGAGAGGCGTCGAAAGAGGCATTGGCGTCGCGACGAATTCCGCTGTCGTCCCCGCGAACGCGGGGACCCATACCGCGGAAGCTATCGATTGTTGTTGGTAGAAGTACCGAACAACGAATCTTCGCCAAACTTCTCCCTGGGGTTATGGGTCCCTGCGTTCGCAGGGACGACCCCGAGGGGGGTGACAAAAACAAAAAGCGCGGCAGGTTTCCCTGCCGCGCTTTTTGCGTTTGAGGCTGAAGCAGAGAGAAGGACTATTCCTCCTCGTCCTCGTGTTTCTTGCCGCCGAGCGTCTTCAGCTTGGCGAACACGGCGTCGAGGTTGAGGTCGTCGCTGGACTTCTCCGCGGGCTCGTACTCGTCCTTCTTGGTGGTCTCGGAGGCTGGCAGCAGGGTGGCGCCGCCATAGGCTGCGTCGATCGGCTTTTCCTTGGCCGCGCGCGCCACTTCGAAATCGAGCTCGATCTGCGAGCAGAGGCCGAGCGTGACGGGGTCGATCGGGGTCAGCTGGGAGGTGTTCCAGTGGGTTCGGTCGCGCACGCTCGCGATCGTGCTCTTGGTGGTGCCGACCAGGCGCATGATCTGGGCGTCCTTGAGCTCGGCATGGTTGCGCAGCAGCCAGAGGATGGCGCTGGGACGCTCGTGGCGGCGCGAGACCGGGGTGTAGCGCGGGCCTTTCCGCTTGGGCTGGGGTGGCAGCACCACCTTGCTCTCCTGGAGGCGGAGCCGGTAGTCCGGGTTCTTCTCGCCCTTCTCGATCTCCTCGCGGGTCAGCTGGCCGTTGGAGAGGGGATCCATGCCCTTGATGCCCTGGGCCGCATCGCCGTCGGCGATCGCGCGCACCTCGAGGGGATGCATCTTGGTGAAATCGGCGACCTGGTCGAAGGTCAGCGCGGTGTTGTCGAGCAGCCAGACGGCGGTCGCCTTGGGCATCAGAGGTGCGTTGCTCATGGCAAATCTCCTTTGTGCTTCGCCCACCCCTTTGGAGGCGAAACCGGTGGTCATCAGCGATGACTGGGAATTCGCGCTATATAAGCCCGGAGGGGGTAGCCACGCAATGGTTCTGCTATAGATAGTGCCTTGACAGCGCCCGAAAGGGGGCCCAATTCCCTGTAAGCCCGTACCCTAAGCCCTATTCAATCCATCGACCGCTTCCCGCCCATTTGGCGAGGTGATTCGGTCCCGAGATCGCTCAATGTCAGCCAAACCAGACCTCAAGATCGTGCTTTGTTCTCCCCGTGGCTTCTGCGCCGGGGTGGTCCGGGCGATCGACACCGTGGAACGGGCGCTCGATAAATACGGCGCGCCGGTCTATGTTCGCCACGAGATTGTGCACAACAAGTATGTCGTCGATGGGTTGAAGAAAAAGGGCGCCATCTTCGTCGAGGAGCTGGCGGAAATCCCGGAAAACACCTCCGCGCCGGTGGTGTTCTCGGCCCATGGCGTGCCGAAATCGGTTCCGGCCGACGCCCAGTCCCGCAATCTGTTCTCGCTGGATGCAACCTGCCCGCTGGTGACCAAGGTGCACCGCGAGGCGGCGATCCACTTCAAGCGTGGCCGCGAGATCTTCCTGATCGGCCATTCGCACCATCCCGAGGTGGTCGGCACGCTCGGCCAGCTTCCGACCGGCGCCGTGACCCTGATCGAGACCGCCGAGGACGCCAAGACCATCTCCCCGAAGGACCCCAACAACCTCGCCTTCGTGACCCAGACCACGCTGTCGATCGACGACACCGCGGAGATCGTGGCGCTCCTGAAGGAGCGCTTCCCGAACATCAACGGGCCGCACAAGGAAGACATCTGCTACGCCACCACGAACCGCCAGCTCGCGGTGAAGAAGGTGGCGCCGGTGGTGGACGCGCTCATCGTTGTCGGTGCGCCGAACTCGTCGAACTCGCAGCGCCTGCGTGAAGTCGCGGAGCGCGAGGGCTGCCGGATCGCGGTACTGGCGCAGCGCGCGGCCGACCTCGATTGGGAGAGGTTCAGCAACATCTCAAGCCTTGGCATCACCGCGGGCGCCTCCGCGCCGGAAGTGATCGTCGAAGAGATCATGGACGCCTTCGCCGAGCGCTACACGCTGCATGTGGAGACGGTCTCGGCCGCGGAAGAGAACGAGTTCTTCCCGCTGCCGCGTCAGGTGCGCCCTGAAGCTGCCGCCGAGTAGACTTTTATGGCGGTCTACACCGACGTTGCCGCCGACGAGCTAGCGGATTTTTTGAAGCAATATGATCTCGGCGATTTGCTCTCCTACAAGGGCATCGCCGAGGGCGTCGAGAATACCAACTTCCTTCTGCATACCAGCCAGGGTTCGTTCATCCTCACGCTCTACGAGAAGCGCGTGGCGAAGAACGATCTGCCGTTCTTCCTGGCGCTGATGACGCATCTGGCCGAGCACGGCATCAACTGCCCGCTGCCGGTGAAGGGGCGCGACGGCGAGGCGCTGCGCGAACTCTCGGGACGCCCGGCGGCGATCATCACCTTTCTCGAAGGCATGTGGCCGCGCAAGCCGAACGTGGCGCATTGCGCCGGCGTCGGCGAGGGCCTCGCCAGGATGCATCTGGCCGGCGCCGATTTTGCGGTTCGCCGCGCCAATGCGCTGTCGGTTGCGGGCTGGCGGCCGCTGTTCGACGCGGCCTCGAACCGCGCCGACGAGGTGCAGCCGGGCCTGCGCGCGTTCCTTGCCACCGAGCTCGATTATCTTTCGAGCGGCGTCTGGCCCGATAATCTGCCCGAAGGCGTGATCCACGCGGACCTCTTCAACGACAACGTCTTCTTTCTCGGTGACAAGCTTTCGGGGATCATCGACTTCACCTTCGCCTGCAACGACATGCTGGCCTATGACGTCGCGATCTGCCTCAACGCCTGGTGCTTCGAGCCGGATCATTCCTTCAACGTCACCAAGGCGCGTGCCTTCCTCAACGCCTATGGCCGGGTGCGAAAGCTCTCGGAGGCGGAAGAGGCCGCGCTGCCGCTGCTCGCGCGCGGGGCTGCGATCCGCTTCCTGCTGACACGGCTGGTCGACTGGCTCAACGTGCCGCCCGGTGCGCTGGTGAAGCCGAAGGACCCTCTCGAATATGTCCGCAAGCTGCGCTTCCACCAGAGCGTGGGAAGCGTGCGCGACTATGGGCTGATGCCGTCGGGGCTGGTCGCGTGAGCGATAAGCCCGTCGTCACGATCTTCACCGACGGCGCCTGCTCGGGCAATCCCGGGCCGGGCGGCTGGGGCGCGATCCTGAAGTTCGGCGACAAGGAAAAAGAGCTGAACGGCGGCGAGCGCCATACCACCAACAACCAGATGGAGCTGATGGCGGCCATCTCGGCGCTGGAAGCGCTGAAGAAGCCGTGCACCGTCGATCTCTACACCGACAGCCAGTATGTCCGGCAGGGCATCACCGGCTGGATCCACGGCTGGAAGCGCAACGGCTGGCGCACCGCCGACAAGAAGCCGGTGAAGAATGTCGAGCTCTGGCAGCGTCTCGACGCCGCGCTCAAGCCGCACGAGGTCCGCTGGCACTGGGTCAAGGGCCACGCCGGCCATCCCGAGAACGAGCGCGCCGATCAGCTGGCGCGCGATGGGATTGTGAAGGCGCGGTTGCAGCAGAGGGTGGCGGAGTAGGGCGGCAGATCTCTGCTACCATTCATGTCTTGTCTGACGGTAGCACGGACCAATTCAAAACCACCGTTGTCATCTCGCCACTTGGGCCGTCAGCGAGTGGTTTCAGGAAACTTGCGTGCTCGGCGATCTTGACGCAGCCCAGATCCATGGCCATGTGCGCGCCGCTAGCATCGACAAAGTCGATAGGCAGCTCCTGCGATTGAAGCTGCTCCGCCATGCGAATCAAATTGCGATAAAAGACGGCCTGTCTCTCGGTCAGCCGTGCAGGCTTGTCCGTTAGGCTCGAAGCCTTGCGGTACTGATATTTTGCACCCGCAGGGTGGAAGGGTTGGCTTGTACTGCCAGCGTGTTCTTCAAGATGAACATTGATGGATACCGGCAAGGCCAACCCTCCGCTCTTAGTGGAGGTTCAGAGTTGCCCCAGCAGCGTATCGCCGCCGGAGACCTCGACCTTGCCGGGCATCGCCTCGAGATTCAGCTTCTTGACCACGCCGTCCTCGACCAGCATCGAATAGCGCTTGGAGCGGATGCCGAGGCCGTTGGCGGAGGCGTCCAGCTCCATGCCGATCGCCTTGGCGAACTCGGCATTGCCGTCGGCGAGGAAGATCGCCTCGTCGCGCTGGTCGGTGTCGCGCTTCCAGGCGTTCATGACGAAGGCGTCGTTGACGGAGACGATGGCGATGGTGTCGACGCCCTTGTCCTTCATGGCGTAGGCGTTGAGGAAGATGCTCGGCAGATGCATCTTGTGGCAGGTGCCGGTATAGGCGCCGGGCACCGCGAACAGCGCCACCTTCTTGCCCTTGAAGATATCGTCGGTGGTCTTCACCTGCGGACCTTCCGCCGTCATCACGCGGAACTTCGCCTCGGGCAGCTTGTCGCCAGTCTGGATCGCCATCGTCAGTCTCCCTGAAAATCGGTCCCGCTTTTTAGACCGTGCAGCGGGCCTGCACAATATTGCCGGCGGGGAAAGCGGGGGTGGCGGCGGTCCTTCACCGCGATGTCATCAGCCGGAAAAGCCGCCTCCGTCGAGGAAGGCCTGCTCGTCCTCCGTGGTCGGACGCCCGAGGACGCGGTTGCGGTGAGGAAAACGGCCGAACCGGCGGATGATGTCAGCGTGCTCCCGGGCGTATTTCAGGTTCTCGGCATTGTTGGCATTGTCGGCATTCTGAAACAGCGCGACGCAATGCTCCTGGTCAGGCAAGTGCTCGGAATGCATGAAAGGCAGATAGAGGAATTCGACCAGCACGGGATCGATCCTGCGGTCGACGCCGCGGTCGATGGCCCGGCGCGCGACATCGCGCGCCAGCGCATCGCTGGAAAACGTCCTGGGATCGCCGCGAAACATGTTGCGGGGAAATTGGTCGAGCACGATGACGAGCGCGAGCGCGCCCTCGTCGCTCGCCTCCCATGATGCAAGCTCACCGGCGGCCGCCTTCTGCCACAACGCGAGAAAGCGGCGCCTGACTTCCGTGTCGAAAGCCTCGTCGCGCTCGTACCAGCGCTCGCGGCCGGCCTCGCGCCAGAAGGCGAGAATGCCTGATGGCGCGATGTCGCCGGCGTCCGTCATCGGCAGTGCGGCTTACGCCGCTTCCGCCTTCTTCTCGTCGCGGAGCTGCCGCCGCAGGATCTTGCCGACATTGGTCTTGGGCAGGTCGTTGCGAAATTCGATGTGCTTGGGCACCTTGTAGCCGGTGAGCTGCTCGTGACAGAATTTGATCACCGCCTCGGCGGTGAGGTTCTGATCCTTCTTCACCACGAAGGCCTTCACCGCCTCGCCCGACTTGGAATCGGGGATGCCGATCACGGCGCATTCGAGTACGCCCGGATGGCTCGCGATCACTTCCTCGATCTCGTTCGGATAGACGTTGAAGCCGGAGACCAGGATCATGTCCTTCTTGCGGTCGACGATCTTGGTGTAGCCCTTCTCGTCCATCACGCCGATGTCGCCAGTGCGGAAGAAGCCGTCCGCGGTCATCACCTTCGCGGTCTCTTCCGGCCTGTTCCAATAGCCCGACATCACCTGCGGGCCCTTGGCGCAGATCTCGCCAGCCTGACCGAGCGGCACTTCGTTGCCGTCGTCGTCGCGGATCGAGATGTATGTCGACGGCACGGGAATGCCGATCGTTCCGGTGAACTCGGTCGCGGTCGCGGGATTGCAGGTCAGCGTCGGCGACGTCTCCGACAGGCCGTAGCCTTCGGCGATGAAGCAGCCGGTGATCGCCTTCCATTGATCGGCCACGGGACGCTGCACCGCCATGCCGCCGCCGTTGGAGATCTTCAGCTTGGAGAAGTCGAGCTTCTTGAAATCGGGATGGTGCATCAGCCCGTTGTAGAGCGTGTTCACGGCCGGGAAGCTGTTGACCTGGTATTTCGCAAGCTCCTTGACGAAGCCGGGGATGTCGCGCGGATTGGGGATCAGGAGATTGCAGCCGCCGGCGCGCACCGCGAGCAGGTAGCAGGCCGTCAGCGCGAAGATGTGATAGAGCGGCAGCGCGCACACGATCATGAGCTGATCGACATGGGGCGGCGCGGCCATCGCCGGCTGCAGCCAGGCGTCGTTCTGCAGGACGTTGGCGACGATGTTGCGGTGGAGCAGGGTGGCGCCCTTGGAGACGCCGGTGGTGCCGCCGGTATATTGCAGGAAGGCGACGTCGCCCGGCGAGAGCTTTGGCTTGTTGAACGTCATGCCGCGTCCCGCGGACAGCGCATCGTTGAAGGAGACCGAGCCCGGCAGCGACCATGCCGGTACCATCTTCTTGACGCGGCGGACCACGAGATTGACGATCACGCCCTTGAAGCCGAGCAAATCGCCCATGCTGCCGACGATGACATGCTTCACTGCGGTCTTCGCGATTACCTGCTCGACGGTGTGGGCGAAGTTTTCCAGCACGATGATGGCTTCGGCGCCGGAATCCTTCAGCTGGTGCTCGAGCTCGCGCGGGGTGTAGAGCGGATTGACGTTGACGACGGCGAAGCCGGCTCGCAGCACCGCGGCGGTCGCCACCGGATATTGCAGCACGTTCGGCATCATGATGGCGACGCGGGCGCCGCGCTGCAGGCCGCGGCCCTGCAAATAAGCAGCGAGCGCGACCGACATCTGGTCGAGGTCGCGGTAGCTGATCGACTTGTCCATGCAGATGAACGCCTTGCGGTCGGCGAACTTAGTGAAGCTCTCCTCCAGCAGGTCGACCAGTGATGCGTATTGCGTCGGCTCGATATCGGCAGGCACGCCGGGCGGATATTGCTTGAGCCAGATGCGCTCCATGGAAAACTCCCCTCATTGACCAGAGCCCGTTGTGTCTCGGGCTTGCCTCATTGCCGCCAGTATCGAACCTGCCGGAACGCGTGGCAAGCCGCCGAGGCTTAGGGCAAAGGTCGGGGAGGAGCTACTGGAATCATCGCAAACGGCGCTGCCGCAGGTGCGAAGCGCCGGCCGTTGCGGTGAGGAGCGCCGTTAACTGTTGTTGGCCGGCTTGGCGGCTGGCTTGGTCGCGGCCTTGGGCTTGGCGGGTTTCGGATCGCCGCTCGGCGCAGGCTTGTCGGCGGGTTTTGCCGCCGTATCGTGCTTGGCGGCAGCATGCTTGGGCGCCGCCGGCTTTGCCGCAGTCTTGCTGTCGTTCTTGCCGTCGCTCTTCCGCTCGTTCTTGGCCTCGGCCGGCTTGGCCGTGGGCTTGGCCGCCGCCGTCTTGATATCCTTGTTGCCGTCCTTGCCCGCGTCTTTCGGCTTGTCGGCCGCGTCAGGCTTCTTGGCGACGCGCGACTTCTTGCCACGCGGCTTCGACGCGGCCTGCTGGTCGGCATCGGCCGCGACCGCCGCGATCAGGGCGGTGCCGGTGCGGGTCGGGCCGGTATAGACCAGCACGGGCTCGGTCGCCGCCGGGGCCGAGGCCATCAGCTCGGAGGCCTTCATCAAAGGCGGCTGCAGGCCGGCGGTGAAGAAGGTGACCTGGGCTTCGCCGCCGGTGGCCGAGGCCGATCC
>NZ_JXDL01000001.1:5831444-5851190 GCF_001590795.1 Bradyrhizobium sp. AT1
GGCGAGGCATCGACCGGGACCAGGTTGTCGACCGTGCCGAGCGAGGGGCGCAGCCAGGTCAGATTGTCCTGGCCGAAGCCGCGCTCCAGCAGCTGCGCCGCCTTCACCGCGCGCGCGGTGCCTGAGCTCGCGCCCAGCACCACTGCGATCAGCCGGCGGCCGTTGCGCGTCGCCGACGCCACGAGATTATAACCGGAGGCACAGATGAAGCCGGTCTTGAAACCGTCGGCGCCGGGATAGCGGCCGATCAGCTTGTTGAAATTGCCGGTGACGCGCTTGCCGAAGCGGATCGCCGGGATGTGTACGAAGTACTCGTATTCCGGCAGGTCGCGCAGGAACGAGCGGGCGAGGATGCCGAGGTCGCGCGCCGAGGTGATCTGGCCATCGGCGGGCAGGCCGTTCGGATTGACGTAGCTGGTCTGCGTCATGCCGAGCTTCCTGGCGGTGTCGTTCATCATCGCCGAGAAGCCGTCGATCGAGCCGCCGACGCCTTCGGCGAGCACCACGGCCATGTCGTTCGCCGACTTGACCATCATCATCTTCAGCGCGTTGTCGACGGTGAGCTGCGTTCCCGGACGGAACCCCATCTTCGAGGGCGATTGCGAGGCGGCCGTCGGCGAGACCGTGAGCAGCGTGTCGAGCGTCAGCCTGCCGTCCTTGACCGCCCTCAACGTCACATAAGCGGTCATGATCTTGGTGACGGAGGCCGGATACCAGGGAATGGTCGCGTTTTCCGCCTGCAGCACTTTACCGCTATCGGCCTCGATCAGCAGCAGCGCTTCGGCGCTCGCCGCGCGGGGCGCGAGCCATGCGGCGCATGCGAGGCTCGCAGCGAACAGGTTGAACAGGGACTTGCGAAGCAGCGGGCGTAGGGCGTGCACTATCCGATTCCGGTCCTTGGAGACCCGCCTGATATGGACGGTTCTCGTGATCTGATGTTCGGTTTTGAAATCCAGCGCCGCCGCTTGCGGCGTCGCAAACCTATACCGGCTGGTGCGTCGAGAATAGGGGCATCAGCGGGGTATTCCGCAATGAAATAGGCCGAATTTCGACGATGATGTGGGGACTTGCCAGGAGGACTTGCTAGGGGGATTTGGCAGCCGTCGCGGCAGCCTCAGCCGCCGTCATGCTGGCCCGTGTGCTCGCTTGAGCGGTCTCGTGGACCATGAACTGGGCCCTGGCGAGCTCGGCAAAATGGCCGCCTTTGGCCACGAGTTCATCGAAAGTTCCGCTTTCGATCACGCGCCCATTCTCGAACACCAGGATCCGCGTGGCGTTGCGGATGGTGGAGAGGCGGTGGGCGATCACGAAGGTGGTGCGGCCCTTCATCACTTCATCGAGAGCGGCATTCACCTTGGTCTCGGTGACGGCATCGAGCGCGCTTGTCGCCTCGTCCAGGATCAGGATCGGCGGATCCTTCAGCAGCGCGCGGGCGATCGACAGACGCTGCCGCTCGCCGCCGGACAGCATGCGGCCACGCTCGCCGGCGTTGGTCGCGAAACCGCCGCTGCGCTCGATGAATTCGAGCGCCTGCGCGCGTTCGGCCGCCTTGCGCATTTCGGCCTCGGTCGCGTCAGGCTTGCCGACGCGCAAGTTCTCCTCGATCGAGCGGTTGAACAGCAGCGCTTCCTGGAACACGACGCCGATGTTCCGCCGCAGCGAGGTCAGCGTGACGCCGCGCACGTCCATGCCGTCGATCCTGATGAAGCCGGATTGCGGATCGAAAGCGCGATGCAGCAGGGCGATCGCGGTCGACTTTCCGGCGCCGGTCGGGCCGACCAGCGCGATGGTCTGGCCGGGCAGCGCGGTGAAGGTGAGATCCTCGATCGCCGGCCGCTTGCCGTCATAGGAGAACGTGACGTCGTTGAACTCGACGAGGCCGGACAGCCTGCCGGCATCGATCGCGTCGGGCCGGTCGTGCACCGCGGGCACGGCGTCGAGCACATTGAAGAACTCGCGCAGGCGCGGCGCTTCCATGAACACGTTGTTGATGAAGCTCACGACCTGCTCGAGCTTCTGGATCAGCATCGTCGCGAAGCTCACGAACATCACGATCTCGCCGACCGAGGTCAGACCCTGGTCATGCAGGGCGATGCCGAGCGAGAAGATCGCGAGCACGGTGATGGTGGTGGAAGCGCGCGTGATCACGGTGACGAGCGCCCACCACGACAGCACCGGCATCTGTGCCGCGAGCAGATCGTCGGCGACGGAGCGCAGCCCCTTCACCTCGGATTCGACGCGGACGAAGCTCTGCACCAGCGCGACGTTGCCGAGCGCGTCCGAGGCGCGAGCGGAGAGCTCGCTGTAATGCTCCTCGACCTCCATCTGCATGCCGAAGGTCTTGCGCACCACAAAGGTGGTCAGTGCGGTGAAGACGATGCAGAGCACGAACAGGAGGATCGCGAGTCGCCAGTTCAAATAGAGCGACAGCGGCAGCAGCACCACGACCGAGAGGATCGCGGCAAAGTGCTCGCGAAAGAAGCCGAGCCACAGCCGCCACAAGGCATCGGTGCCGTTGAGCATCACCTTCATCAGCCGGCCCGAATGGGTGCCGGAGTGGAAGGTCAGCGGCAGCTGCAGGATGTGCTCGAAATAGTCGGTCAGCACCGCCTGGCGCTGGCGATGCGAGAGCCGGTCGGCCTGCAGAGCCACGAGCGCACTGCACAGGATGGTGAAGAGCCCGAATGCGACCCAGGCGACCAGGAACGGCCAGGCCGAGTTCGAGCCGGCCACCGTCTTGCCGGACAGCACGTCGACGATCCGGCCGAACAGCACGGGCTCGGCGAATTGCGAGGCCGCCAGCAGCAGATTGGCGACCGCGAGCAGCCAGCCCAGCCGCGCCTCCCTGCCGAGCAGCTCGAGAACGCGGGTATAGAGACGGAGGATGGACATGCGAAAGGCTGAACCGTGAGAGAAGGTCGTGGATCACCGGTAGGAAGGTGCAACACTACACCGGCATGGACGGCTCAGGCCACCTTCAAGGTGGGGATGTGGCTGACGTCCACCGTCCGCTCCGCATGCCAGGTATCATGGGCTGCCTGCATCCGGACCCAGATCCCGGCGCCGCCTCCAAACAGCTTTCCGACACGCACTGCCACCTCCGGCGACAGCGGCTTCTTCTCTTCCATGATGTCGTGAAGGTGCTGCCGCGAGATGCCCAACAGCCGCGCGATCTCGACCTTGGTCTTGCCGGAGGCCGGCAGCATGTCCTCGCGCAGCACCGCGCCGGGATGAACCGGGCAACGGCGCGGATTTTTCTTTGCAGCGTATTCGACCATGGCAGCTCCGCGACGCCGAGTCCCTTTCGGCTGAGGTAACTAGTGATATTGCTCGAAATCGACCCGGTAAGCGTCGCCATCCTCGAATTCGAAAGTGATGCACCAGGGGCCGTTCATATGGACAGTGTAACGGACTGGCTTTCCTTGCAGACGATGGAAGTCAAAGCCGAGCACGTTCATGTCCTCGGCGAGCGTGGCGCTATCGAGTTGATCGAGACGCCGCAGAATCCTGGCGTGCATCTTCGAGTCGATCTTCGCCGTCTTTCCTTTAGACCAGAGATCGCCAAGAGCCTTGTTTCGGAAAGACTTTATCAAGAGTCCGCCAAATCTGATCCGGCAACGAGTGTAAGCTATTTGCTTACATGAGTCAAGATCGGAAGGCTCAATTGATCAACCGCCCCGCGACCGGCGGCAGGAATTGGGCGTCGAAGATGTCGGCTGCAGTTGGCCGCTTGCGGAATTTGAAGTCCTGCGCGATCTGGTCGATCGAGCGCTCCAGGCGCACTGGCTCGATACCGCCGAGACCGTTGCGCTTGACCTCGTCGGTCAGGATGTTGTCGGCGAGGACGGCGCGCAGGCGCTCCAGCTCGAGGTCGCGGTCGCCGTCGTCGATCCGGCTCGCGGCCTCGTCCGCCGCACGCGCCGGCTCCTTGACGGTCGTGGCGATGCCGGCGATCACGGCGCGAACGAAGCCCTTGACGGCGTCAGGCTTTGCTGCGGCGAAGGCGGGATTGACCACCACGGCGAAGCCGTAGGCCTCGCAGCCGTAATCGGCGTAGCGCAGCACGACGAGATCGGCTCCGGGCACGCCGCGATCACGCAGGTTCACCGCCGAGAGATAGCTGAAGCCCGCGACGGCATCGACCTGTCCCGCGGACAGGATCGGCTCGCGGACCGCGGCGCCGATCTTGTGGAATTTGACGCGCGAGGCCTTGATGCCGTTGTGCTGCGCCAGCGCCGGCCACAGCCGCATCGACAGATCGCCGTCGGCAACGCCGACGGTCTTGCCGTCGAGATCGGACAACACATGGATGCCGCGGCTCCTCCGCGCGACGATGGCGTAGGGCGCGCGGTTGAACAGCACGAACACCGCCTTGACCGGCGCCGCATCCTCCTTGTCGCGAAACCGGATCAGCTCGTTGATGTCGACGAGCGCAAGCTCGCTGTCACCCTTGGCGACGCGTGCAAGGGCTTCCGGCGATCCGGCCGCGCTGCTGAAGGACACGTTGAGATGCTCGGCGCTGAACCTGCCGTCCTTCGCCGCAAGGAAGAACGGCGCCATGCTGGCGTCGAGCGGACGGTCGAAGCTGAAGTGGATCGCAACGGAGGGCGCAGCCGTCTCGGCCGCGCCGACATCGCCGGCAATCAGTGTCGCAAGCGGGATCGAGAGGGCCAGCAGGCAACGAAGCGCGATCGTCCGAAATTCCAACATCAGTTGCGCCGGTCCCGCATTTTTGTGGTCTCGTGACGTTTGCACCGCCGGCCGGCGACACCGTGCGCGCGCCAACATGAACGGAGGATGAGCGGCGGTTGCGTCACGATTACGCAACCCCGTTCAGCTTGTGTTGGGGTTGGGGAACCCAACATGGAGGTGCGTGTTTGAAAGACATGAGCCTTGTCTGCAGGCACCATTCGAGGTCCCAAGGAGGGTCCAGGACATGTTTGACAGCTTTTCGAAATTTACCGGCCGTAAGGCCGTTCTCGCCACTGCCGCGGTGCTGGCGCTGACCGCGGTCGCCCCGACTGCCTCCTACGCCGGCGGTCGCCACTGGCATGGCGGAGGTGGCGCTGCCTTTGCCGGCGCGGCCATCGCCGGCGCCATCGGCACCGGCCTTGCGATCGCCGCCACGCGTGACGCCTATGCCTACGACGCGCCCGCATATTATGGCGGCGGCCCGGTCTACTATGACGAGGGTCCCGTCTATTACGGCGGCGACTCCTATATTGGCCCGCGCCCGTACCACCGCTGCGGCGGTCCCTACCAGTCTGCCCAGGGCGGCCAGGGTAATATCTCGACCTGCTACTAAGCAGGGCGACCGACCTTAACCCGAACAGGCCGTCGCGCTTGCCGCGCCGGCCTGTTTTCTGCTTTTATGCCCGCGCGTTAACACGCTCGCCATTTGTTTAGAGTAGTTTTGAGTACCATGAGTGATTCGCTTGAGCGGCTATATCTGGCTGTGCTTGCGGCCAGGGATCTTGATCCGGCAACCTCGCGCACGGCCCGGCTGTTTCAGCGCGGGCCCTCGAAAATGGCGAAGAAGCTCGCCGAAGAGGCCATCGAGGTCGTGATCGATGCGGTCAATGGCGACACCGACGCCGTGATCCGGGAAAGCGCCGACCTCTTGTACAATCTCACGGTGCTCTGGGCCTCTGCCGGGGTACGTCCCGAGGACGTCTGGCGCGAGATGACGCGGCGGGAAGACATGCTCGGCATCGCCGAGAAGCTGCCGAAATCCTCGATGAAGCTGCCCAAAGTCGCGTCACCGCGCGTGGCCGCCAGGCGGCCGATTGTCGCGCTCGAAGGCCGCACCGCGCGTAAACGCCACTAGAACGTCATAAACTCGGCATGGACAAATCCGCCCTATGGTGCTTCATCGCGGCGCCATGCTGAAACGTATCTACGATTGGTGCATCGACGCCGCCCACAAGCCCTACGCGCTCTGGATCATGGGAGCGGTGTCTTTCGCCGAAAGCTCCTTCTTTCCGGTCCCGCCGGATGTGATGCTGATTCCGATGTCGCTGGCGCGCCCGCAGCGCGCCTGGGTCTATGCGATGGTCTGTACCGTCACCTCGGTGCTCGGTGGCGTCCTCGGATACGCCATCGGCGCGCTGCTGTTCGACTCGGTCGGCCACTGGCTGATCCAGGTCTACGGTCTCGGCGACAAGGTCGAGGCCTTCCGCGCCTCCTATGCGGAATGGGGTGCGGTGATCATCCTGCTCAAGGGGCTGACGCCGATCCCCTACAAGCTCGTCACCATCACCTCGGGCTTCGCCGGCTACAACATCATCCTGTTCGTCCTGTGCTCGATCGTTGCGCGCGGCGGCCGCTTCTTCATCGTCGCGATCCTGCTCAACCGCTATGGCGACTGGATCCGGGTCAAGATCGAGAAGCATCTCGGACTCGTGGTGGCTGTCGGTGCTGCCGTGCTGGTGCTCGGCTTCGTGGTGGCGATCAAGCTGATCTAGATCCACGGCGCTTTGCCGCAGGGCCCGCTTCGGCTACGGTTGTCGTCATGATGGTTCGATCCGGCAATCCGGCCGCGCGGTTCGGGACGCTGATGTCAGCAGTGCTGCTCCTGCTCGGTGCCTGCGGGGCCGGGTGGGCGCAATCGGCGCCGCCGACGCTTGGCTTGCAGGAGCAGGGGCCGCAGGCTCCGCCGCCGCCCTCGACGCCCGCACCTGCAGAAAATCCCGGGCTGATCAATGAAATGGGCAAGCTGTTCGATAAGCTGCCCTCGATCCTGCCGCCGATCAAAAGCCCCAGCGAAACCATGAACGACCTGTCGCGGCTGGCCAAGCCCTCGACCATGGTCTCGGGGCGCGTGGCCTGTCCGGCCTCGTCGAACGGCGCGCCCGACTGCAAGCAGGCCGCCGACCAGCTCTGCCAGAGCAAGGGCTACAAGGAAGGCAAGAGTCTGAACGCCGACTCCGCCGAAAAATGCTCGGCCAAGGTCCTGATCCCCGGCCGGCAACGCAAACCGGACGACTGCCGCACCGATACTTTCGTGACCAGCGCGCTGTGCCAGAACTAGGCGACGTCGCGCGAGCAACAAGGAGCGCCCATGAGCCGCACGGAGCAGGATTTCCTCGGACAGCGTGAGATCGCTGACGACATCTATTACGGCGTCCAGACCATCCGGGGTAAGGAGAACTTCCACATCACCGGCATTCCGATGAACCAGGAGCCTTACTTCGTGAAGGCGCTCGGTTACGTCAAGAAGGCCGCCGCCATGGCCAATCGCGATCTCGGCGCGATCGACGCCAAGGTGGCCGAAGCGATCATCGTCGGCTGCGACCGCGTCATCGCCGGCGACATGATGGACCAGTTCGTCACGGACTTCATCCAGGGCGGCGCCGGCACCTCGACCAACATGAATGCCAACGAAGTGATCGCGAACCTGGCGCTGGAATCGCTCGGCTTCAAAAAGGGCGACTACCAGCACGTCAGCCCCAACGACCACGTCAATTACGGCCAGTCGACCAACGACACCTATCCGACCGCGTTTCGGCTGGCGCTGATCCTGCGACTCGAAAGTTACATGACCGCGCTGCGCCAGCTCCAGGAAGCCTTCTTCACCAAAGGGCGCGAGTTCGACCGTGTGCTGAAGATGGGCCGCACGCATCTGCAGGACGCGGTGCCGATGTCGCTCGGCGCCGAATTCCGGGGATGGGGCACCACCATGGGCGAGGAGGTCGATCGCATCTCCGAGGCTCGGGCGCTGCTGCGCGAGATCAATCTCGGCGCCACCGCGATCGGTACCTCCGTCACGGCGGCACACGGCTATCCCAAGCTCGCCGTTCGCCATTTGAGCGCGCTCACCGGCGTCGACTTCATCCTCGCCGGCGATCTCGTCGAGGCGACCTCGGACACCGGCGCCTATGTGCAGCTCTCGGGCGTGCTGAAGCGCACGGCGAGCAAGCTGACGAAGATCTGCAACGACATCCGCCTGCTCGCCTCCGGCCCGCGCGCCGGCTTCAACGAGATCAACCTGCCGCAGCTGCAGCCTGGCTCTTCGATCATGCCGGGCAAGGTCAACCCTGTGATCCCAGAGGTCGTCAACCAGACCAGCTTCCTCGTCATCGGGCTCGACACCACGGTGACGCTCGCGGCCTCGGCCGGCCAGCTCCAGCTCAACGTGATGGAGCCGGTGATCTCGTTTGCGCTGTTCTTCTCGATCCGCACCATGGAGCGCGCCGTCAACAGCCTGCGCGAGAATTGCGTCGTCGGCATCACCGCCAACGCGGAGCACACCCGCAACATGGTGCTGAACTCGCTCGGCATCGTCACGGTGCTCAAGCCGCTGCTCGGCTACAAGCAATGCGCCGAGATCGCGCGTGAAGGCTACAAGAGCGGCAAGTCGCTGCACCAGATCGTGGTGGTCGAGCGCCAGCTGCTGACGCAGGAGAAGTGGGACGAGATGTTCTCCTTCGAGCGGCTGATCAACCCGGATCTGATCGGGTGAGGCTTTTGCCGCGCCGGCCGTGCCACCTCTCCCTGCAGGAGAGGTGAAGAAGGAATTCCGCTGCTTGGAATTGGCCGCTCCCCGCGATCATCGGCGGCAAAACGCAATACTTGACAGTGGAAAGATTGCCTTGTTGGTATGTTGCCCAACCTTCCATTGACCGGCCAACAGAGGATCGTCCCGCAATGTCCATGCCTGCCTTGTTCAAAGGGCGCCTGTCGATCCCCGTGATCGGCTCGCCGCTCTTCATCATCTCGGTGCCCGATCTCGTGATCGCGCAGTGCAAGGCCGGGGTGGTCGGCTCGTTCCCGTCGCTGAACGCGCGGCCGCCGGAGCTGCTCGACGAGTGGCTGGCACGGATCACCGAAGAGCTCGCGGCCTATGACCGCGCGCATCCGGAACGGCCGTCGGCGCCGTTCGCGGTGAACCAGATCGTGCACAAGTCGAACAACCGGCTCGATCACGACATGCAGCTCTGCGCCAAGTACAAGGTGCCGATGATCATCTCCTCGCTCGGCGCGCGCGAGGAGCTGAACCAGGCCGTGCACGGCTGGGGCGGCATCGTCTTCCACGACGTGATCAACCAGAAATTCGCGCACAAGGCGATCGAGAAGGGCGCCGACGGCCTGATCCTGGTCGCGGCCGGTGCCGGCGGCCATGCGGGCACCATCTCGCCGCTGGCCTTCGTCGCGGAAACCCGAAAATGGTTCGACGGTCCGATCGCGCTGTCGGGCGCGATCGGCAACGGCAAGGCGATCCGCGCCGCGCGCATTCTGGGCGCCGACTTCGCCTATATCGGCTCGGCCTTCATCGCGACCAAGGAAGCCAACGCGGTCGAGAAGTACAAGGAGATGATCGCGGGCTCGACGGCCGACGACATCGTCTATTCCAACCTGTTCACCGGCGTGCACGGCAACTATCTGAAACCCTCGATCCTCGCCGCCGGCATGGACCCCGAGAACCTGCCGACCTCCGATCCTTCCAAGATGAACTTCGGCACCGACGCCTCCGGCGAGCGCGCCAAGCCGAAGGCGTGGAAGGAGATCTGGGGCTCCGGCCAGGGCATCGGCAGCATCGACGGCATCGTGCCTGCGGCTGAGCTGATTGCGCGGTTCAAGAAGGAGTACGACGAAGCGATCGACCCGCCGTTGTAGAACATTATCATCCCGCCTCTCTCCCCCGTCGTCCCGGGCAAGCGTCAGCGCAGACCTGGGACCCATAGCCACAGGGAGGAGTTTGGCGGACACTCGGGGTTGCCAGTCTCGCGCGACAACTTCTCCCTGGGGTTATGGGTCCCTGCGTTCGCAGGGACGACACTTTTTGCTAAGCTCCGACATTCAAAGCCAACAGAGATTTGAGTGATGTCCGCCATCTACCGCGTCGACGGCAACAACGTCGTCACCAGCCCGGATGCCGCCGGTCCCTGGGACCGGCGTATGCAGCACGGCTCGGCGCCGGCGTCGCTGGTGACGTGGGCGGCCGAGCGCATTCCGACGCCTGCTCCGATGGACATCGCGCGCGTCACCATCGATCTGATGCGCCCCGTTCCCGTGGCGCCGCTCACGATCGAGACCGAAATCTTGCGCGAGGGCCGCAAGATCCAGCTCTGCGAGATCAAACTGCTGGCCGACGGCGTGCAGGTCGTCGGCGCCACCGTGCTCAAGATCAGGCGGCAGGCTTTGTCGCTGCCAGAGGGCGTCAAAGAGCTGCCGGTCACGCTGCCCTTGCCGGAAGACTCGCTGGTCGAGGACGGCCATGCCGCCACCAGCCCGTTCGTGCGTTTGGTCTCGATGCGCGCGGCGCGCGGCCGCTTCGGTCAGGCCGGTGCCGGCGCGATCTGGTTTCGCGTCGATCATCCGCTGATCGAGGGTGAAGCGATCTCGCAGGCCATGCGCGCCGTGGTCGCCGCCGATTTTTCCAACGGCACCGCTTCGACGCTCGACTTCCGCGCCTGGACCTACATCAACGCCGATCTCACTGTGAGCTTTGCACGCCAGCCTGTGGGCGAGTGGATCTTGCTCGACGGCGACTCCTGGATCGGCCCCGACGGCGCGGGCCTCGCGATGTCGCGCCTCGCCGACCGCCAGGGTTATTTCGGCCGCGCGGTGCAGAGCCTGGTGATCGAGAAGCGGTGAAGACACGTATCGCGCGCTTGAACGGCAGGCTTCCGCCGCCGCGGAAGGGATGTCTGGTCGTGTTCGACCGAAGCCATCCTGCCGGTTCATAGTCCGTAGAAGATCTTGATCTCCCACAGCATCACGATGATAGCCGTGATCAACGTGACCGCGGCGACTGCACTTTCCAGGGAAGCGACTCTCATGTCCCACTCCGCTTCCCAGCCCCATCAGCGGTCTAGGTGATTCCACGATTCGCGGGCAATCGTGCGGGGCTCGCTGGCGTGCACTCCGTCGCGCGATGTGGTGTCGGAGCCACAACGACCCCGTAGAATTCCGGGGTATTTATCCCACCATACGGTCCCGGCCGCTCCAGAAGCCCGCGCGCAGCACCTTCTTGTCGACCTTGCCGACGCCGGTCATGGGCAGCTGCTTGACGAACTGGATCTGCTTGGGCGCATGCGCCGAGCCTTTCCGGGCTCTGACCAGGTTGATCAGTTCGTCCGGGTCTGGCCTTGCGCCCTCGCGCGGCACGACGATGGCGGTGACGGCCTCGCCCCATTTCTCATCGGGGACGCCGACGACCGCGACCATGGCGACATCGGCGTGTTGTGACAGCACGTCCTCGACCTCGCGCGGGAAGATGTTGAAGCCGCCTGATACGATCATGTCCTTCTTGCGGTCGAGGATGAACAAGTAGCCGCGCTCGTCCTGGCGCGCGATATCCCCGGTGTGGACCCAGCCGTTCTTCAGCGTCTCGGCGGTGATGTCAGGCCGCTTCCAGTATTCGGCCATGACATGCGGAGCGCGCACGCAGATCTCGCCGGCTTCGCCCGTCTTCACCTCCTGGTCGTTGTCGTCGAGGATCTTGACCTCGCACGCCGCGATCGGGAAGCCGCAGGACAAGAACAGCTCGGGCGTCCTGGGATCATGATCCGCCTTGCGCAGTACCGAGACCGGGTAGCATTCGGTCTGCCCGTAAAGCTGCGAGAACACCGGGCCAATGCGCTCGATGCCCTCGACCAGCCGGCTCGGTGACATCGCCGACGCCCCGTACAGCACAAGCTCCAGCGAAGAGAGATCGGTCTTATCCAGCGCGGGATGGTCGAGCAGCACATAGATCATGGTCGGCACGAACAGCGTGAAGTTGATGCGCTCGCGCGCGATCGTCGCCAGCACGGCTTCGGGATCGAAGCCTTTGAGCATGTGCACCGTGCCGCCACGCATCAGGGTCGGCAGCACCTTCGTGCCGGCGACGTGACTGATCGGAGCGACCGTGAGGTAGCGTGCGGCGTCGGGGATCTCGAAATCGGCGAGGATCGCGGCGGCGGCGCCGGCATTCTCGCGGTGATAGCGCAGCGCGCCCTTGGATTTGCCGGTGGTGCCGCCGGTGTAGTTCAGCGTGGAGAGATCGTCGAGGCTGGCGAGGTTTCGCGGCTTCGCATGTCCCGCGCCTTCGATGGCGGCCAGCAGATCGACACCGTAGCCGGCCGGCCCCATGGTGAAGATCGCCTTCAGCCGGCTCGCTCTCGCCGCCAGTTCGCCGCCGCGATCGCGGAAGGCGGCCGCATCGACCACCAGCATCTCGGCCTCGGAATCCTCGAGCTGGAGCAACTGATCGTCCAGCGATCCCAGCGGATGCAGCCAGGTGATGCAGAGCCGCGACAATTGCGCGGCGACGCCGGCGCACCAGGTGTCGGCACGGTTCGCGGTGAGGAAGGCGACGCGCGCGCCCGGCTGCAAGCCGAGCCGCATGAATACATTCTGGATGCGTCCGATCAGGTCGATGGTGCCTTGGTAACTCAGCGATCCGCCGGGCCAGGCGAAGGCGGTGCGGCCGGGATAGCGCGACAGCGCCCGTAGCGTCTGCGCACAAGTCGGGGACGATGCGTGGAGCGGATCGGACATATGTTTCCTCGTTGCTTTGTCACCGGCTTCTGACGTGCCAATGTTGCCGATGACGCTAGCACAGGGAGGCATGAGTGACAGGGAGATTTGGATGACATCCGATCGACTGCAACGCTTCCGCGGTCGTCTCGCGCTGCCTTTGATCGCAGCGCCGATGTTTCTGGTGTCGGGCGTCGAGCTCATGGCCGCAGCCTGCCGGCACGGCGTGATCGGCAGCTTTCCCACCGCGAATTGCCGCAGCACGGAGCAGCTCGACGCATGGCTCACGGAGATCGAAGCGCGACTGCGCCAGCACCAAGATCAAACCGGCCGCAAGGCGGCGCCGCTCTGCCCGAACCTGATCGTGCACCGCTCCAATGCGCGGCTCGAGCAGGATCTTGCAATGTTGATCCGACACAAGCCGGAGATCGTCATCACGTCGGTGGGCTCGCCGGCGCCGGTCTTGAAGCCGCTGCATGACACCGGCGCGCTGGTGCTGGCGGACGTCGCGTCCATCCGCCACGCCGAGCGCGCGGCGGAGGCAGGCGCTGACGGACTTGTGCTGCTCACTGCGGGCGCGGGCGGGCAGACCGGCTGGCTCAACCCGTTCGCCTTCGTCCGCGCGGTGCGCGCGTTCTATGACGGCATCATCGTGCTCGCCGGCGGCATCAGCGACGGCCACGCGCTGCATGCCGCCGAAGTGCTCGGCTGCGATCTCGCCTACATGGGCACCAAGTTCATCGCGACGCGCGAGAGCATGGCCGATGAACGCCACAAGCACATGCTGGTCGAAAGCAGTGCCGACGACATCCTGCTGACCACTGCGTTCACGGGCCTGCAGACCAGCATGCTGAGACCGTCCATCGTGGCCGCCGGGCTTGATCCCGACGATCTGCCGGCGCGCGGGGCGATCGACATCGCTAGGGATATCGACGTTGCCGCGCGCGAGAACCGCCCGAAACGCTGGCGCGATATCTGGAGCGGCGGTCATTCCACTTCTGGTGTCACCGACGTGCTTGCCGTCGGCGATCTCGTCGCTCGGACGGCGGCCGAATACCGCGCGGCGAGGGCGCGCCTATCCCCGTAGAATTGCGGGAGGCGAAAGCTGCCATTCCGATCACAGTTAATCGAGCGCTCGCTCGACATGCCTTACTTAACGGCGGATTAACCAAGGCCCGCCAACAATCCCCTCACGGTCCGCCAATCAGGACCGAGAGGGACAGGCGATGGACTTCGATTATCTCAACACCAAGACGGCGGCTTCGCTGGACGAGATCCGCGTTCGGGTCGCGCACGCCCTGGCCCGCCACCCGCTGTGCCGCAACGTCCGTTTCGACATCGTCAGCGTCCCCCGCACCCGCCGGGGCGGCAATTGGACGGTGGCGCTGCAATCGGTCGAGCCGCGCGCGGTCTGGGAGGCTTCGGAGATCGTCGCCGACATCCAGGATGCCTACGACTTGTCGGCAGCAGCCTGATTTCCTTGGCTTTTTGCGCGGAATGTCGCCGCAGGCATGCTGATTGTCGCAACGAAGGCACACTCAAGCCATAATTCGCGCCCTTTTCCCGGGCATCGTTAACAAACTCGTGAAGCGTCCGTTCCCGGAGAGACGTTTGTCCAAAGCCATCACCATCGTTGTGCTGACCTGTTTCCTCGTTCTGGGCGCCGCCACCACCGCCATCCTTGGCCGCGACAGCGTACCCAGCGTCAGCGAAGACATGATCGCCCAGACGCCTCCGGCCAAGCCGCTCGCAACCAACCGCGCCGCCAAGTCCGACCGTCTGATCCCGACGCTGGCCCTGGCTTCGGCCGCGATCGAGCCGGTCCAGGTGCCGGCCGACAGGCTTTCGCAGGCGCCCGTGCTGGCCGAGCCGCTGCGCCAAGCCTTTGCCGCTGCCACCCCGACCGATTTCCCGATGCCCAAGGAGTCGTTGAAGGCCGCGCCAAGCGTGTCCGAAGCGCCCGCCGCCGCGGAGGTTCCCGCCGTCGAAGTTCCGGCCAAGCCGAAGGTGGTGGCGAAGCCGCAGCCGCAGAAACATTACACCCTGCTGTCCGACGCACAGATTGCGGGCATCAGGGACCGCCTGAAACTGTCCTCGTCGCAGGAATATTACTGGCCCTCGGTTGAGAGCGCGCTGCGCAACGTCGTCCGCAAGATCTCGGCCAACAAGCTCTCCAATCCGAACGCGCCGCCCAGCGCGCAGATCGATCCGAATTGCGACGAGGTCCAGCAGTTGAAGTCGGCAGCAATGCCCCTGCTGTTCCAACTGCGTGACGATCAGAAGGAAGAAGTGCGTAAGCTCGCCCGCCTCATCGGGCTCGAAAAGGTCGCGCAGCAGATCTGACCGCGTAAGTTCCTCAGGGAACTGCTTCGACACCAGGAACATCCGGCAATCGACGTGCGTTGCTCGCTCCAAAGAGGGAGTGGATCAATGCGCGCCTCGACAGCCTATTTCGTCGGTGCCGGAACCATTGTTGCAGCGATTGCCATCGGTCTTGGCGGCGGCATCGTTGCCGGCAACATCATGAATCCGATCGCGCCCAAGCAGGGGCCGGATACCAGCAAGCTGGCGCAACGCACTGAGGCTGCTGGCGCGCCGGCGCGGACAGATGCGCCGTCGGAACGCGTCAATTACCTCACCGGCTCGCAAGCATTCGGCGCAATGATCGCCGCACCGGCGCAGGCCGAAGCCAAGCCTGATGCTGCCAAGTCTGACGCTGACGCCGTAAAGCCTGACTCGCAGCCGACGCGGGCGAATGCCGAACCGCCGTCCTCGCCGCCTTCACAAGCGGCCGCGGCTGAGCCGCCGAAGGAGCAGTCCAAGCCGACGGTCGCATCGTCACCGAAAGCCGCCAATCCCGCCGAGCAGCAAGCGTCGGCCGATCCAGCCTCCTCGCCCGACAATGCCTATGCCAAGGCCAGGGAGTCTGACGTGAAGCGCGCTGCCTCCGAGCGGCGCCGGATGGAGCGCCGTGAGCGCTGGGCCGAGCGCCGCCACTACGAATCCCGCGAGCCGCGCGGCTTGCGCGACCGCACCGATTGGGACGACGTGGCCCGCAACATCCGCGAAGATTCCGACGCGCGCGCCTACGCCGGCCGGCCCCGCGGCGGCTTCCCGCAGATCAGGCTGTTCGGGCCCGACGACGATTAACGCTCGGCGCGCGATCGCGGCCGGCAGGCAAGACGGTGCGCCGCCGTCACGTCAGCCCCGCGCGCCGCAATCCTTCGAGATAATGCGCGCGATCCTCATTCCGTAGCATCGGCAGTTCGCGCGTGATCCAGGCGAGCGAAACCGTAGGCTGAGCGCGGCGCAGACCGTCCAGGGCGGACGCCGCCAGCGCCGGATCTCCTGACATCCCGGCGGCGGCCGTCAGCACGCGATGCGCGCCGACGAAATCGGCGCGCTGCCGCATCGATTCCCGCGCCATCTGCACGGCTCCCTCATAGTCGCGGCCGACGAACCGGGCGTAGGCCGCAACCCCGCAATAGATCGCCGCGAGCGGGTCGCGCGGGCTCAGGCGCAGCGCGCGACGCGCGGCGGCATCGCCGTCCTGCCATCGTCCGGCGTAGCACAGCGTCACGCCGTAGAAGGCGTGCGCCATCGCGAAGTTCGGATTGAGCTGCAAGGCCAGCTCGAACTCCGCCAGCGCGTCGTCGAAGCGGCGGCGGAACAGATAGGCGTAGGCGAGGCCGTGATGGGCGAAGGCATCCTCGCGGTCGGCTTCCACCGCCGCGAGCGCCGCGCGCTCGGCGATGGGCACCGTCGCGGCCATGTCGGCCCAGCCCATATGCGCACCGAAGATATGGCTGGTCGCGAGCAGGCCCAGCGCCTTGCCATAGGCGGGATCGATCGCGACGGCTTTTTCGAGCAGCGCCTGCGCGGCGGCATTGTCCTCGCGGGTGATGCGCCAATGATACGACAATGCGCGCATCACGAGGTCCCAGGCGTCGAGGCTTCCCGGCGGCTTCTGCTGCGCGCGAAAATTTTCGGCGGCGTAGAGCTGCGGCTCGATCGCGGCGACGATCGCCTCGGTGATCTCGTCCTGCACGGCGAAGATGTCGGCGAGCTCGCGATCATAGCGCTCGGCCCAGAGATGGCTGCCGGTCGAGACGTCGTTGAGCTGGGCCGAGATGCGCACCCGCTCGCCGCTCCGCCGCACGCTGCCTTCGACCACGTAGCGCACGCCGAGCTCGCGCGCGACCTCGCCGATGTGCACGGCGCGGCCCTTGTAGACGAAGGAGGAATTGCGCGCGACGACGAAGAACCAGCGCAACTTCGACAGCGCGGTGATGATGTCTTCGCTGATGCCGTCGGAGAAATAATCCTGCCCGGGCTCGCCGCTCATATTGGTGAAGGGCAGCACGGCGATCGCGGGCCGCTCGGGCAGCGCGAGCGCAGCGCGCGGCATCCATGCGGTGCGGCCGTGTTCCGGCGCGCTCGCCGTCCCCTTGGCCTCGACATCGCCGACGAAGCGAAAGCCCTTGCGGGCGATGGTGCGGATCAGCGCCTGGCTCGCGCCACTGTCGCCGATCGCCTTGCGTGCGGCGTTGATCCGGCTGGTCAGCGTGGATTCGGAGACGCTGCGCCCGTGCCAGATCTTGTCGATCAACTCGTCCTTGCTGACCACCCGGTCGCGGTTCTGCATGAGGTGGACGACGAGATCGAAAACCTGGGGCTCCACGGCAATTGGAACCTGCTCGCGGCTCAACTCGCGCAGGTCGGTATCGAGAAGATGGTCCCTGAACACAAACTGCACGTCGAAAACTCAGGCTTCATTGCGAAATCGGGCAGGCAAAACGACAAAAATGAAATTTGGGACGAAAACTATGAGTCTGCCGAAGGGCGTGCTTGGTTCATCGCGACCGAAAGATGGCTGTCATGCCGTTATCGGAGGGGAATACAATCGCGGCCGGAATGTTGCGGATCGCTCCTCCACTTCGTCATCCCCTCGGCGCCGGAGCGCAGCGGAGGCCATCGAAGGATGGAGGGGTGAAAGCGTGACGTGTCGTCGTAATGCCGCCGCGCGGCAGATCTGACGAACGGTGAATGGCCTTTGCCCCAACTGCGCCGACTGCGTAAGCTGTCGCCACACAAACACCAACCACGAAGAAACGCCCATGCCCGCCTTCCCAGCATCCACCACCGTGCTCGATTCCATGCTGTTCCGCGATGCCTTCGGCACGCCCGAGATGCGCGAGGTGTTTTCGGACGTCGCGCTGGTGGCGCGCTATGCCGAGGTCGAGGTGGCGCTGGCGAAGGCGGAAGCGAGGTGCGGCGTGATCCCGCGGGAGGCGGCCGACCAGATCGCGGCACGGACTGACGTTGCTGCGCTCGACTTCGATCTGCTCAGGCAGGAAACCGATGTCGTCGGCTATCCGATCCTCCCGCTCGTGCATCAGATGGCCAAGCAATGCGGCGAGGCCGGCCGCTACGTGCATTGGGGCGCGACCACGCAGGACATCATGGACACCGCCGTGGTGCTGCAGCTCCGCGCTGCGCTGGAGATCGTCGCGCGCGACATCGACGAGCTCCGCGGTATCCTGGCCAATCTCTCGAAACGCCATCGCGACACGCCGATGGCCGGCCGCACCCACCTGCAGCAGGCGCTGCCGGTGACCTTCGGCTACAAGACGGCGATCTGGCTCGCGATGTTCGATCGCCATGCCGAGCGTCTGGCGCAGCTGAAGCCGCGCGTGCTGGTCGGCCAGTTCGCCGGTGCGGCAGGTACGCTGGCCTCGCTCGGCGACAAGGGTTTCGAGGTGCAGGAGGCGCTCTGCGCCGAGCTGCAGCTCGGCATCCCCGCCTCGACCTGGCACGTCGCGCGCGACGGCTTTGCGGAAGGCGTGAACTTCCTCGCGCTCGTCACCGGCTCGCTCGGCAAGATCGCGCTCGACATCATGATCATGGCCTCGACCGAGTTCGGCGAGGTCTACGAGCCCTTCGTCAAGGGCCGCGGCGCCTCCTCGACCATGCCGCAGAAGCGCAATCCGATCTCGTCGGAACTGATGCTGGCGGCCTCCAAGGCCGTGCGCCAGCATGCCGGCCTGATGCTGGACGCCATGGTGCAGGATTTCGAGCGCGCCACGGGTCCCTGGCACGCCGAGTGGATGGCGATCCCCGAAAGCTTCGTGCTGACCGCCGGCGCGCTGCACCAGGCAAAGTTCGCACTCGCAGGTCTCATCGTCGATGAGGCGAAGATGAACGACAATCTCGCCATCAGCCGCGGCCTGATCGTGGCCGAAGCGGTCATGATGGGGCTCGCCCCGCAGCTTGGCCGGCAAGAGGCCCATGACGTGGTCTATGACGCCTGCCGCCAGGCCAACGAGAAGGGAATGAGCCTCGCCGATGCGCTGTCCGCGGACACGCGGATCGCGAGCCGCATCGATCGCGCCACGATCGAGGCGCTCACCTCACCGAAAAATTACCTCGGGCTCGCGCCCGAGATGGTTGACCGGGTGCTGAAATCGGCAACGCGTTGAAAACCAATATGCGTGAAACTGCGTATCTTCTCCGTGACGCAAGGTGCTCGCGCACTTGCGCCCTGCGATGCTAGACTTAGATTGAACGAGAGACTTTCGGCAGAGGGACCCGCATGACTGATCACCGCAATTCCGCACCTCCCATCGATCCCGCGAAACTCGACCGGCTGGCCGAGGTGGCGGTGAAGGTGGGCCTGGGCTTGCGGCCGGGACAGGATCTGCTTCTCACGGCGCCCGCGATCGCGCTGCCGCTGGTGCGGCGGATCGCCGTGCATGCCTACAAGGCAGGCGCCGGTATCGTGACGCCGATCCTGTCGGACGAGGAGATGACGCTGGCGCGCTACCGCCACGGCCACGATAACAGCTTCGACCGTGCCGCCAACTGGCTCTACGAGGGCATGGCCAAGGCGTTCTCGGACAACACCGCGCGGCTCGCCATCGTCGGCGACAATCCGATGCTGCTGTCGGACGAAGATCCTTCCAAGGTGGCGCGCGCCAGCAAGGCGAATTCGATGGCCTATCAGCCTGCGCTGGAAAAGATCGTCAATTTCGACACCAATTGGAACATCATCGCCTATCCGAGCCCGTCCTGGGCCAAGCAAGTGTTTCCCAATGATCCCGAGGACATCGCGGTCGGCAAGCTCGCGGATGCGATCTTCGCGGCCTCGCGCGTCGACCGCGAGGACGCAATGGGCAATTGGGCGAGCCACAATGCGGTGCTGCGCGAGCGCACCAACTGGCTCAACGGCCAGCGCTTCCGCGCCCTGCAATATTCGGGGCCGGGCACCGACCTCACCATCGGCCT
>NZ_JXDL01000001.1:5851924-5868154 GCF_001590795.1 Bradyrhizobium sp. AT1
CAAGAACGGCATCAGCTGCAACGCCAACATCCCGACCGAGGAGGTCTTTACCACGCCGCATTGCCGCCGGGTCTACGGTCATGTCGTGAGCTCGAAGCCGCTGTCCTACCAGGGCACGCTGATCGACAACATCGCGGTGCGCTTCGAGGACGGCAAGATCGTCGACGCGAAAGCCTCGCGCGGCGCGGAGGTGTTGAACAAGGTGCTCGACACCGACGAGGGCGCCCGCCGCCTCGGTGAAGTGGCGCTGGTGCCGCATTCATCGCCGATCTCGCAGAGCGGGCTGTTGTTCTACAACACGCTGTTCGACGAGAACGCTGCGTCTCACATCGCGCTCGGCCAGTGCTATTCGAAATGCTTCGTCAACGGCGCCCAGCTCACGCCGCAGCAGATCGCAGCGCAAGGCGGCAACCAGAGCCTGATCCATATCGACTGGATGATCGGCTCGGCCGAGACCGATATCGACGGCATTTTGCCGGATGGCAGCAAGGTGCCGGTGTTCCGCAAGGGCGAGTGGGCGAAGCCGTAGCCAGTTCGATCCAATAGGTAGCCCGAGGCGTGGCCCGCCTCTTCCGTAGGGAGAGGTGGACGTCTTCGCGACAGTCTCGCTACCTCTCACGCCGCCGCGTTGCGCAGCATGGGATTGCTGTCGATGCTGAAACGGTTGAACAGCGTCGTGAACGGGCTGCCGTCGGTGGCCCGCACGATGGCGTCGGAAGCGGCGATCGCCTCGTAGAGCGCGCCGACCGGATCGTCCGCCTCGCCCAGGCCGAGGCTCTTGCGGATTTCCTCTCTTGCCTCATTGACCTCGTCCTCGTCGTCGAGCGTTGCCTCCAGCGCATCCGCCGCGCGCCGCATCTCGGCGAGATCACCGCCGGCGGAGAATTTGAGCATGTCGAGCCAGTAGGGACGCGCGACGACGAGCTGGATGAACGCTTCGAAGCTCTCGGCGATAATCCCGGCGCGGCCTTCCGATGACACGTAGAGCACATTCTGCGACGGCAGCAGCACGAACGCACCGCCCAAGCCGTCACTGCCGATCTGCCGGGGGCTTTCGACGCCGTCGATGGTGAACCAGGGCTCCTCGTCCGGCACGAAGGAGACATCGAGACCGGCGAGCCGGGCGACGACCGCACGATCGGCTGTCACAACCTCGGGCGTGAGGGGCATCGGCATGGCTCCGTTTTTGTGCTTCCGCGCACTTTGTCGCACCCCAAAAGGGACCGGTTCATGTGCGCGAATTTGCAGGGAAATTGCGGCGTTAACCGCTTTGCGCCTGCAACTTCCGGCTGATTTTCGAGGCCTGCGTAAGAAAGAATTAAAAACCGATGACTAGCGTTCCAACATCTTTCGAAACAATCCGGGCCGAGACCCGGCCATACTTATTATATCCTCTGGGGAAGAAGATGTCGCGTTCATTGATTGAAATCGGTAGTTGCAATGTCGACCTCGAGCTGCGGCCGATCGAGCCGTCCTGGATCATCGAAGGCAACCCGGTGTCGCGTTCGCACATCCTCTCCACCAGCGCCGACGGCACCGCCTCGACAATCATCTGGCACTGCACCGAAGGTCGCTTCAACTGGTACTACGATATCGACGAGACGATCATGATCATGGAAGGATCGATCGTGCTCGAGAGCGAGGGCATGCCGCCGAAGCGCTACGGCCCCGGCGACGTCATCTTCTTCCGCGACGGCGCCCATGCCAAATGGCATGTCGAAGGCTACGTCAAGAAGATCGCCTTCTGCCGCAAGACCAATCCCGTGATGATCGGCTTCCTGATCCGTGTCGTCAACAAGCTGAAGAAGATCTTCACCTCCACCGGCGAGCGCCGTCCCGCCTCGCTGATGGGGGCCGGTTAGTCTCTTTCAAGGACGCTTCCCAGCGGCCACGACGAAGAGGGGTCGGGATCATATCCCGGCCTCTCTTTTCGTCATGACGGCAGCTCGAGCCGGTACACATCGATTGCGGTCTGCGAGAACAGGGCGGTCTTCTCGGCCTCGCTCAGCGGCGCGGCGATGCGCTTGAAGGCGTTGAAGATCACCTGATAGCTGCACTGGCCCTTGTCCGGCGGAAAATTGCTCTCGAACATCGCACGCCCAGGGCCGAACGCCTCGATGCAGGTTTCGACATAGGGGCGCCACGCCGCGGCAAGCTCCGCGGACGACGGCGGCCTCTCGCGCAAATGGAAGTCGTAGCCGAGCAGGCACATCGCGAGACCGCCGAGCTTCACCACCACGTTCTCGCATTTGGCGATCTCCCGGATCGAGGTGCGCCATTGCGCAAACACCTCTTCGCGTCGCCCGGCGAAGCGGCCCACCCCGGCCGGCCCGCCGCAATGGTCGAGCACGATCCTGGTGTCCGGGAAGGCGCGCGCCAGTTCGGTGAGCTCGCCGATCTGCGGATGAAACAACCAGGCATCGAAGCTGAGGTTCAGCGGCGCCAGGCACGCAAAGCCCTTGCGGAAGGTCGGGTCTTGCAACAATCCCTTCGGCCTGTTCGCATACATGCCGGCAACGGCGGGGTCTTGGTCCCAGGCCGAGGAATGCCTGATGCCGCGGAAGCGGCCGTTGCCGGCCGCGATCTCCGCTTCCAGCACGCCTTTTGCGGCGTCGCCCAGCAGCAGATTGGCGTGGCTGACGATGCCGGCGCAGATCGCGGCCTTGCCGTAACCTCCGCTCGCGCTCATCGCGGCGACGCCGTTGGCGAATTCGACTTCGCCGACGGGCCGGAACGCTTCGGGCCCATGCGCGCGATACATCGAGCGGCAATCGACGTAGACGGTGGCGAGAATGTTATGGCCGGAAGCAACGTCGGCCGCCATCTCCTCGATGAGATAGCGGTGTCCGCGATTCCAGAGATGGTGGTGAGGATCGACGATCGGCCGCGCGGGATCGATGATCTCCTCCCGATGCAGCGCGAGCCAGTCCTCGCGCGGCTCGACGAACAAACCGCTCGTATTGGCGGGCAACCCGCTTGCAGACATCGGCGTTCGCTCCCTCATGTTTTTGTGCCGAGAGCTTAGCACCTGATCTCCGCATGCAGCAGCGCGTGCCGCGCAACCGCGCCCGTCGTCGCGAGCACAGCGGCGTCGTCAGCCCTTCCGTCGCGTCGCCCTCACATCGACGACCAGCCGCCAATCGGAGGCATAGGCCGTTTTGACCTCGCCGAGCCAATGGAAGGCCTCCTCGGTGATCTCCGTAAAGCTCCAGCGCGTCAGCTCGCCGGTATCAGTCGTGCCTTCCTGCATGATGTCATCGCCGCGCGGGCGGCCGATCTGCTGGCGGAAGACGCTGCGCGCGGGATCGAACCAGGAAATCCGCCACGCATCGATGGTCGGATCGTAAACCCGCAGCGTCGTGCCGTACCAATTGCCGGCGATCGGAAATGCCGGCGCGCCTGCCGGGCGGGGAATGATCCAGACGTCCTGGACGGCGCGCCCCTCCAGCACCCAGCCAAAATGAATCTCGCCGGGCGCCGTGTGTTTTGCGCCGTCGGATCCATGGGCGGTGATCTCGGCATCCCAGTCGCCGACGAAGCGGCCGTAGAGCTGCAGCGCCGCGGCATGCTCGGGATTCGGTCCATCGGCGTGCAACAATCTCGCAAAATCGGTCATGTGATCTCCTCTCACAGGAGACCAGCACCGAAAGGCGGCGGCCGGCTTGGAGAAAATTGCGCCTCAGACGCCGTCGAGGATGATCACCGTCGGCTTCGCGGGCAGCGCATCCCGCGACATCCGGAAGGACCGCTCCGAGCGGCGGTCGATCTCGAATTGCTGGCCGATCCGGCGCATGAACTCGTCGAGTGGGGTGGCGAAGCGGTGCATCGGCAGTACCACCGAGGCGCGCAGCCGCTTGGTGATTTCGGAGACGCCGTCGAGCGACATGGTGTAGGTGCCGTCGATCGGCACCATCACGATGTCCAGCCGTCCGATCTGGGCGAAATGACTGTCGTCGAGCTTGTGATGGAGGTGGCCGAGATGACCGATGCAGAGGCCCGCGACCTCGAAGATGAAGATCGAATTGCCGTCGCGGATCATGTCGGTGCCGGCATCGTCGCCGAAATAGCGGCGGATGTCGGTGGTGACGTTGCGGACGAAGGTGTCGCCGATGCGCTCCGACACGATCGCCGGCTTGCCGTCCTCGCTCCAGCCATGCAGCACGTGAGGAATGCGCTTGTCGGGAAACAGCGAGTAGTGCGTGCTATGGGCCCGGTTCATGGTGACGACGTCGGGCAGCCGTCCCACCTGATAGGCGCCGCTATAATCCGTCGCGATGCGCAAGCCGCCGGGCGTGTCGATGAAATAGGTGGAGTGGCCGGCATAGGTGATCTCGACCTCGGCGGCGCCGGCGGCCTGCCGGAACGCGACGGGCATGGCCCGCGGCGCGGCATTGGCCATCGCCAGGCACTCGCTGCGCGGCGGCTGCTGGGCAAGAGCAGGCGCGAAGGGTAAGCTGAACAGCGCCAGAGCCGCCGAAACCAGTCGCCACATGCATCCGTCCCCGATGTGTCAGGGGAAAGTCTAGCGTGCAATGCTGTGCGTAGCCAATGGGCTGCCATCACCAGCGCGTCAGTGTCGCACCCTCGCTCCGGCCGCAGCCGAAGCTTTCAGGTGCCGGCCGACGGGCGCCAGGCCAATCCAACTGAGTTCGGCGGAGAGGGATCGCGCTGCAGCTGTTCTCGGACCGCGTGCCACATTAAGCATAGACTCAGCCTCGGCTTGTTCCGGTGTCGGGTCTTGCCTACCCATTTCCAATGGACGCGGCTGCAAATATCACCCGATATCATGCGCTCGACAGCTGGCGCGGCATTTGCGCCTGCATGGTTGCGCTGTTTCACTTCGACGTGATCAGCCATCTGTCCTTCCTGCCGCTCACCCGGCATGCCTATCTGTTCGTCGATTTCTTCTTCGTCTTGAGTGGCTTCGTCATCGCCGCGAACTACCGCTCGCGCCTCGCCGAGGGCTTCGGCATCGGCCGCTTCCTCATCCTGCGGCTTGGGCGGATCTATCCGCTGCATCTCGTGACGTTGCTGCTGTTCATTCCCATCGACGCTGCGAAGGACGGTATCGGCCCGAATCTGCTGCAGGCCATCGTCACCAACCTGCTTCTCCTGCAGGGGCTCGGCGTCAATCCGCAGAACTGGCTGAATTTCGCCAGCTGGAGCATCAGCGCCGAGTTCGCCGTCTATGTGATCTTCGCCGCGGTCGTCAGCAGGATCGGACCGGCGATCTGGCCCTGGCTGCTCCCGATCATGGCCGGGCCGATCGTGCTCGCCACCATCAGCCCGGATGGGATGAACGCGACGTACGACTACGGTCTGGTGCGCTGTCTTTATGGCTTCGCGCTCGGTGTTCTCTCCTTCGATCTACGAGAGCGCTTTCCGCCGCTGCGCACTCGCCTGACGACATCCGGCGAGACGTTGCTGGAGACGGCGAGCTTTCTGCTCGTCATAGCTTATGTCTCCGTCGCCGGAGGCAGCGTCGCTTTGCAGGTGGCCTCGCCGGTCGTGTTTACGCTGGTAGTTCTGGTGTTCGCGCGTGAAGCCGGTGCGGTCAGTCGCAAGCTGACGGTGCCGTTCATGCTCGTGATCGGAACGCTGACCTATTCCATCTACATGCTGCATCCGCTCGTCAGGGCCGTGGTGCGGGCGATCCTCATGGTGGTCGAGCGGCTCGCGCATACGGACTTGTTCGTCTCCTACGCGTTGAGCTCGGGCCATGAGCCGACGAAGGTGATGTCCATGCATGGATCGCTGTGGCTCGGCGATCTTCTGCAAGTCGCGATGCTGCTGTTGACCGTTCTGCTGTCGGTTGCAACGTATCGTCTTGTCGAAGAGCCCGGGCGCAACTGGGTCAGGCGCCTGATGGATCGAGGCAAGGTCGCCGCGGTCCACCGCACGCAGCCGGCTTTCGACACCTGACGCGCGGGCCTGGCAAGGCGCGCGCATGGCGAAAGCGCATACCAACGAGTTTTGCGCGGAGATCGTGCTCGAAAAAGATAGGGCCAAAGGCTGGCGCGAAGAAAGACAGACGCTAAGGCATCCGCGCTAATCCGCCGCTCGCTTCGATGAGTTTCACCGCCTTCTTATCGAAGGACACGAAGGTATCAGCTCCAAGCCAATTGCCCTCGTGGGCGATGACGCCATCGGCGAAATCGCCTCCGGCCTCGAGGAACGCTAATCCAGCCTCGGCTGCGGGTCGGTCGACGACGGCATTGGAGGCATAGATCAGGTGCCGGATCGAAGCCGCGATATTCTCAGCAGAAGTCTTGTAGGCTCGAGAGAGGACCCAGGTCAGCTCGCACAGTGCAGGGATCGAGATGGCGATGAGGTCGGCCTTCTCGAGAAGCGCTTCGGCCACCTTGCTCTGTTCGGCGTCATCTCCGACCAGAACCCGCACCAGGACGTTGGTGTCGGGGGTTATCTTCATCGCTTGCCGGCCCAGCCGCCAGCAATGACTTCGTTCATCTCCTCGATCGACAGCGATCGATCGTTCGTTTTTCCTTTCAGGAAGCCGAACGCATCCGAAATCTGTCCCGTCGGCCGAGCAGCTTTCACCTCTACCCTGCCGCCTGGAAGTTTCTCGATCGAAATCTTGTCGCCCGGATGCACACCCAGGTGCTCCAGGAGATCTTTCCGCAGCGTGACTTGTCCCTTGGCTGTGACGGTAAGCTCGCCCATGGCCGCCTCGCAGGTTCTGAGATGCAAGGAGATGTAAGGCAGATCAGCCTTACATTCAAGCCGACCCTCATTGCCGCCTTGGGCTGAACTTCCAGGTGATCGCAACGAGGCTCGCGGTGATCAGGCCACTGATGAGGCCCGCAACGGGGAGCGCAAGCAGCAGCGCCGCCGTCGCGGCCCAGCCGATCGAGGAGAAGGCTTCGGCGAAGGTCGCGAGCCGCGACGAGGTCTGGCGGCGGCGGAACTGGCTGCGGCGGGCCTGCACCCGGAACCAGAGCTGGATCGCGGTCGCGGAGGCCGCGCTGATGATGATGGCGCCGGCACTGATCGCGGCCTGGTAGGGCGAGGCGAGCGCAAGCGCCGCCACCAGCGGGCAGAAGATCACGGCGATCGCGATCAGCACCACCTCGATCTTGGCGCGGATGACGCTGGATGCCGTCAGCGGCGCGGTGGCGACGAGGTCGGGAGCGTCCTCGCCGGAGATCGTCAGCCAGGCGAGCCCGCCGGCGAGCTGTCCGGCCGCCATCACGATGACGGGCGTGATCAGCGTCAGCGCCGCCGAGCTGTCGGCGAAATTGCGCCAGAGCAGCAGCGCCGGCGGCACCAGATAGAGCAGCTGCATCAGGGTCTGCGAGATCAGCCAGGGATCGCGCCAGAGCAGCTGGAATTCCTTGCGCCGCAGCGCCTGTTGCCGCGACCCGCCGCGGAATGGGCGCTCCCTGGCGCGCTTGCTGCCGGAGGTGCCGTAGGCTGCGGCATCGATCGCCGTGTCGGCAAAGCGATGCGAGAAGATCGCCATGACGCTTCCGAGCAGCACCAAAGCGAGCGCGAGGAGCAGCAGCAGCGCTTCGCTGTCGCCCATCGCCGCCCGTGCCGGCCACCACCAGATGCTGTCGGCGTCGGGAGCATGAGCGGCCACGCTACCCGAGGTCAGGATAGTGAATCGCGACAGCGTGCCGTAGGACATGATCGCGGCGACCTGGAGCGCGATCACGAAGCCCGCGCCGATGATCGCGGCGAGGATCTGGGCAATCAGGCGCGTCCGCGCCGGCCCGATCAGGCGAAACAGCAGGATGGTGACGGCGATCGCGATCGCCGCGGCCGACAGGCCCATCGCGACCACGACGCCGAATGAAGCGAGCCAGCGCGGCCCGCCGCCGATCACGAGCACGTCGATGAAGGGCGTCGAGAACAGCAGCGCCATCACCGTGACGGTCAGCGCGATCGCGGCGATGCGAACCGAGAACAGATTGGCAAGCGTTGCCGGCGAGGACATGATCAGGTCGAGATCGGCACGGGCGTAGAACACCCGCGTCACCGATTCGATCGCTTGCGACAGCATCAGGGTCCAGGCGAGGAAGATCGTCGCCGAGATCACGATCAGCGAGGATTTGTCGAGCGGCAGCTGCAGATCGGCGAAGCGGCCGATCACCGCCCAGGCCGGCAGGTGCAGCAGCGCGGCGAAGCAGACGAGGCCGATGATGGCCGCGCGCGTCCGCTTGCGCCGTCCGCCGGTCATCATGGCGAGCCATTCGCGCCAGGCGAGCCGGAGCTCGTGGCGCGCAAACCAGGACAGCGCGGTTGCCGAGCTCATGCGGCTTCCGGAATCGTCACCAGCGCGATGAAGAGATCCTCCAGGCTGGTGTCGGCATGGCCGTTCTGTTGCCGCAGCTCGGCCAGCGTGCCTTCGGCGACGAGGCGGCCCGAGGCGATCACGCCGATGCGGTCGGCCATTCGCTCGGCCACCTCCAGGATATGCGTGGTCATGATGACGGTACAGCCGGCGCGGACGCGCTCGCTGAGCAGGCCCTTCACATGGCGGGCGGAGACGGCATCAAGCCCCGTCAGCGGCTCGTCGAGGATGATGAGGCGGGGATCGTGCACCAGCGCGCCGGCGAGAGCGACCTTCTGGCGCATGCCCTTGGAAAAGCCCTCGCAGCGCTCGTGCCGGTGCGGCTCGAGGCCGAGCGAGCCGAGCAGGTCGTGCGCGATCGGCTCGGAGACCGACGGCGCGATGCCCCAGAGGCCGGCGACGAATTCGAGATATTCGAGCGGGGTCAGCTTGTCGTAGATCATGGGCTCGTCGGAGACCCACGCCATCACCTGCTTGGCGGCGACGGGGTTTTGGAGCGCATCGATGCCAAAGATCGAGACCGCGCCGGCATCGGGGCGCAGCAGGCCCGCCACCATGCGCAAAGTGGTGGTCTTGCCGGCGCCGTTGGGGCCGACCAGCGCGTAGAATTCGCCGGCGTGGATGGTGAGATCGAGGCTATCGACCGCCAGACGGTCAAAACGCTTCGTTAACCCCTTAACTTCGAGCGCCGAGCTGTCCGGCTTCATGACGGCCACACCATCCGGTTTTGCATCGCTCGCGACCATGACCTGAAGATGTTTCGGCCCCGTGAATCGCGCCGCAGCAAATTCCGTCATCCGGATTGGACTAACGGCAAGTCACCGTTTGTTGACAGCGCTGAATGGTTCAGGCTGAATTGGTTCCGGACAAATGGAGCTAACGCGGCGAAACGACTGCGTAGCGACTGGACACAAGATGCGGCAAGACGGCCAAAAGAGCCGCCGTTGCATCGGGAGGAAGCGCGGCGATGCTGGATTTCGTTCAGCAGCTGGTCAGCGGTGTTGCGCTCGGCTGCGTCTACGGCCTGATCGCGCTCGGCTTCGTGCTCGTCTACAAAGCCACCGAGGTCGTCAATTTCGCCCAGGGCGATCTGATGATGCTCGGCGGCTTCTTCGCCTTCACCTTCATCGGCATGATGGGCCTGAACTACTGGATCGGCTTTGCCGGTGCGGTGGCCGCGATGGCGCTGTTCGGCATGCTGGCCGAGCGCGTGGTGGTGCGGCCGATCCTCGGCTATCCGCAGTTCTCCATCATCATGGCGACGATCGGGCTCGGCTATTTCCTGCGCTCGATCGCCGGCATGATCTGGGGCACCGATGACCTGAAGATCGAGACGCCCTTCAGCCAGGGCGTGCTGCGCATCGGCTCGCTGGTGCTCGCCTACGACAAGCTGTCGGTGATCGCGGCGACGATGATCCTGTGCGCGCTGCTCTATCTGTTCTTCAACAAGACCACGCTCGGCACCGCGATGCGCGCGAGTTCCGAGAACATGCTCGCGGCCTACTACATGGGCATCCCGGTCAAGCGCGTGGTGTCGATCGTCTGGGCGATCAGCGCGGCGGTCGCCACCTGCGCCGGCGTGCTGCTGGCGCCGATCACCTTCATCCACTCCAATGTCGGCCTCGTGCTCGGCCTGAAGGCGTTTCCCGCGGCCGTGCTCGGCGGCTTCGGCTCGATCCCGGGCGCCGTGGTCGGCGGCGTCCTGATCGGCGTGATCGAGAGCATGGCCGGCTTCTACTTGCCTGAAGGCTGGAAGGATGTCGCGCCGTACCTCGTGCTGCTCGCCGTGCTGCTCCTGAAGCCCGAAGGCCTGTTCGGCCACCACGTCCGCAAGAAGGTCTGAACGCCATGCGTTTCCTGTTCAAGACCGACTATGAGGACGACATCAAGCTGTTCCCGCATTCGGGCTACATCGTCTCCTACGGAGTCCTGCTCACGCTGCTGCTGATCGCGCCCTTCGTGCTCTCCAGCTATCTGATGAGCCAGCTCGTCTTCGTCTGCATCTATGCGACCGTCGGCGTTGCGCTGCTGATCCTGACCGGATTCACCGGCCAGGCCTCGCTCGGCCACGCCGCGTTCCTCGCCATCGGGGCCTACACCGCGGCCTATTTGCAGAAATACAACGTGCCGTTCCCGGTCTATTTCCTCGCCGCCGGAGGTTTGACCGGCATCATCGGCGCGATGGTCGGCTTTCCCGCGCTGCGCCTCACCGGCATCTACCTCGTCATCGCCACCATCTCCTTCGCCCTGATCGTCGAGGAGATCCTGGCGCGCTGGGAAAGCGTCACCAACGGCAACGAGGGCATGCGGGTCAAGACGCTGTCGCTGTTCGGCGTCACGGTGCCGCGCGATAGCCCGACATTCTATTTCCTCTGCCTCTCCGTGCTGGTGCTGACCATCGTCGGCACGCTGAATCTGTTGCGCTCGCCGACGGGACGCGCCTTCGTGGCGATCCGCGATTCGGAGACGGCGGCGCGCAGCATGGGCATCAATGTCGCGCTCTACAAGGTGAAGTCCTTTGCGATCTCGGCGGCGATCACCGGCTTTGCCGGCGTGCTGTTCGCCCACAAGCTGTCCTTCATCTCGCCGGAGATGTTCACGCTGCAGCTCTCGATCGAGTTCATCATCGTGATCCTGATCGGCGGCACGTTCAGCCTGCACGGCGCGGTGCTGGGGGCGATTTTCATCGTGATGATCGATCCGTTCCTGACGTACCTTAAGGACGACATGCCCGGCATGATCGCCGGAGTCGCGGCGACGTTCGGCGCCGGCCCGGCCACAGCGGGCAACATCAAATCGACGGTCGCCGCCTTTGCCTCGCTCAACGGCCTGAAAGGTGCGATCTACGGCATCATCATCGTGCTGTTCGTGCTGTTCGAGCCGCTCGGGCTCTACGGCCGCTGGCTCAAGATCAAACTCTTCTTTCAGCTGTTCCCGCTCTACAAGCGCGCCACCTTCAAGCGGCAGAAGATCTACGTGAAGTCGGAGCGGAACCGATGAGCTATTTCCGCGCCGAGAACCTGTCGCTGCATTTCGGGGGCCTCAAGGCCGTCGATGCGGTGTCCTTCGCGGTCGAGAAGGGCGAGATCCTCTCGATCATCGGGCCGAACGGCGCGGGCAAGAGCTCGATCTTCAATCTGATCTCGCGGATCTACCGGCCGACCTCAGGCCGTATCTTCTTCGAGGACCAGGACATCACGGAAGAGCCGCCCTACGACATCGCGAGACTCGGCATCGCCCGGACCTTCCAGAACATCGAGTTGTTCGAGAATGCGACCGTGCTGTCGAACCTCCTGGTCGGCCGCCATCGGCATTCGACCACGCAGCTGTGGCAGGAGTTCCTGTTCCTGCCCAGCGTACGGGCCAACGAGAAGATGCATCGCCGCAGGGTCGAGCAGGTCATCGAATTTCTCGATCTCGAGCCCTATCGCGACAAGCTGATCTCCGGCCTGCCTTACGGCGTGCGCAAGGTGATCGAGTTGGCGCGCGCATTGTGCTCGGAGCCAAAGCTGATCCTGCTCGACGAGCCGTCATCCGGACTCAATGTCGAGGAGACCGACGACATGTCGTTCTGGATCCGCGACATGAAGAGCGAGCTCGGCATCACCGTGCTGATGGTCGAGCACGACATGTCGCTGGTCAACCGTGTCTCTGATCGTGTCATCGCGCTGAACTACGGCAGGGTGCTGGCGATGGGCTCGCCCGCCGAGGTGCAGCAGCATCCCGATGTCGTTGCAGCGTATCTGGGAGCCTGACGCATGGACGCTGCCGTCAAGCCCGAGATCATCCTGAAACTCTCCAACATCGAGAGCTATTACGGGCCGATCATGGCGATCCGCGGCATCTCGCTGGAGGTGCCGCGCGGCCGCATCGTCACGCTGCTGGGGGCCAACGGCGCCGGAAAGACCACGGTGCTGAAGACGATCTCGGGCATTCTCGACCCGCAGAAGGGCTCGATCGAATTCATGGGCAAGCCGATCCAGCGCATGGAGGCCGACCGGATCGTGCGGCTCGGCCTCAGCCACGTGCCGGAGGGACGCGAAGTCTTTCCGTTCCTGTCGGTGCGTGAGAACCTGATGATGGGGGCCTATCCGCGCAAGGACCGCGACGGCGTGGCGGAGGATCTCGAGCGCGTCTACGGCTATTTCCCGCGGCTGAAGGAGCGCATCAACCAGCCGGCCGGCCAGCTCTCCGGCGGCGAGCAGCAGATGCTCGCGATCGGCCGCGCGCTGATGAACCGGCCGACGCTGCTCCTGCTCGACGAGCCCTCGCTCGGTCTGTCGCCGCTGCTGGTGAAGGAGATCTTCACCATCATCCGCCGCGTCAACGAGGAGCAGGGCATGTCGATCCTGCTGGTCGAGCAGAACGCCAAGGTGGCGCTGGAAACGGCACATTACGGCTATGTGCTGGAGATTGGCCGCATCGTGATGAACGACAGCTGCGACCGCTTGATGCATTCCCAGGACATCCAGGAGTTCTACCTTGGCGCCAAGGAAGCCGGCGCGCGAGGCGAGCGGCGCTGGAAAAAGAAGAAGACGTGGCGGTGAGGACGTGCTGGCAGTAAGATGAACCTGTCATCCGCTACGGAAGACCGCCGACAAGGCAGGCAGCGGAGGCAGGCGACAGGGAGGAGAGGCGCATGGCCCGAACGGCGGTGCTGACGGTCGCTGATACGATCGCGAAGAGCTTTCTGCGCGCCGCTGAGACGCGAGGCGATCGGCCGGCGATCCGCGAGAAGAAATTCGGAATCTGGCAGCCGACCAGCTGGCGCGAATGGCTGGAGATATCGAAGGAAATCGCCTACGCGCTCCATGCTATCGGCTTCATGCCAGGCGACGTCGCCTCGATCATCGCCAACGCCGTTCCCGAGTGGGTCCATGCCGACATGGGCATCCTGTGCGCCGGCGGTGTTGCCTCGGGCATCTATCCGACCGACGCATCGTCCCAGGTCGAATATCTCGTCAATGATTCCAGGACGAAGGTGATCTTCGCCGAGGACGAGGAGCAGCTTGACAAGATCCTCGCCTGCCGCGCCCGCTGCGCCACCTTGCAGAAGATCATTGTGTTCGACATGGAAGGCCTCAGCGGCTTCTCCGACGACATGGTGATGTCGCTCGACGAGTTTCGTGCGCTCGGCCGCAATCACATGGTCGGCCGCGAAGCGCTGTGGCAGGAGATGATCGACAGCCGTAGCGCCGCCGATCTCGCGATTCTGGTCTACACGTCCGGTACGACCGGTCCGCCGAAGGGCGCAATGCACGCCAACCGCAGCGTCACGCACCAGATGCGGCACGCCAACGACTTCATCCCGGCGCGAGAGGACGATGAGCGGCTGATCTTCCTGCCGCTCTGCCACGTCGCCGAACGCATCGGCGGCTATTACATCTCGGTCGCGCTCGGCTCGGTGATGAACTTCGCCGAAAGCCCGGAGACCGTGCCGGACAATTTGCGCGAGGTGCAGCCGACCGTTTTCCTCGCGGTGCCGCGCATCTGGGAGAAATTCTACTCCGCCATCACCATCGCGCTGAAGGATGCGACGCCGCTGCAGCAATGGGTCTACCGCCGCGCCATCGCCGTCGGCTACCGCATGGTCGATTGCAGGCTCGAGGGCAAGGCGCCTCCGTTGTCGCTGCGGCTCGCAAGCCGCGTCGCCTACCGGGTCGCATTCCGCAACATCCGCCGCATGATCGGGCTCGATCGCTGCCGCGTCGCCTTCACCGGCGCGGCGCCGATCGCGCCGGAACTGATCCGCTGGTATCTCGCGCTCGGCATCGACATGCACGAGCTCTACGGCCAGACCGAGAATTGCGGCGTCGCCACCATGATGCCGGCGGAGCGGATCAAGCTCGGCTCGGTCGGCACCGCCGTGCCCTGGGGCGAGGTTGCGCTGTCGCCGGAAGGCGAGATCCTGATCAAGGGTGATTTCCTGTTCATGGGCTATCTGAACCAGCCGGAGAAGACCGCCGAGACCATCGATTCCCGCGGCTGGCTGCACACTGGCGACGTCGGCACCATCGACAATGAAGGCTTCATCCGCATCACCGACCGGATGAAGGACATCATCATCACCTCCGGCGGGAAGAACATCACGCCGTCCGAGATCGAGAACCAGCTCAAATTCTCACCCTACATCTCGGACGCCGTCGTGATCGGCGACCAGCGGCCGTATCTGACCTGCCTCGTGATGATCGACCAGGAGAATGTCGAGAAATTCGCCCAGGACCACGACATCCCCTTCACCAACTACGCCAGCCTGTGCCGGGCAATGGAGATCCAGGACCTGATCTGGCGCGAGATCGAGCAGGTCAACGGCAATTTTGCCCGCGTCGAGACCATCAAGAAGTTCTACCTGATCGAGCGCCAGCTCACGCCGGAAGACGAGGAGCTGACCCCGACTATGAAGCTGAAGCGTGGCTTCGTGAACAAGCGTTACGCCGCCGAGATCGAAGCGATGTATCGCCAGCGCGCGGTGGCGTGACGCATGTGCATGCCCCGGAAAAGTGGCAACCGGTTTTTCGGGAAGGGCATGCGCAAAAAAGTCACGTTCGAGAAAGCGAAGGAGCGACGGCCCCCGCCCTTCGCGTAACACGGGCCTTTAGGAGAGGAGACGTCGATGTCGAAATCGTTCAGCGCGTTCGGCCTTGCTGTTAGTGCAATGGTGCTCACCTGTCTGCCGGCCGCGGCGCAAACCAAGGTCACCAATGAAGGCATCTCGGCAAGCGAGATCGTCGTCGGCACGCACCAGGATCTCTCGGGCCCGATCAAGGGCTGGGGCGTCCCGGTTTCCAACGGCATGAAGATGGCGGTCGAGGAGATCAACGCGGCCGGCGGCGTCAACGGCCGCAAGATCCGCCTGGTCGTCGAGGACAGCGGCTACGATCCGAAGAAGGCCGTGCTGGCGTCGCAAAAGCTGATCGAGCGCGACAAGATCTTCGCGATGGTCGGAGCAATGGGATCGCCGACCGTGCTCGCCGCGCAGGACATCCTGCTCGATGCCGGCGTGCTTCAGCTGTTTCCGCTCACGGCTGCCGAGTTCACCTTCAAGTTCGATCCGGCCAAGCCGCAGGAGCGATTGAAGTTCAACAATCTGCTGCCCTATGTCGAAAGCACGCGCGCGGCGCTGAAATACATGATGGAGTGGAAGAACTTCAAGAAGCCCTGCATCATGCATCAGGACGACGAGTACGGCAAAAACGTGCTCGACGGCTTCAACCAGCAGCTCACAGCCATGAAGGTGCAGCCGGCTTCGATCACCAGCTACAAGCGCGGCGCCTCCGACTTCAGCGCGCAGGTCGCCAAGATGAAATCCGACGGCTGTGACCTCGTCGTGCTCGGCGCGGTGCTGCGTGAACCCATTGGCGCCATGACCGAGGCCAAGAAGCTCGGTTGGGACGTCACCTTCCTCGGCGCAACGCCGACCAACGTGATGGAAGTGCCGATGCTCGGCAAGGACGCCGTCGAAGGCCTCTACGCCGCGAGCGGCTTCGAGATCCCCTATGAGGACACCGCCAAGGGCAAGGTCAAGGACTGGCTCGTCAACTACAAGAAGATGTTCGGCACCGACGCCAACACGCAGGCGATCATCGGCTACAATGCGATGATGACCTTCGCCTTCTACGCCAACAAGGCGGGCAAGGACCTCACCGGTCAGAAGATGCTGGACTCGCTGGAGTCGGGCGAGAAATTCCTCGACATCTTCAACTCGCCGCCGACCAAGTTCTCCAAGACCGACCACCTCGCCAACACCATCACCCAGGTGCAGCAGGTCAAGGGCGGCCGCTGGGTGCTGGTGAAGGACAATCTGATGTTTTGATGCTTCGCTTTCACCCGCCCCTGGAGGGGGAGGGTCGATCGCGCGCAGCGCGAGCGGGGTGGGGTGATCTCTCGGCACGGGCACTGTTCGTTGTGGAGAGACT
>NZ_JXDL01000001.1:5868749-5898452 GCF_001590795.1 Bradyrhizobium sp. AT1
TTCACGATCCCCCGCCGGCCGTCCCCGAATTCACCGGCGCCAGCTCATCCTCACGGCAGCGCCAGCCGTCGGCGGCTTTGACGAATGCAAAAGTGCGCTGGATCCGCAAGCGCCGTGTGACGTTGAAGGCTTCGGCCGTGCGCTCCTTGTTGCCGGCGCCCGGCTGCGGAAGCCCTGTCCTCGCGTCCCAGCAGGTGCCGGTGCAGCTGAAGGCGACCTTGCTACACACAGTGAACGGCGCCAGCACCGCCATCTCGATCTCGCCCGTGACCTGGGCCTCCTGGTCTGTGACCTGGCTGTCGAGCGCGTAGACACGGTTGATGCGCAGGAAGTTGCCGCACGAATTGGCCGCATGGATGCGTGCTGCGCAGAAGTCGACCGCGTCGGTGTCGGGGATGCGGGCCGCGACCTGCCGACCAAACACCTTCTTGGGGTCGCCCTTCGCCGCGCGAATCTCGTCGGTCCTGCGCTTCAAATGCTCGGCGAGACAATCCTCCGCGGATTGAAGTTCCTGCAGCGGCACATTCTCCTTGCCGACGAGATTGCATTTGCGATCGCGCTCGCGGGTCCACCTGCCATATTCGGCGAAGGCAAAGCGCGCCGCGGTCGGGTCCAGCTTGGCGATCAGGCCGAGCACCTGGCCATTGAGCTCGGTTTCGGCCAGCGCCAGCGAGGGGTCAGCACAGATCAGTGCGCCCGCTGCGGTGTTCGCTGCAAGGCAGTCGAAATCGGGATCGCGCACGATCGCGGCACGCTCCTCGGTCACCTTGAGCAGGCAGGCCTTCACCCGGTCGAACTCGTCGGTGCGGATCGCGGTCTGGCCGATGATGCCGCAGCCGAGGTTGCGCTGGCGGATCCAGATCGCATTCTCCTCGATCGCAGGCAGCCGATCGGGCAGGCGGGCGAGGCGCCCTTCGATCGCCACGCTCAGCTTCTCGGCGGCGGCGGCGAGCGCTGCATCACCGCAGAACAATTGATTGCCGGGGTCGCGAATCTGCCGGCAGTTGTTTTTGGCGAACAGCGGCAGCCGGTCGGCGATGGCTGGGTCCGACTGGGCGGCCGCGGGCGTCGCGAGCGCCAGCAGCGCAAGCACAGTCAGCACGATGAACCGCATTCCAGTCGCCCCCGCATGGAAGGCGCCATGCTAGCGGTTCGGATCGCGGGGTGGAATGGGGTTGTCTGGGATCGGGCTACGGGAAGATCAATGTGCCTCGGCGGCGACCATCGAGAGCCGCGCGGGCTCGTCGACATATTTCAGCACGGCCGACTGGTAGAGCGCGAACAGCGGCTGGTAGCTCCGCGCAGCTTCGTCCTCGACCATCGCCATGCGGCGGTTGTCGAGCATCAACCAGCGGCCGTCGAGCTTTGCGGCGGCGACCGCGTGCTCTTCGCCGGCCCTGACGTCGCGCACCACGACGATGCGGAGGTCTTCGGCGGCGACGCCTGACAGCCGCAGGGCGGCCAGCTTGGCGATGGCGTAGTCTTCGCAATCGCCGGCGCCGCGGGCGAAGGTCGCAAGCGGCGAGCTCCAGACGTCGTCGATGCCGTCATTGGCGGGGTGGATGGCGAGGTTGATGGCGCGATTGGTCTCGCCGAGCCGGGCGCGGCCGTCGCGAGCACGGGCCTGGTCGACGATGGCGAGCAGCCTCAAGGCCGCGGGCGATGCGCAATTGTCCCGGTCGCCGTCGCACAGCGCAAGCTGCACCATGTCGTCGTCGAGCCTGTTCTTCAGCGCGGACCATTTCTGCTGCAGGCTGCCGGACGAAATCGCGAAGGCGAACACGCCGAACGGCTCGGCGGATTTGCGCACGAGAACGCCTGCTCCCGGCGACAGCAGCGTGCCGGCGCGAAGCTCGGCGGCCGACCCGAGCAGGACCAGTCCGCACAGGACAAGAATTGCGCGCCAGGCGCGCGAGCGAGCAGCGGTCTCCATCTGACATCCCCTTCCCTGGCTTCGTCAGGTCCCCCTCGACCTCGACGCGCCGGGCTTTGTTGCTTTCGTGGAGATAGTGCGAGACGGGCTGTTTTGTTCTGCTTAACGCGTCCGGCCGGGGTTCCAAAACCGGGGAACAGGCTGAAACGCGCCTGTCCACATTGCGTAAAATTTTACGATTCGCCGGCTAGGAGGTGTCCTGCTGCCGCGAAACGGCGCCGATTGCAGACATAGGTTGTGGGCGTTCCGAATCTGCGTCGCATGGCTAACGACCCCCTATTTCATGGGGTTCTGTTAGTTGGGTCACAGATTTAACTCCGTATTTGCCGCAGGATGCCGCGGGACCTCACGAAGAAAAGATGACGCCAGTATCTGTTTCGTGACTATACATAAGTCTACTTTGGATGACTGGAAATGCGTGGAAATAGGCCGAATTCAACTTCAAAATATTTGAAAGATTACTTCAGTTCCTCTGGACGGGTCCCCACCCAGGGGGCCTCCTGGGGCCAAGTGATGCGAAATCACACAAGCAATAGATGGTATCGCTAAGGACTTGCTAATGCTATGCAAGCATAGGCAATCGATACTTACTTAAATTTTAACCCTTTTACGGTGCCCGGTTGAATTACGCTGGCCAGTTTGACGCCGCGATTTCTTTGGACGGCCAGGGCTCCCGTTCGCCTGCCGGGGCCCATGTCGATTCCTTTACGGCGAAAGCGCATGGCCACGTGCCCGAGGGCGCGTTCGTTGTTCCCGACCCCAATCTGATCTTCAACGGCGAATTCAAGCGCGCGGGTCTCGATCTCGTGCTGTCCCACGAGGGGAACGAGTTCGTCGTTCACGATTATTTCAGGGGCGACAAGCGTGCCGCGCTCGCCTCCCCCGACGGAGCCCACCTCACCGGTGACGTCGTCAACGCGCTCACGGGCTATGTCCAGGTTGCGCAAGCCGCGCCCGGCGCGGCAGCGGCCCAGGTCATCGGCCACGTCACCAAGCTCGTGGGCAGCGCGACCGCGATCCGCAATGGCGTCTCGGTCATCCTGAACAACGGCGACAACGTCGAGAAAGGAGACGTGGTCTCGACCGGCGCCGATTCGACGCTCGGCATCACCTTCATCGACGGTACCGTGTTCGGCCTGTCCTCCAATGCGCGGATGGTGCTGAACGAGATGGTTTACGACCCCAACGGGTCGAGCAATTCCTCGCTGCTGAGCCTCGTCGCGGGCACCATTACCTTCGTCGCCGGCGAGACCGCCAAGCACGGCGACATGAAGATCGACACGCCGGTCGCCACCATGGGCATCCGCGGCACGGCCGTGCTGACCCAGATCAACTTCGTCGTTCCCGCCGGCGGCGGCGATCCACAGCCGCAGGCAAGCTTCCAGGTGCTGGTCGAGCCGAACGGCACGACGGGCTCCTACATCCTGTTCGACAAGATCACGCTGCTGCCGATCGCGACGGTCAACCAGGCCGGCCAGATGATCCAGATCAGCGGCGGCAACGTCTCGATCTCCAATGCGCTGATGTCGCCGGACGTTCAGAAGCTGATCACGGACGTGTTCACGCTGAAGTTCACCGACAACAACACCAACACCAAGCTGACCACGAACTTCACCGACACGCTCACGCCGACGAGCCAGGACCTGGTGTTCAAGTCGGGGGCCGGCCCCGTCGTGATCGCGACCTTCGTCAACCTCAATCCGCAGGGATCGGAGGGACCCGGCACGCCCCCGCCGTCCTCCACGCGTATTCCCGGCCAGCCGATCGTGCAGAGCTTCGACGCCGGCGGCAATGTGAAGACGGCGTTCGCGTTGACCGAGCGCGCGGACACCACAGGCGACACGCATAGTGACACGATTTCCGGCCTGATCAGGTTCCTCGACCAAAACCTCGGCGATCGGCCGACAGCCAGCGTCAGCCTCGCCGACGCACCGAACTATGTCTACAAGGACGCCGGCCAGCACGACGTCACCGGCTCGCTCTCCGCGCTCCAGAAGCAGGACATCGCGGCCACGCAGATCCAGATCAGCGTCGTCCCCGACGCCGGCAACGCCAACAACGGATCGGCGGTCTGGACCTACACGATCCCCGACAAGGTCTTCGACTTCCTCGCGGCCGGCGAAACGCTGACGCTGACCTACATGGTTCGCGTCGACACCAATTTCGCGGTGAGCCCGGAGTCCAAGTTCATCCCGATCACCATCACGATCACGGGCACGAACGACAAGCCCACGGTCGCGACGGCGGGCGGCACAGTCATCGAGAAGGTCGGCACCGGCAACGAGGCGCTCGACACCATCACGGGCACGGTCGCCTTCACCGATGTCGACCTGACGGACCGGCCGATCGTGAGCGCGGCGCTCTCGTCCGCCCATCCGTTCAAATATCTCGATGCGCAGGGCCACGACATCACCGCAACGCTGACGCCGGAGCAGCGCGCCGCGATCGCCGCCGTCGAGGTGCCGCTGACCGTGGTGCAGGGCGCCGGGAACGGCAACAACGGCTCGGCCACCTGGACCTACAGCGTTCCCGATCATCTGTTCGATTTCCTCGCCGAAGGCGAGACGCTGACCCTCAATTACGTCGTGCAGGTCGATGACGGCCACGGCGGTGTCGTCAGCACGCCGATCACCGTGTCCATCAACGGCGCGGACGTCAATGTCGAGGGTACCAACGACCTGCCGACGATCGTCGAAGCCGATACCACGCCGGCCGGTGCGGTGACCGAGGATCATGCGGCCACGCTCGCGGCCAACGGCACCATCACATTCAACGACCCTGATCTCACGGATACGCACACTGCCAGCTTTTCGCTGAAGTCGACGGTTTCGAGCGCGCATCTGCCGGGCTTCAACGACGGCACCTCGCATATCGGCACGTTCGCGCTTACCTCGGTGGTCGAAAGCCCGGGCGTCAGCTCCCGCGGATCGGTGGGCTGGACCTTCACGCTCGACGACAACGACCCGGTGCTGCAGTCGCTGGCCGAAGGCCAGACCATCACGCAGGTCTACACCGTCACGGTGGACGACCATCACGGTGGGACGGTCACGAAGGACGTGACGGTGGTCATCACCGGCAAGAACGATGCGCCGACCGTGACCAGCAGCGAGGCGGCGGCAACCGGCAAAGTCATCGAGGATGCCGGCCTGACGCTGTCGATCGACGGCGTGCTGGCGATTCAGGATCTCGACCTGATCGACACCCATACGGCGCATGTGGGGTTCAACACCTCGTCCTCGAGCGCGCATCTGCCCGGCTTTGTCGAGGGGACGACCAATATCGGCACCTTCACGATTGATCAGTCGGTGTTGGAGCACAGCGATGACACCGACAATGGTGCGACGCTGGGCTGGCACTTCACGCTCGACAACAGCAATGCGATGCTGCAGTCGCTGGCTGACGGGCAGACCATCACCCAGGTCTACACCGTCACCTTCACCGACAATCACGATGCGACGGTGACGAAGGACGTCACCGTCACCATCACGGGTGTCAATGACGCTCCGACCATCACCAGCACTGCCGCAGCGGCGACAGGGCATGTCGTCGAGGACGCGGGCCTGACGCTCTCGATCGGTGGTACGCTGGCGATCCAGGATCTCGATCTGATCGACACCCATGCGGCGGATGCGGTGTTCAAGTCGTCGTCCATCAGCTCTGCGCTGCCGGGCTTCAATGCCGGCAGCGCGCATATCGGCACCTTCACCATCGACCCTTCGGTGTTGGAGTACGGCGACGACACCGACAATGGCGCGACGCTGGGCTGGCATTTCACGCTGGACAACAGCAATGCCGTGCTGCAGTCGCTGGCGCAGGGCCAGGCCATCACGCAGGTCTACACCGTGACGTTCGATGATCATCACGGCGGCGTCATCACCGAAGACGTCACCGTGACGATCACGGGCGTCAATGACGCGCCGACGATCACGAGCAATGACGCCGCGGCGATGGGCGCGGTGACCGAGGACGAGAGTGCCCCGCTCACGGCGGATGGCACGTTGGCGATCCAGGACGTCGACTTGACCGACACCCATGCGGCGACGTGGTCATTCAAATCATCGTCCGTCAGCTCGAGCCTGCCGGGCTTCGGAGCCGGCGCGCATATCGGCACGTTCTCGATCGATGCGGTGTCGGAATCCGCGACCGATACCGACAATGGCGCGACGCTGGGCTGGCACTTCACGCTGGACAACAGCGATCCGGTGCTGCAGTCGCTGGCGGAGGGGCAGACCATCACCCGGGTCTACACCGTCACGTTCGACGACAAGAACGGTGGCACGGTCAGCAAGGACGTGACGGTCACGATCACAGGCACCAACGACGCGCCGACGATCACGAGCGATGCCGACGCCGCCAAGGGTGCGGTCACCGAGGATGAGGGCGCAACCCTCACGGCCGACGGCACGCTGGCGATTCATGATGTCGACCTGATCGACACCCACACGGCGACCTGGTCGTTCGTATCCTCGTCCGTCAGCTCGGATCTTCCGGGCTTCGGATCGAGCGCGCATATCGGCACGTTCACGATCGATTCGTCGGTGTCCGAATCCAACGGCAGCGGGACTTTGGGCTGGCACTTCACGCTCGACAACAGCGATCCGGTGCTGCAGTCGCTGGCGGAGGGGCAGACCATCACCCAGGTCTACACCGTCACGTTCGACGACAAGAACGGTGGCACGGTCAGCAAGGACGTGACGGTCACGATCACAGGCACCAACGACGCGCCGGCCGTTTCCTATGCCGCCTCGGAAGACATGGGCTTCGACGGCCACACCATCGCGGTCGGCGCCGCGCCGACGGTCGCCACCGATGACGTGACGCTGGACGGCCGGGTGAACTGGAACGGCGGGGCCGAGGCCGGACACGGCCAGATCCTGTTCTACAACGGCAACACCTCGACGACGGGCTTCGGCCTGCTCGGGACGGTCAATGCCAACGGCACAATGGAATTGCAGATCCTGGCGGGCGGCGCCCAGATTGCCGATACCGGCGTGGCAATCGGCGCGTCGGAATGGCACAACATCGCGCTGACCCGGGACAACGGCACCTTCAAGCTCTATCTCGACGGCCATCTCGAATATTCGCAGGCCTGGTCGGTCAACCCGATCGACGGGAGCCCGTCGAATCCGTCGCACTCCTACATGATGATCGGCGGCGCGAGCGAGCCGGGCGCGGCGGGCTTTGGCTCGGAAGGCTTCTTCGGCTCGATCGCCGATGTCAGCGTCTGGACTGACGCACTCTCGCCGGCGCAGATCCAGTCGATCGATTTCACCGCGCTCAGCGGCCACGAGACGAACCTAGCCGCGTACTACCAGCTCGGCGGCAGCGGCAACACGGTGGCCAATTCGGTCAATGCCGCCCAAAGCCTCGACATCGACCTTGCCGATCTCAAGGAAACCAATGAGGGCCAGTCCACGCATGGCGTGCTGACGATCTCCGACGTCGACGCGACCGATCACGTCACGGTAGAGGTCAGCCAGCTTCAGGTCACGCTCGACGGCGTGACGCAAACCGGTAGCGTCGGCGGGCTGTCGCAGACGGACCTCTTGAACTATCTCACCGTCCCCTCCGGCGACATTCTCGACGGCACCGCCACCCATACGCAGTTCACGTGGCAGTTCAATTCGGGCGGCGAGGCCTTCGACTTCCTCGCTGCCGGCCAGACGCTGTCGCTGCAATACACGATCGTTCCGCATGACGGGTACGGCATGGGCACGGGGGCAGTCGTCACCATCACCATCGACGGCAGCAACGACGCGCCGACGCTGGCCGACCTTTGCATCGGCCCGATCGAGGATACGGTCGGTCCCGACACCTTCTCCGATCTGTCCGGAACGCTGGCGGGCCATGATGCCGATACTGGCGAGACGGCGACGCTGACCTATGCAGTTCTCAATGCGGATCACCATGTAGTCACGACGATCATGGGACACTATGGCTCGCTGACGGTCGATTCACATGGCAACTACACCTACGTCCCCAATGCTGAGGCGATCAACGCGCTGTCGGAAGGTTCCTACACGGATAAATTTACGGTTCAGACCACCGACGCACACGGTGCGACCGGCATTGCAAACCTCACGGTGGGCGTGGTCGGCGCGGATGACGAGAACGTCGCTCCGGTGATCGACGTTGACCAGGTCTACGTCACGCAGGAAGGCGACATGGTCTCGGTCCATGGCATCACCGTCGCCGACATCGACGCTGCCTCTGACGAAACCTTCACGCTCACTGCGACGGCGGATTCGGGCGCATATGTGGACCCTGCATCGACGTTCGATATCTTGGCGAGCGTCAATTCAGCCCTTCAAAATCTGACCTACGTCGAGCCGGGCCAGAGCGCGCCTGGGACGGACAAGCTTGCCATCACCGTGTCCGACGGCCACGGTGCAAGCGATACGGTCAACTTGATCTTCAATCTGGCAGAAGGGGGGCTGGTGACCCTCGCCAGCACAGATCGCAAAGATGTGCTGTTCGGGACGGGCTATCAGGATCAGTTCGTGTTTGTCGCCAATTCCAATCGCGACATCATTCTGGATTTCACGCACAATCAGGACCATATCGACCTGTCGGCCGTTGTGACGACCTCCAGCATTTCCGACTGGATGACCCAGCACGTGGCCGCGTCGGGGGCGGACACCCTGATCACGCTTGATGCGGCGAATTCTATCCTGGTGAAGGGCGTCAGTCTCCAGGCGAACGATTTCATCGTTCATCCCTGACGCCTGGGCGCGCCGGACGTCTGCATCTCCGATCGGTGCTGCCATTGATCGTCAATGCGTGATATTCAGCCAGCATGAAACGTCTCAAGATCTTGCGGCGGTGGTTTGCGCGGAAGCTGGGCTTCGCGCGGCTGATGTGCCTTGCGCTGCTGGTGCTGTTTGCCGCCGTGCGCCTGTGGGATCCGCTGCCGATCCAGGAATTGCGGCTGCGCACCTTCGACATGTTCCAATTGATCGACCCGCGCCACAAGGCGGCGCGGCCGGTCGTCATCGTCGACATTGACGACAAGAGCCTTGCCAAGCTCGGCCAGTGGCCATGGCCGCGCACGCGGATCGCGGATCTGATCCAGAACCTCACCAGCAACGGCGCGGTGGCGATCGGGTTCGACGTGGTGTTCTCCGAACCCGACCGGCTCAATCCCGATCTGGTCGCGAGCCAGATGCGCTATCTCGACGACGCCACCCGCACCAAGCTGCGCGAGCTGCCGAGCAACGATCAGGTGCTCTCCGACGCGATCAAGCGGTCGCGCGTAGTGCTGGGCGAGACGGGCCAGCGGGCGATCTCGTCCGAGATCGACAAATCGCTGCCCTTCACCGGCGTCGCGACCGTCGGCGAGGAGAACGCCGAGCGCTTCCTGTTCGAATTCCCCGGCCTGCTCCGCAACGTGCCCGTCATCGAGAAGGTCGCGGCCGGTCGCGGCCTGTTCACGATCAGGCCCGAGCGCGACGGCCTGATCCGCCGCGTGCCCATGATCATGCGGGCCCAGGGCAACATCATGCCCTCGCTCAGCCTCGAGATCCTGCGTGTCGTCACGGGCACGCCGACCCTGCTGGTGCGGACCGACAAGACCGGGGTGCGCGCCGTGCGGCTCAAGGGCGTGGAGATTCCGACCGACAAGAACGGGCAGCTCTGGGTGCATTATGCCCGCCCGGACCCCTCGATCTACGTCTCCGCAGTCGACGTGCTCGACAACACCGTGCCGGCGGCCAGGATCGCCGGCAAGCTCGTGCTGATCGGCACCTCCGCGGTCGGCCTGAACGACATCAAGACCACGCCGGTCTCGCGGGCCATGCCGGGCGTCGAGATCCATGCCCAGGTGCTGGAGAGCGTGCTGAGCGGTGCGGTGATCTCGCAGCCGAATTACGCGCTCGGCGTCGAGCTGATCGCCGCGCTGGTCATCGGGTTGCTGGTGATCATCTTCACGCCGAATCTCGGTCCCGTGCGCCTCGTGCTCGCGGGCGCGACCTTCGCCGCCATCCTGGTCGGCGTGTCCTGGTTCTTCTATGCCCAGTACCGCTACCTCATCGACTTCACCTATCCGCTGCTCTCGACCACCGGGATCTACCTGACGCTGATCTTCGCGAGCTTCGTGCGCGAGCAGCGCCAGCGCGTGCAGATCCGCGGGCAGTTCGCGCAGTACATGTCGCCCGTGCTGGTCGAGCAGCTCGTGCAGCAGCCGGAAAAGCTGGTGCTCGGCGGCGAGGAGCGCGAGATGACGATCATGTTCTCCGACGTGCGCGGCTTCACCACGATCTCGGAGAGCTACAAGCACGATCCGCAGGGCCTGATCGAGCTGATGAACCGCTTCCTGACCCCGTTGACGAACGTGATCCTCGAAGAAAAGGGCTATGTCGACAAATATATGGGCGACGCCATCATGGCGTTCTGGAACGCGCCGCTCGACGACGCCCAGCACGAGGTCAACGCCTGCGAAGCCGCGATCCGGATGCTCGAGCAGATCGACGCGGTCAACAGGGAGCGCGAGCAGGAGGCGGCCGAAGGCGGCCACGTCTACATCCCGCTGAATGTCGGCATCGGCCTCAACACCGGCATTGGCGTGGTCGGCAACATGGGCTCCGACCGCAAGAAGAACTATTCGGTGCTCGGCGACAGCGTGAACCTGGCATCGCGCCTCGAAGGGCAGACCAAGGAATACGGCTTTCCCATCATCGTAGGCTCCCGGACCGCGCTCGCCGCCAAGGACAGGTTCGCGATCCTCGAGCTCGATTTCATCATGGTCAAGGGCAAGAGCGAGCCGGAGGTGATCTACGCCATCGCCGGCCGCGACGATGTGATGCATTCGGCCGCCTTCCAGCGCCTGCGCAACATCACGATCGAGATGCTCGCCTGCTACCGCGGCCGCGATTGGCAGGGCGCTCTCGACGCCATCGAGCGCGGCCGTCGCAGCGAGGACGCCGACACGCTGGAAAAGCTGTTTGGGCTCTACGAGGCAAGGATCAAGGATTTCCAGCTCAATCCGCCGCCGGAGGGATGGAACGGGGCCTATGCGCTGCTGACGAAGTAGGGGCGCGCGAGCTGGTGCTGCGCTAAAGGTGTCGTCCCTGCGAACGCAGGGACCCATAACCACAGGGAGGAGTTACGGTGCGAGCTGATAACTCCGAGTCGTCGCCAAACCCCTCCCTGTGGTTATGGGTCCCGGGTCTGCGCTGACGCTTGCCCGGGACGACAGCTGTATTTGACGCGCGAGCGTTAAGGACAACTCCCGTAGGGTGGGCAAAGGCGCTCTTGCGCCGTGCCCACCAACTCTTTCGATCGCAAAAAAAGGCGTGGGCACGCTTGCGCTTTGCCCACCCTACGGCAGCAGCGTCGCCCTCACTCCATGCCGATCGTCGTCAGGTCCTGGAACCAGTGCTGGGCCTGCACGAACTGCTTGATCTTGGGCGACAGCGCATGCGGGTTGGTGTCGTGGACGACCCAGACCAGCGCGGCATCGTCAACGATCAACGCATGCGCCTGCGCCAGCAACTCATCTTGCTTGGTGCTGTCGAACGTCTGCTTGGCCTCGTCGATCAGCGCGTCCACCTTCGGGTTCTTGTAGCCGCCCCAGTTGACGCCGACAGGCGCGATCTGGCCGGAATGGAAGAAGCGGACGATGGCGTAGAGCGGATCGGAGGTGACGTAGGCGATGTTGTTGGCGGTGATGCCTGCATTCATCTCGTCGGCGGCGCCCTTGCGCCAATGCGTGTAGAGCGTCTCGAGCTCGACCACCTTGAAGTCGATGTCGATGCCGATCTCCTTGAAGCTCTGCTGCAGGAATTCGTTCATCGGCAGCGACAGCATCTGGCCGGTGCCGCCCTGCGCGATGATGAAGGTGGTCTTCAGCGGCTTTGCTTTCGAATAGCCGGCTTCTTCCACCAGCTTCTTCGCTGCGGCGAGATCATATTTCAGCTCGAAGCTCGGCTTGCCGAACCATGGGCTCGACGGGTCGACCTGTCCTTTTGCAGGCTTCGCCAACCCGTTCATCAAGCCCACGACGGCCTCGCGATCGATCGCGAGGTTCAGCGCCTTGCGCAGGCGGATGTCGGTCCAGGGCGAGCCCGGCAGCACGCTGAGATGATAATTCCAGACATGCGGCGTGACGTTGTCGACCAGCTTCATGCCCGCGGCTTTGAGCTGCGGCACGGCATCCGGCGCCGGCGTCTCGATCAGATCGACTTGCCCCGCAAGCAGCGCATTGGTGCGGGTCAGCGCTTCCGGCATCGGCACCAGCACGATCTTGTCGGCCTTCGGGATACGCTTCTTGTTCCAATAGTCCGGATTCCTGCTGAGTTCTGCCAGCTCACGCGGCACCAGCTTGGTCAGCTTGAACGGACCGGTGCCCGAGGGCTGGCTGGCGAACTTGTCCCAGTCCTTGCCCAGTTTCTCGTACTGCGCGGGGCTGGAGACCAGGAACCACAGCATCTGATAGGGGAAGAACGAGTCGACCGTCTTGGTGGTGATCTCCACCGTGGAATCGTCGATCTTGGCGTAACTGGCGACGGAGGGCAGGCGGGTCTTCACCTGCGCGCTCTGCCGCTTGTCGAACTGCGGCGCCTTGTCGTTGAGCACCTTGTCCAGATTCCAGATCACCGCATCGGCATTGAATTCGCTGCCGTCGTGAAACTTGACGCCCTTGCGCAGCGCGAAGCGCCATTTGGTCTTGTCGTTGTCATCCACCTTCCATTCGGTGGCGAGGCCCGGCACCAGCTTGCCCGGCCGATCGGCGACGTCCATTTCCCAGGCCACCAGCGGATCGTAGATCGTGTAAGCCGTGAACTGATAGGCGCCGGCGCCGCGATCGGGTTGCCCCGTCGTCAGCGGAATGTCCGCCATCGAGATGCCGTAGCGCACCACGGTTTCGGCGCGCGCCGAGATTGCGGACGATGCCAACGCAAGCACAGCGAGACAGATCGATAGACGAAGACGCATGACCTAAAGCTCCCAGGGATTTCGGGAGTAAGCCTGCAATCTTGATGCCAGAATAGGCAGCGCGACGCGTGCAGCCACCTGAGACCTACAAGGACTTGTCGTCGCATGGCTAAATTGCAGAATAAGTTTCTCTTTGGCATAGCCATTGCATACGATTGCATCAAAAATAGTCATCGAAGCCGGAAAAGGATTGAGGCGATGCTTACGAAGAAGAACACGCGCGCGGCATTGATCGCGGTGCTCGCTCTAACGACGGCCGCTGCCTGGCCGCGCGTCGCCAGCGCGGAGAGTGTGCTGCGCATCGGCATGACCGCTGCCGATATTCCGCGCACCCTGGGCCAGCCCGATCAGGGTTTTGAGGGCAACCGCTTCACCGGCCTCACTATGTACGATGCGCTGACCGGATGGGACCTGTCATCTGCCGACAAGGCGAGCGTGGTGATTCCCGGCCTTGCGACCGAGTGGAAGGTCGACGATGCCGACAAGACCAAATGGGTGTTCAAGCTTCGCCCCGGCGTCACCTTCCATGACGGCACGCCGTTCAATGCGGATGCGGTGGTGTGGAACGTCGAGAAGGTGCTGAAACAGGATGCGCCGCAATTCGACGCCAGCCAGGTTGGCGTTACTGCCTCGCGCATGCCGACACTGGCCTCCGCCAGGAAGATCGACGACATGACGGTCGAGCTCACCACCAAGGAGCCCGACAGCTTCCTGCCGATCAACCTCACCAATCTCTTCATGGCGAGCCCGACGAAGTGGCAGCATTTCTATGACAAGGCGGAAGGCGCTGACGCCAAGGCCAAATCGCAGGCCGCCTGGACTGCGTTCGCCAAGGATGCCGCGGGCACCGGACCGTGGAAAATGGCGAGTTTCACGCCGCGCGAGCGGCTCGAGCTGGTGAAGAACGCGAATTATTGGAACAAGGATCGCGTACCCAAGATCGACAAGATGGTGCTCTTGCCGATGCCGGAAGCGAACGCGCGCACCGCGGCGCTGCTTTCCGGCCAGGTCGATTGGGTCGAGGCTCCGGCGCCGGACGCGCTGCCCGAGCTCAAGCAGCGCGGCTTCAAGCTCTATTCCAACGAGCAGCCGCATGTCTGGCCCTGGCAGTTCTCGCGCGTCGAGGGTTCGCCCTGGAACGACATCCGCGTGCGCAAGGCGGCGAACCTCTGCATCGATCGCGAAGGCCTCAAGGATGGCCTGCTCGCCGGCCTGATGGTGCCCGCGACCGGCACTTTCGAGCCCGGCCATCCCTGGCGCGGCAAGCCGACTTTCGAGATCAAATACGACAAGGCGGCTGCGCAGAAATTGATGCAGGAGGCCGGCTTCGGCCCCAACAAGAAGCTGACGGTGAAGACGCAGACGTCTGCCTCAGGCTCGGGCCAGATGCAGCCCTTGGCGATGAACGAATATCTCCAGCAGGCGCTGGCGGATTGCTATTTCGACGTGAAGCTCGACGTCATCGAGTGGAATACGCTGTTCACCAACTGGCGCCGCGGCGCCAAGGACCCCAGCGCCAACGGCTCGAATGCGACCAACGTCACCTATGCGGCGATGGACCCGTTCTTCGCGCTGGTACGCTTCCTGCAATCGGGCATGGCGCCGCCGGTCTCCAACAATTGGGGCTTCATCAACAATCCCAAGTTCGATGAGCTGGTGAAGAAGGCGCGGCAGACCTTCGATCCCGCCGCGCGTGACGCCGCGCTCGCCGAGCTGCATGCGGCCTCGGTCGACGACGCAGCCTTCCTCTACGTCGCCCACGACGTCGGCCCGCGCGCCATGAGCCCGAAGGTGACGGGCGTGGTGCAGCCGAAGAGCTGGTTCATCGACTTCTCGCCGGTGTCGATCGCGCAGTAATCCAGCGGCTTGCTCGATGCACCCTCTCCCCTTGCGGGAGAGGGTGGCTTCGCAGAGCGAAGCCGGGTGAGGGGTCTCTCTCCGCGGAGAGATTCTCTCTTATTTCGAAACTATATCCGCGGACAGATACCCCTCATCCGGCGCTTCGCGCCACCTTCTCCCACAAGGGGAGAAGGAAGAAAGAAGACCAGTGCTCGCCTATATCGCCAGACGCATCGTCTACGTCGTCCCGATCGTCATCAGCGTCGCGCTGGTGTGTTTCCTGCTCGTGCACATCACGCCGGGCGATCCGCTCGTTGCCGTGCTGCCCGCCGACGCCTCGCAGGAGCTGGCGGCGCAGTTGCGCGCCGCCTATGGCTTCGACCGCCCGCTGCCGGTGCAGTTCGGGCTGTGGCTGCTCCGCGCCCTTCATGGCGATCTCGGCAATTCCATCGCGACCGGTCGCCCCGTGCTGGCCGAGGTCATGCGCGCGGTCGGCAACACCGTCACGCTGGCGATTGCCGCCGCCATCATCGGCTTCACCATGGGCATCCTGCTCGGCCTGATCGCCGGCTATTTCCGCGAGACCTGGATCGACAAGGTCGCGACCTCCTTCGCCATCGCCGGCGTCTCGGTGCCGCATTATTGGCTCGGCATGGTGCTCGTCATCATCTTCTCGGTGCAGCTGAACTGGCTGCCCGCGGTCGGCGCCGGGCCGAACGGCTCCAACTCCTGGGCCTGGGACTGGGCGCATCTGAAATATCTGGTGCTGCCGGCGATCACGACCTCGGTGATCCCCATGGGCATCGTCACCCGCACCGTGCGCGCGCTCACCGGCGACATTCTCAGCCAGGATTTCGTAGAGGCCTTGCGCGCCAAGGGGCTGCACGAGCGCGGCGTGTTCCGTCACGTCATCAAGAACGCCGCGCCGACGGCGCTCGCGGTGATGGGCCTTCAGCTGGGTTACATGCTCGGCGGCTCGATCCTGATCGAGACCGTGTTCTCCTGGCCGGGCTCGGGCTTCCTGCTCAACTCCGCGATCTTCCAGCGCGATCTGCCGCTGCTGCAGGGCACGATCCTGATTCTGGCGCTGTTCTTCGTCTTCCTCAACCTCCTGGTCGATATCGCCCAAGCCGCGATCGACCCGCGCATTAAGCGAGGCTGACGGGATGAGCGAGCTTCCGTTGTCCGCCACCGCCGATGCCGCATTGCAGGCCGCGCCCGCCACCAAGGCGCGCGGCTATTGGGCGACCGTCGGCCGCCGCATCACCCGTGACAAGGTCAGCATGGTCTGCGCGCTGGTGCTGCTCTTGATCTTTCTCTCCGCAATCCTTGCGCCGTGGCTGGGACTCGAAGATCCCTACAAGGGCTCGATGATCCGTCGCCTGCGCCACATCGGCACCACGGGCTACCCGCTCGGCACCGACGAGCTCGGCCGCGACATGCTCGCGCGTCTCGTCTACGGCGGCCGGCTGTCGCTGGTCATCGGCATCCTGCCCGTGATCCTCGCCTTCTGCATCGGCACCTCGCTTGGCCTCGTTGCCGGTTATGTCGGCGGCAAGCTCAACACCGCGATCATGCGCACGGTCGACGTGTTCTACGCGTTCCCGTCCGTGCTGCTGGCGATCGCGATCTCCGGCGCGCTCGGGGCCGGCATTCTCAACTCCATCGTATCGCTCACGGTCGTGTTCGTGCCGCAGATCACCCGCGTCGCCGAAAGCGTCACCACGGGTGTGCGCAACATGGATTTCGTCGAGGCCGCGCGCGCCTCGGGCGCCGGGCCCTTCACCATCATGCGCGTGCATATCCTCGGCAATGTGCTGGGGTCGATCTTCGTCTACGCCACGAGCCTGATCTCGGTTTCGATGATCCTGGCGGCCGGTCTGTCCTTCCTCGGCCTCGGCACCAAGCCGCCGGAGCCGGAATGGGGCCTGATGCTCAACACTTTGCGCACCGCGATCTACGTCAATCCCTGGGTCGCGGCATTGCCGGGCGCGATGATCTTCGCCGTCTCGATCTGCTTCAACCTGCTCTCGGACGGCCTGCGCAGCGCCATGGACATCAGGAACTAGCCATGAGCCAGAGCGCCACATCCGTCACCATGCTGGAGCCCGTCGAGGACGTCGGCGGCGTTGCGCAGCCGCTGCTGCAGGTCAACGGCCTGACCAAGCATTTTCCGGTACGCGGCGGGCTGTTCGCCGCCAAGCGCACCGTGCGCGCCGTCGACAATGTCTCCTTCTCCGTCGCCAAGGGCGAAACCGTCGGCATCGTCGGTGAATCCGGTTGCGGCAAGTCGACCACTGCGCGGCTTCTGATGCACCTGATGCCACGCGATACCGGCGACATCATCTATGACGGCATGACCGTGGGTCAATCGCTGAGCTTGCGCGAGCTGCGCCGCGGCATGCAGATGGTGTTCCAGGATTCCTACGCCTCGCTCAATCCGCGCCTCACCATCGAGGAATCCATTGCCTTTGGCCCCAAGGTCCACGGCATGGCCGACGGCGCGGCGCGGGCGCTCGCGCGCGAGCTGCTCGGCAAGGTCGGCCTTCGTCCGGAAAATTTCGCGAGCCGCTATCCGCACGAGATATCCGGCGGCCAGCGCCAGCGTGTCAACATCGCACGGGCACTGGCATTGTCGCCAAGGCTGGTGATCCTGGACGAGGCGGTGTCCGCGCTGGACAAATCCGTCGAGGCGCAGGTGCTCAACCTGCTCGCCGATCTCAAGCGCGAATTCGGCCTGACTTATCTCTTCATCAGCCACGACCTCAATGTCGTCCGCTACATCTCCGACCGCGTGCTGGTGATGTATCTCGGCGAGGTCGTCGAGCTCGGTCCGGTCGACCAGGTCTGGGATCGTCCTGCGCATCCCTACACGCGCGCTCTTCTTGCCGCGATGCCGTCCTCCGACCCTGACAGGCGCACCGAGACGCCGCCGATCACGGGCGATCCGCCCAATCCGATTGATCCGCCCTCGGGCTGCCGCTTCCACACCCGTTGCCCGTTTGCGGAGCCGCTCTGCGCAAATGCGACACCAAAGCTCACTGCGCTCGATAATATGGGCCACGAGGCCGCGTGCTACATGGCCATTCCGGGTTCTGGCCATAGCCGCGCGCCCAGGGAGACACATTCATGACGAGACCGACACCGAAAGAGATCAAGCCGATCGCGCAAATTGCGGGCGTGCCCGTTGATGACGAGATCGCGACCCGCATCTCCAATTCCATCGGACCTGCGTTCGAAGGCTTTGCAGCCATCGCCGGCACGCTGCCGTTCGACCTGGAGCCCGCGCTCTATCCGATCGCGCAAGTCACGAAGGTGTCGAAATGAGCCTTGAACCTGCATTCATGACGCTCACCGAGGTCGCGCGCGCGATCGCGATGAAGCAGGTGTCCTCGCATGAGGTGACGCGCGCGCTGCTGCATCGCATCGCGCAGTGGCAGCCACATCTCAACGCCTTCATGTCGATTGAGGCCGAGTCCGCGCTGATGGCGGCCGAAGCTGCCGATGCAGCGCTGGCCAAGGGCAATGTCCGAGGTCCCCTGCACGGCGTGCCGCTCGCGCACAAGGATATGTATTACGACGCTGGCAAGGTTTCGACCTGCGGCTCGTTGATCCGCCGCGACTTCGTGCCGACCGTCACGTCCACCGCCTTGCAGCGGCTGAAGGATGCCGGCCAGGTCCGGCTCGGCACGCTGCATCTGGCCGAGTTCGCCTACGGCCCAACCGGTCACAATCATCACTATGGTCCGGTCCGCAATCCCTGGAACGTCGCCCACATCACCGGCGGCTCGTCTTCCGGCTCCGGCTCGGCGGTCGCGGCGCGGCTGACTTATGCGGCGCTTGGCTCGGACACCGGCGGCTCGATCCGCATGCCCGCGCATTTCTGCGGCGTCACGGGTCTGAAGACCACTGTCGGTCGCGTCAGCCGTGCCGGCGCAATGCCGCTGTCGCAATCGCTCGACACCGTTGGCCCGCTCGCCCGCACCGCCGAGGATTGCGCGCTGCTGCTGGCGCTGATGGCTGGCGCGGACGCCGCCGATTCCACCTGTAGCCATGAGCCGCTGTCGGACTACGTCGCCGCCACCAAAGGCTCGTTGAAGGGCCTCAAGATTGGCGTGCCCACTTCGTTCTATGTCGACGATCTCGACAGCGAGGTCGCGCGGGTGCTCGACGAGACCATCGCGGTGCTCAAGCGCGAGGGCGCCGACATCGTCAAGGTCGAGCTGCCGGATCAGCGGCAATTGTCCTCGGCAAGTCAGCTCGTGCTCGCCGCCGAGGCTGCCGCCTTCCACAAGCGCTGGATGATCGAGCGTCCGCAGGACTATGGCCCGCAAGTCTTGATGCGGCTGCAGAACGGCCTCGCCGTTCCCGCCATCACCTATCTGGAGGCGATGCGTTGGCGCGGGCCAGCACTCGCTGCGCACAACACCGCAACGGCGGATGTCGACGCGGTGATCGCACCGGCCTCGCCGGTGCCGGCGCCGACCATCGAGGAGAGTGATGTTGGCGGCGGTCCGAGCGCACCGGCCATGGTGCAGCGGTTGACGTTGTTCACCCGCCCCGTGAACTTCCTCGGCCTGCCGTCGCTCACCATACCGTCCGGCTTCACCAAGAGCGGTCTCCCAGTCGGCATGCAGCTGATCGGCCGCTCCTTCGATGAAGCCACCCTTCTCACCATCGGTGCCGCCTTCCAGCGCGTCACCGATTATCACGATCGATTCCCGAAACTGCCGTCATGACCAAGCTCGTCGAGATCTCAGGCCTCAACATCCGCTTCACCGGAGAGCGCACGGTCTACGCCGTGAACGACCTCAGTCTCTCGCTGGGTGACGGCGAGGTGCTGGGCCTGCTCGGCGAATCCGGCTCGGGCAAGAGCGTGACCTTGCGTGCGTTGATGCGGCTGTTGCCGAAGAAGCGCACGCAGATTTCGGGCAAGGTCAACGTGATGGGGCAGGACGTGCTCGCCATGAACGACGATCAATTGTCGTCGTTCCGCGGTCAGACCGTCTCGATGATCTTCCAGGAGCCCGCGCTCGCGCTCGATCCGGTCTACACCATCGGCGCACAGATCGCCGAAAGCGTGGTGCGTCACGAGGGCAAAAGCCATGCGGAGGGCAGGGCGCGCGCGCTCGAAATGCTCGAGGTCGTGCGCATTCCCTCCGCCAAGCGGCGGCTCGATGCTTATCCGCACGAGATGTCCGGCGGCATGCGCCAGCGTGCGATGATCGCGCTAGCGCTGGCCTGCCGGCCGAAGATCCTGCTGGCGGACGAGCCGACCACTGCGCTCGATGCCACCGTGCAGATCCAGATCCTCTTGCTGCTGCGCGAGCTGCAGCGCGAGTTCGGCATGTCCGTCATCTTCGTCACCCACGACATTGGTGTCGCGATCGAGATCTGCGACCGCGTTGCGGTGATGTATGCCGGCCAGATCGTGGAGCAGGGGACACTTCGCGATATCGTCCGCACGCCGGTGCATCCCTACGCCAAGGGCCTGCTTGCCTCGACCATCCACGGTGCCAGCCGGGGGCAGCGCCTGGAGACCATCCCCGGCACGCCGCCCTCGCTGTCTGAGAAGCCGCACAACTGCTCCTTCGCCCCCCGCTGCAAGCTCGCCGAGCCGCGCTGCCTGGAGCAATTGCCTGCGAATGTCGAGGTCGGACCGGGCCGGGCGGCAAGGTGCGTGCTGGCGGAGCCAGCGCCGGCGACATAGGCCGGCGCGCTCGCTCACGCGCTCTTGCGAAGTGCAGCGCGCGCTTCTCCAAAATTCCTCTGCGACAACACCGGGTTGTCGCAGTTCACGGCCCGCACTCCGACCAAGCCGTTCTACTGTGCATGGGGTTGTTTTCGCGTTTTTATCCGCGCCCGGCATTCACACCCCATTCATCCCGGTTCCCGTTCCATGCCGGACATTCAAGGAGAGGGACCTCACTTATGTACATTTCCAACGAAGGCCTGCTTGTCATCCTGTTCGTCGGCCTGGTGGCCGGCTGGCTCGCCGGCAAGGTCGTGCGCGGGACCGGGTTCGGCATCATCGGCGACATCGTGGTCGGCATCGCCGGCGCGCTGGTGGCGAGCTTCCTGTTTCCGAAACTCGGCATTCGTCTCGGCACGGGCCTGGTGTCAGAGATCGTTTATTCCGCCATCGGCGCGGTCATCCTGCTGCTGGTGGTGCGGCTGGTGCGCGGCGGCGGCCGGTTCTAGCCCGCGCCCGGCGGATCGGAACTTTCGGGCTCTCGCTTTTCCGGGAAGAGCCTGAAAACCCGCAAGAAAAAGCCGCAAGCCTGTGAAATTCCGGACTTGCGCGCGAGGCCATCAAGGGTAGATGTGGCTGGTGGAGGCCTGGATGAGGTCGACGGCGTTGGACGCGCGGAAAACGCGATGTTAATCCGGGTCAAGTACCTCTGATTTCGCCTTTGAAATCAGGGGCTTTTGCCTCTCACCGGAAAGAGATCAGACTGATGGCAGCCATCCCTGGCGTCCGCCGTTCAGAGCTCGGTGACGCCTTGCGCGCTTGTCGCACGGCGTTCATCGGCGTCGGCTTGATGAGCTGCATGATCAACCTGCTCTATCTGACCGGGTCGATCTTCATGCTGGAGGTTTACGACCGGGTGCTGCCGAGCCGCAGCATTCCCACCCTTGTCGGCCTCATCATCCTCGCCAGCTTCCTCTACATGGCGCAGGGCGTGCTCGACATGATCCGCAACCGGATCCTGGGGCGGATCGGTACCGCGCTGGACGAGGCGCTCAACAAGCGCGTGTTCGACACCATCGTGCGCCTGCCGCTCCTGGTCGGCAGTCGCAACGAAGGTCTGCAGCCGCTGCGCGATCTCGACAATGTCCGCTCCTTCCTCGGCGGCATGGGCCCGAGCGCGTTCTTCGACCTGCCCTGGCTGCCGCTTTATCTCGCCATCTGCTTCGCCTTCCACGTCATGATCGGCGTCACCGCTCTGGTCGGCGCCATCATCCTGGTCGGCCTGACGCTGGTCACCGAATTCATGTCCCGCCAGCCGGCGAAGGATGCGATGGGCCTTGCCGCCCAGCGCAACGATCTCGCCCAGGCCAGCCGCCGCAACGCCGAGGTCATGGTGTCGATGGGCATGGCCGGCCGGATGAACGCGCGCTGGAGCGAGGCCAACGAAAAATATCTCGCCGGCAATCAGCGCGCGAGCGACGTCGCCGGCGGTCTCGGCGCGGTCGCAAAGGTGCTGCGCATGATGCTGCAATCGGCCGTGCTCGCGGTCGGCGCCTATCTCGTCATCCACCAGGAGGCGACCGCCGGCATCATCATCGCCGGCTCGATCCTCTCCGCGCGCGCGCTGGCGCCCGTCGATCTCGCCATTGCGCATTGGAAATCCTTCGTCGCGGCGCGCCAGAGCTGGCATCGCCTCACCCGCCTGCTGGAGCAGATGCCGGCGCGGCCGATGCCGACCCAGTTGCAGGCGCCGACGAGCCGGCTCTCGGTCGAAGGCGTCGCCATGGTGGCGCCCGGCGATCAGCGCCTCATCGTGCAGGACATCACCTTCGCGCTTTCCGCGGGCAACGGCCTCGGCGTGATCGGTCCGAGCGGTTCCGGCAAGTCGTCGCTGATCCGCGCGCTGGTCGGGGTCTGGCAGCCGGTGCGCGGCAAGGTCCGGCTCGACGGCGCGGCGCTCGACCAATGGTCGTCCGACGCGCTCGGCCGCCACATCGGCTATCTGCCGCAGGACGTCGAATTGTTCGGCGGCACCATCGCGCAGAACATCAGCCGGTTCGACCCCGAGGCGACGTCCGACGGCATCATCGCGGCGGCGAAGGAAGCCGGTGTGCACGAGATGATCATCAAGATGCGCGAGGGCTACAACACGCAGGTCGGCGAGCAGGGCACAGCACTTTCCGCAGGCCAGGCCCAGCGCGTGGCGCTGGCGCGCGCGCTCTATGGCAATCCCTTCCTGATCGTGCTCGACGAACCCAACTCCAACCTCGACACCGAAGGCGACGAGGCGCTGACCCGCGCCGTGCGCGCCGCGCGCGAGCGCGGCGCCATCGTCATCGTGGTGGCGCACCGCCCGATCGGCGTCGAGGCGGTCGACCAGGTCCTGGTGCTGCGCGACGGCCGCATGCAGGCGTTCGGGCCGAAGGAACAGGTGCTCGCCCAGGTGCTGCAGCCGCGCGTGACACCGCCGGCACCGATCAAGATCGTCAGCGAAGGCGGAGTGGCCAAACCATGAGCACGATGGCCATCGGCGGCCCGAAGCCTGCCGCGAAGAGGACCGTTCGGGACTCGATCAAGTTTCACCTCCTGCTCGGACTTGGCATCGTGCTGGTCCTGGTCGTCGGTCTCGGCGGCTGGGCGTCCACCGTTCTGATCTCGGGTGCGCTGATCGCGCCGGGGCAGATCGTGGTCGAATCCAACGTCAAGAAGGTGCAGCACCCGACCGGCGGCGTGGTCGGCGAGGTGCGCGCCCGCGACGGCGACCTGGTCAAGGCCGGCGACATCGTGGTGCGGCTCGACGACACCGTCACCAAGGCGAACCTCGCCATCGTCACCAAGAATCTCGACGCCGCGCAGGCGCGTGCGGCGCGGCTGCAGGCCGAGCAGCGCGGTGTCGACAGGATCGAATTTCCGCAAAGCCTGCTCGATCGCGCTGGCGATCCCGACGTCAAGCTGCTGCTTTCCGCCGAAACCAAGCTGTTCGACGTTCGCGTCAACGGCCGCGCCGGACAGAAGGCGCAGCTGCGCGAGCGCATCACGCAGCTCAACGAGGAGATCGCCGGCCTCAGCGCCCAGGAGAAGGCCAAGGACCAGGAGATCGCGCTGGTGCAGAACGAGCTCACCGGCGTACGGGAGCTCTACGACAAGCGCCTGGTGCAGATCTCGCGCCTGACCCAGCTCGAGCGCGACTCGGCGCGCCTCAACGGCGAGCGCGCGCAGTACATCGCTTCGCGCGCCCAGGCCAAGGGCAAGATCACCGAGACCGAGCTGCAGATCATCCAGGTCGACAAGGACGTGGTGAGCGAGGTCTCCAAGGACCTGCGCGAGACCAACGACAAGATCGGTGAATTGATCGAGCGCAAGGTCGCCGCCGAAGACCAGCTTCGCCGCATCGACATCCGCGCGCCGCAGGACGGCATGGTGCTGCAATCCAACGTGCACACGGTTGGCGGCGTCGTCACCGCCGGCGACGCGCTCATGCTGATCGTGCCGCAGGCGGACGATCTCCAGGTCGAGGCCAAGGTCAACCCGGTCGACATCGACAAGCTCCAGATCGGCCAGAAGACGCTGCTGCGCCTCTCCGCCTTCAACCAGCGCACGACGCCCGAGCTCAACGGCCTCGTCAGCCGCGTCTCGCCCGACGTCACCACCGACCAGCGCACCGGCCAGAGCTACTACACCATCCGCGTCACGATGCCGGCCGAAGAGATCGCCCGTCTCGGCGACGTCAAGATGATTCCCGGCATGCCCGTGGAAGCCTTCGTCCAGACCGGCGACCGCACCATGCTGTCCTATCTGATGAAGCCGCTGCACGACCAGCTGATGCGTGCATTCCGCGAGAAGTGACGCGCGAAAGCGCGTCGTTCTGGAGATCTCGTAGGTGGGTTAGGCGAAGCCGTAACCCACCACTTCTTTTTCCGCGGAAGCAGAAGCGGTGGGTTACGCTGCGCTAACCCACCCTACGACACCGCCTTCTTTGCTATAGTTCGACTCGAAGCTCAGACAACCCCGCGGTCGAACCATGCAATCTCTCCCCTCCATCGCCACAGAATCCTTCTCCGACGCCGGCCTTGCCGTCGCTCGCCTCGAAGAGATCTACGAGCGCAACACGAAATTCCTGCGCGACCGGTTCGAGGCCTATGTCGGCGGCGAGCCGATCACGACACGGGTGCGGGCCTATTATCCCTTCGTGCGCATCACCACCGCGACGCATGCGCGGCTGGATTCGCGTCTCGCCTACGGCTTCGTCGCCGGGCCCGGCGTGCATGAAACCAGCGTGACGCGTCCGGATCTGTTCCGCAGTTATCTCGTCGAGCAGATCGGTCTCTTGATCGAGAACCACGGCGTGCCGGTTGAGATCGGCGAGTCCGCCGAGCCGATCCCGATCCACTTCGCCTATCGCCGCGACATCAATATCGAGGCCGCCATCACCACCAGCGAGAACTCGCCCGTCGCGAGGTCGCTGCGCGATGCATTCGACGTGCCTGACCTCGCCACCATGGACGATTCCATCGCGGACGGTACCTTTGAGCTCCAGCCCGGCGCGCCCGAGCCGCTGTCGCTGTTCCGTGCCGCCCGCGTCGATTACTCGCTGCGGCGGCTCTATCACTACACCGGCACCGATCCCGAACACTTCCAGAATTTCGTGATCTTCACCAACTACCAGTTCTATGTCGACGCCTTCGCGCAAGCCTGCCAGCAGCGGCTCCAGGCCGGTGAGGCCGGCCTCGACGCTTTCGTCGCGCCGGGAAACGTGATCACACGCAGTGGCGGAACGACGATTGGGGACGCGCCCGCGCGCATGCCGCAGATGCCAGCCTTCCACCTGGTGGCGCCCGGCTATCGCGGCATCACCTTGATCAACATCGGCACCGGCCCGTCCAACGCGCGCAACGTCACCGACCACGTCGCAGTGCTGCGCCCGCATGCCTGGTTGATGCTCGGCCACTGCGCGGGCCTGCGCAACACGCAGCGGCTCGGCGACTACGTGCTCGCGCATGGCTACGTGCGTGAGGATCACGTGCTCGACCGCGAGCTGCCGCTATGGGTGCCGATCCCGGCACTGGCCGAGATGCAGGTCGCACTCGAGGAGGCGGTCGAGGACGTCACCGGGCTCGAAGGTTTCGAGCTCAAGCGCCTGATGCGCACGGGAACGGTGGCGAGCGTCGACAACCGCAATTGGGAGATCTCCGGACCCGAAGTGATCCGCCGCCTGTCGCAATCGCGCGCCGTTGCGCTCGACATGGAATCGGCCGCGATCGCCGCCAACGGTTATCGTTTCCGCGTTCCCTATGGCACGCTGCTCTGCGTTTCCGACAAGCCACTGCATGGCGAAATCAAGCTCGCCGGCATGGCCAGCGAATTCTACCGCCGCCGCGTTGGTCAGCATCTCGAGATCGGCCTGAAGGCACTGGAGCGGCTCAAGCAGCAGGAATCCGAGCGGCTGCATTCGCGCAAGCTGCGCAGCTTTGCCGAGGTCGCGTTCCAGTAAGGCAAAGTTGCTCTTTGCTGCTGACAATCGAAGCGATTTTTAGCATTGTCCGGCGGGGGTGCTCGACCGGGACGACTTGATGCCGCTCACGCGCGACAAGATCATTGGCCATGACCTCGAACGGCTGGCCTTTCGCTTCACCATGTTGAACGACGGCGAGGCGGTGCAGTGCCAGATCAGCGACGCGGCGATGGACGAGCTCGCGGGCATGCAGGGCACCGAAAGCAGCGCGCGCCAGGCGCAGTTCCTGTCGCTGCGCGAGACCATCGAGCGGATCGCGTCGGATATCTATGACGAGGCGCCGCGGGTGCAGGGATACGTGGTGCGGATCTTCATGCGGCATTTGGGGCGCTCATATTAGTCACCCACCGTTGTCATGCCCCGCGCAGGCGGGGCATCCAGTACGCCGCGGCCTTTCGAATAATCACAACCATCTCGGAGTACTGGATCGCCCGCCTTCGCGGGCGATGACGGCGGCGTGGTGGCGAGACTACCCCCAACTCGCGCACGCATCGCACCAACCTCACCCCTCCAGCTTCCTCAATAACAGTTTCAGCGCCGTCGCGGCGAACATTTGCATGTTGCCGAACCTGTCGCCGCTTCCCGTCTCCAGCGTCATCACCTCTGACAAAGGCCCCGCAACCGCCATGCAGCTATGGCCGGCGGCGTCGCCGTAGCGGTTGCCGGTGGGGCCGGCTGCGCCGGTTTCGGACAGGCCCCAGTCGCTGCCGAAGCGTGTTCGCATCCGATCGGCCAGCAGTTGCGCATAGGGCTCCGAGGAGGAGCGAAAGCCCTTCATTCCCTCGTCCGAAATATCCATCAGCACGCGCCTGGCATCGCGGGTGTAGACCACTGCGCCGCCGAGGAAATAGGCCGACGCGCCGGGCACCGCGAGCAGGCTGGCCGCAAGCAGGCCGCCGGTCGAGGATTCCGCCACAGCGATGGTCTGCTTGCGCGCGATCAATTTGGCGGCGACCTGTTCCGCAATGCCGACGAGCTCTTTCATTCCGCAACCCCTATTCCTTCGCAACCGAGCTCAGCCTTCCTAGCATATGACAGGACGCTTGGCCGAGTTGCAGGCGGAGGGCAGGCCTGCTTCAATGGTGGGTACAAGAAGAGACACGCGAGGAAACGTGAGAAGGGAGACGTGATGGCGTCCCTGATCGCCGGCAGCATCGATTGCGACGTGCATCCGGCCGTGCCGCATCTGACCAGCCTGCTGCCCTACCTGAACGATTATTGGCGCGATCAGGTTACGACGCGCGGCATGGTCGACCTCGTTTCGCAATCCTATCCGCCGAATTCACCGATCACGGCACGGCCCGACTGGCGCCCCGAAAGCGGCAAGGCGGGCGAGAGCCTTGTGGATATGCAGCGCCATGTGCTCGATCCCTTTCAGCTCAGCTACGCCATCTGTAATCCGCTCTACGGCGTGCAGATGGTGTTTTCCGAGGATATGCAGGCCGCCTTCTGCCGCGCGCTGAACGACTGGCTGGCAAAGGAATGGCTCGATCGGGACACGCGGCTACGCGGCTCGATCGTGATCCCGACGCAAAGCGTCGAGAAGGCTGTGGCCGAACTCGAGCGCTGCGCGCAGGACAAGCGCTTCGTTCAAGTGCTGATGCTGGTGATGGGCGACACACCGCTCGGCAAACGCACGCTGTGGCCGATCTATGAAGCCGCGGAACGACTGGAACTTCCCGTCGGCATCCACGCCGGTTCCGCCTATCACAATCCGCCGTCCGCGGTGGGATGGGGGTCCTATCACATCGAGGATTATGTCGGGCAGGCCCAGGCGTTCCAGACCCAGCTCACCAGCCTGATCGTCGAGGGCGTGTTCGCGAAATATACGCGTCTCAAAATGGTGATGCTGGAGTCGGGCGTCTCCTGGATCTCGCCCTATCTCTGGCGCTTGCACAAGTTCTGGCGCGGGGTGCGGATGGAGACGCCGTGGGTCGATCGCGCGCCGCTGGAGATTGTGCGCAGCAACATCCGCTTCTCGTTACAGCCATTTGATGCACCGCCAGACGGGGCGACATTAAATCGCCTGTTTGATCATATGCAGTCCGATGAATTGGTCCTATTCTCCACGGACTATCCGCACTGGCAGTTCGACGGCCAGGACGCGCTGCCCGAAGGTCTGTCCCCCGATCTCGTGCGCAAGATCATGATCGACAATCCGCATGCGACCTATCCCCGCCTGAAATGAGCCCGCTGCCAAGGAGGCAAGGCGATGAATATCCAGTTCCGCGAGAGCCAAGAAGCCGCGTCCCCTCTGACCGTCAAAACCGCGATCGCGGACTGCGACATCCATCCGGCCCGTGCCACCCGCACCGAGCTCTATCCCTATCTCGCCAAACGCTGGCAGCATCACCTCGAAGTCTATGGCGTCCATGCCTATCAGGGCATGATGGAAGGGCCGCCCTATCCGAAGGCCCAGCCCAATGCCTCGCGCCGCGATGCCTATCCGCCCGAAGGCGGGCCGCAGGGCTCCTCGCTCTCCTTCATGCAGAAGCAGCTGCTCGATCCCAACAACGTGCAGCTGGGCGTGCTCAATCCGCTCAACACCGGGCAGGGCATCCGTAATCACGAACTCGCGGCCGCCTTGTGCTCGGCGATCAACGACTGGCAGATCGACAAATGGACCAGCCGGGACAAGCGGCTGAAGGCGTCCATCGTCGTCGGTAACGAGGATGGTTTGTCGGCCGCCGCCGAAATCCGCGAGCGCGCCGGCGACAAGAATTTCGTGCAGGTGCTGCTGCTCAGCCGCAATGTCGAGCCGCTGGGCCAGCGCCGTTATTGGCCGATCTATCAGGCAGCAGAGGAAGCCGGCCTTCCCGTCGGCGTTCACGCCTTCGGCTTCGGCGGCAATCCGATCACGCCCTCGGGCTGGCCCTCCTATTACATCGAGGAAATGGTGGGTCATTCGCAGTGCCAGCAATCGGCGCTGGCGAGCCTGGTCCTGGAAGGTGTGTTCGAGCGCTTCCCGAAACTGAAGATGGTGATGATCGAGGCCGGCTTCGGCTGGGCGCCGTCGCTGGCGTGGCGGCTGGACAAGGTCTGGCAGCGCCTGCGCAGCGAGGTGCCGCATGTGAAGCGGCCGCCGTCGGAATACATTCGCGAGCAGGTGTGGTGGACCACGCAGCCGATGGAGGATCCGGAACGGCGCGAGGATTTGTTCGACGTCATCAACTGGATCGGCTGGGACCGGCTGCTGTTCGCGACCGACTATCCGCATTGGGACTATGACGAGCCCTCGCGCGTGCTGCCGGCGGGCGTCAGCGAGGATAACCGGGCGGCATTCTATCTCGGCAATGCGCAGAAGCTGTATGGACTGGCTTGATGGCGCGTCATGTGATTGCACCGGTCGACGAACTACCGCCCGGCACGCGAAAGTTTTTGGAGATCGACGGGCGACCGATCGCAGTCTTCAACATCAAGGGCGAATATTTCGGCCTGATGAACCGCTGCCCGCATCAGGGCGCGGCGCTATGCGAAGGCCCGCTGATCGGCCTCGCACAGTCGAATAGTCCCGGCGAGATCGAGTACACCAAGCTCGGCGAGATCATCCGCTGCCCCTGGCACGGCTGGGAATTCGACATCCGCACCGGCCAATCCTATTGCGACCCCCGCCGCTTCCGCGTGAAGGCCTATCCGGCCCATGTCGAGCCGGGCGCGAGCGTGGTGAAGGGGCCGTATGTCGCGGAGACGATCCCGGTGAGCGTCGAAAGTGACTACGTCGTGGTGGAGCTGTAGGTGTCCGCTCTTACCCTCCCCTGGAGGGGGAGGGTCGATCGCGCGAAGCGCGAGCGGGGT
>NZ_JXDL01000001.1:5899170-5917270 GCF_001590795.1 Bradyrhizobium sp. AT1
CCGTCAATGCCCCGCCACCGGCTCCGCGGCCGTGTCATACGTGGTCACAGCCTTGCCGCCGCGATACACCGTCGAGGCCGCGATGATGCCGAGCAGCGCGGCGAACATCAGCCAGAAGCCGGGCGAGGCCTTGTCGCCGGTGCGCTCGATCAGCCAGGTCGAGGCGAACGGCGTGAAGGTGCCGAACAGGGCGGCGGCGAGCGCGAAGGCGAGCGAGAAGCAGGTCGTGCGCACATGCGCCGGCACGATCTCGACCAGCGCGCCTAGCATGGTGCCGCTGTAGACGCCGAAATAGAACGAGAACATCATCTCGATGGCGAGCAGCTTGCCGAAGGTCGGCGCCGCCACCAGCCAGTGCAGCGCCGGATAGGCCGTCACCAGCGACAGGCTGGCAATGGTGATCAGCACCGGCTTGCGACCGATCCGGTCGGACAGCGCGCCGCCAACCGGATTCCAGAAGAAGTTGGTAACAGCGACGAGCAACGTGACCAGCAGCGCATCTTGCGTCGACAGCTTCAGCACGGTCTTGCCGAAGGTCGGCGTGTAGACGGTGACGAAGTAGAACGTCGTCGTGGTCAGGATCGCGATCATCATGCCGAGGATCACGATGCGCCAGTTGGCGAGCGCGGAGGCAAACACCTCGCTGGCGGTCGGGTGCTTCTTCATGGCGAGGAACGCCGGAGTCTCCTCCAGCGTCCGTCGCAGGATAAAGATCAGTGGAATGATCAGGCAGCCGACGAAGAACGGAATGCGCCAGCCCCAGGCGGCCACTGTGTCGGCCGGCATCACCTCGGAGAGGAGATAGCCGAGGATCGAGGCGACGAAGATCGCGACCTGCTGGCTCGACGACTGGAACGAGGTGTAGAAGCCGCGGTTGCCGGGTGTGGAGATTTCCGCGAGATACACCGACACGCCGCCGAGCTCGACGCCGGCGGAGAAACCCTGGAGCAAACGCCCGATCAACACGATGATGGGCGCTGCGATGCCGATGGTCGCATAGCTCGGGCAGAACGCGATGACGACCGTGCCGAACGCCATGATGCCCAGTGTGACGAGCAGGCCCTGGCGGCGGCCGATGCGGTCGATATAGGCGCCGAGCACGATGGCGCCGACGGGGCGCATCAAGGCGCCGAGCCAGAACACGCCGAAAGTGTTGAGCAGGGACGCCGTCTCGTTGCTGGAGGGGAAGAACGCCTTGCCGATCGCGGCGGCATAGAAGCCGAACAGGAAGAAGTCGAACTGCTCGAGGAAATTTCCGGAGGTGGCGCGCAGGATCGCGCCAATGCGGGACTTGATCGCGGACGGATTGGTCGAGGTGGCTGGTCCAGCCATGGCGTTGCTCCCCTGGGAAAGGCGTGGCCGGACCGGGACGTCATCTCGCGGTCAGGCGACAGACTGCGACAATCTGCCACGCCTCTTCCCGCGCAAGGCGGGACGAGTCAATCCGTTTTGCGACAGGAAGCCGCTGATTTTTCAGGCCTTATTTTGCGTTGCGGCAATCATCCATTGGCGGAACGCGGTCAGCTTCGGCGCCTCCCGGCGCCCGTCCGGTGCGACCAGGTAGAAGCCGGCGTCGGCCGGCAGGGCGATCTTGAAGGGCACCACGAGCCGGCCCTTGGCGATGTCGTCCTGGACGTAGGACGTCCGCCCCATCGCGACGCCAATGCCGTCGATGGCGGCCTGGATGGTCATGAAGATCATGTCGAAGGTGATGCCGGGCTGCCTGGCGATGTCGGCCGGCAGGCCCGCCGCGGTCAGCCACAGTCGCCAATCGTCGCTGTTGGTGTTCGACGTGTGCAGCAGCGGATAGCCCCTCAAATCCTCCGGCTGGCGCAGCGGCTTGTCGCCGCGCAGCAGCGACGGGCTGCACACCGGAAACAACTCGTCCGCCATCAGCCAGTCGGCGCGCAGGCCGGGCCACTGGCCGCGGCCGTAGCGGATCGCGGCGTCGACATTGTCGCGCTGGAAGTCGACCAGGCTGGTCGAGGTGGTGATGCGCACGTCGATACCGGGATGCTGTTCCTGGAAGTCGGTCAGCCGCGGCAGCAGCCATTTCGCGGCGAGCGAGGCCAGCGTCGAGACCGTCAGCACCTTGTCGTCGTCCTTGCGGAGCAGCCGGTCGGTCGCAAGGCGGAGGTCGTTGAAGGCGGCGCGAACGCCCGGGAGATAGTCGCGGGCCTCCGGGGTGAGCGCCAGCGCGCGGTTCTGCCGGATGAACAGGCGAATGCCGAGCTCCTCCTCGAGCCTTCGGATCTGATGGCTGATCGCGGTCTGCGTGACGTTCAGCTCGGTCGCCGCCAGCGTGAAGCTGAGATGGCGCGCGGCGGCCTCAAACGCCCGCAGTCCGTTCAGGGACGGCAATCTGGCAGTCATTTGGCAGCAGGATACATGACGTTATTTCATGCGAAAGGGTACAAATTGTCGTTTGTCGCAGTGCACTAGGAAGCAGATATTAGCGGCCAGATTAGCTCCAGGAGCTGAAAATGTCTACTTTGACCCACAACTCGATGACAAATCATCATGTGCCGAGCCTGCTCCAGCAGGTCAGCGAGACGCTTCACGTCTGGCACGAGCGCTACCGCAACCGGCGCGAGCTCACCCAATGGACCGCTCGCGACCTTCAGGACGTCGGATTGTCCTGGAGCGACATCGCCTTCGAGGCCGACAAACCCTTCTGGCGGGCCTGATTGGCCGCCAGGCCGGCGCCGCCTGACTCCGGGGCGCCGGCGGTCCTTTTTTTACCGAGGGCAGTGTCATGAGCATCCTCCGCCTCGAAGACCTCAGGCAACATTCGGATACGTTACGCACCCGGCAGGGCGAGGCGCTCAACGTTCGCTTCGTCGAGCCGCGCGATGCCGACGAACTGCAGCACTATTTCCGTTCGCTCTCGACCCGCTCTCGCTACAACCGCTTCTTCGGCGCGATCAGTGAGCTGCCCAACGGCCTGCTGCACGACTTTCTCGAGGTCGGCGAGCGCGATCGCTTCACCGTCGTCGCCACGATGATGGTCGACGGCTTCGAGAGCATCGTCGCCGAGGCACGCTACGCGCTGCATGCAGAGACCGCGACGCTCGAATTCGGTCTGTCGGTCGATGATCGCTGGCAGGGCCACGGCATCGCCACCGCGCTGCTGAAGAACCTCGAATGCCGCGCCGCGGCGCTTGGTGCCGAGCGCATGTTCGGCGAAACGCTGCGCTCGAACGAGACCATGCTCTCGCTTGCCCGCAAATCCAGCTTCGCCTTCGTCAATCATCCTGACGACTGGAAGCTGGTGCGCTTCGACAAGGAGATCAGCGTCGCACCGAAAGACATCCCCTGCGCAAGCTGGCGCCTCGCCGCCCTTTCCCGTCAGACCGATAGCCCCTCAGCCTCGGCCTGACATCACTGAGAAGCCCGGCCTGGTCATCCAGCGCCGGGCTCTTTTTTGTCCTTCGTAGCCCGGATGGAGCGCAGCGCAATCCGGGATTCGTGCCACATGCGCAGACGACCCTGGATTGCGCTGCGCTCCATCTGGGCTGCGGACGAGCATCTACTTCCCCGTGAACACCGCCTTCCGTTTCTCGATGAACGCCTGCACCGCCTCCTTGTGATCGGCGGTCGTGGTCAGGCGCACCAGCCGTTCGGCCTCGTGGTCGCGCGCTGTTTCGAAGTCGAACAGCAGGGCTTCGTCGAGATTGTCCTTCATGTAGCGCAGCGCCAGGCGTGCGCCTTCGGCGAGCGATTTGGCCAGCGCGAAGGCCTCGCTCTGTAACTTGTCGTCGGGCACGACGCGGTTAACGAGGCCGATCGCCTCGCAGCGTGCGGCATCGACGCGATCGCCGGTGAACATCAATTCGCGCGCCCGCGCGGTGCCGACGAGGCGGGTGAGCAGCCAGGCGATGCCGTAATCGCCTGACAGCGCGATGCGGGCATAGCCGGTGGCGACGAAAGCCGATTGCGCGGCGATGCGGATGTCGCAGGCCATGGCGATGGCGAGCCCGGCGCCGGCCGCCGGGCCGAGCAGGGCGGCAATGGTCGGCTTGCGGATCGACACCAGCGCGCCGGTGAGCAGCCGCTGCCGTTCCTGGAGATCGGCGACCTTGTCGTCAAAGGACATCTCGAGCTTCTTCGGGTCGCGATGTGCGCCCATGCCCTTGACGTTGCCGCCGGCACAGAACGCCTCACCCGCGCCGGTCAGCAGCAGCGCGCCGACGCCGGGGTTCTCGCCGCAACTGCGGATCATGGTGCGCAGCGCGGGCGTCAGAGCGTCCGACAGCGAATTGCGCGCCTCCGGCCGGTTCAGCGTGATGATCGCGACGCGGTCGCGGATGACGCAGAGGAGCTCATTGGTGCCGGTGTCGATAATGGTTTCGGTGGTCATATCGCCTCCCTGATTTCTGTAGGGTGGGCAAAGCGAAGCGTGCCCACGTCTTTTACGCAATTTCGAGGAGATCGTGGGCACGGCGCTTTGCGCCTTTGCCCACCCTACGGCAGTTCGCCCTTAAAACTTCTCCACCCACGGCCGCAACTCGAGCTCCCAGCTCCAGGCGCTGCGCGGCTGCTGCAACACGTTCCAATAGCTCAGTGCGATCGCATCGGGATCGAGCATCGAAGCCGGCTTGTCCGCGGCTTCCGTGCGCGCGGCGCTGCGAATGCCGCCGTCGATCACGAAATGCGCGACATGAATGCCTTGCGGCGACAGCTCGCGCGCCAGGCTCTGCGCCAGCCCACGCAACGCGAACTTGCCCATCGCGAACGAGGCCGACTGCGCATAGCCCTTGACGCTTGCCGAAGCGCCGGTGAACAGGATCGCGCCGTGCTTGTTCGGCAGCATGCGCTTGGCTGCCTGTTGCGCCACCAGGAAGCCCCCATAGGCGCTGATCGCGATGGCATTGGCGACGTCGGCCGGAACGAGTTCGACGAACGGCCCGCGCGTGCGGCCGCTGGCGTTGTAGACGACGACGTCGGGCGCGCCGATCTCGCGCTCGACGAGGCCGAACAGGCGTTCGACCTCGTCGGGCTCGGTGGCGTTGCAGGCGTAGGCCTTCGCGCCGGTCTCGCTACAGAGCGCGCCGAGCTTCTCGATCTTTCGGGCGGCCAGCGCGACACGAATGCCTTGCGCGGACAGCAAGCGTGCCAGCGAGGCGCTCAGGCCCTCGCCGGCGCCGACGATGAGGGCGATCTTGTACTTCGGATGTTCCATGGCGTGATCTCTCAGGGCTGGGAGACGTTGATCTATGCACCGCCTGCGCGAACAACCAGCCGGGGCGATCACAATTCCGCAGAGCGAATTGCTCCTTCATTGCGATCATGCCTCCCTGACAATTTGCGGCTTTATCGCTCTTTCCGATTGGAGCATGATCGACATCATCCAAAGCGGCAAGCGCCAAATCAGCGCAAAATGTCCGCAAGGCGGAAACGAAGAGGACGATCATGCACGAGCCGGTCACAGCGCAGCCGAAAAATGTGGCGGCCGAGCCATCCGGCCTGCTGGCGCCCGATACGTCAGGCATGAATTTCTACCGTGCCGATCCCGCGCTCACCGATCTGCTGCGCATCCACCTGCCGGACAATCTGTTCCGCCACATCGAGCCGCATCTCGACCGCCTTGGCGCGCTCGCCGGCGGACGTCTCGATGAGTGCGCGCGCCTCGCCGACCGGCACACGCCCATTCTGCACCAGCGCGACAAGTTCGGCCGCGACGTGCAGGCGATCGAATATCATCCAGCCTATCGCGAGCTGGAGAACGCCGCGTTCGGCGAGTTCGGCATCCATGCGCTCTCGATCCGCAAGGGTATCATGGGCTGGCCGGACAAATATCCCGTGGTGGCCAAGCACGCATTCACGTTCCTGTTCAATCAGACCGAATTCGGCATGGGCTGCCCGATCAACGTCACCGACGGCTGCGCCAAGCTACTCGCAAATTTTGGCAGCGAGGCGCTGAAGGCAAGATATCTCGACGGCCTGACCTCGACCGATATGAGCAAGCTGACGCAAGGCGGCCAGTTCATGACCGAGAAGGAGGGAGGCTCCGACGTCGGCACGCTGACCACCCGCGCGGTGCAGGAGGGCGACCATTGGCGCCTCTATGGCGAAAAATGGTTCTGCTCGAATGCCGATGCCAAGGTCGTGATGCTGCTGGCGCGGCCCGAGGGCGCCGGGCCCGGCACACGCGGCGTCGGCCTGTTCCTGATGCCGCGTTTTCTCGACGACGGCTCGCAGAACCACTACCGGATCGTGCGTCTCAAGGACAAGCTCGGCACGCGCTCGATGGCATCAGGGGAGATCAAGCTCGAAGGCGCGATCGCCTACGCGGTCGGCAAGCTCGATCGCGGCTTCGTGCAGATGGCCGAGATGGTGAACTCCTCGCGGCTCTCCAACGGAGTCAAATCCACCGCGCTGATGCGGCGCGCCTATCATGACGCGATGACGGTCGCAAAGAACCGCGTGGTGTTCGGCAGCCGCATCATCGACCTGCCGCTCGGCCGCCGCCAGATGCTGAAGATCATGCTGCCGGTCGAGCAGGCGCTGTCGATGAGCTTCCTCACGGCGGACGCACTCGACCGCGCCGAGGCCGGCAGCCAGGACGCGGCGGCCTTGTTGCGCATCCTGACGCCGACGCTGAAATTCCGCGCCACGCGGGATGCGCGCAAGGTCTGCGGCGATGCGCTCGAGATGCGCGGCGGCATCGGCTATATCGAGGAATTCGCAACGCCCCGCCTGCTGCGCGATGCGCATCTCGGCTCGGTCTGGGAAGGCACAGGCAACATCGTGGCGATCGATGCACTCAGGCGCGCCGTCGGCCGCCACGGCGCGGACTCCGCGCTCTCGGCCGATCTGCATGCCCGGCTCGACGACAGCGCGTCCGTACCGCAGGCCTGGCGCGACAGGCTGCGCGGCCTCGTCGATCGCGCCGTCGGCTTCGCGCGCGAGGTCGCGGGGACATCCGAGAACGAGGCCGATGCGCGGCGCGCGACGAGCGTGCTCTATCATGTCGCGAGCGCAGTCGCCCTCGCCTGGGAGGCGCATCGCATCCACGAGATGCGCGGCGATGCGCGCCGGCTGCTGCTGTCGCGGCTGGTGGTCGATCACCGGGTGATGCCGAACGATCCGTTCCGGCTGGCGGAAAATGCCGTGCAGGCGAAGATCGCCGCGTTGCTACTCGGCGATCGCGACGCCCCCATGAGCGAGGTTGGCGAACTGGTTCTGGCAGCGTAGGCTGCTCGCCACCCAACCTAAGAAAAGCGATAGGGAGTGCTCGATGAAGGCCGCCGTCCTCTATGAAGTCAACAAGCCGCTGGTCATCGAGGATGTCAGCCTTCCGAAGCCCGGCCCGCGCGAAGTGCTGATCCGCACCGCGGTCGCCGGCCTCTGCCATTCCGACCTGCACTTCATGGAAGGGCTCTATCCGCATCCGCTGCCTGCGGTGCTCGGGCATGAATCCGCCGGCGTGGTCGAGCAGGTCGGCTCCGACGTCACCTATGTCAAGCCGGGCGATCACGTCGTCACGTGCCTGTCCGTGTTCTGCGGCACCTGCGACAATTGCACCACCGGCCGCACCGTGCTCTGCACCGATACCACCGTGAAGCTGCTGCCGGGTGTCTCCAACCGCATGCAATGGTCCAAGCCGGAGAAACTGCACCAGTTCCTCAATCTCTCCTCCTTTGCCGAGCAGATGCTGGTGCACGAGAACGCCATCGTGAAAATCCGCAAAGAGATGCCGCTCGATCTCGCCGCGCTGATCGGCTGCGGCGTCATCACCGGCTATGGCGCGGTGGTAAACACCGCGAAGGTGACGGCCGGCGAGACCGTCGCGGTGATTGGCTGCGGCGGCGTCGGCATGGCCGCGATCAACGGCGCGCAGATCGCCGGCGCCGGCCGCATCATCGCCATCGACACCAACCCGGCGAAGCTCCAGCTCGCCACCAAGCTGGGCGCCACCGACATCATCAACCCCGCGGACGGCGACGTCGTGAAGCAGGTGCGCGACCTCACCAATGGCGGCGTGCATCATTCCTTCGAGGTGCTCGGCCGCAAGGAAACCGCCGAGCAGGCCTTCGGCATGCTCGCCTCCGGCGGCACCGCCACCATCGTCGGCATGATCCCGTTCGGCCAGAAGATCGAGCTGCACGGCTTCGATTTCCTTAGGGAGCGCCGGATCCAGGGCTCCTCGATGGGCTCGAACCATTTTCGCGTCGACATGCCGCGCCTGGTGGATTTCTATTTGCGGGGCCGGCTGCACCTGGAAGACTGGATCTCGGCGAAATTGAAGCTGAGCGAGATCAACGAGGGTTTTGCCAACATGAAGGCCGGCAAGACGCTGCGCAGCGTGATCATGTTCGACAGCTGAGCGGTTTGAACTCCGTCATTGCGAGCGTGAGCGAAGCAATCCAGAGCTGTTGCCGCGGCTGCGGTATGGATTGCTTCGCGGAGCCTGTCATCCGGCACGCCGGAAGGCGGGACCGGGTGGCTCGCAATGACGCGTGGGGCGAGCGCTAGTCGTCAAACATCTTCGGCGGCACGAACCCGCCGAACTCACGCTCGATCAGCTCGGCGAGTTTCAGCGGCGTGCGGTCTTCGAGGAAGGGTCCGATGATCTGGACGCCGACCGGCAGGCCGTCCTTCGACAGACCGAGCGGAACGGCCGTGGCCGGCAGGCCCGTCAGCGTGGCGATGCCGGGCCAGGCAAGCTGGTCCGGATAGGCGTGCTCCTTGCCGTCGATATTGATCCGGCGCTTCTCCTGCTCCGGCGAGTGATCATGCGGATAGGCGGGGGTCGGCATGATCGGGCAGATCACCGCATCGAACGTCCTGAACAAGTGCCGCCATTGTGCGCGCAGGCCGGCGCGGGCGCCCTCGTCGAACACCCAGGCCTGATGGCTTGCGGTCATGCCGCGCAGCCGCTCGGCCGCAAGGCTCTTGTCGTCGGGTGAGAGCTGCGCCGCGCCGGCACGTGCGCCGGCGAGAATATCAGGCGGAAAGAACGCGCCGAGAAAGCCCATCAGCATGCGCATGTAGAGTCGCGAGGCTTCCCGGAAGTCCGGAAACAGCGGGCTCTCGCGCGCGACATTCGCGCCGGCCTGCGTCAGCTGCCCGGCCAGCTTCTCGATCGCGCCGCGAACCTCTGCATTCGCGGGCAGCAACGGATGGCTGTCGATCACCAGCAGGCGGAAATCCTTCAGTCCGGCGTGGCGTGCCTCCGGCAGCGCGAGCTTGTATCCGACGCCGAGGTCGAGTGGATCGGGCCCGGCCATCACGTCCAGCAGCAGCGTCAGATCGGCGGCACTCCGCGCCATCGGACCGATCACCGCCATGTCGCGCTCCATCGGGATCGCGGGAAACGGCGGCGGCGTATGGCCGCGCGTCGGGCAGAGATTGTAGGTTGGCTTGTGCGCATAGACCCCGCAATGGAACGCCGGCACGCGCAACGAGCCGCCGATGTCGGAGCCAAGCGACAGCGGCCCGTAGCCGGCCGCAAGCGCCGCGGAGGAGCCGCCCGACGAGCCACCGGGCGTGCGGCCGAGGTCGTACGGGTTGTTCGTCGTGCCGTAGATGTCGTTGTAGCTCTGCCAGTCGCCGAGCCCGACGGGGACGTTGGTCTTGCCGACAATGACGCCGCCGGCGTTCTTCACCCGGCTGATCGAGAGCGCATCCTCCGGCGGCCTGAAATCCTTCTGCGGCGTCCAGCCCCAGGTCGTCGGCAGGCCGGCAACGTTGAAGGATTCCTTCACCGTCAGGGGCAGGCCGAGCAGCGGCTTGCGCTCGCCGCGGGCCAAGGCCGCGTCGGCCTCGCGCGCGGCAGCGAGCGCGCGATCGAAATCCCGCACACAGATGGCGTTGACCTTGCCGTCGTGCCGCTCGATGCGGTCGATGGCGTCCTGTGCAAGCTCGACCGCGGACACCTTCTTTGCGGTCAACGCGGCCGACAGTTCGACCGCGCTCTTGTAACTCCATTTCGATCCGGCCAAGGCGCTTCTCCTGCTCTTGTTGTCGGAGAATGATGCGCAGTTTGCCCGAATGCCGCAACGGTCGTTTGATGGGAATTGATGCGATGGCGAGACGGAACGGATGAGATCGAAAATTCGCTGTCATCGCCCGGCTTGACCGGGCGATCCAGTACTCCGTGACAGCAATAATTGAGCCGATGGGCTGCGGCCTACTGGATTCCCCGCCTTCGCGGGGAATGACACCGGATATGAAAGCCGCTACGCCGCTCCGATCAATATCCCCACCGCCAGCACGATCGCGCCGCCCAGCACGATCTGGAACACCGCCTGGAGGAACGGCGTGTCCATGTAGCGCGAGCGGATGAAGGCGATCGCCCACAGTTCGAAGAACACCACGACACAGGCAATGCCGGTCGCAATCCAGAACGCGTTGGCCCAGCTGTCCGGCACGAGATAGGGCGCGGTGTGGCCGAGCCCGCCGAGCGTCGTCATCGCGCCGCAGGTGACGCCGCGCAGCCAGGGCGAGCCGCGCCCCGTCAGCGATCCGTCGTCGGACAGGGCTTCCGCAAAGCCCATGCTGATGCCGGCGCCGATCGAGGCGGCGAGGCCGACCAGGAACGTCTGCCAGTTCTGGTGAGTGGCGAAGGCCGCCGCGAACAGCGGCGCCAGCGTCGAGACCGAACCGTCCATAAGGCCGGCAAGGCCCGGCTGCACATATTGCAGCACGAACATGCGGCGGTTGGTGCGATCCTCCTCGGCGCGGGCGTCGGAATTGAGGATCTCGCCCGTCAGCTTGGCGGCGGTCTCCTCGTGACCTTTTTCGGCTTCGGCGAGATCGCCGAGCAGGCGGCGCACGCCGACGTCCTGGGCCTGTTCGGCCGCCTTCACGTAGAAGCGCTCCGCCTGCATCTCCATGGTCTCGACTTCGCGGCGGATGGCGTCGAGCGACAGGTTCTTGGTGAGCCAGACCGGGCGACGGCGCAGGAACCCCTTGACGTCCTCGCGGCGGATCGGCGGCAGATGCGGGCCGAAGCGTTGCTCATACAATTCCAGCAACATGTGCCGGTGGCCGCGCTCCTCCTCGGCCATCTGCTCGAACAGCTTGGCCGAATCCGGATAGCGTTCCTTCAGGTCCTCGGCGAAGGTCATGTAGATGCGGCTATCCTCCTCCTCGGAGGAGATCGCGACCGCCAGCACCTCGCGCTCGGTCAGATCGGCAAAATTCTTCACGGCTGTCCTGTCACGGTAATTTAGAATTATTCTAAACTATATAGAAGGCCGTGCTTCCCGGGTCAAATCAGGCCGTGCCGGCTTTTGCGAGGAAATCGAGCAGCAACCGGCTCACCTCGGCCGGCTGCTCCTGCTGCACCCAATGCCCGGCACCGTCGATGAGATGGCAACCCAGCATCTTCGTGCACGCGCGCGTCTGCATCGTCTCGAACACGCCCGGACGCTGATGCGTGCCCCAATCCTGCATGCCCGAGATGAAGCAGGAGGGCACGTCAATGCTGCGTCCTGCAAACAGCTGCATCTCGCTGTTGAGCGTACCCGACGTGCCATAGCGGTACCATTGCAAGCCGCCCTGGAATCCGGTGCGGCCATATTCGGCGCTGTAATAAGCGAGCTCGCTGTCGGGCAGCCATTGATTGGCCGAGATCTCGGCCGGCGACGGCATCTCCTTGGCGACCGTCTGCGCCATGGTCTCGTTCAGATCCATCACGTAATAGGTCGGCAGCTTCGCCAGCTCGCTCGCCGACCATGCCTTGAGCGGATAGGGCTTGTTGTCGGTCCAGTCGGAGCTCTTGTGATGATAATAGGCACGCAGGAAATCGTGCACGCCCTGCGGCGCGTGCTGCATGTCGGTATTTGCGGCGCGTGTCGAATAGTACCATTGATAGTGCTTGCGCGGACGCGGCAGGTTGGCGAGCTCGCGATGAACGGGGTCTTCGCCCGCGGGCTTGGCCGGCGCATCTGCGGTGTTGAACGGCAGCGGCGGCGGTCCACCGAATGGCGCGCTCATCATCGTCACCGAACGAAACACGTCGGGCCTGATCAGCGCGCACCAGGCCGCGACCGGACTGCCGAAATCATGTCCGACGACGTCAACCTGCCTGTAGCCAAACGCGGACACCAAGGCGAGCGCATCGCGCACCAGGTTGAGCAGCGAGAACGGCGCGAGATCGCCGTCATAGTCCGCGCTCCATCCGGTCGTGCGGCCATAGCCGCGCTGGTCCGGCGCGATCACATGATACCCGGCGGCGGCGAGCGCCGGCATCACCTTGCGCCAGGAGAAGGCCAACTCGGGAAAGCCATGCAGCAGCAGGATGCAGGAGCGGCCTTTGGTCTCGAAGCCGGCCTCGAGCACATGCATGCGCAAGCCGTTGATCCCGTCGAGGTAGCGCGAGCGGATGCCGGCGGGGAGCGGGATGTTCGGGAGTGTTGTCATCGGTTTCTCCACTTGAGCCTCTCTTACCCTCCCCTGGAGGGGTCCGGGACGAGCGTAGCTCGCCCGTGGTCGATCGCGCGAAGCGCGAGCGGGGTGGGGTGATCTCCCAAAACGGGCAGTTTACGAAGCGGAGAGACCGTCACCCCACCTCGGTTCGCATTGCGCTTCGCTGCATGCGAACCGATCCCCCCCTCCAGGGGAGGATGGGAGTTCGCGGCGCGAGCCGCGCTAAATCACACCGCCGCGCACACGAACCCGTTGCCCTTGCGCTTGATCTTCCCCACCGACGGCGAGGGAAAATGCGCCGTGCAGCACAGCGTGTCGGTGTCGCAGTAGCGCTCGAGAAAACTGCGCCGCGTTTTAGCCGCCGCCGCCGGATCGACGTCGAACTTGATGGACAGCTCCGGATAGAGCGTCTGCAGCGGCGAATGCATGAGGTCGCCGGAGAACACCGCGTCATCCTTGCCGCGGCCCATGGTGATGGCGATATGGCCCGGCGTATGGCCGGGCGTCGGCAGGATGCGGATATGGTCGCCGATCACATGATCATTGCCGACCAGCTCGTGGCGCCCCGCCTCGACCACCGGCAGCACGCTGTCGGCGAAGGGCGGGATTTCCGTCTTCGCGTTCTGCGCGGACCAATGGTCGAATTCCTGCCGGGCAAAGACGTAGCGCGCCCTCGGGAAGGTCGGCACCCACCGGCCGTTCTCCAGCCGCGTATTCCAGCCGACATGGTCGACATGCAGATGCGTGCACATCACGAAGTCGATGTCATCGACCGAGAATCCTGCAGCACCCAGAGCACGCAAATATGTGTCGTCCGTCTTCATGTTCCATTTGGGACGATTGGGCCGCGGCTTGTCGTTGCCGATGCAGCTGTCGACCAGAATGGTGTGGTGCGGCGTCTTCACCACGTAGGACTGGAAGCACAGCAGCAGAACATCCTGCGCGTCCAGCGCCTTCGCCTCGCGCATCCACGCCCGGTTCTCGGCCAGCACTTCAGGCGTCAGTCCCGGCAGCATCTCCAGCGCCGGGACGAACGAGGTTTCCTGCTCGATGATCCGATGAATGGTGAGATCGCCGATCTCGTATTTCAGGCTCATGCTCGCTTCCCTCGTGATCAATGCGCGTCGCGCACGGATGGAATGACGATATTGGTGAGAATGTCGATCGCGGCGAGCCCTTCCTTCGGCTGACCGTATTGAGCGGCGGTCGTCATCATGACGAGATCAAGCTCGGGCACGATGAAGATGCGTTGCCCGCCCCAGCCAAATGCGGCAACCCATTTGATCTCCTTGCCGCCAGCAAGCGAGCGACCCATCCACCATTGATAGCCATAAAACAGCGTGCCGCCGAAATAGCCGACCGCCTGGAAGCGCGGCGTGATCGATTGTGCGATCCAGTCGGCCGAGACAACTTGTTGATTGTTCCAGCGACCGCGACTGAGCACCAGCTGGCCGATCTTTGCCGCATCGCGCGGTCGCAGGCGCAGGCCCGCGGCCGCTGCGATCTTGCCGCTCTTGTAGGGCTTCCATTCGACGTCGGTGATGCCGAGCGGCTGGAATAACGTCTCGCGCGCGAACGCCTCCAGCGATTTGTTCGAGACCCGCTCGATGATGTTGCCGAGCAGCTCCGTGCTGCCGCCACTATAAGTCCATAGCACATCCGGCGGCGCTGCGATCGATCGCGACAACACATAGCCAAGCGGATTCGGCTCGGTCACGAGATGCGGCTCGTCGTTCTCAGGATCGGTCCAGGCCCGGGCTTCGTCCCATTTGAAGCCTGAGGACATCGTCAGCAGATGACGCAGCTTGATGGCGTCCCATCCCGGCTGTTTCACGGCGGCATAATCGGGGAAGAATTGCAGGACGTGCTCATCGACGCCCGCGACGAGCTTGCGGTCGATCGCAATTCCGATCAGCAGCGAGGTTACGCTCTTGGACGCCGAGCGCATGTCGTGCCTGGTCGTCGCGGTGAATTCGTACTGGCCGTCAGGCCGTCCCCAAGGCTGGTCGTAGCCTGGAAAATACTGCTCGAAGACGAGTTTGCCGTGCCTTACGACGACGACCGAATGGACCGTGGTTGACCGTTGCGCGAGCCGCGCGGCGATTGTGCACAGCTGCGCGCCGTCCATGCCGACGCTGGCGGGTAGGGCGATCTGCCAGCCATCGTCGATCGATGACGGTGATCCGCAGGCCTGATCGGCCGGTCCAGGCGACATGCTCTCGGCCCGTAAATGGGTGCCTGAGATGGACAGCGCGAGCACGAGGCTCGCGCCGAGACGTGTGAGGCGGGAGAAGCGATCGCGCATCATCATTCTCCCGGCATATTCCTGTTACGCGGCCGGCGGCACCGAGATCTTGACCGAGGCCCGCTCCAGCATCTTCTGGTGGAAGGCGTCGAGCTTCGGATAGGCCTTGCGCCAGCCGCAATCGGCGAAGCGGAAGTCGGCATAGCCGAGCACGCAGACGAGGCCGATCTGCGAGATGTCGAACGGGCCGTTCAGCACCTCAGGCATGTTCTCGAAGCGCGCCATGCCAGTCCAGGCCCTGTTCCAATGGTCGTCCGACCAGGCCTGCCATTGCAGGCCCTGCGGCCGCACCATCTTCTCGTAGCGGCACAGCAGCATGGAATCGAGCATGCCGTTGAGCAGCGAGTGATTGGTCTTGGCCTTCCAGCGTGCCCGTCCGTATTCCGGGATCAGGCTGCCGCCGGCCATCTCGTTGAGATATTCGACGATGACATAGGAGTCCAAGATCACATCACCGTCATTGGTGATCAGCACCGGCAGCTTCTTCAGCGGCGTGATCTTCGAATAGTCCTCGTTGGCGGTGCCCGGCGCGACGCTCGCCGGCGTAAACTCGATCTTGTCGATCAGCCCGAGCTCGATCGCGGCGATGCGCACCTTGCGGGCGAAGGGCGAGGCGGGGGAGAAGGAGAGTTTCATGATGGACCAATCCCTGCAATCGATCTTGTACGAACGGTGTCTCCTCCGTCATGGCCGGGCTCGACCCGGCCATCCACGCGTCGCCGCGTGGCAAGACTGTGAGACGTGGATGCCCGGGTCGAGCCCGGGCATGACGACGGAGCGTGTAGGCGCAGCTTACGCCGCCACGATCTCCTGCCGCTGTTCGCCGAGACCCTCGATGCCGAGGGTGACGACGTCGCCGACATTGAGGAAGGTCGGCGGCTTCATGCCGAGGCCGACGCCGGGCGGTGTGCCCGTGGTGATGACGTCGCCGGGCAGCAGCGTCATGAACTGCGAGACGTAGGAGATGCACTTGGCCATGGAGAAGATCATGGTCTTGGTCGAGCCGGTCTGGCGGCGCTGGCCGTTGACGTCGAGCCACATCGACAGGTTCTGCACGTCCTTGATCTCGTCCTTGGTCGCGAGCCACGGTCCGAGCGGGCCGAACGTGTCGTGCGACTTGCCCTTGGTCCACTGGCCCAGGCGCTCGATCTGGAAGGCGCGCTCGGAGACGTCGTTGCAGACGCAGTAGCCGGCAACGTAATTCAGCGCGTCGGCTTCCGAGACGTACTTCGCGCGGGTGCCGATGATGCAGGCGATTTCGACCTCCCAATCGAGCTTGGTCGAGCCGCGCGGCTTCTCGACCGCGTCGTTCGGGCCGGACAGCGAGGTGTTGGCCTTCATGAAGATGATCGGCTCGCTCGGAATATCGGCGCCGGTCTCCTTGGCATGGTCGGAGTAGTTGAGGCCGATCGCGACGAACTTCGAGATGCCGGTGACGGGAGCGCCGAACCGCGGCTTGCCCGAGACCGCCGGCAGCGAGGCCGGATCAAGGCCTGCCAGCTTCTTCAGGCTCTCCGGCGAATAGGCCTCGCCCGTGAGGTCCTTCACATGCGCCGAGAGGTCGCGCAACTGGCCGGATTTGTCGATCAGGCCGGGCTTTTCCGCACCCTTTTCGCCGTAACGAACAAGCTTCATTCTCGTTTCTCCCTTGGGATTGGACCGATCGGTTAACAGCTTCATGGAACAGGGCGGCAGGAAATTCAACCGCCGAAAAGGGGGCGCATTGCAGCCCCCCAATTCGGTGGGCAAGGGCGGTCTCGTGTCCCGGACGCGACGCACCGCGAAGCGGTGCGGCGCAGAGCCGGGACCCAGAATGCCCCGAGCATGGGCCCCGGCTTAGCAGCGCATCACTTCGTGCTGGGCAGCATCCGGGGCACGAGGCCTAATCCAGCGCCACAAACCTGAACGCATCGCCATCCCGCCGGATATGCCCGGCCGAGAAATGCCCGCCGATCACCAGCGTCGACGTGTCGGCAAAGCGGCCGAACAATTCGCGCCGTGTTTCGGCCGATTGGGCCTGATCGGAATCCGCCGTCGAGGACCAGCCGAGATGCGCCATTTGGCAGGGATGATGGGCGACGTCTCCGGTCAGCAGGCCCTGCTCGCCGTCGGACTGGATCAGGATGCTCATATGGCCGGGACTGTGGCCCGGGGTGGGGATCATGCTGATCTCGTCGCAGAGCTGGTGGTCGCTCGCGATCAGATCGGCCCTGCCGGCCTCGACGATCGGCTGCACGGAATCATTGAACACCGCCGCCTTGTCCGGCTCGGTCGAATGCGCCTGCCAGTGCTCGTATTCGGTCTTGCCGAAGACGTAGCGCGCGTTTGCGAAAGTGGGCACCCATTTGCCGTCGACCAGCTTCGTATTCCAGCCGACATGGTCGACATGAAGATGCGTGCACAGCACCGTGTCGATGCTGTCGGGCGCAAAGCCGGCCGCGGCCATCGTCTCCAGGAACGGCGTCGTGCGGTTGTTCCAGGTCGGAACGTTGCGGCCCTGCTTGTCGTTGCCGAGCCCTGTGTCGACCACCATGCGGCGCGTCGGCGTCTCCACCACCAGCGAATGGATCGACATCTTGAGCCGGCCTTCTTCGGTGGCGAAATGCGGGATCAGCCAGGGCAGTTTCTGGATCTCGGCGTTGCCCGCGAGCGGCAAAATGAAGCGGGTCGAGCCGACCGTCTCCAGCTCCACGACTTCAGTGATTTTGACCCGACCGACCTTCCACTGCATCGCGTGCGTTCCCATGTTCTTGTTTTGGCGCCGAAACATGCGGTTTTCCGCCATGATGCGCAATGGATCATCTGACGCGATGCGGCGTTATCGCGGGAACCTGAGGAGGAGCCATGCCAGAGCTCGCAATATCTGCTGAAAAAGTCGCCTTCATCATCGAGAAGGCGCGTGAATTCGACGTCAAGGAAGGGGATTCCGATCCGGATTCCGGCTCGAACCCGAGCGATGACGATGCGCTCGATGTCCTCGAGGACGACGGCTCCGATCCTGTCGTCCAGGAGCTCGGCAGCTTCATGATCGCCTTGAACGAGGACGAGCAGCTCGATCTCGTCGCGCTGACCTGGCTCGGTCGCGGCGACGGCACGATCGACGATTGGGATGATCTGCGCGCCCGCGCGGCGGAGGCACGCGCGGAGTATCGCAGCCCGCGCCGCGAAACCGTGCACTATCTGCTGGGTGATCCCATGCTGGGCGACCTGCTCGCGAACGGGCTCGACGAATTCGGCATCGACTGGACCGACGAACGCACGACGGCCGATTCCTCCGGCCCGAGCCAGCAGGACGAAGACGAGCCGACCAAGCAGCGGTGATGATCTTACCTCGCCCCGCTTGCGGGGAGAGGTCGGCGCGAAGCGCCGGGTGAGGGGGACTCTCCGCGAATCCAACTCTCACCGTGTTTGCCGAAG
>NZ_JXDL01000001.1:5917859-6037903 GCF_001590795.1 Bradyrhizobium sp. AT1
TCTCCGCGAATCCAACTCTCACCGTGTTTGCCGAAGCAGCCCCTCACCCCAACCCTCTCCCCGTAAGAACGGGGAGAGGGAGAGGACCGGCTACAGCGTTCCCGGGAACGCGCCGCCATCCAGCAGGATGTTCTGACCGGTGATGAAGCCGGCCTTGGCACCGCACAGGAAGGCGCAGGCATAGCCGAACTCGTCGGGCAGGCCGAAGCGGCCGGCGGGATTGAGCTTGGCGCGCTCGGCCAGGATTTGTTGCGGCGTGACGCCACGCTTGTCGGCTTCGCCCTTCGCGGTGCTGGTCAGGCGGTCGGTCTCGAACGGGCCCGGCAACAGGCCGTTGATGGTGACGTTGTTGATCACGGTCTTGCGCGACAGGCCGGCGATGAAACCGGTGAGGCCGGCGCGCGCACCGTTGGAGAGGCCGAGGATGTCGATCGGCGCCTTCACCGCCGCCGAGGTGATGTTGACGATGCGGCCGAACTTGCGCGCCATCATGCCGTCAACCGTCGACTTGATCAGCTCGATCGGGGTCAGCATGTTGGCGTCGATCGCCTTGATCCAGTCGTCGCGGGTCCAGTTGCGGAAATCGCCGGGCGGCGGGCCGCCGGCATTGTTGATCAGGATGTCGGGCTCGGGGCAGGCCTTCAGCACCGCCTCGCGGCCTGCCGGCGTCGTGATGTCGCCGACGATCTCGGTGACGGTCACATCAGGATAGGCTTTCCGGATCTCGTCAGCCGTTTTCTTCAGTGCCTCGGCGCCGCGCGCGGTCAGCGTGACGTGTACGCCGGCCTCCGCAAGCGAGATGGCGCAGGCACGCCCGAGGCCCTTGCTGGATGCGCAGACGATGGCGCGGCGACCTTTGATCCCAAGATCCACTGTTTCACTCCCGTAAATGTCAGGCAGGTTTTCGATGGTGGTACTTTAGCCAATCGCGGCGCCGCTGATAAGGGACAGGCTCGCACCAAAATGCATGCGCTGGGGGCTAGCGATGCAAATGCGTTCTAGATCCGCTGTTCCTGCTTGAGGCGGTCGATCGCTGAGGCCGCTTCCGGCGGCAGCGATCTGAAGCCCATCTGCCCTGCCGTGGAGAACAGCGGCCGCAGATGCGAGCCGGCGAGAAACGGCGGCTGGCGATTGGCCGGCACGATCTGGTCGAACACCAGCACCAGCGTGGTGGCGACGAGCCCGACCCTGATGGCGCCGAGCGCTGCGCCGCCGAGCCGGTCGCCGATGCCGGCCTCGCCGATGGTGTCGTTCAGCGCGATGCGGCCGATATGCCCGAACAGCATGCCGACCACGACGAAGATGGCGAAGAACCAGATCCAGTTCTGCAGCAGTGGCGAATTCGGGTTGCCTGCGATTTGCGGCGCAATCAGCGGCATCAGCGCAACGGCGATCGGCGCGGCGAGGAGATAGGCGAGGATGGTCATGGCGCTGCGCAGCAGGCCGGTCCTGAAACCGAAGCCGACCGCGATGGCGAGCGCGGCATAGACTGCGAGATCGAAACTGTTCATGGAGCGCAACCTTGCCTTGATAAAGCAAGTTAACGCAAGTCCGATCATTCCGGTTTCAGATCGATAAAATCGTCTGTATCGAGGGCTCCAGCGCGACCCTACCGCTTCTCCCCCCTGATCATATCCACCGCCTTCTCCCCGATCATGATCGTCGGCGCGTTGGTGTTGCCGCCGATCAGCGTCGGCATGATCGAGGCGTCGACGATGCGCAATCGCTCGACGCCGTGCACCTTCAGCGCCGGATCGACCACGGCCATCGCATCCGTTCCCATCTTGCAGGTGCCGACAGGGTGATAGACGGTGTCGACGCGCTCGCGCAGGATGGCGCGGATATCGTCGTCGGTTTTCACGTTCGCCGTGAACATGTCTTTCTTTTGCAGCGCGCGGAGCGCGGGCGTCTCCATCAGCCGCCGGGTCGTCTTGAAACCTGCAACCATCCTCTCGACGTCCTCTTCCTCGCCAAGGAAGTTCGGATCGATCATCGGCGCTGCGAGCGGGTCAGCGCTTTTCAGCCAGACGCTGCCGCGGCTCTTCGGCCGGAGCAGGCAGACATGGCAGGAGAAACCCGCCTCCTTGTGCTTCTTGCGGCCGTGGTCGTCGAGCATCGCGATGACGAAGTGCAGCTGAATGTCCGGGACGTCTAGCTGGGCCTGCGTCTTCAGGAAGCCGCCGCACTCGGCGAAATTGGTCGTCATCAGGCCACGACGCTCGCGGCGGTATTGTTGGATCGCGCGGAGCAGGGACGGCAGCCGGCCGAGCGAGGAATGAACGAAGTGCGGATAGTCGGAGGCGTAGACGAACACGAAATCCGGATGGTCCTGCAGATTGCGCCCAACGCCCGGCAGATGATGCACGACGCCAAGACCATGCGCGCCGAGCGCATCGCCGTCGCCGACGCCCGACAGCATCAGCAATTGCGGTGACTGGAGGGCACCGGCGGCAAGGATCACCTCGCGCCGGGCGCGCAGCTGCTTGGTCTGCTTGCCTTGCATATATTCGACGCCGACCGCGCGGTTACCTTCAAACAGGATCTTGGTGGCAAGCGCGCCGGTCTCGACACGTAGATTGGCGCGCTTACCCTTGTGCGGATCGAGATAAGCGCGTGCCGCGCTCCAGCGCTCGCCATTGTGCTGCGTCACCTGGTAGCTGCCGAGCCCTTCGTGGTCCTCGGCATTGAAGTCGTCGCGGATGCGAAACTGCGCCTCGCGCGCCGCCTGTTGGAAGACGTCGTGGATCGGATTGGCTGTGCGCAATCTGTTGACATGCAGCGGGCCGCCCTTGCCGTGATACTCGCCGTCGAAATCGGCGTTGTTCTCGGAACGCTTGAAATAGGGCAGCACGTCCGCATACGACCAGCCTTCATTGCCGAGCGAGGCCCAGTGGTCGTAGTCCCATTTATGGCCGCGGATGTAGACCATGGCGTTGATCGCCGAGGAGCCGCCGAGGCCCTTGCCGCGCGGCTGATAGCCGATGCGGCCGTTCAATCCCTCCTGCGGCACGGTCTCGAAGGCCCAGTTGGCCGGGCTGTAGGGCAAGGCGAGCCCGAACGGCGTGGTGATCCGCCAGCTGTCGTTCCGTCCGCCCGCATCGAGCAACGCGACGGATGTCCCCGCATCCTCCGTCAGCCGCCCCGCCACGGTGCAGCCGCCCGAGCCCGCGCCCACGACGACGAAATCGAATGTGTCCGTCACTTGTTTCCCCCATTGATCGTCATTCCGGGGCGCGACGAAGTCGCGAACCCGGAATCCATGTCACGACATTGATGCCGATAGATGGATTCCGGGTTCGCTTCGCGCCCCGGAATGACTGTTACCTACGACATGAACCGCATCAGCTTCTCCAGCCGCGCGATCTTGCCGCCATAGGGCGGATAGAGGTCGGCGAGGCGGTTGAACTTGGAGCGGTAGAACACCGGCTTCAGCTTGCTGAACGTGCGAAAGCCCCATTCGCCGTGATAGGCCCCGGTGCCGGATGCGCCGACGCCGCCCATCGGCTGGTTGATTTGCGTGAAGTGAAACAGGCAGTCGTTGATGGTGACGCCGCCGGAGACGGTGCGCGCCAGCACCTCGTCGCGCGCGGCGCCGTCCTTGCCGAACCAGTACAGCGCCAGCGGCCGGTCGCGATGATTGATGAAATCGATGGCCTCCGCGGAATCGCGAATGCCGAGAATCGGCAACACCGGCCCAAAGATCTCCTCCTGCATCGCGGTCATCGCTGCGGTGGCACCGACGATCAGCGTCGGCGGGAATTTTCGGTGTGCCTTCCAGTTCGGATCGTCGGCTTTCGCCGGCTGCAGGATCTTTGCGCCGCGCTGCGCCGCATCCGCGACCAGGCCTTCGAGCCGCGCATAATGCCGGTCCGAGACGATCGAGGTGTAGTCTTTATTCGACGGATCGGTGCCGAACATCCGCCGCATGTGGGCGCGGACCTTCTCGGCAAAGGCCTGCAAGGACGGCTCCGGCACCAGCACGTAATCCGGCGCGATGCAGGTCTGCCCGGCATTGAGCAGCTTGCCGTAGGCGATGCGCTCGGCGGCTTCCTCGAGATCGGCCGAGGCATCGATGATCGCGGGCGACTTGCCGCCGAGCTCGAGCGTGACCGGCGTCAGGTTACGTCCCGCGGCCTCCGCGACCAGCCGCCCGACCCGGGTCGAGCCGGTGAACACGAGATGATCGAACGGCAGGCGCGCAAAGGCTTCCGCGATCCCGCCCTCGATGCCGGTAACGATCAGCTCCGCAGCATCGAACCTGGTTGCGACCGTCTCCTTCAGCAGCGCCGAAAAATGCGGCGTCAGCTCGCTCGGCTTGATGAGAACGCGATTGCCGGCGGCAAGCGCGCCGATCGCGGGCGCCAGCGTGAGCTGCAGCGGATAATTCCACGGCGCGATGATGCCGACGACGCCGAGCGGCTGCGGCATCAGCCGGTTGCGCGCGGGGAGGAATTGCAGTGCGGTCGCGATCCGCTGCGGCGCCATCCAGCTCTTCAGGTGCTTTGTGGCATGGCGGATCTCGGAGAACAGCAGCATGGTCTCGGCGATATTGGTCTCGACCGCCGAGCGGTGGCCGAAATCGGCCGAGATCGCCTGCCGGAAGCGCTCCTCGTTGTCGGCGACCACGCTGCGCAGCCGCGCCAGCCGGTCGAGCCGCTCGGCAAGGCCGGGCGCCGGCTCATCCCGCGACCGCGCGACCATGGCGTGGAAGGCCTCCTCCAGCGCTCCGACCGGGGCGCTCGTCAGGGATTTGTCCACGGCGTTCCCTCCCTCAAAGCGGCGTTTCAGCCTTAATCTTGTTGCCGCAAGCTGGCCCTTTGTGGAACTTCTGGCAAGAGCACAGGAAATCGGTCCATTCGCCTGTCATAAAGTCGAAAAAAACGTTCCCACAGCCCTTTCCAAAGCCACCCCACCTTGATACATACGCCCCGCACCCGATGGGCACTGCCCCGGGGTTGCCTTCCAAGGAAGCCTTTGGGACGGACGAGACAAGCCACGCGAACAGCGCCGGCCTCAACCGACCGTCCCCGGGATTTAACCGAAGGCAAAGCAAGTGTTTAACGCGGGGTGGAGCAGCCCGGTAGCTCGTCAGGCTCATAACCTGAAGGTCATAGGTTCAAATCCTATCCCCGCAACCAAATTCGGATTGACCGGATCCGAGACGAAAATGGCCCGCTTGATGCGGGCCATTTTTGTTTTAGGGATATCGCCGATTGTTTTGGAGAGTGATGCTTCCGAGCCACCAACTCGGTCGGTCTTACTGGGATTGCAGTCAGCGCGATTGCCCAACGTCAAGTTGGTCAAGTTGAGTGGCTTGCGGCCGTCTGGAGTTGCTGGCGGTCGGAAAGTCGGGTCACGGAAATTGCCGCTCTTGAGCGGGAGCGGCGCGCGCCCAGTGAACGCTGTGGCGCAAGCCGGCTGCCTGTCGGACGGAAGCCTTTGACGACGTGAGGCGCGAGCGATGTCGTCTTGGCGATCGACGCACGCCGTACGTCGGCCTTTGCCGCGAAAGCGACGGGACCGTCAAACTCGGCCAAGCTCATAAGCTGCGTTGGGTGCCGAGGCCGTCTAGACACAGCGTCTTTCCTCCGAATATCCTTGGCATGGAACCGGGTCTCCTTTGCAATTGGTACGGGTCGGTCAGGGGACGATGTACAGAGAATCTCGACGTCCGATGCGACGAGAGCGAATAGCCATCCTCGTCGCCGCTCTCGAAACACTCAATCTACTGGCAGGTACGCCTTCGGCACGAGCCCAGCAGGCCGCGCCGTATCCAGCCCATTTGTCGGTTCAACGTTATGGGTCCTTTGACAAAACTTGCGTTTCCTGGAGTGACGGCTGCGTCAGCTGTAAGGCGGGCCCTGACGAAAAGGCCATGTGCAGCAACATTGGAGTTGCTTGTCACCCCGGACCGATCGTGTGCAAGGATCGGGAGCGGAGTCCCGAGAAGGAAAAATAGGCCGTCTATGGGGGAGAGTTGTCGTGGTACCCTTCCTCGCAACTAAGCTATCGACCGCCTTGGTCAGTCTTTGTCATTAGAGATCGCGTATGGTTCGAGCTTTCTGCAGGAAGATTGTCGCTGTTGGCTTCTTCGCCCTTGTCCTCTCGTCGTCTGCTCTCGCACAAAAGACCATCAAGCTGGTTGAAAGCCCTGTGCCGCAGCTCAACGGGCCGCTCCAGGACAAAGATGTCTTGGGTGTAAAGCTTGGCATGTCGTTGGCCGAGGCGTCGCGAATTATGGGAGTGTCATCAGACAAGAAGGTTCAGCAGAATCTTGAATCGGTCACATGGACCAAAAACGAGCCGCCGATCCAAATTGCCATATCTTCCCAGCCCGCAATCGTAACGCTCGATTTGGCGGAGACGTATTCGGAAAATGGGATCTCGGCGAGCCACAGCATCAAAATCAACACGCTCCCGGTGTTCGTCGGAAACCCCGTTTTCCAGATCCAGCGGAAGGTCTCATACAACACGGTCGATCAAAACCCCGACCTTCAGACAGTCGTTGATGCGGTCCTGGCAAAGTACGGTCCCGCCTCTGACCAGAAATCGGATCAGGCGGGGCTGTATAGTACGCTCATTTTTGCTTGGCGCTTTACGAATGGGGTTTCGTCGAGCGGCAGCAGGTCGGTTGATAAAGCCGTGATCAATGGTCCGTTTCACAAGCGGCCTGATTGCATGGATAGTGCAAAATTCAACGGTTACGACACCATCCTCAAGGTCGTCATTCGGGCTATCGGCGGCCATGTCCACGAGATTCAAAGCGATCTCTTCGACGCCAATCTCTGTGCTGCGGGCATACAAGCCCTCAGGTCTCAGATGAACGATGCCATCGAAGCGGCTTTCGCAGAGGAAAAGGCCAGGCTGCAGCGCAATCCTCCGGCGGCGCCAAAGCTCTAAGGAGCGTCGACCGCTACGCGGCACGCATCTATCTTCGCGATGAAGTCCCCCTCCGCGCCTTCGGCGCCCGGCGCGGCAATGCCCACAGGTCGCCTGGTCCGCGCACGCCTCCATCGCGCGCTCTGAGTTCGAGCGGCTGAAACGGCTTCTGCGTCTGTCTGTCGACCATGTCATAGGTGAGCTCGCCGGGCGCGAAGCAGAATTCCTCGCCCCATTGCCAGAGCGCTACCAGGACCAGGTAGAGCTTCTTTCCCTTGGGGGTGAGGACATAGGCCTTGTAAGCGGTGCCGTCCGAAGCTGGAGCGGTGGCGAGGATGCCGTGCTCGACCAGCTTCTGCAGCCGGGCCGACAAGATGTTCTTGGCCATGCCAAGGCTTTTCTGAAGCTCACCGAACCGCCGCTTTCCGGCCAGCGCATCGCGGATGATGAGGAGCGACCACCAATCGCCGATCACGCCGAGCGAGCGCGCGATGGCGCAGGCCGCATCATCAAGGTTGGTCCGCTTGCCTTTCATCCATTGGCCTCGTCCGCCGCGGCGCCCACGGCGATGTGATGACATTTTGGTTGCAAATTTAAACCAGCCACATCATGTTGTCGATGGTTTTAATATGAAACCAGAATGAGAGACCCCGTCCCGCGGGCTTCCCGCCCAAACCAAGGATGACGCCATGACTTCCGCGCACTTGTTCGCCCCGCTCGAGCTCGGCCGCTACACGCTCGCCCATCGCGTCGTGATGGCGCCGCTCACGCGCATGCGCTCGACCGGCAATGTGCCGACGGACCTCGCCGTCGAATATTACGCGCAGCGCGCGTCATCCGGCGGGTTGATCATCACCGAGGCTTCGCAGGTCACGCCTTACGGACAGGGCTATCCGGCAACGCCAGGCATTCATTCCACCGAGCAGGTCGCGGGATGGAAGAAGATCACCGACGCGGTCCATGCCAAGGGCGGCGTCATCTTTCTGCAGCTCTGGCACACCGGTCGGGTGTCCCATTCGAGCTTCCAGCCGGGCGGCGTGCAGCCTGTCGCGCCGTCGGCGATCACCCCCGCGGGCAAGGCGTTCACGCCCTCGTTCGCGATGGTGCCGTTCGAGACGCCGCGCGCGCTCGATCTCGCCGAAATTCCGGGGATCGTCGAGGCCTACCGCGAAGGCGCGCGCAATGCGCTGGCTGCCGGCTTTGACGGTGTCGAGCTTCACGGCGCGAACGGCTATCTGATCGAGCAATTCCTTCACAGCAAGACCAATCAGCGCACCGACGCTTATGGCGGCTCGGTCGAAAACCGCTCCCGCCTGCTGATCGAGGTGATGACGGCGCTGGTCGAGATCTGGGGCGGAGACCGCGTCGGCGTCCGGTTGTCGCCCTTCGGCGTGGTCAATGACGCCGGCGAGGCGGACCCGATCGGGCTTTACAGCCACGTCCTGACCCGGCTTGCTCCGCTCGATATCGCCTATGTCCACCTGATCGAATCCCGCAACACCGATGCGGGGGAGGCCGGCGCGCCGCTGGCGATCAACGACCTGCGTCAGTTCTGGCCCGGCACCCTGATTCTCGCTGGCGGCTTCATCGGTCCGTCGGCCGATGCGGCGATCCGCGCCGGGCAGGGCGACGCCGTCGCCTTCGGGCGCCACTTCATCGCCAATCCGGATTTGCCGCGCCGCCTGCAGCTCGGCGCCGCGCTCAATCCCTACGATCGCGCGACCTTCTATGGCGGCGGCGCGCGCGGTTACGTCGACTACCCCGCGCTAGAGACGGCCGAAGCTGCGGAGTGAGTGCAATGAAAGTCGCGCAATTGCACCAGTATGGCGGCCCGGACGTTCTGCTCTACGAGGACGCGCTAAAGCCGGCACCCAGCGCCGGTGAGGTCCTGATCAAGGTCGAATCCGCGAGCGTCAATTTTGCCGATGTCGTCAGGCGCAACAACGATCCCTATCCGTTTCCGTCGCCGCTTCCGTTCATTCCCGGCAGCGAGGTCGCGGGCGTCGTCGAATCTCTCGGCGATGGTGTGACGACCATCCCGGTCGGAGCGAAGGTCTTTGCCTCGCTCGAAAATGGTGGGGCCGGGGGCTACGCCCAATATGCGGTCGCCAAGGTCGGCAAGGTCATTCCTCTCCCTGATGGCCTGACCCCGGACCAGGCCTGTTCGCTGGTGGTGGCCGGCATGACCGCATTTCAAACGCTTGCCGATTGTGCCCGGTTGCAGCCGGGCGAAACCGTTCTGGTGCAGGCGGCCGGGGGCGGTGTCGGCACCTACGCGGTGCAGCTTGCCAAGCTGCTGGGTGCCGGCAAGGTCATCGCCGCGGCCAGCACGGCCCCCAAGCGCGAGCTCGCCTTGAAGTTGGGAGCGGACGCCGCCATCGATTACACCAAGCCCGATTGGGTCAAGGAGGCGCGCGACCTCACCGCTGGCAAGGGCATCGACGTGGTGCTCGAAGCCACCGGTGGTGACGTTCTGAACCAGAGTCTTCAGGCCATGGGGCCATTCAGTCGCATCGTCGTCTACGGCGCGGCGTCGCGCGAACGCAAGCCGGTCAATCCCTACGCCATGCTTGGCCTCAATCAGTCGCTGATCACGTATTATGTTGGCGGCTGGTTTCAGTCACGGCCGCAACAAGCGATCGCCGCCTTGCAGAAGCTGATCGGCTTCATCAGGTCCGGCGAAATCGACGTTCAGATCGGCCACATCCTCCCCCTGAGCAAGGCGGCAGAGGCGCATCGGATCCTGGCCGAGCGGGCCAGTGCCGGCAAGATCATCCTGAAGCCTTGGGGCGAGGCCGTGTGAGGGCACATGTGCGGTCTCCGAGGGACCGCCAGCAACGCGGGCCGGCAAAGCGCCGGCTCGCGCCAGAGCAGGGCGTGACGTCGCCGAGCTTACCTCTCGGAGTGCTCCTGCCGAGCCTCTGCCGAGGCCTCGGCCTTCCGTGACTTGGTCGTGTAAGGGCAGACCATGGTCAGGTTCAGCAGCGTCGGCGCCTTGTCTTCACCATTGCCGTATTCCCAGACCAGACGGATTTCGTGCTGGTCGGAATTGGCGTCGTCCTGCTGGTGCTGCCGGATGTCCGCCTTCATCGGGATCGGCGGCTCCGAGTTGAAGCATTTGCGGATGGATGCATCCAGCAGCGCGCATTTCGTCGGCGGGACCACGACGCGCTCGTCGTTCGACAGCGGCGTTGTGTTGGGCTGCGCGGTGAGCTGAAGGCGGGCATGGCCGAGCGCCCTGAACCACACCTTGCCGCTGCCGTTCGGCCATGTGTCGAGCGGCGACAGGATCGGCTGATACTGGCCGTATTCCATCGTCTCGATGTCGATCTGCTTGGAGGCCTTCAGCCGGGCGACGCTCTTCTTCATGTTTTCGAGCGGGTAGTAGTTGGCATTCATCAGGTTCTTGTAATTTTGGTCGTCGTAAATTCCGCCCATCGATTTCTCCCGATCTTCGCCTGAACACTGGCACAAGTGCCGGCAAGATATTCCAAAGCAGCGCGGCCCACGATGAACCTCGCTTGTGCCCCAAGCTTACGCTGCCAACGCTATCATTCGTGAAGATGCGACGTCAACGAAGGCAACCTGAGAGCGACGTGGGGTGACCTTGCGGCGTTATTTCTCGGCCGCGCTGGCCAAACTCAGCGAGCCCTTAGCATCGCGCGAACGCGGCCCCCAGCGTGTAAACGCAACTGCTGCCCAAGAGAGAAGGCCGAGCAATATCATCGACGCGGCCGTCAGCATGAAGAAGCTCTCGGCCGTTGCCGCCTGTGATGTCAAATACCAGCCGCCAAGGATGATGAAGAGCAGGCGCGCCGTCTGCGCCAGCACGGGACCTAGCACGTCGCCAGAGCCTTGCGACGAGAAATACATCGCCGAGGCAAGCCCGATGAAAGCGTAGAACGGGGCAACGGTCCGCAGAAATTGCCGGCTGGCGGCATGCGCTTCGGCATTGTCGGTGAAGAGGCTAACCCAGGGATCCGGGAAGAGCGCGACCGCGCAAGCGAGCCCTCCGACCACAACGAGCGCGACAAGGCCGGTCGTCCAGGCAACACGGCGGGCTCGCGGGATGCGTCCCGCGCCGATCGCAACGCCGATCATCGGTACCGACCCGATGCCAACGGAGAAGGCAATGGTCGCAAGCACATATTCGAGCCGAGCGCCGATGCCATAGGCAGCGAGAACCGCGGTGCCGAACACGGCCAGCATATGGGTGAAGATGAGGTTGGTCAGCGCATTTTGCAGCGGGGAGAAGCAGGCGACCATGCCGACCTTGAGGATGTCGACAAACAAGGGCCGTTGCATGCGAAACCCGCGCAGCCGGGGAGTGATGCGGCCCCGGCCGGAGAACAAATACCAGGCCATGATCGCGATGTTGATCGAGAAGGCAATCAAAGTCCCTGCTGCGACTCCCGGCATCCCGAATCGCGGGATCGGTCCGAGGCCGAGACCGAGCGTGCCGCCCAGGATGGTTTGGCAAATCGCGGAGTTCACGATCATCAGCGATGGCAGTTTCATGTTGCCGGTGCCGCGCAGGATGCCCGCCATGATGTTGAGCAGCCAAGTGAGTACGGCGCCGCCAAAATAAACCTGGTTATAGGCGATCGCTTGCGCCAGCACGTTGCCGCGACCGCCGAGCAATTCCAGCAGCCGAGGACCTCCGGCCAGCATGCCTAGCATGAAGATGAGGCCAAAAATGACCGCGATCAGAAGTGCGTGGGTGGCTAGGCTTTCGGCGCGGTCGCGGTCATCCGCACCGAGCGCGCGGGCAATGGCGGAGGCTACGCCCCCACCCATGGCAGCCCCCGACATGCTCATGGTGAGCATGACGCAGGGAAAAACTAGCGCCATCGCAGCCAACGCCTCCACGCCGATCCGGCCGATGTAGGAAGTTTCGGCAATTGCGACGAACGTGCCGGCCGAGAACGCGATAGCATTTGGCCAGGCCAGCGAGAGCAATATGCGCAGGATCGGTCCGTCGAGCAGCGGATTTGCGGCTGGTTGCGCGGGCGGCGGCAACGGACCTCTCCTTTTCCTTTCTGATGAGGCGGATGCTTTGTATCGGAGGGCATTCGCCTCCCGGAGGCAGTTGGCGATCACTCCCGGTATGGGCAGACCATCGTCAGATTGAGCAGCGTCGGCTTGTCAGAGCCCTTCTTGTACTCCCACTCCAGTCGGATCTCGTGCCGGTGGGCATAAGCGTCGTTCGGCGCGTGGACGATGATGTTGGTTTTCATCGGGATCGGCGGCTCGGAGTTGAAGCACTTCCGGACGCAGGCATCGAGCAGGTCGCATCGGGTCAGCGGGATGACGCCGGGCTCGTCTCTGGACAGCGGGACGGTGTTCGGCTGGGTGCTGAGGTCGAGACGGGCCCGGCCCTTCTCCTTGTGCCAGTACTTGGCGCTTCCCTGCGGCCACTTCGAGGCGGGTGTCAGAATCAGATGGTATTGGCCGTATTCTAGGGTCGGCAGATCGATGTCGTCCGATGCCCTGAGCTTGGCGACGCTCTTCTTCATGTTCGCCAGAGGGTAGTAATTGCTGTTCATCAAGTCTCTGAACTGCTTGCCGTTGTAGGTTTTAGTGCCCATTGCCCCATTCCTATTGTGAATTCGTTGCCCCGGGAAACAACAAAAATTGCCGCCCAGCGGTGCCCTGGCGCGGCGAAAACTCATGCTTCATTACTGGTCGACTCTGGCAAAGTATCATCGGGGCCCCTGCTTCGTCCAGCAAGCCAGCAGTGTCGGGCCGCCCGGAGGGCTCATTGCGAACGAGTCTTCGACTGGTAATCTTACCCTTGGGGATGGCCGACCGTCCTCCTCAGACATTGAAGGCGCTCGGATGCATTGCTTGGCGTGTCAGTCGAAGATCGATCCGGATGACGGTCGGTGTCCGAGGTGCGGTGCCTTGGTAAATTGGCGGGGAGACCCAGAGAGCGAGCGCAGGTTCGTTACTATTCTTCGCGCCGACGTCGTGGATTCGACCGGATTGGTCGCCGAGCTGGAGCCGGAAGAAGCTGTCTCGCGGCTCGAGCCGGCACTTGCAGCCATGCGAGGAGCGGTGCGCCAGTTTGGTGGGATCGTCAGCAAGGAACTGGGGGACGGGCTGGCCGCTGTGTTCGGTGCGCCGATCGCCGACGACAATCACGCTCCGCTTGCGTGCCACGCGGCGATCGAGTTGGTCCGGCGCGTCGTCAGCCTGGGCGATCCGGACCTTCAGGTGCGCGTTGGCCTCCACTCCGGCCATGTGGTTGCATATATGGTCGCAAGCGAGTTCTCGAAGGTCTACGAAATAGGCGGTGCCGCGCAGCATTTGGCCGCGCGGCTGGAGTCGGCCGCCGAGGCAAATCAGATCTACGTATCCGAGGCTTGCCAAAAGCTTGCAGAAGGGCACGTTCGTTTCGACTTTCTTGGTCGGAAGGCCCTGCGCGGATTTAATGAACCGCTTCCCATTTACCGACTTCTAGGTGCCAGTGATCTTTCGAGCTGGCGGGTGCGGCGCGCGCGCAGCGTCTCGCGGTTTGTCGATCGCACGACAGAGCGGGCGCTGCTGTGGCGCGCTACGGAACGAACTGCGGAAAGCCGGCAAACGGTTCTGTTGATGGGCGATGCCGGCATTGGAAAGTCCCGGCTCGCACACGAATTTGTGCAGGACCTCCGGGCCGGCGGATGGCGGCTGATCAACGTCGAATGCAGCCCGAATCTACAAGGCGCGCCGTACAGTGCCCTCCAGCGCCTGTTGCTTTCGATCCTTGATGCTGCCGCGCAGGATTCGGACCGGTTGGATGATCCAAAAGGCGAGTTGCCGCTGATGCTCCAGCGAGCCCTCGATGCGGTTCTGGATCAGCCAGTCTCTGATCCGCAATGGGACGAATTGGGACCTTACGCGCGCGGGCGCGCGATCTTGGAAGCGAGTTGCGCGCTGGTCGAGAGTGCCGCCCGTCGCCGGCGTACTGTTCTTCTGATCGAGGATGTGCACTGGATCGATAGGGCCAGCGATGCGGTTGTTGCTGCGCTGGCCGCGCTGCAAAGCCCAGATTTGCTCGTGCTGCTGACGGCCAGGCCCAATGGAATGCCGGTGTGGATCGCGCGATGCCACGCGGAAATCGTCGCGATGCGCCCGCTCGATGACGAATCAGGACGGGCCATGCTCGCGGAGATGCTTGGTCCCTCTACGACGAACGGGGACCTGAAGAATCGCATTATCTCGCACACAGCCAATATTCCGCTGTTCATCGAGGAAGTCTGCCGCAATCTGAAGGACACCGGTGTGCTCCTTGGGCAGTGGGGCGACCTTTCCCTGGCACGCCCCGTCGACGAGCTCGGCATTCCCAGCAGCATTCAAGGCGTTATCGCGGCGCGGCTGGACAGGGTGTCACGTCAGGAACGGTCGCTTCTCCAGGTCGCTGCGGCGCTCGGGCCCCGAACCAGCCAGGCGATCTTGCGGAAAGTCGCGGCCCTGCCGGAAGACGTCCTGCAGGATTGCCTCAGCGCACTCGATCGCGCCGAGCTGCTGGTCCGGATCGATAGCGAGTTGGAGGACTCGCTCGAATTCCGGCACGAGATGGTCCGGCAAGTGACCTACGATTCCATGGTCGAAAAGGTGCGCGAAGCCATACATGCCGGCATTCTGTCGGCGTTGGAGGCTGACGAGACATGGGCCGATGGCGCGGACACGCTGTGTTACCACGCGGTGCGGGCAAAGGATTGGCAGAGGGCGTTTCGCCACGGCAGGGGAGCCGCGCAGAAATGTTTGGCTCGCTCGGCGTTTGCCGATGCCGCCAACTATTTTGTTATCGCGATGAATTCTTTGGACAGGACGGATCTGACGCGTTCGCGGGAGGCAAGCGCCATTGACCTGCGACTAGAGGCGCGCTTGGCGTTCATGGCATCCGGTCAGGTCTCCGATTGGCTGGATTACGGAAAGGAAGCCGAGCGGCGCGCCAACGAGATCGATGATATCGAGCGTAAGGTCGCTGCGATGACGGTCTCGGCTGCTGCTCAAAACTTCTACGGTACGCCTGCAGAGGCAGTTGCGATCGGCGAAGAAGTCATCGTCCTCGCCAAGGAGTCGGGCAATCTCGGGTGGCTGAATGCCGCCGAATATGGTCTTGGCCAAGCTTATTTTCTCGCGGGGCGCTATCGAGAGGCGGAGCGAGCATTTGCACGAGTCCATGCCCAACTGCAGGGGCAGGATGCCTGTCCGCCGATCGGAACGCCCCCGAAATATACACTCCTCCTCTGCTGCATGATGAACAGCATCACCCACACCGTGATGGGCGAACTCGATGCCGCCGGGCAGCTCCAGCAACAAGCGGCCGCGATCGCCGAGGAGACCGGCCGTCCCTACGACCGCGTCGCCGCCGCTTACAGCGGTGGCTGGCTGAAGCTTGGCCGGGGCGAGCCGGCGGCGGCCGCCGCCATTCTCGAAGAGGGTTTTGTGTTGGCGCAGAAGCACGGCATCCGGCTGTTCGTGCCGGTGCTCGCCTGCCAGCTCGGCATGGCCTATCTGGAGCAGGGGCTGTTCGAGCGGGCGCGCGGCATGCTGACCGAGGCGCGCGAGGAGGCGAAGGCGGTCGGCTATACCTCGGCGGTGCTGCGCAGCTCGATCTACCTTGCGCTCGCGACCTCTCGCCTTGGCGATGTCCAGACCGCGCAGAACATGCTCCGCGAGGCGCGCAACACCGCCCGCCAGCAGGGGTTTTCAGGCCTCGAGGCCGAGGCCCTGTTCGGCGAAGCCGTCGTGACGCCCGTGACCTCCGAGGGCAACGAGGCGGCTATCCTTGCGTCCTTGCGCGGGACAATCGCGATCGCGTCCGAATGCGGCGCGACGCCGCTTCGGAGCAAGGCCGAGGCGATGCTGAACCAGGTGCTGGCGCGGGACGACCAGTCCACCTGACCTTTGCTCGTCGTTGGCGTGCGATCATACCGTTGCGCCGATTTTTCTGCCCGACGGGTCATTTGAGTTTCGTAGCGCAAGCAAGCCCTTACGAGATCGCCTCTACTGTGCATGGGGTTGTTTTCGCGTTTTTGACAGCGCGGCCCCCGTGCCTCACGCCAGAAACGCGCGGAACCGGCGCAGCGCGATCACGAAGAAGACGCCGCCGATCACCGCGAGCGCGACGAGCTGCGGCCACACCGCCTCCAGGCCCGCGCCGCGGAACAGGATCGCCTGGGCGAGCATCACGAAATGCGTGTTGGGCGCCGCCAGCATGATGTCCTGGACGAATTGCGGCATGCTCTCGCGCGGCGTCATGCTGCCCGACAGGGTTTGCAGCGGCAGCAGGATCATGATCAGCAGCAGCCCGAACTGCGGCATCGAGCCGGCGACGGTGGCAAGAAAGATGCCCATGCTGGTGGTCGCAAACAGCATCAGTGCGGCGCCGACCAGAAACAGCGCCAGCGAGCCGTCGATCGTGACCGCCAGCCATCCCTTGACGACGAAGGCGATCGACAGCGCCGAGGCGACCAGCACCACGGCGCCCATCGACCAGACCTTGCTCACCATGATCTCCAGCGGCGTGACCGGCATCACCAGCAGATGCTCGATCGTGCCGTGCTCGCGCTCGCGGATCAGCGCCGCGCCGGTCAGGATGATCGAGAGCATGGTGATCGAGGTGATCACGTGGTCGATGGCGCCGAACCAGGATTTCTTCAGTTCCGGATTGAACCGCGCCCGCAGCGCGAGCTCGACCGGCGTGGTCTGCGCACCGCGCGCATGCGCCAGAAACTCCGCGATTTCCGCGCTGACGATCTGCTCGACATAGCCGCCGCCGTTGAACGCCTGCGAGATGCGCGTCGCATCGATGTTGAGCTGGATCGTGGGCGATTTGCGGGCCAAGAGGTCGCGCTGGAAGTCCGGCGGGATGTCGAGTGCGAAGGTGTCGAGGCCGGCGTTCATTCTCCGGTCCATCTCATCCTGCGAGATCAGGCGTGGCGCAGAGAAATAAGGCGCCGTGAACGCCATCTCGATGCGGGTCGAGATTGGCGAACGGTCTTCGTCGACGACAGCGATGGCGGCGTGGTTCAACGTTTCGGGCAGCGCCTTCGCGCCGGCATAGACCGCCAGCGTGAAGGAATAGACGATCAGCACGAGCAGCATGGGGTCGCGGACGAGGCCGCGCAGTTCCTTGACGCCGAGCTGGAATACGTTGTCGAAGCGCATGGTCAGCGGGCCTGTTTCTTCAGCAGCATCGTGCCGGCGATCACCAGGACGGGGACCATGATGGCGAGCGCCAGGAGATCGTTGTGCAGGGTGTCGAACGCCAGGCCCTTGGAGAAGGTGCCGCGCGAGATCGTGACGAAATAGGTCGTGGGGTAGAGCCGCCCGATCACCGCGCCCGCGCCCTGCAGCGACGACACCGGATCGATCAGCCCGGAATACTGGATCGCCGGGATCAGCGTGATCAGCACCGTGCCGAACAGGGCCGCGATCTGGCTGTTCATGAAGGCCGAGATCACCAGCCCCATGCCGGTCGTCGCCGTGACGTAGAGCAGCGCGGCGAGCGCGTAGGTCGGAAAGCTCCCGGTGAAGGGCACGCGAAAGACGGCGAGGGCAAAGCCGACCAGGAGCAGGAAGTTGGCGAACGCCAGCACCACATAGGGCAGCTGCGTGCCGAGCAGGAATTCCAGCCGCGTCACCGGTGTGACGTAGAAATTGACGATCGAGCCGAGTTCCTTTTCGCGCACCACCGCGAGCGCGGCGAGCACCGCCGGAATCATGATCAGCAGCAGCGGGATGATGCCCGGCGCCATGGCGACGACGCTGATGACATCGGGGTTGTAGCGGTAGCGCAGCTGGAGCTGGTAAGAGCCGGCGATCGCCGCCTCGCCATAGAGCTCGCGGCCCTTTTGGGCAAGCCATGTCGCGTGGATCGCCTGCGCATAGGAGCGCAGCGTTTCGGCCCGGGTCGGATTGGCGCCGTCGACCCAGGCGCCGATCTCGACATGGCGGCCCCGGCTGACGTCGCGGCCGAAGCCGGGCGGCAGCTCGATGGCGAGGCCGATCTCACCGGCGCGCATGCGGCGGTCGAGGTCGCCATAATCCGTGATCGGCCGCTTCTGGGTGAAGTAGCGCGAGCCCGCGATCTGGAGGCTGTAGTCGCGGCTGATCGCGCTGTCGTCGCGGTCGAGCACGGCGAAGGTCAGGTTCTCGACGTCCATGCTGATGCCGTAGCCGAGCACGAACAGCAGCAGCACGCTGCCGAGGATCGCGAGCGTGGCGCGGATCGGATCGCGCCGCAGCTCGAGCGTCTCGCGCCGGGAATAGGCGAGCATGCGCGTCGGATTGAACGCCGCGCTGCGCTTGCGTGGCGCCGCCGTCGTCTCGGTTGCCACGGCCGGGGCGTCCGCCGGCTGGCTGGCCGGCTCCGGCGTGTCCGCGATCGCCTCCTCCAGGCAGGCGATGAAGGCCTGCTCCAGCGTGGCGGTGCCGCGCGCAGCCACGATCGCCGCGGGCGTGTCCGATGTCAGCACCTTGCCGGCATGCATCAGCGAGATCCGGTCGCAGCGCTCGGCCTCGTTCATGAAATGGGTCGAGACGAAGATGGTGACATTGTCCTTGCGCGAGAGCTCGGCGAGGATTTGCCAGAAGCCGTCGCGGGCGACCGGATCGACGCCGGAGGTCGGCTCGTCGAGGATGAGGATGTCGGGCGCGTGGATCATGGCGACCGCCAGCGACAATCGCTGCCGCAAGCCCAGCGGCAGCGCGTCGGGCAGGGAATCGGCGACGTCGGCGAGATCGAACCGGGTGATCATCTCGCTGATGCGCGGGGCAATGGTCTCCGCCGGCAGCTCGAACAGGCGCGCATGCAGATCGAGATTTTGCGCGACCGTGAGCTCCGAATAGAGCGAAAAGCCCTGCGACATGTAGCCGATGCGCCGCCGCACCGACATGTCGCCGGCATCGATGGTGTTGCCGAACAGCCGCGCGGTGCCCTCGCTCACCGGCAACAGGCCGGTGAGCATTTTCATCGTGGTGGTCTTGCCGCATCCGTTGGAGCCGAGGAAGCCGAAGATCTCGCCCTTCCTGATGCGGAAGCTGACGTCGTCGACGGCGACGAAGCCGTTGAACCGCCGGGTCAAATGATCAGCCTCGATCGCGATCTCGTCATGGCCCTCGCCGCGCGGCGGGATGACGACCTCGGTATGGTTGCCGCGATCGGCTTCGGGCAAGAGGCGGATGAAGGCCTCGTCGAGCGTATCGGCCCCGGTCTGCTGCTTGAGCGCGGCCGGCGTTCCGGTCGCCAGCACGCGGCCGGCATTCATCGCGATCAGGAAGTCGAACTGCGCGGCCTCTTCCATGTAGGCGGTCGAGACGATCACGCTCATGCCGGGCCGGCCGGCGCGGATCGAGGCGATCAATTCCCAGAATTGGCGCCGCGACAAGGGATCGACACCGGTGGTCGGCTCGTCCAGGATCAAGAGCTCTGGATCATGAATCAGGGCGCAGCACAGGCCGACCTTCTGCTTCATGCCGCCGGAGAGCTTTGCCGCGGGCCGGTCGGCGAAGGGCGTCAGCCCGGTGTCGCGCAGCAGGCCGGCGATCCGCCTGTTCCGCTCCGCCTTGTCGTGTCCGAACAGCCGGCCGAAGAAATCGATGTTCTCGAACACCGACAGCGTCGGATACAGGTTCTTGCCGAGCCCCTGCGGCATGTAGGCGATATCAGGACACACGTTGCGGCGATGGCGCGAATTCGCCATGTCGCCGCCGAGCACTTCGATGCGCCCCTGCTGGATCGCGCGGGCCCCGGCGATCAGCGAGAGCAGGCTGGATTTGCCGACCCCATCGGGGCCGATCAATCCGACCATGCAGCCGGACGGCAGGTCCAGCGTGATGGCCTCCAGCGCGCGGGTCTTGCCGTAGCTCAAGCCCACGCCGTCGAGATGCACCACGCTGCCGCGCCCGGCAGCTGGCTCGGCTGCGGCCGTCGTGCTCATCTCGTCAGCTTGATGGTGAGATTGCCGGGCCATTGCGCGGCCGGATCGAGCTGCACATAGGCCATGCCGGGCAGGCCGGTCTTCACATGCTCGATGTGCTGGCGCAGCAACTCGGGTGCGATATGCGCCTTGATCCGGAACATCAGCTTCTGACGCTCCTCCTCGGTCTCGACGGTCTTGGGTGTGAATTGGGCGACGTCGGCGACGAAGGTGGCCTTGGCGGGGATCACATATTGCGGGATGGCGTCGAGCACCAGGCGAACCTCGGCGCCGATCGCGACGCGGCCGGCATCGGCCGTCGGCAGGAAGAACGTCATGTAGACGTCGCCGAGATCGACCATGTTGAGAACGCGGCCGCCGGCAGCAAGCACCTCGCCGGGCTGCGATACCCGATACTGCACGCGGCCGTCGCGCGGCGCCTTGAGTACGCTGTCGTTGAGGTCGGCATTGATGCTTTCGATCGCGGCCTTTGCGGCATCGACCGAAGCGCCGGCGTCGATCACCATCGCGCGCGCGGAGCTGATCGCGGCCTCGGATGCTGCGACCTGGGCGTGGGACGCGGCGAGCGCCGCCTTTGCGGTGGCGTTGGCGGAGCGGTCGTCGTCGAGGACCTGCTGCGACACCGCGCTCGTCTTGATCAATTGTTCGGAACGATCGAGCTTGCGGCTCGTGCTGTCGAGCTGCGCGACGCGCTGGTCGACCACGGCCTCCGCGGCCTTGCGCTCGGCCTCGCGCTGGTTCACCAGGCTCTTTGCGGTCTCGACGTTGATGGTTGCGCGCTGGAGCTGCGCTTCGGCCTGGCGGCGCTGGGCCTGCAATTGCTCGGTGTCCATGCGCGCCAGAACCTGGCCTGCACGGACGAAGTCGCCTTCCCCGACCAGGATCTCGCGAATCCGTCCCGGAGTCTTGGTGGCGATATCGATTTCGACCGCTTCGATGCGGCCATTTCCGCGGGCGAAGCCTGCCGGCAGCGTGTTGGTATCGCGGTGCTGCCAATAGTAATAGCCGCCGCCTGCAACGAGCACGGCGATCGCGGCGATGACGCGACCCGGAGTGAAGTTCATCTGTTCAAAACGCCGTGAAACGGCGCCCACTGTTGAGAAACGCGCGCCCAGCCGGCTGATCGCGCGGAAGGGACGGCCTCAACATTGCAGCGAATTTTTGCATCGCAACTTGATGCAGATCAGATGGCGGTGCGAGGCTCTCCTGCCTTTATTTTGAGCTGCATGTGGTCGTCGCCGCTCGTCCGCCCAAAATGGTCAAGCGGACGAGCGAGGCCTGTTGAACGGAAGACGATCGGCTCGATCCGGGCTGTTTCACTTCACCAGCGGGCAGCCGCCGTCCTTCAGCGGACGAAACGCCTGATCGGCCGGCACCTCGGCGAGCAGCTTGTAGTAATCCCACGGAGCCTTCGATTCTTCCGGCTTCTTCACCTGGAACAGGTACATGCTGTGCACCATGCGGCCGTCCTCGCGCAGCACGCCATTGTCGGTGAAGGCGTCCTTCACCGGCAGCTCGCGCATCTTGGCCATCACGGTCTTGGTGTCCCTGATGCCGGCGGCCTGCACCGCCTTGAGGTAATGCAGCGTCGCGCTGTAGGTCGCGGCCTGGTTCATAGTCGGCATCCGCTTGACGCGCTCCATGAAGCGCCTGCCGAAGGCGCGGGTCTTGTCGTTGAGATCCCAGTAATAGGCCTCCGTGATGATCAGTCCCTGCGCAAGCTTGAGGCCCAGGCTGTGCACGTCGGAGATGAACATCACGATCGCGGCCAGGTTCTGGCCGCCGGCGACGATGCCGAACTCGCCGGCCTGCTTGATGGCGTTGATGGTGTCGCCGCCGCCATTGGCGAGCCCGATGATCTTGGCCTTGGAAGCCTGGGCCTGGAGCAGGAAGGACGAGAAATCCGCGGTGTTGAGCGGATGCTTGACGCTGCCCAGCACCTTGCCGCCGGCGGCCTTCACGACATCGCCGGTGTCGCGCTCGACCGAATGGCCGAACACGTAATCCGCGGTGAGGAAGAACCAGGTGTCGCCGCCGTTCTTGACGATGGCGCTGCCGACGGTGTGGGCGTTGGCATAGGTGTCGTAGGTCCAGTGCGCGGTGTAGGGCGAGCAGGATTTGCCGGTGATGTCGGAGCTGGCCGCGTCCGTCACGATCATGATCTTCTCGTACTGCTTCGACAGCTCCATCACCGCGAGCGCGGTCGCCGAGGTCGGCAGGTCGATGATCATGTCGACGCCTTCGGTCTCCCACCATTTGCGGGCGATGGTGGAGGCGACGTCGGGCTTGTTGAGCACGTCGGCCGAGACCATGTCGATCGGCTTGCCGAACATCTGGCCGCCGAAATCCTCGATCGCCATCCGGGTGGCCTCGACATTGCCCTGGCCGCCGATGTCGGAATAGACCGAGGAGAAGTCGGAGAGCACCCCGATCTTGAGCGGCGCCTGCTGGGCACGAGAAGGTTCGACGGCAAACGCAGCGAGTGCAGCCGCAAATGCGGCGCACATAATCCGGCGCATGGTATTTCCCCCAATATTATCGTTGGTGCACGAAACCAGGTTTGCTGCTTTGGGCGGTCAATTCTTGCGTGTTGGCGCCGCGGCGGCCGGTTGATTTGACGCAGCCAATCGCGCCGATTACGTTCGCGGAAATGCAAATACGTCTGAATGCGGCGGGCCGACGAGCGCTCAGGCCACCATTCACGCAAGACAAAGATTCAGGGAGAAGACATGACCGCCGACACCGCAGCCACCATCGCCAAAGCCCGCGAGCATTCCATCGGCGATCTGCTGCGCCGCTCGGCGGGCCGCGAGCCGAACAAGCTCGCGGTGAGCTGCGGCGAAGTGAGCTGGAGCTTTGCCGAGATGGATGCGATCTGCAACCGGCTCGGCCGCGGCCTGCTCGGTCTCGGCGTCAGGAAGGGCGATCGCATCGCGGTGCTCTCGCGCAATTCGCACGCCTTCGCCGCGCTGCGCTTTGCGGCGGCGCGGATCGGCGCGGTGCTGGTGCCGATCAACTTCATGCTCAACCCGGACGAGATCAATTTCATCCTGAAGAGCTCCGGCGCGAAGCTGCTTGCGACCGGCCCTGATTTCGTCGAGCCAGCCAAGGCCGCAAGCGCCAAGGATTGCGCGGTCGAGAAGATGGTCTGGTTGCCGGGCGAGGATCCCGCCGCGGCGCCCGCGGGTCTCACCACCTTCGATGGTCTGCTGGATGCCGACGGCTCGTTCCTGGAAGCGTCAGCCGACAGCCGTGATCTCGCGCAGATCGTTTACACCTCTGGCACCGAATCCCTGCCCAAGGGCGCGATGCTGACCCATGAAGCGGTGATGTGGCAGTATGTCAGCTGCATCATCGACGGCGGCATGAGCGTGGAGGACAAGTTCCTGCACGCGCTTCCGCTCTATCATTGCGCCCAGCTCGACGTCTTCCTGGGGCCGCAAATCTATCTCGGCGCTTCCGGCGTGATCACGGGCAAGCCGACGGCCGACAATATTCTGGCGCTGATCCAGGCGCACAAGATCACGTCCTTCTTCGCGCCGCCGACGATCTGGATCGCCATGCTGCGCTCGCCGTCTTTCGACAAGACCGATCTGTCGACGCTGCAGAAGGGCTATTACGGCGCCTCCATCATGCCGGTAGAAGTGCTGCTCGAGCTGCAGCGCCGCCTGCCCAACGTGAAGTTCTGGAATTTCTACGGCCAGACCGAGATCGCGCCGCTCGCCACCGTGCTGCGCCCCGAGGACCAGCTGCGCAAGGCGGGCTCGGCCGGCAAGCCGGTGCTGAATGTCGAGACGCGCGTGGTCAATACCGCGATGGAGGACGTGAAAGTCGGTGAGGTCGGCGAGATCGTACACCGCTCGCCGCATCTGCTTTCCGGCTACTACAACGATCCCGTCAAGACCGCGGCGGCCTTCGCCGGCGGCTGGTTTCACTCGGGCGATCTCGCCACCGTCGACGACGAGGGCCACATCACCGTGGTCGATCGCGTCAAGGACATGATCAAGACCGGCGGCGAGAATGTCGCGAGCCGCGAGGTCGAGGAGATGGTCTATCGCATTCCCGCCGTGTCGGAGGTCGCCGTCGTCGGCCTGCCCGATCCGCGCTGGATCGAGGCGGTCACCGCCATTGTCGTCGTCAAAAGCGGCGAGAAGCTGGACGAGGACGCCGTCATCAAGCACTGCGCAGGCCAGATGGCGCATTTCAAGGTGCCCAAGCGCGTCATCTTTGTGGATGCCCTGCCGAAGAATCCGAGCGGCAAGCTGCTCAAGCGCGAACTGCGCCAGCGCTTCGTCGGCGGCGAGACGCTGGACAAGGCGGTGCAGAAGAGCTTTGGCACCTGAGACGGAGCGCCCCCATGAAGGCCTGGCAGGTTGCGCGCGGCTGGTCGATCGAGGGGATGGAGCTGGCCGACCTGCCGGAGGCCGTGCCCGGACCGGGCCAGGTCGCGGTGCGCATGAGGGCGGCCTCGCTCAACTACCGCGATCTGCTCACCGTGCAAGGAAAGGGCGGCGCCACCCGATTGCCGCTGATCCCGTTCTCGGACGGTGCGGGCGAGGTGATCGCGGTCGGAAACGGCGTCACGCGCGTTGCGGTCGGCGATCGCGTCTGTCCAATGTTCTTTCAGTCCTGGATTGACGGCAAAGTTTCGGCGGCCAGCCGCCGTTACGCGCTCGGCGGCACGCGATCCGGCGTGTTGCAGCAGGTCATGGTGCTGGATGCCGAGGGCGTCAGCCGCATGCCCGCACATCTTTCGTTCAAGGAGGCCGCGACGCTGCCCTGCGCCGGGCTCACGGCTTGGCGCGCGCTGTTCGAAGAAGCTGATGTGAAGCCCGGCGATACCGTGCTGGTGCAGGGCACCGGCGGCGTCTCGATTTTCGCGCTGCAATTCGCCAAGCTCGCCGGTGCGAGCGTGATCGTGACGTCGTCGAGTGACGAAAAGCTCGAACGCGCCAAAACGCTCGGCGCCGACCACACCATCAATTATCGGGCGGTGCCGGACTGGGGCAAGGCCGCAGCGGAGTGGTGCGGCGGAGGTGTCGACCACGTCGTCGAAGTCGGCGGCAAGGACACCTTTGCGCAATCGCTCGAGGCCGCGCGAGTCGGCGGCACCATCCTGGTGATCGGCGTGCTCACGGGCTTCTCGCAGCAGATCGCGATTCCGAGCCTGTTCGCCAAGAACCTGCACGTCATCGGCCTCTCCGTCGGCAGTCGTTGTATGTTCGAAGGCATGACAGCCGCGATCGAACGCAATGGCATGAAGCCGGTGATCGACCGCCTCTTCAGCTTCGATGCGGTGCCGGACGCGCTGCGCCTGATGCAGCAAGGCGGCCATTTCGGCAAGATCGTGGTGGAGTTCGCCTAATTGGCATCGCCGGCCAGCCGCCGGACGTCGTCCGGCGTCTGGCCGAAGCGGCGGCGGAAGGCCCGGTGAAAGTACGAGACGTCGTGGAAGCCGGCGAGATGCGCGATCTCGATGATCTTGCGCGTGCGCATGGCGGGATTTCGCAACAGCCGCTCGGCGCGCAGCAAGCGCTGCTCCAGCACGAAGCCGCTATAGGTGATGCCGGCCTGCTCGAACAGCAGCTGGATCGTGCGCGGGCTGACCCGGTGCGCGGCTGACAGGACGGTGAGCGACAGCGCGGGGCTGTCCAATTGCGCCATGATGTCGGATTTGAGCGTCTCGAGACGCGCAGCGGCAAGGCCGCGCGTCCGAGCTTCCTCGGCGACATCGCCGCGGGCTCCGATCATCAGCACCGACAGGTCGAACAAATGCTGCGAGACCGCATCGAGCTCCGCGGGGGCGAGCTTGTCGGCATAAGCATGCGCGAGGTCGTAATAGCGCAGATACATCGACGTGATCGGATTGGCGCCGGGGATCGACCGCGCAATGAGGTCCTCGGCATTCGGGCAAACGCGTAGCAACGCCTTGCGCGGCAGCAGCGCGGTCCGAAAATTTCCGTTCCCGGTCTGGGTGATGTAGGCGCCCTTGATCGAGGGATCTCCGATTGTGACGTCGCCCGCCGCGATCTCCAGCGGGCGTTTTCCCATGGTCCCGCTCAACGCCGAATTGGGCGACGTCGTAATCACCAATTCGTCGTTCGTCCCCAACGACACGAAAGATATCGGCGAGCCGAACGAGGCCGAGAGTCTGATGCGGGGAAGAATGGCCGGCGCAATGGTCCGGTGGACGCGCCCTTCCCCGACCGGCACGAAATCGACATTCGCCACCTGACGGCAAAACTGCTCGCGCCATCTTTCATAGGCCGGGCCGTTCGGGTCGCCATCAAAGGAGAGTTGAGGCTGGATCATCGATCGGGAAGGGCAGGTCTGTTGGCGATTACGACAGGTTGTATCGTCACGCTGCTGCGCCGCAACCGCAAAAGCGGGAAATTGCGTGATAAGCCACTTGCGATGACGCGCTGCGACCGCGACCAGGTGCCGCAGTCCGGTGTGCCCGGATCGCAACAGGCACAGCCGCTGTCTCTGCGTTTCAGCTCAGTCCATTCGAGGGTTCGTGCCCTGCCACGAACGCGGATCGCTTCCCGCCTATCGTCGCCAGCGAGTGATCGACCGACTGGAAGGAAATGACCGGATGACACCTCGTGCGCGCGATCTGCTGCCGGCTTTGCTGGCGCTTGGCCTTGGCGCGGCTTGTGCCACCGATGCAACGGCCGCCGACATCGCGCTCAAGGCTCCGCCTGCGCCGCTGCCGGTCGGCTTCAGTTGGACGGGCTTCTATGCGGGTGTTCACGCCGGCTACGGCACCGGGGATGGCAACGCGGCGAGGGTCGATCCCGGTGCACTGCCGGCGCAGTTTCCCGGCGTGAACAATCTCACGTCGACGGCATCGGCGCCGTTTACGCTGGGTGTCGATCAGTCCGGCTGGCTGGGCGGATTGCAGGCAGGCTACAACTGGCAGAGCGGGCATCTGGTCGCCGGCGTCGAAGCCGATGTGAGCGCTGCCGGGATCGGCGGGCGGGCATCGGGCTCATATGCGTTTCGTCCCGTTTTCCTGGTCGGCGATTTCGACAATTACACCGGCACCGTGAGGGTGACCCAGGACATCGACTATCTCGGTACCCTGCGCGGCCGTCTCGGCTATGCCAGCAACAACTGGCTGCTCTATGCCACGGGCGGTCTCGCCTGGGCCCATGTCAAGGCAAGCCTCGACAGTTCTCATGTCCGATTGACCAATAATTTCCCGATGCCCGGTTTTCCCGGCGCGCTGGACGGTCATGCCTCCGCAAGCGGCTACAATATCGGCTATGCGGTCGGCAGCGGCGGAGAATGGGCGTTCGCGCCGCACTGGTCGTTCAAGGCGGAGTATCTGTATCTCAATCTTGGCCGCCAGCTCTCCCTGTCCATTCCAGCGACCAGCATGCCGGCCGGCGACATCGAGCTTCACACCTTCAGGGTCGGCCTGAACCAGCAATTTGCGCCATGACACCGATGGCGGCGATGAAGCTCAATACTTCTTCACTGTCGCTCCGAACGCGAACCACAGCACCATCGATGCAAGCCCGAAGCCGCCGAGCAGCAGGAAGGTCGGACCGTAGCCGATCCACTGCGTGATCCAACCGCCGAGCGCGGGACTGAGGCTGGCGCCGACGCCCTGCACCGTGATCACGGCGCCCTGGCCGAGATTGATGCGGCCGGTGCCGTTGAGCGCCCGCGCCACCATGCCGGGAACGGCGACCGTCTGCAGTCCGGTGCCGATGCCGTCGAGCACCTGCATCGGCACCACGCCCCACCACCCCGTGACGAAAAAGGCCAGCACGCCGCGAATGGGCAGGAACATGAAGGATACCAGGATCACCGGCCAGTAATTGCGCTTGCTCGCGGCCTTCATCGCGATCAGCGAGGTCACGATCATCACGCCTTGTGCGATCACCACGGTGGTCGCAACGAAGCTCGGGCCGTTGGCCTGCCCCTCGGCGACCGCCGCAAGCCCGTAGAGCGGCACGATGGCGGCATTGCCGAGATGAAAAAGAGCGAGCGCGAGCGCCAGCACGAGCAGCGGCTTGTGCTTGAGCAGCATCGTCATCGCATCCGGCGCAGCCTTGGAGTCATCCTCCTTGCTGCCGCGCGCGGCACGGTCGTCGATGGCCTTGGCCGGGATCATCAGCACGCAGGCGATCGCGATCGCACCGAACACGGCCGCGAGCACGAACACGGCGACATAGCCGTATGTGTAACCGAGATAGCCCGACAGCCCCGCGCCGACCATGTTGCCGGCGTGGTTGAACGCCTGGTTGCGACCGTTGAGTGCGTTGAAGCCCTTTTGCCTGGCGATGCCCAGCGTGATGCCGGTGACCGCCGGCACGATGGCGGCGCTCGCCAGCGACTGCGCCACTTGCGAGAACGTCACCGCCCAGAAATTTTGCGAGATCAGGATGATCGCGGAGGCAAGGACGACGCAGATGCCGGGAATGACGACCCATAGCCGCTTGTTGCGGCTGGCATCGATGAAGCCGCCGATCGGCGTCGTGATCAGCATGCCCGCGACATTGCCGATCGTCAGCGCGGTGCCGATCAGACCGGTCGCCCAGCCGCGCTCCTGGAGGAAGACGCCGACGAACGGACCGATGCCCGACTGCATGTCGGCCATGAAGAAGTTGAGCGCGAACAGGGGCCAGATACGGGATTGTGAGGGAGGCCGCGAAGTCATCGATACCCAAACATGCTCTTCGTGTGCCGTGATCCTCTTGGCCAATCGTTCTGGCGTCGATCCGAACGTAACGGGCGCTCACCGCGTTGGTTCCAGTTACCGCGCCGCTGATCGATCTTGCTGACAGCGCGTTCGCGATGTCATCCTGCGATCTTCCCACGGAGCTCTCTCTTCATGCCTCTCTGGACCTGCGAAACCTGCGGCGCGCAATTTCCGAACGGCGGAAATCCGCCCGCCTCCTGTCTGATTTGCGAGGACGAGCGGCAGTTCGTGAACTGGAAAGGGCAGAGCTTTCTCACGCGCGAGGAGCTCGCGCGGGGGCACCGGCTGGTGGGACGCGACGATCTCGGCCTCACCGGCATTGGCCTCGAGCCGAGCTTCGCCATCGGGCAGCGCGCGCTGCTGGTGCCTCAAGGCGACGGCTGCGTGATGTGGGATTGCATTCCGCTGGCGACCGATGAGGCCATCCAACACGTTGCGGCACTCGGCGGGCTGAAGGCGATCGCGATCTCGCATCCGCACTATTACGGCGCGCTCGCCGACTGGAGCGACACCTTTGGCGGCGTGCCGGTCTACCTGCATGCCGACGATCGCGCTTTCGTCACGCGGCCGCATCCCTCGATCGTGCACTGGACCGGCGAAAGCCACCGCATCTCCGACGATATGCTGCTGCTGCGCACCGGCGGTCATTTCGCCGGCGCCACCATGCTGCACTCGGCGCGCAGTGCGGAGGGCCGGGGCGCGTTGCTCACCGGCGACATCGCCCAGGTGACGATGGACCGCCGCTTCGTCAGCTTCATGTATTCCTATCCGAACTATATGCCGCTCAACGCCGCCGCGGTGCGGCGGATCGCGGCTGCCGTCGAGCCGCTCGCCTTCGATCGCATCTATGGCGCCTGGTGGGGCCGCAACATCGCTGGCGGTGCCAAGGCCGCGTTCGCGGCGTCGGTGGAGCGCTACATCGCGGCCATCGCCTGAGCGGGCGAACGGATTTATCTTGCCGGCATAAAATAACTGTACTATAAGTACAGTTATTGATCGCGGCGCGATGGCGCGTCTGCGGGCTCGGCATGATCGATGCATCACCGCGCCAGCGGCGCGTTTTGGGGCGCGAGCGGGAGTTCGGCTTATGACGGCGCACGACGATATCTTCGAGGCCGGCGACGTCCCCCTCCAGTCCGGGGCCGTCTTCTCCTCGCTGAAGCTCGTCTACAAGACCTACGGCACGCTGAGTCCGGCGAGAGATAACGTCATCCTCTACCCGACCTCGTTCAGCGCGCAGCACACCGACATCGAGTGGCTGATTGGCCCGGACGGCGTGCTCGATCCCACGCGCTATTTCATCATCATCCCGAACCTGTTCGGCAACGGCCTGTCATCCTCGCCGTCGAACAGCGCGGCGCCGTTTCCCGAGATGACCTATCACGACGCGATCGCGGTCCAGCACCGGCTCCTCACCGAGCGCTTCGGCATTTCGAAGCTGGCTCTGGTCTATGGCTGGTCGATGGGCGGCATGCAGGCCTATCACTGGGCAGCGCTGCATCCCGATATGGTCGAGCGGGCCGCCGTGGTCTGCGGCGTCGCGCGCTGCGCGCCCTACAATTACGTCTTCCTGGAGAGCGTGAAAGCCGCGCTCACCGCCGATCCCGCCTTCCGCGACGGCCGCTTCGTGGAGAAGCCCGTTGCAGGCTATCGCGCCATGGGGCGCGTCTATGCCGGCTGGGCGATGTCGCACGGCTTCTACCGCGACGAGCTGTGGCGCGAGGCCGGCTTCACCTCGCTGGAGGACTATCTCGTCCGCACCTGGGACGCGACGTTCGCGCGGCGCGACGCCAACGATCTGCTGGCGCAGATTGGCATCTGGCAGCGCGGCGACATCAGTCGTTGTGCGGCATTCGGTGGCGATCTCGATCGGGCGCTGGCGGCGATCAAGGCGCACATGCTGCTGATGCCGGGCGCGACCGATCGCTATTTCGACGTCCGCGACAACGAAGCTGAGCTCGGCCGTCTGACCAGCGCCAAATCGGCCGTGCTGCATCCGATCCCGTCGTTGCATGGCCATCGCGCCGGCAACCCCGTCGGCAATCCGCGCGACCAGGCCTTCATCAAGGCCGAGATCGCAGCGCTTCTCGGTAAATAGGGCAGGCAACCGATCATGAGTGACGCGACCGTTTCAGAACCCGGCCATCGCCTGAAGCCGCTGACGCCGGCGATGTTGCGCGAATTGTCGGCACGCTCCAATCTCAGGGGCGCGGCGCAGAGCCTCGGCCATTACGGCGTGATCGTGCTGGTGGGCGCGCTGATCTGGATGGTCGCTTCCCGCCGCGGCGTGCTCTGGGCGCTGCCGCTGATGGCGGTGCAGGGCTATATCGTCGCCTTCCTGTTCATGGCGGTGCACGAGACCGCGCACAAGACCGCGTTCAGGAGTCGCAGCCTCAATCTCGTCGTCGGCCATCTCTCGTCCTTCATCATCGGATTGCCTTACGAATATTACTGCCTGTTTCACTGGGACCATCACCGCTACACTCAGGATCCCGACAAGGATCCCGAGCTGATCGTCGGGGTGAAGCCGACGTCCGACACGCAGCTCGCGATCGCCTATAGCGGCCTGCTCCAGGTCGCCGGCCGGCTCCGCCTGATGCTCGGCCACGCCGTCACGGGCAAGGTCGTGGTGCCCTGGATCCCCGAGAACAAGCGCGCCACCATCGTGACAGAGGCGCGTGCCTATGTCGCGCTCTACGCGCTGCTGCTGGCGCTCTCGCTGTGGTTCTCGTCAGCTTTGCTGCTCTGGGTCTGGATTGTCCCGCTGGTGATCGGGCAGTTCTTCCTGCGGCCTTATCTCTATGCCGAGCACACCGGCTGCGACCGCACCCGCAGCGCGTTCCAGAACACCCGCACCACCTACACCGGCGCGGTCGTCAAATGGTTCGCGTGGAACATGCCCTACCATGTCGAGCACCACGCTTATCCCTCGATTCCGTTTCACGCGCTGCCGAAGCTGAACGGGATCGTCGACGGCGAGATTGTTCATCGCGGCCGCGGCTACATCAGAACGACGCGCCAGACCTGGGCCTGGTTTCGCCGGCAGCGGCAGGCCACGCAGATGCACGAGCGCCGGTGACGCCGTTCCCGTAATTTGACGTGGCTTTGCCGGCTTCCGATAGCGCACTTTACGGCGTGTTCATTGCACTTAGGGATGGCGTCGAACATCCCGATACCGTCTCGTCAGGCGTTGCATAAACGTGATGAAAATCAGTCACTTGGCTGCTCCGGAAACATGCCTAACAAATGCTTCCGGATCGGGAAAGTTTTAGCCGTCTTGTCTTCATAACCAAGCGAGGCCGCTGCTCTAAGCGTCACGCCATCAACGCTGCGACGTCTGGAGAGATTGGTGATGAATGCGACGAGGGGCCGTCTTCTGGTGGTCGACGACGATTTGGTGCAACGGGTTCTGATCGGCAAAATCGGCGCCAAGCTCGGTTACGAGACGGTGGTTGCTTCATCTTACGAGGCCGCTACCGAACTTCTGGCCCGCGAGGCCTTCGAAATCATGGCGCTCGACCTGTCGCTCGGCGAGCGGGACGGGGTAGAGCTGTTGCGTTTCGTGGCCGAGCGCGGCCTGCGCGCGATGTCGATCGTGATCATCAGCGGCTGCGATGATCGTATCATGAAGGCCACACGCCGCGTCGCGAACGGGCTGAAGCTCTCGGTCGGCGCATGCCTGACCAAGCCGCTCGATCTGAACCGTCTGCGCAGTGCGTTGGAATTGCAGCGGCGCGCCCCGCCGGCCGCGACCTCCGCCTCGCCGCAGCTCCTGATCACGCCCGAACGGATCGTGCGTGGCCTGGAGAACCGCGAGTTCTTCGTCGAGTTTCAGCCGAAGATCGCGCTTGTGACCGGGAGGGTCGTCGGCGCCGAAGCGCTCGCACGCTGGCGCACCGACGAATTCGGCATGGTCTCGCCGATGATCTTCATCCCGATTGCCGAACAGGCCGGACTCATGCGCGAGGTGACCGATTGCATCCTGTCATCGGCGATGTCGCAGGGTCGCAAGCTGATCGAACGCAATCCCGGCTTCACCATCGCCGTCAATATTTCGGGCTCGCTGATGTCGGACCTGACCCTGCCCGACAGGATCGAGGAGATCCTGCGCCGCGAAAACATTTCGCCGACGTCGCTGACCGTCGAGATCACCGAGACCTCGGCGATGGCCGACGTCGATCGTGCCAACGACATTCTGGTGCGGCTGCGGATCAAGAAGATCGGGACGGCCATCGATGATTTCGGCACCGGCTATTCGTCGCTCGCGGCCCTGGCGCGTCTTCCCTTCAGCGAGCTGAAGATCGACCAATCCTTCATCAAGGGCTGCGAAACCGACGAGGACATGATGAAGATCGTCGATGCCTCTGTCGCGCTTGCGAAGGCATTCAACATGAAGGTGGTGGCCGAGGGCGTCGAAAGCCCGGAGGCGCTCGAGATCATCCGCCGGATCGGTTGCGACGTCGCCCAGGGATTCCTCTTTGCGCCCTCGCTGCGGCGTTCGCGGGCCGAACGATGGATCTCCGAGCGTAATGCCCTGGCGGACGAGCAAGCCGCTTCCGCGACACCGACGGCCCTGGCGAGCTGAGACGACGAACCCCGGTCGCGGAACGACCGGGGCTGCGTCAACCAGTGCAAGCGGGCTCAGTAAATCCCGTAGGCGCAGACATTCACGACGCGCACGCGCAGGCCATGGCGGGTCTGGACGACGCGCTCCTGGTAGCAGTTGCTGACGCCGGTGTTGACGTAGACGCCGCCAAAGCCCCAGCCCGGACCCCAATGGTTGTGATGACCATGGTAATGGAAGCCGCCGGCCGAAGCGGCGGTGGGGGCGAGCGCGGCAACACCGAGCGAACCGGCAGCGATCAGACCAAGAGCAAGCTTACGAAACATCTTCATTCTCCAATTGGCGCTAAGGCCGTTGTTGTGTCCCTGCATTTCGGTCGAGCCGAGATGCGATCGCGTTCACAGGCGATGGGGAGAATCGTGTTTCAGGATTGTTTCATGGCCTGCGTCATAATGTGCCGCGGTCAGGCTTTCCGCGCCGCGCGATAGCGTGCGTCCATCGCCCGCGTCATCTCCCTCATCTTGTCGCGGAGATCGGCGGGCTCCAGCACTTCGGCCTCGGGACCGAGCCGCAACAATTCGGCGGCGGCGTGCCACGACGTCTTGCCGACAGGCACGCGCGCAATGCGCCAGCCGTCGGCATCGGCGGTCTCTTCAAGCTGCGTGCGCGCCTTGACGTAGGGCTGGCTCAGTGCGTCGAGTAGCTTGACGCCGAATGGCGACAGCCGCACGACCGCGACAACAGGATGCATCTCGGCCTCGAGCCGAAGCGTCGCGGCCTGCCAATAGGCGGCGAGATCGAAATCGCTGGGACGCTCGAAGCGGTCGTCGAGCGCCGTGCAGTCGAGCACGCGCGCGACGCGATAGGTGCGCACGCTGGAATCGACGCGGCCTGCCAGATACCAGCTGCCGCCCTTCAGCACGAGGCCGAGCGGTGCGAGGCGGCGCTGCTTTTCCGCGCGCCAGCTCTGGTAGCGGATTTTTATCGATGTCCCGCGCAGCACCGCGCCGGCAATCGTGCGCAGATGCTCCGGCTGTTCCGCCTCGCCGAACCAGCCGGGTGCGTCCAGGTGAAACCGCTCCTGCATCCGGCTGGCATCCTGACGCAGGTGGATGGGCAGCGCCGCCATCAACTTGTTCTGCGCGGCGATCATCGCCGCATCGAGCCCAAGCGCCGCCGCGGGGCCCGGCAGTCCTGCGAGGAACAGCGCGCCGGCCTCGCTCTGCGACAGGCCGTTCAGCCGCACGCGATAGCCGTCGAGCAGACGATAGCCGCCCTCGGCGCCGCGGTCGGCATAGACAGGCACGCCGGAGGCGGCGAGTGCGTCGATGTCGCGATAGATCGTGCGCACCGAGACCTCGCAGGCCTCGGCCAGCTCGGGCGCGGTGACCTGGCCCCTGGCCTGGAGGGTGGTGAGGATCGACAGCATCCGGCTCGCGCGCATGATCGCTTTAAATCATACCTGACACAGGATGTCAGGTATGGTCGCGTAGAGCTGGGGCCCCGCCAGACGGCGCCCCAGGAGATTTGCCATGACCGATCCGAACCGCATCACGCTGTATTACTCGCCGCAGACGCGCGCCACCGGCACGCGGGTGCTGCTGGAGGAGCTGGGAGCGCCCTATGATCTCCAAGTCCTCAACATGAAGGCCGGCGAGCAACGTCAGCCCGCTTATCTCGCCATCAACCCGCTCGGCAAGGTGCCCGCGATTCGCCACGGCGAGGCGCTCGTGACCGAGCAGGTCGCGATCACAATCTATCTCGCCGATCTGTTTCCGCAGGCGGGGCTGACGCCCGCGCTGAACGATCCCCTGCGCGGGCCTTATCTGCGCTGGATCACCTATTACGGCTCGTCGTTCGAGCCGGCGCTGATCGACAAGTTCATGCAGCGCGAGCCGGCGCCGATCACGCAGTCGCCCTATGCCGATTACGACACCATGTTAGGAGCGCTCGAAGCGCAGCTGTCGACGGGACCGTATCTGCTCGGCGAACGCATGACGGCTGCCGATGTGCTGTGGGGCGTCGCCTTCAGCTGGACCATGATGTTCGGCATCGTGCCGAAAAAGGACGTCTTCGTCCGCTATGCCGATCGCATGACCTCGCGCCCGGCATTCCAGCGCATCAACGCGGCGGACGAGGAGATGGCGGCGGAGCATGCTAAGGCGGTCGGAGGCTGAGGGCGCGCGTGCCTCACATTCAGTGTCGTCCCGGGCAAGCGTAAGCGCAGACCCGGGACCCATAACCACAGGGTGGTGTTTTGCGAAGACTCGGAGCTAAAACTTCGGCGCTCTCTTCTCCGCGAACGCCTTGATGCCTTCCTTGATCTCGTCGCCGCGCATGCTGTCGCGGTGGCGCTGGTCGGCGGCGCGATCGTCGATCTCGCCGCGGGCGAATTCGTTGATCGCGCGCTTCATGCCGGCCATCGCCTGCGGGGCGTTGCCGGCGAGGATGCCGGCAAGCTGGTCGACCTCCTCGTCCAGAAATTCGACCGCCACCATCGCGGTGAGATAGCCGATGCGCAGCATTTCCGGCGCGCTGATCTTTTGCGCGGTCAGGAACAGCTTCTTTGCATTGTCGAGACCTAGCCGGGTGACGTAGCGCTTGATGCCGCTCGGGTAATAATGCAGCCCGAGCCGCGCCGCCGGCATGAACATCTCGGCGGTGTCGACGCCGATCCGGAAATCGCAGGCGAGCGCGAGGTCGGTCGAGCCGCCATAGACGCCGCCGTTGAGCCGGCAGATCGTCGGCACGCCCAGATCCTCCAGCCGGTTGACGACCACCTCGAAGGCGGAGCCCGCGCTCTGCTGCTCGTTCGCGCTGACGGCGCGCTCGGCGACCGAGTTGAGGTCGTAGCCCGCGGAGAAGGCGCGGCCGGTGCCGGTCAGCACCAGCACGCGGATGGCCGGGTCGGCCTCGACCACGTCAAACAGTCTGACGAGCTCGTCGAGATCCTCCGCCTGGAGCCGATTGAGATGCTTCGGCCGATTGAGGCGGATGGTGGCGCGCGCGCCGTCGCGTTCGAGCAGGGGGCCGGTGGCTGCGTCGGTGATGTCCGACATTCTTGTCTCCATCTTACTTGTTTTCGAGCGCGCGGCGTTTCGCCTCGGCGTCGATGGTCTCGGCGAGATCCGGGTGCCGTGCCATCAGCACGCGGAAGTCGACGAGGTCGAGCACCAGAAGCCGCGATACTTTCGTGGTCGAAACGTTGGCGCCGCGCTTGTTGTTGCCGAGCAGTGCCATCTCGCCGAAGAAGGCGCCTTCGCCGAGTTGCACCTTCTTGCCGGGCAGGTCGACCTCGACCTCGCCGGCGGCGATGAAATACATGCAATCGCCCTGCGCCCCCTTGCGGATGATCATGGTGCGCGCCGGCAGCTCCATGGTCCGCAGCATGTGGGTGACGTCGGCAATCGCAGCGGGGCCGAGCGCCGCGAAGAACGGCACCTTGCTGACGGCCTCCCAGGTCTTGAGGAAGTTGTCGCGCCGGGTCTCGGCGGCAAACCCGGTCGCCAGGATACCGGTCCAGAGGCCGAACACACCGAGGCCGGAGATCATCACCGCGGCCGCCACCAGGCGCCCGAGCGGCGTCACCGGCACGGCGTCGCCATAGCCGGTGGTCGTCAGCGTGACGACGGCCCACCACAGCGCGGCTGGCACGCTGCCGAAGGTCTGCGGCTGCACGTCCCGCTCCAGGAAATATTCGGCGACCGAGGCGAGGAAGACCACCATCAGGAAGATCACGAGCACGCTGACCAGCGGCCCCGATTCCAGCACCAGCACGCGGCGGAGCTGCCGCAACCCCGGAATGCCCGGGACCACCTTGAGCACCCAGAGCACGCCGAGCAGCCAAGCCGTCCCGGGCTCGGCGCCGAGAAACAGCGCGACCGGCACCGCCAGAGCCCCGATCGCGTCGACCACCCCGGCAGAAGAGGACATGTAGAGCGAAAGCCGCCCGTGCTGCCCCATATGGCGCAGCCGGACCAGCCATTCGAAGACGAAATAGGCGAGGCATGCCCAGAGCAGAGCGCCGATCCAGCCGTGCGCCTCATGGGCCCGCTTGTCCGACAGCAACACCATGCCGAGCACGCCGACGACCACCGCGACATAGGCCGCCTTGGTCATGTTGCGGCCGGCCGTGGCGGCCGCGAACTGGGCCAGAGCGGAGATCAGCGGCTTGGACATGCGGGAAGGTGGCTCGGTCTCGGGATCAGTCTCGGATCGGTCTTGGGATCGGTCTTGGGATCGATCTTGGGATCGGTCTGGGACAAGTCTTCGGCGTCCCGGCTGGGACGCCGGCGCCAAAGTGCCTGCCCGGGCGGAGGCCGTCAACGACAGGGGCAGGCAGCGTGATCAGCGCTACCGCGCCGAGCCCTCGGACCAGCGGGGCCGTCTGGCGAGCCTGTCTACCTGAAATGCGGCGGCTCGTCGTAGCCGCGGCGGCTGCTGAAGAACAGCAGCACCATCAGCCCGACGCCGACAATGATGGAGAACCCCGCGCCCAGTGCCAGCGCCACATAGCCTTCCGTCGGGATCGGCTCACCTTCGACCGCCATTGCGGAGTAGGCGAAGTAGCCGGCCCCGGCCAGCATTCCCAGAAGGAGGATGATGAGGAGTGCACGCATGCTGCGGTCTCCGGTTGTAACCGGGAACCAACGGTTGCAAATCGCGACGGTTCCCGAATTTCGCCCCGTGCTCACGGGAAAATCCGGCAAGGCTCCGGGGCGGGAGCCCTGCGCCGGCTCTCTCAGGCGCTCTGGGCGGTCTTCACCATCACGACATTGCTGTCGTCGTGCTGGGCAGGGGCCGCGTCGCGCGCCGCCTTTTCGGTCTCGCCGGCATGACGTTTCAGATAGTCGCGGCGCATGCCAATCTCGTCGCGGACGAATTCGTAGCCGAGCTTGAAGGTGTCGAGCCCGTCGGTGCTGATCGTGCCGTCTCGAAGCCCAATGACGGCCCCGCGCAAAATACCCTCCAGCTCGTCCTGGAGGCATTCGAGTTGATCCAGGGAGTGGGCGTGCTCGATCCGCTCGCCGATGTCGAGGATGGCGGTGGAGAGCTCGCTGGCCTTCTCCGGCGCGATGCGGGTGATCTTGGCGTAGATCGCGGCGAAGATCGAGCCGATGACGCTAAGCGCGGCAGCGCCGAGATACATCAGGTCGCTGTATTTATCCATGAACGACTTGGTGTCGTCGTTGATGTAGTCGGCCGCGCCCTGATGAGCCATCACGAAGGCGTCCTTCTCGACGGAGGCCGGCTCGATCCTGGTGGCAAAGCTGTTGTCGAGCCCGAGCGCCGACTTGTTCTCGTAGACGATGCGTGCGAGCTCGCCTGCCGTGCTCGGTGACATCCTGGATTGCGCGACCAGCAGCCATTCGAGGCCGATCGTATCGAGATCGTCGTCGGGAATTTGCGGCGAGGTCGACAGCGTGCCCGCCGTCAGCGTCTCGCTGGAAATGCCGGGGAGTCTGCGTGCCAGCGCCTTGGCCTCGTCGATCGCGTTGAGCGTGAAGCCGCCGCGCTTGGCGAGTTGCTCATAGGCCTTGTCCCGCACCGCCCTGGAGGCATGAACGATGGCGATCACCGCGCCGAAGCCATTCGACGGCGCAAACAGCTTGTCGAGCGTTGCGCCCTGCGGCGCCATCTGGATCTTCGCGGCGTCGGGGCCGTCGGGGATGTCGAGGATGCCGCGGACGAAGGCGAGGGAGGACTCGTTCTCGGCGACGACCGCAACCTTCTTCTTCCTCAACTCGGCGATCGACTTGATCTTCTTGTTACCGGGGCCGAGCAGTAGCACGAGATCGTGCTCGAGGATCGCGAGGGTGCGCGCCCGCAGCGGCACCTTGGCGTCGGTGCGCAGGACGGCGAGGTCAGCCTGCTTGCGGTCGAACTGTGCGAGCGCCTTGGCGTTGTCTGCGTTGTTGACGACCTTGATCCGGAAGCGCGAGGCGTTGGACTTCAGCACGGTGGCGAGCTTGGTCGCAAACAGCGCCTCGTCGCTGTTGGGAGCGCCGACGGCAAAGGTCAGCGTTTCCGAATTGTGCAGCAAGGCGCGGCCGCCCCAGACGGTGGCGAGCGACAACAGCAGGGTCAGCACGACGTAGAGGAAGACCTGCTGCTGATTGGTCTTGATCACCTTGGGACGCCGCGGCGGCGGCTCGGTCGGTGATGAAATGGGGCCTTCAGTACTCATGGCAGCACTCTGGCCTTATTCTCGGAGGACGGGCGGCCTGCGGACGTGATCGCGGCGGGGCCCCTGCAATTCCTAAACGTCTGAAAAAAGAACGATATTCTCTATCGACAATGATAGCGCGAAGGTCACGGAATGCAAATTCCGAGCCGGAGGTAACCTTACGCAAGGCCAGCGCGGCGATTGGTCATGCTATCACCGGTTAGCCACACTTGGCGATTTTCCGGTTCCCCCCGGCTGCATTCCGCCGCGGGAGATGTCATAAATCGCACGTCCCGGCGATTTGACCGGTCGAAGAGCCGGTCCAAGAAGAAGTTGCGCTGAACGCTCCAATTTTCCTTGTCACGTCAATGAGGGCGTCAGCTTTGTCGTTTCCACCCATGTCATCGGCGGTTCCGGTCGAAGCGCTCATTGGCTGGATGTTGCTGCTCACCTTCAAGCACATCATCGCCGATTTCGTCCTCCAGACCGCCTGGATGGCGCATGGCAAAGACCAGAAGCACGGCTGGGCTCTGCCCCTCCTGGTGCACTGCCTCGTTCACCTTGCGGTTGCGTTGCCGCTGATCCTGATCGTGGCGCCGAAATTCTGGTTCGTGGCCTTCATCGACTTCGTGATCCACATCACGATCGACCGCGCCAAAGGGTTCGTCTCGGCGAATTTCGGGGTGGACCTGCAGCACCCCTGGTTCTGGACCCTGATCGGCGTCGACCAGGCGCTGCACCATCTCACCGGCTTCGGCCTCTCCATCTTCATGGCGGCGAACTGAGACCGGCGATTGATCCCGTAGCCCGGATGGAGCGAAGCGCAATCCCGGATTCGTTCCAGACCGGAAGCCGAGCGATGCGGTTAGCCTGGTCCCGGATTACGCTTGCGCTCCATCCGGGCTACGCAGCTCCCCACGAGCTTCTTCCTGCCGCCCCTGATTCGTCCACAGGCGCAACCACCCCGGGTGACTACAGGGCGGCGTGGTTAACCTTTCATTAGAGAATTGCACTGCATCTTCCTCACACGAGGGAGAACTACAATGTTTTCAAGCCGCGACGCCTTTGAAAGCGATTTCTGCCCGGTCCGCGACGAGCTCCTTGGCGAGATGTATCGCGCCAGCGAGAGTGGCCTGCCGAGGTTGGTTGAGAGTGTTTCCCCTGACGCACGCGCCAGGCTGGCGCTGTTCTGCTATCGCCGCAGCCATCTGCACTCGCTGGCGGTCGCCATCGCTGCGAGCTGCAACGAGCGCGACCTGATCGAGAACGGCGGCCGTGTCGGCTCGACGCTTTACGCGCTGTCGCGCGAAGGCGCGGCGAAATCCTCGCCGTCGCTGTCGGGCGGCCGCAAGCCGATCACGCTGTCGACCAAGCCGCTCTCGGTGCTCGCACCGCTCGAGGACGAGTTCGACGACGAGATCAGCGAAGCTGTTCCGGCCTAGTGCATTTTATTGGCGCATGATCTCCGCGCAAACGCTTTGCGTTTGTGGCGCCGAAAACCGCTGCGCGGCCCTCCGGATCCGGATCATGCGCTAGCGATCTCCGGCAGCCCGAACTTCCGCCGCGCCATCGCGCATTCGGCATCGCCGGGCATGCAGGTACGGCACACCTCCGGCCGCACCGCATAGATGCCGCACGCCGTCGCTTTCCCGATGTCCCCCTGCAACGCCGAACAGCGATCGCCTTCGCAACGCATCCCGGACTGGCGTTCGTTGACCAGCGCCTCCGGAATCGCGGCAAGCTCCTCGTCGCTCTCGATCGAGAAACGCGGCCAGTTCTGCGAATAGCCGCAGCAGGCGCCGCAGCTCTGGCAACAGCTCGACAGATCGGTTTCTTCCATCGTCGTCACGTATCCTTCACGTGTCCTTGGGCGGGCCCCAGACCAGGCTCTGCCGCCATCTGGCGCGCAGCACGTCGCGTCGTTCCGGATATTTCTCGTCGAGATAGTTCGCCTCCACCACGCGGTCGGTGCGGAAGCTGCGGAAGTCGCCGCGCAGTTCGCACCAGGCCGCGAGCAGCCGCACGGCTTCGAGATAGCCGACCGAGATCGGCCAGATCATGCGCTCGCTGGCGCGACCCTGCTCGTCCCGATAGCGCAGCATGATCTTCTTGCCTTCGTGGATCTGGGTGCGCGTGCGTACCATGTCGAGTCTATCAGGCTCCCTGTTCCAGCTCGGCCGTGCCCGGCTCGCCGGCTCCAGCACGAAGGGGCGCAGGCGCTCGGGCACGGTGTCGGCGATTTTGGCCATCAGATCCTCGGCCGCGCGTGCCAGTGCTGAATCGGCATGGCCGGCGACCCATTGTGCGCCCAGCACCGCCGCCTCGATCTCGTCGGGTGTCAGCATCAAGGGCGGCAGGTCGAAACCCTTCTCCAGGATGTAGCCCATGCCGGCTTCACCGCGGATCGGCACGCGCTGGCCGATCAGCGTCGCGATGTCGCGATAGATCGTGCGCTTCGAGGTCTCGAGCTCGGCCGCGATGGCGTCCGCCGTCAGCGGCTTACGCGTGCGTCTCAGCACCTGGATGATCTGAAACAGCCGGTCGGCGCGTCTCATGACGGGTCTCTCGTTGGAGGTCTTTTCAGGAAACGGCGCGCGGCTGCTGACAGGATGTTGGCAGCAGGGGGGGTTCTATACCGGGACAACACAGCGACTGAAGAGGATTTGTCCATGATCATTCCAACCCATTTCGGCCCGGCCATTCCGATGCTGCGGGCACAGGCGTGGCCGGTATCGGTGTTCGGCCGCCTCGTTTCGCTCGATCTCATGGCCGTCGACCTCCGGTTTGCTCTCGCAAGCGTGGTGACACGCTCGCTGACCCAGGCGGCGGACGCGCTGGTCCGCCATGTGATGGGCCGTGCCTGGCGGGGGGCCCGTTTCGCAGAAGATATCACGGCTGCTGCCACCATGGTGGCAGCAGCCCGTCACTAGGTTCCGTCAACTTTTTCGGTGGTTCAGGAGAAGCTTCATGATCACGCTTTACGGATTTGGCACCGGCTTCGGCCTGCCGGAAATCAGCCCCTTCGTTACCAAGACGGAGGTGCAGCTCAAGATGGCGGGATTGCCCTACCGGAAGGAGCGGGCGATGCCGCCGGCCTCGCCCAAGGGGCAGCTGCCGTTCATCGACGACGGCGGTGAGGCGGTGGCCGATTCCACCTTCATCCGTGCCCATATCGAGCGCCGCTACGGCTTCGATTTCGACGCCGGCCTGTCGCTGGCCGAGCGGGCGCAGGCCTGGGCGTTCGAACGGATGATCGAGCACCATGTCTATTGGGGGCTGGTCGGGGCGCGCTGGGTCGACCCGGTGAACTTCGCCAAGGGACCTGCGCATTTCTTCGATGGCGCGCCGGAGCACAACCGCGGGAAGCTGCGCGAGGATGCACAGTTCCGCGTCGCCGAGAACTATCTGCTCTCGGGCCTCGGCCGTCACGCGCCCGATGACGACGTCGATCTCGCCGTGCGCTCGCTGTTCGCGCTGTCGGTGCAGCTCGGCGACAAGACCTATCTGATGGGCAACAAGCCCTGCGGCGTCGATGCCACCGCCTTCGGCATGCTCGCCGGCATCCTCTCGCCGTTTTTCGAATCGACCTTTCGCGAGCGCGCCGAGGGATTTCCGAACCTCACGGCTTACGTCGATCGCATGATGGACAATTACTATCCCGAGTTCGCCTGGACGCCACTGCGGCAGGCGGCGTAGCCGAGACGTTTCCGCGGGCACCGTGTAACCTCTCCTGCAAGCGGGAGAGGGAGCGCAGCGATGTCGTGGCGGCGTCCTAAATCCAGACGCTCAAAACAAAAGAGCCGGCCCATCGGGCCGGCTCTCGTGGTCTCGGAATTTCCGCAGCGCTCACTTCACCAGCGAGTACTTGCCGTCCTTCACCGTCAGCAGGATGCGCGAGCGCTCGTCGAGGCCGTAGCGGTCCTTTTCGGTGAAATTGTAGACGCCCTGGCTGGCCGCGAGCTCCTTCTCGGAGAGCAGCGCCTGGCGGATCGCTTCGCGGAACTCCGGCGTGCCCGGCTTGGCTGTCTTCAGCGCGGTCGGGATGATGCGCTTGAGGATCTCGAAGGCATCGTAGGAATGCCCGGCGAACTGGCTGCGGCTGTTCGGGCCGTACTTGGCTTCATAGGCCGAGTTCAGCGCGAGGCCCGGCTTCTTGGTCGCGGCTTCGTCCGGCTGGTCCTCGGGATCCATCACGGGGCCCGAGGCCATCAGCACGCCCTCGGCCGCTTTGCCGGCGATGCGGATGAAGTCCATGCTCGCGGCGCCATGGGTCTGGTAGATCAGGCCCTTGTAGCCACGCTCGCGCAGCTCGGTCTGCGGCAGCGCGGCCGCGGTGCCGGACGCGCCGACCAGGATGGCGTCGGGATTGGCGGCAACGAGCTTCAGCACCTGGCCGGTCACCGAGGTGTCGGGGCGGGCAAAGCGCTCCTCATCGACGATGGTCATGCCCATCGGCACGGCCTGAGCCTTGAGGTCGTTGAACCAGAGATCGCCGTAGGAATCGGAGTAGCCGATATAGCCGAGCGTCTTCACGCCCTTGGACTTCATGTGATCGTACAGCACCTTGCCGACGATCGGGATCGGCTGCGGCATCGCCACCGACCACTTCATGCGCTCGGGCGTGATCGGGAAGGGGGCGAGGCCGAAATGCGGAATGCCGGCTTCGTTGGCGACGTTGGAGACCGCAATGGTCGGCGGCGTCAGCGCCGAGCCCATGATGATGTCGGCCTTGGATTCGGTCACGAAGCGGCGGGCGTTGGTGGTCGCGGTGGTGGGATCGCCGCCGTCGTCGAGCACGATCACCTTCAGCGGCACGCCGCCGATCTCCTTCGGCACGAACTCCAGCGCGTTGCGCTCGGGAATGCCCAGTGCCGCGCCGGGGCCGGTCGTGGTGGTGGTGATGCCGATGGTGATTTCGCTGGTCTGGGCCAATGCCGGCAGCGCCGGCAGGGCAAGCGCCGCAGCCGTGATGGCAGCGGTCAGGTAAAAGCGCTTCATTGTTTCCTCCCTTTTCGTGTTTGTTTGAAAGCAGAAATCGGGGGGTAATTCAGCCCCCTCTTTTGGTGATGCGGCGATTTAGCTTCCGGTAAACTTGGCTACCATTTCCGCCGGGAATGGTGCCGATTTCAGCTTGTCGGGGTTAACGGGATCGCGGCCGACCAGCACGCGGGTCTCGAACCCCTCGATGGCCAGAGCCTCCCCCTTGTAGACATTGTGCTTCACCTCGAAGCTCGAACGCTTGATGCTCTCGATCCTGGTTTCGATGGTGATCCAGTCTCCATAGGTCGAGGGGATGTAGAACTTGGACCGCGTGTCGACCATGGGAATGCCCACCAGGCCGTATTTGCGGACCAGATCCTGCTTGGAGAAGCCGGCGACCTCGAACAGGGTCGAGGTCGAATCGTCGAACATCGCGAAATAGCGCGGGTAATAGACGATATTGGCGGGGTCGCAATCGCCCCACTGGATCTGGACCTCGCGCCGGTTCACGAACATGCGGGTGTCGTCCTATTTCGGCGCCATGCGCAGCGAGCCGTCGAGGCGCACCACTTCGCCGTTCAGGTACGCATTCTCGACCATGTGTAGCGCCAGCGCGGCGAATTCGTCGGCCTGGCCGAGCCGGCGCGGGAAGGGGATCGCGGCGGCGAGCGAGTCCTGCGCTTCCTGCGGCAGGTTGGCGAGCAGCGGCGTCAGGAACAGGCCGGGTGCGATGGTCAGCACGCGGACGCCGAACTGCGCCAGTTCGCGCGCGATCGGCAGCGTCATGCCGACAATGCCGCCCTTGGACGCCGAATAGGCGGATTGCCCGATCTGGCCGTCATAGGCGGCAACGGAGGCCGTGTTGATGATGACACCACGCTCGCCGGTCGCCTGCGGCTCCAGCTTGGACATCTCGGTCGCGGCAAGGCGCAGCATGTTGAAGGTGCCGATCAGATTGACCTTGATCACCTTGTCGAAATCGGCGAGCGCCATCGGGCCGTCGCGGCCGACCACGCGCTTGGCAACGCCGATGCCGGCGCAATTGACCAGCACGCGCGCCGGGCCGTGAGCTTTCGCGGCCTGCGCGACCGCAGCTTCAGCGGAGGCGGCATCGGAGACGTCGCAGGTCACGGCCACGCCCTTGATCTCGGCGGCAACCGTCTCGGCAAGCTTGGTATTGAGGTCGCACACCGCGACCTTGGCGCCCTGCGCCGCCAGCTTACGCGCGGTGGCAGCGCCCAGTCCCGATGCGCCGCCGGTGACGATGGCTGCCTGATCCTTCAACAACATGGCGTTCTCCTGATGCGATGATTTCTTATCCGACCGATATCACACGGCCCGACGGATTGGCAGCGTAGAGCTCCTCGATCAATTCGGCGCGGTGCTCGAGCACGGCGCGCTGGTTGATCGAGCCCTTGTCGGTGACCTCGCCCTTGTCGATCGAGAGCGGTGCGTCCATCAGGATCGCGCGCGTGATCCGCGTCGAGGATCCCGTGGCCTGGCTGAGGAAACGAGTCAGGCGCTCGCGAAAAGCTTCGCGCACCAGCCGGTCGCGCGTCGCGACCACGAGATCGTCGGTCGGCAGCGTCGGATTGATCAGCCGGCAGCCGTCGAGGTCGAGCACGACCAGCGCGGAGACCTCGTCGCGGTTGATGCCGGCGATGACGACGTCGCGCACCAGCGGCGCGCAGGCCGCCGTGAGACGGGCGCGCAAGGGTCCGACGCTGACCCAGGTGCCGCTGGCGAGCTTGAAGTCTTCACCGACGCGGCCGTCGAAATCGAAGCCGGCGTTGAAATCATCGGGATCGGACGGCTTGAGCGCGTCGCCCATCTTGTAAAATCCTTCCTCGTCGAAGGATTTCGCGGTGATGTCGGGCTGGCGCCAATAGCCGGGCATCACGTTCGGCCCCTTGGCGCGCACTTCCAGCTTGCCGTTGTTCGGCACCAGTTTGGCGTCGTTGCCCGACACCGGCAGGCCGACATGGCCGGAGCGGCTGGTGCGCGGGTTGACCGACATGAAGAACGGCGCGGTCTCGGTCGCGCCGAGCCCGGTCAGCATCGGCACGCGATAACCCTTTTCCTTTACCGCGAGCTCGTCGAGGCTGTCCCAGATGAACGGTGAGAGCGCCGCGCCCGAGAAGAACATCGCGTGCAGCCGGTCGAAGAACTTTGCGCGCAGGCCCTGGTCGTCGCGCAGATAGGGCAGCAGCGATTCATAGCCCTTCGGCACGTTGAAATAGACCGTCGGCGAGATCTCCTGGAGATTGCGCACGGTCTCCTCGATGCCGCCGGGCATCGGCTTGCCGGCGTCCAGATACATCGAGCCGCCATTGTAGAGCGTCAGGCCGATATTGTGGTTGCCGCCGAACGTGTGATTCCACGGCAGCCAGTCGATGATGACGGGCGGCTCGTCCTTGAGGAAGGCCAGCGTCTCGCGCAGCATCACCTGGTTGGCGCAGATCATGCGCTGGGTGTTGATGACGGCCTTGGGATTGCCGGTCGAGCCCGAGGTCAGCAGGAATTTCGCGATCGTGTCGGGTCCGATCCGGCCGTGGACCTCGTCGAGATCACCGCGGATCGGCGTCGCCATGAGGTCGGCGAGCAGGGTGACGTCGCGGCCGGGCACGCCGCCGTAGGATGCCGCGATCTCGGTGCCGAGCGAGACATTGGCGGCAAGCGCATCGGCGAATTTGTCGGCTTCCTCGGCGAAGACGAGGCCCGGCGTCAGCAGCTTCATCAGGTAAGACAGCTTGCCGTAATCCTTCGACACCAGCGAATAGGCCGGCGACACCGGGCAGAACGGAATGCCGGCATAGAACGCGCCGAACGCCAGCAAGGCGTGGTCGATCGAGTTGCCGGAGAGGATGACGACCGGGCGTTCCGCCGACAGGCCGCGTGCGATCAGGCCTGACGCAATGTGCCGGCTCGCGACCAGCAGCTCGGCATAGGTGATCTTGCGCCAGAAGCGGCTGCCTTCGCGCTCGGCCATGAAGACGCGGTCCGGCGTGGCGCTGGCCCAATGATGCAGACGGTCAGTGATGCGGACCGGGTAGTCGCCGAGCGGCTGTTTGGGCCGCAGGTAAATCGTGCCGTCGTCGCGACGCTCGATGTCGACGACGGGATCGCCGAACGAGATGGGCCGCAGCGGGAAAGTGCTCGCGCCGCGCTCCATGCTGGAAGAGGACGGCTGTGCGCTCATGATTTCGGCTTTACCTTTGCGGTCTTGTGCTCGAGGAATTCGCGGATCCGGCGTTTGGCCTCCTTGTCGCTCTGCGCGACGGTCGCCATCAGCGATTCCATCAGGAGGCCGGTCTGCGGATTGGCCTCCGCGATCATCGGCAGCGCCTGGATCACAGCGAAATTGGTCAGCGGCGCGTTGGAAGCAACCTTGGTCGCCAGCTCCATCGCCTTGCCCAGCGCATTGCCGGCTTCCGTGACGTATTGCGCGAAGCCGTAGGAGGCGCCTTCGGTCGCGCTGTAGACGCGGCCCGTCAGCATCATGTCCATCATCCGGGCGACGCCGATCAGCCGCGGCAGCCGCACCGAGCCGCCGCCGCCGACGAAGATGCCGCGCTGTCCCTCCGGCAGTGCGAAATAGGTCGAGGGCTCGGCGACGCGGATATGCGCCGAGCAGGCAAGCTCCAGCCCGCCGCCGATCACGGCGCCCCTGAGCGCTGCGATCACAGGGACGCGGCTGTACTGGATGCGGTCGAACACCCGGTGCCACATCTGCGAATGCAGCAGGCCGCCGGTCGCGTCGTGCTCAGTCAGCTCGGAGAGATCGAGGCCGGACGAAAAATGGTCGCCGATGCCGTGGATGACGACCGCGCCGATATCCTCGGGCAGGTTCGCGAAACACTCGCCGATTTCCAGGATGATGCCATCGTTGAGCGCATTGCGCTTGGCCGGCCGGTTCAGACCCACGGTCAGAACCCGGTCCGCCCTCTCGATCCGGAGCAGCCCGGAGGCACCCGCGTCAGCGGTATCGGCGTTTCCCTGTGTCATTTGCGTCCTTGTCAGAATAGTTATGTTGTATAACGAATTCTGGGGGAGTCAATAAGGCTGGCCGCGTGAAAGCGATGCATGGTCCCGGAAAAGACCGCAGTCCGGAAGCGGTGCCGATGCCCGAACGTCCGCGCCAAAAACTGGGATGGACTGGCGGACGTTGATGCCGTCGGGCGCGCTACGCAGCCTTCGTTCCGCCTTGGGGTTGCGCCACCAGATTGATGCCCATGGCATGGAGAACTTTTATTACGGTGCCGAATTCAGGTTTGGCCTCGCCGCCAAGCGACCGATACAAGTTCTCACGGGATAGGCCGGCCTTTTCGGCAATGGCGCCCATTCCCTGAGAGCGGGCCACCGCGCCGATGGCCATCGTTATTGCGGACGGATCGTCGGATTCGAAGGCTTCGGTGAGATAGGCCGCAATCATCTCGGGGCTGTCGAGGTACTCCGCAGCGTCAAATGATTTTGCTTTTGCCATCGTTCAGTCCTCCAAATCACTTGCGATCTGCCTTGCCAAGGCGATGTCCCTTTGCTGAGAGCCCTTGTCACCACCACAAAGCAGAACGACGATCTCCTGGCCCCGCGGAACGTAGTAGATTCGGTATCCAGCGCCCTCATGGACTCTCATTTCGCTGATGCCGCCTCCGACCGGAGCAACGTCTCCGGGATTGCCGAGTGCCAGGCGATCGATCCGGGCAAGGATTTTCGCCTTTGCTCTCCGGTCTCGCAGGTTTCTGAGCCAGTCAGAGAATTCGTCCGTTCTCTTGATCGTCAGTATTTTGTAGCGTATACGCTACATTGATCGAAATGTCAATGGACTATCAGCCCCGCGGTGCGGTGCCACGCATTCACACCACCTGATGCACGTCGATCACGACGCGGTCCGCATGCCGCGCGGCCGAGCCGATGAAGATGTGCTCCATCAGCCAGCGATACTTCTCATGTCCCGTCTCGAACCTGGGGACCGTGCGGAAATAGATCAGCTTGGGATCGACCGGCTCGCCGCGCTTGAGCTTCTGCAGCAGCTCGACCGGGCCGAACCGCATGCCCTTGTTCTCGACATAGACGACGGCGCCGTCATCTGTCTCGAAGGCGTATTTTGCCTCGAGGTCGATCAGCTCGTTGGGTCGGATGGTCTGGAAGTCGGCGCCGAACGGCAGCACCTTGCCTGATATCGCGCCCGTCACTTCGCCGCCGATGATTGGAATGATACGGCGAACGCCGATCCCGGTCTCGCCGGCGGTCACGACATCGCCGATGCGCGCGGTGATGGTGAAGACGTATTTGGTTTCGAGCATCGGTGTGGTCATCGCTTCACCTCTTTATCGAACTAACGCGCTGCCCTTCCTTCTCCCCTTGTGGGAGAAGGTGGCGCGAAGCGCCGGATGAGGGGTTGCTTCCGCAAACGCAGGTGCATGCGGAGAGAGACCCCTCACCCGTCTCGCCGCTATCGCGGCCGAGCCACCCTCTCCCACAAGGGGAGAGGGGAAGATAACTCGCCGCTCCAGCACGTCTCCTAATTCGCCATCATCCGTGTCGGCAGCCAGGTCGCCAGCAGCGGGAAGGCGATCAGGATGACGAGGCGGATCAAGTCGGTGACCACGAATGGGATCACGCCCTTGAAGATCGTGGAGAAGGACACGTCCTTCACCACGCTCTTGATGACAAAGACGTTCATCCCCACCGGCGGATGGATCAGGCCGAGCTCCACGGTCATCACGATGATGACGCCGAACCAGATCGGGTCGAAGCCGAGATGCGTGATCACGGGGAAGATGATCGGCACGGTGAGGATGATCATCGCCATGGCGTCCATCAGGCAGCCGAGCACGAGATACATCACCATGATCAGTGCCAGCACGCCATAGGGGCCGAGCCCGAGGCCGGTGAGGAACTCCGTCACCTTCTGCGGGGTCTGCGTCACCGTGAGGAAATAGCCGAAGATCAGCGCGCCGATCAGCACGGTGAACACGGCTGCTGCGGTGCGCGTCGCCTGCAGCAGGGAGGCCAGGATCTTCTCGCGGTCGAGCCGCCGGGTGACCACGCCGATGATGAAGGCGCCCGCGGCGCCGACGCCGCCGGCCTCCGTCGGGGTGAAGCGCGGCAGGAACGGCAGGCCGTAGAGGCCGCCGATCACGAACACGAACAGCAGTACCGGCGCCCAGATCTCCTTCAGGCCCGCGAAGCGCTCGCGCCACGGCGTCGCCTTGCCCTTGGGCAGGAAGTCGGGCCGGAAATAACCGATCAGGAAGATCGTGATCATGTACATGCTCATCGCCAGCAGGCCGGGGATGATGCCGGCGATGAAAAGCTTGCCGATGTCCTGCTCGGTGATGATGCCGTAGACCGCGAGCACGGTGGAGGGTGGCAGCATCGCCCCCAGCGTGCCGCCGGCCGCGATCACGCCGGTGGCAAACGATTGAGGATAGCCGAACCGGCGCATCTCGGGATAAGCGACGGCGGAGAAGGTCGCGGCGGTCGCGACCGACGACCCGCAGATCGCGGCAAAACCGCCGCAGGCGCCGACGGTGGCGATGCCGAGGCCGCCGCGCAAATGGCCGACGAAGCCGTTGGCGGCGCGGAACAGCTCGCGGCTCATGCCCGAATTGGACACGAACGAGCCCATCAGCAGGAACATCGGGATGACGCCGAAGGTATAGTCGGTCACCGTGCGCATCGAGGTCTGGCCGACCAGCTTCAGCGCCGCATTGCCGTTGACGAGATAGGCGAAGCCGGAGACGCCGACGAGGCCCATGGCCATGCCGACGGGCACCCGCAGCAGCATCAGAAGAAATAAGGAAACGAAGCCGATTAAGGCGACGGCATCGGTGCTCATGGTTACTCCGTCGCCTTCAATTTGGGGTCGTGCATGTCTTCGGGATGGAAGATCAGGCGGTAGGTGCGAATCGCGATCAGCAGCACGGCCGCGGCATCGCCGATCCACGCGACCGCGAAGAACGGCCAGGTCGGCATGTGCATGTCGAAGGTCTGGACGTTGTCGTTGTAGGTGCCGCGCACCTTGTCGAACAAGGTCCAGGTCTGCACGGTGACGACGAACAGCAGCACCAGGGTGGCGAACACGTCGATCCAGCGCTGCTGGCGCGGCCCGACATTGCCCCAGACCAGATCCACCGTGATGTGGGTGCCGCGATAAGAGGTCGCCGCGATGCCCCAGAAAATGAGGATGCCGAGCAGCAGGCGGCCGATGTCGAAACTGTCGGGGATCGAATAGTTCAGCGTGTTGCGCAGCAGGACCGACAGGAAGATGTCGAGCGCGACGATGCCGACGAAACCGGCCGCGATCCATTCGATGGTGTCGATGATGCGGTCCATCCAGGAGCGCTTCATGGGCGATGAGTCCTATCTAGAATTAGCGAAGCTGGGTTCAGCTGTTGCCGCGAAGAACGTGCGCTCCCTCCCCCGCTTGAGGGTTGGGGAGAGGGTGCTTCCACAATCGAGAACCCCCAAGAGGAGAAAGCCCTCACCCGCGCCTTCGGCGCGACCTCTCCCGCAAGCGGGAGAGGTGCAACAAGCGAGCGATCGCGTCGCGGCGCCTACTCCGCCAGCGCGTTGTATTTCTTCAACGAAGCCTTGAGCTCCGCCATCGCGGCATCCGGATCCGCGCCGGCCTTCTTGGCACCCTCACTCCAGGTCTTCACCAGCGGTTCGGCGGCCTTCTTCCAGGCAGCGGTCTGCTCGGGTGTCAGCTTGTAGACCTCGTGGCCGGATTCCGCCTTCACCTTGTCGATGCCGGCATCCTCGAACTTGCCCCAGTGCTCGCCGACCACGCCCGCCATCTCGACCGAGCAGTTCTTGTCGATCGCGGCCTTCTGCTTGTCGGACATCGCATTGTACTTGTCCTTGTTGATCACGAACACGAAGGTCGTGGTGTAGAGCGGCGCCTCCATGTCGTATTTGGTCACCTTGTCGATGCCGAACAGCACCAGGGAGCCCCAGGGGAAGGTGACGCCGTCGGCGACGCCGCGCTCGATGATGTCGCGCACCTCCGGTGCCGAGGACTGCACGTTGGTGCCGCCGAGCGAGGTCACGAAGTTCGCCATGGTGGCGTGCGCCGGGCGGATCTTCATGCCCTTCACGTCTTCGGGCATCACGATCTTTTTGGTCTTGGAATGGAAGGAGGAGGGCGAGTGAACGAAGGCGAGGCAATATTTGACGTCCTTCATCTCCTTCTCGGCATATTTGCGATACCAGGCGTCCAGCCCCATCGAGCCGCCCTTGGCGTCGGAGATCAGGAACGGCAGCTCGCCGGCACCGACGATCGGGAAACGGCCGGGCTGATAGCCGGGATTGACGTAGGTGACGTCGGCGATGCCGTCGCGTGCCATGTCGTAATGGTCGAACGCCTTGCCGAGCTGCTGGGCCGGAAACACCTTGCCCTTGATGGTGCCGCCGGAATCCTTCTCGACCGCCGCGGCCCAGTCCTCCAGCGACTTCTGCAGCGGATGCGAGGCCGGCACCCAGTGCGAGATCTTCAGATCGAAGGTCTTGTCCTGCGCCAAGGCAGGCGTCACGCTCGCGGCCAGCAGCAATGCCAGACAGGCTCTTCTCATCACGCGTCTCTCCCTGTTTTCGACGGCGGGCTTCGACGGCCCGGTCTCTTTAATTAACATGTTATCTAATTGGCCGGCGCGTTCAAGCCGGAACTGACGCGCGGCTTGTCGCGCTGTCTACGACAGCCATGTTGCATGGATTTGTCGCTGCCCGGGCGACCACCGCTCCCCTTTTTGCCCAAACGTTATATGATATAATTATCGTCTGCGGGCCGGCGCGACAAGCGGGCCGCGGCAAAGCCTACAGGATCGGGAGGAGCAAGTATTGCGGACAAAAGTCGCAATCATCGGGGCCGGACCGGCCGGATTGTTGCTTGGGCAACTGCTGCACGCTTACGGCATCGACAATGTCATTCTGGAGCGGCAGAGCCCTGACTATGTGCTCGGGCGCATCCGCGCCGGCCTGCTGGAGGAGGGAACCGTAGGGCTCCTCGATCAGATTGGTGCAGGGGCGCGGGCGCATGCCGAAGGCCTGGTGCATGAGGGCATCGAGCTCGCGTTTTCCGGCCGCCGTCACCGTATCGACATGAAGGGCGCGACCGGCAAGACAGTCATGATCTACGGCCAGACCGAGGTCACGCTGGACCTGATGAATGCGCGGAAATCAGCGGGTCTCGTCTCGGTCTACGAGGCCAGGGACGTGCAGCCGCATGATTTCGACGGCAGTCACCCGCGCGTAACCTGGGTCAAGGACGGTGTCACCCATACGCTCGATTGCGATTTCATCGCCGGCTGTGACGGTTTTCACGGCGTCAGCCGCGCCAGCGTGCCGGCCACGGCGATCGAGGAGTTCGAGCGGGTCTATCCGTTCGGCTGGCTCGGCATTCTGTCGGAGACGCCGCCGGTCAGCCACGAACTGATCTACTCCAACCACGCCCGCGGCTTCGCGCTCTGCACCATGCGCTCGACCAGACGCAGCCGCTATTACGTGCAGTGTTCGCTCGACGACCATGTCGACCAATGGCCGGACGACCGGTTCTGGGACGAATTGAAGCGCCGGCTCGACCAGGAGGCGGCCGACAGCCTCGTCACGGGGCCCTCGATCGAGAAGAGCATCGCGCCCTTGCGCAGCTTCGTCGCCGAGCCGATGCGCTTCGGCAAGCTGTTCCTGTGCGGCGATGCCGCCCACATCGTGCCGCCGACCGGTGCCAAGGGCCTGAATCTGGCTGCTTCCGATGCGCATTATCTGTCGAGTGCCCTGCGCGAGTTCTACGACGAGAAATCCAGCGCCGGGATCGAGGCCTATTCCGCCACCGCGCTGGCGCGGGTCTGGAAAGCCGTGCGCTTCTCCTGGTGGATGACCTCGATGCTGCACAAATTCCCCGACACCGGCACCATCGGCGCGCGCATCCAGCTCGCCGAGCTCGATTACGTCACGCAGTCGCAGGCCGCGATGACGTCATTGTCGGAGAATTACGTGGGGTTGCCGTTTTAGGGAGGCGCTGCCGGTTTGACCAAGACTGTCATGCCCCGCGCAGGCGGGGCATCCAGTACGCCGCGGTCTCTCGATTCAATCACGGCCGTCACTGGATACTGGATCACCCGCCTTCGCGGGTGATGACAGCTGTGGTGTGGCAACGGCGCGCGCCCCATCTCAAACACCCGCGCAAATCCCGTTTAAAACTTTGTAGGCGGTGAAACTGTCGTCCACATCGCGTTCAATGCGCCCGACACGGCAACGCGAGATCATCATGACCGGCACCGACATCCCCGACGGCTTCGAGCCGTTGTTCCGCAAGAGCCCGCTCACCGAGCCCTGGGAGCCGCTCTACGCGAAGAAGACCGACACGGCCGTGATCATCGGCCTGCGGCTGGCCAAACCGCACACCAACGGCCGTGGCCTGATCCATGGCGGCCTCATCGCGGCGCTAGCCGACAATGCCATGGGTTATAGCTGCGCGCAGGCGACGGGCTGGGCCACGTCGTTCGTGACGGTCTCGCTCACGGTGGATTTCGCCGGCTCCGCCGACATCGGCCAGTGGTGCGCGATCGAGAGCGACGTGATCAAGACCGGCAAGACGATCTGCTTCGCGCAGTGCCTGATCAGGGCCGACGACGTCGCCATCGCACGAGCGAGCGGCACGTTCCGCGTGGTGCCGAAGAAGGGGTGATACTCTCGTGCCCCGGACGCGGTGCGGCGCGAAGTGCCGCTCCGCAGAGCCGGGGCCCATCCATCGACATGCTACAGTACCGCCGTCTGGGTCCCGGCTCTGCGCAGCAACGCTACGCGTTGCAGCGCGTCCGGGACACGAGACCTAGCCGAACCGCCACTCCGCCGTCTCCACCACGAGATCGATGAACGCGCGCACCTTGGCCGAGAGCAGGCGCGAGGTCGGATAGACGATGTGGATCGGCAGCGCCGGCTGCTCGTATTTCGCGAGCACGATTCTGAGCCGCCCACGCTTCAGCCCCTCGGCGGCCTGATAGGCCAGCACGCGCGTCACGCCGCCGCCGGCCTCGGCGTATTGCAGGGCGGCGTCGGCGCTGTTGCTGGAGAAGCGCGGAGCCGGCGCCACCTCGATCTCGCGGCCGTCCTGCACGAAGCGCCAGGTCGTGGATGGGCCGAATGCGATGGTCTGATGCGCGAGCAATTCCTGTGGCGTCTTCGGCTCGCCATGCCGTTTCAGATAGCCCGGCGTCGCCACCACGATCCGCCGCATCTCGCCGACCTGGCGCGCCACCAGCGAAGAATCGGCGAGGTGGCCGATCCGCACTGCGGCGTCGACCGCGTCCTCGACGAGATTGACGAGGTTATCCGATAGCCTGAGCTCTGCGGTGACCTCGGGATAGCGCTTGAGATAGGCGGTCATGATCGATCCGACATGGAGCCGGCCGAAGCCGACCGGGGCCGAGACCACCAGCCGCCCGCTCGGCAGGTTGCGCTCTTCCCGCGCGGAGCCGTCGGCCTCCTCGACATCGGCGAGGATGCGCCGCGCGCGCTCCAGATAGCGCGTGCCGACGTCGGTGAGCGCCACCTGCCGTGTGGTCCTCTGCAGCAGCCGGGCGCCGAGATGCTCCTCCAGCGCCGCGATCATCCGCGTCACCGCCGAGGGCGACAGCCGCAGTTTTCGCGCTGCCGGCGCAAACCCACGCAGGTCGGCGACGGTGACGAACACGTGCATGGCGTCGAGGCGGTCCATGGCATTGTTGCATATACTGCAATTATGAAGTGTCAAGCCGCTCGATTGTTTTAGCGGCGGAGTGGTCCAGATTAGCACTCGAAGACGCAGCAATGCGCCGGAATTTCAGGAGCTATTCCGATGACCGCAACTCACACTTACGCCAGCGACGTCGCCTTCTCGCCGGCGGTGAAAGCGATCCAGACCCGGAAGGGATCGCGCGAAGGCTACGCCCACGCCGAGCAGCGAGGATGGCGAACCGAGGTCGATGAGAACCTCGCGGCGTTCCTGGCTGACGCCAACAGCTTCTATTTTGCGACGGCGTCGGCCGACGGCCAGCCCTACATCCAGCACCGCGGCGGGCCCAAGGGTTTCCTGAAGGTCCTGGACAAGCAGACGCTGGCCTTCACCGACTACGCCGGCAACCGGCAATACATCACGCAAGGAAACCTGTCGGAGAATCCCAAGGCCTACATCTTCGTGATGGACTATGCCCACCGCCGCCGGGTGAAGATCTGGGGCGAGGCGCGAATCGTCGAGGACGACGAGGCGCTGACGACGTCGCTGATGCCGAAAGGCTACCGCGCACGGCCAGAGCAGGTGATCCTGTTCAAGATCGCAGCCTGGGACACCAACTGCCCGCAGCACATCCCGCAGAAGTTCGACGCGGGCGATGTCGCTGCCGCGCTGGCGGCGAGAGATGCCAGGATCGCAGAGCTGGAAGCGGAGGTCGCGGCGTTGAAGGGTGAGAAGGGGACGGGTTGAGGAGGCTTTCCCTCCTCTCTCGCCGCTTTCTTCGGTGTCATGCCCCGCGAAGGCGGGGCATCCAGTACGCCAAGGCATCTCGGCTCAATCATAGTCGCCTCGGAGTACTGGATCGCCCGCCTCCGCGGGCGATGACAGCGCATCTGTCGCGGCGCCTTGAAGCTAGATCACGCTCTCACCTTCATGCTGGAAGCCGAGATAGCTCGCCGCGACCCGCTCGTTCGCCGCGATGTCGCTCGCCTTGCCGCTGAGCACGAACTCTCCGAGCTCCATGACATAGGCCTGGTCCGCGATCTTCAGCGCGGCCTGCGCGTTCTGCTCGACCAGCAGCACGGAGACGCCGGCGGCGCGGAGCTCGCCGACGATGCGGAAGATGTCGGCGACGATGATCGGGGCGAGGCCGAGGCTCGGCTCGTCCAGCATCAACAGCTTCGGCTCGCCCATCAATGCGCGGCCCATCGCGAGCATTTGCTGCTCGCCGCCGGAAAGTGTGCCTGCGAGCTGCTTGCGGCGCTCCTTCAGCCGCGGGAATAGCGTGTAGACGCGCTCGATCGAGGCTTTCGCCTTGTTGCGCTCGATGCGGAAGGCCCCGAGCTCGAGATTGTCCTCGACATTCATGGTCACGAACAATTCGCGGTGCTCCGGCACGAGGCCGAGCCCCATCGCGACGCGGTCCTCGATGTCGAGCCGGGCCAGATCTTGCCCCGCAAAGGCGACGCGGCCCTTCAGCGGCAGGATGCCCATGATCGCCGAGAGCAGTGTGGTCTTGCCGGCGCCGTTGGCGCCGACGATGGTGACGATCTCATTGGCGCCGACCTCGAGCGAGACCGAGCGCACAGCCTCGACCTTGCCATAGGCGACGTGCGCGTCGGTGACGGACAACAACGCGCTCATGCCGCCACTCCGAGATAGGCCTTGATCACTTCGGGATTGGTCTTGATCGTGGCGGGCGTGCCCTCGGCGATCTTGGTGCCGAAATCGAGCACCACGATGCGGTCGGCGAGGTTCATGACGAAGCCCATGTCGTGCTCGACCAGCAGCACGCTCATGCCACCGTCGCGCAATTCACGGAGCAGTGTGGCGAGCTGCTGCTTCTCCATGTGGCGCAGGCCGGCGGCCGGCTCGTCGAGCAGCAGCAGCATCGGATCGACGCACAGCGCACGGGCGATCTCGACGATGCGCTGCTGGCCGAGCGACAGGCTGCCTGCGAGCTGGTGCATCTGGTCGGCGAGGCCGACACGCTCGATCTGGCGGGCGGCCTCGGCGAGCAGCTTGGCTTCGTCGGCGCGGTCGAGCCGCAGCATCGAGGCGATCGGCCCGGAATGGCCGCGCAGATGCGCGCCGATCGCGACGTTTTCCAGCACGGTCATGTCGGGCACCAATTTGACGTGCTGGAACGTCCTGCTGATGCCGAGCTTGACGATCTCCTGCGGCGGTGCCCTGTCGACTTTGCTGCCAAGCACCGAGATCGACCCTGAGCTGGCCGACAATACGCCGGTGATCAGGTTGAACGTCGTGCTCTTGCCGGCGCCGTTCGGGCCGATCAGCGCGACGATCTCGCGGGCCTGGACGTCGAAGGAGACGTTGTTGACGGCGACGACGCCGCCGAACTGCTTTCGCGCCTTGTCGACCTGGAGCAGGATGCTGGACTGCCCGGGCGAACGGGTGCGCTGCTCCAACTTCAGCGAGGTATCGGGCTTCTTGCCGCTGGTCCGCTCCGGCAGGAACGACATCAGCCACGGCCAGAGACCGCCGGGCGCAAGCTGCAGCAGCGCCACCAGCATGATGCCGAACACGATGGTCTCGACCTGGCCGGAGCCGGGCAGGATCAGCGGCAGATAGCTCTGCAGCACCTCTTTCAGGACCACGACGATCGCCGCGCCCAGCACGCCGCCCCAGACATAGCCGGCGCCGCCGACCACCGCGATGAAGAGATATTCGATGCCGGCCTGTGCGCCGAACGGCGTCGGATTCACCGCGCGCTGCAGATGCGCATAGAGCCAGCCCGAGAGGCCGGCGAGCACCGCGGCATGGATGAACACCAGCAGCTTGGCGCGCGGCGTGTGCACGCCGAACGCCTCGGCCGCGACATGGCCGCGGCGCAGCGCACGGATGGCGCGGCCGGTGCGGGAATCCAACAGGTTCATCGTCAGCAGCGCCGAGAGGATCACGGCGACCCAGATCGCGTAATAGATCGAGCCGGGCGAGAGCATCTTGAACGATCCGACCGACAGCGGCGGGATCGCCGAGATGCCGTCGTTTCTCCCGAGGAATTCCAGCTTGCTGAACAGGTAGAACAGGCCGAGCCCCCAGGCGAGCGTCCCGAGCGGCAGGTAGTGGCCGGAGAGGCGGACGGTGATCAGGCCGAGCAGCACCGCCAGCGAACCGCTGACCACCAGCGACAGCGGCAGCGTCAGCCAGGGCGACAGGCCGTAGGCCGTCGACAGCACCGCGGTGGTGTAGGCACCGAAGCCGACGAAAGCGGCCTGTCCGAACGAGGTCAGGCCACCGACGCCGGTGAGCAGCACGAGGCCCATCGCGACCAGGGCCGCAAGGCCGATATTGTCGAGCAGCACGATCCAGAACGGCGGCATGCCCGGAACGAACGGGATCGCCGCCATGACGAGCGCAAAGACGATGATGGGAAGCCGGCTCTGCATCGTGCTCAGTCCTTCTCTTCCTCGACCGCGGGCGCGGCGAGCGAGCGCAGCAGCAGCACGGGGATCAGCAGCATGAAGACGATCACCTCCTTGTAGTTCGAGGCATAGAAGGACGAGAACGCCTCGACGAGGCCGACGACCAACGCCGCGACCGCGGTCAGGGGGTAGCTGACCAGGCCGCCGATGATCGCGGCGACGAAGCCCTTGAGGCCGATCAGGAAGCCTGAGTCATAGTAGAGCGTCGTGATCGGCACGATCATGATGCCCGACAGCGCGCCGATCACGGATGCCAGCAGGAAGGCGATCTGCCCCGACAGCGTGGTGCGGATGCCGACCAGTCGCGCTCCGAGCCGGTTCACGGCGGTCGCGCGCAGCGCCTTGCCGTAGAGCGTCAGGCCGAAGAACAGCCAGAGCCCGACGATGAAGGCGATGGTGATGCCGTAGACGGTGAGGCTCTGGCCGGTGAAGCGCAGCGCGCCGGCGGTGAAGGCGCCGGACAGCACGGCAGGCCCGCGCTGGCCTTCGGCACCGAAGAACAGAAGGCCGAGGCCCTGCAGCGCGAGGTGGACGCCCACCGAGGCGATCAGTAACACCAGCACGGAGGTGTGGGCCAGCGGCTGGAATGCGATGCGGTAAAGATAGAGGCCGATCATCGCCACGATCACCAGCGACAGCGCGATGCTGACCGCGACCGGCGGCTTCTGGGCCGCGAAATACACGGTCAGCGCCAGCACGATGGCCGGCAGCGCGATATTGGTGAGGATGCTGCGCAGGATCAGCCGGCCGTGCAGCGCCTTGCGTGCGACGAACAAATCGAAGGCGAAGGCGCCGATGCCCAGCGCCAGCGCGAGCTTGGCCGTGCCCGGCATCTGGCCCGCCGCCAGCGAGGCATAGGTCAGCGCGCCATAGGTGACGAATTCGCCCTGGGGAATGAGGATCACGCGCGTGACGGCGAACACCAGCACCAGCGCGAGGCCGAGCAGCGCATAGATCGCGCCATTGGTGATGCCGTCCTGCACCAGGAACAGCATGATGGTGGTATTCAAGACCGGACGCTCCCCCTAAAGATTACGGACCGGTCCCCTCGATTGCGGTGGACGGTCCGCTCACAGCCATTGAAAAACGCATGCGATATTTGATATGGTCCATAACAATTATCAAATATAACATCAAGGGTGGGGCGAACGACCTGTCCCGAATTTAGCGGGATTACGAGCACGAGGAGATGACCGTTTCCAAGACCGCTGAGAAGTCCTCCGAAAAGTCCGGCGAGGCGACCAAGGGCCGCAAGGACGCAAGCGAGCCGCAAGGTCCGGGTTCTGCGGAAGCCCTCCAGCTCGGGGAGCTCTCGGAGCAGCTCGGCTATGTCCTGAAGCGGGCGCAGCTCAAGGTGTTCGAGAACTTCCTGCGCTGCATGGCCTCGCTCCAGCTGACGCCGGCGCAGTTCTCCGTGCTGCTGCTGGTCGAGAAGAATCCCGGCCGTAACCAGACCGAGATTGCCTCCACCCTCGGCATCCTCAGGCCGAATTTCGTCGCGCTGCTCGACAATCTCGAGAGCCGCGACCTTTGCGCCCGGATCCGTTCCACCAACGACCGCCGCTCGCACATCCTGATGCTGACCGACAAGGGTAAGGCGGTGCTGGCCCGCGCTAAGAAGCTCGTCGCCACCAAACACGAGGCCCGGTTGAACGATCTGCTCGGCCAGGCCAACCGCGAAGCCCTGATCGCGATGCTCTCGAAGGTCGCGAGCGAGTTCTGATCTTACCCTCCAGGGGAGGGTAAGATCAGCCTCAATCCACCAGGATCACCCTGATGTCGTTCACGTTGGTCAGCGTCGGGCCGGGCAGCAGCAGATCCCCCGTCGCCTCGAAGAACGCGGTGGCGTCGTTGTTGTCCAGATAGGCCTGTGGTTGCAGGCCCTGCGCTTTCATCTTCGCGAAGGTCGCGGCATCGATCAGCGCGCCGGCGGGGTCGGTCGGGTTGCCGGCGCCGCCGTCGGCACCATCGGTGTCGCCCGCCAGCGCCGAGATATCCGGCGTGTCCTTGAGCAGGCTGGCGAGCGCCAGCGCGTATTCCTGGTTCGGCCCGCCGCGTCCATTGCCGCGCACGGTCACCGTGAGCTCGCCGCCGGACAGGATCGCCAGGCGCTTGCCCTGCGCGCGCGCGTCCAACGCCATCCTGGCGTGAGCGGCGGCGACCTCGCGCGCCTCGCCTTCGAGATCGGCGCCGAGATCGATCGTCTCGTAGCCGGATTGGCGCGCGAGCTTCACCGCGGCGTCGAGCGACTGCCTGGGCCGCGCAATCAGCTCGAAATGCGCGCGCGCGAAGGCGGCATCGTCAGGCTTGCAGCTTTCGTTGGCGGGATCGTCGAGCGCGCGGCGCACGGCGTCGTCGATGTCGAGCCGGTATTTCGCGACGATGGCGCGCGCGTCGGCCAGCGTGGTCGGATCGGGCACGGTCGGACCGGAGGCGATCGCGGAAGGATCGTCATGCGGCACGTCCGAGATCGCCAGCGTCACGATCTCGGCGGCATTCCTGCCGGCGCGGGCGAGGCGGCCGCCCTTGATCCGCGACAGATGCTTTCTCACCGTGTTCATCTCGCCGATCGGCGCGCCCGAGCGCAGCAGCGCCTTGTTGACCGCCTGCTTCTGCGCGAAGCTGATGCCCTCGCTCGGTGCGATCCAGTTCGCCGAGCCGCCGCCGGTGAGCAGCACCAAAAGCAGATCGTCCGGCCCGGCCTCGCCGGCAAGCGCGAGCGTGTCGGCTGCGCCCTTGAGGCCGGCCTCGTCAGGCACGGGATGTCCGGCTTCGACCACGCGGATGCGGCGGGTCGGCACGCCGTAGCCATGGCGCGTGGTGGCAATACCGGCGATGCGTTCCGGCGCGAGCTTGAGCGTGTCGAGATAATGCCGCTCGGCGGCCGCGGCCATGGCGCCGGCGCCCTTGCCGGCGGCGAGGCAGATCACGCGTCCTTTGGGCGCGCGCGGCAAGTGCGGCGCCAGAATTGTGCTCGGATGGGCGGCGGCGACGGCAGCGTCGTAGAGTGCGCGGAGCAGAGGACGTCGGTCGGTCATGACGATGGCCTTCGGCGAACGGAAGAAACGGGCGGCCAACGCCGCTGTTCACCTGCCTACCGCATTGGGCGTCAAAGCGTAAGCCGGCTTTGCCATCATTCGATTGTGCAATCGCGTGATCATAGTCGGCGCGCAAGCAAAAGCCCCCTGCGATGGTCTCGCAGGGGGCTTCGCCGTCAAATCGTCAGGCGGCTAGCCGCCGACGTCGGCGCTGATCACGTCGCCGAACAGCTCCCACTTCTCGCCCTTGAACCTCTCGAGCCGGAGCTGGCTGATGGGTGCGAAGTCGGTCGCGGAGGTGTTGATCTGGATGCCCGGCAGCAGCACTTCGGTGCGGTAGTTCTTCAGGTTGGCCGCCTGCTTCATGATGTTCGCGCGGGTGAGATCGTCGCCGCACTGCTTCAGCACCTGGACGAGAGTCTGCGCCACGCCATAGCCGACGATCGTGCCATGGTCGAGCTTGTCGCCTTCGGGGAAGTACTTTGTCATGAAGGCGAGAAAATCCTTCATGCCCGGGTCGTTGTTCCACTCGGGATCGGAGACGTCCTTGAGATAGTCGGCGGAAATGATGTCCTGGGCATTCTCGAACCCGGCGGGCTTGAGCACGCTGCCGACGGAGGCAGAGACGTTGTTGAGGAAGTGCAGCGGCTTCCAGCCGATCTCGGCGTTCTTCTTGATGGCCTGCGCCGCGAATTTCGGCGTCGTGATGTTCATGAAGACGTCGGCGCCGGTCGACTTCAGCTTGACGATGTGATTGTCGATCGTCGGCTCGGAGGTCTCATAGCTCTCCTCCATGACGATCATCGAGGCGGCCTTGGCCCCGAGGCCGTCTTTCAGCCCCTTCAGGTAATCCTTGCCGTAATCGTCGTTCTGAAAGAGTACGGCGATCTTGGCATCCGGCTTGTTCTTCAAGAGCCACTTCGCATAGATCTGCGTTTCGCTCTGGTAGTTGGGTTGCCAGCCCATCGTCCACGGGAAGTCCTTCGGATCGTTCCACTTGGTGGCGCCGGTGGCGACGAACAACTGCGGCACCTTCTTGGAATTCATGTATTTGTGAATCGCCGAGTTCGGCGGCGTGCCGAGCGAGTTGAAGATGAACAGCACCTCGTCGCTCTCGACCAGCTTGCGCGCCTGCTCCACCGTCTTCGGCGGCGAATAGCCGTCGTCGTAGGAGATGAAGTTGATCTTGCGGCCGTTGATGCCGCCCTCGTCGTTGATCTTCTTGAAATAGGCGGCCTCGGTCCGCCCGATGATGCCATAGGCGGAGGCCGGTCCGCTGTAGGGCATGATGTTGCCGATCTTGATCTCGGTATCGGTCGCGCCGGTATCGTATTTCTTCTGGGCCGACGCAGTGGAGGTCGTGGCCGCAATGAGCGCGAGCGCCAGTGACGCGGCCGCAAACTTGCCGATGACAGCGGGCATTCCTATCTCCCTATTTTCTTGGTGTGTGTGCGTCCCTTTTCTTGACTTGATCTTTTTGGCGGCGCGGCCGCAATTGAATACGATTTGGCTGATGCCTTCAACAGAAAGCCCCCGCGACGGCGTCGCAGGGGCTGCGTCTTTAGTAGTCAAGGGCCGCCGGCTCTCGTGTGCGACTGCGAGAAGGTCCGACTGTCTTGAGTTGCTTAACTGATCCAGGAGCGATTTTGAGTTGCGCAGCCTCAGTGGCCGGTTTCGCTGGAGATGATGTCGCCGAACAGCTCCCATTTCCGGCCCTTGAAGCGCATCATCTGGAGCTGCTCGATCGGGGCGAAATTGTCCGGTGCGGTGTTGATCTTGATGCCGGGCAGCAGCGTGTCGGGTTCGAAGTCTTTCAATGAAGCGGCCTGCTTCATGACGTTCTCGCGGGTGAGATCGTCGCCGCACATCTGCAGCACCTTCACCATGGTTTGCGCCGCGGCATAGCCGAACACGACGCCGGCATCGAGCTTGTTGGCCTTGGGGTCGTATTGCGCGACGAAATTATAAAACCTCTTCATGCCGTCATCGGCATTCCACTGCGGATCGGAGCCGTCCTTGAGGTAGCTCGCCGACAGCAGGCCTTGCGAGATCTCGAGGCCGGCCGGCTCGATCACGCCACCGACGGAGGCCGAGACGTTGGAGACGATGTGGACCGGATGCCAGTTGATCTCCGCCGCCTTCTTGATCGCCTGCGCGGCGAATTTCGGCGTGGTGATGCTGATGAACACGTCGGCGCCAGAGGCCTTCAGTTTCACGACGTGTTCGTCGATCGCGGGCTCGGAGGTGTCGTAGGCTTCCTCCAGCACGATCATCGAGGCCTTGGCGCCAAAACCGTCCTTCAGCCCCTTCAGATAGTCTTTGCCGAAATCGTCGTTCTGGTAGAGCACGCCGATCTTTCCGTTCGGCTTTTCCTTCATGATGTACTTGGCGTAGATGCGCGCCTCGCTTGCGTAGCTCGGCTGCCAGCCCATGGTCCAGGGATATTGCTTGGGATCGTTCCACTTCGAGGCGCCGCTCGCCACGAACAATTGCGGGACCTTCTTCTCGTTCATGTATTTGCGGATGGCGCCGTTGGTGGAGGTGCCGAGCGAGCCGAAGATCAGGAGCACCCCGTCGCTCTCGACCAGCTTGCGTGCCTGCTCCACCGTCTTCGGCGGCGAGTAGGCGTCGTCATAGGAGATGAATCTGATCTTGCGGCCGTTGATGCCGCCCTCGGCGTTGACCTTGTTGAAATAGGCTTCCTCGGCCTTGCCGATCGCGGCATAGGCCGAGGCCGGGCCGCTATAGGGCATGATGTTGCCTATTCTGATCTCGGTGTCGGACGCGCCGCTGTCGTACTTTTTCTCCTTCTGCGCCAGTGCCGGGTTGCTCATCGCAGTGCACAACACGAGCGCGGTCCAGAGGGCCGCAACCTGAAAACGAACGGCGGTCATTGTTCTCCTACCCCGAGTTGGATCGGCGCCGCATTGAACAAGATTGACGCGTGCCGTCAACAAAAAGCCCCCGCGGTCGCGCGCGGGGGCTTCTCGAGGCTCGGACTATTGCGTCAGCGTGTCACTCGGTCTTGAGGTCGCCGCTGATGATCTCGCCGAACAGTTCCCATTTCTCGCCCTTGAAGCGCATCATCTGGAGCTGGGCGATCGGAGCGAAGTCGGTGGGACTCGTGTTGATCTTGACGCCGGGCAGGAGCGTGTCCGGTTCGAAGTCCTTCAGGCTTGCCGCCTGTTTCATGATGTTGGCGCGGGTGAGATCGTCGCCGCACATCTCGAGCACCTTGGCGAGGGTCGAAGCAGCGCCGTAGCCGTAGACCATGCTGGTATCGGATTTGTCGGCGCCCGGCATGTACTTGTCGACGAACTCGTTCCACCTCTTCATGCCGGGATCGTTGGCCCACTGCGGATCCGTCGAATCCTTGGCATAGGCAGCCGACAACACGCCCTGCGCGTTCTCGAAGCCGGCCGGCTTCATCACGCTGCCGACCGAGATCGACACGTTGGTGAGGATCTGCAGCGGCTTCCAGCTGAGCTCGGCGGTCTTCTTGATGGTCTGCGCCGCGAATTTCGGCGTCGTATAGATCAGCAGCACGTCGGGATTAGCCGCCTTGATCTTGACGATGTGGCCGTCGATCGAAGGCTCCGAGACCTCATAGCTCTCTTCCATGATGATCATGGACGAAGCTTTGGCGCCGAGTCCGTCCTTGGTGCCCTTGAGGTAGTCTTTGCCGAAATCGTCGTTCTGGTAGAGGATCGCGACCTTGGCGTCAGGCTTCTCCTTCATCAGCCATTTGGCGTAGATCTGCGCTTCGCTCTGGTAGGAGGGCTGCCAGCCCATGGTCCAGGGGAAGTTCTTCGGATCGTTCCACTTGGTGGCGCCGGTGGCCACGAACAGCTGCGGGATCTTCTTGGAATTGAGGTACTTCTGGATCGCGCTGTTGGACGGCGTGCCGAGCGGATTGAAGACGACCAGAACCTCGTCGCTCTCGACCAGCTTGCGCACCTGCTCGACGGCCTTCGGCGGCGAATAGCCGTCGTCATAGGTGACGAAGTTGATCTTGCGGCCGTTGATGCCGCCCTTGTCGTTGATCATCTTGAAATAGGCTTCTTCGGTCTTGCCGATGATGCCATAAGCCGATGCCGGACCGCTGTACGGCATGATGTTGCCGATCTTGATCTCGGTATCGGACGCGCCGGTGTCGTATTTCTTCTGGGCGAGTGCAGCGCCTGAGGTGAGGGCAATGGCCGCCGTTGCCGTGAGCAGCGCGGCGGCTCGCAGTTTTCTTCCAAAACGCAATTCGGTCTCCTTGGTTCAAACAACAGTCTTCGAGAGGTTCAGCTTCTTCTGAGCTTGCCGGCGAATTGCTGGCCCAGGATCGCGATCTGCCTTGCGCCGTGCGGCACGAGGTAGATGACGAGGAACAGCAGCACGCCGAACACCGCGCCGGACAGGCCTTTGGAGATGCTCTCCGCCATGTTCGGCACGAAGATGATGAAGGCGGCGCCGACGAACGAGCCGGGCAGCCAGCCGACGCCGCCGACGACCATGCCGAGGAACAGCGAGATCGCCAGCGTGATCGTGTAACTGTCGGGCGCGACGAACTGCACCGCGATGGCGCCGAGCGAGCCGGCAACGCCGGTGATGCCGGCGGACACCCCGAAGGCCAACGTCTTGTACAGCGCGACGTTGACGCCCATCGAGGAGGCCGCGATCTCGTTGTCGCGGATCGCCATGAAGGCGCGGCCCGAGCGGGAGCGCAGCAGGTTCACCGAGAAGATATAGATCGCGAGCGTCACGAGGAGGGTGAAGTAGTACAGCCACATGTCCTGCGACATCGGCAGGCCGAACGGCGCGTCGGGCTTGGTGACGACGAGGCCCTGCACGCCGCCGGTCCAGTGCTCCAGGAAGTTCAGCTTCAGCAGCTGCGGCATTGCGGTGGCGAGCGCGAAGGTCGCGAGCGCGAGATAGACACCCGACAGCCGCAGCGCCGGCTTGCCGAACAGGTATCCGAATCCGAAGCAGACCGTCGCGGAAATCGGAATCGTCAGGGCGTAGTTGACGTTGAAGTACTCCATCAGCACCGCCGACGTATAGGCGCCGACGGCGTAGAACGCGCTCTGGCCGAGCGAAAACTGGCCGCTGCCGCCGGTCAAGATGTTCAGCGCCAGCACGGCGAGACCGTAGATCAGAAGCATCGTCATCTGGAAGATGATGAAGTTCTTGACGAACACCGGCACGATCAACAGCACCGCGAGCACCAGCAGCGAGGTGCCCGTGCCCAGCGTCATGGCCCGCTTCGGAACCGCTTCGACCGCCTCGTGGCCTTCGCCGACGACTTCTTCTGCTGCGCTCATGATCAAACTCGCTTGACGATTTGCCGGCCGAACAGGCCAGCGGGTTTGACGACCAGGACGGAGATGATCAGCGCGAGCGCGATCGGGAGTTTCAGCTCGTTGCCGACGCCGGGGATGTAGGTGCCGGCGAGGTTCTCGAACACGCCGACCAGGAAGCCGCCGACCACGGCGCCGAACGGGCTCGACAATCCGCCGAGCACCGCGGCGGCAAAGCCGTAGATCAGCACGCCGCCCATCATGTTGGGCTCCAGGAACACCACCGGTGCGATCAGCATGCCGGCGATCGAGCCGATCGCCGTCGCCATGCCCCAGCCCAGCGCGATCATCCAGCTCGTGTTGATGCCGACGAGGCGCGCCGATTCAGGCACCGAGGCGGCCGCGCGCATGGCGAGACCGATGCGGGTGTATTGAAAGAAGAAATAGAGGCCGAGCAGCAGCAGCACGGTGACGCCGATCATGCCGGCCTGGTGGGTCGAGATCAGCTGGCTGCCCAGGAACGGCGAGGAGCCGAACGGGGTCGGGTACTGCTTGATGGTGAAGTCCCAGATCAGGCCGGCCGAGGAGTTGATGATCGCGAATAGCGCGATGAAGCCGGCGACGTTGGTCAGTACCGGCGCTTTCGCGAGCGGCTTGAACAGGATGCGCTCGATCGCGATGCCGGCGACGAAAGAGAATGCCAGCGTGACCACGAACGCGGTCCAATAGGACAGGCCCCACTGCATCAGTTGCCAGGAGATGAAGGTCGAGAACATCGCCATCTCGCCCTGCGCGAAGTTGAGATGGTCGATGGCCTGGTAGATCATGACCACGGCGAGCGCCATGCAGGCGTAGATCGCGCCCGTGGCGATGCCGGCCAGCACTTGGTTGGTGAACAGCTCCATCGTGCCGGCTCCTCAGTAACCCAGATAGGATTTGCGGATTTCTTCGTTGTTCGCGATGTCCTTGGCATTGCCCGACATCACGATGCGTCCGGTCTCGATCACATAGGCCTGGTCGGCGAGCTCGAGCGCGAGCTGCGCGTTCTGCTCGACCACCAGGATCGACACCTTGTCCTCGCGGTTGATCTTGCCGAGGATGCCGAATAGGTCGCGCACGACCAGCGGCGCGAGGCCGAATGACGGCTCGTCCAGCAGCATCAGCCGCGGCCGCAGCATCAGCGCGCGGGCGACCGCGAGCATCTGCTGCTCGCCGCCGGAGAGCGTGCCGGCCTGCTGCGTGTGGCGCTGCTTCAGCACCGGGAAATGCGCATACATGCGCTCGATGTCGGAGACGATACCGGCGCTGTCCTTGCGGGTGATGGCCCCTAATTGGAGGTTCTCCTCCACCGTCATGGTCGTGAAAGTGCCGCGGCCCTGCGGAACATGGGCGATGCCGAACCGCACGATGCTTTCGGTGGAGCGGTTGTTCAGCGGCTTGCCGTCGAACTCGATACCGCCGGTCGAGCGCACCATGTTGCAGATCGCGCGCAGCGTGGTGGTCTTGCCGGCGCCGTTGGCGCCCAGCAGCGTCGTCAGCGAACCTTCGTTGAGCGAGAAGGACAGGCCATGGAGCGCCTGGACCTGGCCGTAATAGGCGCGCAGGTCCTTGACGTTGAGAAGTTGCGTCATTGGTCCTTGCTCCCGAGATAGGCCTTGATGACGTCCGGGTCGGCCTGCACCTGGGCAGGCGTGCCTTCCGCGAGCTTCTTGCCGAAATTTAGCGCGACCACGTGGTCCGCGATCGACATCACGAGGCCCATGTGATGCTCGACCAGCAGCACGGTCATGTGGCGCTCGTCGCGGATTTTGCGGATGAGGTCGCCGAGCACGTAGACTTCCTCGTGGTTGAGGCCGCCGGCGGGCTCGTCGAGCAGCAGGATCTTCGGGTCGGCCGCGAGAGCGCGCGCCAGCTCGACGCGCTTCTGCGTGCCGAAGGGCAGGCCGGACACCACGGTGTGGGCAACGTCCTCGAGGTTGAGATAGGCGAGGATCTCGTGCACCTTCTTGTTGACGCTGGTTTCGCTGCGGCGAACCCAGGCCAAGCGGAGCGAGTCGCTGATGATGTCGCTCGAGGTCCTCGAATGCGCGCCGACGCGGACGTTGTCCATCACCGTGAGGTTCGGAAACAGCGCCACGTTCTGGAAGGTGCGGCCGATGCCAATCTCGGCGATCCGGTGCGGCGGCCGCGACAGGATGCTCGCGCCTTCCATCAGGATGTCGCCGGACGACGGCTGATAGAGCCGGGACAGGCAGTTGAAGAGCGTCGTCTTGCCGGCGCCGTTGGGGCCGATCAAGCCGAGGATCTGGCCCTTGTGCATGTCGAAGGACACGCCGTTGAGCGCGATGATGCCGCCGAACACGACGCTGACGTCGCGAACCGCGAGCAGGGGCGAAGTGCCCTGCGCGAGCTGTGCCTGCGTCATCTCGTCTCGCTCACGTCGTTCAGTGAGCGAAGGGGCGATGCGAACCGCTCCCGGCGATGACAAAAGCTATCTGATCCCCTCGGCCACACGAGCAACTTTCCCTCCTGATTTCAGCTTTTTGCTGACGTCTTTTTTGGAATGCGGCATCAGACCCCCGAGCGCCGCTTCGATGTTCCTTACCATCGCTACGAGACGCGGTCCAATGTCGTTGATCAAACGCTCTTCCGTGAAACGGAATGCCGGTGCGCCGCAATTGAACGCGTAAGGACCAGTTCCGTCGTTGAGCTTGAGCGCGACACCGGCCGCGCCGATGTCGTCGTGCCAGTCGCCGACCGAAATCGCAAAGCCGTATTTCGCGACGGTTTCGCCTGAACGTTCCAGTCCTTCGCGCATCTTCGGCCACCGGCTGCCGTAATGCTCCCGCAACAGGCGCGAGAGCTCCGCGCGATCGTCGGCGTCGAGCGACCAGAAATAGGCGCGACCCATCGCACTGGTTGCAATCGGCACGCGGGCGCCGACGTCAAGTTGAACGCCGACCGTCTCGGTGCCGCGGCTCTGCCCGAAATAGATCATGCTGTGACGGTCGCGGCCGCCGACGGCGACGGCGCCGCCGGTCGCGCGCATCACATCCTCGCGAAACGGCTCGGACAAATGCCGAACACCGAGATTGGCGAGCGCTGCATAGCCGAGCGACATTGCGGCGGGCGTGAGCTGGTACTTCTCGAAACGGGGAACCGGCGCCAGATAACCGAGCTTGGTCAGCGTATAGGTCAGTCGCGATACGGTCGGCTTCGGCAGGTTGGTCCGCGCCGCGATTTCCTGATTGCCGAGAAGGCCGTCATTGGGTTGGAATGCGCGCAATACGTCCAGTCCGCGGGAAAGCGCGACGACGAAGTTCCGATCGGTCGCGGTCTTCTTTCCTGTACGCTTCATCCCAGATCTGCTTCTTGCGCGGAGTCGTTGACAACGTCCGTGCTTCAAAATAACCCTGCCGTCAAGATGCGGAATTAAATTCCGCACCGCGAAATCGACAAAAGTATATAGCCCCACCAAGGAGGGACACCGTGAGCGAAGTGGTCAAGCTTGAGCGTCATGACGAAGTCGGGATCGTCACGGTCAACAGCCCTCCGGTCAATGCGCTGAGTGCCGCAGTCCGCGGTGGTATCTTGGAATGCGTCAAGGCCGCGATCGCCGATCCCGCCATCAAGGGCATCGTGCTGACCTGTGCCGGCCGCACCTTCATTGCGGGTGCCGACATCACCGAATTCGGCAAGCCGCCGAAGCCGCCGGCCCTCAACGACGTTCTGTCCGAGATCGAGAATTCGCCGAAGCCGGTGGTCGCTGCGATCCACGGCACCGCACTTGGCGGCGGCCTCGAAGTCGCGCTCGCCTGTCATTACCGCGTCGCCGTGAAGGAGGCCAAGCTCGGCCTCCCCGAGGTGAAGCTCGGCCTGCTGCCGGGCGCCGGCGGCACCCAGCGCCTGCCGCGCGCGGTCGGCCCCGAGCTCGCAGTCAAGATGATCGTCGGCGGTGATCCCATCGGTGCCGCGGAAGCGCTCAAGAACGGCCTGATCGAGGAGATCGTCGAGGGACCGGCCTCGGGCGGCGAAGCCTTCGTGCGAAAATTGCTGGCCGAGAAGCGTCCGCTGCGCCGCCTGCGCGATGACGATTCCAAGATCGCGGCCGCCAAGGCCGACCGTTCGATCTTCACCAACGCGGTCGCCGCCATGACCAAGAAGTCGCGCGGCCTGGAGGCGCCGTTCGCCGCCGCCGACGCCGTGGGCTACGCCATTGACCTACCTTTCGACGAAGGTCTGAAGAAGGAACGCGAGGGCTTCCTGAAGCTCGTCGCCAGCGACCAGTCCAAGGCGCAGCGCTATGCCTTCTTCGCCGAGCGCGAAGCCAGCAAGATCGCCGGCGTCCCCGAAGGCACCAAGTCGCGCCCCGTGAACCGCGTCGCCATCCTCGGCGCCGGCACCATGGGCGGCGGCATCGCGATGTCGTTTGCCAATGCCGGCGTTCCCGTCACCCTGATCGAGACCGGCGAGGAGCAGCTCAAGCGCGGCATGGGCATCATGCAGAAGAACTGGGAAGCAACGGCCGCGCGCGGCGGCATTCCCGCGGATGCGCCGGCCAAGCGCATGGCGCTGATCAACGGTGTCGTCGGCATCGAGAATGTCGGCGACGCCGACCTCGTCATCGAAGCCGTGTTCGAGACCATGGCGGTGAAGAAGGAAGTGTTCGGCAAGCTCGACCAATACGTCAAGCCCGGCGCCGTGCTCGCTTCCAACACCTCGTATCTGAACATCGACGAGATCGCGAAGTCGACCAAGCGTCCGCAGGACGTTTTGGGCATGCACTTCTTCTCACCGGCCAACGTCATGAAGCTGTGCGAGATCGTGCGCGCCGACAAGACCGCGCCGGACGCTCTCGTGACGGCGGTGACCATCGCGCGCAAGATCGCGAAGGTGCCGGCCGTGGTCGGCGTCTGCGACGGCTTTGTCGGCAACCGCATGCTGGCCCAGCGCGGCAAGCAGTCCGAAAAGCTCTTGTTCGAAGGCGCGCTGCCGCAGCAGGTCGATGCCGTCGTCACCAAGTTCGGCATGCCGATGGGGCCGTTCGCGATGGGCGACCTCGCCGGCCTCGACATCGGCTGGCGCTCGCGCAAGGACCGCGGCATCAAGTCGGAGATCGCGGACGCGCTGTGCGAAGCCGGCCGTTTCGGCCAGAAGACCGGCAAGGGCTATTACAAGTACGAAGCCGGCTCGCGTGCGCCGCTGCCCGATCCGGAGGTCGAGAAGCTGATCGACGAGACGCTGCTGCGTCTCGGCCGCAAGAAGCGCGTTGTCAGCGACGAGGAGATCCTCGAGCGCATGATGTATCCGATGATCAACGAGGGCGCGAAGATCCTCGAAGAGGGCATCGCGGCGCGCCCCAGCGATATCGACGTGGTCTGGCTCTACGGCTATGGCTGGCCGATCTATCGCGGCGGCCCGATGTTCTGGGCCGACAGCGTCGGCCTCAAGCACATTGCCGATCGTCTGGCCTTCTACGCCAAGGAGACCAACGACCCCAGCCTCGAGCCTGCCCCTCTGCTGAAGAAGCTCGCGGCGGAAGGCAAGACGTTTGCCTCGCTCGCGGCGTCGTCGAAGGCGGCTTGATGAGGGCTGGCACGTCGATGGGTGTCATTCCGGGATGGCCCGAAGGGCCAGGCCCGGAATCCATTTCACCTTTGAGCGTGCCGCGCGATGGATTCCGGGTTCGATGCTTCGCATCGCCCCGGAATGACGACCGAGTGTGATGCAAGCTATGACCCATCCCGGCGAACAGTTTTACCCCGAGGGCGTGCATTGGGACGATCCGATCGCCCAGGGCACGCTGCCCGACCTATTGTCGAAAGCTTCCGCCGATTACGGCCCACGCACCGCGCTGGAGTTTCGTGATCGCCCGATCACCTACACCGGGCTTGCCGCCATGGCCGAGCGCGCGGCCGCGGCGTTCCTGCGTGCCGGTTGCGGCAAGAACACGTCCGTCGCGCTGTTTCTCGGCAACACGCCGGATCACCCCGTCAATTTCTTCGGCGCGCTGAAGGCCGGCGTCCGTCTCGCGCATCTCTCCCCGCTCGATGGCGAGATCGCGCTGACGCACAAGGTCTCCGACTCCGGCTCGCGCCTGCTCGTCACCTCGAACCTGCAGGCGTTGCTGCCGACCGCGCTGAAATTCCTCGAGAAGGGCCTGATCGACAAGCTGATCGTTTGCGAGGACGATGATTGGGGCAAGGTCGGCACGCCGCAGGCGCCGATCCCCGATGATCCCCGTATCGTCACCTTCAGAGCCTTCGTCGAGGGTGCCACCGCGCCGGCAGAATGGCCAAAGGTCACCGCCGACGACGTCGCGCTGCTGCAATATACCGGCGGCACCACTGGCCTGCCCAAGGGCGCCATGCTCACCCACGGCAATCTCACCTCGGCCGTGTCGATCTACGATGTCTGGGGCAAGCCCTCCCGCGCCGCGCGCGGCGAGGTGATCGAGCGCGTGATCTGCGTGCTGCCGCTGTTCCACATCTACGCGCTCACCGTCGTGCTGCTGTCCTCGCTCAGCCGCGGCAATCTGATCTCGCTGCATCAGCGCTTCGACGTCGAGGCCGTGATGCGCGACATCGAGGTCAAGCGCGCGACCTATTTCCCGGGCGTGCCGACGATGTGGATCGCGATCGCCGCGCTCCCCGATCTCGACAGGCGCGATTTTTCGTCGCTCGCCACCATCGGCTCCGGCGGCGCGCCGCTGCCGGTGGAGATCGCGAATTTCTTCGAGCGCAAGGTCGGCAAGAAGCTGCGCAGCGGCTGGGGCATGACCGAGACCTGCTCGCCCGGCACTGGCCATCCGCCCACGGGGCCGGAGAAGCCCGGTTCGATCGGCCTGATGCTGCCCGGCATCGAGCTCGATGTCGTCGCGCTGGATGATCCCAGGCGCGTGCTGCCGCCGGGCGAGGTCGGCGAGATCCGTATCAAGGGCCCCAACGTCACCAAGGGTTACTGGAACAAGCCGGAGGGATCCGCGGATGCCTTCGTCGACGGCCGTTTCCTCACCGGCGACATCGGCTATGTCGACACCGACGGCTACTTCTTCCTGGTCGACCGCAAGAAGGACATGATCATCTCCGGCGGCTTCAACGTCTATCCGCAGATGATCGAGCAGGCGATCTACACCATTCCGGGCGTGCACGAGGTCATCGTGCTCGGCATTCCCGACCAATATCGGGGCGAAGCCGCAAAGGCCTTCATCAAGCTGAAGCCGGACGCAAAGCCGTTCTCGCTCGACGAGCTGCGCACCCAGCTCACCGGCAAGCTCGGCAAGCATGAATTGCCGGCCGCGGCCGAATTCGTCGCCGACCTGCCGCGCACGCCGGTCGGAAAATTGTCGCGCCACGAATTGCGCCAGCAGCAGAAACCGTCACAATCCACCCACGCATCAGGAGGTCGTTCTTGACCGACGCCGTCATCGTTTCCACCGCCCGTACCCCGATAGGCAAGGCCTATCGCGGCGCGCTCAACGCCACCGAGGGCGCCACGCTGCTCGGCCACGCCATCGGCGAAGCCGTCGCGCGCGCCAAGGTCGATCCGAAGGAGATCGAGGACGTCGTGATGGGCGCCGCGCTGCAGCAGGGCGCGACCGGCGGCAACATCGCGCGCAAGGCGCTGCTTCGCGCCGGCCTTCCCGTCACCGTCGCCGGGACCACGATCGACCGGCAATGCGCCTCGGGCCTGCAGGCGATCGCGCTCGCCGCGCGCTCGGTGATCTTCGACGGCGTCGAGATCGCGGTCGGCGGTGGCGGCGAGTCGATCTCGCTGGTGCAGAACGACAAGATGAACGGCTTCCACGCCCAGGACCCGGCGCTGCTCAAGATCAAGGGCGAGGTCTACATGCCCATGATCGACACGGCGGAAGTCGTCGCCAAGCGCTACGGCATCTCGCGCGAGAAGCAGGACGAATATTCGCTGGAGAGCCAGCGCCGCACCGCCGCGGCTCAGCAGGGCGGCAAGTTCAAGGACGAGATCGCGCCGATCACGACGCAGATGGCGGTCACCGACAAGGCGACCGGCACTGTCTCGATGAAGGACATCACGCTGTCGCAGGATGAGGGGCCGCGTCCCGAGACCACTGCTGAAGGTCTCGCCGGCCTCAAGCCGGTGCGCGGCGAAGGCTTTTCGATCACCGCCGGCAATGCCAGCCAGCTCTCGGATGGTGCCAGCGCCAGCGTCATCATGAGCGACAAGGAAGCGTCCAAGCGCGGCCTCAAGCCGCTCGGCATCTTCCGCGGCTTCGTCTCGGCCGGCTGCGAGCCGGACGAGATGGGCATCGGCCCGGTCTTCGCCGTGCCGCGCCTGCTCAAGCGCCACGGCCTCACCGTCGACGACATCGGCCTCTGGGAGCTGAACGAAGCCTTCGCGGTGCAGGTGCTGTATTGCCGCGACAAGCTCGGCATCGACCCCGAGAAGATCAACGTCGACGGCGGCGCGATCGCGGTCGGCCATCCCTACGGCATGTCGGGCGCCCGCCTCACCGGCCACGCCTTGATCGAAGGCCGCCGCCGCAAGGCCAAATACGCGGTCGTCACCATGTGCGTCGGCGGCGGCATGGGCGCGGCCGGGCTGTTCGAGATTTTGCAGTAATTCACAGGAGGATCCGATGGATCTCGCATTCACGAAAGAAGAGCAGGCTTTTCGCGAGGAAGTGCGGCAGTTCTTCCGCGACAACGTGCCGCCGGATACGCGGCGCAAGATGGTCGAAGGCCGCCACCTCTCGAAGGACGAGATGGTGACTTGGTGGCGCATCCTCAACAAGAAGGGCTGGGGCGTCAGCCATTGGCCCAAGCAATATGGCGGCACGGGCTGGACCAGCGTGCAGCACTACATCTTCAACGAGGAGCTGCAGTCCTATCCGGCGCCGCAGCCGCTCGCTTTCGGCGTCAGCATGGTCGGCCCCGTCATCTACACCTTCGGCAACGAGGAGCAGAAGAAGCAGTATTTGCCGCGCATCGCCAATGTCGACGATTGGTGGTGCCAGGGCTTCTCCGAGCCCGGCTCCGGCTCGGACCTCGCTTCGCTCCGCACCAAGGCCGAGCGCAAGGGCGACAAGTGGATCATCAACGGCCAGAAGACCTGGACGACGCTGGCCCAGCACGCCGACATGATCTTCTGCCTCTGCCGCACCGACAACAACGCCAAGAAGCAGATGGGCATCTCCTTCATCGTGTTCTCGATGAAGTCGAAGGGTGTCACCGTGCGCCCGATCCAGACCATCGACGGCGGCCATGAGGTCAACGAGGTCTTCTTCGACAATGTCGAGGTGCCCGTCGAGAATCTGATCGGTGAGGAGAACAAGGGGTGGGACTACGCCAAATTCCTGCTCGGCAACGAGCGCACCGGCATCGCGCGGGTCGGCGTCTCCAAGGAGCGGCTGCGCCGCATCAGGGATCTCGCCGGCAAGGTCGAATCATCAGGCAAGCCGATCATCCAGGATCCTGCCTTCCGCGAGAAGCTGGCGGCCTGCGAGATCGAGCTGAAGGCGCTCGAGCTGACGCAGTTGCGCGTCGTCGCCGACGAAGGCAAGCACGGCAAGGGCAAGCCCAATCCGGCTTCTTCCGTGCTGAAGATCAAGGGCTCCGAGATCCAGCAGACCACCACCGAGCTGCTCATGGAAGTGATCGGCCCGTTCGCCGCGCCCTATGACGTGCATGGCGACGACGGCTCGAACGAGGCCATGGACTGGACCGCCCAGATCGCGCCGAGCTACTTCAACAATCGCAAGGTCTCGATCTACGGCGGCTCCAACGAAATCCAGCGCAACATCATCGCCAAGGCGGTGCTGGGGCTGTGAACTGCTTCCTCTCCGCGAAGGCGGGGAGGCAATCTTTCCACCGTCATTCCGGGGCGCGACGAAGTCGCGAACCCGGAATCCATCGGGCCGCATACGCTGAGGCGAAATGGATTCCGGGCCTGGCCCTTCGGGCCATCCCGGAATGACGAAGCCAAATAGTCCGGGTACGAGGAACCAAAGACATGGATTTTGATCTGAACGAGGAGCAGCGGCTTCTCAAGGAAAGCATCGACGGCCTCTTGAGCGATTCCTACGATTTCGAGCAGCGCAAGAAGTACATGAAGGAGAAGGGTGGCTGGAGCAAAGCCGTCTGGCTCAAGCTCGCCGAGCAGGGCCTGCTCGGCCTGCCCTTCGCAGAGGCCGATGGCGGCTTCGGCGGCGGCGGCGTCGAGACCATGATCGTGATGGAAGCGCTCGGCAAGGCGCTGGTGCTCGAGCCTTATCTGGCGACGGTCGTGATCGGCGGCGGCTTCCTGCGCCATGCCGGCTCCGATGCGCAGAAGGCCGCGCATGTTCCTGCCATCATCGACGGCAGCAAGACGCTGGCGTTCGCCCAGCTCGAGAAGAATTCGCGCTACGACCTGTTCGACGTCTCCACCACCGCGAAGAAGAAGGGCGACGGCTGGGTCATCGACGGCGAGAAGTTCGTCGTGCTCAACGGCGAGAATGCCGACACGCTGGTCGTCACCGCACGCACCAAGGGTGAGCGCCGCGACAAGACCGGAATCGGCGTGTTCCTGGTCCCAGCGAATGCCAAGGGCGTCGCCAAGAAGTCCTACCCGACCCAGGACGGCCTGCATGCCGCCGACATCACCTTCACCGGTGTCGAGGTGGGCGCGGATGCCGCGCTCGGCAATCCCGACGACAGCCTCGCGTTGATCGAGCGGGTGGTCGACGAAGCCCGCGTCGCGCTCTGCGCCGAAGCGGTCGGCTTGATGGATGAATCGCTGAAGACGACCGTCGAGTACATCAAGACGCGAAAACAGTTCGGCGTCGCGATCGGCTCGTTCCAGTCGCTGCAGCACCGTGCCTCCGACATGTTCGTCGCCGCCGAGCAGGCCCGTTCGATGTCGATGTTCGCGACCATGGCGGGCGATTTCGAGAACCCCAAGGAGCGCAGCAACGCCATCGCCGCGGCCAAGGTGCAGATCGGCAAGTCGCTGAAATTCGTCGGCCAGCAGGCGATCCAGCTGCACGGCGGCATCGGCATGACCATGGAGGCGAAGATCGGCCACTACTTCAAGCGCCTCACCATGATCGAAAACACGTTCGGCGACACCGACTACCACCAGCGCCGCGTCGCCGACGCGGGCGGGTTGATCTAGCCACGCCATGACTGTCGTCCCCCGCGAAGGCGGGGGACCCAGTACGCCGCGGCGGCAATGAGTTCACGCAACGTCCGCCGCAGAGTACTGGATCGCCCGATCAAGTCGGGCGATGACACCGAGTATGGGGACATAGCGGAGCCTAACGAAATGAAAAACACCCCGTTCGATCTCACCGGCAAGGTCGCCGTGGTCACCGGCTCCAGCCGCGGCATCGGCCGCTCCTCCGCGGAACTCCTCGCCAAGCTCGGCGCCAAGGTCGTGGTGTCCTCCCGCAAGGCCGACGCCTGCCAGGAGGTTGCCGACGGCATCATCGCGGCCGGCGGCGATGCCACCGTCATCCCCTGCAACATCGCCCGCAAGGCCGAGGTCGAGGCACTGATCGCGGGCGCCACGAAGCATTACGGCAAGATCGACATCCTCGTCTGCAACGCCGCGGTGAATCCTTATTATGGCCCGCTGCTCGACATCACCGACGAAGCCTTCGACAAGATCATGGGGAGCAACGTGAAGAGCAACATCTGGCTCTCCGCGCTGGCGATCCCGCAGATGGCCGAACGTGGAGGCGGCTCCGTCGTCATCATCTCCTCGATCGGCGGCCTGCGCGGCTCCACCGTGATCGGCGCCTACGGCATCTCCAAGGCGGCCGACTTCGCGCTGTGCCGCTCGCTCGCCGGCGAGTGGGGCCCGAAAGGCGTCCGCGTCAACTGCATCGCGCCCGGCCTCGTCAAGACCGATTTCGCCCGCGCGCTGTGGGAAGACGAAGCCATGCTGAAGCGCCGCACCGCGACCACGCCGCTCCGCCGCATCGGCGAACCCGACGAAATCGCCGGCGCCGTAGCCTACCTCGCCTCGGACGCATCGAGCTTCATGACCGGACAGACCATCGTCATCGACGGCGGCGTGACCACAGCGGCGGTGTAGTTCGCCCACGACTTGAAATTGCATCGAGGCGCAGCTTCGCTTACCCTCCCCTGGAGGGGGAGGGTCGTTTCGCGTTGCGCGGAGCGCAGCGCGAAGCGGGGTGGGGTGAAGCCACAGCAATGGTCTCAACATCAATCCGACGCGCGACCGCAAAAAAGCTGAGAGCGAATACGACGCCCCACGAGCGGATGCTGTGGCGCGCCCTCAAGGACCTCCCGATGGACGGCTCGCACTTCCGCCGCCAAACACCGATCGGCCCCTACATCGTCGATTTTTTCTGTCCGGCCAAGCGTCTCATCATCGAGCTAGATGGCGGGCATCACAATCAAGACGAGATGGCCTCCCGCGACCTCGAACGCCAACGCTGGCTCGAGAACGAAGGCTATCGCGTCGTCCGATTCTGGAACTCGGAGGTTTCGAGCGACATGACAGCGGTGATGGAGCGAATTTACGTCGAGCTCTACGGCTCGCGCGAAGCGGGAGCGATACACCTTGAGCACCGGCGCAAGCGAAAAACGTCAACCTGATCGAGCCGTGCTCTTTCTTACCCTCCCCTGGAGGGGGAGGGTCGGCACGCGATCGAGCGAAAGCGAGATTGCGTGACGGGGTGGGGTGATCTCTCCCCACGGGCACTGTTGGCTGTGGAGAGACCGTCACCCCACCCCGTCTCACATTCCGCTGCGCTCCATATGAGCCGACCCTCCCCCTCCAGGGGAGGGTAAGGAAGAGCGCCTTGACCTCGCGCTGGCAATCCCGTTTCTTTGGCGCGACACAATGAGCCCTCACCGGAAAACACCGAGATAAACGCCAGGATTCGCCGCCATGTCTTTCGTCCTTGCCATCGACCAGGGCACCACCTCCTCGCGCGCGATCGTGTTCCGCGGCGATATTTCGATTGCTGCCAAAGCGCAGCAGGAATTCCCGCAGCATTTTCCGGCATCGGGCTGGGTGGAGCACGAGCCGGAGGACATCTGGACTTCGACCGTGATGGTCTGCCGCGAGGCGATCGAGCAGGCCGGCATCGGCGCAAAGGACATCGCTGCGATCGGCATCACCAACCAGCGCGAGACCACCGTGGTGTGGGACCGCGCCACCGGCCAGGCCGTGCATCGCGCCATCGTCTGGCAGGACCGCCGCACCGCCGACATCTGCGCCAAGCTCAAGGCAGACGGCCGCGAGGGCGTGATCTCGCAGAAGACCGGCCTGATCATCGATCCCTATTTTTCCGGCACCAAGGTCGCCTGGATCCTCGACCACGTCCCTGGCGCCCGTGCCCGCGCCGCGCGCGGCGAGTTGATGTTCGGCACCGTCGATTGCTACCTGCTCTGGCGTCTCACCGGCGGCAAGGTGCACGCCACCGACGCCACCAACGCCTCGCGCACGCTGCTGTTCAACATCCACACCGGCCAGTGGGACGACGAGCTCCTGGAGATCATCGGCGTGCCGCGCTCGATGCTGCCCGAGGTGAAGGATTCCTCCGCCCGCTTCGGCGAGAGCACGCCCGATCTGTTCGGCGGCGCCATCGCCATCTCCGGCATCGCCGGCGACCAGCAGGCCGCGACCATCGGCCAGGCCTGCTTCCGCCCGGGCATGATGAAGTCGACCTACGGCACCGGATGCTTTGCGCTGCTCAACACCGGCACCACGCCTGTTGTCTCCAAGAACAAGCTGCTCACCACCGTTGCCTATCAGCTCGACGGAAAACGCACCTACGCGCTGGAAGGATCGATCTTCGTGGCGGGCTCAGCGGTGCAATGGCTGCGCGACGGCCTCGGCATCATCAAGCACGCCGCGGAAACCGGCCCGCTCGCCGATCAGTCCGACTCCATGCAGAGCGTCTATCTCGTCCCGGCTTTCGTCGGCATGGGCGCGCCCTATTGGAATCCGCGCGTGCGCGGCGCGCTGTTCGGCCTCACCCGCAACACCGGCCCCGCCGAGCTCGCCCACGCCGCACTGGAAAGCGTCTGCTACCAGACCTTCGATCTCTGGGCCGCGATGCGCGCCGATTGGCCGAGCTCGGAAACCGCCAGCGTCGTGCTGCGCGTCGACGGCGGCATGACGGCGTCGGACTGGACCATGCAGCGCCTCGCCGATCTGCTCGATGCCCCGGTCGACCGCCCCGTGATCCAGGAAACTACGGCCTTAGGGGCCGCCTACCTCGCCGGCCTCAACGCCGGCGTCTATCCCGAGCCGACGAAGTTCGCCGACAATTGGCGCCTCGAGCACCGCTTCAAGCCGAACATGAGCCAGGCCACGCGCGAGCGGAAGCTGGCGGGCTGGGCGCGCGCGGTGAAGGGCGTGCTGGCGAGTGACGAGGGAGAGGGGTAGGCCGGGAGCCGGGAGCCGGGGCTCTCTCGCCGGGTCGTCCCTGCGAACGCAGGGACCCATACCGCGTGATCTATCCAGAAGCGGCGGTAGCAGTACCGCACTCAGAGTCTTCGCCAAACCACTCCCTGGGGTTATGGGTCCCGGATCAGCGCTCGCTACGCTCGCTTGTCCGGGACGACAACGGAATGTGTGGCGCCAGTTCTGGCATTTCTCGGAATGAAGCAGAGCAACCAACCATGATCCTCCCCGACGGCTATTCCGACGTCCCCGCCGGCAAGATCGCCGCCGTCGTCACCCATCTGGAAATGACCGCGCCTCCCGCGCGTCGCGACGATCCGCCCGGCGCATGGTCGATGCGCAAGATCGATGCGCCCGCGCTTGATTGGTACCGCGATCTCTTCCGCCGCGTCGGCGAGGACTGGCTATGGTTCTCGCGCGCCCGCATGAGCGACACCGAGCTCGCAGCAATCATCCACGCGCCTGATATCGAGGTCTATGCACTGGTCGCAGACGGCCGCGACGAAGGCCTGCTCGAGCTCGACTTCCGTGAGCCCGGCCAGTGCGAGCTGGCCTATTTCGGCGTCACCTCTGGCCTGATCGGCACCGGCGCCGCCCGCTTCCTGATGAACCGCGCGCTGGAGCGCACCTGGTCACGCGACGTCCGCCGCGTCTGGGTCCACACCTGCACCCACGACCATCCCTCCGCCGTCGCCTTCTACCAGCGCTCCGGCTTCCGCCCCTTCCGCCGCCAGATCGAAATCGCCGACGATCCGCGCCTCGATGGGACGGCACCGCGGACGGCGGCGAAGCATGTGCCGATCATCGAGTAGTACGCGACTATATCCTCACCGTCATTGCGAGGAGCACTCGCGACGAAGCAATCCAGATTGTCGCGGCGGAAGGACTCTGAATTGCTTCGCTACGCTCGCAACGACGGTGTGGGCGCAGCCGTTGCTTTTCGAATCGCAATATCAATGCGGGGCGCCATCGTAGGCCGGATGAGTGGAGCGACATCCGGGGCCACAGTCCCCACATTCGGCTGCGCTCTATGCGGGTGACCCTTAAAAAACTTCCTGCTTCCCTCTTGCCAGGGAAAATCCGCGCTGCATCGCATTGAAGCACGTCAGCCCCGTCTGCTCCGACCGGCAGGTGAATCCGCCGCGCTGCCATACCTCGCCATAGGCGAGCACCGGCAGCGACGGATCTATTACTGTGTCGCCGGCGCAGATGCGCCCTGCGGCGCCCTTCGCGCTCATCTCGAAGGCGTGGCCATAGTCGAGCTCGCAATCGGCGGGCCGGCGCGGGCGGCTTTCCAGGTTCATGATGTCGCAGCGGAGCAGGCCCTGACCATTATCGGTGAAGAACTGGCAGGCGATGTTCTTTGACGGGGTCTGGAAGCCGATCGGGCGATCCTGCGCGCGGGCGGAGCCTGCGGCGAGCAGGCAGAGTCCAAATGCCAGCGTCGCTAATCGCCGCGTCATGCGTGTCTTTCCGCTCAGATGGTCATGCCCGGACTTGATCCGGGCATCCATCAAACTCTAGTCTGAAGCGAGATGGGTGGCCGGGTCAAGCCCGGCCATGACGAGCGAGAGAAGACCATGTTCCTGATCGGCCAATATGATTCCCCCTTCGTCCGCCGTGTCGCGATTGCGCTCAGGCTTTACGGGCTCGCCTTCGAGCACAGACCGTGGTCGACCTTCGGCGATGCCGACAAGATCGCGGCCTACAATCCGTTGCGCCGCGTGCCGACGCTGGTGCTCGACGATGGCGAAGCGCTGATCGAGAGCATGGTCATCCTCGACTATCTCGATGAACTCGTGGGCGCAGACACGGCGATGCTGCCGCGCGGCGGCGCGGAACGGCGCAGGCATTTGCGCATCTGCGCGCTCGCGTCCGGCCTCGGCGACAAGGCTGTCAGCCTGCTCTACGAGCGCGTGCTGCGGAAGGAGCAGCTCGCGCTGTGGGTCGAGCGCTGCCAGGCGCAGATCGGCGACGTCCTGAAGGTCCTCGAGGCCGAGCGCGCCAAGGTGACGACGCCGTATTGGCTGGGTGAGCGCATCGGCCACGCCGACGTCGCGGTGGCCTGCGTCGTCCGCTTTACCCGCGAGGCGCATCCGCAGCTGTTCGACGCCGCGCGCTATCCGGCGCTCGCGGCCCACGCCGACCGCTGCGAGGCCTTGGCGCCGTTCAGGGAGATCGTACAGCCGCTGGCCCCGCCGAAGGGGTGAGGCACACGTTACCCTCCCCTGGAGGGGGAGGGTCGATCGCGCGAAGCGCGAGCGGGGTGGGGTGATCTTTCAACACGGGCAGCGTCGGATGTTGAGGGACCGTCACCCCACCTCGATTCGCATTTCGCTTCGCTGCATGCGAACCGATCCTCCCCCTCCAGGGGAGGATGGGCTGCGCGCGTGTTGCAAGAGATGAGCGGCACTCGCATCCGGGGAGCACGCCCCTGACGCGACGAGCGATAATGCAATACTACCCCTGTTTTGCCCGACGCCGCAAACACGGCTCCGACGCGCCCGAAATCACTCAATCTTTTCAACCCCATTCTACTGTGCATGGGGTTGTTTTCGCATTTTTTGTTTGGGCAGGCGGGCCTATCCCGCGCCCGCGCGCTTCTTCTGCCAGACCAGATGCACCGCGCAGGTGCAGCCCGGCGGATGCGAGGCGAGGTCCGCCGGGGTCTCATCATTCGCCGGCATTGCCGCGAAGGCCTTGTCCTGTTGCGACGGGATGTAGTTCAGCACCGGCGCGAGCCAGCGCTCGGTCTCCGCCACGCTCATGCCCTTGCGCGCGGCATAGTCCTCGACCTGATCGCGCTCGATCTTGCCGACGCCGAAATAATAGCTCTCGGGGTTCGCGAAATAGAGCCCCGATACGCTCGAGCCAGGCCACATCGCAAAGCTCTCCGTCAGCTTCACGCCGGCCGTGTTCTCGGCGTCGAGCAGCTCGAACAGTGTCGCCTTTTCGGTGTGGTCAGGCTGGGCGGGATAGCCCGGCGCGGGGCGGATGCCCTGGTACTTCTCCAGGATCAGGTCCTCGGTCGAGAGCGCCTCGTCCGGCGCATAGGCCCAGAACTCGCGGCGTACGCGGGCATGCATGCGCTCGGCGAAGGCCTCGGCGAGACGGTCGGCCAGCGCCTTGCAAAGGATCGAGGAGTAATCGTCATTGGCCATCTTGAAGCGGTCGGCGACGGCGTCCTCGCCGATGCCCGCCGTGACGACGAAGCCGCCGACATAGTCGGGCACGCCGGCAGGCGCGACGAAGTCGGCCAGCGCGGCGTTGAAGCGGCCCTCGCGCTTCTCGAGCTGCTGGCGCAGCGTGTGCAGCGTCGCGATCTTCTTCGTGCGGCTCTCGTCGGCATAGAGCGCGATGTCGTCGCCTTCGGCGTTCGCAGGCCAGAAGCCGATCGTCGCGCGCGCCCGGAACCACTTTTCCTTGACGATGGTGTCGAGCATCTTGCGTGCGTCGTCATAGAGCGAGCGCGCGACCTCGCCGACCTTGGCATCGTCGAGGATGGCGGGGAAGCGCCCCGCGAGCTCCCAGGTCTGGAAGAACGGCGTCCAGTCGATGCAGTCGACGAGCTCGGCGAGATCGTAATCGTCAAAACTCTTGATGCCGAGGAAGGTCGGCTTCACCGGCTTGTTTGCGGTGAAATCGACCGGCACGCGGTTGGCGCGGGCGGCGGCCAGCTTCAGCCGCTTCTTGTCGGCCTGCGCGCGCAGATGCGCGTCCGAGATTTTTGCGTATTCGGCGCGCACCTCGGCGGCATAGGCCTCGCGCTTCTCGGGCGAGAGCAGCGATGACGCAACGCCGACGGCGCGGCTGGCGTCGTTGACGTGGACGACGGGACCGGCGCGATAGCTCGGGTCGATCTTCACCGCCGTGTGCACGCGGCTCGTGGTGGCGCCGCCGATCAAGAGCGGCAGCTTGAGGCCTTCGCGCTGCAATTCGCCGGCGAAGAACGCCATCTCGTCGAGCGAGGGCGTGATCAGGCCGGAGAGACCGACGATGTCGGCCTTCTCCGCCTTCACGGTCTCGACGATCTTGGCGGCGGGCACCATGACGCCGAGGTCGATGACCTCGAAATTGTTGCACTGGAGCACGATGCCGACGATGTTCTTGCCGATGTCGTGGACGTCGCCCTTGACGGTCGCGAGCACGATCTTGCCGGCGGACGAGGAGCCCTCGGTGCCGATGCCGTTCGCAAGGTTGCGCGCCTTCTCTTCCTCCATGAACGGCATCAGCCAGGCCACCGCCTGCTTCATCACGCGGGCGGATTTCACCACCTGCGGCAGGAACATCTTGCCGTCGCCGAAGAGGTCGCCGACCACGTTCATGCCGGCCATCAGCGGGCCTTCGATGACGTCGAGCGGGCGCGAGGACGTCTTGCGGGCTTCCTCGGTGTCCTGCTCGATGAATTCGGTGATGCCGTGCACCAGCGAATGCGACAGCCGCTTCTCCACCGGCCATTCGCGCCAGGCCAGGTCAGCTTCCTTGGTCTGGGTCTTGTTGCCGCGGAACTTCTCGGCCAGCGCCAGCAGACGCTCGGATGCGCCCGGATCGCGATTGAGGACGACGTCCTCGCACACCTGACGCAGCTCGGCATCGATGTCGTCATAGACGATCATCTGCCCGGCATTGACGATGCCCATGTCCATGCCGGCCTTGATGGCGTGATACAGGAACACCGAGTGCATGGCCTCGCGCACCGGCTCGTTGCCGCGGAACGAGAACGAGAGGTTGGAGACGCCGCCCGAGATATGTGCGCCCGGCAGGTTCTGGCGGATCCAGCGCGTCGCCTCGATGAAGTCGACGCCGTAATTGTTGTGCTCCTCGATGCCGGTCGCGATCGCGAACACGTTGGGATCGAAGATGATGTCCTCGGGCGGGAAGCCGACCTTGTTCACCAGGATGTCGTAGGCCCGCTTGCAGATTTCGGTCTTGCGCGCGAACGTGTCGGCCTGGCCGACCTCGTCGAACGCCATCACGACCACCGCCGCGCCGTGGCGGCGGGCGATCTTGGCCTCGTGGATGAACTTCTCCTCGCCCTCCTTCATGGAGATCGAATTGACGACCGGCTTGCCCTGCACGCATTTCAGGCCGGCTTCGATCACCGAGAATTTCGAGGAGTCCACCATCACGGGGACGCGGGCGATGTCGGGCTCGGCGGCGACGAGGTTGAGGAAGGTCACCATCGCGGCTTCGGAATCGAGCAGGCCCTCGTCCATGTTGACGTCGATGATCTGTGCGCCGTTCTCGACCTGGTCGCGCGCGACCTGGAGAGCCGCGGTGTAGTCGCCGGCCGTGATCAGCTTGCGGAAGCGGGCCGATCCCGTGACGTTGGTGCGCTCGCCGACGTTCACGAAGGGAATGGCGTCGGTCAGAATGAATGGCTCGAGGCCGGAGAGTTTCAGGCGCGGTTCGATCTCGGGCACGATGCGCGGCTTGTGCGGGGCAACGGCGGCGGCAATCGCCGCGATATGCTCCGGCGTGGTGCCGCAGCAGCCGCCGACGATGTTGACGAGGCCGTCGCGGGCGAACTCGCCGACCAGGCGCGCCATGTATTCGGGCGTCTCGTCATACTGGCCGAATTCGTTGGGCAGGCCGGCGTTCGGATAGGCGCAGACCAGCGTATCGGCGACGCGGCCGATGTCGGCGATATGGGCGCGCAGATCTTCGGCGCCGAGCGCGCAGTTGAATCCGATGGTGACGGGCTTTGCGTGCCGCACCGAATTCCAGAACGCCTCCGGCATCTGGCCCGAGAGCAGGCGGCCGGACTTGTCGGTGATGGTGCCCGAGACCATCACGGGCATGTCGATGCCACGCTCCTCGGTGATCTCGGCGATCGCATAGAGCGCCGCCTTGGCGTTCAGCGTGTCGAAGATGGTCTCGACCAGCAGGAGATCGACGCCGCCGTCGAGCATGCCACGGATCTGCTCGCCATAGGATTTGCGCAGATCGTCGAAGGTGACGGCGCGGTAGCCGGGATTGGACACATCAGGCGAGATCGACGCGGTGCGGTTGGTCGGGCCGATGGCGCCGGCGACGAAGCGCGGCTTGCCGTCCTCGGCCTCGACGCGGCGCGCAGCATTGCCGGCGAGGCGGGCGCCTTCGCGCGCCATTTCATACACAATGTCGGTGAGGTCGTAATCGGCCTGCGCGATCGATGTCGTCGAGAAGGTGTTGGTGGCGACGATGTCGGCGCCGGCGCGCAAATAGGCGGCGTGGATGTCCTCGATCGCCTGCGGCTGGGTCAGGATCAGCAAATCGTTGTTGCCGCGCAGGTCGCGATGGAAGTTCTTGAAGCGCTCGCCGCGGAAGGCTTTCTCGTCGAACTGCAGGTTCTGGATCATCGTGCCCATGGCGCCGTCGAGCACCAGGATGCGCTCGCGCGCGGCGTTGAGCAGGGCGGTTCGCTTGGGAGAGGTAGATACGGTCATGTTGTCTTACGCCGCCTTCTGCGCGCTCTTGGCGCGAATGCCGAGCAAATGGCTGATCGCGAATACGAGATCGGCGCGGTTCATGGTGTAAAAATGGAAGGTGTCGACGCCGTGTTTTGCCAATTTCTGCACCTGGCCGGCTGCGACGGTCGCGGCCACCAGTTTCCGCGTTTCGGCATCTTCGTCGAGGCCTTCGAATTTCGCGGCGAACCAGTCCGGCACGGTGGTGCCGGCACGGGTGACGAAATTGCGCGCCTGCTTGAAATTGTGCATGGGCATGATGCCCGGCACGATCGGGATGTTGATCCCACGCGCGCGCACGCGGTCGAGATAGCGGAAGTAAAGGTCGTTATCGAAGAACACCTGGGTGATCGCGCGGCTTGCGCCGGCGTCCACCTTGGCCTGGAGCGTGTCGATATCATCATCGAAGTCGCGCGCCTCGGGGTGCTTCTCGGGATAGGCCGAGACCGACACCTCGATGTCGGCATGCCGCTTCTTGATCCCGGCGACGAGCTCGGCCGAGCTCTGATAGCCGTCCGGATGGCTCGCATAGGGCGTGCCGATGCCGCCGGCGGGATCGCCGCGCAGGGCCACGATGTGGCGGACGCCGACCTCGTGGTAGCGGTCGACGATCTCGTCGATCTCGCCGCGCGAGGCGCCGACGCAGGTCAGATGCGCGGCCGGCAGCAGCGCGGTCTCTTTCAGGATACGGGCAATGGTGGAATGGGTACGCTCGCGGGTCGAGCCGCCGGCGCCATAGGTCACCGAGACGAATTTCGGGTCGAGCGGGGCCAGCCGGTTGATGGTCTCCCAGAGATTGCGCTCCATATCTTCCGTCTTGGGCGGAAAGAACTCGAAGGAGATCGCAGGGTGCCCGTCTTGCCCGTCGGCTCGGGCAGATCTCGTCAGATCGGTCATGGCACCACTCACTCCAGATTTTGGCGGCCCGCGGTCAGGTCTCGCTTGTGCACAAGATAGGCTAAAGACGGGTTGACCGACAGCCCATCCAAGATGGGAAATGGCCCACTTACGCCAGAAATACTGGAATTACTGGTCATATTCAGATCTGGGTGGGACATCGCAGCTTCAAGTAAAATCAAAGAATATCAGTATTTTAGACAAGTTGTGCGAGATTTGGGGAGGGCTGACAGTAGTGGGCAGGGCGGTGTGGGTGTTATCTAGACGTTAATTGGCCCATCAGGTCGCTTCAGCCGGCCGCTCCCGCTCGTGGTTCGGCACACCTCAGGTCTGCGCAGCCGACCCATTGTCGCCGCGCGGCCCTCCGTTACCTTGAGCCGCCATGATCCCTCTCTCCGTCCTCGACCTCTCCGTCGTCACATCAGGCACCAAGCCCGCCGCGGCGCTGCGTAACAGCATCGACCTGGCGCGCCATGTCGACGGGCTCGGCTATGTCCGTTACTGGCTCGCCGAGCATCACAATCTCGCCTCGGTCGCCAGCCCCGCGCCCGATGTCATGATCGGCCAGATCGCGGCGGTGACGAAGCATATCCGGGTCGGCTCCGGCGGCGTGATGCTGCCCAACCATGCGCCGCTGGTGGTCGCCGAGCGCTTCAAGATGCTGGAGGCACTGTTTCCTGGCCGCATCGATCTCGGGCTCGGCCGCGCGCCCGGCACCGACGGCGCGACGGCTTACGCGCTGCGCAGCCGTCTCGACCGCCGTGAAGGCGACGATTTCCTGGAGCGGCTGCACGAACTCATTTTATGGGAGACCCGCGAATTCCCTGCAGGGCATCCTTATAACAACGTCGTCGCCATGCCCGACGACACCAAGCTGCCGCCGATCTGGTTGCTCGGCTCCAGCGATTATTCCTCGGAGCTGGCGGCGCAAGTCGGCATGGGCTTCGCTTTCGCCCATCATTTCGCGTCCCACGATGCGGTCGACGCGATGGTGCATTACCGCGATCGCTTCCAGCCCTCGGCCTGGCGTGCGAGCCCGCACGCGATCCTCGCGGTCGCCGCCATCGCGGCCGATACTGATGAAGAGGCCGAAAGGCTCGCCTCTTCGTTCGATCTCAACCGCCTGCGCCGTGACCGCGGCCAGTATCTGCCGCTACCGAGTGTCGAGGAGGCGCTGGCCTATCCCTATACCGACTCCGAGCGCACCTCGATCCTGCGCAACCGTTCCCGCCTGTTCGTCGGCAATCCCGCCACGGTGCAAAAGAAGCTGCAGCCGCTGATCGATGCGAGCAAGCCGGACGAGGTGATGGTGATCACCGCGGTGTACGATCACGAGGCGCGAAAGAAGTCGTATTCGCTGCTGGCGGAGGCGTTCGGGCTCAAAGCAGCCACTTAGAATTTCTCGTGCCCCGGACGCAGCGCAGCGCCTCTTCGGCGGTGCGCTGCTGAGCCGGGGCCCATCGCGCCTATGAGTATTGCCGCTCCTGGGTCCCGGCTCGCGCTTCGCGCGTCCGGGACACGCGACTAATCCTGCTGCGATTCGCTGAACGTCGCGCGGAAGGGGTGGCCCGGATAGACGCCGACGATGCGGAATTCGCGCGAGAAGAATTTCAGCTCCTCGATGGCGAAAGCGAGGCCCTTGTCCTCGGGGTGGCCATCGACGTCGGCATAAAACTGCGTGGCGAAGAAATTGCCGTCGACCATGTAGCTTTCGAGCTTGGTCATGTTGACGCCGTTGGTGGCGAAGCCGCCGAGCGCCTTGTAGAGCGCGGCCGGCAGATTGCGCACCCGGAAGACGAACGTCGTGACCAGCGGGCCGGAGCCCTGCGCCGCCCATTTCGGCTCGCGCGCCAGCACCACGAAGCGCGTGGTGTTGTGCGCCTCGTCCTCGATGTCCTCGGCGAGGATGTCGAGGCCGTAGATCTTGGCGGCGAGGCGCGAGGCGATCGCGGCCACGGTCTTGTCCTTGCGCTCGGAGATGTCGCGGGCGCTGCCGGCGGTGTCGGCGTGCACGATCGGCTTGATGCCGAGCTTGCGGATGATGCGGCGGCACTGGCCGAGCGCATGCACATGGCTCTCGACGCTCTTGATGTCGTCGAGCTTGGTGCCCTTCACCGCCATCAGCTGATGCCGAACCGGCAAGAACCATTCGCCGATGATGAAGAGACCGGAGGCCGGCAGGAGATGATGGATGTCGGCGACGCGACCGGCGACCGAGTTCTCGATCGGGATCATGCCGAGATCGGCCTCGCCCGACGAGATCGCGGACAGCGCATCCTCGAAGGTGGCGCAGGGCATCGGCTCGGCGTCGGGATAGGCCTCGACGATGGCGATGTGGGAATTGGCTCCGGGCTCGCCCTGGAATGCGATCTTCATCTTGCTCATGTCTTAAAAGTGCTCCTGGGTCGGCCTTGTAACAGCGGCTCAGGATTTGGAAAGGATGCTGCGCGCGGTTTCGAGATCTGGCGGCGTGTCGACGCCGCGGGGCACGCTGTCGACGATCATGATGTCGATGCGCATGCCGGCCTCCACTGCCCGGAGCTGCTCCAGGCTCTCCTGACGCTCCAGCGGCGAAGGCGGCAGCGCAACGAACCGCTCCAGTGCCGCGCGGCGGTACGCATAGAGGCCGATATGGTGGTAACGCGGTCCGTTGCCGTAAGGCGCGGTGGCGCGCGTGAAATATAGTGCCCGCAGCCGCCGAGGCCCGATCGGCGAGCCGATGGCCTTCACGACGCTCGGCGCGAGATCCTCCTCCTCGGTGTGGATCTGCGAGGCCAGCGTCACGATGTCGACCACCGGATCGGTAAAGGGTGGCAGCACCTCGCGGATGGTGGCCGGCGTGATCGTCGGAAAATCACCCTGGAGGTTGATCACGATCTCCGCCTTGCCTTCGGGATCGAGCTTCTGCATGGCCTCGTGGATGCGGTCCGAGCCGGAGGGGTGGTCGGCGCGCGTCATCACGGCCTCGCCGCCATGGGCGGTGACGACGGAGGCGATCTCCGGCGTATCGGTTGCGACCGCGACCCGGCCGATGCCGGCGGCCTCGGCGCGGCGCAGCACATGCACGATCATCGGTTGGCCCGCGATATCGGCGAGCGGCTTGCCGGGCAGGCGGGTGGCGGCCATGCGGGCCGGGATCAGCACCAGGATGCGAGGATCGATCATGAGGTCAAGTTCTTGCGGTCAAGTTCTCGGGGTCAAGGGCCTGAAAACGGAGCGTTTTCCGCGCCGGGAAATGGCGTGGGGACGGGTCGAAAGCCGGGTCGCTTATACGGGTTGCCAGACCCCGGGCAAACCGATATCTCAATGGCAAAACTCGGGGAAACGATAGGGAACGATTGATTCTCCCGAGGCTCGTCCTGGCGGCCGCCCGGCCGCTCGATCCTTCTCGCGGTGTGGGGCCTGGCCGGAAATGGACTCTTTCGAACTCAATAAAATTCTCGGTGCCGTGCTCGGCACCTGTCTCCTTCTGCTGGTGACGAGCTTCACCGCGAATGCGCTGTTCTCGCCCAAGATGCCGGAAAAGCCGGGCTTCGAGATCGCCGTGAAGGAAGATGCCGGCCACGGCAAGGAAGGCGGCGCTGCCGCCGCGGCTGCCGAGCCGATCGAAAAGCTGCTCCAGACCGCGTCCGTCGAGAAGGGCGCTGCCGCTGCCAAGAAGTGCGGCGCCTGCCATACCTTCGAGAAGGGCGGCCCTAATCGCGTCGGTCCGAATCTCTATGGCGTCGTCGGCGAGAAGAGGGGTGAGGGCCGTGGTGGCTTCAACTTCTCCGCAGCCATGAAGGGCAAGGGCGGCACCTGGACGTTCGATGACCTCAACAAGTTCATCGCCAATCCGAAGGGCTTCATCCCGGGCACCGCGATGGGCTTCGCCGGTATTCAGAAGGATTCCGAGCGCGCTGACGTCATTGCCTATCTGAACTCGCTGTCGGAGCATCCGCAGCCGCTGCCGACCGCGTCGAAGTAGAGGCGTCAAAATCCCTGTTTTGGACGACACGGCCGGGCTGAAAAGCCTGGCCGTTTCGCTATCCGGACCTCCCGGTGAATTTATCGGGGCGTTTGGCCGCATCTGACAGGCGGTCCGGCCTTCCAAGATGAGGAAAAAGCAACATATTCGGTCGAAACCTCGCCTATATTGGGAACTTAAAGGAGTAGCCTCCTTCAAGACAGGGATGTTGATTTGGCCATTACCCGACGCGATCTCCTGCTCACCGGCACTGCTGCAGCAGCGCTTCCCACCCTCGGTTTTGTGGCGGGTGTTCCCGTCGTCGGCGCGGCGCAGGCGCAATCGGCCAACGAACTGCCTTGGCGTCATGCGCTGTCGCTGTTCGGCGACATCAAGTACCCCTCCGATTTCAAACGCTTCGACTACGTCAATCCCGATGCGCCCAAGGGCGGTATCGCCCGCCTGATCTCGATTGGGACGTTCGACAATTTCAATCTCGCGGTCGCTGGTATCAAGGGCTCGCTCGCCCCGGCAGCGGCGATGATCTACGAGACCCTGATGACCCGGGCGCAGGATGAGGTCGCGACCGAGTACGGCGAACTCGCCGAAGCGGCCCAGCATCCGGACGACTTTTCCTGGGTGGTTTATCGCTTGCGCAAGGAAGCCCGCTGGCACGACGGCAAGCCGGTGACGCCCGAGGACGTCGTTTTCTCGCTGGAGACGTTCAAGCAGCATAGCCCGATGTACGCGTCCTACTATCGCCACGTGACCAAGGCGGAGAAGGTCGGCGAGCGTGACGTCAAGTTCAGCTTCGACGGGCCGGGCAACCGCGAATTGCCGACCATCGTCGGCGAACTGACCGTGCTGCCGAAACATTGGTGGGAAGGCGCCGACGCGCAGGGCCGCAAGCGCGACGTCAGTTCGACCACGCTGGAGATCCCGCTCGGCTCCGGACCGTACCGGATCAAGGAATTCGTGGCCGGACGTTCGGTCAAGCTGGAGCGAGTCAAGGACTATTGGGGCGCCAATCTTCCGAGCCAGATCGGCCAGAACAATTTCGATGAGCTGCGCTTCGAGTTCTTCCGCGACAACACCGTGGCGCTGGAAGCCTTCAAGGCCGACCAAGCCGACTGGATCGCGGAAAACTCCGCCAAGCAATGGGCGACGGGATATGGCTTCCCCGCGGTTGTGGAGAAGCGGGTGATCAAGGAGGAGTTTCCGATCAACGATTCCGGTCGCATGCAGGCCTTCGTGGTCAACAACAGGCGCAATCAATTCAAGGACGCGCGGGTGCGCCGCGCCTTCAATTATGCCTTCGACTTCGAGGAGATGAACAAGCAGCTGTTCTTCAGTCAGTACAAGCGCATCAACAGCTATTTCGAAGGCACGGACCTCGCCGCGACTGGCTTGCCCGAGGGCGAGGAACTGCAGATCCTCGAGACCGTAAAGGACAAGGTCCCGCCGGAAGTCTTCACCACGCCTTACCAGAATCCGGTCGGCGGCAATCCCGAGGCCGTGCGTGCCAATCTGCGCGAAGCGGCAAAGCTGCTGAAGGAGGCCGGTTTCGAGGTGCGGGACCACAAGCTGGTCGATGCGTCGGGCAAGGTTCTGACAGTCGAAATCCTGGTGCAGGATCCCTCATCCGAGCGTATCGCGCTGTTCTACAAGCCGTCGCTGGAGCGTATCGGCGTCAATACGTCGGTTCGTATAGTCGATGATGCGCAGTATCAGAACCGTCTGCGCAGTTTCGACTTTGACATGATCATTGACCAGTGGGGCGAGTCACTCTCGCCCGGCAACGAGCAGCGTGAATATTGGAGCTCGGCGACGGCGGATGTACCCGGCGCGCGCAATACCATCGGTATCAAGAATCCGGCCGTCGATGCCCTGATCGAGAGGGTGATCTTCGCCAAGAATCGCCCAGGTCTTGTCGCTGCCACGCGCGCGCTCGACCGGGTGCTGCTCTGGAATTTCTACGTGGTGCCCCAGTTCACCTATCCGTTCGCGCGCTACGCTCGCTGGGACCGCTTCAGCCATGCTGAGCCGCTCCCGAAATACGGCCGGTCTGGCCTGCCGGTGCTGTGGTGGTACGACGCGGACAAGGCGGCGCGCGTCGGAAAACGCTCTTGAGGAAGCAATCGCGCATGGCGCAACTTTCACGCCGGCATGTATTGGTCCTGGGTGCCGGCGGTGCGCTCGGCGTCGTCCTGTCGCGCAGCGCGCGGGCATCGGAAGCGGGGACCGAAGCGCACGGCATTTCGGCCTTCGGCGATCTCAAATATCCCGCCGACTTCCACCATTTCGACTACGTCAAGGTCGATGCGCCGAAGGGCGGCACGTTCTCGCTGATCCCGTCGGTGCGCGCCTACAACCAGTCCTACCAGACCTTCAATTCGCTCAACGCCTTCATCCTGAAGGGCGATGGCGCGCAAGGCATGGACATGACCTTCGCGCCGCTGATGGTGCGCGCGAACGACGAGCCCGACGCGATGTACGGGCTTGCCGCCAAATCCGTGCAGATATCGCCCGACAAGCTGGTCTATCGCTTCAAGATGCGGCCCGAGGCGAAATTCCACGATGGCACCAGGCTCACCGCGCATGATGCGGCGTTTTCGCTGACGGCGCTGAAGACCAAGGGACATCCCCTGATCCTGGTGCAGCTGCGCGACATGGTCAGTGCGGAAGCAGTCGACGACGCAACGCTCGTCGTCACCTTTGCCAAGGGACGGGCGCGCGACGTGCCGCTCTATGCCGCAAGCCTGCCGATCTTCTCGAAGGCCTACTATGCCTCTCGCCCGTTCGATGAATCGTCTCTGGAGATCCCGCTGGGCTCGGGTCCGTACAAGGTCGGCAAGTTCGAGGTTAACCGCTACATCGAGTATGAACGGGTCAAGGACTGGTGGGCGGCCGATCTGCCGCCCTGCCGCGGCACCTATAATTTCGATGTCGTGCGGTACGAGTTCTATCGCGATCGCGACGTCGCCTTCGAGGGGTTCACCGGCAAGAACTATCTCTACCGCGAGGAGTTCACCTCGCGCATCTGGGCGACGCGCTATGATTTCGCCGCGGTCAAGGAAGGGCGCGTCAAGCTCGAAATCGTGCCCGACGACACGCCGTCCGGCGCGCAGGGCTGGTTCATCAACACGCGACGCGAGAAGTTCAGGGATCCGCGCGTGCGCGAGGCCCTGATCGATGCTTTCGACTTCGAATGGACCAACAAGACCATCATGTACGGCGCCTATGCCCGCACGGTGTCGCCGTTCCAGAATTCGGACCTCATGGCGGGCAATGCGCCGCCCTCGCCGGAAGAGCTGAAGCTGCTCGAGCCGTTCCGGGGCCAAGTCCCCGACGAGGTGTTCGCAGCGCCTTTCTCGCCGCCGACCACGGACGGATCCGGACAGGATCGCACCCTGCTGCGCAAGGCGCAGCAATTGCTGACCGAGGCCGGTGTGCCGATCAAGGACGGCAAGCGTGTCCTGCCGAACGGTGAGGTATTCCGCATCGAATTCCTGCTGGACGAGCCCTCGTTCCAGCCGCACCACGCGCCCTATATCAAGAATTTGGGGACGCTGGGCATCGAGGCCAACATCCGGCTCGTCGATGCAGTGCAGTACAAGGCGCGCCAGGAAGATTTCGACTTCGACATGACGATCCAGCGTTTCAGCATGTCGGCGACACCGGGCGATGCCATGCGCGCGTTCTTCTCGTCGCAGGTCGCGAACACCAAGGGCTCGTACAATCTCGCGGGCGTCGCTAGCCCGGCCATCGACGCCATGATCGAGAAGATCATGGCGGCCGACAGCCGCGAGGAATTGACCGTGGCTTGCCGCGCCTTCGATCGCCTGTTCCGCGCCGGCCGTTATTGGGTGCCGCAATGGTACAACAAGACGCACCGGCTGGCCTATTGGGATCAGTTCGGCCATCCGCAGAAGTTGCCGCGCTATGCCAACGGTGTCGGCGCGCCAGACATCTGGTGGCATGAACCCGCCAAGGCCGCCAAACTCGATCAGGCGAAATAATCATGAGCGCCTATATCGCCCGCCGCATCCTCCTGATGATCCCGACGCTGCTCGGAATCCTCTTCGTCTCCTTCATCGTCGTGCAGTTCGCGCCGGGCGGCCCGGTCGAGCGCGTGATCGCGCAGCTGTCGGGGGCCGACACCGGCGGCAGCTCGCGCATTTCCGGCGGTGGCGATTTTGCGCAGCGTGCGCCGGGGCAGTTGGGGGCGGGCGGCGACGCCATCAACTCGAAATATCGCGGCGCGCAGGGCCTTGATCCCGACTTCATCAAAAAGCTGGAAAAGCAGTTCGGCTTCGACAAGCCGGCACCGGAGCGCTTTGCCCTGATGGTCTGGAATTTCGCCCGCTTCGATTTCGGCAAGAGCTATTTCCGCGACGTCAGCGTGCTGCAGCTCATCAAGGAGAAGCTGCCGGTCTCGATCTCGCTCGGCCTGTGGCTGACGCTCCTGACCTATCTGATCTCGATCCCGCTCGGCATCCGCAAGGCGGTGAAGGACGGCACACGCTTCGACACCTGGACGTCGACCGTGCTCGTGCTCGGCTATGCGATTCCCGGCTTCCTGTTCGCAATTCTCCTCATCATCCTGTTTGCCGGCGGCTCCTTCTTCAACTGGTTCCCGTTGCGCGGACTGACCTCGGACGGCTGGTCGCAGTTCCCCTGGTACTGGAAGATCATCGATTACTTCTGGCATCTGACGCTGCCGCTGATCGCCATGGGGCTCGGTGCGTTCACCACCATGACGTTTCTGACCAAGAACTCGTTCCTGGACGAAATCCGCAAGCAGTACGTGATGACCGCGCGCGCGAAGGGCTGTAGCGAGAACCGGGTGCTTTATGGGCACGTCTTCCGCAATGCGATGCTGATCGTGATCGCAGGCTTTCCCAGCACCTTCATTCATGCCTTCTTTTCGGGTTCGCTTCTGATCGAGACCATCTTCTCGCTGGATGGGCTCGGGCTGCTCAGCTTCGAGAGCGTGCTCAACCGCGACTATCCCGTGGTGTTCGGCACCCTCTACATCTTTTCGCTGGTCGGCCTCGTGATCAATCTGGTCTCCGACCTGACCTATATGTGGATCGACCCCCGGATCGATTTCGAAGCGCGGGAGGTCTGATGACGATCACCGCCCCGACACCGATCGAGACCACGACCCAGGCTCCACTGGGCGAGGTCGTTCCGATCACGCGCAAGCCGTTCGCGCCGTCACCGCTCAACAAGCGGCGGTGGCAGAACTTCAAGGCCAATCGCCGCGGCTACTGGTCGTTCTGGATCTTCATCGCGCTGTTCGTGATCTCGCTGTTCGCCGAGCTGATCGCCAACGATCGACCCTTCCTGATCAAGTTCGACGGCCGTCTCTACTGGCCCGCCTTCGTGACCTATTCGGAGACCACCTTCGGCGGCGACTTCGAGACCGCAGCCGACTATCGCGATCCCTATTTGCAGAAGCTGATCAAGGACAAGAGCGGCATCATCGTCTGGCCGCTGATCCGCTATTCCTACGACACCCACAATCTCGACCTGCCGACGCCGGCGCCGTCGCCGCCGACCTGGATGCTGACGGAGAAACAGTGCCAGCCAGTGGTGGAGAAGAAGGGGCTGAAGAGCTGCCGCGATCTCGAATATAACTGGCTCGGGACCGATGATCAGGGCCGCGACGTGGTCGCGCGGCTGATCTATGGCTTCCGCATCTCTGTGTTGTTCGGTCTTTGCCTCACCATCGTCTCGTCCGTCGTCGGCATCGCCGCGGGCGCGGTGCAGGGCTATTTCGGCGGGCGGGTCGACCTCATCTTCCAGCGTTTCATCGAGATCTGGACGGCGATCCCCTCGCTCTATCTTCTCCTGATCTTGTCTTCGGTCCTGGTGCCCGGTTTCTTCGTGCTGCTCGGTATCCTCCTGCTGTTCTCCTGGGTCTCGCTGGTCGGTCTCGTGCGCGCCGAATTTCTGCGCGGGCGCAACTTCGAATATATCCAGGCGGCGCGGGCGCTCGGCGTTTCCAATGCGGTCATCATGTTCCGCCATTTGCTGCCGAACGCGATGGTGGCGACCATGACGTTCCTGCCCTTCATCGTGTCGAGTTCGGTGATGACTTTGACGGCGCTGGATTTCCTGGGCTTCGGCCTGCCGCCGGGATCGCCTTCGCTCGGCGAATTGCTGTCCCAGGCCAAATCCAATGTGCAGGCCCCCTGGCTCGGCTTCTCCGGATTCTTCTCGGTCGCGATCATGCTGTCGCTCCTGATCTTCATCGGCGAAGCGGTGCGCGATGCCTTCGATCCGCGCAAGACCTTCAGGTAAGTCCATGGACGCGATCAACCAGCCCCTGCTCAGCGTGCGCGATCTCTCGGTGGCCTTCCACCAGGGTGGTGCCACCACGCTCGCGGTCGACAAGGTCTCGTTCCAGATCAAGCGCGGCGAATGCCTGGCGCTGGTCGGCGAATCCGGCTCCGGCAAGTCGGTCAGCGCACTCTCGATCCTCAAGCTGCTGCCTTATCCGAACGCCTCGCACCCCTCGGGCAGCATCCGCTTCAAGGGGCAGGAGCTGATCGACCGCTCCGAGCAGCAGATGCGGGAAATCCGCGGCAGCGACATCTCCATCATCTTCCAGGAGCCGATGACCTCGCTCAATCCGCTGCACACGATCGAGGCGCAGATCGGCGAGATCATCCAGCTGCACAATCCGACCAGCAATGCGCAGGCGCGCAAGCGGACGCTGGAGCTATTGACGCAGGTCGGCATCCCCGAGCCGGAGACGCGGCTGAACAGCTATCCGCATCAGCTCTCCGGCGGTCAGCGCCAGCGCGTGATGATTGCGATGGCACTTGCCAACGAGCCGGATCTGTTGATCGCGGACGAGCCGACGACGGCGCTCGACGTCACCGTGCAGGCGCAGATCCTGGCGCTGCTCGCCGAGATTCGCTCGCGGCTCGGCATGAGCCTGCTCTTCATCACCCACGACCTCGGCATCGTGCGCCGCATCGCCGATACCGTCTGCGTCATGAAGAGCGGTGAGATCGTCGAGCAAGGCCCGGTCGAGCAGGTCTTCAGGTCTCCGAAGCATCCCTATACGCGCGATTTGCTCGCAGCCGAGCCGAAGCCGGATCCGGCACCGCCGCAGCCGGACGCGCCGGTGGTGATGTCGGCCGATGATTTGAAAGTCTGGTTTCCGATCAAGCGCGGCCTGATGCGCAAGACGGTTGGCCACATCAAGGCGGTCGACGGCGTCAGCATCGCCGTGCGCAAGGGCGAGACGCTCGGCGTCGTCGGCGAATCCGGCTCGGGCAAGACCACGCTGGGGCTGGCGCTGTTGCGGCTGATCTCCTCGAACGGGCGCATCGTATTCCTCGGACAAGACATCCAGGGTCTGCGCTTCAAGGAGATGCGCCCGTTCCGGCGCGACATGCAGATCGTGTTCCAGGATCCGTTCGGCTCGCTCTCACCGCGCATGTCGGTCGCCGACATCATCGCCGAAGGGCTTTCCGTGCATCAGCCGAAGCTGTCGCGCGAGGAGCGCGAGGCGCGCGTCGTCAAGGCGCTTGAAGACGTCGGGCTGAAGCCGGACACCCGCTATCGCTATCCCCATGAATTCTCTGGCGGCCAGCGCCAGCGCATCTCGATCGCACGCGCGGTGGTGCTGGAGCCGGATTTCGTCGTGCTGGACGAGCCGACCAGCGCGCTCGACATGCTGTTCCAGGCGCAGATGGTCGATCTGCTGCGTGAGCTGCAGCGCAAGCGTGACCTCACCTACATGTTCATCTCGCACGATCTTCGCGTCGTCGCCTCGCTCGCGAGCCACCTGATCGTGATGCGCGGCGGTAAGGTGGTCGAAGAAGGCCAGGCCGCCGAGCTGTTCAAGTCCCCGAAGACGGATTACACGCGGGCGCTGTTCGCGGCGGCGTTCCGGCTGGAGACGGCGGGCAACGGGTCGGTGGCGACATAAGCGCCGTCAGAGCCGCTTGATCGCGATAATTTCGCTGCCGGCCGCTTTGATCCGCGCTGTGGCCGGCTCGATCGGCTCGATCGCGGTCGCCATGTGATGCGCGTTGGCGTGAACCATGGTGCTGGCGTCGCGAACGATGGCGACATGGCCCTTCCAGAAGATCAGATCACCGCGCTGCAAGCCGCGTTGCTCATGCGGCTCCAGGGCGCGGCCGAGCCCCGCCAGCTGCATGTCGCTGTCGCGTGGGCAACCGATCCCCGCTGATGTCAGCGAGACCTGGACGAGGCCGGAGCAATCGATGCCAAAACTGCTCTTGCCGCCCCATAGATAAGGCGTGCCGACGAAGCGTTCGGCGACGGTGACGAAATCCGGCTCGCGATGGTCGAGCGGCGCGAGATGGGACTTCGGCAGATATTGGCCGTCGCGCGTCACGGCGAAGCTGCCGTCCTCGCGCGCCACCGCGAGCCTGGATCCCATCACGAGCGTCTCGGCCGGCGGCAGCTTGATCGAGGGACCGGGGAAGGCAAACGTCCTGAGCGCGCTGACCACGTGTGTTGGAACCGCCGAAGGTTTTGCCAGCGCCGCTTCCGGCAGCCAGCCGACATAGCCGTCGCCATTGAGCTGGCCCCAGGCCCAGCCCTCGCCATTGCGGTCGTAGATGGTGAAGCGTTCGCCGCGCAGCGCCTCCGTCATCAGCATCGCGTTCGACGACGGTTGCTCGCGCACCGGTGCGACGGGCTCGATCACCTCGAATTCCTCGCCGGTGACGAAGCGATCCGCCTCAACCTTGCCTTCGAGGTATTTCGCGGCGAGGTCGCCTCGCGCCGGTGTTATTCGCGGATCATGCATAGCGCTCGCTCAGCAAGGTGTAGATGGCGCGCGCGGCCTGGCACTCGCCGCCCTCCGGTCGCGCCGGCTTCGCCGACGGCGTCCAGCCGTAGATGTCGACATGCAGCCAGCTCCCGGCGTGCTCGACGAAGCGTTGCAGGAACAGCGCGCAAGTGATCGAGCCGGCAAAGCCGCCGGACGGTGCGTTGGTGATGGTGGCCGTCTTGGAGTCCAGCCAGGAATCGTAAGGCGGCCACAGCGGCATGCGCCACAACGGATCGTTCTCCTTCACCGCGCAGCGCGCGACGTCAGCGGCGAGGGCATCGTCATTGGTGTAGAAGGGCGGCAGATCCGGCCCCAGCGCAACGCGGGCTGCGCCGGTCAGCGTGCCCAGATCGATCAACAGGTCGGGCTTCTCCTCGTCTGCGAGCGCCAGCGCGTCGGCGAGCACCAGGCGGCCTTCCGCATCGGTGTTGCCGATCTCGACCGTGATGCCCTTGCGCGAGGTGAAGATATCGAGTGGGCGGAAGGCATTGCCGGCGACCGCGTTTTCCACGGCCGGGATCAGCACGCGCAGCCGCACCTTCAGCTTCGCGTCCATCACCATGCGCGCGAGCGCCAGCACGTTGGCGGCGCCGCCCATGTCCTTCTTCATGATCAGCATGCCGCTCGACGGCTTCAGGTCAAGCCCGCCGGTGTCGAAGCAGACGCCCTTGCCGACCAGGGTCACCTTGGGATGGTCAAGGTCGCCCCAGCCGATGTCGATCAGCCGCGGCGCGCGGTTGGAGGCCATGCCGACGGCGTGGATCAGCGGGAAATTCTTCTCCAGCTCCTCGCCGATGGTGCAGGTATAGCTTGCCCCGAATTCGGCGGCGAGTGCTTGCGCGGCAGCGGCGAGCTCCGCCGGCCCCATATCGTTGGACGGCGTGTTGATGAGGTCGCGCGCCAGCATTGCGGCATCGGCGATCCGCTCGATCTCGGTTGCATCGACGCCGTCGGGCGGCAGCAGCCGGACGTCGGGCCTGTCAGCCTTGCGGTAGCGCGCGAAGCGGTAGCACCCCAGAGCAAAAGAGAGCGCGGCCAGCCGCGCATCGTGTGGTGCGTTGGCAAAGCGATAAGTGCCCGCTGGCAGCAACCCCGGCAGGGCGCCAGGCCGGAACAGGTCGCGCGATCTTGCGCCCTCGTCCTCGATGCCGAACAGCACCTGCGCAATGGCGCCGTCGGGTGCGGGCAGGGCCAGATAGGCGCCCGGCTTGGCGCTGAAGGCGCAGGCCGTCGCGAACAGGCGCTGCGGCGGCGGCAGCGTCTCGGCGACCTGATCCCAGCTTGATTTGGTGACGAAGGTGATCGGGATGGCGGTGGACGACGTCTCGAAGACAGAAGGCATTGGCGGGTCCCGATCGTCAGATCAAACGGGTCATACGAACGGACGAGACTTCGCAGAGTTTGGCCGCCGCTGCAATCGGCTTTGCTGTCACCGTTCGGCGAGCCGCTACTCGCGGCAAGGGGGCTATGCTAGGTTCCGGCAACGGCCGCCAGGGATGGAAATCGGGCGGCCGACGACAAAGCGCGCCGGGAGGAAGTGCAATGGAATTCGTGTGGAGCGTGGTCACATTCATCGGCCAGGCCGTTGAGGCGATTTTCGGCTATGTCGAGCACCACCATTGGATCTTCGCGCTCCTTGCCGGCGGTTACGTCTTCTATCTCCACGACCGCTCCGTCCACGCGCGGTTCGATGCGCTGGACAAGCGCATCGATGAAATCCGCAAGCGGCTTGCCATCGAATATTGATCGGGCAAGACGAAACCGTTGTATGGCAGGTCTCGTATCTCGTGTTGAGAACTGCCGTTCACGCGAGCGCTGTCGCCGGGCTTTACTGGCGTCGCGGTTGTGGCATTATCGGCTGATATTTTAGATTGTGTCGCGCGCATCGAGAGCGGGCTTCTCGAGCGGGCTGCGACCGGCCTGAATCTGTTCGTCGACGCATTTCTCGCATCGTTTGGGCGGCGCAGCATTCGCAAATGAGCGGCGCAAAATGGATAGATCGTTCGTCATTGCGCAGATTTCCGATCTGCATCTGGACGGCTCTGGCCGGCTGCTTGCGACGATCGAGGCGCTCAGGGCCGCTCTCCGCGAGAGGATGGCGGACCTTGCCGATGTTCCCGATCGCATCCTGCTGATCACGGGGGATCTTGTAGACGATCCGACGCCGCGCGCGCTCGACGAAGCGCTGGCCGTCATCGGGTCCTTCCGACAGACCGGACTGTTTACGGACATCCAGGCCGTTGCCGGCAATCACGACGTCAAGCGGCCGAGCCAGCGGACCGGCCGTCACGACGTCTATGATTACCTGCATCTGCCGCGGACCTCGAAGAGCGTCTATTACCGGCAGGCCGGTCTCGACCTCGTGCTGCTGGATTCCAACCGCGCAAGCCTGACGACGCTTGCAAGCGGCCATATCGATGAGGGCGCGTACAAGGCGATGGTCGCGGATTCCGCCCGGCTGAGCGTCGAGCTCGCGGGCAGCACGGGTTCTGCGGGGCGTGCCGGCTATGCCGAACCGGCAGAAAACCTGGTGCGCGTGCTGGCCCTGCATCATCATCCGCTGCCGCAGGCGACGGGAGAAGGAAAGCGCTTTCTCGGCGTGCCCGACGAGCCGCTGATGTATCTGGCAGCGCCCGGAACCTTTCTGGAGGCGGCGACCTCCCTCAACGTCAATCTGGTGCTGCACGGTCACCGGCATGTCGAGGGGCTGACCCGTTATTCCATCCCCGATCCGCGCGCGACCTCGAGCGCGAGCGGCGAAGCGTTCTGGCGCACGATCTACGTGCTCTCCTGTCCATCCTCGACCGGGCAGGCCGGCGACGATGCCGGCTTCAACATCATCCATTTCGGTCCCACGTCCCATGCCGGCCGCACGGAGCACCAGTTCGCGATCGCACGCTATTCCAGGCCGCGCAAGGATGTCGCTTTCAGGCTGCTCGATTCGAACCTGCCGGACGGGATCATCAGGCTGCCGGCAGGGCGGGACTTTTCCCGTGATCCGGCGGTCCAGTCGGCGATCGAGATCGCCTCATGCGCTCAAGTGAAGTGGGATCAGGTCGCAGTGATCGCCTCCCGGTTGTTCATGCGTCGCGGCTTCTATGATGAAGCCCAGCCGGACTGGGCAAGCGCGTTCTACACTTACGTCGTCTCGTCTCATGCCTGGACGGACCTCGAAGGCAAGCTCGCGAGGTCCGGGCCGAGGTCCGATATCGACGCTTTGTCCGCGGTGAGAGCGCTTCTCGATCGATTGATCGCGCAATCCGCCGGCGTGCTCGGCGTCGACCGCGCGCAGCTCCATGAGCTCAACCGCAGGCGTTCGATCAACCGTGATGATTTCCTGCGCCAGCTGCCGAGGCTGTCCGGCGCGGGTGTCGATGCTCGGCAGCCGGCGCTGCAAAGGCGGCAATTGCTGCGCGACCTGAACGAACGGCTGAGGGTGCTCGGCCTCGAGCTGGATCTCGGCGGTGAGGCGCCGCCGCAGACGTCACAGTGGGAGGTTGGGGCCGGGAAGCGGCGTTAACCCGCCGTTAGGGTTAACAGTCTATTGCTGGCGCGTTCGGCTCGATCAATCGGCTCGAGAGTCAAGGCGTCATGCGTCAACGGTTCAGTCCTGCCAGGCTTCTTGCGTCCACCTCGGTGGCCGCGGCATTGGCCATGGGCCTCGGCGGCTGCACGGCCATGTCGAAACTCTCCGAAGTGACGGGCTCGGTCGGCGGCCCACGGGCGGAGGCACCTCTCACCGATCGCGCACCCGCCGATCCGGTGCGTGCCGTCGAGGTCTATGGCGAACGCTACCGCGCTAATCCCAAGGACGCTGACGCCGCGCTTGCCTATGGTCAGGCCTTGCGCGCCAACGGCCAGCGCGCCCAGGCCGCCGCCGTGCTCGAGCAGGCGACCATTGCCAATCCCGGCAACAAGGCCCTGCTCGCCCTGTACGGCCGCGCCCTCGCCGACAACGGCAATTTCCAGCAGGCCTACGACGTCCTGTCGAAAGCGCATTCGCCCGACAATCCCGACTGGCGCCTGCTCTCGGTGCAGGGCACTGCGCTGGACCAGATGGGCCGTCACGAGGAAGCCCGTTCCTATTACGCGAGCGCGCTCAAAATCGCGCCGGGCGATCCCGGCGTGCTCTCCAATCTCGGCCTGTCCTACATGTTGTCGAGAGATCTTCCGAAGGCCGAAGAGGTGCTGCGGCAGGCCTACGCCTCGCCGCGCGCGAGCACGCGTGTGAGGCAGAATCTCGGCCTCGTCGTCGGTCTTCAGGGCCGCTTTGCGGAGGCCGAGACCATCGTGAAGGCAGATCTGCCGCCGGACCAGGCCGCGGCCAACGTCGCCTATCTCAAGGAAATGCTCAGCCGCAGCGAGGGCCCGCGCGGCGCGCCGAAGCGGATGCCCGTCGCCTCGCTCAGCCAGGCCGACTGATCAGATCATCCCTTAGAGCCTGTGGCGGGAGCGAACCGCGCGGTTCGCTCCGCCTCAATGCAGCTCTGTGATCTTGATGCCGGTCGGCCCGAGGATGACGACGAACAGCACCGGCAGGAAGAACAGGATCATCGGCACCGTCAGCTTCGGCGGCAGGGCGGCCGCCTTCTTCTCGGCCTCGTTCATGCGCATGTCGCGGTTTTCCTGCGCCATGACGCGCAAGGAATGCCCGAGCGGGGTGCCGTAGCGCTCCGCCTGCTGAAGCGCGAGACACACCGACTTGACACCCTCGAGCCCGGTGCGTCGCGCCAGGTTCTCATAGGCAACCTTGCGGTCCTGCAGATAGGACAGTTCGGCCGTGGTCAGCGTGAACTCTTCGGACAGCGCGATCGACTGTCCCACGATCTCGGTGGCGACTTTCCGGAACGCCATCTCGACTGACATGCCGGATTCGATGCAGATCAGGAGCAAATCGAGCGCATCCGGAAAGGCGCGCTTGATCGAGAGCTGCCGCTTGGAAATCGCGTTCCTGAGGAACAGCATCGGTGCCTGGAGGCCGAGATAGGCGGCGCCGACGCAGATGCCGATCTTGATCGGCATCGCCTGCTCCAGATGCGCGATCCCGAAAACGTAGACGACCGAGCCGATGAAAAGCACGATCGGCGCGACCATGCGGGCAAACAGGAAGGTGATGTAGGGCGCGTGACCGCGGTAGCCGGCCATGATGAGCTTGTCCCGCGCGGCCTCCTGCGCGAGCCATTTGGTGAGGTTGAAGTCCTCGACGACCTTGGAGACGAGCTGCTTCGGGGTCTGGCGCAGCGAGACCTTCTCGTTCTTGTGAAGGCGCTCACGCTCGCGCTGCCGGATCCGCTCACGCTCGCTCGCCACCGCCTTCATGCGCTTGGAGAGACCTTCGCCGGCGAACAGCGGCATCACCAGCGTATACACCGTGGCACTGGCGGCAATGGCCGCCAGCAGCATGGTCATGAAGCGAACGTCGTGCAATTTCGAGACGAGGAAGTCGACCATACGGCACCGTCAGAAATCGAAGTTGATCATCTTCTTCATCACCATGATGCCGATCGACATCCAGACGACGCAGCCGACCAGCATCAGCTGGCCGGTGGGATGAGTCCAAAGCAGCGAGATGTATTGTGGTGTCGTGAGATAGACGAGGAACATCACGATCGGCGGCAAGGAGCCGATGATGCCGGCCGAAGCCTTGGCTTCCATCGACATCGCCTGGATCTTTTCCCTCATCTTCTTGCGGTCGCGCAGCACCTTGGAGAGGTTGCCGAGCGCTTCGGAGAGGTTGCCGCCCGACTTCTGCTGGATCGAGACCACGATGCCGAAGAAATTGGCCTCCGGCAGCGGCATGCGATCGTAGAGCCGCGAGCAGGCTTCGCCGAGGGGCATGCCGATCGCCTGCGTCTCGATGATCGCCAGAAACTCGCTGCGCAGCGGCTCGGGCGCATCGGCGGCAACGACCTTGATCGATTCGAACAACGGCAGACCGGCCTTGATGCCGCGGACGATCACGTCGACCGCGTCCGGCAGTGCTGCCAGGAACTTGGTCTCGCGACGCTTCTTCAGGAAGCTTAACGCCCAGCGCGGCAGGCCCAACCCGCCGGCAAAGGCAAGGCCGGCAGCGCCGATCAGGCCGCCGCCGGAGAACAGGGCGGCTGCGAAGAACACGCCCGCCACGACGGCGGACACCACCCAGAATTTCTGCGGCGTCCAGTCGAGCCCGGCCTGCGACAGGCGGACGCTGAGCGGAACGCTCTTTTCCTGCAGGCGGCGCGCTTCGAGATCCTTCAGCGTCGTCTCGACCTGCTCGCGGCGCGAACGCTGAGTCTTTTCGGCCTGGCGTGCCGTGGGCGCCTCGGTGCGCGAGATCGAGGCACGGCGGCTTTCCGCCTTTCGTTCCCCGGACAGCAGCGGATAGAGGAAGACCCAGGCGATGCCGCCCACCGCTGCGGTGGCGAGGAATGCGAGGGCGAGGACCTGCATGTTCATGGCGGTGCTGACCTGCTCACGTCGTCGGCTTGACTTCCGCGGCGTCCAACGCAGCGGCAAGGCGCTTCTCGTCGCCGTAATAGCGGGCGCGTTCCCAGAACTTCGGGCGGCCGATGCCGGTCGAGCGGTGCCGGCCGATGATCTTCCCGTTGGCGTCCTCGCCGACCATGTCGTAGAGGAAGACGTCCTGGGTGATGATGGTGTCGCCTTCCATGCCCATCACCTCGGTGATGTGGGTGATGCGGCGTGAGCCGTCGCGCAGGCGCGCGGCCTGGACGATGACGTCGATCGAGGCGCAGATCATCTCGCGGATGGTGCGCGAGGGGAGCGAAAAGCCGCCCATCGTGATCATGGATTCGCAGCGCGACAGCGCCTCGCGCGGATTGTTGGCGTGCAGCGTCCCCATCGAGCCGTCGTGGCCGGTGTTCATGGCCTGGAGCAGGTCGAACGCCTCCGGGCCGCGGACTTCGCCGACGATGATGCGTTCAGGGCGCATACGCAGGCAGTTGCGCACCAGCTCGCGCATGGTGACCTGACCCTCGCCCTCGATGTTGGGCGGACGGGTTTCCAGCCGTACCACGTGAGGCTGCTGCAGCTGCAATTCGGCCGCGTCCTCGCAGGTGATGATGCGCTCGTCGTGCTCGATATAGTTGGTGAGACAGTTGAGCAGCGTCGTCTTGCCCGAGCCGGTACCGCCGGAAATCAGCACGTTGCAGCGGACGCGGCCGATGATCTGGAGGATCTCCGCGCCCTCCGGCGAAATCGCGCCGAACTTGACCAGCTGATCCAGCGTCAGCTTGTCCTTCTTGAATTTGCGGATGGTGAGCGTCGGGCCGTCGATCGACAGCGGCGGCACGATGGCGTTGACGCGGGAGCCGTCGGCGAGGCGCGCGTCGCAGATCGGCGAGGATTCGTCGACGCGCCGGCCGACCTGGCTGACGATGCGCTGGCAGATGTTGAGGAGCTGCTGGTTGTCGCGGAAGCGGATTCCCGTGCGCTGGATCTTGCCGGCGACTTCGATGTAGACGGTGTTGGCGCCGTTGACCATGATGTCGGCGATGTCGTCGCGCGACAGCAGCGGCTCGAGCGGGCCGTAGCCGAGGACGTCGTTGCAGATGTCGTCGAGCAGTTCCTCCTGCTCGGCGATCGACATCACGATGTTCTTGATCGCGATGATCTCGTTGACGATGTCGCGGATTTCCTCGCGCGCGGACTCCGAATCGAGCTTGGCGAGCTGGGCGAGGTCGATCGCTTCGATCAGCGCGCCGAAGATGGTCGCCTTGACCTCGTAATAATTGTCCGAACGCCGGCTCTCCATGGCCGGGGCGGCGGCGCCTTGGCAGGAGCAAGCGGCGGGGAGGCGACGGCCGGCGGCGGCGGCGCGCGCGACACCGTCGGCGCCGAAGCCTGAGCAGGCTCGGGCGACACGGCGCCGGGCTTGGGCGCCCGAAGGTCGGTGTCTGTTCCGCTACGCTTACCGAACACTTAACAACTCCATGCGGCGGCCTATTTTCCCCGCAACTTGTCAATCAGGGGTGAAAACAGGGACGACTTTTGCTTCTTGGTCTCGCTGCGGCCGGTGAGGCGCTGGGCGATCTGAAGGAACATCTCGATCGACTTGTGGTTGGCGGAGATCTCCGCGATCATCTGGCCGTTGTTGGCCGCCGAGCCGAACACTTGCGGCTCGAACGGAATCGAGACGATCGGCTGGCTCTCGATCGCCTTGGCGAACTCCGCGGCCGCGATTTCGGGTCGCTTGGGCACGCCGACCTGGTTCAGGCAGTAGAGCGGCGGCCGGTCGTTGGGGCGCGCGGCCTTCAAAAGATCGAACAGGTTCTTGGTATTGCGCAGATTGGCGAGGTCGGGGGCGGCCACGATCAGGATGTCATCCGCTCCGATCAAGGCGCGCTTGGTCCAGCCCGACCATTGATGCGGAATGTCGAGCACGATGCAAGGCATGGTGGAACGCAGCGTGTCGAACACGGAATCGAATGCGTCGCTGCCGAAATCATAGACCCGGTCGAGCGTCGCCGGTGCCGCCAGCAGGCTGAGATGGTCGGTGCATTTCGACAGCAGGCGGTCGATGAAGGCGGTGTCGACGCGATCGGGTGAGAACACGGCGTCGGCAATGCCCTGCGGCGGATCCTGGTTGTAGTCGAGCCCGGCGGTGCCGAAGGCGAGGTCGAGATCGGCGACGACGGCGTCCATTGCGAGATCGCGCGCGATCGCCCAGGCCACATTGTGGGAGATGGTGGAAGCCCCGACGCCGCCCTTGGCCCCGACCACGGCGATGATGCGGCCGACTGCCTTGGCTTCCGGTGCCGAGAACAGGTTGCAGATCGAGCGCACGACGTCGATCGCGCCGACCGGCGCGAGCACGTAGTCGCTGACGCCGCGGCGCACCAGCTCGCGGTAGAGCGTGACGTCATTGATGCGGCCGATCACGACCACGCGGGTGCCGGCGTCGCAGACGGTGGCGAGCTGGTCGAGCCCGCTCAAGAGGTCGTTGCGGCCGTCGCTCTCGAGCACGATCACGTTCGGCGTGGGAGCCGAGCGGTAGGCTTCGATCGCGGCCGCCATGCCGCCCATCTGGATCTTCAGATGGGCCTTGCCGAGGCGGCGGTCCTCGCCGGCCGACTGGACCGCGGCAGCAGTTTCCACGGTCTCGCAAAAGGCCTGAACGGAGACGCGCGGCGCGGGCGCAATATGCTCCTCGACCGGCGGAGGAGCTGCGTCCGGCTGCTCTTCGTGTGTCTGGCGAGCGTAGCTGATCATTTGCCGGTGTCGCTGAGTTTGGCCTTGTCGGCGTCGGAATAGGTGGTCGCCGTCGAGAGGCCCTTGCGATACTTCTCGAGACCGGTGATGCGCCTGGCCGTGTAGGACGGCGTTTCAGGCCGCGGCTGCTCGAGGTCCGACGGGTTGTCGACCATCGCCGCGAGGTTGCGCTGATAGGCGCAACCGTAATTGTAGTAGTCCTTGTTCTCGAACCAGCTCTTGTTCTTCATCGAAGGACCGATGTCCTCCGGCCACAGGCCGCAAGGACCCGCGACCGCGGCGATCTTGGAATAGGTGAGCCGGATCGGCGGCAGGAAGCGTTTGTCCTCAGGCTGGTAGGGGCGAACGTTCACGCCGCGCGGCGGTACGCCTGCTCCTGCGAGCATCGCCTGGATTTCACGCATCGTGTCCGCGACCGGACGCGCATTGGGCGTGCCGGACGGCACGTCGATACGGATCGCGCCCGTGCCTTCGTACAACCACGCCGATGCGACACCCATCACGTCCGCGCGCTGGGCGGCGGTCAATCCGCCGCGGGCATGGCCGACAAAGACGACGATCGAGCGGTTCTGCTCCTCGACCGCGATCGGATGGCGCTTCTTGTAGTCGTCGGGAATGGAGGCGGTGGCGATTTCGTCGTGCTGGCAGCCGCCGAGCGCAAGCGCCATGCCGACGAGCGCGCCACCGAGGCGGATGGCGCGTTTGCGAAGCTGGGGTGGTCTTGTGATCATCGTGAAATCCCCGTTCCGCCTCAATCGGTGATGAAGCCGTAGGTGCCGCGGTAGTTCTTGGCCGGTTCGGTCCGGCCAGGCACGCCGTAGAGGCGGTTGATGTTGCCGATCAGCTGGGCCTGCGGATCCGCGGGCGGGGCAAAGCCGTCATCCGGCCGCGACAGGTCCTTCGGCGCCACCGCGCGAACCACGTAAGGCGTCACGATCACGACCAGCTCGGTCGCGTTGTTGACGAAGTCGCGGCTGCGGAACAGCGTGCCGAGGATCGGGAGCTGCATCAGTCCCGGCAGTCCGCTGACGGCCTGCTTGGTCTGCTGCTGGATCAGGCCGGCCATCGCCATTGCGCCGCCGGAGGGAATTTCCAGCGAGGTCTCCGCGCGGCGGGTCCTGATCGAAGGCACCGTCAGCGAGTTCACAGACGTCGAGGTCACGGCCTGCGACAGCGTGATCGCATTTTCGTTCGACAGCTCGGAGACCTCGGTCATCACCCGCAGGCTGATCTTGCCTTCGCTCAGCACCACGGGGGTGAAGTTGAGCGAGATGCCGAACTTCTTGAAGCTGATCTGGGTGGTACAGACATGCGTGGTGGGATCGCACGCATAGCCTGCCGGGACCGGAAATTCGCCGCCGGCGATGAACGTTGCCGATTCACCGGAGATCGCAGTCAGGTTCGGCTCGGCCAGCGTACGGATCACGCCTGCGGTTTCCATCGCGCGCAGGGTGGCCTGCACGGACGGCGCGGCGCCGAACTTCGTCGTCAGATTGTTGCCGTCCACGAGGTTCTTGCCGAGAGCCGTGAACGGATTCGAGTTGGAGAAGCTCACCACGGAGGTGCCGTAGTTGAGGTTGGCGGTCAGGTCGATGCCGAGCTGCTTGATGATGCTGCGCTGGACCTCGGCCACCGTCACCTTGAGCATGACCTGGTCGCGGCCGCGGACCACGATCGAGTTCACCACCTTGTCGGCGCCGCCGGCGAGGCGCGCGGCGAGATCGTTGGCCTGCTGCGCTTCCAGCGGGTTCGCCGCCGTGCCGGTCAGGACGATGCCGTCGCCGAGGCCGTCGATCTGGATGTCTGCATTGGGCAGGACCTGCTTGAGCGCGGCCCGCACGCCGTTGAGGTCGCGCTTGACCGCGATGTCATAGGCTGCGATCTGCTGACCGGCGGAATCGAAGAACACGATATTGGTCTGGCCGACCGCGGCGCCGATGATATAGGCGCGTTGCGCCGAGCGGACCACCGCATTGGCGATCTTGGGATCGGCAACCAGGACGTCCTTGATGTCGCGCGGCAGGTCGATCACGATGGACTTGCCGACGCCGAGCGAGAGGAAGCGCGCGTTCATCTGGCCGTCTGCGGCGCCCGACGCCACGGGGCGGTAATCGGCGGCGACCACGGGGGTCAGGACCGGGTTGAGCGTCAGCGCGAGAGCGGCCGAAAACGACAGGGCGCGGACCATGGAGGTTCGCAGCATCGCCAAATCCACCCTGCATTTCATATCGACTGTCTTCATCTTGCCTTCGCCGTCTGACTCGGAATGCCGTAGCGAATGATCGAAATACCGTCCCGCTTCTGCGCGGAGTCATCGAGCGTGATTTCACTCATCTTGACGTCGACGATGCTGCGCAGAGCCAGCGACAGCGTGCCGCTCTGGCGGGCCGCCGAGAGCGTCGCGGTCTGCGCGGGATTGAGCTCGAGGGTGACGGTCTTGCCGACCACCGCGTTCTGGCCGTCCTTCTCCTTCGGAGCCTGGTCGATGGCGAGGACGCGGATATTGGCCAGGATGATCTCGGAGGTGACGACGTCGGGGGCGCCGCTGCTCTGGTCCGGGTTCTTCAGCCGGCGCGTGAGAAGGACGTCGACGCGATCGTTGGGCAGGATGAAGCCGCCTGCGCCGGTCTCCGGCGAGATCTCGGTCGAAATTGCTCGCATGCCGGTGGGCAGGATCGCCGCCATGAAGCCGGAACCTTCCGGCTTGACCAGCTTCTGGTCGCGCATCGGCTCGCCCTGAATGAAGGGGGCGCGCGCAATCGAACCGGCGACCTGGGTGGCGCCCTCGGGACGTTCGTTGCGGCGGATGAAGGCGGCGCTGGCGGTCGCGGCAGGCCAGGTCTGCCATTGCACGTCTTCCAGCTTCACGGTCTGGCCGAGGCCGATGTCGTTCTTGGCCACGAGGACGTCGACGGTCGGAAGCTGCGCGACCGGGGCCGGAGGCGGCGCAGAATTGTCCGAGCCGCTCGCCAGGTACGCGGCGACGCCGCCGGCGCAGATGGCGACCGTCAGGACGACAATGCGTGCCCTATTCATACGCTTCACTTTCCAACAAAACGCCGCGACGCTGCCGCCGCCGTAATCGGCAGTTGACCAGCTATTCGTCAAAGCATGGTTAATGAGGCGTATCTAAATCGGCTTAACGCCGGGTTTACCCGGTACGTTCAGCGCAGTGCGAGGTGAGCGAGGTCGATCGCCTTCACCCATTCGGTCTCGGGGTAGACCATCAGCGCACTCAGGGCGAGCGCGATGCCGTAGGGGATGCCGCTCTCCTTGGCGTGCAGTCGCGCGAGCCAGGCCTGACCCGCGAGGCCATAGGGCAGCGGCCATTGCCGGAACTGGAGCAGGAGCAGCGTCAGCGCGCCGCCGAACAGCGAGGCGTAGAGCAGGAAGTTCATCAACGGGCCGAACCCGAACCAGAGCGCGACGGAAGCCGCGACCTTGGCGTCGCCACCGCCGACCCAGCCCATCGCAAAACAGGTGAAGGCCACGACCAGGAGAAGCGCGCCGGCGCCGACGTGACTCAGCATCTCGTAGGGTGCCATGCCACCGGCGAGCGCGAGCGCGAAGAAGCCGGCGACCAGCGCCAGCGACACGCGGTTCGAGATCGTCATCGTGAAGAGATCGCTCGCAGCGGCGAACGCCATCAGGGCCGGAAAGAGCAGAAGGCGCGCAAGGTCGAGGATCATGGGCTGCGTCTTGAGGCCTGGGTTTGCCGCGGGAACTGGCGTCGGGCGATGCTAGCCGGCAGTGCTAAACAAACCGACAACGGCAGCAGGGGGCGCGCGGGGGGCCGAAGCCGCGGAACGCGCGCTCACCAGAGACTGGCAATGCGCGCGGCGAGCGCGACGGTTGCGAGCAGCAGCGCAAGGCAGATCCAATAGACCGGGGAGCCGGCCTGCGCCGCCCCTGTCTCGCTCGCCGCCACCGCGGCATCGGTTCTGTACTCGCGAAACGCCACTGGAACTCGCCGTCGTCAAAAACAAAGGCCCCGGAGGCCCGGGGCGTTTGCCGTCGTTCGTCGGTCGCTTACTTCAGCGACGTGCTGATCGAGGTGAACTTGGTGTTCAGCGTCGTGCCGAGATTGTTGACGACGGTGATGATGGCCAGCGCGATGCCGGCGGCGATCAGACCGTATTCGATGGCGGTGGCGCCGGATTCATCCTTCGCGAAACGTGCAATCAAGTTCTTCATGAACAAAACTCCATCTGGGGTGGGGATCGCCTCGTTCGGCGCCGTCATTGACCCCATGACCATGAGAGCCGAGCTCTTTCGGTAGAGTTAATTCGATCGAGCAAACCGGCTTCCGGCGCGATGCTTTCGTCCAGAGTGAATTTCGCCTTAAGACCGCGGCTGGAATTCGTTCGGGTTCCAGATGCATCGTCAGCACGGCGGCGGCTTCACCCTCCCTTAAATCTAGCGGAGTAGGCGTAAGAGACTGGAATCCGCGAGAGAGGCGACGATGTCGAGCCTGCCCATGCTAGTCGCCTTGATGCTCGGCGAGACCATCGTGAAGGTGATCCCCGTCACCCTCGCGCTCGCGGCCGTCTTCACCGTGCTCGAGCATTTCTGGGCCTGCAATCCCGGCGCGCCGTGGTGGCGCAAGCGGGAGATCGTCACCGATATCTGTTACTGGTTCTTCGTTCCGGTGTTCGCCCGCACAATGCGGATCGGACTTCTGATCGTCGGCGCCAGCGCCATCTTCAACATCCACGATGCCGACGGGCTCATCGCCTTCTACGACAACGGCCATGGCCCGCTGTCGGAGCTGCCTCTGTGGGTGCAGGCCCTGCTGTTCCTGATGCTGTCCGATTTCATGCTGTATTGGCTGCACCGGCTTTTCCATGACGGCGGCTTCTGGAAGTACCACGCCGTCCATCATTCGTCGGAGGAGATCGGGTGGATTTCCGCGGCCCGCTTCCATCCCGTCAATCTCATGCTCGGGACGATCAGCGTCGACGTGGTGCTGCTGATGGCCGGCATCTCTCCGAACGTCATGATCTGGGTCGGCCCGTTCACCACCTTCCATTCGGCCTTCGTGCATGCCAACCTGAACTGGACCTTCGGGCCGTTCAAATATTTGCTGGCAACGCCGGTCTTCCACCGTTGGCACCACACCTCGCTGGAGGAGGGCGGCAACACCAATTTCGCCGGGACGTTCCCGATCTGGGACGTGATGTTCGGCACCTTCCGCATGCCGGAGGGACGGCTGCCGCAGGACTACGGCAAGGACGAAGCGACCATGCCGAAGGAGTTCGGGGGCCAACTGGCCTATCCGTTCCGCCGTTAGGCTCGGACTGGCGGCCGTAAACGCCGGTCCGTTCAAACAATAGTCGGCGAGTTTGCGGAACGTTCACGAATTAAAGGCAGGTTACTGGGGTCGGGCACTGGCTCCGCTGTCAGCTGGTTGCTTCTGCCGGTTTGTGACGTCCCGAGGGTAAGAGTATGCGTAAACAATTGCTGCGCCGTCATGCGCGCGTCTGTCTTCTGGTGGCTGCCGCAGTGCTGGCATCGCCGGCTGCCGGCCTCGCCGAGCCCACCGCCGACACCATCGCCGTCAGTGTCGATCAGGCCAAGCTGGTGCGGCTGCCCGGCAAGGTAGCGACCATCGTGGTCGGCAATCCCCTGATCGCGGACGTCACTTTGCAGCCCGGCGGCATGATCGTCGTGACCGGCAAGGGCTACGGTGCCACCAATTTCATCGCGCTGGACCGTGCCGGCGAGATTCTGGTCGACCGCCAGATCCAGGTCGAAGGTCCAAGCGACCGGCTCGTCACCGTCTATCGCGGTGTCGAGCGCGAGTCCTACAGCTGCGTGCCGCTTTGCCAGCGTCGTGTGACGCTCGGCGACAGCGACAACTACTTCAACAACACGATGAGCCAGGCCGGTTCGCTGAGCAACAATGCCAGCGGCAACGCCGGTGCGGGCACCAAGTCCAACTAATCCGATCGATTGAGGGGGCACCTGGGCAGGATCGCTGATCCCGCCTGGGCGCTTCTGCATGCCGGGGCGGCATCTCTTCTCTGCGCACGCCGTCTCTCCCGGGCCCGCGGCCTGCGCGGTTAACGCATCCTTTACGGTGCGGTTCGTCCAGCGTGAATCGCCTGCAACACTTAAACAATCAGTTTTAGCTATTGAACGATGCAGAGGATCGCCGCTGCTGGGGAATTGACGCGATGTCATCGCTTCCACCTACGAGGTTCACGCTGCGGAAAGCGCTAGGCCGGTTTCGGGGCAGTCGCCGCGGCTCCGCGGCGGTCGAGTTCGCGCTGGTCGCTCCGATTTTCTTCGCGCTGCTGTTCGCCATCATCGAGACCGCGCTGGTGTTCTTCGCGGGCCAGGTGCTCGAGACCGTCACCCAGACGTCCGCGCGTGCCATTCTGACCGGCCAGGCGCAAGCGCAGGGCGGCTCGGTGGCGGCCTGCCAGACCACGCCCAGCGTGGTCTCGGCGTGCGATCAGACCACGTTCAAGACCTATGTCTGCAGCCAGATTCCGGCGCTGTTCGATTGCAGCAAGCTCTACGTCGACGTGGTGAGCACCAGCTCCTTCACGACGCTGAGCCTCACCAATTACGGCGATTCCTGCAACTTCAATCCGACCGGCGTGCAATACAATCCCGGCAGCTCCAGCCAGGTCGTCGTGGTGCGGCTGTTCTATCAGTGGCCGCTCTTCGTCACGGGCCTCGGCTACAACATCGGTTGCAGCAGCAAGCGACTGCTGGTGGCGACCGCGGCCTTCAAGAACGAACCCTTCTGAGGCAGATGGATCTGGGCGGACCCATGCAGGCGATTGCAAATCTCTCGAGGAATGCCCGCTGCTCGGTGCGCGACTTTGTCGCCGACACGCGCGCGCTCGCGGCGACCGAATTCGCGGTCATCGTGCCGCTGATGCTGGTGATGTTCTTCGGTACGGTCGAATTCTCGTCGGCCGTGGCGATCGATCGCAAGGTCACGTTGATCGCACGGACGCTGTCCGACCTGACGTCGCAGTCGACGACGCTGACCGATTCCGACATGCAGAACACGTTCACGGCGAGCATCTCGATCATCATGCCTTACGACGCCACGCTCGTGAAAGGCTCGATCTCGCAGATCTACATCGATGCCAACAGCATCGCCACGGTGCAGTGGAGCAAGGCCGGCACCATTGCGAGCGGCGCGACGCAGGCGACGCTGGCGACCTCGGCTCGGAAGGCCGGCGACAAGGTCACCAGCGAGTTGCCCTCGACGCTGTTGATTCCGTCGACCTACCTCATTCTCAGCGAGGCGAGCTACACCTACAAGCCGACTGTGGGCTATGTGCTGAAGTCGAGCATTCAGCTCAGCGATCTGTCGTACACGCGGCCGCGCCAGGTCACCTGCGTTCCCTACAACGGCGTGCCGTCCTCGTGCTGACATCCACGAGCAGGCTCCCGCAATGAAAAAGGCCGTGCGTCGCGCACGGCCTTCTCGTTTGTCTTGGCTGGCGCAGGCCGATCCGGCCAGACGCGCGGCGGCTCAGCCTGCAGAGCGCAGGTTGTCTGCTGCCGACTTGCCGGAACGGCGGTCGGCCACGATCTCGTAGGAGATCTTCTGGCCTTCGCGCAGCGTGCCGAGGCCCGCACGCTCGACGGCGCTGATGTGGACGAACACGTCCTGGCCGCCATCGTCGGGTTGAATGAAGCCGAAGCCCTTGGTCGCGTTAAACCACTTCACGGTTCCCATGCTCACGGGGGTAGTCCCTTCTCAGATAACACAATGTTGGAGCCTGCTCGCGCAGGCCGGTTAGATCGAATTTTTGGAAGGGTCGTCAGCGTGTCTGAACCGGCTGTACCGGTGGATGCTAATGTCGTCCGGCCGAAAATCGATAAATTCATTTTATCGGAATTGGGGCCTCAAAACAATCGGGATGCGCACGATTTTTTGACCCGCCGGGGCGTCCCCGGCGGAACATGCCGATCGGCATTCTAATTCCGTACTGGCGTGCCCGCCATCGGCTAGCGGCGGCGGAACTGGCCGCCACGCTGGCCGGGACGAGGCGGTCCACCCACCCCGCTGGGACGTTCGTCCTTGTGGCGGAAAATCAGCCGGCCCTTCTCGAGGTCATAGGGCGACATCTCCACCGTCACGCGGTCGCCCGCCAGCGTCTTGATGCGGTTCTTCTTCATCTTGCCGGCGGTATAGGCGACGATCTCGTGTCCGGCGTCGAGCTGCACGCGGTAGCGGGCGTCGGGGAGGATTTCGGTGACCAGTCCTTCGAACTGGATCAGCTCTTCCTTAGCCATATGGGTGTCTCCAGTCGTGGACTGTTAGTTCGAATGAGGGTTGCGGTTCGGTCGGCCGTTGGGGCGACTCTCGCGACGCAAAAAGGCAACGCCTTGTATTCCATCAGGCTTGCCGGCGCTATGCGCGGGACGCTGTTCCGACCGATCGGCGGGTGAGGAGTTCATCTTACCACCGGAACCGCGGCGGCGGCGAGACCCCTTGGAAGCCTTGTGGCCTTCACCGGGCCTGCCATCAACAGGTCTGCCCTCGATATGACGTCCTTCATGGCGTCCTTCGCCGGGCCGTCCGTCGCCCTGCCTGCCGGCGCTATGATGGCGTCCGTCGGCATGCCTT
>NZ_JXDL01000001.1:6038641-6078034 GCF_001590795.1 Bradyrhizobium sp. AT1
GCGGAGGTCTTCGCGCGGCAGCGTCACCTTGATCAGCCGCTCGATGTCGCGGAGATAGCTGAGTTCCTCGCCGCCGGCGACCAGCGAGATCGCGGTGCCCTCGGCGCCGGCGCGCGCGGTGCGGCCGATGCGGTGGACATAGGTTTCCGGCACGTTGGGCAGGTCGAAATTGATGACATGGGTGATGCCGTCGACATCGATGCCGCGGGCGGCGATGTCGGTGGCGACCAGGGTACGAATCTCGCCCGAACGGAACAGGGCCAAGGTCCGTTCGCGATGGTTCTGGGACTTGTTGCCGTGGATGGCGCTGGCGGGAATGCCGGCCTTCTCGAGCGTCTTCACCACCTTGTCGGCGCCGTGCTTGGTGCGGGTAAAGACCAGCGCGCGGTTGACCGGCTCCTGCTTCAACAGCTGGGCGAGGAACCCCGGCTTGGCGGAGAAGTCGACCTGGATAATGCGCTGCTTGATCCGCTCGACGGTCGAGGAGACCGGGGTCACCGCGACGCGGGCGGGGTCACGCAGCATGGCGTCGGCGAGCTCGGCGATGTCCTTCGGCATGGTGGCCGAGAAGAACAGCGTCTGCCGCTTGATCGGGAGCTTCGCGACGATCTTGCGGATGTCGTTGATGAAGCCCATGTCCAGCATGCGGTCTGCCTCGTCGAGCACGAGGAATTCGACGCTGCCAAGCTTCAGGCCATTGCTCTGAACGAGGTCGAGCAGGCGGCCGGGGGTGGCGACCAGCACGTCGACGCCCTGCATCAGGGCACGGACCTGGCGGCCCATCGGCACGCCGCCGATGGCGAGCGTCGAGGACAGGCGGATATGGCGGCCATAGGCGTTGAAGCTGTCGAGGATCTGGCCGGACAGCTCGCGGGTGGGCGACAGCACCAGGACCCGGCAGGTCTTGGGCTGCGGCTTGATCCGGTTCTCGAGCAGGCGGTGCAGAATCGGAAGCGCGAAGGACGCGGTCTTGCCGGTTCCGGTCTGGGCGATGCCGACGACGTCGCGGCCGGTCAGCGCGATCGGAACAGTCTGGGCCTGGATGGGGGTGGGGGTGACGTAGTTCTCTTCGGCGAGAGCACGCGCGATCGGTTCGGCGAGGCCGAAATCCTGAAACGAAGTCAAAAGATGGGTTCTTTCCATGTCAAAAGCGCAACGCCCGGCGCATTCAGCGCGGCGCGCGCAAAAGGGTGTCGAGAAGACACCTGCGTGTTTAGGGTGTCGGATGGCTTGGGAGATGTGGGGCAAGCCAGAGGCCCGTAGAGGGCTTAAGAACACGCGGCTCGCAACGACCCCTTGATTCGCAAGAGGTCTCGGCTGCTCATATGGAACATTGAGGGGGCGCTTTCAAGGCAGGCACCCTCGAAATGCCGATTGCGGTGCAAAAATAGTTCTGCCGGAAATTTAGCCAGAGCGAACAATTTGCTCAAAAAATAACCCACCTGCCGCTTTGGCATACATTCGAATTGCTCAAGATTTGAGCTGCTTCTTGGTGGCGAAACTTTGATTTCTGGCAATTTTTATAACAAAAACAAACAGTTGATGGGTGCCCAGTCCATGGCACAGTTCTTGCGAATCCGTTAATCGCAGGCGGCCGTGGGGCCGTTTCGCAGCGTTTTTCACGTCTGCGTCAGGGAGAACAGACACTCATGCTTAGCAAATCCATTCACGATATAGCGGCGTCATTCAGCCGCCGTGGCGTTCTCGCCGCGACCGCCGGCCTGATGCTCGGCCTGGCTCCATTGACCGGCGCAAAAGCCGCCGACGACACCATCAAGGTCGGTGTGCTGCACTCCCTTTCGGGCACCATGGCCATCAGCGAAACCACGCTGAAGGATACCATCCTCTTCCTGATCGACGAGCAGAACAAGAAGGGCGGCGTTCTCGGCAAGAAGCTCGAAGCCGTCGTCGTCGATCCCGCGTCGAACTGGCCGCTGTTCGCCGAAAAGGCGCGCGAGCTGATCACCAAGGACAAGGTCTCGGTCGTGTTCGGCTGCTGGACCTCGGTGTCGCGCAAGTCGGTGCTGCCCGTCTTCAAGGAGCTGAACAACATCCTGTTCTACCCTGTGCAGTACGAGGGCGAGGAGAGCGAGCGCAACGTGTTCTACACGGGTGCGGCGCCGAACCAGCAGGCGATCCCCGCCGTCGATTATTTGATGAAGGACGAGAAGGTGAAGCGCTGGGTGCTCGCGGGCACCGACTACGTCTATCCGCGCACCACCAACAAGATCCTGGAAGCCTATCTGAAGTCGAAGGGTGTCGCCCAGGAAGACATCATGATCAACTATACGCCGTTCGGTCACTCCGACTGGCAGACGATCGTGGCCGACATCAAGAAGTTCGGCTCGGCCGGCAAGAAGACCGCGGTGGTCTCGACCATCAACGGCGACGCCAACGTGCCGTTCTACAAGGAGCTCGGCAACCAGGGCATCAAGGCCAAGGACATCCCGGTCGTCGCGTTCTCGGTGGGTGAGGAAGAGCTCGCCGGCATCGACACCAAGCCGCTGCTCGGCCATCTCGCCGCCTGGAACTACTTCCAGTCGATCAAGTCGCCGGAGAACGAGAAGTTCATCAAGGCGTGGCAGACCTACACCAAGAATCCGAAGCGCGTCACCAACGATCCCATGGAAGCGCACGTGATCGGCTTCGACATGTGGGTGAAGGCGGTCGAGAAGGTGAAGTCGACCGATCCGGACAAGGTGATCGACGCTCTCCCGGGCATCGAAGCCAAGAACCTGACCGGCGGCACCTCCAAGATGCTGCCGAACCACCACATCACCAAGCCGGTGTTCATCGGCGAGATCAAGGCCAACGGCCAATTCGACGTGGTCTGGAAGACCCCGGGTCTCGTCGCGGGCGATGCCTGGTCGAAGGAGCTCGACGGCTCCAAGGACCTGATCGGCGACTGGGTCGGCAAGAAGTGCGGCAACTTCAACACCAAGACCAACAAGTGCCTCGGCTCGGGCTCCTGATCCGGATCTGACGCGCCATTTCACGATCGGAGAAGGCGGCGATCCCGCCGCCTTCTCCACTCATTTCTGCCGGGGTCATTCACAGTGCCAACCCATTTGTCCGCGCGCCTCTGCTCGCTTGCGCTCTCGTTGTTCCTGATCGCGTTCGCGCTGCCGGCCCTCGCCGGTCCGTTCGAGGATGCGGTCGCCAAATTCGCCAACGATGATTATTCCGATACGGACGAGGCGATCGGCGTGGTCGCAGCCAGCGGCAATCCGCTGGCTTTCCCGATCATCAGTGCGCTTCAGGACGGCCGCCTGATGGTCGACCTCGACAGCAAGAAGGTCTACGTCACCGGTACCGACGGCAAGTCGATCGACGCCGCGACCGGCCAGGCGGTGGCCAGCGTTCCCGACAGCGCGAGCGCGGTCCGCCTCAACAACCGCCTGCGCCGCAGCGTCGATGCCGCGCTCGGCAGCCTGACGCTGCAGTCGCCGGATGTCGGAACACGCCTCCAGGCCGCGCAATCCGTCTTCAAGTCGCACGAGGAGACTGCGCTCGAAGCCGTCGACGCCGCGCTCGCCAAGGAGACCAACAGATCCGTCAAGGCCGCGCTGGGCGAGGCCCGCGCCGCCATCCTGCTGTTCAAGTCCGACGCATCCGAGGTCGAGAAGCTCGAGGCGGTCGCCACGCTCAAGGCCCGCGGCGACCAGGAGGCCATGGCGCTGCTCACCGGCATGGGCGACCAGCCGGCCTCGGTGACCAAGGCCGCCGCGAGCGCGATCGGCTCGATCCAGTCTTCGCTCGCCATCTGGTCCTCGGTTCAGAATGCCTGGTACGGCCTCTCGCTCGGCTCGGTGTTGCTGCTCGCCGCGATCGGGCTCGCCATCACCTTCGGCGTGATGGGCGTGATCAATATGGCGCATGGCGAGATGGTGATGATCGGGGCCTATACCACTTTCGTGGTGCAGGAGGTGATCCGCACCCGCTATCCCGCCCTGTTCGACTATTCGCTCTTGATCGCCGTGCCGCTCGCCTTCCTCGTCGCCGGCGCGATCGGCGTCCTGATCGAGCGCAGCATCATCCGCTTCCTCTACGGTCGCCCGCTGGAGACGCTGCTGGCGACCTGGGGCCTCTCGCTGGTGCTGCAGCAGGCGGTGCGCACCATGTTCGGTCCGACCAACCGCGAGGTCGGCAATCCCTCCTGGATGAGCGGTGCGTTCGAGCTGGGCCAGATCACCATCACCTACAACCGGCTCTGGATCCTCGTGTTCACGCTCGCCGTGTTCGCGATCCTGCTTGCGATGCTGCGCTACACTGCGCTGGGCCTCGAGATGCGCGCGGTGACACAGAACCGCCGCATGGCGGCCTCCATGGGCATCGCCACCTCGCGCGTCGACGCGCTGACCTTCGGGCTCGGCTCGGGCATTGCCGGCATCGCCGGCGTGGCGCTGTCGCAGATCGACAATGTCAGCCCCAATCTCGGCCAGAGCTACATCATCGACAGCTTCATGGTCGTGGTGTTCGGCGGGGTCGGCAATCTCTGGGGCACGCTGGTCGGCGCCTTCACGCTCGGCATCGCCAACAAATTCCTGGAGCCGGTCGCCGGCGCCGTGCTCGGCAAGATCGCGATCCTCGTCCTGATCATCCTGTTCATTCAAAAGCGCCCGCGCGGCCTGTTCGCGCTCAAGGGCCGTGCGGTGGAAGCATGACCCCTCACATGCTGACGCGATCGCTGGACCGCGGCGCGACGATCTTCCTTGCCGTCGTCGCGGCCTGCGGCATTCTCATCCCGCTCTCCAACCTGCTGCTGCCCGCAGGCTCGTTCCTGCAGGTGCCGACCTATCTCGTCGCGCTGTGGGGGAAATACGTCTGCTACGCCATCCTCGCGCTCGCGATCGATTTGATCTGGGGCTATTGCGGCATCCTCTCGCTCGGCCACGGCGCCTTCTTCGCCCTCGGCGGCTACGCGATGGGCATGTACCTGATGCGGCAGATCGGCACCCGCGGCGTCTACGGCAATCCTGTTCTGCCTGATTTCATGGTGTTCCTGAACTATTCGAAGCTGCCCTGGTACTGGTACGGCTTCGACATGTTCTGGTTCGCGGCCCTGATGGTGCTGGTCGTGCCCGGCCTGCTTGCCTTCTGCTTCGGTTGGCTCGCGTTCCGCTCCCGCGTCACCGGCGTCTATTTGTCGATCATCACGCAGGCCATGACCTATGCGCTGCTGCTCGCGTTCTTCCGCAACGATTTCGGCTTCGGCGGCAACAACGGCCTGACCGACTTCAAGGATATCCTCGGCTTCAACGTCCAGGCCGAGGGCACGCGGGCCGCATTGTTCGCGCTGAGCTGCCTGGCGCTGATCGTGGGCTTCCTGATCTGCCGCGCCATCGTCTCGTCCAAGCTCGGCAAGGTGCTGATCGCGGTGCGCGATGCGGAGTCGCGCACGCGCTTCCTCGGCTACCGCGTCGAATCCTACAAGCTGTTCGTGTTCACGGTGTCGGCCTGCATGGCCGGCGTCGCCGGCGCGCTCTACGTGCCGCAGGTCGGCATCATCAACCCCTCCGAATTCGCGCCGGGCAATTCGATCGAGGCGGTGATCTGGGTCGCGGTCGGCGGCCGCGGCACGCTCGTCGGTGCCGCGCTCGGCGCTGTCGTCGTCAACTACGCCAAGACGTTTTTCACCTCGGGCGTGCTGGCGCCGTACTGGCTGTTCATGCTGGGCGCATTGTTCATCCTGGTGACGCTGCTGCTGCCGAAGGGCATCGTCGGCACCTTCAATGCATGGTGGGACTCCTCGAAGGAGAAACGCGCTGCCACGATGGCAAGTGCCGCGGCCGAAGACGGCGTCACCGAACCCAAGATGGCGGAGTAGGCGCACATGAACGTCATGGACAACCGCGCCACCTCCGCAATGCTCTATCTCGACGGCGTGCACGTCTCGTTCGACGGTTTCCACGCCATCAACAATCTGTCGCTGACGCTCGAGCCCGGCGAGATGCGCGCCATCATCGGCCCGAACGGCGCCGGCAAGACCACGATGATGGACATCATCACCGGCAAGACCAAGCCCGACGAGGGCACGGTGCTGTTCGATGGTGTCACCGACCTGACGCGGCTGGACGAGACCCGCATCGCCGAGCTCGGCATCGGCCGCAAGTTCCAGAAGCCGACCGTGTTCGAGAGCCAGACGGTGCAGGACAATCTTCTGCTCGCGCTCAATGTCGACCACTCGGTCCGCGGCACGCTGTTCTGGCGCGGCAGCAGGGCCGAGTCCGAACGCATCGACAAGGTGCTGGAGACGATCCGCCTCACCGAAGCGCGCAACCGCCTGGCCGGCAGCCTCAGCCACGGCCAGAAGCAGTGGCTGGAGATCGGCATGCTGCTGGCGCAGGACCCGAAACTGCTGCTGGTGGACGAGCCCGTCGCCGGGATGACCGACGTCGAGACGCACCTCACCGCCGAGCTGCTGAAGGAAATCAACAAGACCCATACCGTGATGGTGGTCGAGCACGACATGACGTTCGTGCGCGAGCTCGGCGTCAAGGTCACCTGCCTGCACGAGGGCACGGTGCTGGCGGAAGGCACCATCGACCAGGTCTCGTCCAACGAGCGGGTCATCGAAGTCTATCTGGGACGCTGAGCGATGCTTGAGGTCAAGGACATCAATCTCTTCTACGGCGCCGCGCAGGCGTTGCGTGGCGTGTCCATCTCGGCCGAGCCTGGCAAGGTGACCTGTGTGCTCGGCCGCAACGGCGTCGGCAAGACCTCGCTCTTGCGCGCAATGGTGGGGCAATATCCGATCTCCTCGGGCGCCATCGTGCTCGACGGCAGCGACATCACGGGCCTCAAGCCCTATGAGCGGGCCCGCAAGGGCATCGGCTTTGTGCCGCAGGGGCGCGAGATCTTCCCGCTGCTGACGGTCGAAGAAAACCTCAAGACCGGCTTCGGCCCGCTCAAGCGCGAGGACAAGCACATTCCGGACGATGTGTTCTCGCTGTTCCCGGTGCTGCAGTCCATGCTCGGCCGGCGCGGCGGCGATCTCTCCGGCGGTCAGCAGCAGCAACTCGCGATCGGTCGCGCGCTGGTGATGCGGCCGAAGCTGCTGCTGCTCGACGAGCCGACCGAGGGCATCCAGCCCTCGATCATCAAGGACATCGGCCGCGCCATCTCGTACCTGCGCAACCTCGGCAACATCGCCATCGTGCTGGTCGAACAATATCTCGACTTTGCCTGCGAACTCGGCGACAGTTTTGCCGTGATGGATCGTGGCGCGGTGAAGTTCTCCTGCGACCGATCCAATCTCGACCCGGCCGAAATCAGCCGCCAGATGGCGCTGTAAGTCATTCTGACGCGGCCGGCTGGGGAGGCGGATGCGCAGCGACCTGTCAGTCACATCAGGGGTTTTCGAGGCCAACCGTGCCCGCGGCGCGGTGCGCTTCGACGTGCATGCGCGCGACGGCGTGACGCGGCGCGGCGTCCTGCATGAGTCCGGCTCGCTGCGCGTGCGCTTTCCTTCGCCCGAGGGCGAGGGGCTCTCCGGCGTATTCGTCAACACGGCCGGCGGCGTCGCGGGAGGGGACAGGTTTGATGTCGACATCGCGGCGGGTGAAGGTTCGCGGCTGACATTGACCACGGCGGCGGCCGAGAAGATTTATCGTGCACCCGGTAACGCGGCGCAGCTCAGTATCGCCTTGAAGGTCGGCGCAGGCGCGCATCTCGGCTGGCTGCCGCAGGAGACCATCCTGTTCGATCGCGCCCGGGTTCACCGCCGCTTCGACATCGAGCTCGATGACGCCGCCTCGCTGCTGCTTTGCGAAATCGTCGTGTTCGGCCGCACCGCCATGGGCGAGCGGATGGAGCAGGGGGAATTCGTCGACCGCTGGCGGCTGCGGCGTGGTGGCAGGCTGGTGTTCGCCGAGACCGTCAGGCTCGACGGCAATATCGGCGCAAAACTTGGGCGATCGGCGGTGGCGAAGGGCGGCGCGGCGATCGGCACGGCGCTGATCGTCCCCGGCGACGAGGCCCTCGTCGAGCGCATCCGCGAGGCCTCGGATTCGTTCTCCGGCGAGGTCGGAATCTCCGCCTGGAATGGCTTTGCAATGGCGCGGTTCTGTGCCCAAGATGCGGCGCGCTTGCGCGCCGACATGATGGCCGTGCTGGCGCGCACCGGTGCGGCGCTGCCGCGACTCTGGTTGAACTGAGCGGCTGAATCGACGTGTTGAACGGAAGAGAGTCTTCATGAACCTGTCTCCCCGCGAAAAGGACAAGCTTCTAATCTCGATGGCGGCGATCGTCGCCCGCCGAAGGCTCGATCGCGGCGTCAAGCTCAACCATCCCGAGGCGATCGCGATCATCTCCGATTTCATCCTCGAGGGCGCGCGCGACGGCCGCACCGTCGCCGAACTGATGCAATCCGGCGCGCAGGTCCTGACCCGCGACCAGGTGATGCCGGGCATCCCCGAGATGATCCACGACATCCAGGTCGAGGCGACCTTTCCGGACGGCACCAAGCTCGTCACCGTGCACGAGCCGATCAGGTAGGAGCCAGAAGCATGATCCCCGGCGAACTCTTCATCCAGGACGGCGAGATCGAGCTCAATGCCGGTCGCAAGACGGTGACACTGACGGTGGCCAATACCGGTGACCGCCCGATCCAGGTCGGCTCGCACTACCATTTCTTCGAGACCAACCCGGCGCTGAAATTCGACCGCAAGAAGTCCCGCGGCATGCGCCTCGACATCGCCGCCGGCACCGCGGTGCGTTTCGAACCTGGCCAGACCCGCGATGTGCAGCTGGTGGCGATGGCGGGCAAGAAGACGATCTACGGTTTCCGCGGCGACGTGATGGGGAAGCTGTGAGCGTCGCAGGAACGAGCGCGGCACGGCACGGTTGAGGCGAGAATGGAGGTCCTTGCCATGCTCTCCCCCATCCGTCTCATATCTGAAGCTGCCGAGCTCGCCGCGCAGCGCCACAACGGCATGGCGCGCAAGGGGCGCGGCAGCGAGCCCTATATCAATCATCTCGCCGAGGTTGCGAACCTCCTTGCGACCGCGACCGACGGCGCCGATGCCGAGCTGGTCGCGGCCGGCTGGCTGCACGATACGATCGAGGACACCGACACCACGCGCGAGGAGCTTGCGCAGACTTTCTCAGAGCGAGTCGCCGCCCTGGTCGTTGAGTGCACGGACGACATGAACCTGCCGAAGGCTGAGCGGCGGCGGAAGCAGATCGAGGACGCTCTGCACAAATCGCCCGGCGCGAAGCTGATCAAGATCGCCGACAAGATCAGCAATATAGGGGCACGCCTTCATACGGATCCGACCACCGAGGAGCTTGACGACCTCGCCGACTACAGTGGATGGGCCACGCAAGTCGTTGCGGGCTGCCGCGGCGGTAATGCGTGGCTCGACGAGAAATTCGATAATGCCGTGAAAGCAGCGAAGGCCTTGCTGTGATCCACCAAACGTTCAACCGCAAACGGGGCTTGTGATGTCCGTAAAGATGAAACGTTCCGTCTATGCCGACATGTTCGGCCCGACAACCGGCGACAGGGTGCGGCTGGCCGACACCGACCTCATCATCGAGGTCGAAAAGGATTTCACCACCTATGGCGAGGAGGTGAAGTTCGGCGGCGGCAAGGTGATCCGCGACGGCATGGGGCAGTCGCAGGTCACCAACAAGCAAGGCGCGGCCGACACCGTCATCACCAATGCGCTGATCGTCGATCACTGGGGCATCGTGAAGGCCGACGTCGCCATCAAGGACGGCATGATTGCCGGCATCGGCAAGGCCGGCAATCCCGACATCCAGCCCGGCGTCACCATCATCATCGGCCCCGGCACCGACGTGATCGCGGGTGAAGGCAAAATCCTCACCGCCGGCGGCTTCGACAGCCACATCCATTTCATCTGCCCGCAGCAGATCGAGCACGCGCTGATGTCCGGCGTCACCTCGATGCTGGGCGGCGGCACCGGCCCGTCGCACGGCACTTTCGCCACCACTTGCACGCCGGGGCCGTGGCACATGGGGCGGATGATCCAGTCGTTCGATGCCTTCCCGGTCAATCTCGGGATCTCCGGAAAGGGCAACGCCTCGCGGCCCGCAGCCCTGGTCGAGATGATCAAGGCCGGCGCCTGCGCGCTCAAGCTGCACGAGGACTGGGGCACGACGCCGGCCGCGATCGATAACTGCCTGTCGGTGGCTGATGCTCACGACATCCAGGTGATGATCCACACCGATACGCTGAACGAATCCGGCTTCGTCGAGGACACCATCAAGGCGTTCAAGGGCCGCACCATTCATGCCTTCCACACCGAAGGCGCCGGCGGCGGCCATGCCCCAGATATCATCAAGGTCGCCGGCCTGAAGAACGTGCTGCCGTCCTCGACCAACCCGACGCGGCCCTTCACCCGCAACACCATCGACGAGCATCTGGACATGCTGATGGTGTGCCACCACCTCGATCCCTCGATCGCGGAAGACCTGGCCTTCGCCGAAAGCCGTATCCGCAAGGAAACCATCGCAGCCGAGGACATCCTGCACGATCTCGGCGCGCTCTCGATGATGTCCTCGGATTCGCAGGCCATGGGCCGCCTCGGCGAGGTCATCATCCGGACCTGGCAGACCGCCGACAAGATGAAGAAGCAGCGCGGATCGCTGCCGCAGGACAAGGGCAAGGACAACGACAATTTCCGCGTCAAGCGCTACATCGCCAAGTACACCATCAACCCCGCGATCGCGCACGGCGTGTCGAAGCTGATCGGCTCGGTCGAGAAAGGCAAGATGGCCGATCTCGTGCTGTGGTCGCCGGCCTTCTTCGGCGTCAAGCCGGACTGCATCGTCAAGGGCGGCACGATCGTCGCAGCCCCCATGGGCGATCCCAACGCCTCGATCCCGACGCCGCAGCCGGTGCACTATCAGCCGATGTTCGGCGCCTTCGGCAAGGCGCGCACCGCATCCTCCGTGGTGTTCACCTCGAAAGCCGCCATCACCGGCGGCCTCGCGCGAAAACTCGGGATCGAGAAGAAGCTCTATGCGGTCCAGAACACCCGCGGCAAGATCTCGAAAAAGAGCATGATCCACAACGACGCCACGCCCAATATCGAGGTCGATCCGGAGACCTATGAGGTCCGCGCCGACGGCGAGCTGCTCACCTGTGCCCCTGCCGAGGTGCTGCCGATGGCGCAGCGATATTTCATGTACTGAAATAGCGCCTCAACGCATGTCCCCGGCATGTGTCCGGGGACGGCTTTTCCGGTTTTGCGTTCGATCCAGCCTGGTCTAATGTCGCGCCCGGTATCTGAAGCCAGAAGAAAAGCCGGGAGGATTTCTCGTGATCTATGTCGTTGCCACCTTGACCATCAAGCCCGAAACGCGCGCCGAATTCATTGCAGCTGCCACCGCCTGCATCAAGGAGACCCGGAAAGAACCCGGCAATATCGCCTACGATCTGCATGAGAGCGTCACCGACCCTGCCAAGATGGTGTTCGTCGAGCAGTGGGAAAATGCCGAGGCGCTGGTGCCGCATCGTGGCATGGAGCATATGAAGACGTTCGGCCGCGTCGCGGTGAAGTGCTTTACGGCGCCGCCGAAGATCGAGGTGATCACGCCCGAGAAGGTCGAGACACGGTAACAGGGTAGACATATGATGCGGGCGACGCAGGTTAAGGGACAGCACCGCTTCACGGAAGCGCCGGCGGACACGGTCGTGCTCGATTTCGACGATCGGCACCGGCGCCGCATGGCGATGACCGGCACGCGGGGGCTCGAATTCCTGCTCGACCTCGAGCACGCCACAGCGCTGCGCGGCGGCGATGCGCTGGTGCTGGAGGACGGACGGCTGGTCGAAGTGGTCGCGGCCGCCGAGCCGCTGCTCGAAATCCGCGGCCGCGATCCGCACCATCTCGTCCGCGTCGGCTGGCATCTCGGCAACCGCCATCTGCCGACCCAGATCATGGCGAAAGCCTTGCGCATCCGCCGTGATCACGTCATCGAGGCCATGGTGAAGGGCCTCGGCGCACGCGTGATCGAGATCGAGGCGCCGTTCGATCCCGAAGGCGGCGCCTATGCCGATGCCGGCCATGCGCATGGTCACGACGACCACGCCCATCACGATCATGGTCAGCATCACGATCACGGCCATCATGATCACCATGATCACCATGATCATCACGGCCATGCCGCGCATGACCATGGTCACGATCACGACCATCACCACGACGAGCATTGCGACCATCCCGACCATCACCACGGCCACACGCATGCTCATGACCACAAATGAGCCGGTGCGCGCCGGTGACCTCGCCGAGCGCGAGGCAGCGGCGCTGTACCGGTTGATGACCTGGTTGTCGCCGGCATTCCCCGTCGGCGGTTTCTCCTACTCGAGCGGCATCGAATGGGCAGTCGAGGCCGGCGACATCGTCGACACGGCGACGCTGGCGGACTGGCTCGACGCGATGCTGGGTGACGGCTCCGGTTTCTGCGATGCGACGTTGCTGGTCCATGCCTATCGCGCCACTGAGGCGGGCGAGGAAACGTCTTTGAACGATATCGCCGAGCTCGCTGCGGCCTTCGTGCCGTCGCGAGAACGGCAGCTGGAGACCAGCTCGCAGGGCCGCGCCTTCATCCACATCGCCCGCGCCGCCTGGGACGCCGACGGGCTGGATGCCACGATTGCTGCATGCCGCACGCCACTGGTCTATCCGCTGGCAGTCGGTGTCGTCGCAGCTCTGCATGGCGTTCCGCTGGCGCCGACGCTGCACGCCTTCCTGCATGCGCTGGTCTCGAACTGGATCTCTGCGGCCAGCCGTCTCGTTCCGCTGGGCCAGACCGACAGCCAGCGCGTCCTGGTGAGGCTGGAAGCCGCCGTGGCCGCGACCGCCAATCGTGCGCTGAACGCGACATTGGACGATCTCGGCAGCGCGACCTTCCGCGCCGATCTCGCCAGCCTGCGGCACGAGACGCAATATACGCGGCTGTTCCGGTCGTGACAGCGAGGCAGCCTTCAACCCATCGAGAGCGAGCGGATTCCATGTCGAAATCTCACGGCCCCTTGCGTGTCGGCGTCGGCGGTCCGGTCGGATCGGGCAAGACCGCGCTGATGGATCTGCTCTGCAAGACCATGCGCGAACGCTATGACATCGCCGCCATCACCAACGACATCTACACCAAATGGGATGCCGAGTTCCTGGTGCGCTCGGGCTCGCTGACGCCGGACCGCATTGCCGGCGTCGAGACCGGCGGCTGCCCGCACACCGCGATCCGCGAGGATGCCTCGATGAATCTCGCCGCGGTCGCGGACATGCGCGCCAAGTTTCCCGGGCTCGATCTCGTGCTGATCGAGTCCGGCGGCGACAATCTCGCTGCCACTTTTTCCCCGGAGCTGGCCGACCTGACCATTTACGTCATCGACGTGGCGGCCGGCGACAAGATCCCGTCCAAGGGCGGCCCCGGCATCACCCGGTCCGACCTTCTGGTCATTAACAAGATCGACCTTGCGCCCCATGTCGGCGCCTCCCTGGAGAAGATGGACATTGATGCCAGGCGCATGCGCGGCGAGCGTCCTTTCGTCATGACCAATCTGAAGAAGAGCGAGGGGCTGGACCGCATCGTCGGCTTCATCGAGGCCAAAGGCGGCCTGAAACGGGCGGGCTGACGGCGCGACGACTTGGCGCACGCTTTTTTCGCCGTTAACCTGGGGCTGGGCCCGCGAGGGCGGAACAAATTTCGGACACGGCGATTGATTACCTCCGGCGCCCGGGCCATCTACCCCGGCCAGACCATCGGCCGGACGGATTAAGCTTCTCAGGCGACCTACGTTGCGTACCGATGTCTCCTCCTCCATTATCTCTGCCACCGGGGTTCACCCTGTTTCGGCACTTGGCCGTTCGAGCGGCGTTCATATGCTCCTTGTTTATTGCCGACCTCCCGCTTTCGCCTGAGTAGTCGCGTGGTCCGGCTGGGTTTCATCATCGGTTTCATTGCTCTGCTCGGAGCCTTGCTCTCCGGGCTTGCGGCCTATCGCGTCCACGACCAGGAGCTGGCGCTGGACCGGATCGCGCTCGCGCGTGCGATCGACGTTCACGCCAGCCTGGTCCAGGATCGGCTCACCGAGCGCGAACTGCTCGCGCGCGTCGCTTCAGGCCTGTTCCGCACGCCATCCGTGATCAAGCCGAACATGCTGGAGCCGCTGCGTTCGGCCATCTACGCCTTCAAGACGGATTTCGTGGTGGCCGGCTGGATCGCCCGGCTGAAGCCGAACGAGCTCACGGCGGCGCAGGCGGCCATTGGCGGCGCCGGCTTCCCGAATCCCAAGATCCGCACCTATGACGACAAGCCGATCAATCCGGCCGAGATCACCCAGCCGATCGACGTGCTGCTCGATCTCGAGCCGCGCAGCGACGAGACCAAGGCTCTGCCGGGCCGGAGCTACGATCAGGACCCGGTTCGCAGCGCGATGTTGACGCGCGCCCGGATCGAGAAGAGGTCGGTGGCTTCGGACCCGGTTCCGCTGTTGCGCGCAAACGGGCCGATCGGCGTCATTGTGGCAGCGCCCGTCGTTCCCGAGGGGGCAACCGAGCCGGCCGGGTTCGTCACGTTCTCCTATGAGCTGGCGTCGCTGATGTTGACCAATGACGACATGTCGTTGTTCTCGGTCGCGCTCAGGGATCCGCGCAAGGAAGGCGGCGAGCTGATCGCCAACGACCAGGGCGTGGTCTCGACGCGCAGTGTGGCGGCGGACGGACCGGTGCCGTCGGCGACGCGCACGGTGAGCTTCGGTGGCCGCGATTGGCAACTCGGTTATTACGCGAAGACCAACTCGGTGCGTCGTGCCGAGCAGACTGCGATTATCGTGGCGGCGATTGGCTTTGCGATCACTGCGATGGTGTGCGGTCTGTTTGGCTATGTCGCCTACAACAATCTGCGACTCAGCCGGGAAATCCAGGTCAGGATCGGCTTCGAGCGCCGGCTGACCGCCGTGATCGACGAGCTCAACCACCGGGTCAAGAACATCCTTGCGGTCATCCAGTCGATCGTGACACGTACTCTGCGTCATGGTGCGGACATCGACGTGGCCCGCGAGCTTCTGATCGGCCGCATCCACGCCATGTCGAATGTGGTCTCGCTACTCAGCGAGAGCCAATGGCAGGGCGTCAAGCTGAAGGGCCTGTTCGAGGCACGCGCCATCCCGCATGCCGACCGCATCGCCGTGACCGGTCCCGACATCGCCGTCAGCGCGCGCGCGGCGCAGAGCCTCTCGCTGCTATTCTTCGAGCTGGCCTCGCATTCCGACGAGGGCCTGTCGCTGGTCGGCAAGCATCCGCACATCACCGCCAGCTGGACGGTGACGGGCGAGGGGAACGACGAAATCTTCCATTTCCGCTGGGAGGAGCTCAACACCAGCGAGGCGACGCGCCGGCCCGATTCCGATTTCGGCCTGATCCTGCTCGACCGTGTGGCGCCCGAGGCGCTCGGCGGCACCGCCAAGCGCTATTTCACCGACGTCTCCTACGTCTATGAGCTCACCGCGCCAATGGAGACGGTGGTCGACATGACCGAGCGCGATCGCACGGACAAGATCTCGGCTCCGGTGCGGCCTGCGCGCAGCTAACCCTTGGGGCGTAGCACGAGATCGACGAGGTTGCGCGCGTAAGCCGGTGTAATCGGCGCGATTCCGAAGACGTAGCGATAGAACAGGCCGCCGTAGATCGCGTCGTAGAGATCCTCTGCCGGCCCTTCGGCCAGGATGCTGCCGTCGTTCTGGCCTGCCGCGATCATCTCCACCAGCGCGTCGCGACGGAATTGCAGATAGCGGGCGTAGAACAGCTCGGCCGAGCCCGTCTTGGAAATGCATTCGGAGATGACGGCGAGTTGGACCTTGCCGAACTCGCCCTGGAGCGCCTCGGCATAGGCCGCGGCATGGCGGCGCGCGCGCGCCGCTGGGCTGCCGGAGCTCACCGGAGGCAGCGGCAGCATCTGCGCAGCATGCTGGAGAAACGCGTCGATCAAGAGCGCCTCGCGCGACGGCCACCATTTGTAGATCGTCATCTTGGAGACGCCGGAGTGGCGGGCGACCGCATCGATGGTGGTGGCGGCAAGGCCGGTGGACGCCATCAGCGCATAAGCGCTGTCGAGAATGGCGTTGCTGGTCTCGATCGATCGTGGCCGGCCGCGCCGAGGAGCGCCATCGGCCCCGTTCCCCCCGCCATTCGCCGTCACCACGTCCGGTCTCCCCGCGCAACCCGTTCCTACCGGGATAGCGCAGCCGCGGCGGCCAACCTAGCGGAATCGCGCTTCAGGCCTGCTGCCGCATGGCCGCGGGCAAATCCTGCCATTTCGACCAGGCGACGTAGTAGGCCACCGCGGTCATCGCGGCGAATCCGGCGAGGCTCACCACGATCTGCATCGCCACCAGATTGGCACTGGTGATCAGGATGAGATGGCCGGCGAAGGACAGGAAGACGCCGACGCAGAACACGGCGAGCCATTCCTCGCCGCATCTGATGACCGCCTGGAGCGGCTTCAGCCGCAGTCCGGGGTGATCGGCCGGAATGAGATGAGTCGCGAGGAAGGCGAGGGCGAGGAAGTGAACCACACGATAGGGTGCAAGGTTTTCCTTGTCCGTCGGCGCGATGCTGTCGAGGAGAAGGTCTGGCAAGTAAGCGGACAATTCCGGCGAACGGCGCAGCAGGGTGACGGCCATCGCGAATACGAGATAGCTCCCCGCGAGTATCCGCAGCCAGGGCATGTCGCGCAGCGTGCGACCAGGCGCGCCTGTCACGGCGAACCAGCCCCCGAGCACCATCAGCATCTGCCAGCACAGCGGATTGAAGGTCCATTCCTGGTCCGGATAGACCCGGAAATTCCAGTCGAACCAGCGTGCGGCAAGGTACAGCGCGATCGATGCCGCCAAGGTCAGGTTCGGCCGCCGCAACAGGCCCCACAATGCGAACGGAAAAAAGGCCATCAGCGGGATCATCAATTGCAGGAGATCGAGATTGAGCGGCTCCTCCTGCAGCACGAGGCCGCGAACCAGGATGCGCAGCGGGTGCTCGAGAATCCCTGAGATGTTGTATTCGTGGATGATTTCCGGCGCCATCGATTGCGAGGCGACGTAGGCGATCGTGTCGATATAGATCACGAACAGCACGACATAGGCGGCGTAGAGCCGCCAGACGCGACGGAAGATGCGTGTCGCGGCGACGAGATATCCGCGCTCCAGCGCGATCCGGCCGTGGATGATTGCGACGCCATAACCCACCACGAACACGAACAGGTCGGCGGCGCCGCTGAAGCCGAAATTGCGCAGCGTCAGCAAATTGACGACGTTGTTCGGGATGTGGTCGACAAAGACCGACCAATTGGCGATGCCGAGCGTCAAATACAGCCGGGCGTCATGATGAAATGCCGAAAGATTTGCCTGGACGGATGGTTTCATTGAGTAAAATAGCTTTGAGAATCAGGATGATGCTTTTAGCGGCAACCTCCTGCCTATCCGAGTAGCTTTTGCGTGAGCAGGGCGAATTGTCCCGGCAGATGTAAAATTGCGCAGGAAAACCCGGCGCATTCGCGGGTTCGCGTTTAATTGCCCGAAACGCAATTTTTGCGAAGGCGACCATCCGCCTGCGCTCGGGGCCGACTGCTGATCTGCATCACCGCCTGTCGCCGATCGTTCGCCGGGTCTGATCTGGAGCTGGCCGATCTCGATCGCAGCCCAGAGCGTGTTCGGCCTGTTGGCCGCCTTGATCGGTCGGACCGGAATATCGCTGCCGCTGTCGTGGATCGCGTTGACCATGCCGCTCGCGGTGGCCGCAATCTGTATCTTTCGATGGGTTGAAATTACTCGGCCGGTTCGGCCGATGCATCGTCCGACATACCGGCGCGACTCGCCATGATGCCGAGGGCGACGCCGCCGATCGCCAGGATCGGCAGCAGCCGCTTGACGCCGATGGCGCGAACGATCTGGAGGCCGGTGGCGAGCAGCATGGGGTCCGCGAGCATGCTCTGCGTGCTCTGCGCCGCCGACTTTGCGGCACGCTCGGCAGCGATCTGGGCTTGCTTGCGCAATTCCCGCTTGTAGGCCCAGTAGCTCACCGCTGCGGCCAGGGTCAGCAGAAAGAAGACACCGGCACCCGCGAGACAGGCTTGCACGGGACCATACTCGTTGAGGACGGAGATGAATATAGCGGCGCACAGGAAGCAGGTGGTGATGAACAGCGCGAACGCCGCGCCCGCAGCCAAGGAGGTCAGCCGCATAGTCGTGCCGGTGGATGCACTGATCCCGTCGATGATGCGCTGAAACATGGCCTTGCTCCTCAGATCCCCACAAGCCGGCATCGGCGGCGCGGTCGCGCCGCCGTCTCAAGTTCGTTCGCGCTACCTACCGGCGCCAGGCGGCGCCGATCAGGAAGCCGATGCCGAGCGCGAGCCCGACGGTCGCAAGCGGGCGCTGCGTGATCGCGTCTTCGAGCGTCTCCTCGATCGATCCATAGGCCTCCTGCGCCGCGCCCATCATCGCGCTGCCGCGCTCCGACATGTCGTCGATCGCGGTATCCACGTTCTCGCGCGCCTGGCGATAGCCGCGGCGGGCCTGCTTGCTGGTCGAATTGGCAAAGGTATTGAGCGCGTCGGTGATCTGGTCGGTGAGGGCGGCGATATCGCTTTTCACGGCTGCTACATCCTTCTCAAGGCGTTCTCTGGTGGCTTTGTCGGTCCAGTCTCTCATCCCGGCTTCGGCATTGGTCGTGGACATCGGGAGCTCCGAACTGTTGACGGCTGAGATAGCCGGAGAACGTTTCGTCACCGGGGAAGTTCCGATCACGGAAACCGCATCACGCCTGCGGAAGCTGCGGCGCATCCGTCGGCAGCAAATGCTCCTTGAGGATCAGCGCCACGATCAGCAGCGGCGACGACAGGAAAGCGCCCATCGGGCCCCACATCCAGGTCCAGAAGGCCAGCGCAAGCAGGACCGCCAGTGCATTCAGCGCCAGCCGCCGGCCGATGATCGTCGGGGTGATGAAGTGTCCCTCCAGGAAGGTGAGGCCGCCGAAGGCGAGCGCGGCCATGAGGCCGCCGCCGAGGGTCGGAAAGGCGACCAGCCCCACCACGACCAGCACCACGAACATCGCGACCGGCCCGATGATCGGGATGAAATTGAGCGTTGCCGCAAGCGCGCCGAGCCCGGCGGGATTGGGCATGCCGGTGACCGCGCAGATGATGCCGGTGGCGACGCCGACGCCGACATTGATGACGGTGACCATCAACAGGTAATTGCCGAGATGGACCTCGATCTCGTTGAGGATGCGGAGCGTCCGCAGCCGCGCGTCACGATCGCTGAACGTCATGATCACTGCCCGCCGCAGGTCGCGCCAGCTCGCGATGAACAGGATCAGGGTAACGAAGAACAGCAGGAACTCGGTAAAGGTCGGCGACAGGAATTCCAGCGTCGGCTGCACCCACTCGACCTTCGGCATCTGGAAGCTCGGCAATCCTTCCGAGCCGCCGAGCATGACCTGCAGCTCGCGCCACAGCGAAAGCGGGCGGTCGAACAAATGCAGCTTGTCTTTCAACTGCGCGCCGAGCTCGGGCAGGCGCGTGCTCCATTCCATGACGGGGGACGCGATCAGCGCGACAACGAAGGCGACTACGGCGGTCACCGCGATCACGATCAGGGCGGCGCCGAGACCGCGCGGTACCTTGCAACGCTCGAGGAAATTCGCGGCCGGCGCGAGCATGGTGCCGGTGATGAAGGCCATTACCACCGGCAGGAAGAACGCCTTCCCGACATAGAGCACGGTGACGACCGCAATCAGCAGCAAGCCAGCGAGCGCAATGGCGACAAACTCGGTACGGCGGATGACCGGCGGTAGCTCGCTACGGCTGTCCGGGAGCGGCTCACCTTCGCTATGGCCGGTACCTGGACGTTCACTGGGAAGGACGCGCACAATCTCTCTCCCGCACGGAAGCGTCGCACCGCGCGCCCATTGATAGCCGACAATGCGCGAGCGCCGCTGCGGTTCCATCGCAACTTCGTGAACAAATCCTCTCTTGACTGTGACAAGCCTGCCGCGAGGTGCGCCGGAACCTGGACCGTGCCTGCGGAGTTCACTGCCTAGCGCATCACCCTGATGCAAGACATCCAACGGGGCAGCACATGACAAAGTTTTCTGCAGTCCGTCGCAGCTTATCGCCGCGCGCCGTCACCGCGTTCGCCTTCATTGCCGCTTTGGCCATGGGGCCCGTCGGCGGCGCCAGCGCACAAACCCTCGGCTATGCGCCGATGCAGCCACAGGCGTATCCGCAGGGTCAGGATTACTCGCAAGGCTACGTGCAAGACCGAGGCTACGTGCAAGGCGACGTGAACGAGGCGCCGCAGGCGGCCGATGAGGATTCCCAGCTGCCCGATCGGCTGCGCAAGCAGATCGTCGGCTTCGACCGCAGCGAGCCGGCCGGCACCATCGTCATCGATACCAACAACACCTATCTCTATTATGTGCTCGGCAACGGCCGCGCCATCCGTTACGGCGTCGGTGTCGGCCGCGAAGGCTTCACCTGGTCCGGTGTGCAGAGCGTCAGCCGCAAGGCGGAGTGGCCGGATTGGCATCCGCCGGCCCAGATGATCGCGCGTCAGCCCTATCTGCCGCGCTTCGTCGCCGGCGGCCCCGGCAACCCGCTCGGCGCGCGTGCGATGTATCTCGGCTCCAGCGAATACCGCATTCACGGCACCAACGATCCCTCCACGATCGGCAAATTCGTCTCCTCGGGCTGCATCCGCATGACCAATGAGGACGTCACCGACCTCTATTCCCGCGTCAATGTCGGCGCCAAGGTCGTGGTGCTGCCGAAGAACGCGCCGCTGATGGCCAGAGGTGGCGACCCCGTGCGCAAGCGCCCGGCCGTGACGACGCTGCCGTCAGGGCGGCAGGCGCTGAATATTTCGGCGTCGTCGGCCGTGAACTAGAGTTCAGTGAGGTCACATGAGTAAACGCTCGATCGGCAAACTGGCCGTTGGCATGGCGGCGATGATCGCCGTCACTGTCTCCGGTTTGGCGCTGGCGCCGTCGGCGCATGCGGAAGATTTCTTCTCGGCTCTGTTCGGCGGCTTTCGGATGCGACCGCCGCCGGAGGTCCGGATGCCTTTCGCCAACGACGACGTGCCTCGCTATGAGGGGCCACGCCAGCGCGCGTCCTATGGCGGCGGCACGGCCTATTGCGTCCGCGGCTGCGACGGCCGCTACTTCCCGGCGCAAGGCAACGATGCCGAGAGCAAGGCGCAGTCCTGCAAGAGCTTCTGTCCGGCTTCCGAGACCTCGCTGGTCTATGGCGGCAGCATCGACGACGCCACGACCGACAAGGGCAAATCCTATTCCGAACTGCCCAATGCGTACCGTTATCGCACCGAGCTCGTCGCGGGCTGCACCTGCAACGGCAAGGATCCCGCCGGGCTCGCGCAGGTCAAGGTCGAGGACGATCCCACCTTGCGCAAGGGCGACATCGTCGCCGGCGCCGACGGCCTCGTGGTCGCCGGCCGCAATGCTGGCGATCGCCGCGGCGTTGCCATGAACTTCTCGCCGCTGCCGGACTCGGTGCGCGCGAGGTTCCGTCAGGTGCCGGTGGTGGCGAAGGAATAGGGCAAATATTGCCAGTTAACCGCGGCGGCGCTGCCCGATGCTCAGTGTCGTCCCTGCGTTCGCAACGGCGACGCTGAGCGTGTAGTACCTGCGTGCCTCTACGCCGCGCGGATCTTGCCCAGGAAGTCGCTGACCTGATGGCCGAGCTGGCGGCTCTGGGTCTCCAGCGTCTCGGAAGCCTGCTTGACGTTCTCCGCGGCGCCGGCCGCGGTGTCGGCGTCGGCCTTCACGCCCGTGATGTTGTCCGAGACGTTCTTGGTGCCTTGCGCCGCATATTGGGTGCTGCGGGTGATCTCCTGCGTCGCCGCGCCCTGTTCCTGCACGGCGGCGGCGATCGCGGTGGCGACTTCGTTGACCTCGCCGATGATGCCGCCGATCGCCTGGATCGCGTTGATGGCATCGCCTGCGACCTTCTGGATGTCGGCGATCTGTTCGGAGATCTCCTCGGTGGCCTTGGCGGTCTGGCTCGCCAGTGACTTCACTTCGGAGGCCACGACTGCAAAGCCGCGGCCGGCTTCGCCGGCGCGCGCAGCCTCGATGGTGGCGTTCAGTGCAAGCAGATTGGTCTGTGCCGCGATGGTGTTGATCAGGCCGACGACCTCGCCGATGCGCCCCGCCGACTGCGCCAGTCCTTGCACGGTACTGTCGGTTTCGCGCGCCTGGTTGACGGCCCGGCTGGCGATGCCTGCCGCATGGGCGGCCTGCTGGCTGATGTCGTTGATCGAGGCCGAGAGCTCCTCGGCGGCGGCCGCGACGCTCTCGACACTGGTCGAGGCGTCGTGCGAGGCCTTGCCTGCGATCTCGACGCGTTCGTTGGTCTGGCGCGACACCGCGGACAGGTCGCCCGAGGTCTTGCGCATTTCGCCGGAGGCCTCGCTCAGCTCGCCGAGCGATTTGCGCACCACGCCTTCGAATTCGCCGACATAGGTCTCCATCGCGCGCTGGCGCGCGGCGGCGCCCGCATTGCGCTCGCGCTCCTGCTCTTCGATCTTGAGCTTGTCGATCGCCTGCTGCTTGAAGGTCTCCAGCGCCCCGGCGAGCGAGCCGATCTCGTCATGCCGGTCGAGGTAGCCGCTGTCGACGGTGAGGTCGCCGCCGGCGACCTCGAGCATGGCGTCGCGAATCCGGTGCAGCGGCGTGATCACGCGGCGGCTGACCGCCAGCATGGCAGCGCCCGTCAGGACGATCGCGGCGGCGAGCAGGGCGGTGTTAATCATCAGCAATTGCATCGCGGCCGCCCGCTGCGCGGCGGAATGGTCCTTGGCGGCCTGTAGGGCCGCGTCGGCGAGCCTCACCGCGGTCATCATGCGGGGCACCGAATAGGGGCTCCACTGGTTGGCGGTCATCGCTGGCTTCTCGCCCTTGGCGACGGTCGTGATGACGCCGTCGCGTGTGGCGGCGTATTGCGGATCGAAATAGGTCGATTTGGTTTCGGCCATCGCAGCCGCCAGCGCCGGCGGCAATTGCATGCCGGAGGCGGCCAGCTCGATCGCGGTCCAGGCGGTGTCGGTGCCGCCGACCAGCTTGGTGTAGGTAAGCTGCACCTCGGGCGCGATCTTGCCGGCATTGATGGCGTTGCCGACGATCTGCGAGGATTCGCCGGCGGTGTTGCGCAGCAGCCAGGCCATCTGCTTGATGGACAGGAGCTGGTCGATGGTGGCGTCCTGGTGGTTGACGCTGGCGGCGAGCGCGCCCGAGAGCTTTTCGAGCTGCGCCATCAGCGCGTCTTCGGTGGCGACATATTCCTTGGCGAGGCCCGCGCGGCGCTCCGCCTTGGGCTTGACGACCTCGGTCCAGAACTCGGCCTGTGCAGCCAGTAGCGTCTTGTTGAGCGTGCCCAAGTCAGCGAGGAACGCCTCGCGCTGGACGACGTCGGTCGTGGGCAGAAGCTCGAGCGTGCGGGCCAGCGCCGGCATCAGGGCGGCGCGCAGCTCGCGGATGTACTTCTCAATGTCCTTGTCCATGGCGACATCGGACGTGAGCTGGCGATTGCTGGTCGAGCGGTCGGCTCGAATGTTGGCCATCGCCTTGAACACTTCTGCCGAAGCTGCCGAAACCGCGACGATCCGGTTGGCCTGCTGAAGCTGGCCCCACGAGCTCCACGCGCTGATCGAGAAGCCGATGACGACGACGAATGCGGTGGAGAGGATCACCGCCTTCAGCAGCGTGGATACGGTCAAGCGGTTGAGCATCGGACACCCCGGGTACGCATGTCGAATTCGTGGCCCTGAACGGCAGCCCCACGAACTACGAAAGACCAAGGGATGCACGCAGCAGATGCGCCCGCCTGCGGCGAGCACGTGAGCCGCATTTGGCCCGAAAAGGGTAAAGACTTAGACAGTGTTCCTGCCGTAAAATTACGGGTCGTGATGGCTCACCGTTGATCCGCGCCTACGCCGCGCGGATCTTGCCAAGGAAGTCACTGACCTCATGGCCGAGTTGGCGGCTCTGGGTCTCCAACGTCTCGGACGCCTGCTTCACATTGTCGGCGGCCGCGGCTGCGGCGTCCGCATCGGCTTTCACGCCGGTAATATTATCCGAGACGTTCTTGGTGCCCTGGGCTGCGTATTGGGTGCTGCGGGTGATCTCCTGGGTCGCCGCGCCCTGCTCCTGGACGGCGGCGGCAATCGCAGTCGCCACTTCGTTCACTTCGCCGATGATACCGCCGATGGTCTGGATCGCGTTGATAGCGTCGCCCGCGACCTTCTGGATGTCGGCGATCTGTTCGGAGATCTCTTCGGTCGCCTTCGCGGTCTGGCTCGCCAGTGACTTCACCTCGGAGGCGACCACGGCAAAGCCGCGGCCGGCCTCGCCGGCACGCGCCGCTTCGATCGTGGCGTTGAGCGCGAGCAAATTCGTTTGCTGCGCGATGGTGTTGATCAGGCCGACGACCTCGCCGATGCGTCCGGCGGATTTGGCGAGGCCCTGCACGGTCCCGTCGGTCTCGCGCGCCTGCGTCACGGCGCGGCCGGCGATACCCGCGGCGTGGGCTGCCTGCTGGCTGATGTCGTTGATTGAGGCCGAGAGCTCTTCGGCGGCGGCGGCCACGCTGTCGACGCTCATCGAGGCGTCGTTGGAGGCCTTGCCGGCGATCTGCACGCGATCATTGGTCTGGCGTGACACGGCGGAGAGGTCGCCCGAGGTCTTGCGCATCTCGCCGGAGGCCTCGCTCAATTCGCCCAGCGTCTTGCGCACCGCGCCCTCGAACTCGCCGACATAAGTCTCGACGGCGCGTTGGCGTGCGGCAGCGCCCGCGTTCCGTTCGCGCTCCTGCTCCTCGATCTTGAGTTTGTCGGTGGCCTGCTGCTTGAAGGTTTCCAGCGCGCCGGCGAGCGCGCCGATCTCGTCCTGGCGAGCGAGATAGCCGCTGTCGACGGCAAGGTCGCCGCCGGCGACCTTCAGCATGGCGTCGCGGATGGTGTTGAGCGGGGTGATGACGCGGCGGCTGACCAGCATGATCGCGCCGACAGCAAGGCCGACGGCGAGCGCAAGCAGCACGAGCTGGACGATCAGCGCGCGCAGCGCGGCACTGCGCTGCTCCAGCGTATGGTTCTTGGCGGCGTCGAGTGCCGTCTCGGCGACGGCAACCGCGCTCGACAGGCGGCCCACCGTCACTGGGGTCCATTGGTTCGCGGTCAACTCGGCCTTCTCGCCATTGGCGAGCGCGGCCACCAGGCGATCGCGCAGAGCCAGATATTGCGGATCGAAATAGGCGGTCTTGGCGGCGGCCATGGCCGACGACAACGCAGCCGGCAGCTGCATGCCCGAGGTCGACAATTCCAGCGCCTTCCACATCGCGGCGGTTCCGCCGACATATTGGGTGTAGGCAAGCCGGGCTTCCGGCGCGAGGCGGCCAGCGTTGAGCCCGGTCGAGATGATCAGCGAGGCTTCGCCGCCGGTGTTGCGGAGCAGCCAAGCGTTTTGCTTGATCGCCAGCAACTGGTCGATCGTGGCATCCTGATGGTTGACCGTGGCGGCGAGAGCGTTCGAGAGCTTGTCGAGCGTGTCGAGCAGGCCCTGCGTCGTTTCCATATAGTCCTTCGGCAGGCTGGCGCGGCGTTGGCCCTTCGGTTTGGCGACGTCCTCCCAGAACTGCTTCTGCTGCTCGCTCGCAGATTTGTAGAGGCGCGCAAACTCCGGCACCAGCGTGGCGGATTGCGGAAAGTCCATCGCCGGCAAGAGCTCCAGCGCGTGCGCCATCGCCGGCATCTCGGCGTCGCGAATCGCGCGCAGATATTTCTCGATCTCCGGGTCCATCGGCTCGGTCGAGTTGAGGAGCCGGTTGGTGGTCGAACGGTCGGTGCGCAGATTGTGCATCGCCTTGAACAGGTCCGCGGACGCATCCGTGATGTGGGAGATGCGGGTGGCGGTCCTCAACCGATCCCAGGACTCGTAGGCGGTGAGCGAGAGTGCGATCACCACGCAGGCCGACGTGATCGCGATCACCGCCTTCAGCAGCGCGGATACAGTCAGACGATTCAGCATCGAGGTCCCCCAATTCCCATTCGCAAAGCTCAAAAGGACGCCCGGCAGCATCGACAAAAGGGGGCGCGGCAGATCGGCAATCGCATGCCGTTTGCGGCTCAAAGCCCAGACGGCCTTCGCATCTGAAGGGGAAAGGGTAAAATTTTAGGCAGATCGGCTGATCGTAGAAATACGCATTTACTAGAAGTTGCAGTGGGTTGCTTCGATGGAACCGGCGCGGGTGACAGGCGTTAGAGCTGTGGTCGCCATTTGCCTGAAGGGGGTCTTGCGATGCTGGTGGGTGTACTCGTTACTTTTCTTGTCGTCATTCTCGTCCTTTATCTCATCAACATGCTGCCGATGGACGGTCGCGCCAAACAGATCGCCCGCGTGATCGTCATCATCATCGGCATCGTGTCGCTGCTGAAATATCTCGCGGTGTTCTAGCGGAGATATCGTAGCCCGGATCAGCGTAGCGATTTCCGGGCGCCGCTCTCTCGAACAAAAAGCCCCGGCGTGAGCCGGGGCTTCGTTTGTGCTCGCTTCAGTGCAGCGCTTTGAGCCAGTCGTCGACGTCCTGTCGAACCTGGTCCTTGGCCTTGCCGTAACGTTCCTGGAGCCGCCCTTCGAGCTGCTCGCGGCGACCTTCGATCAGCGTAAGGTCGTCGTCGGTGAGCTTGGCCCATTTCTCCTTGGCCGAGCCCTTGAACTGCTTCCAGTTTCCTTCGATCCGATTCCAGTCCATGACCATCTCCCGTTGGTTGATGGCCCGACAACGCAGGGCGCGAGCGGCCGTTCCGATGCGCAGCGCGACGTTTCGTCCAACAAAAAAGCCCCGGCGGGTGCCGGGGCTTTTGACATTCGAGTGACTGAATTAACCGCCCGCCTTGGCTTCGCGGCGGCGTGCGGTGAGGATGTATTCGGTGTAGCCGTTCGGCTGCTCGCGTCCCTTGAAGATGAGGTCGCAAGCGGCCTTGAAGGCGACGCCGTCGAAAGCGGGCGCCATCGGCTTGTAGATCGCATCGCCCGCGTTCTGCTTGTCGACCACGACCGCCATGCGCTTGAGCGATTCCATCACCTGCGCTTCGGTGATCACGCCCTGGTGCAGCCAGTTGGCGAGATGCTGGCTGGAGATGCGCAACGTCGCGCGGTCTTCCATCAGGCCGACATCGTGGATGTCGGGCACCTTGGAGCAGCCGACGCCCTGGTCGATCCAGCGCACGACGTAGCCCAAAATGCCCTGGCAGTTGTTGTCGATCTCCTGCTTGACGTCATCGGGCGCCCAGTTCGACTTCGACACCGGAATGGTGAGGATGTCCGAGAGCTTTGCGCGCGGTCCGCCCTTGGCCAGCTCCTCCTGCCGCGCGGTGACGTTGACCTGGTGATAGTGCAGCGCGTGCAGCGTCGCGGCGGTCGGGGAAGGCACCCAGGCAGTGGTGGCGCCGGCCTGCGGATGGCCGAGCTTCTGTTGAAGCATGTCCGCCATCTTGTCGGGCGCGGCCCACATGCCCTTGCCGATCTGGGCGTGGCCGGGCAGGCCACAGGTCAGGCCCATGTCGACGTTCCAGTCCTCATAGGACTTGATCCAGGGCTGCGCCTTCATCTCGTTCTTGCGGATCATCGGCCCCGCTTCCATCGAGGTGTGGATCTCGTCGCCGGTGCGGTCGAGGAAGCCGGTGTTGATGAACATGATGCGCTTGGAGGCGCGCTGGATGCAGGCCTTGAGGTTGACGGTGGTGCGCCGCTCCTCGTCCATGATGCCGACCTTGAGCGTGTTCTCGGGCAGGCCCAGCATCTGCTCGACACGGCCGAAAAGCTCGCAGGTCAGCGACACCTCGTCGGGGCCGTGCATCTTCGGCTTGACGATATAGGCCGATCCCGTGCGGCTGTTCTTGACCTTGGAATTACCCTTGAGATCGTGAATCGCGAGCAGGCCGGAGATCGCGGCGTCGAGCAGGCCTTCCGGAACTTCCTCGCCCTTCTCGTCGAGCACCGCGTCGGTGAACATGTGGTGACCGCAATTGCGCATCAACAGCAGGCTGCGGCCGTGCAGCTTGATCTCGCCCTTGCCGTCCGGCGTCTTGTAGCTGCGGTCGGCGTTGAGCGAGCGCGTCAGCGTCTTGCCGCCCTTCTCGAAGTCCGCCGACAGCGTGCCGTTCATGAGGCCCAGCGTGTTGCGATAGACCAGCACCTTGTCTTCGGCATCGACTGCGGCGACCGAGTCCTCCATGTCGAGGATAGTGGAGACCGCGGATTCCATGATCATGTCGGCGACGCCGGCCGGATCGTCCTTGCCGATCGCGCTGTTGCGGTCGATCTTCACCTCGACATGCAGGCCGTTGTTGACGAGCAGAACCGCGCTCGGTGCGGCTGCATCGCCCTGGAAGCCGGCGAATTGCGTGGCGTTCTTCAGCGCGGTGGCGTTGCCGCTCTTCAGCTTCACCGCGAGCTGGCCCGCGACGACGCTGTAGGCGGTGACATCGGTGTGGCTGCCGGTGGCGAGCGGCGCGGCGGCATCGAGGAATGCCTTGGCCTTGGCGATCACCTTGTCGCCGCGCGCCTTGTTGTAACCCTTGCCGGTCTCGGAAGGATCATGCGCGATCGCATCGGTGCCGTAGAAGGCGTCATAGAGCGAGCCCCAGCGCGCGTTGGCCGCGTTCAGCGCATAGCGCGCATTGGTGAGGGGCACGACGAGCTGCGGGCCGCAGATCTTGCCGATTTCGTCGTCGACATTGGCGGTCTCGACCTTCTGCGTCGCCGGCTCCGGGACGAGATAGCCGATCTCCTTCAGGAAGGCGGTATAGGCGCTGAGGTCGAAGGCCTTGCCCTTGTTGGCGCGGTGCCAGTCGTCGATCTTGGCCTGCAGCGTGTCGCGCACCGCCAGCAGTGCGCGGTTCTTCGGCCCCAGATCCTTGATGATGCCTGCAACCCCGGCCCAGAACGCGTCCGGCGCGATGCCCGTTTTCGGGGCCGCTTCCTTGGCGATGAAGTCAAACAGGACAGGGGCGATCTTCAATCCGTGGGCATCGACGCGTTTCATGATGGGCTTTCTTGTTGGAAATGGCTGTTTTTGGCTGCTTTTGACCCGACAGCAGCAAAATGCGCCCACCAGGGGCGGCTTTCGAGGGACTATTAGCCCCAAAAAAGGGGCGGTGAGAAGACCCCCAGAGGTCTGTCAAAATGTCAAGAAGCGGTGGGGAGGGGAGACGACGCTGTCGTCCCGCGCACGCGGGGACCCATAACCCCAGTGAGGAGTCTGGCGAGGGCGCGTCGTTCGGGACGGCGGTCGAGCTCTGGATGGATGACGCGGTATGTGTCCCGGCGTTCGCCGGGACGACACCATTGCTATGGCGCGGGGCCGCGCCTCAAATATTCGCGGCGAGATCCACGGCTTCGTCGAACAGCACGCCCGATGTCTTCAGCATCTGCTCGATCTCGTCTGCCGCCTCGGCGATCGTCCGCGTCGAGGTGTCGATCACGAGCTCGGCCGCTTGCGGTGCTTCGTAGTCGTTGCCGATGCCGGTGAATGACGCGAGCGCGCCGGCGCGGGCCTTCTTGTAATGGCCTTTGGGATCGCGCCCCTCGCAGACGTCGGCAGGCGTTGCGACGTGGATCTCGCGGAAGGCGGTGTCGGCGATGCGGCGCGCAGTGGCGCGATCCTCACGGGCCGGCGAGACCGCAGCGACGATGGCGATATGGCCGTTGCGCGCGAGATGCGTCGCGACCTCCGCAAGGCGGCGGATGTTCTCGCTGCGGTCCGCGGCGGAGAAGCCGAGATCGCTGTTGAGGCCTGCGCGCAGCGTGTCGCCGTCGAGCAGGATCGGCGAGCCGCCATTGGTGAAGAGACGCCGCTCCAGTGCCTTGGCGAGCGTCGACTTGCCGGAAGCGGGCAGGCCGGTGAGCCAGACCACGGCACCGTTGTGCTGATAGCGCGCGGAGCGCTCGTCGGGACGCAGGGCCGATTCCACCGGCACGATGTCGACGGGCACGGCGCGCTGGCCGGCATCGACCGACAGCACGAGGCCGCCGCCGGCGATGCGCCCCGCGACCTCGATCACGAGACGTCCGGTGCGAGGGTTCTCGGTGTAGGGATCGGTGGCAATCGGGTTCGAAAGAGAAATGTCGATCTCGCCGACATGGTTGCGGCCGATCGCCTTGTTCTCGCTGCTCGACAGCTCACCGGGATCGACCGCCTTCTCGATCGCCACCACGGTGGCGCGGCTTTCCTTCGGCCCGCAGCGAACCAGCAACTGGTCGCCCTTGGCGAGCGGCTTGTCGTGCAGCCAGAAGATGCGGGCGCGCAGCCGGCGCGTCTCGCGCGGGGCACTGCTCGTATGCGCGACGATGTCGCCGCGCTCGATGAACAATTCGCGGTCGAGCGTAATGCCAACCGAGCGGCCCGCGCCTTGGCGTCCTGCGACCGGCGTCACCGGCCAGCTTTCGACCGTCTTGATCCTGGCGATCTTGCCGGCCGGCATGATCACGATCTCGTCGCCGGCAACCAGGCTGCCGGATTCGATGCGGCCCGCCACGATGCGGCGGTCGTCGAACTTGTAGATCGCCTGCACCGGCAGACGCAGCGCGAGGGCTTCCAGCGGCCGCGCCGGCTCGAGCTGGTCCAGCGCCTCGACCACCGTCGGTCCCTTGTACCAGCCGATCCGGTCGGTGTGCTCGGCGACGCCGTCGCCATCGCGGGCGGAAATCGGGATCACGGCCGTGGGCTTCACGCCGAGGCCGTTCAGATGCGCCGAGATCTCGTCGCTGATCGCCTTGAAGCGATCGGCGGAGAAGTCGACGCGGTCCATCTTGTTGACGACGATCGCGACCTGCTTCACGCCGAGCAGATGCAGCAGGTAGCCATGCCGCCGGGTCTGGTCGCGCACGCCTTCGAGCGCGTCGATGATCAGCACCGCGCCATCGGCCTGCGAGGCGCCGGTGATCATGTTGCGCAGGAATTCGGCGTGGCCGGGCGCGTCGATCAGCACGATGTCGCGCGAATTGGTGCGGAAGCGGATCTGCGTGGTGTCGATGGTGATGCCCTGGTCGCGCTCGGTCTGCAGCGCATCGAGCAGGAACGACCACTCGAACGGCATGCCGCGCCGCGCGCTGACGGCCTTCAGCATCTCCAGCTTGCCGTCGGGCAGGCTGCCGGTCTCGTGCAGCAGGCGGCCGACCAGCGTCGACTTGCCGTGATCGACATGGCCGACGATGACGATGCGGACCTGCGGACGCGTGGTGCCGTTCGGCGTGGCGGGCGAGGTTGGGGTGACGATCATGTTCATTTCGCGCTCGCGTCCTTGATCAGAGATAGCCGGCGACGCGAAGGCGCTCGAAGGCGTCCTCGGTCTCGTGGTCGAGCGCGCGGCCGGCGCGCTCCGGCACCTTGGTCTGCTCGAGCTCGATCAGGATCTCGTCGATATTCGACGCCGTCGAATTGACCGGATTGGTGATGTCCTGATCGCCCAGCGAGCGGTAGCGCTTGCCGTTCTGCGACAGATAGAGCGGGATGATCGGGATGTTCTCGCGCTTGGTGTAGGCCCAGATGTCGGCCTCGGTCCAATGCAGGATCGGGTGGATGCGCAAATGCGCGCCTTGCGGCGGCGAGGCGTTGAAATGGTCCCAGAACTCCGGCGGCTGGTCGCGCACGTCCCAATTGCCTTCCAGGCCGCGCGGCGAGAACACGCGCTCCTTGGCACGGGTTGCCTCCTCGTCGCGGCGGATGCCGGCGATCAGGCCGTCGAAACCGTATTTGGCGAGCGCCATCTTGAGACCTTCGGTCTTGCGCGCCGCGGAGCGGGCGGCCGGCGGCAGCGTCGGGTCGACGGCATCGATGGGCGGGCAGGGCTCGACACGCAGATCGAGGTCCCATTCCTTGCCGTAGTGATCGCGAAAGCGATACATCTCCGGAAACTTCTTGCCGGTGTCGACATGAAGGGCCGGGAACGGCATCTTGCCGAAGAAGGCCTTCCGCGCCAGCCAGATCATGACGTTGGAGTCCTTGCCGAGCGACCACAGCAGGGCAATCTTCTTCAGGCGGGCGAAGGCCTCGCGGAAGATGTAGATGCTTTGCGCCTCGAGCTGGTCGAGATGGTCCATGCTGGGCGCTACATCAGCAGAAAATTCTTGCGACGCCGCACGGCTGACGGGGCCCAGGCTGCTCACGCTCACTGCTGCGGAATCGTCCTTGAGAAGATGCATCTCTGCCACTTTGCGTTTGGAGGCGAAAATTCTATAGTCGCACTGCAGGAGAGAAGAAAAAATTTTCTCTTTGCGCGCTCGAAACGACACATATATAGAAAATAATTCCAGTCAACCCCGTAAAGGGGGAAGCGAGTATCGTATGCGGTTCTTGCCGGTGTTTCTCGATCTCAAGGCCGGTCCGGTGGTCCTCATCGGCGCGGGCGAGCTTTTGCGTGCCAAATTGCGCGTGCTCGCCTCGGCCGGCGCGCGCATCCGCGTGCATGCGATCGACGGCAAAAATGATCTCGGCCTCAGCGTGGAAGACGCGGCGCGCGTCGACATCCTGACGGGCGATCCGCTCACCGCCGATCTCGCGGGCGTCATCGCCGTCGTCTGCGCCGGCGCAGGCGATGTCGGCGTGGCGATGTCGGCTCGGGCCCAGGCGCTCGGTCTGCCCGTCAACGTCATGGACGATCTCGAGCATTCGAGCTTCATCTTTCCTGCGATCGTCGATCGCGGCGATGTCGTGGTCGCGGTCGGCACCGGTGGCACATCACCGGTGGTGGCGCGGCGCGTGCGCGAGAAGATCGAGGCGCTGCTTCCGGCGCGCATTGGCGAGCTCGCCGAATTCATCGGCGGCTTCCGCAAATCCATCAACGAGCGCATCGCCGAGTTTCCGCTGCGCCGCCGGTTTTGGGAGCGGGTGATCGACGGTCCGATCGGCGCCGCCGTGCTCGCCGGTCGCAAGAGCGAGGCGGACGTCGCGCTGAAGGCGATTTCCGATCCCTCCGCCTTCGCGCGTGCCGACAAGCCGGAAGGCTCGGTCGCGCTGGTCGGCGCCGGTCCCGGCGACCCTGATCTTCTCACCATCAAGGCGCTGCGCACATTGCAGGACGCCGACATCGTCTTCCATGACGAGTTGGTCTCTGGCGAAATCCTCGACCGCATCCGCCGCGACACCACGCGCGTTGCCGTCGGTAAGCCCGGCATCGGCGAGGACGCCGTCAACCAGCGCATGATCGCGGCTGCGCAAGCCGGCCAGCGGGTGGTGCGGCTGAAGGTCGGCGATTCCTTCGTGGTCGGGGGCGGCGGTGAAGAAGTGGCAGCCCTGCGCGCCGCCGGCGTCGTTTATTCGATCATTCCCGGCATTACCGCAGGACTCGGCGGCGCCGCTGATCTCGAGACACCCAACCCCATCATCTCTGACCTATTGGATGCAGCCGAATGACCTCTCCGCTTGAACAGAAGAAGATCAAGATCGCCGGCCCCTCGATCGTGACCGCCAACCGGACCTGGGACGGCATCGTGGTCTATCGCACCGCCACCAAGAGCTGGTCCGCGGACCTGTCGGAAGCTGCGATCGTGCGCAACTCGGACGAAGCCAAGGCGTTGCTTGCGGAGTCCGTGGCCGATGACGTCGGCGCGATCGGACCTTATATCGCCCCGGTGCAGGTCGGCGCGGACGGCAAGATCGAACCCGGCAATCTGCGCGAACAGATCCGCCGCACCGGTGTGACCATCGGACAGTCGGCCCAGGCTTAAGGCATCTTCTTATGTATGCTTATGACGAAATCGACCGCACGCTCGTCAACGAGCGCGTCTCGGAGTTCCGCGACCAGGTGAAGCGGCGCCTGTCGGGCGAGCTCACCGAGGACGAGTTCAAGATCCTACGCCTGCAGAACGGCGTCTATCTGCAATTGCACGCCTACATGTTCCGCGTTGCGATCCCCTACGGCACGCTGGCGACGAACCAGCTCCGCGCGCTTGCGCATGTCGCGCGAAAGTACGACCGCGGCTACGGGCACTTCACAACGCGGCAGAACATTCAGTTCAACTGGATCAAGCTCGCCGAGCTGCCGGACGCGCTGGAAGATCTCGCCAAGGTCGGCATCCACGCGATGCAGACCTCCGGCAACAACATGCGCAACGTCACTTCGGACCAGTGGGCCGGCGTCGCGCCCGGTGAGATCGAGGACCCCCGCATCTGGTCCGAGCTGATCCGCCAGCACACCACGCTGCATCCGGAATTCTCGTTCCTGCCGCGCAAGTTCAAGATCGCGATCACCGCGTCCGACCACGACCGCGCCGCGATCAAGATCCACGACATCGGCCTCCGCCTGATCAAGAACGAGAAGGGCGAGACCGGCTTCGAGGTGCTGGTCGGCGGCGGGCTCGGCCGCACCCCGTTCATCGCCAAGACCATCAAGCACTTCGTGCATGGCCGCGATATCCTCAGCTACATCGAGGCTATCCTGCGCGTCTACAATCAGTACGGCCGCCGCGACAACATCTACAAGGCGCGCATCAAGATCCTGGTGCACGAGCTTGGCATCGAGAAATTTTCGCGCGAGGTCGAGGAGGAGTGGCAGCACATCCGCAACTCGTCGCTCCAGATCGACGACGAGGTGATCGAAGACATCCGCTCGCGCTTCACTTATCCGTCTTACGAGAAGCTGCCGCTCATGCCGGACGAGCTGCGCCAGGCCGCGGCTGATCCGGATTTCGAGGCGTGGCGCAAGAACTCGGTGGCCCCGCACAAGGTGCAGGGCTATTCGATCGTCACGATCTCGCTGAAGCCGATCGGCGCGCCTCCCGGCGATGCCACCGCCGAGCAGATGGATGCGCTGGCCGATCTCGCCGACAAATATTCCTTCGGGGAGATCCGCGTCGGCCACGAGCAGAACCTGGCGCTGCCGCATGTCGCCAAGCGCGACCTGCCGGCGCTGTGGAAGGCGCTCGACAAGCTCGGGCTCGCGACGCCGAACGTCAACCTGATCACCGACATCATCGCCTGTCCCGGGCTCGACTATTGCTCGCTGGCGAATGCGCGCTCGATCCCGATCGCGCAGGAATTGACGCGGCGCTTCGCCAATCACGAGCTCGCCAATCTGATCGGCCGGCTCCACATCAACATCTCCGGATGCATCAACGCCTGCGGCCATCACCATGTCGGCCACATCGGCATTCTCGGCGTCGAGAAGAACGGCGAGGAGGTCTACCAGATCACCATCGGCGGCCGCGCCGACGAGAACGCCACGCTCGGCACCCTGATCGGGCCCGGCGTCAAGTTCGACGAAGTCGCCGATGTCATCGAAGACGTCGTGGAAGCCTATCTGGCGCTGCGCGAGCGGCCGGAAGAGCTGTTCATGGACACGGTGAAGCGTCTCGGTGTCGAACCCTTCAAGGAGCGCGTCTATGCCACTCGTTAACGGCGGAAAGATCGCTGACGACAGCTTCGTCAAGCTCGCCGTCGACACGCCGCTGCCCGAGGGCGGCGACATCCTGGTGCCGGCCGAGCGTTTCCTCGGCGAGGCCGATGCGCTGCTCGAGCGCGCCGGCAAGGTCGGCGTGATCTGGCCGAACAACCGCGATATCGCCGAACTCGTGCCCTATCTCGGCAAGGTCGCCGTCGTCGCGCTGGTGTTCCCGACGTTCCGCGACGGCCGCGCCTACAGTCAGGCCCGCCTGCTGCGCGAGCGCTACAATTACCGCGGCGAGTTGCGTGCCACCGGCCAGGTGTTGCGTGACCAGTTCGTGTTCATGCTGCGCGCCGGCTTCGATTCCTTCGAGGTCAAGAAGCAGGCCGATGCGGAAGCCTTCATGCAGACGGCGAAGCGCTATTCGGTGTTCTACCAGCCGACCGGCGACGGCCGCATCACGGCGCTGCACCGGCGCATGCAGCTGCGTCACTCCGAGGGTGTCGGCACGTGAACGCGATCGCGGCTCAGCTCTCGACGACATCCTTGTCCGCGCTGCCTTCAGCGAACGAGCTCGATCGCGCCTTGCGCGATGCCTCGCCCGCGGAGATCATCGCCGCGGCGCTGAAGACGGTCGGGCGCGAGAGGCTTGCGCTGGTGTCGTCCTTCGGCACGGAATCGGCGACGCTGCTCAAGGTGATGGCGGACGTCGATCCGGCGATTCCCGTGATCTTTCTCGACACCGGCTGGCTGTTCGAGGAGACGCTGGCCTATCGCGACACCTTGATCGCGACGCTGGGCCTGAAGGACGTCCGCTCGGTCAAGCCCGCAGAGGAAGCGCTGTCGCGCGAAGATCCCGACCGTGACCTCTGGTTTTCCGATCCCGACGCCTGCTGCCGAATCCGCAAAGTGGAACCGTTGGCGCGTGCGCTGAAGCCGTTCTCGGCCTGGATCAATGGCCGCAAGCGCTTTCAGGGCAATGCGCGTGCCGACATTCCGGTGGTCGAGGAGGATGGCGCGCGGTTGAAGTTCAACCCCTTCGCCAACGTCTCGCGCGAGGAACTCGAGGCGATCTTCGTCCGCGCCAAATTGCCGCGTCACCCCTTGGTCGCCTCCGGTTTCCGGTCGGTCGGGTGTATGCCTTGCACGAGCAGAACCGCCGAGGACGAGGACGAGCGCGCCGGTCGTTGGCGCGGCCGGGCCAAGACAGAATGCGGCATCCACACGATGAAGACTTCGTAGCACAGCTACGTTGCTCTGCTGCGAACAAGAAAATCCGGTTTCGTTGACTTCAGTGCGTTTCGCCGCGAGTTTCGCCTGCCTTCGCTGACATCGATGTCATCGGAGTGAATGGAGATGGACATGATGCGCCGTATCGTTCCGCTCGCTGCAGGTATTCTCGCGACGGTTTTTGTGGCAAGCTCGGCTCTCGCCGCTGACATCAACCTCTTGAACGTGTCGTACGATCCGACGCGCGAGCTCTATGCCGAGTTCAACAAGGCTTTTGCGAGCGCCTATCAGAAAGAGACCGGCAAGAGTGTCGAGATCAAGCAGTCGCATGGCGGCAGCGGCTCGCAGGCGCGCAGCGTGATCGACGGCTTGCAGGCGGATGTCGTGACGCTCGCGCTGGCCTATGACATCGACGCAATCGCAAACAAGGGCCTCACCGCGACCGACTGGCAGAAGCGTCTGCCGCAGAACGCGTCGCCCTACACCTCGACCATCGTGTTCCTGGTCCGCAAGGGCAATCCCAAGGCGGTCAAGGATTGGGACGATCTGATCAAGCCTGGCGTCGCGGTGATCACGCCAAACCCGAAGACCTCGGGCGGCGCGCGCTGGAATTATCTTGCAGCCTGGGGCTTTGCGCAGAAGAAATATGGCTCGGCCGGCAAGGCCAAGGATTTCATCGGGAAGCTCTATCAGCAGGTGCCGGTTCTGGATACCGGTGCGCGCGGCGCCACCGTGACCTTCGTCGAGCGCGGCGTCGGCGACGTGCTGCTCGCCTGGGAGAACGAGGCGTTCCTCGCGCTGAAGGAGTTCGGCCGGGAAAAATTCGAGATCGTGGCGCCGCCGCAATCCATCCTCGCCGAGCCGCCGGTCGCGATCGTCGACAAGGTTGCCGACAAAAAAGGCACCCGCAACGCCGCCGATGCCTACCTTCAGTACTGGTACACCAGAGAAGGTCAGGAGATCGCCGCGCGCAATTTCTATCGCCCGCGCGATGCCGAGGTCGCAAAAAAATATGAAAACGCCTTCGCCAAGGTCGAACTATTCACGATCGACGACGTTTTCGGTGGTTGGACCAAGGCGCAGAAGGAACATTTCGCCGACGGCGGCATCTTCGACCAGATCTACAAGAACTGATCTGGCGCCGTCTTAAGGGGGCTCAGGGGGCCTGGTGAGCGCAGTTGCAGCACGACGCCGGACATTGCCGGGCTTCGGTCTCACAATGGGACTGACGCTGTCCTGGCTGTCCGTCATCATTCTCATTCCGCTCGCCGGCCTGTTCCTGAAGTCGCTCGAGCTCAGCCCCGAGCAGTTCTGGAACATCCTTTCCAGTCGCCGCACCCTGAACGCGTTGCGCGTGTCCTTTGGGCTCGCCTTCGCCGCAGCTTGCGTCAACCTCGTGATGGGCAGCATCATCGTCTGGGCGCTGGTGCGCTACCGCTTCCCCGGACGTCGCATCTTCGATGCCATCGTGGACGTGCCTTTCGCGCTGCCGACGGCGGTTGCCGGCGTCGCGCTGACTGCGCTGTTCGCCGAGAAGGGCTGGCTGGGCGCGCCGCTTGCGGCGCTCGGCATCAAGGTGGCGTTCACGCCGGTCGGCATCTTCGTCGCCATGATCTTCATCGGCATCCCCTTCGTGGTGCGCACCGTGCAGCCGGTGCTGCAGGATCTCGATCCCGAGATCGAGGAGGCCGCGGGCAGCCTCGGCGCCAGCCGCTGGCAGACCATCATCCGCGTGATCCTGCCCTCGCTGGCGCCGGCGCTCCTCACCGGGCTCGCGCTCGCCTTCGCCCGCGCGGTCGGCGAATACGGCTCGGTGATCTTCATCGCCGGCAATCTGCCCAACGTCTCCGAGATCGCCCCGCTGTTGATCGTGATCCGGCTCTCCGAGTTCCGTTATGCCGACGCCACCGCCATTGCGGTGGTCATGCTCGTCGTCTCCTTCGTCATCATCTTCGCCGTCAACCGGCTCCAGCGCTGGGCGCAGAGCCGGATCCCGGCGCGCTGAGGGCGGACCATGACGATGCAGATCGCAGATTCCGTTTCGCTGGCCTCGCCCGACGCACGCGCACACGCTGCGGCGGCGCGCGACAGTCTTCGCACCGAACCGCCTGCGATACGTATCGCCATCATCGCGCTGGCGGTGACCTTCCTCACAATCTTCGTCGTACTGCCGCTGGTCCTGGTGTTCGCGCAGGCGTTCTCGAAGGGGATTCTTGCCTATTTCGCCGCGCTCGCCGAGCCGGAGGCGCTGGCCGCGATCAAGCTGACGCTGCTGGTGGCTGCGATCTCGGTCGGCCTCAATCTCGTGTTCGGCCTCGTCGCCGCCTGGGCGATTGCGAAATTCGAGTTTCCGGGCAAGACTTTCCTGATCACGCTGATCGATCTGCCGTTCTCGGTGAGCCCGGTGATCTCGGGCCTCGTCTTCGTGCTGCTGTTCGGCGCGCAGGGTTATTTCGGCGGCTGGTTGCGTGACCACGACATCCAGATCCTGTTCGCCGTGCCCGGCATCGCGCTCGCCACCACCTTCGTCACCTTCCCCTTCGTGGCGCGCGCGCTGATTCCGCTGATGCAGGAGCAAGGCACGCAGGAGGAGGAAGCCGCGGTCTCGCTTGGCGCCTCGGGCCTGCAAACCTTCTTCCGCGTTACGCTGCCCAACATCAAATGGGGCGTGCTCTACGGCGTCCTGCTCTGCAACGCCCGCGCGATGGGCGAGTTCGGCGCGGTCTCGGTGGTCTCCG
>NZ_JXDL01000001.1:6078628-6091388 GCF_001590795.1 Bradyrhizobium sp. AT1
GCTGGTCGAGATCCTCTACAACGAATATCAGTTCGTCGCCGCCTTCGCCATCGCCTCGCTGCTGGCGATGCTGGCGCTGATCACGCTGATCGCAAAGACCGTTCTCGAACGTCACCTCGACGAAGGACAAGACGTCAATGACCATTGAAGTCAAGAATCTCGTCAAGACCTTCGGCAGCTTCAGAGCTCTCGACGGCGTCGACCTCAAGGTCAATGACGGCGAATTGCTCGCGCTGCTTGGCCCCTCCGGCTCCGGCAAGACCACGCTGCTGCGGATCGTCGCCGGCCTCGACTGGCCTGACGCCGGCGAGGTCACCTTCAACGGCGAGGATGCGCTGGCCCAGGGCGCGCGCGAGCGGCATGTCGGCTTCGTGTTCCAGCACTACGCGCTGTTCCGCCACATGACGGTGTTCGAGAATGTCGCCTTCGGCCTGCGCGTGCAGCCGCGCGCCATCCGCAAGGACGAAGCCACCATCCGCGCCCGCGTCAAGGAGCTGCTCGATCTCGTGCAGCTCGACTGGCTCGCCGATCGCTATCCGAGCCAGCTGTCCGGAGGCCAGCGCCAGCGCATCGCGCTCGCCCGTGCGCTCGCGATCGAGCCGCGCATTCTGCTGCTCGACGAGCCGTTCGGTGCGCTCGACGCCAAGGTGCGCAAGGAGCTGCGCAAATGGCTGCGCTCGTTGCATCACGAGATCAGCGTCACCTCGATCTTCGTCACCCACGACCAGGAAGAGGCACTGGAAGTCGCCAACCGCGTCGTGGTGATGGACAAGGGCAGGATCGAGCAGATCGGCTCGCCCGACGACGTCTATGAGAGGCCGGCAAGCGCGTTCGTCCACGGCTTCATCGGCGAATCCATCGAGCTGCCGGTTCAGGTCGAGGGCGGCGTCGTCAGGCTCGGCGACCGGCCGCTCGCCCTCGCGGCGGACGGAATTGCGCCTGGCGCGTCAAAACTGTTCGTGCGGCGACATGACATGTTGGTCGGCCCGCCCGGCAGCGGTGCCTTCGAGGGCGCCGTGCATCACGTCCGCAATTTCGGTCCGGTGCAGCGCGCCGAGGTGGTGCTTTCCGGCGGCGAGACCATCGAGATCGACGCTCCTCGCGACAGGGAACTGCGCGCCGGCGATACGATCGGCCTCGAGCCCCGCCGCTACCGGATTTTTGCGGGCTAGGGTCCCGTCATTCGGTGTTCAGGGATCTGTGCTGCCCTGGAATGACGGCTAGGATTTTCTTCAAAATTCACCTTTCAGCCATTGTTGGTATGCAACAACGGCCCCTCATTCGGGGGCTCCTCTATGCGCGCTGCGGCCGCAATTCTCATCACTTTGCTGCTCGCTGGCTGTGCCGGCAACGAGACACCGGTCCAGCAGCCGTCGATGTATGTCGATATGGCGGTCCCGGGCGCCAAGCTCGATGCGCAAGCGGCCGCGATCATGATCTCGCAATACCGCCAGAACAACGCCCTCGGCACCGTCGTGATCGATCCCGACCTGATGCGGCTCGCCGAATCCCAGTCCAATGCGATGGCCGCGGCCAACAAGATGGACCATGACGTCCGCGCGCCCCTGGCCAAGCGCCTGGCCGCCGGCGGCTATCCCGCGACCGTGGCGGTCGAGAACATCTCGGCCGGCTATCATACGCTGGCGGAAGCGTTTTCCGGCTGGCGCGACTCGCCCCCGCACCGTGCCAACATGCTCAAGGGGGGTGTCACAAAACTAGGCATCGCGGCGAGCTATGCTCCCGGCACCAAGTACAAGGTGTTCTGGACCATGATCCTGGCCTCGACGTAGCCCCGATAAGCCAGACTTGATCCCAGCATGCATTGACGCCGCGGCGGAGTGTCGCCACGGTGGCGCGCCATTTGCTATTGTTCCCCCATGACAGATCATCGTCCGGAATCCGCCAGCATCCCCGCGAATGCGCAACGCGTCCTGGTCCTGCAGGGCGGCGGTGCGCTGGGCTCCTATCAGGCCGGCGCCCATCAGGCGCTGTGCGGCCACGGCTTCGAGCCGGAATGGGTCGCCGGCATCTCGATCGGCGCGGTCAATGCGGCCATCATCGCCGGCAATGAGGGCCAGACCCGCGTCAAGCGGCTCAAGGAATTCTGGGAAATGGTCTCCGCGCCGGTGCCGTGGAAACCGATCGGCAAGAGCGACCATAGCCGTGAGCTGTTCAATTCCACCAGTGCCGCGCTGATCGCGACCTTCGGCGTGCCCGGCTTCTTCACGCCGCGCATTCCGCCGGCGCCGCTCTGGCCGCCCGGCAGCCCGCAGGCCGAGAGCTATTACGACACCGCACCGCTGAAGAAGACGTTGGAGCGTCTGGTCGATTTCGACCGCATCAACGACCTGAAGACGCGCCTGTCGGTCGGCGCGGTCGGCGTCACCTCCGGCAATTTCAGATATTTCGACAATTACGAGTTCAAGAAGCTCGGCAAGAAAATCGGCCCCGAGCACATCATGGCCTCCGGCGCGCTGCCACCGGGCTTTCCGTCGGTCGTGATCGACGGCGAGCATTACTGGGACGGCGGCATAGCCTCGAACACCCCGCTCGACTACGTGCTCGACGCCGAGACCGACCGCGACATGCTGATCTTCCAGGTCGATCTGTTCAGCGCCCGCGGTGATCTGCCGACCTCGCTGCTCGAAGCCACCGAGCGCGAAAAGGACATCCGCTTCTCCAGCCGCACGCGCATGAACACCGACAAGAACAAGCAGGTCCACAACGCCCGCAGGGCGGTGCGCGACCTGATTTCCAAATTGCCCGATTATCTGAAGAACGACCCGTCCGTCGAATTCCTCGCGAAAGCGTCGCGCGAAAGCACCGTCACCGTCGTGCATCTGATCTACCGCAGCAAGAACTACGAATCCTCGTCCAAGGATTACGATTTCTCGCACGTCGCCATGGTCGAGCACTGGGAGGCCGGCGTGAACGACGTGCATCTGTCGATGCGCCACAAGGACTGGCTCGAGCGGCCGCAGTCCGGCGAGACCATGGTGACCTACGATCTCACGGGGGACGTCACCGCGCCCCCGGCAAAAAGGAGCGAATAGCATGGGTAGTCTGTCAGGCAAGAATGCCGTCGTGACCGGTTCGACCAGCGGCATCGGCCTCGCTTACGCGCGGGCCTTTGCCGCGGCCGGAGCGAATGTCGTCATCAACGGCTTCGGCTCGCCGGAGGACATCGAGAAAGAGCGCGCCAAGATCGAGTCCGATTTCAAGGTGAAGGCGATCTATTCGCCGGCCGACATGACCAAGCCTGCCGAGATCGCCGGGATGATCGCGCTCGGCGAGACGACGTTCGGCTCGGTCGACATCCTCGTCAACAACGCCGGCATCCAGTTCGTTTCGCCGATCGAGGAGTTTCCGCTCGAGAAGTGGGACCAGATCATCGCGATCAACCTGTCCTCGGCCTTCCATGCCATTCGCGCCGCGGTGCCAGGCATGAAGAAGAAGGGCTGGGGCCGCATCATCAACACGGCGTCGGCGCACTCGCTGGTCGCCTCGCCCTTCAAGTCGGCCTACGTCTCGGCCAAGCACGGCATCGCCGGCCTCACCAAGACCGTGGCGCTGGAGGTTGCGACCCACAAGATCACCTGCAACTGCATCAGCCCCGGCTATGTCTGGACGCCGCTGGTGGAGAAGCAGATCCCCGACACGATGAAGGCGCGCAACCTGACGCGCGAGCAGGTCATCAACGACGTGCTGCTCGACGCACAGCCGACCAAGGAGTTCGTCACCTCCGAGCAGGTCGCCGCGCTGGCGCTGTTCCTGTGTGGCGACGATGCCGCGCAGATCACCGGCACGAATCTGTCGATCGACGGTGGCTGGACCGCGGAGTAGGGCGGCGCTGCCGTAGGTGCCGTAGGGTGGGCAAAGGCGCACTTGCACCGTGCCCACGATCTCTCTCAATCGAAAAGTACGTGGGCACGCTTGCGCTTTGCCCACCCTACGACGTCGGTTCGCTTTCCGCTCAGTGCCCCCAGGCCAGCGCGGTCACGAACGCCGACGACAGGTGCAATTCCGCGAACATGATCTTGCCGGCGACCACGAACAGCACGCTCGCGAGCGCCAAGCGCAGCACGGTCTCGGGCACGCGCGTGGCGCTGAAGCTGCCGACGATGATGCCGGGCAGCGAGCCCAATAGCAGCACGCCCATCAGCGCCCAGTCCACGTCGCCGAGCGCCCAGTGTCCGATACCGGCGACCAGTGTCAGCGGCACCGCATGGGCGATGTCGGAGCCGACGATGGTCACCATGGGCAGGCGAGGGTAGAGCAGCAGCAGCACGGTCACGCCGACCGCGCCGGCGCCGACCGACGAGATCGAGACCAGCACGCCGAGCACGATGCCGGTCACCACGGTCGCAATTGCGGTGATGCGCTCGTCGACTAGTTCGAGACGGCGGCGATAACGCTCCATGATGGATTTGCGGAAGATCAGCGACGTCGCGGTCAGCAGCAGCGCGAAGCACAGCACCAGATTGACCAGGTTGCGCTCGGAATCGCTCTTGAGGTCGAGCTTCCACAGCACCAGCAGCGTCAGCGCGCTCGCTGGTATGCTGCCGCAGGCGAGCCGCAGCACGGCCGGCCAGTGCACGCTGCGCGACCAGCCATGCACCACGCTGCCGCCGGTCTTGGTGGCGGCGGCATAGAGCAGGTCGGTTCCGACCGCTGTGGAGGGATGAACGCCGAACAGCAGGATCAAGAGCGGCGTCATCAACGAGCCGCCGCCAACGCCGGTCATCCCGACAAGCAGGCCGACCCCGAATCCAGAGGCGACGTAGAGTGGATCGAACATGTCAGCGGAATCTTAGGTTGATCTCGTCGGTTAAGCAATACGACGTAGAATAAAGTTCTACCGAGAGGCAACCTCCTGGATCAAATAAGAAAATTTGCACTACGAGCCAAAGCTGAGGGGGCGTTTCGTCTCTTTCCTGGGCCAGCCGCGAAACAGCCGTCCCTCCGAGCCGCGATCAAGCATACTGCTTTCCGGGCTCGTTCAGCCCCGCAAGCGGCCGCCGTGACGTGTGGCGGATGTGAACAATATGGATGACGTCGCCACTGACACGATAGAATATCCGAAATGGATAACGAACGACCGTTGCTGCGCGGATTTGGGAACGGTGTGCAACGCGTGGCGCAGAGAAAGGTGCGCTCCGAATACGCTCGATGACGTCAGTAAATTTTCGTCCAACGGCTTCAGCGATCACAGGGCTGGCGTTGGTGGCGTAATACGTCGCGATGCCTGTGAGATCACCAAGCGCTTCTCGCGACCAGACGACCTTCATCCGCGCTGAAACTTTGCGAAGGCCTCCGCAACCTCGGCATCCGTAGCGACTTCGCCACGATCGATTGAGGCCAAGGCCGTGTCGATGCTTCGCAATTCCTCTTGCGTCGCCAGATACTCGCCGCCAAGCAGCTCGTTCTCAATTTCGCTGGCAATCGCAACCAACTCGTTCTGGGCCTCTTCGGGCCAAGTCTGAGCGCGTTCCAGAAGATGTCGTAAATCGCTTGCAGCCATGCACCCAAGTATATCAGATGTCCTGTTGCTTTCCAATTGCCTCAAGGCCTTCGATCCCACCCGAACGCCAGCACGTGCAGTCCGAGCCGCTGCCGCACGATCCAGAACAGCAGCACCGTCTCGAAAGTGAGGGAGAGCGAGGTTGCGGCGGCGGCGCCGTGGCCGCCGTAGCGCGGCACCAGCGCGATGCAAAGCACGAGGTTCATCACGAAGGCCAGCGCATAAGCGAGCGCGCAAATTTTCTGCTGACCGAGCATGTTGAGCAGCCGTTCGACCGGCCCGATCGCAGATCGCACCACGAGGCCAATCGCGGCGACGAACATGATGTCGTAGCCGACCACGAATTGCGGCCCGAACAGCCACAGCAGCGGCTTGCCGAGCGCGAGCAGCACGATGGTCGCCGCCAGTGACGGCCAGAACGTCCAGCTGATGGCATGTGCCACATAGGCCGACAGCCGCGCCTTGTCGCCGCTTGCGTTGTATTCGGCGAAGCGATGCGCGGTCGTCGCCGACATCGCGTAGTGGATGAAGGAGACCAGCGCCAATGTCTTCACCACGGCGAAATAGACGCCGACCTCGTCGGAAGGGCGGAACTGTTGCAGCACCAGCACGTCGGTGTAGGACAGCAGCAGATAGAAGCTCTCGACCAAGAGGATCGGCAGCGAGACGGCGAGCCAGCCGCGGATGTCGTAGGTCTTGGGGCCAGGCGCGATGTGATCGGCGAGCTTGCGGTTCAGCACCACCATCTGCCCGGTCATCGCGATCCACACCGCGGCGGCGCTCGCAGCCATCGCGGCGACCGCGCCGAGATGGTAGCCGAGCAGGAAAGCGGTCGCGGTGAGTCCGATGATCAGCCCCTGGCGGATGACGAATTGCGGCATCAGGCCGAGCTGCATCCAGTCATGCGAACGCGCGATGCCGTCCTGGGTGTTGGCGACGACGAAGGCGGGCAGCGTCATGCAGCCGATATAGAGCGGCAGCTCCTCGGCCGGGTCGATCCAGGGCGACAGCAGCCTGACGATGCCGGCGAGGGCGAGAGAGACCAGCGTCGACGCGGCAAAGGTCAGCCAGCGGCTGCCGGAGAGAAAGCCGCGCAGCAAGGCCTGATCGCCACTGGCGCGATACTCCGGAATGATCTTTTGCGCGGAAGCCGAGATGCCGAAATCCATCATGCTGCCGAGCAGCAGCACCCAGGTCCAGACATAGACATAGACGCCGTAGTCGGAGGTGCCCATCCAGCGCGCGAGCAGCACCTGCGAGACATAGGCGAGCCCGGCGCTGATGACGCGGATGATGAAGATGGTGCCGGCAAGCCGCCGCGTCAGCGACGCCTCGCTCGAGCCGCCGGTCAACTTGGCCCGCACCCGCGCGATCAGCCCGGCCGGTCCGGTCGTTGCGGGTTCTGCATCCATCACGGCCACGAAGAGTCCCCAAGCGTCCCGCATGCTGCGGCAGGCCCGGGACTTAGCAACCATTCCTTAAGATTCGGTTGGACCGCCTTTGGCGGTGTCCGCCCCCTAATTGGAGGGGTGACGTCCTGCGCCGCTTCGAACTATGCTGGCCGCATAGTGGACCGATTTGGAATATGTGCGGGCCGGCTGCGCGCGCACGGGACGTCATTTTCAGAAGGAGCGATTGATGACTCGATTCAAGATGTGCATGGCTGTGCTCGCCGTGATGGCCGGCTTCGATCTCCATTCCATGACGCCCGCGCGGGCGGATGCGTGGGGATGCTCATATGAGAAGTGTCTGGCCGTCTGCGCCAAGGTCGGCGGTCAGCGATGCAGTGCATATTGCACGAAGAAGTTGCAGGAAAAGCAGGCGTCGAAGGCCTGCCCAGCATCCTGATCGGGTGCTCCGTCTGCGACGACCTATTCCAGATTCGTATTGAACTCGTACGACTTCTCCGGCCCGACCAGCGTGAACTTCAGCGCTGCACCGTCGGGCTTGGCGCCCGGCGGCAATCCATCGAGTTCGAACGAGAAGCGTTTGACGCCAGCGGGGCTCTCTTTGGCCGGCTCCGGAATCGGCAGTGCCCAATCGGGCGTCGGCCCTTCCACGTACAGATTGACGTTGCTGCCGTCAGGCGCGACGACGTCGACCACGACATTCTTTGGCCCGTCGCGCTTGACGTCGCGGATGGTGAGCGGATTGGGATCGCCGATATTGGCGGGCTTGGGCACGGTGTCGAGCGCGGCGCGCAAATTGGCATCCTCGGTGGATGCGACGTTGTTGAAGTTGAGCTCGAGCTTGGCGTCGACCGGGATACAGAGCTTCTCGCACACCGCGTAATTGATCTCGGCGCGCAAGGTCACCGGCTTGTCGGCCGCCTTGGCGACGATGCGCAAGGGCAGCACGATCTGGTTGTGATAGCCGATCGAATGGCCGCCCGCGCCGTCGTCGAATTTCAGCGGCGCCGGCCACATCACCGTCACCGCCTCGACATTGTCCGACTTCGAGAAGTCGAAGCGCGGCGGCACCCCGGAATCCCCGGGGATGCGCCAGTAGGTCTTCCACCCCGGCTGAAGCTGGAAGGCGATACCGCCGAGCAGAACGGCGCCGCTGCGCGATCCCGCCAATAGCCGCACCGCGGAATGTCCGTCGCGCTGCCACGGCGAAGCGTCATCGGCGCGGGCCGCGATGGTCAATGACGACGCAAGCAAGGTTGTCGCGACGCCGATCGCCGCACGCAGGGGAACTCTTGTGAGCATGGTACGTCTTTACAGGGTCACCCCGGGGCAAACCATTGAATTGCTTGTGATGGATGCACTTGAATCAGGTCTCTGCAAGCCTTGATTTGACAGCGGCCCGGCCCGACATCAGGATAGGAATTGAAACCGGAGTGCTTCACCGATGGCTCCCACAGGCAAGAGGACGGGCGAAAGCACCCGCAGGGCGGGCTCCGGACTCCCCAATTCGGCCGGCTATCTCGACGGCCGGCTGCTGATCGCGATGCCCGTGATGGGCGATTCCCGCTTCGAGCGTTCGGTGATCTATCTTTGCGCCCATTCGGCTGAGGGAGCGATGGGCATCATCGTGAATCATCCGGCCGGCAGCATCGACTTTCCCGAGCTCTTGCAGCAGCTCGGCATCATCAAGAAGGGCGAGCACATCAAGCTGCCGGAGAATGCCGAAAGCATGAAGGTGCTGCGCGGCGGCCCGGTCGATACCGGCCGCGGCTTCGTGCTGCATTCCAGCGACTTCTACATCGAGAACGCGACGCTGCGGATCGACGACGGCGTCTGTCTCACGGCGACCGTCGACATCCTGCGGGCCATCGCCAACGGCTCCGGCCCCAAGCACGCCATTCTCGCGCTCGGCTATGCCGGCTGGGCGCCGGGCCAGCTCGAGACCGAGATCCAGAGCAACGGCTGGCTGCATTGCGATGCGGATGCGGATCTGATCTTCGGCGACGACGTCGACGACAAATATTCCCGCGCGCTGCGGAAGATCGGCATCGATCCCGGCATGCTCTCGAACGAGGCCGGGCACGCGTAGCTGGCGCCTTACCCTCGATGTCGTCCTCCGCGAACGCGGGGACCCATAACCACAGGGTGTGGTTTTTGTGCTGGCTGCCAACTCCGAGTCTTCGCCAAACCACCTCCTGTGGGTATGGGTCCCGGATCTGCGCTGCGCTTGTCCGGGACGACAGCGGAGTATGTCGCTACTGTCTGCCTACTCCGCCGCCTGCTGCTGCACCGTCGGCTCGGTCCCGGCCACCGTCGCCCTTCGCATGTCGCGGGGCTGCGACTGGTCGTAGCGGCGGACGCGGTGCATGGTCTGGCGGTTGTCCCACATCACGAGGTCATGCAGCTTCCATTTGTGGACATAGACGAATTCGGGCTGCGTCGCATGCTCGTTGAGATCGCGCAGCAAGAGCCGCCCCTCGGGCACGCTCATGCCGACGATTTTGCCGGCATGCGATGACAGATAGAGCGACTTGCGGCGATGCACGGGGTGCGTTCGCACCAGCCGCTGCAGCACCGGCTTGAACATCTCCTTCTCCTCGTCGGTATATTCGGTGAAGCCGAGCGATCCCCGCGAATACATCAGCGAGTGCTCGCAGACGAAATCGTCGATCTCCGCCTTGGTCTCGTCGTCGAGTGCGTCATAGGCGGCGCGCATGTCGGCGAATTCGGTGTTGCCGCCCTTCGGGTTCACCACGCGTGCCGACAGCAGCGAGAACTTTGCGGGGATCGGGCGGAACGAGCTGTCGGAGTGCCACAGGCAATTGCCGAGGTTGAACAGATTGGCGCGGCTGTCCTTCGGCAGCGGCTTGCCGTCCTTGCCGAGGTTGGAGACGTCATTCAGGCCCGACGTGAGCCGGTATTCATCCGCCTTGGTGATGTTGCCGCCGCGCGCTTCCTCGCGCTGGCCGAAATTCAGCGCGAAGGCCATCTGCTGCTCGTCAGTGATGTCCTGGTCGTGGAACACAAGCACCGCATATTTGTCCATCGCGGCCTCGATCTCGCGCGCCTCATCCGGCGTGAGCGGCTTGCGCAGGTCGAGGCCGGAGACCTCGCCGACAAAATGTTTTTGAAGCTGCCGGATGGCGATCGTCATGACGTTCTCTCCCGCGGGTCGCGAGCGGTTGCTCCCGCTCTGTCGGCGAAAAAGCTACTCCCGTAACAGGCGTTGTCAACGCGCGGCGCGCATGGCAGCCCGTAGCCCGGATGGAGCGTAGCGTAATCCGGGATTCTCACCCCGCGGAAAAGCCTACCCGGATTGCGCTGCGCTCCATCCAGGCTACGCACCTTCGATGTCTCCTACGCGTTCCGCGCCATCAGCCCGCCGTCGACCGGGATCACCGTGCCGGTGAGGAACGATGCCGCCGGCAGGCACAGGCTCAGCGTCATGTGCGCGACCTCCTCGGGGTCGCCGTAACGGCCGAGCGCGGTGCGTCGCTTGGCGTAGATCGCCTTGTGCTCCTCCGAGATGCGGTCGGTGATCCCTGTGCGGATCGGGCCCGGGCAGATGCAGTTGACGGTGATGCCCTCGCGGCCGAGCTCCACGGCGAGCGAGCGGGTGAGGCTGGCAACGCCGCCCTTCGCGGCCGAATAGGGGCTGTGCAATGCGGTCGCGCCAAGCGCCTCGGTCGAGGCGATATTGACGATGCGCGGGCACTTCGACTTGCGCAAATGCGGCAGCGCGGCGCGGATGACGCGCGGATGCGCCGTCAGCATCACCGCGATGCCTTTGGCCCAGGCGTCCTCATAGCCCTCGTCGTCGATCGCAACCCGCACGGAGATGCCGGCATTGTTGACGACGATGTCGAGCCCGCCGAAATGCGCAGCGATCTCGCCGACCACGCGCTTGATCTCGCCGCCGTCGGCAACGTCGAGTTTCCATGCCTTTCCCCCGCCGCCGCTCGCGGCAATCTCCTCGGCCACCGCCTGCGCGCCTTGCCCGTCGAAATCGGTGACGGCGACGTTGGCGCCTTCGCTCGCGAACACGCGCGCGGTCGCGCGCCCCATGCCGCTGGCAGCTCCCGTGACGAGAACGGTCAAGCCCTCGACGGACCGGCTGAGCTCCTTGAACTCGGACATGCTGTTTCCTCAAACCGTGCGTGTTCTTGTTATGATTGACAAGGCTGGCATCGATCCGCAGACAGGTCAAACAAGCAAAACAAAAGGGGAGGTGCGCGATGGCGAACGAACTCGATTTCTCAGGCAAGCAGGTGCTGGTCGTCGGCGGCTCGAGCGGGATCGGCAACGGCATCGCGCAGGCGTTTCGCACAAGGGGCGCGCTTGTCGCGGTGTGCGGCACGCGGGCACAGAAGCAGGATTATTCGATCGAGGAGGGCTCCGATCTCACCGGGCTCTCTTATGCGCAGCTCGACGTCAGCAATCCCACCGCGGTCGAAGCGTTCAAGCCGTCCTTCGACAGGCTCGATGTGCTCGTACTGGCGCAAGGCGCGGTGCTCTATCGCCGCGGCGAGTTCGAGATGGCGGGCTTTCGCAAGGTGGTCGAGGTCAATCTCATGAGCCTGATGGCCTGCGCCACGCGATTTCATTCCATGTTGCGGGATTCCAAGGGCGCGCTGATCATGGTGTCCTCGACCGCGGCCTATCATTCCACCATGGGCAATCCCGCCTATAACGCCTCGAAGACCGGTGCGGTCGGGTTGACGCGGACGCTGGGCGAGGCCTGGGCCGAGGACGGTATCCGCGTCAACGGCATCGCGCCCGGGCTCGTCGACACCAAGATGACCAAGGTGACGACCGACAATCCGAAGCGGCTCGAAGGCGCGCTCGCGCGCATCCCGCTGCGGCGGTTGGGCACGCCGGCCGATATGGCGGGCGCGGCGCTGTTCCTGGCCTCGCCGCTGTCGTCCTACATCATTGGCCAGACGCTGGTCGTCGATGGCGGGCTCATCCTGTAGGCCAACACTTTCGTTATGGTTTGGAACTGCGCTGCTCCTGATCGGTTACTTGGGCTGACCCCCGAGGAGGAGCATCATGGATACGGATCGGATTGTTGGCGCGGCCAAGGACTACGCAGGTAAGGCGGAAAGCGCGATCGGAGATATCGCAGGCGATTCCAAGACGCAGGCCTCAGGCAAGGCCCGGGAAGCCGCGGGCACGGTGCAGAATCTCTATGGCCAGGCCAAGGATGCCGTGCGCGACGCTGCGGACACCGCGACCAGCTACGCCAAGGACGCCTACGACAACAGCGGCGACACTTTCCGCGATGGGACACAGGCGCTGTCGAAGAAGGTGCAGGACAATCCGCTCGGCGCGTTGATGGTGGCCGGCGGCATCGGCTTCGCACTCGCGCTGCTGATGTCGCGTCCTGCCCGCCGTCCGCCGCCGCGCTGGCGCTATTAACGACTGGGCCAAGAGCTCACGTTTCTCCTGCCCCGGACGCAGCGCATCACGCAGTGGTGCGCTGCTGAGCCGGGGCCCATTCTTTTTTTGAGAGGAGCTGGGTCCCGGCTCTGCGCCGCATCACCAAAAGGTGCTGCGTCGCGTCCGGGACACGAGACCTTCGCTTACCGGAACATCTCGGCCGAGCGGCCGACGTTGCCCGGCGGTCGCGGGATCGCGGGATTCTGTGCCGGATTGCGTGGTCCGGGCGCCGGCGTCAGCTGACGCGGCGGAGCTGGCTGCGGCGAACCGAGGCCGAAGAAATCGCGGAATGAGGGCGTCGCCTGTGCCGGCTGCTGCACCATCGGCGGCTTCTTCGGCGCGAGCTTTGGCGGCGCGATCGCAGCCGCGGCGCCGGGAGCAGCACCGCCCT
>NZ_JXDL01000001.1:6091925-6112402 GCF_001590795.1 Bradyrhizobium sp. AT1
TCGCCCTTGGCCTGCTCGCGCCCGACTTCGCGGCGCGGCCAGGCATAATCGTCGGCACGGCCGGCCGGGGCCGTCAGCGGCTCGCCCTTCACCATTGTCTTCGCGGCGAGCGCATCGACGGCGGCGGGACGCGAGCCCGGTCCGCCCAGCAATTGATCGGTCGAGATCGAGGCCGCAACCAGCGGCACGATCGGTCCCGCCAGCGGCCGCGGCGCAGGCTTGCCGGGCTCGGCGCTGGTGTCGGGCGTCGCCGGCTCGCTCGGCAGCGCGATCGGGCCGGAGCGACCCGCAAGCAGGCGCGTGATCTCGCGCTCGACATAATGGGCGAGCTTGCGCGCGCCGGGCTTGGTGAAAAAGACGCCGTCAGAGCTGCGGAGCTGGCGGATCTGGCCTTCGAAGTCGGGACCTTTCTGGAGGAAACGGCCGGCCTCGTCGACAAAGCCGTCCCACACGTCGACATAGGTGATGCCGGCCTTGGCGGCGCCTTCGCGATAGAGCGAATCCAGGAACAGCATGTCCGCCGTGCCCTTCTGCCCGCGGATGGCGGGAAGGCCGACCCAGAGCACCGGCACGCCCTTGGCCTTGAGGACGCCTGCCAGCTCCTCGATCTTCTTGCCGTAAAGCTCGACCCAGCGGTCGTCGCGGAATTCGTAGAGGCCGTTCGGGTTGCGCGCCGTCTTGCCCGGCGCGGCGGCCGGCGTATCGGCATTGTCGGCATCATCCTGCGGCAGGTCGGCGTCTGCAGGCTTGTCGTCCGGCTTGGCGGCGCTTTCGGTGCCGGGTTTGGTCTCGCCAGTCTTGCCGTCGCTTTTTCCTTGCGGCTTGGCGCGCGCGCCCTTGTCGTTCTTCTTGTCTTTATCCTTGTCTTTGTCGGTGGCCTTGTCCGTCTTGTCGGCGACAGGCTCGCGGATCGCGGCGCGGTCGTTGAGGCCGAGCATGACGACGATGACATCAGGCTTCTCGGTCTCGAGGATGCCCTTTGCAGCCGCCGCCCAATCCGAAGGCTCGCCCTTCGGCTGGTACTTGATCAGGCCCGAATTGGTCCTGTGTTTGCGGATCACGCCCATGTCGGGCTGCTCGTTGTAGGCGTCTTCCAGACCGTAGGCGAGCCAGTCGGCCATGGCGTCGCCGATCACCAGCACGTTCTTGTCGGGAGTGGTGTCGCGTTTGGCGGGCGCCGGTGCGCGCGAAAATCCTGGCGCGGTGCCTGGGGCTGTTGCTGCTGGAACGGCGCGAAGAAGTCGCCGCCGAACCATCCGCCGCCGCCTCCACCCCGTTGTGGCGGCGGAGCCGAGCGCTGCGGCGGACCGCCGAAGCCGGGGAAGTTGAAGAACTGTGCCGAGGCAGGCCCCGCAACCGACACCAGAATCGCAAGCGCCGTCCCCAGCGCGATCAGCGGGCCGGTCTCGGTCAGCGCCTTGAAGAGGGACTTCTTGGACATGCGATCTCGGGCACGCGCAACGGGGATCGGAAGCGGCTCAATATAATAACGGAATCGGGCGCCAAACAGGCAAATTCCATTGCAGATTCTTGCCCCATACACCGGGGAACAGCCGCCTCCGTCAAGGTCGGCGGGCGAAATCCCCGTTCAGGGTTACTTTCGGGGCGATTTTACCGCCCGCGCAGCCGGTCCAGCACGTCGGACGACGCAAATCCGTCGGCGGGCACCCCGATCGAGGCCTGGAAGTTACGCAGGGCTTCCCGGGTCTGGCCGCCGAACTGACCGTCCGGGGTGCCCTTGTAGAAGCCGCGCTGGGCCAGCAGCTGCTGTAGTTCCAGCCGTTCGGTGCGGGACAGCTCCCGTTCCTGCCGCGGCCAGGGCTGCACGAAGGGCTGGCCGCCGCGCAGGCGGTCGGCGAAATGGCCGATCGCCAGCGCATAGGCCTCGGCCGGGTTGTACTTCATGATGACGCGGTAGTTCTGCAGCATCAGGAAGCCCGGTCCCTGCGCGCCCGCCGGCGCCAGCAGATAGGCTTTCTCCGCCGGGTGCGGGAACGGCTGGCCGGTCGCCCGCTTCAGCCCGAGCTTCTCCCATTGCGCGATCGTCATCGCCTTGGCGCGGTCGGCCAGCATGTAGTTGAATCCCTGCGGCACCACGACCTCGAAGCCCCAGGTCTGACCGGTCTGCCAGCCGTCCTTCTTCAGGTTGTTGGCCGTGGAGGCGATCAGGTCGGTGGGATTGTCGACGACGTCGCGCCGTCCGTCGCCGTCGCCATCGACGGCAAAGCGCTTGAACGCGGTCGGCATGAACTGGGTCGGGCCGAAGGCGCCGGCCCAGGAGCCGCGCATCTGCTCCGGCCTGAGATCGCCGCGGTTGACGATCTCCAGCGCGGACAGGAACTCGTCCTTGAAATAGGCCTGGCGGCGGCCGATGCAGGCGAGCGTCGCGGTCGATTGCAGCACGCTGCGGTCGCCCATCTGTGTCGAGTAATTGGACTCGATGCCCCAGATCGAGGCGATGATGTAGCGATCGACGCCGGTGGCCTTCTCGGTAGCGTCGAACTGCGCCTTGTATTTGGCGAGCACCTCGCGGCCCTTGGCGAGACGGTTGTCGTTCACGAGGATGTCGAGATAGTCCCAGATCGATTTGGTGAACTCGGGCTGCGAGTCCATCAGATCCATGATGCGCAGGTCAGGCGAGAGCCCGGCCGTGAAGCGCTGGAAGTTTTCCTGCGTGACGCCGCGCCGTGCGGCATCCGGCCACATCCCGGCGACGCAATTGCCAAAATTGCCGGCGGCCTCGCGGATCGCCGCGGCCGTCATCAAGGGATGGCCGGAGGCGCCGTCCTCGCCGCTCCAGGGCAACGGCCCCGTTTGACCGCCGGGGCCGGTCGGGGCTTGCGAGGGCGCAGCGTTAGGGCCGGAGAAGATGCCGCCGAACAGGTTGGACAGGCCGTTCTGCGCCTGGGCATGCGCGACTGCGGGCAGCAGCAGAGCGACTGCGACCATCACCGCGCCGGTCGCGGATACCGCCCGCCTTGTCTGCCCTGCCACCGATTGCATCATGTCCCACCCGTCGGGCTTTCCAAAAATCCGCCATCAGGAGGCCTGGTACCGGTTGCCAATAGCTTAACAAAGGTGAAGTTTTGGTGGCGGCCTTTTTCTTAACTCTGCGCCGATGAGGCCCCACAACCGCCTTTGTTGGCGGCTGCAAACAGGTTAGCAAGATGCCATTGCTCCGTTCTTGTCTCCGTTCCCATCTGCCCCCAGGTATTCGATCAATCCCATGAAAATTCGCAAAGCCGTGTTCCCCGTTGCCGGCCTCGGCACCCGTGTCCTGCCCGCCACCAAGGCGATGCCGAAGGAAATGCTGACCATCGTCGACAAGCCGCTGATCCAATACGTCTATGACGAGGCGAGGGAGGCCGGCATCGAGCACTTCATCTTCGTCACCGGCCGCAACAAGAACGTCATCGAAGATCATTTCGACAGGATGTACGAGCTCGACGCGACGCTCAGCCAGCGCGGCAAGAAGGCCGAGCAGGAGATCCTGGCGCAGAACCAGCCCGAAGCCGGCGCCGTCAGTTTCACCCGCCAGCAGGCGCCGCTCGGCCTCGGTCACGCCGTCTGGTGCGCGCGCGACATCGTCGGCAACGAGCCGTTCGCCGTCGTGCTGCCCGACGAGCTCGTGCTCAATACGACCGGTTGCCTGAAGCAGATGATCGAGACCGCCGCCTCGCTCGGCGAGAAATCCAATCTGATCGCGGTCGAGGCGGTGCCCGACCATCTCACCCATCAATACGGCATCTGCGGCGTCGGCAAGCGCAACGGCAAGATGTTCGAGGTCGACGGCATGGTCGAGAAGCCGGCCAAGGGCACCGCGCCCTCCAACCTCTCGATCACCGGCCGCTACATCCTGCAGCCCGAGATCTTCAAGATCCTGGAGACGCAGGAGCGCGGCGCCGGCGGCGAGATCCAGCTCACCGACGCCATGATCGGCCTTGCCAAGTCGCAAAAGTTCTACGGCGTCGAGTTCGAGGGCGAGCGCCATGATTGCGGCTCCAAGCCCGGCTTCCTCCGCGCCAACATCGCCTACGGCCTCAAGCGGCCGGAGCTGCGCGACGGCTTGATCGCGGAGATGAAGAAGTATCTGGGGCAGTAGCGCGCCACATATTAGGTGTCGTCCCTGCGAACGCAGGGACCCATAACCTCAGAGAGTAGTTTGGCGAAGACTCGCCGTTCGGAACTGCTACTTCCGACGTTCGATAGATTCCGCGGTATGGGTCCCTGCGTTCGCAGGGACGACACCTTTGGTGTAACGCGCGTCACCGCCTGATGACGATCACTTCGCCTCACGCCACCAGCGACAGCTTCGGCAGGCTCGCCACCACCGACTGATTCCGCCCGCCGGCCTTGGCTGCATAAAGCGCCTTGTCGGCGGCGGCGACCAGGACCGTCCAATCCATGCCGGCGCTGGGCACAAGGCTGGCGACGCCGCAGGATACCGTCGAGACCACCTCGTCGTCGGACCAGCCCTGCACCTTGGTGCGGATCGTCTCGGCGACTTTGAAAGCATCCGGCGCCGAAATGTTCGGCAGCAGTACGGCGAATTCCTCGCCGCCATAGCGTGCGGCGCAGTCGCCGGCCCGGCTCACGGAATCCGAGATGCAGATGGCGATGCCGACCAGCACCTGGTCACCCGCCTGATGGCCGAACGTGTCGTTATAGGCCTTGAAGTGATCGGCATCGATCATCAGCAGCGCGAGCGGCGACTTCTGGCGCATCGCGCGCCGCCACTCGACGTCGATGACGGAATCGAATTTGCGTCGGTTCTTCAAACCGGTGAGCGCATCCGTGGTCGCCATCTCCTCGAGCTTGCGCTCGGCCTCGGCGCGCCGGCCGATCTCGCGCGCCAGCACGAGCGTCGATCCCAGCACGAACAGCGCCAGCGCCAGCACCACGGCACCGATGCGAAAGGCTTCCTTCCGCCAGAGTGCGAACACCGCGGCCAGAGGCTTGCCCGCCACCACGAACAGCGGTCCGCTGTCGGCGCTGCGGACATAGAGCCGCGGCGTCGGATCGACCGGGCCCTGGCCGGAATAGGCGGCGCCGACCGGGAGGTTCTCGGGCTTCCAGGCCCGGCGGTCGTTCAGGTTGGTGCCGATGATGTCGAGATCGAACGGCCGACGCATCATGATGGTGCGGTCGCGCTTGAGCACGGTGATGGTGTCTTCAGGATCGAGGTTCAGCCGCTCGAACAATTCGTGGAAATAGCTGAAGCGGATCGAGCCGGCGACGACCCCGAGGAAGCCGCCGTCGGTGTCGCTGATGCGGCGGCTCAGCACGATCGCGTAGGCGCCGCGAAACAGCATCGGACGGCTGATGAAGAGTCCGGCGTCGGGATTGTCGCGATGAACCTTGAAATATTCTTCCTCGCTGCGGTTCTCCGGGAGGGGATCGAGCGTGGAGGCGTCGATGGCCAGCCTGCCCTCGGGATCGAACACCTGGATGGCGCCGAAATGCCGGGCGGTAGTCGCATGGTCGAACAGGATCAGGTGGCGGACCGGCTTCGACACCGTCGCGAGTTCGGGCAGCAGCATGTTGCTGGCGACCGCCTTGAGCGACAAATCATAGATCTCGACGTTGCGGCTGACGTCGGACTGGATGGTTGTCGCGAGGTTCTCCAGCGTCTGGCGGGCGAGCGCCTCCTCGCCCCGGCGCATGTCGAGCATCACGTTGACGCAAATGGCGGAAAAGCCGATCACCGTCACCACGGACGAGATGATCAGCAGCTTCGCCGAAATCCGCCACGGCCGGCGGGCCATGACTTCGCGCCATCCAGACAGCATCGTTTGCTCCCGATCCTACTGGATGCGCCCGAAAGCTTGAGCAGTCTTTAAGGCGGGACGCCGCTGCCGCAATGAGTTAAGAAACGGTGTATGTGATGCTCGGTTTTGGGCAGCTCATGTGCGCGGGACGAGAGGACTGACGTGAACGACTACGACGCGTTGCGCGACTATCTGATGCGGCAGAAGCAGGCCGAATTTGTCCTGACCTTCGAGCAGATCGAGGAGATCATCGGCGCGGCCCTGCCGCGCGCGGCCAATCGTGCCTCATGGTGGGACACCTCGCGCAGCCCCGACATCCAGATGCCCCAGCGCGAAGCCTGCCTCGCCGCGGGTTTCAAGGCGATGCGAATGCCGGATGGGGAGAGCGTGCGGTTCACGAAGCTGAAGAAGGACGGGCGGCGGTAGCGCGATTTGTCCCTTCTCCCCTTGTGGGAGAAGGTGGCGCGAAGCGCCGGATGAGGGGTTGCTTCGGCATCTTCGACTGAGAGATTTGGACTCGCGGAGACATACCCCTCACCCCCGCTCGATGCGCGAGCGGACCCTCTCCCGCAAGGGGAGAGAGACGAGCGATCAGCTCGCCGCTTCCAGCCGCACTTCCGTGAGCAGCCGCATCGCGGCGTCCGCGTCCATCGGCTCGCCGAAGGCAAAGCCTTGGGCGTATTCGCAGCCCATCTGGTAGAGCTCGACCGCGTCGGAATCGGTCTCCGCGCCTTCGGCCACCACGTCCATGCCGAGGTCGTGCGCGAGCGCGATGATCGACTTCAGGATCACCGGCCGGGTGCCGCGGTTGGTGGTGCGCACGAAGGACTGGTCGATCTTGATGGTGTCGAACGGGAAGCGCTGCAGATAGGCCAGCGAGGAATGGCCGGTGCCGAAATCGTCGAGCGAGAGCCCGGTGCCCAGCTCGCGGATCCGCGTCAGCATCTGCGCCGCGTGCTCCGGATTCTCCATCACCAGCGATTCCGTCAGTTCCAGCTTGAGCGTGCCGCGCGCCACCGAGGAGCGCGACAGCACGGTGCGGATATCGTGGATCAAATCATGGCGCAGCAATTGCCGTGACGAGACGTTGACGGAGGCGAAGATCGGCTCGCGCGAGCGCATCGCGCGCTGCCAGATCGAGAGCTGCTTGGCGGTCTGGTCGAGCACGAACATGCCGAGGTCGACGATCAGGCCGGTCTCTTCGGCGATGGTGATGAACTCCGACGGCGCCATGCGGCCGAGCTTCGGGTGATCCCAGCGCACCAGCGCTTCGAAGCCGGCGACGGAGCGATCCTCCAGCCGCACGATCGGCTGGTACAGGATCGTGAGCTCCTGCCGCTCGATGGCGCGGCGCAGCTCGCTCTCCAGCGTCAGGCGATCGGTCTTCCGCGCCCGCATCGCCGGCTTGTAGACGTCGATGCGGTCGCCGCCGATGCGCTTGGAATGATACATCGCAAGCTCGGCGTCCTTGATGATCTCGTCCGTCAACTGGGTTTGCGGATCGGACAGCGCGAGGCCGATCGACGCGGTCAGGAAGATCTCGCGGTCGTTGAAGGCGATCGGCGCGCGGATGGTCTTGCGGATGGTCTCTGCGAAGGCGGTGATGCGGGCCGGGTCCTGCTCCGACAGCAGGATCAGGCCGAACTGGTCGCCGGCCATGCGGGCCAGCGTGTCCTGCGGCTTCAGGATGCGGGTGAGGCGGCGGGCGAGCGTCAGCAGGATGGAATCGCCGACCGCGATGCCGACGGAATCGTTGACCTGCTTGAAGCGGTCGAGGTCGATCACCATCAGCGTCGGCCGCAGCGTCGGCATGGTCTTGGCGAAATGCGCGACCGCGCCCAGCCGGTCCATGAACAGCTTGCGGTTGGGCAGGCCGGTGAGATTGTCATGCACGGAATCGTGCAGCAGGCGCTCTTCCGCGTTGCGCAGTTCGGTGACGTCGGTGAGCGTGCCGACGACGCGGGAGACCTCGCCGTCCGAGCCGACCACCGGCCGCGCCTTCAGCGCGAACCACATGAAGTGACCATCGGGCGTGCGCAGGCGGAAATCCTGCACCAGGCGGCCGCGGCGCTGATCGAGCACGCTGTCGAGCGCGGCGCGGAAACGGTCCTGGTCGAGCGGATGCAGCACCTCGAGCCACGAGGCCGCAGGCCCTTCCAGCGTGCCGCGCTTGAGGCCGAGCAGGGCCTCGGTCTCGGGGCTGGTGAAGACCTTGTCGGCCGAAACGTCCCAGTCCCAGATTAGGTCGCCGGAGCCCGCCAGCGCCAACGCGCGCCGCTCGATGTCGGAGACGACGCCGGTGGAGGCGCCGCCGCCGGCAAAGGCGTGCTGCATCACCGTGAAGCCGATCAGCATCACGATCAGCACGAGGCCGCCCAGCAGGGCAGGGCCGACGATGTCGTTGGTCACGGAGCCCGCGACCGTCATGCCGGCCGCGACCACCCAGACCACGAGAAGGAACCAGGTCGGGATCAGCAGCACGGCGCGGTCGAAGCCGTGGGTCGAGAGATAGACGATCAGCGCAAAGCCCGCGAAGGCGATCAGCACCAGCGAGATGCGCGCGATGCCGGAGGCCACCGCCGGATCGAACAGCGCGAGCGCGACCAGAGAGCCGAGGAACGCCAGCCAGCCCACCGTGATGTGCGAATAGCGCACGTGCCATCGGCTGAGATTGAGATAGGCGAACAGGAACACCAAGAGCGTCGCCGCCAATATCGCCTCACCCGCCGCGCGCCAGATGCGCTCGGCGTTGTTCGACATGTCGAGCACCTTGCCCCAGAAGCCGAAATCGACGCCGATATAGATCAGCACCGCCCAGGCCAGCGCCGCCGCGGCCGGGAACATGATGCTGCCCTTCACCACGAACAGGATGGTGAGCACCAACGCCAGCAGGCCGGAGATGCCGATCACGATGCCCTGGTACAGCGTGAACGAGTTGACCTTGTCCTTGTAGGCTTCCGGCTCCCACAGATAGAGCTGCGGCAGCTTGTCGGTGCGCAGCTCCGCGACGAAGGTGATGACGGCGCCGGGGTCGAGAGTGACACGAAACACGTCGGCGGTCGGGCTTTCCTGCCGCTCCGGCCGGTCGCCGGTCGAGGGCGTGATCGTGGCGATGCGCGACAGGCCGAGGTCCGGCCACAACAGGCCTGAGGAGACGATGCGGTAATGCGGCGCGACGATCAGGCGGTCGAGCTGGTCGTCGGTGTTGTTGGCGAGCGCGAACACCACCCAGTTCTGGCCGCCTTCGCGGGCGCGCACCTCGATGCGGCGGACGATGCCGTCGGTGCCGGGCGCGGTCGAGACCTGGATGCGATCGGCATCGCTGCGCTGATGCTCGAGCACGCCGGTGAGATCGATCGCGGGCGCGTCACTGCGAACGCTGACAGCGTCGAGCGCGCGTGCAGGGGACGCGGCAACGAGCATCATGAGGCCCAGCGCGATGGGCGCGAGGCACCTGATCAGACGCAAGGTCAGTTCTCCGCGTTCGACGCAAACTCTTCGGTGAAGACGATTTCAGACCGAACGAAAGTGGTTCGGTGCGTCGCGATAGATGCCACGAAAGCGAGGAAAATCAAAGGGTTTCCGGCTTGGCCTGTGGGCGGGCGGCCTAGACCTCCAACACAATTTTGCCAATATGTGCGCTGGTCTCCATGCGCCGATGCGCATCGGCTGCCTTTTCCAGCGGGAAAGTGCTGTCCATCAGCGGCTTGACGCGGCCTTCGCGCAAAAGCGGCATCACTTTCGCTTCGATCGCGGCCACCATTGCCGCCTTGTCCGCATTACTACGGGGGCGCAGGGTCGAGCCGGTATGGGTGAGGCGCTTGACCATCACCTTGGCGATGTTGACGGTGACCTTGGGGCCATTCAGCGTCGCGATCTGCACGATCCGGCCGTCCACCGCGGCGGCATCGTAGTTGCGGTCGACATACTCGCCGGCCACCATGTCGAGGATCAGGTTGACGCCTTCCTTGTTGGTCGCTTCCTTGACCACGGCGACGAAGTCCTCGGTCTTGTAGTTGATGGCGCGGTCGGCGCCGAGCTTGAGGCAGGCATCGATCTTGTCCTGCGATCCCACGGTGACGAACACTTTTGCGCCGAACGCCTTCGCCAGCTGAATCGCCATGGTGCCGATGCCGGAGGAGCCGCCATGGATCAGCAGCGTCTCGCCGGCCTTCAGGCCGCCGCGCTCAAACACATTGTGCCAGACCGTCATCAGCGTTTCCGGCAGCGCGCCGGCTTCCTTGATCGACAGTGCGGGAGGAACGCTCATCGCCTGGGCGTCCTGGGCGATGCAGTATTGGGCATAACCGCCGCCGGCGACCAGCGACATCACCTTGTCGCCGATCTTGTGCCGCTTGGCATTGCTGCCGACCGCCACGACTTCGCCCGCGATCTCGAGACCGGGCAGGTCGCTGGCGCCGGGCGGCGGCGGATAGGCGCCGGAGCGCTGCGCGACGTCGGGCCGGTTGACGCCGGCGGCCATCACCTTGACCAGGATCTCGTCGGGGCCGGGCTGCGGCAGGCTGCGTTGTTCGGGGATCAGCACCTCCGGTCCGCCGGGCTTGGAGATGGCGACCACGGTCATTTGCGCGGGCAGCTTGTCCATGATGTGTCCTTGAGCAAAGGTGCGGGAGGAACGAGGGGCTTTGCTTAGCCAGCGCGGCCCAGACTGGCAACTGCTTCAGCCGTGGGGTCCGGTCCGCGGACGAGAGGAGGAACGAGGATGGCGACGGAAGACGACGACCGCCCGCGTAAGAAGATCAGCCATGAAATCGGACAGGACCTCTCACTCTTGTCAGTGGAGGAACTGACCGAGCGCGTCACGCTGCTGAAGACCGAGATCGTCAGGCTGGAAGAAGCCGCCACCAAGAAGCGCGCCTCGCGCGATGCGGCCAACAGTATTTTCAAGTCGTAGGTCGCGACGCACTCTCGTGTCCCGGGCGCGCTGCGGCGCGTCAGCGCTGCTGCGCAGAATCGGGACCCATGCTTCTCCAGGCACCTCGGGCAAAAGGTTCTGGGCCCCGGCTCAGCAGTGCAGCACTTCGTGCCGCACCGCGTCCGGGGCACGAGACCTGGCTCGGCCACTGACCGACATGGCTAACGAACTCTCAAAAAATTGGCTCGTTTACTCCGGATTAAGCTTTTCACTTTATGACTGGAACTGTCCTCGTTTGGACACCGAGTGGCTCCTGTCCACTCTGTTTGACGCCTCCCTGTTATCAACTTTCAAAGCCGCCGGTTTTCCGGCGGCTCTTTTTTGCGTCTCTTCCTGGTTGAATTCCTGGGAATGACCCGCGGAAACCATATCTGCGCTTGTCACTGGACTCGGCGTCCCGCCCGCGCAATGATTTGTTCATCATAAGCCGGCGCCAAGCCGGACAGTCAAACAGTTGCGTAAGAGGCGTTAACCATGGAACGTTTGCAGGCCGACGGCGCTCTCGTTCAACTCAGCGAGCGGTTCACCAATTCTGCGGCGTTCGGCGTCCTGTTCCGCGAGGGCATGGACCTCGTCGAAGAGACCGCCGCCTATCTCGACGGCGCCGGCCGCACCGAGGCCAAGGCGCTCGACCGTGCCGTCAGCCTCACCTACGCGACCGAGAGCATGCGTCTCACCACCCGCCTGATGCAACTCGCCTCCTGGCTGCTGCTGCACCGCGCGGTGAAGGAAGGCGAGATGACGCTGGTCCAGGCCAATCGCGAGAAGACCAAGGTCAAGCTCAGCGCCGCCGATCCCGGCCCCACCGACACCATCGAGAAGCTGCCCTCGCAGCTGCAGGACCTGATCCATCGCTCGATGAGCCTGCAGGCCCGCGTGCGCCGCCTCGACACCACTATCCACACCCCGCCGGCCGAGCACATCGCGATCGGCAATCCGCTGGTGCCGCACCTCAACGCGCTGAAGGCGGCGTTCGAGCGGTAGGCCACCACCCCACGACGTCGATGCCGTTGCGCTCCTCGCTCGGGTCTCGTGCCCCGGACGCAGCGCAGCGTCTCTTCGACGGTGCGCTGCAGAGCCGGGGCCCATGCGGCAGCGAGTGTGCGGCTTTCTGGGTCCCGGCTCGGCGCCGCAACGCAAGAGCGTTGCAGCGCGTCCGGGACACGAGCTTCCCCACAAACAAAAACGCCCCTGGTCTCCCAGGGGCGTTTTTCGTCTCCAGCCTTGCCGGCCGGATCAATCCTTTTTGAGAAAGCCCGAAAACTTCTTCTGGAAGCGCGAGACGCGGCCGCCGCGGTCCAGCATCTGGGCGTTGCCGCCGGTCCAGGCCGGGTGCGACTTCGGGTCGATGTCGAGGTTCAGCGTGTCGCCTTCCTTGCCCCAGGTGGAGCGGGTCAGGTACTCGGTACCGTCGGTCATCACGACCTTAATCGTATGATAATTCGGATGAATTTCGGCTTTCATGGCAAATTCCTCGGCGCCCGGCGCCTGTTTTGGTGGCTCGCGAATGACGGATTTGGCCGGCTCTATACCCCACGAAACCCCGCAAAACAAGCCGGGCTTGCGCGGTGAACCGGGTTTGCCCCTAAGGGACATCCCGGATTTGCCACTACTGTTGCACCGGCCTATTGGGAGCAAACGAATGCAATGGGCCAGATCTCATGAGCGCAGTGGAACGGCTTGATGACCAATATGTCGATCAGCCCGGAATGAACGCCGCCGACACACCCTCGATCGAGGAAGAGCTGCTCGAAGAGCCGGCCAAGGGCCGTGCCAAGCTGCGGCCGCTGTTGGCGCTGGCGCCCTATGTCCTCCGCTATCGCGGCCGCGCGGCGCTGGCCTTCGTCGCACTCACGGTCGCGGCGCTGACCACGCTGCTGGTGCCGGTCGCGGTGCGCCGGATGATCGATTTCGGCCTGACGCCCGAGGGCATCGAGCTGATCAACAGCTACTTCTCGGTGATGCTGGCGGTGGTCGGCGTGCTCGCGCTCGCCAGCGCAGCGCGCTACTACCTCGTGATGACGATCGGCGAGCGCATCGTTGCCGACCTCAGGCGCGACGTGTTCGCTCATCTGCTCTCGCTCTCGCCCGCCTTCTTCGATTCCGCGCGCAGCGGCGAATTGATCTCCCGGCTCACCGCCGACACCACCCAGCTCAAATCGGCCGTCGGCGCCTCCGTGTCGATCGCGCTGCGCAATCTCATGATGTTCCTCGGCGCCACCGCGATGATGGTGATCACGAGCCCGAAGCTGTCGGGCTTCGTGCTGCTGGCCATCCCCTTGATCGTGCTGCCGCTGGTCGCCTTCGGGCGCTGGGTGCGGCGGCTGTCGCGCAACGCGCAGGACACGCTCGCCGAGGCCTCCGCCTATGCGGGCGAGCTGGTCGGCGCGATCCGCACCGTGCAGGCCTATACCAGCGAAGGGTTCGCCGAGAAGCGTTTCGGCGGCGAAGTCGAGCAGGCCTATGAGGCCGCGCGGACCTCGACCCAGGCGCGCGCCGTGCTCACGGCCATCATCATCTTCATCGTGTTCGCAAGCGTGGTCGCGATCCTCTGGATCGGCTCGCACGACGTGCTGTCAGGCGCGATTTCGCCGGGCCGGCTCGGACAGTTCGTGCTGTACGCGGTGTTCGCCGCGGCGGGCCTCGGCCAGCTCAGCGAGGTCTGGGGCGAGGTTTCGGCGGCATCAGGTGCGGCCGAGCGCCTGTTCGAGATCCTGCATGTGAAGCCCGACATCAAGGCGCCCGCCTCGCCCCGCGCGCTGCCGGTGCCGGCACGCGGCGAGGTCGGTTTCGATCAGGTCAGCTTCGCCTATCCGGCGCGGCGCGACGTCAATGTGCTCGATGCCGTGTCGTTCACCGTGCGCCCCGGCGAGAAGGTCGCGATCGTCGGTCCCTCCGGCGCCGGCAAGAGCACGATCTTTCACCTCCTGCTGCGCTTCTACGACCCGCGCAGCGGCGCGATCTCGCTCGACGGCGTGCCGGTCAAATCCGCCGATCCCGGCGATTTCCGCGCCCGCATCGCACTGGTGCCGCAGGAATCCACCGTGTTCGCTGCGAGTGCCCGCGAGAACATCCGCTTCGGCCGTCCCGGCGCGACCGATGCCGAGGTCGAGCGTGCCGCCGAGCTCGCGCATGCCGCCGAGTTCATCCGCCGGCTGCCCGAAGGTTTCGACACCCCGCTCGGCGAGCGCGGTGTGACACTGTCCGGCGGCCAGCGCCAGCGCATCGCGATCGCCCGCGCCATCCTGCGCGATGCGCCGCTGCTGCTGCTCGATGAAGCCACCTCCGCGCTCGATGCCGAAAGCGAGACGCTGGTGCAGACCGCGCTTGAAGAGCTGATGCGCCACCGCACCACGCTGGTGATCGCGCATCGCCTTGCAACCGTCTTGTCCTGCGACCGCATCCTGGTGATGGACCAGGGCCGGATCGTCGAGCAGGGCACCCATGCCGAGCTCGTCGCCGCGAACGGACTTTATGCGCGGCTGGCGCGGCTGCAGTTCGAGGGGGCCTGAGGGCGCCGCGAGGACGGTTCAAGCTATTGATTTTGCTTGCGCCGTCTACTGTGCATGGGGTTGTTTTCGGCTTTTTAGGTCTTGGGGCACTTCGGCGACAACGCCGGCACGTTCGGCCATGACCAGTTCTTCCAGCTGCCGTCCTCGCCGACGCAGGCCGATGGGGCAGGGGCGCTGGTTTGCGCAGGCGCCGTCGCGCGCGCTGCGAAGCGCTGGTCGACATAGCTCGTCGACACGTAGAAGGCGACGATGACGCCCAGAAAGACCGAGGACCCCTGGGCCAGATCGCGCAGCTTCATCGATCGTCTCCATCGCCTGTCATCCGCACCAACGACTAGCGGGCTTCCCTGGACCCCACCGTGAGCGGCGTCACGCCCGCCACATCATCTTCAGCACCGGCCGCCCCGAGGTCGGGTTCACATCGTCCCCGGCATGGACAAAACCGTTGCGCTCGTAGAAGCGGATGGCGCGGCTGTTGTCCTTGTTGACGAGCAGCGTGATGCCTGAGGGCGACAGCCGCTTGGCCTCTTCGACCAGCAGCCTTGCCGCATCCGAACCCCAGTGATCGGGGTCGACCACGAGCTGGTCGAGGTAACCGTCGCCGTCGATGGTGACGAAGCCGGTCAGCACGCCGTCCTGCTCGGCGACGACGATGGACGCCTTCGGCACCAAGTCCTTGCGCCAACGCTCGCGCCACCATTCCAGGCGGGCCGCGAAGTCGATCTGCGGATAGGCCTGCTGCCAGGTGCGATGCCAGAGGTCGATTGAGGCGGCTTCGTCCTCGGGCCGATAGGGGCGGAGGTGGATCGCGCTCACTACCGCTCCGTCAGCTTCAGCTCGATGCGGCGATTGCGCTTGTAGGCTTCCTCGGTATTGCCGGGATCGAGCGGCTGGAATTCGCCGAAGCCGGCGGCGACGAGGCGCTGGGCGGGCACGCCGAGCGAGATCAGATATTGCACCACCGAGATCGAGCGCGCCGCCGACAGGTCCCAGTTCGACTTGAAGTTCGCACCGCTCACCGGGCGGACGTCGGTATGGCCGTCGACGCGCAGCACCCAGGGGATCTCGCTCGGGATCTTCTTGTCGAGCTCGATCAGCGCGGTCGCGAGCGTGTCGAGCTCGGCGCGGCCCTCGGGCAGCAGCATCGCCTGGCCGGTGTCGAAGAACACTTCGGACTGGAACACGAAACGGTCGCCGACGATGCGGATGTCAGGCCGGTTGCCGAGGATGGCGCGCAGCCGGCCGAAGAACTCCGAGCGGTAGCGCGACAATTCCTGCACGCGCTGCGCCAACGCGACGTTGAGGCGAGAACCGAGATCGGCGATGCGGTTCTGCGATTCCTTGTCGCGCTTCTCGCTGGCATCCAGTGCCTCTTCCAGCGCGGCCAGTTGCCGGCGCAAAGCGCTGATCTGCTGGTTGAGCACCTCGATCTGCGCGAGTGCCCGCGCCGAGACCGCCTTCTCCGAATCCAGCGCCTTGCCGAGCTCGGAGGTCTTGCCTTGCGCGTCATTGCCGGCGGCGGCGAGACCGTCGTAGAGGCCCTTGATGCGGTCGCGCTCGCTCTCGGCCGAGGCAAGGCCCGCCTTCAGCGACGAGACCTGGTCGTCGAGCGTGAGCTTGCCGAGCTTCTCCAGCGACAGCAGCTCGTTGAGCTGCGCGATCTTGGCGTTGAGCTGCTCCAGCGCCTTGTCCTTGCCGGTGACCTCCTGCGACAGGAAGAACTGCACCACCAGGAACACCGACAGCAGGAACACGATCGACAGCACCAGCGTCGACAGCGCGTCGACGAAGCCGGGCCAGTAGTTGAGGGAGCTGTCGCTGCGGCGGCTGCGCGCTAGAGCCATTTAGTTCTCCGCTTCTTCTCTCGTGTCCCGGACGCGCTGCAGCGTGCAAGGCTGCTGCGCAGAGCCGGGACCCATCTGTCCCAAGAAGGTACTGGGCTCCGGCTCAGCAACGCATCACCATAGCGCGTCGAAGACGCGCGTAAACGCGCTTCTGGTGCTGCGTCGCGTCCGGGGCACGAGACCTCCGTTTTATCGTCAGCTCTTCTCCGGCTGGCGGGCGATGCGCTCCAGGAGGCGGCGGATCTCGCGGTTCTGCTCGCCCTGGCCGTCGGCCCATTCGCGGATCATCTGCTGCTCGGTGCGCATATGCGAGACCAGGGCCTGGATGGCTTCGGCAAGGCTCGCCATCGCCGCCGTGGTGCCGCGGCTGGCGCTTCCTTCCTCCAGCACGGAGCGTAAGCGTTCGACCGCGGCCTGGAGCTCGCCGCTGGCGACCCCGCCGCCGGAGGCGACCGCGACCTCGCCGCTGCCATATTCGCGCACGGTGGTGGCGAGCCAGTCTTCCAGGTCGGTGTAGAAGCGGTTCTGGGCCTGGCTCGATTGCAGATCGAGGAAGCCGAGGATCAGCGAGCCGGCGAGGCCGAACAGGGAGCTCGAGAACGAGATGCCCATGCCGCCGAGCGGGGCGGCGAGGCCCTCCTTCAGCGTGTCGAACAGCGCGCCGGAATCGCCGCCGACCTTGAGCCCGTCGATCACCTTGCCGACCGAGCCGACCGTCTCGATCAGGCCCCAGAAGGTGCCGAGCAGGCCGAGGAAGACCAGAAGGCCGGTCATGTAGCGCGAGATGTCGCGGGCCTCGTCCAGGCGGGTCGCGATCGAATCGAGCAAATGCCGCATGGTGGTCTGGGTGATCGACATCCGCCCGGAGCGCTCGCCGCCGAGGATCGCCGCCATCGGCGCCAGCAGCTTCGGGTGCCGGGCCGGCGCGAGGCCGGGATCGGCGACGCGGAAATTGTTGACCCAGGAGACCTCAGGGTAGAGCCGGATGACCTGGCGGAACGCCAGGATGATGCCAATGAACAGCACGCCGCCGATCAGGGCATTGAGGCCGGGATTGGCGAAGAAGGCCTGGATGATCTGCTTGTAGAGCACGACGCCCACCAGCGCGCACAGCACCAGGAAGACCAGCATCCGCACCAGGAAGACGCTGGGCGAGGACAGTTTTGTGTACTCGATATCCATGGTGGAGCGGGAAGTGCCAGACGGCATGGCCGGTATCATCCGTTACGTAAGCTTGCTTGCGGCGCGCACTATGGCACAGCGCCAGCCCAAAAAAAGCGCCGGATGCGCCGATTTCGGGGACAGCTCGGGGAACCCGGGCCGGAAGCGGCGCTTTGATAATGAGGTATCTGCGTCAGGTATCTGCAGAAGTTCGCCATTCGGGGGGCGCATGAGCGTCGTTTCCGCGATCATCGGGACTGCCGAACGCGTGCCGCTGCCGGACGTAGTGATCCGTGCCGCGATCCAGCGCCTGTGCTCTCGCACCGCAACCCGCCTTGCCGCCCCCGACGCGGCCACTGACGCCGCTTTCGCCGGTCGGATGATGCTGCGGCCGATCGCCGAGCAGGCCGAGGCGGGGGGTGGCGAGGTGCCCGCGTCGTTCTTCGCCGAAATGCTCGGCCCCAGCCGCAAATATTCCTGCTGCTTCTACAAGACCGATGCGACCACCTTGCAGGAGGCGGAGGAGGAGGCGTTGCGCCAGACCGTCGAGCATGCCGGTCTCGCCGACGGCCAGGCCATCCTCGAGCTCGGTTGCGGCTGGGGTTCGCTGTCGCTGTGGATGGCGCGGCAGTTTCCGCACGCCAGGGTGACGGCGGTGTCGTCCTCGCAGGCGCAGCGCGCTTACGTCGAGGAGGAGGCGGAGCGCCGCGGCTTGCTGAACCTGCGCGTGGTCACAGAGGACATGAACGTGTTCGCGCCCGACGGACAGTTCGACCGCATCGTCTCGGTCGAGATGTTCGAACGCATGGTGAACTGGCGCAAGCTGATGACGCGCCTGCGGTCATGGCTCGCGCCCGAGGGCCGCTTCTTCATGCAGATCGTCACCCATCGCTCCGGCTCGCAGCTGTTCGACCGGCTCGATCGCGACGACTGGATCGCGCAGCACGTCTTCACGGGCGGGCTGATGCCGAGCCATCACCTCGTCAGGCAGTTCAACGACATCTTCGAGATCGAGAAGGAATGGTGCTGGAGCGGGGCGCATTATCAGCGAACCGCGAACGACTGGCTCGGCAATTTCGATAGGCATCGCGACGCCATCGAGACGTCGTTGCGCAAGGTCCATGGCGAGGAGACCGCACTTTGGCTGCGGCGCTGGCGCTGGTTCCTGCTCGCGACATCGGGCCTGTTCGGCTACGCCGATGGAACCGAATGGGGCGTCAGCCAGTACCGCATGAAAGCCGCCGAGTAATTGCGCTGTTCCGTCGCAGCACGCCGCGATGGAACCCGACTCACAATCGAGTGACACGGCAAAAGCCTTATAAACTCAGTACCATACGCTGTGTGACAATGAGCCGCCTGCACGATGCGTTGCATCGCAGCAGGCGCATTCTATTTTGTCGGCGTCAGCCGCGCGCGAAACGGCCCAGATTGGACCTCGCGCGGAACGTGAGCAGTTTCAACAATATCGGGGCACCCCACTTCATGTCAGGACTTCGTGCGCGATCGGCATGCGTTGCAATGATGCTCGCGGCCCTGGCGCCGCTGCTTGCGGGCTGTGACGAATCCAGCTCCGCAGTGTCCGCCGCTCCGCCGGCCAATCCTGACGTCAGCATCGTCATCGTCAAGCCGCAGCCGCGCGCCGTGGTGCGCGAGCTGCCGGGCCGCATCGCGCCGACGCGCGTCTCCGACGTGCGGCCGCGCGTGTCCGGCATCGTGGTCGAGCGCCTGTTCCGCCAGGGCAGTGAGGTCAAGGCGGGCGATCCGCTCTATCGCATCGATCCGCGCCCGTTCGAGGTCGAGGTGATGGCCAACGAAGCTGCCCTCGCCAAGGCCGAGGCTGCGTTGATGCAGGCGAGGCAGCAGGCGCACCGTGTCGCCATCCTCACCAAGGATCGCGCCGCCCCGGAAGCCGAGAACGAGAAGGCCATCGCGGCCGAACGTCAGGCTCATGCCGAGGTCGAGGGCCGCAAGGCCGACCTCGCGCGGGCCAAACTCAATCTCGACTACGCCACCGTGCGCGCGCCGATCGACGGCGTGGTCGGTGCGGCCCTCGTCAGCGAGGGCGCCCTCGCGGTGCAGAACGAAACCAATCTCGCCACCATCCAGCAGCTCGATCCGATCTATGCCGACTTCACCCAGTCGGTGAACGAGCTCAACCAGCTTCGCCGCGCCTTCGAGACCGGCGACCTCGAGCGCATCGCATCCGATGCCGCCAAGGTGCGCCTGGTGCTCGACGACAACACCATCTATTCGCTCGACGGCAAGCTGCTGTTCTCCGATGCCAAGGTCGACGCCCATACCGGGCAGGTGACGCTGCGCGGCGAGTTCCCCAATCCCAAGCGCGAGTTGCTGCCGGGCATGTATGTCCGCGTCCGCATCGACCAGGGTCTGGATTCCGACGCGATCGCGGTGCCGCAGCAGGCGATCCAGCGCAATGGCGGCGGCGGCAGCGAGGTGTTCGTCGTCAAGGATGACAACCACATCGCGGTGCAGGCGGTCCGTACCGGATCCGTGCAGGACGGTGTCTGGTTCATCACGGAAGGCCTGAAGGCCGGCGACAAGGTCGTGGTCGAGGGGTTCCAGAAGTTCGCGGCCGGCGACAAGGTCAAGCCGCAGACCTGGTCGGAAGCGGACGCGACCGCCGACAACCGGCACGCCCAGAAGCTGACGCGGTAACGCGCCATGGCGAGTTTCTTCATCGACAGGCCCATCTTCGCCTGGGTGGTCGCGCTGTTCATCTGCTTGATCGGCGCGATCGCCGTGCCGTTGTTGCCGATCGCGCAATATCCGATCATCGCGCCGCCCTCGATCTCGATCTCGACCAGCTATCCCGGCGCCTCGCCCGAAAACCTCTACAACAGCGTCACGCGGCTGATCGAGGAGGAGCTCAACGGCGCCGCCAACATCCTCAACTTCGAATCGACCAGCGACTCGCTCGGCCAAGTCGAGATCATCGCCAACTTCCAGCCGGGCACCGATACCAGCGCGGCCTCGGTCGAGGTGCAGAACCGCATCAAGCGCGTCGAGGCTCGCCTGCCGCGCGCGGTGATGCAGCAGGGCATCCTGATCGAGGAAGCCTCCAGCGCGGTGCTGCAGATCATCACGCTGAACTCGACCGACGGCAGCCTTGACGAGGTCGGCCTCGGCGACTTCATGATCCGCAACGTGCTGGGCGAGATCCGCCGCATTCCCGGCGTCGGCCGCGCCACGCTGTACTCCACCGAGCGCTCACTTCGCGTCTGGGTCGATCCGGCCA
>NZ_JXDL01000001.1:6113185-6125776 GCF_001590795.1 Bradyrhizobium sp. AT1
TACTCCACCGAGCGCTCACTTCGCGTCTGGGTCGATCCGGCCAAGCTGGTCGGCTATGGGCTCACCGCCGACGACGTCAACAAGGCCATTGCCGCGCAGAACGCGCAGGTCGCCTCGGGCAGCATCGGTGCCGAGCCGTCGACGTCGAGCCAGCGCACCTCCACCCTGGTGCTGGTCAAGGGCCAGCTCTCCTCGCCGGACGAGTTCGGCGCCATCATCCTGCGCGCCAATGCCGACGGCTCGACCGTGCGCCTGCGCGACGTCGCGCGCGTTGAGGTCGGTGGTCTCAGCTACCAGTTCAACACGCGGCTCGACGGCAAGCCGACCGCGGGCCTCTCCGTCCTGATGTCGCCGACCGGCAACGCGCTGGCGACCGCGAGCGCGGTCGAAGAGAAGATGAAGGAGCTGTCCCGCTTCTTCCCGGCCAACATCTCCTACGAGATCCCCTACAACATCACGCCCGTGGTCGAGGCTTCGATCAAGAAGGTGCTGATGACGCTGGTCGAAGCCGTGGTGCTGGTGTTCGTGGTGATGTTCCTGTTCCTGCAGAACATCCGCTACACCATCATTCCGACCATCGTGGTGCCCGTGGCGCTGCTGGGCGCCTGCACCACGCTGCTGCTCGCCGGCTATTCCATCAACATGCTCTCGATGTTCGGCATGGTGCTCGCGGTCGGCATCCTCGTCGACGACGCCATCGTCGTGGTCGAGAACGTCGAGCGCATCATGAGCGAGGAAGGCCTGCCGCCGAAGGAGGCGACGCGCAAGGCGATGTCGCAGATCTCGAGCGCCATCATCGGCATCACGCTGGTGCTGATGGCGGTGTTCGTGCCGATGGCGTTTTTCCCGGGCTCGGTCGGCATCATCTATCGCCAGTTCTCGGTGACCATGGTCGCCGCGATCGGCTTCTCCGCCTTCCTGGCTCTGTCGCTGACGCCGGCGCTGTGCGCGACGCTCCTCAAGCCCGTCGCGGCCGGTCATGGTCACGCCAAGAAGGGCGTGTTCGGCTGGTTCAACCGCATGCTCGAAGGCGTCAAGGAACGCTATTCGCGCACCGTCGGCTTCTCGCTGAACCGCACCGGCCGCCTGATGCTGGTCTATGTCGCGCTGCTGGCCGGTCTGTCCTGGGCCTTCGTCAACCTGCCGGGCGGCTTCCTCCCCGTCGACGACCAGGGCTTCGTCACCACCGACGTGCAGACGCCGTCGGATTCGTCCTATGCCCGCACCGAGGCGGTGATCGAGAAGGTCGAGAAATATCTGGCCCAGCGGCCCGGCGTCGACAACGTCACGTTCCTCACGGGCTTCAGCTTTTCCGGCCAGGGCATGAACACCGCGCAGGCCTTCATCACGCTGAAGGACTGGTCGGAGCGCGGGCCGAAGGATTCCGCTGCGGCGATCGTCAACGACATCAACCGCGATCTGGGCGCGTCGGTCCGCGACGCAAAGATCTCGGCGCTGCAGCCGCCGCCGATCGACAATCTCGGCAACTCCTCGGGCTTCTCGTTCCGCCTGCAGGACCGCGGCCAGAAGGGCTATCAGCAATTGATGCGTGCCGCCGATCAATTGATCGCGGAGGCCAATGCGAGCCCGGTGCTGCAGAAGGTCTATGTCGAGGGCCTGCCCGAGGCGGGCGTCGTCAATCTCGTGATCGACCGCGAGAAGGCCGGCGCCTTCGGCGTCACCTTCGAGGACATCAACAACACGATCTCGACCAATCTCGGCTCGAACTACATCAACGACTTCCCGAACCGCGGCCGCATGCAGCGCGTCGTGGTGCAGGCCGACGCCCGCGACCGCATGCGGACCGAGGACATCCTCAACTACAACGTCAAGAACAGCCGCGGCCAGCTCGTGCCGTTCTCGTCTTTCGCGACGGTGGAATGGGCGCGCGGGCCGACGCAGATCGCCGGCTTCAACTATTATCCGGCGGTGCGCATCTCCGGCGAAGCCAGGCCCGGCTTCACCTCGGGCGATGCGATCGCCGAGATGGAGCGGCTTGCGGGAAAACTGCCGCGCGGCTTCGGCTATGAATGGACCGGGCAGTCGCTGCAGGAAAAGCTGTCGGGCTCGCAGGCGCCGTTCCTGCTCGCGCTGTCGGTGTTCGTGGTGTTCCTGTGTCTGGCCGCGCTCTACGAGAGCTGGACCATTCCGCTCGCGGTGCTGCTCACCGTGCCGCTCGGCATCGTCGGCGCGGTGACCGCGGCGATGCTGCGAAGCCTGCCCAACGACGTCTATTTCACCGTCGGCCTGATCACCATCATCGGCCTCGCCGCCAAGGACGCGATCCTGATCATCGAATTCGCGAAAGATCTGCGGAAAGAGGGTAAGCCCCTGGTGGAAGCCACCATCGAAGCCTGCCGCCTGCGCTTCCGCCCGATCCTGATGACCGGCCTTGCCTTCATCTGCGGCGTGCTCCCGATGGCCATCGCCCACGGCGCCGGCGGCGCCAGCCAGCAGGCGCTCGGCTCAGTCGTGATGGGCGGCATGATCGCCGTGGTGATCCTGGCGCTGCTGATGGTGCCGGTGTTCTTCGTCTCGGTGCAGCGCGTGCTGGCGGGGGACAGGGAGCCGAAGGCGGCGAGGGACGGCGAGGCGTACGGTCCGCCGGCGCCGGCAAGAACCGGCCACTGAACGCCGGATCGGTCCTGACCGCCAGGGTTGGATGCGCCGTCGCTTGATGTCGACGGGCGTCCGGCTTGCTTTCGCGCGAGCGTCGACCGAGACTGCATCCCTGGATTGATGGGATGTGCGTTCGCGCTGGACCTGCGAACGCACCAGACCTGCCGATTGAAAGCATGCGATGCGTCCGACCGACATTACGATCTCAAACTATCGTTCCATCCGGCGACTCTCCATCCCGATCCATCCCCTGTCCGTCTTTGTAGGCGAGAACGGTGTCGGCAAGTCCAACCTCTACAAGTCCTTGTCGCTGTTGCGCGACGCGGCAGCCGGGCGGATCACGCGGACGATCGCCGACGAAGGCGGGTTGAATTCGGTCTGCTGGTCCGGCGTCCGCAAACGCGGCGAGGATGGAAGGTTGCGGTTGTCGGTCAAGTTCGACCGTCTCAAATACTCTATAGAAGTCGGATATCCGGCCCCGCTCGAGGCGGCGTTTTCCGGTGAGCCGATGATCAAGTCCGAAAGCATCGAGACGACGCAGGGCAAACGAACGGTTCTGCTGATGGAGCGGAAGAATTCGCTCGTCAGCGTCCGCAGCGAGAGCGGCGCATGGAGCAGCCACAGGGATGCGGTGCTGCCGTCCGAGCCGGCGCTTGCGGGCTTTTTCGACGGCAAGGAATGCCCCGAGATCGACCTGCTCAGAAACGCGATGCTGGGCTGGCGCTTCTATCACGACTTTCGTACCGATCCGGCGTCGCCGGTTCGAAAGCCCTGTCTTGCGATCACGACGCCCTCGCTCAGTGCCGACGGAAGCGATCTCGCTGCGGCCCTGGCGACGCTCTACACCATCAGAGGAGATGCCACGGATCTGCAGGATGCGATCCAGGACGCGTTCCCGGGCGCCGAGCTCCGCGCATGGGAACAGGGCGGCGAGTGCGAATTCGATCTGCAGCTGGAGGATATGCCGCGGCCGTTCAGGGCTCACGAATTATCCGACGGGACACTGAAATACATTTGCCTGCTCGCGGTGTTCATGGGCTATCGGCTTCCGCCGTTCATCGCGCTGAACGAACCCGAGACCAGCCTGCATCCGTCGCTGCTGGCCCCATTGGCCCGGCTGATCGCCAAGGCATCGAGCCGCGCCGACATCTGGATCGTCACCCATTCGGAACAGCTGATGGAGGCCCTGCGGAGCGAGAGCTCCGTCCCGCTCCGCCGCGTCATCAAGTCGAAAGGCGCCACCACGATCGAGGGCCTGACCCTCGGGGGTGAGTACCGGGACGAGGAAGCCGACGATGACGAGTCTTAGCTGATGAGATCGAGCAGTCGTGCGGCTATGCCGGCTTCCGCAAAATCTTCACCAGCTCCCCGTGCACATACTCATTCCCGCACACGACGTTGCCCGTCACCAGCGCATCTCCCGGCGTCGCGATGTCGCTGACCGTTCCGCCGGCCTCGCGCACCATCAGCATACCGGCAGCGATGTCCCAGGACTGCAGGTCGCGCTCCCAATAGCCGTCGAGGCGGCCGGCGGCGACGAAGGCGAGGTCGAGCGAGGCGGCGCCGAAGCGGCGCAGGCCTGCGACGCGGTCCTGGATCGCGGTCATCTCGCGGCGGAATTCCTCGTGGTCGCCGCGGCCGATATGGGGCAGGCCGCAGGCCACCACGCATTCGTTGAGCTGGCGGCGCCCGGCGACGCGCAGGCGCTGGTCGTTGAGGAAGGCGCCCTTGCCGCGCTCGGCGATGTAGAGCTCGTCATTGGCGGGATTGTAGATCACGCCCGCAATGATCGTGCCCTCGCGCACGAGGCCGATCGAGATCGCGAATTGCGGGATGCCGTGCAGGAAGTTGGTGGTGCCGTCGAGCGGGTCGACGATCCAGGTGTGGCTCTTGTCGGAGCCCTCGCGGGTGCCGCCTTCCTCGCCGATGAAGCCGTAGCCGGGGCGGGCCTTGGTGAGGTCCTGGTAGACGATCTCCTCGGCGCGCTTGTCGGCGAGCGAAACGAAATTCGCCGGTCCCTTCAGCGAGACCTGGAGATGCTCGATCTCGCCGAGATCGCGCTTGAGGCTGCGGCCGGCCCGGCGCGCGGCCTTGACCATGACGTTGATAGTGGCGGAGTACAGCATGAGGTTTCGGTCTTGATCAGGGGAAAAGAGCGCAAAATCGCGCCTGTTTGAGGGATGGGGTGCCCTGCGGGGCCCGCAAGGTCAAGTCATTTGCTCCCGAGCCATTTTTTGGCGGCGGCCTCCGCCTTGGCCCGCTCCTCGGCCGGCAGGTCGGACAATTGCTTGTCGAGCTCCGGGTCGCCTTTGCCGGCGGTTTTGGCCACCAGGTGCCATTTGAAGCCCTCGACCTTATCCATGGGGACGCCGACGCCGTTGATCAGCACCCAGGCCAGCCGGTTCTGCGCGATCGCGCTGCCCTGGCGGGAGGCCTTGCGGAGCAGGGCCACGGCGGCCGGTTGGTTCTTCGGCGTACCGGTGCCGTTGAACATGGCGATGGCATATTCGACCTCGGCATCGACATTGTCGGCGAGCGAGGCGGCCTGCAACAGCCGCACCGCGCGCTCCGGGTCTTTCGGCACGCCCGTGCCTTCCTTGTAGAAGGTCGCGAGCGCGTATTGCGCCTCGGGCAGGCCGGCATCGGCGGCCTGGCGCAGCAGCTCGGCGGAGCGCTTGACGTCCTGCGGCAGGGTCTGGCCGTCAAGGTAGAGCAAAGCAAGGTTATAGGCCGCCTTGGGCTCGCCGAGCTTGGCGGCGGAGGCCATCAGCCGGACCGCCTCGCCCTTGTCGACCGTGCCGCCGCGGCCCGAAATGCGCAGCATGGCGAGCGCGAACATCGCCTCGCGGTCGCCGGCGTCCGCGGCGCGCTTGTACCAGTCGGCCGCCTTGACGTAGTCGCGCCGGATGCCCATAGCGTTGGAATAGAGCTCGCCGAGCATGGTCATCGCCTTGGGGTCGCCGGCTTGCGCGCGGGCGGTGGCGAGGTCGAACGCGGTCTTGTACTGGCCGCGCTGATAGGCGCCGAAGACCAGGTCGGCGTTGGAATTGTCGGTCGGCGGCGCCGGGATCACGGTCGGGGTTGGCGTCGGCTTGGAGGACGGTGCGGGCTTGGGCGAGGCCGAAGGCTTTGGGGCCGGCGCGGCCTCCCTCTTCTTGGCGGGCGGGGGCGGCTTGGGCTTCTGCTTCTCCGCGGGCGGACTGGGGATTGTTGCCGGCGGGGTGATCTGGAGCTGCGCGGCCGCCGGTACCGTGAGCAGCAGCGTCGCCAGCATGGTGATGCAGGGGAGTTTCATGTCGGGCGCTAGCCGTGCTCGCTGCCCGCAGGATCTGGGCTGGCTATCGCCGTCGCGTGCGCCTTCTTGATCGCGGCGTCGACCTCGATCAGCGCGGCCTTGGGGCCGCGCGGATCGGACCAGACGAAGTCGCCGACCAGCACGAAATCGGCGCCGCTGAGCGCGAAGTCGTGGGCTTCTTCCAGCGACATCGCAAAGCCCACGCAGGGCGGCTCGAACAGCTCGGCCCACCAGTCGAGCCTCTCCGCGATCGCTTGCGCCGAGGGGCGCTGGCCTTTCGCATCGGGCTCGCCGAACAGCAAATAATCCGCGCCCAGCTCGCCCGCATCCATGGAATGGTGCCGCGTCGTCAGCCCGCCGACACCGGCGATGCGATCGGGCTTGAGCGATGGCAGCGCCTCTTTCAGCGCCGCGATGCCGGGCAGGTGCGCGCCGTCGGCGCCGCCGCGCGCGACCAGCTCGGCATGGCCCTCGACCAGCAGCGCGGCGCCGGCCTTCTGCACTGGCGGTGCGAAGCTCTTGATGCGCGTGATCATGGTGCGCTGGTCGGTCTCCTTCAGCCGCAGCAGCACGGCGGCGACATCGGCGGCGGCGAGCAGGCCCGGCAGCTCGGCAAGAAGCGCAGCGGGATCATCGACGACAGGCGTCGCAAGATAAAGACGCGGCGCGGGGCGCGGCGGAGGCGGTTTGTTCGACAAGATCTAGGCTGCCTTCTGTTCCAGGCTACTCTGCCACTCACCCTTGGCGGCAAGGCCGTTCATGCGCGCGCGATGGCTGAAGGCGGCTTGGCCGGCCGCGACGTTCTCGGGCCTCCCGGACCAGGCCTTCTGTGGGGCTGCCTGCAGCGCGCGGCCGTAGGAGAAGGTCAGGCCCCAGGGCAGCTGCCCGAGCTTGTGCATCGCGTTGAGATGCGCGGTTGCCTCTTCGTCGGACTGGCCGCCGGAGAGGAATGCGATGCCGGGCACCGCCGCAGGCACGCAGGCCTTGAGCAGCCGGATCGTCTTCTCCGCGACCTCCTCGACGGAGGCCTGCTTCGCGCATTTCTTGCCTGAGATCGCCATGTTGGGCTTGAGCACCATGCCTTCGAGCGCGACGCGCTGCACGCGCAATTCCTGAAAGGTCTTGTTGAGCACGCGTTGCGTCACCTCATAGCAGCGATCGATGTCGTGGTCGCCGTCCATCAGCACCTCGGGCTCGACGATCGGCACGATCTGCGCGGCCTGGCACAGCGCGGCATAGCGGGCCAGCGCGTGGGCATTGACGCTGATCGCGGTCATCGAGGGAATACCGCTGCCGATGTGGATCACGGCGCGCCATTTGGCGAAGCGCGCGCCGCGCTCGTAGTATTTCTTCAAGCGCTCGGCGAGCTTGTCGAGCCCGACGGTGACCAGCTCGCCCGGGCACATCGGCAGGGCCTGCGTGCCTTCGTCGACCTTGATGCCGGGAATGGCGCCGCTCTGCTCGATCAGCTTCACCAGCGGCGTGCCGTCTTTCGCGTCCTGCCAGATCGTCTCGTCATAGAGGATCACGCCGGAAATATACTGGCTGATGGCCTCCTTGGAGCGGAACAGCATCTCGCGATAATCGCGGCGGTTCGCTTCGGTCGAGTCCACGCCGATCGCGTCGAAACGCTTCTTGATGGTGCCGGAGGATTCGTCGGCGGCAAGGATGCCCTTGCCCGGCGCGACCATCGCGGTCGCTATCCTGTTGAGCTCAGTCAGATTCATCGAGAGGTCCTCCCAAAACGATTCTGCCCTTGCCCGTGAAAATAGACCGTTCTCGGGCAATTGCCGAGTTAACGTTGGTCGCAGGGTAAAGGGGGAGGCCGGTCATTCCGGGGCGCGCCCCTTGGCGCGAGCCCGGAATCCATTGATCCGCGTCGACGGTGGCACCATGGATTCCGGGCTCGCGCTGCGCGCGCCCCGGAATGACGGTGCCTGCCCTTACGTCGCCTACGCCACCTTCGGGTCCAGCTCGCCCTTGGCGTAGCGCTTCGCCATCTCGGCGGTGGTCAGGACGCGCTTGATCTTGGAGGCCTGGCCCGCGGTGTTGAACTCCTGCAGCCGCTGCTTGCACAGCTTGGTCATGGCTTCCATCGCCGGCTTCAGATATTTGCGCGGATCGAACTCTTCCGGGTTGTCCTTCAGAACTTTCCGGATCTGGCCGGTCATGGCCATGCGGTTGTCGGTGTCGATGTTGATCTTGCGCACGCCGTTCTTGATGCCGCGCTGGATCTCGGCCACCGGCACGCCCCAGGTCGGCTTCATCTTGCCGCCATTGGCGTTGATGATCTCCTGCAGGTCCTGCGGCACCGAGGACGAACCATGCATCACCAGATGCATGTTCGGGAGCTTGCGATGGATCTCCTCGATCACGTTCATGGCGAGGATGTCGCCGTCGGGCTTGCGGGTGAACTTGTAGGCGCCGTGCGACGTCCCCATCGCGATCGCGAGCGCGTCGACCTTGGTCTCCTGCACGAACTTCACGGCTTCGTCCGGATTGGTCAGGAGCTGGTCGTGGCTGAGCTTGCCCTCGGCGCCGTGGCCGTCTTCCTTGTCGCCCATGCCGGTCTCGAGCGAGCCGAGCACGCCGAGCTCACCTTCCACCGAGATGCCACCGAGATGGGCCATGTCGGTCACGGTCTTGGTGACGCCGACATTGTAATTCCAGTCGCCGGGGGTCTTGCCGTCGGCCTTCAGCGAGCCGTCCATCATCACCGAGGTGAAGCCGGCCTGGATCGCCGTCATGCAGGTCGCGGCTTCGTTGCCGTGGTCGAGATGCACGCAGACCGGGATGTGCGGATAGATTTCGGTGACCGCGTCCATCATGTGCTTGAGCATGATGTCGTTGGCGTAGGAGCGCGCACCGCGCGAGGCCTGGATGATGACGGGCGCGTCGACCTGGTTGGCCGCGTCCATGATCGCCAGCGCCTGCTCCATGTTGTTGATGTTGAAGGCCGGTACGCCGTAATCGTTCTCCGCCGCGTGGTCGAGCAGTTGACGTAACGTGATCCGAGCCATCTGTCTTTTTCTCCCGTTTGGGCCTTGCAAGGCCGCTCAATGTTTGCCGATTGAAGCTTACTTGACGCGCAGCACCTCGACGCCGGGCAGGGGCTTGCCTTCCATCCATTCCAGGAACGCGCCACCGGCGGTCGAGACATAGGTGAAGCTGCCGGCGACGCCGGCCTGGTTGAGCGCCGCGACAGTGTCGCCGCCGCCCGCGATCGAGGTCAGCTTCTTGGCCTTGGTGCGCTCGGCGGCGTGCTTGGCGGCCGCGACGGTGCCACGGTCGAACGGCTGCATCTCGAACGCGCCCAGGGGGCCGTTCCAGACCAGCGTCGCCGCGTCGTCGATCGCGGCGTGGACGCGGGCGATCGACTGCGGACCGACGTCGAGGATCATGCCGTCGGCGGGGATCGCATCGAGCCCATAGGCATGCGAGGGCGCGTTGGCGGCGAAGTGATAGGCGACGGTGGCGTCGACCGGGAGGATGATGGCGCAGTTGGCGGCTTCTGCCTTCTCCATGATGCGCAGCGCGGTGGCGGCCAGATCCTTCTCGGCCAGCGACTTGCCGACGGCGACGCCCTGGGCGTGCAGGAAGGTGTTGGCCATGCCGCCGCCGATCACCAGCGCGTCGACCTTGCTGACGAGATTTTCCAGCAGGTCGATCTTGGTCGAGACCTTGGCGCCGCCGATGATGGCGATGACCGGCTTGGCCGGCGAGCCCAGCGCCTTCTCCAGCGCATCCAGCTCGGCCTGCATGGTGCGGCCGGCATAGGCCGGCAGCTTGTGGCCAAGGCCTTCGGTCGTGGCGTGGGCGCGGTGCGCGGCCGAGAACGCGTCATTGACCCAGATGTCGCCGAGCTTCGCGAGCTCCGCGACGAAGGCGGGATCGTTCTTTTCCTCTTCCTTGTGGAAGCGGGTGTTTTCCAGGCAGAGGATGTCGCCGTCCTTCAGCGCCGCCACCGCCTTGGCCGCGGGCTCGCCGATGCAATCGTCCGCGAAGGCGACCGGCTTCTTCACCACCTTGGCCAGCGCTTCGGCGACGGGCTTGAGCGAGTCCTTGGCGTCGCGTCCCTTCGGCCGGCCGAAATGCGCGAGCAGGATGACCTTGCCGCCCTTGTCCGAGATTTCGGTGATGGTCGGTGCGACGCGCTCGAGCCGCGTGGTGTCGCTGACGCGGCCATTGTCCATGGGCACGTTGAGGTCGACGCGCAGCAGGACGCGCTTGCCCTTCAATTCGACGTCGTCGAGGGTGCGGAATTTGTTGGTCATCTCTCTCGTCCCGGGCGCTGCGCAGCGCGAAGCGATGCGCTGCAGAACCGGGACCCACATCACAGCGAGTCCCGCGGTTGAATGGGTCCCGGTTCTGCGGAGCAGCGCTTAGACGCTGCACCGCGTCCGGGACACGAGACCTACGTTCAGATCACCTTCGCGATCGCGGCGGCGGTGTCCGCCATGCGGTTCGAGAAGCCCCACTCGTTGTCGTACCAGGACATCACGCGCACCAGCGTGCCGTTCTGCACCTTGGTCTGGTCCTCGTGGAAGGTCGAGGAGTGCGGGTCGTGGTTGAAATCGATCGAGACGTTCGGCGCATTGGTGTAGCCGAGGATGCCCTTGAGCTGCTGCTCGCTGGCGCGCTTCATCGCCGCGTTGATTTCCTTGGCATCGGTGGCGCGCTTGGCGACGATCTTGAGGTCGACCACCGAGACGTTCGGGGTCGGCACGCGGATCGCGACGCCGTCGAGCTTGCCCTTCAACTCGGGCAGCACGAGACCGATCGCCTTGGCCGCACCGGTCGAGGTCGGGATCATCGACATCGCAGCCGCGCGGCCGCGATAGAGATCCTTGTGCATGGTGTCGAGCGTCGGCTGGTCGCCGGTATAGGCGTGGATCGTGGTCATGAAGCCGGTCTCGATGCCGACGAGATCGTTCAGGACCTTGGCGACCGGCGCCAGACAGTTGGTGGTGCAGGAGCCGTTGGAGATGACCAGGTGCTCCTTGGTCAGCGTTTCGTGGTTGACGCCGTAGACGATGGTGGCATCGGCGCCGTCGGCGGGCGCGGAGACCAGCACGCGCTTGGCGCCGGCGGTCAGGTGCGCGGAGGCCTTGTCCTTCGAGGTGAAGATGCCGGTGCATTCCATCGCGATGTCGACGCCGAGATCCTTCCAGGGCAGCTTCGAGGGATCGCGCTCGGCGGTCACCTTGATCTTGCCGCCGCCGAGGTTGATCGTATCGCCGTCGACGGTGACGGTGCCGGGGAAGCGGCCATGGACGCTGTCGAAACGGAGCAGATGGGCGTTGGTCTCGACCGGGCCGAGGTCGTTGATGCCGACGACCTCGATGTCCTTGCGGCCGGACTCGGCGATAGCCCGCAGGATGTTGCGGCCGATGCGGCCAAAACCGTTAATTCCAACGCGGACTGCCATGTTTCGTCTCCTTCAATGACCGTTGTCATCCCGCACAACGCGCCATACGCGCCTGCGAGGGTTTTTTAGGGGCGGACGCCCGGTTCAGCCGGGCGGTGCTTGATCATATGAGAGATTACGTAGTCCTTTTTTGCGGCAAGCTCAACTCTCAGGAAACGCGCTTCAGCACAGCGTTAACCGCGGCCTCGGCGGTAATACCGAAATGCTTGTAAAGCTCCTTGGCAGGGCCGCTTTCGCCGAACGAATGCATGCCGATGAATTCGCCGTCCTGGCCGATCACGGCGTCCCAGCCCCAGCGCACGGCGGCCTCGATCGCCACCTTCACCGGCGCGTTGCCGATGATTGCGGCACGTTTCGCCTCTGGTTGCGCTAACAACAGCTCGAGCGAGGGAACGGAGACCACCCGTGACGCGATGCCGCGTTCGGCGAGCTGCTTCTGGGCGGCGACCGCGATCTCGACCTCGGAGCCGGAGGCGAACAGCGTCGCCTTGGCTTCGCCTTGGGCAGCGACCAGTTCATAGGCACCGGCGGCGCACGGATTGTCGTTCGGTGCGGTGGTACGGAGCTGCGGCAGGTTCTGGCGCGTCAGTGCCAGCACCGTCGGTCCGTCCACGCGGTTGAGCGCGAGCTCCCAGCACTCGGCGACCTCGACGGAATCGCAGGGGCGGAACACGCGCATGTTCGGAATGGCGCGCAGCGCGGCGAGATGTTCGACCGGCTGATGGGTCGGGCCGTCTTCGCCGAGGCCGATCGAATCGTGGGTCATGACGTAAACGACGCCGGCACCCATCAGCGCGGCAAGCCGCATCGCCGGACGTGCATAGTCGGTGAACACCAGGAAGGTCGCGCCGTTCGGTGCGAAGCCGCCGTGCAGGAAGATGCCGTTCATCGCGGCGGCCATGCCGTGCTCGCGAATGCCGTAGTGGATGAAGCGGCCCTTCGGCGTCTTGGCCGAGAATGCGGTCGCCGATTTCGCCTTGTTGTTGTTGGAGCCGGTGAGGTCGGCCGAGCCGGCGAGGAATTCCATCGGCATCGCGGCGGCAATCACTTCGATCACCGCTTCCGAGGATTTGCGGGTTGCCGCATTCATCGGCTTTTCCAGCAATTCCTTCTTGTAGGCGCGCACGGCCTTGGCCAGCGAAGCGGGACGCTCATGGCGCAGGCGGCGCTCGAACTCGGCGCGCTTGCGGCTGCCGAGCTCGCCAAGGCGCGTCTCCCATTCCTGGCGCGCGGCGGCGCCGCGGCTGCC
>NZ_JXDL01000001.1:6125832-6127815 GCF_001590795.1 Bradyrhizobium sp. AT1
CACGCCTTCAGCACGTCGTCGGCGACCGCGAACGGTTCGAGCGAGATGCCGAGATTTTCCTTGGCGGCCTTGAGCTCCTCGGCGCCGAGGGCTTCGCCGTGCACCTTCGAGGTGCCGGCCTTGTGCGGCGCGCCGAAGCCGATGGTGGTGCGGCAGGCGATCAGCGTCGGCTTGCTGGATTTCTTCGCGCGCGTGATGGCATCGGCGATCGCTGCCTGGTTATGGCCGTCGATCTTCTCGGCGGCCCAGCCCGCCGACTTGAAACGCTTCACCTGGTCGACGGAATCGGAGATCGAGGTCGGGCCGTCGATCGAGATGCCGTTGTCGTCGTAGAGCACGATCAGCTTGTTGAGCTTCCAGTGCCCGGCCATCGCGATCGCTTCCTGCGAGACGCCTTCCATCAGGTCGCCGTCGGAGGCGAGCACATAGGTGTGGTGGTCGACGATCTTCTTGCCGAACTCGGCGGCGAGCATCTTCTCGGCGAGCGCCATGCCGACCGCGGTCGAGATGCCCTGACCGAGCGGACCGGTGGTGGTCTCGATGCCCTTGGTGCGGAAATTCTCAGGATGTCCGGGAGTGAGCGAGTCGACCTGGCGGAACTGCTTGATCTGGTCCAGCGTCATCTCGGAATTGCCGGTCAGATACAGCAGCGAATAGAGCAGCATCGAGCCGTGGCCGGCGGAGAGCACGAAGCGGTCGCGATCCGGCCAGGCGGGCACGGCGGCGTCGAATTTCAGGAACTGCGTGAACAGCACCGTGGCGATGTCGGCGGCGCCCATCGGCAGGCCGGGATGACCCGATTTCGCCTTCTCGACAGCGTCCATCGAAAGGCCGCGGATCGCGTTGGCCATACGGGAGTGATCGACCTGCGTCATGTCTGAAATCCGTCTGAAATGAGGCGCTTGGAGGCGGTGTACGCCCGCGCGGGAGGAGCCTGGCGGCCACTGAAGGTCGGGGCTGGGATAGCACCTCGGTTCCGGGAGTCCAAGGCAATCAAACGCCGATTTGGCCGCAAAAGTTGCCTCTGTGGAGATCGCTTTTTCGTCGGGTGCGCGCGCGGGAGGACTGACGGATCGGGACGACCTGCTTTCCCGATTGATCGGTGCATAGTTTCGCGGCGGCGTTGCGCTCGGCTAGCTTGCCACGTAAATTTCTGCTTCTAACCGCTTGCCGAACCGAGTCTTTTGCCGGGCGGCAAGCCCCAGGAAAAGGCCACTGGGCAAAGGCCGCCAGGTTCCACCGCTGACTACATGAACGATCGCGTGTCCAACAGTGCCGCCATGACGGAGTCCTCCGCGGTCGAGATCGAGATCGCGACCCGCAGGCTGATGGCGGCGCTCGACGCGCTCGAAAGCGCGGTGGAGCGGCGGCGTGACGCCGATCGCGACGAGAACGAGCTCGCGGCGCGAATCCAGGCGCTCGGCGCCGACCGCTCGCGACTCGCCGACGAGCTCGACGGCGCGCTGGTGAAGGCGCGCAAGCTCGAGCGCACCAACCGCGAGATCTCCGACCGGTTGGATTCCGCGATCGTCACGATACGCTCGGTGCTCGATACCGGAGAGGACGGATGAGCCACATCAACGTCACCATCAACGGCCGGCAATACCGCATGGCCTGCGAGGAGGGCCAGGAGGTGCGGCTGCTCAAGCTCGCAGAAAGCCTGGAAACACGCATCCAGTCGCTGCGTGGAAAATTCGGCGAGATCGGCGATGCGCGCCTCACCGTGATGGCGGCGCTGACCGTCTGCGACGAGCTGGTCGACGTCGGCAACCGCGTCCGCACCATGGAGCAGGAGCTGACCGAGCTCAGGGATTTCCGCAACGCCGCCGTCGAGCGCGCCAGGATGACCCAGACCGCTGTGGTGAACGCCCTGAATGCCGCCGCCGAGCGCATCGAGAAGTCGACCCAGGTGCTGAACCGCACCGTCGGCAACGGGATCGCGATTGGGTAGCGGGCTGTTGCCACGTGGCCAGTGCGCTCCCT
>NZ_JXDL01000001.1:6127835-6198724 GCF_001590795.1 Bradyrhizobium sp. AT1
GTCTCAGCGACGGGACAATCCCCCAGAGGAGAAAGCCCTCTCCCCAACCCTCTCCCGCAAGCGGGAGAGGGAGTTCACCGGTGAACTTGGCAAGAGCAAGTGGGCGCACGCTCGCCGGGCTGGCGATTCGTCAGCATCGTTGTTACATTGCCTTCGCGAGGCTGCGACGCGCGTCAGGAGCCATATATCCCCGGGGCCTTATCGATCCTTTAGGGAACTGTCCCTGGCCGGGCCCGTGGGCCCGGACATATGGTGCCCACCTACTTTCGTAGGGAACTCCGGGATCGAGTGCTTCAACGGCGTCCGCGGCTTCGCACTGTTTCTTCTGGTTCGTGCCTGTTGAATGACAGCGGCCATTCAACAGGTGTCATGCCCCGGCTTGACCGGGGTATCCAGTACGCCGCGGCATTTGTGTGACTCACTAACGCCTCTGGAATACTGGATCATCCGCCCCAGTGCGCAAGGGCGCACAAGGCGGGTGATGATAGCGGAGCAAGCCTCCGCCTTCGGAGCAAGCGCGCATGTCCAACACCAAAGCCGAACTCCGCGCCAAAGCCCTCGCGGCCCGTGACGCGCTGAGCGAGAAGAAGCGCGCCGCCGCCGCGGTCAAACTCGCCAAGCGCGGGTTGCCGTTCGACCTGCTGCCCGGCAGCATCGTCTCCGGCTATTCGCCGATCCGCAGCGAGATCGATCCGATGCCGCTGCTCGCGAAGCTCGCGGAGCAGGGTGCCAAGCTGGCGCTGCCCTGCGTCACCGCGCGTGGCCAGTCGCTGATCTTCCGCATCTTCCATCCGAACGACCGCCTGATGCTCGGCCCGCTCGGGATTCCCGAGCCGTCGCCGGCGGCTGCTGAAGTCATTCCGGACGTCATGCTGACGCCGCTCGCGGCGTTCGATCGTCTCGGCCACCGCATCGGCTATGGTGCGGGGCATTACGATTTCACCTTCGCGCATTTGCGCAAGGCCAAGCACATCGTCGGCATCGGGCTCGCTTTCGCGGCGCAGGAGATCAAGGCGGTTCCGGCACTATCGCACGACGTCGCGCTGGATTATGTGCTAACCGAATCCGACGTGTTCGATTTCCGGAGTTCTGAAGTTGCGCATTCTCTTCGTGGGTGATGTCGTCGGCCGAGCGGGCCGCAACGCCATCGCCGAATATCTGCCCGGCATGGTCAGGGACTGGTCGCTCGATTTCGTCGTCGTCAACGGCGAGAATTCCGCCGGCGGCTTCGGCATCACGGAGGCGATCTATCAGGAATTTCTCGATGCCGGCGCCGATGCGGTGACGCTCGGCAACCATTCCTGGGACCAGCGCGAAGCCCTGGTGTTCATCGAGCGCGCCGAGCGTCTGGTGCGCCCCGCGAACTATCCGCGCGGCACGCCCGGCCGCGGCGCCGCTCTGGTCGAGACCAAGAACGGCAAGCATGCGCTCGTCGTCAACGCTTTGGGCCGCGTCTTCATGACCCCGTTCGACGATCCCTTCGCCGCGCTGGAGCGCGAGCTCGGTGCGTGTCCGCTCGGCGTCGCCGCGGACGCCATCGTCGTCGATTTCCATTGCGAGGCGTCGAGCGAGAAGCAGGGCATCGGCTTCTTCTGCGACGGGCGCGCCAGCCTCGTCGTCGGCACGCACACCCATGTCCCGACCGCCGACCATCAGATCCTCTCGGGCGGCACCGCCTACATGACCGACGCCGGCATGACCGGCGATTACGATTCCATCATCGGCATGCAGAAGGAAGAACCGCTGCGCAGGTTCACCTCGGGCATTCCGTCAGGCCGCTTCGAGCCGGCCGCGGGCGCGGCGACGCTCAGCGGCGTCGCGGTGGAGACAGACGACGCGACGGGCCTCGCGCTGAAGATCGCGCCGGTGCGGATGGGTGGAAGGCTGGAGCCGGCGACGCCGAGATTCTGGTTGAGCTGAAAGCCAAAGCCACTCACCCGGTGTCGTCCTCGGACGACGATATCAGCTTTGCCCTCCGCAGCGGACATCGGCGGGCAACCAAGGGACGTCCGCTTTGGGCCAGAAGCGGAAAAGCGAAATGACAACCGCTGTCGCGTAGCACCGGTCCCAGCTAAAGACAGATTGGATGAAGTTGGCCAGTTGCCTTGGCGATCTTCCCGTCTGCTGTTCGGTCGATAATAATGGAGTACCGTTCGCTACACGGACCAGCGTGTCGGCTCCAGAGCATATAGACAGAATTCGGTGTAGATGACCCTTGGACCTGGAAACCACCGTCGGCGATGAGCTTAGTCGCGCCTTCAGCGTCGGAGCCGACTGGGAAAGCCTGAATGACGAACATAGAAAATGCCTTTCTCGTCTCTTCGTAAGAGCGAACGCCTTTCGGCGCGAATTCTTCCATGAAGGCCGGAAAGGGATCTGCTCGCGATAGTGCATAAGCAAAGAGAACTGTGCCCGCAACGGCCACAACGGTCGCGCTCCCAAACACCACACCGAAGATGAGCAGAATGCGTTTCAAAGAGTCCATCCATACGAGGCATCGAAAGCATAACCGATTGCACTTTGGCGTAGCTACAACTTAAGTCTTAAGCCTTCTAAGATTGATCAATGTCCGTTGAGGGTCATTTGCAGACGTTCCCAGTCGGGTCAGGCCAGGTCTGCTCATCCCTTGGAAACGGGCAGTCCCGAATGATGAGTGCACGCCTTGCCGCGCACTTGCCAACCGTGCCCCATAACCGCAAGGGCCAATTGTTTCGCGAAGCTGGTCGCCCCACGTCTTCGCCAAACGCTTGCTGCCGCGTATGGGTCCCGGATCTGCGCTTCGCTTGTCCGGGACGACAGCGGAGATTGACGCGCAATGCGTCAATCTCAGGTGACCGCGCCGCGCGCCGCGATCGGCCAAAGCGCTTCCACGCGGGCGTCCGGCGTATTGAAGCCGCGCACGCCGACATACCAGTCGTAGAGGTTGACGGTCGGGTCGCAATGACCGGGGATCAGCGTCACCTTGTCGCCGAGCGCCAGCCGCGACGAAGCGCTGTCGAACTCGAGCACGCCGTGCTCGTCGGAGGGCCGGTGATAGCGCAGGTCGGGGCGGCCCAGCACGGCCGGAAATCCGCTGTCGTTCGACAGGGCCTTGTGGCCGGCATCGATGACCGCGCGTTCGCCGGAGGCGGTGCTCATCACGGTCGCGATCACGAACAGGGCATGCTCGAACGGGCTGGCGTTGCGCGTCCCGTCGGCGACGTTTTTCGCGTAGTCGGCGTCCATGAAAATATAGGAGCCGGCCTGCAATTCGTTCCAGATGCCGCTCGCGCCTTCGAGCTCGAAGGTCCCGGTTCCTGCGCCTCCAATCGTCCGGCATTGAAAGCCCGCGTCCTTGAGGGCGCGCAGCGTCTCGCTGGTCGCGCTCGCGGCGCTCACGATGGCCGCGCGCCGCTCGTCCGGCGTGCGCAAATGCTGGGCGGAGCCGTGATAGGCCTGCAAACCGCCAAACGACAGGAAGCGTGACCCCGCCACCTGCCGCGCCAGGGCGGCCGCCGCCGGGCCCGGCCTGACGCCGCAGCGACCGGCGCCGACGTCGATTTCGACCAGCACTTCGATGTGCGAGCCGGCCCGCTCCGCGGCGAGCGCCAGTTGCTCGACAGCGATGGAATCGTCGACGCAAACGCTGATGCGCGCGTGGCGCGCCAGGCCTGCGAGCCGTTCCAGCTTCCGCGGGCCCACCACCTCGTTGCTGACGAGCACGTCGCTCACCCCGCCGGCCACCAGGATCTCGGCCTCGGCGACCTTCTGGCAGCACATGCCGACGGCGCCGCGCGCTATCTGCTTGGCCGCGATGATCGGCGACTTATGGGTCTTCGCATGCGGACGCAACCTGACGCCGAGCTTGCCGACCGCTGCCGCCATGGTGTCGAGATTGCGCTCGAAGGCGTCGAGGTCGATGATCAGCGCCGGCGTATCGATCTCGGACAACGGCGCGCCGATTTGGGCGGGTGGAAGGGGCATCGAAAGCCAGTCGATTGGATTCGGGTCCGCGCCCCGAATGTGCGGCAGCCTTTCTATGGCAACAACTGTCGCCGCACCAGTGGCGGCGCCTTCGATGCTCGGGGCAGGCGGCGGGGGTGGCCGCCCGCTCCGTTTCGCGCCACCTTCTCCCGCAAGGAAGAAGGTGCAGCGTCAGACGCGGCGGAGACCTATTCCGCTGTCTGCTTCCTCAACCCCGCCACATCCTTCGCCGTGAGCTTCGAGCCCTTCGCGCCGAACCGCGCCGTGACGTAATTCGCCACCGCCGCGATCTCGTCGTCGGTATACGCCTCGCCGAATGCCGGCATCGACAGCGCGTCATCCGGCGTGTGCCGCTTGGTCCCCGACAGCACGATCTGCGCGACGTTGGTGGCGGCGGGATCGTTGACCGCCCAGGTACCAGTCAGCGTCGCCATCGGCGACACTGGACTTTCGCCACTCCAGCCGTGGCAGCTGGCGCAGGCACCGGCGAACAGCATCTTGCCGCGCGCATCCGCCGTGACGCCGTCCTTGTGCGAGGCGGGCGCGACCGGCGCTGTGGTCGCCGGCAGGTCGGGCGAGGGCTGCGGCGGCACGCTGCGCAGATAAGCAACGACGGCGCGGATGTCCTCGGGCGCGAACTGGCTGAAGCTGTGGTCGACCGCCTCGCCCATCGGACCCGAGGCCGCGCCATGGCCCGGCGCATGGCCGAGCGACAGGTACGAGATCAGGTCCGCATCGCTCCAATTGCCAAGGCCCGTGGCCTTGTCGGAGGAGATGTTGAACGCCCGCCAGCCCGTCGTGATGGCGCCGGCGAACTTCTTGCGGTTGTCCAGCGCGAAGCCGAGATTGCGCGGCGTGTGGCACTCGCCGCAATGGGCCAGCGCCTCCGCGAGATACGCACCACGATTCCATTCCGGGCTCTTCGAAGTATCGGGCGCGAAGCGCGTGTCCGGATTGAATACGGCCGACCAGGCAATCATCGCCCAGCGCTGGTTGAACGGAAACGACAGCGTATTGTCGGGCGCTTTCGCGCGCACCGCCGGCAGGCTGAATAAGTATGCCTTCACCGCCAGCACGTCCTCGTCCGTCATGAACGTATAGGACGTGTAAGGCATCGCCGGATAGAGCCGGGCGCCGTCGCGGCGCTTGCCGTGCTGGACCGCGTTCAGGAAATCCTGGTCGCTGTAATTGCCGATGCCGGTGTCCTTGTCGGGCGTGATGTTGGTCGAATAGAGCGTGCCGAACGGCAGCTTGAAGGCGAGCCCGCCGGAATAGTCCTTCTCGCCCGGCTTGGTGTGGCAGACCATGCAGTCGGCCGCCTTGGCGAGATATTCGCCGCGTTCGACCAGGCTCGCTTTCTCGAGCTTGGCCGGCACGCCGGTCGGCTTGCCCGCGCGATAGTCTGCGAGCGCCACCTTCGTGCCGCCGGCGAAGTCGAGCGGGCCGGGCCCGCGGACGATGAAGATGCCGAGCGCCACTGCGACGATGGCGATCACGACGAGGCTCGTGAGGATACGCATCTTGCCGCTCATGCCTTCTTCCCCGCAGCCAGCAGTTTCCGATCGAGCGGCAGGCGCCGCAGCGCCACGCCGGTCGCGGCGTAAATCGCGTTACGCAGTGCCGGTGGTCCGGCCGTGGTGCCGGTCTCGCCGATGCCGCCGGGAGCTTCGCCGCTCTTGACGACGTGAACCTCGATCTTCGGCGTCTGGTTGATCCGCAGCATCCGGTAGTCGTTGAAGTTGGATTGCTGGACGCGGCCCTTGTCGATGGTGATCTCGCCGTAGAGCGCGGCGGTCAGGCCGAAGATCAGCCCGCCCTCGACCTGAGCCACGATCGTATCGGGATTGACGGCAATGCCGGTATCCACCACGGAGGTCGCACGGCGCAGATTGATCTCGCCCTGTTCGTCGACCTCGGCTTCCACGACGGTGGCGATAAAGCTCCCGAACGAGGGCTGCAGGCACACGCCGCGCCCGACGCGCGCCGGCAATTGCTGGCCCCAATTGGCCTTTTCCGCTGCGAGATTGAGCACAGAGAGGAAGCGCGGCTGCTGGGCCAGCATGCCACGGCGAAACTCGACCGGATCCTTGCCCGCCTTGCGCGCCAGTTCGTCGATGAAGCATTCGACCGCGAACACGTTGTTGTTGGGCCCGACCCCGCGCCAGAACCCGGTCGGGACCGCCGGCGGCTCGGCACGCACATACTCGACGTGGACATTCGGGATGTCGTAGGGCACGTCGGTGGCGCTGTCGATCGCGTCGATATCGATGCCCTTCTGGAAGGCCGGCGGCAGCCAGCGCGCGATGATCGCAGCGCCGGCGATCCTGTATTTCCAGCCGACGATCCTGCCGTCCGACAAGGTCGCTGCGATCGTGTCGCGATAGACCGGTCGATAGACGTCGTGCTGGATGTCCTCCTCGCGCGTCCACACCACTTTAACCGGCCCGTCGACCTGCTTGGCGATGCGAACGGCCGCGACCACCATGTCGGGCTCGAGCTTGCGGCCGAAGCCGCCTCCCAGGAGATGGTTGTTGACGATCACCTTCTCGATCGGGAGCCCGGCGGCCTTTGCGGCCTCCGACTGCACACGCGCCATGATCTGCGTGCCAGTCCAGATTTCGCAGGAGTCGGGCTTGCAATGGACCGTGGCGTTCAACGGCTCCATCGTTGCGTGGGCGAGAAACGGCAGCTCGAACGACGCTTCGAGTTTTTCACCGCTCGCGAGGCCCTTGGCGATGTCGCCGGTGGATTTGGCGACCACGCCGTCCTTTGCGCTGGCGGCGCGCAGATCGTCCCAGATCGCTTTCGAATTGATCTTCGCGTTCGGTCCCTCGTTCCACTCGATCACGAGGGCATCGAGGCCTTTCTTCGCCGCCCACATGTGATCGCCGACGACGGCGACGAGATCGTCGAGTACGACGATCTTTCGCACGCCAGGAATCTTCTTCGCGGCGCGGTCATCGACCTTGCCGACCTTGCCGCCAAACACCGGGCACTGCGCCAGGGTCGCGAACTTCATGTCGGGCACGATGGCATCGATGCCGTAGACGGCCTTGCCATTGACCTTGTCGGGGGTGTCGAGCCGCTTGAACGGCCGGCCGATATAAACGAAATCCTTGGGGTCCTTGAGGGGGACATCCTTGGGTGGCGTCTGGCCGCTTGCGGCAGCTGCCAGGGCACCATAGGTGAGCATGCGGCCGCTTTCCTTGTGGGTCACCACACCCTTCGATGTCGTGCAGCTCAAGGGATCGACGCCCCATTGCGTGGCTGCAGTCTGCACCAGCATGGCGCGCGCGCTTGCGCCGGCTTCACGCAGCGGCTTCCAGAATGCGCGGACCGACGTGGAGCCGCCGGTGGCCTGGATGATGAAGATCGGATTGCCGTACAGCTTCTCGTTGGCGGGTGCGTGCAGCAACCGGACCTTCGACCAGTCCCCGTCGAGCTCTTCCGCCAGGATCATCGAGACCGCGGTGTAGATACCCTGTCCCATCTCGACCTGCGGCATCACCAGCGTGGTCATGCCGTCCGGGTCGATCCGGATGAAGGCGTTCGGCGTGAACTTGCCGTCGGTCGTATCAGGCGGCTGCACCGGCTCGTTGACGGCGGCGCGCAGCGGCAAATGGAAGGCGAGCAGGAAGCCGCCGGCAAGGCCACCGGTGAGAAGCGCGCGGCGGGAAACGCTGTTGTGTGCATTCATGGCGAACCTCAGGACTGACGGCCGTTGGCGGCCTGCTTGATGGCCTCGCGGATGCGCACATAGGTGCCGCAGCGGCAGATGTTGCCCGCCATCGCGGCGTCGATGTCGGAATCATCGGGATGGGGCGTGGCGGCCAGCAATGCTGCGGCCGACATGATCTGGCCGGACTGGCAATAGCCGCACTGGATCACTTCGGCATCCAACCAGGCTTTCTGCACCTTGGCGCCCGCCGGCGTGCTGCCGACGTGCTCGATGGTGGTGACGGCGCGATTGGTGACCGCGCCGACCGGCAGCACGCAGGAGCGCACGGCCTTGCCGTCGACATGCACCGTGCAGGCGCCGCATTGCGCGATGCCGCAGCCGAACTTGGTCCCGGTCATGCCGAGGATGTCGCGCAGCACCCACAGCAGCGGCATGTCAGGGGGCGCTTCGAACGATTTCGTTTCGCCATTGATGATGAGAGTTGTCGCCATGTGCATCCTCTTGCGCGATGGACCGCTCGCGGTGATCCGATCGACGAATTCGCGAGACCATAATCATACCGCCGCGAAGCGATGAAGCTTTCAAATTCGCAGCAATGCAGATTTGCGTGGCCATCGCGGCAGACCATGACGTTCACGAATTCGTGCGACGATCACTGCAAGCGTCTTGGACTATTTGATATGATAAGCGTCATTTTTCGACGTTTTTCATCGCGAGCGCCGTCGATCGTTGCGAATGGTCGTGCGAAAACGAAAAGCCATGCGACGACAAATTCGTGCGATTGGAAAAAGCCCGAGCTGCGGGGCAGAGCAGCTCTATCCTGCCGGAGACGGCGGCAAGGAGACGATGGTCTTTCAGATTGGGAGCATCACGCTCTCTGTTTTGCCCGACGTGTCAAAACGCCCCCATGTCCTGCCGCAGCAAGCCATTGATTTTACACACCCCGGCTACTGTGCATGGGGTTGTTTTCGAACTTTTGGTTGGGGACGCGGAAGCGCAGCCGTCAGCTCTGCCGGAAACCCATCCGGAAGGCGCCCCAGTGCTTGCCGCGGATCACGATCGGCGAGGACAGGTCCTTCATCAGCACGAACTGTCCGCCGCCCATGTCGCGGCGGTAGGTCTGGAGCAGGAACGGCTTGGTATTGCCCGCGACCTTCTTCACCGTGCGGTCGTTGAACAGGCGGCGGTTGCGGCAGTTGGCGTTATTCCAGACGGGGTCCTTGCCCTGCGGCTGGCGGTAGTTCGGATTGTGGGTCGGCAAATAGCCGCTCCGCGCCCAGGCAACGCAATAGACGATGCGCGGATCCGATTTCTGGATCGGGTCCTGGATCGCGGGCAGCACGCGGTCGGTGAATTCGACGTAGTTGGTGAGGTACTGCTTCGGATCGGTGCCGGGGATCTCGCGGTAGTTCTCGTCCATCAGCCGCTCGAGCGTGATGTCGCCGCGATCGATGGCGGCCTCGAACTCGGCCGTGATCCGCTTTGCGGTGTCGACCACGACGCGGATCAGCGGTGTGTCCGACGTCTCGACGCCGCTGTCGGCGATCAGCGCGATCAGGCCTTCGGAGGTGTCGAGCAGCTTCGTCACGCGCTGGTCGGCGCTCTTGAGATCGCGAGAGGAGAGGTCGACGCCCTTGGCGAGCTCGTTGAGCTCGCTGATGACGGTGTCGCAATGTCCGAGATTGGAGGTCGCCGCGCGCGTGACGCTGCCGATCTCCGCCTCCACGGAGGCAAAGCCCTGTTGGACCCGCGAGATGATGCCGGAGATCTGCTGGGCGCCTTCGCCCGCGGTCTTGGCGCGCTGCGAGGCGTCGCTGCTTTCGCCGATCAGCCCTTCGATCTGGCCGTCGAGATCGCGCACTGTGTCGGAGATCTGATGCGTGGCCTGGCGGGTGGCCTCCGCGAGGTTCTTCACCTCGCTTGCGACCACCGCGAAGCCGCGGCCGGCATTGCCGGCGCGGGCGGCTTCGATCGTTGCGTTCAGCGCCAGCAGATTGGTCTGCTTCGCGATCGCCTCGATCGAGCCGGACACTTTGGCGACCTGCGCCAGCGCCGAGCCGACGGCGGACAGGCGGGCCTCGATGCGCTCCACCGCCGCGACGAGCTCGGAGATGTGGCTGACCGCGGTGTCCACGGCGTTGCGCGACTGCGCGATTTCGCCGACCGCCGCTGACGTGGTCGTTTGCACCGCCTGCGATGCATTGGCGATGTCGTGGTTGGCCGAAACCATCGTCTCGGCCGTCTTCTGGAGGTGGTGAAACCGTTCCGACTGGTTGGCGACGCGGTTTGCGACTTCCTGGACGTTGCCGGCAATATCGGCGAGTTCCACGCCGAGGCCGCCGATGCGGTCGGCGAGCTGATCGATCAGCCGCTCGGCCAGCGTGCGGTTGGAGCCGGTGTCCATGACGGCAAGTTGTGCGACGGACATGTTCGATGAGTCCTCCAGTCAGAGCCGCAACCCGGCTCACGCGGCATTCCCATTCCAACTTCGATCTTAAGGGATGATTCGCTCCCGGCGTCTTGCCTGAGCGTGCACTACAGTTTGTAGGCCGTCCTGAATCCACCCCAGTGGCGGCCCTGCACGCGGATCGCGACGTCGATCTCCCGCATCATGACGGTGTTCCCGTTGCCCATGTCGCGCGCATAGCTTTGGACCAGGTACGATCGCAGGTTGCGCGCGGCAGCCAACCCCGCCGGATCGTTGAATATCCGCCGGTTGCGGCTGTTGGCCGTGTTCCAGGCGGCGTCGCCCGGCCGCTGCGGATGTGAATAGATCTTGTTGTGCACCGGCAGGAAGCCGTTGCGGTCGACCATGGCGCAGAACGCCATGCGCGGGTCCTTCGCCAGGAATGCCTCCTGGAACGGAGGCAGGGCGCGGTCGGCCCAGTCGAGATATTTCGTGCGGTATTGCTGGGGATTGGTTCCGGCGATCTCGACATAGTCGGTGTCGAAGAGATCGTCGATCTTGACCTCGCCGCGCGCAATCGCCTGTTCGAATATCTTCGACAGTGCGTTGCCCGCCTCCATGGCGCGGGTGACGAACTCCGTGTTCTCTTCGTGGATCGACCAGAGCTTGTCCTCGATCTTCTCGCGGAGCTCGGCACTGGGGCCGACGAATTGCGCGCGGGCGCCGGCCTTGGATTGCTCGATCACGCGCAGTCGGCAGGCGCCGACGTCTTCCAGCGTGCCTTCGATCATCGCTTGCGGTGCGAGCCGGCCCGCGTCCGCGCCGCCGATCAACACGCCGTCCATCGAGATTTCGTAGACCGGCATCACGCCGCGCGGGCTCTCGAACTTGAGATGGCAGGGCAGCCGCTCGGTCTTGCGGCGGTCGTCGTGCTCGCTCTGGCGCAGCAGCACGGCGCAGCGCGATTTCAGCTTCTGCGCGAAAGTGGTGACGGCCTTGCCGGCGCTGGCGACGCTCTCGCCGTGGCTCTCGGCGGCCTTGGTCGCGGCGTCGATCTCGGCCGCGCTCTCGCCGACCGAGACGATGAACTCGGAGGCGCTGGCGGCATTGCCGGAGACTTCGCTGGTGGTGGCGTTCTGTTCGGCGACCGCGCCGTTGACGGTCTCGAACACGGGGCGGATCGCTTCGATCGCCTGCGAGATGCGGTGCACGGCATCGGCGGAGCCGGCGGCGTCGCGCTGCAGCGCGTCGATCTTCTTGGTGATCTCTTCCGTCGCGCCCTGCGTCTGCACCGCGAGGGCCTTGACCTCGGTGGCGACGACAGCAAAGCCCCTGCCGGCAGCGCCCGCGCGTGCGGCCTCGATCGTCGAGTTGAGCGCGAGCAGGGTCGTCTGCCGCGCGATCTGGGCGATCAGGTTGACGACGTTGCCGATGGCGGCGGAGGATTCGCGCAAGCGGTCGACATTGGCGCGGGCTTCCTGCGCGGCGGCGCTGGCCTCGTCGGCGAGTTTGCCGGCCTCGCGGACCTGCGCTCCGATCCCCAGGGCGGACTGGGTGAATTTGTCGGCGGCGTGGGCGAAGGTCGAGGCGGTCGATTGCGCGGCATTGGTGCGGCCGGTCAGGGCGTCAGTGCGGTCGCGGATGGCGGCAAGCGTCGTGGCGGTCGCCTCGGCGCCGCCAGCCACCGAATGGGCGGCGCGTTCGAGCTGGCGGATCATGGCGCCGAGCTCGAGTTCCAGCAGCTCCAGGATTTCCCGGGCTGAATCAGTTTCGGGCGCCGCCACGGGCTCGGAATGGGCCGCTGGCTGGGGAGCCGCCGGGGCGGCCGCAGACGCAGCCTGGTCCGGCAGGCGCTTCCGAAATAGTCCGAACGCCATCAGCTCTCTCTTGTCGGGGAAAACGGTCGGGCGCTATTTTCGCAGCCCGGAATGAAATCAGGGTTAACAATGCCCGATCTCTAGGCACCCGGCCGTACCCGGGGGTACCTTTACGGTGCTACCTTAGGAGTAGGAGATCGCTTTGATTCCGGCGGGTTGGCGGCCTATAAGGCCGCGCTTCCCACGCTCACCTTTGGCTGACGATTCCTCGAGAGACCACGCATGGCCGGACATTCCCAATTCAAGAACATCATGCACCGCAAGGGGCGGCAGGATGCCCAGAAGTCGAAGTTGTTCGGCAAGCTGGCGCGGGAAATCACCGTGGCGGCCAAGCTGGGGACGCCCGACCCCAACATGAACCCGCGCCTGCGTGCGGCCATCATCGCGGCCCGCCAGGAGAATATGCCGAAAGACAATATCGAACGCGCCGTCAAGAAAGCGCTCGGCAATGAGGGCGAGAACTACGACGAGATCCGCTACGAGGGCTACGGTCCCGGCGGCGTCGCCGTCATCGTCGAGGCGCTGACCGACAACCGCAACCGCGCCGCCTCCGACATCCGCTCCTTCTTCACCAAGTCCGGCGGCAATCTCGGCGAAACCGGCTCGGTCTCCTTCATGTTCGACCGCACCGGCATCATCGAATACGACCGCAGCGTCGCCTCCGACGACGCCGTGCTGGATGCCGCGATCGAGGCCGGCGCCGACGACGTCGTCTCCGGCGAAGGCGGCCACGAGATCTACGCCTCGACCGAAGGCTATCGCGACGTCGCCAAGGCGCTGGAAGCCAAGTTCGGCGAGCCGCGCAAGGCCGCGCTGATCTGGAAGCCGCAAAACACGGTCGCAGTCGACGACGAGACCGGCGAGAAGCTGCTCAAGCTGATGGATCTGCTCAACGAGCACGACGACGTCCAGCAGGTCTACGCCAATTTCGAGGTGTCGGACGCGCTGATGGCGAAGATGGGCGGGTAGGCCGCCTGTCAGCCTCATCCATCGCTGTCATCGCCCGCGAAGGCGGGCGATCCAGTATTCCAGAGACGCCAGCGGGATACGGATAGGCCGCGGCGTACTGGATACCCCGCCTTCGCGGGGTATGACGACCGAAAGTGAGGTGGGCGTCGGCCGCCCCTCAATGTGCTCCCACTTCCCCTGTTACTTCTGTTCTGTTTCTGTTTCGCTATCATGGGCCAACCGCTATCACTGGCCCATGACCGCGCTCCCGATTCGCCAGCCAATCCGCATCATCGGCATCGACCCCGGCCTGCGCCGCACCGGCTGGGGCGTGATCGAGGCTGACGGCAACCGCCTGATCTATGTGGCCTGCGGCTCGGTGGAACCGCCGAACGACCTGCCGCTGGCGAGCCGGCTGCTCGCGATCCATGAAGGGTTGGCGGCCGTGCTTTCGAACCACCAGCCGATGGAAGCCGCGGTCGAGCAGACCTTCGTCAACAAGGACGGCGTTGCGACGCTGAAGCTCGGCCAGGCCCGCGGCGTCGCCATGCTCGCGCCCGCAATGTTCGGCATCTCGGTCGCCGAATATGCGCCCAACCAGGTCAAGAAGACCGTGGTCGGCGCCGGTCATGCCGAGAAGGCCCAGATCGCGATGATGCTGAAAATTCTCCTGCCCAAGGCCGATCCGCCGTCGGCCGACGCTGCCGACGCGCTCGCCATCGCCATCACCCATGCCCATCACCGCCAGAGCACCGCGCTGCGGCTGAAGGTGGCGAGCCTATGATCGGCAAGCTCAAGGGCCTGATCGATTCCTACGGCGAGGATTTTGTCATCCTCGACGTCGGCGGCGTCGGCTATCAGGTGCATTGCTCTACGCGTACCTTGCAACATCTGCCGTCGCCCGGCGAGGCTGCCGTGCTCTCGATCGAGACCTATGTCCGTGAGGACGCGATCAAACTGTTCGGCTTCCGCACCGATCAGGAGCGCGAATGGTTTCGCCTGCTGCAGACCGTGCAGGGCGTCGGCGCCAAGGTCGCGCTCGCGGTGCTCGGCACGCTGGCACCCGCCGATCTCGCCAATGCCATTGCGCTGCGCGACAAGGCGGCCGTAGCGCGCACGCCCGGCGTCGGCCCCAAGGTTGCCGAGCGCATCGTCACCGAACTGAAGGACAAAGCGCCGGCCTTCGCCAATGTCGATCCGGCCGTCGTGCATCTCGCCGGCGCTGTCGACGACCAGCGCGCGCCGCGGCCCGTCGCGGATGCGATCTCCGCGCTGGTCAATCTCGGCTACGGCCAGCCGCAGGCCGCGGCCGCGATTGCGTCGGCCTCGCGCAGCGCGGGTGAGAACGCCGAGACCGCGCAGCTGATCCGGCTCGGGTTGAAGGAGCTCGCGAAGTGAGCGATCCCAAGGCCAGCCGCATGGTTTCGCCCGAGCGCCGCAGCGACGATGTCGGCGACACCGCGCTGCGTCCGCAATCGCTGTCCGATTTCGTCGGCCAGCAGCAGGCGCGCAAGAACCTCTCGATCTTCATCGAAGCGGCGCGCAAGCGCGGCGAGGCGCTGGATCACGTGCTGTTTGTCGGCCCGCCCGGCCTCGGCAAGACCACGCTGGCGCAGATCGTGGCGAAAGAACTCGGCGTCGGCTTTCGCGCTACCTCGGGCCCGGTCATCGCCAAGGCCGGCGATCTCGCGGCGCTGCTGACCAATCTCGAGGAGCGCGACGTGCTCTTCATCGACGAGATCCATCGCCTCAGCCCGGCGGTGGAAGAGGTGCTCTATCCCGCGATGGAGGACTTTCAGCTCGACCTCATCATCGGCGAGGGCCCGGCGGCGCGCTCGGTGAAGATCGAGCTGTCGAAATTCACCCTGGTCGGCGCCACGACGCGCGCAGGCCTGCTCACCAATCCCTTGCGCGATCGCTTCGGCATTCCGGTCCGCCTGAATTTCTACACCATCGAGGAATTGGAAAGCATCGTCAGCCGCGGCGCGCGCGTGCTCAATGTCGGCATGAGCGCTGACGGCGCCAACGAGATCGCGCGCCGGGCGCGCGGCACGCCGCGCATCGCGGGCCGTCTGCTCCGCCGCGTGCGCGATTTCGCTTCCGCGGCCGATGCCGACAAGATCGATCGCAAGATCGCCGACCACGCGTTGAGCGCCCTCGAGGTTGACGCTGCGGGGCTCGATGCCATGGATCGCCGCTATCTCACGACCATCGCGATGAACTATGGCGGCGGACCGGTCGGCGTCGAGACCATGGCCGCGGCATTGTCCGAGCCGCGCGATGCGATCGAGGACATCATCGAGCCCTATCTGATCCAGTGCGGCTACCTGCAGCGCACCCCGCGCGGCCGCCTGCTGACCTCGCACGCCTTCCGTCATCTCGGCATCGCCGAGCCCTCGCGCGATGCGGCGGCGCAATTCGGCCTGTTCGGCACCGACGAGAGCGACGACTGATCTGCGCGCACGCGAGCGCGCTCCTTTCATGAATTTCCGTTCATCTCGTGCAGACGATCTGCACGAGCGCACCCCAATTCCGCTCCAATCCGATCTCATCGAGATCCCCACAGCAGAAGCGGGTTTCCATGATCACGCGCCGTCATTTCATTCGGTCCATCGGCGGCCTGTCCGCCCTCGGCATCTCGACCGCCGCCTACGGCGTCGGCGTCGAGCCGGTGCTGCGGCTTCGGGTCACCCGCTATCATCCGAAGCCACGGCAGTGGCCGACGGATTTCCCGTTGAAGATCGCCGCCATCGCCGACATCCACGCCTGCGATCCCTGGATGTCGCTGGCGCGGATCGAAGGCATCGTCGAACGCACCAACGCCTTGAACCCCGATCTCATCGTGTTGCTCGGCGACTACGTCGCAGGCCTTCACCACGTCACGCGCTTCATTCCGTCGCGCGAATGGGCGAGGGTGCTGGCCGGCCTGAAGGCGCCGCTCGGCGTCCATGCCGTGATGGGCAATCACGATTATTGGGACGACAAGACCGTGCAGCGGGCGGGACACGGGCCGACCATCGCGCATCGGGCGCTGGAGGCGGCCGGCATCCCCGTCTACGAGAACGATGTCGTGCGCCTTTCCAAGGACGGCCGCCCGTTCTGGCTCGCCGGGCTCGGCGATCAGCTCGCCTTCCTGCCGGCGCGGCGCTTTCGCAGCACGGGGCGCTTCGGCGCCGACGATCTCGCAGGCACGCTGGCGAAGATCACCGACGATGCGCCGGTCATCCTGCTCGCGCATGAACCCAACATCGCACCGCTGGTACCTTCGCGTGTCGCGCTGCAGCTGTCCGGCCATACCCATGGCGGCCAGGTCCGCCTGCTCGGCTGGTCGCCGGCCGTGTCGCCCAAGAACGGCCTGCGGCTCGCCTACGGCCATTTCCGCCTGAAATGCGATCTCATCGTCTCCGGCGGCCTCGGTTGCAGCATCATGCCGGTCCGCGTCGGCGTGCCGCCCGAGATTGTCGAGGTAACGCTGGGGCGTGCCATGTCGGTTGTGTCCTGACCCGCTTGCGCGGGAGGCGGTTTTTGCGCAAAACGGGCTGATATCGACAAGCAAAGAGGCTCGCGACGTGACTGCCCACCTCGACGGCGAGATCCGCGACGGCCGCCACCACATGCAGGTCCGCGTCTATTACGAGGACACGGATTTCTCGGGCATCGTCTACCACGCCAATTATCTGCGCTACATGGAGCGCGGACGCACCAATCATTTGCGCTTGATGGGCGCCGAGCAGCAGGCGCTGTTCGACCAGGTGGAGACCGAAGGCGCGGGCTTCGCCTTCGTGGTACGCTCGATGCACCTGGATTTCTTGAAACCTGCGCGGATGGACGACGTGCTCGACGTCGTGACCTGGCCGGTTGCGGTCAAGGGCGCCTCGATCATGCTGGCGCAGGAGGTGCGGCGCGGTGACGACGTGCTGGTGAAGGCCGAGGTGCGTGTCGCCTTCATCAGCGGCGGCCGCGCGCAACCGATCCCCAAATCGATCCGCACGCTGATGAAGGCTGATGTGATTTCGTGATCGGCCGATAGGGAATCGCCACTCGACTCCGCCTTGCGCAGCGATAGATTGCGGCCCCAACCAACCGATGAGGCCATCATGTCGCGCCCGCCGCTTCCGCCCTTCACCCGTGAGACCGCCGCGCAAAAGGCGCGCATGGCCGAGGACGCCTGGAATTCGCGCGATCCGGTGCGCGTCTCGCTCGCCTATACCGAGGACAGCCGCTGGCGCAATCGTTCGGAAGTGCTTGAGGGCCGCGAGGCCATCGTCGCGTTCCTCACCCGCAAATGGGAGAAGGAGCAGGATTATCGCCTGATCAAGGATCTCTGGGCCTTCGACGAGAACCGCATCGCCGTGCGTTTCCAGTACGAATGGCACGATGGCAAAGGCCAATGGTATCGCTCCTATGGCAACGAGCAATGGGAGTTCGATGAGCACGGTTTGATGAAGCGGCGCGAGGCGTCGATCAACGACATCATGATCGCCGAGAAGGACCGCCGCTTTCATTGGCCCGCGCCGGGGCCGCGGCCGGCCGATATACCGGGATTGGGACGCGATCCGTTCTGATATTCCGCGGGCGACGCTGCATCACCCCTCTCCTTGTGGGAGAGGGTGCCGAGCGAAGCTCGGCGGGTGAGGGGTCTCTATCCTCACGAGAAGTCCAGCGAGCTGATAGAACCCCTCATCCGGCGCTTCGCGCCACCTTCTCCCACAAGGGGAGAAGGGACGGGGAGCGTGCCGCCAACTAGGCGCGCCGCGCCAAGAACCTCGTAATCGCCCCACCGAGCTTCGCATTGTCCATCGGCTCCGCCAGCGACGCCCTTGCCGTCGCGACGACGTCGTCCGGCGCCTTGCCGTCGCGCAGGTCGCAGCACACTTGCGCGAAATCCACATCGAACTCCGGGTGCGGCTGCACGGTCAGCGTGGTGCCGTTGGCGTAGAGCAGGCCGGCATGCGGGGTGAACTCCGACGAGAGAATCGTCAGCGCGTCGTTGGGCGGCTCGATCACCTGATCCTGATGCGAGGCGGCGATTGCGACGTCCTCGCCGGCAATGACGCCGTTCTCCGGCAGCACCTGATAGACGTGCCGGCCGATGCCCCAGCCTTTGTCCGACTTGCGCACGGTGCCGCCGAGCGCCTGCGCGATCAACTGATGACCGAAACAGACGCCGACCATCGGCGTCTTGTTGGCGTAGGCCGTGCGCACGAAATCTTCCAGCGGCGCGATCCAGTCGAGGCCGTCATAGACGCCGGCAGCGGCCCCGGTGATCAGGACGGCGTCGAGCTTGCCCGGATCGGGAAGCGCGTCGCCATTCGGGATGCTGACGATGTCGACCGTGGCCGCCGGATCCTCGGCGCGGACCATGCGCTCGAACATGTCGGGAAACGAGCCGTGACGCTCGCGATATTCCTTGGGAACGAGGCCGGTCTCGATGATGGTGATGCGTGCCATGTGCCCTGCTTCGGTTGCGTAGCTATAACACTGCACCAATGGCGTCCACGTCAACCGCCTGCAAGCTGGCTTGCCGTCTGGTCCTCGAACTCCTCGAGCGCCTTGCGCATGGTCTCGACGAGATCCAGCGCCACCGGCGACGGGCTGCGCTGCGCCGGGAAGACGGCGGAGAATTCGAAGTCGATGCGCGGCAGGAAGCGACGCGCGACCACGCCGCGGGTGGAAAATTCCCGCGCGGTGAAGGGGTCGCAGATCGCAACGCCGAGCCCTGACGACACCATGCCGCACATGATCTCCGACAAGGTGGTCTCGACCCTGAGCACGCGGCGGACTTCATGGCGATTGAAGACCTGGTCGACGAGATGCCGGCTCGATGATCCCGCCGACAGCGAGATGAAGGTCTCGCCTTCGAAATCGCTGGGCTCCAGGACTTCCTTCTCCGCGAGGCGATGGCCCGTCGGCAGCACCGCGACGCGCGCAGGCGCCGGCAGTCGCAGGCTTGGCAGGCCGGAATGGGCAATCGGCACCTCGGCAAAGCCGATGTCGCATTGGTTGTTCAGGACCCAGTCGACCACGATTGGCGAGATCACGCCGAAGAACGCGAGGTTGAGGTTCGGCCGCTCCTGCAGGAAGTGCCCTGCGAGGCGCGGCAAATAGCCGTTCGCCAGCGCCGGCAGCGCGGCGATGCGCAGCGAGCCGGTGCGGCGGCCGCGAATCTCCTCGGCGGCGGCGGTGATGCGTTCGAGGCCGACGAAGGAGCGCTCGACCTCGGTATAGAGCGCCATCGCCGCCGCGGTCGGCACCAGGCCAGTGCCGCGCCGCTCGAACAGCTCCATCTTCAGCAGGGCCTGGAGGTCGCGCAGCAACCGGCTCACCGCCGGCTGCGTCACCACCATCAGCTTCGCAGCCTCCGTGACGCTGCCGGTCAGCATCATCGCGCGGAAGGCCTCGACCTGCCGTGAATTGATCCGCGCCATCTCGTCATCCAATCATAACATTTCGGCATGCAGAGGGTGCCATTATTCATTGGACGATGGAAGTAAAGGTCTGCGATCTTTTTCATCAGAGCTGGAGCCAGCCCGCTTTTTCGGCAGATTGGAGGGGTTTTGACCTCCAAATCGCGCCAGACCCGCCGAACAGGGGCCGGAGCCCTGATCCGAGAGGGATTTGCGCGGAAGGAAATGCGGAAGGCGCCCCAGCCGGAGATTTGTCGGCACGTCACCTCATTCCGGTATGGAGATCGGTCCACATGACAACTTTTCGCCTTCTGACCGCGGTCAGCATCGCAGCGCTCATCGCGGCCCCTTCGGCCGCCTCGGCCCAGCAAAAGACTCTTTACGTCGCCGGCTATGGCGGCTCGTTCGAGAAGACGATCCGCGACGAGGTGATCCCGGCCTTCGAGAAGGAGAACGGCGTCAAGGTCGAATACGTCGCCGGCAATTCCACCGACACGCTGGCGAAACTCCAGGCGCAGAAGGGCAACCAGCAGATCGACGTCGCCATTGTCGATGACGGCCCGATGTACCAGGCGATCCAGCTCGGCTTCTGCGGCAAGCTCGAAGGCCTGCCCGCCGATCTCTACGACACCGCGCGCTTCAAGGACGATCGTGCGGTGGCCATCGGCATCGTCGCGACCGGGTTGATGTACAACACCAAGGTGTTCAAGGAGAAGGGCTGGGCGCCGCCGACCTCCTGGAACGACCTGAAGGACACCAAATACGCCAAGCAGCTGGTGATCCCGCCGATCAACAACACCTACGGTCTCGAAGCGCTGGTGATGTTGTCGAAGATGAACGGCGGCGGGGAGACCAATGTCGATTCCGGCTTCAAGATTTTCAAGGAACAGATCAATCCGAACGTGCTCGCCTATGAGCCGTCGCCGGGCAAGATGACCGAGCTGTTCCAGTCCGGCCAGGCGGTGATCGCGGTGTGGGGAACCGGCCGCGTGCAGAGCTTTGCCAACACCGGCTTCCCCGTCGACTTCGTCTATCCCAAGGAAGGCGCCGCGACGCTGCTGACCACCGCGTGCCCGATCAGCAAGCCGAACGCCTCGCCGCTGGCCTCGAGCTTCGTCAAGATGCTGCTCGAGCCCAAGATTCAGCTCGTGATGCTGAAAGATTACGGCTACGGCCCGGTGCTGAAATCGCTGGTGATCCCGCCGGAGCTCGGCAAGATGGCGCCGATCGGCGAGCGCGCGGCGAAGCTCTACAATCCGGATTGGACCGTGATCAACGAGAAGCGCGAGGAGTGGACCAAGCGCTGGAATCGCGAGGTCGAGCGCTGATCTGAGCGTTCGCGGAGACAGCGCATGGCCTATCTCGAGCTCGACCGGGTCGCAAAGCAGTTCGGCGCGCAGACCGTGGTCGACGACTTCAGCCTGTCGGTGGGGAAGGGGGAGTTCATCTCCTTCCTCGGCCCCTCCGGCTGCGGCAAGACCACGACGTTGCAGATGATCGCGGGCTTCCTCGATCCCTCAGGCGGCGCGATCCGCCTGGAGGGCAAGGACCTCACCGCGATCCATCCTGCCAAACGTGGCCTCGGCATCGTGTTCCAAAGCTATGCGCTGTTTCCACACATGACCGCGGCGGAAAACGTCGCCTTCGGCCTCGAAATGCGCAACGTGCCGCGCAATGAGCGCGCCGAGCGCGTGCGTGCCGCGCTGGCGATGGTCGGTCTTGCCGGCTTCGAGGACCGCCATCCGCGCCGCATGTCCGGCGGCCAGCAGCAGCGCGTGGCGCTGGCGCGCGCGCTGGTGATCAAGCCGAGCGTGCTGCTGCTCGACGAGCCGCTGTCGAATCTCGACGCCAAGCTGCGCGAAGAGATGCAGATCGAGCTGCGCCAGATCCAGCGCACCATCGGCACCACCACCATCCTCGTCACCCACGACCAGAACGAGGCGATGTCGCTGTCGGATCGCATCGTGGTGATGAGCCAGGGCAAGATCGAGCAGATCGGCACGCCGCAGGAAACGTATGAAAGGCCGGCCTCGGCCTTCGTCTCGCAATTCCTCGGCAAGACCAACGATTTTGCCGGAACGATCGACCGGACCGCGACGCCGGCGCAACTCGTGGCAGGCTCCTGGAGCGCACCGGCGCCGGCCGGGCTCAGCGGCCCCGTCACGGTCAGCATTCGCCCCGAGCGCATCGGCTTCGGCGATGCCGGTCTTCATGCAAAAATCGTCACCCGCATCTTTCAGGGCAATCACTGGCTGTTCCAGTGCGACAGCGAATGCGGCCCGGCGATCGTGATCCGCCAGAATGACGGCACGGCGCAGCCGGCCGAAGGCGAGTCGGTTCGCCTCACCTGGCATCCCCAAGACATGAGCATGCGTGCGAGGGCCGGCGCATGAGCATGGCCGCCGAGGAGCGCAGTGCACGTGCACCGTGGGCGCTGACCGCGCCCGCCTTGATGCTGTTCGTCGGCGTGCTGCTGATTCCGTTGGCGATGACGGTGATGCTGTCGTTCCACGATTGGGGCCAGTACAAGGGCATCGAGCCGGTGTTCATCCTGAAGAACTGGCACGAGATTGCGACCGATCCCTATTACGCAGAAATGTTCTGGCGGACGTTTCGGATCGCGATCCTGACCACGCTGCTCACCGCGCTGCTCGGCGCACCCGAAGCCTACATCCTCAACCGCATGGACGGCCGCTGGAAGAGCTTCTTCCTGCTGGTCATTCTCGGGCCGCTGCTGATCTCCGTGGTGGCGCGCACGCTCGGCTGGGCGCTGCTGTTCGGCGGCAACAACGGCCTCGTCAACAAGCTCCTGATGTCGGCCGGCGTCATCCGCTCCCCCATTCCCTTCATGTTCACCGAGACCGGCATGGTGGTCGCGCTCGCGCATGTCATGATGCCGTTCATGGTGCTGTCGGTGTGGGCGGCGCTGCAGCGGCTCGATCCGCAGATCGAGAACGCCGCGATGTCGCTCGGCGCGGGGCCCGTCACCATCATCCGCCGCATCATCATGCCGCAGATCATGCCGGGCGTGCTGTCGGGTGCCATCATCGTGTTCTCGCTCTCGGCCAGCGCCTTTGCGACGCCCGCGATCATCGGCGGCCGCCGGCTCAAGGTCGCGGCGACGCTCGCCTATGACGAATTCCTCAACACCCTCAACTGGCCGCTCGGTGCCGCGGTCGCGACGCTCCTGCTGGTCGCGCTGGTCCTGATCGTCGTCGGCAGCAACGCGCTGATCGAACGCCGCTATGCGGAGGTGTTCCGATGAGACGGAACGGCCCGCTCGCACTGATCTTCCACACCATCTTCGTCATCGTCATGGTGGCGCCGATCCTGGTGGTCTGCCTCGTCGCTTTCACGCCCGAAGGTTTTCTGTCGTTGCCGACCAACGGGTTTTCGCTGCGCTGGTTCAGGACGATTGCGAACTACCCGGAGTTCATCCACGCCTTCTGGGTGAGCCTCGGCCTTGGCGCGCTGTCCTCGTTCGTGGCGCTGTTGTTCGCGGTGCCGGCGGCACTGGCGATCGCGCGTTATCGCTTCCGCGGCCGTGACGCGCTGGCGGCGCTGTTCCTGTCGCCGCTGATGATCCCGCATGTCGTGCTCGGCATCGCCTTCCTGCGCTTCTTCACATCTGCCGGCCTTGGCGGCAGCTTTGCCGCGCTGATCATCGCGCATGTCATCATCGTGTTTCCGTTCGCGCTGCGGCTGACGCTGGCGGCGGCGACCGGCATGGATCGCACGGTGGAGATGGCCGCGGTCTCGCTCGGCGCCGGCGGCTGGACGCTGTTCCGCCGCGTCACGCTGCCGCTGATCCTGCCCGGCGTCATCAGCGGCTGGGCGCTCGCCTTCATCCAGTCCTTCGACGATCTCACCATGACCGTCTTCCTCGCCGCGCCCGGCACCGAAACGTTGCCGGTGCGCATGTTCCTTTATATCCAGGACAACATCGATCCGCTGGTGACGTCGGTCTCGGCCTGCGTGATCGCGATCACCATGAGCGCCCTCATTCTGCTCGACCGCTTCTACGGGCTCGACCGCGTGCTCGCCGGCAAGGGCGGCGACACAGGGCGATAGGAGAACCTATGCGAACGGATTACGACGTCGCCGTTGTCGGCGGCGGATTGCTCGGCTCCGCCATTGCCTGGGGCCTCGGCCGGCTCGGCAAGAAGGTGGCCGTGCTCGACGAAGGCGACATCACCAAGCGCGCCTCGCGCGCGAACTTTGCGCTGGTCTGGGTGCAGAGCAAGGGGCTCGGCATGCCCGCCTACACGGTGTGGACCGTGCAGGCCTCGCAGGCATGGGGCCGGTTGGCGTCCGAGCTGAAGCAGCAGACCGGGCTCGACGTCGCGCTTCAGCAGAACGGCGGCTTTCATCTCACGCTCGGCGACGACGAATTCGGCCAGCGTACCGAGCTGGTCAAGCGCATGCACAACCAGGTCGGCGCGGCCGACTACAAGATGGAGATGCTCTCCGCATCCGAGGTGAAGAAGTCGCTGCCGCTGATCGGGCCGGAAGTCTCCGGCGGCAGCTATTGTCCGCTCGACGGCCACGTCAATTCGCTGCGCACGTTCCGCGCCTTCCACACCGGCTTCAAGGCGTTCGGCATCGACTATCTTCCGGAACGCCCGGTCTCCGCGATCAGCAAGAGCGGCGGCGAATTCCGCCTGACCACGCCGAAGGGCGAGCTGCGTGCCGCCAAGATCGTTCTCGCTGCCGGCAATGCCAACCAGACGCTAGCGCCGATGGTCGGCCTCTTCGCGCCGATGGGCCCGACCCGCGGCCAGATCGTGGTGACCGAGCGCACCATGCCGTTCCTGCCGCATCCGCTGACCACGATCCGCCAGACCGACGAGGGCACGGTGATGATCGGCGACAGCAAGGAGGACGAGCTCGACGACCGCGCGCTGAAGCATTCGATCAGCGCCGTGATGACCGATCGCGCCCAGCGCATGTTCCCGCATCTGTCGCGGCTCAACGTAGTCAGGAGCTGGGCCGGCATCCGCGTCATGCCGCAGGACGGTTTTCCGATCTACGACCAGTCGGAGACGCATCCCGGCGCCTTCGTCGCCTGCTGCCATTCCGGCGTGACGCTCGCCTCCAACCATGCCTTCGAGATCGCGCGCATGGTGGCGCAGGGCGCGCTCGAGCCCGAATTGGTCGGCGCGTTCTCGGCCAGCCGTTTTGGCGCCGTCGGCGCGGCGAACAACAGCGGCTACTAGAGATATTGAGGAAGCCTAGATGTTTAAGCGATCCGAACAGGACAAACGGCCACCGGTGCAAATCTTCGTCGACGGCATCGCCGTCGCGGCGCGGCAGGGCGACACCGTTTCCGCCGCGCTGCTGGCCTCCGGCGTGGACGCGCGTCGTTCGACGGCGGTGAGCGGCGCGCCGCGGCTGCCCTATTGCATGATGGGCGTGTGCTTCGACTGTCTCGTCACCATCGACGGCGTCGGCAACCGCCAGGGCTGTCTCGTGCCCGTCGCCGAGGGCATGCAGGTCGAAATCCAGAAGGGCAAGCGGGAGATCGGACGATGAGCGTGGCTCCCAGGCGCGAAGATTACGACGTCGTGGTGATCGGCGCGGGACCTGCCGGCCTCGCCGCCGCCGCGACCGCCGCCGAAGCCGGCCTCGCGACGCTGCTGCTCGATGAGAATGCCGGTCCCGGCGGGCAGGTGTTTCGCGCCATCGCCTCGACGCCGGTCACGGATCGCAAGCAGCTCGGCGAGGACTATTGGGTCGGTGCCGATCTCGTGCAGTCGTTGCGCGCTGGCAGCACCGAGGTGATCCATCGCGCAACCGTCTGGAGCCTCGATCGCAATCTCGACATCGCTGTGTCGATCGGCGGCGCCTCCGCCTTCATCAAGGCAAGGCGCGTGATCCTCGCGACCGGTGCGCTGGAGCGGCCATTTCCGATCCCGGGCTGGACCTTGCCGGGCGTGATGACCGCCGGCGCGGCGCAGACCATGCTGAAATCCTCGGCACTCGTGCCCGACGGCCGCACGGTGATCGCGGGGCAGGGTCCGCTGCTCTGGCTGCTCGCCGCGCAGATTTTGCGGCTCGGCGGCCGCATCGACCGCATCCTCGATACCACCGAGCGCGGCAACTACTTCGCGGCACTGCCGCACGCCTTCGCCTTCCTGACCTCGCCCTATTTCGCCAAGGGCCTGTCGATGATGCGCGAGGTGAAGGCGAAGGTGCAGGTCGTCTCCGGCGTCACCGAGCTTGCGGCGGCCGGCGACGGCCAGCTCGCCAGCGTGAGCTATGTCGCGGGCGGCAAGCGCGAGACCATTGCCGCCGATCTGCTCTTGCTGCACCAGGGCGTGGTGCCCAACGTCAATCTCGCGATGTCCGCCGGCGTCGAGCACCGCTGGGATGATCTGCAGCTGTGCTGGTCGCCGGTGCTCGATGCGAGCGGCACTTCATCGGTCGCGGGCATCGCCATTGCCGGCGATGGTGCGGGCATTGGGGGCGCCAACGCCGCCGTTGTGCGCGGCCGCATCGCCGCGCGTGCGGCGGTCGAAGCGCTGGCCCCCGCTTCTGCTGCGAAGCTTGCATCAATGGCGGCGCTTCGTTCCGATCTCGCCAAGGCCGAGCGTGGCCGTATCTTCCTCGATACGCTGTTTCGCCCGGCGGCGCAGTTCCGCATTCCCTCCGGCGACACCATCGTCTGCCGTTGCGAGGAGGTGACGGCCAAGGACGTGCTCGATTCCGTCGCGATCGGTGCGACCGGGCCGAACCAGCTCAAGGCCTATCGCCGCACCGGCATGGGCCCGTGCCAGGGCCGGCTCTGCGGTCTCACCATCACCGAGTTGATGGCGCAGGCGCGCGGCAAGACTCCGCAGGAGATCGGTTACTACCGGCTGCGCGCACCGGTGAAGCCGATCACGCTGGCCGAGCTCGCCGCCGTTCCGAAGAGCGAAGCCGACGTCAAGGCGGTGGTCCGCGGATGACTGTGAATGTGGATGCGATCGTCATTGGCGGCGGCATCCACGGGTGCTCGACCACGCTGCATCTGTGCCTTGCCGGCCTGAAGCCGGTGCTGATCGAGAAGGACTATGCCGGCCGTCACGCCTCCGGCGTCAATGCCGGCGGCGTGCGCCAGCTCGCGCGGCATATCCCCGAAATTCCGCTTTCGATCCGCTCGATGGGGATCTGGGAGAGGATTTCGGATCTCCTCGACGACGATTGCAGTTTCGAGAGCTATGGCCAGGTGCTGGTCGCGGAGAACGAGGAGGAGCTCGCGGTCTGCCGCGCGCGCGTCGCCGAGCTCAATGCGCTCGGCTTCACCCATGAGGAGCTGATCGACGCGACTGAGCTGCGCCGGCTGGTCCCTGCGGTGGCCGAGACCTGTCCCGGCGGCGTGGTCTCGCGCCGCGACGGCGCTGCCAATCCGGCGCAGACGACGACGGCGTTTCGCCGCAAGGCCGAGCAGCTGGGCGCGACCGTGCGCGAGGGCCTGGCCGCCGGCAACATCCGCTACAGCGATGGCCTCTGGCATGTCGACGTCGGCCCTGAAACCTTTGCCGCGCCGGTGCTGGTCAATGCCGCCGGCGCCTGGGCCGGCAAGATCGCGGCTGATCTCGGCGAGCCCGTGCCGGTCGAGACCGTGGCGCCGATGCTGATGATCACCTCGCGCGTGCCGCACTTCATCGATCCCGTCGTGATCCTGCGCGGGCGAAAGCTCTCCTTCAAACAGTTCAAGAACGGCACGGTGCTGATCGGCGGCGGCCATCTGGCGAGGCCCTATCAGGACCGCAACGAGACGGTTCTGAACTGGAAGAGCCTTGCGACCAGCGCGCAGACCGTGTTCGAGCTGTTCCCGGTGATGCGCAGCGCCACCATCGTCCGCGCCTGGGCCGGCATCGAGGCCAAGATGAAGGACGACATTCCCGTGTTCGGTCCCAGCAGCCGCCACAAGGGCCTCTATCACCAGTTCGGCTTCTCGCTGCACGGTTTTCAGCTCGGTCCCGGCGCCGGCGCCGTGATGGCGGAGCTGATCGTCAATGGCGGCAGCCAGACCCGCATCAGCGATCTCGGCATCGACCGCTTTTATCCCACCACGCTCTCACCATTGAGGACATCATGAGCATCACCCGCAGCATCCGCACGCCCATCATGCATCGCGCCGTCGAGGCCAATGGCTTCGTCTTCCTCGGCGGCACCATCGCCGACGACACTTCAGTGTCGATGGGCGAGCAGACCCGCAACATCCTCGGCAAGATCGCCGGCTATCTGAAGGAAGCCGGCACCGACAAGAGCCGAATCGTCAGCGCCTCGATCTTCGTCACGGATCTGTCCAAGAAAAAGGAGATGGACGCGGCCTGGACCGAGTTCTTCGGCGACGACCTGCCGACCCGTGCCACGGTCGGTGTCGCCGATCTCGGCGGCAGCGCGCTGATCGAAGTGGTGGTCACGGCGCTGAAAGGGTAAAGGCCCTTCGCATGGCGGAGCGGCTCGGCCGCGCCGCGCCAATTTCGGCGCGTTATTCTCAAGTGATTTTCAAAAACCCGACGCCCTGCCCCCAGCGCGTCGGGTGGAAAAAATGAGTATCAATTTCGTGATCCCAACCCGATTGTTGTGACGCCTGCCGCATCATTTTACTACTCCGGGAAACTACCGCGTCGGAACCTGGGGCTTCACTGTGCGCCAGCCTATGAGGCCGTGCTTCCACCCGGCTCCAGCGCCTCGCCGATCTCCAGTGGGTGGGCCATGGTCTGGTGCAGTGCCTCGCGGTCGAGCTCGCCTTCGGAGATGCTGATCACGACGCAGGCAACGCCGTTGCCGATCAGATTGGTCAGGGCGCGGCACTCGCTCATGAACTTGTCGATGCCGACCAGGATCGCGATCGACTGGATCGGGATGTCAGGCACGATCGAGAGCGTCGCGGCGAGCGTGATGAAGCCGGCCCCGGTGACGCCGGAAGCGCCTTTCGAGGTGATCATGGCGATGCCCAGGATGCCGAGCTCCTGCCAGATGGTCAGATGGGTGTTGGTCGCCTGCGCCAGGAACAGCGTCGCCAGCGTCATGTAGATGTTGGTGCCGTCGAGGTTGAAGCTGTAGCCGGTCGGGATCACGAGGCCCACCACCGAGCGCGAGGCGCCGAGATGCTCCATCTTCTGGATCATCTGCGGCAGCACCGTCTCGGAGGACGAGGTGCCGAGCACGATCAAAAGCTCGTCCTTGATGTAGGCGATGAAGCGCAGGATCGAGAAGCCGGCAAGCCGGGCGATCGTGCCCAGCACGATCAACACGAACAGCATGCTGGTGAGATAGAACGTGCCGATCAGGGCGGCGAGGTTGAGCAGCGAGCCGAGGCCGTAGGCGCCGACGGTGAACGCCATCGCGCCGAACGCGCCGATCGGCGCGACGCGCACGATGATGCGGATGATGCCGAAGAACATCTTCGCGGCCTTGTCGATCGCGTCCGCAATGGGTTCCCCGGCCTTGCCGAGAAAGGCGATGGCGAAGCCCGACAGGATCGAGATCAGCAGCACCTGCAACAGATCACCGCGCGCGATCGCGCCCAGATAGCTGTCGGGAATGATCGCCATCAGATGGGCGACGATGCCGTCTTCATGGGCCTTGGTGACGTAGGTCGCCACCGATTTCGGATCGATCGTGGCGGGATCGATGTTGAAGCCGTGCCCGGGCTGCAGAACCTCGCCGACCAGCAGGCCGACGGCGAGCGCAATGGTCGAGACCGTCTCGAAATAGATCAGCGATTTCAGCCCGACCCGGCCGACGCGCTTGAGGTCGCCCATCGAGGAGATGCCGTGCACCACGGTGCAGAAGATGACAGGCGCGATCATCATCTTGATCAGCGCGATGAAGCCGTCGCCGAGCGGCTTCAGCGCCTTGCCGAGATCGGGATACAGATAGCCGATGAGCACGCCGAGCGCGATCGCGATCAGGACCTGCACATAGAGGATCTTGTACCAGGGCTGATGCCGGCGCTGGATGGCTGGCTGGATCGCGACTTGTGTCATAGACTATGCCCCGGAACGTATCGATCTTGCAGGATTTGGATCGTGCAGGATTTGGATTGCATGGCCTGCACCATGTGACGGTCACCGCAGAAGTGACAATCACATTTTTGTCGGATCGCACGACGATCGATCGCTGCACCGCAATTGGGGGGAACATGGCGACTGCAACCGACTCCGACCGGCAACCGCAAGGCTATTTTCCGCGCTGGAAACTCAAGACCTCGGGCGTGATCATGCCGGAGGAGCGGTTGTCCTGGGGGCAGACCGCAGTGTCCGGTCTCCAGCATTGCGTCGCGATGTCGGGATCGACCATCATCGCGCCGTTGCTGATGGGGTTCGATCCCAATGTCGCGGTCCTGTTCTCCGGCATCGGCACGCTGATCTTCTTCGTCATCGTCGCCGGACGGGTGCCGAGCTATCTCGGCTCGAGCTTCGCGTTCATCGCGGTCGTCATTGCCGCCACCGGCTATGCCGGGCAGGGGCCGAACCCGAACCTGTCGGTTGCGCTCGGCGGCATCGTCGGCGCCGGGGTGCTGTACGGCGTGATCGCGCTGATCGTGATGTGGTCGGGGGTCGGCTGGGTCGAGCGGCTGCTGCCGCCGGCCGTCACCGGCGCCGTGGTCGCCGCGATCGGCCTCAACCTCGCGCCCGTGGCGGTGAAGGCGGTGAGCGCCAATGCGTTCGACACGGCAATCGGGCTCGCGACCGTTCTGATCATCGGCGTTGTTGCCGTGGCGGCTCCAGGCCTGTGGCGCAGGCTGCCGATCATCCTCGGCGCAATCGGCGGATATTTTCTGTATCTGCTGTTCGCGAATGGTCTCGGCTTCGGCAAGCCGATCGACTTCACCCAGCTTTCGGCCGCGCCGTGGTTCGGGCTGCCGAATTTCACAGCGCCGACGTTCCAGGCCGATGCCATCTTCCTGATTGCGCCGGTTGCGGTCATCCTCGTCGCCGAGAACCTCGGTCATATCAAGGCTGTCGGCGCCATGACCGGCCGCAGCCTCGATGCCTATCTCGGCCGCGCCTTGTTCGCCGACAGCCTGGCGACCATCGTCGCAGCCTGCGGCGGCGGCACCGGCGTCACCACCTATGCCGAGAATATCGGTGTCATGGCCGCGACCAAGGTCTATTCGACATTGCTGTTTGCCTTCGCCGCCACGGTATCGATCCTGCTCGGATTCTCGCCGAAATTCGGCGCGCTGATCCTGTCGATCCCGGGCCCCGTCATCGGCGGCCTCTCGATCGTACTGTTCGGCCTGATCGCGGCGATGGCGGGCCGGATCTGGGTCGAGAACAAGGTCGACTTTGCAAATCCCGCAAACCTGATCACCGCGGCCGTGGCGTTGACCGCGGGCGCGGGCGACCTCACGCTCAAATTCGGTGCGTTCACCATCGGCGGGATCGGCACGGCAACCTTCGGCGCGATCATCCTCTATCAGATCCTGACCTCGCCACTCGCGCGCCGCGCGGAATGAATCCCAGCGATGCGCTGAGGGATGGAACAAAAGGCTGGTTCCATTCATGATGATGCATCTGGAGAGAACACATGCCGCAAACCGAACGCTCACGCTCCTTTCCCTCGCGCCTCGTCGGCCAATACGCGCTGGTGACCGGCGCCTCACAAGGCATTGGTCGGGCGGTTGCCGTCCGGCTTGCTCAGGAAGGGGCAACCGTCGCCATCAATTATTTCGAGCACGAGGAGCGGGCCGAGGAGACGCGCGCGCTCGCGCGGGCCGCTTCGCGCGATCGCGGTCACGGCGAGCCCGATCATTGCATCGTCAAGGCCAATGTCGGCAACGAGCAGGACATCGCCGCGATGTTCGAGACGGTCCTGTCGCGCTTCAAGCGCCTCGACTGTCTGGTCAACAACGCCGGCTTCCAGAAGGAATCGCCGAGCGAGGCGCTCGACGTCGAAACCTATCGCCGGATCATCGACGTCAACCTGAACGGCGCCGTGCTCTGCGCGCAGAAGGCACTCGCGCATTTCGTTGCGCGCGGCGGAGGCGGCAGCATCATCAACTGCTCCAGCGTCCACCAGATCATTCCCAAGCCCGGCTATCTCGCCTACTCGATCAGCAAGGGCGGCATGGCCAATCTGACGCGCACGCTGGCGCTGGAGTTCGCCGGCCGCGGGATTCGCGTCAACGCCGTGGGTCCCGGCGCGATCGACACGCCGATCAACGAGGCCTGGACCGGCGACCCCGAGAAGCGCGGCGTCGTCACCTCGCACATTCCCATGGGACGCGTCGGCGCGCCGGAGGAGATCGCCGCCGTGTTCGCCTTCCTCGCCTCCGACGATGCGAGCTACATCACCGGGCAGACCCTCTACGCCTGCGGAGGCCTGACGCTGTTCCCCGAGTTTCGGGACAATTGGGCGAGCTGAAGACAAATTCGGTCCGTGGGATGGTGGTCGGGGTCGGATAGGGAGCTGCGGCGCCGTGTGCTATCGACCGTGGAGGGCGCTGCCGCTATTGGCAGGCGCCGACACGTGAAGGCCTCGTGACCACAAATATCAACATCAACGCCTATAGCGACGCGTTGGTGGTCCTCGGGACCGCCGGCGTCGTGGTGCCCATGGTCCGCCATTGGGGCATCAATCCCGTGCTCGGCTATCTCGGCGCCGGCGCCATTCTCGGTCCGCTCGGCCTGGGCTCGCTGGTTCGCGACATCCCGTTCCTGTACTGGTTCACGGTGACGGACGCGCAGAACGTCGAGGGCATCGCCAATCTCGGCATCGTGTTCCTGCTCTTCCTGATCGGGCTCGAATTATCATTCCGTCGGCTCGTCACGATGCGGCGCCTGGTGTTCGGGCTCGGCGGCCTGCAGGTGCTGGCGACGTCCGCGGCGATCTCGGCCGCGGCGCTGTTCTTCGGGCAGAGCTCCGACACCGCCGTCATCCTCGGCGCCAGCCTTGCGCTGTCCTCGACGGCGATCGTGCTGGAGCTTCTGTCGAGCGAGAAGCGGCTTGCGACCACGACCGGGCGCGCCAGCTTCGCGGTGCTGCTGGCCCAGGACCTTGCCGTGGTTCCCATCCTGGTGTTCGTCGCGGTGCTCGGCGCAGGCGGTGGCGGCTCCCTGCTGACGCATATCTCCAGCGCGATCCTGAAGGCGGTCTTGGCGGTCGCTTTTCTCATTCTGGTCGGACGGCTGCTGATGCGCCCGCTCTTCCAGATGGTCGCGGGCACCCATTCGACGGAGCTGTTCGTCGCCGCGACCTTGTTCGTCATCGTCGGCGCGGGGCTTGCCGCGCACCAGGCTGGGCTGTCGATGGCGCTCGGCGCCTTCGTTGCGGGGCTGATGCTGGCGGAAACGGAGTATGGCAAGGCCATCGAAGCCACTGTCGAGCCGTTCAAGGGCCTGCTGCTCGGCATCTTCTTTTTCACCGTCGGCATGGCCATCGATTTCAGGGTGTTCATGCGCGAGCCCGGCTGGCTGCTCGCCGCCGTGCTCGGCATTCTCGCCGGCAAGGCGATAGTGCTCATCCTGCTTGGCCGCCTCTTCAGGCTGTCGTGGCCGGCCGCGATCGAGATCGGCTTCCTGCTCGGGCCCGTCGGCGAATTCGCGTTCGTCAGCATCGGAATGGCAGCGGCCGCCGGCTTGATCGAGCCGCGCGTATCGGGGTTCGCCGTTGCCGTCACCGCCGTGACGATGGCGTTGACACCTCTCTTGAACATGCTCGCACAGCGATTGGCCGCGAAGCTGAGGAGCGAGCGCACGCCCGATCCCGAACTCGCGGTGCGGCCGCCCGGCGACCGGGCGCAGGCGATCGTGGTCGGCTACGGCCGCGTCGGGAAAGTCGTCTGCTCTCTGTTGATCAGCCATGGGCTGAACTGCATCGCGGTCGATCATGAAGCGGTCGCCGTCGCCCGCGACCGGCGCGATGGTCACAAGGTCTATTTTGGCGATGCGACGGAGCCGGGTTTCCTCGAAGCTTGCGGCCTGATGCAGGCCACCGGCGTGATCATCACCATTCAATCGCGGACGGCCATCGACGCCGTCGTCGAGCGCATCCGCGCGGTGCGGCCGGACATCCTGATTGTCTCGCGTGCGCGGGACGCCGATCACGCCCGCCATCTCTATGCGATCGGCGCAACCGATGCGGTGCCGGAAACCATCGAGGCGAGCCTGCAACTGTCCGAGGCCGCGCTGGTGGGCCTCGGCGTTGCGGTCGGCCATGCGATCGCCTCGGTGCATGAGAAGCGGGACGAATTCCGGCTGACATTGCAGCAGGCCGCCCGCATCGCTGGATCCGAGAAAGTTCGCCCGCTCGATCTCACGGGACGCCGGTCCCCGCGATAGCCCCCTTCGTTTACGGCGGGCTGCAATGATCTGGCAAAACCCGCCTGCGCGAACTACATCTGCGCCATGACCCATGCTTCGCCGGCAGCCCCTCCGCTCCAGGATTTCGTCGAACGACACGAGCGCTTGTTCGTGCTGACCGGCGCCGGCTGCAGTACCAATTCGGGCATTCCCGATTATCGCGACAGCAACGGCAATTGGAAGCGGACCCAGCCGGTCAACTTTCAGTCCTTCATGTCGGACGACCATACGCGCCGGCGCTATTGGGCGCGCAGCCTGATCGGCTGGCGGCGGTTCGGCCAGGCGAAGCCGAACGACGCGCATCACGCGCTCGCGCGGCTCGAGGCGAGTGGGCGCTGCGAGATGCTGCTGACCCAGAACGTCGACCGGCTGCATCAATCCGCCGGCCACCGCCAGGTGATCGACCTGCACGGCCGGCTCGACCTGGTCCGCTGCATGGGCTGCGACCGCAAGATGCCGCGCGATGAATTTCAGCACGCGCTCGGCCGCGCCAATGCCGCATGGCTGACGCTCGATGCCACCGATGCGCCCGATGGCGACGCCGATCTGGAGCACGAGGATTTTTCGTCCTTCCAGGTGCCTGCTTGCGAAGCCTGCGGCGGCATCCTCAAGCCCGATGTCGTGTTCTTCGGCGAGAACGTCCCCCGTGACATCGTCACCACCGCTCAGGATCATCTTGCAAAGGCCGATGCGATGCTGATCGTCGGCTCCTCGCTGATGGTCTATTCCGGCTTCCGCTTCGTGCAGGCTGCCGCGCAGCGCAACATTCCGATCGCGGCGGTCAATCTCGGTCGCACCCGGGCCGACGATCTGCTGACGCTCAAGGTCGAGGAGCGCTGCGAAGCGGCGCTTGCATTCCTGCTCTGATCGCGCGGGCGGCGAACACGCCTTGCCTATTGCATAGGTGCCAAGCAGAATGGCTGGGCGCAGCGTTCTTCGTCATCCATGGCATGGAAATTGCTGCGTTTTCGACGACAGTTTCGATGATCAGCCGGAGAATTTGGAATGCTTGAGGGAGCCGAGGTGCGGCTTGCCGTTGATATCGGTGGCACGTTCACCGACATCGTGCTGGACGTGGGTGAGGTGCGCAAAACGCGCAAGCTGCTGACGACGCCGCAGCGGCCCGAGCAGGCGGTGCTGGATGGCATGCGTCTCATTCTCACGGATGCGCGTGCCCATATCAGCGACATCGACGTCTTCATTCACGGCACCACGCTCGCGACCAACGCCATCATCGAGCGTCGTGGCGCGAAAACCGCGCTGATTGCGACCGAAGGCTTTCGCGACGTGCTCGATATCGGTACCGAGAGCCGCTACGACCAATACGATCTCGGCATCGACAAGCCGCGGCCGCTGGCGCCGCGATCCCTGCGTTTCACCGTGCCCGAGCGCGTCGACGCCCACGGTGCCGTCCGTCTCCCGCTCGACGAAGCGTCGGTGCGCGCACTCGCGCCGAAATTGCGCGAGCTGGGTGTCGAAAGTGTCGCGATCGCCTTCCTGCACTCCTATGCCAATCCCGAGCACGAGCGCCGCGCAGCCGCGATCCTGACCGAGGAGATGCCCGGCATCTCCGTGACGGTGTCGTCCGCCGTCTGTCCCGAGATTCGCGAGTATGAGCGCACATCGACGGCGGTCGCGAACGCCTATGTGCAACCCCTGATCGACGGTTATCTCGCCCGCATGGCCGACGCCTTGCAGGTCGAGCAGTTCCGCGGCGCGATCTACCTCGTCACGTCAGGCGGTGGCGTCACCTCGATCGAGACGGCGCGGCGCTTTCCGGTGCGCCTCGTCGAGTCCGGGCCTGCCGGCGGCGCGATCTTCGCGGCGCAGATCGCGGCAAGGCTCGGCGAGAGCAAGGTGCTGTCCTTCGACATGGGCGGCACCACCGCGAAGATCTGCCTGATCGAGAAATACCAGCCCGAGACCTCGCGCGTGTTCGAGGTCGATCGCGCCGCGCGCTTCCTCAAGGGCTCCGGCCTGCCGGTGCGCATTCCCGTGATCGAGATGGTCGAGATCGGCGCCGGCGGCGGTTCGATCGCCCATGTCGACGCGATGAAGCGCGTCACCGTCGGCCCGGAGAGCGCCTCCTCGGAGCCCGGCCCCGCCTGCTACGGCCGCGGCGGGCAGCGTCCGGCGGTGACGGATGCGGACGTCGCGCTCGGCATGATCGATCCCGACGCCTTCGCCGGTGGCACGATCAAGCTCGATCCGGAGCTTTCTAAAAAGGCTTTGTTGAGCAGTGTGGGCGAACCGCTCGGCCTGTCCGCGGAAACCGCGGCCTATGCGGTGCACGAGGTCGTCTGCGAGAACATGGCGAGTGCGGCGCGCGTCCATGCGGTCGAGCGCGGCGAGATCGTCGGCCAGCACACGCTGATCGCCTTTGGCGGCGCGGCGCCGCTGCATGCGGCGCGCGTCGCCGAGAAGATCGGCGTCTCGCGCGTGATCGTGCCGTCGAATGCCGGTGTGGGCTCGGCCGTCGGCTTCCTGGCAGCGCCAATCGCTTACGAGCTGGTGCGCAGCCGTCACGTCCGGCTCGACGATTTCGACACCGAGGCGGTCTCCGACCTCCTGCAGGAGATGGTGACCGAAGCGCGGGCGCTGGTCGAACCTGGCGCGGCCGGTGCGCCGGTGCGCGAACGTCGTTCCGCCTTCATGCGTTATGTCGGCCAGGGCCATGAGATCTCGGTCGAGCTGCCGAACCGGCGGCTGACCGCAGCCGATCTCGCGGGCCTGCGCCAGAAGTTCGAGGCGGACTATTCCGCGATGTTCGAGCGGTCGATCCCGGGCGCGGCAATCGAGGTGCTGAGCTGGTCGGTGCTCGCCACCACCGATGCCCGCAATCCATCCGCCGTCGCCGCGGTCGCGCGCAAGCCGGCGGGCAAGGCGAGCGGCAGCCGCAAATTCTTCGACGGCCGAGCCGGCGAGGTGATCGAGATCCCGCTCTATCGCCGCGAGGACATGGCGCCGGGTGCGACCATCGCGGGCCCCGCCGTGATCGCGGAGGACGAAACCTCCACCTTCGTCTCCAATAGTTTCGACGCTCACATCGACGGTGCCGGCAGCATCGTCATGGAACGAAAGGCGGCCTGATCATGAGCAAGGCAAATGGCGCGAGCCTGATCGACCTTCAGATCATGTGGCACCGGCTGATCGCCGTGGTCGAAGAACAGGCGCAGGTGCTGCTCCGCACCGCCTTCAGCCCGATCGTGCGCGAATGCGGCGATCTCTCTGCCGGCGTGTTCGACCTCAAGGGGCGGATGCTGGCGCAGGCGGTGACCGGCACGCCCGGCCACGTCAACTCGATGGCGGAATCGGTCAAGCACTTCATCGCTCACTTCCCGATCGAGACGATGAAGGAGGGCGATGCCTACATCACCAACGATCCCTGGATGGGCACCGGCCATCTCAACGACTTCGTCGTCACCACGCCCTGCTTCAAGGACGGCAAGCCGGTGGCGCTGTTCTCCTGCACCAGCCATCTCATGGACATCGGCGGCATCGGCTTCGGCCCTGATGCCACCGATGTGTTCATGGAGGGGCTCTACATCCCCATGCTGAAGCTGATCGACCAGGGCGTCGTCAACGAGACGCTGATGGCGATGATCCGCACCAACACGCGCCTGCCGATCGACACCGAGGGCGACACCTATTCGCTGGCCGGCTGCAACGACGTCGGCTGCGAACGCCTGGTCGAGATGATGAGCGAGTTCGGCATCGACACGCTCGACGAGCTCGGCGATTACATCTGCGAGCGCTCGCGCGAGGCGGTGCTGGCCGAGATCGCCAAGCTACCGAAGGGCAGCTGGCGCAACACCATGGTGGTCGACGGCTACGACGCGCCGGTGACGCTGGCCGCGACGCTGACGATCTCGGACACGGGCATCCATGTCGATTTCGACGGCACCTCGGCGGCCTCCAAGTTCGGCATCAACGTGCCGATGTCCTACACTACCGCTTACACGGTGTTCGGCCTCGGCTGCGTCGTCGCCTCGCAGATCCCCAACAATGCCGGCTCGCTGTCGCCCCTCACGGTGTCGGCGCCTCCAGGCGCGATCCTCAATGCGCCGAAGCCCGCACCCGTGGCGTCGCGTCACATCATCGGCCAGATGCTGCCCGACGTCGTGTTCGGCTGCCTGCGCCAGATCATTCCCGAGCGCGTCCCCGCCGAAGGCACCTCGTGCCTGTGGAATCTCAACGTCCGCGGCCAGACGCGCAGCGGCGTCGGCGGCAATTACGGGTTCTCGATGGCGGTGACCTCCAATGGCGGCACCGGCGCGCGCTTTGGCAAGGACGGCTTGTCGGCGACTGCTTACCCAAGCGGCGTGCGCGGCACGCCGGTCGAGATCGCGGAGACGCAGACGCCTTTGATCTTCTGGCGCAAGGAGCTGCGTCCGGATTCCGGCGGGGCCGGCCGCACCCGCGGCGGCCTCGGCCAGATCATCGAGGTCGGCAGCGGCGTCGATGCGCCGTTCGACATCCTGGCGGCGTTCGACCGCATCGACCATCCGCCGCGCGGACGCGATGGCGGCAAGAACGGCGAGGCCGGCTATGTCGGCCTCAAATCAGGCAAGAAGCTGCGTGGCAAAGGCTTTCAGCAGGTGCCGCCGGACGATCGCCTCGTGGTGCTCACGCCCGGCGGTGCCGGCATCGGCGCGCCGACCGAGCGCGATCGCGCGGCGGTCAAGGAGGACATCGAAAGCGGACTCGTGTCCGTCGGCAATGCGGCTGCAGTCTATGGGTATGCGCGCTGATGCCTCAGCGCGCTTGGTCAACGGAGGGGCTTAATGATTACGCGTAGGAACTTCACCGCGGGCGCAGCGACGCTGCTCGCCGCCGGCCACATCTCCACCCGTGCGCGGGCGGCGACGACGAGCTGGGACATGTCGACGGTGTGGCCCGACGGCAATTTCCACACCCAGAACGCTTTTGCCTTCGCCGAAGAGGTGAAGAAGCAGACGGGCGGCGCGGTCGCGATCACCGTGAAGGCCGGCGGCCAGCTCGGCTTCAAGGGGCCGGAGCATCTGCGCGCCGTGCGCGACGGCCTGGTGCCGCTCGCCGACGTCCTCAACATCCAGCAGGTCGGCGACGAACCCTTCATGGGCGTCGAGAGCATTCCGTTCCTCTGCGGCTCCGTGGACGAGCTGAAGGTGCTGCACAAATATGTGCGGCCCGAATACGAGAAGATTGCCGCGCGCAACAACCAGAAGATCCTCTACATCGTGCCGTGGCCGACGCAGTATCTGCATCTCAAGGCAAAGGTCGCCGACGTCGAGGGTCTCAAGAACATCAAGATCCGCGTGCCCGACAAGAATGCGGTGGACATGCTGAATGCGATCGGCATGGCGGCGGTGATGATTCCCTGGGGCGAGACGATCCCCGCGCTCGCGTCAGGCGCGGTGGCGGGCGTCTCCACCTCGTCGGTGTCGGGAGTCGACGGCAAGTTCTGGGAATTCCTCAAATATGTCTACCCGACCAACCACGTCTGGTCGTCGCAGATGCTCACCGTCAACCTCGATTCCTGGAAGGCGCTTCCTGCGGACCAGCAGAAGCTCGTGACGGATATCGCCGCGAAGATGGAGCCGGGCTTCTGGGCGAACTCGCTCAAGGCCGACGTCGACAGCCTCAACCGCCTCAAGGAGGGCGGCATGGAGGTGGTGCCGGTCTCGGACGCGATGATGAAGGACATCCGCGCCAAGACCGCGCCGCAGCTCGACGCCTTCCTCAAGCGCGTGCCGGCGGCCGACAAGCCGGTGCGGGCCTATCTCGCCGACATGAAGCGTGGCTGAGGGCGGCGGCGTGGTGAGCGTGACGGGCGAAGCACCGCAGAGCCTCAACGCAGCGGCGCCCGCGCCGCTGCGGATCCTGCTCGACGGCATTGACCGTCTCGGCCGGCTCGACGGCTGGATCGGCGGCGGCTGCCTGTTGATGCTCACGCTGCTGATGCTGTGCGAGGTCGCAACGCGCTTCCTGTCGAACTTCCTGCCGTTCTTCCCGCCGACCATCTCGATCGCCTGGGAATACTCCTCTTACCTGATGGCGGCGTCCTTCACCTTCGGTGCCGCCATGACTTTGCGCGTCGGCGGCCACATCCGTGTCGTGCTGTTGCTCAAGAACGCGCCCGCGCCGGTGCAGCGCGCACTCGAAATCCTGTCCGCCGCGGCCGGCTTCGCCTTCATGGCGTTCCTGACCTCGGCCATGGCGAAGTTCGCCTTTGCCGCCTACACGCGCGGCCAGGTCTCGACCTCCAGCGATACGCCGCTGTGGTTTCCGGAAGCCGTCGTCACCTTCGGCATGCTGCTGCTGACGCTGCAGTTCCTGGCGCGCGCGATCCAGGCCGTGCTCGGCCTGCCGCTGGAGGACCACCGCATGAAGGCTTCGCCCGTCGAATGACCGCTTCGCTCGCTCCCGGATTCAAGCTCGCATGACCATCGAAGTCGTCGCCCTGTTCGCGATCCTGTTTGCGCTGCTGGCCTGCGGCGTGTGGATCGGCCTGACGCTTGCACTCACCGCGACGCTGCTGCTTGCGATGTTCCGCTCGATCCCGCTCGACAAGCTGTTGCCGCAATACGCCTGGAACATCCTGACCACGCAGGAGCTGCTGGCGCTGCCGCTGTTCATCCTGATGGGTGAGCTCCTGTTCCGCACGCGCCTGTCGCGCTCGCTGTTCCAGGGCCTTGCGCCGTGGGCGGGATTGCTGCCCGGCCGGCTGCTGCATGTCAACGTGATCGGCTGCACCATCTTCGCGGCGATCTCGGGCTCCTCGGCCGCGACCACGCAGGTGATCGGCCGCATGTCGCTCAACGAGCTCACGCGCCGCGGCTATTCCCGCGACATCGCGATCGGTTCGCTCGCCGGCGCCGGCACGCTCGGCTTCCTGATCCCGCCGTCCAACATCATGATCATCTATGGCGTGCTCGGCGATGTCTCGATCCTGAAACTGTTCACCGCCGGCGTGCTGCCGGGATTCCTGCTGGCCGCGACCTTCATGGCCTGGGTGATGCTGCACACCACACTCAAGCCGGCGATGGTGCCGGAGACGGAAGCCAAGCTCTCGCAGGTGCCCTGGCGCGAACGCTTCGCCGCGCTGAAGGATCTCGCGCCGGCGCTGTTCCTGATCGCCTGCGTGCTTGGCTCGATGTATGGCGGGCTTGCAACGCCCTCGGAGGCCGCAGCCGTCGGCGTGCTCGGCGCCGCGCTGGTGGCCTGGGCGCAGGGCGCGATGTCGCAGCAGGTGATCCGCGACGTCTTGATCGGATCGGTCGTGACCTGTTCGATGATCGCGTTGATCGTGCTCGGCGCTTCGATCCTCGGCAATGCCGCGGCCTTCCTCGGCATCCCGCAAGCCGTTGCCGCCTTCGTCAAGGGGCTCGGCCTGTCGCCCTTCATGCTGATCGTAGTGCTGGTCGTCTTCTATCTCGTCCTCGGCTGCTTCCTCGACGGTTTCTCGATGATCGTGATGACGCTGCCGATCGTGCTGCCGATCGTGAAGGGCGCGGGCTTCGACGAGATCTGGTTCGGCGTCTTCCTCGTGCTCGCCGTCGAGATGGCGCAGATTACGCCGCCGGTCGGCTTCAACCTGTTCGTGATCCAGGGCCTGACTGATGACGGCCTCGGTTACATCGCGCGCGTCACGATGCCCTATCTGATGATCATGATCGGCTTCGTGCTGCTGCTGACGCTGTGGCCGGGGATCGTCACGATTCTCCCGCGGGTGCTGTACGGGTAAATCGGTTTACGCACACCATCCGTAGTGCTGCCCGACGGGCAGAACACGCCAGGGCTGGGTCGATAACCCCTGGCAAAAATATTCGTATTTACGGAAGTTCGGTTTTGCCGTACAACCCGCGGCATCCCGCCCGCCACAAGGGGCGTTTCGCGATCGTCACGAGACGCGGGCCGGGATGCGGTGGCCGCGACGGCGTCGGCGCGCGATGGTGGCTAGCAGGGCGGGAAACCGTGAGCAGCGGCAGGCGCGATACGACACGGCGCTGATAGCGTCTTCGCATGGTCTTTGCGGCGAGCGCACGCCAGCCGCGGAGAACCCAGCGACGACGTGCGCGGACGGAGAAGTCGTGTGGTCCTGACGCCCGGGGTTCTGGCGTCAAGTCTTGGCGGAGATGTGGCGGCCAATCGGCACGTGCATCACACATCCGCAAGGCGACGGGGGCAATAGTGCAACGCTCCCCGAGGAGAGCGCGAAGGACACCGTGAAAACCACCGCGCAGGGAAGGCCGGGCGACCGGCGACACCTGTGATCCACCCCGTGCGCATTTTTTCGCACACGGGATTGCGGGTGCCAGCCGGCGCCCGGCCTTCCCTGCGCCCTTGCTTTCAAGAAGGGCGGAAGAAGACAGCAAAGCTCGGGCGAAACACGCCGCGAGGACGCGAAGGTGTGTCTATCGCCAGAAATCGGTCTCGTGCCCCGGACGCGATGCAGCACGAAGTGATGCGGCGCAGAGCCGGGGCCCATGCATCGCTCAGATCGCGCGCGTGCTCTACAGCCAGCTGCGAACGAGAAGCGGCTGCAACATTCATGCGATCAGGGTTGCGGCGCGCGGTTCGCGAACGCGCGTGGCACAGCGAGACAATTTCGACCATCCAGCGGTTGCTGCTGTTCTGCACTCTCCCGCATGAGATGCGTTCTTGCCGAAAACCGTGAGTCAAAGTGATTTCATTGATCGGATCGATGCACTCCATTTAGGCAAATTAAATGCTTTCGGCGCTTACCTGAAATTCACGGTTCGATTTTTGCGAATGCCACTTTGGAGGCCCCCATGCGGACCAATCTTCCGGTCACGACCGCCGAATATCCGATTACCGACGAAACGCTGATCGTCTCCCACACGGATACGAAAGGGAAGCTGACGTACTTCAACGATCAGTTCGTCGAAGCCTCCGGATTTTCCGAGTCCGAGTTGATGGGGCAGCCTCACAACATCATCCGCCATCCGGAGATGCCGCCCGCTGCTTTCGAGAATCTGTGGGCCACGCTGCAGCAGGGAAAGCCCTGGTCGGGCGCCGTGAAGAACCGGCGCAAGAACGGCGACTTCTACTGGGTGTTGGCGACCGCCTCTCCGATCCGGCAGAACGGACAGATCGTCGGATACAGCTCCATCCGCACCAAGCTGCCCGCCGACATGCGCGCCGAGGCGGAGCAGGCGTACGCGAAGATCCGCGAGAACAAGCCGCACGATTACAGGCTGGATGCCGGCATGCTGCGCCGCCGTTCGTCGCTCGATCGATTGTCCATCTTCACCGGCACGCTCAATGCGCGCCTGGTCACACTCGTCACCATCCTCTCGGTGTTCCTGCTGGCGATCGGCGTCATGGGCCTGCAGGGAACGCGCCAGAGCAATACGCGGTTGCAATCCATCTACGAAGACCGTGCGGTGCCGCTGGCGCAGCTCTTCGAGATCAACGACCGGATGAGGGACAACACGGTGCTGCTGTTCGAGGCGGCCGCCAATGGTCGGGCCGGAAAGCCGGTCGAAGGGATCACGACCAAGGTCAATGCCAATTTGGAGAAGGTCGGGAAGGCCTGGGCCGACTACATCGCGACCTATCTGACGCCGGAAGAAAAGGCCGTTGCCGATAGCTTCACGCCCAAGCGCATGAATTATGTCGAGCAAGGGCTGAAGCCGGCGCTGTCACTCGCTGCCGAGCGAAAGTACGAGGAGCTCGCCGTCCTGCTGGCCGGGCGGGCGCGCGAACTGTACGAGGCGGCGAAGGTGGATCTCGACAAGCTCGTCGCGATCCAGGTCAAGGAAGCCAAGGCGGAATATGATGCGGCGGAGCACGAATATGGCTGGCTGGTCGGCGCCGCATTGGCCCTCCTGGTGACCAGCATCGCCATCGGCGGGCTGGTCAGCCGGCAAACCATCCGCGCCATCGTCCGTCCGCTTCAGCGCCTGAACGATGCGATGCTCAGCATCAACCAGGGCAAGCTCGACAACCGCATCGTCGTCGAACGGGACGACGAACTCGGCGTGGCACTGCGAAACCTGCAAACGTTGCAGGCCATCGTTCGGTTCGACCGCGACGAGCTGAAGGCGTCGGAGAGACGGTCGGCGACCGAGCGCAAGATGGAGATGACCAAGCTCGCCGGCAATTTCGAGAGCGCGGTGGGCGAGATCATCGAAACCGTCTCGTCGGCCTCGACGGAGCTGGAGGCCTCGGCGAACACGCTGACCTCGACCGCGGAGCGCGGAGAGAAGCTTGCGACGATGGTTGCGGCGGCTTCCGAAGAGGCTTCGACCAACGTGCAATCCGTCGCGAGCGCGACAGAAGAGCTGTCGTCCTCGGTCAACGAAATCGGCCGACAGGTCCAGGAATCGGCGCGGATGGCCAATGAGGCGGTCGAGCAGGCCCGCATCACCGATCAGAAGGTCGGTGAGCTGTCCAAGGCCGCGGCGCGGATCGGCGACGTGGTGGAGCTCATCAACACGATCGCAGGTCAGACCAACCTGCTCGCATTGAACGCAACGATCGAGGCCGCGCGGGCCGGCGAGGCCGGCCGCGGCTTTGCCGTCGTCGCCTCCGAAGTGAAGGCGCTGGCTGAGCAGACCGCCAAGGCCACCGGCGAGATTTCCCAGCAGATCTCCGGCATTCAAGGCGCGACCCAGGATTCGGTCAACGCCATCAAGATGATCGGCAGCACGATCAAGTCCCTGTCGGAGATCTCGTCGACCATCGCGGCGGCCGTCGAGGAGCAAGGCGCAGCGACTCAGGAGATTGCGCGCAACGTCCAGCAGGCCGCTCAAGGCACGCACCAGGTTTCGTCGAACATCGCCGACGTCCAGCGTGGCGCGACCGAAACCGGCTCGGCTTCCGCGCAGGTGCTCGATGCCGCGCAAGCGCTTTCGACCGACAGCAATCGGCTTCGCACGGAAGTCGGCCGCTTTCTCGACGGCGTCCGGGCTGCCTGAGCGGGCTCAGCTCTCCATGGTCGCAGAACAGACCTTGGATGCGAAAGAAGTCGTTGTCCCACCGGATGGGGACAACGACTTGATCGTCAAGGCGATGCGTCGTGCGACCCGACCTAGGCCGCCGCCTTCTTGCGTGCCTGCTCGGCCTTGTACAGCTCGAACTCTTCCGCAATCGCCTTGGCCACCGAGGGCCGCTGGCGCAGACGTTCGTAATAGGCCTTCACGTTCGGCCATTTCGCCAGCTCGATCGGCGGCGTCGCCATGGTCCAGTTGATGACGGTGACGAGATAGGCATCGGCCACGCTGAAATGATCGAGCAGGAAGTCGCGACCCTTCAGGTAATTGTCGAGATAGTCGAGCCGCGACAGGTTCTTCTCCAGCGCATAGGCCTTGGTTTCCTGCGGCGCCTTGCGGTCGAGCACGGGAATGAAGAGGCCCTTGTGCAGTTCGGTGCCGATGAAGCAGAGCCATTGGTGCAGCCGCGTGCGATCGATGCCCTCGGCGGCACCGAGCCCGGATTGCGGGAAGCGGTCGGCGACGTATTGCAGGATCGCCGCGTTCTCGGTCAGGACCACGCCCTCGTCGGTGCGCAGCGTCGGCACCAGGCCGATCGGATTGACGGTGCGGAAGTCGGAGCCGTCGTTCAGCACTTTCTTGGTCGGCGGGTCGACCTCGAGAAAGTTGGCCTCGGCGCCGGCTTCATACAGTGCGACGCGGGTCGCCATCGAACAGGCGAGGGGCGAGAAATAGAGATCCATCTGTAGCCTCCTTGGAAAATTCTCTTTGAGGTTTCGCTCAACCTGGCCAGATTGATTTTTGTACTGTCTTGCATAATATGGGGGCGGTCAAGGATTAATTTGCGAAATGGTACAAAAATCAAAGCCGCCAATTGCTGCCAATGAGCCCGAGCGCCGCGGGGAGCCGAAGCGCCGCGGCCGGCCGCGCGCCTACGAGCCGGATGTTGCGCTCGGCAAGGCGCTCGATCTGTTCCGCAGGCAGGGCTTTGCCGCGACATCGCTCGACGATCTCAGCGAAGCCACCGGCATGAATCGGCCGAGCCTCTATGGCGCCTTCGGCGACAAGCGCGAGCTCTACATCAAGAGCTACCAGCGCTATCGCGAGGAAGCGCGGGCATCCATGGCGGCGATCTTTCGCGAGGAGATGCCCGTGCGCCAGCGGCTGGAGCGCATCTTCGCCTCCGCGCTGAACATCTATCTGTCGGGCGAGACCGGCCCGCGCGGCTGCTTCACGGTGGTGACGGCGGCATCCGAAGCGGTCGGCGACCCCGAGATCCGCGCCATGGTGCTCGACGGTCTCACCGAACTCGACAAGGCCTTTGCGAGCTGCTTCCGCCGCGCCAAGGAGAAGGGCGAGTTGCCGGAGAGCGCCGATCCAGCCGTGCTGGCCCAGATCGCATCAGCCACGGTCCACACCATCGCCATCCGCTCCCGCGCCCGCGTGCCGCGCAAGGAGCTGGAGGCGATCGTGAAGGGTGCGATCGACGTGATGCTGGGGACCAAATCCTAGTTGTCGTCCCGGACAAGCGTAAGCGCAGATCCGGGACCCATACGCCGCAGCAGTCATTTGGCGAAGACTAGGAGTTAAAGAGTCTTTGGTACTGTGACCCTGCGCTATCGATGAATCACGCGGTATGGGTCCCTGCGTTCGCAGGGACGACACCGAGTGTGTCGCGCGATCCCGCGTCCAGCTACGCCGCGCGGATCTGCCCGAGGAAGCGATCCACCTCGTCGCGCAGCCGCTGGGACTGTTTCGACAGCTCGATCGCCGAACCCAGCACTTCCTCCGCCGCCGTGCCGGTGGCGGCGATGCCGTCGGTGACGCCCGCGATGTTCTGCGAGACCTCGCCGGTGCGGGCGGCGGCCTGCTGGACGTTCTGTGCGATCTCCTGTGTCGCCGTGCCCTGCTGGCCGACGGCAGCCGCAATCGCGGCGGAGATTTCGTCGACCTGCTGGATCGTCGCGCAGATCGACTGGATGCCGTCCACCGCGCCTGACGTCTCGCCCTGCACGGCCGTGACCTGCGCGCCGATCTCCTCGGTCGCCTTCGCCGTCTGCGTCGCCAGCGCCTTGACCTCGGAAGCAACCACGGCAAAGCCGCGGCCGGCTTCGCCCGCACGCGCCGCTTCGATGGTCGCGTTCAGCGCCAGCAGATTGGTCTGGCCGGCGATGCCGTTGATGAAGGAGACGACGTCGCCGATCTTCTGTGCGGCTTCCGCCAGGCTCTGCACGCGTGCATTCGACTGCCGGCCGTCGCTGGCGGCCTTGCCGACCACCTCGGTCGCGTGGGCGAGGCGCCGGCTGATCTCGGTCATCGACGAGGACAATTCCTCCGCCGCGGCCGCGACGGTCTGCACATTCTCCGAGGCCAGCGTCGAGGCCGACGACACCGCGCGCGTCTGCTGCCGAGACTGCTCGACGATGGCCGACATCGAGCGCGCCGTATGCTCCATCTCCACCGCAGCCGAGGACACCGTGGTGACGACGTCGCGGATGCTGGCTTCGAAATTGTCGGCAAGCGCGGCGAAGGCGCGCCGCTTCTCCGCTTCGGACTGCGCCTTGGCTTCGAGCTGCTCGGCCTGAAGCTTGCCGAAGCTGACGGCGTTGTCGCGGAACACCGCGACCGCCTTCACCATCGCACCGACCTCGTCATTGGCCTTGCTGGCGGGGATGGTGACGTCGAGCCCGCCGTCGGCGAGCTCGCGCATGACTGACGTGATGGACAGGATCGGGCGCGAGATGCTGCGGGCGATGAGATAGCCGACGATGGCGGCCAGCACGAGCCCGATCGCGGCGATCGCGATCGCGAGCATCCAGGCGCGGTCGGCGGCGGCCTCGTAATCGGCATTGTCCATCACCAGCTCGACGGCGCCGAGCGGCTTTCCGGAGAAATCCTTGATCGGCGCCAGCAGCGCCGCGACCGGAGTCGTGTCGAGCTTGGCCCGCTTCACGGTGAAGCTGCCGGCGGTGGCGCGGCCGTAATCGGCGGCGTCGAAGAAGCTCTTGCCCTTCAGCGTGCCGCCGAACAGCTTGAAGCCCGAGCCATCGGCGAGGTGGAAGGCGACGTCGACATGGCGGTTCGCCTTGAAATCGTCGAGGAAGGACTGGCCGAAGGTCAGGCCGAATTCGACTGTGCCGAGATGCTTCCCGGCTTGCGCGATCGGCACCACGCCGCGGATGCCGAGCCCGGCGACGCCGCCTTCGAGGCCGACCACGACCTTGCGATCCCCGTTGGCGACGACGACGGTCTTGCGAAACCCCGAGAGATCGTCACCGAATTTGGCCGGCTGGTGCACGCGCAGGAACGAGGTCGCCGGCGCCACATGGAACTGGAACTGATCGACGCCGTATTCCGACTTGGTGGCGGCAAACACCGGCCCGAACAGCCCGATCAGGGCATTGCGGTCCTGTTTGGCCATCGCATCCTGCGTCGCCGGTATCGCGGCCACGATCGCGCTCATGGCGGCGGCCCGGTGGGATTCCTCGGCGATGCGCGACTGAAGAGCATCATAATGGCTGTGCAGCTCGCGCTGGTCGGCGCGGTCGATGATCCCCGCGATGATCCACATCGCTCCGAGCACGGCAAATAGGGCCGTCGCCGCCGCCGTCACCGCCAGGGCAACCGTGATCCGCATCCTGAGGCCGAGGCTCGCGCGCATGTCCCACTCGTTCGTTGACCGTTCGTTAAGCACTCATATCAAGTTCTCGCTAAGAGAGGGTGAACGGGATACCGGCGGAGCGCGGTGGTTGTAGGCCTAGTACCCCCGCGCCCGATCCACCACGTTCTCCAGAGCACCGCCGGCCTCGAACCGCGCGATCTGCTCGGCGACGTAGACGGAGATCGCGTCGGCGTCGGTGTCGGCGGCGTTGTGCGGCGTCAGCACCACCTTGGGGTGGGTCCAGAACCGGCTGTCCACGGGCTGCGGCTCCTGCACGAAGACGTCGAGCGAGGCGGCGCCCAGCGTGCCGTCGTCGAGGCAGGCCAAAATGTCGGCTTCGTTCTGAAGGCCGCCGCGGCCGGCATTGATCAGCACCGGTGCGCCGAGCGGGCTGTTGCGGTTCAGCTTGGAGAAGACGTCGCGATTGAGGATGCCGCGGGTCTCCGGCGTCAGCGGCAGCAGGCAGACCAGGATGTCGGTCTTGCGCAGGAACGCATCCATGCCCGCGGCGCCATGGAAGCATTCGACGCCCGCGATGTCCCGGGGACTGCGGCTCCAGCCGGCGAGACGGAAGCCGAGCCGCCTCAGCACGTCGGCCGCGTCCGCGCCTAAGGTGCCAAGCCCCATGATGCCGACCGTGACCGCGCTCGCCGGCCATTGATATTTCGGCTCCCAGCGCTTGGCGCGCTGCGAGTCCCGCAAATAAAGCTCCTGGCGGTGATGCATCAGCACATGCAGCACGACATATTCGGTCATGCGGCCGGTGAGATCGGGCACGGCGACGCGGACCAGCGGCACGTCAGGCAGGCTCTTGTCGGCCATCAGCGCATCGACGCCGGCGCCGAGATTGAAGATCGCCCGCAGGTTCGGGAAGGCGGCGAGAGCGCCCGGCTCCGGCTTCCACACCGTGGCATAGTGCACCTCGGCCGGATCGAGCGAGGCATCCGGCAGCAGCACCACGCGGCGGCCGCCGCCGACCGCCTCGAACCGGGCCTTCCAGCGCTCCGGCAGCCAGTTCTGCTGCGTGCTGTTGATCAGGACGGCCAGTGTGCCCATGCTCATTCGAAGTGCCTCATAAGGTTCCGCTCTAGGTGGCCCTCATTGGCACGATCTGACGGATTCTTCTCGCAAATTATTTCCGCAGCCCTGTCGGCCCGGGGCATAGTGAGCCGTCTTCAGAACAAGCCCCGAGGAAAGTGCTGCCCATGCTATATGCAATTCTTTGCTATCACGATGAGGACTTCGTCGGCTCCTGGAGCAAGGAGCAGGACGAGGCCGTGATGAAGAAGCTCGCCGTGGTGCAGGAGAATCTCACCAAGCAGGGTCGGCTCGGGCCCGTCGCGCGGCTGCTGCCGACCACGGCGGCGGCGACCTTGCGCAAGGAAGACCCGCCGCTGGTGCTCGACGGCCCCTATGCCGAGACCAAGGAGCAGCTGCTCGGCTTCTACATCGTCGACTGCAAGAATCTCGATGAGGCGCTCGACGTCGCCCGCGACCTCGGCGCGGCCAATCCCGGCGGCGCCTATGAGGTGCGTCCCGTCGGCGTGTTCCGGCCCGGAGGACTTTCGGCGTGAGCGAGGCCGACACCGGCTGGATCGAGACCGCGCTGACCTCGGCGCGCCCCCAGGCGGTCGGCGCTCTGCTGCGTTATTTCCGCGATCTCGACACCGCCGAAGAGGCGTTCCAGAACGCCTCGCTGCGCGCGCTCAAGAGTTGGCCGCAGAACGGGCCGCCGCGCGATCCCGCGGCCTGGCTGATCATGGTCGGCCGCAACGCCGCCATCGACGAGGTGCGACGCACCCGCAAGCAGCAGCCGCTGCCGGAGGACGACCAGGCCATCTCCGATCTCGACGACGCCGAGGGCGCGCTGGCCGAGCGGCTCGACGGCTCGCACTACCGCGACGACATCCTGCGCCTGATGTTCATCTGCTGCCACCCGCAATTGCCGGCGACGCAGCAGATCGCGCTGGCGCTGCGCATCGTCTCGGGCCTCACGGTGAAGCAGATCGCGCGCGCCTTCCTGGTCTCGGACGCGGCGATGGAGCAGCGCATCACCCGCGCCAAGGCGAAGGTCGCGGAGGCCGGGACGCCGTTCGAAGCGCCGGGCGCAGTCGAACGCTCCGAGCGGCTCGCCGGTGTCGCGGCGATGATCTATCTGATCTTCAACGAGGGCTATTCGGCGAGCGGCGACACCGCGGAGATCCGCAAGCCGCTCTGCGAAGAGGCGATCCGGCTGGGGCGCCTGCTGCTCAGGCTGTTTCCGAGCGAGCCGGAGATCATGGGGCTGACGGCGCTGATCCTGCTGCAGCATGCGCGCAGTGCCGCGCGCTTTGCCGCGGACGGCTCGCTGATCCTGCTGGACGACCAGGACCGCTCGCTGTGGAACGGCACCATGATCGCCGAAGGGCTGGCGCTGATCGACAAGGCGATGCGCCACCGCCGCAGCGGGCCCTATCAGATCCAGGCCGCGATTGCCGCGCTGCATGCCCGTGCATCGACGCCGGAAGAGACCGACTGGGCGCAGATCGACCTGCTCTACGGCGCGCTCGAGCTGGTGCAGCCCTCTCCCGTGGTGACGCTCAACCGCGCGGTTGCGGTCTCCAAGGTGCGGGGGCCGCAAGCCGCGCTCGATCTGATCGAGCCGCTCGCGCCGAAGCTTGCCAACTACTTCCACTTCTACGGCGTGCGCGGCGCCTTCCTGATGCAGCTCGGCCGCAATGACGAAGCCCGCATTGCCTTCGACCGCGCCATCGCACTCGCCAACACCTCCGCCGAGGCCGCCCACATCCGCATGCATCTCGATCGCCTGATCCGGGACAGCCAGCCGAAGCCGAAGGAAACCGCGAAGGCGAAGTGACGCGCGGGACCCTCTCCGCCGTCATGCCCGGCCATGACGAAAAGATTCGTCCCGCCGTGTCGGCCCCCGCCGTCCCCGTTCGTCCTTAGCCCGTATCCACGGAGCCCCTCATGCTGAAAGCCATTGCCATCATCGCCGTCGTGCTCGCCGTCGGCCTCGCCGGTGTTCTCGTCTTCGCCCTGACGAAACCCGATACATTCCGCGTCGAGCGCAGTCTCGCCGTCAAAGCGCCCGCCGACGCCATCTTTCCGCATGTCGCCGATTTCCACCGCTGGACCGGCTGGTCCCCCTATGAGAACCGCGATCCCGCCATGAAGCGGACCTTCGGCGGAGCCGAGAAAGGCAAGGGCGCGACCTATGCCTGGGACGGCAACAACAATGTCGGCGCCGGCCACATGGAGATCCTCGAGGCGAGCGGACCCTCGAAGCTCCGGATCAAGCTCGATTTCGAGCGACCCTTCGAAGGCCATAACACCGCCGAGTTCACTTTTGTGCCGCAAGGCGATGCCACACTGGTCACATGGGCGATGTATGGCCCGGCCCCGTTCCTGTCGAAAGTCATGCAGGTGTTCATCAACATGGACAGCATGATCGGCAAGGATTTCGAGACCGGCCTCGCCAGCCTGAAGAAGCTCACCGAGAAGCAATGAGCCCTTGTGCAAACGAAGAGGAGAGAAACGATGCTCAATCCCTATCTGTTCTATCAGGATAATTGCGAAGCTGCGTTCACCTATTACGCCAAGGTTCTCGGCGGCAAGATCGACGCGATGATGCGCGCCTCGGACGCGCCGCCGGAGGTGCCCGCGACGCCAGGACGCGAAAAGATGATCATGCACGCGCGGATGTCGCTGCCCGACGGCAGCGTGCTGATGGCGTCCGATGCGCCGGGCGAGCATTTCCACAAGCCGCAGGGCTTCTCCGTCTCGCTCACGGTGAAGGATCCCGCGGATGGCGAGCGCAAGTTCAACGCGCTCGCCGACGGCGGCACCGTCACCATGCCGTACAGCAAGACCTTCTGGGCCAAGGGCTTTGGCATGTGTGTCGACAAGTTCGGCATTCCTTGGATGGTGAACTGCCCGGCGGAAGGAATGTGAGGCGCGCGGCCGCGCGCATGATTGGTCGCGCCGTGCCCGGCTCGGTCGTGAGCTCGCTCAGCGGATCGAGCCGGTGACGTCTTCGCCTTGCGGCGGCGGTTGAACGCAGCTCGGACAGATCACGAGCTTGGTGCCCAGCTGCTTGTCGCGCTCGGCTTCGATCGCGTCATACACCGCCCACCACGCCTCGGAGTAGGGCCGCAAGGTACCGAGCACGCGTTCCCGCTCCTGATTGGGATCGCTCGCCGCGGGTGCGGGCACCGGCGCGCGCCGCTTCGCGACCGGCGCGCGGTTCAAACTCTTGTTGGGATCTCGACCGAGGCCATCCCAGGCGATCGGACGACGCTCCTGTGCCGGCGCGACTGCACATCCAAGCAGCGCCGCGCAGAAAATGAGCAAGACGAAGACGTGTCGCATCATGCCGGACCCAAAGTTCGGTGCGCGATGCGCAAGCGCAACACTGGAAACTCGCATCGCATCGGAGAAATGGAACTTAAGGCAAATAAGCTGGCCGGCATGGCCGAGACGAACGTTACGATTCGCATCATGTTGCGCAATCAGTGAGGCCGCATCATGAAGCCGTGCGGATCGCATCGCACAACAATTGGCGCAATATTGGGCTGTGATCTGCACGTCAGAATCGTTATTGGTGAGTCATAAAAGCTACAAACTGGGGTGGACGTCACTTGCAAGGGGAGCGACCGATGGCGACGGCGCTACAGATCAATTTTGCCCTTTGGGGAATGCTTATCTGTGCCAGCATGAAGCTGGTGCCGGTGATTCAGACTCTCTACTGAAGGCAGACATCACTGAAGGCAGCCATCGCATTGAAGGCATGGCGTGATGGCGGTGAGCCCCGGTGCGCATACGGCGCGAGCACCGGGAAACCTGCCTTATGGCCTCGGGCCAGCCAAGCCAAGTCGCGTTACAGGCCAAGTCGCTTTCCAAGCCAAGTCGCTTTCCAAATCAAGCGGCTCTAAAGTGACGCGGTTCACATAACCTCTTTGCGTGACATCAGCGGCGGCCGCCAAATTCGTCAGCGGCAGCGCGGATAGATCGCGGCGAGATCGCGGCCTTTGAGCAAGAGCAATCGCGAGGTGAGGCCGCCACGGCGACTGATCCAGTCGCGAACCGGGCCGGGATAGGCTGCAAGCACCGCGACCGATGCTTCCGGCTCGGCATAGAAGCGCCCGCGCCGGTCCACCGAACGTGCCGCATGGAAGCCGAGCACGGCGCGCTTGGTAACGCAGATTCGCTCGCCCGGCACGATGCTCAGCACCAACGTGCAGGCAGACAGGCAAGGGCCGTCGATCACCACGCGCTCCCCGCTCTCGCGCACCTTCTCGAACAAATCGAGGAACGGCCCGACCTGTCCGCCCGGAGACTGGATGATGCGGATTTCGGCGGCAGCCGGCGTGATGGCGAGCAGTGCCGATGCGAGCATCAGAGCTTTGAGGCAGGTGATACGTAGCATGAAATCTCCACCACTCGATTTGTAGGGTGGGTTAGCTGAGCGATCGCGCGAAGCGCAATGGCTCGGCGTAACCCACCATCTTCGGCGTCGTGTGAGAAGAGCTGGGTTACGCCCAACGGCCCCGCGCGGCCCGCATTGCTGACCCACTCGACATGTCCTACCCGTTGCGGCGTTGACCGCGCAGCGTGGGCAGGCCGATGCCTGCCGCATCGAAACCGCCATCGACGGCCAAAATTTGGCCGGTGATGTAGCTCGCGCTCGCGGAACACAGGAAGTAGATCGCTTCCGCAAGCTCCTCCTCCAGGCCGTAGCGGTTGAGCGGAATCGCGTCGTGGTAATCCGCGCGGATCTCCTTGGTGTGCACCTGCTTGGCCATTGCCGTGTCGACGGGGCCGGGCGCGACCGCGTTGACGCGGATGTTGAGCGAGGCGAGCTCGACCGCGAGCTGCTTGGTGAGGTGCGCGAGTCCGGCCTTGCTGGTGCCATAGGCCGAGCGCAGCGTCGAGGCGCGCACCGCCGAGATCGAGGTGATGTTGACGATGGCCCCGCCATGACCCTCGCGCATCAAGGGCACCGCCGCCTTGGTGCAGAGGAAGGGGCCGGTGAGGTTGACCTCGAGCACGCGGCGCCAGTCCGTCTCGGACGTTTCCATCAGCGGCGCGAACACCGCGATGCCGGCATTGTTGACGAGCGCATCGAGCCGGCCGAACCGGTCCTCGACCGCTGCCATGGCATCGCCGACCGCGGTTGCATCCGAGACATCGCAGGTCAGCGCCAGCGTCGCCTCGCTTTGGTCGATGTCGGCGACCGCCCGGCCGAGCAGCTCGCCCTCGATGTCGAGCAGCGCCACGCGCCAGCCCTCGGCCAAAAACTTCTTCGCGGTCGCAAGCCCGATGCCGCGCGCGGCTCCGGTGACGAGGGCGACGCGGTGCGGGGCAGGGGGCATGACGGGGTCCTTTGCTCGAACCCGCGACATGACAGTTTAGCCGGTCCCGCGCAAGGGACCAGAATTTGGGATCGACATATCCGAGGCGGTTGATATCGGTCTGTCCCTGCTCCGGAAATTCCAGCGTCGGCGTGACATGGCGGCGGCCAGCTGGATGCCGGCTCGGCATGGCCGGGAGATTCCAGCTCGGGCGCCACCGCCGCACAGCTTCCAGAAAAATTCCCCGACCATGTCGACTTTGTCGGAGGTCGTTCGTCTTACAGGCGAACGCGGGTCTGGTGGCCCGCCGACCATTCGTCATTCCGCGGCGGGCCTGGCGTCCCCGCGCACAATCGGGAGGAACCGCATGCGATTCATGATGCTGATGATCCCGCTCGGTTATGAGACTGCGCCGCCGGACGTTCAGCTTGATCCCGAGCGTGTCGCGGCGATGATGCACTACAACGAGGCGCTGAAGGACGCAGGCGTGCTGATCACGCTCGACGGCCTGCATCCGCCGTCGACGGGTGCACGGGTCTCGTTTGCGACCGGCAAGCCCATCGTCACCGACGGCCCATTCGCTGAGGCCAAGGAAGTCCTGGGCGGGTATTGGATGATCGAGGTCGCCTCGCGTGCCGAGGCCATTGCCTGGGCCAAGCGATGCCCGGCCTCGCCGAACGAAATCATCGAGGTCCGGCAGGTGCAGGAGATCAGCGACTTTCCGCCTGACGTGCAGGCCGCCGCCGCCGGCTTTGGCGACCTGAAGACATAGCCGTGACCGCCCGCGGATCAATCCGCGGCTTTGGTTGATCCATCAACAGAGGAGAGAGCCTATGAGCACCGACACCTATCTCGCCGTTTTCCTCGGCAGCAAGACCAGCCCGAAATGGGCTGCGTGGAACGCGCTGTCCGAAGCCGAGCGCAAGGCGAAGGAGCAGGAGGGCATCGCGGCCTGGAAGGGCTGGGTCGAGAAGCACCAGGGTGCGATCCAGGCCATGGGCGGTCCGCTCGGCAAGACCAAGCAGGTCGACGGCAAAGGCGTCGCCGACATCGCCAACGAGATGGGCGCTTTCACCGTGATCCGGGCCGCGTCCCATGAAGCCGCGGCAAAAATGTTCGAGAACCACCCGCACTTCGCGATCTTCCCGGGCGAGCGCGTCGAGATCATGCCGGTGCTGCCGATCCCGGGCGGTTAGGCCTCGCCGCTCCGATTGCGGGAAATACGGGTTAACCAATCCGCCCGCCGCTAGTGACCTTCGCGCCCGGCTCATGTAAAAGTCGTTCACATGAGCTGGCGCAAGGAGCAGCGCCGCGCCGAGCGCGGCTATCATCACGGCAATCTGAAGGAAGCACTTCTGCAGGCCGCTCTCGGGCTGATTGCCGAGAAGGGCGCGGCCGGCTTCACCTTTGCCGACGCCGCGCGCATGGCCGGCGTCAGCGCGGCGGCGCCCTATCGGCATTTCCGTGACCGCGACGAGCTGTTGTCCTCGATCGCCCAGCGCGGCTTCGAGCAATTCGAGGCGCGCCTGACCGCGGCCTGGGACGACGGGCGGCCCGATACGGTCACGGCGTTCGAGCGCGTCGGCAAGGCCTATCTCGCCTTCGCCCGCGAGGAGCCCGCCTTCTACAACGCGATGTTCGAATCGGGCCTGCCGGTCGATGCCAATCCGGCGCTGCAGGCCGCCAGCGAGCGCGCTTTCAACATCATTCGCGCCGCGGCCGAGCGGCTCGCGGCGTTGGCGCCGCCCGGCACGCCGCGACCGCCGGCGATGATGATGGCGCTGCACATCTGGTCGATGGCGCACGGCGTGGCCTCGTTGTTCTCGCGCGGGGATGCCGCGCGGCGAAAGCTGCCGATGTCGCCGGACGAACTGCTCGAAGCCGAGGTGCTGATCTATCTGCGTGGCCTCGGCTTCCCGACCGATCGCCGTCCGCCAGCCAAGAGCGCCGAGCCGCCGCCGGTGCCACCGGAGGCGTCCTCCGGTTCAGGCGTGCCGCCCGGCGGTCCTTGGGGCAAGCCGAAATAAAATTACGCCAATAATCACGCGGGCGTGTCTGGCGGCCAGCTTGACAAAATCGCGGGATCGTCTAGCTATGTAAATGTTATTTACATTCACAACGGCTGATGCCGTCATGGAGAAGGAAATGGCCTACACCGCTGATGTCAATCGCTGGCGCGGCCCTTCGGACCAACACCAACAGTACGAGCGTCCTCACATGCTCGATACGCCATGGCATCCCGGCTGGATCGCCGTGACCATCCTCGGCTTCATCATCTGGTGGCCGATCGGACTTGCCCTTCTCTTTTTCACACTCGGGAGCAGAAGAATGTCGTGCTGGAGCCACCAGGATCGCTGGCAGAACAAGATGGAGCGGATGCAGTACAAGATGGATCGCATGCGCGGCCGCATGGAGCGCCGTGGCTTCGGCTTCGGCTTCGGCCCGCCGTCCTCGGGCAATCGCGCCTTCGACGAATACCGCTCTGAGACGCTGCGGCGCCTCGAAGAGGAGCAGGTCGAGTTCAGGAACTTCCTCGACCGTCTGCGTCACGCCAAGGACAAGGAAGAGTTCGACCAGTTCATGGCGCAGCACAAGACGCGTCCGACCCCGCCGCCGACCGACCAGCAGCAGGGCTGATCTTCAAGGCTGACCTTCAAGGCTGACACATCGCAAAGCCTTCAGGCGCATGCCCCCAAAGTCCTGATGGCCCCGAGCCGCCCGTCTGCGCAACCCGCAGGCGGGCGGTTTGGTTTTTGGGGCAAGCGCATCAATGTCCCGCGCGCCGAAGAGGAGGCTTGAGCCGACTCCGGCCGCCGTCCTCAGGCGAGATCAGGCTCCGACACAACCGAAGCCGCGGTCCGGCTCGTCCAGCAATCGAATCTCCTCTTGCAACCAGAGGGTGCTCTGCGTAATCTCGAGATGTTTCACTCGATGATATTTCACTGAATATTCGGGAGTATTTTCGTGCGGATCGTATCGATCGTTCGGAAAGTGGCCCCTCGCTGCTATCCCAATTATCTCAAGGCCTTTGAAGACGGCGACGACATCTTCGAGCGCTTCAAGATCAATACTCCGCTGCGCATCGCGCACTTCCTCGCTCAGGCCCTGTACGAGACGGGCCGCGGCACCGTTCTGTTCGAGAGCCTCAAATACAAGACTGCAGCGCGTCTTCTCGAGATTTTCGGTGTTGGCCGTCATAGCGCGGCGATCCGGCCCGATGAGGTCGATCAATTTCTCAACAACGATCGCGCGTTGGCCGAGCGCGTCTATGGACTGGGCAATCCGAAGAAGGCAAAGGAGCTCGGCAACACCAAGTCCGGAGACGGATACAAATATCGTGGCGGCGGCCTGCTGCAGACGACGGGCGGAGCCAACTATGCGCGCATGGGCAAACTTGCCGGCGTGGATTTCTACAACAACCCGGATATGATCGTCGCACCCGAAGCGGCCCTCCTTCCCGCGCTCAACGAATGGAATGAGGGAGGCCTGAACGCTTATGCGGATCAGAACAATATCCGTGCGATCACGCGGACGATTAACGGCGGTTACAACGGCTTGAGCGGCCGGACGGAATTGTTCGAGATCGTGTGGAGCGCGATCGGCAAGGGTGGCGCGAACCAGGTGGCCTGGAAAACCGCGACTGCTTCGGATGAAACGCGCGAGCTCCAGGAGGCCCTGAACGACCTCGGAGCCGAACCGCCGCTCGTCGTGGATGGACGATATGGTCCCGCCACCGCGCAGGCGGTCGAGTGGTTTCAAAACCACGCCAAGATACCGGTCGATGGAAATGCAGGCTTGGTCACGCTGGCGGCGCTGAAGCTCCGCCTGGACACCCGGACCGCTTCGGAGCGCACCTGAAGCGGTTGCCGTCTTTAGACGTGCGAACTTCGCCGGAGCTTTGCGGTCACTTCGCAGAGAAGTCTCGATATTGAGGCCGAATTTTTAGCGAGTCTGATTAGGCAAAAGGAAAATAGCATGACCGACGGCGAGAAGATGCTGAGGCTGGCCGAGACCCGCATTGGTGAGAAATACGTCAACGTCTGCGTGCCGAAGAACAACAAGAACTGGCACGGTCCGTGGGACTGCGCGGAGTTCATGTCCTGGCTGGTGTATCAGGTCGGCGGCTTTCTTTACGGCTGCGTCGACGACAACGGCAATCCCGCAACGGTCGAGGCCTATACGGGGGCCTGGAAGAGCGATTCACAGAAGCTGGGAAAGCGCGTTCCGTGGCAGCAGGCAGCCTCAACGGTCGGAGGCATTCTCCTGCGCTATCCACCCGGACCAGGCATGATGGGACACATCGTCGTGTGTGACGGCAAAGGCGGCACCGTCGAGGCGATGGGCACGGCCTATGGCGTTCGTCGCGGCAAGGTGTCGGGCCGCAATTGGGACACGGGCGTCTTTCTCCCGAACTTCACGTATCGGGAGGCGGGTGAAGACCTCGAGCTGGCCGGGCCGAGCCAGCTATATGCGCTCGGGCAGCCGGGCATGAAGGCGTCCGTCGTTCGAGATATTCAGCGCGCCTTGAAGGATCTCGGGTTCAATCCAGGGCCCATCAACGGTGAGTACAACGATCTCACGGTGGCGGCGGTCGCGGCGTTTCAGGCGACCAAAGGCCTCATCGTCGACGGCCAGGTCGGGCCCCAGACGGCAAAGCGCTTGAAGGTCGAACTCTAGAATCGGCGCCGCTTTTTGCCTGCCGGCGGACGCGCAATCGGCGCGTCCTCGGCAGCACGAATCCTCACTTAGCCGATTCGCATGAGCGAAGATTCAGCGCGCCGTCACGAGCTGCGCGCGAACCGACGTCAGAAAGTGTTCGTAAGCGTGGTCCACGATCTCGTTGAGCGATCGCGTTCGCGCGAACATCGCCTTGGCCTCAGTGAGAAACTCCTCGCGGGACGGTATCCTCGGCAAATGCAGATGGGTCAGCGCATCGACGCTGTCCTGCGCGCGATGGAGGATCTCGTGCAGCGTCGGCAGTTGCAGCTGGGCCGGGTCGGCCCGGTGCAGCGCCGACGAGATCGCCTGTGCGAGGGCCTGCGCATCGAACCGTCCGGCAAGCTCGCGGGCCGCCCGGTTGATGACCCGGGCGCCGAGCGGCTGCTCGTTGCGCAGCACCTGTTCGGGCGGCGATTTCATGTTCCAGACGATGCCGAACCAGGACAGCACTTTGAGAACGTAATAGGTGACGTCGATCTCCCACCAGTAAAAGCCCTGCCGCACGCTGCTCTGATAGGCGTGGTGATTGTTGTGCCAGCCTTCGCCCATGGTGAGCAGCGCCAGCAGCCAATTGTTGCGGGAATCATCGCCCGTCACGTAGCGCTTGCGTCCGTGCACATGGGCGAGGGAGTTGATGCAGAAGGTCGCGTGATAGACCAGCACCGTGCTCCACAGGAAGCCGACGATCAGACCCGACCAGCCCGCCACGAGAAAGCAGAGCGCTGCAAGCACGAAGGCCGGCAGCAGCTCCAGCCGATGCAGCCACATCAGTTCGGGATAGACCGTGAGATCGCCGACCTTCACGAGATCGGTCGTGTCGTGCTCGCGGTAGAAGATCCAGCCGACATGGCTGTACACGAAGCCGCGCTGACGCGGCGAATGCACGTCCAGTTCGGTGTCGGAATGCAGATGATGATGCCGGTGCTTGGCCGCCCACCACAACACGCCCTTCTGCGCGGTGCTTTGCGCAAGGCAGGCCAGGATGAACTGAAACACGCGGCCGGTGGCGAACGCCCGATGCGAGAAGTAGCGGTGATAGCCCGCCCCGATGCCGAACATCCGCACGACGTACAGCGAGATGCAGATTGCGACGGCCTGCCAGGTGACGCCCGACCAGATCGCCGCAAAGCAGCCGAGATGAACCAGCACGAACGGTATGGCGGAGGGGTACATGACGTCGTCGTGGTGGTCGTCGGCGGGCGCGTTGGGCGACATGTCTTGGCGTGACCTCGAGTAACGGGAATTCGGGATTTCGTCTCCGCAGCGCTGGGGGCGGCCGGGTACGAAAAACCCGCGGATGGCGGACCACCGCGGGGGGCGTGAACGAGCTGCTTTGCATGGACGTTCCGGCCAAAGCAGCGACGGCCGAAATTCGGTGGACTATATGGTTGCCGCCGCCCGGCACGCAAGCTCGTAGCCTCCCGGGGGGCTGCGGCATGGTGCTCGGGGTCGCGCCTGTCGCTTGGGCGTGGCGCGCGGATGACCGAGACCTATATGAAGAAGTCTCTGGATACCGGGGATGGCGATGACGGCAGCTGCAAGCGCGACGACGGACGATCGCCTCTGGCAGGCGATCCGCGACGAGGCGCAGCGCGCGGTTGCATCCGATCCCGTCTTCGGCGCGTCGCTTGCGAAGGCCGTCCTCGCCCATGACGATCTCGCGGCAACTCTGGCAGCTCTGATCGGGCGCAGGCTGGGCGGCAACGCCGCGGAGCAGGCGCGTTTCACCGCGTTTTCGCGCGATGCCTTTCGCCACGCGCCGGAATTGGTCGCAGCGTCCGGCCGCGACTTGCAGGCCATCGTGCGCAGCGATCCCGCCATCGCCGGCCTGTTGGCGCCGCTGCTGCATTTCAAGGGCTATGTCGCGCTGCAAGCCTGGCGCGTCTCGAACTGGCTCTGGCATCATGATCATCGCGATGCCGCGCTGCTGTTCCAGAACGAAGCGTCGAACGTCTTGCAGGTCAGCATTCATCCGGCGGCCGACATCGGCTCGTCCGTCTATCTCGACCACGCCACGGGCATCGTGATCGGCGCCCATGCCGTGATCGGCGAGGAGGTCACCATCCTTCAGAATGTCAGCATCGGCCGCGGCAGTGAGCTGCCGACGCGCTCGCCGCGCATCGGCCGCGGCGTGTTCATCGGCGCCGGAGCGACCATTTTGGGCGATATCCGCATCGGCGATTTCGCCCGGATCGGCGCCGACACGGTGGTGACTTCCGACGTTCCCGGCGGCTGCACGGCGGTCGGAAATCCCGCGCGATTGACCAATTGCCCCGAGCCGGCCTCCGCGGCCTGACGTGCCTCCAGAGGCGGCGTCGGGGTCCAGATTTCCCGTCAGAGAAAGCCGGCCCGTTAGAACCTGCTCGCGGTGAAGCCCGACCAAACCCCAGCGGCGCTTTCCGCCGCCGACGGGTACGACCATGATCATCGCTGAATGCAAGGAGACCAGACAGCGCGTTGCGCTGTTCGCGCGTGCCTCGGACCTGTTCGACCGGTTCGGCTGCTGGCTGCCGTTTGCAATCGCGTTCCTCAATGGCTGGCCGACCGAGGTCAAGACCTACCAGGAATTCGTGGAAACGGGCGCCTGGCACCTCTTTCTCAGCGGCGCCCTCTATTTCCTGGCTGCCTTGGCGCTCAGGCGCGCAGTGTCGTTTGCGACGGCGGGGCTGGATCCATGATCCTGTTGCGCGATTTCGCACTCTTCGTTCTGCCGGTGCTGATCGCGGCGGGCGGCTGGCTCTATGCGCTCAGCCTGCGCCGGCGCAGGCGCCTGTAAGGCGGGCTGCGGCCCCTGGCCCGGCGGATCCAGCACCTCGCGGAAAGGAGCGCGGTTCCTCGGGCGAACTCCGTACGCGGAACTTTCGGGTTCGAGCCCGTCCGCCACCCCAACCGCCTGCGCCGCCTACCTTTTCCGCAGCCAAATTCACCCCTGGTAACCCCGCATTAACCAACGGCGGGCTCTGGTAAGGGCGGACAGTCGCGCCCAAAGCGGAAAGCCGAGGCCCGTCAAGGCCCGGGGCCAAAGGCCCATAGTTTTGACATCTTGGCAGGGAATGCAGACGGCCGGCTTTGGACGAGCCCCTGCACCCCAAAAGACAAGGCTTTGAGCGGGCTTGCCGGCCGCGCCGGTTCTAGCGCGGCCATCGGGGAACCGGCAGCCATTTGCTGGCCGGCACATCGGGTAACGATCGCCTTGAGAGGATACTGCTTATGAATCCGGCCGACGTGGCTCAGTCAGCCCTTCCGGTTGCCGCTTCCGCGGACGTGTCGCTGATCGCGCTGTTCTGGCAGGCTCACTGGATCGTGAAAGCGGTGATGCTGGGACTTCTGTCCTGCTCGGTCTGGGTCTGGGCGATCGCCATCGACAAGATCTTCCTGTTTGCCCGCACCCGCCGCTCGATGGACCGTTTCGAGCAGGCCTTCTGGTCCGGCGAATCGATCGAGGAGCTCTATCGCACGCTCTCGGCCAAGCCGACCCACTCCATGGCGGCCTGTTTCGTCGCGGCGATGCGCGAGTGGAAGCGGTCCTTCGAGAGCCACGCCCGCTCGGTCGCGGGTCTGCAGATGCGGATCGACAAGGTCATGAACGTCTCGATCGCCCGCGAGGTCGAGCGGCTGGAGCGCCGCCTGCTGGTGCTCGCGACCGTCGGCTCCGCCGGCCCCTTCGTCGGCCTGTTCGGCACGGTCTGGGGCATCATGTCGAGCTTCCAGTCGATCGCGGCGTCGAAAAATACCTCTCTGGCGGTGGTGGCCCCTGGTATCGCGGAGGCGCTGTTTGCGACCGCGGTCGGCCTTATCGCCGCCATTCCTGCCACTATCTTCTACAATAAGTTCACGTCCGAGGTGAACCGGCAGGCCCAGCGCCTGGAAGGCTTCGCCGATGAATTTTCCGCCATTCTGTCGCGTCAGATCGACGAGCGGGGCTGATGGGCGGCATGTATGGAGCGTTTTCGAGCGAAGTGGATGCCGGTTCGCGTGAAGAAAACGCGTCGAGACAAGAATCCAGAGCCCCGTTCCGATTTCATCGGAACGGAATTGGCTCTACTGTGAAGGGCAATTTGGGCACGCGATCATGGGCATGAACGTTGCGAGTTCGTCCGGCGGTGGCGGGCGCCGCGGCCGGCGCAAGCCCGTCGTGGCCGAGATCAACGTCACCCCGATGGTCGACGTGATGCTGGTGCTGCTCATCATCTTCATGGTGTCGGCGCCGATGCTGACGGTCGGCGTGCCGCTCGACCTGCCGCAGACCCAGGCCAAGAGCCTCGAGAACAACGACCAGAAGCCGATCCAGATGTCGGTCGACATCAAGGGCAAGGTGTTCATCAACGACACCGAGATCGCGATCAACGAGCTGATCCCCAAGCTGAAGGCGATCACCGACGCGCGCGGCGGGCTCGAGGAGCGCATCTATCTGCGCGCCGACAAGAAGGCGGATTACGGCACGGTGGCCAAGGTGATGGGCCAGCTCTCCGGCGCCGGGTTCAAGAAGCTCGCCCTCGTCACGGAAGCGGATCAGGGGTCCTAGGCCTGTGAAGGTGAACGTCGACAAGACACTCGTTGCGTCGATTGCCCTCCACGTCCTCGTGCTGGGATGGGGGCTCGTCACCTTCAGCAGCAAGGCCTACATCGCGCCGGAAGAGTCGCTTCCGATCGACATCATCTCCACCGATCAGCTCGCCAAGATGATGGCTGGGCAGAAGACCGGCAAGAAGGAAGAGCCGAAGCCGAAGGTCGAGAAGATCGCGGAAGCGAAGCCCGAGGAAGACGCCGTCGGCAAGGTCACCGAGAAGAAAGAGCTGATCAAGACCAACTCGCAGCCGGAGCCGCCGCCGAAGCCCGTCGAGAAGCCTGTCGAGAAGAAGCCCGAGCCGCCCAAGCCCGTGGCCGAGGCCAAGCCGAAGGAAGAGCCGAAGCCGCAGGAAAAGAAGCCTGATCCGGCCAAGGAAGATCCGATCGCCGAGCTACAGAAGAAGCTGGAGACCAAGAAGCCGCCGCCGAAACCGGTGGAGCAGAAGGTCGCGGCGGTGCAGCCCCAGCAGCAGCCGAAGCCCAAGGAGCGCAGCTTCGATCCCGCTCAGATTCAGCGCGATCTCGACAAGCGTGCCGCCACCCGGCACGAGCAGACCGGCTCGGCGCTGAATGCGTCGGCCTCGCTGGGAGCGGCGACGGGCACTGCCGCCAACAACGTCGCGACATGGCGCGGAGCGTTCCAGGGCGCGGTGAAGCGCTGCTTCACGCCCACCTATAACGGGCAGGATGCCGACCAGTACGAGGCAGACATCGACATCCCCATGAAGATCGACGGATCGCTGGCGTCCGAACCCATCGTGGTCGCGGTGAGGGGACCGTCGCGGTCGATCGCCCAGGCGGTGGCGGAGAGCGCCAAGCGCGCCATCGTGCAGTGTCAGGTCTACTCGTTCATGCCGAAGCAGCAGTACGAGAGCTGGAAGCTCATTCCCATGACTTTCGGCCTGAAAGATATGTTGTGACATCCGAACAAAAGAATTTTGCAATGAATGACGTCCGATCGATGAACCGCCGCCGCTTCATAACCCTGACCGGATCGACGCTCGCGATGCTCGGGGGCGGGCAGGCCTTCGCGCAGGGCCGAATTCGTATCGACCCGACCGAATTCCAGCCGATCCCGATCGCGATCACCAACTTCCTGCCGGGCTCGCCGTCCGACGGCGACGTCGGCAACGGCGTCACGCAGGTCATCACCAACAATCTGAAGCGCTCCGGCCTGTTCGCGCCGATCGACCAGGCCGCCTTCATCGAGCGCATCAACAACATGGACGTCGCGCCGCAATTCCAGAACTGGAAGACGCTCAACGCGCAGGCCCTCGTCACCGGCCGCATGACGCGCCAGCCCGACGGCCGGCTCAAGGCCGAATTCCGCCTGTGGGACGTGGTCTCCGGCCAGCAGCTCGCGGGACAGCAATATTTCACCTCGCCGGAATATTGGCGCCGGATCGCCCACATCATCTCCGACCAGATCTACGAGCGGATGACCGGCGAGAAGGGCTATTTCGACAGCCGCGTGGTGTTCGTGGACGAGAGCGGCCCGAAGGAGCGCCGCGTCAAGCGGCTCGCGATGATGGACCAGGACGGCGCCAATGTGCGCTATCTGACCCGCGGCTCCGACCTCGTGCTGACGCCCCGTTTCTCGCCGAACTCGCAAGAGATCACCTATATGGAGTTCGGCCAGGGCGATCCGAAGGTCTATCTGTTCAACATCGAGACCGGCCAGCGCGAGATCGTCGGCAACTTCCCCGGCATGACCTTTGCGCCGCGCTTCTCGCCGGACGGCCAGCGCGTCATCATGAGCCTGCAGCAGGGCGGCAATTCCAACCTGTTCGTGATGGATCTGCGCTCGCGCTCGACCACGCGCCTCACCGACACGCCGGCGATCGACACCTCGCCGTCCTACTCGCCGGACGGCACCCGCATCTGCTTCGAATCCGATCGCGGCGGCCGGTCCCAGATCTACGTGATGGCGGCGGGCGGCGGCCAGGCGCAGCGGATCTCCTTCTCCAAGGACGACACCAACGCCAGCTATTCGACCCCGGTGTGGTCGCCGAAGGGCGACTATATCGCCTTCACCCGGCAGGGCGGCGGGCAGTTCTCGATCGGCGTCATGAAGCCCGACGGCAGCGGCGAGCGGTTGCTCACCTCGGGCTTCCATAACGAAGGCCCGACCTTCTCGCCGAACGGGCGCGTGCTGATGTTCTTCCGCGATCCCGGCGGCAATGGCGGGCCCTCGCTGTACAGCGTCGACATCTCCGGTCGCAACGAGCTCAAGGTGCCGACGCCGGGCTTCGCCTCCGACCCGGCCTGGTCGCCGCTGTTGTCCTCGACCGCGGGGCAATAATCGCGCGGCTGCAACGCGCGATCTTGTCGAAAAGGCGTGCGGTTTTTTTCGCGTTTGGTGAGGAAAGCAAGCTTTCCTTCACCTTGCCCTCGGCAAGGCTTGCCTAGTTGCTTGAAATGTCAGCAGAAACAGGTTCGCTATTGCCGAAAAACAACTCGACTTTAACGATGTTCCCTCAGAAAGGCTTCATCCGGGTTGAGTAAAACTACGCGCCGAACAGGACGCGCGTACAAACACAAATGCAGTTCGCAAGCCAGAGCGGAGAGCCGAAGCAGGAGCAGGCCTCGCCGACGATTTCGGCGGCGCTGATCGATTCGCTATTTGAAGCCCCGCGGCCTCTGCTCGCCGGTTTGGTGTTCGTCTCCATCGGAGCGGCGCTGACGGCCCTGAAGACGGCAGAGCCTCTCATCTGGGCCTGTGTCGGGTTGCTCGCCCTCGCCGGCCTCGCCCGCGCGTTCGATCTGGTGCTGTATCAAAAGCGCAAATCGACCCTGACGGCCGAAGGAGCCGCACGCTGGCAAAAGCGTTATCAGATCGGCGCCATGATCCAGGCGGCTGCGATAGGCACCTGGTGCTCGACGACCCTGTTGGCCAGCGACGACGCCGTGGCCCATATGATCGCACTATCCGTCACGACCGGAATCGCGGCGGGCGGCGCCGGCCGAGCCTACGGCCGGCAATGGATATTCCAGCTCCAGGTCAGCCTCGTTTTCGTTCCTATCGTCATCGCTCTCGCGCTGCGGGGCACGCCGTTCTACGTGGCGATGTCGGTCATCAGCGCCGCCTTCCTGTTCTCGCTAATGGGAATCTCGGCCAATCTGCACAGGATATTCATGCGTGCGCTGGTCGCACGCGAGCGCGAAGCGGCGCTTGCCGGCCAGTTCGATACCGCATTGAACAACATGCCGCACGGGCTGTGCATGTTCCGCGTCGACGGCCAGCTCGCGATCATGAACCACCGTTTCGGCGAGATGATGAAGCTGCCCGACGACCTCGTGCAGAGCGGCGCCAGCGCGACCCGGATCATCGATGCCTGCATCGAGGCCGGCTCCATCTCCAGGGAAAGCGGCGCTCAGATCCTGCATGGTATCCGGGAGTTGCAGATCAAGGAGATCGTGACTGCCGATCCTGCCCCAGCGGGAGAGCGGACCTTGTCATGGACCATTCAGCCGATGATGGATGGAGGTGCCGTCCTTCTTCTGGAAGACATCACCGAGCGCAAGAGTGCCGAGGCGCGGATCAGCCATCTCGCCCGCTACGACGAGCTCACGGCGCTGCCCAACCGCGTCAGCTTCCGCGACGAGATCGAACGGCTGCTGATGAACTCGCACAGCGCCGAGCGGCTTTCCGCGCTGCTGTTCGTCGACCTCGACCAGTTCAAGCAGGTCAACGACACGCTCGGTCATCCCTGTGGCGACCAGCTGTTGTGCGCCGTTGCCAACCGCCTGCGCGAGATGCTGCGTCCCGAGGATTTCGTCGCCCGCTTCGGCGGCGACGAGTTCGTCGTGTTCCAGCAGAACCTCTCCTCGCCCGAGGACGCCGCCGCGCTTGCCCGCCGCATCGTCGAGCGGCTGAGCGAGCGCTACCGCATCGACAATCACCTGGTCGAGATCGGCGCCAGCGTCGGCATCGCGCTGACCTCGCCGGAGGGCGTCAGCGCCGACACGCTGCTCAAGAACGCCGACATGGCGCTGTACCGCGCCAAGGCGGACGGCCGCGGCACCTTCTGCTTCTTCCGCGACGAGATGGCGGCGACCGTCGAGGCGCGCCGCATCCTCGAGCTCGACCTGCGCAAGGCGCTCGCCAACGAGGAGTTCGAGCTGTTCTATCAGCCGCTGGTCAATCTGAAGTCCGGCAAGATCACCACCTGCGAGGCGCTGCTGCGCTGGAATCACCCGGTGCGGGGCACGGTCTCGCCGGTTGATATCATTCCGGTCGCCGAGGACATGGGCCTGATCGTCGATCTCGGCCGCTGGATCCTGCGCCGCGCCTGCATGGAATGCATGAAGTGGCCGGAGGGCGTCAGCGTCGCCGTCAACTTCTCGCCGCAGCAATTCCACCAGCGCGACGTCTTGAGCGAAATCCGCTACGCGCTCGAAGTGTCGGGCCTGCCGGCGCATCGGCTCGAGATCGAGATCACCGAGTCCTCGCTGCTGCGCAACACCCAGCTTACCCACGACATCCTGTCGCAGCTGCATGCGATCGGCGTGCGCATCTCGCTCGACGATTTCGGCACCGGCTATTCCAGCCTCAGCTATCTGCACAATTTCCCGATGCAGAAGGTGAAGATCGACCGATCCTTCCTCGAAGGCATCGACACCGACCGCCCGCTGACGCTGCTGCGCGGCGTCGCGCGGCTCTCGGCCGATCTCGGCATGGCCGTGGTGGTCGAGGGCATCGAGACCAACGAGCAGCTGGAGCTGATCAGCGCCGACGGGACGGTGACCGAGGGACAGGGTTATCTGTTCAGCCGGCCAGTGCCGGCGGTACGGGTGCGCCAGTTGCTCAATGCCTCGCATGGTCGGCACATCCACGACGGTCAGGTCGTTTCGATTTCGTCGCGCTCTTTCGCCTGACCTTACCCCTCGGGATTTCCCGTCATTTCAAGTCGTTACGCGCCACCGTAGTCGCACGGGGGATTAACCGTGATCGATTCAAGCCTTTGCAATTCGATTAAGGAGGCGTTAATCTTTTCAAACTCGCGGAAGTTGTTGGACGTGTTTGGAGTGTCAGGATGGAATCCCGGGCCGAGCCGCGCGCTCCGCAAATCATGCGGGGGGCAGGGATTTTTGATCGGGTCGATTACAGACTGATCGAAACTCCGGAAGACAAAGATCGCCTCTATCAGATGCGCTATCGCGCCTATCTGCACGGTGGGTTGATCCTGCCGTCCGATTCGCATCGCGTCAGCGATCGCTACGACGAAGCGCCGAACGCCTGGACCTTCGGAATTTATGTCGATGGCGAGCTCTGCAGCTCCGTCCGCGTGCACGTGCTCACGTCGGAGCAGCGCATGTCCTATGCGACCGAATTGTTCGGCGACGTTCTTCACCCCCGTCTCGACCGCGGCGAGGTTTTCGTCGATCCCGCGCGTTTCGTTGCCGATCCGGAGCAGGCCCGGCGGTTCCCGGAACTGCCCTACGTCACCTTGCGCCTTGCCTATCTCGCCTGCGAGCATTTCAACGCGGATACGGGGCTCGCGCAGGTCCGGGCGGAGCATCAGGCGTTCTACCGCCGGGTCTTTCTGCACGAGGCCATCACCGAGCCGCGCTCGTTTCCGAATGTGTTGAAGAAGGTCGCCTTGATGGCGTCCGATTTCCGAAGCCTTCGTGAGCGGGTCTTGACCCGGTTTCCGATCATGCGCTCGAGTGCGTTCGAACGGCGGATGCTGTTCCAGCGCGGGAACGTCCGCACGGTCGCGCCGCGCCCGATTCTCGTCGCCGGCACGGCGCAGGCCTGAGGCCTGGCCGCGGCCCGCGCTCCACCCCGGCTCAGACCGGGCGATTTGTCATGAACAGGCGCAAAATTCCGGCCGAACCCAGCGTTTTTGCCGACCGGGCAGACTTGCCTTCACCCTCGCGCCACATTTACAACCCATTAACCATGACGGGTGCTTTTCGCTGGTTGGGGGCATTTGACCGGCTGAGGCAAGGTTCCGTCAAGGTTGACGGAACGTTCGCTTAACCAACCCCCTGTAGACCGGACAGCAGTGGACTAACGTGAGCGTGGAGGCTCCGGAATGAAACATCCTATGCGTATCCTCCAGGGATTGAAGCTGGCCGCAGTGCTCGCCGTCGCGCTGTCGATGGGCGCCTGCGCCAATAAGAATGCTGCGACGGATGCGATGGCCAATGCGGCAACGCCGGGCAGCCAGCAGGACTTCGTCGTCAACGTGGGCGACCGCGTGTTCTTCGAAAGCGACCAGACCGATCTGACCCCGCAGGCGATCGTGACCCTGGAAAAGCAGGCGCAGTGGCTGCAGACCTATCCGCGCTACAGCTTTACCGTCGAAGGTCATGCCGACGAGCGCGGCACCCGCGAATACAACATCGCGCTCGGCGCCCGCAGAGCCCAGTCGGTGCGTTCGTTCCTCGCCTCGCGCGGCATCGATCCGAACCGCATGCGCACGATCTCCTACGGCAAGGAGCGGCCGGTCGCCGTCTGTAACGACATCTCCTGCTGGTCGCAGAACCGTCGCGCCGTGACCGTGCTGAACGCGAGCTCCTGACGCCAAGATACTGACGCCAAGATACTGCACTCAGTCAGGCGCCGTTCATCTTCAGAAACCGACTATGCCGGCGCCCTCTCGGGCGCCGGTTTCGTTTCAGCAATCCGTGACCTAAAACCCCGTGGTGCCAGCCACAGTTTTGGCGTACTCCCCCTCAATGTGTGGCGCGTCGCATGTTCCGTCGCAGGCCATTTCGCTTTCGTCGTCAGGGCAAGATGTCATCCAGATTTAAGGTCTTTACCGGCACCGTGGCGATGGCCGCGCTGCTCTCTTTGGGCTCGCCCGCATTCGCGCAGACGGACGATGATCCCGAGATGCGGATCGAGCGGCTGGAGAACCAGCTGCGCCAGCTCACCGGCCAGAACGAGGAGCTGCAATACCGCAACCGCCAGCTCGAAGAGCGGCTGCGGGCGCTCGAAGGCGGCGCGCAGGCCGCGCCTGGACAGGCGCCCAATGTCGCGGCGATGCCGCCCGCGCAGATCGGACCGGGGCAGGTCGCGCCGGGCTATCGCCAGCCGCAGCAGCAGGCCGTGCAG
>NZ_JXDL01000001.1:6199597-6288627 GCF_001590795.1 Bradyrhizobium sp. AT1
CCCCGCGCTATCAGCCGCAGGCCGCGCCCTCGGCCGCGCAGCCCGGTTATCCGCCGGCCCAATCCGGCTATCCGGCACCTGCTGGCGCTCCGGCCCTGACGACGCTGCCGCCTTCGGCCACGCCCCGCGACGAGTTCGACCTCGGCATCGGCTACATGCAGCGCAAGGACTATGCGCTCGCCGAGCAGACCATGAAGAACTTCGCTGCGAAATACCCGAGTGATCCGCTGCTCGGCGACGCGCAATACTGGCTCGGCGAGAGCTATTTCCAGCGTCAGCAATATCGCGACTCCGCCGAAGCCTTCCTCACCGTCACCACCAAATACGAGAAATCGGCCAAGGCGCCGGATGCGCTGCTGCGGCTCGGCCAGTCGCTCGCCGCCTTGAAGGAGAAGGAGGCCGCCTGCGCCGCCTTCGGCGAGGTCGGCCGTAAATATCCGCGTGCCTCCGCCGGCGTCAAAGCCGCCGTCGACCGCGAGCAGAAGCGGGTGAAGTGCTGACGCCTGGGTCCTGACAACGCGGATGGTGTTGCGATAGATTGCGCCCGCCATTCGCGGGCGATTGCTGGGCAGCGTCATGTCAGACGACGACAATTCTCCGATCTCGGCGCGCGAGGCGAGGCGGCTCTTTGCCGGCCTGAAAGCTGCGCCTTCGCTGGTGCTCGCCGTCTCCGGCGGACCCGACTCGGTCGCGCTGATGTGGCTTGCGGCGCGGTGGCGGCGCAGCCTCTCGCGCGGCCCGGCTCTCACCGTCGTCACGATCGATCACGGCCTGCGGCGCGAGGCGGTGCGCGAGGCGCGCGAGGTCAAGCGGCTCGCCACCGAGCTTGGCCTGCCGCACCGGACCCTGCGCTGGCGTGGCGCAAAGCCGAAGACGGGCCTGCCGGCGGCAGCGCGCGAGGAACGCTACCGCCTGCTCGCGCAGGCCGCGCGCGCCGTCGGCGCGAGCCATGTGCTGACCGCCCATACCCGCGACGATCAGGCCGAGACGGTATTGATGCGGCTGCTCCGCGGCAGCGGACTTGCCGGCCTGTCGGCAATGGCTTCCCTCAGCGAGCGCGAGGGCATCCTGCTGGCGCGTCCGCTGCTCGACGTCCCCAAGGCGCAGCTGATCGCGACCTTGAAGCGGGCCGGTGTCGACTTTGCCGACGATCCCACCAACCGCGACACCGCATTCACCCGGCCGCGCCTGCGCGCGCTGCTGCCGCTTCTCGCGGCCGAAGGCGGCGATGCCCGGGCGCTCGTGCGGCTCGCGACAAGGCTGGCGCGGGCCAATGCGGCGGTCGAGGTGCTCGCCGACGGCGCCGAGCGCTTCCTCCGTTTGCGGGATCGCGACGTTGCGCCGCAGGCAGGCGTTCGAAGCTTCGAGGCATCGAGCTTTGCCGCCCTGCCGGAAGAGGTCCGGCTGCGGCTCCTGCTGCGGGCCGTCAACGCGCTCGGACATGAAGGGCCGGCGGAACTCGGCAAGGTCGAAGCCCTCCTGGCCGTGCTCGATCAGGCCATCGCCGCGCCCCCTCGCGCGGCCGCAAACGGCCGGGCGGCATTGCGACAGACCCTTGCGGGAGCCTTGATCAGCCTTGCCGGCGGGCGTATCCACATCGCACCGGCGCCGGCCCGGCGGCGCAGGGGTGCCTGAAGGGCGCCCCGAAGGCCGCATGGGTCGGATCATGACACCGGCCATTTCGGCCCCGTGCCGTCAGGACACCTTAACCAGGCAGGAAAAACCCCGCATCGGGCGCCATTATTTCAGCGGGAATCGATCTAAGATGGGCTAAATAGTCCCATCTCGTTCCCTTGGCAGCGACCGGGGCGGCACCTAGATTGTATGCGTCTAACCGAGAGGATTCCTTGGGGATTTTCTCTAGCTTGCCCAAGGATGAGGCCGCGATCCGCGCGACCACGAAGGAAGATCGATGAACGCCAATCTGCGCAATTTCGCCCTCTGGGTCATCATTGTCTTGCTGCTGTTGGCGTTGTTCACGCTCTTCCAGAATCCAGGTCAACGAGCCTCCTCGCAGGATATCGCCTTCTCGCAGCTCTTGAGCGAGGTCGACCGCGGCAATGTGCGCGACGTCGTGATCCAGGGCCCGGATATCCACGGCACTTTCACCAACGGCTCCAGCTTCCAGACCTATGCGCCGAACGACCCGACGCTGGTGAAGCGCCTGTATGACAGCAAGGTGCAGATCACCGCGAAGCCGCCGGGCGACAACGTGCCGTGGTTCGTCTCGCTGCTGGTCTCCTGGCTGCCGTTCATCGCGCTGATCGGCGTGTGGATCTTCCTGTCGCGCCAGATGCAGGGCGGCGCCGGCAAGGCGATGGGCTTCGGCAAGTCGCGCGCCAAGATGCTGACGGAAGCACATGGCCGCGTCACCTTCGAGGACGTCGCGGGCGTCGACGAGGCCAAGCAGGACCTGCAGGAGATCGTCGAATTCCTGCGCGACCCCGGCAAATTCCAGCGCCTCGGCGGTCGCATTCCGCGCGGTGTGCTGCTGGTCGGCCCCCCCGGCACCGGTAAGACGCTGATCGCGCGCGCGGTCGCGGGCGAAGCCAACGTGCCGTTCTTCACGATCTCCGGTTCGGACTTCGTCGAAATGTTCGTCGGCGTCGGCGCCTCTCGTGTGCGTGACATGTTCGAGCAGGCCAAGAAGAACGCGCCCTGCATCATCTTCATCGACGAAATCGACGCGGTCGGTCGTCATCGTGGCGCCGGTCTCGGCGGCGGCAATGACGAGCGCGAGCAGACGCTGAACCAGCTGCTGGTCGAGATGGACGGCTTCGAGGCGAACGAGGGCGTGATCCTGATCGCCGCGACCAACCGCCCCGACGTGCTCGATCCGGCGCTGCTGCGTCCGGGTCGCTTCGACCGTCAGGTCGTGGTGCCGAACCCCGACGTCGTCGGCCGCGAGCAGATCCTCAAGGTTCACGTCCGCAAGGTGCCGCTGGCGCCGGATATCAACCTCAAGACCATCGCGCGCGGCACCCCGGGCTTCTCCGGCGCCGACCTGATGAACCTCGTCAACGAAGCCGCGCTCACGGCCGCCCGTCGCAACAAGCGGATGGTGACGCAGGCCGAGTTCGAGGAAGCAAAAGACAAGGTGATGATGGGCGCCGAGCGCAAGTCGCTCGTCATGACCGAGGAAGAGAAGCTGCTGACGGCCTACCACGAGGGCGGCCACGCCATCGTCGGCCTCAACGTCGTCGCGACCGATCCGATCCACAAGGCGACCATCATTCCGCGCGGCCGTGCGCTCGGCATGGTCATGCAGCTGCCCGAGCGCGACAAGCTGTCGATGTCTCTGGAGCAGATGACCTCGCGCCTCGCGATCATGATGGGCGGCCGTGTCGCCGAAGAGCTGATCTTCGGCCGCGAGAAGGTGACCTCGGGTGCGTCCTCCGACATCGAGCAGGCGACACGTCTGGCCCGGATGATGGTGACGCGCTGGGGTCTGTCCGAAAAGCTCGGCACCGTCTCCTACGGCGAAAACCAGGACGAGGTGTTCCTGGGCATGTCGGTCTCGCGCACGCAGAACGCTTCCGAGGCGACGGTCCAGAAGATCGACTCCGAGATCCGGCGTTTCGTGGAAGAGGGCTACAACGAAGCGACGCGCATTCTCACCGAGAAGCGCGCCGATCTCGAAGCTCTCGCCAAGGGTCTGCTCGAGTTCGAGACGCTCTCGGGCGACGAGATCGTCGATCTGCTCAAGGGCAAGAAGCCGAACCGCGAGTCCGTGCTCGAGCCGACAACGCCACGCGCCTCAGCGGTGCCCCCGGCCGGCAAGTCGCCGCGCCCGCGGCCCGATGCAGATCCCGGCCTGGAGCCGCAGCCCCAGGCGTAACTCCTGCGTGCCATGGCCGGCTACTCCGGCAAACCGTTAGTGCAAAAGCTCGGCATCAAGCCGGGCTTTTGTATTTTCGTGGATGGCCTCTCGACGGCCTATCGCGACGTCGTCGGCGAGTTGCCTGACGACGTGGTCATGGCAAAGACCGCCAAGGCGCCGCTCGACATGGTGCATGTCTTCGTAATCGAGGCGAAGGGCTTTGCGGCCAAGTTGCGCGGCTATCGCAAGGTGATCGCGCCCAGCGGGATGATCTGGGCGTCATGGCCGAAGAAGGCGTCCGGCGTGGTGACCGATGTGACGGAAACGCTAGTGCGCGACACCGCGCTCGCAAACGGTCTCGTCGATATCAAGGTCTGCGCCGTCGACGATGTCTGGTCGGGCCTGAAGCTCGTGATCCCCGTGAAGGACCGGGCCAAGGTCGCGAAATAGCTGCCGCGCTTCGCAATGACGATGTGGATGCAGTTTGGGCTCGCAGTGACTCAGCACCGGTCTCGTAGCGTGGGCAAAGGCGCGTAGCGCCGTGCCCACGATCTCTCAGCAACTGAGACCGAAGTCGTGGGCACGCATCCGCCTTCGCTCTTCGAGCTACGGCCGACAAGTCGCTTTGCTCACCTTACGATATCTCACTTCGCCGCGTCCTTCCGCCCCAGGAAATGCAGCACATCGTCGTTGAACTGCTCGGGGTCCTGCAGGAACGAGAAGTGACTGACCTGCGGCTGGATCAACAGGCCGGCGCCCGGAATGCTCGCCGCCATGAACGCGGTGTTGTCGCGCTTGATCGCCTCGTCGCGGTCGCCATCGACGATCCAGATCGGGACCTTGATCGCCACGAGGTCCGAGGCCGTCCATTTCGGCTGGCTCTCCCACATCTTGGTAATCTCGTCGACGAAGCCCTTGTACTCCGTCGGGGTCGGCGAGAGCCGCTTGTACTCTTCGCCGGCCCTGGCGATATAGGCATTGAAGACGTCGTTCGACGCGATATCCGCAACGCCTGACGGATCCGAGTTGGCCGCAAACGCGAACAGCCTGCTCACGCGTTCCGGGTGCTTCATCGCGATGTCGAGGCCAATGATCGCGCCGTCGCTCCAGCCGACGATCGCGGTCTTCTTGATCCCCAGATGATCGAGCAGGGCGATCACGTCGGAGGCCATCAGATCGTAGCCATACGGCTCCTGATTGCGGCTGCTGCGGCCATGGCCGCGGCTCTCCATGACGATGACCTGATAATGCCGTTGCAGCGCGCGGACCTGGTGGCCCCAGTAGTTTGCGTTGGCCAGGCCGCCATGCAGCAACAGGACGGGCTGGCCGTGGCCGAACACGGCGTACCAGACTTTGACGCCGTTGACGGGTGCATAGCCGCTCTGGGCCGCCTTGGGCAAGGTTGGCGTCGGCGGCAGGCTCAGCCATTGCGGCGCTGCGCGCGCCGTCGCAACCGAGACCGTGACGAGAAGTGCGATGAAGAGATTGCGAAGAGCATGACACCTTCCTGTTTGACCATCGGATGATACCGCATGGCTGAACGGGCGTGTCGGTTCCCAAGACGGTCCGCACCGAGAAGTGAAGGCAGCCTGCGATCACGCCGGCGACAATCCATCCGAGATGGGTTGCGCGGCCAATCCGTCCGGAGCCGTCGGCGCGCCTCGGCGCAAACGCGGGAATCACTAAAGAAGAACTTAACGCTTGCGTCCTATTTTGGCCCGCCATGACTGACCAGGTCGTCCACAGCGCGGTTCAACCGTTTCCGGCACGAGCAGCGCTCCCCTGGGCAGTGGGCCTCGGCGTGTATGGCCTGCTGCTGATCGCTGGGCCGCGGCTGCTGGGTGATCCCGATAGCTATTCTCATCTCGAGGTCGGACGCTGGATCATCGCGCATGGCGCCCTGCCGGAGAGCGATCCCTTTTCGTTTTCAAAGCTCGGCGCGCCCTGGATCACGTTCGAATGGCTCTCGGAGCTCGTCTACGCCGGAGCCTACGCACCTTCCGGCTGGCCCGGAGTCGTCATTGTCGCAGCCGCCGCGATAGCGCTGGCCTTTGGCTTGTTCACCTTCTTCCTGCTGCGCGAGCTCTCGCCGAGCCTGACATTGCTCATGGTGATCGCGGCCGTCGTCCTGTTGGCGCCGCATATGCTGGCGCGGCCACACGCCCTCGTGCTGCCGGTGATGGTGACCTGGGCGGCCGCCCTGGTGCGCTGCATGGATCGCGGCGGGCCTCCGCCATATTGGGCGCTGCCGCTGCTGGTCCTGTGGGCCAATCTGCATGGCAGCGTGGTGCTGGCGCTCGGGTTGATCGGCCCGGCGGTGCTCGAGGCGCTGCTGCGTGAGGGGCGAAGCGAATGGCCGCGCGTTGTCCTGCGGTGGCTGCCATTCACGGCGCTTGCCCTCGCTGCGTCCTGCCTGACGCCGCATGGGCCGGAGCCGCTGCTGATGCCGCTGACGACGCTCGGCCTCGGCTCCGCGCTCGCCTGGATCGCGGAATGGCGGCCGCAGGATTTCAGCCATGTCGGCGGCTTCGAACTGCTGCTGCTGGCCGGCATCTTTGCGCTCTCGCGCGGCGTGACGCTGCCGGTCGTGCGGACGCTGGTGGTGATCGGCTTGCTCCATTTCGCACTGGCGCAGGTCCGCAATGCGGATCTTCTGGCCATGCTGGCGCCGCTCTATCTGGCGGCCCCCTTGGGTCAAACGTTCGGCAAGCGGACAGCGGACGATGCGGAGGGCTGGTCACGCGGCCTGAATCTGGCGGCGTTCGGTGTCTTGATCGCAATGAGCGGCGCGGCGCTGGCGCGCGACATCAGGCCGGCTTCCAATATCACCCCCCAGGCTGCGATCGCTCAAACCAACCTCGCCAAGACGGGGCGCATCCTCAACGATTACTCCTTCGGCGGCTATCTGATCTTTGCCGGCATTCCCACCTTTGTCGATGGTCGCGGCGAACTGTACGGCGGACCGTTCATCGACCGCTACAATCGTGCCTTGGCGCTGGTCGATCTCGCAGATTTTCTCAAGCTGCTCGACGAATACGACATCGGCGCGACGCTGCTCGCGCCGCGGACGCCGGCGGTCGCGATGCTGGATCGGCTGCCGCAGTGGCAACGCGTCTACAGCGACGATGTGGCGGTCGTGCACAAGCGGCGTGATACGCCGCCAAGATAGATCAGCCGGTCCCGAAGGCTGCGTATTGACCTCCGAGCGACACGCCGCTGAGGGCATGTTCGAGGCGACGCGCCGGTCTGGTGTTCCAGGGGAGCAGCAGGAAATGGCGGGCTCCGATCTCGCGCAAGCCGCCGGCGGCCATCAGCTTTCGGGTCGTGCCGGCACCGAGCAAGACGGCGTCCCGGTCGAATTCGCAGCGTGAGACGGCAAGGCGCGTCAGCGGATTGTACGGATTGTGCTCGATCACGCAGACGAGTCCCGCCGGGCGCACCACCCGCCGCATCTCGGCGATGAAGTGCGCCCAATCGGCCGGCACGATATGGTGCATCACGCAGATGGCCGTGACCAGATCGAAGCTGGCGTTGTCGAAGGGAAACGTGCGGCCGTCGAACTCGCGGTAGTCGACCCCGCCATTGGCCGTGCGGGCCTGCGCCAGGCTGGCCGAAGAGACGTCGATACCGCTCAAGCGACCGACCATGCCGTGCAGCAGGGGATGAAGGCTGCCGACGCCGCAGCCGACGTCAAGCATGTCGGGCCTCTCCGCGTCCAGCCGCTGCGCGATCAGATCGCGCAGCAGATCGGCCTTCGCGCGCATGAAGAAATCGTGCGGCAAGCCGGAAAAGTCGATCGAGGATTGGACGACGTCGCGGTAGTTGTCGTGATAGCCGTCGAAGAGCTCGCCCATGCGCCGGGTTACTCGTTGACGGCGTGGATCGCAGGGGCTGCCGCCGCCTCGTTGCGATCGAAGCCGGCGCGCGTCTGCACCACATAGAGCGGGCGGCGCTTCACCTCGGCATGAATGCGGCCGACATAGAGCCCGACGATACCGGTCATCAGCATGTTGATCCCGCACAGCAGGGACACGACGACGATGGTCGACGACCAGCCGGTCACGAGATGGCTGTCTTTGCCCAGCCACAACAGGATCACCCAGCCGCCGTAGAGCAGGGCCAGTCCCGAGACCGTCAATCCGCACCAGATCGCGAGCCGCAGGGGCAGATCGGAAAAGCCGAGCGCGGCATTCATCGCGAGCCGCACCATCTTGAACAGCGGATATTTGGTTTCGCCCGCGGCGCGCTCGAGGCGGTGGAAGGCGACCTCGGCCTGCCGGAAGCCGAGCCATGCGATCATGCCGCGTACGAAGCGATCCTGCTCCGGCATCTGCCGAAGTGCTTCCAGCACCTTGCGATCGATCAGGCGGAAGTCGCCGACATCGGCGGGGATGCCGACGGAGGACATCCTGCCGAGAAGCCGATAGAACAGATGCGCCGTCGCGCGCTTGAAGCGGCTTTCGCCCTCGCGCGACAGGCGGCGGGCGTGAACGATGTCGTTGCCTTCCTTCCACTTCGCGATCAACTGCTCGATCACTTCGGGCGGGTCTTGCAGATCGGCATCCATGACGATGATCGCGTCACCCTGCGTCGCGTCCATGCCGGCGGTGATGGCGATCTGATGGCCGAAATTTCGCGACAGGCCGATGTAGCGAAAGCGCGGATCGCGCGCGGCGAGCGCCCGCAGCACGATCGAGCTGGAATCGCTGCTGCCGTCGTCGACGAAGATCGCCTCCGCAGGCCCGTCGAGCTGGGACATGACCAGGTCGAGCCGGCGCAACAGGACCGGCAGCACGGCTTCCTCGTTGAACACGGGGATGACGAGGCTGTAGCGGATCGGGCTGGAATTGGCCGCCATGCGAAGGATTCCGACGGGGTTGCAGGGCGGAAGTCTATGAGACGGCGGTTAAGGTCGCCTTGCTGCAACTGTTAAGGATCTAAGGCGCTGCTTGGTGATCTGCAATTAACCACGCTCGTGCAGCCGAGGGTCGTCTGTAGCGCGGGTCCTCACTTCGAGGGCGCCTCGGTCGCGCTGTTCGCGGGGTCGCGCACATGGATCACGGCGATATCGTCCGCATAGATCCGCTTCCAGCCCTTGAGCTGGTCGAGGATCTGTGGGCCCGGCGCGTCGGCGACCAGCAGCGTCGCGTCGATCCTGTACTCGTCGAGCAGGCGCGGCAGCAGCTCGGGCTTCTTGCCCTCCGTCGCCTTGAAGAAATCCATGACGAACTTCTCGCCATAGAGCTCGGCGCGGCCGTCGACGAAGACCGGAATGTCGCGCGAGATCAGATAGCCGCCGAACTGGTAGGCATTGAAGATGCGCTTCACCCCGAGCTTCTCGAGCAGGTCGACCGCCGCAACCGGGGTCTGCGTCATCGTGAAGGTGAAGCGGTGGTGTCCCATGTAGAGCGACGTCGAGGTCCAGCTTGCCGCCACGATCATCAGCGCGCCCAGCGCGGTGACATAGCGGGCCGGCCAGCGGTCGGCGCCGATGGCGTCCGGTGCGCGGCGCGGAAACATCTCGCCCAGCGGCTTTGCCAGCACCAGCGGCACAAGGAACGCAAAAGCCTCGATGCTTCTGACATGGGTCAGCGCGCTCCAGGTCAGGAACAGGATCAGGAAGATCCGGGGCGCGGATAGCACGAGGCCGCGATAATAGCCGAATGCGATCAGGCCGAGCAGGGCGCCTTCGAAGGAAGTGAACGTGGCGAAGTTCGCCGGCATCCATTCGAAGATCAGCGACAGCAGCTCGCCAAGGCCGAGGATGTTGGTCGCGCCCTGCAGCGTCCGCCAGCCATAGGGCGTGCAGCAGCTCGCGATCAGCGCGCCGATTCCGAACAGCACCCAGCGCATGAACAGCCGAAGTCGTCGTCCCTTCTCGGCATGCTCGACCGCCTCGAGCGAGATCGGGCCGATCAGCGCCAGGCCCAGCACGAAGCCGCCGTGCAAATTGGCCCAGAGCGCCATCACCGGCAGCCAGGTCCAGGACGGCGCGCTCCTGCGGTCGGCGGCTTGCATCAGCAGGCCGCACCACGCGACCAGGACGGGCAGCGCCAGGATATGCGGCCGCGCCAGCACGTGATGGATCGACAGCAGCAGCGCCAGCATCGCGAACAGCACGGCGCGCGGTGCCTCGATCTGCACGTCGAGCAGGTGGACGAAGATTGCGAGCGTGAGCGCGACCGCGAGGGCGGTGAGAATGACGGGACCTGCCCAGCCCCATTGCGCGTGGGAGAAGGCGAACAGCACCTGCGACAGCCACGACGTCGAGATCCACGGCGCGCCGGTTCGCGTGAAGGAATAGATGTCGGTGGTGGGCATGGCGCCGTGATCGAGGATCCATTGCCCGATCTTGATCTGCCAGAACGAGTCGGAATCCTGAAGCAGCGTGTCGCCGAGAAAGAGGTAGAACAGGTAGGCTCCGGCTCCGACGCATAGCGGCACCAGGGCCCTCGCGCGGCCCTGCACTACGATGCTGTTGGCAAAGGAAAGGGACATGCCGCCTCGTCGTCCTGTTGTTCTTGTCGCGTCGGTCCGAGCGGGCGGCATTGGACCACGGGCGGTCATAACTTCGGGTAAACCGGCAGCGCGATGCCGGTGTGATGTCCGGACCATTTAACGGATTGTTTTAGATTTCGGTTTACCATCGGCGAATACACGCAAACCGCCCGATGTTTACGCAGTCGAATTAACTGCGGCGCAATTCTTTGCCTCTACGTTCGGTTTCATGGTCGGGCGGCGCTGGGAAGCCGAAAAGACCGGATCAGTTGTAGCCTCGTGTACTCATTTGGAGCACTCTATGAAGAACCTCGTTTCGCGTTTCATGAAGGATGAATCCGGCGCCACCGCCATTGAATACGGCCTGATCGCCGCCGGCATCGCGCTGGCGATCATCACCGTCGTCAACAACCTCGGCACCACGCTGAACACCAAGTTCACCTCGATCTCGACCAGCCTCAAGTAAGGCCGGACGAACCAGGAATTTTCGAGAGCCCCGTCATTGACGGGGCTCTTTTCTTTTGGGCGAGCTCCCAGCTCGACCTCTCAAGTCAACTTTCTTGGGCGATGCTTGCCAGTCCGGTCGACGAAGCCGGCGCGGCGGATTTGCGCGGCGCGCGGCTGCGGTCGAGGTAGAATGTCGCGGCCCAGATCGAGGCTGCGGCGAGCACGATACCGGCCGCGACGTCGATGATGTAATGCGCGCCGATCACCGGCGTCGCCGCGATCATCAGCAGGTTGAGCGCGGCCGCGAGGCCGCCGAGGCCGCGGACCGGCCACAGCGCCCACATGTAGAGCACGGCCGATGCGGCGTGAAAGCTCGGAAACGAGACGATGCCGGAGAGAGAGAACAGCCGAAGCTGGTCCAGGCTGCCGTCCCGAAGCGCGAGGATGTCGCGCAGCTGTCCGGCATAGACCGCGGTGTTGATCTCGGGGAAATGCGCGGCCGGCAAATGCAGTGCGTAATAGGTGCCGATCGCGGGCACGACCGCCGAAATCGTGATGGTGACCGCGAGCGCAAGGCTCATCGCGAGCATGAACAATTGCAGCCGCACATAACGCGCCGTCAGTGCCAGCACGACGGGAATGCCGAGCAGCGGAAACTTGATCAATCCGTAGGCGCGCGCGAGGCAGGTTGCGAGCCAGGGATGATCGTTGACGTAACGCGCGATCGGTTCCGGATCGAGGCCGAGCGCCCGGTCGATCGCCAGCAGCGCCCCGTCCTGGAGCGGCCAGTTCAGCTTGCCCGCGACGTAACTCAGTGGTCCGACGATGGCGCAGGTGAGAATGACCTGTCCGATGGTGCCGAGGGAAAACACCAGCTTCGGATCCGCGAGCTCGCCTTTGACGCGCCGGTGGCCATAGGTGACCGCGAGCAGCACCGCGGCGATCGCCACGGTCGCGCCGTAGGCGACCGGCTCGAGGCTCAGTCCGGTGGCGGGAAGGCCGATCGCCAGCAGGGTCGCCATCCCGAAGATCGGAAGCCAGTTGAGGTGGAAAAGCTGCCAGGCGGTCCGGGCATCCGTGTCGAGCATGGTGGACCCATGGTATTGCATTGCCTCCGTACAGTTACGGACCCGCTTTAAGGTTGCGATAACAAGTGTAGTTATCGAATTTACAACCTCTGCATGGGACTTTTAGAGGCTTGCGGCGCGGCAGCGAATTGAGTGACGACGCGCCCGGCCGCAGGCCATGCCGGACCGGAAGCGCGCCATGATTTGTCGGAGGATCTGGCCAGTTCGCCAGATCCTCCGAACGCGTCACGTCCCCGGCCGGGTCAACTCAGGATGAAGTCGTCCGCGAACGTGATCTGACCGGGCATGACATTCGCCAGCCAGATCTCGGATGATCCGAACTGGACGAGCACGCCGCCCTCCGCATATTCCGTCAGAGTGACGTTCTGCGCCGCGTTCTCTGCGGTGACGCCGGTGCCGCGCATGTCGATCTTGTCGCTGCCGTCGGTGAAATCGTCGACCTGGAACGCGCCGCTGCCGGCGTTGAACACCAGGACGTCGGCGCCGGCGCCGGTTGTGATCCACTTGACGCCGCCCTGTCCCTGGAAGGTGTCGTTGCCCGCGCCACCTTGCATGACGTCATCACCGGCGCCGCCGCGCAGGACATCGTTACCATCCTCGCCGAACAGCACGTCGTTGCCGCTGCTCCCGGTGATGATGTTGTCGAGCGCGTTGCCGGCCGCGGTGAAGCCGCCGCCGTTCGTCCCCGTGAGATTCTCGAAATTGTCACCGAGCGTATAGGACGAGAGCGAGGTCTGCACCTCGTCGATGCCTTCATTGGCGCTCTCGTTGACGACGTCATTGCTGGAATCGACGATATAGATGTCGTTTCCGGTGCCGCCGTTCATGGTGTCGTTGCCGGCCCCTCCGTCCAGAACGTCGTTGCCGCCGAGACCGTTCAGGGTATCGTTGCCGCCGAGCCCGTTGAGCGTGTCGCCCTCGTTCGTGCCGATCAGCGTGTCGGCCGCCGATGTCCCGTTCTGCGTGACGCCGGCGGCGTCCGTGACCGCCAGCGTGAAGACCTTGTCGAAGCTCAGCCCGCCCTGATCGACGATACGAACCACGACATCGTGCGAGGTGGCCGTCTCGTAATCGAGCAACGCTCCGTTCGCGACCGTGATCTGGCCGGTCGCGGCATTGATTGCGAAGCGGCCGCCGGCATTGTCCGTGAGCGAATAGCTCAGCACGGCTCCGGCGTCGGGATCTACGCCCGTCACCGTTCCGACGACGGTCCCATTGGTCGAATTCTCCGCAATCGAACCTCCGCTCAAGGTCGCGTTGGTCGGAGCGTGATTGTCTCCGCCGCCGGACGTGTCGAAGACGAAGTCGTCGAATGTGATCTGGCCCGGCATGATGTTCTCGAACCAGATCTGCGAGGTCCCGAATTCGACGAGGACCCCGCCTTCCGCATATTCGGTCAGGGTGACGTTCTGCGCGGCATTCTGCGCCGTGACACCGGTGCCGCGCATGTTGATCTTGTCGTTACCGTCGCTGAAGTCGTCGACCTGCAAATATCCGCTGGCGCCGTTGAGGATCAGCGTGTCCTGGCCGGTGCCTGTCGTGATCCAGTTCTGGCCGCCTTGGCCGTCGAAGATGTCGTTGCCGGCGCCGCCCTGCAGAACGTCGTCGCCGGCTCCGCCCAGCAACGTATCGTTGCCGTCACCGCCGAACAGGACGTCGTTGCCGCTGTTGCCCTTGATGACGTTGTCGAGGGCGTTGCCGCTTGCCGTCAGCGCCGTAGACGTCGTGGCCGTCACATTTTCGACGTTCGCGCCGAGCGTATAGCTCGACAGCGAGGTGCGAATCTCGTCGATCCCCTCGTTGGCCGTCTCGTTCACGACGTCGCCGGCCGCGTCGACGATGTAGACGTCGTTCCCGGCGCCGCCGGTCATGGTGTCGTTGCCCGTACCTCCGTCGAGCGTGTCGTTGCCGCCGAGGCCGTTCAGAACATCATTGCCGTCAAGTCCGTTGAGGACGTCGTTTTCTTCCGTGCCGGTCAGGGTGTCGGCCGCCGAGGTGCCGTTCAGGGTCGCGCCCGCGACGTCGGTGACAGCGAGTACGAACACCTCGTCGTAAGTCAGGCCGCCCTGGTCCGTGACCCGGACCGTCACGTTGTGCGACGTTGCGGTCTCGTAGTCGAGCAGCGCACCATCGGCGACCGTGATCTGGCCGGAGGTCGCATTGATGGCGAAGCGTCCTCCTGCGTTGTCCGTCAGGGAATAGGTCAGGACGGCGCCGCTGTCCGGATCGACGCCGGCGACCGTTCCGACCACCGCGCCGTTGCCGGAGTTCTCGGCAATAGTGCCGCCGCTCAAGGTCGCATCGCTCGGAGCCTGGTTACCCGCCTCGTTGACGTCGGTCACGGCAATCGTGAACACCTTGTCGAAGGCCAGCCCGCCCTGATCCACGACATGAACAGTAATGGCGTGGGACGTCGTTGCCTCGTAGTCGAGCAGCGAACCATCGGCCACGGTGATCTGGCCGGTTGCTGCGTCGATCGCGAAGCGCCCGCCGGCGTTGTCCGTCAGCGAATAGCTCAGGACGGCCCCGGCATCGGGATCGACGCCGGCCACGGTTCCGACGATGGTGCCGCTCGCCGCATTTTCGGCCACCGAGCCGCCGGCCAGGGTCGCGTCGGTCGGTGCCTCGTTGACGTCAGTGAGACCGAGCGTGAACGATTTGTCGAAAGTCAGCCCGCCCTGGTCGGTCACCCGGACCGTGACACTGTGCGATGCCGCGGCCTCGTAGTTCAGCAGCGCGCCGTTCAGGACCGTGATCTGACCCGTCGCGGCGCTTATCGCAAAGCGCCCGCCGGCATCATCGATCAAACCATAGGTCAGCGTCGCGCCGGCGTCGGCGTCGATACCGGCGACTGTGCCGACCGCAGTTCCATTGGCGGCATTTTCGGCCACCGAGCCACCGATCAGCGTAGCCTCGATCGGTGATTCGTTGACATTGGTCAGGTCCAGCATGAACGACTTGTCGAAGCTGACCCCGTCCTGATCGGTAACTCGCACAGTCACGCTGTGCGAGGTGTTTGTCTCATAGTCGAGTAGCGTTCCATTCGCGACGGTGATTGCGCCCGTAGTTGCGTTGATTGCAAATCGCCCGCCCGCGTCGCCCGTCAGGCTATACGTCAATGTCGCATCTGGATCCGGATCGACTCCTACTACCGTTCCGACCAGTGTGCCAATGACCGCGTTTTCGGCAATGGAGTTGCCAGTCAGGGCCGCGTCAGTGGGGGCATAGCCACTGGCAGCTTGAATGTTTGCTCGATCCCAAACCGTCCCGTCCGCAAACGTGACCTGGCCGAGCCCGGTCGATTGCCCGGTGTCGGCATAGTGGTCCTTCACGCGGATCGTGTCGCCGGTCGGAACGACCGTGATGAGCAGATCAGTGCCTGCAAAAGAAAATCGCAGGTCGGTTACGCTCAGATCCGTCAGCTGCAACCCGACCGGGGAATCTGCCTCGATGATGTCGTTACCGTCTCCTTCGGCATAGACGATGACATCCCCGCTGCCGACGAACCGGATGTGGTCATTTCCGGTGCCGCCAGTGACGGTGTCGTTGAAACCGGTCCCGTTGATGAGATCATCGCCGGAGCTGGACTGGCTCGCAACGACGATCGCAGCGACCGCCTCTGCTGAAATCGAGGTGCCGTTCGAGAACTGGAATAGTTCGATACCTTCGCCCTGCTGAAGCTGACCGGCGATAACGATGCTTCCGCCTCCATTGGCGATGGTCACCTTGGCGTCGTTCTGGCCCTGCCATTGGAAATTCACATCGTCCAGATCGAGGCCGGGTCCGAATACCAGCAAATCCTGCTCATTCGGAAGATTGGCGTTATCAAACAGGAAGTCATCGCCATCTCCGATCGAGAAATGATACGTGTCGCTGCCGTATCCACCCGACAAGGTGTCGTCGCCAGCGCCGCCAGTGATCGTGTCGTTACCACCGCCAGCGTCGAGAACGTTGTCTGCCCCACTACCGATCAGGATGTCATTCCCGCCGTTGAAAGCGGCGGAAACGTTCTCGATGCCTGCGAGGGTATCAGATCCAATGTCGGCACCTGTCGCAGTTCCATTCTGCAAATCTACGGTGATCGCCGAGCTGATGCTCCAGAACACTAGTTCATCGCCTGCCCCGTCGCCACCATTGATGATGTCATTGCCGTCGGATGCTTCCGCGACGAAAATGTCGTTGCCGGCTCCGCCATTCAGCACGTCAGACCCGGCACCCCCGTTAATTTCGTCGTTGCCACCGGCTCCGTCGACGATATCATCGCCACCGTTGCCTTTGATCCAATTTCCGAAAGAGTCTCCCGTCAGCGTTTCCGCAGCTTCAGTCCCGATGATGTCTCCGATCGGCGCCTGAAATCCAGCCGCCAGCTCGATCGCGGCCCGATCCAGAACGCTGCCATCCGCGAACTCGATCTGAGAGAGGCCAAGCGGCGCTTGGCCGAGATCGAACTGCCCAAAAACCCGAATCGTCTTTCCAGTCGTCCCGATGGTGACGATCAGATCGTAAGAACTCCCCGCTTCGAACGAAAACGTCACGTCCGCGAGATTAAGGTCCGTCAGCACCAGAGTGTTGACGTCGGTCTCGGATGCGATCTCACCAATGATGTCGCTGCCATCGGCTGAGGAATAGTAATAGGTGTCGGACCCACCACCTCCGGCCAATTCGTCATCACCGGCACCGCCGGTCAGAACGTCATCACCGCTCCCGCCATCTAGTACGTCTACGCCTGCTTTACCCTCGAGTACGTCGTTCCCGCTTAGGCCAAGCAGGTCGTCATCGGTATTCGAACCGAGGAGGTGATCGTCTCCGACCGCCGAAGTTGAGGCGTCAAGCTGTCGCTGCTGGCCCCCGTCCGATTCGGTGCCAATCTGGGTCGTGACCGGAATGGGAATAGACACACTGTCATACCAGTGATCAGCCCACGTCGAATGCGGAACACTATCGAGACCAAGCATCCCGGCCTTGAAGTTCTCGATGACGACGACGATCTCGGGAGCACCCTTGTAACCAACGTCCCGGAACGTCAGCTCGAGATTGCCGTTCTTCAGTTTCGCCTCGTAATCGACGGCGAATTTTTCCTCTGGGCGGTCGGGCACTTCGATGTACCAGTGCCCCTGCAAACTCGCATACAGCGAGCCAGGCGGGCCATATACTCCCGTTCCGATCACGATGGCCCAATCACTATATGTCGGTTTGTAGGAATACTGATCCTCGGAGTCTTTGAGGCTTGCGACGTCGCTCGCACGGATGACTAGTCGATCCTCGGCACTAGCGTCCTTGATAACGATGCGCTTGGCGCCTCGATCAATGACGAAGATGTCGGCTCCGTCCCCGCCTCTATACTCCGCATCTCCCCTTTGCCCCATAAGAATGTCGTTGCCGGCACCGCCCGACAGCTTGTCCTCGTCGGCGCCGCCATAGAGTTGATCGTTACCTTCGGCGCCATAGATTTCGTCGCGTCCTCCATCGCCATAGAGCTTGTTGGTCGCGCCAGTATCATCCTCGCGGGGAACGCTTGATCCTGCCCTGACGACGTCATTTCCTTCGCCGCCGTGGATGGTGTCACTGCCCACGCCACCCCAGATCTCGTCCATCTCGGTTCCGCCATCGATCGTGTCGTCACCGGCTCCGCCCTCGATGTAATCCGCGCCATCATCTCCGAAGAGCTGATCGCCACCGCCACCGCCGAATATCTCATCGTTGCCACCCGCGCCGTGGATGAAATCGACTTCTCCATTGCTCGGACCAACCGGGCTGTCACCCCACAGAACATCGCCTCCTGCACCGCCGCGAATGGTGTCCGATCCCATCCCGCCATAGACGTAAACCTTTCCGGTCGAGACGGTGACGTCGATGTTGTCGCCGCCATCGGTGCCAAACACCGCAAGTTGCGCCGCTTGTAAGTCGAGACCGCTCAAGTCTCCGCCGATGGAGATCTCCTTTTTCAGCAACGTCAGGTCGTCACCGATATTCTTGTCGTACATGTGCAAGCTTAGTTTCGCACCAGTCTGCATGATGCTGAAGTCCGCCCCCGACAGGTAAGGCGCGAGAAGGTCGGAATTCTTTGCTGTAACGCTATTGGCATCGAGTCCGGAGCGGTTAGCGATTTCGGTCGTCGTTACCCCCAGCGCGCCAGCGATTCGGGCGAGGTGATTGCCGGCAAGAATGTCATATCCGATGCTCTCCTTGTCGCTGTTTTGCGGGGTATAAATGGCGACATGAGAGTTGACGTCGAACTTGCCTGCCGAAAAATTGAGAAGGCTTAACACCGCGTCGACGGTCGACTTCCCTTCTGCTGCAAGCCCATTGCGGTAAACCACGCCGGTCATGGCCCTGCCGGTGCTGTCCGCGATTTCGAGTCTCGTCGACGCCTCGCCTAATACTTCGTGAAAGTGCCCCAAGACGGGTTGGACAAACGATTGGTAGACCCACGTCGCGCCCGCGGCAGCGACACCTGCCACTACAATCTCAACCCCGATAGGGAGTGCGGTAACACCAAAGAGTCCAAGCACGGCTGCCTTGGCTGCATTTGCCAGTTCTGCGGCGATCTCGGCCTTGAGAGCGGAGTCGGCGATGATCTTAACTCCGTCAAAATAGAAAAAGCCGTCTTCTCTGGTAATTACCTTGTTAAGTTCGCTGGCGACGCTGCCCGGACCAAAATACTTGTATAGAAACTTGATAGGTAGTGAACTCTGATTGGTCTGCAGGAGAGGATCGAGAGCACCGTCTAGGAAATCCCGAAGGGCTTCATAGATCGCCGAAGGCTCCGCCGGCTTCACGGTGTAGTATTCCATCTCCATCTCCCAAGTAATTTTGTGGTAGCGACATTCAGTTCAGTAGACCCCGGCAGGTGGCCGGTGAACTGTCGTTGTCTCTTCGATTGAATGCAGCGGATGAGATCATTGCCGCCGGTCTATCCGTGGCTGGCGCTCACCGTCGCCATAGTCTCGCGTGGTAGACGATCATCGTTCGGGCGGCGACTTCCTGGCACTGCATGACGCCTCGTGGTCGCGCCGCATCGCCCTCAATGCCTTCGATTGTGATGGTCTGACGGCTTTTGTTCCATACGATCCGACGAGGAACGTCAAAATTCATCGACAGCGTGACCTCATCCTGTTGGACATCGGTCACGGCACCTTGGTACAGTCGCCCCTCCTTGCCGCGTTCGAAGACCGCTTGTTTCGATGCCGCATCCATCGTGAAGTACATGTCTCCGGCATCCTCACAGCGGACCGAGATCGGATGCTGAATTGGATCGCGAGCCCGGAAGCTCAAAATGCTTCTCGGCGGGGTGACGGTGCATTGGTGAATCAAGGTCGGCCGAAAGGTCGGGGCATCCATTCCAGGCCAGGTCATCGTCTTTTGATTGCGATCGAAAATCAGGTCGAGTCTTCCCGGAAGGACGGGCACGATGAACTCGATTCTTCCATTCTCCGTGGAAATGATCTCTCCAGCGCGTAGATTTATCCCGGAATATGCTTCGACATTCGTCGGTGGCGTTTCAAAGACGATCGCTTTGGCGTCGATGTCGAACGTCGCGAAGTAGGGTCGGACCGGATCGCCACCTTCACATCGCACCGAAAATGACTCAGCGGCTGCTGCGCGATCCGGCAACACCATGAGAAGGAGAATGAGAGCGAGAGGGAAGCTCATGAGCCGCTTCATACTGTTCGCTCCGTTCGCGCATGAGAGTGAAGTCCGCAGCCTGGCGGCAGCGAAACTGCAGTTTAAACTCTCGACATTACCTGGCGATAAATTGGCTGCGTGGCCTTGGTGAGCGCGCAATGAACGTGCGCCGCGCAAACAGTCTCTGAACGTATTCCAAACGCCAGTCACAACCACGGCCCCCGAACATCGATACCGCCTGCGCACTGCGCGCGGGCCGACGTCAACGTCCGGTTGCGGACACTACATAAGAACTTCGAGATGTAAAGAAGCGACACACAACCTCGTGCTTTTCCGAGGACGTGGCGCGCTGACGCGCGAAGCAGCGAAGATTCAAATCAAATTTGGAACCCGCAACTCCAAGCATTTGAAGATGCTCATTCGATCGCTGTTCAATCGCGATCGATTCGTTTGCCAATGACCGCAATGAGACAGCGAATGAGATCGCGCTCGTTTTGCTTGCGGCAATTTGCCACCATTTTTGAAGCCGGTTCCTTCGCGAACCCCCGGGCAGAATTGGCGGAGACGATGAGATGCCGAGTGCTGAACGATTCTGAACACGATGAATTTGACGGCTTGGCGGGCGCGCAAACTTCGCGCAATGATATCGATGTTCAGCGGCGCCCACACGAACGTTTGGGCTCGGACGAAGCGGCCTCCTTTCCAACGATTTTCTGCGATGACTGCTCCTCGAGGCCCAGGAGCCAAACACCAAGTGAGACCCGTGAAGGTCAGATTGCGCCTACCCATGCCGTTCGTCGGTGCCGCAATAGCGATTATCATGGGGGTGCATGGCGTCTACAGGCTGAGCCAGTGGTACTCTGCCGGAACGCTCTGGGCGAATTTTCGTAGCAGGGGCGGGCCCAGCAATCATCAACTGATCACGTTTGAAGACCATCCATTCAACTTCGTCGGCTTGTTTGGGCTTCATCTGCTGTTCATCCTGACGGGCTGCTTGGGATTCGTTTTCATCGCACGAGAGATGCGGGCTTGGCTTAATCGGGAAAAATCCGGCAGATAGGGATCTATCGTCGCCTTCGTGGGTGATCCTCACCGGTACCAATGTTTTCTCGGTGTACCGATGTTGGCCAAGGTTCTTGGGACATCAGGAATGGAATTCTCGCTGCCGGACTGCACTTTTTCGCGCGCCCGTTTGTCGGAACGGACGGATCGGATGAGAGCGCTTGTGTCTGTATCAGTGGTCTGCGCGGCCATCACGTGTGCGTCGGCGGCTCGCAGCGCCGAGCTACAACCGTTCGCTTGGCCGGTTGCCTGCGAGTTGGGAACGACCTGCTTCATCCAGAACTACGTCGACCATGATCCCTCGGACAAGACCTTGGACTATCGATGTGGCCACCGAACCTATGACGGTCACGACGGCACCGACATCCGGCTGCCCGATCTGGACGTTCAGCGAAAAGGGGTCGAGGTCGTTGCCGCCGCGTCGGGGCGCGTTGCCCACATGCGCGATGGCATGGATGACGTCTCGGTCAAGGTCGTCGGCAAAGCGGCAATCACCGGCAGGGAATGCGGCAACGGCGCCGTCGTCGAACACGGAAATGGCTGGAGCACGCAATACTGCCACATGGCCAAGGGTAGTCTCAAGGTGAAGCCCGGCGACAATGTCAGCTCCGGGCAGGCGCTTGGGCTGGTGGGTCTGTCGGGAAACACCGAGTTCCCACATCTGCATTTCACGGTGAGGCATGACGGGAAAATTGTAGATCCATTCGCCGAGGGCGCCGCGAAGGGCGAATGCAATTCCGGCCGTTCGCTGTGGCAAAAGGCGCAAAACTCCGTTTCGAACGCTCCGTCCACCGAGATCATCAATGCCGGCTTTGCCGATCACGCGGTGACCATGGACGAGATCGAGACAGGTGAGGTCAAGCGATCCTTGCCTGGCTCTCAATCGGCCGCCATCGTTGCGTATGTTCGCGCAATCGGACTTCAGGCGGACGACGAGCAAGCGCTCGAGTTGAGGTCACCTGAGGGGCAGGTCGTCGCGGAGTATCGCGCACCGAAACTGCCACGGGACCAGGCCCAGTATTTCATCTCGGCTGGACGAAAGCGCGCAGGCTCCGCTTGGCCGGCCGGCACCTATCGGGCAACTTTCGTTTTGCGCCGACAAGGTGCCGAGATCGCGCGGCGGTCCTTCCAAATGGACGTCGCGCGATAGCCATCTCGTCTCCCGCTCGTTCCCTTGGGCAGTTCCAGGACGAGGCCTTTCACAAGCAGGGTTGACGCTCCAGTCCGGTCGCTGCGACGCGTCATGCATTTCCTGTCTTGTCATTCACTCTGAATAGTTGTTCAGTCCTTGAGGGGCGATTTGCATCTTTTGAAGTGACGAAGCGTTCGGTTGCAGGGCGTGCGGCCGGCGTGTGGGACAGGAAGCGCGCCATGGTTTATCGGCGGACGCATCAAGTGGTGAAGCGCCTTGCGGCGCGGCGCAGCGCAATTCTGGCGGCGGCGCGGGAGACTGCGGCGGAAGGCGGGATGGCGGCGGTGCAGATTGCGCCGGTCGCGGTCCGGGCCAATGTCGCGGCCGGCACGGTCTACCGCTACTTCCCCTCCAAGGCCGATCTGATCTCCGAACTCATTGCCGAGGTCTCCCGCGACGAGCTCGCGGCGATCCGCCGGGCCGCCGATGCCGCGCCGGGGCCGTCCTCGGCGCTGGCCGCGGCCGTGACGACGGTGGCGGTCCATACCCTGTCGCAGCGCAGGCTGGCCTGGGGCATCCTGGCCGAGCCGGTCGATGTCGATGTCAGCGCCTCCAGGCTTGCCAGCCGGCGCGAGATCGCGGGCGAGATCGCGGGTCGGATCGACGCTGCGGTGCGCGCCGGTCACCTGCCGGCGCAGGATACCGCGCTCGCCGCCACCGCGTTGCTCGGCGCGCTGCACGAGGCCCTGGTCGGGCCGCTCGCGCCCGACAATCTCGACGATCCCGTCAGGATGCGCGATGCGGTGCAGACCGTGACGCTGCTGGCACTGCGCGCGGTCGGCGTCATGGACGCCCGCGCCCGCGGTCTGGTGGTGCAGCAGACGCTGCTGCCGACCACGAAGGCGCTGGTTGGGGCGTAAAAACACAACGCGACCGAGGCGGTGGCCTGACCCCGCTCAGGTCGTTGATTGAGCGAGCCTTTTCGCAAAACCGCAGCAAGCTCGCCGAAGGCTCCGGCTACTTTGCATGGGGTTGTTTTGCGACTTTTTGCCTGGCGGGCCCTGGCCGATCTACATGTTCGCGTCGCCCTCGGGGCCGACCGAGGCGATGCGCACCATGTTGGTGGTGCCGGGGATGCCGAGCGGCACGCCGGCGACGATGATGACGCGCTGGCCGGCGCGGACGAAGCCGTCGCGGAAAGCGATCTGGCCGGCACGACTGACCATGTCGTCCTGGTCGCGCGCATCCTCCGCCACCACGCAATGCACGCCCCAGACCACCGCGAGCCGGCGGCCGGCGTTGATGTTCGGCGTGATCGCCACGATCGGCGGCTTCGGCCGCTCGCGCGCCACCCGCACGGCGGTTGAGCCCGATGAAGTCCAGCAGATCAAGGCCGGAAGATCGAGCGTCTCGGCGATCTGCCGCGCGGCGTCGGCAATGGCGTCGCCCGCAGTGGCTTCCGGCGCGGGGCGCTGCGCGGTGAGCACGGAACGATAAATCGGGTCGCGCTCGACCTCCTCGCCGATGCGGTTCATGGTCGAGACCGCCTCGACCGGGAATTTGCCGGCCGCCGATTCCGCAGACAGCATGATGGCGTCGGCGCCCTCGTAGACCGCGGTTGCGACGTCGGAGACTTCGGCGCGGGTCGGCACCGGCGACTGGATCATCGATTCCAGCATCTGGGTCGCGACCACCACCGGCTTGCCGGCGCGGCGCGCCATCCGCGTCATCTGCTTCTGCAGGCTCGGCACGCGCTCGAGCGGCAGCTCGACGCCGAGATCGCCGCGCGCCACCATCAGCGCGTCGGAGGCCTCGATGATGTCGGCGAGGCGGTCGATCGCCTGCGGCTTCTCGATCTTGGCCATCACGGCGGCGCGGCCGCGGATCATCTTCTTGGCTTCGAGCACGTCGTCGGCGCGCTGCACGAAGGACAGCGCGATCCAGTCGACGCCGGTGACGAGCGCGGCCTCGAGGTCGGCGCGATCCTTCGACGTCATGGCGGAGACCGGCAAATCGGTGTCGGGCAGGCTGACGCCCTTGCGGTCGCTCATCTTGCCGCCGACCACGACGCGCGTCACCGCGTGCTCTTTGGAGGTTTCCTCCGCGATCAGCCGGACCTTGCCGTCGTCGAGCAGCAGCGCGTGGCCGGGCCGCAGCGCCGCCAGGATCTCGGGATGCGGAAGATGGACGCGCGTGGCATCGCCCGGCGTCTTGTCGGAATCGAGCGTGAAGGTCTGGCCGTTCTGGAGCTGCACCGAGCCTTCGGCGAAAGCACCTAGCCTGAGCTTCGGGCCCTGGAGGTCGACCAGGATGCCGATCGGTCGGCCGTAGCTGGACTCGACGTTGCGGATCGTCGCCACCAGCTCCCGCATCTTGTCGTGCGGGGTGTGGCTCATGTTGATGCGAAACAGGTCGGCGCCGGCCTCGAACAGGCGGCGGATCATTGCGAGATCTGAAGAAGCCGGTCCCAGGGTCGCGAGAATCTTGATACGGCGAAGACGCCTCATGGCTTATTTCCAGATGGGGGCGGGGCGGCGGCTGGCGGGAGACCAGGCGCGGCCGGGGGCGTACCACCGGGCGGGCCGTTGGGCAAACCCGGAACCCCGCCCGGGCCAACTGGACCGGGCAGGCCGGGTACGCGTTGCTGCGCCGGCTGCTCGTTGGCGTCAGTCAATTGCACCGTCCACGCCCGCTGCTCGCCGGTGTCGACCTCGAAATAGCCGGTCCGGTCATAGCCGCGCGCGAGACAATCCTCGGTGCCGCGGATGGTGAACTCCTTGTCGCGCGAGCACATGAAGGCCTGCCCCGACCACTCGCCGCCGCGGTCATAGTCGATCGCGTAGATGTAATAGTATCGGGCGACCAGCGTTCCCCGCAGCAGGGTCTCGCAGGAGCGCGACGAGATGTTCCACCAGCCTTCCGTGGTCCAGCCTTCGGCGTCCTTGTAGCCGAGCGCAATGCCAACACGGCTCGAGGTGTTGTTGCACAGGCGGAAATCGGCGGAGGCCGGACTGGCGCAAAGGCACAGCAAGGCGATCACCAGCACCGGGACCAACCGGGCGAGCAGGCGAAGTGGCGTGCGGGGAGATTCGGCAATCATTGTCGCGGTAGCTATACCAGATCATTGACGATTTGGCGTAGGGCCGGGGAACCGCCCCGAAAAGGTCGGTGGCAGCGGTTTCGGCCGGTTTGCGCCGGGATATGGCAAAATCTGTGACAGAGCCCACCTGATCCCGTAAGGGTGACCTCCATCGGGTCAGGTCCACGGGATCCAAGGGAAACAGCCATGGCAATCGACGACAAAACCAGAACCGAGCTCGAGGCGGCCGCTTTCCGGCGCCTGGTGGAGCATCTGAAGACGCGGACGGATGTCCAGAACATCGACCTGATGAATCTGGCGGGCTTCTGCCGCAACTGCCTGTCCAACTGGCTCAAGGAAGCCGCCGACGCGCAAGGCGCGGCCATGAGCAAGGATGAGAGCCGGGAGGCCGTCTACGGCATGCCCTACGAGGCCTGGAAGGCGAAATACCAGGGCGCGGCCACGCCCGAGCAGATCGAGACGATGAAGAAGGTCCATCCTCACGGCCACGGGCATTGAATTCGCGCGGCCTTTGAGTCGCACCACACAACAGCTTTCTTCGCCCCGCCGCAGGAAGGTGTGGGCGCGCTGTGGACGAGCGCGATGCTTGCTTGAACGCGGGGGACGCCAACCCTAAGGGTTCTCCCCAGCACGCGCGGTGAGGATGCCGGCGTCACCTCGTTTTGCCAGTTCCATTTGGAGTACCAAGATGGCCACCACCGCCGCCGTCCGCGACGACGAGCCCGCGACGAAATTTGCCAAGGACCAGCTCAAATCCATCATCGAGCGCATCGAGCGGCTGGAGGAAGAGAAGAAGGCGATCTCCGACGACATCCGGGACGTCTATGCCGAAAGCAAGGGCAACGGCTACGACGTCAAGGCGCTCCGCACCATCGTGCGCATGCGCAAGCAGGACCCGAACGAGCGCGCCGAGGCCGAGACCATTCTCGAAACCTATATGCAGGCGCTGGGGATGATCTGAGGCGTTGGCGCCTCAAGCCCTGCTGACGTAGCCCGGATTACGCTTTCGCTTCATCTAGGCTACAAATTGCGCGTATTCGTTTGGGAACGGAGACGCAAATGGTTGTGCCATCGCCGCCGCGTGAGGTCAGTCGCGCCTTCGGCGCTCTTCCGGCGCCGATCGGCAAGCGGCTGCTGGAGGTGCGCGACCTGATCTTCGCGGCCGCTGCGGCCGATGACGATGTCGGCAAGCTCACCGAAACCTTGAAATGGGGCGAGCCGGCCTATCTGACGGAGGAGACCGACAGCGGCTCCACGATCCGGCTCGGACGTCTCAAGGATTCCGACCACGCCGCCATCCTGTTCAACTGCAGGACGACGTTGGTCGATAATTTTCGCGAGCGCTTTCCCGATCAGTTCGAGTACCGGCAGACGCGGGCATTGCTGGTGCCGGTGACGGGCCGGCTGCCGAAGCAGGAGCTATCGATCTGCCTGTCGCTGGCGCTGACTTATCATCTGGATCGGCAGGGCAGGAAGGCGCGGTAGCGGAGGGGCTACGTGCCGTTTGCAGACGCTATCAGCGCAGCGCCGCCGTGCGCATGACGAACGACGTCGTCTGGAGCTTCGCGGTCGCGCTGCCCGAGAAGCTGTCGCAGGACAGGCCATGCATGGGATCGTCCGCAAAACCCATCGCGATCACGGCCCGCGGCTTGACGAAATAAGCGCGCAGCGCCGCGGTATCGAGCTCGCCCATCAAGGTCACCGACATCGCGCGGCTGGCGCTCGGCGAAAGCATCACGATCTTGAGCCAGATGCTCTCGCCCTTGGCGGCGGAAAGGCGGGTCGCGGTCGCCACCATGCCGTCGGTGCTCTTGCCGACCACCGTGTTGATCTCGGTCGCCTGGGCAAGGTTGCGCGAGGCCGGGCGGGCGGATCGCGGGATCGGTGCCGAGGCCGCGACGACATTGGCGCGATCGACCGGAGAGGCGGCCGGCGCGAAAGCCAGCGCCTGAAGGGCCGAATTGGACACGCTCGCGGTGGGTTGCGAATCGGTGGCGGCGGCAAGGGCCTGGCGGGCCTTCAGCGCGGCGATTTGCGCCGGCGTCGCCTGCTGCGGGGCAGCCGAGACATCATCCCAGAAGCCGCGGGCATTGATGATGTCGGCCGGGGTTTCCGGCTTGCCGTCAACGGATTTGCCGGTCGCCTGCTTGTCAGCCACCGGCGCGGGCTTCGGCTTGGGCGGGGCAACGAGCTGCGCATCGGCCGAGGCGAGCTGGATCGTGGCGGCCATTTGCGGCTTGGCGCGCGGCGTCGGCACCGGATCGGCCGGCTTGGCTGCGGCGACCAAGGTCGGGGCCGCCGGCTTGGCGGCCGGGGCGGGCGCGCCCTCGTCATCCTCGTCGCTGCTGCTGGCCGGAGCGGCCGACTTGCTCTTGAACAGGGCGGCAAAGAAATTCGGCTTGCTGCCGGAATCGTCGCCGCTGCCGCGCCGCTCGATCTCGGCCTTGGCAAGCTCGTAACCCTTCAGCGGCACGCCGTCGGTCGGCAGATGCACCGTCTTGCCGTCCGGGAAGACGCGGGCGAGCTGGTCATGCGTCATACGCGGCCAGTGCCGGACACTGCCGGTATCCAGATGCACGAAGGGCGATCCGGAGGTCGGATAGAAGCCGACGCCGCCGCGCTGCAGGCGCAGGCCGGCGAAACGGATCTGCTCCAGCGGCACGCCCGGAATGTAGAAGTCCATCGCATGTCCCAGCATGTGCTGGCTGGCGCGCGCCACCCCGGAGGAGCGGCGGCGGAGCATGGCGTTGGTGGCGGGGGAGCGGTAGGAGGAGATGATCTGGATCGGCTGCTTGGCGTCGACGTCGCGGTAGACGTCCCAGAGGATGTCGAAGAGGTGACGGTCCATGACCGTCTCGTCCTGGGTGCGCCAGTCGCGCAGGAAGTGATTGAGCTGCTTCAGCGCCGCTTCGTCGTAGCGGCCCTCGCGCTTGAAGGTGACGGTCAGGTCTTCGCCGGAATGGGTGTGGTGGAAGGAGAGAGTCTTGGTTTCACTCAGCGCGGCGGCGTTATGGACCGAACCCGCGGCAGCAAGCAGCAACACGGCAGCGAGGCCGATCCGCGATCCGGCCTTCACTCCCGCATGGGACAACGACAGCACAGCGAATTGGTGTGCAAGACCAGTCAGCACGTATGAGCCCACCCAGTCGACGAGCGTTCAAATGGACTCTCCCGCCAACCCCGTTAGCGCGCGAAAGAGGATGAACGCTTTATTAAAGCGAGAAGGTTAATTCGAGGTTGACCTTCCCGCCCCCAAACCAAGTCAGGATGCGACCTAACCGGTTGACTGTGGCAAAAAAACGCCCGCGGCCTGGTCCGAGGTGGACAATGGTTAACGTTAAGCGGCCCCGTCCATGGGAGGGGGCCGCTGATTTCGTTGCAGAATTCGTCGATTCGGGCTTAGCGGGTGAACACCCGCTGCTGCTGGGGCCGGCGGCCGACCGGGGCCGGCGGCGGGGTCGGGGCTCCGCCTCCGAACAGCCGCTCGAAGAAGTTCGGACCGGACGAGCCGAAGCCGCCGCCATTGTTGGCCACTGCCACACCTGAGGGCAGGGTCGTCGCCGGGCGCGAATAGCTCGGCTGCGAGTGCGCGACGACGGCCTCGAGATCCTTGCCGCTCTTGTTCTTCAGGATGTTGATCATGGTCGCGTCGCGGCCATAGACGTCCTTGCGGAATTGCAGCTTGCCGGCGTCGTCCACGAAGGCGGTCTGATAGGTGATGTTGACCGGGATCGGCGTCGGGAATTTCAGGTCGATCTCGCTCTTGCCGTACATGCTGCGCACGCGCTCAGGCGTGTACTTCTCGTTCGGCATGGCGATGTTGAGCAGCACCGAGGCATATTGATCCGGATTTTGCACGCGCATGCAGCCATGGCTGAAGGCGCGGTCTTCCCTGGCGAACAGGTTCTTGTCCGGCGTGTCGTGCTGATAGACCAGGAACTTGTTCGGGAAGTTGAAGCGGATGCGGCCGAGTGCGTTGGCTTCACCGGGCGGCTGCGAGATGTGCACCGAGCCGTCGCGATTCTGTTCGAGCTTGAGGCCCATGCGCTGGAGCACGGTCGGGTCCTGCTGCAGGGCCGGCAGGTACTCGTTGTAGACGATCGACGGCGGCACGTTCCAGGTCGGGTTGACCGTGATGTACTTCATCGTCTCGGTCAGCAGCGGAGTCGCATGCGTGCCCGGCTTGCCGGTGACGACGCGGGTGGTCCAGACCTGCTGGCCGCGCTGCATCACCTTCAGCGTGTAGTCGGGAATGTTGAGGATCACATAGGCATCGCCCAGCGACGACGCGCCGAGGTCGCGCGGCAGCCAGCGCCAGCGCTCCATGTTGACCAGCACGACGTCGATCTGCTTGTCCCGCTTCGGGGTGTTGAGCGCCTTGACCGTCTTGTCGTCGAGGATGCCGGTCGCCTTCATCTCGGCGCTGTTCTGGAACTTGCGCACGGCGTCGGCGACGGCGGCGTCATAGCGGGTGTCGCTGGGGTTCTCGGCGAGGCCGAGCTTGGCGCGCAGTTGCGGCACGCGCGGATCTTCCACGACGATTTCGGCCTGTTTCTTGGTGGCCGGGGTATATTTCAGCGCCGGACCCTCGGCGATTTCGATCACCGGGCCGTTGCCCTGACCGCGAAGCTCCGCGAGCTTCGCCTTCAGCTCCTTGTAGAGCTTGTGCGGCGGATTGTAGCTGTCGAGCGCTGCGGAGGCGTCAGTTGCGGTCGTGACCTTGGCAAGCACCTCGTTCGGATCGACCGGATGCTCGGGATAGAGGATGTCGCCAGAGACCTGCGACCAATGCATGCGGCCGCTCTGGGCCTGGCGGGCATAGTCGAACATGCTGGAGGTGAGCTTCAGCTCCGCATCGGCCAGCGCATCGGGCGTGGTGGCGCTGGCGAAATCCGGCACCGGATAGTCGGCGGGGTTGAGGCCGTCGGAGGCCGCGTCCTTCAGCCGCGCGATGACGCCCTTGGCCGCCGCGGTCAGGCTGCCGCCTTGGGTCCAGACCGGCGCGAAATCGCGTGCGCCATAAAACTTCTCGATCGCCGCGCGCTCGTTCTTGCGGTCGAAATAGCGCGAGGTCTTGGCGCCGATGACGTCCTTGAGCTTGTCGGCGACCGGCTGGTCGGCGGCGGGAACGTTGCTTGCGGCCTTCACCGGCTCGGTGACCGGCGCCGCTGCAGCGGCCGGCGCTGCGGGCGCAGCCGGCGTGGCAGTCGCGGTATCGGCCTTTGCAGGTTCAGATTTGGCAGGTTCAGATTTGGCGGGCTCGGTCTTTGCGGTCTCGCTCTTCGGCGCCTCGGGCGCCGGCGTGGTCGCGACGTCGGCCGGCTTGGTCTCGACCTTCTCGGCGGCTGGCGCGGGCGCAGCCTCTGCCTTCACCGGATCCTTCGCAATTTCCTTGGCGGGATCCTGCACGGTGGCGGTGGTATCGAGCTTGATGTCGGAGGCGGTCGGGGGCGGGACGTTGGCCGGCTCGGGACGCGGGATCGCGGCTTCGATCGCGAGCTCGGCAGCGCTGCTGCGCGCCTGATCCTGAGCCAGGGCCGAACTGGCCGACACCGTGAGGAAAGTTGCCGCAACCGTCATCAAGACACGGTCGAAGCCTGCACGGTGGTTCAAACAGTCACGCATTGTGTCGCACCCCTCGGGTGAACTGTCCCTTATGGAACAGCTTCGTTATCGCCAATTGAGCTTCGGCTAAATCGCGCCGGCCTCTCGAAAGTTGCACGCCTGCACGCAACGATTCCTACGCAGACGATATACAGGCCCCGGATTTGCAGCCAGCGCCAACCGGGACAACTCACGCCAAACTGACTTCAAGGCGGCCTCTTGGCAACGGATTGTGCGCTTGCCCCGCGCGCTTTTCCCTGTGTCTGTCACTTCCAAGTCACGGTTCAAGCCACAGTCGAATTCTGTCGTCATGCGAACGGCTTACAGCCGAACTCGCAGCGCCTCGCGAACCTCCGTTCGCATGAGGCTCAGTGCGTCTCCTCGCCGCTTTTCCCGCCATGTCCGGGAACCCCGGCCTCGTCGAGTTTGCGGTAGAGGGTGGACCGGCCGATTTTGAGGCGGCGGGCCACCTCGGACATCTGGCCGCGATAGTGCGAGATCGCGAAGCGGATGATCTCGTTCTCCATGTCCTCGAGAGGCCGCACATCGCCGGTCGGGGTCAGCATGGGAAGAGTTCCCGCGGCGGGGAGCGGCGCGATCGGTATATCATTACCCGATACCATCGAGGGGGTCGCCGCCGGCTCGAGCATCAGCGGCGCGGTCGGAATCTCGGTGGCGTGATGCGGCTGCGAGGCGAGCAGGGGGAAATCATTGAGGCCGAGCTGGTCGCCGTCGCTCATCACCACGGCACGGTAGACCGCGTTCTCGAGCTGGCGGATGTTGCCGGGCCAGTCGAGCTGGGCGAGATGCGCCATGGCTTCGCCGCTGATGCCGGTGATCTGGCGGTTCTCCTCGGCGGCAAAGCGCGCCAGGAAATGCCGGAGCAGGTGCGGGATGTCCTCGCGCCGGGCCCGGAGCGAGGGGATCGTCAGCGGCAGTACGTGGAGGCGATAGAACAGGTCTTCCCGGAAGTGTCCCTGTTTCACCCGCTCCAGCAGCCGGCGATTGGTTGCCGAGACGATGCGGACGTCGACCTTGACGGGCTTGCGGCCGCCGACCGCCTCGACGGCGCCTTCCTGCAGCGCGCGCAACAGCTTGACCTGCGCGGTCAACGGCAGCTCGCTGACCTCGTCCAGAAACAGCGTGCCGCCATGGGCTTCGACGAACTTGCCCATGTGCCGTTCGGTGGCGCCGGTGAAAGCACCCTTTTCGTGACCGAACAGAATGGACTCGACGAGGTTGTCGGGGATCGCGCCGCAATTGACGGCGACGAAGGGCTTTGCCTTGCGCTCGCCGCTGCCATGGATGGCGCGCGCGAACATCTCCTTGCCGACGCCGGACTCGCCCTCGATCAGCACTGGAATGGAAGAGTTCGCCGCCTTCTGCGCGGCGCGCATCACGCCCGCCATCGCTTCGGAACGGGTGATGATGTCGGAGAAGGTCAGCCGGCCCTCGCGGCTGTGCCGGATGCGCTGCAATTCGCCCTTCAGCGCGGAGGCGTTGAGGGCATTGCGAAGCGAGACCTGAAGCCGTTCCACTCCGACAGGCTTGACCACGAAATCGGCCGCGCCGGCGCGCATCGCCGAGATCACGTTGTCGATGCCGCCGTGGGCGGTCTGCACGATCACGGGGACGCTGAGGCCGGCTTCGCGGATTTTCGCCAGCACACCCATACCGTCGAGGCCGGGCATCACGAGATCGAGGATGACGGCGTCGATGGCCGGTGCGTCAGGCGCGGTGAGGGCGGCGATCGCCGCGTCGCCGGAATCCACGACGACCGTCTCATAGCCGCATTTCTGCACCATGTTCTCGACCAGCCGGCGAGCTACGGCATCGTCGTCGGCGATCAAAATACTGGCAGCCATGGTGTTCCCCGCACGCTACTACTATCTGTCTCGAATCGGGGCACTCTGGCCGAAGCCGATTAACGCACTCTTAAACCTTGATGCCCCAGCCCGCCGTCGCGATTGTTGAACACAGGTTTCCCACACAATGAATTCGCGCTCCAGATCTGCCCTGCAAAAGTCTGCCCTCCAAAAGTCTGCTCTCCGCAAGCCAGCCGCCAGCAAATCCGTCGCCAAGAAATCCGCCAAGGCAAAACCCTCCGCAAAGCCTGCGAGCAAGACCGGCAGGCTTCCGGAGTGGAACCTGGCCGATCTCTATTCCGGGATCGATGCGCCGGAAGTGGCGCGCGATCTCGAAAAGATGGATGCCGACTGTGTCGCGTTCGAGACGGACTACAAGGGCAAGCTGGCGACAGGGACAGCAAACGAAGATGGCGGAAAATGGCTCGCGGAGGCGGTGCGACGCTATGAGGCGATCGACGATCTCGCCGGCCGCCTCGGCTCTTATGCCGGTCTCGTCCATGCCGGCGACAGCGTGGACCCCAAGATTTCAAAGTTTTACGGCGATGTCTCCGAGCGGTTGACGGGGGCGTCCACGCATCTGTTGTTCTTCGCGCTCGAGCTCAACCGCGTCGATGACGATATTTTGAACCGCGCGATGCAAGCGCCCGAGCTCGCATACTACCGGCCGTGGATCGAAGACCTGCGCAAGGAGAAGCCGTATCAGCTCGACGACAAGCTCGAGCAGCTCTTCCTGGAAAAGGCGCAGACCGGCTATTCTGCCTTCAACCGGCTGTTCGACCAGACCATCTCCAGCCTGCGCTTCAAGGTCGGGTCCAAGGAGCTCGCGATCGAACCGACGCTCAATCTGCTGCAGGACCGCGACGGCGCCAAGCGCAAGAGCGCAGCCGAAGCGCTGGCGAAGACGTTCAAGGCCAATGAGCGCACCTTTGCGCTGATCACCAACACGCTCGCCAAGGACAAGGACATCTCCGACCGTTGGCGCGGCTTCAAGGACGTCGCGGATTCCCGGCATCTGAACAACCGCGTCGAGCGCGAGGTGGTGGATGCGCTGGTGGCTTCCGTGCGCGCCGCCTACCCAAAGCTGTCGCATCGCTATTACGCGTTGAAGGCGAAGTGGTTCGGCAAGAAGCGGCTGGCCTATTGGGACCGCAATGCGCCGCTGCCGTTTGCAGCGACTGACGTCATCGGCTGGCCCGATGCACGCAACATGGTGCTGACCGCCTATCGCGGCTTCTCGCCTGAGATGGCCGACATCGCCGAACGGTTCTTCACCGACCGCTGGATCGATGCGCCGGTGCGGCCCGGCAAGGCGCCGGGCGCGTTCTCGCATCCGACGACGCCCTCCGCGCACCCCTATGTGCTGATGAACTACCAGGGCAAGCCGCGCGACGTGATGACGCTCGCCCACGAACTCGGCCATGGCGTGCACCAGGTGCTGGCGGCCAAGAACGGCGCGCTGATGGCGCCGACGCCGCTGACGCTGGCCGAGACCGCGAGCGTGTTCGGGGAGATGCTGACCTTCCGCCGGCTATTGGCGCAGACCAAGAGCGCAAAGCAGCGCCAGGCGCTGCTGGCCGGCAAGGTCGAGGACATGATCAACACCGTGGTGCGGCAGATCGCGTTCTATTCGTTCGAGCGCGCGGTCCACACCGAGCGCAAGAACGGCGAGCTCACCGCGACGCGGCTCGGTGAGATCTGGCTGTCGGTGCAGGGCGAGAGCCTCGGACCGGCGATCGAGATCAAGGCAGGCTACGAGAACTACTGGATGTACATCCCGCACTTCATCCACTCGCCGTTCTACGTCTACGCCTATGCCTTCGGCGATTGCCTCGTGAACTCGCTCTATGCGGTCTACGAGAACGCGGCCGAAGGCTTTGCCGAGCGCTATCTCGACATGCTCGCCGCCGGCGGCACCAAGCATTATTCCGAGCTGCTGCGGCCATTCGGGCTCGATGCCAAGGACCCCAAGTTCTGGGACGGCGGGCTTTCGGTCATCGCCGGGATGATCGACGAGTTGGAGGCGATGGGCCGAGGGGGCGCCTACCTGAGGCACGTGTAAAACATCCGTTGAACTGCACCTTTGGTGGTGTTATACAGATGTATAACACGCTGGAGCCGGACCCCATGAAGATCGAGATCAAGAAAATCGGCAATTCCGATGGTCTGCTGCTGCCGCGCGAACTGATGCAGCGGCTCGATCTCAAGCGCGGACAGCAATTGCACATCGTGGAATTACCCGGCGGTGGTTTTCAGTTGCTGCCCTATGACCCGGATTTCGAGCGGACGATGGAAATCGCCGACGAACTGATGGACAAGTATCGCGACACGCTCGCTACGCTCGCAAAATAGCTTAGTAAGCACATGAGCGATCTGCAGGAGCCGCTCTGGATCACCTTCGAGCAGGCCGTCGCAATTCACGGTCGACAACTCCGCCGCTTCGGCGGTGCGCCGGGATTGCGCGACGAGGGGATGTTGCGCTCGGCGCTGGAGCGGCCGATCAACAAATGGCGGTACGAACAGGCGCCGATCGATGAACTCGCCGCCGCCTATGCATTTGGCCTCGCGAAAAACCATGCATTCGTCGATGGAAACAAGCGCATCGCCTTCATGGCGATGATGGTCTTCCTCCACAAGAACGGCGTGGCCTTCAGTCCCGATCCTGCGGAAGCGACAACCATCATCCTCTCGCTCGCCGCCGGCGAAGTCAGCGAGGCGAGCCTGACGCACTGGATCCGGGATAATTGGGATTCCAAATGAGCCGATTTGCGGGAAAACCGCGCTTGCCTGCCGTTGCCCTGCTCGAAGGTTTCGGGTATCCCAGCCCAAGAATTCGACTTTCGACTGGGGACATTCCATGGCTGACCATAGCGAAGTGGCGTACACCACCGCCGACGGCAACGACTACGTTGCCCACGAGCAGACCTATGAGGGCTTCATCAAACTGGTGAAGTACGGCACGGTCTCGGTCGCGCTCATCGTCATCCTGATGGCGGTCTTCCTGACCTGATCCATCGACGGCTGCATCCGCCAGCGCCGGCGGCTGCTCATAAAATTTGCATACAAGCCGGTTCCAAAACCGGTATCGAAACGTTGCGGGAGTAACGCTAAGTTCGCGTGCGCGTTTTGTCCGCGTCGCCGGAGGGCCTATGAAGATCGCCGTTGCCAAGGAAATCGATCCGTCGGAGCCGCGTGTCGCTGCTTCGCCTGATACGGTGAAGAAATTCAAGGCGCTGGGCGCCGAGATCGCGGTCGAGCCGGGCGCCGGCATCAAGTCTGGTCTGCCGGATTCCGAATTCACCGCCGCAGGCGCCACCGTCAGTGCTGACGCGCTGAAAGATGCCGACATCATCATCAAGGTGAAGCGCCCCGAGGCGTCGGAGCTGTCGCAGTACAAGCGCGGCGCGCTCGTGATCGCCATCATGGATCCCTACGGCAACGAGGCGGCGCTGAAGACGATCGCCGATGCCGGCGTCTCCGCTTTCGCGATGGAATTGATGCCGCGCATCACGCGCGCGCAGGTGATGGACGTGCTGTCCTCGCAGGCGAACCTTGCCGGCTATCGCGCCGTGATCGAGGGCGCCGAGGCCTTCGGCCGCGCCTTCCCGATGATGATGACGGCGGCCGGCACCGTGCCCGCCGCAAAGGTGTTCGTGATGGGCGTGGGCGTTGCCGGCCTGCAGGCGATCGCGACCGCGCGCCGTCTCGGCGCCGTCGTGACCGCGACCGACGTGCGTCCCGCCACGAAGGAGCAGGTCGAATCGCTCGGCGCCAAGTTCCTCGCCGTCGAGGACGAGGAGTTCAAGAACGCCCAGACCGCCGGCGGCTACGCCAAGGAAATGTCCAGGGAATATCAGGCCAAGCAGGCCGCGCTCACCGCCGAGCATATCAAGAAGCAGGACATCGTGATCACGACCGCGCTGATTCCGGGCCGGCCCGCGCCGAAGCTGGTCAGTGCCGAGATGGTCAAGTCGATGAAGCCGGGCTCGGTGCTGGTCGATCTCGCCGTCGAGCGCGGCGGCAATGTCGAGGGTGCGAAGCCGGGCGAGGTCGTCGACCTCGATGGCATCAAGATTGTCGGCTACACCAACGTCGCCGGGCGCGTCGCGGCCTCGGCCTCCAGCCTCTACGCGCGCAATTTGTTCTCCTTCATCGAGACCATGGTCGACAAGAAAGAGAAGAAGCTCGCCGTGAACTGGGACGACGAGTTGGTCAAGGCCACTGCGCTCACCAAAGACGGCGCCGTGATCCACCCGAATTTCCAGCCGAAGGCGTAAGGAGAGATCGCCATGGAGCATGTTGCACAGGTCGTCGACCCCTTCGTCTTCCGGCTGTCGATCTTCGTCCTCGCCGTCTTCGTCGGCTATTTCGTGGTGTGGTCGGTGACCCCGGCACTGCATACCCCGCTGATGAGCGTGACCAACGCGATCTCCTCGGTGATCGTGGTCGGCGCGCTGCTCGCGGTCGGCGTCGGTATGATCTCGAGCGGTTCAGGGTGGGCGCGTGGCTTCGGCTTCATCGCGCTGATCTTCGCCTGCGTGAACATCTTCGGCGGCTTCCTTGTCACCCAGCGCATGCTGGCGATGTACAAGAAGAAGGTAAAGTGACCGGCGTGCACCTCGGGGTGACGAAGACAAAGGGGACCTGAGATGAACGCCAATCTGGCAGCAGTTCTTTATCTTGTGGCGGGTGTGCTGTTCATCCTGTCGCTGCGCGGGTTGTCCAGCCCGGCGACGTCGCGCCAGGGTAATTTCTTCGGCATGATCGGCATGGCGATCGCGGTCGCCACCACGCTGGCAAGCCATCCGCCGGCCGATGGTCTCGCCTGGGTGCTGGTCCTTCTCGGCATCGCGATTGGCGGCTCGGTCGGCGCGGTCATCGCGCGCCGCGTGCCGATGACCTCGATGCCTGAACTGGTCGCCGCCTTCCACTCGCTGGTCGGCATGGCCGCGGTGCTGGTCGCCGCTGGCGCCTTCTATGCGCCAGAAGCCTTCGACATCGGCACGCCCGGCAACATCCATCCGCAGAGCCTGGTCGAGATGTCGCTCGGCGTCGCCATCGGCGCTCTGACCTTCACCGGCTCCGTGATCGCGTTCCTGAAGCTGTCCGCGCGCATGAGCGGCGCGCCGATCATCCTGCCGTTCCGCCACATCATCAACATAGCGCTGGCGCTAGCGCTGGTGTTCTTCATCGTCGGTCTCGTCCTGTCCGGCAGCGCGTTCGACTTCTGGATGATCACCATCCTCGCGCTGGCGCTCGGCGTGCTCATGATCATCCCGATCGGCGGCGCCGACATGCCGGTCGTGATCTCGATGCTGAACTCCTACTCCGGCTGGGCCGCGGCCGGCATCGGCTTCACGCTCGGCAATTCCGCGCTGATCATCACCGGTGCTCTGGTCGGCTCATCCGGCGCGATCCTGTCCTACATCATGTGCCATGCGATGAACCGGTCCTTCATCTCGGTCATCCTCGGCGGCTTCGGCGGCGAAACTGCCGCGGCCGGCGGCGGCACCGGCGAGCAGAAGCCGGCCAAGCTCGGCTCGGCGGATGACGCGGCCTTCATCATGAAGAATGCGCAGAAGGTCATCATCGTGCCCGGCTACGGCATGGCGGTGGCACAGGCTCAGCACGCGCTGCGCGAAATGGGCGACATCCTGAAGAAGGAAGGCGTCGAGGTGAAATACGCCATTCACCCGGTGGCGGGGCGCATGCCCGGCCACATGAACGTGCTGCTGGCCGAAGCCAACGTGCCCTATGACGAGGTGTTCGAGCTCGAGGATATCAACTCCGAATTCGCGCAGGCCGACATCGCCTTCGTGATCGGCGCCAACGACGTCACCAATCCGGCGGCCGAAGAGGACAAGACCTCGCCGATCTACGGCATGCCCGTGCTTCAGGTCTGGAAGGCCGGCACCGTGATGTTCATCAAGCGCTCGCTGGCATCAGGTTATGCCGGTATCGACAATCCGCTGTTTTATCGCGACAACACCATGATGCTGCTCGGCGACGCCAAGAAAGTCACCGAGAACATCGTCAAGGCGATGTAGCGCGCGAAAAAAAAGACCGTGGCCATCAACAAGGAATGGCACCACGCCCATCGCATGCCGCCGAAGGCGACGCGCGAGCTGCGCATCAAATGGCACGCCGCCCATAAGGCGGCGTGCGGCTGCCGCGACGTCCCGGCGAGCCTCCGGCCCGAGGTCATGAAATTGCTGCGGAGCCGTCGCAAGCCCTGAGTGGAAACCGGGGCCGGCCGTGCAATGATCGCTATCGCCAAATGGACCGTCATCCTGCTCGTGGCCGTCTATCTGGCCGGGCTCGTCCTGCTGTATGTCCGGCAGCGCGAGATGCTGTTTCCCATACCGACGATTGAGCGAACCTCGCCCGATGCGGCGGATTGTCCCGAGGCGGAGGAGCATGTCCTGACCACCTCGGATGGCGAGAAGGTCATTGTCTGGCACGTGCCGGCGAAACCCGGTCGTCCCGTGATCCTGTATTTTCCGGGTAATGGCGATTTCCTTGCCGGTCGTGTCAGCCGCTTCAAGGCCATGACGGCCGATGGCGCCGGCCTCGTCGCACTGTCCTATCGCGGCTATGCCGGCTCGAGCGGCGCGCCGAGCGAGCAGGGCCTGTTGCGCGACGCCGCCGCAGCCTACGCTTTCACCAGCGCGCGCTATGGGGCGGACCGAATCGTCGCCTGGGGATTTTCGCTCGGGACGGGCGTGGCGGTCGCGCTTGCCTCCGACCACGCCATCGGCAAATTGATCCTGGAGGCGCCGTACACCTCGACGGTCGATATTGCAGCATTGGCCTTCCGCTACGTGCCGGTGCGCCTGCTCATGCGCGACCAGTTTCGCTCCGACGAACGGATCGCGCGCGTCACGGTGCCGCTGCTCGTGATGCATGGCACCAATGATCTTGCCATTTCGATCCTGTTCGGAGAGCGTCTGTTCGCGCTCGCGCATGAACCGAAGCAGTTCGTTGGTTTTGCGGGCGGCGGACATGACAATCTCGATAGTTTCGGTGCGGTCGAAACGGCAAGGCGCTTCATTGGATATTAAACGACCTGTCACGCGGCTCCGGGGCGTCTTCCTCCTTGCCGTCTTCATCTTGTTGCCGCAGCAGGCATGGGCAGCCACCGGGCTCCACGGTGCGGCGATGCGCTGGCCCTATGCGCTGCCCTTTGCCGGTCTGTTGCTGTCGATCGCGCTCGGGCCGCTGTTGTTTCCGAAGATCTGGCACCACCATTACGGCAAGATCGCCGCCGCCTGGTCGCTGGCGGCGCTGGTCTCGCTGGTGATTTTTGCCGGAGGCGCGGCGACGCTGGCGGCGCTCGTGCATGCTCTGCTCGCTGAATATCTCGGCTTCATCGTGCTGCTGTTCTCGCTCTATGTCGTGGCGGGCGGCATCCTCATCACCGGCGACATCAAGGCCACGCCGGCGATCAATGCCGGCATCCTCGCGCTCGGCACACTGGGTGCGAGCATCGTCGGCACCACGGGTGCCGCGATGATCCTGATTCGTCCGCTGATCCGGGCCAACCGGCCGCGGCGCCACAACGCTCATGTCATCGTCTTCTTCATCATCCTGGTTGCCAATGTCGGCGGCGCGTTGAGCCCGCTCGGCGATCCCCCATTGTTCGTCGGTTTCCTGCACGGCGTCGACTTCTTCTGGACCACCCGGACCATCTGGCTGCAGACCGCGGTCGTGGCCGGATTGCTGCTTGCCATCTTCGTCGCCGTCGACGTCTGGCGCTTCCGCAGCGAGCCTTTGCTCGACGACGCCGGCCCCGGCAAGCCCGTCCGCATCCGCGGCCTCGTCAATCTCGTGCTGATAGCCGCCATCGTCGCGACCTTGCTGGCCTCGGCGATGTGGAAGCCCGGCATTGCCTTCGACGTTCTCGGAACGAAGTTCGAACTGGAGGATATCGCGCGCAATCTGGCGCTGCTGGCCATCGCGGCGCTGTCGGTGTGGCTGACGCCCGACGAGCACAGGCAGGCCAACGGCTTCACCTGGGAGCCGATCCGCGAGGTCGCAAAGCTGTTCGCGGGCATCTTCGTCGCCATCATCCCGGTCATTGCCATGCTCAATGCCGGCCATGACGGCGCCTTCGCCTGGCTGTTGTCGGCGGTGACGGGGCCGGATGGTGCGCCGCGCGAGGTCGCCTATTTCTGGTTCACCGGCCTGATGTCCGCGTTCCTCGACAATGCGCCGACCTATCTGCTGTTCTTCGAGCTCGCCGGCGGCGACCCGCAAGTGCTGATGCATCAGCTGTCGGGCACGCTCGCCTCGATCTCCATGGGCGCGGTCTACATGGGCGCGCTCACCTATATCGGCAACGCGCCGAACTTCATGGTGAGCAGCATTGCCAGCGAGAACGGCATCGAGATGCCGAGCTTCTTCGGCTATTTCCTGCGGGCCGGCGCCGTGCTGATCCCGCTGTTCCTGCTGCTGACGCTGCTGCCGGTGGCGCCGATCCTGCGCTGGCATTGAATCTGCCAGCCGATTTGCTACTGCTCGGCTGACATGATTGGATCCGGTGGATGAGCGCCCAAAATCCGATGCCCCGGTCATCCTGGATCTTCCCGGCGCTGGCCGTGCTGTTGTTCGCAGCCGTCAGCGCGACGGATTACGTGTTCACGCTGTCGCCGAGTGGGCTCGTCTTCGCCATCGTCCTCCTGGTCATCCTGTTCGGCGCGGTGTTCGCCGCGGTTCATCATGCCGAAGTGATCGCGGAGCGGGTCGGCGAACCCTATGGCACGCTGGTGCTGACGCTCTCGGTGACCATCATCGAGGTGGCGCTGATCACCACGATCATGCTGGGCGACAAGCCTGCGCCGGCACTGGCGCGTGACACCGTGTTCGCCGTGGTCATGATCGTCTGCAACGGCCTCGTCGGGCTCTGCATCTTCATCGGCGGCCTGCGCTATCGCGAGCAGGGCTTTCAGCTCTCCGGCGCCAACGTCTATCTCAGCGTCCTGTTCGCGCTCGCGACCATCACCCTGATCATGCCGAACTACACGACCAGCACGCCGGGGCCGGTCTATTCGACGGCTCAGCTCGGTTTCGTCGACGTGGTCACGCTCGCCCTGTACTCCGTGTTCCTCTACACCCAGACCGTCCTGCACAAGGATTACTTCGTTCACGAGCGGGCGGAGGGGGAGAGCGGCGAGGCATATCTGTCGGGCAGGATGCTGGCGCTCAGCGCCATGCTGCTGCTGGTTGCCCTGCTGGCGGTCGTGCTGCTCGCCAAGAAGTTCTCGCTGGTGGTCGACGCCGTCGCCGCCAAGATCGGCGCGCCGCCGGCCTTTGCCGGGCTCCTGGTCGCGCTCCTGATCCTGATGCCGGAAGGTCTCGCGGCCGTCGCGGCGGCCCGCAAGAACGATCTCCAAAAGAGCATCAACCTCGCGCTGGGCTCGTCGCTGGCGACCATCGGGCTGACCATCCCGGCCGTCGGCGTCGCCACCTACGCGCTCGACAAGGAGCTCGAGCTCGGCCTCAACGCTCAGGGCAGCGTGCTCCTGCTCCTGACCTTCTTCCTGAGCATGCTGACCTTCGGCACGGGCAGGACCAATGTCCTGTTCGGACTGGTCCATATGGTGGTATTTGCGGTCTACGTGTTCATGGTCTTCGTGCCCTGAGGTGCGATAGGGGGAGTTCCGATGCTTGCTGCCAAGTCCGAGGTTCAAGTCGATAATGAGGAGGTTCGGGTGACGGAATGGCGCCTTCCGCCCGGCGCCGCCACCGGGCATCACACCCACGGCATGGACTACGTCATTGTTCCCTTCGTCGCGGGGGAGATGACCATCGTGGCGCCCACCGGCGAGCGTTCCAAGGCGCAGCTTGCGGCCGGGAAATCCTATTTCCGCAAGGCCGGCGTCCAACATGACGTACTTAACGAAACCTCAACCGAGATCGTGTTCCTTGAGATCGAGCTGAAGCCGTAAGTCCGGCCTTAACACTTGCCATCGATCCGTCGCAGTTGATCCCTTACAATGCCCCAAAGTTCCCGCATCAGATCGCGCGGGGAGTGGCCGGAATGCTGAAATACCTCGCTAAAATCTCGACGGATATTTTCCCCTCGGTGCTCGCGACGATCATCGGGGCGTACATCGTTAACCACTACATCAACGCCAAGCCGGCGGCTGATGCCCCTTCGGCCGTCGTGGCTCCCGCCGAAGCCGGCAAGGACGGCAAGCCGGCCGATGTGGCCAATCTCCCGGCGCCCGGCGTCAAGGCCAAAGGCATTCTCGAGAAGCATGTGACGGATAAGCCGGCGGCTGAAAAGCCTGCCGACCAGCCGTCCGTCGAGCACAAGGCCGCGGATGTCACCCCGGCCGAGGCCAGTCCGCGGGGCAAGCCGTCGGCGCGTGAGAAGGCGGCTGCCAAGTCTACGCCGACCTCAACCCCGGCCGCCACCGCTCCCGCTGCTCCGGTGGTCGAGGCCAATTCGGCGTCGGCTGCGGCGGCTCCTGCCGCCGACGCCAACGACCTCGTGCGTGCCGCGATCGAGCGCCTGCGAAAATCGCCTGAGGGCAAATCGGCTGAGGCGAAATCTTCCGAAACCAAGCCTGCCGAGTTGCGGCCGGCCGAGACCAAGGCAGCCGAGAAGCCGGCAGAGCCCGCCATGCGGGAGGCCGCACGCGCGCCGGAGGCCCCGCGCGTCATCAGTATGGAGCCGGCTACGGTCCGTCCGCTGCCGCCGCCGATCACGGTGTCGACGCCCTCATCCGAGGCCTATGGCAACGCTGGCTCCTCGTCGGCCAATCCGCCCTACACGGCCTCGGTCGGCAACGACGATCCGAATCGGATGACGCCGCCGGCTGACATTCCCGTGCCGGTGATCGCGCCGCCGCTCGATCTGCGTGCCGACGCCGGCGCCTCCTTGCCGCGGCCGAAGAAGACCAATGTCGCCGACGAGATGCTGTCGGGCATGAAGTCGATGTTCCACTCGGTCCTGCCGAAGAACTCCACCCCGGATTAAGAGCGTTCGCTGCCGTCAGCCGCCGACGCGGGCGAGGCCGCTGCGCGCGGCGTCGTCGCGTGGGCGAAGCGAGACAGCCCTGGTGTAGGACGCCGCCGCCTTGGCCTTGTCGCCCAGCCGTTCATAAGCCTGTCCCCGCGTGGTCCAGACCTGCGCGTTGTGCGGATCGGCCTCGGAGGCCTCATCCAGATCGGCTGTGGCCTCCTTGACCTTGCCGAGCGCGAGATAGCTGATGGCGCGGCCGAGCAGCGGCTCGACCTTCTGCGGGTTGAGGCCGCTCGCAGCGCTGAAATCGGCGATGGCGAAATCGTGCTGGTTATTGCCCTGATAGATCAGAGCGCGGCCATAGAGCGCCTGCGCATTATAGGGATCGAGCCCGACCGCGCGATTGAACTCGTCGAGCGCTGCCGCGGTCTCGCCGGACTTCGCCAGGGATTGGGCTTTTGCGGTGTGGGCCTGAGCTTCGGTGACGTTGCCGGCGCTCACTGCGCTCTCAGCGGGTGCGGCCGCCTTGGGTGCTTCCTGAGGCTTGTCCTTCTCCGGCATCAGCGATCCCAGGTCGAAGGAGCAGCCGCACAGCGCAATCCCCGTCAAAGCCAGCGTCAACGGCCGCTGCCAGATCTGGCGTCGCCGGGCCAAGCCGCGCTCGGGGAAAGGGGAGGCCATCTACGGTTCGCTCGCGCTAGAGCATGATCCGGCAAAGTGTGAAGCGGTTTTCCGAAGAGATCATGCTCAAACAACAAAACAAAGCGCGATGATAATTTGTCCTAGTCTCATCGCGCTTTGACGCCGCATCGGTAGTGCCCGTCCCGGAAAGGCACCGCTCATAAACAATAACGCGGGCCAGGGGCCCGCGTCATCGGAAACTGAAGTCTTGCTAAATGCTGTCGGTCGATCAGCGCGGTCCGCGCGGACCTGCGCCCGGGCCGCTACGACCGCCACGATCGCCGCCTGGACCGGCGCCGAACACCGGCTTCGGCTTCATCGGCAGCAGGCCTTCGCGCTGCAGCTTCTTGCGGGCCAGCTTGCGCGCGCGGCGCACGGCCTCGGCCTTTTCGCGGGCCTTCTTCTCGGAGGGCTTTTCGTAGTGACCGCGGAGCTTCATCTCGCGGAAAATACCCTCGCGCTGCATCTTCTTCTTCAGCGCCTTGAGGGCTTGATCGACATTGTTATCGCGAACGAGAACCTGCACGCGGCATCCTCTTTGGTGGATCGGATTTGAATTCTGGTAAGACGAAGGGGATGGCGAAACGCGCAAGCCCTTAACCTTGAGGGCGCGGATGTATCAGACAAAACCGGGGATGTCCACCGGTCAAGCGGGGATTCGGGCCAAGTTCAGCCATTAAATGAGGCAAAATATCTCCCTGCGGCCCTGATTTGGGAGATTTGACGCCAAGGGTGGGGCCGTTTCCGGAGCTTTGTTCCGGAAACTTTGAAAGTAGGGGACGACACATGGACATCAAGAAATACGCCGCCGAAGCCATCGGCACATTTTGGCTCACATTCGCAGGTTGCGGGAGCGCGGTGATCGCCGCCGGCTTTCCGCAGGTCGGAATCGGCCTGGTCGGCGTTTCCCTCGCATTCGGCTTGAGCGTCGTCACCATGGCCTATGCCATCGGCCATATCTCGGGTTGCCATCTCAACCCGGCGGTCACGGTCGGGCTTGCTGCCGGCGGCCGTTTTCCCGCCGGCCAGATCCTGCCCTATGTGATCGCGCAGGTAGCTGGCGCGATCGTGGCCGCGGGGCTGCTCTATGTCATCGCGAGCGGGGCTCCCGGCTTCGACGTCAGCAAAGGCTTCGCATCCAACGGCTATGATGCGCATTCGCCGGGCCAGTACAGCATGATCGTGTGCTTCCTCACCGAGGTGGTGATGACCATGATGTTCCTGTTCATCATCATGGGTGCCACGCATGGCCGTGCGCCCGCGGGCTTCGCACCGCTCGCGATCGGGCTCGCGCTGGTGATGATCCATCTGGTCAGCATCCCCGTCACCAACACGTCGGTGAACCCGGCGCGCAGCACCGGCCCGGCGCTGTTCGTCGGTGGCTGGGCGACGGCACAGCTGTGGCTGTTCTGGGTCGCACCGCTGATCGGGGGCGCGCTGGGCGGGGTGATCTATCGCTGGCTCAGCGAGGAGCCGGCCGGCGTCGTCGCGGGCGCGAAGACGGCGTAGACAGCGTTTTCGAGCGACGCAGATACCGCTTCGCGTCAGGAAAACGCGTCAAAAGAACATCGCGCAGCGGGGTCGCAGCAATCGCTGCGGTCCCGCTACTTGCCCTTCGTCGGCCGGACTTCGGTGACGTGGCCCATCTTGCGGCCCGGGCGCGGCGTGCCCTTGCCGTAGATGTGCACCGTGGCGCCGGGGACGGTCAGCCATTTTTCGTAGTCGTTGATCTCGTCGCCGATCAAATTGGTCATGGTGACGATTTCACCGTGACGCACAGGCTTGCCGAGCGGCCAGCCGGCGATGGCGCGGATATGCTGCTCGAACTGCGAGACGGAGGCGCCGTCGAGCGTCCAGTGCCCGGAATTGTGCACGCGCGGGGCGATCTCGTTGACCAGCACCTTCGGTCCGGTGCCGTTGGCCAGCACGAACATCTCGACGGCGAGCACGCCGACATAGTCGAGCGCGCTCGCGATCTTGCCGGCGATGCTGCGCGCCTCTTCGGCGAGCGAATCCGGGATCGGCGCGGGGGCGCGCGATATCTTCAGGATGTGGTCGCGGTGCTCGTTCTCGGTGACGTCGAAACACTCGACCTCGCCAGTGGCCGAGCGCGCGGCGACCACGGAAATCTCGCGCTCATATGGCACGAAGGCTTCCAGGATCGCGGATTTGGTGGCGAGGCTCGTCCACACTTTCGCGATGTCGTCGCCCTCGCGGATGATGGCCTGGCCCTTGCCGTCATAGCCGAAGCGGCGGGTCTTGAGCACGGCCGGCAGTCCGATCCTGACGATGGCCTCGCGCAGTGATGCGACCGAGGTGACATCGGCATAGGCCGCGGTGCCGATGCCGAGCCGGGTGACGAAATCCTTCTCGGCGAGACGATCCTGGGTGGTCTCGAGGATCTTGCGGTTGGGCAGCACCGGGCGGCGTGCGTCCAGCACCATTGCGGCGGCCGAGGGTACGTTCTCGAATTCGTAGGTGATGACGTCGACGTCGCCCGCGAACAGCTCGAGCGCTTCGACATCGGCATATTCGGCGCAGGTCGCATTCAAGACGACGTCGAAGGCCGGCGAGTCCGGATCGGGCGAGAATATCTGGCAGCGCAAGCCGAGCCGTGCCGCGGCCATCGCCAGCATCCGCCCCAATTGTCCGCCGCCGAGAATTCCGATGGTGTCGCCGGGCTTCAGCTTCACCTGCTTTGCATCGCTCACGCCTTGTCCTCCGGACGCTCGGCCACGGCCTCGGTCTGCGCTGTGCGCCAGGCGGCGAGGCGATCGGACAAGGCCGGGTCGGACAATGCCAGCACTGACGCTGCCAGCAGTGCGGCGTTGATCGCGCCGGCCTTGCCGATGGCGAGGGTGCCGACAGGAATGCCGGCGGGCATCTGGACGATCGAATACAGGGAATCGAGGCCCTTGAGCGTCTTGGATTCGACGGGAACGCCGAACACCGGCAGTTCCGTCAGCGCCGCCGCCATGCCGGGCAGATGGGCAGCGCCGCCAGCGCCGGCGATGATGACCTTGTAGCCCGCGGCCTTGGCCCCCTTGGCGAAAGCAAACAGCCGGTCGGGGGTGCGGTGGGCCGAAACGATGCGGGTGTCGGCGGCCACGCCGAGCGCGGCAAGCGTGTCGGCGGCATGCCGCATCGTGTCCCAGTCCGACTGGCTTCCCATGATGATGGCGATCGGCGCGGTCATGACGTTAATTGTGCTCGAAAAACAGAAGGATAGGCCAGATTAACGGTTCCGGCCGGCGGCTCGCAAGGCGGTGGCAAGGAGAAGGGAATCCACTATCCTGTCTTGGTGAATCCCCGCAAGCCTTCATTGAGCAGGATGCCCATGAAGAAACTAAAAAGGGCAAGCGCTGCGAAGGCCAAAAAGGGCCGGAAGACCAGTGCCGGCCGATCCAAGGCCCACTCCAAGCGACCGACCCGGCGTTCAGCGAAGCCGCCGGGGCGCGGCGCGCCGGGCGATGATGGAGCCAAGGAGACCTTCAGGACGACGATTCGGGACCTGCGAACAAAGCTCAAGCAGGCGCAGCGCCGGGTCGCGGAACTGGAGGCCGCGGCTGACACGGATTTCCTGCTCGAGATTCCCAACCGGCGCGGCTTCGAGCGCGAGCTCGCGCGCGCCATCGCCTATATGAAGCGCTACCGCGCCAGTGGGGCGCTCATCGTGCTCGACGTCGATCGGTTGAAGCCGATCAACGATTCGTTCGGTCACGGAGCCGGCGACGAGGTGCTCAAGGCGATTGCCGCCACGCTGACGCGGCAGGTTCGTGCCTCCGATGTGGTCGGCCGGCTCGGCGGCGACGAGTTCGCGCTGTTGCTCTGGAATCTCAGCGAGACCGACGCCAAGGCGAAGGCGGCTGCCTTTGAGCAGGCGGTCGACGAATTGTCCTTTGTCTTTCGCGGCCAGCACGTGACCGCGGGCGCCTCCGCAGGCGTCGCGCTGCTGGGGGCGCAGTCCGACGCCGGCCGCGCCTTGGAGGAGGCGGACGCCGCCATGTATGTACGCAAGGCGCACCGGCGGCACGAGCCGCGGATCAGGCTGGTCAGCAGCTAAAGCGCGCTGAGGTCCGGCGGTACGTTGCCAAATTTCCGCAGCAATTTCGCGTCTCCGAACTCGCCGGTCAGGGGATCGCCGCTGCGGCTGAACGCGACAGCGCCGATGTGGCCGGCGCCGTGCGCGAGCATTTCCGCACGACGCAGGGCGGCAGTCGATGTCTGGCATTCCTCGGCTGCACCTGCGACCGGCGATCCGTCCTCGTCGGTCAGGAAGGGCAATGCAACGTAATAGGTGACGTCGGGCATGGTCGGCTCCGATGGCTGACGGTTCAGGCGGCGCTGCTCTTGCTCCGCACCCTGCTGCGCGAAATGTCCGGAATGCAGCCGGCGGAAATCGCCGCCTGCAATTCCTCCAGCTCGGCTTCCAGATATTCGTTGGCCATGATCAGCGCCTTGATGGTGCTGCGCAGATTGCCGTCGCACATCGCGATCGCCTGATCGCAGGCCTGTTCATAATGGCTGTTGTCGAGAAGGGCAGTTGCCGACATCTGCGTTGTCCTTGCCAATGGTCTTGAGCGTTTCCTGGGATGCTCGAATGTTCCTATTTTGTTCTTTTGGAGTCAAGCGGATTCATGAGCGCGGCGAAACGCCGGCTCGGATCAGGCGATGATGTCGGGGGTGATCTGATCTTCGATGAAGGCGATGCGGTCGCGCAACAACAGCTTGCGCTTCTTCAACCGCTGCAACCGCAATAGGTCGGGGGCGGGCGATTGATGCAGTGCATCGATCGCCGCATCGAGATCTCGGTGTTCCTGCTGCAACCGGGTGAGCTCGGCTTCGAGCTCACGCTCGTCTTCATTGGTCATGTCTGCGGTGGCCGAAAACCGATAGGCGTGAGACTCTGGGCTGTGGATGCCCTGTGGAAATTATCGTCCTTGCGCGGCATGACCGCAAGCGATCTGCGACCATCGTTCGCCGATCTCCAGCGAGATATTTCCGCTGATCTCTGCGGCGCTGCGCAAGCGCATTGATATCATGGATTTTTCCCGCGCGGTTCCTTTACTCACGCTTCGTTACATATGAATTTTCAAAAATGAAGCTGCGACGACGGATACCCATCGACAGAACGAATCGGTGATGTAGACTTCGTTGTCCGGATCGAATCCTGAGGTTCAACCCTACCGAGGAGGTTTCGAATGACAATTCAGGCACATCTCGTTGAATTGGAGCGGAAGCACAAACTTCTCGAAAACGAATTGCACGAAGCTCTCGTGCACCTTTCAACAGACGACCTGCAAATTGTTGAGTTGAAGCGCCGGAAGTTGATGGTCAAGGACCAGATCGAGCGTCTGAGGCACGGCGACACGCTCCACTAGTAACCCCCCGTAACAGCGTAGAGTTGATCGCACCCTATCACGCAGGGATGAGAGTCTATGCGCTCATCCCTGCTGTTGGGTGCGGACCACGCAAAGATGTTTGCGCGGTTTAGATGTTTGCGAGCTCGACGACGTGATCGGCGATCGCGAGCGACGATGTCAGTCCCGGCGATTCGATGCCGAACAGATTGACCAGGCCTGCGACGCCGTGATCGCGCGGGCCCTGCATCAGGAAGTCCTGCGTCGCCACTGCGGGCGGTACGATCTTCGGCCGGATTCCCGAATAGCTCGGCATCAGCGCGCCGTCAGGCAGTGTCGGCCAGTATTTGCGGATCGCCGGATAGAAGCGCTCGGCGCGTGACGGGTCGACTTCGTAATTGATCGTCTCGATCCACTCGACGTCGGGGCCGAAGCGCGCTTGGCCTGCCATGTCCAGCGTCAGATGCACGCCTAACCCTCCGGGCTCAGGCACCGGATAGATCAGGCGCGAGAACGGCGCCTTGGCATTGCAGCTGAAGTAATTGCCCTTGGCGAGATAGGCCGGCGGAATCCGGTCCAGCGGCATGCCGTCGATGTTGCGCGCCACTTCCGTCGCCGAGAGCCCCGCGGCGTTGACGAGGAGGCTGCATTGCAGCGTCATCGGCGCCTCGCCGCCGGCTTCGATCTCGATGAGGCCGCCTCCCGTCTTGGCGCGGATCAGCGGGGTGTGAAACGCGAAGGCCGTGCCTGATGCCTCGGCTTCGCCGCGCAGCGAGAGCATATAGGCGTGGCTGTCGATGATCCCCGTTGACGGCGACAGCAGCGCGGCGTCGCAGGCGAGCGCCGGCTCGAGCGCGCGTGCCGCCTCGCCCGCGAGCAGCTGCATGTCGAGCACGCCATTGGCTTCGGCATGCGCCTTGATCGACTGCAGCTTCTCGGTCTCTTTCGGGTTCGTCGCGACGATCAGCTTGCCGCAATTCCTGTGCGGGATGCCGCGCTCGGCACAGTAGCGGTAGAGCGCGTGCTTGCCGTCGACGCACATGCGCGCCATCCAGCTCCCGGCGCGGTAGTAGATGCCGGCATGGATCACCTCACTGTTGCGCGAGGAGGTGATGGTGCCGATCGCCTCGGCCTGCTCGATCACGATGACCTCGCGCCCGGCCTGCGCCAGCTTTCGGGCCACCGCGAGCCCGACCACGCCGGCTCCGATGACGACGCAATCGACCCTATCCATGGTTGTGCAGGATGTCCGCTGGAAGCCCCGGTGGCATCAGCCTTGGGACGAGAGGCACAGGGCCGTTTTCCGTTAAGGAAGAATTTATCATGTCAGGGCAATTGCCGTATTTCACGTCACATTTTTCTGTTGCGCGTACAGGCGTTTACCCGATCCAAACCCGTGAAGCCAGACAATCCGACGTTGAAATCGCGGGTGGCTGATGGCTGAGAAGAACTGGCACGAGGGCAGCACGCTTCCGATTGCTGTGCAGGCCGTTGTGTGCCTGGCCGGCACGGTTGCGCCCGCGCGCGCCTTCGCGCTGTCGGACAGTCTTGCCGCGCCGAGCTATCTCGGCCAGCTGGATCCCAACGTGGTCTGGGAGGTCCTGATCGCGGGCATCGTCGTTTGCGCGTTCCTCGCCGCGATCGCGCTGTGGATCCATTCGTCGCTGCGCCGGACCAGGCGTTTGCAGTTGCGGCGCAACGCCTTCGTCTCCTCCGCCATGAACAATCTCAACCAGGGCGTGGTGATGACGGATGCGCAGCGCCGCATCATCTTCTGCAACGACCGCTATCTCGAGATCTACGGCCTGACCCGGTCGGATATCTGGGCCAACATGGACGGCTATGAGCTGCTCGAGCTGCGCCGCAAGCGCGGGGTGCTCGGCGTTTCCGACGACGAGTTCTACGACAAGGCGGCGAGCACCAACGGCCTGATCACCGAGCTGCCGGACGGACGGGCCATCCTGGTGAAATATTTCGTGCTGCCGAACGGCGGCTCGGTGGCGACGCATCTCGACGTCAGCGAGCAGCGCCGGCTGTCGCGGCAACTCGCCTCGACCAAGCAGTTCCTCGAAACGGTGCTGGACAACGTGCCGGCCTGCGTCGCCGCCAAGAACATCGAGGACGGCCGCTATATCTTCGCCAACAGCGCCTATGAGCGGTTCTGGGGCTTCTCGCGCGATCACGTCGTCGGCAAGAATGCGCGCGAGCTGTTCGGGGCCGCCTCGGCCGATACCATCGAGGCGACCGACCGGGCGGCGCTGGATTCAACGGACGGCCAATTCCGCAACGAATTCGAGGTCGATCGCGGCGGCGAGCGGCGCATGGTCGCCTCGGTCCGGATCGTGGTCCGCAACGAGAACAACAAGCCCGAATTCCTGATGCTGGTGTTCGAGGACATCACCGACCGCCGCTCGCTGTCGAAGGAGCTGGAGAGCGCCAAGAAGTTCCTCGAACTGGTGGTCGACAACATTCCGGTGGCGCTGATCGTCGAGCAGGTCAAGGACGGCCGCTACCTGCTCGCCAATCGCAGCGCGGAGACGATTCTCAACCGCCGCCGCGAGGAGGCCACGGGCCTGACCGCGTCCGACATCTTCAATCCCAAGGAAGCCAAGCTGATCATCGCGCGCGACGAGGCCGCGATCAAGAAACGCGGGATGATCACCGAGGAGCATCCGATCTCCACCAAGGACGGGCTGCGGCTGTTTCTGACCCGCCGCGCCACGGTGCTCGGCGAGGCCGGCGAGCCGCAATATCTGATCAAGACCCACGAGGACGTCACCGATCGCCGGCAGACCGAGTCGCGCATGGCGCACATGGCCTATCACGACGGCCTCACCGATTTGCCGAACCGGGCCGCCTTCCTGCAGGCTCTGACCCAGATGATCGAGGCCTGCGAAGGCACCGGCGAGGAGTTCGCCGTCCTCTGCGTCGATCTCGACGGCCTCAAGGAGGTCAACGACGTCTTTGGCCATGCGCTCGGCGACAAGCTCCTGATCGAGGTGGCCCAGCGGCTTCAGGACTCCGCCCGCGGTGGCGTGGTGGCGCGGCTGTCCGGCGACGAATTCGGCCTCATCATCGACGGCAAGCAGCCGGACGCGGGCCTTGCGCTGGCGCAGCAGCTTGGCGAAGCGGTCGCGAGGGAATTCCAGATCGACGGCCGGGCGGTCCGCGCCGGCGCCACCACCGGCATGGCGATCTTCCCGCACAATGGCAGCGATGGCGCCTCGCTGCTCGCCAATGCCGGCGCGGCGCTGTTCCGCGCCAAGCAGAAGTCCCGCGGCACGATCAGCCTGTACCAGCCCGAGATGGACCAGCAGATCCGCGATCGCCGCGTGCTGCATCAGGATTTGTCGATGGCGATCAAGAACGGCGAGCTCTCGCTCGCCTTCCAGCCGCAGGGGGCCGCGGGCCACAGCGTCGCCGAGAGCGAGATCATCGGCTTCGAGGCGCTGGCGCGCTGGCAGCATCCGGTGCGCGGCCAGGTCTCGCCGGCCGAATTCATCCCGATCGCCGAAGAGAGCGGCCTGATCGTCGAGATGGGCGAGTGGATCCTGCGCGAGGCCTGCCGCGAGGCGGCGTCCTGGCCGAAGCAGCTCCAGGTCGCGGTCAATCTGTCGCCGGCGCAGTTCATGCACGGCGACGTGGTCGGCCTGGTCCATTCGATCCTGCTCGAGACCGGCCTTGCACCCGGCCGGCTCGAGCTGGAAATTACCGAGGGCGTGCTGATCGAGGATTTCGACCGGGGCCTTGCGCTGCTGCGCCGCCTCAAGGCGCTCGGCGTGCGCATCTCCATGGACGATTTCGGCAGCGGCTACTCTTCGCTGAGCTATCTCCAGGCGTTCCCGTTCGACAAGATCAAGATCGACCGCGCCTTCATCATCAATCTCGGCCGCAACCCGCAATCGGCCGCGATCGTCCGTGCCGTCATCGATCTCGGCCACGGTCTCGACATGTCGATCATTGCCGAGGGCGTCGAGACGATCGAGCAACTCGCCTTCCTGGCCAAGGAGGGCTGCGACGGCGTGCAGGGCTATCTGCTCGGCAAGCCCTTGCCGATCGGGAAATATGCCGGGCTCGTCGGCCGCACTGAGGTCATCGAGCTTGCGCTCAAGACCGGCTAGAAGCGTTTTCGGGCGAAGCGGACACCACTTCGCGTCAGGAAAACGCGTAAGACTATGAACCAGAGCCCCGTTCCGATTTCATCGGAACGGAAATGGCTCTAGAGATGAAGGGGCGCTTCGCTCCTTCTCGACGGCTTCATGGCGGATTACGACCTCGCGATCATCGGTGGCGGCCTGAACGGTGTCAGCCTCGCGCGTGATGCGGCGGGTCGCGGTCTGCGGGTCATCCTTTTGGAGCAGGGCGATCTCGGTGGTGCGGCGTCCTCGGCGACGCCGCGGCTGATCCACGGCGACTTGTCGGTGCTGGAGCGACGCAGGTTCCGGCGCGTCCGCGGGGCGCTGGCCGAGCGCCGGGTCTGGCTGCGGATCGCGCCGCATCTGGTTCGGCCGATGCGCTTCGTGATCCCCGCGCATTCCGACGAGCGTCCGCCCTGGCTGTTGCGGGCCGGTCTGTATGTCTACGACGCCCTCACGAGTCGGGGCGGCCTGCCACCATCGGCGACCCTCGATATCACCCATCATCCGGTCGGCAACGCGCTGAAGCGCCCGTTCGGCACCGCCTTCGAATATTCGGACTGCGTCGTCGACGATTCCCGTCTGGTCGTGCTCACGGCACTGGATGCCGCCGAACGCGGCGCTGCGATCCGGACCGGTGCGCGCTGCGTGCTTGCCGATCAAACCGACATCTGGCGGCTCGCGGTGGTCGATCGCGGCCATCGCCGCACGATCACGGCGAGGGCGCTGGCCAACACCACTGGCGCGTGGGCGTCGATGGTCGCGGAGACGGTGCTGCGTCAGCCGCAGTCCCCTGCGGCGGCGATGCAGATGAGCCAGATCATCGTCCCCAGGCTGTTCGATTCGGACAACGTCTATGTCTTCCAGAACAATGACGGACGCCTGATCTTCGCCTCCCCTTTCGAGCGGGAATTCACGCTGATCGGCACGGTCACGCATGACTTCACCGGCGATCCCGCCATCGTGGCGATGCGAGGGGCCGACGTCAGCTATCTCTGCGAGGCGGCCAGCCGCTATTTCCGCGAGCGTGTCGCTCCGACGGACGTGGTCCGCACGGTCTCCGGCGTCAATTTGACGCCGACGGCCGCACGGCGAGGTGACGGCACGACCTTGTTCCATGCGCGCCGGCGCAAGGCGCCGCTGATCACGATGTTCGGTGGCGACGTCACCACCTCGCGTCTGCGCGCGGAGCGGGCGGTGACGAAGCTGACGCCGTTCTATCCGATGTCGCCGCGCTGGACCGCGGGCGCGGCGCTGCCGGGTGGAGATTTCGCCTGGGATCGCTTCGACACCGAAGTCGATCTTGCACGCGACCGCTGGCGTTTTCTCTCCGAAGCGCAGGCCCAGCGCCTGGTTGCCGCCTATGGCTCGCGCCTGCCGGCCGTGCTGGGCGAGGCCAAGACCCGTGAGGAGCTCGGCCCAGCTTTCGGTCCCGAGCTCACCGGCGCCGAGGTGCGCTATCTCATGACCCGCGAATGGGCGCGCTTTCCGGAAGACATCCTGTGGCGCCGCTCCAAGCTCGGCTTGACCATGCCGGCGGCCGACCGTGACGCGCTGGCGGCGTTCATGGCGGGCGTGAACTAGATCGAGCCGTGCGAGCCGGGCATCCCGCCGGGATCGCGAGCTCCATGACGGATGGCATGGATGATGATCTCCTCGTTCCCAATCTCGTAGAAGACGAGAAATGGGTAGGGCGTCGTGGTCAGCCTACGAATGTCCGGATCATCGGTTCGCAGGCCGATTTCGGGATGCGTCAGCAACAGATCAATCACGTGCTGAATGCGCTGCTGGACGCGCGCCGCTCCCCGAGGCGACGCTTCGGCAACGTAGGTCAGGATAGAATCGAGGTCGGCGAGGGCCGGGAGCGTATAGCGGAGTTTCACAGGCCGTGCTTGGCCCAGGTCGCGCGGACTTGAGCTTCGGTTGCGAATTCGCCTCGCTTGGACGCCTCCTTGGATGCGGCAATCGCCGACCTCTCATCCTCCGAGAGGATGACGGGAGCAGATGCTTCCGCGCCGGCGAGTTGCAGGACGATTCGGGCAATATCGTCCTGCGCGTCCGCCGGCAGACTGCGTGCGATCTCCAGGGCCTGGTCCAGCAACTTGGTCATGCCTGTCAGCATACGCTTTTTGGTGTCCGGCATGAAGGCCAATTTGGAACGAGCCAGCGCGACATGGTTGAGCAAAGCCCGATCGGCGGCTAGCGTGCGCCGGAATCGGGGTGGCAGGGAACATGACGGACGAGTGGCTCAGAACGGATGGCGCGGCCGACGCGGCCGCGGGAGACGTGCTTCCCGCCGCGGGTCAGCCGCTGCTGCGCATAGAGGGCGTCGCCAAGACCTTCGGGACGTTTCGGGCCGTGGACGGCGTGTCGCTCGACATCAAGGCCGGCGAGTTCTTCGCGCTGCTCGGGCCGAGCGGCTGCGGCAAGACCACGCTGCTGCGCATGCTCGCCGGTTTCGAGGCGCCGGACGAAGGGCGCATTCTGCTCGGCGGCAGAGACATCGCGCAGGCGCTGCCGCACGAGCGTCCCATCAACATGATGTTTCAGAACTACGCGCTGTTTCCGCATCTGTCGGTGCGCGACAACATCGCCTTCGGCCTTAAGCGCGCCGGCATGGCGCGTGCCGACATCGCCACGCGAGTAGCCGAGATGGTCGCGCTGGTGAAGCTCGAAGGGCTGGAGAAGCGCAAGCCCGATCAGCTCTCCGGCGGCCAGCGCCAGCGCGTTGCGCTCGCGCGTGCCCTGGCGCGGCGGCCGCAGCTCCTGCTGCTCGACGAGCCGCTTGCGGCGCTCGACAAGAAACTGCGCGAAAGCACCCAGGCCGAGCTGATGGAGCTGCAGCGCAGGCTCGGCACGACCTTCATCATCGTCACCCACGACCAGGAAGAGGCGATGACGATGGCGAGCCGGATCGGCGTGATGAAATCAGGCAAGCTTGCCCAGGTCGCTGCGCCGCGCGAGCTCTACGAGGCGCCGCGGTCGCGCTGGATCGCGGAATTCGTCGGCGACATCAATCTGTTCGACGGCGAGTCAAAATTGCGCGACGGGCATCGTCTGGTCGTCGGCACCCGTGATGCGGGACCGCTGGTGGTCGCTGAGCCGCGCGAGCCGCTCGGTGCTGGAAAGTTCTCGATCGCGGTTCGGCCCGAGAAGATCAAGCTGTCGCGCCGGGGCCCGGTGAGCGAGGCCGGCCGTGAAACCGCGATCAACGTTCTCGACGGCGTGATCGCCGACATCTGCTATCTCGGCGGCACCACCACCTACAAGGTGAAGCTCGACACCGGTGGGATGGTGCAGGCCTCCGTCGTCAACAGCGCGCGTATCGACGTCGATGCCTACAGCCTGAACCAGCATGTCGTCGCCTGGTTCTCTCCGGACGATTGCGTGGTGCTGCCATCATGAGCGCCCGCCGCATCTTCGCGCGTCCCGCGCGGTTTTCCGCCATCGCGCCCTATGTCTGGATGGTGCTGTTCTTCCTGGTGCCGTTCGCCTTCGTGCTGAAGATCAGCCTGTCGCAGACGGCGATCGCGCAGCCGCCATACGAACCCGTGTTCGACCTGACGGCGGGATGGGACGCGCTGAAGACGGCCCTTGCCGCCTTGTCGATCGACAATTTCAGGCTGCTGATTTCCGACGACCTCTATGTGTTCGCATATGTGCGCAGCCTCACCGTCGCCGTCACGGCGACTGCGCTGTTGCTGCTGATCGGCTATCCCGTCGCCTATGGCATGGCGCGGCTGCCGAAGAACTGGCAGGCGGTGGCGATGGTGCTGGTGATCGTGCCGTTCTGGACCTCGTTCCTGATCCGGATCTATGCCTGGATCAACATCCTCCAGCACGACGGCCTGCTCAACCAGATCCTGCTGACGCTCCATCTGGTCGGCCAGCCCGTGGTGTGGCTCTCCACCGACACTGCGATGTATATCGGCATCGTCTATTCCTATTTGCCGTTCATGATCCTGCCGCTCTACGCCACGCTCGCCAAGATGGAGCCGGCGCTGGAGGAGGCGGCCGGTGACCTCGGCGCGCCGCCCTGGCAGGTGTTCTGGCTCGTCACCTTCCCATTGTCGCTGCCCGGTGTCGGCGCCGGTGTGCTGCTGTGCTTCATTCCCATCGTCGGCGAATTCGTCATTCCGGACCTGCTGGCCGGCTCCAACTCGCTCATGATCGGCCAGACCCTCTGGCTCGAATTCTTCACCAACAAGGACTGGCCGGTGGCGTCCGCGGCGGCCATCGTGCTGCTGGCGGTGCTGCTGGTGCCGCTGTTGCTGTACGAGCGGCTGCAGAAGCGACAGCTCGAACAGGGGCGGTGAGGCGATGCGCAAGGTCTTCCGCCTCTCCCGCTTCAACATCGCCTCGCTCGCGCTGGGGCTGGCGTTCCTTTATCTGCCGATCCTCATCCTCGTCATTTATTCCTTCAACGCCTCGCGGCTGGTCACGGTGTGGGGCGGCTGGTCGCTGCGCTGGTATCACGAATTCTTCAACGACCGCGCCATGATCGAGGCGGCCTGGATGAGCCTGCGGGTCGCGGTCTCCTCCGCCAGCATCGCCACGCTGCTCGGCACGCTCGCGGCGGTGGCGTTGTCCCGCGGCGAACGGTTTCGTGGCCGGACGCTGTTTTCCGGCATGCTCTATGCGCCGCTGGTGATGCCGGAGGTGATCACCGGATTGTCGCTGCTGCTGCTGTTCGTGGCGCTGAACGCCGAGCGCGGCTTCTGGACCGTGACCATTGCGCATACCACGCTGACGATGTGCTTCGTTGCCGTGGTCGTGCAGTCGCGCCTCGGCTCGCTCGATCGCTCGCTGGAAGAGGCCGCGATGGACCTTGGCTGCGACCCGGTCCGCGCGTTCGTCGCGGTGACCTTGCCGCTGATTGCGCCCGCGATCGTCGCCGGTTGGATGCTGGCCTTCACGCTGTCGCTCGACGATCTCGTCATCGCGAGCTTCACCACCGGCCCCGGCTCGGCGACCTTGCCGATCCGGATCTATTCGGAGGTGCGGCTCGGTGTGAAGCCCGAGATCAACGCGATCTGCACGCTGGTGATCGCCTTGATCGCGGTGGTCATCGTCATCGCCTCGCTGGCCTCGAAGCTGTCGAGCGCGCAGGGCGAGAGCGCGGCGCCGTTGTAGGCACAGGAGCTGCTGATGACGACGGCCTACCAAATCCTGACTCATACGCCGCTCTGGGTCTGGATGCTCCTCGCCTATCTCATCTGGCAAGGCATGCAAGCGATGCAGCCACGCACGACGCCGATCTGGCGCGCGTTGATCCTGCCGCTCGTGTTCATCGTCTGGGGCGTCTCGCGGATCGGTTTCGGACACCAGGCGAGTGCGTGGCCGCTGGTCGTGTGGATCGCAGCGGCGCTGACACTGCTGCCGCTGGGCGTGCTGACGCCGCGGCGTTTCGATGTGGATCACAAGACAGGTGAGATCATTCGCCCGGGTAGCGCGTTCGCGTTGATCCGCAATCTCATCGTGTTCTCGTTGCAATATGCGGTCGGCGTGATCTCGGCGATCGACGCCAGCGACCGCGCACTGGCAATCATCGTCGGGCGCGCCATCTCGGGCGCGACCGCCGGCTATTTCATCGGCTCGACGGTCGCGCTGCTGATTGCCTATCGACGCAAGCGTGCCCTCGGCTGATCATCGCGGCCGGGACGCGCGTTTCGAGCCCTTCGCGCCTGGCGAGCGCGCCCGCGTCGCGGAAGCCGCGACGGGGCCGGCATATCGTGCGCGCACGGCGTCCTGAACGGCCGCGCCGAGCTGCCGCAGCGCCAGCGCATCGAGCGGAAACTCCAGCAGGATATGGATCAGGCTCAGCGCGAGCAGGAAGGTGAAGCCGAACGCGTAGTCGTAGAAATAGAGTGCGGTGGCCGCCGCACTGGCCGCCGCCATCGCGGCCAGGCGCGGCTTCGGCACCGCGGTCCAGCGGATCACGTCGGCTTTGATGAACCAGTTGAGGTAGTGATAGGTGTAGACGAAGGCGAGCAGACTGGTCAGCCGGGTGTCGAGCACGAGGCCGGGCACGCCGAACAGCCGGCCGAGGGCCGGGCCGACATTGCCGAAATAATCCTGGCCGACCCGGGCGAAGCTTGCGATGCGGATTTCGGCGGCCGGGGGCAGCAGCAGAATCGCGGCCATGGCGATGAGGTAGGCGACCACCAGCGCAGCCTGCACGCGGCTACCGGACCTGTAAGCGCCGAGCACCATGAAGATCAGCGTGAACAGCGAGACGTGGATCAGGGTCGGAATCAGGATGCCGACGACGGCGAGCGAGGATCCGCTCGAATACATGATCGCTGACAGGGCGATTGCCGCCATGAACAGCAGCATGCTCTCGATCGCCGAATTCGTCGCCGCCAGCATGGCACACACGATCAGCGCCGCCCACATCGCAAAGCCGAACCACGAAGCGTTGTCGATCAACGCCGCGATCACGGCCACAATGGCAAGGGCCGCCGCGATCCCGCGATGGGGCAGATAGTAGCTGCGGTCATGCAGCCACGAGATCTCGGTGAAGTAATGCGCCGGACCAAGCACGACATAGGCCAGCAGCAGCAGCTCGAACGGCACCAGATAGGCCGCAGCGAGCGCCAGCAGCATCAGGCCGAGATGGATCGCGTCGTTGCTGCGCATGATGCCGGGCCCCGCCTTGGGTCCCGCAGGTTAGAGCAGGCGCGGACAATCTTCAATTGCCCGCGCTGTCGCCCAAACGCCTTGCTTGTAGCGCCGCGATGCGTCCTGTCGCGTCAGGACTTCACCGCACCCGCCGTGAGCCCGCCCACCATGTAGCGGCGGAAGGCGTAGTAGACCGCGGCCGGCGGCAGCGCGTAGATGAAGCCGGTGGTCATCAGCAGCTCCCAGGGCGAATCGTCGGCCGCGAGGAAGTTGCCGAGCGCGACGGGGAGGGTGATCTCGCGGTCGTTCGAGAGCAGCAGGAACGCGTAGAGATATTCGTTCCAGGCCAGCAGCACCGCATAGGTGCCGATCGCGACCAGCGAGGGCATCATCAGCGGCAGATAGACCAGGCGGAAGATCTGCAGCGTCGTGGCGCCGTCCATCACCGCCGCCTCGTCCAGCTCGACCGGCAGCTTGTCGGAGGCCTGCTTGAGCACCCAGATCGCGTAAGGCGAGGCGATCGTGACCATCGCCAGGATCAGCGACCAGTGATTGTTGAGCAGGCCGTAATTGCCCATGGTGCGGTACATCGGCACGGCGAGGAACGCCGCGGGGATGAAGTAGGTGAAGAGCGCGAGGTTGAGCACCACGCGTCCGCCCGGCACCTTCAGCCGCGAGATCGAGAACGCGGCGGCTGTCGCGATGAACAGCGTCAGCACGCCGACGGACGCCGCGATCACCACCGAATTCCAGAACTGGATGTAGAAATCGCGCAGGAAATAGTGCTGCTGCTTGAACACGATCTCGAAGTTGTGCAGCGTCGGGTGATCCGGCCACAGCTTGCCCGAGAACGCGTCCTCCTTCGGGGAGATCGCGAACAGGAACATGTGATAGATCGGGATCATCGTCCACAGGAAGACGGGAATGCCGATCAGCAGGAGCCGCGCTTCGGTCCCGACTTCGCGCCAAGAAAAATCTTTTACGCCGGGGAGCTTCATCGCGACAACCGTTTCATCATGAAGTACACAAGCGGCAGGACGAACGGCATCGCGCAGACGATGGATGCCATCGCCAGCGAGAGCTGGTCGAGCCGGAGATAGCGGATGCCGAGCGTCGACAGCACATGCGTGAGGTCGGCCGGGCCACCGCCGGTGAGCAGATAGACGCTGTTGAAGTCGCCGAGCGTCCAGATCATCGAGAGCAGCGTGCAGGTGACGTAGAGCGTCTGCATCGACGGCCAGGTGATGTAGCGGAATTTCTGCCACCAGCTCGCGCCGTCGACTTCGGCGGCCTCGAACAGATCGTGCGAGATCGCGAGGCGGCCGGTGATCAGGATCAGCGTCCAGAACGGCAACGACTTCCAGATGTGCACGGCGATCGCCATGGTCAGCGCCACGGTCGGATCGTTCAGCCAGTTCGGGCCGTCATCGCCGGTGAGCGAGAAGATGAAATGGTTGACCATGCCCCATTCGGGATTGAGCATGAACCGGACCGACAGGATGGTCGGGATCGACGGCACCGCCCAGGGCAGGATGAAGATCACCGAGAGCCATTTGATCCAGGGGCGCTGCACCGCAAAGAAGCCGGACAGGAACAGCGCGATCAGCATCTTGATGTTGATGCCGATGACCAGGAAGATCAGCGTGTTGACCGCAGCGCGCGCGAAGATCGGGTCGTTGTAGAGCGCGACATAGTTTGCCGGAGCGCGCGCCAGCCACAGTCCGTAGCAGACGGGATAGACCACGAAGGCCAGGAAAACCAGCAGATAGGGCGCAAGCAGCACGATGCCCCAGACCTGCGCCGGGGTCAGCCGCGACGACAGGGGCGGGCCGGGGAGTGCCTGATCGCCTGAGAGCGTGATCGCCATTCTTTTTGGACTCTTCAAAGAGAAGCCGGCCGCAAAACGCGGCCGGTGTTGTTCTTACACCTCTCCCCGCAGAACGGGGAGAGGGAGGGGGTAGACCTTAACCCGCGACCTGCTTGATACGGGCGATCAGTTCGTCGACGGCCTTGTCGACCGGAACCTTCTCGCTGACGACGCGGTTCATCGCCTTCGCCCACACGTTCTCGTTGTTGAGGATGGTGAACTTCCAGTTCTTGGTGAAGTCGAACGCCGCGGTGCCGCCCTTGAACTGCGTGTAGACGGCCTTGCGGTGCTTGTCAGCCTGCCAGAACGGGCTCTCCTGGCTCTCCTTCGTCACCGGGAACCAGCGGCCGAGCGCGCCCTCGATGTAAGGACGGACGTTCTCTTCCTGGAGCAGGAAGCTGATGAACTGCTTGGCCTCGGCCTTGTTCTTGGCCGCGGTGAACACCAGTCCGGTCTTGACGTCGGAGCGGTAGCGGATGGTCGAACCATCAGGCGCCTTCGGGAAGGACGCGGTGATGATGTCCTGCTCATAGGCCTTCTTGCCGGCCTCGCGCTGCTCGGGCGTCAGTGCCTGGTTCGAGGAATCCTCAAACCACTTCGCAGCGATCGAGATCGTGAAGTTGTGGGTCATCACGATGGTCTTGTTGTGGAAGGCGACGTTGTTGTCCGGATCCTTCCAGGTCGTCGAGGACGGCGGCGTGCAGCCCTTGATATAGGTGTCGGTATAGTCCTTCAGGGCGTGGATCAGGTTCTCGCGCACCTTGGGATCGTCGACCGTGAGCTTGCCGTCGTCATCGACCAGCTTGACGTGATAGGCGTCCATGAAGGTGTAGAACGACTGGAAGGCGTCGGTGGATTCCACGCCCATCGGCTGGCCGACGGCGTAGATGCGCTGGCCGGTGGCCTTGCGGATCGCCGGCTGCACCTTGTCGCACCAGAAGGTCCAGTAGCCGGTCCAGTCGGTCGGGATATCGGCCAGTTTGAAGCCCGCCTTCTCCAGCATGTCGTTCCAGATCTGGACGTGCATGCTCTGCTGCTTCAGCGGAAAGCCGTAATAGGCCTTCTTCTTGGTGACGTCGTTGTAGAGGATCGACGCGTCGAGCGTGTTCTGCACGAACCGGCCCTTGATCGGCTCCATGACGTCGGTGAGATCCTCGAGCTTGCCCTCATAGGCCCATTTGCCCTGCGCCTGGACGTCGTAGGAATCGGAATAGGCGACATCGGGCACGGTGCCGGCGTCGAGCGCGGCGACCGTCTTCGGAATCATGTCCTGGATCGCGTATTGCGACAATTCGACCTTGATGCCGGTCTTGGCTTCGAACTTCTTGATCGTCTCGAGCAGCGCGTCGTCTTCGGAGCGATAGAAGCCCTTGCCCCACCAGACCGTGATCGTCTTCTGCTGCGCAAATGCGGGTGCAGCGGCTGCAAACAGCCCGGCCGCAGCGACCGCCAGTGATACTGCGCCAATAACCTTGGATTTCACGTTTTTCTCCCTCAAACGGCCGGTGTTTTTAACCGGTCGAAAAAAACACTAGCGCAGTATGGTAGCGCAATCAACGCAGCATGTTGTCAGACCTAGGTCGCGGTTGAAGAGAGGCTGTGGAGGCGCGAATTCGCGTATCGATCCAAAGGCCGCATCAATACATGCCAATCAATTCGCTTCGTGGTGTCTGGCCTTCTCAGCGTTTCCCGCGCGGGCCGGTCGCAGCGGCGTTCGGGCTGATGTCGGCAGATCGGGAACGCGGCTTGCCTTGCCCGCTCGTGGGGGCAGGCGAGTGCCACGCTTCGAGCAGCATCTTGAGAAACTGACTGGCATGCGGGGATAGCATTGCTCCGCGCCTGCGCACGATTCCGATCGTCCGCGACACCTCAGGTTCGACCAGGGGAATGGTGTGAATGATCGGATGGCCCGCGGCCGGCGTCGCCAGCCGCGGTAGCACGGCGATGCCGAGGCCCGCTTCGACGAGGCCCAGCGAGCCGGAGAGGTGCGCGACCTCGTAGGACCAGTTCAGCTGCAGGCCGTGTCGTGCCAGCGCATTGTCGATCAGTGCACGATTGCCGCTGTTGCGACCGACGGTGATGACCCGGTGCGGCGCGATCTCCGGCCAGCTGACCTGCTTGCGCGATGCCAGCGGATGGTCGTGGCGACAGGCCAGCACGAAAGGATCTTCGACCAGCTTCTCGAATTCGATTTCGGCATGCGAGGCGCCGATGAAATTGATGCCGAAATCAACTTCGCCGCGCGCGACCGCTTCCAAGCCTTCATTGGCGCCAATGTCCAGAATGCGGATGCGAATTCGCGGATAGGCCTCGGCAAACCGGCCGATCGCACGCGGCAGGAAGTAGAACACCGCTGTCGGCACGGCCGCCACCGAGACCAGGCCTGAGCTTCGCGCGCCGATATCCTGGATGGCGAGCACCGAGGTCTCGAACTCGTCGATGAGGCGGCGCACCTTCGGCAGGAAGTCGCGGCCGGTCATGGTGAGATTGACGTGACGCGTCGACCGTTCGAGCAGCGGCGCGCCGAGACTTTCCTCGAGCTTCTGAATGCGCCGGCTGAGCGCGGGTTGCGACAGGTTGAGCGCCTTGGCGGTGCGGACGAAGCTTCCCGTCTCCGCCACGGTGATGAACGCCTTGAGGTCAAGCAGTTCCGCGTTCATGGCAAGCTCCAATTATACCGATAATCGAAATAATACCTCAGATATTTGCATTTCACAAAAGAGTTCTGGCGAGGGATGCTCTGGCCCGCGCGAGATTGTCGCCAAACGGAACAGCTCCATGAACGATCAGATTGCCATTCCCTGTGTGGTCATGCGCGGAGGCACCTCGCGCGGACCTTTTTTCCTGGCCCGCGATCTTCCGGCCGACGCAGGATCACGCGACGCGGTCCTGTTGTCCGTGATGGGAGGCGGACATGATCTTGGAATCGACGGGATCGGCGGCGGCAATGCCGTCATCAACAAGGTCGCGATCGTCGGACCGGCATCGGTGCCCGGTGCCGACGTCGACTACCTGTTTGCCCAGGTGCGTGTTCGAGAAGGCATCGTCGATACCTCGCCGAATTGCGGAAACATGCTGGCGGCGGTGGGGCCGTTCGCAATCGAAGTCGGTCTGGTCTCTGCCACCGCGGATCGCACCCATGTACGCATCCACAACGTCAACACCGGCAAGCTGATCGACGCGACGATTGCCACGCCGGGCGGACGCGTGACCTACGACGGCGAAGCGCGGATCGATGGCGTGCCGGGAACGGCCGCGCCGATCGAATTGTCGTTTCCCGACGCGGCCGGCGCACGCACCGGCCGTCTCCTGCCGACCGGACGAGCGGTCGATCGCATCAACGGAATCGATGTGACCTGCCTCGATGCGGCGATGCCGGTCATGCTGGTCCGTGCGGCGGATCTGGGATGCAGCGGCCGCGAGGCGCCTTCCGACTTTGCCGACAGCGGCTTCCGCGCGCGTCTCGAAGATTTGCGGATCGAAGCGGGACGACGGATGGGCTTTCCCAATCCCGCGGACATGGTGATCCCAAAGCCGGTTCTGATTGCGCCTGCGGGCGGGGCGACGTTGAACGTCAGATACTTCATGCCGCACGACTGCCATAGCGCGCTCGCGGTGACCGGTGCGGTCGCGATCGCCACGGCGTGCGTTACATCAGGAACGATCGCTGCAGAGATGGTCGGACCGCTGGCGCCGCCAGTGCCGATCACGCTGGCCCATCCCTCCGGCCAACTCGTGGTCAGGCTCGAGCCCGGCCCGGTCGCCCGGGTGTTGCGGACAGCCCGGCGAATCTTCGAGGGCCACGTCTTCGCGCGCCGGTCACAAGTGCCTCATTATTCGGTGCTGGCGGCCTGAAGCCCGCGCCCGCGAAAGTCATCACAAAAAATCAGAGCCATGGGAGACGTGAGAATGCACAAGGAAGCGCTGGCGGGGCATGCGAGAACCGAGGCTCGGAAGCCATTCTACCGGATTCTCTACGTCCAGGTGCTCATGGGCCTCGTGCTCGGTGTCCTCACGGGCCATTTCTGGCCCGAATTTGGCGCCGCGCTGAAGCCGTTCGGAGACGGCTTCGTCAAGCTGGTCAAGATGATGATCGCGCCGATCGTGTTCTGCACCATCGTCAGCGGCATCACCAGCATCAGCGATTCCCGCGAGGTCGGCCGCACGCTGGTGAAATCCATGGCGCTGTTCTATCTGCTGACGGTGCTCGCGCTGTTGGCCGGGCTCGTCGCCGTGTCGTTGATCCAGCCCGGCGCCGGCATGCATGTCTCCGTCAGCACGCTGGATCCGTCGGTGGCCGCGAAATTCACCAAGCAGGCCAGTGCGACCGGATTTGCGGACTTCATGCTGCACATCATCCCGCATTCGTTCTTTGGCGCGTTCGCCGACGGTGAAGTGCTGCCGGTCCTGCTGATCTCCATCCTGATCGCTTTTGGCCTCAGCCGCGCCGGCGATGGGGGTGTCGTGGTGACAAAGGCGGTCGCCTCGTTCTCTCACGTGCTGTTCGTGTCGTTCGGCTTCATCATGAAGCTCGCGCCGCTCGGCGCCTTTGGCGCCATGGCGTTCACGGTGGGCCGCTACGGCATCCGTTCGATCGGCTCGCTCGGACTATTGATCCTGACATTCTATGTCGCCTGCTCCGTGTTCGTGGTGGTCGTGCTGGGTACGCTGGCGCGGCTGAACGGCTTCAGCCTGTGGAAGACCATTCGCTACTTCAAGGAAGAATTGCTGATCGTGCTCGGCACGTCGTCCTCGGAACCGGCGCTGCCTGGCGCGCTGCGCAAGCTGGAGCAACTCGGGTGCCGCAAGGGGGTCTCGGGCCTGGTGCTGCCGATGGGCTATTCCTTCAATCTGGACGGCAGCGCGATCTATCTCACCCTGGCGTCCATGTTCATCGCGCAGGCCTGCGACATCCATCTTTCGTGGGGGCAGATCGCGGCGATGCTCGGACTGATGTTGCTGACGTCCAAAGGGGCGGCCGGCGTCACCGGCAGCGGCTTCGTCGCGCTGGTCGCGACGCTTTCGGTGATGCCGGATCTGCCCGTGACCGGCGTGGCGCTGCTTGTCGGCATCGATCGCTTCATGTCGGAGGCGCGGGCCCTGACCAGCATGATCAGCAATTGTGTCGCGTCCATCACGGTTTCGCTGTGGGAGAACGCCTGTGACCGCGAGGTCTTGGACCGTGAACTGGGTCAGCGCAGCACGCCCACGGTCGCTACTGCGCCGAGGATCGCGGCGGCCCCGCTGGTGCGGGAGGACAAAGGCTGGATTTCGACGACGCAATCGGCTGCGTGAGGCTGCCAAGCCAAGAGAATGATTTATCTGAAGCGCGATGACGATGAATCGTCTCGCGCTTCAGATATCGTTTGAACACGATCTCTTCGGAGAGCCGGCGCGTACTGTCCAGATCATGGATCAGTTGGACTTGGCGTTTTCCTTGGCATTCTCGGCCGTCGGCGATCCCTCGGGGCGCTTTCCGCCGCCGGTGATGCGCTGCTTCAACAGATCGAGGAAAGGAGACGCCGCAGGCGATTGCCGGATCAGGCTTTCGGGGTCGGGGAAGATCAGCGGATCGTCCCAGGGGCCCTGCACCATGAAGGGCAGTTGAAAGCCGGACGTCGTATTGAGGCTCGCCACGCCCTTCATGTCGTATTCGCGCGTCGGCACCGACGCGGTGCCGGTCAGCGTGATCTTCGCCGCTGGCCCTTCGATGCGAATGTCCTCCGCGGTGGCGACGCCGTCGGAGAATTTCACCGCGATGGTGAGATTGTTATATGGCGTCGAGCCGTTGCGGAAATTGCCGCCGCCCGACAGCGGCCGCCGCTCCAGGCGCTTGAGGAGCTGTTCGGCGTTGAAGCCCGAGATCGCGCCGTCATGTCCGGTGACGGTGGCGCTGCCGTCGAGCGACTGCACGAGGCCGAACGGGCTGGAGCCCGAGGCGAACAGTGACACGTTGATGTTGCCGCGGCCCGACAGCTTGTTGAGGCCGAACAGTTCGGTGGCGCAGGCCTGGAGATCGACGTCGGTGAACTGGAATTGCGCCTTGATGTCGGCGATGGTGTCGGAGCGCGCGATGCCGAACGAACCCTTGGCGATGCCGCCATAGACCTGGGCCTCGCCGACCGAGAGCGCCAGCGTGCCGTTGCGCAAGTTCGCGCCGATCGCGGTGCGGCCGAGCTTGGTCGGCCCGACCGTCAGCTTGGCTGCCGACAGGCGCATGTCGAGGTCGGTGGTCGACAATCCGTTGAGATCGAACAGCTGCCTGTTCCAGTCGCGGGCCCCGCTCGCGAGCAGGCGGAAGGTCGAGATATAAGGTGTGAAGTCGAGCGCATCGGCGGCGAGCGTCGCCTGCAGCGTCTGCCGGCCGTTATTGGCGTAGGTCATGACGCCCTCGGCGGCGTTGCCGTCGAGCTCGACATTGACGTTGGTGAGAGCGATCGAGGCTCCGACCACGTTGGCGCGCGCCTTCAGCGCGAAGCGGCCGAAGCCGCCGCTGGCGGGCTGCGGCTGTCCGGTCCAGCGCAGCGCGTTGCGCAAGGAGGGGCTGTCGATGGTCAGCGTGCCCTCCATCATCGGGCTGGTGCGGTTGGCGACGCTGCCGTCGAAGGCGAGCTTGAGCGGCGCGCTGGCGATCCGCGCCTTCAGCCCCGAGCGCTCGCCGGAGAGGGCTGCGACGAAATCGGAAAAGCTGATCGTGCCGTCGACGCGCTCGCCGCGCCAGTCGAACTGTCCGGTCGCGGCGAAGGAGCGCGAGATCGAGGGCCAGGCCAGCGACAGGTCGATGTCGTCGAACTGCTCGGTGGCGTGCGTGGCGGCGTCCTCGTAGTCGAGCACGCCGTCCTGGATCCGGATTTCGGAGAACGAGACCTGGTTCTCGGCCCCGGGCTTCATGGTGCGCGCGATGGTCTGGATGAAGGGCGTCCAGTTGCTCTCGCCGTCCGGCTTCAGGCTGACATGGATGCGCGGCCGCAGCAGCGTCAGGTCGGCGATCTCGAACCGTTGCAGCAGCAACGGCAGCAGCTGCAGATTGGCCGTGAGCACGTCGACATGCAGTGCGGGATCACTGGTGCCGCCGCCCTTGAGGCCGACGTCGCGGAAGGAGATGTAGCTCGCCGGCAGCACCGAGATGTCGATACTGCCTGCGACATTGAGCTCGAGTCCGGTGACGTCGCGGATCTGCGCTTCGACCGCCTTGCGCAGCGCGTCGCGGTTGATGAGCCAGGAGGTCGCGATCAGGGCGATCAGCGCCACGCCGAGCAGCGCCGCGATCGGCGTCCCGAGGCGCTTCATTCCTTGGGCCATGGTCAATGGCATGTCCTGATCGGGTTGGTCGTTGGAGCCAGAAGGGCGGGTCGGGAAACCTGCGTGCCCACGCCCAACCCCCGCAACTTGATGGGTTTTCTTGTCGCTTTCAAGGCCGCGGACGGTTCTGCCCACGGCGTGGGCAGCTTCTATCACCCGGGCGCGGTGCGGAGAACCCCGTATCATTGACGGCTTTGGAGGATTTCGCCTAATAATCGCCGCCAATAGGGCGCGACGCCTCCAAGCCGAAGGTTCAGTCGAGGTTTTTTGCATGAACAAGGTCTATCCCGACGCCAAGTCGGCTCTTGAGGGCGTTCTCAAGGACAACATGATGATCATGTCGGGAGGCTTCGGCCTCTGCGGCATCGCCGAGGAGCTCTCGGATGCGATCCGCGAGTCCGGCGTCAAGGGCCTGACGGTGGTCTCCAACAATGCCGGCGTCGACGGCATCGGCCTCAGCCGCCTGTTGGAAACCCGGCAGATCAAGAAGATGATCTCGTCCTATGTCGGCGAGAACAAGCTGTTCGCCCAGCAATTCCTCGCCGGCGAGCTGGAACTCGAATTCAATCCGCAGGGCACGCTCGCCGAGCGCATCCGCGCCGGCGGCGCCGGCATTCCGGCCTTCTACACCAAGACCGGCGTCGGCACGCTGATCGCGGAAGGCAAGGAAGTGAAGGAGTTCGACGGCGAGAAGTACCTGATGGAACGCGGCCTGTTCGCCGACCTCGCCATCGTTCATGCCTGGAAGGGCGACACCGCCGGCAACCTCATCTACCGCAAGACCGCGCGCAACTTTAACCCGATGATGGCGACCGCCGCCAAGATCACCGTGGCCGAGGTCGAGCATCTGGTTCCGGCGGGTGAGCTCAACCCCGACCATATCCACACGCCTGGCATCTTCGTGAAGCGCATCGTCGAGGTCGGTACGGCCAAGAAGCGCATCGAATTCCGCAACACCCGCCCGCGCACGGCAGCTTGAGATCAGGAGACTAAGATGGCCTGGACCCGTGAACAGATGGCTGCGCGCGCCGCCAAGGAACTGCGCGACGGCTATTACGTCAATCTCGGCATCGGCATCCCGACGCTGGTCTCGAACTACATTCCGGATGGCGTCGACGTCAGCCTGCAGAGCGAGAACGGCATGCTCGGCATGGGACCGTTCCCCTATGAGGACGAGGTGGATGCCGATCTCATCAATGCCGGCAAGCAGACGGTGAGCGAGCTGCCGTCGACCTCGTATTTCTCGAGCGCGGATTCCTTCGGCATGATCCGCGGCGGCCACATGGACCTGTCGATCCTCGGCGCCATGCAGGTGGCCCAGAACGGCGATCTCGCCAACTGGATGATCCCCGGCAAGATGGTCAAGGGCATGGGCGGCGCGATGGACCTCGTCGCCGGCGTCAAGCGCGTCGTCGTGGTGATGGAGCATTCGGCCAAGGACGGCGCAAAGCTCTTGAAGAAGTGCAATCTGCCGCTGACCGGCGAGCGCGTCGTCGACATGGTCGTCACGGATCTTGCCGTCTTCACCATCGACAAGCATGGCGACGGCGGCATGGCCCTGATCGAGCTCGCCGAGGGCGTCACGCTGGACGAGGTCAAGGCCAAGACCGAAGCCGAATTCCGCGTCGCGCTGAAGAACACCTGAGATCTTCGAAAATGGGGCGCGCATGACGATACGGTCTGCGCGTCCTGAAGACGCCGGTTTCATCGCACAAACCATCCTGTCATCGCAGCGCGGCTATCGGCCGCGCGGCTGGTTTGACGTCGCGCTCGGCTGGCCTGAAGCGCAGTGCCGCGACTTCATCGCACGCATCGCGGTCGCAGAGGCGGTGTCGATGTGGCACGTCTCGCAATTCCTGATCGACGAGGTCGACGGCAGGCCCGTTGCGGCGCTGTGCGCGCTGCCCGCGGCCGGTACGGGACCTGCAGCCTGGCGCGCGATCGCGGAAGTGGGGGCTGCAACCGGGCTCTCTACGACGGAGCTGGACGCCATCCGCCAAAGGGGCAGCTATACGCGGGCCTGCTGGGTTCAGGGCGGCGAGGGCGACTGGATGATCGAGCACGTCGCGACTGATCCCACCCATCGCGGCCGTGGTCTGGTGCAGGCATTGATCGCGCATGCGCTCGACAAGGGCCGCGCGGCCGGATTTGGGCGGGCGACGATTTCGTTCCTGATCGGCAACGAACCTGCCGAAAAGGCCTATGCAAAAGCGGGCTTTGCCTTTGCCGAGGAAAAGCGCGATCCCACGTTCGAGGCGATCATCGGGGCGCCCGGCTTTCGCATGTTCGCGCGGGCGATTTGATCGCTCCGCGCGCTTGGGGATTGTTGGGAGCAGGATGCCGCCTCAATCGCGTCATTGCGAGGAGCTCTTGCGACGAAACAATCCACACTGCCAAAACGGAAAGATTCTGGATTGCTTCGCTGCGCTCGCAAATGACGCAAGAGCGACCTACGACCTCGCCGCCCACACCTTGGTCCATCGCGCCGACACGTTCGCCACCCACGATGTCTCCTCGCGCACCAGGCGGAAGCCGAGATTGGCGGGCGGTACGCCCTGGGCGCAGCCGCCGGCGCGGGCGTCGCGGATGAAATCGGTGACATAGGCGCGGTGTGCGCCCTCGGCGACGCGTACGCCGCAATTCACGGTCGGGCGGCCGGCATTGCCTGAAACGTCGACGCGCGAGCGCACGAAGCAGGTCGAGGTCCACTCCCAGACGTTGCCGGCGAGATCTTCGACGCCATGCTCGTTGGGACCGAACTTGCCGAACGGATAGGCCGTGGTGTCGGAGAGATCGCGTTCGGATTCGCGCTCGTAGCGGCTGATCCAGCGCTTGGAAGGATCGTTCGCATCGACCGCGACGCCGTCGTCCTTGAATCTGGAGCCGGCGGCAAAGGCCCATTCCGCATCGCTCGGGAGGCGGTAATGGTGGCCAGTCTTGCGCGACAGCCAGCCCGCATAGGCCTCGGCGTCGTGCCAGTTCACCTGCACCGCGGGGCGATCGGGAGCCACCGCCACGTCGCGATCGAGCGCGCGACAGGCGCCATCCTGCACGCAAAGCCGATAGTCGGATGACGAGACCTGATTTCGCATGATGTGCAGCGGCCGATCGACACGCATCGTGTAGAGCGGCGCTTCCGCCTGCTGCCCGCCGCGCGTGAAATCGCCGGCCTCACGATAGGACATGCTACCCGGCGCGACCTTGACGATCTCAGGCTCGGTCGCCGTGCCGTGGACCGCCATGTTCGAGACCAGCGGCGCCACCGCGATCGGCCCTGCGAGCCCGGCAGCGCAGGCGAGTGCCAGTTTGAGCTTGAATGCGATCAGCATGGTCATTCCCCGAAGGAAGAAAAAGGGGCCGGTGATGACCGGCCCCTCGTCGCGTTTAGTTGGTCTTGGCGGCCGGTATTTCGGCAGGCGCCTTCACCTGGGTCATCAGATCGTCGTTCCACTTGCCTTCGACCTTGAAGTGCGCGGTGGCACCGAGGTCTGCGGCCTCGATCAGGTTATGCGTGACATAGGCGTAGATGCCGGGCTGCATGAACTTGTACAGCGCAGCTCCTGCCGAGCCGCCGCGGATGAACCAGGTCTCGAGCCCGACCTCGGGTGCATTGCCGAACTTGCCGGTCTCCCAGACATAGTCGCCATGGCCGCCGATCAGATGCGGACGGCTGTCGCGGTTGGCCTGCGAATGCACGATCAGCACGTTCTCGCCGACATTGGCGGTCAGCGCGTTCTTGCCGGTGAGAGCTCCGACCTTGCCGTTGAACACGACGTGGGTGGGGATCAGCTTCTTCATCACCTCTTCTGTCTCGGTGAAGGCTTCGCCCGGCGAGTCGTAGGACTTGAAGTTGCCCTTCTCGTCGCGCGGCACATACATGTCCTGCTCGCCGACATAGTAGATCTTGTCGTATTTCAGCGCGTGGCCCTTGCCGTCGTTCAGTCCGTCGCGCGGCAGCACCATCACGGCGCCGTTCATGCCGGAGACGACGTGCCAGGGGATCATCGGGCCGCCCGGGGCGCAGTGATAGACGAACACGCCGGTCTTGGTTGCCTTCCAGCGCAGCACGACCTGCTCACCGGGATTGATCAGCGTGAGCGCACCGCCGCCGAGCGCGCCGGTCGCGGAATGGAAGTCGATGTTGTGCGGCATGGTGTTGGTCGAGGGATTGACCAGCGTCGTTTCGACGTAGTCGCCTTCATGCACGACCATCAGCGGGCCCGGCATCGAGCCGTTGAAGGTCATTGCCTGGAAGGTGGTGCCCTTCTCGTCGATGACGACCTTCTTCTCCTCGATCGTGAGCTTGAACTCGATGATCTTCGGACCTTGCTTGGTCGCTTGCTCGTGCGCGTGCACGAACGGCGGGGCGACCAGATCTACCTTTTGACGCGGCAGTTTGAGATCATCGGCAGCCAGCGCGGGGGTCGCCAGCATCAGGGCGGTCGCGGCGGCGCCGATCAATGCGACTCTGCGGGTGAACATCGGAAGCATCCTTCATCTTGGAAAGGTTTTGATGACGGATGCAGTGTGCGCCGATCGTGGCAAGAGTGTTTGCGCTGCGACAAGCTTTTGCCGGATTCGGCTACGCAACAGTACCTAGGTGTCTTGGCGGAGCAGGATCGGCGACACGACGTTAATTGCGTCCGCCGGCGTGATCGGATGTCGGGCCGCGTGAAGAAGCCCTCGTCCGCTTCGGATGTCGCGCAGGTGAGACCGCCGCAGTCTGCTGCGCCGATACGCAGATCCGCAACCGCCGGACTCTCGGTCCTCGCGGGATCACGATCGGGTCCTGGAAAAGATGCGGCTAGAAAAGATGCGTGGCAAGCCAGACTGCCGCCCAGATCACCAGTGCCAGCACGGCGAGGACAGCGATGACGGCGGCCAGAGCGCGCCCGGCGCCGGCCGGGGCCGGTGCGACCGGGGTCGGCCGGAAGTCGTCGAAACGCGGGATATGACCGCGGACGTCGAGCAGGGAAAGAACCAGTTCGAGGATGAGAAGCCTCATGGGCAAACGCTCCGGATGCCGCGCGAATTGACGTCATCATGGCCTGGAGCCGGCCGTTGCGCTTTGCGCGAGCGCAAGGTCGCCCCCTCGGATCCGGGTTAGTGAAGGACATTCAGTGATTTGCCGTGATGTCTGCACACGGCCGAAATTTACGAATGGGTAAGACATGAGACCTGATCTCGCGGCAAGCTATGGCGAAGAACGATTGCCACGCTATACGAGCTATCCGACCGCCCCGCATTTCTCGAAGGCGATCGGTCCGGATACCTACGCCAGCTGGTTGGCGGAGCTGCCGGCGAGCGCCAGCGCCTCGCTCTATCTGCACGTCCCGTTCTGCCGCGAGATGTGCTGGTATTGCGGCTGTCACACCCAGATCGTCCGCCGCGACGAGCTCATCGCCGGCTATCAGCGGACGCTGCGCAACGAGATCGTCCAGATTGCCGAAACCATCGGCCGCCGCATCAAGGTGGAGCACATCCATTTCGGCGGCGGCACGCCGACGATCATGGCGCCGGAGGCTTTCGCCGAGTTGATGGCGACCATGCGCCAGAAATTCTTCGTGCTGCCCTCGGCCGAAATCGCGGTCGAGATCGATCCCCGGACATTGACCGTCGACATGGTCGAGGCGATGCGGCTCTCCGGCGTCAACCGCGCAAGCCTCGGCGTGCAGAGCTTCGACCCCGTGGTGCAGAGGGCGATCAATCGCGTGCAGAGCTTCGAGCAGACGGCGTCCGTGGTCGAGCAGCTTCGGCGCGCCGGCATTTCGGGCGTTAATTTCGACCTGATCTACGGGCTGCCGCACCAGAACGTCGCGTCGTGCCTGGATACGGTTCGGCGCAGCCTCACTTTGGCGCCCGACCGCTTCTCCGTGTTCGGCTACGCCCATGTGCCCGAGTTCAAGAAGCACCAGCGCATGATCAACGAGGGCGTGCTGCCTGACGGTCTCGCGCGCCACGACCAGGCCTGTGCGATCGCCAATGCGTTGAAGGAGGCCGGCTACGTGCAGATCGGGCTCGATCATTTCGCGCGTCCCGACGATTCCATGGCGGTGGCGTTCGAGGAACGGACGCTGCGGCGCAATTTCCAGGGCTACACCACCGACAAGGGTGAAGTCCTGCTCGGTTTCGGTGCGAGCGCGATCGGGCATTTGCCGCAAGGCTACGTCCAGAACGAGGTGCAGATCGGCGCCTATGCGCAGAGCATCGCGGCCGGCCGTCCCGCCACCGCGAAGGGCTACGGGCTCACCGACGACGACCGGCTGCGTGCCGACATCATCGAACGGATCATGTGCGAGTTCAGCGCCGACCTCGGCGACATCTGCGCACGTCATGGAGCAGAGGCCGGCGAGATGCTGAACTCGGCAGCGCGTCTGAAGCCGCTGATCTCCGACGGCGTCGTCAGGCTGGAGGGCAGCCGTCTCGCAGTCGCGAAGGATTCGCGCTTCCTGGTCCGCAGCGTCGCCGCCGCGTTCGACGCGCATCTCAATCCGGCAAAGCAGCTGCACAGCCGCGCCGTGTAACGCGCTCGCCGCCATTCCGGGGCGCGCCTCTCGGCGCGAGCCCGGAATCCATTCCCCTCCTTGGCGGCGGAGAGAAGCAGCACCAGCTTGCGCTTCCACAAAGAAATTCCGCTCCGTCTCGTTATCGTCCGATCGGAACGGAGATGTCCATGTCTTTTGGATCCGACGATCTGGTCGATGACATCATGCGCACGGCGCCGCACACGATCCGCGTGTTTCTGGCCTTCAAGATGGCCTGTGTCGGTTGCCCGATCGCAACCTTCCACACGGTGGATGATGCCTGCCGCGAGCATGCCATTGACCGCGAGAAATTCCTCGCCGCCTTGTGCGATTGCGTGCCGGCGTGAAACGGTCTGGAATTCGCGCGGGCGCGCGCGGATTCCCGGGTGAGGGACGGCTTTCGCCGTAAGCGGAAGCGGCCCTCACCCCTATCTCGGGCGGAGACGTCCTGATGTGCGGCTCACGCCGATCCGCTGGCGGCGCTTCGCTCCGCCAACACGACGATCCCGTGCGGGTCGCGCAGGATGATGCGCTGGCGGCCGCTCTCGACGAGCCCTTGGCTTTCCCAACCGCTCAGGATGCGGCTGACGGTGTGCAGCGTGGTGCCGGTCATCTGCGCGATGTCCTGGCGGCTGATCGGGAAGTCGATTTCGATGCCGCGGTCGAGCTTCTTGCCGGACTGCTTGGCGAGGCGCAGCAGCGCATGCGCGACGCGCTGCTCGACCTGCTGGGTCGACATTTCCAGGATGCGGGTGTGGCTCTCCTGGAGGCGCGTGCCGACGGTCTGGAGCGTGTTGGCGGCAAGCGAGGGAAACCGCTCGACCAGCCGCGGCCAGGCCGAGGTCGGCCAGATCAGCACCACGCTGTCGTCGACCGCGATCGCTGTCGCGGGATACCGCGCGGCACCGATCGCCATGGCGAGGCCGAAGGTCTCGCCGGGCGCGACATAGCGCACCACGATCTGCTCGCCGGTCGGTGTCGTCTTGGCGGCGCGGACATGGCCGTGCAGCAGCAGGAAGAAGGATTGCGCGTCCGCGCCCTGCTCGAAGATGGCGCTGTTCTTGGGATAACGCGCCGAACGGGCCTCACGCAGGATCTCGTCCAGAGCTTCCGGCGTCATGCCGGCAAACAGCGGCAAATGCGCAACCAGCGATGTGTCGACCTTGGCCATTCTGCCTCCTTGGCACTGGGGAGTGTGATGGCACCTGCAATCGTCCGACAGTTTGCGATAGCGCAAAACGGGACGGCCGGGTGGCAGTATTTTTCCAAGCAACGAACTGAAATTGACTGGAGTTGACCCCCATGGCTGGAGCCCGATCCCGCAACTTTCAGGGCTGGCCGCTATTTGCGAACAGCTTTCGGCCCTTTTTCCTGCTGGCCGCGATCCAGGCGGGGCTGTCGATTCTGGCCTGGCTGCCGATGTTCTATGGCGAATTGTCGGTGAGTTCCGCGTTCGCCCCGCGCGACTGGCATGTCCACGAGATGCTCTATGGCTTCCTGCCGGCTGTCATCACCGGGTTCCTGTTCACGGCGATCCCGAACTGGACCGGGCGGTTGCCGATCCAGGGCACCTCGCTGGGGGCGCTGGTGACGGTCTGGCTTGCCGGGCGTGCCGCGGTGACGTTGTCGGCCGATATCGGCTGGGCGTTCGCGCTGGTCGTCGATGCCGCCTTCCTGACGCTGGTCGTCGCCGCCGCGGCGCGTGAGATCATCGCGGGCGGCAATTGGCGTAACCTGCCCGTGGTGGCGCTGGTGTCCGTTCTGCTCGCCGGCAACGTCGCTTTTCATATCGAGGCGCATGACCAGGGTGCGGCCGATGTCAGCATCCGCGTCGGCATCGGTGTGGTCGTGCTGCTGATCGCGCTGATCGGCGGTCGCATCATTCCGAGCTTCACCCGCAACTGGCTGGTCAAGTTCAATCCCGGCCGTCTGCCGGTGCCGTTCGCACGCTTCGACGGTGCGGTGATCGGATTGAGCGCGCTCGCGCTGATCTCGTGGGTCGTGGCGCCGTTGAATGCCGTCACCGGTGTCTTGATGGCGCTGGTCGGCGGCCTGCATCTGGTGCGGCTTGCGCGCTGGGCCGGCGATCGCACCTTTCGCGAGCGGCTGCTGGTGATCCTGCATATTGGTTACGTGTTCGTGCCGCTCGGCTTCATTCTGCACGCTCTGGCGGTTCTCGGAACGCTGCCGCCAAGCGCCGGCATCCACGCCTGGATGACGGGTGCGGCGGGAACCATGACGCTCGCCGTGATGACCCGCGCCAGCCTTGGTCATACCGGACAGGCGTTGACCGCTTCGCCGGCGGTTCAGGGAATCTATGCTGCGGTCGTCATCGCGGCTCTGGCCCGAGTTGCCGCCGTGGTGTTTTCCGCGCAGAGCGATCTTTTGTTGCACATCGCCGCCTGCGGCTGGCTCGTCGCCTTCCTCGGCTTTGCCGTCGCATTCGGCCCGCTGCTCGCCGGCAGCCGGCGGCGTGCCCTCGCCACGATGGGTGTGCCCGCACCGGTCCGCTGAGCTCAAGCTGCGCTCGCCGAGGGCGCGTCGGGTGCGGCTGCCTGTGGCCGCACGCCCTTGCGCCAGTCGGTGATGGTGCAGCCGAAATGGCCGCGGAACCAGCGCGCCATGGCGCTCTGCGCGGAGAAGCCAAGCTGCACCGCGATGTCGGCCAACGGCCGGCCAGGGTCGTCAATCAATTGGACTACGAGACCCGCGCGTTGCGCATCGAGGATGGCCGAGAAGCTGGTGCCTGAAGCCGCGAGGTGGCGGTGGATGGTGCGGCGAGTGCAGCCGAGATGCTCGGCGACGCGCTCTACTGTGCAGTCGCCGCTGGCGAGCAGGGTCCGCACGACCTCGTCGACCTTCCCGTCCCAACTCGCGGGCCGCGTCTCGATCGCCTCGATCCGCTTGCGCAGGTAAGTGGCGATCAGCGGATGCGCACTGGGGATCCGGCGCTCCATGTCGTGCGCCGACAGCAGGATCGCGTCTTCATCCGCGTTGAAGGTGACGCGGCAACCGAAGAAGTCGCTATAGCGCTTGCGATCGTGCGGCGGCGGATAATGCAGGTGGACTTCCTGCGGCCGCCAGTCATGTCCGTACAGCGATTGGATGATGCGATGGACGCTGCCGAGCGCCATGTCGATCGACTGGCGCGGCGCCATCGGCCGACGGCCGCGCAGATGCAGCGTGACGGCCACGGTCTGCTTGCCGCGCGTGACGTCCAGCCGCATGCCCTCGTGGTGGATATGGATGAAGCGCGAGAACGCTTCGATGGCTTCGCCGACGGTCGCCTGCTCGCGCACGATCAAGCCGACCGCGCCGAAATTGGTCAGGCCGCCGCGCTCGGCGAGACGCAAGCCGAAATCTTCGGCGCCGGATGCCGCTGCCGACAATTCGAGCAGACGGCGCAGGCCGGCGACGGCAATGAGGGTGTCTGGCGTGTCGAGGCAGGCCAGCGGCAGCCTGGCCTTGCGCATCATCTGTTTGGGATCGAGCCCGACCGACCGGGCGATCTCCGGGTAATAGCTCAAGCCTGCACTGCGAACGAGGTCGGTCATGCGAACCGTTCCTGCCAGCCATTCCCGCAGATGTCCCGAAATGTAAAGTTTCTGTCTCGATCCGTCAAATTCAGGAACCGGGTGGAACATACATAAGGAAAACCGAAGCACTGGCGTGAATGCCGTGCTCACGGCGGCGTTGCTGGGCGATGGAGCCCGCTGCCGTCTCGGATCATCTGACCAAGACATTGCTGGATCGGGATTATGCCGGGGAACATGCTTTCCAAGGGTGAGGTATTCGTCATCGACACCGACGCTGCCTCCCGCGAACAACTTTCGACCGCGCTCCAACAGAGCGCCTATGACGTGATCTGCTTCGCCGACGGCGCGTCTCTGTTGTCAGAGGCCAAGACGCGGATGCCGGCCTGCGTACTGATGGAGCTGCCGCCCGATCGCTCGGGCCTCGACATGCTCAAGCGGCTGCGCGAGGAGAACTGCATGGCGCCGGTGCTGGTGACCTCGGCGAATGGCAGCATCGCCATGGCGGTCGACGCCATCAAGAACGGCGCGGCCGACTTCATCGAAAAGCCGTTCCGCACCCACGACATCGTCGATCGGATCGATGCCGCCATCGATGAATTCGCGCAGCCCGGCCCGAGCCGCCAGGGCTGGCTGCCCGGCTGCGACCCACTGACGGCACGCGAAGTCGGCGTGCTCGAGCACCTTGCCGCCGGCCTGACCAACAAGGAGATCGCCCGCCGCATGCATCTGAGCGCGCGGACGGTCGAAGGCTACCGCGCCAGCATTTTGAGGAAGGCCGGCGCGAAGAACGTGACCGATCTGCTCCGGCGCATCTTCGGCCAGGGTTCGACGACCCAGGCGTGAGGACTGCCGCGGGACTGCCTAACGTTCCGCGGCCTTGCTGCCGCCGCAGCGGCGCCCCAAGGAAACCCCAATCGAACCAGTTCCTTCCCTGCCGCGTCCAACCATGTTGGCGAGGCATTTGATCGCGTGCGTCCGGCTGGCGGCGCGGCGATACCGGCAGGAGGGACTTTATGCGCATCACCGCAAGATGTTTGGCGACCACGAGCCTGGTTCTGGTGACCATGGCGACGGCAGCGCCGTCATGGGCCGCCGAATTGGATACCAACTCGGCGATCGACGCCGTCACGGTCTATCCCGATGGCGCCACCGTCACCCGCGTCATCACGATCGACCTGCCATCCGGAGACTCGACGCTGGTCGCGAAGGATTTTCCGCTGGCTCTCGATACGTCCTCGATCCGTGTCGAGGGCGAAGGCGGAGCCAAGCTCACCATCGGCACGATCGACGCGCGCCCGCCGCGTGCGGCGCCGGTCAACCTGCCCGAACTGGAAAAGCGGCTCGAAGCCCTGAACGACCAGCGCGCCGACCTGCAAGGCGCGATCGACTCGGCCAATGCCCGCCGCAAGTTTGCGGAGCACTTCGCGGAGGCCGCCCCCGTCGGCATCGGCGAGAAAGGCGAGGCGCGGCCGATCGCCGAATGGCGCACGGCCTTTGCCGCGGTCGGCGACGAAATTGCGAGCGCCGATACCGCGGTTCGCGAAGCCACGCGCAAGTTGCGCGAGATCGACCGGCAGATCGCCCAGCTCGACGCCGAGCGCAAGGCCAAGCCGGCGAGCAAGCTCGAGGTCCGCATGGACATCGCCGCGCCTGCTGCGACCAAGGCGACGTTGCGGGTCACTTACAATGTGCGCAATGCGCGCTGGATGCCGCTCTACGACGCCCGCCTCGACACCGGCGCCAAGGACCGCAAGCCGCAACTGGAGCTGGTCCGCCGCGCCGAGATCACGCAATCGACCGGGGAGGACTGGTCGAACGTCACGCTCGGCGTTTCCACGGTGCGTATCAGCCGCGGCGGCAGCGCACCGGAGCTGCATTCGCTACTGGCGCAATATCCGCAGATGCCGAAGCCGCGCGCCCTGGGCAGCGTCTCGGATATGGCCGCGCCCGTTGCTCCCGCGCCGATGCTGCGAAAGATGGAAGTGCCCGCCTATGCTGCTAGATCCAGGGAGGAGATCGCGGAGCGCGCCGACGAGCAGCAAGCCGTCGCCGAGATCGGCGATTTCCAGGCCACCTTCAAGATTCCCGGCCGCGTCAGCCTTGGCGCCCAGGAGGGCGCCAAGAGCCTGCGCATCGCGGCCATGACCGTGCCGGCCGATCTGGCCGTGCGCGCCGCGCCGGTGATCGACCCGACCGCCTTCCTCGAAGCCAGCTTCAAGCAGACGGACGACGCCACTCTGCTGCCCGGCAAGGTCGCGATCTATCGCGACGGCGTCTTTGTCGGTCGCGGCAAGATCTCGGCGTCGGCCAAGGACGATATCGTCCGGCTCGGCTTCGGTGCCGACGACAAGGTCAGGATCGAGCGCGCCGTGCTCAAGCGCAACGAAGGTTCGGCCGGCCTGCTGGTCACGACGTCCAAGACCGACGAGCGTTCGTTCAAGACCACCATCCGCAACGGTCACGATTTCCCGATCAAGGTCGCGATCGAGGATCAGTTGCCGGTCAGCGAGAGTGAGGACATCGTCGTCGAGATGCTGCCCGCGACCACGCCGCCCACGGCAAAAGATATCCGCGACAAGCGCGGCGTGCTGGAATGGTCGTTCGACGCCAAGCCTGGCGAAGTCAAGGACATCAACTTCGCCTGGCGCATCCGCTGGCCGAAGGACAAGAGCATGGTGATCGTCCCGGCGGGGTAGGGGCCAAGGCGCGACGCCCTCTTACCTCGCCTCGCTTGCGGGGCGAGGGGCGCACCTTCACCGCGGCGGCACCGCCGCCTGCATCGATTGCGGCAGCACGTAAGGCACGCCGTCGTCGTTCCGATGCACCACGGCGTCGATCTCGAAGATGTCGCGGATGGTCTCGCGGGTGAGCACATCGGCGCGCGGGCCATCCGCGGCGAGCTTGCCGCCAACCAGCACGACGAGCCGGTCGGCGAAGCGGATCGCGAGATTGAGGTCGTGCAGGATGGCGATCACCGCCGTGCCGCTGCGAGCGCGGCGGCGGGCGGCTTCGACGAGGTCGATCTGGTGGCGCAGATCGAGGCTCGAGGTCGGCTCGTCCAGCAGCAGAAGTCCAGCTCCATGCTCGGCTTCACCGCAGCCGAGCTGCACCAGCACGCGGGCGAAATGGGCGCGCTGCTGCTCGCCGCCCGATAGCGTCGGCAATGGCCGGTCGCGAAAATGCGCAAGGCCGACCTCGTCCAGGGCCGCCTCGACGAGCAAGCCCGCTTCACGCGCGCTGCGCTCGCCCGCGCCCATCAGCACGATCTCTTCGACGGTGAAGGGGAAGGTGACGTTGATGTGCTGGGACAGCATGGCGCGGCGCGCGGCGAGCTCGCGCGGCGTGAAGCTTCTGATGTCGCGCTGCTTCAGGCGCACCTCGCCGGCGTTCGGCTGGAGATCGCCGGAGAGCAACCGCAGCAGCGTCGATTTGCCGGCGCCGTTCGGGCCGATGATGGCGACCATCTCGCCGGCCGCAACGGTCAGGCTGACGCCGTCGAGCAGGGGCGCGCGGCCGGCACGCTTGTTCAGAGAGCGCGCCTCGATCACGGTGCTCATAGCGAGGCGAACCCGCGCTGCCGCAGCAGAATGAACAGGAAGACCGGCGCGCCCACGGCCGCGGTCAGAATGCCGATCGGCATCTCCGCCGGCGCGACGATCGTGCGCGCCAGCGTATCGGCACCGACCATCAGGATCGCGCCTGATAGCACCGAGGCGGGCAGCAGCAGCCGGTGCGCAGGTCCTATGACGAGGCGCAAGAGATGCGGCACGACGATGCCGACGAAACCGATGACGCCGCTGATCGACACCGCGACGCCGGTCATGGCGGAGACCATGACGATCGAGATCCGCTTCAGGCGCTCGACATCGACCCCGCCGTGAAAGGCGTCGGCCTCCCCGAGCACCAGCAGATCGAGACCGCGTGCGACGAAGGCGCAAGCAGCGAGCCCGATGACGAGGATCGGCGCCAGCGCGGCGGCCTTGGCCCAGGTCACGCCGCTCATCGAGCCCAGCAGCCAGAACGTGATGTCGCGGAGCTGGCGGTCATCGGCGACGAAGACCAGAAGCCCGATGCCGGCATTGGCGATGGCGGTGATGGCGACGCCGGCGAGCAGGAAAATCGCGATCGAGGTGCGCCCCGATCGGCTCGAGATGCCGTAGAGGATCGCGGTCGTGGCCAGCGATCCGGCAAAGGCTGCGAGCGGCAGCAGCTCGGTCTGGAGGAAGCGCAGCGTCTCGCCGAAGCGCGAATCGGTGAACACGATCGTGCTTGCGGCTGCGAGCGCGCCGCCGCTGGAGACGCCCACCAGCGCGGGATCGGCGAGAGGATTACGAAACAGGCCCTGCATGATCGCGCCGGCTACGGCGAGCAGGCCGCCGATCATCGCCGCCGCCGCGATCCTGGGAATGCGGATCGACCACAGCACGAGCTGATCGCGTGCCGTCATGGCCGTGCTCTCGCCCGAGAGCCCGAGTGCGGAGGGCAGGCGGGAAAGGGGGATGCCGGCGGCGCCGACGGTCAGAGCGACGATGGCGGTGATCGCGAGCACGGCGATCAGGAGGAGAATGGCCAATGATGCGGACGGCCGTCCGGCGCGGGCGCGATGGTCCGGGCTGCGCGGCTCGGTCGCGATCGTCACGCTCATTGCCGGCAATTCGCCGCCGACAGCGCCGACGTGAATGCATCGCTCCGTTCCGCCAAGGCGGGATAGAGTCTTACGGAGAGATCGCGCGCCGCCGCCGCAGTCCTTGGGCCGAAGCCGAGCAGATAGAGCCCATCCATCGTGATGAAGCTCTTGTTGGCCGCGACCGGTGTCAGCGCAAAGCCGGGATGGGCATAGATCGCGTCGGCCTGCAGCGAGTCCTTGCCGCGTTCGATCGACAGCGCGACGTCGGGTCTTGCCGCCGCGATCGCCTCGTCGCCGATGATCTTGTAGCCGTCGAAATCGTCGACGGCGTTGGCGGCACCCGCGAGCTGGATGATTTCGTCGGCCGCCGTCTTCCGGCCGGCCACCATGGCCCGCCCGTTCTGGAGCGACATCACGAACATCACGCGCATCGGCTTGGCCACCTTGGCGCGCAGCGTTTGGAGCTGCGCGAGATCGGCGCCGACCGCGGCGCTGAGGCATTCGGCGCGTGCGTCGACGCCCATGGCATGGCCGACGAGCTTGATCTTCTCGATCAAGCCGTCCTCGGTGAAGGTCTCGGGCACCAGCACCAACGGGATTTTCGCGGTTTCCAGGATCTCCATGGTCTCGCGCGGACCCGAGCCCTGGATCGCCAGGATCAGGGTGGGATTGAGGCCCAGCACGCCTTCGGCGGAGATCTGGCGCATGTAGCCGACATTGGGTTTGTCGTGCAGCGCGGCCGCCGGATAAAGGCTCGTGGTGTCGACGCCGACCAGCCGGTTTTCGAGCCCGAGCGCATAGAGGATCTCGGTGATGGCGCCGCCGATCGAGACCGTCCGTGCGAAATCAGTCACGGCGATCTCGCGATTGCGCGCGTCATGCACGGTGATGCCGGCGGCGTGCGCGGCAGAGGCGAGCGCGATTCCGCTGGAGAGCAGGAGGGTGGCGAAGCTGCGACAAAATGTCATTGCGGATTACTTCGTCAGGATCAGCTTGTTCTGCGAGGTCAGGCGAAGCCGGTAATTGTCTTCGCCATGCGCGATGATGATCTCGCGCTCGGCGGCGAACAGCTCGCGGCTGTCGATCCGGCTCCCACGCATGATGAGAGTTCTCGTTGTCGCAGAAGGGCTTTCTGCCGCCCCCGCCGCGCCGCCATTGTTGTCTGCGGACGTTGCTGACATGTGAAGTGTGATGCGCCTTCGAAATCCTGGAGTGCTGCTTGTTTGTATAAGCGGCAGGAGGCGCATTCCAACGGCTGCAATTTACAATCGATATAAACTGCAACGTGATGTCATTGACCGTCAGACTATCGCCACGTAACCATTTCTTGCAGCGGGGAACATGCCCGCCTCTTGAGACAATCAGCCAGCCAGTCGCCCGCGTTGCGAGCGCCCGCCAGCCAACAGACCGAAATAGCTAAATTGAAGTGCAGGCTGGGGCTGATATGGCTGACGGGGCTAGGTATTCGCGCGCCCTGATTTTGGGCGCGTCGGTGGTTTCAATCGCGGTGATCACGGCGGAGAGCGGTCTTGCGCAGACCGCATCGCCGCAGGCTGAAAATGCGGCCTCGGAGCGGCCGAAGCAGGCGAGGCGCAAGCAGGCCAAACCGCAAGTCGCGCAGCAGGCAGCGCCCGAAGTGATGAACGCCCGCGCCCAGGCCGCCGGCGCTGCGCCCGTGCAGACGCTCGATGCGATCACGGTTGCTGCAACGAAGGTTGAGGAGCGTGCGATCGACTCGCTCGCGCCGGTCAGCACGGTGACGCTCGACAAGATCCAGGGGCTTCAGCCGAACCGGCTGTCGGATGTTTTCTACGCGGTGCCCGGCGTGTCGTTCCAGGAGCGCGGCGACGATCCTGCGACCGTCATCAATATCCGCGGCTTGCAGGAGTTCGGGCGCGTCGCGGTGGTCGTCGACGGTGCGCGCCAGAACTACCAGCGCACCGGCCACAATGCGAGCGGCTCCTTCTTCCTCGATCCCGAACTGGTCGGGGGTGTCGACGTCGTGCGCGGTCCGACCGCCAACATCTACGGCTCCGGCGCGATCGGCGGCCTCGTCTCGTTCCGGACCAAGGACATCGAGGACGTGCTGCGCCCCGGCGAGCGCTGGGGCGTCGATCTCTCGGGCTCCTATGGCTCCAACAACAATCGCGGCCTAGGCTCGGTGTTCGGCGGCGTACGCGCCACGCCTGATGTCGATATTTTCGGCGGCGCGGTCTATCGCACGCAAGGCAATTACAAGGACGGCAACGGCACCGAGATCGGCAACACCGGTAACCAGGTCGAGAGCGGGCTGATGAAGCTCACGGTCCGTCCCGCGCTCGGCCACGAGGTCAAGTTCGGCGCCATCTTCCAGGACTATCAATACGATATCGGTCAGTTCAACCGGGGCCCGGTCGCGACCCCGGCCCAGCGCGCGCTGTATCAGGGTTCGTCGGTCTACGCCTCCGACGCCAAGAACTACACCGGCACGATCACCTGGAATTACGCGCTGCCGAGCGACAATCTTTTCGACTGGCACATGTCGCTCTATGGCAACCGCGTCGATAACGACCAGACCAAGACCTACCACTATTCGACCTCGGGTGCGGCTCTGTGCGGCACCGGCAATTTCGGCAACAACATCTCGGGCTGCGTCGGCGACAAGCGCGGCTATGTCCTCAATACCTACGGCATCGACGCCAACAACACGACGCGATTCAATGTCGGCGACTGGCGCAACGCACTCACCGTGGGCTTCGATGCGTTCCAGGACGACGTGATCACGACCGACAGCCGCGGCAATTCCAACATCACGACACCGAGCGGCATCCGTACCGTGTCGGGCGGTTTCCTGCAGTTGAAGCAGAACTACAGCACCTGGTTCGAGGCGGTGAGCGCGATCCGCTACGATCGTTACGATCTGGAATCGGGCAAGACCAACGGCAGCGGCGACCGCTTCTCGCCGAAGATCACCCTCGGGGTCACGCCGGTTCCGGGCTTCCAGCCCTATGTCAGCTACGCCGAAGGCTATCGCGCACCGTCGATCACCGAGACGGTGATCTCCGGCGCGCACGCAACCGGCGGCGGACCGGCGTTCTTCCCATGTCCCGACGGCACCGTCGGCCTGTTCTGCTTCCTGCCCAACCCGAACCTTCGCCCGGAGGTCGGCAAGAACAAGGAAGTCGGCATCAACCTGAAGTACGACAATATCTTCAGCGCCGGCGACTCCTTCCGCGGCAAGATCAATCTGTTCCGCAACGACGTTTCCGACTACATCGACCTCGTCGCGTCGGCGCCGGTCGCTGTGCCGCCGTTCGGCTCCTTCAGCCAGTACTACCAGTACCAGAACATCGCGCAGGCCCGTATCCAGGGTTTCGAGGCGGAAACGATGTACGATGCCGGCGACTGGTTCATCGGTGTCGCCGGTCATTACATCCAGGGCAAGAACGCCGTCACCAATGTCGGGCTCGCGACCATCACCCCGCGCAAGGTCGTCACGACCGGTGGCGTCCGCCTGCTCGATCGCACCCTGATCCTGTCGGCGCAATGGGCCTCGTTCGGCGCCAACAATGATGTGCCCGCCGGCTATCTGCCGGCAACCGGCTACGAGCTGGTCAATCTGTACATGACCTACAACGCGACCAAGGACATCGTGTTCTCGGCCTCGATCGACAATCTCTTGAACCAGTACTACCGGCCTTACGCCATTCCCGGCTCGTCGACCGACGGCACCACGCAGAACGACGTGCTGTGGTCGAGCCCCGGGCCGGGCAGGGTCTACAAGGCCGGCATGAAGATCCACTTTGGAGGTGCGTAACGCGCATCGCAGCACCACAAACCTCCGCCGGGCCGCGCTGATGCTCCAGCGCGGCTGCGGCGCGTTTCGTTTTGATCAGAAGGAGAGACTTTGATGTTCATCGCCATGAATCGTTTCCAGGTGAAGAGGGGCGCGGAGACCGCGTTCGAAACCGTCTGGGCCACGCGCGAATCCTATCTCGGCAGCATGCCGGGCTTCGTCGAGTTTCATCTGTTGAAGGGCCCGGAGGCCGAGGACCACACGCTCTATTCGTCGCACACCTCCTGGGTCGACAAGGCCGCGTTCGAGGCCTGGACCCGCTCCGAGGAATTCCGCCGCGCCCATGCCCGCGCCGACAACCGGACCGGCGAGAGCCTCTATCTCGGCCATCCCAAGTTCGAGGGCTTTGAGGTGATCCAGAGCGAGCGCAAAGCCGCGGCCGCTTGAAGGCATGGCGCAGGAGAGGAGCCGGACATGTTGAGCACCGATCTCGCTGATCTCAAAGCGTACATGGCCGACAATCCCGGCGCGGTGATCGAGGACGTCGCGCGCGAGCGCAACGTCACCCCGCGCGCGGTGATCGAGGCGCTGCCGCCGACCATGGTGCGCATCGGGAGCGGCGAGCATTTCGCCGCCGCTATGCAGGATATCGCGGAATGGGGCGAGGTCACGCTGATCGTGCACACGGACGATGCGATCTTCGAATTCACCGGCGCCGTCCCCGCGGGCGAGATCGGCCGCGGCTATTTCAACCTGATGCAGCCGAAGGGGCTGCACGGCCATCTCCGTCATGAGCGCTGTGCAGGCGTCGCCTTCGTCGAGCGGCCCTTCATGGGCAAGAGTTCGGCCTTCGCGGCGTTCGTGAACGTCGACGGCGGCATCATGTTCAAGGTGTTCGTCGGTCGCGACGAGACAAGGGCGTTGCGGACGGATCAACTGGTGCGGTTTCGCCGGCTTGCGGACCGGATCGCGGCGTAGCTCGCTCAATCCATCGGGAGATCAGGATGCAGGGCAATCTTGGGGTTCGGCATGTGATCCTGACGATCGCGCTGGCGCTCGCGCCGGCGCCGGCCTTTGCGATCGACGAGGCCCTGCTGCCGCGCAATCTGTCGCCCTGGGGCATGTTCCTCGGCGCCGATATCGTCGTGAAGACGGTGATGGTCGGGCTTGCTGTCGCCTCGCTGGTGACCTGGACGGCGTGGCTGGCCAAGACCATCGAGCTGCGCCGCAAGGGCGCTCTCGCCTTGCGGCGGACGCGCGCGCTCGAAGGCAACATGACGTTGGCCGAGGCCTCGGCACGCGCCGGTGACGCGCATGACGCCGTTGCCCAGCTCATCCAGTCCTGCGCCAGGGAGGCCGAGCTCTCCGGCGGCGTGCTCGACGACGGCCT
>NZ_JXDL01000001.1:6289435-6305914 GCF_001590795.1 Bradyrhizobium sp. AT1
GCGCCCTTCGTCGGCCTGTTCGGCACGGTCTGGGGCATCACGAACGCCTTCATCGGCATCTCCGAGAGCCACACCACCAGCCTCGCGGTGGTTGCGCCCGGCATCGCCGAGGCGCTGCTCGCCACCGCGCTCGGTCTCGTGGCGGCGATCCCGGCGGTTGTGATCTACAATCATCTCGTCCGCGGCATCGCCAATTACCGCGCCCTGCTCGCAGACGCTTCGGCCCAGCTCATGCTGCTGGTCAGCCGCCAGCGCGACCACAGGGAATTCCGCCTGGCGCGGGCGGCGGAGTAGGGCCATGGCCGCAAAGCTCGGTGCATCGAAGCTCGGTTCGCGCGGCGCTCCGGATGATCTCGACGTCACCCACGAGATCAACGTCACGCCGTTCATCGACGTGATGCTGGTGCTGCTGATCATCTTCATGGTGGCCGCTCCGCTCGCCACCGTCGATATCGGCGTCGAATTGCCGGCGACCGCCGCCGAGCCCGCGCCGCGGCCGGACAAGCCGACTTTCGTGACGGTGAAGCCGGATCTCACCGTGGCCGTCGGCGAGGAGACGATGGCGCGCGAGGGCCTGGTCACGGCGCTCGACGCCGCCACCAAGGGCCGCAAGGACGAGCGGATCTATCTGCGCGCCGACAAGGCGGTCTCCTATGGCGACCTGATGGAGGTGATGAACGCCCTGCGCAATGCCGGCTATCTCAAGGTCGCCCTGGTCGGCCTCGACGGACGCAACTGATGGCCGCGAACGCCTTTGCCCTGCACGAGCCGCTTGGCGAACGCGAGGCCGCGCGCTGGGGCGGATCGGCAGCGGTGATCGTGGCGTTGCATCTCGCCGCCGCGCTGCTCGCGATGAATTGGCTGAAGCAGATGCCGGACCAGGGCGTCAACATGCCGGCGATCCTCGTCGACATGACGCCGGAGACCTCCGCGCCGCAGACAACGCCGCTCGATATCGCGCCGGGACCGGTGATGCAGCAGGCGGATGCCTCGCCACCCGAGTCGGTGCAGCAGCAAGTCGTCGAAGAGATGATTCCATCAACGCCGCCGCAGGAGAAGCCGGACGTTGTGGCGCCGCCGGAGCAGAAGCGCGAGCCAAGTCCGCTGAAGCCCGAGCCGGCCAAGGTCGAGCCCATGGAGAAGCCCGCGCCTGTGAAGCCCAAGGCGGTGCGCCCTGATGCCCGGAAACCGTCGGAGGCGCCGCCCGCCCCCCGCACCAGCGCGCCGCCGCGTGCGGAGCGCCAGGCTCCGCTGGCCTCGGCCGTGAGCGCCGGTGCGGTCGCTTCGGCGATGGCGACCTACTACCAACGCGTCCGCGCGCATCTGATGCGCTTTCATCAATATCCGGCGGCTGCCAATGGTCAGAAAGGCGTGGTCAGGCTGAGCTTCACGCTCGGTCGCGGCGGCCAGGTCCTGTCCAGCCGCGTCAGCGGATCGTCGGGCATTGCGGCGCTCGACGCCCAGGCCGCGGCGATGATGCGTCAGGCCCAACCGTTTCCGGCCATGCCGCCCGAGATCACATACTCGACCGTTCCCATCAACATCCCGGTGATCTTCGGGAAGTGAGAGAGCACCTCCCCCGCGGGAAGCGGGAGAGGAGCGGGACAGGTCTACTTCGCCTTCAGGAAATCGGCGACTTCGAGCAGCATGAACTCGTCGTCGTCGGCCTTGTTGGGATCGCGGCTGGAAGAGAACGGCAGATTGCTGTCGTTGCCGACGATGATGTGAGTGTCGTCGACGCGATCGACGTTCTCGATGGTGAAGAACGGGAAAGTGTAGACGCCGTCGTTCAGCGGCTTCCGCGCCTTCTTGTCGGGATCCCTGATCTTCATGAGGTCGATATAGCCAATCTTGCGCACGGGCTTGCCGACATTGGCGTCGGTGAGCTCGATCTTGTAGATGCGCTTGAACTTGGCGAGATCCGGGAAGCAGTTCTCGCCGCGGGTGCCTTGCGGGCAGGCCTTGTCGGCGGTGCCTTCGCCGTTGTCGCGCTCGATGATGAGGCCGGAGGCCTGATCGATCATGTTGAAGTCGCCGATCGCGTTGCCGTTTTGCTCGAACACATACTGCCAGTAGCGGCCGGTGAACTTCTCCGCGGCGACGTCGAATTCGAGAATGCGGGAGGCTTCCTTGCCGTCGACCTTCTCCCAATCCTTTTTCTCGGCATCCCACAGCGGGCCTTCGAGCAAGCCATAGAGGAATTTGCCGTCCTTGGACGAAGCAAAGCCCTCATAGCCCTTGGAGCGGCGGAGGTTGACGTTGGTGTAGGTCGCGCCAGGCGCGCCCGGGGTCGCCACTGCCCAATTGTCGGGCGAGCGTACCGGCTTGCCGTCGGCAACCGTCTCGAACACGCCGAGGATCTTGCCTGATTTGTCGGCCTTCAGGATGTAGGGGCCGAACTCGTCGCCGATCCAGAAGACATCGCCGATGATCTGGAAGCCTTCGGTATCGAAGTCGGAGCCGGTCAGATAGCGCTTCTGCGTATCCTCGTGGACGATGCGGAAAGGCACCTTCTTGTCGGGATCGTGCAGGAAGATGGTTTCCAGCCGCTCGATCTTGCCGCCCGCCCAATCCATCTTGTAGCGATTGAGGTACAGCATCGAATCCGGCGAATTGGCGCGTGCGCCCATGCCGTTGTCGGTGATGACCCAGAAGCTGCCGTCGGGCATGGTCTTGATGCCGGAATGGCCCTGCAGCGGCTGGCCCTTGAACGGCAGCGACACGCCGGTCGGACGCTCATAGGACTTGCCCATCACGGTGCCGAGCGCATCGACGCGCTTGCCGGTGGTGTATTTGCCGGAGGTCTTGAGATCGGCGGGGGCATCGGCCGGTGCGTCGATGAAGGTCGCGGCCGGCATCACCACGTGGCCGGCGAGCTTGGCCGGGAATTCACCCTCGCTCTGCGCGAGCGCCGAGCTTGTGGCGAGAATGATCGTTGCGACGGTGGAAAGAAAAGTCGCGCGCATGTGCGTCTCCTGTTGGCGGACGCACGCCTTATGCGGATCGCGTGTTGCAGTTTTGTGAAGCCGGGCGAAAGGCCGCAGGCTCGGGCTATTCCTTTACCGTGCGCTGCTTCTCACGCGGTCTCGTAGACCAGTCTGGTGAAGAAGCCGGGGTCGATGAGAAATTGTCCCCACCTCGCGTCGAATTTGGCGGTGGGCTTGGCGGCGACCGTCTCGTCGCGTGTCTTTCCCTGTCTCTTGAGATTGCCGACATTGTCCCTGATGGCGGCCAGCATGTCGCGGAATTCCTGTAGCTCTGCCTTGTTGCTGACGGGTTTGCCGTGACCGGGGATGATGATGGTGTCGTTGTTGGCGACCGCCAGATTGGCGTCGCAGGCCGCGATCATGCCGCCGATGCTGCCGCCGGTTGAATGGTCGATGAAAGGGTAGATGTTGTTCCAGTAGGTGTCACCGGCGTGAAGAATGTTGGCCTCGGCAAACATCACCGAGATGTCGCCATCGGTATGAGCCGGACCGCTATATCTCAGCGCGATTGATGCGCCGTTGACTTTGAGATGATGGTCCTTGGCGAAGACCTCCGTCGGGACTGCATTCGTCGCGAGAGGCAGGAAGTTGTAGTCCCAATCCTCGACGCGCTGCACAACGGACAGGTGCTTGCGGGTGTTTTCGTGCGCGATGATCTTCGCGCCGGCGGCGTGCAACCAGTCATTGCCATCGGCGTGGTCGAAGTGCCAATGCGTATTGATCAGATGCTTGATCGGTTCGCCGCCGAGCTCGGCCAGCGCCTTAGTCAATTGGGGCCGCGAGACACCGATGCCGGCATCGACCAGAAGCTTGCCGTCGGATCCGGTGAGCACGGCGATATTGCCGCCGGATCCTTCGAGCACGCTGATATTGTTGCGCAGCTTGTAGGTCGTGATGGGCGATTTCGCTGCGCTGTCCTTGATCAGGCTCACGATGCCGCGCGCTTCGGCGAAGGCTTCCCTCGGGCTAAGCCAGCCGGCCGTGGCGGCAAAGGCGCCGCCAACGCAGCACAGGCAGAAGCCACGTCGGGACAGTGCGGGGAGTTTCGGCGACGCCATGCGATGGTCCTTTCTTGGATATGTCTTGGCGGCGCCAACGACTGAACCCGTCGCCGTCGCAGCTGTTTGCGCCAAGAAAGGCGGCCGATCTATCAGGATAGCACGATAAACTATTCCTTCACCGCCCCGGTCAGCGAGGATACGTAGTAATCCACGAACAGCGAGTAGAACACCGCGACCGGCAGCGATCCCAGCAGAGATCCCGCCATCAGCGCGCCCCATTGGTAGACATCGCCGGTGACGAGCTCGGTCAGGATCGCGACCGGCACGGTCTTGTTGGCCCCGCTCTGGATGAAGGCGAGCGCGTAGATGAACTCGTTCCAGGACAGCGTGAAGGAGAAGATGCCAGCCGAGATCAGCCCGGGCACCGCCAGCGGCAGCGTGATCCGGCGCAGGATCTGCAGGCGCGTCGCGCCGTCGACCAGCGCGCATTCCTCCAGCTCGTAGGGGATCGACTTGAAATAGCCGATCAGGAGCCAGGTGCAGAACGGCACCAGGAAGGTCGGATAGACCAGGATCAGCGCCAGCGGCGAGTCGAACAGGCCGAACTGCACCACGACGGTGGCGAGCGGAATGAACAGGATCGAGGGCGGCACGAGATAAGCGAGATAGATGCCGAGGCCCACATAAGGGCTACCGCGGAAACGTAGCCGTTCGATCGCATAGGCGGCGAGCGTCGATGCGATCAGCGACAGCGTGGTCGAGCCGATCGCCACCGTCATCGTCGTCCACAGCCAGCGTGGATAGGCGGTGTCGAACAGCAGGTGCTTGATGTGCGCCAGCGTCGGCGAGGAGATCCAGAACGGGTTGTGATCCCGGTAGTTCATCAGCTCCGCGTTCGGTTTGAACGAGGTGATCGCCATCCAGTAGAACGGAAACAGCAGGATCAGCACGAAGCAGCCCAGCGGCAAATAGATCATCATCAGCCGTCGCAGCCCGGAATCCCAGGCCATGGTGTCGGGGGCGGCCTTGGCGTCCGCGATGCCTTGTTGCGCGACCGTGTCAGTCATTGGCCTCTCCCTGCTGCCATTTGCGGCGCGCCAGGCCGAAATAGGAGAACAGCGTCGCGAACACCAGGAACGGGATCATCGACACCGCGATCGCTGCGCCTTCGCCGAGCTCACCGCCGGCGATGCCGCGCTGGAACGCCAGCGTCGCCAGCAGATGGGTCGAGTTGACGGGTCCGCCGCGGGTGATGGCGTAGACCAGCTGGAAGTCGGTGAAGGTGAAGATGATCGAGAAGGTCATGACGATGGCGAGGATCGGCATCATCATCGGGAAGGTGATGTAGCGGAAGCGCTGCCAGGCGCTGGCGCCGTCGAGCATCGCGGCCTCGTAGAGCGAGGGCGAGATGGTCTGCAGGCCCGCCAGCAGCGAGATCGCGACGAAGGGAATGCCGCGCCAGATGTTGGCCGCGATCAGCGAGAACCGCGCCGGCCAGGGCGAGCCGAGGAAGTCGACATTGCTCGATCGCCAGTGCAGCACATCGACCAGCAAATAGGAGATGATCGAGAATTGCGGATCGTAGATCCACCAGAACGCCAGCGCCGAGAGCACGGTCGGCACGATCCAGGGCAAGAGGATGATGGCACGCAAGATGCTCTTGAACGGAAAATGGTTGTTGAGCAGCAGCGCGAGCCAGAAGCCGAGCGCGAACTTCCCGAAGGTCGCGATCCCCGTATAGACCACGCTGTAGAAGACCGCGTTCCACCACAGGGGATCGGTGAGCAGATACTGGAAGTTCTCGAAGCCGACGAAGATGCCGCGCCGGCCGATCGTGGTGTCGGTGAAAGCCAGCCAGATGCCGAGGCCGAGCGGATAGGTGAGGAACACCGAGAGCAGCCCGATCGCGGGCGCCAGGCACATCGCGATCAGGAACGGCTTGTAGTCGAACAATCGCACCAGCCAGGAGGGCTGCCGGTGCGCCAGGGCGGGAGAGGAGAGGGTGGTCACGGACATGCGTGTCGACGTCCTGTTCTATGCTGTCGCTACACTCGTCGTTGCGAGCGAAGCGAAGCAATCCAGTCTGTCTCTGAGGCGATAGTCTGGATTGCTTCGTCGCAAGTGCTCCTCGCAATGACGACGGCTCGGTCGTCCGCTACCTCTGTCGCCGGAAGTACCGCTTGCAGCGCTGCTCGGCTTCCGCGGCGGCGGCTTCCGGCGTGGCCGCGCCGGTGGCGACAGACGCGCACATTTGAATCAGCACGTAGTCGGCGCTGACGGCGCCGGTCGCCGTCGAGATCGGACCTTTGTAGCCGTCATAATAGGTGCTGTTCATGGTGTCCTTGAACAGCTTCACCTTGGGATCCTGCGACCACACGGCGGCCTCGGCATAGGCGGCCAGCGGCTGCGACCAGTAGCCGGAATTGGCGTTGAGCCACGGCTCGTACTGGTCCTTTTCCAGCATGTATTGCAGGAAGGCCTTCGCGGCGTTGGGGTACGGGCTGTGCTTGAACACCATGGCGTTCAGCGTCAGGCCGGCCATCGGAGAGACCTTGGCGAGGCCCTTGGGCAGCAGCTGGTGCTCGCTGTCCTCGGCGATCGCCTTGGTCGCCGGGTCGTTCTTCAGCGAGAAGTACAGCGAGACGCCGTTGGCGGTCAGCGAGATCTCCTGCGAGGAATAGGCGCGGTTGTTGCTGACGTCGTTCCACGATGGCGTGCCCGCGATGAAGGTGGGGTAGATCTCCTTGACCCAATTCAGCGCGGCGATCGTCTCCTTGCTGTTGATGACGACATTGCCTTCCTCGTCGAGCAGGGACGCGTTGTGCGACCACAGCGCCCAATTGGCGAAGCCGTTGCCGTCGCCCTTGGCATTGCCGAGTGCGAAGCCGGCCGGCTTGCCGGCCTTGTGCAGCTTGCGGCAGAGGTCGAGGATTCCGGCATGGTCTTCCGGCACCTTGTCGAAGCCGACCGATTGCAGGATCGACTTGCGGTAGATCAGGGGCCCCGCGGTGGCGCCGAACGGCAAGCCGATCCAGGCGTCGCTCTTGTTCTTCTTGCCGTAGCGCTGCGCCAGCGGCAGCCAGCCGCCATAGCGCTTACCAACATAGTCGGCGACGTCTGTCAGCTCGATCAGCTTGTCGACGTAGATATGGGGGGCGTCGGAGAAGCCGATGATGATGTCGGGGCCCGCGCCGGAGTTCGAGGTGACCGCGGTCTGCTGGTTGATGTCTTCCCAGCCGACGAAGTCGACCTTGACCTCGACGCCGGTCTCCTTGGTGAACTTCGCCGCGTTGGCGCGGAACACATCCTCGTCGGCCTGGACGAAACGCACCGGGCGCAGCATGCGCAAGGACGCGCCCTTCTCGATCTCGCGCTTGGGCGCCGCCACGTCGGCAGCTTTGATGTTGGATGTTTGCGCTGCAGCACCGGTGGCAGCAAACGTTGCAGCGGATAGGCCCAGCGCCAAGGCATCACGACGTGTGATGTCGTTCCTCATCAGTACCTCCCTATGATGTTCCCCTCCCGGCGTTGATCGCCGGTGAAGGGTCGTTCCGGTCGTTGGCGCCTTTGCGCCGGCCGCCTAGCTGTTCGGCCCGCGATCCATGCTGACGGGTTGCCAGCGACGGAGCGAGGTCGTCTGCAGTACCGACGGATTGACGCAGCTTACCGGCCACATGCCCTGCAGCACCAGTGACAATTCGTAGCCCACCCGGCGCTTGCGCGCTTCGTCAAACCGTGCCGAGGCCGAGGCGACGTGGGCCGTCAGCGTCACGTTCTCCATGCCGAGCAGGGGATTGTTGTGCGAGGGCGGCTCCTTCTCCAGCACGTCGAGGGCGGCGTGCGCGATCCACCCCTCCTGCAGCGCCTTGATCAGGCTCTCCTCGTCCACGGTGGCGCCGCGGCCGGTGTTGATGAAGATCGAGCCCTTCTTCATCTGCCGGAAGTGCTTCTCGGTCAGCATGTGATGCACCTCGGGCCTTGCCGGGGCATGCATCGAGACGAAGTCGGATTGCGACAGCACCTCGTTCAGCGTCGCCGGGATCACGCCGTGGTCGTACATCAGCGTTTCCTGGATGAAGGGATCGTAGGCCATCATGCGCAGGCCGAACGGCGCCGCGCGCTTCGCAACGGCACGCGCGACGCGGCCGAACGAGACGAATCCGAGCGTCTGGCCCATCAACCTCGGGATCTTGAGCAGCGCCGGCCGGCCCTCGGCCCAGCGTCCGTCGCGCACCATGCGGTCCTGCTCGACCAGGCGGCGAAAGCCCGCGAGCAACAGCATCATGGCGTGATCGGCGACCTCTTCGATGAAGGTGTCGGGAATGTTTGTCACCGGGATCCCCCGGGCCGTGGCGGCCTTGACGTCGACGCTGTCGACACCGACCGAGCCGAGCGTGATGACCTTGCAGGTCTCCAGGCTGTCGATGATGGTCTTGGTGATGGGAATGCCCTTGGCATAGATCGCGTCGGCGGTCTTCGCGGCGGCAATGAACTCGGCCTCATTGGCGGGCGCCTCGACGATTTCGGCGTCGATCGGATCGAGCGCTTCGCGCTCAAAGGAATAGTCGCTGCCCGCGACCGTGAAGCTCGCGCCCTTCGGCGTCACCACCCTGTATTTCGGCATGTCTCGCTCCCGATTTGGTTTGTCGGTTCTTGTTGTGACCCGCCTCCGCGGGCGGGCCTTTGCGTCTTTTACGCGAAATCGAGCTGACGGCGTACAATTCCCGGTTGTCGGCTCGGAAGTAAATTGCCGGTTTTCGCGGCTGCGTCCGGGCTTCTACGGAGGGGCGTAAGTAACTTGCTAAGGGGTCTTCCACTAAAAATTGATTCGATTTTGATCGATCTGGTCGCGTGCCCGTATCCCATTATTGCCGGAGCCATCCTGTGAAGTTGAGCAATCTGAAGATCGCCCCGAAGCTCGGCATTCTTGTCGGCGTCACCTTGTTTGGCCTCTGCATCTCCGGCGTCCTCGCCGGCTACCTGATGAAGCAGGAGATGGTGAACGCGCGCATCGACCAGGCCAAGGCGATCGTCGAGCTGGCGCGCAACTATGCGGCCGCGCTGAAGAAGCGCGTCGACGCCGGCGAGCTGACCAAGGACGCGGCGTTGGCCGAGCTTCGCCGCTACGGCAATGCGATGACCTACGACAACGGCGCGGGCTATCTGTTCGGCACGTCCTATGATGGCATCACGCAGCTCGCGCCTGATCCCAAGCAAATCGGCGCCAACCGCATGGATGTCGTGACCAACGGCCGAAAACTGTCCGTTGAGCTGATGGACGGCGTCAAGGCCCACGGGTCGATCCTGCTGTATTATGAGTATGTGAAGCCCGGCCAGCCGACGCCGATCCGCAAGCTTGGTTACGCGGTGGCGGTGCCAGGCTTCGATATGTATCTCGGCACCGGCGCCTATCTCGACGACATCGACACCAAGATGGGCCCGGTCTACTGGATGCTTGGTCTTGCCATGCTCGGCATCTTCATTGTCGCCGGCGGCGTCGCCTGGCTGATCAGCCGCGGCATCAGCCGTCCGCTGGCGCTGCTCGGCATGCGCATGAAGGATCTCGCCGACGGCAAGCTCGAGGGTGACATTCCCGGCGTCGGCCGCGGCGACGAGGTCGGCGCGATGGCCGCCACCGTGCAGATCTTCAAGGACAATGCGGTCCGCATCCGCGACCTCGAGAAGACCGAAGCCGATGCCAAGGAACGTGCCGCGGCAGAACGTCGCAGTACGATGGAGGGCATCGCCAACGACTTCGAACGCAGCGTCAACGGCATCGTCCGCTCGGTCTCCTCGGCCGCGGCCGGCATGCAGACGACGGCGCAGTCGATGACGGCAACCGCCAGCGACGCCTCGTCGCGTGCGGCGACGGTCGGCGCTGCCTCGCAAAAGGCCTCCGGCAATGTCGGCACGGTCGCAGCGGCCGCCGAAGAGCTGTCGAGCTCGGTTGCGGAGATCTCCCGTCAGGTCACCCGCTCGACCGAGGTTGCAAGCAAGGCGGTCAGCGACGCCGAGCGGACCAATGCCACGGTGCAGGTGCTCTCGACCGGCGCCGAGAAGATCGGCGAGGTCGTCAAGCTGATCCACTCGATCGCGGCGCAGACCAATTTGCTCGCGCTCAACGCCACCATCGAGGCGGCCCGCGCCGGTGAGTCCGGCCGCGGCTTCGCCGTCGTCGCCTCCGAGGTCAAGGCGCTCGCCAACCAGACCGCCAAGGCGACCGAGGAAATCTCCGCGCAGGTCGCGGCGATGCAGACTTCGACCAGCGACGCGGTCACGGCCATCTCCGGCATCACCCAGACGATCGCCGAGATGAGCGAGATCACCGCGGGCATTTCCGCATCGATCGAGCAGCAGGGCGAGGCGACGCGCGAGATCGCCCGCAACATCCAGTCGGTCGCGGCCGGTTCGAGCGAGATCAACGCCAATATCGGCAGCGTCACCTCGGCCGCGGAAGCGACCGGCAACGCGGCCACCGACGTGCTCACCAACGCCCGCGAGCTGGACAGCCAGTCCGGCGCGCTTCGCAGCGCCGTCGACGGCTTCCTCGCCAAGGTGCGTGCGGCGTAACCACAGGCACTGAATCGTAAGGTGGGCAAAGACGCGAAGCGTCGTGCCCACCTTTTTTCTTGTTTCGCTGACACGCGTGGGCACGCTTCGCTTTGCCCACCCTACAGGTCTCGTGCCCCGGGCGCAGCGCAACACGCAGTGGTGCGCTGCTGAACCGGGGCCCATGCCGCGGCGATCTGGGTCCCGGCTCTGCGTCGCATCGCTTCGCGCTGCGCCGCGTCCGGGACACGAGAGTCCTATTGCTTCTCGATCTTCGCGTTGGTGATCAGCTTCTCCCACAGCACCAGCTGCTCGCCCACGAAGGTGCCGAGCTGCTCCGGCGTGCCGGAGAAGGCGTCCATGCCGAGCGTGGCGAGCTGGGCCTTGATTTCCGGCTTCTCGACGATCTTCCGGATCTCGGCGTTGAGCCGCGTCACGATTTCCTTGGGCAGGCCGGCCGGGCCGAAATAGCCCTGCCAGGACGAGATGTCGAAATCGGGCACGCCGGCCTCCTGCATCGAGGGCAGGTTCGGCACCAGCGGCGAGCGCTCCTTGGTGGTGACGGCGAGCGCGCGTAGCGCGTTGCCCTGGACATGCGGCAGGCCGGTGAGGATATCGACGAACATCATCGAGACGCGGCCGCCCATGACGTCGTTGAGTGCCGGCGGTGAACTCTTGTAGGGCACGTGCAAGAGGTCGAGCCCGGCATTGTGCGCAAAGGTCGCGCCCGAGACGATTGCGGAGGACGATCCCGAGGCGTAGCTCAGCTTGCCGGGATTGGCCTTGCCATAGGCGACGAGCTCGCCGACGGTCTTGGCCGGCACCTCCGGATTGATCACCAGCATGAAGGGCAGATCACCCGTGCGCGCGATCGGGGTAAAATCCTTGACCGGATCGTAAGTCAGGCTCTTGAGCAGATAGGGATTGGCCGAATGCGTGGTGTTGGTGGTCACCAGCAGCGTGTAGCCGTCAGGGGCGGCCTTCGCGACATAGGTTGCGGCGAGCATGCCGTTGGCGCCCGCCTTGTTCTCGATGATGATGCCGACGCCGAGCGCCTGCGACAGATGCTGCGAGATCAGCCGTGTCGTGGTGTCGGTGCCGCTGCCGGCCGCGAACGGCAGCACCAGCGTGATATTGCGGCTGGGATAATTGTCGGCGTGAGCCGTGGATGTCGCGGCAAGGCACAGTGCGGCCGCAGCCACGGCACGCAGGTTTCGAATCAGCCCTGAAATCATGGTTGGTCGTTCCCTCTTTTTGGTTGGCCGGGAACCTAGCCTCTCTAATCCGAAACCGGAAGACGGGAGTTTGTCTCGTGCCACGGACGCTGCGCAGCACGAAGTGACGCGCTGCAGAGCCGGGGCCCATGCTGCGACACTCTGGGTCCCGGCTCTGCGCAGCAGCGTTGCACGCTGCAGCGCGTCCGGGACACGAGCCCGCAGCGTCCGCCGCACGGAATTACTTCGCCGCCGAACCCTGGCGCGAGGCGAATACGACGCCGGCGAGCACCAGCGCGTAGCCGATCAGGTGAAACGGCTGCAGCTTCTCGCCGAGCAGCAGGATCGCCATAGCCGAGCCGAACACCGGCACCAGATGGAAGAACGGCGCCGCCCGGTTCGGCCCGATCAACGCCACGCCGCGGTTGAAGAACAGATAGGCCAGCGTCGAGGGAAAGATCAGGATATAGCCCAGCGTCGCCAGCGTCATCGTATCGAGCTGCAGCACGCGGCCGCTTGCCGCTTCCCAGATCGCCGCGGGGATCAGCATCGTCGCGCCGCAGCAGGTGGTGAAGGACAGGAAGGAGAGCTGATGGATCTTGGGCCGGCGCGGAATGAAGGCCGAGTAGATCCCGAACGCCACCAGCGAGGAGGCGAACATGATGTCGCCCCTGTTGAAGCTGATGCTCGCGAGCGCGGCGAGATCGCCGCGCAGGATGATGATCAGGACGCCGAGCAGCGAGATCGCGATGCCGGCGAACTGCGCCCCCGTCAGCCGCACGCCGAACAGCACCAGTGACCACAGCGCCACGAACAGGGGACCGGCCGACTGGATCAGAAGCGCGTTCAGCGCTTCCGTGTACTGCATCGCCCAGTACGAGATCGCGTTGTTGAAAGCGAAGCCCACCAGCGACAGGAACAGCATCAGCGGCAGGCTCTTGCGCAGAGCCGGCCAGTCGCGCTTCAGATGCGGCCATGCGAACGGCAGCAGGATCAGGAACACGCCGTACCAGCGGATCGTGGTCACCGTCAGCGGCGGCACATGCGCGCCGACATGGCGGGCGAGCACGATGTTGCCGGCCCAGAACAGCGAGCTCAGGCTGAGCAGCAGATAAGGCTGGTTGTTGAGCCAACTGGCCGGATTTGAGGCCTTTGGCGCGGGCGAAGCGATCGTCATTGGCGTTGTTCTGCGAGCTTGCGCCGGATTGGCGTCGTGGCACAAGTCACAGCGCCGCAATGCTACAATGCAGGCAAACCCTGAGGAGGCGCCTTTGGCGGTCAATATGTTGAACATCGCGGGGCTGGAGCAGCTCGATCCGCAGGCGCCGGTGGTGATGCTGAACCTGATGCGTTTCCACGCGCGCTCGCGCGACGGCGATGGATCCGGCTGGGACGCCTATCTGCGCTACAGCGCCATCACGGTGCCGATGATCAAGGCGCGTGGCGGCACCTTGCTCTGGACCGGCGAGGCCAAGGCCATCGCACTCGGACCTCATGCCGGCAACGACTGGGATTTCGTCGCGCTGGTCCATTATCCGACCGTTGCGGCTTTCCTGGACATGATGACGTCGGAAGCCTACGAGCGCGAGGCCGACCCGCATCGCGTCAACGGTTGCGCCGAGCACGTCATCATCGCGACGAGTGAAGCGTACAGCAAGTTCAGGACCGGATAGCGCTACGTTGCGGGTCGACAGATTTGTAGGGTGGGCAAAGGCGCGCTCTTTGCGCACCGTGCCCACCTTCTCCATCCCGACTGGCATGGTGGGCACGCTTCGCTTTGCCCACCCTACGATCGGAATTACGTCGCCTGCTTCCTTGACGCAACGAACACGCCCGAGAGCACCAGCGCGAATCCGATGAAGTGGAACGCCTGCGGGTGTTCGCCCAGGAACACCATCGCCATGATCGAGCCGAACACCGGCACGACGTGGAAGAACGGCGCGGCGCGGTTGGCGCCGATCAGGCGCACGCCGCGATTGAAGCAGAGATAGGCCAGCGTCGAGGGAAACACCGCGACGTAGAACAGCGTCAAGAGGTTCGGCCCGTCGAGCTTCATCACGGGACGCGCGGACAATTCCCAGATCTCCAGCGGAATGAGGCAGGCGGCACCGACCCCGAAGGTGAAGGCGAGGAACGACAGGCCGTGCATCGGCGGCCGCTTCAAGCTCAGCACCGAATACAGCGCGAAGATGGCCAGCGCGACGAGGAAGATGAGGTCGCCCTTGTTGAAGTCGATGTTCGACAGTGTGGTGAAATCGCCATGCAGCAGGATCGTGAGCACGCCGCACATCGACAGCAGCACGCCGAATGCCTGCGCCGCGGTGAGGCGAACGCCGAGGATGGCCAGTGACCACAGCGCCACGATCAGCGGCGCGGCCGACTGCAGCAGCAGCGTGTTCAGCGCCTGGGTGTGTTCCAGCGCCCAATATTGCAGCGTGTTGAAGGCGCCGATGCCGGTGATCGAGAGCGTGACCATCAGGCCGAGCTTGCCGCGGATCGCGGGCCAGTCCTGGGCCAGATGTTTCCAGGCGAACGGCAGCACCAGCAGGAAGGCGAAAAACCAGCGCAGGAATGACAGCGTGACCGGCGGGATGTGGCCGGCGGCGAGCCGCCCGACGATGGCGTTGCCGGCCCAACACAGCGCGGTGATGCTGAGCAGCAGGTAAGGCTGGTTGGCGATCCAGCTGTGACCGGATGTATCCGCGTTCGTGGTCTGACCGGTGGCGGACATTTTGATTGGTGTGGCCCCGCGTGCACCGAGGCCTCCGGCCCGGCGGGATCCGGGCCGGCTGATCGCCCGGCGCTGTCCACAGACACGGAAATCGGGCCAGCATCAACGGGGGGCGGACGCATCGCGACCATGCAGCGGCGGACAGCGCCTCTCACGCTTTGGTCGGAGCCATTGCGCCGGCCGCGAATGTTGCGAGATTTTAAGGGGATATCAAAGGCTTGGGCCGCGCTTTGGGCCCTGAAAAAGCCCCGTTCTTGCTTGCCTAGAGAGGCTGCTTCCTTTATCCGGTGGGGCTGCCTCGCGTGCGAACGGCCTTGGGCCGGGAATTGGGCTGGGCGCAGGCATGATCCCGGAAAAGTGGGTCCCGGTTTTCTGTTCGGATCATGCCCTTACAGAGAAATCTTCGAAGGATTACCCGCGAATGGCCAATGTTGTCGTCGTCGGCGCCCAGTGGGGCGACGAAGGGAAGGGCAAGATCGTCGACTGGTTGTCGGAGCAGGCGGACATCGTCGTTCGCTTCCAGGGCGGCCATAACGCCGGCCATACGCTGGTGATCAACGGCAAGACCTACAAGCTCGCGCTGCTACCCTCGGGCGTGCTGCGCGAGGGCAAGCTGTCGGTGATCGGCAACGGCGTGGTGTTCGATCCCGCCGCCTTCCTCGACGAGGTCACCAAGCTGCGCTCGCAGGGCGTTGCCGTTTCCCCGGACAATCTGCGTGTCGCCGAGAACGTCACCCTGATCCTGCCGCTGCACCGCGAGCTCGATGCGCACCGCGAATCCGCTAATGCGGCGACCGCGATCGGCACCACCCGCCGCGGCATCGGCCCGGCCTATGAAGACAAGGTCGGCCGCCGCGCCATCCGCCTGATGGACCTCGCCGACCTCGATACGCTCCCGCACAAGATCGACCGGCTGCTGGCCCACCACAATGCGCTCCGCCGCGGGCTCAATCTGCCCGAGTTCGACGGCAAGGATATCCTGAAGGAATTGAGCGCGCTGGCGCCGCAACTGCTGCCCTACGCCGAGACGGTGTGGCGCCTCCTGGACATCAAGCGGCGCGAAGGCAAGCGCATGCTGTTCGAGGGTGCGCAAGGCGCGCTGCTCGACGTCGATCATGGCACTTACCCTTACGTCACCTCGTCCAACACGGTGGCGGCGCAGGCCGCGACCGGCGCCGGCCTCGGGCCGGGCGCGGTCGGCTACGTGCTCGGCCTGTGCAAGGCCTACACGACGCGCGTCGGCCAGGGCCCGTTCCCGACCGAGCAGGACAACGAGACCGGGCGCAAGATCGGCGAGCGTGGCCGCGAGTTCGGCACCAATACCGGCCGCCCCCGCCGCTGCGGCTGGTTCGACGCCGTGCTGGTCCGCCAGGCGGTCCGGACCTGCGGCATCAACGGCCTCGCGCTGACCAAGCTCGACATCCTCGACGGCTTCGACACGATCGAGGTCTGCACCGGCTACAAGCTCGACGGCAAGGAGATCGACCATTTCCCGGCCGGCGAGGGCGCCCAGGCCCGGGTCGAGCCGATCTACGAGACCATCGAGGGCTGGAAGGAGCCGACCGCCAGCGCGCGGTCCTGGGCCGACTTGCCGGCTCAGGCCATCAAATATGTCCGCCGGATCGAGGAATTGGTGGGGTGCCCGGTCGCACTGCTTTCCACCAGCCCCGAACGCGAGGATACTATCCTGGTGCAAAACCCGTTTGAGGCTTAACGATCTCTTACTAGGACGCGGGTATAGTTGAGTTGAAATGGCTGATTACTATCCGCTGATCGCCCGCGCTATTGCCGCCCTGGATCCCAACGCTCCCGGCGAAAGCCGTCGCGCGCTCTATGAGCGGGCGCGTACGGCCCTGATCGCGCAGCTGCGCAGCGTGCAGCCGCCGCTCTCCGAATCCGAGATCACCCGAGAAAGGTTGTCGCTGGAGGAGGCCGTCCGCAAGGTCGAATCGGAGGCGGCCCAGCGTGCCCGCGAGGCCTCGCGCCCCGGTGGGGGC
>NZ_JXDL01000001.1:6307027-6313808 GCF_001590795.1 Bradyrhizobium sp. AT1
GATGCCAACGATCTCGGCGGCGCTGCCGCGCAGGCCAACCGCGCCGCGCGCCGCACCTATGCCAACGTGCCCTCGCCCTCGCCGGAGTTCGACCGGCTGGAGCCGAGCCTGGAGAATCGCGCCACCGGGGCGGAGGCGCCCTATTCCTACGACGAATCGATCGAGGAAGCCGAGCGCTACACGCCGCAGCCGCAGTCGCCCCGTCCGCACATCCCCGTTCTCGACCGCGATACCAAGAAGAAGCGCGTCCGCACCGGCTCCGCCTTTCCGTTCAAGAGCGCGATCGCCGTCGGCATCGTGCTGATCCTGGTCGGGGCCGGCATCCTCTGGGGCAAGCCCCTGGTCCAGACCGTGACCAACCTGATCAAGTCCTCGCCGACCCAGGTGGTGGAGGCGCCGAACAACGCCGCGCAGCCGCAGAGCAAGCCGAAGATCCCCGATCGCGTCGGCCAGCCCTCGGCCAGCGACCAGCCGGTCGCGCCGGTGGCGCAGAAGGTCGTGCTCTATGACGAGGATCCGTCCGACCCGAAGGGCAAGCAATATGTCGGCTCGGTGGTGTGGCGGCTGGAGCCGATCAAGGCCTCGGGCACCCAGAAGGCCGACGTTGCCGTCCGCGCCGACATCGAGATCCCCGACCGCAAGTTCAAGATGACGATGTCGTTCCGCCGCAACACCGACTCTTCGCTGCCGGCGAGCCACACCGCGGAGCTGACCTTCATCCTGCCGCCGGACTTCCCGGGCGGCAGCGTCTCCAACGTGCCGGGCATCCTGATGAAGTCCAACGAGCAGGCGCGCGGCACGCCGCTCGCGGGCCTCGCGGTCAAGGTCACCGACGGCTTTTTCCTGGTCGGCCTCTCCAACGTCGACGCCGACCGTTCCCGCAACGTCCAGCTCCTGAAGGAGCGCTCGTGGTTCGACGTGCCGCTGGTCTATGCCAACCAGCGCCGCGCCATCATCGCCATCGAGAAAGGCGCCCCCGGCGAGCGCGCCTTCAACGACGCCTTCGCGCAGTGGGGCGACTAGAGGCGATACGATTAGGATGAATCGTCACCGACGCAATTCTAGATCGATTCTGGATCGGAGCTAGACGACTCTTCGTTCTTAATCCTCGTCTGAGGGTTTTGCCGGCGGTTTGAAAGTACTTCGGCAATCTGATCGGAAGCCCTTTGTTCGAGTTTTGCGCGTTCGCCCGTGTCGAAGGGGACGACGGGGCTCTGTAAGACTTCAAGCCACCGCGTCGCGCAGCTATTGTCCTGCGCGCTGCGTTGTTCTTGGGTTCCAGACAACTCAAAAAGGCAAAAGGCGACAGGGTCTTCGCTATTGATGGGGAGCTGGCAGATGGCGTCCCGTAGCTGCGTCAGCGAAAATCCCGGCCGCTGTATACTTGCCCATCCGTCTATGATGGTCGCCTTCCCGATTTTTGCGAGGTCTCGTCGCAAAGCCTTTCCAGGTCGGAGCTGACCAATCCTCTCAGCCAAAACTGTTGGAATAAGTGTGGCTGAGTGGCGTAGTTGAAATCCATCGAAAAAGAAAAAGCCATTCATTACCTGAGTGAAGGTTCCTTTGACGCCGGTCGAGACGCCCATTCGATCTTGGTGAAAGACCCCTGCTTCGATTGCTGCGATCAATCCGTCCTTGGTTGTATGAGCTCGAACTTCGTCCGCCCAACCTTGGTACGCAGCGGCCCCACCGACCGCGAGCAACAATATCCGGGGCGACAATGCCTCGATCAGGGGTGCGTTTCCAAGAAGAAATCCGTCTTTAGTTAATACCCATGTTGGCCAAGCTCTCCAAGATCGCACACCTTTTTTGAATCCCTCGTACTTCCCACTGAGCCAATCGCTCGTGCATCGCTCGGGCGCTTCAATGAGAGCGTGGGCTATCAGATCGTCTGTTACGCTTCGAATGAGATCCTCTTCAAAGGGTAGCTGACGCGTTCTGAGTGCCGTCCTCTGTAGATTTACAGGCAATAGTCCATCTCTGTCGAATACCGCCAGATAGGGAATTTGGAAGTTGCTAGTTAAGCTGGTAGCGGAGCGCTGGTAGTCATAAGCGCTCCCGGTTTTGATGACTATTCCATTGCTGGATAGTTCTGGATAGCTTCTCCGGAAGGTCCAAAAGACCTTCTGGAAATCTTTGTTGGCGAAATAGCGCCAATCGGCCGACATGCCATCTTCTGGCTGCGGCAGCCAACTATTCACTTCGGCCGCTTCGCCGAAGATTGTACGACTCACTGACGGCTTTCTCAAAAAGTAATGCCCAAAGGCATTGCCGAAACCAAGCTTGTCGTTGGTCGGAGCGACCTTTGCAATTCGGCCTTTCAGTCGGGGGGGTGTCCGAATCGTGATGCATGTACCAACTGGAGCTAGGACCCTTGATAGCGAAATTGACTCGTCGTCGAGCTTCGCTCGAAATGAGATGCCGTCATCGGGGGCCGATAAGGCATGCCGGGTTGTTAACTCTATCTCGTCTCCAAGTAAGAACGCAGCAAGCGCGCCAATGCCAAATCTTCCAGTCCTCAAAATCTTGGAGTGGCCAGTCGAATCTTCATGGTCGTGTCGCCAAGCCGCGCTTCGTCTAAATGAGGCGCCAGCTCTAAGAAAGTACTCTTGTATGATTTGGGCGGTCATCCCGACACCCCTGTCGGTGAACCTTACTGCTGTGACGCCTTCCTTCGAGCCCTCTACCTCTAGAAGTACATCTCCATCGATAGGGTACCGGGAAACTGACTGTAGTTGGGGATGTTGCGTCAGCAGACTGTCAAATTCACGAACAGCATCGACAGCATTTTGAATCAACTCGCGAATTGCGATAGCGGGATCGTCGCCGTAGAGGGGCTCTACTAGCAGCTTGAGAAGGTCTGCGTTTGCGGCTTCGAAAGAAATCTTTGCCGGAACGTAGGAAACCGTTTTTGAGAATTGTTCAATGTCATCGAGGTTGGATTTAACTCTTCTGATCTTAAGGCCAAGTTCGTCAAGTCGAACGTGCTTCTGCAAGCCGTATACTTCGCCAAGGATGGCCCATGACTGATCCAATTCGCTTTGAACACCTGCGAGCCAGCCCTTGAGTTTCAGAAAGGAATCAACATCACCCGGCTGTGCGATAACAAAGATAGCTTCGGGGTCATTCCCTGTGTTGTGGATGTCGGATATACTCTGGTGAACCTTCCATTCTCGTGCAGAGAGCTGGCTTTGAAAGGAGTTTACCTCTGTTCTTGCGGTGGGCGCTCTTGAGGCTTGGATCTGGAAGTAATCCGCTATTCGAAGAAGTACGGCCAAAAAGGCTGCATGTACGCCGCGGGGCGCGATTTTATTGTTGTAGCTTTGCTCTAGGTAAGCCAAGCAGGGACGTAGATCCATTCCATGGCTTCTGGCGATCAAGCCTGACACATCAGCTAAGAACTCTTGCTCTGCGCTCCCAGTTTGACAAATTGAAATCGACAGTCCTGCCTTGCCGGGTAGGCCGTACAAAGCGATTTCGTGGGCGAGTCTCGGATGGAACTTTCGCAAAAACTCGCCGACGAGTAGATAGTCAAAATCTTCCCATTGCTCTCCCGGCATAGGGAGAGGTCTGACTGGTCGATAGCCTTCACCAAAGAGCGAACGTAGCTTCCGTCCATCGAAGCGGGTGGCGTCTGCGTAAAACTCTTGCCAAAGAATATCCCAGGGTTTCTGATCGAAATAAGGCACGCCACGCCACAAGCAGCCAGGCGTGATCAGACTCTCGAATCCCTCTCGGGTCAGATGCATACCGAAATCGTGTAAGCCCACGGCAACAGCTAAGACGGCGGCATCAGAGGTAGTTAGGAGAGCCTGAGCCTCTTCTGTGGCCAGATCGAGTGCTGTCTGAAGCACTAACTCTAAATGGGTAATGCCGTGATCGGTATATTCCGGAAAGAAGACCATCCGGTTTGCAGAGATATGGCTATTGATACGATCGATAGCCGACGAGACGAATGAAGAGAGCTTATGCTCAGCTTGGATGCGCCCGGTGATGAATTGTGGAATCTTCATTAGGGAAAGTGGATGCTTCATGAGGGGCGGATTGCGAAACATCGTACGAAACAAATAATGGAAATGTATAGGCCGATTCGCCGTTTGGTTGCGATGCGGCAATTACCGGTGAGGGTTCATCGAGGGTTGGGGGCTGCCGCCTCACGGACCAAGAGCATCGGTCTCGCCAGCTCTTAAGCCGACCGCTCCCGCAACGTCCAGCTCCTGAAGGAGCGCTCGTGGTTCGACGTGCCGCTGGTCTATGCCAACCAGCGCCGCGCCATCATCGCCATCGAGAAAGGCGCCCCCGGCGAGCGCGCCTTCAACGACGCCTTCGCGCAGTGGGGCGACTAGGCTCTTCTGTCATTCCGGGGCGCGCATAGCGCGAGCCCGGAATCCATCGTGCAGCAGGCGACGTCGAGAAATGGATTCCGGGTTCGGTGCTGCGCACCGCCCCGGAATGACGTCCGAGTAGCTTACTGCACCGCCGCTTCCCGCTTGCGCGATGCGGCCGCGGCACCGGCCTCGCGGTCCATCACGGCGCGGCAGCCGGTGCTGACCTGCGCCTTGTTCCGCACCATGCAGGCTCTGACCCGGGGGATGTCGGGGATTTCACTGGAGCACAGCCGCATCGCATCGCCCGTGCACATCTGCTGCGCTTCGGAGGAGAAGGCGAGGCCGGGTGAGGTCTGGAATGCGATGGCGGTGATTGCGACGGCCAACAGCGAAGCGATGGTCTGAGTGCGTGTCATGCAGAATGGGTCCCCGATGTCCCTGGGCTTGAGCCACTTGGTTTTTGGGGCGCCGCACGCGACTTGATCTGCCGCATGTCACAGCCTTCACGCCGGGAACTCATTCCCGCGTGTGGTCGCTCGATTTCTTGATTGTTCGAATCGAAAAGTGCTACGCCGCCCGAGCGAAGTATGCGTCATTGTCGGGCGGCTGCAATGGCCGGCATGAAGGAAATTGCAGCTGTTGCGCAGACGTCACGCAACACGCGTGCGCACGCGGTCAGATCAGCCGATCGGAGGATGCGCTTGCTGTTCCGCATCGCTCGCACTGAGCGCGGCGGCGTGTTCCTCGACGGCGGTGACGCCCTTGGCGGTGAGTTCGAACAGGTCGCCGTCCTTCATCACGTAACCGTCCACGATCAGTTGCCCCATCTTGCCTTGCCGGTCGTCGGCGAAGGCAACGGACTGGCTGATGTCCCGCAGGATCGAGAGTTCTTCGTCGTGTAACATGGCTTCACTCTCCGTTCGCGGGATTCAGCCTCACATGCCGTGGCTCTGAAACACCTTGCTGCATGACTTCGACAGCTTGGCACGGTTGGCTTGCAGACAGCCCTGTACGGCCATGTCGTTGCCGAGGTCCTTGCGGCAGAAGCGCGATGCGTCCCGCGAGCAGGCCTTCTGCTCCTGCGGCGTGCCCATGTGCCCTTGCGCGAAAGCGGGGGCCTGGTACAGGCCGCCGAGGGCCGCCAGCGTGATCGTCGCCAGAAGAATTTTGCGGGACATTTCGGCCGCCTCCAATGCAGCGAGGATGATTCAAGGTCTTGTCTGAACTCGTCGTCCTGCCACTTGTTCCCCCAGGGGCAGGAGCCAGCCCGCTGTTCAAGGTTCCCGCCGCGCTGCTATAACGCTGGAGAAGTGTAGAGGTGTCTGATGAAACGCTATCTGGTGTTTGCGCTGCTTGGTCCGTTCGTCGGCGGGTTTCTGCTGCTGCTGACGACGACCTATCAGTCCGGCTATTGGGCCCAGACCAGTCTCGGCGAGGTCGGCAAGCTGTTCGCGGTGTTCTTCAAGACCCTGCAATACAGCTACCTGTTCGGCGTCCTGCCCTCCCTGATGATCGGCGCGGTCGACGACATCCTGGTCCATATCAGGCGGATCGCCCCGGGCTTGCGGATGCTGCTGGTCGGCCTGTTCGCCTTCGTGCTGGCCTCGCTCACCTACAGCTCGCGCGGGCCGGATTCGGGCGCGGTGCAATTCATCCTGTACGGCCTCGTCGGTTTCGTGCCGGCGGTGATTTCGTCCTGGCTCGTGCATAAATATATCAAGGAGCCGCAGACGGTGGCGGCGCCGACCTGAGCGCGCGACGTTCCGGCGCGGCGCAGCAACTTCCACCGCGCCGGCGCGTTTCCTTGAGGCCATGACCATGTCCGACGACGATATTCTCGCGCCACGCCGGTCCCGTTCGGGGAGCGGCGCGCGCGCGACCTCCTCGAGCACCGCGGCGCGCGGGCCGATCATCGACCAGGACGGCCGGGAGATCCGCCCCGAAACGCTGGAGCAGGGATTTCGCGAGTTCCGTTTCGAGTTCGGCAAGGACAATCCCTTCGCCGGCAGCCCGTTCGGCAATCTGACGCGGGAGCAGCGGATCGCGCGGATCGAGGCGATCGCCAAGCTGCTCGACGTCGCCTTCGTCCTGCCCGGCACCAACATCCGCTACGGCATCGACGGCCTGATCGGCCTGATCCCGGTCGTCGGCGACATCATCACCACGGCGATCTCGCTGTGGCTGGTACGCGAGGCCCGCGCGCTGGGTGCGCCCTGGTACATTACCGCGCGCATGCTGGGCAATGTCGCGCTCGACGGCGTGGTCGGCATCGTCCCGTTCGCGGGCGACGCCTTTGACGTCATGTTCCGCGCCAACATGCGCAACGTGCGGCTGCTCCGCCGCTGGCTCGACAAGCAGCCGCGGATTTAGAAGCGGCATGTTCGCCTCTCCCCGCCTGCGGGGAGAGGCCGACACGCGAAGCGTGGCGGGTGAGGGGGACTCTCCGCGAGTCC
>NZ_JXDL01000001.1:6315532-6350308 GCF_001590795.1 Bradyrhizobium sp. AT1
GCAAGCGGGGAGAGGGGAAAGAGAAAGCGGTGTTCAAAAACGCGGAAAGCGCGACGACCTTTCGGCCATCGCGCTTTCCACGCACATCGTTAGGCTCAGCGAATAAACTTACGCCGCGTCGGCGTCGGTCTCGGCCGTCTGCACGGGCTTGGGGCGACGGGGCAGCGGGAAGGCTTCGCTTTCATAGAGCGAGCGGATGCCGTTCTGGTCGAAGCGCGCTTCCTCGACCTGGAGATAGGCGCCGTTCAGCGAATCCGTCGGCAATTGCTCCATCGCGAACTGCACGGCTTCGGCCGCGGTCCCGAACCGGCGATAGGTGAAGCCGGCACGCTTCTTCTTGCGGATCGCGGCGGGGAAGAGTTCGGCGGAGGTGTTGAAGTTGAACGGACGCAGTGGACGCATGGTCAAAGACCTCGTGATCTTCTCTGGGGCTTTAAGCGCGTGGGGTTTGGGAGGGCAGGGGCCGCAATCGAGCGAGCCCGCCGCACATGCCATTTTCGTCCTCTAATATAGGCCGTTTTGACAAAAATGCGACCCCTGCGATGGGAGATGATGAATCCACGCATGGCAGCCCCGCAGCCGCGATAAGACTAGCAATTTCAATATGTTAAATGGTCTACAATTTGCCAAGAAGCAGCAGGACGACCAGCACCACGAGCACCAGCCCGCCGATCCCCATGCCGGAATGTCCCATGCCGTAGCCATAGCCGCCGATCCGGCCGGACATGCCGCCCAGCAGATAAATGATCACCAGGATGATCAGGATGGTCCCGAGTCGCATGGCTTCCTCCCTGGCGGCCGCCAAGATGCGATGATCGGCCGCACCGCCAGAGAAGAAAAGCACATCCCGCGGTCGGGTTCCACGAAGGAACCCGGTCCCGCAGGCCGATTATTTCGGCTCCAGCTTCAGCGCCGCCGAGTTGATGCAGTACCGCAGGCCGGTCGGTCCGGGCCCGTCGGGGAAGACATGGCCGAGATGACCGCTGCATTTGGAGCAGAGCACCTCAGTGCGGATCATGCCGTGGCTGACGTCCCGCTCCTCGTCGATATGGGTCTCGACGGCGGGCGCGGTGAAGCTCGGCCAGCCGCAGCCGGAATCGAACTTCGCATCAGACTCGAACAGCACATTGCCGCAGCCGGCGCAGACATAGGTGCCGGCGCGCTCGTCGTGCTCATATTCGCCCGAGAAGGGACGCTCGGTCGCCTTCTCGCGCAGCACCGCGTACTGCATGGGCGACAATTCGCGCCGCCACTGCTCTTCGCTCTTGATGACCTTGTCGTCGGTGGTCTTCGTCTTGGTGTCGGGCATGGGTCTCCCGTTCTTGAAGATGGTTTCGCGATCAGTTGGTGGCCTTGCTGGCGCTGACCAGGGTCGGCTTTTCAATGTAGTTATCCGCGAACAGCTTTTTCAGGTTCTGGACCTTCGGGATGTCGTTATAGGCGATGTAGGGCTGGTTCGGGTGCAGCGTCAGATAGTCCTGGTGGTAGGCCTCCGCCGGGTAGAACGCCTCCAGCGCGCCGACCTTGGTCACGATCGGCTTGCTGAAGACCTTGGCGCTGTTGAGCTGGGCGATATAGGCCTCCGCCACCTTCTTCTGCTCGTCGGAGGTGGTGAAGAGGGCCGAGCGATATTGCGTCCCGACGTCGGGGCCCTGGCGGTTGAGCTGGGTCGGGTCGTGCGCCACCGAGAAGTAGATCTGGAGGATCTTTCCGTAGGAGATCTTCTTCGGATCGTACTTGATCTCGACGGCCTCGGCGTGGCCGGTCCGGCCGCTCGAGACCGTCTGGTAGTCGGCGGTCGCCTTGGTGCCGCCGGCATAGCCGGAGACCGCGTTGACGACGCCCGCGGTGTGCTGGAAGACGCCTTGCACGCCCCAGAAGCAGCCGCCGGCGACCACGGCGGTCTCGATCCCGCTCGCAGGGGTCGCATCCACGGCGGGGGCGGGGATCACGACCGCATCCTCCGCGGCCCGGGACGGCGCGGCAAAGGCCAGAGTGAGGGCGGTGGTTGCGGCCAGCAGGGAAGCGAGGGCAGGTCGGCGCATGGCGGATCCTCTTTCGAAAGGGCTGACAGTGTAGGGCGACCGGGGCCGGACGAACAGTTGTCCGGCCGCCTTTTCGCATCATCCGAGGTACGGGCGCTGCCGCCGATTGTTACGGCGGGACGGACACGAGTCTGTGAAACGAGCCGCGCAAGGCGGCCCGGTCAACGCTTGGCGGGACCTGGAACTCCGCGCTAGATGAACCCGGGCGATCGTTGATCGACTCAAGAACAACTTGCTGGCTGGAGCAGGCCTGACACCATGTTGCGCGCGGTTTCCCTGACCCTCGTCATCCTGGCCGCCGGCGTGTCGAGCGCGCTCGCGGACCCGCAAGCCGACGACCTCACCATCTGCCGTGACCGCCAGGCGGAAGCCCAGGCTCGCGCCAGCGCCTGCGAAAATCTGCTGAAGGCCGACAAGCTCAGTGGCAAGGACAAGGCGATCGCGCTCTCCGCGCGCGGCAATACGCAGATCAACAAGCGAGATTACGACCACGCGATCGAGACCCTGTCCCTCGCGCTCGATCTCGATCCGGACTACGTCGTCGCCCTCAACCTGCGCGGCCTCGCCTATGAGCGTAGCGGGAAGGAGGACCTCGCCATGGCGGACTACAACCTCGCGCTCCAGAAGCGCCCCGCCTATGGGGTTCCCTACAACAACCGCGGCGTCATCCACGCGCGCCGCGGCGCGCTGCAAAGCGCGATCGACGATTTCAGCCTGTCGATCAAGTACACGCCGAAATTCCTGCTGGCCTGGACCAATCGCGCCCGCGCGCGAACGCTGATGAAGGATTTCGACGGCGCGATCGCCGATTTCGCGGAGGCCGAGAAGCTCGACCCGTCCGCGCCGCAGATCGCGAGCAACCGCTGCATCACCTATGGCATGATGGGCAAGTTCGATCAGGCGTTTGCCGATTGCAACGGCCTGATCGAGCGGCAGCCGAAGAACGTGTACGCGATCAACAACCGCGCCGATGTCAGCATGATGAAGGGCGACCTCGACGCCGCCCTGAAGGACTACAACACGGCGATCCAGATCAACCCGAACAATGTTCGCGCCCATTCCGGCCGCGGCCAGATCTACGAGCGCCGGAAGGATCTGGCACAAGCCCGTGCCGACTATCGCGCTGCGGCCTATTCGCTGACGAAGTTCGACGACACCGAGGTTGCGCGCGCCCGTGCCATCGCGCAGGAGCGGCTCGCTGCGCTCATGCCGCAGACGCCGGGGAGCGCGCCCACCGGCCGCCGCGTGGCGCTGGTGATCGGCAACGGCGCCTACAAGAACGTCCATGCGTTGCCCAATCCGCCGCGCGATTCCAAGCTGATCGCGAGCGTGTTGCGCGACGTCGGCTTCCAGACCGTGATCTCCGTCAGTGACCTCACCCGCGACAAGTTCTTCGACGCGCTGAAGGCCTTCGCGGAGGAAGCGGAGAAGGCCGATTGGGCCGTGGTCTATTACGCCGGCCACGGTTTCGAGATCGGCGGGGTGAACTATCTCGTTCCGGTCGACGCCAAGCTCGCCGCCGACAAGGACGCCGAGACGCAGGCGGTCGCCCTCGAGCAGGTGATCGCCGCGGTCGGTGCCGCGAGAAAAATGCGTCTCGTGGTTCTCGATGCCTGCCGCGACAATCCGTTCGCGCCGACCATGCAGCGCACGCTGTCGCTGAAGCTGGTCGACAAGGGCTTTTCCAACATCGAGCCCGGCGCCGGCTTCATGGTGGTCTACGCCGCCAAGCACGGCGAGACCGCGATGGACGGCGACGGTGCCGCCAACAGCCCGTTCGCGACCGCTTTGGCTCGCGAGATCAAGCAGCCGCGCATCGAGATCCGAAAACTGTTCGACATCGTCCGCGACGACGTCTGGGCCGCGACCCGGCACGAGCAGCAGCCGTTCAGCTACGGCTCGCCGCCGGGACGCGAGGATTTCTACTTCGTGGCGGGGAAGTGAGGCGCCGGCATGCGGCGCGCCTTCACATCAGCGAATTGAACCAGTCGAACGCGGTCGATTGCCCGTTCAACGCGGAGCTGTCGCCATAGAGGCTCGCCAGGAAGGTGACGCGGTGGCTGGCACCGCCAACGGCTACACCCTCCGCAAAACGTCCGCCGGCGGCGATGGCCGGCTTGACCAGCCGCGGATGCAGCGCCTCGTCGGCCAATCCGTAATAGAACCGGGTCGGGGAATCATAGTCCCAGAAGGTTGCGCCGTTGCGACCGAGCTGGCGCAGTAACCCGCTGTTGGTGCCGTGGGTGAACCGGTCGAAAAAGCCGTCCACCAGCAAGTCCGCAGCCGGCGGAACACTTTTTGCGGTGTCGCCCTCCAGGCTGTAGTCGGCCCAGTATGTCTCCGCGAACGCCTGGTATTGCGGCTTGATGGCGGTCTTGAACAGATCGCCCAGCCCATAATACTGGCGATAGCTTCCGAGCAGCACGATCAGGCAGGGCGTGATCCAGGCCGGCGGCATCGGATAGGACGTCTCCGATGACGGAATGAAGGCTGTCGGGTTGACCCAGTAACGGAAGCTTTCAGCGAGATTGTTGAACGGGCTCTGGGTTGCTGTTGCCGTCACCTTGATGCCGCGGCGTTGCATCTCCTGCTTGAGCCATTGCGTGTTCAGCGCACCTTGCGACCAGCCGCTGAGAAACAGCGCGGATCGGCGGAGACCGAGCGCCTCCAGCTCGATAAGCCCGGCTTTGAGGACATCCAGGCAGCACTGCACCGTGGCGCCTTTCACCGCATAGGCCTCGCCGCGGCCGTCGCGATAGGGGCCCTTGCCGATGTAATCGGCGGCGATGACGGCATAGCCGTTGCCGGCGAAGCGCTGGATGTTGAACAGCGTCTCCAGCGAGTCGACATTGTCGCGGAGCTGGTAGGCTTCATCGCCGAGGCGCAGCAGGTTCGAAGGGACCTGGTCGAACGACAGGATCGTGCCGTGTTGCCAGGACAACACCGGCAACGCGCCGCGCACGCCGACGGGAACCGCGACGAGCGCGCTGACCTTCACGCGCTCTTTCGTCTCGGGCACGCGCGTCATGGTGGTGATACGCCGCAGCTCGACGTCGTAGCGCGCCTGATGTTTCTCGGAGAAGTCCTTGGGCAGCACGTCGTGTTCGTTGAACACGGCGTAGAATTGCGCCGCCAGCGTGTCGAGCCGTTGCTTGGAGACCCGCACCGGCTTGTCCGGCCGCGCATGCGCCGCGCGCAGCGGAGCAGAGCGCGCAAATCCCGGCGCCGCGATCGATGCGGCAAGCGTGCCGGCCGCGATGCCCGCCGACTTCAGAAACCCGCGACGGCTCGCGCTGGCGGTATCATCGCGCGCGTCGCGGTAACCGGGTGCTCGTTCAGCCATGCGTGCCTCCTGCCGACGACTCGGTGATACATCGCAAAGCCTAGCGCCCGGTGAATGTGTCTGCCCGGTGCGAACTACGGCATCACACCACGATGCTCAGCCGCTTCGCCGCCCGCGTGATGCCCGTGTAGAGCCAGCGCGCCCTGGACTCCTGAAACGCAAAGCTCTCGTCGAACAGCACGACGTCGTCCCATTGCGAACCCTGCGACTTGTGCACGGTGAGCACGTAGCCGTAGTCGAACTCGTCATAAGGCTTGCGCTGCTCCCAGGCGATCTGCTCGACGCCGCCTTCGAAGCAATCGGCGCGCACCGAGACCTTGGTCACCTTGTGGCCGAAATCCTCGTCGGGCGACAGCCGCATCGAGAGGATGCGCGATTTCGAGCGCGAAGTGTTGCGCGACTTCACGCGCCACAGGCCGCCGTTGAACAGGCCCTTCTTGCGGTTGTTGCGCAGGCACACCAGCTTGTCGCCGGCGACCGGAAAGGCGTCCTCGATGTTCTGGCGCTGGCGCACTCGCATGTTGTATGCGCGCCGCGTGTTGTTGCGTCCGACCAGCACCTGGTCGGCGCCCATGACGCGGTCGGGATCGAGCTCCTTGCGCGAGACCACCTCGCTCTCGCCGTAGCGGCCGATGTCGAGCTCGCGGCCTTCGCGGACGTCCATCGACATCCGCACGATCGGATCGTCCTGCGCCTGGCGGTGCACCTCGGTCAGCATCGCGTCCGGCTCGGTGTTGGTGAAGAAGCCGCCGCCCTGGATCGGCGGCAGCTGCGCGGGATCTCCGAGCACCAGCAGCGGGCAGTCGAACGACATCAGGTCGCGGCCGAGTTCGGCGTCGACCATCGAGCACTCGTCGATCACGATCAGCTTGGCCTTCGAGGCCGGCGCGTCGTCCCACAATTCGAAGCTCGGCTGCTCCTCGCCGGATTCGCGGGCGCGGTAGATCAGCGAGTGGATGGTGGAGGCCTCGTCGCAACCCTTGTTGCGCATGACCAGGGCCGCCTTGCCGGTGAAGGCGGCGAACTTCACCTCACCGTCGACGCCGTCGGCGATGTGCCGGGCCAGCGTGGTCTTGCCGGTCCCGGCGAAGCCGAACAGGCGGAACACCGGTGGTGTGCCGTTACGGCCGGGCTTGGCCTTGAGCCAGTCGCCGACGGCCTTGAGGGCGGCATCCTGATGCGGAGTGAAAGTGGCCATGTCTGTCTTGAGGGAGGGCGAAAAGGTGGCGATTCGCCATCCCACAAACTAACCATTCGCCCCGCCGGTTCAAGCGGGGCGAATCCGGTTGCTTTTGGCCTTACTGCCAGCCGGGCACGCCGCGCATGTCAGGCAGCTGGTGGGCGATACCCTTGTGGCAATCGATGCAGGTCTTTTCCTTGGTGAACAGGAAGCGCTGGTGCGCCACCGAGGCTCGCGGCGACTGCTTGGTGATGTCCATGGAATCGGCGCTGTGGCAGTTGCGGCATTCCAGGGAATCATTGGCCTTGAAGCGCGCCCATTCGTGGACGGCGAGCTCCAGCCGGTGGTCCTGGAATTTCTCACGCGTGTCGATCGTGCCGAAGATCTTGCCCCAGACCTCCTTGGAGGCCTGCATCTTGCGCGCGATCTTGTGGGTCCAGTCGTGCGGCACGTGGCAATCCGGGCAGGTCGCGCGCACGCCGGAGCGATTGCTGAAGTGAATGGTCGACTTCAGCTCGGCAAAGACGTTGTCCTTCATCTCGTGGCAGCCGGTGCAGAACTTCTCCGTGTTGGTCAATTCCAGCGCGGTGTTGAAGCCGCCCCAGAAGATCACGCCGGCGACGAATCCGGCCAGCACCAGCGTACCGAGCGCGAACACCGAGCTCGGCCGCGTCAGCACCCGCCAGAGTTCCAGCGCAAAGTCCCAGCTTCGCCCGATGAAGCCGCGCTTGGCCTTCATCTTTGAATCGGGTTCGTCAGCGGTCGTGGTCATCGCCGGCCACCGGGGCTTGCGCGCGACAGCAGTGTATCGATGTCCGTGAAATCGTTGCTGACGGGAGGATTGGCGGTGTTCTGCGGCACGTGGCATTCCGTGCAGAAGAAGCGGCGCGGCGAGACCGAGCCGAGGAACTGGCCGTCACGGTCCATAAAATGCGTGATCGAGACCATCGGCGCCTGCGATTCCGCCGTGCGCGCACGCGCATGGCACGACAGGCATTTGTTGCCGTTGAGATCGATCTGGTAGCCGTCAATGCTATGCGGAATCACCGGCGGCTGCTCGGGATAGTTGCGCACCTCCCGCTCCGAGGTGTTGCGGTTCGGCAGCATCGGCGGCGCCGGACCCTCGTCGTTGAGCGGCGTAGGGCCGCGCAGGCCCGACGTCACGGTCTGCGCGGTCAGCGAGCTTGCGCCCGCCGCGACCGCGATGGCGATCAGCGCGATTCCAAATCGTTTCATCATGACAGGTTCACCCGCTCGATGCGCACGGCGCACTTCTTGAAATCGGTCTGCAGCGAGATCGGATCTGTGGCGTCCAGCGTCACCTTGTTGATCAGCTTGGATTCGTCGAACCACGGCACGAAGACGAGGCCGCGCGGCGGCCGGTCGCGGCCGCGCGTTTCGACGCGGGCCCGGATGAAGCCGCGGCGGGAAACGACCTTCACCTCGTCGCCACGGCGGAGCTTGGCTTCCGAGGCGTCGTCCGGATGCATGAAGCAGACCGCTTCGGGGAAGGCTTTGTAAAGCTCGGGCACGCGGCGCGTCATGGTGCCGGAATGCCAGTGCTCCAGCACACGGCCGGTCGAGAGCCAGAATGGATATTCGTTGTCGGGGGATTCTGCCGGCGGCTCGTAGGGCAGGGCGAAGATGCGGGCCCTTCCGTCGGGATAGCCGTAGAACTGCACGTCTGTGCCCTGCTTGACGTAGGGATCGCTGCCCTCGCGGAAGCGCCACTTCGTCTCCTGGCCGTTCACCACGGGCCAGCGCAGGCCGCGTTCCCGGTGATAGGTGTCGAACGGCGCGAGGTCGTGACCATGGCCGCGGCCGAACTGGGCATATTCCTCGAACAGGCCCTTGTGCACGTAGAAGCCGAATGCCTTGGATTCGTCGTTGGCGTAGCCGGGCTCGATGTCGCTCACAGGGAATTTGTCGACCTGGCCGTTCTTGTAGAGCACGTCGAACAGCGTCTTGCCGCGGTATTCGGGCTTCTTGGCGATCAGCTCCTCGGGCCACACTTCCTCAACCTTGAAGCGCTTGGAGAACTCCATGAGCTGCCAGAGATCGGACTTCGACTCGCCCGGCGCCGAGACGAGCTGATGCCAGAACTGGGTGCGCCGCTCGGCATTGCCGTAGGCGCCTTCCTTCTCCACCCACATCGCGGTCGGCAGGATCAGGTCGGCGGCAAGCGCGGTGACCGACGGATAGGCGTCCGAGACCACGATGAAATTGTCGGGATTGCGGAAGCCCGGATAGGTCTCCTCGTTGGCGTTGGGACCGGCCTGGAGGTTGTTGTTGACCTGCACCCAATAGGCGTTGATCAGGCCGTCCTTCAGCATCCGGCTCTGCAGCACGGCGTGCGCGCCGGGCTTGTCGGGAATGGTGCCTTCAGGCAGCTGCCAGATATGCTCGGCGTGGTCGCGATGCGCTTTGTTGGTCACGACCATGTCGGCCGGCAGCCGGTGCGAGAAGGTGCCGACTTCGCGCGCGGTGCCGCAGGCCGAGGGCTGGCCGGTCAGCGAGAACGGGCTGTTGCCGGGCGAGGAGATCTTTCCGGTCAGAAGATGGATGTTGTAGACGAGGTTGTTGCACCAGACGCCGCGGGTGTGCTGGTTGAATCCCATGGTCCAGAACGAGACGACCTTGGTCTTGGGATCGGCATAGAGCTCGGCGAGTGCCTCGAGCCGGTTCAGCGGCACGCCGGACATTTCTGCCGCCTTCTCCAGCGTGTATTCTGAGACGAACTTGACGAAATCGTCGTAGCTCATGTCGGTGGAGTCGTTGGCCTTCGCCGCGCCGGTCGCCTTCTTCTGCAGGGGATGCTCGGGCCGCAGGCCGTAACCGATGTCGGTCTGGCCACGCTTGAACACGGTATGCTTGGCGACGAAGTCCTTGTTGACCCGGCCGGTCTTGATGATGTGGTTGGCGATGGCGTTGAGGAGGTAGAGGTCGGTCTGCGGCTTGAACACCATGCCGATGTCGGCGAGGTCGAACGAGCGGTGCTCGAACGTCGAGAGCACGGCGACGCGCACGTGCGGCGCCGAGAGCCGGCGGTCGGCGAGGCGCGTCCACAAAATCGGATGCATCTCCGCCATGTTGGAGCCCCACAGCACGAACGCGTCGGTGGCTTCGATGTCGTCATAGCAGCCGGGCGGCTCGTCGATGCCGAAGGTGCGCATCATGCCGGCCACGGCCGAAGCCATGCAGTGACGTGCATTGGGATCGATGTTGTTGGTGCGGAAGCCGGCCTTGAACAGCTTCGAGGCGGCATAGCCTTCCCAGATCGTCCACTGCCCCGAGCCGAACATGGCGACGCCGTTCGGCCCGCGCTTCTTGATCGCCTCCTTCCACTTCAGCTCCATGATGTCGAAGGCTTCCGTCCAGGAGATAGGCGAGAATTCGCCGTTCTTGTCGTACTTGCCGTTCGTCTTGCGCAGCATCGGCTGCGTCAGCCGGTCGTGGCCGTACATGATCTTGGAGAGGAAGTAGCCCTTGACGCAGTTGAGGCCGCGATTGACCTCGGCCTTGATGTCGCCATGGGTGGCGACGACGCGGTTCTCCTTGGTCCCGACCATCACGGAGCAGCCCGTGCCGCAGAAGCGGCAGGCGGCCTTGTCCCATTTCATTTCAGTTGCTTCGCGCTCGGTCACGAGATTGGCGGCGAGCGCCGGAGCCGGCATGCCGGCGGCGGCGGCCGCGATTGCGGCTGCCTCGAGCTTGAGCATCTGGCGGCGGTCGAGCTTTGGCGATGTCATGATGGCTCTTCCTGACTCAGGCGGTTTCGATGGCGTGGAAGACCAGCGCTGCGGAATAGACGTTGGGCAGCGATTGGATGGTGTTGAGCAGGGTGCCGAGGCTGCCGGCGTCGGGCGCTTCGGTCACCACGACGAGCTTGCCGCGCGGATCGCGGCCGTGAATCTCGCAGCCCGGCAGCGCGGTGATTTCGGCTTCGAGCTCGGCGAGACGCTCGGGACGCGCCTGCACGATGATGCTGGCGATCTCGGCGCCCGGCGGCGCGATGACGCGGTCGGCGCTGAGCACACGGCCGGTGATCAAGGCGCGGCGATTGAGTGTGGGGTGAGCCATGATGCCTGTCTTTCGCTGGTGAGGATCAGTGCTGGGGCGGCGGGCCGGGAGGGCCGGCAAACATCTGGTAGATCCAGACGCCGAGGCCGTAACTGCCGACGGTTCCGACCGCGAGCACGGGCATCACGACCGCGGTCAGGAACAGGAAGGCGAAAATTTCCATGCGCTTACGGCGCACGCGCGACATCGCGTCGTCAGGGGCCGACATATTCGGTCTCTCAGGATGGGATGGGAATCGGGACGGCATCCGGGCCGTTGCCTTGCTGCACTTCTGATGCAAACGGGCCGTTGCGGCGTTGATCTGGATCAAGCGCCGGGCCCGTCCCGGTGTCGCAGCGCTGCGCGAGGCGGGTGCGTGTCGTCCCGCAGGCGAGATATCATCGTCCCGCGCGACGGAATTGTTGCTCCGTAGACAGCAGCGCCTCACCCATTAAGATGACCCTAACCATAAGAATACGGGAGAGCGACGCCATGAAGTTCGGCATCTTCTACGAGCTGCAACTGCCGCGGCCATGGGTGGCGGGCGACGAGCTCGCCCTCTACCAGAACGCGCTCTCGCAGATGGAGATCGCCGACAGGCTCGGCTACGACCATGCCTGGGTGGTCGAGCATCACTTCCTCGAGGAATATTCGCACTCGCCCTCGCCGGAATCCTTCCTCGCCGCCGCCAGCCAGCGCACCAGCAACATCCGGCTCGGCCACGGCATCCTCCAGCTCACCACCAACCATCCGGCGCGCGTTGCCGAGCGTGTCGCGGTGCTGGATCTGCTCTCGAACGGCCGCTGCGAGTTCGGCATGGGCGAGAGCGCGTCCATCACCGAGCTCACCCCGTTCGGCCGCGACATGGAGACCAAGAAAGAGGTGTTCGAGGAGGCGGTGCAGGCGATCTTCCCGATGTTCAGGGATGCCGGCAGCGAGCATCACGGCAAGTATTTCGACATCCCCTTGCGCAACGTCGTGCCCAAGCCGGTGCAGAAGCCGCATCCGCCGCTGTGGCTGGCCTGCTCGCAACTGCCGACCATCGAGCGCGCCGGCCGTTACGGTTTTGGCGCGCTCGGCTTCCAGTTCGTCAGCGCCGACGCCGCGCATGCCTGGGTGCACGCCTATTACAATGCGATGACCAAGCGGCTCTCCAAGCTCGCGGACTACAAGATCAACCCGAACATGGCGCTGGTCTCGTTCTTCATGTGCGCCAGGACGGACGAGGAAGCGCGCGCCCGTGCCGACGGCGCCACCTTCTTCCAGTTCGCGTTGCGCTTCTACGGCGCCTCGCAGAACCGCCAGCGGCCCGCACCTTACACCGTCAACATGTGGGACGAGTACAACAAGTGGAAGCGCGACAACCCCGAGGCGCAGGAGGCGGCCCTGCGCGGCGGCCTGATCGGCTCGCCCGAGACGATCCGCAGGAAGCTGAAGCGCTTCCAGGCCTCGCATATCGACCAGGTCATCCTGCTCAACCAGGCCGGCAAGAACAGCCACGAGCACATCTGCGAATCGCTCGAGCTGTTCGGCCGCGAGGTGATGCCGGAATTCCAGAACGATCCGGCGCAGGCGGCGTGGAAGCAGGGCGTGATGAGCGGCGAGATCCAGCTTGAGGAGATCGATACCGAGGCCTTCACCGACCGCTACGGCAAGCTCGCGATCAACGTCGCCCCGGCGAGGGCGGCGGGGTAGTGGCGGTTGAGCCGCCCCAGTGCAGCGCGGCGACGTGGGCCCCGGCTCAGCAGCGCACCGCTGAAGAAGCGCTGCGCTGCGTCCGGGGCGCGAGAGCGACAGTAAGGCACGTGTCCCGGACAAGCGGCAACGCGCAAGCGTTGCTGCGCAGAGCCGGGACCCAGAGGCGGCACAAGCCGGCGTTGCCGGCTTTCAGTCAAATCCCCTTGCTGATATCGTCCGCCAAAAGAACGTCTTGCGGAGGAAACCAATGCGGCCCCACGCGATGGCCCTTGATCCGGCGGCCGGCGATATCACGCCGGCGGTGCTCGCCATCGGCCGGCCTGACTTCCCGAACGTCCTTATCGACACGTTGCGCCGTCAGGCCGCGGTCGGCCATTGCATGGTGTTCGCGCTGAACCGCGCCGGTGCTGCGACCTGCCTGCTCGATGCCGGCAACATCCCGACCGGCGGCGATCTCGGCGCCGCCTATGCCGGCCAGTTCCACGAATCCGATCCAAACCGCGACGCCCTGTTCGAAGCCGAGGGCGGCGCGCCGATCATGCTGCCGTCCTTCGCGCCGCGCATGTACGGCGCGCGCTATCGCAAGATCTTCTTTTGCGATTCCGGCATCGTCGACAAATGCGCGACCGCGATCTGGACCGGCGACACCTGCTTCTACGTCAACTTCTATCGGATCACGGCCCAGGGCCGCTTCAGCGATACCCAGCGTGCACGGCTTCAAACGATCGCGCCGGCGATCGGCGCCAGCGTCGCGCGTCATTTCCAGCAGGCCGCGACTGCGACGCCCGACCAGAACCTCGCCGCGTTGTTCGCGGCACGCGCGCCGCTCTCCGCGCTGACACCGCGCGAGCAGGAGGTCTGCCGCCGCATTTTGCTCGGCTTCAGCTCGGAGGCGATCTCGCAGGCGCTCGGCATCAGCCTGCATTCGACGCTGACCTATCGCAAGCGCGCCTATCAGCGGCTCGGCATTTCCTCACAGAACGAATTGTTCGGAATCGTGCTGGGGCTGCTCACGCGTCGCCTCAACTGAGGTGGAGAAAGCAGGCGGCCTCAGCCCTGGAAAGGTGATGAGCTGAGGCCGCTGATGCTCTGGCACGGAGGCGAATCCAGCCGAGGCAGGGTCATCCTAGGCCGGATTGCGCATCGTCCGATGTTCACATTTGAACGTTCGCGCGGCGTTGTTCTGCCTGATGCTTTACATCTCGTGAATGGCAGGTTGCGGCGGGGGCTCAATTCGCGATCGACCGAAGCGGCAGATTGGTGACGTCGCCCGACGGATCGGCCAGATGCGGCGGCCATTCGATCGGCTTGCAGAACAGGCCGCGGCGCTCGATCTCCCTGAACAGGCGATCCGCACGCTGCCTCGCAGGCAGGCCGATCAACCGCGTGCCGGCCAACGCGTCGGCTTGCACCTCGTTGCGAATGAACTCGTGCATTCGCATGATGAAATGGTCGGAAAGCCCTGCAAACTCGCTCATGATGAAACGCGCACTCGCTAGAAGAAAATCCACTCGATCAGGCGCCAGCCGACCCAAAGGATGGCCGCGATCCACGCGGTCATGGCGATGCCCACGGTGCCGAGGAAGGCCAACCCGACGGCGGTGTCCTTGGTCTCGTGGCGCTTGGCCTTCAGAAGCGTATGCTGGTCGGTCCGCTCGAGCATCTCATCCCTGCCTGGTCGCAACGCTATCGAGGGCGGCGTCGCTGGACAAACGCCGGCTCGCATTAACCTCACCGGTCAACCTTACCCGCGCGGCATAGCGGCGGTGTGGTGCTGCTTGTGATGGTGGCTCAATCAGCCAAAGTGGTTGGCGTGTTACTGTGTGAGGGTGCGGATGGAATCCAGCAGCCGCTCGAGACGGTATGGCTTGTGGAGCATGATGCTCCCTGACACCGGCCGCGGGGCCGAATGGGTGTGCCCGGTGGCATAGATCACGGGAATGGCAGGGTGGCTCTCCCTGCATCTGATTGCGACGTCCCACCCGGACAGCGGCCCTGGCAGTTTGACGTCGGTGAAGATGAGGTCCGGTGTGGCTTCAGCGCAGAGCTGCAGCGCGTGCTCCCCGCTCTCGGCTTGAAGAACTTCGTGTCCGTGGCCCTCCAATATGTCCACGACCACGTCGCGTATCAGGTCTTCGTCTTCAACCACCAGAATCTGCAATTCGTTCTCCCGACTGGCACGCTGTGTCTCCGGACCCGCCAGGCTGCCCATTAAGCTTCGAGTGCTTGGTCGACATCGTCGCGATGTTGAAACGCCGCCATGTTCCGACCGTTCCGCGTCACTCGCTCCTCATTAACCATCACTGTCGGTTCCAGCTCGAGCGCGATCGCTTCGAAGTTTCTTAAATGTTGCTCGATACCTCTCTTGGGCACAGTAACCGGGGAAAGACATGGCTAAGCGAGCCAAACGCGGCAAGAAGGCGGAGACGCTCGCAATCCCGATGGTCGCGCGCGTTGCCATTGGCGCCGTGGCCGTCGCCGCATTGGGCTATGGTTTGCTGTCCGGCCCGGCGAGCGTGCAACCGACACGGAAGCCGCCCGCGCAGCAGGCCCAGGCATCGTCAACGCCGGTCTACGTGGCACCTCCGGTTCGCGCATCAGCGCCGGCCCCGGCACCGGCTCCAATTCCAGTTCCGATCCCGGCGCCGGCAGCGGCGCTGGTCGAACCGCCGAAGGCCGCTAACGGTCCCGGCGCACTTGTCCGGCAGGTGGTCGACTATGCCAGCCACCAACCGCCGGGCACCGTGATCATCGATACCGGAAACACGTTCCTTTATTTCGTCCTGAACGACAGGCAGGCGATGCGCTATGGAATCGGTGTGGGCCGCGAGGGTTTCACATGGTCCGGCGAGCAGACCGTGGCCCGCAAGGCCGAATGGCCGGATTGGCACCCGCCTGTCGAGATGATCGGCCGTCAGCCCTATCTGCCGCGGTTCATGGCAGGCGGTCCCGGCAACCCGCTCGGCGCCCGCGCGATGTATCTCGGCGAGACCGAATATCGCATTCACGGCACCAACAACCCTGACACGATCGGGAAGCGGGTTTCGTCCGGCTGTATCCGGTTGACCAATGACGACGTGACGGACCTCTACGAGCGGGTGAAGGTCGGAGCGAAGGTGATCGTGCTGCCGGCGAGCGCCGCTCGTCGTCCATCCCAGGGAATGCCGGCTGACGCCGCTTTCCGATTGCCGGACCCGGCATCGTCGTCGAAGCGGCCGCTGGCGGCCAACGCGCAGATGCTGCCGGCGGGATCGAGGATCGCCGAGGCGCGGTAGCTCCCATTCCAGCGAATTCCGACCGCCGCGCTGAAAAGCACAAAGCGCCTTCCATCGCGCTAGTCCGATGAATGCTTCTCCAGAGCCAACGCGATCCTCTCCAGCGCGGCGTTCCTGTGCCGCATGCCGACAATCTGTTGCTCACAAATCTCGACCATTGTTCGGCCCGACCACCGTCGCGCATTGACGCCTGTTCGGCTGCAAAGCCAGCCAATCACGGCCAGCAAGACAATGGTGGCGAGCCACAACAGCACCTGCCCCTGGTCAAAATCCGCAATGGCGCGGCGGACATCACCCTTTGACAGATACGCAGTGGCGCGATTGCTGCGGGCGTCCCGATCGTCAGGATCGAGTGCGATCATCTGGTCGTAGTCGGCAATGGCGCGGTCGAGGTCGCCATTGGCTTGGTAAGCGGAGCTGCGATAATAGTAGGCGTCCCTGTACCGCGGATAGAGCGCGATCGCCTGGCTGCAGTCGGCGATGACACGATCAAGGTCACCCTTTTTATTGTATGCGAGGCAGCGATTGTAGTAGGCGACCGCATATTTTGGATAAAGGTCGATCACACGGTCGTAGTCGGTGATGGCGCGATCGAGATCGCCTTTGGCAAAGTAGACGTTGCCTCGGGCGGTGAGGGTGACATAGTTGTCCGCGTCGAGCTGGAGACTGTTGGTATAGTCCGCGATGGCGCGGTCCTTGTCACCCTTGGCTTGATGGGCGTAGCCACGCTCGCGGTATCCGACCCGCTTTCCATAGTCCGATAGGCCGGCTTCGAACGCCTGGTTGACGTCCGCGATCGCTCGGTCGTAGTCGTGCCGTTGGTTGTAGATTTGCGACCGATTGAGCAGTGAGCCGCCGGATTTCGGATTAGCTCGGATCGCCTCGGTATAGTCTTGCAAGGCGCGGTCGACACGATCGGCGAAGCTTGTCCACGACCAGGAATAGCCGCGTGCATGATACAGGCTGGCCAGCTCTTGACCTTGACAGTCGCCGCTTTGGATCGCGCGCGCACAGGCGGCGATGGTCGCTTCAGCTGTCTCCCAGGATCCGTTCGAACAGTCCTGTCGATCGTCGGCTGCCGCTGGCCGGCTGACGGCGGCCGCCGCTCCGAACGTCAAGACAATCAGCCACGCATGCGCGAAATTCTTCGAGCGCATTCGAGCTAACCGGCAGGCGGCTTCTCGATAGCCACTGCGATCCTCTCCAGCAATGCGTTCGTCCGCTGGGTTTCGACGACCTGCTGCTCGAAGAGATCCACCCAACTCGCCCCGGATGATGCGCGTCCATTTCTGCGCGAAAACCATAGCCAGACGCCCACCAGCACCAGGAAAGGCAGCCAGGACACGATCAGGCTGACCAACCAGGGCGGTGACCCACCCTTTGCTGAGAGCGAAAACCAGCCGACGAGGATTCCGACGAGAGCGATCCACACGACGACGGGCAGAAACCAAGAGCGAAGCTTGGTCATTCCAGGCACGATAGTCCCCTTGGTTGGTCTCAGGAAGTCTATGCTATCATTGGTTGATGGCCCTTTCCATGCCCTCCCCTCCGCGGTGGTCGCAACGTGGTTAGCCGTTCCTTTGCGAGATGCCGCCCGTCCCTATCGCTTGGGACAGACGCTGGCACCGTATTCCGCTAGTCTGTCCTGACATCTGGCGAACCGAGGAGAGACCGCCTTGAGCACGGCTCCGCGCATCGACATCGACCCGGCTGCGTTCTGGGCCGATCCCTATCCGATGCTCGCGAAGATGCGGAAAGACGCGCCGATCGCCTTCGTGCCGCAGCTCGGCTCGACGCTGCTGACCAGCCGCGACGACATCTCGATCTCCGAGAAGCAGATCGACGTGTTCTCCTCGCACCAGCCCGCCGGCCTGATGAACCGGCTGATGGGCCACAACATGATGCGCAAGGACGGCGAGGCGCACCAGGTCGAGCGCCGTGCCATGTTCCCGACGGTGTCGCCGAGGACGGTGAAGGCGCACTGGACCGCGCAGTTCCAGGCGCATGCGGATCGCATCATCGACGCGATCGAGCCGGGCCGGATCGACTTCATGCGCGACTTCGCGCTGCCGTTCTCCGGCGAATGCCTGAAGTCGATCACCGGCCTCACCAATATCGGCTTCGAGGACATGGATGCGTGGTCGCAGGGCATGATCGAGGGCATCGCCAACTATGCCGGCAACCCTGAGGTCGAGGCGCGCTGCCATGCCGCGACAACGGGTATCGACGCTGCCATCGACGACATCCTGCCGGTGATGCGCAAGCATCCCGACCAGAGCATTCTGGGCGTGCTGCTCGCCTCCGGCATGCCGATGGAAAGCGTGCGCGCAAATGTAAAGCTCGCGATCTCGGGCGGCCAGAACGAGCCCCGCAAGGCCATCGCGGGCACAATGTGGGCGCTGTTAACCCATCCCGACCAACTCGACCTGGTTCTGCGCGGTGAAGTGACCTGGCTGCAGGCGTTCGAGGAATATGCCCGCTGGATCTCGCCGATCGGCATGTCGCCGCGCCGCATTGCCAAGCCGTGGAGCATCCGCGATGTTTCGTTCGAAACCGACGAACGCGTGTTCCTGATGTTCGGCTCCGCCAATCGCGACGAGAAGCATTTCGAGCGCGCCGATCAGTTCGATGTGCGGCGTGATACGACGAAGAGCGTCGCCTTCGGCGCCGGTCCGCATTTCTGCGCCGGCGCCTTCGCCTCGCGCGCCATGATCGCCGACGTCGCGCTGCCGACCGTGTTCGCGCGCGCGAAGACGCTGGAGCTCGCCGGCGACGAGGACGTGCGGATCGGCGGCTGGGCGTTCCGCGGCTTGCAGAATCTGCCGGTGGGGTGGGGGCATTAGGCCCGCGGACGTGCGCGCCGATCATCTCATCATGCGCCTGTTTTGCCCGACGGAGCAAAGGCTTTGCCTGACCAGATCGCTTCAAGCGTAAGTCATTGATCTCGTTGCCGGCGGCTACTGTGCATGGGGTTGTTTTCGACATTTTGAAGTCGGGTGCTTCGCGACCACGCGCCGGAACCGTGCATCGCTCACATTCGCGTGCGAAAAGAATCTGTCTGCATCATCGCCGCCGCTTGAAAGATTAATCATGCGCACGGCAGCGCGCGCAGTGCTCGCATCGCTATTTTCCCGGACGTCTCGACACCTCCGATAACCCGCACCATCATCCTCCACACGGAACGAACAACGGCCGCACGCGGCCGGGAGTGTGGAATGCAGCGTCGTGATTTCTTGAGGCTCTCTGTTGGAACTGCGGCCGCGGCTGCATTTGCTGCGCGCGCCAATGCGCAGGGCGCGGTGAAGGAGATTCGTATCGGCTACCAGAAGACCGGCGTGCTCGTCATCGCGCGCCAGCAGGCCGCGCTGGAAAAACATTTCACACCGCAAGGCATCGACGTGAAATGGATCGAGTTCTCCTCGGGCCCGCCGATGATGGAAGCGATGAACGTCGGCAGCGTGGATTTCGGTGCGGTCGGCGATTCCCCGCCGGTGTTCGCCCAGGCTGCGGGCGCCGCCATCGTCTATGCCGCCGGCCAGCCCATCACCAACGGCCAGGGCATCCTGGTGCCGAAGGATTCGCCGATCCGCGACATCAAGGATCTCAAGGGCAAGCGCATCGGCTTCACCAAGGGCTCCAGCGCGCACAACATCGTGGTGCAGACCCTGGAGAAGGCGGGTCTCACCTATGCCGACATCACGCCGGTCTATCTGACGCCGCCCGATGCCGGGCCCGCTTTTGCCAATGGCAGCATCGAAGCCTGGGCGATCTGGGATCCCTATTTCGCGATCGGCGAGGCCAGGCAGAACGGCCGCATCCTGATCAATGCGCGCGAGGTCACCAAGACCAATTCCTTCTACATCGCCAATCGCGACTTCGCGAAGAACCATGGGGCGATCCTGCAACAGATCGTCGAGGCGACGACCGCCGCCGGCAAATGGGCCGAACAGCATCGCGATGAGGTCGCCAGATCGCTCGCCGCGATCACCGGTGTGCCGCTGGACATCCAGACCGTCGCCGCCAACCGCGCCAACTTCGTGGTCGGCCCGATCACCGACGAGATCGTCGCGACCCAGCAGGGCGTCGCCGACCGCTTCTACAAGCTCGGCCTGATCCCGAAACCGATTCAGATCCGCGACATCGTCTGGCGCAACCCGGCAGCCTGATCGTGCCGACCGACCTTCCCATCCACAAGGGTTTGAACATGAGGCGTATTCTTCAGCGTCTGGTCGCGGCCATCGTGCTGTCGATCGGCATCCTCGCCGCCGCCGTCGGCACGACCTACGGTTAGGAGCACATCCATGAGCAAGCAACCAAACGCCAACATCCTCTGGTTCCTGCCGACTCACGGCGACGGCCGTTATCTCGGCACCGGCATCGGCGGCCGCGAGGTCAACTTCAACTATCTGCGCCAGATCGCGCAGGCCGCCGATCAACTCGGCTATTTCGGCGTGCTGCTGCCAACCGGGCGGTCCTGCGAGGATTCCTGGATCATCGCCTCGTCAGTGGCGCCGTTCACCGAGCGGCTGCGCTATCTCGTGGCAGTCCGTCCCGGCCTGCAATCGCCAAGCGTTGCCGCGCGCATGACGGCGAGCCTCGACCGCATCAGCAATGGCCGGCTGCTCGTCAACGTCGTCACCGGCGGCGACCCCGTCGAGAACAAGGGCGACGGCATTTTCCTCAGCCATGACGAACGCTACGAGGTCACACGCGAGTTCCTCAACGTCTATAGCGACCTGCTCGCCGGCAAGACCGTCAATGTCGAGGGCAAGCACATCCGCATCGAAGGCGGCAAGCTGCTGTTTCCGCCGGTACAGGCGCCGCGGCCGCCGCTCTATTTCGGCGGCTCCTCGGATGCCGGCATCGACGTTGCCGTCGACACTGTCGACAAATACCTCACCTGGGGCGAGCCGCCGGCGCTGGTCGCCGAGAAGATCGCGAAGGTGAGAGAGGTCGCGAGCGCGCATGGCCGGAAACTCTCCTTCGGTATCCGTCTTCACGTCATTGTTCGCGAGACGAATGAGGCGGCGTGGCGCGCGGCGAACGAGCTGATCAAGCATGTCAGCGACGACACCATTGCGCTGGCGCAGAAGAACTTCGCCCGCATGGACTCCGTCGGCCAGCAGCGCATGGCGCAGCTCCATGGCGGCAAGCGCGACAAGCTCGAGATCGCCCCGAACCTGTGGGCCGGCGTCGGCCTCGTCCGCGGCGGCGCCGGCACGGCGCTGGTCGGCGATGCCGAGACCGTCGCGGCCCGCATCAGGGAGTATCAGGAGATCGGCATCGATACCTTCATCATGTCGGGCTATCCGCATCTGGAAGAGGCCTATCGCTTCGCCGAGCTGGTGTTCCCGCTGCTCGCGCTCGAGCAGCCGAGCAACGTGACCAGGCTGCACTTCAACGGCGGCCCTTTCGGCGAGACGGTCGGCAGCGATTTCCGTCCGCAGCACCGGGTGTCGCAGTCATGAGCCTGATCGACAGCATCTCGCTCCCGCGCGGCGTTCGCCTGCCGCGCGTCGACGGCCTGATCCAGTGGATCGTGCCGCTCGCCATCATCGCGATCTGGCAGGTTGCCAGCGTCACCGGTTTCGTGCCGACGCGGGTGCTGCCGGCGCCGAGCGACGTATTGCTCGCCGGCTGGAAACTGCTGCTCTCCGGCGAGCTCGTCCGCAACATCTGGGTCTCGTTCTGGCGCGCCTCGATCGGTTTCCTGATCGGCGGCAGCGTCGGCTTCGCCTTCGGGCTCGCCAACGGCCTGTCGCAGCTCTCGGCCAAGCTCACCGACACCACGCTGCAGATGGTGCGCAATGTGCCGCATCTGGCGCTGATCCCGCTCGTCATCCTCTGGTTCGGCATCGACGAGAGCGCAAAGCTGTTCCTGGTGGCGCTGGGTGTGTTCTTTCCGATCTACCTCAACACGCTGCATGGCATCCGCACCGTCGATCCGCAACTGATCGAGATGGGCCGCATCTACGGCATGACCGATGGCGAATTGTTCCGCCGCGTGATCTTCCCGGGCGCGCTGCCCTCGATTTTCGTCGGCATCCGCTTCGCGCTCGGCATCATGTGGCTGACGCTGATCGTCGCCGAGACCATCGCGGCCTCCTCGGGCCTCGGCTACATGGCGATGCAGGCGCGCGAGTTCATGCTGATCGACGTCGTCGTGCTCTCGATCCTGATCTACGCCCTGCTCGGCAAGCTCGCCGACAGCGCCTCCCGCGTGCTGGAGCGGGCGACGCTCTCCTGGCATCCCGCTTTCCAGAAACGTTGAGAGTCACATGCACACAGCCGTTCGCACCTCCCTTCCCGAAACCGAACTCGCCGGCCGCGCTCACTTCGCACCACACGCCCGCGTGGCGCGGGAGGAGCGGCAAGAAGAACGTCGCGCGCGAACGACCAGCCTGCCGCTCAGCATCCGGGCCTTGCGCAAATCCTTTGGCGACAACGAGGTGCTGCGCGGGATCGACCTGCACATCCCCGCCGGCCAGTTCGTCGCCATCGTGGGCAAGAGCGGCTGCGGCAAGAGCACGCTGCTGCGTCTGCTCGCTGGCCTCGACAAGATCGATGCCGGCAGCATCGGCTTCGGTCAGGATATCCAGCCCGAGGACATCCGCGTGATGTTCCAGGAGCCGCGTCTATTGCCCTGGGCGCGCGTGCTAGGCAATGTCGAGGTCGGTCTCGGTCGCGATCGTGCGTCCGGTGATGCGCATGCGCGCGCTGAAAAGGCTTTGAGCGAGGTCGGCCTTGCCGACAAGCGCGACCAATGGCCTTCGGTGCTGTCGGGCGGCCAGAAGCAGCGCGTCGCGCTGGCGCGTGCGCTGGTCTCGCGCCCGCGCGTGCTGGCCCTCGACGAGCCGCTCGGCGCGCTGGATGCCCTGACCCGCATCTCGATGCAGCGGCTGCTGGAGCGCGTCTGGCGCGACCAGGGCTTTACCGCGATCCTCGTCACCCACGACGTCGCCGAAGCCGTCGCACTGGCGGATCGCGTGCTCGTGATCGAGGACGGCCGCATCGCCCATGACGTCACGGTGAACGCAGCGAGGCCGCGCCAGCGCGGCTCGGCCGAGTTGGCAGGCCTCGAAGGCTCGATCCTGAGCCACCTGTTGTCCGCGGACGATCGTACCTAAATACAGGGGGACCCCGTTTTCGGGGGAGCAACGCCATGAATGTAGTGCCCCGCGATCTCATGACTGAAATCCCCGTCTCGTCCGCCGATTTCCGCGGCGCCATGCGCCATCTCACCGGTGGCGTCAGCGTCATCACCGCCGGGCGGGGCAAGGACATCACCGGCATGACCGTGACCTCGGTGAGCTCATTGTCAGTCGAGCCGCCGACCCTGCTGGTCAGCATCAACCGCGATGCCTCCTCCTTCCCGCTGATCCGGCGCCACGGCGCCTTCGGCGTGAACATCCTCAATGCCGACCAGCTCGATGTCGCCGAGCGCTTTGCCGGCAAGGGCGGGCTGAAGGGCGCTGATCGTTTCGCAGGCAGCCAGTGGGTGACCGCGGTCTCCGGCGTTCCGCTGCTGGTCGGGGCGCTCTCGGCGTTCGATTGCGAGGTCGAGGAGATCGTCGAGCGCCACTCGCACGGCATCGTCATCGGCCGTGTCAGGGACATCAAGAGCACGACCCGCAGCGCGGCCCTGGCCTATTGGCACGGCCAGTATGTGGCGGTCGACCAGGACGAAGACGCTGCGCGGCTCGCCGACGTCAGCGTCCCCGCGCGCAGCCGGCGCGGCGTTTGATCGCCGGGCCGAGACTGGCCTTTTCCGCCTCATCGCTCTAGAAGCGCCCTGAAGCCGTCCCGCCGGGACGGCAACGGAGCGGAATGATGAAGCGCATCGCGACCTGGGCCTTCTATGCCATCGGCGCGCTGGCGATCGCGTATCTGGCGCTGTTCGCCTATGCGATGTTCTCAGGCCAGCCCGTGATCATCCCCGGCGATCCCATCCACATCTTCCGCAAGCCGGATGCGCCGAGTTATTCGTGAGGCGCGGGCGGCCATGACGGCGGCGTTCGCCGCGACTACCCCCGCAAGATCGCCAGCGCCAGCGCCTGCGCGCGCGGCACGATGCTGTCGATATCAAGATATTCCTCCGGCGTGTGCGCGAGCCCCCCGACCGGGCCGAGGCCGCAGATGGTCGGCGTGCCCACGGCCGCGGTGAAGCCGGAATCGGCGCAGCCGCCGGAGAACTCGCCCTGCAGCGTGGTGAGGCCGACCTGCTGTGCGGCGGCCTGATAGCCTTCGAACAGCGCCTTGGACTCCGCACTCTGCACCACTGGCACGAACTCGCCCTTGATCGTGAGGGTTGCGCTGGTGCCCGGCACGTAAGACGTCGCGACAATTTTTTCGATCGCATCCATCACCCGCGTGCGATCCGCCGGATCGACATAGCGCAGGTCGATCTGGCCCTCGGCGGAGGGCGCCGTGGTGTTGACGGACTGTCCGCCCGAGACCAGGCCGACATTGAGCGTGATGCCCTTGTCGAGATCGGTCAGCGCGTGGATGTGCACGATCTTGTGCGCGAGCTCGCCGATCGCGCTGACGCCCGCGGCAAAATTGGCGCCGGAATGCGCGGCTTTGCCGGTGATGGCCAGATGCATGAAGATGCCGCCCTTGCGCCCCGTCACGACGTTGCCGGTTGGGCGGCCGGGCTCTGAGTTGAACACGGCGCGGGCGGTGCGGCCTTCGCGCTCGATCACGGGCCGGGAGGAGGGCGAGCCGATCTCCTCGTCCGAGGTGATCAGCAGCTTGATCGGATGCGGGTTGCCGCCGAATTTGTGGAAGGCGGTGGCGACGAAGATGTTCATGACGACGCCGGACTTCATGTCGGCGACGCCAGGCCCATAGGCGCGGCCGTCCTTGATGGTGAACGGTCGCCGCTCGGCCTCGCCCTTGCCGAACACGGTGTCGCGATGTCCCATCAACAGCACCGGCTTCTCATTGCTGCCGGGCTTTGCCACTTCGGCATGGATCGCATCGCCAAAGGTGGCGTCAGCCTCGCGGCGGCACGGAATGCCGTGCTCGGCAAAATGCCGCTCGAACCGCGCCCCGACCGCATCGACGCCTGCCTTGTCGTAGGAGCCGGAATCGATGTTCACGACATCGCGGAGCAGGTCGATCATCGCCTGCCTCTGCGACGCCAGCCAGTCCGTGATTTGAGCTTCAGACATGTGGTCCCTCGCGTGGTTGTCGCGTGGGGTTATAGGGCCTGACGGAGGCGTGACCTAGTGGGGGAACGCGGTGCCGCCATGCCCACCGCCGTCGTCCCTGCGAACGCAGGGACCCATACCGCGGAATCGTAGGAGTACCGATTGACGGGTCTTCGCCAAACTCCTTTCTGGGGTTATGGGTCCCTGCGTTCGCAGGGACGACACCGTGTGCGTCGCGCCAGTGTGTGTCTCACCATCAAACAAATGCCCGGGACCAGCCCGGGCATTCGTAATCTCAACCAGTGTGGGCGCCTACGCTCCCATCATCGGCATCCGCGGATATTCCCCCGGCGTGCCTGCCGGCGGGATCGGGATGCCGCCGTCGGAATATTCGTTGAGCTTGTTGCGTAGCGTGCGGATCGAGATGCCCAGGATATTCGCGGCATGGGTGCGGTTGCCGAGGCAATGCTTCAGCGTCTCCAGGATCAGGTCACGCTCGACATCGGCGACGGTGCGTCCGACCAGCGCGCGCGTCACCTGCTCGGCGGCCATGGTGGCATGCGCCACGGCCGGCGGCGTCTTGGCGAGGTCGAGGCGGTCGCCGTCCGGCGTCAGGATGGCGTCGGGGCCGATCTCGTCGCCCTGCGCCATCAGCACCGCGCGATGCATGGTGTTCTCGAGCTCGCGGACGTTACCCTGCCAGCGGTTGGCCGAAAGCACGCGGCGCGCGTCCGCCGAGACCGGGCGCAGCGGCACGCCGTTGGCTTCGGCGTATTTCTTCACGAAATGCTGGGCGAGCTCGAGGATGTCGGCGGGACGCTCGCGCAGCGGCGGGATCTTCAGGTTCACGACGTTGAGGCGGAACAGCAAATCCTCGCGGAACGTGCCTTCGCGCACGGCGTCCACCAGATTGCGGTTCGACGTCGCGATGATGCGGATGTCGACCGGCACCGGCTTGGTGCCGCCGACGCGGTCGATCACGCGCTCCTGGATCGCGCGCAGCAATTTCGATTGCAGGCGGACGTCCATCTCCGAGATTTCGTCCAGCAACAGCGTGCCGCCGGTCGCCTCCTCGAACTTGCCGATACGGCGCGCGATCGCGCCTGTGAAGGCGCCCTTCTCGTGGCCGAACAGCTCGGACTCCAGCAGATGTTCGGGGATCGCGGCGCAGTTGATCGAGATGAAGGGACGCTTGGCGCGGGCCGAGCGGGTGTGGACGTAGCGGGCCAGCACTTCCTTGCCGGTGCCGGATTCGCCGGTGATCATCACCGAGGCGTCGGAGCCCGCGATCTGCTGCGCCAGCTTGATCACCTTGGCCATGGCTTCGTCGCGATAGACCAGCTCGCGGGAATCGTTGGCGACCGCGGCCAGCACTGCGGCGATCAACTCGGGGTCCGGTGGCAGCGGGATGTATTCCTTGGCGCCGGCGTGGATCGCGGCGACCGCGGCGCGGGCGTCGTTGGTGATGCCGCAGGCGACGATCGGGGCGTGGATGTGCTCGGCTTCCAGCCGCATCACGAGGTCGCGGATGTCGAGCGCGACGTCGACCAGCAGCAGGTCGGCGCCCTTGCCGCCGCGCAGCACGCGCATCGCCTGCTCGTGGTCCTCGGCGTGGGTCACGGTGGCGCCGTTGTCCATCGCGATCTTGGTGGCGGTGGTGAGCTGGCCCTTCAATGTGCCAACGATGAGAAGCCGCATGTCAGTCTCCTGTCCGTCTGGTCGCGCGCGCTATCAGCTGCGTTCGGTCTTGATGATTTCGGTCATGGTCACGCCGAGCTTGTCCTCGACCAGGACGACTTCGCCGCGGGCGACCAGCTTGTTGTTGACGTAGATGTCGATGGCCTCGCCGACGCGGCGGTCGAGCTCGAGCACGGTGCCGGGTCCGAGCTTGAGGAGCTCGCTGACGTCCATCTTGGAGCGGCCGAGCACCGCCGAGACCTGTACCGGCACGTCGAAAACGGCCTCGAGGTCGGCGGCGGCGCGCGCCGCATATTCGTCCTCGGTGTAGCCGACATCAGTGCCGGCAGGCGGCATCGGGCCGTTGAGATCGGGCAGCGGGACCTGTCCGTCGGTGTCACTCATGGGTTAACTCCCCCTGCGGGACGCGACATAGCGTCCGACCATTTCGTCGATCTTGGCCGCGATGGCGCCGCGCTCCAGCACGACGCCGCCATCGGCCCATTCGATCCGGCAGTCGCCGGTGGCAATCTCGGGCTCGGCCAGGATCACCAGCCGGCCCTCGAAGCCGCTCTGCTTGGCGAGCCGCTCGATCTTTTCGCGGGCGGCGTCGTAGAGCGCATCGTTGATGCGGACGACGAGATGCGGCGTCGCGACCAGATGCGAGAAGCAGTCCTTGACCAGTGCGACGATCTCGCCGAGCGGCTCGGCGGCGACGAGATCTGCGCACAGCTTGCGCGCGACCGCCACCGCGACGTCGACCGCCTCGGTCTCCATCTTGGATTCGATGTTGCCGATCCCGGCCGCGATGCCGCGGATGCCGATGTTGATCTCTTCCATGGCGAGCGCGACGCGGCGGTCGCTCTCGGCCTTGGCCTCGCGCTGGCCGGCGGCAAAGCCTTCCTGGTAGGCGCGCGCTTCGGCCTCCGCGACCTTCTGGGCGATCTCGGCGGCAGTCGCGGCCTTCTCGCGCGTCGCCCGCTCGGGCGCCGCGAAGTCGGTATCGAACAGGAATTTGGCGGGAGCTGCCATCAATACACCAGTTCGTCGTCGGCGCGGTTCTTGGTCAGCATGATCTCGCCCTTGGCGGCGAGGTCCTTGGCGAGGTTGACCAGCAGCGCCTGGGCCTCGTCGACGTCGCGCAGGCGCACCGGGCCCATCGCCGCCATGTCGTCCTGGAGCATCTTGGCCGCGCGCGAGGACATGTTGCCGAAGAAGAAGTTGCGGACGTCCTCGTTGGCGCTCTTGAGCGCGACGCCGAGCTTGTCCTTGTCGACGTTGCGCATCAGGGTCTGGGCCGAGCCGGAATCGAGCTTCACGAGGTCGTCGAAGGTGAACATCAACGCCTTGATGCGCTCGGCCGATTCCCGGTTGTCTTCTTCCAGCGAGGTGATGAAGCGGGTTTCGGTCTGGCGGTCGAAATTGTTGAAGATTTCAGCCATCACCTCGTGGGCGTCGCGGCGGCGGGTCTGGGACAGGTTGGACATGAATTCGGTGCGCAGCGTCTTCTCCACGCTCTCGATCACCTCCTTCTGCACCGCTTCCATCTTCAGCATGCGGTTGACGACGTCGAGCGCGAGGTCCTCGGGGAAGATGCCGAGCACGCGCGCGGCGTGCTCCGGCTTCAGCTTCGACAGCACCACCGCGATGGTCTGCGGATATTCGTTCTTGAGATAGTTGGCGAGGACCTCTTCCTGCACGTTGGAGAGCTTCTCCCACATGTTGCGTCCCGCGGGGCCGCGGATCTCGTCCATGATGCCGTTGACGCGCTCCGGCGGCAGATATTGCTGCAGCAGGCGCTCGGTGGCGTCGAAATTGCCCATCAGCGCGCCGGAGGCCGACATGCGCGAGACGAATTCGAGCAGCATGTCCTCGACGGTGTCGACCTCGACGGTGCCGAGCGTCGACATTTCCAGCGAGAGCTGGCGCACCTCGTCGTCGTCGAGCAGGCCCCAGATCTTGCCGCCATATTGCTCGCCGAGCGCCAGCATCAGGATCGCGGCGCGCTTCGGTCCGGACAATTGTTCGCCCGGCTTGCCGTCCTTGGCCCTCGTGTTGGCACGCTGACCGAGCGTGGAGATCACGCTGGTGATGTCGTTGCTGTTGGCGTTTTGCAATGCGGCGGCCATGTCAGATCACTTCTCGTATTATTTTGCGGATTCGCTCAGCCATTGGCGGACGATGGCGACGGTTTCGTTGGGGTTGCGCTCGGCGAGCTCGCCGACGCGATGAACGGACTGGGCGTGGACCTGGCCCTGGATGGTGGCGACGTCGATCGCGCTGGCGGCGCCGCTCGGCAGGAGCGGCTGGGCGGCCGGCGCGGCCTCCTCGGAAGCCGCCGGGCCGGCGAGCACGCCGGAGATGGCGGCGGCGACCTCGTCGGAGGCGAGGATGCGCTTGACCAGCGGGCGGATCACCAGGAACAGCACGATCAGGCCGAGCAGCATCATCACGCCCAGCTCGACGAAGTACATCACGTCGTCCTTGGTGAACTGGAGCATGCCGAGGAAGCCGGAGGGCTCGGCGATCGGGGCGGTGGAGGGCGCATCGGCAAAGCGCAGGTTGACGACCTCGACCTGGTCGCCGCGCTTCTGGTCGAAGCCGATGGCCGAGCGCACCAGCGCGGCGATGCGGTCGAGCTGCTCCTTGGTGCGGTCCTGGTAGGCCAGCTCGCCCTTGTCGTTCTTGGTGTAGATGCCGTCGACCAGCACCGCGACCGAGATGCGGTTGACCCGGCCGGCCTCGGTCACTTCGGTCTTGGTGGTGCGGGAGATCTCGTAATTGTTGGTCTCTTCGCTCTTCTTGCTCTGGTCCTTGGCCGCGACGCCGTTGTTCTGCTGGTTGCCGGGCAGCTCGTTGTTGACGGTGACCTGGCCGTTGTTGTCGGCGGTCATGCTCTGCTCTTCGCGGGTCTGGCTTGAGCGCAGCACCCGGCCTTCGGGATCGAACTTGTCCGAGGTCTGGGTGATCTTGTTGAAGTCGAAATCGGCGGCGAGCTGCACGCGGGCGCGGCCCGAGCCGACCACGGAGGAGACGATGTCCTCGACCTGCTTGCGCATGCGCTTCTCGAACGAGATGCGGCGCTCGTCGCCGACGGCCTGCTCCGGATCGGTCGCCGCGCCGTCGGCGAGCAGCTGGCCGGCCTCGTCGACGATCGAGACCCGCTGCGGCTTCAGGCCGTTGACCGCGGAGGCGACGAGATGGCGGATGGCGCGGATCTGCTGGGCTTCCAGCGCACCGCGGACGCGGACCACGATCGAGGCCGATGGCTCCGGCGCCTCGCGCGCAAACAGCGGGCGCTCGGGGAGCACCAGGTGGACGCGGGCGGCCTGGATGCGGTCGATGGCGCGGATGGTGCGGGCGAGCTCGCCTTCCAGCGCGCGCAAATGGTTGATGTTCTGGACGAAAGAGGTGGTGCCGAGCGCGTCCGACTTGTCGAACACCTCGTAGCCGACGCCGCCGCCCTTGGGCAGGCCGCCCTCGGCGAGCTTCATCCGCAGCCGCGTGACCTTGTCCTTGGGCACCATGATGATGGAGCCCTCGTTGCGGATCTCGAACTGGATGCCCTGGCGCTCCAGGTCCTTGATGATTCCCGAGGAATCCTCGACGCTGAGGTCGGTGAACAGCGTCGTCATCTGCGGCGTGGTGACGCGCATGATGACGAACGCGAAAAAGCCGACGAGCGCGGCGGTGACCGCGATCATCGCCGCGAACCGGGCGGCGCCGATACTCTTCAGAAAGTCCGCAAGACCTTGCAAGCAACCGCCCCAACAGATTCGGCCGCTTTCACCGGAAAGGCCGACTGGGCAATTATTGCCTAGGGGATGGTTTCGATATGGTTAACGAAGGTTAAGAGGTCGGACAAAAGTCGCACCAAAGACCAATATGAAAAAAATCGGCCTCGCAGGGCGAGGCCGATTTTCGTCAAAAGCCGCAGTTTTCCGGATCGCCTTACTGGCGATATTGCTGGATACGGGTGGTGCGAAGACCCGCCAGACCATGCTGGTCGATGGAAAACTGCCAGGAGAGGAATTCGTCGACCGTCAGGGTGTAACGGCTGCAGGCCTCCTCGAGCGAAAGAAGTCCACCACGGACAGCGGCGACGACTTCGGCCTTGCGGCGGATGACCCAGCGTTTGGTGCCGGGTGCTGGCAAATCCGCGATCGTCAACGGACTGCCGTCCGGCCCGATGACGTATTTTACCCTCGGGCGATGGGGTTCTGTCATGGCGTACTCACAAACTCTCAACCACTGAACTCACGCCGTAACCCTACGCCCGGCGGCTTAAAAATCCGCTAAGCCTAAGGCTTCAATACAATTCTCGTTGAAAATGGCTGGAACGGTGCCGTGTCGGCCGGCGGAACGGGTGCGTCCGGGCCGGTCGAGGGGGACTTCGTAAATACTTTACTAACGAATGGAGCTCGCGTGCGGTGGCGCGAGGCTGATAACTGTCGTCCCGGGGCGCGCGCAGCGCGAGCCCGGGATCCATAACCCCAAGAAGCAGTTTGACGACGACTCGGGGGTTACGGTCTCACGCGAAAACGACGTCCTGTGGTTATGGATCCCCGCGTTCGCGGGGATGACACTTAATCTGTGGCTGCAGCAATCCGCTTCGTTAATTGCTGCTCGTCGCGATGATGCTCTTGACCTGGCTCAGGGTGTAGCTGGCGCCGTCGATGGTCAGCAGCGGCGGCGACTGGGTCAGGTCGACCGACGACACCGTGCCCTGCACCTGGGCGGCGATACCGACATTGTTGTTGGCGACATCCTTGCCGGTGGCCGAGATCGTGTACTTGCCGTCGGGCCATTGCGTGCCGTCATTGCCCTGGCCGTTCCAGGTGAAGGGAACGTCGGCGCCGGCGGCGGCGGTATATTTGCCGGTGAACACGGTCTGGCCGGCGGCATTGGCGACGGTGATGTCCACGGTGGAGTCGGTGGGCACGTTGAGGTGCCAGGTCGCCGACGAGTTCTTCATGGTCGCGGTCGAGCCGTCGACCAGGGCGGTCTTGCCGACGAAGCCCAGCGCCTGGGTCGCCTGCGTGGTCTGCTGCAGGGTGACGAGCTGCGACAGCGCATCGTTGGTCTTGAGCTGCTGCTCGACGCCGGCGAACTGCACCAGCTGCTGGGTGAACTGGTTGGTATCGAGCGGGTCCAGCGGGTTCTGGTTCTGCAGCTGCGTGGTCAGCAGCGTCAGGAAGGTCTGGAAATTGCCGGCCAGCGTCGATCCCGTGGTCGAGCTCAGCGAGTTCGACGAGGAGGATTTCGGCAGGTCGGTCGTGCCGGAGACGACGGAGGGGGCGGTGGCGGCATTCGTGGTGGTCATTGCCTGATACTCCTCACACTCTGATGTCGACACCGCTGCTCGAACCGAGCATGCGGCCATAGCTGCGTCCCACGGGGGCCGCGGCAACGCTGTCGTCCTCGCTGATGATCAGCCGGCGGGCATTGCCGCCATTGTCGTTGTTCTGGCCGGAATTCTGGCCCGACGAGTTCTGGTCGCGCAGGCTGAAGGACAGCCCGTTGCTGCCGGTCTTCAGGCCGGCATCGTCGAGCGCGCGCTGCAATTGCGGCGCGTCCTGGCGCAGCATCTGCAGCGTCTCCGGCTTCTCCACGGTGAGATGCGAGGTGACGTTGCCGGCGCGGTCGACATGGATGCGGACGTCGATGCGGCCGAGCTCGGCCGGATCGAGGCTGATGTCGAAGCGGGATCTGCCGGAGCGGATCGCGGCCGCGATCTCGACCGGCACGCCGCTGACCGGCACCGCGGTCGTCGTGGCCGCGGTTGCGGTCAGCGTCGCGGTCGATGCGGAGGCGGTCGAGGTCGTCTGCGTCAGCGGCGCCTGCAGGGCGGAGGCGGCCTGCGCGCTGGCGTCGGTCGGGGCAGTCGGGTTTTGCGTGCCGGCGTGAGCCTGCGTGGCCGGCGCGCCCTGGGACGCATCGGCGGAGCGGTCGGCGGCCTTGGCCTCGGTCACGGTGCCATCGGCCTGCGGCTTGGCGCCTTGCGGATGCGCGGCGGGATTGGCGGCCGCAGTGCCCGGCGCCGGCGTGGTGGCGTCGTTCGCCTTGCCGGTGTCCTGGCCGATATTGGAGACGTCGGACTGTCCTTGCGCGGCGGCGACGGCCTGGAACGAGGTCTTCGGCGTGCCGGGATTGACGGGAATCAGCCCGCTGGTCGGCTTGGCGTCGGTTGCGGTCGCGTCCGTTGCACCGGTCGCGGCATCGGCCAGCGTCGCCGAGGTTTCGGCATCGACCTTGGCGCCGGCGGTCTTGGCGCTCTTGTCGCCCGGCGTGGCGGTATCGGTCTTGCCCGCGATCTGGGCCGCGGTCGAGGCGCTGGCGGCAAGGCCTGCGGCGGCGATCGTCAGCGGCGAGGAATTGGCGGCCTGGTTCGCAGCGGCGTTCGGATCGGTCGGGACCACAGGCGCGGCCACCACGATCGCGTTGGGATCGGGAACGGAGGCCTGCGCCACATCGGTCGGTGCGATTGCCGTGGGATCGACGGCGGCGGCGAGCCCGTCGGTGGCCTCGGCCTTGTCGCCCTTGGTCTCGTCGGACGTGTCAGCGGATTTGGCGTCGGACGTCTCGGACTTGTCCTTGACCTTGTCCTTGACCTTGTCCTTGCCGGCGTCCTTGGCCGGATCGGTGCTGGTGTCGTTCGGCTTGTCGCTGGCGGCGGATGCGTCGGTGTCGTCGCTCGCCTTGCTCTGCGAGGACTGATCCGCGGACGAGCTGTCGCGCGGGCCCTTGTCCTGGGAGGACGAGGAGGAATCGCTGCGCCGCGGCCCGCTCTCCTGGGCCTGCGCGGCGGCATTGCTGCTGATCGCCTGGGTGTTGCTGTCGACCAGCGAGCCGAAGCTGTCGTTCGCGGACGGCTCTTTGGCACTCTGCGACCGGGCAGGCTTTTGCTGCGTGCTCGAAACCTGCACGCTTGCCACGACATCTGACGTACGACCGACCACAGGCGACCCCTCGGAAACATCTTCGGCATCAGGGGAGCAAGGAGCGGGCCAGAGCCGCGTCACCATATTTATCAAATGAAATCAATGGTTTGATGAATCGGCTCCGCCGCCGCCGGGCCTGCGCCGACCCCGCCATTTCTGCCTCCCCGGCAAGAATTGCCCTAAGCTCGCCGCACCCGTGATTGCTTCACCGGAATGCCGCCTATATTAAAGAGGTTACTCTCAGCCGCTTTCGACCGGGCCGCCGTGCCTTTCGGGAACTATGGTTCCCGGGGATCGGCGATGTCCCGCGAGAGGCATGAAATCCGCGGATCGCCGCACGCCGCCGTCACAACCCCTTAAGGCCCATGCTCAACAGTCTGGATCTCGAAGGCCGTCCTGAGGACACCAGGGTCGTCGTCGCCATGTCGGGCGGCGTCGATTCCTCGACGACGGCTGCGCTGCTGAAGGCGGAAGGCTACGACGTCGTCGGCATCACGCTGCAGCTCTACGACCACGGCGCGGCGACGCACCGCAAGGGCGCCTGCTGCGCCGGCCAGGACATCCACGACGCCCGCGACGTCGCGGCCAAGCTCGGCATTCCCCATTACGTGCTCGATTACGAGGACCGCTTCCGCGAGTCCGTCATCGACAATTTCGCCGATAGTTACGCGCTCGGCGAGACGCCGGTGCCGTGCATCGAGTGCAACCGCTCGGTCAAATTCCGCGACCTGCTGAAGACCGCGCGCGAGCTCGGCGCGCAGGCGCTCGCCACCGGTCATTACGTCGCCTCGCGCCGCCGCGAGGACGGCTCGCGCGCGCTGGTCTGCGCGGCCGACGCCGACCGCGACCAGAGCTACTTCCTGTTCGCGACAACGCAAGAGCAGCTCGACTTCCTGCGCTTCCCGCTCGGCGACATGACCAAGCCGGAGACGCGCGAGCTCGCGCGCCGCTTTGGCCTTAGCGTTGCCGACAAGCACGACAGCCAGGATATCTGCTTCGTGCCGACCGGGCGCTACACCGACATCATCACCCGCCTGCGCCCGAACGCGATGGACCCCGGCGAGATCGTCGATCTCGATGGCCGCGTGCTCGGCCGGCACAACGGCATCGCCAATTTCACCGTCGGCCAGCGCCGCGGCCTCGGCATCGCCGCCCACGCGCCGCTGTTCGTGGTGCGGCTGGAGGCTGCCAGCCGCCGCGTCGTGGTCGGCCCGCGCGAGGCCCTGAAGATGCACCGCATCGCACTGCGCGACGTCAACTGGATCGGCGGCGGCGATATCGATAGCGCCATCGGCGGCGGCCTCGAGCTGTTCGTGCGCGTGCGCTCGACCCGCGCGCCGCAGCCGGCCTGGCTGCGCGGCAGCGATGGTCATTACGAGGTCGAGCTCGTCGCCGGCGAAGAAGGC
>NZ_JXDL01000001.1:6351078-6410036 GCF_001590795.1 Bradyrhizobium sp. AT1
GGGCTCTCTCCACAAGCGATATCTCGCAAGCGGAAAGAACCCTCACCCGGCGCTTCGCGCCGACCTCCCCCGCAAGCGGGAGAGGCGCTCGACCGAATTCCGGGCGAGGACCGGCATCACCAATGACCATCACCTAAAGTAAGAGCATCAGGCAGGGCAGGGGGCATGGCAGCAGACATCTCGCGGGCCGGGGTCGAGAAGGCCTATGGCCGCTGGGCGCCGGTGTATGATCTCGTGTTCGGCAAGGTGTTCGACGCCGGCCGGCAATCGACCATCGCCGAGGCCGACCGCATCGGCGGCCGCATCCTCGACGTCGGCGTCGGCACCGGGCTATCGCTGTCGGATTATTCGCGCACCACCAAGATCTGCGGCGTCGACATCTCCGAGCCGATGCTGCGCAAGGCGCAGGCGCGCGTGCGCACGCTTCGGCTCTCCAATGTCGAGGTGCTCTCGGTGATGGACGCGAAGAACCTCGCCTTCCCATCAAACTTCTTCGACGCGGTGGTCGCGCAATATGTCATCACCGCCGTGCCCGATCCCGAAGGCACGCTCGACGAGTTCGTGCGCGTGCTCAAGCCGGGCGGCGAGCTGATCCTGGTCAACCACATCGGCGCCGAGAGCGGTCCGCGCAAACTGTTCGAGCTCGCCTTCGCGCCGGTCGCCCGCCGTCTCGGCTGGCGCCCGGAATTCCCGTGGGCGCGCCTGGTGAACTGGGCGGCCAGGCACGGCGGCGTCACGCTGGCCGAGCGCCGCCCGATGCCGCCGATGGGGCATTTTTCGCTGATCCGCTACCACAAATCGTGATCGCTTCTCGGGAACACGCGCCTTGATCGGCGCGTTTCCCTCTCATGCGCACGACATCGAACATCATCCTGGCCAGCCTCGTGATCGCCGCCTCCGGCAGTGCGATCGCGCAGGCTCCGCCCGCCCCGGCGACGCCGCCGCAAGCGACCGCGCCGCCATCCCCGCAACGCGCCGCCGGCTGTGCCCCATCCGACCGGCTGACCACGACCCCGGACGGCACCACCACCGGCCAGTCCCGGGAACCGCTCGGCGACAAGCTGGCCAAGACTGACGGCGTGCTCTGCCCGCCCTCCGGCGTCGATCCCGACATGCACGCCCCGGCGCCCGACACCGGCGGCAACACCCCTGTCATTCCGCCCCCCGGCAGCCCCGGCGGCGACCCGACTGTCAGGCCGAAATAGGCCCGATTCTTTTGCCTCTCCCCACGCTCGGGGAGAGACAAAAACGGGCGATTTCGGCGCCGAAACCGGCCACTTTTCCACCCTCCTGCGGACTTGTCGCGCCGAAGCGCAGCGAAGGCGGATTGACAGCCCGCCGCCCCCTTCCTTATATGCCGCGCGTTCGCGAGATCGGCCGTATCGGCCCTCGCGACCCTGTGGCGGGGTAGCTCAGCTGGTTAGAGCACGGGAATCATAATCCTGGGGTCGGGGGTTCGAGTCCCTCTCCCGCTACCAAATTCCATCTCCTCACATCCGATCTGTCCGGCCCGGCTTGGGCGCCAAGCCGCACGGCGCGACATTGTCCGTCGCCTCGTCACCTGGCGCAGCCGCGACTAGGAACTCCCGCGCATGATCGACGCTTGAATCCGCGGGCCGGCCTTCGCCGCCGATCGCCGGCCTGCGCGGCCCCGCCTCCAAGCCCCCCATACCCCCCAGGGTGGGGCCGCGCTTCACCAGCAGGAGACGCAATTGTCCGATCCGACCGAGCAAGACATCACCAAGCAAGACATCACCGAGCAAGACATCAGAGACCGCGCGCACCAGCTGTGGGAGCAGGCCGGCAGACCCGAAGGGCGCGAGGAGGAATTCTGGCACGCCGCCGAGCAGGAGCTGCGCAACGCCGACAAGTCGAGCACGTTGCGGACGCCGGACACGCTGTGACCGACAAGAATTGCCCATTCTGCCAAGGTCTGGGATGGGTCTGCGAAAACCATCCGCTCCGGGCCTGGAACGAGGAGCTCGGCGGCTGCCGCTGCGGCGAGGGCATGCCCTGCACCTGCAACGCGACCGAAGATCCTGAAACGCGCGTGGTGATCGTCGAAGCCGACACGACGTGGCACTAGCGGCGAGGATTCGACGTGCGAGCTGCGTCTGAAGGAACGGACCATCCCGGAAAGGAATTCAATGTCTGAGCGTTATGGGCTCTGACAATACTCCTTCCCACGGCAGAGCAGCGGTGGACGAGCAGAAGAAAATCGAGCACCAGATCGAACTCGCAACGCGAGCGGCCGCGCTTGTCAGGGACGAGAGCACCGGCCATCGCTTCAGGAGTTTTGCCGAAGAGCTGAAGCGAAAGCTCCGTCGCATGATGCGGCGCGGCCAGGTGCGCTCGCGCGCCTACGAGCTGTGGGAGCAGGCCGGCCGTCCGGCGGATCGCGAGCTGGAGTTCTGGCTCGAAGCCGAGCGGCAGCTCGAGGAAGAACGCGAGGAGCGGAAATCGCCCGACGCGTCCTCGAAGGGATAGCTCGGCGCTTCGCAAGAAAAAGCCGCCGGGTTCTTCACCCTGGCGGCCTCGACAAGTCCGTAGCTGTTGATCGTCTTCGCAGCCTCGCGCGTACCGCCGTTACCTTGTTTGCGGCCATGCCCGGACATTGTAGGCGCAGGCGCATGATTCCGCTGTGATCTGAACCACACAGTGGACGGACGATGGCGGGCGCCTGCGAGAGCGGCTGTCCTGCCCGCCGCGCCCCATTGCAGGCTTGACCCGCACGATGTGCGGCGCACAAATCGCACATCGATGAACGATGAGATGCCTCCGTTGTGCAGGACGTGTCGTTCTGGCCAGCGTGGTCGAAGAGGGTGCCGTCAATGGATTGGGAGCGGGTGAGGATATTTCTGGAGGTCGCGCGCGCCGGCCAGATCCTCAAGGCGTCGAAGAATTTGCGCCTCAACCACACCACGGTGGCGCGTCAGCTGACCGCGCTGGAGAAGAGCCTGAAGGCCAAGCTGCTCGATCGGCACACCGCCGGCTGCACGCTCACCGCCGCCGGCGAGGCGCTGCTGCAGGCGGCCGAGCGCGCGGAGAGCGAGTTTCTCAAGGTCGGCGCCAGCATCGGCGGCAGCGCGGACACCGTCAGCGGCACGGTGCGCGTCGGCGCGCCCGACGGCCTTGGCAATTTCTTCCTCGCGGAGCATCTCGGCGCATTGGCCGCGCGCCATCCGGGGCTGGTGATCCAGCTCGTGCCGCTGCCGCGCACCTTCTCGCTGTCGCGCCGCGAGGCCGATATCGCCATCACGCTGGACCGGCCGAAGCAGGGCCGGCTCATCCTGTCCAAGCTCACCGACTACAGCCTCAGCGTCTACGCCTCGCAAGCCTATCTGGAGCGCGAGGGCCCGATCGAGGCGCAGGCCGATCTCGCCGGCCGCCTGTTCGTCACCCATATCGAAGACTTCGCCTACAGCCGCGCGCTCGACCACGCCGCCGCCCTCGGCCGCTTGATGTCCCGCCGCTACGAATGCGGCAGCATCGTAGCGCAGATCGAGGCCGTCCGCGCCGGCCACGGCATCGGCATTTTGCACGACTACGCCGCCAGCCGTTATCCCGAACTCCGCCGCCTGCTCCCCGAGGTGCGCTTCGTACGGAGCTACTGGCTGACGTCACATCCGGATACGCACGGGACGCGAAGAGTGCAGGAAGTGCACAGGTTCATCGCATCGTCGGTGAAGGCGGCGCGGGGGGCGTTTGAGGCGGGCTGAGGAGGAGGCATGTAGGATGGGTAGAGCACTTGCGAAACCCATCAGGGTTCATTGCAATCAAGACTCTAATGGGTTTTCCTTCGCTGTACCCGTCCTACGGACTGTGCTCAGGCGCTTTGGTCGGCAAAATATCTCCAATATCCTTCTGCCGGATCTTGGGGGCATATGCTTGGTGCAATTGGTCGAGATATGCGGCAACGTCGACGTCCAGCATTGATGGCTTTGAGCCAATGTCCCACGTGGTCAAACGTACGATTACTGTACGCCAGATATTGGTCCACTCTGGATGGTGATCTCTCTGATCAATAAAGCGCGCTGCCGTATTCATGAAATGAATGGCATCGCGGAAGGTTTTGAATTCGAACTTCCGAACCAGTTCGGTCTTTACCCCGTTGTCGACGGTTCGCGTCGCGATCTGCCATGTGGGCAATCTCTCCGCGAACACTCTAAGATTGTGTTCGTCTAGAGGATTTATCGAGAGAAGAGGGAAGGGATATGCGATTTCAACGGAAGCAGGCTTTCTCCCGAGCAAGCTGCCGACCTCGCTAACGAACTTAGCCATGTCGTGCTGAACGGCTTCGACGTCCATTGAGCGCGCTTGAATATCGAGTAGCGGGGCGATAGACGCCGGCAAAGCGTCTTTTGTCGGGAGTGTCGTTCCCTCGATCAGAACCGGGAGAACTTTTTTCTTGCTGCTTAGGCTAACCTCGATCTCACGGCGAACCCAATCATCTTGAAGGTCGATCCGGCGGCGACCGAACTCATCCGCAAGCGATAGCCAGCTCTTTCCAATGATAATCAAGACGAGGGCAGAATTCCTCAGGCGTTGCTCGATCTGTTCGGTCCAAACATCGGCGGTCCGGATGTTCTGGGTATCTATGAACACCGAATTTTGGCCGTAGGCGGCACCTAGTTGGGCAGCCAGCCACTGTGAAAAGATTGCGCTATCGAGTCTACGATAGCTGATGAAGATATCGCATTTTGGAACCACTGCCGGCTCCCGTCGGTTGATATTGCACGATCATACCACTTAATGCGAACTTTCATAATCCCGGATCGTTCGGATAGAACGAGATCTATAAGTTCCCATCCCGTTATGGGATGACGTTTGACGTCTCGGTTGGCGGCATCGAGGCCGATCGACGCCCGCCCCGGTAAAAACACCTCTGTTTCGCAACCCCGTCAACCCCTCCCCGCGAAAATATTCTACTTTACCGAAATTCGGTTTTGGCGTATGTGTCGCTCATCCCGGCTCACCAAGAGGGGCGATCTCGAGGTCGTCTTGATCGCGAGCCGGGGTTGCGGTGGACGCGGCAGCGTCGGCATGAGAGGTGCGGGCAGGGCGGGTAGTCCCTGTGAGCCTGAACCCCGCGTGTGACGAACGGCGCTGCTAGGCTTCGTCTCGCCTGTAAGTTTCCGGCTTCGTCGACGGGGCCGGGAATACTGCGGCGAAAGGGCGGGCCGTGCGTACGGCAAAACCGTGTGGTCCTGGCCGTCGTTGCTACGGTCAAGCCGGATCGAAGATGTGCGCGAGCCCAACCGGGTGGACGGCATCATCCAATTCGAACGGCGAGGGAGGCCAAAGGAAAGTTCGGCTCCCGGGAGAGCACGGCATAAGCCGTCCGACCATCGCGCAGGGAAGGCCGAGTGATCGGCACCACCTGTATGCTGCTGTGCGGTTCTTCCTGCGTGTGCATTTCGCGCAGCGGACCGCGGGTGCCTGTCGGCACCCGGCCTTCCCTGTGCCCTCTTGGATTTGAGGGTGCGAAGATGAAGCAAAGCTCGGGCGATTTCAGCCGCGAGAACAAAAAAGCGCGTCTGCAAGCGAGATGGTGCGGAAGAGCGGTGCGCTGCAGAGCCGGGGCCCATCGATCCGCATTGTGCCGTGCCGCCCTGGGTCCCGGCTCTGCGCCGCAACGCGCCAGGCGCGTTGCGGCTTGTCCGGGACACGAGCCCCGCTCCCTCAGGCCCGATACCACGCCGCGACATTCCACGTGATGGTGTCCCAGCCCGAGATGTCGATCATCAGATTGTTGGCGCCGGCGTTGACGATATGGCGCGAGAGCAGCGGCAGGAAGACGTTGGCCTCGCAGAAGAGCTCGTCCACCTTCATCAGCAGCGCGGCGCGCTTGGCCGGGTCGAGCTCGTTCTGCGCCGCCTTGTAGGCCTTGTCGGCTTCGGGATCGGAGTAGCGCGAATTGTTGCGGCCGAGCCATTTGTTGTCCTTGGTGGCGATCTCCCAGGACACGCACTGGTTCAGGAGGCGTTCCGGATCGGGCTGCGGCTGCGTGGTGTTGTACATCTCCATGTCGGCGTAGAATTTCGAATAGGTGTCGGGGTTGCCGACATCGGAGGAGAAGAACACCGAGGCGGTGACCGCCTTGATCTCGATGTCGATGCCGGCCTTCTCGCAAGCCTGCTTGATGATGGCCTGGGTCTTCTGGCGCGGCGCGTTTGTGGAGGTCTGGAAAACGTATTTGAGCCTCTTGCCGTCCTTTTCGCGGATGCCGTCGGCGCCCTTCTTCCAGCCGGCCTCGTCGAGGATCTTGTTGGCCTTGTCGATGCTGAATTCGTATTTGAGCTTGGGCGACTTGAACTGCTTGGGCGCGTTGACGAAGCTCGCGGTGGCGATGGCGCCGCGGCCGTAGATGAACTTCTGGATCGAATCGCGGTCGATCAGCAAATTGATCGCGCGGCGAACGGCCGGGTCGGACAGCGTCGGGTGCTTGGTCTTGACGCTCGATCGCTCGCCGTCGACCTCGGTCCAGGGGTCGGTCGTGTTGAGGATGATGAACTCGACATTGCCCGAAGGGGTGATGTCGAGCTTGCCCTTGCCGCCCGCCTCCATGCGCTTGAGCACCTCCTCCTCGACCTGCATGTTCCAGGCGAAGTCGTATTCGCCGGTCTGCAGCACGGCGCGCGCCGCGGACACCGCGTCGCCGCCGCCCTTGATCTCGAGCGTGTCGAAATGGGGCTGGTTCTTGATGTGATAGTCGGGATTGCGCTCGGCACGGATCATGTCGCCCGGCTTGAACTCGACGAATTTGTACGGGCCGGTGCCGACCGGCTTCAGATTGCCCGGCGCCTCGCGCGACTTGGCGCCGACATAATCTCCGAAAAGATGCTTTGGCAGGATCATCCCGACCGAGCCGACGAACGGATCGGCCCAGAACGGCGTCGGCGCCTTGAAGATCACCTTGACGGCGTAGTCGTCGATCTTCTCGACCTTGATGTCCTTGTAGGAGCCGGTGGTGTAGGCCGCCGTGGCGAGGTCGGCGGCGTATTGCCAGGTGAAGACGACGTCGTCGGCGGTGAACGGCTTGCCGTCGTGCCATTTGACGCCCTGCTTCAGCTTCCAGGTCACGCTGAGGCCGTCGGCCGCAAGGCCGCCATTGGCCTTGGTCGGAGCCTCGGCGGCAAGGCAGGGGATCAGATTGCCGTCCTTGTCCCAGCCGGCGAGCGGCTCGAAGAACACGCGCGAGGCAATCTGGTCCTTGGTGCCGAGCGCGAAATGCGGATTGAGCAAGGTCGGCGCCTGCCACAGCAGCATCTTGAGCGTGCCGCCGCCGCCGGCCTTGGTCGGCTTGTAGGGCAGGGTGGCATCCGCCATCGCCACGCCGTTCCAGACCAGGATCTGGCTCGCGATGGGCGCCGCGATTCCGGCCGCGGCCACCTTGCGGATGAACGAGCGTCGCGACAGCGTGCCTTGCTTCACCTGTCCGACCAGACCCCGGATTTCATTCTCGTTCATCAGAAGACCCTCCACCTCGAAGACATCGCTCGCCGGCATCATGTGGCATCAAACACGAGGCGGCAATGCCGGCGTGACTGTCGGGCCATGCGACGAAATGACGATGGGGAGGGCCCTTGCGGGCCGCTGGTTGGATCGCCGCCCGAGAGACCCGGGCGGCGATCCAGTGCGAACTTGTCTGAACTTGGGGAAGTTCTAAGGCCGCGCCGGAAGGCTAGCGCGGCCGCCGCGGGCGCATCAAGTTTCGTGATGTTGCCGCGTCCGGAGATTCATTGCAGCCGCCACGACATCGCCACACATGCCCTCTCGGCGAGCCGGCATCTACCCGATGCTGGCGACGCCGATCGCCAGGGCCGACAGCAGCAGGGCCTGGCTGAGCAGCTGCAGCGCCGTATTCGGCTGCGCCAGCCAGCGCGTGACCCTCTCGGAGAAGGACAAAGTCGTATCGGCGAACAGCGGCTCGTAGCTGTGCCTGAAGAAATGCGGGAACTTGGCGCCGAGCCCCGAGGTCAGCAAGGCGTGGAAAATCGACATCATGGCGACGAAGGTGACGGCGCCGAACGGCTCGCCGACGAATTCGGCAGCGTTGATCAGCTTGATCGCCAGCGCGACGCCGGAATAGATCGGCACGCCCTGGAGCACGCCATAGAGCGCAAGGCATTCGAGTTGCTGGCGGCTGGTGAGCTTCGGTGCGGCAAGTGCGGACATGGTCGATTCCTCGCTGAGGTCCGGTGGTGGTGCCGCCAATCTCGCCCGCCGTGTGCCGCATTGCCGTGATGCGGCTCACGCTTGATGGAGGCCTCGCCGCGGCCCGCGAATTCGTTCCGCGTTTGCCGCCGAATGGAGAACGCGGCCCCCGCCCCAGGCATGCAATATGGATTTCCATTTCATTGATTTCGGCCCAGGGACAAGCGAATACGGTTCCACGCGTTGCTGCAGACCTTCGGAGACCAAGATGTCGTTTCGCCTTCCATTGATCCTTGCCACCATCCTCGCCGCATGGTCTGCGAGCGCTGCGGCCGAGACCATCAAGATCGGCGTGACGCCGGGCCCGCATGCACAGATCCTGGAGGCGGTGAAGCCGATCGCCGCCAAGCAGGGCCTCGACATCCAGCTCATCGAGTTCTCGGACTATGTCGTGCCGAACGCCGCGCTCGATGCCGGCGAGATCCAGGCCAACTCGTTCCAGAACCAGCCTTACCTCGACAACCAGAAGGCCGACCGCGGCTACAAGATCGAGGCCGTCGGCCTCACCGTGAACTTCCCGATCGGCGTCTACTCGAAGAAGCACAAGGCCATCGCCGACATCCCCGAGGGCGGCAAGGTCTCGATCCCGAACGATCCGACCAATGGCGGCCGCGTGCTGCTGCTGCTGCGCGACAAGGGCGTGATCAAGCTGAAGGACGGCACCGGCTTCAAGCCGACGGTGCTCGACATCACCGAGAACCCCAGGAAGCTGAAATTCATCGAGGTCGACGCGGCGCAGGCGCCGCGCGCGCTCGACGATGTCGATGCCGCCGCGATCAACACCAATTATGCAACCCAGGCCGGCCTCGATCCGGTCAAGGATCCGATCCTGCGCGAGGACCCCAAGGGCCCCTATGTCAACCTGATCGCGGTGCGCACCGCCGACAAGGACAAGCCCTGGGTCAAGACCCTGGTCGACAGCTACCACACGAGCGAGGTCAAGGAGTTCGTCCTGACCAAGTTCAAGGGCGCGGTGCTGCCGAGCTGGTAGGCAATCTGCCCAGCTCCAGCGCAGCAGCCCTCACGGCGGGCGGCATTTCGCATGCGTCTTGCGTATGAGCCTTGCGCAATGCCCGCTTGTCTGGAGCAGCAGTAACCGACATCATCGGCGGCCTGGTCATCCCGGTCCGACAGGGGTCGCATGAAACGCTTTGCCAATCTGAAACGCCTGGGCTTCTTCACGCGGCTGCTCGACGAGGCCCCGCCGGCGGAGCGCTACCGCTTCGCGGCCGAGCAGATCGTGCGCGCCGAAAAGGCCGGCCTCGATTCCGCGTGGATCGCGCAGCATCATTTCCACGAGCGTGAGGGCGGCCTGCCGTCACCCTTCACCTTCCTCGGCTACGTCGCAGCCCAAACCTCCCGCATTAGGCTTGGCACCGGCATCGTGACGCTGCCGCTGGAGAATGCGGTGCGGGTGGCGGAGGACGCAGCGGTGCTCGATCTCATCTGCAACGGCCGTTTCGAGCTCGGCGTCGGCACCGGCGGCAACCCGTCGGCCTTTGCCGCCTTCGGCCTCGACAGCGCCCAGCGCAACGAGATTTTCGCGCGCAATCTGGAGGTCGTCCGCACCGCTTTGGTCGGCAAGCCGCTCGATGGCGGCGACACGATCTATCCGCAGCGGCCGCAATTGGACAAGCGGATCTGGCAGGCGACGTTCTCGGTCGCCGGCGGCGCACGGGCCGGCAAGGCGGGCGACGGCCTGTTGCTGTCGCGCACCCAACCGCGACCGAAGGAGGCGCCCAAGGCCACGCTCGCCGACATCCAGAACCCGGTGATCGATGCCTATCTGGAAGCGCTGCCCAAGGGAGCCGAGCCGCGCATCATGGCCTCGCGCAGCGTGTTCGTCGCCGACGACCATGCCGAAGCCCTGCGCTTTGCCGATATCGGCCTGCGCCGCGCGCTGCCGCAATTCATGAAGGGCGGTCACCTTCCGCCGGGCGAGACGCTGGAGGAGATGATCGCCGCGTTCGACACCCATGTCGGCGACGCCGATCACGTCATCGCCTCGCTCCGGGCCGATGCGACGCTGGAACGGATCACCGATCTCGTCTTCCAGGTGCATTCCGTCGATGCCCCGCATCCCCATGTCCTGCGCTCGATCGATCTGGTCGCCGAGAAGGTCGCGCCGGCGCTGGGCTGGACCCGGACGGCACCCGACGTGGCGCTCGCAGGTTAACCGCAATGAACGCGATCGCGTTGCACGAGGCTGAATGATGGCAACACCGGATATCATCGACACGCTCGCCGGGATCGCGCCGGGCTCGGCGCTGGACGCCATCCGCGCCCGCCGCCTGCAGGCGCGCGAGAATGCGCAGAAGAGCTATCTCTCCCTGTTCGAGCCGATCGACGCGCGCAATTTTTCGCTAGCCGAGCGCGCCGCCGTCGCGGCCTTCGTGACCGGACTTCATGGCGAATCCCCTGTGGCGGCCTTCTATCGCGACAAGCTCGTGGCAAACCCGGACGGCGCGCGCTTGCTCGAGGCGATCGACGCCGAGATCGCGCGGGGCAGGACCTCGGGTCCGTATGGCTCGTATCCGGCCGGTCCGCTGTCGGTCGAGAACACCGCCGGCCTGATCTATCGCGTGAGCGCGGCGAGCAAGTCCGCTCTCGGCATCAGGCTGGTCGCAGCGCTCGAGCACGCGCACCTCCTGGTCTTCCGCCCGCGCGATGCGGCATCCGACGACATGAAGGCGCTGCTGGACGCCGGATGGTCGAGCACCGGCATCGTCACCTTCTCCCAGCTCGTCGCATTCCTGTCGTTCCAGGTCCGGGTCGTCAGCGGCCTGCGCACGCTCGCCGCCGCGAACGCATAAGAGGAGGCCGCAATCATGAGTGCCACGGTCAATCCCCCCGTCGCTTTCACCCAGGACGAGCTCGGCTGGGTCTCCTGGATCGATCCGCTGCCCGAAGCCGGGCTGACCGAGCGGCATTTCAATGGCCTGGTCGATCGCGCCCGCGCCAAGTCGGAATATTTTCGCCTGCTGGTGCGCGATCCCGAGGTGCTGGAAGCCCGCACCAAGACCGACAAGGACATCTTCTACAACGTCGCCGACGGCCTGCCGCGCGCCGAGCGTGAGCTCGCGGCGGCCGCGACCTCGCGTTACAACGGCTGCATTTATTGCGCTTCCGTGCATGCGCGCTTCGCCAGCACCTATTCCAAGCGCCGCGACGACGTGCAGAAGCTGCTCGACGAGGGCGTCAAGGCCGATCTCGGCGAGCGCTGGAATGCGATCGTGAAAGCATCGGTGGCGCTGGCGGCGACACCGATCGCGTTCGGTCCCGACAATGTCGCAGAGCTGCGCCGCGTCGGCCTTGACGACGCCGAGATCGTCGACGTCATCAACGGCGCCTCGTTCTTCAACTGGGCGAACCGCTTGATGCTGTCGCTCGGCGAGCCCTCGAAATAGGCAATGTCACCGGCACAAGACTTGCTGCTTGTTCAACACCTGAGTGGATGGAGCCGTTAAATGAGCAACATTGATCGTCGTACCCTGGTCAAGGGCTCGCTCGCCGCCATGATGGCAGGCGCCGCTTTCTCGCGTGCCGCCTCTGCGCAAACGTCCGAACCGATCCTGCTTGGCGTCAGCGGCCCCCTCACGGGACCGAACGCGCAATACGGCACGCAGTGGAAGCAGGGCTTTGATCTCGCACTCGACGAGATCATGGCGGCCGGCGGCATCAACGGGCGCAAGCTCGCCTACCAGTTCGAGGACAGCCAGAGCGATCCGCGCCAGTCGGTGGCGATCGCGCAGAAGTTCGTGTCCGATCCCCGTATCGTCATGGAGCTCGGCGACTTCTCGAGCCCGGCCTCGATGGCGGCGTCCCCGATCTACCAGCGCGGCGGCCTGGTGCAGTTCGGCTTCACCAATTCGCACCCCGACTTCACCAAGGGCGGCGACTTCATGTGGAGCACCTCGGTCAGCCAGGCCGACGAGCAGCCGCTGCTGGCGGCCTACGCGGTGAAGCGCCTTGGTCTCAAGAAGCTCGCGGTGCTGCATCTCAACACCGATTGGGGCCGCACCAGCCGCGACTATTTCGTCAAGGCCGCCAAGGAATACGGCGCCGAGATCGCGGTGACCGAGGGCTATATCGCTGAGGAACGCGACTTCCGCTCGACGCTGGTGCGCGTGCGCGACGCCAATCCGGACGGGCTGATCCTGATCTCCTATTATTCGGACGGTGCGCTGATCGCCCGTCAGGCGCGGCAAGTCGGCCTGAAGCAGGTGATGTGCGCCGCGAGCTCGGTCTACTCGCCGAAATTCATCGAGCTCGGTGGCGAGGCGGTCGAGGACGTGCATCTCGGCACGCGCTACTTCCCCCAGGATCCCAGGCCAGAAGTGAAGAAATTCATCGACGGCTTCAAGGCCAAGTATGGCGGGCAGGAGCCCGACGCCTTCAACGCTTATTCCTACGATGCGATGAACATGGCCGCCGCCGTGGTCAAGATCGGCGGCACGGACCGCCGCGCCATCCGCGATGCCTTCGCGAAGGTGAAGGACGTCTCCAGCGTCATCTTCGGCCAGGCGACGTTCGACGTCGAGAGCCGCCGGGTCAAGGGCGCCATGAACGCCGAGCTCGTCGTGCGCAAGGGCCAGTTCGCGCTCTGGGACGGCAAGCCGACCTGACCTGATGGTCGGAGCGATCGCTCCAGCCCGTTCTCCCTTCAGTAGGAACCCTGCGTGTCTTCCTGGCTCGACTACACCATCAACGGGCTGATCGTCGGCAATGTCTACGCGCTCGTTGCGGTCGGGCTTGCGTTGATCTTCGGCGTCAGCCGGCTGATCAACTTCGCGCAAGGATCGATCTATCTCGTCGGCGCCTATATCGGCTGGGTTGCGGTGGTGCAGCTGCATACGCCGCTGCCGCTCACCATCATCGTGGTCGCCGTAGCGGCGGCGATCGTCGGGCTCATCATCGAACGGTTCGGCCTGCGACCGCTGCAGAACTCGGTGCGCATCGCGCCGCTGCTCGCGACCATCGGCATCAGCTTCGTGCTCGACCAGCTGGTGATGCTGACCTTCTCGCCCAATCCGCGCGCGCTGCCGAGCCAGTTGCCGGACGTGCGCTTCCAGGTCGGCGGCGGCACGATCGGGCCTCTTGATCTGCTCATCGCGGGTGTCGGCCTCACCAGCGCTCTGCTGCTGTTCGTGTTCCTGCGTTACTCCAAGCTCGGCTGGGCGGTGCGCGCGGCCTCGCAGGATCGCGACGCCGCGATGCAGATGGGCGTCGACGTCAACCGCGTCAATCAGGCCGTGTTCGGCATTGCCGCCGCGCTCGGCGGCGTCTCCGGCATGCTGGTCGGCATGTACTACAATCAGATCGATACCGCGATGAGCCTGCAGGCGACGCTCAAGGGCGTCGTCGCGGAAGTGGTCGGTGGCGCCGGCAACGTGCCGGGCGCGGTGATCGGCAGCCTGCTGCTCGGCCTCGTCGAGAGCTACGGCGTCGCCGTGTTCGGCACCAGCTACCGCAATCTGTTCGCGTTCCTGCTGCTCGTCGTGGTGCTCGTGCTGCGGCCGAACGGCCTGTTCGCCAGCGCGCGGCAGGCGCCGCCCGAGCCGCTCACCGGCACCTTCATTGCGCCGAGCCGGCCGGTGCGCATTCCGCGCTGGGCCCTGGCGGTCGCCGCTGCCGGCTTTGCGGTCCTGCCGTTGTTCCCGGTGTCGTTCTACGTGCTGCAGACCCTGATCAATGCCTGGCTGCTCGGCATGCTGGCGCTGAGCCTGACGCTGGTCGCGGGCACGATCGGCCAGGTCTCGCTCGGTCACGCCGCGCTGCTCGCGATCGGCGCCTATACATCCGCGCTGTTGTCATTGACCTTCAACGTCCCGGTCGGCCTCGCCATCATCGGCGGTGGCCTGATGTGTGCTGCGCTCGGCACGCTGCTGATCTCGCCCTCGTTCCGCCTGCGCGGGCATTATGTCTCGATCGCGACGCTCGCGATCGGCGAGATCGTGTCGCTGGTGATCCTGAACTGGGAGAGCGTGACGCGTGGGCCGATCGGTATCTCCGGCATCCCGCCGCTGTCGCTGTTCGGCACCGATCTGATCAGCCCGACCTCGATCTACTGGTTCAGCTTCGCGGTGATGGTGGTGCTGGCACTGCTGCAGGGCCGCTTGCTGACTTCGCATCTCGGCCGCAGCTTCCGCGCCATCCGCGACGACGACGTCGCCGCGCGTGCCTATGGCCTCAGCCTGAACCGCTACAAGTCGCTGGCCTTCATCTTCGGCGGGTTTGCCGCCGGAATCAGCGGCGGCATCGCCGCGCATCTCTACTCCTACATCAACCACGAGACCTTCAACACGCAGCAATCGATCCTGGCGCTGACGGTCGTCATCCTCGGCGGCCTCGGCAATGTCGTCGGCGCGATTTTGGGCGCGGTGGCGCTGGTCGGCCTGCCGGAGGTGTTCCGGATCGCGGCGGAGTATCGCATCCTGATCTACGGCATCGTACTCCTGCTGCTGGTGCGGTTCAGGCCGCAGGGCCTGTTGGGGACGATGTGATGGCGGAGCAGCTCAATTCCATGCTGTCCCTGCGCGGGCTGACGCGCCGCTTCGGTGGTCTCACCGCCGTCAACGCCATCGATCTCGATCTCGCCAAGGGCGAACTCGTCAGCATCATCGGCCCCAACGGCGCCGGCAAGACCACGCTATTCAATCTCGTGACCGGCCTCGACCGGCCCGATGCCGGCACTGTCCATTTCGAAGGACAGGACATCACGGGCCTGTCGCCGGAGCGACTCGCGGCCGAAGGTATCGCGCGTACGTTCCAGCTCGGCCGCGTCTTCGGCAATCTCAGCGTCATGGACAACGTCCTGATCGGCGCGCACACGCGGTTGCGCGCCGTCAAGCCGGCCGTGCCGGTGATCGGCCCGCTGCTGGAGCTCGGCCTTGCCCTGCTGCGCCCCGCCAGCGTCAAGGCCGAGGAAGAGCGGCTGCGCGAGGAGGTGAAAATCATCCTCGCGCGTTTCGGCGAGCGGCTGCTGCCGCGCATCGACCAGCCCGCCTACAGCCTGTCCTATGCCAACCGCCGCCGCGTCGAGATCGCACGTGCGCTGGCACTGAAGCCGCGCCTGCTGTTGCTCGACGAGCCGACCGCGGGCATGAACCCGACCGAGACGGCGGAGATGCAGGCGCTCGTCGCTGAATTGAAAGCGGAAGGCCTGACCATCCTCCTGATCGAGCACAAGCTGGAGATGGTGATGCGCCTCTCCGACCGCGTCATTGTCATGGACGAGGGCAAGAAGATCGCGGAAGGTTCGGGGGAACAGGTGCGTAGCGATCCCAAGGTGATCGAGGCCTATCTCGGCCATGGGCTGTCTGGATCGTCGGAGCAGGAGAGCGCGGCATGACGACGGGCGCTCCCGAACCGCTGCTGGCGCTGTCGAACGTCAATACGTTCTACGGCCAGGCCCAGGTGCATTTCGATCTCTCGATCACGGTTGCGCGCGGCCACATCGTCTGCCTGCTCGGCGGCAATGCCAGCGGCAAGTCCACGACGATGAAGATCATTTTGGGACTCGTGAAGCCGCGCTCGGGCGACGTGACCTTCGATGGTGCCTCGCTCATCGGCCTGACCACGCCACAGATCGTCCGCCGCGGCATCGCTTCGGTGCCGGAGGCGCGACGGCTGTTCGCGGACATGAGCGTGCGCGAGAACATCCTGATGGGCGCCTTCGTGCGCAACGACCGGGATGCTGTGGCGCAGGATCTCGACAAGATGCTGACGTTGTTCCCGAAGCTCGGCCAGCGCCTGTCGCAGCGTGCCGGCTCGCTCTCCGGCGGCGAGCAGCAGATGGTCGCGATGGCGCGCGCACTGATGAGCCGTCCGCGGATGATCGTGATGGACGAGCCGACCATGGGGCTGTCGCCGCTCTATGTCGACCGCGTGCTCGAGCTGATCCGCACCATCAACCAGGAGGGCGTTTCCGTGTTCATGGTCGAGCAGAATGCCAGCCTCGCGCTGGAGATCGCGCATGAAGCCTATGTGCTGCAGACCGGCAAGATCGTGCTGTCAGGCCCGGCGCGTGCGCTGAAGGACGACCCCCGCATCCGCGACGCCTATCTCGGCGGCCCCGAGGCGGCCTGACGATTCAGGCCGACGCCGCGCGCGCGACCTGCTCCGCCGGCAGGTCATCGCCATTGGGATCGCCGGGGGCCGTGGCCCAGGCCAGCTCCACCAGTGTCACGATCCGGCGGCCGGCGCCGTCGAGCTGGACCACGATCAGCCCCTGCTCCTCCATGTAGCCGAGCAGCCGCTGCGCCCGGCGCAGCGAATGCGAGCCGTAGGCCCGCGCGATCGCAGCGTCGCCGGGACACGGCCAGCCTTCCTTCGCAGCGCGCGCGATCATCATGAACACGCCCTGCATGTCGTCGGGCAATATGGAGGCGCGCAGCGACACGTCCTGCCAGGCGTCATCTTCGGCATGCTCGGCGCCGAGCCCCGCGCGTGCGCGCGTCAGCATGCGGCGGAATTCGGTGAGGTCAGGCACGGCCGAGCCCAGTCCCTCGATGCGGCAGCGGACCACGAACTCCTGATAGAGCACGCCGACGGCGCGGAAGCCGGCGTCGGGCTCGGCGAGCACGGCCCGCAGCGTGCGATCGACGCGTTCGCGCCGCTCGGCGAGCTCCTCGGCGCTGACCGGCACCTCGTCCATCTCCGGCTGGATCACCGGCGCGGCCGCTTTTGCGGCGCGGAGCTGCTCGAGCAGATCCGGAGCGGGCCGTCGCTGTGGCCGGCTGGCATCGGGCGGCGGCGCGGCCAGGATCATGGCGCGCATATCTTCCGTCGCCGCTTCCGGCAGCGGCATCAGCCGCGGCGTGGAATTGCGTGGGCTGGTCGCGGTCGGGCCGATGTTCAAACGCAGCGGGCGGCGCGACAGCGCAGGGCCCAGCGCCATGAATTGTCCGCGCTCGAGGTCGCGAAAGGCTTCGGCCTGCCGCCGCTCCATGCCGAGCAGATCGGCGGCGCGCGCCATGTCGATGTCGAGGAAGGTGCGGCCCATCAGGAAGTTGGAAGCCTCCGCCGCGACGTTCTTGGCGAGCTTGGCCAAACGTTGCGTCGCGATGATGCCGGCGAGCCCGCGCTTGCGGCCGCGGCACATCAAATTGGTCATCGCGCCGAGCGAGAGCTTTCGCGCTTCGTCCGAGACTTCGCCGGCCACCGCCGGCGCGAACAGCTGCGCCTCGTCGACGACCACCAGCATCGGGTACCAATGGTCGCGGTCGACGTCGAACATGCCGCCGAGAAACGCGGCCGCACGGCGCATCTGGTTCTCGGCATCTAAGCCTTCGAGATTGAGCACGGTGGAGACACGATGCAGCCGCGCGCGCTCGCCGGCGACCTGAAGGCCGCGCTCGGTGTGATCCTCGGCCTCGATCACGAGATGGCCGAAGTGCTCGGCCAGGGTGACGAAATCGCCCTCGGGGTCGATGATGGCCTGCTGCACCCAGGGCGCGCTCTGTTCCAGGAGACGCCTGAGCAGATGCGACTTGCCGGAGCCCGAATTGCCCTGCACCAGGAGGCGCGTTGCCAGCAGTTCCTCGAGGTCCATGGCGGCCGGGGCGCCCGCCGTGGTCTGCCCCATCTCGATCGCAACCGTCATGCCCGACTCAAGTCCCCGTCATTCGCGGACAGGGGCTTATCAATCCCGTCGCGGCGCGTCGAGCGGCACGGTGCGAATCGTACCGCGTTGCCCACGGCGGTGTTCAGGCGTGGTTCGATTGCCGTAGAAGTGCGGGACGATAGGGGGCCTGCGGATCGTCGTCCTCGTTCTCGGGGATGACGCAGGAGCCGAATTCCTGCCTGATCCGCTCCATCTCCGCGATCCGCTCGTGCAAGCGCTGCAAATGCTCCGGCGACGTTGCCCGCCAGAATCGGAACGTGTCGGCCGTCAGCGGCACGAAGGCCGTGCCGAACAGCGTCGGCTCGGGAACGACGGTGCGTCCGAGCAGCAGGAAGCGATCGGCGCCGGAGACGACGAGGGTGGCATAGCCGCGGTTGCCGATCCGCCTGATCCCGTTCAGCGACCATTCGGCGAGCTTGCTGAAGTAAGGCTCCTCGCGCCAGCGATCGGGGCAATGGTCGTCGACCGTGACGTTCACGGCATCCTGGCTGAAATGCACGATGATGCCGGACTTCGCCGGGAACCAGTCGTCGTCGAGATGTCCCTGCAGCCAGGCGCAGACGAAGGCGCGGCACATCTGGGGGCGGCGATCGTAGATGGTGCAGCCGGTGCCGGTCTGCCAGTGCTTGCAGAGCTGGTTCACCGGCTTGTCGACGGCGGCCACCTCGAGAACGTCGCAGCAGGCGTTGCACGATCCGCATTCCCGAGGCAGCGGCGCTGCTTTCGGCAGGCCGATGGCACGAAAGCCCTGGCCGTCGCGGGCGAGCAGCTTCTGCTTCTCCAGCGTGTTCAGCGCGCGCTCGACTTTGAGCCGGGACAATCCGGTTGCGTCGATGACGCCTTTCATGGTCGTCGCGCCGGCCTCCACCGCGCGAGCGACCTGCAACGTCAACTGATCCATCTTCGCTGACTTGTTCTTTCGCCCGTCATCCGGCTGGCGCGAGCAGACAGGAACCTGCTGCCCGGAACCGGCATCCGAAAATAGCTGCTCGAGGCAGTTCGGCAACTTCCGTTACTTAAGGCCAGACCTCGCACGGATGCAATGTTTTCGCAAATCGAGGCACGGCTGGCGCCGCGTCAATCACCCCGCTCGACGCTCGGCCGCAACGTCGCCGACGTCGCTGAATGCGGCGCGCTATTGCGCGCCGGATCCGCCCTGCACGATCTTCTCGTTCAGCTTCTGATCCACGGTGTCGACCGTGCGGTCGATCTCGGGATTGGGCGCGCCGAGCTGATGCGAGATCAGCTTCACGAGGAGGTCGACGCGCTCGATGAAGGGCGCGCCGCTTGCTACCGCGCGTGCAGCCGATGACGGCTTGAGCAGGCTTTCGGCGGCCTTGGCGTATTTCGCGAACGGCACCTGGTCCTGCGGATCGGCGCCAAGCTTGCGGGCGATCGCATCGACATGGTCGTAGATCGTCTGCGAGCGCTTGAGGTCGCCGTGCACGGCGTCGCGGATCGACTGCGGCTCGTTCGGCGTGATGCAGCGGTAATTGCCGGTCAGCAGCATCGACCATTTCGCCAGCGGCACGAACAGCGAGTCGAATACTTTCAGCTTCACCGGCACGTCATGGCCGTCGAGCGTCACCGCGTCGATGTCGGCCTCCAGCTCGCGCAGCACCTTGTTGTGCTTCTCATCGGCGAATACCGATGCCTTGAAATTGGTGGGCAGGCCGACATGCAGCACGTTCGCGGCTTCTTCCGGCGGACGAAACGCCTGCGGGTCGGGCGAGCACAGCGTCACGAGGCCCGGCTCGAACCGCTCCCACACCTGCGCATTGGTGTAGGCCTCTTCGAGGTCCATATCGGCGAGCGCCGGGATCCGCTTCAGATAGGGCAGGGGCGGCATGTTCATGATCGACAGGCACGGCAGCTTCGCCGCGGCGATCTTGACCATGAGCATGCGGACGGTGTGGTTGGTGTATTGCGGCTCCTGCATCGCGAGGCCGACCAGATCGTAGCGGGAAAGGTCGACATTCTGCGGCGTCACGGCGTCGAGCTTGCCGGGCAGGTCGCGCGAGAAGATCGCCCGGTGCGCCGCCTCGTCGCGCAGCTTGATGCGCACCTCGGTACCTTCGCGGTTGATCAGCTCCGCGGTCTTGGCGCGGCAGACCAGGGTCACATTATGCCCGGCCATCAGCAGCTTCGTGCCCAGCAACGAGCCGTAAGAAGCCCCGAGAATCAATATGTTGCGCGCCATATTCCGTCCCTCTGACCATGTTTGTGATTTTGAGCCCCGGCCGTCATCCGCGGGCGAGTTGCCGGCATGTAAAGCGAAGTTCGCGGGGATGGCAACTGGGATAATGCATACAAGGGGGTGCCGATCTCCCCGCTTCGCGTCGGAACGAGCACCGCCGGTGCAGGAAATACCGTCATCCATAGTGGGATGAGCGGCGCATGCTCTGCGAGACGATTCGTTTCGGCAGAAATTCTAGAAGATCGCATTTGTTGCGCGGCGCCCAGCTCAACTGGTGTGACCGACGACAGTCGTCACCGATGAGGGGACAACGGCCGGGTTCTCGCGAGATCGTGATTGACCGCAGGGATACAGCCGTCATGAAAATTCATGAGGATGCTGAAACGTTTGTGCCTCCTTGGTCATCTAACGCGGTCCAAGTTTTCCTCTGTCGGCTGCAACAAAATCTACAACTCGGAGCCGCAAAAATGGCAGAATGGCGTGGGGCCCTAACCAACGATCAGCAACGGAGCTGCAGCGTGACGAATGAGGTGAGCCGGATTGGATTTCGTATCCGGACCGGCTCGTTGACGACCGCAGTTTCGTCTAGCGCTCTGCTGAAAGTGCAGCCGGCAAGTCTGGGGAATCCAAGCCCTGATAATTCAAGTCTTGGTATTCGCTGACTGCGCCGTCGGGGGACTGACATGGAAGGTAATCATTGGCCTCATGGCTCGTGCGACGGCGCGGGTGCAAATCTGGCACGCTTGCGCCACCGCGCGTCCGAATTTTTCGATAGCCTGTCCGTCGCGGATCTGGTGCGAGAGAGGTCCAGGCATCTGTGGGTTTCGGACTGGTTGAGGGTTGCAGACGATTACCGGATCTCCGCCGAATCTGCGCACAGGGACGAGTCCGCCCCGATTGCCCTGGACGCGTGGCTGTGTTCGCTGACGGCGCTCGAAGTCGCCCGAAGTTTGTCTTCTCCGGGAGATCTCGCGGATGCTGACCTCTCAGACAGGCTCGATATCGGCCTGAAGGGCTTGGAGAGTGAGGTCGGCCCGGCGATCCAGCATGTGAAGATCGACGGCCTTGATCAAGGGCCGTTGACGGGGCTCTTTCGGCCGGCATTCCGTCAGGAGCGTTCTCCCGCCGTGATCTGCATCGCCGACGAGGGGGTCACCCTGGGCGCGATGATGAGCAGATTGTCGCCGGCCATCTGCCACCGCAACATGTCGCTTCTGCTGGTTCATGCGGGCAATGCGTCCATCCGTCGCCCATTCAAGGCCGAGCATATGCTTGCGTGCTGGCTCGACTATCTCGCGGCTCGCCCGGACGTCGATACGCGGCGGATTGCGGTCTATGGCGAAGGAGCGGGCGCCAGTCATGCGTCCCGTCTTGCCATGTCGGATCGCAGGATTGCTGCCGCCGTGTGCGACGGCGGCATTGCGGCACCGATCATGCGCCGGGCATGGCTGCGCGCGAGGCGTGGCGTCGCGCAGGCCGCGACCCCGCCGGATTGGCTGCAGCCGTCGCGCCGCATACCTTGCCCGCTTCTCGTGGTCGTCGGAAGTCGCTCGATGGTGTGGGAAGAGGACGCGCTCGCGCTGCAAGCCGGCTATCGGCAGGCCGGAGCTGACTGCTCGACTGTTGTGCCGACCTGCATTCCCCATCCACTAGGCGAGGTCGAGAATTTCATCGCTGTCGACAATTTCATTCTCGAATGGCTCGACAACAAGCTGGGAGCCGGCGGCCAGCTGGATTCTGTCACCCGTCTCTAGACGCGTCAGCCGCGCAACGGCTGGTCACGATGCGTCGATCGCCAGCAACCGCGCAGCCAGCCGCGCGTTCTTGGCAATCGTCGCAAGCGCGGCGTTCAACTCAGCCAGAGACTTCTCGTCGAGTTCGTTGAACATGGTCGAGTTCAAGGCGAGCTTCCTCTTCGACAGCTTCTCGATTTCCGTCGTGGCCTTTGCCGTCAGTGACATCAGGACGAAGCGTGCGTCGTCCGCTGCCGGCCGCCGCGATAGAAAGCCGCTCTTTTCGAGGCTCTTGGTCTGGTTGGTCACGAAGGCCGGGTGAACGCGCAGCTTGTTTGCGATGTCGATCCCGGCGACGCCGCGCCCGTCGTCGAGTTCGGTGATCGCCATCAGGATCAGCCATTGCGGCTCGGTGATGCCGAGCAGTCCGGCCCAGCTGGTGTGGATGTTCTCCAGCTGCGAGTGAATTTCGACGACGTTCCAGATGAAGTCCGTAATCGCCCTGTCGAGTTTTTTCTCGATCATGCCACGTTGCCCCTCCCGTTTGGCGTTGATCCTTTTTTTATTGTTCTTGGATCAGTGTTCTATCGGGATATCGCGAGGACGTCTCCTATGTCGTGCCCGTGCAGGGGCCTCGTATGCGTCATCGTGGAAATGGTCTAAAGATTTGATACTTGCAAAAATCAATTAACTCAATTACGTCTCGGCCCACTCAATCTTTGCTGCTCTTGACCCTGTCGACGGACAGCGATGTGAGACCTCCAAGAAAGCCCTCGGGATGCCCCCTGAGGGCTTTTTACTTTTTATTCAGTACGTTAGTTGGCCTCACCGGTGCCTATGTTGCTTTGCGGCAACATCTCCCGCCGAACTTACAATTCACCAAATCAATAAATTGAGGCTGTTGTTTTTATAAACTATACGTGAGGCACGACGGAGGGGGGGCACCTCACTGTCGTTTCAATCCGGACCTTCGGTGCGGATCTGAATTGAACGGAAATTATGAGGGTGAAGCGGTGTCCGCCGAGGAAGCCGAGCCCCCTGAATCGACCTGGAGGTTTACCTAATGAAGTTGACGAAGACGCTTTTGCTCGGCTCGGCTGCCGGCCTGATGGCCGCCTCCGGGGCGTTTGCTGCCGATCTTCCCGTGAAGGCCAAGGCGGTCGAATACGTGAAGATCTGCTCGCTGTACGGCGCCGGTTTCTACTATATCCCGGGCACCGACACCTGCATCAAGCTGGGTGGTTATCTGCGCGCTGAAGTCGCGTTCAACACCAACAGCAACTACGGTATCTCGAACGGCTCCCCGGCCGGCGCGCACAACCGTCTGAGCAACTACTATCAGATGCGCGCTCGTCAGGATCTCAACATCGACACGCGCACCGCCACCGAATACGGCGTCGTCCGTACCTTCTTCGACGGCGTGTTCACCTGGACCACCGGCGGCTACCAGGGCTCCGGCTCGGGCACGGGCAGCACGGTCTATACCGGCAACCTCGGCCTCAACACCTCCGGCACCACCCCGGCGCTCGTTGGTTCGTCGATCAACGGCACCGACGGCAACACCTCGGGCGGTTCGCTCGGCGTGTACTACGCCTTCATCCAGTTCGCCGGCTTCACCATGGGTAAGGCCGTGTCGCAGTTCGACGCGCCCTGGACCAACTATCCCGGCAACAACATCGACAGCCTCGTCGGTGGTTCGGGCACCGTCACCGGCGTCAACCAGTTCACCTACACCGCTGACTTCGGTCAGGGCGTGACGGCGTCGTTCTCGGCTGAAGACGCGACGGCCTATTACCAGGCCGGCAACGTGAACCTGACCGGCGCGACCGCCGGCGGCATGATCGGCGGCTCCTACGGCTCCAACGCCATCGGCGGCTCGCGTTCGCCGAACCTCGTCGGTATGGTCCGCGTCGACCAGGCCTGGGGCATGTTCCAGGCGTCGGTTGCCGCTCACGACAACCACGTCGCCTACTACGGCGCCACCGAAGCCACCGGCCACCCCGACGACAAGTGGGGCTGGGCTGTCCAGCTCGCTCTGTCGATCAAGAACATCCCGACTGGTGCGGGTGACGTGATCAACATCCAGGGCGTCTACACCGACGGTGCGACCCGCTACAACTTCCAGAACCTGGCGGGCAGCTCCTACTCGATGTTCGGCAACTCGAGCAATGCCTACCAGAGCGTCGGCTTTGCCTATGCTCCGGACACCGTGTTCGTCACGGGCGGCCAGCAGGAAACCGTCAAGACCTGGGGCTTCCGCGGTGCTTACACCCACAACTGGGATGCCTACTGGAACACCGCGCTGTATGGTGCCTACGCTCAGGCGCAGTACGGCTCGACTGCCAAGACCGCTCTCTGCGGTGCTGGCGGTGCAGGCGGCGTGTTCGGCGGTCTCGCCGGTGTCACGGGTTGTAACCCTGACTTCGCCGTCGGCCAGATCGGCGTGATCACCCGCTGGACCCCCGTCAAGAACCTGACGTTCTCGGGCGACCTGAACTGGACCCGCCTCGACCAGAAGTACTCGGGCACGGTTGGCTATGCCGGTGCCGGCACGACGGCCAAGCCGGCCGCCCTGTACGAGCTGAAGGATCAGGACAGCATCACCCTGCTGCTCCGCGCCCAGCGCAACTGGTAAGATCAGTCGAAGCATTTCGACGAGCACCCGGCGGGAAACCGCCGGGTGTTTTTTTGCGCGCGTTAGGTGATGCTGGACGCTCCTTCCGCGCAAAAGATTCCATTTTAACGAAATTCGGTTTTGTCGCAAGTCTCGTCCATCCCGGCTCATCCGAGATGGGCGACCTTATGCGTGGTTGGAAAAGCAAGCAGTCGCCCCTTGCTCCGTCATTGCGAGCGCAGCGAAGCAATCCAGAATCTCTCCGTGGAGGGATTCCGGATTGCTTCGTCGCAAGGGCTGCTCGCAATGACGTTGAGAGAGCGCGCGCCAAACACTCCGCGGTGCGCCGGCAGGGCCGGGGCCCATCTCATCGCGCATGACCGTGTCGCCTTCGCGATCCCGGCTCAGTCCCGCAACGCCATAAGCGAATTCAGACGCCTCGCCGGCCGCGTCAGCCCTGGCTTGCGATCCGCGCGCGGTCGAGATGCTCTTCGATCTTGGGGCGGTCGCGGGTGCGCTCGAAGCTCGTGCACAGCAGTTCCGTCTCCTCGAGCGAGATCGGAGCGCGATACAACCGGCACATGAACTCGGCGCTCGCGCGTCCCTTGGAGGTGGCCGGGCTGCGCTCGGCGAGAAACATGCAGTCGCGGCAGATGCTGGCGTCGAGCCGCTGATGGGCCGCGTCGAGATGATTGAGCACCTCGCGGAGCGAGTCGCGCAACCTGACGCATTCGTCGTTGCCGAGCGCCGCGACCGCATTCACCACGTGATTGATCGGGTCGTGCTGATTGAGACACTTCTCGCCCTGCGCAGTGACGTGCAGGACGACAGAACGCTTGTCCTCATGCGACGGCTTGCGCACCAGAAACGATTTGCTCTCCAGCGTCTTCACGATCTGCGATGCAGTGGCTCTGGTCGCGCCGATGAAGCCGGCGAGCGCGGACGGCGTGCGCGAAAACCTGTTGGCGCGGCCGAGAAAGCGCAGCGCCATCCATTCCCGATCGCGCAACCCGTGCTGATTGCCTTCGAAATACCAGGCCCTCGCCGCCTGAACCAGCAGCTCGACGGCTTCCCGTGCCAATGGCATGAATCTACCCCGTCCCCGGAACTTCGTCTGCGGCGTCCTGAAGCCGCTGCCCGCCCTGTCCCGCGAATCCTTCGAACGACATCGAACGGTTGCAGCTGCCCGGCGAGCACGTCGCGTCGAACTCTCGTTCGAAGGAACGAATTGCAGTGCGCCCGATCTCGATCGCTCGGCGTCGCGTGCTCCGGAGTGAGAAACTGCGTCGTTGGCATGCCAACAGCGTCGTCGTCGCGCGGGGGCCCGAGTTGCCCTCGCCAGCAGACGATGGATCGGAATAGCTCAACCGAAGCCCCTGAGTTCAAGTCACACGCAGACGTTTCTTATCTTCCGCCGAAACGATGAATGAGCTTCTCAACAAAATCAAGTACAGACCCGCGCGAGCCCCAGATGTCGTTGCAAGCGAATGTAACGTTCAAGACAATCTTGTTCTTCGGGACACATGATAGTGAACGCAATACGTTGTGCGGCAAGCATCATGCACTCAACTCTGCGACGCTTTGATTGCGCGACATCTTGTTGTCTGTGTTCGGCGCAAACTGATCGAAGCTTGTGCATCGCGACGACGAGTCTCGACACGTCATCCACAACTTGTGCGTGGTATCGGAGAATCGATAAGGGAACTCGCAGGAATTGCACGCGTCGGTTGTTGACGTCGCAACCGCGGAATCAGCCGCTCAGCCGCTGACCGGGAAGGCGGGCCCATGCCACGTGCGCTCCCGCCTTTCGATCTGGTCGAGCATTATCCGGGCCAGTGCAAAGCGGCTTTGCCTTGCGACAAACGCGGAACGCATTGGCGCGGGGATCGTGCTCAAAGAGCCGGCCCGATGGCGATTCGTCGTGGCCGTATCGCGCCTTAGTCGCCCCGGAGCATGTCCCTGAGCTCGCGGAACGGATCGGCGCTCGGGGGCGCGGAAGCATCCTGTCGCATCGCGCCGTAGATTCTCGGAACCATGTCGATCGCCTGGTCGAGACCCGAATCACGTCCCGACTGATATCCGCCCATCAGGCGAAGGTCGCGCGTGTCCTCGTATTTTGCGATCATGGAGCGCAGCTTGCTCACCAATTCGCGCTCTTCGGGGTCCCAGACGTTGTGAGCGAGGCGGGAGACCGAGGCCAGAACGTCGACGGCTGGATAGCGCGCCTGGTCGGCGATGTGCCTTGACAGCACGATATGCCCGTCGAGCGTGCTGCGGATGGTGTCGGCGATCGGCTCGTTGTGATCGTCACCGTCGACCAGCACGGAGAAGATGCCGGTGATGGTGCCGGAACCTTCCTCGCCGGGGCCGGCGCGTTCCAACAGGCGCGGCAGATCGGTAAACACCGTCGGTGCGTAGCCGCGCGCCACCGCGGGCTCGCCGGCGGCGAGCGCGACCTCGCGGGCGGCGTGGGCGAAACGGGTGATCGAATCGACCATCAGCAGCACCGATTCGCCCCGGTCGCGGAAATATTCGGCGACCGCCATGGCCGTCTTCGGCGCCAGCCGCCGCATCATCGGGCTTTCGTCTCCCGTCGACACGATGGTGACGGCGCGCTGGCGATCGTTGCCCAGCACATCCTCGATGAACTCGCGCACCTCGCGGCCGCGCTCGCCGACCAGGGCCAGCACGACGGTGTCGAAACCCTGGCTGCGCGCGAGCATCGCGAGCAGCGTCGATTTGCCGACGCCGGAGCCGGCAAAGATGCCGACGCGCTGGCCGGCGCAGATCGGCGCGAACAGATCGATGACGCGCACGCCGGTGCGCAGCGGCTTGTGCACGCGTGCGCGCTTCATGGCCGACGGCGCCTCGGCCTCAGCCGAGACCGCCTGGGGGCCCGGGGTGAGGGGGCCGAGGCCATCCAGCGGCGCGCCGAGGGCGTTGATGACACGGCCCTTCCAGCTCGGATCGGGCGCAAATGACAGAGGCGGCATCCGGTAGGCGACCGAGCCGAGGCCGCCGGCAAATTGCCGGTCGAAGGGCTTCGCCACGATGCCCTCGCTGTCGATCCGCACCACCTCGCCGATCTGGGGCTTGCCGGCCGAATTGACGCCGATGAGCTCGCCGAGCCTGACGAAGCGCGACAGGCCGGAGACACGGAAATGCGTCGGCGCGATCTCGGAGATCGCGCCGCTGACGCTTGCCAGGGGAGTGCTCTGCTGAAGCTCCAGCAGCGCCCACTCGAGTTGCCGAAGAGCGTTCAAGGTATCCGTCCAACCTCAATCTCAATGCGCGCGGGGCGCAGACTATTTGCCAGGCTCGCCCAGCGTCCGGATGGCATTCTGCAGTGAGCTCTCGGTGCCCTCGATCATCGAATTGGTGCCGTCGAAGGCGCGTGAGGCCGCGATCAGCTTGGTCAATTCCATCATCGGGTTGGCGCCGGAGCCCTCGACATAGCCCTGCTTGAAGCCGTCGCGGGAGAAATCGGCGATGGCGGTCGCGGGCCGGTCCGGCGTCACGCCGGAATTGCCGTAGCGCTCGAGACTGGCATCGGCCGGGATGTTGAACAGGCCGAGGGTGCCGATCTCGTTGTTGTCCTGGGTGATCGCGCCGCTGCGCGCGATCGAGATCGGTCCGCCGTTGGGGTCGAGCGTGATCTGCGCGCCCCCGGAATCGACGACCGGAAAGCCGCTCACGGTCTGAAGATCGCCGTTGGGGGCGATCTGGAGCCGGCCGTCACGGGTGTAGACCGTGCCGTTCGGGCCGGCGAAGGCGATCCAGCCCTGGCCGACCACGGCGACGTCGAGCGGGTTGCCGCTCTCGGTGATGTTGCCTTGCTCGCGCGAGATGATGTTGTCGCCGGGCGAGGAGAAGGCGACCGGGTTCGGGCCCGCCTTGGACAGCACGGTCTCGAACTTCACCACGTCGGTGCGGAACGCCGCCGTGTTGACGTTGGCGACGTTGTTGGCGATCGTCTGGAGGCGCTTTTCGAGGGCGACCTGGGCCGACAATCCCACATAGAGGGCCGATTGCATGACTTACCTGTTGAACCTGATGTTCTGAAGAGTCGTGAGCATGTTGGTATCCATGCTGGCCGAGGATGCGCCCCCAATCAGGACCAGCGCGGAATTGGTCGAGTTGTTGCTCTGGGCCTGGGTCGCGTCCCACATCGCCGCAAAGCGCTGCACGAATTTGGTGACCTTGGCTGGGTCCTTGAAATCGGCGAGGTTGATCCTGCTCGTGATCATCTTGGCCTGGGCGTCGATGTTGGCCGCGCTGATCGTCGAGGGCAGGCCGAGCGCGGTCTGAACCACTTGCGTCAGCGCCTTGTCCGCGAGGACCTGGTAGGCGGTCGTGATCGTGGACGCTTTGCGGGTGAAATAGAGCGCCAGCCGCAGACCCTCGTTCTGGTCGCCGGCCTTCTGCTCCATCGTCTGCGTGACGTAATGGGTCGCCGTGCCGGTCGTAGCCTGGGCGGTCTTGGTCGCGTTGCTGCCGAGAGCGGCGAAATTGAAGGCGGTGGCGAATTCCCGGTAGCGGGTGTCGGTCAGCTTGTTGGCGAAGGTGTTCTTGTTCCCGACACCCTCGGTCAACACCTTGCGCATGAACGCCTTGGCGTAGGTCATGTCGCTGAGGCCGTAGGCCTTCATCGCGTAGGAATAGAGACGATAGTCCTTCAGGAAGTCGTCGATCGTCTTCACGTTGCCGATATGGCTCAGGAAGTAATCGGTCTCGCGGCTGACATCCGGCTGTGTCGCGACCTGGGTCAGCGACTTGCCCATGTCCTTGGTCAGTCTGGTGTAGTCCGCGATGGTGGATAGCATGACACGCGCCCCTCTGGCCGCTGTTGCGACGCCGTCCCAAGCTGCCGCCAATTGCTTGCGTGGGGCTGGCGATGGGGAAACCAGCTTCGCGCAAGGCTCGCCGACTAGATATTCCCGATGGGATCGGCGATGGAGCGGCGCGTTGGGCAGTTTCGTGGGGGTTTTCATCACGGTAGCGGCGCTGCTCGGTGGATTTGCCGCCATGGGCGGGCACCTGGGCGTGCTGATGCAGCCTTGGGAATTCGTGATCATCATGGGGACCGCGATCGGCACCTTCATCGTGGCCAATCCGTGGAAGACGGTCGTCGATACCGGGGTTGCCTGCATGCAGGCCATCACCGGCGCGGTGCCGAGTGAGCGCTATTATCTCGACCTGCTCGGGGCGCTCCATGCCCTGATGCGCGAGCTCAGGGGCAAGGGCCGCAACGAGGTCGAGGCGCATATCGACGACCCCGCGTCCTCCGAGATCTTCAAGGCGTTCCCGAGCGTGCTTGGCGATCCCTCGCTGCTCCAGTTCATCTGCGATTACGTCCGCCTCATCATCATGGGCAATGCGCGCACGCACGAGATCGAAGCGCTGATGGACGAGGAGATCCACACCATCGTGAAGGGCAAGCTGGCGCCCTATCATGCGCTGGTGACGGTGTCCGAGGCGCTGCCGGCGCTGGGCATCGTCGCTGCCGTGCTCGGCGTCATCAAGGCGATGGGCGCGCTCGACCAGTCCCCGAAGCTGCTGGGCGGCTTCATCGGCGCGGCCCTGGTCGGCACCTTCGCCGGCATCTTCCTGTCCTACGGCGTCCTTTCGCCCTTCGCGATCAAGATCAAGATGACGCGCGAGAAGAAGTGCCGTCCCTACATCATCGTCAAGCAGACGCTGCTGGCCTTCATGAACGGCGCCATGCCGCAGATCGCCGTCGAGCACGGCCGCAAGATGATCGCGAGCAGCGAGCGGCCCTCGATCGACGTGGTCGAGAACGAGACGATCGCAGGCCCCAAGGCCGTCGTGTCCGAAGCTGAACCGAAGGCGGCCCGCGCATGATGATGGGAGACGACGTCAGCGTCGATCACAAGAAGCAGCTCCCGAACTATCTGCTGGACGCTGCCGGCATATCGATCGAACGCATGCCGATGCTCAATGTGATCTTCGATCGCATGGCGGCATCGTGCACCGACAGCCTGCAGCCGATGGCGGGAACGCCGTGCTATTTCTCGGTCAACGGCATCACCAACGATCCCCTCGGCGACATCATCAAGGATTACGAGGGCAACGCCGTCGCGGCCGTGCTCTATGCCGAGCAGTGGGATTCGCGCGTCATCATCATGCTGGACCGCGACTTCGTGTTCACGATGGTCGAGGCCATGTTCGGCTCCGACGGCGCCGAACCGCCGCTCGACGTCGAGCGCACCTTCTCGAACATCGAGATCCGCCTGGTCCAGGCGCTGTTCGAGCGCTTCGCCAAAGCGCTGCAAGGCGCCTTCGCCGGAACGTCCAACGTCACCTTCCGCGTCGAGCGGGTCGAGACGGCGATGGCCTCGCTGGCGATCGGGCGCGCCAGCAACATGTCGATCTGCGCGAACATGATGGTGCAGGCGCTCTACCGCGGCGGCCAGATGTTCCTGATCATTCCGCACTCCGCGCTCAACCCGCTGCGTCAGAAGCTTGCAACCGTCACCGCCAGCGACGGCCGCACGACCGATCCGCGCTGGCGCGAGCAGATGGAGAGCGAGGTCCATCGGACCGAGGTGACGCTGAGCGCGGTGCTCGACGAGAAGATGATCTCGCTCGAGGACGTCGTGCAGTTCAAGGTGGGGCAGGTGCTGGAGCTGGAGGCCACGCCGCGCACGCTGGCGCGCCTCGAAAGCAACAATCAGGTGTTGTTCTGGTGTCAGATCGGCCAGCTCGATGGCTATTACGCCATGCAGGTGGCCGATCCCGTGGATCAGAAACGGGAGTTCGTTGATGATATCCTATCTCGTTGATGCCGTGCTGCTGATCGCGCTGGCCTTCACCAGCATGCGGGTGACCCGGATGCATCGTGAGCTGGCGCGTCTGCGCAGCTACCAGGGCGAATTCTCCAGCATCGTGCACGAGACGGCGGGCGCCTTCGACACGGTCATCACCGCGGCGCATGATTCCACCGCCAATCTAGGACGCCTCGCCAACGTGCTGAGCACCAAGATCGATCAGGCCCATGAGGCGATCGCGGCGCTCGATGCCCGCAGCGGGTGCGCGCCGGTCGCGACCGCCGGCGGGCCCGAGGTGAACAAGCACTGAAGCCGAAGCCGGCAGAACCAATACGAACGGAACGCTGGGGCGTTCCGGGAGCGGAACGACCAAGAGGCGATACCAGATGGCGCAATCCTTCGACTATGACTCTGCCACGCGAGCACCTGCCGCCGACGAGGGGCATACGGAAACGACCCCGCTGGAGCGGCTCGCGGAGATCGCCGCGCGCACCGCGGAAGAGAGCGGCAAGTTCGCCAATGTCGACGCCATCCTGCGCATTCCCGTCACCATGCAGGTGGTGCTGGGATCGGCGACCATCCCGGTCGCGAACCTGATGAAGCTCGGCCGCGGCGCGGTGGTTCCGCTCGACCACCGGGTCGGCGAGCCCGTCGACGTCGTCGTCAACGGCCGCATCGTCGCCCGCGGCGAGGTGGTCGTCGTCGAAGAGGACAATTCCCGCTTCGGCGTCTCGCTCACGGAGATCGTCGGTCCGCTGGGGCAGGGCGATAGCTGACCATGGCGGCACAGGTCGGCATCGCTCCCATCAAGCAGCGAGGCGTTGCCGCGCTGGGCGGAACGGAAAAAGTCGCGGCGCTGCTGCTGGCCATGGGCCGGCAGGCGGCCGCGAGCGTGCTCGCGCAATTCGAGCCCCAGGACATTCGCGTTGTCACCAAGGCCGCGGCCGAGCTGCGACCGATCACGGCGCAGGAGCTCGAATCCATCGTCGAGGAGTTCGCCCAGCAGTTCTCGATGGGCGCGAACATTCTCGGCACGCTCGGCGGCCTGGAGGCCGTGCTCGGCGACGTGCTTCCCGCCGACCAGGTGTCGGCGATCATGTCGGACCTGCTCGGCAATTCGAGCCGGTCGGTCTGGGATCGCGTCTCGTCGGTGTCGGAAAACTCGCTGGCGACCTACCTCTCCAAGGAGCATCCGCAGACCGCGGCGCTGATCCTGTCCAAGGTCAAGCCGTCCTGCGCCGCCAAGGTGATGAGCCAGCTGCCCTCGAGCCTGCGCAACGAACTGATGCGGCGCGTGCTCAGCCTCAAGCCGATCGTCGACGACGCGATGAAGGTGCTCGAGAAGACGCTGCACGAAGACCTGACGCTCAATTTTGCCCGCAACCTCGGCGCCGACACCTATGCCCGCGTCGCCGACATCATCAACAAGATGGAGCGTGGCCATATCGAGGACATGCTGAAGAGCCTGTCGGAGAAGCGGCCGAAGTCGGCCGAAGTGCTGAAGGAGCTGCTGTTCACCTTCGACGACGTGACCAACCTGACGCCGAAGGCACGCACCATGATCTTCGACCAAGTGCCGACCGATCGCATCGTCATCGCGCTGAAGGGAACCGACAAGCATTTCCGCGAACTGATCCTGTCCTCGGTCGCATCGCGCGTCCGCCGCGTCGTCGAGCACGAGCTCGCCATCGGCGAACCCTCGAACCAGCGCGACGTGCTGGAGGCGCGGCGCGTGATCACCGATCTCGCGCTCGACCTCGCGGAGAAGGGCGAAATCGAGCTCAATCCCGAGCAGGAGGATGAGCTGGTCTTCCGCTGACCGCTGAACGGGCATGGCAGAATCATCCGATCAGGAGAGCAAGACAGAAGAGCCGACCGAGAAGAAAGTCCGTGATGCGCTCGAACAGGGCAAGATCCCGGTCTCTCGGGAGGCCTCCATTTTTGCCTCGATGGCCGCGCTGCTGGTCATTCAGGCGTTCCTGATCGGTCAGGGCGTGCAGCAATTGACGCCGATGTTGACGAGCCTGCTGGACGATCCCGAAGGCTTTCCGCTTTCGACCGGTGCGGACGCGCAGAACCTGCTCACCGTGGTCGGCCTCCAGGCGCTGCGCTTCCTGACGCCGCTGGTCGTCATCCTCATGGTGTTCGGGCTTGCGTCCTCGCTGCTGCAGAACGCGCCGCGCCTGGTGCTGGAGCGCATCAAGCCGGACCTGTCGCGGATCTCCCCGATCGGCGGCTGGAGCCGGCTGTTCGGAACGCAGGGGCTCGTCGAGTTCGCCAAATCGCTGTTCAAGCTCGCCGCGGTGACCTCCGTGGTCGTCTTCGTCTTGCGCGCGTCGGAGGCGAGGGCGTTCGAGGCGATGTACACCGATCCCGTCGCGCTGCCGGAGATGATCCTCAACATCGCGATGCGGATCGTCTCGGCGATCTGCATCGCGACCATCGTTCTGGTGGCAATCGATCTCGCCTGGGCGCGCTTTCATTGGCGGCGCGAGCTGCGCATGACCAAGCAGGAGATCAAGGACGAGCACAAGCAGGCCGAGGGCGATCCGCTGGTCAAGGCGCGCCTGCGCTCGCTGGCACGCGATCGCTCACGGCAGCGCATGATCGCGTCCGTGCCGCGCGCGACGCTGGTGATCGCCAACCCCACGCACTTCGCCATCGCGCTGCGTTACAACCGCGAGGAAAACCCCGCGCCGCTGGTCGTGGCCAAGGGTATGGACGTGATCGCGCTGAAGATCCGCGAGGTCGCCGAGCAGAACCGAATTCCCGTCATCGAGAACAGGGCGCTGGCGCGCGCGCTCTACGAGGCGGTCCAGGTCGATCAGGTGATTCCGGCGGAGTTTTTCCGGCCCGTCGCCGAGATCATCTACTTCCTGCAGTCGAAGCAGGCGCCGCGCACCGAGAAGGTCCAGTAGATTTCCGAGGACGACGTCCGGCCCAACAGCTTGACGAAAGCTTAACGCCCTAGGCTTCTCCCGAATGGACCAGAACGGGGCTGTCGTGGGACCGCTTTATCTCTTCGAACTCGCATCGTCGCAGGCGCGCTACCTCGAGCTCCGCCAGTCGACCATCGCCACCAACGTCGCCAACGCCAACACGCCCGGCTTCAGGGCGCGTGACGTCGAGCCCTTCAACAAGGTGCTCGACGGCATGCCGGTGCGGCTCGCCACGACGTCGCCGTCGCACATGCAGCTGGCCGCAGCCGAGACCGACACGCGCGCGACCGCGAAGAAGGACAGCTGGGAAGTGGTTCACTCCGGCAACTCCGTCAGCCTCGAGCAGGAAATGATCAAGGGTAGCGACGTCAATCGCGACTATTCGATGAATTCGGCGATCGTGCGGTCGTTCCACCGCATGGTCCTGGCCGGTGCCAAGGCCTGAGGTGAACTGACATGCTGGACTCACTGAGCGCATCACTGACGGTCGCGAGCTCCGGGCTCGAAGCGCAATCGACGCGCATGCGCATCGTCTCGGAAAACCTCGCCAACGCGACCTCGACCGGACGCGCCGCCGGCGCCGATCCCTATCAGCGCAAGACCATCACCTTCGATGCCGCGATGGACCGCGCCTCGGGCTCGCAACTCGCGAAAGTCAAGGAGATCGGCGTCGACACCACGCCGTACCGTGTCGAGTACGATCCCGGACATCCCGCCGCCGACAAGGCCGGCTATGTCAAGCTGCCGAACGTCAACATGATGATCGAGATGGCGGACATGCGCGAAGTCAACCGGTCCTATGAAGCCAATCTCCAGGTCGTGAAACAGGTCAGGTCGATGCTCGGCATGACCATCGACCTCTTAAGGAGCTGACAATGCTTGAGGCGATTTCATCCACGGCGATCTCCGCAGGACAAGCGGCATCGCGCGCGACCGAGACGCAGGCGATCTCGCCTGCGGCAACGACGGCAGTCCAGTCCTCGGACGATGTCGGCTTCGATTCTGTCATGAAGCAGGTGACGAGCGATGCGATCGGGACGCTGAAGGCCGGCGAAGCGGCGTCGATCTCGGCGATGCAAGGCAAGGAATCGACGCGGCGCGTCGTTGAGGCGCTGATGTCGGCCGAGCAGGCCCTGCAGACGGCGGTCGCGGTTCGCGACAAGGTCGTGCAAGCCTACCAAGAAGTCGTGCGGATGTCGATTTGATCTGAAGGGGTGGAATAAGTGAAATCGCTCGCCATTGCGGCCACGGGCATGAACGCCCAGCAGACCAACATCGAAGTCATCGCGAACAATATCGCCAACATCAACTCGACGTCGTACAAGCGGGCGCGCGCGGAATTCACCGATCTGTTCTACCAGATGGACCGCATGCAGGGCGTCGCGAACGTCAATGGTTCGTCGCCGATCCCCGAAGGCGCCAATCTCGGTCTCGGCGTCAAGTCGGCGGCGATCCGCAAGCTGCACATCCAGGGCGCGCTCACGCAAACCGGCAATCCCTACGACATGGCGATCAACGGCCGCGGCTGGTTTCAGGTGCTCGGCCCGAACAACGAGGTGCAATACACCCGCGCCGGCTCGTTCAACACCAACGCCAACGGCCAGCTCGTCACGATCGACGGCTATCTTCTGGATCCCGCGATCACGGTGCCGCAGGGCACGGTCGAGGTCACGGTCAATGCGACCGGCCAGGTGTTCGCCAAGCTGGACACGGAAGTGAACCCGCGGCAGATCGGCCAGCTCAACCTCGCCAACTTCGCCAACGAAGCGGGCCTCGAGCCGCTGGGCGGCAACCTCTACAAGGAGACCACGGCGTCGGGCACGCCGGTCGTCGGCCTGCCGGGCGATTCCGGATACGGCAAGATCAACCAGAAATATCTCGAAGCCTCGAACGTCGACCCGGTCAAGGAAATCACCGAGTTGATCTCGGCGCAGCGCGCTTACGAAATGAACGCCAAGGTCATCCAGGCCTCGGACGAAATGGCCCAGACCGTCTCGAAGGGCATGCGCTAGTTCCGGTGTCTCGATGTTGAACTGGGTGGGCCTGATCATGCGCGGGTTGGCCGCCGTGCTGTTGATTCTGGCTTCGGCACGGCTCGCCGTGGCCGAGGAGAAACGGCTTCCCGTGCCGGCGGTTTCGATCCGCGCCGGCGAGCTGATCCGCGACGACATGATCACCGAGCGCGCCTTCGCGCCGAGCCTGCTCGGCGTTGCCATGTTCATCGAAGGGCGCCAGGTCCTGGTCGGCCGCATGGCGCGGCGCGCGCTGTTGCCGGGCCAGCCCATCCCCAGCAATGCGGTGGAGGATCCCTGGACCGTCGCCCGCGGCGCCCAGGTCAAGGTCGTGGTGGAAGACAGCGGCTTGTCCATCGTCACCTACGGCGCGGCGATGCAATCGGGCGCGGCCGGCGCGCTCATCCCGGTGCGCAATACCGATACCGGCGTCATCATCAGGGGCATCGTCCAGCCGGACGGCACCGTCAAGGTCGTGGACGGGTCATGACCAGGATCCTGCTTGCGTTCGTCCTGCTGCTGTCCGCCGCCAGCGCCCATGCCGCCGTCCGTATCAAGGACATCGCGGACATCAAGGGCTTGCGCGAAAACCAGATCGTCGGCTACGGCCTCGTCATCGGCCTGAACGGCACAGGCGACACGCTTCGCAACGCGCCCTTCACGGAGCAGTCCCTGCAATCGATGCTCGAGAACATGGGCATCAACGTCAGGAACGAGACCACGAGCACCAACAATCCGCCGCGTCCGACCACGCTGCGCACGCGCAACGTCGCGGCCGTGATGGTGACTGCGGACCTCACGCCCTCGATCGGGCCCGGCGAGCGCATGGACGTCACGGTGTCCTCGCTCGGCGATGCGACGTCGCTGCTCGGCGGCACGCTGGTCATGACGTCGTTGCGCGCGGCGGACGGCGCCGTCTACGCGGTGGCGCAGGGCGCGATCATGGTCGCCGGTTACAGCGTCGGAGGCCAGGCCCAGAACGTCAGCCAGGGAACGCCGACTGCTGGACGCATCCCGAACGGTGCGCTGGTCGAGCGCGAGGTGAAGGGAAGTCTCCACGAGATGGAGTACCTGGTGTTGCAGCTGAAGAACCCGGACTTCGTCACCGCGACGCGCATCCTCGACGCCATCAACCGCTTCGCCGGCGGACGCTACCGGGCGCAGATCGCCTTCGAGCGGGATTACCGCACCATCGTGCTGTCGAAGCCGCGCCACATCGGTCCGGTCCGCTTCCTGGCCGAGATCGGCGAGCTGACGGTCGAGCCGGACACGCCGGCGCGGGTGGTGATCAACGAACGGACGGGCACGGTGGTGATCGGGCGAGACGTTCGGATATCGACGGTCGCCGTGACGCACGGCAATCTGACGGTCCGTGTCACGGAGATGCCCGTGGTGTCGCAGCCGGCGCCGTTTTCGCGGGGCCAGACCGTGGTGGTGCCCCAGACCGTGGTCGAGGCCAACGAAGCCGGATCACAGGTGGCGATCCTCAGCGGCGTCGATCTGCAGCGCCTGGTGCGCGGACTGAACCAGATCGGGCTCAAGCCCTCGGGCATCATCGCGATCCTTCAGGCGATCAAGACGGCCGGTGCGCTCCAGGCCGATGTCATCGTGCAATGATGCATAAGCGTCGTGCAAGCTTGGTCGCTCAATGCTCAGGTCTCGACCGAGAATCGCACGCGGCCCGATGTTGAAGCTGGATCACAAAGCCAAATTTCTCCTGCTGGTCGCGGCGTCGGTGCTCGCGAGCACCTCGCATGTGCTCGCCCTGGACGAAGCCAAGCCGTCGAAGCCGCTCAACCTGCTCTCCTTCGCGCGCGCCCGCGCATCCGGACCACAGAAGCCGCAGCCGGTCACGGCGATGCCCGGCGACAATGCCTCGATGCGGGCGACCGCATGGGCGGCCGAGGATTCCGGACCCGCGACCACCGGTGCGGTGCCCGAGACGCCTGCGCCGGCGGCTGCGCCCGCACCCACGCCCGCACGCCCGGCCAAGCCTGCCAGCGTCACGGTGCCGCCGAAGCCTGCGCCGCCGCAGGCCGCGGTGCCCGCGGACAACGAGGTCGCCCTGTTTTGCAGCAATGTTGCCGATCCCGCCGTCGATGCGAGGCTGGCCTGGCAGCTCAAGGAACTGGAGAAGGCCGAGAGCCTGCTCCGCGAGCGGATCGCCGAGGTCGAGGCCAAGCGCGCGGAATATGAAAGGTGGATGGCGCTGCGCGACGACTTCCTGAAGAAGGCCGAAGCGAGCGTCGTCGAGATCTATTCGCGCATGAAGCCCGACGCCGCGGCGACCCAGATCGCCGGCATGGCCGACGAGACCGCCGCCGCCGTGCTTGCCAAGCTCAGCCCGAGGAGCTCGAGCGCGATCTTCAACGAGATGGATACGGCACGCGCGGCGCACCTCGCCGACCTCCTGGGCGGCATGCGCCGTGTGGACGACGGAAAGACCAAATAGATGAAGAACCCGATCCTCATCCTCCCGCTCGTCCTGGCATCCGCGCTACTGTCCGGCTGCATGCACGATCCGGCCGAAGTGCTGACCGGCCCGCAGATGTCGCCGGTCGGCAGCGGCCTCCGGACCCAGGCCGATCCGATCCCGGTGACGCCGCGCATGCGCACGCCCGTCAGCTATCGCTCGACCTGGGACGACGGCACCGATCTCTACCGCGATCCGCGCGCCCGGCGCACCGGCGACGTCGTGACGGTGATCATCTCGATGCAGGACAAGGCCAAGCTCGACAACAAGACCGGACGCTCGCGCGATTCGCAGGTCAAGTTCGGGCTCGACTGGCTGATGGACGTCGCTGGATGGCAGGACAAGGGCTCCACCAACGCCAACCTCAGCACCAACACCCAGATCAAGGGCAACGGCCAGATCGACCGCACCGAAGATATCAAGCTCTCGATCGCCGCCATCGTCACCGACGTGCTGCCGAACGGCAACATGATGATCAGCGGCTCGCAGGAATTTCGCGTCAACACCGAGATGCGCGTGCTCAATGTCGGCGGCATCGTGCGCCCGCGCGACATCTCGCGCACCAACACGATTTCCTACGAGAAGATCGCCGAGGCGCGCGTCTCCTATGGCGGTCGCGGAAATCTGTCCGACGTGCAGCAGCCTGGATGGGGACATCGGATCTATGACGCCGTGGCACCATTCTGAGATCCGCGCCGGCAAGGCCGCGCGAGGGCAGGGGACGTCATGCGCCTGATTGCGGCCATCGTGGTGCTGACCCTCGTCGCGATCGGCGCAGGCGCGCTGGCCGGCCTGCATCTGTTTGCGACCGCCGAGCGCGTTGCCGACGCGAAGAAGAGCGCGACCCCGCCGCCGCTTGCGTCGAGCTACGCCGGCAGCGCGCGCCTGCGGAAATTGTCCCCGATCGTGACCAATCTCGCCGCGCCCGCCAACAATTGGGCCCGCATCGAGGCCTCCATGGTGACCGATAGCATGAACGACGAGGAGGCCGGCATCCTGGCCGCGCACATCAGCGAGGACATCGTCACTTACCTGCGATCGGCCTCGGTCGCGCAGTTCGAGGGATCGCGCGGGCTCCAGCATCTGCGCGACGACCTGACCGAGCGCGCCAACATCCGCTCGTCCGGCAAGGTCCGCGAATTGATCATTGAGACGTTGGTGATTCAGTGAGAGTGAAAGCCCTGCTGCTCGCTTTGATCCTGGTGGTGCTGCCCGAAGTGGCGCTCGCCCAGATCCCGGACCTCAACTCGCTGCTGCCGCCCGGCAACGGCTCGACCAGCGGCCGGATCATCCAGCTGATGGCCCTGATCACGGTGCTGTCGGTGGCGCCGGGACTGCTCATCATGGTGACGAGCTTCACGCGATTTGCGGTGGCGCTGTCGTTCCTGCGCGCCGGGCTCGGCCTGCAGACCACGCCGGCCAATCTTGTCATGATCAGCCTCGCGCTGTTCATGACCTTCTACGTGATGGCGCCGACCTTCGACCGCGCCTGGGAGACCGGCGTCCAGCCGCTGATGAAGAACGAGATCTCGGAAGAGCAGGCCTATCTGAAGATCACCGATCCGTTCCGCGAGTTCATGCTGGCCCATGTCCGGGACAAGGATCTGCAGACCTTCGAGTCGCTCGCCGCGGAGAGCTTCCGCAAGAAGTTCGACGACAAGCGGGTCGATCTGCGCGTCATCATCCCGGCCTTCATGATCTCCGAGCTGAGGCGTTCGTTCGAAATCGGATTCCTCATCATCCTGCCATTCCTGGTGATCGACATGATCGTGGCGACGCTGACCATGTCGATGGGCATGATGATGATGCCGCCGACGATCCTGGCGCTGCCGTTCAAGATGCTGTTCTTCGTGCTGATCGACGGCTGGAATCTGCTCGCCTCCGGTCTGGTGCGCTCGTTCTCGTAAAGGGAGGCGCCGCGGAGTGCCCTGTCATGGTTAGCGAAAAGTACCGCCTTATGGTTAGCGGTGGGTAATATTAACCATCTGATATTGCTGAAGAATTCAAGCCGATCTTAATCCGGAAGCAAGATTCGGCGTGTTAGCAACGCGTCACGGCGGGTTGGACCCCACCCACAGCAGTCCAAAGGCATGATGCCGCCCCTCCGTACCGGTGCAAGTCCGGTATGTCCCCTGATGAAAATGTAACGCGTACATAAAGGGACATTCGCAATGTCAAGCCTGCTCACGAACTCGTCCGCCATGACCGCGCTCCAGACCTTGCGGTCTGTCAGCTCGCAACTCTCCACCACGCAGAGCCGGATCTCCACCGGTCAGCGCGTGGCCACGGCCGCGGACAACGCCGCCTACTGGTCGATCGCGACCTCGATGCGCGCCGACAACGCCGCGCTCTCCGCCGTCTCCGACTCGCTCGGTCTGTCGGCCGCGACCGTCGACACCGAGTACACCGCTCTGAACAAGGTGCTCGGCGACAGCAACTCCGGCCTGACCAAGCTCCAGTCGCTGCTGGTCGAAGCCAAGACCGCCGGTATCGATCGCACCAAGATCCAGTCGGAAATCACCCAGATTCAGCAGGACATGAAGAACGTCGCCAGCGCGGCGACCTTCAACGGCGTCAACTGGCTGAGCACGAATGCCTCCACGCCGACCACCGTCAACCTGGTGTCGTCGTTCTCGCGCGTCGGCTCCACGCCGACCACCAGCTCGATCACCGTGACCGTTGCCAACTACTCGCTCTACACTTCGTCCACGAGCGGCATCCTCGACACGGTGAGCGGCAGCGCGTCGGTCGACAGCCTCAACATCGGTGCGCTGACCGACTCGGCGGCCGACCAGACCATTCTCGACGGTTACATCGCGAAGGTCACCGCCGCGATCGGCACGGTGTCTTCCGGTGCCGCCAACCTCGGCGCGATCAAGAACCGTATCTCGAACAACTCGGAATTCGTGAAGTCGCTGATGGACTCGGTTGATCGCGGTATCGGCCAGCTCGTCGACGCCGACATGAACCAGGAGTCCACCCGCCTGGCGGCTCTCCAGGTCCAGCAGCAGCTCGGCGTTCAGGCGCTCTCGATCGCCAACAACAACAGCCAGAGCATCCTGTCGCTGTTCCGCTAAGTTCTCGACAGTCTGCGGAGGGCCGCGCTTCTCGCGAAGCGCGGCCCTTTCGTTTGCCGCGCACGATTCCGGCTGCCCTGTTGCAGAGCAATCACAGCGCCACAAGCCCCGCACAAGCTTCGCTGGCTAGTCTGGCCGTTACGACGGGTTGGGTTCACGCGCATTTTGCGCAAACCCAAAGGCATGATGCCGCCCTGTCGTACCGGTGCAAGTCCGGTATGTCCCCATTCAATCTGTATTCAAAGGGACATCAAAGATGGCTTCCAGCCTGCTTACCAACTCCGCTGCAATGACTGCGCTCCAGACCCTCCGGAATGTCAGCGCCAGCCTGCAGACCACCGAAAACCGCATCTCCACCGGCCAGCGCGTTGCGACCGCGTCGGACAACTCGGCCTATTGGTCGATCGCGACCTCGATGCGCGCCGACAACGCCGCGCTCTCCGCCGTCTCCGACTCGCTCGGTCTGTCGGCCGCGACCGTCGACACCGAATACACCGCTCTGAACAAGGTCATCGGCGACCAGAACTCCGGCCTGACCAAGCTGCAGGCGCTGCTGGTCGAAGCCAAGACCGCCGGCATCGACCGCACCAAGATCCAGGCTGAAATCACCCAGATCCAGCAGGACATGAAGAACGTCGCCAACGCGGCGACCTTCAACGGCGTCAACTGGCTCAGCACCAACGCCTCCACGCCGACCACCGTCAACCTGGTGTCGTCGTTCTCGCGCGTCGGCGGCACGCCGACGATCAACACCATCACGGTCACGGTTGCCAACTACTCGCTCTATACGTCCTCCACGAGCGGCATCCTCGACACGGTGAGCGGCACCGCGTCGATCGACAGCCTCAACATCGGTGCGCTGACCGACTCGGCCGCCCACCAGACCATCATCGACGGCTACATCGCGCAGGTCACCACGGCGATCAACACGGTCAGCCAGTCGGCCGCCAACCTCGGCGCCATCAAGAACCGCATCTCGAACAACACGGAATTCGTGAAGTCGCTGATGGACTCGGTGGATCGCGGTATCGGCCAGCTCGTCGACGCCGACATGAACGCGGAATCGACCCGGCTCCAGGCGCTGCAGACCCAGCAGCAGCTCGGCGTTCAGGCGCTCTCGATCGCCAACCAGAACAGCCAGAGCATCCTGTCGCTGTTCCGCGGCTAAGCGGCGCTTTCGAAAACGGCCGTGCTCCCTTATGGGAGCACGGTCCCCGCCGTGACCGGCGGACGTGACGGCACATGACGTGCCCGCAATCGACCCGACGCCAGATTTCACACGGCACGCCGCAACCGACCGCACCATGATGCGCCCGGGGCTTTCCGCGCGTTGCCGCCGGCTGATTGCCTCCGCCAGCTTCTTGTAAAATTGCAACGCCGTGCCCGCGAACCGGCACGATCGTAGCCTCGCGCAACCTTCAGACAAGGTTGGCAGCGGAGTGTCGTCTCCGTTCGCTTTGGTACGAGGTCATATGCTCAGTCGTGCGCAGATACAGCAACTGCTCAACAATCTGCTGGAGCTTGGGCCGCGGCGCCTGATGGCCTTGGGATTGATCGGCTTTGCCGTTCTCGTCACCGTCGTCGGCGGCGCGTATTATCTCAGCCGTCCCGAGTTCGAGACGCTTTATACCGGCCTGACCCGCGAGGACGTGACGCGCATGGGCGCGGCGCTGCGCGAGCAGAACATCACCTTCGACGTCAATACGGCCGGCGACGCGCTCTCGGTGCGCCCGAGCCAGACCATGCAAGCGCGGATGCTGCTCGCCGAGAAGGGGCTGCCGACCAGCGCCAATTCCGGCTACGAGCTGTTCGACAAGATCGGCTCGCTCGGCCTGACCTCGTTCATGCAGGAGGTCACCAAGCTGCGGGCGCTGGAAGGCGAGATCGCGCGCACGGTGCAACTGATGAAGGGCGTCAAGGCGGCGCGGGTGCATATCGTGCTGCCGGTGCGCGGCTCGTTCCGCGCGACGCAGCAGTCGCCATCGGCCTCGGTCGTGCTGCGCACCGACGGTGCGATCGAGGCGCGCACGGCGCAGTCGATCCGTCATCTCGTCGCCGCCGCCATTCCCGGTATGAGCCGCGACAAGGTGACGGTGCTGGACGCCGACGGCTCGATGCTGCTCGCCGAAGAGGACGAGGCCAGCGCCGCCCCGACCAAGATGGCGAGCCTGCAGAAGACGGTCGGCGGCATGGTGCAGGAGAACATCCGCAAGGCCCTGACGCCGTATCTCGGCCTCGATAATTTCGAGGTCAGCGTCTCGCCGCAGCTCTCCACCGACAAGAAGCAGATCAACGAGACCGTGTACGATCCGGAGAGCCGCGCCGAGCGCTCGGTGCGCAACGTGCGCGAGAAGGAATCGTCGCAGAACGCCGACCGTTCGACGCCGACGACGGTGCAGCAGAACCTTCCCGACCAGCAGGTCAACGCCGGCGGCGGCAAGAACTCCAGCGAGGACAAGACCCGCCGCGAGGACGTCACCAATTTCGAGGTCTCGTCCAAGACCACGACGACGGTGAGCGATGGCTATTCGGTGAAGAAACTCTTCATCGCCGTCCTGGTCAATCGCGCGCGGCTGGTCGCCGATCTCGGCGACAAGAGCAACCAGGCCATCGTCGACAGCAAGCTCGCCGAAATCAGCCAGCTCGCGGCGACGGCCGGCGGGCTGGACAAGACGCGCGGCGACCAGATTCAGGTGACGGCCGTCGACTTCATCGAGGGCTCGCGCGAGCTGGCGCCGGTGCCTCCGATCAGCTTCGTCGAGATGATCAACAAGCAACTGGGCAGCGTCATCAACGCGGTGACGATCCTGGCCGTTGCGTCGATGCTGGTCTGGTTCGGATTGCGCCCGGCCGTCAATGGCATCCTGACCCATCGCGCGGAGCAGGAGCAGGCCGAGGCTGCCGAGGTCGCGGAGATCGAAGCTGCCGCAGCCCTGGCGCTGGCCGAGAATCAGGATCCCGAACTCAATCTCGTCGAAGACCTCGAAGGCAAGATGCAGCGAACGCCGCAGAAGCGGCTGGAGCAGATCGTGCGGCTCGACCAGGCGCAGGCGGCAGCGATCCTTAAAGACTGGATGCGACGCGAGGAGGCGGCATGAACGCGGCAATCGGAAAGTTCCTGACGCAGTTCGACGCGAACGGCCGGGCCAAGGCGCCACCGCCTCCGCCGCCCCGGATCCAGGACGTGCTGACCAGGCCGAAGGAGGTCGTGCGCGAGCCACAGCCGCAGCTTCAGGTCCAGCCTCAGCCGCAGCCCCAGTCGCCGCCTTCGGCGCCGAAGGCGGAAGCCCCGCCGGCCAATCTGCTGGAGGATGCCTACCGGCGCGGCCAGGCGGCCGGCGTCGCGGAAGGCGATGCCAAGCTCGCCGAGGAGCGCGTCCGAAGCGCGATCCGGCTCGGCGAGGAGCGCGCCAAATGGTCCGACCAGCAGGCGGTCGCGATCGTCAGCGGCTTCGAGGCGGCTTGCCGCGAGATCGAGACCAACATCGCAAGCTCGGTTGCGCGGATCCTGCTGCCGTTCCTCGCTGACGCGGTCCGCGACAAGGCGATCGGATCGCTGGTGGAGCAGATCGCGGCGCTGACCGGCAATTCGTCGGCGCCGGCGTTCAAGGTCACCGGCCCCAGCGAGCTGCTCGACCTCGTCAAGACACAGCTCGAGACGTCGAGGCGGATCGGCATCGAATACGAGGCGGCCGAGTCTCTCGAGGTTCGCGTCGTGGCCGATCAGACCGTGATCGAGACGCAGATCACGGCCTGGAGTGAACGACTGAAGCAGGCGCGCCGGTAGTCCGCCATGGAAGAGGTCAAGCATGAGCTCGTGATCGTCCGCCGCCGCAGCGCCTTCGCCGAGGAGGCGCATCACGGCGGCGTCTGGAAGATCGCCTATGCGGACTTCATGACGGCGATGATGGCGTTCTTCCTGGTGATGTGGCTGATCAACGCCCTCAACCAGGACCAGAAGCAAGTGGTCGCGAGCTATTTCAACCCGATCAAGCTCGCGGAGAATGCACCTGCTCCGAAGGGCCTGAAGGATCTGTCCAAGAAGGAGCCGACGACATTCGAAGGCCAGGACGGCAGGCGTCAGCCGGCCGGTCCGAGCGAAGAGCGTCGCGGCGATTCCCCGACGGCCGAGAAGCCGCCCTTCTATGAGGAGAAGGTGCTGTTCCGCGATCCCTATGCGACGCTCGCCGAGATCGCGAGCAGCGCCAACCAGGCCTCGGGCCAGCGGCGCGCCGGCGCGCTGACGTCGGCCGAAGAGGATGGCCTCAAGGGCGGCGACGCCTACCGCGATCCGTTCGATCCCGGCTATTGGAAGCTGGCCCCGCAAGCGTCCAAGGACGCCGATCGCTTGATCGAGAGCGAGACCAAGCCGAATGTCTCCGCGCGCGACAGCGCCCCCGCCACAAGTCAGAACGAGCCGCAGGCGCGTCGTGCCAAGGCGGACGATGCCGGCGGAAGCGTCGCTCAGAGCGCGGACGCCTCGTCCGCAAACCTGTCACCACTGCTGCCCCCGGCGCCCGCGCCGGCGCAATCGTCCCGCGAGGGCGCCCAAGCCACTGCCCAAGCCACTGCTCAAGCCACTGCTCAAGCTACTGCTCAAGCCTCCGTTCAAGCCAACGCCGCCGCGCAGGCGCGTCAGGGCGATGCGGCGAAGGAGAGCGAGCCGCGCGATGCCGCGCAAACCCAGCAGCCGACCGTCAAGCAGCTTCAATCCGCGATCGCGGACGCGCTGTCGGACATCAAGGCCGGCGCAGGACCGGCGGCCGAGGTGCGCCAGGTCGAGGAAGGTCTCCTGATCAGCCTGACCGACGATGCGAGCTTCGGCATGTTCGCGGTCGGTTCGGCCGAGCCGCGGCCCGAACTCATCCGCGTGATCGACAAGATCGGGCCGCTGCTGACGAAACGCCAAGGCATGATCATCGTCCGCGGCCATACCGACAACAGGCCGTATCGTTCGGAGACTTACGACAATTGGCGGTTGTCGACCGCGCGTGCCCAGATGGCCTATTACATGCTGGTCCGCTCCGGCGTCGATGCGCAGCGGATCGAGCATGTCGAAGGTTACGCCGACCGGCGGCCGAAGCTTCCGAACGATCCCGCTGCCGCGCAGAATCGCCGGATCGAGATCCTGATCCGTGAGAAGCGCCCTTGATCAGGCCGCTGCTCCGCATCGCCGTGCTGCTGCTGCCGTTCACGGCGGCGAACGTGCTTGCCCAGCCCGCGCGGCAGCCGGGCGAGCCTTATGAGCTCGTCCGCGCGCTGCAGGCAGTGCAGGATGGCATCGCCAACGGCGACACCGCCGCGCATGGCAGCCACGTCGCGCTGATCCGGCAGATCGGAGAAAAGTTTCTCGCCGCCGATCCCGCCGTGTGGAGCAATCCGCAGAACGGCCAGGCCGTGGTCATCTATCTGCTCAGCGGCGGCGCGCCGCAAATCGTCCGCAAGCTGCCGCGCGACAAGATGAACGTCGACGAACACCTGTTCAACGGTGCGCTCGCCTATGTCGAGGGTCGCCAGGAGGAGGCGCGGGAGCAGCTCAAGGACGTCAAGCCGCGAACGCTTCCCTCGGGCCTCGGCGGGCAGGTCGCGCTGGTCCAGGGCGCGCTGTTCGCGCGCGCCGAGGCATCGTTCGCGATCGAGCGCCTGGACGATGCGCGCCTGCTGCTGCCCGGTACGCTGGTGGAAGAAGCGGCGCTGCGGCGTGAGATCCTGCTGGTGGGGCAGGCGGAGGATTTCGACAAGTTCGAGTTCCTGACGCTGGCCTATCTCCGCCATTACCGCAACTCGGTCTATGCCGGCGATTTCTGGCAGCGCTTCTCCACGGGCCTGACGCAATCGAGCCTGGCGCTCGACGGGCGCCGCTTTGCGCGGATCGCTGCCCTGCTGGAGCAGATCGATCGCGCCAGCCGCCTCAAGCTCTATCTCGTGATCGCGCGCGCGGCGATGCTGCGCGGACAGCTGTCCGTGACGCGGCTCGCCGGCGAGCGGGCGCTGACGCTCAGCGCCGATGCCTCCACCGAGCGCGAACGGGCGCATTTCTTTCGCGGCGTCTCGCGCGCGCTCACCGACGAATATGACGGCGGTCTCGCCGAGCTGAAGGCGATCGACCGGTCGAAACTGCCCGAGCGCGACGTCCCGCTGCTGAATGCCACGGTGCAGCTTGCGCTCGACATCCGCAAGCCGCTCCCGGGCGGCACCACCGCCGCCAAGCCGCCGGCAACGCCGGCGCGTCTCGATCTGGCGTCATCGACCGTGACGCTGGCGCGCGCGCAGAAGCAGCTCGGCGAACTCGAACTCCTCACCAGGGACCGCCGTCCATGACCAAGCTCACTGGAACCTCCGGACAGCTTTTCTCGGGCCTCGCCGAGAGCCTCAACATGCGCGGGACGTCGCGCTCGGCGAAAGGCGCCGGAGCCAAATCGCATCCGAGCTCATCGTTCAACGATCTGCTTCACACCGTCTCGAACCTCGCCAAGCAGGCCCTGAGCGATGAGGGCAGCGAGACGACCGCGAAGGCCGCAACGCTGCGCCCGCGTCTGGCCCACCCGGCCGAGACCGAGAAGCCGAAAAGCGCGGCGGCGCACGGGCGCGTCGCGACGTCGGAGCATTCGAAGTCGAGCGAAGAGTCGTCCAACAAGAAGACCGATAAGGCATCTGAGAAGCAGCGCCCGGCCGATCATGCCGCTAAGTCGGATGTTCAGGCCTCAACGAACACGGTCGTGGTGATCGGGCAGGAGATCGCAGCCGCGCCTGTCGTGAAGCCGCATCTGCAATTGCAGTCCGCCGACAAGGATGCGCCCGCGCGCGAGGAGCGGTCGTCCGGGAAGCGCGAGGTTCAAAGCACGGCGAAGGCCGCGGCAACGGCCGACACCGCCCCATCCGATGATGCTCCGGCTGCCGCGCACCCGCGCGCGGCGGCTTCGCAGGGTTCGCAGGCGCCGCAATCCTTGCCTGCACAGGACAGCGAGCGGTCGGGCGCAATGCCCGCGACGTCAGGCTTCGAAGAGGTCGCGGCCAATGTCGAGCGCGCCGCCAAGGCTTCGGGGCGTGATGCGCTGCCCGAGACGACCAAGGTCACCGTGGTCCAGCAGGAGACCCATCTTCCGCCCGCGCAGTTCAACGCTCCGCAACAAGTCGCCAATGCGGTCGTCGCCGAGCTGAAGGAGACGGCAAGCCCTGCGGCGGCCGCAGCACCCGATCTCGCGGCGTCCCAGACCAATGCTCCGGACCAGCCGCTCAAGATCCTGACCATCAATCTCGAGCCTCCCGCGCTCGGCAACGTCACCGTGCGCCTTCGCCTGGTCGGCACCGAAGTGTCCATCAACCTCGCGGCCGAGCGCAAGGACACCAGCCAGATGCTGGACCAGCAGCGCGACCAGATCCGCGATCTCATGCAGTCGGCGGGTTACGTCGCAGACGTCGCGCCCGTGCAGCACGGTTCGCTCGACGGATTCCAGAGCGGCTCCGGCCAGTCGCAGCCGCAGCTCTCTAGCCAGCAACAGCCTTCGTCGCAATCGCAGGGAACGTTCGGCGGCGCCGGCTCGTCGTCGGGACGGTCCGAGAGCGACGGCAGACAGGCCCGGCAGGAGCGCCAGTCCAACCAGGAGACGCGTCATGATCAGGAATTGGGCCAGCAGAACCGCCGCGGCCCTGTTTATCTGTAGCGCCGGCAGCGCGGCAGCGGCGACCGACAACGCTCGCCCCTGCGAGCGCGAGATGGCGCGTGCGGCCCAGCAGCACGGAATTCCACTCGGCATTCTCTATGCGGTCGGCCTCACCGAGACCGGACGGCGCGGCGCGCTGCATCCTTTCGCGCTCGGCGCCGACGGCCAGACCGTGTTCGCCAAGGACATGAACGATGCGATGGCGAATTTCGAGGCGATGCGGGCCAGGGGGATCAAGCTGATCGACCTCGGCTGCATGCAGATCAACCATTACTATCACGGCGACAAGTTCGCCTCGGTGCGCGCGATGTTCGACCCCGCCAGAAACGTCGACTACGCTGCGCGCTTCCTGAAAGAGCTGAAGCAGCGCGAGGGCAGCTGGACCATGGCGGTCGCGCGCTACAATGCCGGCCCCAACAACCAGCCGGCGCAGAAGCGCTATGTCTGCCACATCGTCACTCATCTCGTCTCGAGCGGCTTCGGCGCGTGGACCGACAAGGCGCGCTCGCTCTGTCAGCCGAAGGCAACCTGACATGACGAGCTGAAGCAACGACGGGCGCGACCACGACAAGTTGTGTATCGCTGCCAATCATCAGCCCCGCGCAAGCAAGAACCCCCATTGTAGCTGCAACCTACCAAAGGAGCCCCCTTCATGAGCCTGTATGGTGTTATGCGCACCGGCGTTTCCGGAATGAACGCGCAGTCCAACAAGCTGTCGACGGTCTCGGACAACATCGCCAACGTCAACACGACCGGCTACAAGCGGGCTTCCACCGAATTCTCCTCGCTGATCCTGAAGAGCGGCTCCGGCAATTACGATTCCGGCGCGGTCGAGACCACGGTCCGCTACGCCATCTCCGACGCCGGCAATTACCACTTCACGACGTCGACGACGGATCTTGCGGTCCAGGGCAACGGCTTCTTCGTGGTGCAGGACGCGAACGGAAACAACTTCCTCACCCGCGCCGGCGCGTTCGTGCCCGACAACACCGGCAACCTCGTCAACACCGCCGGCTTCCAGCTGATGGGCTACAACATCGCGAACGGCGCCGTGCCCACCGTCGCCGCCAACGGTTTTGGCGGTCTTCAGGTCATCAACGTCAACCAGATGGCGCTGCAGGCCGCGCCGTCGACCAAGGCGACCGTGGCCGCCAATCTCGATCCGAGCGCAACCGCGATCGCGGCGCCGGCAGGGCCCGCCAACTACACGTCGAAGACGTCGATGGTGACCTACGACAATATCGGCAATGCCGTGACGCTCGACGTCTACGCCGCCAAGACCGGCGCCAACACCTGGGACATCCAGGTCTATAACGGCGCGACTGCGCTGACGACGCCCGGCCCCACGACCACCTTTACCTTCGACGTCACCGCGGCCGGCAAGGGCAAGCTCGCCGCGGCGAGCCCAACCTCGCTGTCGGTCGCGATCCCCGGCGGCTCCGCAGCTTTCAACATCGATATGTCGGCGATGACCCAGGTCGCGGCCGCCTTCGACTTCAAGGCGACGGTCGACGGCAACGCTCCGTCCGCCGTGGAGAAGGTGAACATCGACGAGAAGGGCATCGTCACCGCCGTGCTCAAGAACGGCACCACGCTGCCGAGCTTCCAGATCGCGCTCGCCACCGTGCCGAGCCCGGACCATCTGACGCCCGAGGTCGGCAACGTCTATTCTCCCAACCTGGAGTCCGGAAACGTGCAGGTCGGCCTCGCCGGCCAGGGCGGTCTCGGCACCGTCAAGTCAGGCGCGCTGGAAGATTCCAACGTCGATCTCGCGGACGAGCTGACTTCGATGATCGAGGCTCAGCGCGGCTTCACCGCGAACTCGAAATCGTTCCAGACCGGCGCCGACCTGCTGGACGTCGTCGTCAACCTGAAGCGCTGAACCCTTCAGCGCTCGTTCCGGGCAAGGGCACGTCATGTCCATTACCGCCGCTCTCAACTCCGCCCGCTCCTCGCTCATGGCGTCGGGCATCCAGTCGGCGACGATCTCGCGCAACATCGCCGGGGCCAGCGCTCCCGGCTATTCGCGCAAGCTCACGATGCTGGACAATTTTCCCGGCGCCGGCGTCTATGTCGCGGCGATCCAGCGCGCGGCCTCGTCCGGCCTCTACAGCAACGTCCTGACCGCGACCTCGTCGTCCGCCAAGCAGAGCGTGATCTATGACGGTCTGCAGAAGATCGCGACCGCGACCGTCGACGATCCCGAGCTCGAGCAGTCGCCCACCGCACAGCTCACCAAGCTGAAGCAGGCGCTGCAGCAATACGCCAACTCCACCGACAACGCGACGCTGGCGCAGGCCGCCGTGACCTCCGCCAAGGACATGGTGACCGCGCTCAACCAGGCCACCAGGACGGTACAGTCGGTCCGCGAGGGCGCGGACGCCGACATGGCGACGTCGGTCGCCAACATCAACCAGCTCCTGACCCAGTTCCAGACCGTCAACACCGCGATCGTGAAGGGCACGATCACCGGCGACGACGTCACCGACTATCTCGACCAGCGCGACAGCATCGTCTCGAAGCTGTCGCAGGACCTCGGCGTCACCATGTCGCTCCGGACCAATGGCGATGCGGCGCTCTACACCGACAGCGGCGTCGTGCTGTTCGACAAGACCGCGCGCACCGTGAGCTTCGCGCCGACCAACGCCTACACCGCCGGCACCACGGGCAATGCGGTCTTCATCGACGGCGTGCCGGTGACCGGCGCCAATTCCGTCATGCCGCTCAAGTCCGGCAAGCTCGCCGGCCTCGCTCAGCTGCGCGACCAGGACACTGTGACGTATCAGAGCCAGCTCGACGAGATCGCGCGCGGCCTGATCGATGCTTTCAAGGAAAGCGATCAATCGCCGGTCCCCACGCTGGCCGACAGGCCCGGTCTGTTCACCTATCCCGGGGCGCCCGCGATGCCCGCGAGCGCCACGATCTCGGTCGGCCTCGCCGGCATGATCTCGGTTGCCGCGTCGGTCGATCCGGCCGCGGGCGGAAACCCGAACCTGCTGCGCGACGGCGCGATCAGCGGCGTTGCCGCGTATAATTACAACACGACCGGCAATGCCGGCTTCTCGACGCGGCTCCAGCAGCTCATCGACAACATGAACGCGCCGCAGCCGTTCGACGTCACGGCGCAAGGCAAGCCGAGCGGCAGCGTGGTCGAGTTCGCCTCGTCTTCGGCGAGCTGGATCGAAAGCCATCGCAAGGCCGCCGACGACAGCGTCCAGTACCAGAACACGCTGCTCGACCGCAGCACCGCGGCGCTGTCCAACGTCGCCGGCGTCAACATGGACGACGAGATGTCGCTGATGCTCCAGGTCGAGCGCACCTATTCGGCCTCGTCGAAGATCATCTCGACCGTCGATCAGATGTTGCAGAGCCTGCTGGCTGCCGTGGGGAATTAAGTCATGATGAGCGCCAACTACATCTCGACCCTGATGCTGTCGTCGTCGTTGAGGTCGTCGATCACGAACAACCAGGCCGCGCTGACCAAGGCCTCGAAGGAGGCGACCACCGGCCGTTTCGCCGATGTCGGCCTCGAGCTCGGGACGGGAACGGGCCGCGACCTGGCGCTGCGGGCCGATTTCAACTTCGCCGATCAACTGGTCGACACCAACGAGCTGGTTTCGGGGCGCCTCGACGTGACCCAGAACCGCATCACGCAGCTCGGCACGACCGCCTCGGAATTCCTCAAGAACCTGATCGCGGCACGCGATGCCGACAGCGGTGCGAAGATCATCCTGCCGAGCGCGTCCGCCAACCTTCAGGACCTCATCGGCGCGCTCAATGTCTCCTATAACGGGGCGTATCTGTTCGGCGGCATCAATACGCAGACCGTGCCGGTCGCAAACTATGTGGCCGGTTCGACCAGCAAGAATGCCCTCGACGCGGATTTCGCGGCGATCCCGCCCACGGGCTTCGGCTTCCCGCAATCCTCGGCCAGCGTGAGCACGATCACGCCGGCGCAGATGCAGACCTTCCTGAACAACACCCTCGATCCCGAGTTCGCAAGCCCGGCCTGGAACACCAATTGGTCGACGGCCACGGACCAGACGCTGTCGAGCCGCATCTCCACGACCGAGGTCGTCGACAGCTCGGTCAGCGCCAACCAGCCCGGCTTCCGCAAGCTGGCCGAGGCCTACACCATGCTCACGGACCTCGGCAACACCAGCCTCAGCAAGGACACGTTCCAGGTCGTGGTCGACAAGGCCATCAGTCTCGTCAGCGGCGCGATCAACGACCTCGCCGTGCTCGGCGGTACCGTCGGCTCGATCCAGCAGCGGGTCACCGGCGCAACCGAGAAGCTGAAGATCCAGAAGGACATCCTCAACAACCAGATCGTCAAGCTGGAGGCGGTCGATCCGACCGAGGCCTCGGTCCGCGTCAACACCTTGCAGACGCAGATCAAGACGGCGCTCGCGCTGACCTCGCAGCTCCAGCAGATCAGCCTCATCAACTATCTCTAAAGTCGGGGCTCGCAACCTTTGTCCTGTTATTCGGTCTCCTGCGCAGAGTGGTTCTGATGACGTTTGAAGCCTATGAAGCGGTGGTCGACGAGAGTGGTTACGAGGCGCGCGGCCGCGAGCGGCAGGCGCTCAGCCTCGGCATCGACCGGCTCGAACGGCTCCAGAGGGGGCGCTTCAGCCTCGAGGATCTGGTCGAGAGCCTGCTCTATGTGCGGCGGCTGTGGACCATCTTCATCGAGGATCTCTCGCACCCGGAAAACGGCCTGCCGGAGAAGCTGCGCGCCGACATCATCTCGATCGGCCTGTGGGTCGTCAAGGAAGCCGACCGTCTTCGCGAAGAGAGGTCGAACGACGTGATGCAGCTGATCGAAATCAACCGCCTGATCCGAGACGCTCTTTGATGAAAGTCTCCTTGCGGGCGGGCGAACGGATCTACATCAACGGCGCGGTGCTTCGCGTGGACCGCAAGGTCTCCGTCGAGCTCGTCAATGACGTGATGTTCCTGCTCGAAGGGCAGGTCATGCAGGCCTCCGACGCCACCACGGCGCTGCGGCAGCTCTATTTCATCGTCCAGCTCATGCTGATGAACCCGACCGACATCCGCGATGCCGCGGCGCTCTACGCGCAGCATCACGCCGCCCTGTGTGCCGTGTGCGAGAGCCGCGAGATGCTGGACGGGCTTGGCGCGGTCGACGAGCTGGTCGAGGCGACCCGTTACTTCGAGGCGCTCAAGCGGATCCGGGCTCTGTTCCCGGTGGAGCAGGCCATCCTGGCCGGCGCCGCCACCATTTCCCCCGTCGAAGCTGCCTGACAGCGGAGAGACACATGAACGTCACCAGCGCGACCGACACGACCGGCAAGTCCAATTCGACCGACTCCCTGACGACAACGTCGAGCAACAGCGTCGACTACAATACGTTTCTTCAGCTCCTCATCGCCGAGATGAAGAACCAGGATCCGACCAATCCGATGGACACCTCGCAATATATGAGCCAGTTCGCCCAGCTTTCGACGGTCGAGCAGGCGATGCAGACCAATTCGAAGCTGGACGCGCTGCTGTCGTCGCAGTCGTTGTCGCAGGCCAACGGCCTGATCGGGAAAACCGTCAGCTTCACCGACTCCACCGGTGCCAGCTTCAGCGGCAAGGTCGTTTCGGTCGCCATCAACAGTGACGGCTCCATCGCCACCCTCCAGGACGGCACCAAGGTCGCCGTCGGGCCCGGGCTCACGATCAGCCAGTCATGAACGAGCGCGACGCTCTCGATATCGTCCAGGCGGCGATCTGGACCATCATCGTCGCCTCCGGGCCCGCGGTCGGCGCCGCGATGCTGGTCGGCACCGTCATCGCGCTGATCCAGGCGTTGACCCAGATCCAGGAGGTGACGCTGACCTTCGTCCCGAAGATCATCGTCATTCTCGTGGTCGTTGCCGTCTCCGGCTCCTTCATCGGCGCCCATCTCTCCACCTTCACCGAGATGGTCTATTCGCATATCGAACGCGGCTTCTGATCTCGGACAGGGCCCGCCACCACCCTCGCGTAAGCTTTGCGCGGCAGATTGCGAACCGGACCCTTCCGCCGGTGACCCATGGCCGATACGTTAGCTGCTAGCCTGCCCAGCCCGCGCCGCCTCGGGGCGGACGCCTTCTTCGCGGGCGGCATCGTGGCCATGCTCACGATCCTGTTCCTGCCGATTCCACCGATCCTGATCGATCTCGGCCTTGCGTTCTCGATCGCGCTGTCGGCCTTGATCCTGATGGTCGCGCTGTGGATCCAGCGACCGCTCGACTTCTCGGCGTTCCCGACCGTGCTGCTGATCGCGACGATCCTGCGCCTGGCGCTGAACATCGCGACGACGCGCCTCATTCTGTCGCGGGGCGGAGAGGGCGAACAGGCCGCCGGCCACGTCGTAGCCGGCTTCTCGAAGTTCGTGATGGGCGGCGACTTCGTCATCGGCCTGATCATCTTCGCCATCCTGGTCACGGTGAATTTCGTCGTGATCACCAAGGGTGCGACGCGTATCGCCGAAGTCGGCGCCCGCTTCACCCTGGACGCCATTCCCGGCAAGCAGATGGCGATCGACGCCGACCTGTCCGCCGGCCTGATCGACGACAAGGAAGCCCAGCGCCGCCGCCGCGAGCTCGAAGAAGAGAGCGCGTTCTTCGGTGCCATGGACGGTGCCTCGAAGTTCGTGCGGGGCGATGCCATCGCCGGTCTGCTCATCACCGCGATCAACATTTTCGGCGGCATCATCATCGGCGTCACCCATCACGGGCTGACTTTGTCGCGCGCCGCGGACGTCTACACCAAGCTCTCCGTCGGCGACGGTCTGGTGTCGCAGATGCCGGCGCTGATCGTGTCGCTGTCGGCGGGCCTTCTGGTCTCCAAGGGCGGTACGAGGGGATCGGCGGAGCAGGCGGTGCTGCGCCAGCTCGGCGGCTATCCGCGCGCGGTGTCCGCCGCCGCGCTGATGATGTTCGTGCTCGCCTTGATGCCGGGCCTGCCGATGGCGCCCTTCCTGCTGCTCGGCGGCGTCATGGCTTTCGTCGGTTATTCGCTGCCGAGGCGGCAGGCCGCCCGCGAGCGCAAGGAGGCGGCGCTCAAGGCCGACGAGCGTGCCCAGACCGATGCCAAGGAATCCGTCAAGGAGCAGCTCAAGACCGCCGAGATCGAGCTGGCGCTCGGCGGCCACCTCTCGGTCCATCTGCTGGGCTCGCGCAACGAGCTTGCGCACCGCGTCGCCAAGATCCGCAAGAAATTCGCCAAGCAGTACGGCTTCGTCGTTCCCGAGATCAAGCTGACCGACAATCTGTCGATCGACCCCAAGGGCTACCAGATCCGCATCCACGACACCCGCGTCGCCCATGGCGAGCTCAGGCTCGGCGAAGTGCTGGTGCTGGTCGACAAGGACGGCAAGCCCGACGTGCCCGGCGAAGAGGTGATCGAGCCCGCTTTCGGCATGAAGGCGCTGTGGGTGACGGAAGCCTTCACGGATGAAGTCAAACGGCAGGGCTGCAAGCCGGTCGACAATCTGTCGGTCCTGCTCACGCATTTGAGCGAAGTGATCAGGGCGAATCTCGCCCAGCTCCTGTCCTACAAGGACATGCGGGCCCTGCTCGACCGGCTCGATCCCGAGTACAAGCGCCTGGTCGAGGATCTCTGCCCGTCGCAGATCTCCTATTCCGGTTTGCTCGCGATCCTGAAGATCCTGCTGGCCGAGCGCGTCTCCATTCGCAATCTTCATCTGATCCTCGAGGCGATTGCCGAGATCGCGCCGCATGTGCGGCGCTCCGAGCAGGTCGCCGAGCACGTACGGACGCGGCTGGCCCAGCAGATCTGCGGCGACCTCTCCGACAACGGCGTGCTCAACGTCGTCCGTCTCGGCAACCGCTGGGACCTCGCGTTCCACCAGAGCTTGAAGCGCGACGCCAAGGGCGACGTCGTCGAGTTCGACGCCGATCCGCGCCTGATCGAGCAGTTCGCGACCGAAGCTAGCGCCGCGATCCGCAAGTTTACCGAGAGCGGCACCAGCGTGGTGCTGGCGGTGACTCCGGAAGCGCGCCCCTATGTCCGCATGATCCTGGAGCGGGTGTTCCCGACATTGCCGGTGCTGTCGCATGTCGAGGTCGCGCGCAGCGCGGAGATCAGGGCGCTCGGAGCCATATCGTGATCTCTGGCCTTGCCGACAGCGTGCTGGTGACGTTCATCGTGTTCTGCCGCATCGGCGCCTGCCTGATGCTGGTGCCCGGCTATTCCAGCGTCAACGTTCCGGCCCAGGTCCGCCTGTTCGTCGCGCTGGTCACGACGTTCGCGCTGGCGCCGATCCTGATCGCTGTGCTGAAACCTCTGACGGATAGCGCGGCGCCACTGACGCTGGCGCTCCTGATCTGCTCCGAGCTCCTGGTCGGCAGCGTCATCGGGCTCGGCGGGCGGGTGTTCTTCCTCGCGCTCCAGACCATGGCGACCGTGATGGCGAGCGCGATCGGCCTCAGCAACATCCCGGGGACGCCGGTCGCTGACAGCGATCCGGCGCCAGCGCTGGTTCCGCTGATCATGGTGTCCGTCACCACGCTGTTCTTCATGACCGACCAGCACTGGCAGGTGCTGCGCGGGCTGATGAATTCCTACGACGTCTGGCAGCCCGGCAGCAGGATCGGCGGCAGCATGGCGCTCGACCAGCTGGTCGGCCGGCTCTCGGAAGCCTTCGTGCTGACGCTGCGGATCACCAGCCCCTTCATCGTCTATTCCGTGATCGTCAACTTGGCGGTCGGCCTGATCAACAAGCTGACGCCGGCGATACCGGTCTATTTCATCTCGGTGCCCTTCGTGCTGTTCGGCGGCTTCCTGCTGCTCTATCTCACCAGCGACGAGCTGCTGACGCAATTCATGCTCGGCGTCTCGTCGTGGCTCGCGGGGTGACGGGTCATGGCCTCGCGCGCAGACAAGCTCGGCCGGATGGTCTCGCTCGTGAAGCTGCAGCTCCGGCTGTCCGAATGGCAGCTCGTGCAGTTGCGGCAGCAGGAGAGAGGCCTGCAGGACGAGCAGGAATGGCTGGTGGGTGCCCTCAACGATGGCAAGCCGCCGGCAGGCTCGTCGAGCGAATCGATCGCACGGCGCTTGAACCGGACCAGCGTCGGCGCGCGCGCGGTTCAGGCGCAGGCCGCGCAGCAGCTCGACCAGGTTCGCAGCGAGAACCGCCGCGTCAAGCAGCTCGAGGAGGTCGCGAAGGCGGCGCTCGCCGACAAGCTCCGCGACGCCGAGAAGCGCTCCCTCGAGGAGATGACGGGACAAAGCCCTGCCGTGCGCGCGTGGACGCCACCGCCAGCCAACCGGAACAAGACATGATCGTGACAGCGACGCCCGACCTCGTCCTCGACGTCCTCGAGGCCGCCGATCCCGTGACGCAGCGCGCGGCGACCGCGAAGCTCGATGCCCTGAAGTCCGCGGGCGCCGACTTCGCCGCTACGATGGATGCGGAGGTCGGCAAGGCTGCAACGGCGGCCGCCGAGCAGTCCGCGACGAAAGTGGCCGAGATGCCATCGGACGCGGTGAACGGCGCGCCGGTGCGGGTGATCAGGGCCCCGGCCTCCGGAGAGGTGTACCGGAAGTTCGAGGCTTTCATCCTCCAGACCTTCGTCGAGACGATGCTGCCGAAGGAATCGGA
>NZ_JXDL01000001.1:6410642-6441859 GCF_001590795.1 Bradyrhizobium sp. AT1
GCCGGCGGCGTCTGGAAGTCGATGCTGGCGGAACAGCTCGGCAACCAGCTGGCAAAGGGCAAGGGCGTCGGCATCGCCGAGCGGCTCGCCGCCGCGCATCCGGCGGCGCCGAACACCACAGGCAAGGCCGGATGACGATCCGAGGAATGGGTGACAGACGTTGAGGGGTGAATTTCCTATGCAGGTACAAGACAGCGCGGCGGCGATGGTGATCGAACAGCCGGTCGCCGGCACCGAGATGATGACGACGGACGCGGCAGCCGATGCGTTGCTGCCCGTGCTGCTGCCGATCGTGGGCAGCGAGGCCGTGGCCGACGGCGCGGATGCGGCGAGATCGGACGATGTGCGCGGCCTTCTGGCCGCGATCCGCCGGCTCGAAGGCATCGTCGAGGAGGAGACGGTCGCGCTCCAGACGGGGCAGAAGATCGATTTCGACGATTTCAGCGCGCGCAAGAGCCGCAGCATGCTCGAATTCGTCCGCCTGATGCGGGCGCGGATGCATCTCGGCGCCGAAGTCGAGGTCACCGAGCAGATTCAGCGGCTGCGCGAAAAGCTCGAGCGCAATCGCTCGGTCCTCGAAATGCACTACGACGCGGTGCGCGAGGTCGCCGGCATCATCGTCAAGGCGATCAAGGAGGCCGAGTCGGACGGCACCTATACCGGTCGCGCAGCGCAGGACGGAAAATGATCAGACTGGTGCTGGCCGGGCTCTGGGTATGCATCCTCACCGCGGGCACGAGCTATGGCGTGGCCTATTGGAAGGAAAACGGCAGCCTGCTGCCGGCAAAGGACGAATATCTCGACGGGCTGCAATACCAGAAGACGCGGGCGCTGAGCGTGCCCATGGTCGAGAACGGCAATGTGCAGGGCTATATCGTCGCGCGCTTCGTCTACACCGTGGAGGCGCGGACCATGCACCAGCTCAACGTTCCGCCGGAGCCGTTCGTCGTCGACGAGGCCTTCCGCAGGATCTATGCCGACGACCGTCTCGACTTCCGAAAGCTCGCCCGTTACGACCTCTCCATCCTGACGACGGCCATCAAGCAGCGCGTCAACGAGCGGATGCAGGCCGAAGTCGTCCAGGACGTCCTGGTCGAGGACTTCAACTACGTCTCCAAGGAAGAATTCCAGTCGAAGCCGTAGGGCGCGACGTCGCCATTGAGAGTATTCCGTGCGGCCATCCTTCGCGACGCCCGCCAAAGGCGGGCGCCTCGGGATGGCGCGAGTATGGCGCTAGTTTCGACGAACACCGCTGCTGCTGAGCCTCATCCTGAGGAGATCGTCACCGGGTCCGCGCAAAGCGCGGCCCGATGACAGGCTCCGCGGTCGTCTCGAAGGACGAGGGGCGCGCTCGACGGCTGCTTGCCGCCTCTACCCCCCAAAAACTGCAACGGCCTCCGCGAAGCTGCTTCGCGGAGGCGTTGCCGGTTGAGCGGCAGGCGTGTGCCGTGTCAGTTTCCGGCCGGGTAGGCCGCCGGGACGGCATGCGCCCTGTTGAGGAGGATGCCGACCTCGTCGAGCTCCTGCATCGGCACGTCGATGGTCTCGCCGGCCGGGATGTTGAGGCGGTATCCGACGTAGCGCCGGGCCACGATCGCATCGAAGCCGAGGCGGTCGCGGAGCTTCTTGCGCAGCTTGCTGACGTGACTCTCGATCACGCTCTCGTCGAAAGTGGACTCGAAGATGCCGTAGACCGCGTTGAAGATCTGCGTCTTGGTGATCCACTTGCCGTGGTTGCTGACCATATATTCGAGAATGCGCAATTCGCGGCGGGGCAAGGTGAGGGCGTGGCCCGCGATCTCGGGGTCTCGTCCGTTGAAGAAGACCTGGATCCTGGTCTCGCAGGGTCTTGGCAGCTCGCCCACCCGGCGGCGCGCGATCGCGGCCGTTCGGGCGAGGATCTCGCGGAGGTGGATCGGCACGTGCACGACGTCGTCGACCCCCGATTCGAACAGCTCAAGCGTGTTCTTGAGCATCTTCTGGCCGCTCACGGCGATGATGGGAGCCGAGGAGCGCTTGCGCATCGCCCGCGGCAGGCTTCCGCGGGCATCGCAATCCCCGAGGAGGAAGGCATCCACCGCAGCCAGATCCGATTCGCTGGCGGATTGCAGCCAGTCCCAGAATTCTCCCGAGGAGAAGCCGATCGACGACACGCCTTCACGAACCAGCCCTCCGACGTAGCTGTTCGCGACGCTCTCGCGATCATCAACGATAATATACATCAGTCTTTCGCCCCTGTTTCGCACTCGTTGCGGCCGGTTGGTTATTGTGATGCGCCGGCTCGGCAACGTGCTGTTTGACGACATTCCTTCCCGCGAACCGTTGTTATGGTTTCGATATTCGCGGGCAGCCCTACGCATTCAGTGCCTGCGTCCTGCAGGCCTGCTACTTCGACTCGATACTGAACGCTTACTGCGTGAGGCTCGGCGGGTGTCTTACGGATCACCTCGCGGAGCGGATTGAGAAACGACCTAGACCAGTTGCGCCAAGTTGCTCATCGCGTCCGAACGCCACTAACCTGTGTCGATCTCCTCGCCAACTGACGAGAATCACTTGACTAGGACCGTAACGATTGCCGATTCCCGATCAAGCGTGCGCCACAAAGCGATTGCTACGTGTGCTTGATGCTGTTGGTTTGTTTCGGGTTGTTTCTTGATATATTCAATCGCATCAGTTGATTTGATAACTAAACTAGTTCTGCACCGCGGTGGTTGTATGGTTCCGCATCTCCGTACAAATACAGCTGTTTTGGGTGCTGCTCGGGGTGACGCATATTGAGCGGTTTTCAACCCGGGATTGACTCTCCTACACGTGTTTCCACATGCGACAATTCGACTCACGTGTAACGGCGCGACTCCAGCTTGGCGAAATCTTGGCGAGTGTGTGTCTTTCGAGTCGCACTCTCGCCACGTGCATGACGCGTTCGGGCCATCTCTCGTCGCTTTGCGCGTGATGCGAATCTTTCGATGCGCACGTTTCAGACAAGCTTCGGCACATAACGTCGCCGTTCGATAGATCGAACCGAACGGAGCATTTTCACATGTTGTCCGATGGACAAGCTCGTCCCAACGCGACCGCTGATGTTTCCGCAACGGCCAAGCCTGCTCCCGAGCCGCGCGATGCAAAGGACAATGCGGCGCAGCCGACCAAGCCGGTTGCGGGCGCAAAGCGCGTGTCGGCCGCGGCGAGCGACGAAGCGCTCGCGAAGGAAGCGCTCGAAGGGCTGAAACGCATTCGCGCCAAGGCCCGTCTCGACAAGATGGCGATCCCCAAGCCCGTGCCGACCGTGATCAAGCCGGCCGTGATCGTGGCCAAGCCCCCGCCGCCCCGTCCGACATGGGTTGCGCCGCTCGCGACATTGGCGGTCGCGGCCATGCTCGTGGTGTGCGCCTGCACCGGCGTGATCGCCTATCTCGCCACGCAGCCCGCCCAGAGCAACGTCGCGGCCAATACGGAGATCAGAAATCTGCGCGAGACCGTCGCGCAATTGCGCAAGCAGATGTCGGGCGTGTCGGAGAACCTCGACGGCCTGCGCACCGCGGTCGATCAATCGAGCAAGGCGACCAATGACCGCTTCGGCAGGTTCGCCGAGAATCTGGACCGCATCGAGCGGGTGAGCTCGTCCTCGACGGTGAAGCTCGACAAGCTTGCCCAGGCTCAGGTGCCGGCTCCGGTGCCGGCACCGGCGACGGTGCAATCGCAGCCCTCGCCGCAACAGGGGTCGATGATGGCTTCGGTCGCCGCGCCCGAGTTCACCGGTTCGGTGTCTCCGTCCGAGCGCGCGCCGGCGCCACGCAAGGTGATCAAGGGGTGGTCGGTCCGCCAGGCCTACGAAGGCATTGCCATCCTGCAGGGCCCGAACGGCGTCATCGAGGCCGTGCTGGGACAGCAGGTGCCCGGCCTCGGCCGCATCGAAGAGATCAGGAGCGAGAACGGGCGCCTGGTGGTGGAGTCGAGCGGGGGCGTCATCTATTCGTCACGCAAGGCGGCGCCGTGATCGAACGCCGCCTTCTACTGGCGGTGATGCTCGAAGCTGGTGCATAGCAGATCGACCTCGGCCTCCGCGATCGGCGAGCGGAACAGGCGGCAGCTGAATTCGGCCGCCGCCTTGTTGTCGGTCGAGCTGCGCTCTTCCCGGAGGAAGATGCATCGCTTGCAAACGTCGGTATGGTGCCGCTGCTCGGCTGCGTCGGACTGATCCAGCACGTGCCGGAACGTGTCGCGGAAGCGCATCTTGACCTCGTCGTCGAGGACGTCGATCGCCTCGACCAGGACGTTGACGGGATCGCGCACCAGGAACTTCTTGCCCTGCTGCGTCACGCTCAGCATCACCGAGCGCTTGTCGGTGGCCGAGCGTTTTCGCTCGATATAACCGAGCCTCTCGAGCTCCCCGATGATGAACGAGGCGGTGCCGCGCGTGGTGCCGACGTAACTGGCGAGTGCCGAAGGCGTTCGGGAAAAGCGGTTGGCCCGGGAGAGGAAGCGCAGCGCCATCCACTCGCGGTCACGCAATCCGTGCTTGGTACCTTCGAACCACAGGATTCGTGCGACTTGCTCCAGCAGTTCAATCGATTCGCGAGCCAAATTCATTTCAGTTCCGGTCGTATAAAGCTTTATTCAATTGAGCCTTGGGGTGCGCAATTCGGGTGGATGGGAATGGAGCCCGCAGCCCTTCGTCCGTTGCCGAACGGGTGGACTGCGCGCGTGAGGAAGATGCTCTCCGTTGCCGGAGATGGAACTTCCGGACGTGGAACTAGGGCGTCACAAAGAAAGTTCGAGTAAATCGCACCGCTCGAGTCATCCGAAAATTTCAATCAAATGACGATGGCTCGCGTGCCGGATTCCGATCCCGCGCAGCATGGGGGCAACATGATGTATCGTTGCGGCCACCATCGTACCCATTTGTTGCGGGTAGACCGTTCGAATTGCGTCACGGAGCCAAGCTGCTGCAACGTCTGGCCGCGCGAGGTGCGGCGGAAGAACCCCAATTCTGAGTTAATGGATGTTGCGTCGCAGCGCAGCCACGCGGTTAAATCGGACACACGATCGATCCGGACAGCCGGCGCACGGTCCAAGGCCGTTTGCTCGCAGGCTGGTGACTTGCGTTTCCCCGGCAACTATTGGCGAATGCGTCGCCCTCGGGGGCACGAATGGCAGCAGCAAGGGACCTCTCGATGAGCTTCGAAACCACCATGACGTCCGACGTCGTCGGATTGACCAAAGTTGCCCCGGTCTCGCGCCGTGGATTCATGAGCGCCACCGCGGCGGTCGCTGCCGGCTACACGCTTGCGGCCGGGCCCGTGCGGGCCGAGGTGATCACGACCGACACCAATGGTCTCCAGGCCGGCGCGGCCAAGATCAAGGTCGGCTCCGAAGAGATGCCCGCCTATTTCGCGCGCCCTGCCGGCAACACCAAAGCGCCGGTGATCATCGTGGCGATGGAGATTTTCGGCCTGCATGAATACATCAAGGACGTGACGCGGCGCTTCGCCAAGCTCGGCGCCTTCGCGATCGCGCCCGACTATTATTTCCGCAAGGGCATCGATCTCACCAAGATCACCGACATCAAGGAGCTGCTGCCGGTCGTCAACGCCAAGCCCGATGCCGAGCTGTTGTCCGACCTCGATGCGGTGGTGGCGTGGGCGGGATCGCAGGGCGGTGACACCGCCAGGCTCGGCATCGTCGGCTTCTGCCGCGGCGGCCGCACGGTCTGGGAATACGCCGCCCACAGCGGCACGCTCAAGGCCGGCGTTGCCTTCTACGGGACCGTGGTCGATCCCGCCAATCCGCTGTGGCCGAAGAGCCCGATGCAGCTCGCGCCCGAGATGAAGGCGCCGGTGCTCGGCCTCTACGGCGGTGCCGACACCGGCATTCCCGTCGCCCAGGTCGAGCAGATGAAGGCCGCGCTGGAGCAGAACAAGAAGACGGCCGAATTCAAGATCTATCCCGAAGCCCCGCACGGCTTCCACGCCGATTATCGCGGCAGCTACCGCAAGGACGCGGCGGAGGATGCCTGGAAACAGGCACAGGCCTGGTTCAAGAAATACGGCGTATTGAGCTGATACTGACTTTCAGGGGCGGCCCGGGTGGCCGCCCTTTCCCTATCAGATCGCAAAGGTCTCACTTCGTCATCGCACCGTAGACGATGTCCTGAACCTGCTCGCGATAGTATTTCCTGAGCTCGCCCGGCGCGGCCGTTCCCACCACGACGACGAGGCGTTCTTTCGGGTCGCAGAAGAACTGGGTCCCATAGGCGCCGTTCCAGGTGAACTCCCCGGGATTGCCAGGGACCGACGACAGCCCCTCACTGGTGCGGACCGCGACCGAAAGGCCAAAGCCGAAGCCGGCGCGATGCGGCTCGACATTGGCGACGTTGTTCTTGATCTCGGGGCCGAGATGGTTGGTCGTCATGTGGTGCACGGTCTTGGGCGAAAGGATGCGCTGACCGTCGAGCTCGCCGCCGTTGAGCAGCATCTGGCCGAAGCGGATGTAGTCGCCGATCGTTGCGAACGAGCAGGCGCCACCGCAATCGAACTTGGTCGGCGTGTCCAGGAGCTTGATGGTTTGCGGCTTGCCGGTCAGCGGATCGTTGGCAAAGGGACGGGCGAGGCGAGGGCGCTGCGCATCGGTGGGATGGAAGGTTGCATCCTTCATGCCGAGCGGCTGCCAGACATTGGCGGCGAGATAATCGCCGAGCTTCTGCTCGCTCACTTTCTCGATGACGGCGCCGAGCACGTCGATCGAAAAGCCGTACTCGAACTCCGTCGAGGGCTGGTGCGCCAGCGGCAGCTTGGTGATGCGGTCGATGAACGCCTGGGTGTCGCCTTCGATCGCCGGCGCGACGCCGTCTGGGTATTGCCGCGCCACCGGGCTCGACGAGTCCGGGCGGCCGCCATACATCAATCCGGAAGTGTGCCGGTAGAGATCGTGGATGAAGATCGGCGAAGCCTGTGGCTCGAGCTTGAGCGAGCCGTCGCTCTGGGGCACGCCGACCTTCATGTCGGCGAAGCCGGGATAGTAGTCGGACAGCTTGGCCTGAAGCGGCAGCTGGCCTTTCTCCATCAGCGTCAGGCCCGCGACCGCCGCCATCGGCTTGGTCATCGAGGCCAGCGCGAAGATCGCATCGACCGGCATCGGCGTGCCCTTGCCGGGATCGAGCATGCCGTAAGCCTTGTAGTGCACCAGCTTGCCGTCGCGCGCGACGGCGACGACTGCGCCGGGCACGCGCTTGGCGGCGATCTCGCGTGCGAAGAAGCTGTCGAGGCGTGCAAGGCCCTGACCGGAGAAGCCGGCATCATCGGGCTTGGCTTCGGGCAGCGGTGCGGCGCGTGCGGCAGCGAGTGAGATGACGGCAGCCGCCGTCGCGATCACAGCGATCGTCTTGTTCATTGCGTCCTCCCAGGGCGCGCGGGCTCGTTGTGTGAGGGGCCCGCGCGGTGCCTAGCTCACGTCCGCACTGACGCGAAGTCAAGCGGGAGCAAGGCATGTCTGGGACGCGCCGGGGATGCCGGAACCCTAGCGTCCTTCGCCGGAGCGCCACAGCGCATCGAGGCCGTGCCGATAGGTCGGGTGGACAAGCGTGATACCAAGCTCGTGCTTCAGCTTCGCATTGGAGACACGGGCGCTGCTGGCATAGAAGCTGCGGGCCATCGCCGACATCTCGGCGGTGGCGAACGGCTCCTCGGGCGGCGGGACAACGCCCATCAGCTCAGCCGCATAGGCGATCACGTCCTGGGGCGGCGTGGGCTCGTCGTCGCAGACGTTCCAGACGCCGCCGCTTCCGTGGTGAATGGCGGCCATGATCGCGCTCGCGATATCGTCGACATGGATGCGGTTGAAGACCTGGCCGGGCTTGATGATGCGCCGGGCCGTGCCCGCCCGCAGCGTCGCCAGTGCATTGCGGCCGGGGCCGTAGATGCCGGCAAGCCGCAGCACCGCGGCATCGCCGCGCGCCACGTCGATCCAGGCCTGCTCGGCGGCAACCCGCAGGCGGGCGCGCTCGAGCGTCGACTGCGGCGGGGTGTTTTCGTCGATCCAGCCGCCGCCATGATCGCCGTAGACGCCGATGGTGGAGAGATAGACGATTTTGCGGCGGCCGGTCGCCAGCACCTCGCCGAACGCCGCGATGGCGGGATCGCCGGCACCGCCGGGCGGGATCGACACCAGAAGCACGTCGGCGCCGCGAACCCGCTCGATCGTCTCTTGCGATGGGCGGCTGCCGGCGAAGGCGTGCAGCTCGATGCCGGCAAGGTCGGTCCGGGGCGCGGGATCGCGCACGCTGCCGGCGATATGCGAAAAGCTGCCGCCGTGTATGCGGGCGAAATGTCCCGCACTATAGCCGAGGCCGAGGATGAAGAGCCGCATGTGTCTCCCGTGCGGGTCGAAGTTCCCATGCGCGCGAGCTGCGCGCCCTTCGCTCATAAGAGATTTTTGGGTCCGGCAAAAGATATTGCGATTTGTCTCGCCTCCCGCCTCGGGCGATGTTCGCCCGTCACAGGGAGGAACGATCATGCAGGCAGAAGCGCTCGCTTTCGCACCGGCGGATGCGCTGATCCGGCGCGCGGCCGCGCTGATCTTCGACGTCGACGGCACCCTGGCCGAGACCGAGGAACTGCATCGTCGGGCCTTCAACCATGCCTTCGCCCGCCACGGTCTCGACTGGCAGTGGGATCGCGTGGTGTACAAGGATCTGTTGCGGGTCACCGGCGGCAAGGAGCGCATGCGCACCTACCATGCCGGGCTCGGGATCGCCCCGCCGTTGTCGGATGCGGACATCGCCGCGCTCCACCGCATCAAGACCGCGCATTACGCCGAGCTGGTCGAAACCGGCCGCTGTCCGCTCAGACCGGGCGTGCTCGAGCTGCTCGCCGCAGCGAAGGCACGCGGCCAGCGGCTTGCGATCGCGACCACGACCTCGCACGGCAACATCGAGGCGCTGCTGTCGCAGGCGCTGGGGACGAACTGGGCTGCGGCGTTCGACGCGATCGTCGCAGGTGACGACGTGAGGCACAAGAAGCCCGCGCCGGATGTCTATCTCGAAACGCTGGCGCGGCTGAAGCTGAGCGCGGCCGACTGCGTTGCCATCGAGGATTCCGCCAATGGGCTGATCTCGGCCTCTCGCGCCGGCATTCCGGTCCTGATCACCCGGAGCATGTTCTTCGCGGACGAGGATTTTTCCGCGGCGCGGTACGTGCTTGGCGATCTGTCGGAACTGGCCGCCTGAACAAAAACTGAAAAACAACCCCATGCACAGTAGATCACGGCGGCGCGTTCGCGCCGGTCAGTGGACGCGATGGCTCGCTCTATCGTCCTCAGCCTGCTCGACAATCTGCGCGATCGGGCTCGACTGGTGATGCACCAGGCGCCAGTCGTCGCCGACGCGGCGGAAATGGTTGGCCGCGGCCAAGGCAGTGCCGTCGACGATCTCGATGCAGAGCACGCGGGCGCTGTCGCCGTCGATGATCGCCTGCGGCTCGGCGCAGACGATCTGGGGCCGCTCCGGGTTCTGCAGGATGTCGCGCCAGCTTCCGATCACGGTGGCCCGCCCGATGATGGCCGGCCAGCCGGGATGGATGCAGGAAATGGCGTCGTCGTCCGCCCACATTCGTTCCATGCCGTCGAAATCGCCGGTCGAAAACGCGGCGTAGAAGGCCGCGTTGGCGGCGATGATCTTGCTGTCCTTTGCCATGCCTCCCGGGTGGGGCAAGGACAGGCAAAAATCAAGCGCGACTTCCGTTCGACCCTGCGTCCGATTGGACCGCAGTGCAGCATTGCCCGCTCAATAGTCAGGCCGAGACGTGGGTCTGCACCGCCTGCCGCGCGCCGTCCCTGTAGAGGCTGCCGAGCGCCGCGGTCACGGCCTCGCGCAGGCGGGGATCCGCACCCAGCGGCCCGAACACGCGTCCGACCCCAAGCAGCGCCGGCGCGAGCCGTTCGGCGACAGGTCCCGCCTCGCGCGCCAGCGCGGCGAACTCGCCGGCGAGGGGATCGCGCACGTCGATGGCGCGGCCGTGCTCGTCTGTTGCGGTGACGTAGCGCATCCAGCCGGCCACCGCGAGCGCATGTGTGGCGATCGGCAGGTTTTTGCCGAGGCGATCCTGCATCGCGCCGAGCAGGCGCTGCGGCAGCTTCTGCGAGCCGTCCATCGCGATCTGCCAGGTGCGGTGACGCAGCGCCGGATTGGCAAAGCGCTTCAGCAGCGAGGCGCGATAGGCGGCGAGATCCGCACCCGATGGCATGGTCAGCGTCACCGCGGCGTCCTCCATCACCTGCGCGGCGAGCCGCGCGAAATGCAGATCCCGCATGGTGTCGGCGATGGTCTCGTAGCCCGCGAGATAGCCGAGATAGGCCAGCGCCGAATGGCTGGCGTTGAGCAGCCGCAGCTTCATCAGCTCGAACGGCTTGACGTCGGCGACGAGCTCGACACCGGCGGCGGCAAGATCCGGCCGGCCCGCCGGGAAGCGGTCCTCGACCACCCATTGCGTGAAAGGCTCGGTCATCACCGGCCAGGCGTCGCGCAGCCCGAGCGCATTCGCGACCGCCTCGCGGTCGGCATCCGTCGTCTCCGGCACGATGCGATCGACCATGGTCGAGGGGAACGCGACATTGTCCGCGATCCATTTGCAGAGATCCTTCGAACGGAGGGCTGCAAATTGCGTCACGATGCGCTGCACGGTGTGGCCGTTGGCCGCGAGATTGTCGCAGCACAGCACGGTGAAGGGCGGAAGTCCCCGTGCGCGCCGGCGCGCCAGCGCCGCCACGATGAAGCCGGGCGCCGAGCGCGGCGTCTCAGGGTGGGTGTTGAGATCATGCACGATATCAGGATGCCGCTCGTCGAGATCGCCGGTCTGCGGCGTGTGGCAATAGCCCTTCTCGGTGACCGTCAGCGACACGATGCGGGTCGCCGGATCGCTCATCCGCTCGACCAGGGCTGCCGGATTCTCGCGCGCGACGACGCTGTCGAGCAGCGCGCCGATGACGCGGTGCTCGGTGCCTTCGGCCGAACGGACGGCGAGGGTGTAGAGGTGGTCCTGCGGGGCGAGGGCCTCGCGCGTATCCGGACTGCGCAGGCTCGCGCCGATGATGCCCCAGCCTGCCTCGCCGGCGGCAAGGCAATCGTCGATGACGACGGCCTGGTGTGCGCGATGAAACGCGCCGAGACCAAGATGCACGATGCCGGGTGTCACGCGCGAGCGGTCATAGGCCGGGCGGCGAACGGCCGGCGGCAACCGGTCGAGATTGGCCCTGCCAAGACGCGCTGAACCAAGACGCGCTGAATCTGGGCGCATGGACGTCTCCCCTTTGCTTTGCCGCTGCTTGACATGGCGCCCGTATCAGGTCAATGCTCCGGTCAATTGGTAAGACCAATTTTCCAAAATTGGTGGGCCGCGAGCCGCAAAAGGCTCCGCGCGACCCTTTCGGGAGGACCAGCGTGCCGCTGGAAGCTGTGGAGGCGAGACGGCTTTATCGCCAGGTCGCCGATCAATTGCGAAGCCTGATCGACAGCGGCGAGTACGCGGTCGGCAGCCGCTTGCCGACCGAGCGCGAGCTCGCCGAGCAGCTGAAGATTTCGCGACCGACGGTGCGTGAAGCCCTGATCGCGCTCGAGGTCGAAGGGCGCCTGCGCATCCGGGTCGGCTCCGGCATCTATGTGATCGAGCCCGCCGCGACTGCTGCGCCCGTACAGGCCTCCGTCATCGAGGGCCCGTTCGAGCTGCTGCGCGCCCGCGAATTCCTCGAAAGCGCGATCGCCGAACAGGCCGCGCGGGTCGCGACCAAGGACGACATCGCCCGCATCGACGCCTCGTTGCTCGCGATGGAAAACGTCGAGCATCCCGGCGAAGCCTCGATGGTGCACGATCGCGCGTTCCACGTCGCGATCGCCGGCAGTCTCGGCAATGCCGTCCTGGTGCGCGTGGTCGGCGAGCTGTTCGACCAGCGCCTCAATCCCTACTTTGCCAAGCTTGCGCACTATTTCGAAAGCCCGGGCACCTGGCGCACCGCGCTCGACGAGCATCGCGCCGTGCGCGACGCCATAGCGGCGCATGATCCCGACGCCGCGCGCAAGGCGATGCGCGATCATCTGGCGCGGTCGCAGGAGCGCTTTGCGCAGAACTTTGGCGCCGAGAGCGCGGCAGCGGCGGCATCCGGGCAGAGCCGCGCGGGACGCGCTGCGGCGAAGTCAACGAGACCTCAGCCGAAAAAGAAGCGTGGCAAGACCGGCAGCACGCGGCGCTGATGAGATTGTACGGCCCGCATCCGTGCCGGGGCGGGCGAACAAGAAGCAGACTTGAACGATGGAGGAAAAGTCGATGTTGAAGAAGATGACGATTGCCGCTGCGATGTCCGCCGCCGCGCTGTTGGCCGCCACCCAGGCCAGCATGGCGCAGACCAAGCTCAAATGGGCCCATGTCTACGAGACCTCGGAGCCGTTCCATACCGCCTCGGTGTGGGCCGCGCAGGAGATCGGCAAGCGCACCAATGGGCGCTATCAGATTGACGTCTATCCGGCCTCGCAGCTCGGCAAGGAAGCCGACATCAACCAGGGCCTGTCGCTCGGCTCGGTCGACATCATCATCTCCGGCTCGAGCTTCGCGGCCAAGAGCTTCCCGCCGATCGGCGTGACCTATTATCCCTACACCTTCCGCGATGCCGATCATCTGCTCGCCTACACCAAGAGCGACATCTTCAAGGAGCTCGCCAAGGGCTATGAGGACAAGAGCGGCCACCACATCGTCGCGGTGACCTATTACGGCGTGCGCCAGACCTCGTCGAACAAGCCGATCAAGACCTGCGCCGACATGAAGGGCCTGAAGATGCGCGTGCCCGACGTGCCGGCCTATCTCGCCATGCCGCGCGCCTGCGGCGCCAACACCGCGCCGATCGCCTTCGCCGAAGTCTATCTCGCGCTCCAGAACGGCACCGTCGAGGCGCAGGAGAACCCGCTGACCACGATCGAGGCCAAGAAGTTCTACGAGGTACAGAAGCACATTGTGCTGACCGGCCACATCGTCGACCACCTCAACACCGTGATCGCCGGCGCGCTCTGGAAGAAGCTCTCTGACGAGGACAAGAAGATCTTCACCGACGTCGCCCAGGAGGCGGCCGCCAAGGCGACCGGCGAGATCAAGCAGAACGAGGCCAAGCTGGTCGCCTTCTTCAAGGACAAGGGCCTGACCGTGACCGAGGTCGACAAGAACGAGTTCCGCGACACCGTGCTGAAGAACGTTGCGTTCGAGACCTTCGGCTATCGCAAGGCCGACTGGGAAAAGATCCAGGCGGTGAAATAACTGACGCGCCGTCGTTCCGGGGCTCGCGAAGCGAGAACCCGGAACCTCGAGGTTCCGGGTTCGACGCTGACGCGTCGCCCCGGAACGACGATCGAGAGTTTTGAGGAGCAGCCCCATGTCCACCGCCGAAATCCACCGGCAGATCACCGCGGACGAGATCGCCCATACGTTCGAGGAAGAGGCGACGCCGAAGGTCGATCTCGGCGTCTATGCGTTCGAGGACTGGGTGGCGCTCGCGATCTTCTGGGTGATGGCGCTCGCCGTCTTCCTGCAGTTCTTCACCCGCTACGTGCTCAACGACAGCTACGCCTGGACCGAGGAGATCGCGACCTATTGCCTGATCGGCGTGGTGTTCATCGGCGCCTCGATGTGCGTGCGGCTGTCGCGGCACATCCAGGTCGACCTCGTCTACCGCTATCTGCCGCAACCCGTGGGGCGCGCGCTGTCGACGCTGATCGACCTGATCCGCATCGTCTTCTTCGGCTACGCCACCAAGCTGGTCTGGGTCTACATCCAGATCATCGGCGACGAGCAGATGACCACGATCAACTTTCCCAAGAACTACGTCTATTACGCCGTGCTGCTCGGCTTCGTGCTGATGTTCGCACGCTCCGTGCAGGTGGCCATCCAGAACTGGCGGCAGGGCTACTCGGTCCTCGAACGTCCCGGGGCCTACGACGGATCGGAAGGATAAGACCATGCTGCTGTTGCTCGGAGGTTTCCTCGTCCTGATGCTGCTCGGCGTTCCCGTGGCGATTGCCATGGCCGCGTCGTCGCTGCTCTACATCCTGGTCAGCGGCGTGACGCCCGACGTCACGCTGGCGCAGCGGATGATCGCCGGCGTCGAGAGCTTTCCTTTGCTCGCCGTGCCGTTCTTCATCCTGGCCGGCAACCTCATGAACATCGCCGGCGTCACCGGCCGCATCTACAAGTTCGCGGTGGCTCTCGTCGGGTGGATGCGCGGCGGCCTCGGCCACGTCAACATCATCGGCTCGGTGATCTTCTCCGGCATGTCCGGCACCGCGATCGCGGACGCCGCCGGTCTCGGCACCATCGAGATCAAGGCGATGAAGGACCACGGCTATTCCACCGAGTTCTCGGTCGGCGTCACCGCGGCTTCCGCGACGCTCGGCCCCATCATCCCGCCGTCGCTGCCCTTCGTGATCTACGGCATGATGGCGAACGTCTCGATCGGCGCGCTGTTCCTCGGCGGCGTCATTCCGGGCGTGGTGCTGACGTTGTTCATGATGGCGACCGTCACCTATTTCGCGCACAAGAACAAATGGGGCAGCGACACCCCGTTCTCCTGGCCGCAGCTCGGCTCGGCAGGGCTCGAGATCGCCATCGTGCTGTCTTTCCCGATGGCGATCTGGCTGATGGTGATGGCCGGCATGTCGGTCAACGTCGCCGTCGTGATCGGGCTCGGCACGCTGCTGATCATCGACTGGTACTTCGACTTCTCGGCGGTGATGGCGCTGATGGCGCCGGTGATCCTGATCGGCGGCATGACGCTCGGCTGGTTCACGCCGACGGAAGCGGCCGTCGCCGCCGTGATCTGGTCGCTGTTCCTCGGCCTCGTGCGCTACCGCACCATGACGTTCAAGACGGTCGCCAAGGCGACGTTCGACACTATCGAGACCACGGCCTCGGTGCTGTTCATCGTCACCGCCGCCTCGATCTTCGCCTGGCTGCTGACGGTGTCGCAGGCCGCCCAGATGCTGTCGGACTGGATGCTCAGCATCACCCATAACAAATGGGTGTTCCTGGCGCTCGCCAACGTGCTGATTCTGTTCGTCGGCTGCTTCATCGACACCACGGCGGCGATCACCATCCTGGTGCCGATCCTGCTGCCGATCGTGCTCAAGCTCGGCATCGATCCCATTCATTTCGGCCTGATCATGACGCTGAACCTGATGATCGGACTGCTGCATCCGCCGCTCGGCATGGTGCTGTTCGTGCTCGCCCGCGTCGCAAAACTCTCGGTCGAGCGCACGACGGTGGCGATCCTGCCCTGGCTGGTGCCGCTGATGCTCGCGCTGATCGCGATCACCTACATTCCCGAACTGACCCTCTGGCTGCCAAAATACATGGGACTCTCCAAATGACCTCGACCGCTCTCGCCGCAACCCTGTTCGGCCCCGAAGATCTGCGCATGGTCGAGCATCCGCTCGACAAGCTCGCCGACGGCATGGTGCGCATCCGCTTCGGCGCCGGCGGCATCTGCGGCTCGGACATGCACTATTTCCGCCATGCCCGGACCGGCGATTTCGTGGTGAAGTCGCCGCTGGTGCTTGGCCACGAGATCTCGGGCGAGGTGGTGGAGATAGCGGGCTCTGCTGCCAATCTGAAAGTCGGCGACCGCGTCGCCGTCAATCCGTCGCGCTGGTGCGGCCATTGCGTCGCCTGTCGCGAGGGCCGGCCGAACCTCTGTGAGAACATCTACTTCATGGGCTCGGCCTCGAAGACGCCGCACATGCAGGGCGGCTTTGCCAATTATTTCGACGCGATCCCGGCGCAATGCATCAAGATTCCCGACCACGTGTCCTATCAGGCCGCAGCCCTGGCCGAGCCGCTCTCGGTCTGCCTGCACGCCGTCGCGCGCGCCGGTAATATCGAGGGCAAGCGCGGCATCATCTTCGGTGCCGGCCCGATCGGGCTGCTGACCATGCTCGCCGCGCATCGCGCCGGCATGGCCGACGTGACCGTCGCCGATATCGCCCCGGCACCGCTCGCCTTTGCGACCAGGCTCGGCGCTTCACATGTCGAGAACGTCTCGGGCGGTGAGGAAGGCCTGAAGGCGCAGGCGGCGTCACGCCCCTACGACGTCGCGTTCGAGGTCTCAGGCACGGCCGCGGGCCTCGCCAGTGCCATCGGCATCGTCAGGCGTGGCGGCGTGGTGGTGCAGATCGGCAATCTGCCGGGCGGCCAGATCCCGACGCCGTCGAATGCGGTGATGGCGAAGGAGATCGATTTGCGCGGCTCGTTCCGCTTTGGCTTCGAGTTCATGACCGCCGTGGAACTGATCTCCAATGGCAGCGTCGACGTGCTGTCGCTGGTCACCGCCGAGCGTCCGCTGTCGACCGCGCCGGATGCGCTGCGGCTGGCGCTCGACCGCTCGCAGAGCGTCAAGGTCGTGCTGACCGCGAATTGAGTGGAGAGATCCCATGATGCTCGAAGGTTGGCGCTGGTACGGGCCCGATGATCCGGTCTCGCTCGATGACGTCAGGCAGGCCGGGGCGAGCGACATCGTCTCGGCGCTGCATCAGGTGCCGATCGGCGAGGCCTGGACGCGCAAAGCGGTCGAGGAGCGCAAGAATTTCATCGAGAACGGCCAGCCCGGCCGCTCGCAACTGACCTGGTCGGTGGTGGAATCGATTCCGATTCCCGACGACGTCAAGCGTCTCGGCGGCAAGGCGACCAAGTCCATCGACGCCTGGATCGCGAGCCTCGAAGCCGTCGCGGCCTCCGGCATCAGGATCATCTGTTACAACTTCATGCCGGTGGTCGATTGGTGCCGCACCGATCTCGAATGGGAGCTGCCGAACGGCGCCCGCGCCATGCGCTTCGACCAGGACCGCTTTGCCGCGTTCGAGCTGCATATTCTGAAGCGTCCGGCGGCTACTCAGGAATACTCACCCGAGCAGCAGGCGCGCGCGAAAGCGCTGTTCGAGAAGATGAGCAAGGCCGACATCGACTATCTCGTGATGGTCATTGCCAGCGCGCTGCCCGGCTCGACCACGGAGCCGATGACGATTCCGCAGTTCCGCGACCGGCTGGAGACCTATCGCGACATCACGCCAAAGATCCTGCGGCAGCATCTAGCCGAATTCCTGGCGCGCGTCACGCCGGTGGCCGAGCAGCTCGGGGTGTCCCTGACCTTGCATCCTGACGATCCGCCGCGTCCGCTGTTCGGCCTGCCGCGCATTGCCTCCTCCGCCGACGACTATCAGGCTCTGTTCGACGCCGTGCCGTCGAAGGCGAACGGCATCTGCCTGTGCACGGGCTCGCTCGGCGTGCGCGCGGAGAACAATCTCCCTGAAATGGCCGAGCGCTTCGGCCCTCGCATCGCCTTTGCCCATCTGCGCGCGACCAAGCGCGAGGCGGACGGATTGTCGTTCCACGAGTCCGATCATCTCGACGGCGACGTCGACATGGTCGCGGTGCTCAAGGCGCTGCTGAAGGAGAATGCGCGGCGCGCCCCGGACAAGCAGATCGTGTTCCGGCCCGACCACGGCCACCGCATGCTCGATGATCTCGCCGCCACCAAGCGCACCAACCCCGGCTACACCGCCATCGGCCGCCTCCGCGGCCTCGCCGAGCTGCGCGGCGCGATCCGGGCGATCGAGCATCGGTGAGGGTCTTCGCCTCTCCCGCTTGCGGGAGAGGCCGACGCGCTCGCAGAGCGCGGCGGGTGAGGGTTCTCTCCACCCGGGGACATTCTCCGCAATTCTCAACAATCCCAACGCGGAGACAGCCCCCACCCCGGCCCTTGTCCGCAAGCGCAGGGCTATCGCATATGGATTTCACGAGGACCGCGGGCTTGCTCCGCCTCTCCCGCTTGCGGGAGAGGCCGACGCGCTCGAAGAGCGCGGCGGGTGAGGGCTCTCACCTCTTGGGGATTTCCTCCGCAATTTTCCATAGTCCCATTGCGGAAACAGCCCTCACCCCAACCCTCCCCCGCCAGGCGGGGGAGGGAGCTCACTGCCGTTGCCGCCACATCGTGCCGTCATATGCGATAGCCCTGCCCGCAAGCGGGAGAGGGGGCGGACTGCCAATGCCGCTGCATCCGGCACACCATATGCGATTGCCCTAACGCAATCCGGCGGATGAGCGAAGCGATATCCGGGACAACAGATCGCGCATGTCGCTTTGCTCGCGCGGGCCACGGGGCGTCGTTCCCGCTGGCCTTTGTCCTCAGCCGCGAAGATCAGCTCACCCGATCGCGAAATCCGCCGCCGTCTCGGCGTGTATCGCCGTGGTGTCGAACGTCTCGACCGTCGTATCCCCAGGCCCCACCAGCATCGTGATCTCGGTACAGCCGAGGATGATGCAGTCCGCGCCGGCGGCCACCAGCGCCGCCATCACCTCCCGGTAGCGGTGACGCGAAGGATCGGCGACAACCCCAAGGCAGAGCTCGTCGTAGATGATGCGGTTCACGTCGGCGCGCGCCTCGGTGGGAGGAACCAGCACGTCGAGATCATGCGCGCGCAGCCGGTCGATGTAAAAATCCTCCTCCATCGTGAACTTGGTGCCGAGCAGCCCGACCCGGCGGTATCCCTTCGCCCGGATCCGCTGCGCCGTCGCATCGCCGATGTGAATGAAGGGGATGCTCACGCCGGAGACGATCTCGGGCGCGAGCTTGTGCATCGTGTTCGTGCACAGCACGATCGCCCGCGCGCCGGCGCTTTCGAGCCGCCGCGCAACCTCCGCCAGGCTGGCCGCAGCCTCCGCCCAGCGGCCGGTGTACTGCATCTGCTTGATCGTCTCGAAATCGTAGGAATACAGCAGCAGCGGGGCCGAATGCAGCTTGCCCATGCGATCGCGCACCCGCTCATTGATGAGCTTGTAATAGAGCGCGGTACTCTCCCAGCTCATGCCCCCGATCAGCCCGATGGTCTGCATTCCCGTGTCCTCGACGATGTGGTCGGCCGGATCGTAGACGAACATATCGAGGCTCGGAAGTCCGCCGCTTGATTGCGGCAAGCCGGTGCGCCGTCTGGCTTCACCATTGAGGCTGCGTAGCCCGGATGGAGCGCAGCGCAATCCGGGGCGGCTCGCCCGGCATCTGCCACCGTCCCGGATTACGCTGGCGCTCCATCCGGGCTACGCCATCGTGCCTGTGTCGGCCTCTGTCAATTCCCTCGCGCAAAAATATTCCACTTTACCGAAATTCGGTTTCGGCGTATGTGTGGGCCATCCTGATCCGGCGAAAGGGGCGGTCGTACGTCGTTTCGAACCGCGGATCGGGGAGCGGTGGACGCGGCAGCGTCGTGCACGAGAGGCGGAGCAGGGCGGGAGACCCCCGTGAGATCCGGCCGCGTGCGGACGAGCGGCGCTGAAGCGTACGGCCAAATCGCGTGGTCCTGGCTGTCGTTGCTACAGTCAAGCCTTGCGGAGGTGCGTGGAGCCCAACCGGGCAAAGCGCACCGTCAATCCGCGAGGACGAGGGAGGCCAAAGGAAAGGTCGGCTCCCGGGAGAGCGCGCCATACGCCGTCAAACATCGCGCAGGGAAGGCCGGACGTTTCCGGCTTCACCTGTCATCCGTTGTGCATTGCGTGTGCATTTTCATCGCACGACGGACAAGCGGGTGCCAGCCGGCGCCCGGCCTTCCCTGCGCCCTTTCATTGAGGGCGTGACGAGAAGCGCAAGACTCGGGCGCAAGGCGCTGCGAGAAGGCGAAGGCGCGTCTGCAAGCGAGATGGAGCGGAAGAGCGATGCTGTTGCGTCATACTCCGTCATTGCGAGCAGGCTGTCGTGCAGGGGGCACGGACCGGCATGACGCCTGCGCAGGCGATGATCGCCTTTGGCGCTTGCGCGCTCTGTCGGCGTGTCTTACGCAGTTCGGCGAATAGCGACGCATCGCCAATGCCCTGAGGGAGCCTTCATGACCATCCGCAACACCCGCACCGGGGGCCAGATCCTGATCGATCAGCTCGTCGCCCAAGGCGTCGAGCGCGTCACCTGCGTGCCGGGCGAGAGCTATCTCGCCGCGCTCGATGCGCTGCATGACAGCCCGATCGACGTCATGATCTGCCGCGCCGAGGGCGGCGCGGCGATGATGGCGGAGGCCTATGGCAAGCTCACCGGGCGGCCCGGCGTGTGCTTCGTTACCCGCGGCCCCGGCGCCACCAATGCCAGCCACGGCGTCCACATCGCGATGCAGGATTCGACGCCGATGATCCTGTTCGTCGGCCAGGTCGATACCGGCATGCGGGAGCGCGAGGCGTTCCAGGAGCTCGACTACAAGGCGGTGTTCGGCTCCATGGCGAAATGGGCGGTCGAGATCGATCGTCCCGACCGCATTCCGGAGCTGGTGGCGCGCGCCTTCCGCGTCGCCATGCAGGGCCGCCCCGGTCCTGTCGTCATCGCGCTGCCGGAGAACATGCTGACCGAGACCGCGGCCGTTGCCGACGCCATGCGCATCGAGCCGGCCGTGAGCTGGCCCGCGCCCGCGGATCTCGAAAAGCTTGGCGCCATGCTCGCGGGCGCCAAGGCACCGCTGGTCGTCCTCGGCGGCTCGCGCTGGACCGATGAAGCTACCAAGAGCATCGCGCGCTTTGCCGAGCGCTTCGACCTGCCGGTCGCGACCTCGTTCCGCCGGGCCTCGCTGATCGATGCCGATCATTCGCATTATGCCGGCGATCTCGGCATCGGGCCGAGCCCGGGCCTGAAGGCGCGCATCGACAACGCCGACGTCATTCTCCTCGTCGGCGGCCGCATGTCGGAGATGCCGTCCTCGTCCTACACGCTGTTCGACATCCCCAACCCGAAGCAAAAGCTGGTCCATGTCCATCCGGGCTCGGAAGAGCTTGGCCGCGTCTATCAGCCCGATCTGGCGATCCAGGCCACGCCCGCCGCCTTCGCCGCCGCTGTCGAGACGCTGAAGCCCTCGGGCGCGGTGGCCTGGAAGGGTGAGGCCGCCAAGGCGCATGCCGATTACATCGCCTGGACCGAGAAGCCGCGCGAGCTGCCGGGCACGTTCCAATACGGCCAGGTCATGACCTGGTTGCGCGACCGCCTGCCGAAGGACGCCATCGTCTGCAACGGCGCCGGCAATTATGCCGGCTGGATTCACCGCCATCACCGCTTCCACAGCTTTGCGGCGCAGCTGGCGCCGACCTCGGGGTCGATGGGCTATGGCGTGCCCGCGGCGGTGCTCGCGAAGCGGCAATATCCGGATCGGACAGTCGTCGCCTTTGCCGGCGACGGCTGCTTCCTGATGAACGGCCAGGAGTTCGCGACCGCCGTGCAATACGACGCGCCGCTCGTCGTCATCGTCGTCGACAATGCGCAATACGGCACCATCCGCATGCACCAGGAGCGCGACTATCCCGGCCGCGTCGTCGGCACCCAGCTGAAGAATCCGGACTTTGCGATGTATGCGAAGGCGTTCGGCGGCCATGGCGAGCGCGTCGAGCGCACGGAAGAGTTCGCGCCGGCGTTCGAGCGGGCGCTGGCCTCGGGCAAGCCGTCGATCCTCCACTGCATCATCGATCCCAGGGCGATCTCCGTCGGCAAGGACTTTACGCCGGCGGTGAAGGCTTAAAGCGATGGCGACCGGCCGCCACGTCGCCATCATCGGTGCCGGCGCGGTCGGCGTGATCAGCGCCATCGAGGCGCTGCGCGAGGGCCACCGCGTCACGCTGATCGATCCCGGCGAGCCCGGCGGCGAGCAGGCGGCGAGCTACGGCAATGCCGGCTGGCTGTCGTCGCATTCGGTGATCCCGCCGGCCGAGCCGGGCATCTGGAAGAAGGTGCCGGGCTATCTGATGGACCCGCTCGGTCCGCTTGCGATCCGCTGGTCGTATCTGCCGAAGGCGCTGCCGTGGCTGGTCAAGTATTTGCTCTCGGGCTGGACCGAGGCGCGGGTCGAGACGACGGCGTTTGCGCTGCGCGACCTGTTGAAGGACGCGCCGCTGCTGCACCGGAGGCTCGCGGAAGAGGCGGGGGTGCCAGAACTGGTCGAGCGTAACGGCGTGATGCATGTCTTCCCCTCGCGCGGCAATTTCGACAACGATCTCGGCTGGCGCCTGCGCAAGAAGGTCGGCGTCGAATGGCTGGAGCTTTCTGCCGACGAGATGCGCCAGCGCGAGCCCGACCTGCATCCGCGCTACACCTTTGGCGTGGTGGTGGAAGAGGCCGGCCGCTGCCGCGATCCCGGCGCTTATGTCGCGGCGCTCGCCAACCATGCCATCGCTGGCGGAGCCAAGCACGTGCGAGCCAAGGCGACCGGGCTGAAGCTGAGCGGCGACAAGCTTGTGGCGGTCGTCACCGAGACCGGCGAGATCGCCTGCGATGCCGCGGTGGTTGCCGCCGGCGCGCGATCGAAGCAGCTGACGGCCTCGATCGGCGATTCCCTGCCGCTCGAGACCGAACGCGGCTATCACGTCATGATCGAGAATCCGGAATCGGGGCCGCGCAGCTCGATGATGGCGTCGGACGCCAAGATGGTGGTGAACTGGACCAACAAGGGCCTGCGCGCCGCCGGCACCGTCGAGATCGCCGGCCTCGAGGCCGCACCGAACTGGAAGCGGGCGGAGATCCTGCGGGATCACCTCTTCAGCATGTTCCCAAAGCTGCCGAAGGATATTCCGGCCTCGCGCATCAAGACGTGGTTCGGCCATCGGCCGAGCATGCCGGATGGACGTCCCTGCATCGGTTACGCCCGCGCCTCGCGCGACGTTATCTATGCCTTCGGCCACGGCCATATCGGCCTGGTCGGCTCGGCCCGCACCGGCCGACTCGTCGCGCAGTTGCTGAGCGGCAAGCCGCCTGAGATTCCCCTCGTGCCATTTGCACCCGAACGCTTCCTCTGAGGTCGCAGCATGACCCATTCAGCCCCTTCATCCTCCCGCATCGCCCGCGGCGGCAAGGCCATCTATGGTGCGTCGCTCGGCATCCTGATGCTGGAGGCGCGCTTTCCCCGCATTCCCGGCGACATGGGCAACGGCACGACCTGGCCATTCCCCGTGCTCTATCGCGTGGTGAGCGGGGCCTCGCCGGAGAAGGTGGTGCTGAAGGGCGCGGCCGGCCTGCTGCCTGATTTCATCGACGCGGCCAGGGATCTGGTGCGGCTCGGGGCCGAGGCCATCACCACCAATTGCGGCTTCCTCTCGCTGTTCCAGAAGGAGATCGCGGCCGCGGTCGGCGTTCCCGTCGCGACCTCGTCGCTGATGCAGGTGCCGTGGGTGCAGGCGACCCTGCCGCCGGGCAAGCGCGTCGGTCTCGTCACGGTGTCGGGCTCGACCCTGACGCCGGCCCATCTCGAAGGCGCCGGTGTGCCGCTCGATACGCCGCTGGTCGGCACCGAGAATGGCAAGGAGTTCTTCCGCGTCCTGATCAAGGCCGAGAAGGACGACATGGATATCGCGCAGGCCGAGCGTGACGTGGTCGAGGCCGGCAAGCAGCTCGTCGCAGAAAACCCCGATGTCGGCGCCATCGTGCTCGAATGCACCAACATGCCGCCCTATGCGGCGGCGCTTCAGGCCGAGGTCGGGTTGCCGGTCTACGACATCTATTCCATGATCACCTGGTTTCATGCCGGGCTGCGCCCGCGCGTCTTTGCGTGAACGCGTCCGAGAGAGATCGTCACTAGTCCTGGAGTGAAGCCATGAAATTATCCGGCAAGGTCGCCGCCATCACCGGCGCAGCGCGCGGCATCGGCAAGGCCTGCGCGAAGAGATTTTTGGACGACGGCGTCAAGGTCGTGATCTCGGACGTCGATGCCGATGGCCTCGCCGCGACGGCGGCCGAGCTCGGACATCCTGATGCCTTGCGCACCGTCGTCGGCAATGTTGCCAGGCGCGCAGACGTGGATCAGCTCGTCGCCACCGCCGCGAAGGAATTCGGCCGGCTCGATATCATGGTGAACAATGCCGGTGTCGCCCGCAATCGCGACATTCTGGAGATCACTGAAGAGGAATTCGACGAGATCATCGGCATCAATTTGAAGGGCGCGTTCTTCGGCGTCCAGGCCGCGGCCAGGCAGATGATCGCGCAAGGCGGTGGCGGGGTCATCATCAACATGTCCTCGGTCAACGCGCTGCTGGCGATCCCGGCGCTGGCGACCTACGCGATGTCCAAGGGCGGCATGAAGCAGCTCACCTCGGTCGCCGCCGTCGCGCTCGCCCCGCACAACATCCGCGTCGTCGCGGTCGGGCCGGGCACGATCCTGACCGACATGGTGGCGTCGTCGATCTACACGTCGGAAGACGCCCGCAGGACGGTGATGTCCCGCACGCCTGCGGGGCGCGGCGGCGAGCCGAGTGAGGTGGCCTCTGTCGTCGCGTTCCTCGCGAGTGACGATGCGTCCTACATCACGGGACAGACAATCTATCCGGACGGCGGGCGATTGATCCTGAACTACACGGTGCCGGTGAAGGAGAAGTAGAGGCGCTCACTCCGCGGCAGCGGTGATCCCGTAACCCAGCCGCTTCGAAATCCCGCCGGCGCAGTCGCGCAGCGCATGCGCGATCGGGCTGTCCCAGCGCGCATCGAAGGTGCCTTCCGGCCCCATCGCGGTGATGACCAGCGCGACATGACCGGAATGGTCGAACACGGGGGCCGAGAACGCGTTGACGCCGGGCAGGGGATCGCCGAGCGCGCGGGCGAGGCCGTGCTTGCGCACCTCGGTCAGCATCTCCGCGACCTTGGCGCCCTTCACCGCGCGCTTGGGATTGTAGCCGACGCCGTGACGGTCGAGGCCGCTCTCGAGCGCGGCGTTGATCGTCTTCTCCGGCAGGAAGGCCGCGAAGGCGCGGCCGGTGGCGGTCTCCAGCAGCGCCATCACCGAGCCGGCGCGCATGACGATGTGAACAGGCTGGGCGGGTTCTTCGAGCTGGACCACGGTCGGGCCGTGCGTGCCCCACACCGCGAGCGAGACCGCGTGGCCGATCTGGCTCGCCAGCGCGGCGATCTTGGGCCTTGCGATGCGCACGCCGGAAAGCCGGCGCAGGCTGATCAGGCCGAGCTCCAGCGCCAGCGCGCCGATCTCGTAGCGACCGGTGGTCTCGTCCTGCTCGATCAGGCCGATGCGCGAGAAGCTGGCGAGATAAGGATGCGCCTTGGCCGGCGTCATGCCGGCCTCGCGGGCGAGATCGCGCAGCATCATCGGCTCGCCGCTGCGGGCAAGCGCCCGGAGCAATTCTCCGCCGACCTCGATCGACTGGATGCCGCGGCTTTCCCTTTTCATGCGCCTCCGATGCGCTCAGGCTTACGCCGCGTCGCGCTTGGCGGCGCTGTCGGCAAGGTGACGGCCGGCAATGTAGCCGAAGGTCAGCGCCGGCCCAAGCGTGATGCCGGCGCCGGGATAATTGCCGCCCATGATGCTCGCCATGTCGTTGCCCGCGGCATAGAGCCCGGGAATCACCCGGCCCTCGGCGTCGAGCGCCCGCGCGTTCGCGTCGGTGACGATGCCGGCATAGGTGCCGAGATCGCCGATCACCATCTTGATGGCATAGAACGGCCCGTTCTCGATCGGCGCGACGCAAGGGTTAGGGCCGTGCATCGCGTCGCCCTGGTAGCGGTTATAGGCCTTCGAGCCCTTGCCGAAGGCGGCGTCGTGTCCCAGCGGCGCGGTCGCGTTGAACTGCTTGACCGTCTCGGCGAACGCCTTCGGATCGATGCCGGCCTTCGCGGCGAGCGCCTCCAGCGTGTCGCCGCGCATGAGATAGCCGGTCTCGAGGTGATGACCCAGCGGCATCGGGAAGGGCGGCACACAGCCGAGGCCGTATTTGCGCAGTGTGGGATGATCGCAGACGAGGAAGGCCGCGATCTCATCGCCGGGCTTGGCAGCCTTGATCATGGCCTGGACGAAGTCGTGGTAGGAATTGCCTTCATTGGCAAAGCGTTTGCCGTCGCGCATCACCGCGATCACGCCGGGCTTGGCGCGGTCGATGAAGTGCGGCATCACGCCCTTGGAGCCGTCCTTGCGCGTCGTCAGCGACACCGGCACCCAGGCCGCCGCGTTGGGCAGGCGATCCTCGACATGCGCGCCGGCGGATTCTGCGAGACGCAGGCCATCGCCGGTGTTGCCGGTGGGGCCCGGCGAAAAATGCTCATGGCCGGTCGGCGCATGCGGAAACATTTTTCTGCGCCGCTCGACGTCGTGCGGGAAACCACCGCAGGCGAGCACGACGCCACGGCGTGCACGGACACGGATGTCGCGTCCTTCGCGCGACACGATCGCGCCGGTGACCGCGCCGTTCTCGACCGTCAGCTCGCGCACGGGCGAGGACAGCCACATCGGAATCTTCAGGTCGAGCGCCGATTTGGCGAGGCGCCCTGCGAGCGCATTGCCGTTGGTCAGCGTCATGCCGCGGCCATAGCGCAGCACGTCCATCAGGTGCCGCGACAGCCGCTTGGCGACGTACACCGCCGAGGTCAGCGACTTCGTCACCCGCATGAAGTGGATGATCTCCTTGCCGCTTCCCAGCATCATGCCGAACACGGTGAGCTCGGGCAACGGCATGCCCAGCGACTTGATGAGATCGCCGAGCTCGCGGCCGTCGAACGGGCGCGTCACCATGGAGCGGCCGCCTTGCGCGCCGCCCGGCGCCTCCGCGTGATAGTCGGGAAACACCAGCGGCATGTCGAAGCGCAGCGCCGTCTTGCTGGTGAAGAAATCGACCGCTTCGGGCCCGGCGCTCAGGAACGCATCGACGCGCGCGGCGTCGAAATTGTTGCCGGCCTCGTGCCGCAGATAGGTGCGAGCCTGCTCCGGCGTTTCCTCGATGCCGTACGCCTTCGCCAGCGACGTTCCGGGGATCCACAGCCACCCGCCGGAGCGGGCGGTGGTGCCGCCGAAGCGCGGTTCCTTCTCGACGATCAGGACGTCGAGGCCTCGGGAGCGGGCTGTGATCGCGGCCGACATGCCGGAGCAACCCGATCCGGCCACGAGCACATCGCACTCGTAAGTCTCAATTGCGCTTTGCTCGGTGCCGGTCATCTGGCCTCACTTCTTCAGCAGCGGACATTTGGACTCGGAGACCGGGCGGAAGGCGTCCTCCCCCTTCACGGTCTTGACGATGTCCAGATAGTCCCACGGCTCCTTCGATTGCTCGGGCGTCTTCACCTTGGCGAGATACATGTCGCGGATGACGCGGCCGTCCTCGCGCAACTTGCCGCCATGGACGAATGTATCCTCGATCGGCAGCTCGCGCATCTTGGCCATCACCTTGGCGGAATCGTCGGTGCCGGCGGCCTTGATCGCCTTGAGATAATGCAGCACCGAGCCGTAGACCCCGGTCTGGATCATGGTCGGCATCACCTTGGTGCGCTCGTAGAACTTCTTCGACCAGGCGCGGGTGGCCTCGTCCATGGCCCAGTAGGAGGCCGTGGTCATGTAGGTGCCCTGCGCGGCCTTGAGGCCGATCGCATGCACGTCGGTGTCGAACATCAACAGGCCGACGAGCTTCTGGCCGCCCTGGACCAGGCCGAACTCGCCGGACTGCTTGATCGCGTTGTCGGTATCCTGGCCGGCATTGGCGAAGGCGACGACGTCGGACTTCGAGCCCTGGGCCTGCAGCGCGAAGGAGGAGAAGTCCGCGGTGTTGGTCGGATGCTTGACGCCGCCGAGCACCTTGCCGCCCATTTCGTTGATGAAGCGCGTCGCGTCCTTCTCGAGCTGCTGGCCGAAGGCATAATCCGCGGTGATGAAGTACCAGGATTTTCCGCCTTCCTTGATCACGGCGGACGCCGTCACTTTCGACAGCGCATAGGTATCGTAGGTGAAGTGCACGGTGTTCGGGCTGCACAGCTCGTCCGTCAGCGAACTCGCGCCCGGGCCCGAGAGCAGCGCGATCTTATTGCGCTCGCGCACCATGTTGTGGACGGCGATGGCGATGCCGGAATTGGGGATGTCGACGACGGCATCGACCTTGCCGTTGTCGAACCAGCCGCGCACGATCTGCACGCCGATGTCGGTCTTCATCTGGTGATCGGCGCTGATGATCTCGATCGGCTTGCCGAGCACGGTCGGCCCGAATTCCTCAACCGCCATCTTCGCGGCCTCCACCGAGCCTGGCCCGCTGTTGTCGCGACCCCAGCTCGACAGGTCCGTCAGCACGCCGATCCGCACCGCGTCGTCGGAGACTTGCGCGGTTGCGGCAGTCGTCATGGCTGTCGAAGTCATGGCCGCGAGCATGGCGCAGGCCAGAAGCCCTCTCATGATTGTTCCCTCTGTTTTATTGGCCGCATGGCGCGGCTGGCTGGTCCGGAGATAAATTAGATATTGGCGAATGACTTTGTCAATGGCGAATAACGGGGAGGCGGGTCCGGTCCTGTGGGCGGCATTCTGAAGGCTTGCGCACGACTGCCGCCACGTCCGTCATTGCGGGCCAACGGGTCCGCGCGAAGCGTGGCCCGATGCCAGGCTCCGCGAAGCAATCCAAGGTCTTTCCGCGGAAGCAGCCTGGATTGCTTCGTCGCAAGTGCTCCTCGCAATGACGGGTGTGATGACATCGGCGCTCAAAGCTCTCGTGTCCCGGACGCGCTGCAGCGCTCTTGCGCTGCTGCGCAGCGCCGGGACCCATGCCGCCGAGCCCGTTTCGACGCTGCATGGGCCCCGGCTCTGCAGCGCATCACTTCGTGCTGCGCAGCGTCCGGGGCAAGAGACGCGTCATGCTCCCGCAGGTTGCAACCCGATCTGCGATTGGCCATGATGCGCTCTGGAATCTGTGGGGCGGATGGCAATGACGGCAGCAGCAGGGGTCTCCGCGTCTGCGGAGAAATCGACGACGGCGCATGTGGTGTGGGCGAGCGCGCTCGGCACCGCGATCGAGTGGTACGATTTCCTGATCTACGGCACGGCGGCCGCGCTCGTCTTCAACAAGCTGTTCTTCCCAAGCTTCGATCCCTTCGTCGGCACGCTGGCGGCGTTCTCGACCTATGCGGTCGGTTTCGTGGCGCGGCCGATCGGCGGCGCCATCATCGGCCATTACGGCGACCGGCTCGGCCGCAAGACCATGCTGGTCGCGACCATGATCGCGATGGGGCTCGGCACCTTCCTGATCGGCTGCCTGCCGACCTACAGCCAGATCGGCGTCTGGGCCCCGATCCTGCTGGTCATGTTGCGCTTCATCCAAGGCATCGGCTTGGGAGGCGAATGGAGCGGCGCGGTCGTCATGGTGATCGAGCATGCCGGCAACCGCCGCGGCTTCTATGGCAGCCTGGTGCAGATCGGCTTTCCCGTGGGCGTTGCCGCCTCGACCGGCATTTTCGGCCTGATGACCAAGCTGCCCGAAGCTGATTTCCTGAGTTGGGGATGGCGCGTGCCGTTCCTGATCAGCATCCTGCTGGTCGGCGTCGGCTTCATCGTGCGGCTCAAGCTTGCGGAGACGCCGCACTTCAAGGCGGTGGTCGAGCGCAAGGAAGTTCTGGCGCAGCCGGTATGGGAAGTGCTCCGCCGCGACTGGCGCAGCTTTCTGCTCGCGATCGGCATCACCGTGTCCGAAGTCGGCCTTGCTTATCTCCTCACCGTCTTCACCGTTGTTTACGCGACGTCAAAACTCGGCCTGCCGCGCCAGGTAATCCTGGACGCCGTGGTCTATGCCGCCCTCGTCGAGTTCGCGACACTCCCGCTCGCCGGTTGGCTGTCCGATATTTTCGGCCGCAAGGCTCTCTATCTTGCCGGCGGCGTGTTCTCGGTGGCGCTGGCGTTTCCGCTGTTCTGGTTCCTCGACACCAGGGAGCCGGCGCTGATCACGCTGGCGCTCGTCGTCACGATGACGCTGACGCATGCCCTCCTGTTTGGGCCGAAGGCCGCCTTCATGCCGGAGCTGTTCCGCACCCAGGTGCGCTACAGCGGCGCCTCGCTCGGCGCCAATGTCGCGGCGGCACTGAGCGGCGGCTTCTCGCCACTGATCGCCGCCGCGCTGCTGGCATGGGCCGGTTCCTACTGGGCCGTGTCGGTCTACATCATCGCGCTGTCGCTCATCACGATCATTGCGACGCTGATGGCGCCGGAAACGGCGCGCGACGCGCTGAAATCCTGATGTCGATCCGTCTCGCGCGATGTCGCGGACGGGCCATTGGCCTGCCGGCTGTTTGGTTCTAGAACACCGTCGAGGAAACGAGTCCCCAAAGCAGGGAATAGAACCATGACGAAGACGTCTCGACGTGACGTGCTTACTGCCGCAGCCGCAATGACCGCGGCGGGCATCGCCGAAGCGGCGCCGGCCGCGGCGCAGGTCGGACCCAAGCCGATCTTTCCGGTGCCGATGGTGACGATCCCGATCGTCGGCGAGAAAGAGGTGTTCCAGGTTCGCCGCATCTACTGCGTCGGCCGCAACTATGCGGCACACGCGATCGAGCGCGGCTCGGATCCGAACCGCGAGCCGCCGTTCTTCTTCCAGAAGCCAACCGACGCGATCCAGAACGTTGGGGCCGGCGAGGTCGCCGATCATCCCTATCCGTCGCTGACCAAGAACTACCATCACGAGGTCGAGCTGGTCGCCGCGCTGAAATCCGGCGGCACCAACATCCCGGTCGATAAGGCGCTCGACCATGTCTATGGCTACGCGCTCGGCCTCGACATGACCCGGCGCGACCTCCAGAACGGCATGGCCGCGGAGAAGAAGCCGTGGGAGATCGGCAAGAGCTTTGACCACGCCGCGGTGCTCGGCCCGATTCACCCCGTGAGCAAGACCGGCCATTTCGAAAAGGGCGCGATCTCGCTGGCGATCAACGGGACCATCAAGCAGAACTCGGATCTCAGCAAGATGATCTGGAGCGTGGCCGAGCAGATCGCGAAACTGTCGGAAGCGTTCGAATTGAAAGCCGGCGACATCATCTATTCCGGCACGCCGGAGAATGTCGGTCCGGTGGTGAGGGGCGACGTGCTGCTGTGCAGGCTCGAGGGTCTGCCCGACATGTCGATCAAGATCGTGTAGCTCCACGCTGCCGCCGCGACCAACGGTTGGCGGCGGAGGCCTGTGGCGGGAGTTCCACCCGCCGATTGCCTTTGGTTGGCCGGCAAGCGAACCTCCTGCGGCCATATTTGAGAACGAGTGATTTCCCGTGAGGGAGGCGCTCCGATGACCAAAGCTCTGATCACTGCTGTCGCAATGCTGGCCTGTGTGCCCGTTGGCGCGGTTGCGCAGGAGCGCGCGGGCGATGCGGCGCTCGGCGCGGTGTCCGGCGCCGTCGTGCTGGGCCCGGTCGGAGCGGTCGCCGGAGCTTTGATCGGCTACACCGCCGGACCTTCGATC
>NZ_JXDL01000001.1:6442639-6534908 GCF_001590795.1 Bradyrhizobium sp. AT1
CGCCCCGCGCGCGCCAGGCCATGAATGCCAACGGCCAGATGAGAGCCGCCGGCACTCAGGCGGCGCCGGTTCAGGCTGCGCCGGCCGCGCCGGCGCAGACCTCGACGCCGCCCGTTCAGGGATTCGACTGAGGTCGCAGCGCTTCAGGCCGGCGCCTTCGGCCGCAACCGCTCGACCGTCCTGGCGATCAGCGCTGCCACATCCGCGACCTTCGGGCCGATCCGGAATTCCGGGCCGGCGACGACCACCGAAAGACGGCGGTCGCCGATCGGCAAGGGGATCGCGGCGCCCGCGAGGTCGCGGCTGTAATCGGCAAAGCTCTGGCAATAGCCGCGCGCAATCGAGTTGCGCAGCTCGGTCTCCACCGCCTCGATGCTGATCGGCGTCGACGGGCCGTATTGCTTGAACTCGATCTTGCGATAGACCGAGTCGCGCTCTTCCTGGGAGTATTGCAGCAGCAGCGCGCGGCCGCTGGCGGTGGCGTGGATCGGCACGCGGTGGCCGATGGTGGCGAAATAGCGGATCGCGGCCTGGGATTCGACGACGTCGATGAACACCGCCATCACGCCGGCCGGCGCCACGATGGATGCGGTCTCGCCGGTCTCGGCGGAGAGGTCGGCGATCAGCTGATGCGTCCATTGCGGCAGCGGCTCGACCTCCGAGATCATCCGCGCCATCGCGAGCCAGCGCGGCGTCGGATAGAATCCGGCGCGCGGTCGCGGCTCATAGAGATAGCCCTTCTCGGACAGCGTCGCGAGCAGGTTGAAGGTCGAGGAGCGCGGCCAGCCGAAATGATCGGCGATCTCCGCAAGCGTCGCCGGCTTCTTCACTTGCGCGAAGAATTCCATGATCTCCAGGACGTTTGCGGCTTGGCGAACGATCATGGCGGCGTTGCGGTCCTGCTTCTCTAGGGCTGGCCGAGGATCTTCTTCGCGGCGCGAAGATGTGGCTTGTCGATCATCTGGCCGTCGAGCCGCAGCGTGCCAGAATTGGGATTGCTGGCGAACGCCGCGATCACTTTCTCCGCCCAGGTCCGTTCGGCTTCCGTCGGTGCGAACGCGGCATTGACGACATCGACATGCTTGGGATGAATCAGCGCCTTGGCCGAAAAGCCGTCGCGCCGCGCCGCACGCGTTTCCTGCTCGAGGCCGGCGAGATTGTCGATGTCGGTATAGACGGTGTCGATCGGCGCGACCTCAGCCGCGGCCGCGGCCATGAGGCAGAGATCGCGCGCGAGGCGATAGGGGCTGTGGAACACGCCGCTAGATGCCTTCTCGGTGGCCCCCAGCGAGGCCGAGAGGTCTTCCGCGCCCCACATCAGGCCGGCGAGGCGGGGGGAGCAGCCTTTGTAGCTGCCGAGGCCGAAGATCGAGCTTGCCGTCTCCGTCGCGACGCAGACGATGCGGGTGGAGCCGATCGCGATGCCGGAAGCGGCTTCCAAGGCTTCGAGCCAGGTCGCGACCTGGCGCACGTCGTCGCCGCCTTGCGATTTCGGCAGCACGATGCCGTCGGGCCTGCCGGGCAGCACCGCGGCGAGATCGGCCAGCGTCATGCCGGTGTCGAGCGCGTTGACGCGGACGTAGAGCTGGTGCGGGCCGCGGCGGCTCGTCAGCATGGTAAGCGTCAGCGTACGCGCCTCCGGCTTCTTATCGGTGACGACGGAATCCTCGAGGTCGATGATCAGCGCGTCGGCTTTGCCTTCGCTCGCCTTCTCGAATTTGCGCGGGGAATCGCCCGGCACGAACAGCATCGAACGCATCAGACCGGCCTCTTGTGCATCATCGCCATGCGGCGGCATTTGCCGACGATTTCGTCGTTCTGGTTCAAGGCATGGTGCTCGAACTCGACGATGCCCGCTTTGGGGCGCGATTTGGATTCCCTCAACGAAAGCACCTTCGTCGTCGCCCGCAAGGTGTCGCCATGGAAGACCGGCTTTGGAAACGTCACGTCGGTCATGCCGAGATTGGCAACGGTGGTACCCATGGTCGTATCATAGACCGTCATGCCGATCATGATGCCGAGGGTGTAAAGGCTGTTGAAAATGCGCTGGCCGAACTCGGTCTTTTCGGCGAAATGGGCGTCGATATGCAGCGGCTGCGGATTGAGCGTCAGCAGGCTGAACATGGTGTTGTCCATCTCCGTGACGGTCCGGGTCAGCGGATGCCTGAACTCCTGGCCCACGGAAAAGTCTTCGAAATAAAGTCCGGCCATCGCGGTTTCCTCCCTGTATGTCCTGCGATTTTGGCCAGCGCTGCGGCTTAAGGCGGCGCGGCCAGGTGAACTGCTTTTTGTTCGGCGAGCTGCTCGATCTCCTCGGTCGAGAAGCCGGCCTCGCGCAAAATGTCGCGGCCATGCTGGCCGAGCGTCGGGGCGGGCCCGGCGGCTTCCGGCTGGGTCTCGCTCCAGGTCGAGGGCACGCGCATCTGGCGGATGCGGCCTTCCACGGGGTGATCGACCGTCCTGAAGAAACCGACTGCATCGAGATGGGGGTCGTCCAGAATGGTCTCCAGCGTGTGCATCGGCATCACCGGAATATCGGCGCGCTCCAAGAGCTCGCGCCATTCCGCGGTGGTACGCGTCGTGAAGATCTGACCGATCTCCGCATAGATCTCGTCAATGTGCTTGGTGCGCGCCGCGTGGTTGGCGAAGCGCGGCTGCTGCAGGAACTCCGGCTGCGCGATCGCCTCGAAGAAGCTGCGCCAGTGCTTGTCGTTGTAGATGAGCACGCAGAGATAACCGTCGCTGGTCTTGTAGGGCTTCCGATAGCGCGACAGCAGGCGGGGATAGCCGCCATGATCGAGCGGCGGGTCATAGGTGAACCCGCCGAGATGATCGACCAGCACGAACTCGGTCATGGATTCGAACATCGGCACGTCGATGCGCTGCCCGATGCCGGTGCGCTGCTGGTGCATCAGCCCGCCCATGATCGCATTCACCATCATAAGCCCGACGATGCGATCGGCAATGGTGACGGGAACGTAGCGCGGCGTGCCGTCACCGGCGGCGGCGAGCAATGTCGGAATCGTCGCCGCGCCCTGGATCAGGTCGTCATAGGCGGGTTTGGCCGCGTAGGGACCGGACTGGCCGTAGCCGAACGCGCCGACATAGACGAGCGCGGGATTGATAGCGGCGAGCGTCTCGTAGTCGAGGCCGAGCCGCGCCATCGCCTGCGGGCGCACGTTATAGACCAGCGCGTTGGCGCGCTTCGCCAGCCGCAGCAGCGCCTCGCGCCCTTCCTTCTTCTTGAGGTCGAGCACGATGCTGCGCTTGCCGCGATTGGCGTTGAGGAACATCCCGCCCATGCCGGGCGTGCGGCCGGGGCCGATCTGGCGAACGATGTCGCCCTCGGGGCTTTCGACCTTGATGATGTCGGCGCCCATGTCGGCCAGAACCTGGGTGCCGTAGGGGCCCATCAGCACCGAGGTCAGGTCGAGAACGGTGAAGCCGGCAAGCGGTCCCATGGGGCCTCGTGGGATGAATTCATATACGTGGAGTTAGAGTTCATAAAATGGAGGTGTCAATTCGAGGTTCGCGGTCCCAAGCGCATGGCTCCATGCACAGTTCATATACTTGACAAATAAATTCACGTATATGTACATTTTCCTCAAGCAAGAAGTGGAACGAAGCCGTAGGTGCCGCAGCGATCGGCTGCCGCCTCCGGCGTGGGGACGCGTCAAGGAGAATGAAATGAAGAAGAACCTGGTCCGGATTGTCGCCGCGCTCGCGCTGTCTTTGCCGGTCTCGACATGGTCGGCGCAGGCTCTGGAGCTGAAGGTCGCCGACAGCTTCCCCGCCGGTCACTACCTCGTCCGCCTGATGCTCAAGCCCTGGATGGACGACGTCACCAAGCGCACCAACGGCGCGGTGACCTTCACCTATTACCCGAACCAGCAGATCGGGAAAGCCGCAGACATGCTGCGGCTGACCCAGTCCGGCGTGGTCGACATCGGCTACATCGGGCCGTCCTACGTGTCCGACAAGATGCCGCTGTCGGAAGTCGCGCAATTGCCGGGCGCGTTCGCGACCAGTTGCCAGGGCACGCTCGCCTACTGGAAGAGCGCGCGCGAGGGCATTCTGGCCAAGCAGGAATACGCGCCGAACAAGATCAAGCTGCTGATGGCCGTCGTGCTGCCGCCCTACCAGGTGTGGACCGTCAAGTCGAAGGTGGAAGCCACCAAGGACATGCAGGGTCTGAAGCTGCGCACCACGGGCGGCGCGCAGGATTTGACGCTGCGTGCGCTCAATGCCGTACCGGTGCGCATGGCTGCGCCCGATGCCTATGAGTCGCTGTCGCGCGGCACCATGGACGGCCTGCTTTTCCCGCTCGACAGCGTCGTGTCCTATGGTCTCGACAAGCTGGTCAAGCACGCCACCGAAGGCGTCAGCTTCGGCAGCTTCATCGTTGCTTACTCCATCAACCAGTCAGTCTGGGACAAGCTGCCCGACGACGTGAAGAAGGCGATGAATGAGGCTTCCGAGGCGATCACGCCGCAGGCCTGCGCCGGCGTCGAAAAGGAAGGCGAAACCACCAAGAAGCAGATGCAGGACGAAGGCATCAGCTTCGATCCGCTGCCGGAAGCGACGCGTGCCGAGATGAAGGACAAGCTCAAGGGCGTCGGCAAGGAATGGGCGAGCGGGCTCGACAGCCGCGGCAAGCAGGCCTCCGCCGCGTTGAAGGAGTTCGAAGACCTGCTCGCCGCCGGCGGCGCCAAGTAGTTCGACCCGATTCGGCACAGGAGGGGGCCAGAGGTGATCAGGCGAGCAACGGATCTACTCGGCGTGCTGGAGCGCGCACTTACGGTGATCGCGGCGATCTGCCTCTTCGCAATCATGACGCTTGTCGTGGTCGACGTCTTCATGCGCTACGTCCTGAATAGCCCCCTTTCCTTCACCTATGACCTGATCGGTCTCTATCTGCTCGCGGGGGCATTCTTTCTGACGCTGTCGGATACTCTGCGCGTGCATGCGCATGTCGGTGTCGACGTCCTGGCGTCGCGCTTCCCGCCTGCAGGCCGGCGGCTCTCCGAGATCGTCACCGCCCTCACCGGACTGTTCGTCTTCGTCCTCATCAGCAAGGTCGGATTCGATCGCGCGCTGGAGAACTACGAACAGCACGATGTGCTCTCCGGTGCCATTCCGTGGCCGACCTGGATCTCCGCGGTGCTCGTGCCGCTCGGCTGCGGCGTGCTCGTGCTGCGGCTGGCGTTGCAGCTCGTGGGCCATGTGGCCAGCCTCGTCTCCGGCAGAGACATTTTCCCACTTCCGTCGGTGACCGACGAAGCCCGCAGCTTCGAATAGGCGGCACAATGACTGTTTTTCTCGTACTCGGGCTGCTCTTCCTCCTGCTGGCGATCGGTACACCGGTCGGTTTTGCCATGGGGTTCTCAGGTTCGGTCGGCCTCCTGATGGTCGGTGGCACCAGCACGCTGTTCGGCATCCTGCAGACGGCGCCGCTCTCCACGGTATCGTCCTACGAACTGATCACCATCCCGATGTTCCTGCTCATGGCAGAGCTGGTCCTGCTGTCGGGCGTCGCCGACGACATGTTCGAGACGGCGTCTGCCTGGATCGGCCGGATTCCCGGCGGGCTCGGCATGGCGACGGCGCTGGCCGGCGCCGGTTTCGGCGCGATCTGCGGGACTTCGACGGCATCCGCGGCGACGCTGTCGGCAACGAGCCTCCCCGCGATGATCAAGCAGGGCTATGAGCCGAAAATGGCGGCCGGCGTCGTCGCCATTTCGGGAACGCTCGCCATGCTGATTCCACCCAGCGTGGCGCTGGTGATTTTCGGTCTGCTCGCGGAAGTCAACATTGGGCAACTTCTGATCGGCGGCATCATTCCCGCGATCCTCGTGACCGCGACAATCATGGCGACCATCTACTTCCTGGTCTGGCAGGATCCTTCGCGCGCCCCGCGCGTGGAGCCGGTACCGTGGCGGAAACGATTTGCATTGTTGTGGCAAGTCAGTCCGATGGTGCTGCTGTTCGCGCTCGTCACCGGCACGATCTATCTCGGCGTAGCGACACCGACCGAGGCCTCTGCACTCGGCGCTGCGGGAGCGCTGGGCCTTGCCATTACCAAGCGCAGGGTGACACCCGGCTCGCTCTACAAGGCGCTGCTCAGCGCCTGCCACGGCACCTGCATGATCGTGACGATCCTGGTCGGAGCCTCGATCTTCGGCTATTTCTTCACGCTCACCCACGTCACGCAGGACCTCGTCGCCTGGATCGGGTCCTTGCAGACCTCGCGCTGGGTGATCATCACGCTCATTCTGTTTGGCTACATCGTTCTCGGCTCTTTCATGGACCAGATCGCGATCCTGGTCTTGACCGTGCCGATCGTGCTGCCGCTGATCAAGACGCTCGGCTTCGATCCGATCTGGTTCGGCGTCATCAAGATCGTCACCGCCGAAGTCGGCATGATCACGCCGCCGGTGGGCCTCAACTGCTTCATCGTCGCCCGCTACGCCAAGCGGCCGGTGGCGGAAGTGTTCCACGGCACCTTCCCGCATTTCATCGCGCATCTGATCGCGATCGCGATTTTGGTGGCGTTTCCGTCTATCATCCTCTGGCTGCCCTCGCAGATGGGGCGTTAGGATCGGAGCTCGCGGCTCCCAAGAAGGAGATCAAGAACATGGATTTCGCGCTCACCGATCAGCAGGAAGCCATTCGCGATGCCATCGCAAAAATCTGCGAAGGCTTTCCGGATGCCTATTGGCTGAAGAAGGACCACGACGGCGGCTTTCCGCACGACTTCCACAAGGCGCTGGCCGACGCCGGCTGGCTCGGCATCTGCGTGCCGGAAGAATATGGCGGCTCGGGTCTCGGCATCACCGAAGCCGCGATCATGATGCGCACCATCGCGGAATCAGGGGCCGGCATGTCCGGCGCCTCCGCAGTGCACATCAACGTGTTTGGTCTCAATCCCGTCGTCGTGTTCGGCACCGAGGAGCAGCGCAAGCGCATGCTGCCGCCGATGGTCGAGGGCAGCGAGAAGGCGTGCTTTGCCGTCACCGAGCCCAACACCGGCCTCAACACCACGCAGCTCAAGACGCGGGCGGTCGCCAAGAACGACCGTTACATCGTCAACGGCCAGAAAGTGTGGATCTCGACCGCGCAGGTCGCGCACAAAATTCTGCTGCTGGCGCGCACCACGCCGCTGGAGGAGGTGCGCTCGCCGACCCACGGCCTCAGCCTGTTCTACACCGATTTCGACCGCACCAGGATCAAGGTCCACGAGATCGAGAAGATGGGCCGCAAGGTCGTCGATTCCAACGAGCTGTTCTTCGAGGACTTCGAGATCCCGATGGAGGATCGCATCGGCGAAGAGGGCAAGGGCTTTCAGTACATCCTCGAAGGCATGAACCCCGAGCGCATCCTGATCGCGGCGGAAGCGGTCGGCCTCGGCAAGCTGGCGCTGTCACGCGCCACCGAATATGCCAAGACGCGCGTCGTGTTCAACCGTCCGATCGGCAAGAACCAGGGTATCCAGCATCCGCTCGCGGTGAACTGGGTCGAGCTCGAGGCCGCCTGGCTGATGGTGATGCAGGCAGCCTGGCAATACGACAAGGGCCTGCCCTGCGGCGCCGGCGCCAATGCTGCGAAGTATTTCGCCGGTGAGGCCGGCTACCACGCTTGCGAGCAGGCGGTGATGACGCATGGCGGCTTTGGCTACGCCAAGGAGTTCCACGTCGAGCGCTATTTGCGCGAAGTATTGATCCCGCGCATCGCGCCGGTCAGCCCGCAGCTCGCGCTCAGTTTCATCGCCGAAAAGGTGCTGGGGCTCGCCAAATCGTATTAGCCTTAGGGCCCCGGGGAGGATCGCGGTGAACCTCGCTCATCATCTGCTGCGTGCCGCCAAGGCCGACGCGTCCGCGCCGGCCCTGCTCAAGGGGCTGACGGTGGTCGCCGACTACGGCCGGCTCGCCAACACGGTGGCATCGCTCGCGGGCGCGCTGCGGCAACGCCTCGGCCTCGCCAAGGGCGATCGCGTGGCGCTGCTGATGAAGAACGTGCCTGATTACGTCGCCTGCCTCTATGCGTGTTGGCATGCGGGATTGGTCGCCGTTCCCATCAACGCAAAACTGCATCCGCGCGAGGTTGCGTTCATTCTCGACAATTCAGGTGCGGCCGTGGTCTTCGTGACCGAGGACATGGCGGGTGTTGCCTCCGAGGCGTTGACGCTCGCGACAGTCAAGCCGCGCATCGTCGAGATCGGTTCAGCCGAGCACCGCGCGCTGGAGAAGGTCGAAGGCATCTCCATCGCCGACGTCGCCATCACCGATCCCGCCTGGATCTTCTACACCAGCGGTACCACCGGCCGGCCCAAGGGCGCCGTGCTCAGCCATCGCAATCTGCTCGCGATGTCGCTGAATTACCTTGCCGAGATCAATCCGATCGTAGGAGGCGAGGCGTTGCTGCACGCCGCGCCGATGTCGCACGGCTCCGGTCTCTACATGGTGCCGCATGTGCTCGGCATGGGCGCGCAGATCATTCCGGAGAGCGGCCGTTTCGAGCCGGACGAGATTTTGGCGCTGACGGCAAAGCGCGAGAACATCTCCTTCTTCGCCGCGCCCACCATGGTGCGGCGCCTGACGGTCGCGGCGGAGGCGGCGGGTGCAACCGCACCAGGGTTGAAGACCATCGTCTATGGCGGCGGTCCGATGTATGTCGCCGATTGCAAGGCCGCGCTCGGCGTGTTCGGTCCCAAGCTGGCGCAGATCTATGGTCAGGGCGAGACGCCGATGACCATCACGTATCTGCCGAGATCGATGCATGTCGATACCGGGCATCCCCGCCACGAAGAGCGCCTCGCCTCGGTCGGCATCGCCCAAGGCGTCGTGCAGGTGCGCACGGTGGACGAGACGGGCCGCGACGTTGCGCCGGATGAGGTCGGCGAGATCATCGTGCGCGGCGATACCGTGATGTCCGGCTACTGGCAGAACCAGGAGGCGACTGCGAATACGCTGCGCGACGGATGGCTCCATACCGGCGACATGGGTGCCTTCGACGCCGAAGGCTTCCTCACACTGAAGGACCGCTCCAAGGACGTCATCATCTCCGGTGGCACCAACATCTATCCGCGCGAGGTCGAGGAAGTGCTGCTGCGGCACGAGGCTGTCGCCGAAGTCTCGGTGATCGGCCGGCCGCATCCGGAATGGGGCGAGGAGGTCGTGGCGGTCGTCGTTCCCGTCGCGGGCAGGGCGGTGACGCGCGCCGAGCTCGACCAGATGTGCAACGCCTGGATCGCGCGTTTCAAGCGGCCGAAGCATTATTATGAGATCCATGAGCTGCCCAAGAACAGCTACGGCAAGATCGTGAAGACCGAGCTGCGCACGCTGCTGGCGGAGTCCTCCAAGCGCCTCACCCCGATGGGCTGAGATGGCGATCTCCGAACCTTCGGCGCCGATCGATTTCTCCGGCCTGATCCGCGAGGGCGATCTCGTCGTGTGCGGGCAGGCGACGGCGGAGCCCGTCACCCTGACGCAAGCGCTGATGCAGCAGGCCGCGCGACTTCCGGCCTTCCGCATGATGGTCGGGCCGATCTTTTCCGACACGTTCCCCGTGGCCTGCGCCCCCAACGTGGCGTTCCAGAGTTACGGCGTGATCGGCAATGTGCGGCGGCTGGCGAAGGCCGGGCGGCTCGACGTGATACCCAGCAATTACAGCGCCTTCTGTGCTGACTTCGCCGCGCGTCGCCACAGGGCGGACGTCGTTCTGGTGCAGCTTGCCGAAGCCTCCGGGGGCCGCTTGAGCGCGAGCCTCTCGAACGACTACGTCATCGACGCCGCGCGCGGTGCGCGTATCGTTATCGCCGAGATCAATCCGGATGCGCCGTTCACGTTCGGGGCGGAATGGCCGGAGGATGTGCCGATCCATATTCGCGTGGCCGCGCGCCGGCCACCCGTCGAGCTGGCCTCGACGCCGCCCGATGACGTCTCACGGCGCATTGCAGCCCGTGCGGCGAGCCTGATCGCCGACGGCTGCACGCTGCAGTTCGGGGTGGGGCGAATTCCCGACGCGATACTCTCCTCGCTCTCTCATCTGCGCAATCTCGGCATCCATTCCGGCCTGATCAACGATGCCGTCGTCGATTTGATCGCGTGCGGCGCGGTGACGAATGCGGAAAAGGGGATCGATACCGGGATCACGGTCACAAACCAGGTGATCGGCACGCAGCGGCTCTACCGCTTCGTGCATGGGAACAAGGCCGTGTCCGTGCGGCCGACCTCCTACACCCACGGCCAGGACGTGCTGGTGCGGATCAACCGGCTGGTCGCGATCAATTCGGCGCTTCAGGTCGGGCTCGACGGCAGCGTCAATTCCGAGACGTTGAACGGTGTTGCGATCGGCGCGATCGGCGGGCAGCTCGATTTCGTGCGCGGGGCCAATGCCTCTCCCGGAGGAAGGGCGATCATCGCGCTGCCGGCGACGGCGCCCGATGGGACCAGCCGGATCGTCGCCGACGTCGAGACGGTGACGACGCCACGCGCCGATGTCGACGCCGTCGTCACCGAATGGGGGATTGCCGAGCTGCGCGGCTCTGGCCTTGTCGAGCGGGCGCGGCGCATGATCGCGATCGCCGCGCCCGAGCACCGCGACGGGTTGTCGGCGCAGCTTCGCGCGCGTTAGCTCAGTTCATCATCGCGGCCGTCGGGCGCTGGCTCTCGCCGGAGCCGATGACCCCGGGAAGGTCCGTCACCTCCCCTGCGATCATGTGCGACATGCCCCAGAACAGATGGGCGAGGCGGGAGAACACCAGCCGCTCGCGCTCGGCAGGAGCGGTGCCATCGGGGATCGTGACCGTTTCCAGGCCGACCACCTTCTTGAAATCCGGCCAGATCGTCATCGACTGCGCGATCACGGAGTAGCAGCGCGGATCGTCGTCGCTGTCGTCGGGCGCCGACGGCAGACCCGGATATTGCGTCGGCGTGGCGTAGAATTTGTAGGCGCCATAGCCGAGCTTGAGCAGGAATTTTTCCGGCACGGCGACATCGGCGGCGAAAGACACCAGCCGCGCTTCGCTCAGGACGTTCGGGTCGATGGCGCTGAGGTCCGCTGTACGGAGCGCCGAGCAGAAGGAGAGATCGCCGTTGTGCTCGCGGAGCAGATTGGCCAGCGGCTGCTGCTGGTGCACGGTGTCGGTGAGCAGGATGATGGTCTTGAGCATCGTGAGGGGCCCTCAGGGGAAAAGCTGGCGTGCGGTCATGGCAGCATCGTCGGACGCGTGGCTTGCGAAAAAGTCGTTGGCGATGCGCTGTCCCGGCGCGATTTCCAGGATGCGGTAACGCGCCAGGCTCGCGGCTTCACGCGCGAGACCAACGTCGTCCTGCCAGGCGCAGAGCGACAGCTCGAGCCGGCCGTAGCCACCGCAATCGGCGGCATAGGCGCCGGTCACGGCCTCGACGGTCGCCGCCACGGCTCCGGCATCGCTGGCCGAGACGTCACGCAGGATCACGGCGATGCCGCCTCCGGTCGCGGCCTTCGAGGTCATCACCATGAAGGCGTCGCGGGCACCGGTGCGGCCGGCCCGGCGGGCCGTGCGCACGATGCTCGCGAAGCCGGGATCGGGACCAAGCTCCAGCGTCGTCGTCTGCTGGTCATGCAGGATCGTCGCGCGCGAAGCGCCGAGATCGCCTCTCAGCGCGTGGTAGGAGCGCGGCAGCCACACGGTATCGAGCGGCACCTGCGACGACGTCAGGCTCCAGGCCTGGTCCAGCAGGTAGCCTTCCCAGATCGCGGGATAGGCGGCCGCAAGCTGCTGCCATGCGCGAAGCAGCCGTTCCGCATGCGCGGAGCGACCGAGATAGAGCGTGCGCGCCGACATCTCCCAGCGATTCCACTTGTGCAGGGCGACGTCGCAGCCGAGGAAGGAGGGCAGCAGCGGCGCCTCGCGCAAGGTAGCGCCCGCATCGACGAACAGCAGCGGTTCGCGATATTTGTTCCACATCCGCACCATGAACTCCGCCTTCTCGAAGCAGAGCAGGCGATCGTCGAGCTGGGTGTCGATCGCCTCGATATGGCAACCAAGCTGCAGGCGTTCGAGTGAATGGCGGAGCCGGAGCGGCGCTGCCTCGTCGCCGCCGCGCGGATGGCAGGAGACGATCCGCGGCCGCGGGGTGGACGTGTCGGCGGCGGCGAGGAATTTGGACCAGCCGATGCCGCCCCACCACATTTCGTGCGGGCCGTCAGCGCCGCAGGGACCGATGGTGCCGAATTCAGTCAGCTTGGACTTGAGAAAATCGAAGCCGGGATTCTCGCTTCTGGGAACGACGACGGCGCAGGCGGGATTGAGCGAGCGGTAGAGCAACTCGGCCGCCGCGCCGCTCGGTGGCTCCTTCAGGATCATGACGCCGCTGCGCCGTCCGTCCGGGACGTCATCGAGCGTGGGGGCACCGTACTGGCCGACCAGCCAGCTCAGGCGGTCGTGCTGGGCCCGGCCCAGCCGGATGCCGCCGGATTGCAGCACTTGATCAAGATTTGCCTGCGTATCGTCCCGCAATTTTCCGTGCCCCCTCGTCAGCCCTGGGACTTCAACGGCCGGGGCAGCGCGATCAGGCGTACTATTTGGGGGCGGCTGCGAGCGGGGTGATCGCGACGGAATAGATCGCGATCTCCCGGGTCATCGGGCTGACCGGGATCAGCAGGCAGCCGTCTTCAGTCTCGGCGCGATAGTGGCCGCCATTCCGCTGCAAGCCGGCATAGATCAGCCCGTCGGTCGCGATAGCGACAACATCCTGGCTCCCGGCGGCGTCACGAACGTCGTCGCCCTGCTGCACGGTCACGCCGTGAAGCAGGCCCTCGCGCGCGAACTTGGCCAGCGGCAGCGCGATCGTGGTGACCGCCATGCGACGCGATAGCGGGATGCGCAGGCGCAACTCGCCGAGGCCGGTGCGGTGGACGATCACCGCCTCCAGCGCCGCACCGCCGTCGGCGCGGAACAGTCCGACCTGGACCGGGCCGGCAGCCCGCTCCTCGAAGACGTCAGCGGGCAAGCGGTTGGCGCCGAACAGCACGTACAGATAATTGTAGGACGGCGACAGGCCCGCAAAACTGCCGGCGAGCCACATTGGTGGTGCGGCGGCCGTGCAAGCCGCCGAGAGGCCGCGGGCAGTGATCTGGTCGCGCACGAATTGCTGGTCCAGCAGCGGCGCGAGCGCGTGGGTGCCGAGATTGACGTCGTGCTTCAACGTGCCGAGCAGTGTCAACTCGTCATCGTCGGGCAGCAGCAGAAGCCGCGCCAGCGTCGCCGCGCACCAGCGCGCCGCGACATCGGGTGCGGCATAGGGATCGAGGCCGTAGTCGCGCGCGACGTCGTCCGCGCTGCCAGCGAAAGCCAGCGCGCCGGCCTGGATCTCAGCGGCTAACGCCAGCTGCTCCGGAGGGCGCGGATTGATTTCGCGCAGCACCGCGCCGCCGTCATAATCGCGCACCGAGCCGTCGGCGGAGCAGCAGGCCTGCTCCAGCAGCGCGACATTGCGGATCAGCATGCGTTTGACGTGCGGGGTGACGACGAGGTCGGAGACGAAGCCGGCCGTGGTGTCCTCCTCGGCGAGGTCGTCGAAGGCGTCGTCGAGCGACATCAGATAGGCGCCGTGGAGACGGATATTGAGTCCTTCGAGGTCGAAGATGCGGCGAAGCGCCTTCTGCACGCTGCCGGAATAGCCGAGATCGGCCAGCACGAGATCGGTGCAGTCGTCGAAGCCGGGGATGGCGTCGCGGAGATAGGCGAGCAGCCGGGCGCGCAAGCCCGCGGCGAGCGTGACGATCTCGGCCGGATCGATCAGTTCGGGAAGCGCCTCGGCGAGGTCTTCGCCGGAGGCAATCCCGTCCGGAAAGCCGGCAAAGAACGCCGCGACCTTCGACGGCATCATCTTCACCATGTCATGGAAGGTCGGAGCGTCGATCTTGAACACTTTGCTGAAGAGATCAACGAGCGGCTGCATCGTGTCGGCCGAGGCGATCAGACTGACGCGCCGGTTGATCTCGAGATAGGACGATGTGGCGCCATGCAGCTCCTGCCGGATCCGATGCGACAGAAAGCCGTCGCGGCCGAGAAAGCCGAGCGCGATCTGCCGGCCGGGACCGGCAATCTCCCGGTAGCGCTGCGTCACGAAGACGTCGAACGCGGTCATGACGGGGCCGAGCACGGTCAGCCCGAGGTGGAAGGCGCGGGACCGCTCGGCGCTGCGCGCGGCGACCATGCGCCGCAGCGTGCGCGCGCCATGATCGAGCCGCGACAGCGCGCCCGCGCACAGCAGCTCGAACAGGGCCGTCTCGCGCTGAAACGTCGAGGCAAGCTGCGCCGATGCCTGCGGATAATAGCGGGGATGAATGCCGTGACGCTTCGCGCCCTTGATGTCGGCCCTGTCATTGTCGCCGACGTGAAAGGAGGCGCCGGCGTCGATGCCTTGTTCTGTGAGGTAGGTGGCGAACAGGGTTTCACTCTTGCTGCTGCCATGGTCGCAGGACGCATAGAGGAAGTCCCAGGCGAGGCCGGGATGGCAAGCGCGCAGCAGCCGCGCCAGCCGGCCCGTGTCCCAATAAGTGTCCGAGATGAATCCGACGCGATGGCCGGCGTGTTTCATGTCCAGATATTGCCTGATCATTTCCGGGTTGGCGCGGCAAAGCGCGACCTCGGCCGCGAACTCGGCTTCGACCAGATCGTCGAGGTCGGCTCGCGAAAGGCCGAACAGCTTGAACGGAAAATAGGAATAGATCTCGCCGATGTGCACTTCGCTCGTGCCGCGCGTCTCCTTCGCGGTCCGGCGTGCACGCGATTCGGCCTGGATGCGATGCTGAACGAAACTCATGGACACATTCGGACAAGTACGTGAAATGCCGGATAGCTCGTAAGTCCTTTCAAATACGCCATCTGCCGTCGTGCAGGCGCGCAGCAGAAATGTATCGAAAACATCGAACGACCAAGCAGAAACAATTTGCGCGCGGCGCTCCGCGCCGGCCGCTGCGATCTTCATGCTGCAATTCCCCGTCCACCAGGACGATTAACGCGCGCATGCGTGGAGTCAGGCGCGCAAACGCAAAAAAAGTTCACGCGCGATTCAAAATCGCGTTCGTCGCGACTGACAGATTCAAAAAAACCGCTAGGTTCGAAAAGGTGATTCGGAAAAAATTGCCGAGTGCGGAAGTCGTCTCGCGTTCATTCACACTCGGAAACAATCGCGTCTCGATGCGCCACGCGCGCGTCGCGTTCGATCACCTAGTGCCGGGTAATGTCAGCGTTTTCTCACCGTTGCATCTGTTCAGGATGGATGATCCGCCATGGCGCGAGACGATGTGATGATTGCAGAATTGAAGCGCGAGAGCATCGCGCTGTCGGCAATTATTGCCCGACGCTCGGCAAAAGATGCCAGGTAACATCTTGAAAAATAACAAAAATTCTCCGACCGGATTGTTTTGCTCCTGCGTTCAACGCCTGGAAGCCGTGCGGCATGTGCGCCAGCGGCATTGCGGGTTGGAGGTTGCGGGATGAGTTACGCTGCTGATGTCTGGGCTCCCGCCGAAGCCGAGATCACGACAACGGTGCCGGTCGACGCGATCGTGCCGGTGATGCCCTCCGTGCCGCTCGCGCCGGACAGCGCGCCTGTTGCCGACGATGTCGTCCACGATGAAGACAGCGAGCTTCTCGACAGGCTCGCGACCGGCGACGAAATTGCGTTCCGCGCGCTGGTCGAGCGTCATATCGACCGCGCCTATGCGATCGCGTTGCGCATCGTCGGCAACGCGGCGGATGCCGAGGACGTGGTGCAGGACACCATGCTCAAGATCTGGAGCCATCGTGGACGCTGGCAGCATGGCCGTGCCAAGTTCTCGACCTGGCTCTACCGCGTCATCTCCAACCGCTGCATCGATCTGCGCCGCAAGCCGCGGACCGAGAACGTCGAGACCGTGCCTGAGGTCGCCGACGGCCAGCCCGGCGCGGTCGAGATCATCGCGCGTAACGAGCTGAACGGCATGCTGGAGACCGCGATGCAGCGCCTGCCGGAGCAGCAGCGCATCGCGGTGATCTTCTCGTACCACGAGAACATGAGCAACGGCGAGATCGCCGAGGTGATGGACACGACGGTGGCCGCCGTCGAGTCGCTGCTCAAGCGCGGACGCCAGCAGCTGCGTCAGCTGCTGCGCAAGCACGAGCGCGACATCCGCACCGCGTTTACCGACTGCTAACCATAAAATCGCGCCAGCGAAAATTTTCGCGCCTGAACTCCTTGCGCTCCGTCGTTTGAGCGAACGGACGGGGCTGCGGTCTGCGTCGTCAATCGTCTTCAACGATGCGGCACGCCATGCCCATCAGCACAGGAGCTTTCAATGCCCGCGATCAACACCAATACCGCCGCCAATGCCGCGGTCCGTTACCTCAACATCAACTCATCGCAGGAGACGTCTTCGCTCTCGAAGCTGTCGAGCGGCTCTCGCATCACCTCGGCATCGGACGATGCCGCGGGGCTTGCGATTTCCACCCGCATCTCCTCGGACGTCACCACCCTGCAGCAGGCCGCGACCAACGCCTCGCAGGCCAATGCGATCCTGCAGACCGCCGACGGCGGCGCCTCGAACATCTCCGACATTCTCGCCCGCATGAAGTCGTTGGCCTCGGAGTCCGCCTCGGGCACCACGACCGATTCCAGCCGCGCCTACATCAACTCGGAGTTCACGCAGCTGACGAGCGAAATCGATTCGATCGCGTCCGGCACCCGCTACTCCAGCCAGAGCCTGCTCGACGGCTCCAGCGTGTTCGCCTCGGGTGTCTCGGTGTTGGTCGGCTCCTCGGGCTCCGACACCATCACCATCACGCTCACGAGCCTGACGGCCTCGTCGCTCGGTGTGTCGTCACTCGACGTCAGCTCGCTGTCAAACGCAACCTCGGCGCTGAGCACACTGGACACGGCGATCGACACGGTCTCCGCCGCCCGCGCCAGCATCGGCGCCCAGGAATCCCGCTTCAACTTCAGCGCGGACTCGATCTCGACCCAAACCCAGAACCTGCAATCGGCGAATTCGGCGATCAAGGACGTCGACATCGCGGCCGAGCAGTCCAAGCTCTCCTCCGCGGAGGTGAAGACCCAGGCCGCCGTGTCGGCACTCGCCGCGGCGAACCAGATGCCCCAGTACCTGCTCAAGCTGCTGGGCTGACGACAATTTGGGCGGGCCGGCATGATGCCGGCCCGCTTCTTACCAGGGACAGATGCGCACAGTGGCTTCCGTCAGTTCGACCAGCAGCAGCACAAGTTCGGGTGTCTCCGTCACCACGAGCGGGACCACCAATTCGAGCAGCATCGACTGGTCGGCGCTGATCCAGGCCGCCGTCGACGCGAAGACCGCGCAGGCGGACACGATCTCGACCACGATCACGAACAACGAGGCCAAGATTTCGGCCTATCAGACGCTGCAGAGCGATCTGAAGACGCTGTATTCGGGATTGGCTTCGCTTTCGACCGCGGTGGTCAACTCGTTGTCCACCAGCGCCTTTGCCACGCGCGCCGCGAGCATCAGTTCGACCGGGGACGTCAGCGCCTCCTCGGCGCTCTCCATGACGATCAAGAGCGGAGCGGCGACCGGCGACCACACCCTGACGATCAGCCAGCTCGCCACAGCCCACAAGGTGTCCGGCACAGCGCAATCGAGCCAGACCGACGAGCTCGGCTATTCCGGCACGTTCTCGATCGGGCTCGATGGCGGCACGACGACCGACATCACCGTCACCAGCACGATGTCGCTCCAGGACGTCGCCGATGCCATCAATGCCCAGACCTCGACGACCAACGTTCAGGCCTCGATCGTGCAGGTGTCCAGCGCGTCGTACCGCCTCGTGTTGACCGGCACGGAGGATGCAGCGGACATCAGCTATTCCAGCACGTCCGGCGACGACATCATGAACGAGCTGGGCGTCACGGACAGCTCGGGAAGCTTCACCAACGTCATCCAGGAGGCGCAGTCGGCCGAATTCACGCTCGACGGCATCTCCATGACACGTGACACCAACGACATCTCCGACGTCCTCAGCGGGGTCACCTTCAACCTGCTCCAGGCGACACCGGACGGAACGTCGCTGAACATCAGCATCGAGACCGACACCAGCCAGATCCAGTCGGCGCTGGAGACGTTCGTCACCAACTACAACGCCTTTCGCGACGAGGTCATCGCCCAACAGGCGACGGCGACCGACGGCACGGCGGATTCGAGCGCGGTCCTGTTCGGCGACGGAACGATGCGCAACATCATGGATGCGCTCCAGAATGCGTTGAACAGCACGATCGGCGGCATGACCATGGCCGATCTCGGTCTGTCGTTCAACGAGAGCAACGAGCTGGAGCTCGACACCTCGACACTATCGGACATCCTGGGCACTGATCTGAGCGGCGTGACCAAGCTGTTGTCGGCGCAGACCACGACGTCGTCCAGCCAGCTCAGCGTCGTCAATACGGGGACGTCGCCACAATCCTTCACGCTGGATGTGGCAGTCGATTCCGACGGCAACCTCACCTCCGCGTCGGTCGGCGGTGATTCGACGCTGTTTACGGTCAGCGGGACCACAATCATCGGCGCCTCCGGCTCGATCTATGCCGGCATGGCCTTCACTTACAGCGGCTCGACCTCCCAATCGATTACGGTGACGTCGACCTCGGGTATCGCGACGCAGCTCTATCAGATCGCGAAGAACTATTCGTCGTCGACAGGCGTGTTGCAAACGCTGATCACCAATCTGACCACGCGCGACGACGACCTTCAGCAGAAGGTCGACGACATCAACAGCGCGGCCGCGACGCTGCAGTCACAGCTCCAGACCCAATATGCGAAATACCAGGCAGCGATCGAGAGCGCCAACAGCACGCTGACTTATCTCAAGGCACTGTTGAATAGCTCCTCGAGCGATTGATCGTGTGAGACAGAGTAATCGATGATGTATAACCAGATGGCGTACATGGCCAACCAGGCCTATCGGGGCGCGGCAACGAGCGTGCCGCCGCTCAAGGCGATTTCGATGCTGCTCGGCGGCGCGATCACCTTTCTGCAGAAATCGCTGGCCGCGCAGGAGGCGCGCCGGTTCGAGGAGGGGCACGAGCACCTGATGAGGGCGACTGCGATCCTGCGCGGGCTCAGCCACAACCTCGATTTTGCCAAGGGCGGTGCGGTGGCGGAGCGTCTGTTCCAGACCTACAATGCGATGATCCTGGCAAGTCACAAGGCGTTCGGCCGCCCCCATGCGCGCGCGAGTTTTGGGCGCATCGTCGCCGGGCTTGCCGAGCTTCGGCAGGCCTGGGAGTTCGTCGATGCGACAGCGCGTGGCGGAGGCGCCGCGCCAGTCGATTCGGCGCGCAGGGGCTGACGCGGCGGGCGCTCTCCGATGCCGGGCGGTGGCCGACGATTTCGGCCCCCCGCTTCGATGGCTTCCGTAATGGTCCGGGCCGTTTTGGCGCCAAAGCCGCCTCGAAACCGGTTTCCGACGCGCGCGCAATGCTTTATGACGGGCCGGACCATGGCGGGACCGGCAGGCGATGGACGTCACCGAGTTTGAGGAACTGATCGACCGGCTGGGCGAGGATCTCTCGCTCTGGCCCGACGATCGGCGCGTGCCTGCCGAAGAGCTGCTGGCGCGCTCGCCCGCAGCGCAAGCGCTGCTGGAAGAGGCGCGGACCTTGCGCCGCGCGCTCGCGGCCCCGGCGGTCCGCGCGCCCTCAGGCCTCGCCGACCGCATCGTCGCCGCCGCGGCCAGGATGAAGGACGACTCCGCCGAGCCGCGCACGGAAGGTGAGACGGCGGAGAGCTGACGCTTTTTCCTTTGCATAGTTGCTTCCTTCACCTCGCCCCGCTCGCGGGGAGAGGTCGGATTGCGAAGATGCGATCCGGGTGAGGGGGACTCTCCGCGAATCCAACTTTCACCGTCCTTGCGGAGACTCCCCCTCACCCCAACCCTCTCCCCGCAAGCGGGCGAGGGAGTGCACCGCATCGCCGAAAAATAGACTCGACATCGCCGTTTTCTAACGCGTGCACGCGGCAGATTTTGCCGTGTCGAAAGCCGTTTTTGCGCGCGTGAATCGCCGCCTGAATCCGCGCGCCCAGCCGTTTTATCAGCACACAGATTTCAAGCGCGCCGACCAGCATCTGGTTGCCGGCAGCGCGGGAAGCCGGAGTTTCTGATGACCGTTTCCGCCGTGAGTTCCGCAACGACCGCGACCACCACGACATCGTCCTCGTCGAGCACGTCGTCCTCGTCGTCGCTGACGTCGAGCGACTTCCTCAGCCTGCTGGTCAGCGAGCTTCAGAACCAGGATCCGCTGAACGCGACCTCGACCACCGACTTCATCAATCAGCTCACCTCCTACGCCAATTTCACCCAGCAGCAGTCGATCAACTCCAACATGTCGTCGCTGGCGAGCTCGTTCTCGAGCCTCGTGACGCTGAATTCGGTGAACTATATCGGCCACACCGTCGAGGCGAAGACCGACACATCGACGCTGAGCAACGGTTCGGCGACCTTCGGCTACTCGCTGTCTTCGGCCGCATCGGACGTCTCGATCAGCATCTCGGACTCCTCGGGCAACGTCGTCTACACCGGCACCGGAACAGGGAATTCCGGCTCCAACAGCTTCACCTGGGACGGCAAGGATTCCAGCGGAAATCAGCTCTCCGATGGCGGCCAGTACACGATCTCGGTGACCGCGACCGACAGCGCCGGCAACTCGGTGCTCAACTACACCACCGTCACCGGCACGGTGACCGGTATCGACACCTCGACCTCCACGCCCTCGCTCACGGTGAACGGCGTCGCGGTCAGCGCCGCGAACATTCTCGGCGTCACGTCCTGATCCCGCTTCCAGATCTCCTCGGAGTTTCATCATGAGTCTCACCGGCGCATTGTCTTCGGCGATCTCGGCGCTCAGCGCCCAGAGCCAGTCCCTGTCGATGATCAGCGACAACATCGCCAATTCCGACACGACCGGCTACAAGACGACGTCGGCCATGTTCGACGCGCTGGTAACGGCCTCTAGCAACACGACGTCCTACGCCTCCGGCGGTGTCACCGTCTCGGGCCGCGCCAACATCACCCAGCAGGGCTTGCTCGCCGCGACCTCCAACGCCACCGACGTTGCGATCCAGGGCTCGGGCTTCTTCGTGGTGACCGATGCCACGTCCGGCGGCACCGTCGCCTACACCCGCAACGGCGCCTTCACGATCAACAATGCCGGCTATCTCGAGAACAACGGCTATTACCTCGAGGGCTGGCGCACCGACGCGGACGGCAATGTCGTCGGAAGTGAATCGGCGAGCAATCTCGGAGCGATCAACACCCAGGTCGCCTCGACCAGCGGCAGCGCGACCACCAAGACCACGATTGCAGCGAACCTGCCGTCGGATGCCGCGACCGGCGATACCTACACCAGCTCGATGACGGTCTACGATTCGCTCGGTGCCGCGAACACGATGCAGATCACCTGGAGCAAGACCGGCACCAACACCTGGTCCGCCAGTTTCGCCAATCCGACGTCCGCTTCGGACACGACGACTGCGACAGGCACGGCCTCGGGCACGGTCGACATCACCTTCAACAGCGACGGATCGCTCGCCAGCACGAGCCCCGATCCCGCGACCGTCTCGATCACGGGCTGGACCGATGGCGCCGCCGACAGCACCATCACCATGGCCCTCGGTACGGCAGGCAAGACCGACGGACTGACCCAGTATGCCTCTGGCGAGACCACCCCGTCGGTCAACGTCACCAGCATCGATTCGGACGGCCTGTCCTACGGCAAGCTGTCCAGCATCTCGATCGGCAAGAACGGCGTCGTCGACGCCACCTATTCCAACGGCCAGACCATTGCGATCTACAAGATCGCGGTCGCGACCTTCGCCGATTCCAATGGGCTCGCCGCTTCCAGCAACGGCATCTATTCGGCGACGGTGACTTCCGGCAACGCCGCCTTGCAGGCCTCGGGCGAGAACGGCGCGGGCACGGTCTACGGCAGCGAGCTGGAATCGTCGACCACCGACACCTCCAGCCAGTTCTCGAGCATGATCTCGGCGCAACAGGCCTATTCCGCCGCCTCCCAGGTCATCTCCACCGTCAACAAGATGTACGACACCCTGATCTCGGCGATGAGGTGAGCGATGCCCAGCGAAACGGCAAACGCAGCCGGAGAGGCGCTGCTGCTGCGGCTGCGGCGGCTCCTGGCCCGGGCCGGGGCCGTCAAGAGCGCCGATCGCAGGCAATTGCTCGCGCTGCTCGATGACCTCGAGACGACAAGGGGCGACCTCCTGCGCGAATGCGCGGAGATCGAAGCGCAGATGAAGCAGGCCACGGCCAGAACGAATGCGATCGGTGCTTACTTGCGCAACTCGCAAGTCGCCCGCGGCAAACCGCATCATTAGAAGAAGGCGAGAACGATGAGTGCAGCCCAGGCCAAGATGATCAATCCCGCGAATGGGGACGCCCGGATCAAGGCGCTGATCACCTTGATCGACACGCTGACCGCGCTGGTCGCGGAGGAGAATGCGGAACTGGCCAAAGGCCTGCCGGCCTCGCGCCTGAAGCAGGTCGACGAGAAGAACCGGCTGGCGGAGATCTTCGAGCGGACTGTCGCCGACTGCGCTGCCGGCACGACCAGCCTGACCGTGCGGGACCGGATGCTGCGCGAGCAGCTGCTGGAGCGGATCCTGAAGCTGCGCGTCGCCATGGACGAGAATCTGGTGCGCCTGCGCGCGGCGATCGAAGCCAGCAACCGCCGGATCGAGGCGGTGATGCAGGCGATCCGCGAGCAGATCGCGGCGGTGTCGCCCTATGGCGCCTCCGGCCGTCTCGCCGCGCGCGCCGTGTCCAGCGGCACCAGCCGCAGCGCCTGATCAGTCGAGGAGGCCGCCGTGTCACTCGATATCGCGCGATCGATCGCCTTCAGCGGGCTGTCGGCCACGTCCGTGCAGATCAGCGTGACGTCGTCGAACATCTCGAACGCCGACACGACGGGCTATACCGCGAAGACCGCGAACCAGTCGAGCAGCGTCACCAACGGCGTCGGCACCGGCGTCACGGTGACGGGCATCACCTCGACGGTCGACAAGCTGCTGCTGAAGTCGCTGATCTCGGCGACATCCGAGCTCGGATCCGCCGACACCACGAATACCTACCTGACGTCGCTGGGCAAGCTTTACGGCTCAACGAGCAGCAGTGACAGCTCGTCAACCGGGACCTCGCTCGCCAACAGCATCGCCTCGCTGGAATCGGCGCTGTCGTCGCTGGCGAGCACGCCGAGCAGCGCCTCGCTGCAATCCAACGTCGTCAGCGCGCTCGACGACGTCGCGAGCCAGTTGCGGGAGACGTCGAGCAGCATCCAGAAGCTCCGCGCCGACGCCGATCAGGACATCGCGTCCGCGATCGACGACGTCAACACCGATCTGCAGCAGATCGCGGATCTGAACGCGCAGATCAAGCAGACGGCTGCGACCGGACAGTCGACAGCGGACCTCGAGGACCAGCGCAACACCGCGCTGCAGGATCTCGCCTCGAAGATGAACATCAACTACTTCACCGCCTCGAACGGCGATATCCAGATCTATACCAAGTCCGGCCAGGCGCTGGTCGACAGCTCCGCGCATGCGATCAGCTATACGGCGGCGGCCAATGTGACGGCGTCGACCACGTATACGGCTGGCTCCTCGTCGAGCGGCTTCAGCGCGATCACGGTGAACGGCGTCGACATCACCTCGCAGATCTCGGGCGGAGACATCGGCGCGCTCATCATGCTCCGCGACGAGACCCTGCCGAACGCGCAGTCCCAGCTCGACCAACTCGCCCAGCAGCTCGCCTCCGTGATGAACGGCGTCTCGAACGGCGCCTCCGCGGAGCCGGCGCCGACGAGCCTGACCGGCACGGCCAGCGTCAGCAGCGGCACGGCGCTGTCCGCCTCGGGCACGGTACGCATCGCCGTCACCGACCAGAGCGGCAATCTGGTCTCGTACGGCGATCTCGACCTGTCGTCCTATTCCACCGTCGGCGATCTCGTCACCGCTATCAATGGTATTTCCGGCTTGTCGGCGTCGGTCGATGCGGACGGCCATCTCGCGATCAATGCGACCGGCTCGGGCAACGGTGTCGCCATCAACGAGATGACGAGCTCGGTCGGAGCATCAAACGAGGGGTTCTCGGACTATTTCGGCCTCAACGACCTCGTGACCGGAACGAGCGCTGCGGATATCGCGGTCAACAGCAAGATCCTGTCGGGGACGAACGAGCTTCAGCTCGCGACGCTGGATTCCTCGTCGAGCCTCACCGTCGGCAGCAGCGTGCTGTCGTCAGGCTCGGCCAGCGTGGTCAACGCCTTCTACGATGCGCTGACGGCGTCCCGATCCTTCGCGTCCACCGGGGGGCTGGCCGCCACCACCGGCTCCCTGGCCGACTATGCCTCGGCCATCGTGTCGGACGTCGCCAGCAAGGCGTCGCAGGCGTCGACCACCTACACGGCAAAGGAAACCGCGCAGTCGACCTATGCCAACTCGTTGTCCTCGCAATCCGGCGTCAACCTCGACGAGGAATCCGCCAAGCTCAGCACGCTTCAGAACAAATATACCGCGGCATCCGCGCTGATCCAGGCGATCAATACGATGTATTCGGCGCTGCTCTCCGCCGTTCAGTCCTAGCGGCTGGGAGGCACGCTCATGGTCGCGATGCGGGTTGCCACCTTCGCACAGTCGAACAGGATGATCGCCGACGCGATGCGCGTGGAGTCGGTCATGGCCAACAAGCAGATCCAGGAATCGACGGGGGTGATCTCGACCGATTTCGGCGGTTACGGCTCGGACGCGCAGCACGTCGTCAACCTCCAGGTCTCGGTCACGCGCGCGCAGTCCTATGTCGATGCCGCCACGCTCGCCGACAGCAAGATCCAGGTGATGTATTCGGCGATCGGGTCGATGACCGACATTCTCACCCAGCTCCGTTCCCAGCTCAGCGCGGCCTCCACCGGCAGCTCGACAGAGTCCAATTCGGTGATTACCACCGCCCAGCAGATGTTGCAGGAGATGGGCTCGCTAATGAACACGCAGTATGACGGCCAATATGTGTTCGCCGGAGGCAAGACCGATACGGCGCCGGTCAATCTGACGAGCTTCGCCTCCGGCACCGGATCCACCACCGCGACCGACACCAGCTACTACGGGGGCGACGACGAGATCGCCGCGGTTCGGGTTGCCTCGGATGAGACGGTGTCGTACGGCGTCACCGCGGACAATTCGGCGTTCGAAGAGGTGATGCGGGTCCTGAAATTCGTGGCCAACAGCACCACGCTGTCGTCCTCGGACATTTCCAGCGCGCTCGATCTTGCCGGCACGGCGCTCGACGATACCGCGGCGGTGCAGGCACGGCTCTCGAACGCGGCGTCCTCGATCGAGACGGCGAGCGCCCGCCAGACCGACTACAAGAGCTATGCCGAGACGCTGTCCAATGACCTTACCGGCGTCGATGTCGCCGCTATCACGGCACAGCTGTCGACCTACCAGGCGCAGCTCACCGCGTCCTATTCGGCGTTGGCCAAGATCCTGAGCATCAATCTGGCGAGCTATTTAAAGTAGGCTCAACATACTCGGTGTCATTCCCCGCGAAGGCGGGGAATCCAGTACGCCGCGGCTTCTCGATTCTGTCACCGTTGTCTCTGGAATACTGGATGCCCCGCCTACGCGGGCATGACGGCGCGTGTGTGGATGTCGCTCGCCGGACGTTACTCCGCGGCGATCCGCTCCATCGCCATGGCGCGCAGCCTGGCGCGTTGGATCTTCACGCCGTTGGCGCTGTCGGTGACGGGGAAGGCATCCAAGAGATAGATTCGCGCCGGCACTTTGTAACCGGCGAGCCGCTCGCGCAGATGCGCGATCAGCGTCTCCTGCATCGGCGGCTCCCCTGCCGGGATCACGAACGCGACGCAGCGCGCCTGGCCCTTCAGATCGACCGCGACCACCTGGGCGTCGGCGACGCCGTCATAGGATTTGAGCTCGTCCTCGATCTCCCCGGGCGCGACGAGGAAGCCGCCGAGCCGCATGGCATCGCCGGCGCGGGTCTCGTAGACGAAAGAGCCGTCGCCGCGCAGCCGGCCGATGTCACCGGTGCGAAAGAACCCGTCCGCAGTGATCGCATCACGCGTCGCATCCGGGTTGTTGAAATAGCCGAGGAAGCGTGACGGCGCGCTGATCTCGATCTCGCCGGACACGCCTTCGGCCGCAAACTCTCCGGTCTCGGTGTCGCGTATGCGCACTTGCGCCTCAGGAGACATCGGCCAGCCGCCGCCCTCGATGCGGTCGGCGAAGGCATCGCCAGGCTGCGCGATCGCGAACAGGGCCTGCACCTCGCTCGACCCGTAGAGGCCGAACAGCGGCAGGCCGCGCGCCTCGGCGTCCGCAGCCAGCTCGCGCCAGCCGGGCTGGAACGCGGCGAAGCCGCAGACTTCGAGATGCGGGAACGGGCGCGGCGCATCGGTGAGGGCGAGGATGCGGCGGAACATCTCGTCCGAGCCGAACGAATGCGTGATCCTGTGCGCGCTGAGGATCTTCAGCGCCGGCGCCGCCTCGAAGGCGTCGACCACGTGAACGGTGGCACCGGCCGCGACGAAACCGAGCAGGCTCGTCATGCCGAAGGTGCCGCAGAACGGCAGCATGGCCAGCAGCGAATGGCGCTGCGGGTCGAGCCGAAGCGTCTTGGCGACGGAGACGGCGTGGCCCGCCAGCGTCCGCTGCGAATGCGCCACCAGCTTCGGCCCCTTGGTGGTGCCAGATGTCGTGTAGAGCAGCACCGGCAGATCGATGTCGTCCTGCGTCGGCGGCGCCGGCGGGTAGGGCGTGTCGAAAGCATCGAAGCGGACGCAGGGCCAGTGCGTCGGGATCGCATCCGCGCCGACCACCGCGAGCTTCTGCAGCGCGGGCACCTCGTCCTTGGCAACGTCGGCGAGGATCGCGGCAAAGTCGATCGCGCGGAAAGCCGCCTCGACCACCATCAGCCTGGCGCCGGACACGCGAAGCAGATGCGTGACCTCCGCACTGCGATAGCGCGTGTTGACGGCCGCGACGATCGCACCAAGGCGGGCGGCGGCGAACAGCAGCGCGAGCCATTCGATCCGGTTGACCAGCCAGACCGCGACCACGTCGCCCTTGCCGATGCCTTGCGCCGCAAGCCAGGCCGCGGTCTGCTCGACCTTTGCGGCGAATTCCGCGCGCGAGATCGGTGTGCCGTCGAATACGAACGCGGGATCGGCGGCCTCTCTCCGGAGCAGCGATTGCAGCGAAAACGTGTTGGCACTCATGGCAAGCGGAGTAACCCGATCTTGCGGACCTGTCTACTTGGTGCCGAACATGCGGTCGCCGGCATCGCCGAGGCCTGGCACGATGTAGCCGTGATCGTTGAGCCGCTCGTCGATCGCTGCGGTCCAGATCGGCACGTCGGGGTGTTCGCTCTCGAATTGCGCGATGCCCTCGGGCGCGGCGAGAAGGCAGACGAAGCGGATGTCGCGGGCGCCACGGGCCTTGAGCAGGGAGGCGCCGGCGCAGGCCGAATTGCCGGTCGCAAGCATCGGGTCCATCAGGATCACGGTGCGATCGGACAGGTCCTGCGGCGCCTTGAAGTAATATTCCACGGCCTGCAATGTCTCGGGGTCGCGGTAGAGGCCGATATGGGCGATGCGCGCCGAGGGCATCAGCGCCAGCATGCCGTCGAGGAAGCCGACGCCGGCGCGCAGGATCGGCGCCAGCGTTAGCTTCTTGCCGGCGATCTTGGGCGCCCGCATCGGCGCGATCGGCGTCTCGATCTCGACCAGCTCCAGCGGCAAATCGCGCGTCACCTCGTAGGCGAGCAGCATCCCGATCTCGTTCAGGATCTCGCGAAAGCTCTTGGTCGAGCGATCCTTCTCCCGCATCAGGGAGAGCTTATGCTGGACCAGAGGGTGGGCGACGACGTTGACGTTGCTGCTGGTGCTCATGAAACCGATCTACACGGTTCCCTCGAATTGCGCCAGATCGGCCGGGCCTTTTCCGAAGGGACGGCGGGTCTCAGCCGGGCCTCGCCACCGCGCTGCGGGCCCGGTTGCTCGCTGCATAGGCAGCCATGGTCAACTCGCGGTCGATCGCCGCGCGCATCGCGTCCATCGCGGGCTGGCGCAGGCGCTGTTTCGCGGTCGCATGCGACGGCTTGTGGATCGCGCGCAAGGCGGCGATAGTCTCGGTAAGGGCGGCCTCGATGGCCTCCGGCGCAACCACGCGATCCAGGAAGCCGGCCGTCAGCGCTTCCTCGGGCTCGTACATTTCACCGAGCGTGGCGGTGCGGCTGAGCCAGGCCGCATGCAGGCGACTGCGCGCCAGCTCGATGGCAAAGCTCGGCGGCGCAATGCCGATCGCGACCTCGTTCAGCCCCATGCGATGCGGCCCGCGCGCGCCCAGCCTGACGTCGCAGGCGAGCAGCAGGAACGTTCCCATCGGGAAGGCGTGGCCTTCCATCACGCCGACGGTCGGATGCGGAAACGACATCAGCCGCAGCGCAAGCTCGGCGCCGGCGCGGACCATCTCCAGGCTCTTGGCGGCATCGCCCGAGGCGAACACCTTGAGATCGAAGCCGGCCGAGAAGATGCCCGGCCGTGCCGAGCGCAGCACCACGATCTCGGCTTCGTTTTCGGCCCGGTCGAAGGCGGCGCCGATCGCGGCCAGCATCGCTGTCGACATCACATTGACCTTGCCGTCGTCGAGCCCGATCTGCGCGACACCCGACGTCACTTCGAAGCTCACTCTCATTGCCATTTGCCTCTCCTGTTCATGGACGAGGCTTGACTGTCGGAGGCTGATGTAGACCAATCAATATAATTTCGAGCGAAGGGGGTAACGCCATGCCGGCCGTGCCAAAGCACCGTCAGCCCATCATCAATGCCGCAGTGACGCTGTTCCGCCGCCAGGGATTTGCCCGAACCGGGCTGAACGACATCGTCGACGTCAGCGGTGCGCCGAAGGGATCGCTCTATCACTACTTTCCGGACGGCAAATCATCGATCGCGGTGGCGGCGGTGGAGGAGGCGGGCCGCCGCGTGGCGGCAACCGTCGCCAAGCTTGCGGAGGAGTGCGGCTCGACCGCCGACCTGTTGCGTGCCCATGCGAGACTATTGGCAGGCTGGATGCAGGGCTCCGGCTTCCGCAACGGCTGTCCGATCACGACCGTGCTGCTGGAGCTTGCGCCGCGCGAGCGCGCCGTCTCCGAGGCCGGTCGCAAGGCCTATGCGGCGCGGATATCGCTCCTGCGCGACAAGCTGATGGCCGACGGGTTTTCCAGGCCGCGCGCGGAATCGCTCGCCGTGCTCTGCACCTCAGCGCTCCAGGGCGCGCTGATCCAGGCCCGCGTCGAGCGCAGCGGCCGCCCGATCGAGGTCACGGCGGCGGAACTGGCGCGGCTGATCGAGCGGGAAGCGAGGAACTAGACCCCGAGCCCGCGCGCGAGAAGCGTGATCACGAGCGTCAGAATCGCACCCCAGATCAGGCTCAACGTCATGGTCAGGATGGTCACCGTGACCATCTGCTCGAAATTTCCGTTGAGAAACGGCATGCTAGCCGTCCGGAGTCGGGTTCGCGGTGACGCGCATGCCGAGCAGCAATGCACCCATCAAGGCGACCAGGATGGCAATCTTGAGCTCGATCATGCCGTTACCTCGCCGTGCGGGCCAGATGTCGCTTCGCCCCGTCCAGCCATCGTGCTGCCAGCGCAACCAGTGGGTTGCCCTGATTCTCGATGTCGAGCTCGAAGCTCTCGGCGGGAAATACCAGCGCGCATCGCTCCGGCGCGCTTCGGCGGTTGGCGAAATCGATCGCGGAGCTCTCGAACAGGAAGAGACCGCCGGCGCGCCCCTTCGCCTCCCGCGCGACCCAAAGCCCGGCTCGGTTACGTCCGATGAAAAAAGCGGGAATGGCGGCGCTGACGACATCGGGGTCGATTGGATTGAGTGCCGTTGCCACCTCGATTTCGGATACCGTCGTTCGCTGCTCCGGCAGGCGGTGAACGGCTTGAAGGGCGATCGCGGCCATGGCGGCCTCCTCACACATCTGTAAGGTCATGACATGCGCCGCGCCGGTCAGGCGGGAAGACGCCAGACATAGATTGCGGTCCTCAGCGCGATCAGCGCGGTGAGCACGCTGCCCATCGAGAGCAGGGCAAGCGCCTGGAGCGCGACGCGCTTGAGCTGGACCTTGCGCGCCTCTGAGATGCGCATCGCGCGTTCGGCCCCCAACGGCCGGTCAAAACCATGTGTCAAAATCGACATCGCGGAAGTCCTTGTCCTTGGCGCAGCGAGACGCCGCTCCGATCTGCCGCCTATGATGTCCATCGTTGCGTAGGATTGCGAGATGAGCGCCGGCGCGCCCGCATAGGAATGTCATAAAGACGCCGATCTTCGCGCCGGCAACCCTCTGAAGAGACCTGGGTTCCGCTTCGGTCGCGCGTCCTGAGACGGCGCGGAATCCGAATGCGTGATCCCCATCGCCGCGGCAAAGGCGAGGCGCAACCGCGGCTCCTCGATCTGCTTGCAGAACCCCTCCAGCGTGTCCGCCGCGTTCTTTGGCTGCCCGCTGATGGCCGCGCAGAGCTGGGAGCTGGCTCGCCGGAAGAAGTGAAACGTCTCGTCCGTGCGCCGTCCCCCGAGGCGATCGAGCTCCGCCGCAAGTGCTGCGACGTTGAGCCTGTCGGCTTCGTCCCGCGTCACGGCAAAGCGTAGCAGCGCCAGCTTCCAGGCGTGGAGCAGTCTTTGAGATCCATCGGCGAGGCCAAGCATGCAATTCGGACGGGCTCGCCGCGTCAGGCTCCGACGGTGTCGATCAGTTCTTCGTCGGCGATCGCCGCGAATGCGCGCACTACGCTTCTCTGCGCGGCTGCGTCCAGCGGCACGATCGGAAGGCGGGTGGCGGCCGACATCAGGCCAAGGATGTTAAGGGCGTATTTCAGCGCGGCCGGGCTTTCCTTGGACAGGCAGGCGATGAGCGGGATCAGGCGCTTGTGCAGATAGCGGGCGGATTGCAACCGACCCTGCCTGAGATGTGAGAAGATCGTGCGGCAGAGATCCGGAGCGATGTTGGCGACCTCCGAAATCGCGCCATCGCCGCCGTCCGTGATGCAAGCGAAGGCGGTGGTGTCTTCGCCCGAGAGAAAGCGAAAACCGGCCGGGAGATTGCGGGACAGCCGCATTGGACGGGTGATGTCACCACTCCCGTCGCGCAGGCCTACGAATTGGCGCGATTCGACCAGGCGCAAAAGCGTCTCGTCGGCGAGCGGGCGCAGCGTGCGGGAAGGGTTATCGTGCAGGATCACGGGCAGTCCGATCGCGCCGGTGATGGTTCGGAAATGCGCGAGCATCCCCTCCTGCATCGGTTTGTTGTACGCGGGCACTACCGACATGACGGCATCCGCGCCAGCCGCTTCCGCCCGCCGCGCCAGTTCGGTGGCGCGGCTCGTTGCGTTTGAGACCGCGCCCGCGATGACGCGCACGCGGCCGCGGGCGACCTCGACCGCGGTACGAATCACGAGCTCCTGCTCGGCCGGCGAGAGCGTCGATGCCTCACCGGCCGTCTCGCAGACGACGATGGCGGGAACGCCGGCCGCGACTTGTCGCTCGCACAGTGCGGCGAACGCCTTGAGATCGACCGCATCTGCTGCGTCGAACGGGGTCGGCAGGTCCGGAATGAATCCGGTGAACCAGGCAGCGGGAGGGATAAGCATGGTTGGCGCCGGCTCAGGCGGCGCGCTGCGCGATGATGGTATTGGGGCTCTTGGCCATGTCGAGCTCAAGCTCGCTCGGTAGCTCGACGATGGTCTCGGGATGCTGTCCGTTCTCGAACAGCGCATACTTGATCGCCTGCGCGCGGCTGATGAACAGGCCGCCATAGAGGCCGTTCTGTTCCTGAGCGATCCATTGCCCGCGGCGGTTCCTGCCGATGAAGACAATGGTCGAAGGCGAGCTGCACGAGGGAGGTTCGACGAGTTTCACGGGTTTAATCCTTCTGAACGGCGCCAGCCTGGGGATGCATGTCCTTGCCGGCGTGCTCAATATCCTCAGTCGTGAATATGATTTCGAGGGCGGGCGCGCGGCGATCTCATAGGAAGGATATAAAGCCGGAAGTGCGCCGTTCAGGCCGGATCATTGACGATATGGACGAGTGCGAACAGCGCGCCGAAGGCGACAGCTTCATCCCAATGATTGAGTGTAGCCCCGAACAGGGGCTCCCGCCTGACCAGGCCGGCGAGTGCGCACAGGATGATCGACATCCAGAGCAGGACGGCGAGGCTCCGGCCAAAGCCGACGCTGCCGAATGCGGCAAAGCCGATGAGCAGCGCAAGGCGGACGGCGAAGCGCGCGATTGCGCGCGACGGGCTCAGCATGCGCGGAATGTCCGGAGCTTGCGGCATGGCCTTGGTCCGTTGGCCGGGTCTAGCCGAAATTGTCGCAGGCGACCGGCTCGTAAAGCTGATCCAGCACAGGACGGACGGAAGGGACGCTCGGGCGCGACACATCCGCTGCCAGTGCCCGCACCTCGAGGAACGCCGACAGCAGGGCGAGCGCGAGGTCGGCATGATGGGCCTCGACCGCAGCGTCCAGCCAGTCCGGCAGCTCGCGCTCTCGTGACAGCGCGCAATGCCACTCGCCCTCGTCATAGGCAATGCGGCGGACCTGCCACATCGGCAGCTCCAGCTCCAGCAGCGCCAGCGCGGCGTCGGTCCAGGCCTGAGCCTGGATCAACTGCGTCAGGCGCGCCGTCTTTTCATTCTGTCCGAGCAAAGGGAGGCGCCGGCATGCGCACGTGATAACGTCGAGCATCAGCGGCCGCGTCATCGCATCAGCAGCGTGCAGCCGCTCGGCGAGCGAGAACGGATCATTTCGCCGAACAAGGTCGGTCATGGGAGGCCTCCTGGAGGTGGCGTCGGTCAGTCGGCCGGCGTCTCCAAGATGGCTGGAACGGCATTTGAAAACGAGATGACGACGGGGCGGGAGATATAGGGATTTCATAAATGGGGCGGGGCGCCATTCCTCCCGCCGTCCGGAGGGGGCAGCCAGACCTCCCGCCTCGAATACCTCCCGTCTGACCGCGCGAGCGGGGCGCTCTTTATGAGATTCCTATAACGTTGCCATAGCCTTCATCTCGAAAACCTATGTCAGCGCTGGCACCTCCATGCAGTGAAAATTCCGGGCAGGCGCCGCGGGACGCGGATCGCGCTTTTGGTCTGCCACAAGAGGCCCGCCCGGAGACTACCGAATAGTTGCGCCGGGACTGAGCGCAATAAGGAGAATCCCATGATGGACATTCTGATGCTGGCGCTGGGCTTTGGCTTCTTCGCGCTCGCGATCGGCTACACCTACGCCTGCGAACGGCTGTGAGGGAGCGGACCATGATCTTCGATTATGCGCTCGCTAGTGCCGTCTCGTTCGGGCTGCTGGTCTATCTCACTTACGCGCTGCTGCGGCCCGAGCGGTTCTGACCCGTGCTGCTGATTGTCGAACTACTGCTGGCGGACGCCGTGCTCGTCGCCGGCCTGCTGGCGCTGCTCCTGCCGCTGCTGCGGCGGACACCAAGCTTGAAGGGTTGATTCCATGACTATGATCGGTTGGCTCCAGATCATTCTGTTCTGTGTCGTCATTGTCGCATTCACAAAGCCGCTGGGCTGGTACATGACGCGCGTGTTTGGCGGCGAGCGGACGTTCCTGTCGCCGGTGCTGCGGCCGATCGAGGCCGGCATCTATCGGGTCTCCGGCGTCGACGAGAAGCGCGAACAGCACTGGCTGACCTACACGGTCGCCATGCTGCTGTTTCATGTCGGCGGCTTCCTTGTCATTTACGGCGTGATGCGCCTCCAGGCCGTGTTGCCGTTCAATCCGGCCGGGCAGGGCGCGGTCGCCGAAGATCTGTCCTTCAACACTGCGGTCTCCTTCATCACCAACACCAACTGGCAGAACTACGGCGGCGAGAGCACGCTGTCCTATCTGACCCAGATGGTCGGCCTGACGCACCAGAACTTCCTGTCCGCAGCGACGGGTATCGTGCTCGCGGTCGCGCTGATCCGCGGCTTTGCCCGCGCCTCCGCGCGCACGGTCGGCAATTTCTGGGTCGATGTGACCCGTTGCACGCTCTACGTCCTGCTGCCGATCTGCATCGTCTACACGCTTTTCCTGGTCTGGCAGGGCATGCCGCAGACGCTTGGGGCCTATGTCGAGGCGACCACGCTCGAGGGCGCCAGGCAGACCATCGCGGTCGGCCCGGTCGCCTCGCAGGTCGCGATCAAGATGCTCGGCACCAACGGCGGCGGCTTCTTCAACGCCAACGCCGCACACCCCTTCGAGAACCCGACCGCGTTCTCGAACTTCGTGCAGATGCTGTCGATCTTCGTGCTCGGCGCCGCGCTCACCAATGTGTTCGGACGCATGGTCGGCAACCAGCGCCAGGGCTGGGCGATCCTTGCCGTGATGGGCCTGCTGTTCGTTGCCGGCGTCGGCGTCTGCTATTGGGCGGAAGCCAACGGCACCGCGACCATGCATGCGCTGGGCCTGACCGGCGGCAACATGGAGGGCAAGGAGGTCCGCTTCGGCATCGTCGCGTCCTCGCTGTTCGCCGTCATCACCACCGCTGCCTCGTGCGGCGCGGTCAACGCCATGCATGACAGCTTCACCGCGCTCGGCGGCATGATCCCGCTGATCAACATGCAGCTCGGCGAGATCATCGTCGGCGGCGTCGGCGCCGGCATGTACGGCATGCTGCTGTTCGTCATCCTCGCGATCTTCGTCGCGGGCCTGATGGTCGGCCGCACCCCGGAATATGTCGGCAAGAAGATCGAGGCGCGCGAGGTCAAGATGGCGATGCTCGCCATTCTCGTCCTGCCGCTGATGATTCTCGGCTGGACCGCCGTCGGCGTGGTCTACCCGGCGGCAGTCGCCTCCATGGCGAATGCCGGACCGCACGGCTTCACGGAAGTGCTGTACGCCTTCACCTCGGGGACGGCCAACAACGGCTCGGCCTTCGCGGGCCTCACCGGCAACACCTTCTTCTACAATCTCACGCTCGCAAGCGCGATGTTCGTCGGCCGCTTTTTCATGATCGTCCCGGCCATGGCGATCGCAGGCTCGCTCGCGGCGAAGAAATCGATCCCACCGTCCATGGGTACGTTCCCGACCACGGGCGGCCTGTTCGTCGGCTTGGTCGTCGGCGTCATCCTGATCATGGGCGGCCTGACCTTCTTCCCGGCGCTCGCGCTCGGCCCGATCGTCGAGCACCTGGCGATGAACGCCGGCAACCTGTTCTGATTGTCTGGAGTGACTTCCATGGATACGACCCAAACGCAAAAACGTGCGCCGATGTCGGCAATGCTCGATCCCAAGATCGTGCTGCCCGCAATCCGCGCCTCCTTCACCAAGCTCGATCCGCGCCTGATGATCAAGAACCCCGTGATGTTCGTGGTCGAGGTCGTCGCTGCGCTGACCACATTGATCTTCCTGCGCGACGTCGTCAGCGGCGGCGCCAGCCTCGGCTTTACCTTCCAGATCATCGTCTGGCTCTGGTTCACGGTGCTGTTCGCCAATTTCGCCGAAGCGGTGGCGGAAGGCCGTGGCAAGGCGCAAGCCGAGACGCTGCGCAAGACCCGTACCGAGAGCCAGGCCAAGCTCCTGACCGGGGCCGGGCAGGCCTTCAATCTCGTGCCGGGCACCAGCCTCAAGGTCGGCGACGTCGTGCTGGTCGAGGCCGGCGACACGATTCCCTCCGACGGTGAGGTGATCGAGGGCGTCGCCTCGGTCAACGAAGCCGCCATCACCGGCGAGTCCGCGCCCGTCATTCGTGAATCCGGCGGCGACCGGTCTGCCGTCACCGGCGGCACGCAGGTGCTGTCGGACTGGATCCGCGTCCGCATCACGGCGGCCCAGGGCTCGACCTTCATCGACCGCATGATCAAGCTGGTCGAAGGCGCCGAGCGGCAGAAGACGCCGAACGAGATCGCGCTCAACATCCTGCTGGCCGGCCTCACGATCATCTTCGTGTTCGCCACCGTCACCATTCCGAGCTATGCGGCCTATGCCGGCGGCTCGATCTCGGTGATCGTGCTGGTTGCGCTGTTCGTGACACTGATCCCGACCACGATCGGCGCGCTTTTGTCCGCCATCGGCATCGCCGGCATGGACCGCCTGGTGCGTTTCAACGTGCTGGCGATGTCCGGCCGCGCGGTCGAGGCTGCCGGTGACGTCGACACGCTGCTGCTCGACAAGACCGGCACCATCACGCTCGGCAACCGGCAGGCCACCGCGTTCCGTCCCGTGCGCGGCGTCACCGAGCAGGAGCTGGCGGACGCCGCCCAGCTCGCCTCGCTCGCCGACGAGACCCCGGAGGGCCGCTCCATCGTCGTGCTTGCCAAGGAGAAGCACGGCATCCGCGGCCGCGACATGGCCGAGCTTGGCGCTACCTTCATCCCGTTCACGGCGCAGACCCGCATGAGCGGCGTCGATGCCGGCGGCTCGTCGGTGCGCAAGGGTGCGGTCGACGCCATGCTGAACTATGTCGGCGGCGGTGCGCCGACCGCGGTCGCTTCCGGCAACACGGCGCGGGCGATGCAGCCTGCGGCGCTCTCCGAACTCGGCCGCGAGATCCAGGCCATTGCCGACGACGTGTCGAAGTCCGGCGGCACGCCGCTGGCGGTCGCCAGGGACGGCAAGCTGCTCGGGATCGTCCAACTCAAGGACATCGTCAAGGGCGGCATCCGCGAGCGCTTCGCCGAGCTTCGCCGCATGGGCATCCGCACCATCATGATCACCGGCGACAATCCGATGACGGCGGCTGCGATCGCGGCGGAGGCCGGCGTCGACGATTTCCTGGCGCAGGCCACTCCCGAGGACAAGCTCAAGCTGATCCGCGACGAGCAGGCCAAGGGCAAGCTGGTCGCCATGTGCGGCGACGGCACCAACGACGCGCCGGCGCTGGCGCAGGCCGATGTCGGTGTCGCCATGAACACCGGCACGCAGGCCGCCCGCGAGGCCGGCAACATGGTCGACCTCGACTCCAACCCCACGAAGCTGATCGAGGTGGTCGAGATTGGCAAGCAGCTCTTGATGACGCGCGGCGCGCTGACGACGTTCTCGATCGCCAACGACGTCGCCAAATACTTCGCGATCATCCCGGCCATGTTCCTGGCGTTCTATCCGCAGCTCAACGTGCTGAACGTGATGAACCTGTCGAGCCCGCAGAGCGCCATCCTGTCGGCGATCATCTTCAACGCGCTGATCATCATCGCGCTGATCCCGCTGGCGCTGAAAGGCGTGGCCTATCGCGCCGTCGGCGCCGGCGCGCTGCTCCGCCGCAACCTCTTGATCTACGGCCTCGGCGGCATCGTCATTCCCTTCATCGGTATCAAGGCGATCGATCTCGTCGTCACCGCCTTGCACCTGGCTTGACCCCGTCATTGCGAGCGCAACGAAGCAATCCAGAAATGCCTCCACGGCCGACAGACTGAACCGTTTCGTAGCTTCGCTCCTCGCAATGATGAAGAAATCGGAGACCCAACATGCTCAGAGAAATCCGCCCCGCCATCGTCCTCCTGCTGGTGCTCACCGCCATCACGGGCCTGGCCTATCCCCTGGCGATGACCGCCATCGCCGGCGCGCTGTTTCCTTCGCAGGCGCAAGGCAGCCTGATCGAGAAGGACGGCAAGGTCGTCGGCTCCGCCCTGATCGGGCAGGAATTCAAGGACGACAAATACTTCCACGGCCGCCTGTCGGCGACGCTGGCCCCGGACCCCAATGATTCCTCCAAGACGGTCCCGGCGCCCTACAACGCCGCCAATTCGGGCGGCTCCAATCTCGGCCCGACCAGCAAGGCGCTGGCCGACCGGCTGAAGGAGGATGTGGACAAGCTGAAGGCCGAGAACCCGAACGCCGCGGTCCCGGTCGACCTCGTGACCACCTCGGCCAGCGGCCTTGATCCCGACATCTCGCCAGAAGCGGCGCAATTTCAGGTGCCGCGGGTGGCGAAGGCGCGGAATCTGCCCGAAGACACCGTGAGGCAGCTTGTGGCTTCCAGCGTTCAGGGCCGCATGCTCGGCCTGCTCGGCGAACCCAGGGTTAACGTTCTGGCGCTGAATCTCGCGCTGGATCGTGCGTCGGCGAAGTAGCGGTCTAGGCTGGGAATGCCCGGATGATTATATTGGCCTGATGGTTCAACAGCGCCGCGATTCCGAACAACGTCCGTCGCCAGAGGCGCTGCTGGAGGCAGCGCGCCGGGAGGAGAGCGCCAGCGGCAAGTTGAAGATCTTCGTTGGCGCCGCGCCGGGCGTCGGCAAGACCTATGAGATGCTGCAAAGCGCCCACGCCAAGCGCAAGGCCGGCATCGACGTCGTGGTCGGCTTCGTCGAGACCCACGGCCGTGCCGAGACCGAGGCGCTGGTGCGCGGGCTCGAAGTGGTCCCGCGCAAGCGGCTGGAGTACCGCGGCCAGGTCGTCGAGGAGATGGATCTCGATGCGGTGATCGCCCGGCGGCCGGGCATCGCACTGGTCGACGAGCTTGCCCACACCAATGCCGCCGGCAGTCGCCACCCCAAGCGTTATCTCGACGTCGAGGAGCTGCTGTCCCACGGCATCGACGTCTATACCGCCGTCAACATCCAGCACATCGAGAGCCTGAACGACGTCGTCGCCCAGATCACCCATGTCCGGGTGCGCGAGACCGTGCCCGATTCCGTGTTCGACCGCGCCGACGCCATCGAGCTGATCGATCTCACGCCCGACGATCTCATTCAGCGGCTGAAGGAGGGCAAGGTCTATGTGCCCAAGCAGGCCGAGCGGGCGCTGGAGCACTATTTCTCGCCGGGCAATCTGACCGCGCTGCGCGAGCTCGCTTTGCGGCGGACCGCCGAGCGGGTCGACGAGCAGCTGCTCAACCATATGCAGGCAAATGCCATCGCGGGCCCCTGGGCCGCAGGCGAGCGCATCCTGGTCTGCGTCAGCGAGGACCCGCGCGCGGCCGGCCTCGTGCGCTACACCAAGCGGCTGGCCGACCGGCTGCACGCGCCGTTCACCGCGATCTCGATCGAGACGCGGCGATCCCTGCAATTGTCCGACGAGCAGCGCGACCGGCTGGCCGACACGCTGCGGCTCGCGGAATCGCTCGGCGGCGAGGCGCTGACGATTCCCGCGGTCGGCCGCCGCATCGCCGACGACGTCGTCAATTTCGCGCAAGGCAACAACGTCACCCAGATCGTGATCGGCAAGTCGACACGCTCGCGCTGGTTCGAATTGACGCGCGGCTCGGTCGTGCATGATCTGGTGCGCCGTGCGGGTAATATCAGCGTTCACGTCATCCCCGGCGACGAGCTCCCGGGCGAGGAGGCGCCCAAGACTGCGGTGCAGACTGCAGCGCGTTCGGAGCCGTTCGATCCGCTGCCGTATCTGAAAGCGCTCGGGATCGTACTGGTCGGCCTTGGTGCCGCCGAGCTGATCCAGCCCTATTTCGGCATCGAGAACGTCGATCTCGTGCTGCTGACTTCAGTCGTCGCGGTTGCCGTGCGCTATGGCTTGTGGCCGTCCCTGCTGGCGACGGTGGCGGCGTCGCTCTGCTATAATTTCTTCTTTATTCCGCCGATCTACACCTTCACGATCACCGATCCGACCAACGTGGCCGCCTTCGTGCTGTTCATGGTGGTGGCGATGATTGTCTCCAATGTCGCCGCGCGCGTACGCACCCAGGCCGACGCCGCCATCGGCCGGATCAGGATGTCCGAGCAGCTCTACGCCTTCAGCCGCAAGCTCGCGGGCACCGCGACGCTCGACGACGTGCTGTGGGCAACAGCCTACCAGATCGCGTTGATGCTGAAGGTCCGCGTCGTGCTGCTGCTGCCGGAAGACGGCCTGCTCACGGTGAAGTCGGGCTACCCGCCGGAAGACGATCTCGACCAGGCCGATCTCGCCGCCGCCAACTGGGCCTGGAGCAACGACCGCCCCGCCGGCCGTGGCTCGGATACGCTGCCGGGCGCAAAACGGCTGTTCCTGCCGATGCGCACCGGGCGCGGCCCGATCGGCGTGATCGGCATCGACAACGACCGCACCGGTCCGCTGCTGACACCGGACCAGCGCCGGCTGCTGGACGCGCTGGTCGACCAGGGCGCGCTGGCGATCGAGCGCGTGCTGCTGGTCGAGGACATGGACCGCGTCAAGCGCACCGTCGAATCCGAGCGCTTGCGCTCGGCGCTGTTGACCTCGATCTCGCACGATCTGAAGACGCCGCTGGCCTCGGTGCTGGGCGCGGCCTCGACGATGCGCGACCTCGCCGGCGCGCTCTCCGACACCGAGAAGCGCGACCTGCTCGCGACCGTGATCGACGAGTCCGAGCGGCTCAACCGTTTCATCGCGAACCTGCTCGACATGACCAAGCTCGAATCCGGAGCCATCGTGCCCAACACGGCGCTGCACGATCTCGGCGAGATCGTCGGCAGCGCGCTGCGGCGGGCGAGCAAGATCCTGACCGCCCATAAGGTGGAACTGGTGCTGGCGGCCGATCTGCCGATGCTCCAGCTCGACGCCGTGCTGTTCGAGCAGGTGCTGTTCAATTTGCTCGACAACGCAGCCAAATATTCGCCGCCCGACACCACGATTGCGATCAAGAGCAAACGTGAGCGCGATCAGGTCGTGCTGGAGATTGCCGACGAGGGCGGCGGCATTCCGCCCGACGAGCTCGAGAGCGTGTTCGACAAGTTTTATCGCGCGCAGAAGGGCGATCACGTTCGCCCCGGCACGGGCCTCGGCCTTGCCATCTCGCGCGGCTTCGTCGAGGCGATGCGCGGCACGATCTCGGCCGCCAACCGCAGCGACCGCAGCGGCGCGGTTCTGACTGTTCGTCTTCCCGTTCCGGCAGAAAGCCGCGCATTGGATACCGCCGCATGAGCGCTGCCCCGATCAAGGTCCTGGTCATCGACGACGAGCCGCCGATCCGCAAACTGCTGCGGATGGGATTGACGACGCAGGGCTATGAAATCCTGGAAGCCTCGAACGGCAAGATGGCGCTGGAGAAGCTCGTCGAGGAGCCGGCGCTGATCATCCTCGATCTCGGCCTGCCCGACGTGCAGGGCCACGAATTGCTGCGCACCATCCGCTCCCGCAACGAAGCCGTGCCGATCGTGGTGCTGTCGAGCCGCGGCGACGAGGCCGGCAAGGTGCAGGCGCTCGACCTCGGCGCCGACGATTATCTGACCAAGCCGTTCGGTATGGAGGAGCTGCTGGCCCGCCTGCGCGCCGCGCTGCGCCACCAGCTCCAGGTTCAGGGCGAACGCCCGGTATTCCGCACCGGGGATCTCTCGGTCGATCTCGTCCGCCGTATCGTCAAGGTTGGCGAGCGCGACATCAAGCTGTCGCCGAAGGAATATGACCTGCTGCGCGTGCTGGTGCAGCACGCCGGCAAGGTGCTGACCCATCGCTTCCTGCTGAGGGAGCTCTGGGACGAGCTGACCGACGCGCAGTACTTGCGCGTCTATGTCCGCCAGCTCCGCCAGAAGATTGAAGCCGATCCGGAACGGCCGCAATACGTGCTCACCGAAACGGGGATCGGTTATCGGTTGAAGGCGGGGGATTAGGTCTCGCTGTCATTCCGGGGCGCGCCCCTTGGCACGAACCCGGAATCCATTTCTCCGCTCGTCGCATTCGGCATGATGGATTCCGGGTTCGAGGCTTCGCATCGCCCCGGAATGACGAGCTAACCCGCCTTCTTCTGCCGCGCCGTGGACCGGTGCGCCTTCTTTGCGGCTTGCCGCCGGCCGGTCGCACGACGGGCATGCGACTTCGCTGCCGCCTGTTTCCCGCCGCGTCCCTTCAGGCTCTGCTTCAGCGCGTCCATCAGGTTGACGACGTTGCTCGGCCGCTCCTCGCGCTCCGGCAGCTCGATCTTCTTGCCGCTGGCCTTGCGCTTCACCAGCGCCTTCAGCGCGTTCTCGTATTCGTCCTTGAACTTGCTGGGGTCGAAATGCGCCGCCTTGGTCTGCAGGATGTGGCCGGCGAGCTCGACCATGTCCTTGGTGATCTTCGGGCTCTTGATGTCGTCGAAGAACTCATCCTCCTCGCGCAGCTCGTAGGGAAAGCGCAGCGTGGTGCCGAGCAGGCCCTTGCCCAGCGGCTCGATCGCCATGACGTGCTCGCGGTTGGTGAGCACGATCTTGGCGAGCGCCACGCGTTCCTGATCCTTCATGGCGTCGCGGATCACCGCGAAGGCGTCGACCGCGGCCTTGCCGTCGGGCGCGATGTAATAGGGATGGTTGAGATAGCGCTGGTCGATCTCCTCGCTCGGCACGAAGCTCTCGATGTCGATGGTGTGGTTGCTCTCGATCTGGACGGCCTCAAGCTCCTCCGGCTCGATCTCGACATATTTGCCCTTGCGCAGTTCGTAGCCGCGCCCCTTCTGGTCGCTCTCGACGACGTCGCCGGTCTCGGAATCGATCATCTGCTGCTTGAGCCGGTTTCCGGTTTCGCGATTGATCAGGTGAAACCGCGTCTTCTCGGCCGCCGTGGTCGCCGGATAAAGCACCACCGGACAGCTGACCAACGACAGCTTCAACGTTCCCTTCCAATAGGCGCGCGGGGCCATTCCATTCTCCGGTGTTTCAAGGTGATTTGGAACCCCAACCGTCCCGTGGGGTTTTGGTTCCGGATGGGACTTGGGCCGTGATAGGCTTGAATCCCCGAAAGAAAAGCGGGACTGGCCGTGCTGCAGAAACTCTCGACCTACCGAAAGAAGCGTGACTTCGAGAAGACGCCGGAGCCGTCGGGCAAGTCCGCCGTGGCGCCATCGAAGCAGCGGCGCTTCGTGATCCAGAAGCACGATGCGAGCCGACTGCACTACGACCTCCGGCTCGAGTTCGACGGCGTGTTCAAGTCCTGGGCCGTGACCAAGGGACCTTCGCTCGATCCGCACGACAAGCGGCTGGCGGTCGAAGTGGAAGACCATCCGCTCGATTATGGCGATTTCGAAGGCACGATTCCGGAAGGGCAGTATGGCGGCGGCACGGTGATGCTGTGGGACCGCGGCACCTGGGAATCGGAAGACGCCGAGCGCGGCTTCAAGAAGGGCGATTTGAAGTTCACCCTGCACGGGGACAAGCTGCACGGCAGTTGGGTGCTGGTGCGCATGCGCAACGACCGCACCGGCGGCAAGCGCACCAACTGGCTGCTGATCAAGCATCGCGACGAACATGTCCGCGAGGGCAAGGACAACGACATCCTCGACGAGGACAGATCGGTGGCCTCCGGCCGGGCGATGGAAGAGATCGCCGAAGGCAAGGGCCGCGCGCCGAAACCGTTCATGCTGGCGAAGGGGGCCAAGACCAAGGCCGATGCGGTCTGGCAATCCAATCGCGCGGAGGAGACCAAAGGGCACACGGTCAAGCCGGCCCCCCGCACGGCGCTGAAGGCCGGGAAGTCGGCCAGGAAGAAGGCCACGACCGCGACGACTGCCAAAAAAGTCTCGGCGATACCGGACTTCGTGGCGCCGCAGCTCTGCACGTCGGTCGAGCGGCCGCCGGCCGGCGATGGCTGGTGCCACGAGATCAAGTTCGACGGCTACCGGGTGCAGCTTCGGGTCGAGGACGGCGAGGCAACGCTGAAGACGCGCAAGGGCCTCGACTGGACCGACAAGTTCGCGGCGATCGCGAAAGAGGCGGGGTCGCTGCCGGACGGGATGATCGACGGCGAGATCGTCGCGCTCGACCACAATGGCGCGCCGAATTTCTCCTCGCTGCAGGCTGCGCTGTCGGATGGCAAGACCGAAGAGTTGATCTTCTTTGCCTTCGACCTGCTGTTCGCAGAAGGCCAGGATTACCGGCGTCTGCCGCTCGGCGAACGCAAAGCCCTGCTCAAGAAGCTACTGGAATCACGCAAGCGGAAATCGACCCAGATCCGCTATGTCGAGCATTTCGAGAGCGGCGGCGATGCGGTGCTGCAGTCGGCCTGCAAGCTCGAGCTGGAAGGCGTGGTGTCGAAGAAGCTGGACGCGCCCTATCGCTCCGGCCGTACCGAGAGCTGGACCAAGGCCAAATGCCGCGCCGGCCATGAGGTTGTGATCGGCGGCTGGAAAACCACCAACGGCAAATTCCGCTCGCTGATGGCCGGCGTGCAGCGCGGGGATCATCTCGCTTTCGTCGGTATGGTCGGCACCGGCTTCGGCGCGGACAAGGTCAAGCGTCTGATGCCGTCGTTGAAGGCGATGGCGGCCAAGGAAAGCCCCTTCGGCGGCAAGAACGCGCCGAAGAAGACACGCGAGGTGCACTGGCTGAAGCCGGAGCTGGTTGCCGAAATCGAATTCGCCGGCTTCACCGCCGACGGCAATATCCGCCAGGCCGCATTCAAGGGCTTGCGGCAGGACAAGCCGGCTGAGGAGGTCGAGGCGGAAACGCCTGTCGACACTGAGCTTGCCGAGCCCAAAGCCGGCAGGCGCGTGGCGAAGACGGCCAAGCGATCGAAGGACTCCGGCACGGCGCAGGTGATGGGCGTCGTCATCTCCAAGCCCGACAAGGAGCTGTGGCCGGATGGTGGTGATGGCGAGGGCGTGACGAAGCTCGATCTCGCCCGTTATTTCGAAGCGGTCGGGACCTGGATGATCGAACATCTGAAGGGCCGCCCGTGCTCGATCGTGCGTGCGCCTGATGGCATCGGTGGCGAAACCTTCTTCCAGCGCCACGCCATGCAGGGCACCTCCAATTTGCTCGAATTGGCCAAGGTCTCAGGCGATCGCAAGCCGTATTTGCAGATCGATCGCGTCGAAGGGCTCGCGGCTGTCGCGCAGATCGGCGGCGTCGAGTTGCACCCATGGAATTGCGCGCCTGATGCCTATGACACGCCGGGCCGGCTGGTGTTCGATCTCGATCCGGCGCCGGACGTCGCGTTTGCCGACGTCGTGGAGGCAGCCAAGGAAATGCGGCAGCGCCTGACCGAGGTCGGCATGGAGAGCTTCTGCAAGACCACGGGCGGCAAGGGCCTGCATGTCGTCGTGCCGCTGCGCCACGGCGCACGCGACAAGGTAAGCTGGAAGGAAGCCAAGGCCTTCGCGCAAGGCATTTGCCAGTGGATGGCCGACGACGATCCGGAGCGCTATCTGCTGAACATGTCGAAGAAGCTGCGCAAGGGAAAGATCTTCCTCGACTATCTCCGTAACGACCGGATGTCGACGGCGGTGGCGCCGTTGTCGCCGCGGGCGCGCGCAGGGGCGACGGTCTCGATGCCTGTTACCTGGGCCCAGGTGAAGAGCGATCTCGATCCAAAGCGCTACACGCTGCGGACCGTGCCGGGCTTGCTGCCGCGGTCGAAGGCGTGGGAGGGTTATGAGGATGCGGCCGCGTCGATCAAGGCGGCGATCAAGAAGCTCGCGGGGAAGAAGTAGGGTGGGCTAGCTCGGCGACGACGCGCAGCGTCGTCGCTGAGCGTAACCCACCAATTTCGTCTCCGCGGAAAGCAAAGAGGTGGGTTAAGCCTTGCGGCTAACCCACCTTACAAGTCCTCGCCCTAGATCCGTCCCAGCAGCAGCAGGATCAGCAGGATGACGATGACGAGCCCGAGACCGCCGCCGCCGTAATAGCCGGTGCCATAGAACGGGCCGCCGCCGATGCCGCTGAAGCCGCCAAGCAAGGCGATGACGAGAATGATCAGAATGATCGTACCGATAGACATGCGAATCTCCTCCAGCCCTTCCTCAAAAGGGTCGTTTCAAGCTGTCCCGTTGTGCGGGGGCAACTTGCCGCAGGTTTTAAAGTTCCCGCGATGAAACACGGCCCAGCGGCTCAACTTGCATGGAACCTTTGTAGGGGCGCCCGGCATGATTATGTGAGGGATCAGTCACCGTAGGGCAGGGCCATGTCAGCACCGCTTGTCGTTTCCATTCCGCATCGCCTCGGCCGCGAGGAGGCGGTGCGCCGGCTCAAGACCGGGCTCGGCCGCGCCGCCGCCAGCATTCCCGTGATGCAGGTCGAGGAGGAGCGCTGGACTGGCGACAGCATGGCTTTTCGTATCCGCGCGATGGGGCAGGTCGCGACGGGGCAGGTCGATGTCGGCGACGACCACGTCAAGGTTCAAGTCGTGCTGCCCTGGCTGTTGCAGCGGTTTGCCGAGATGGCGCAGGCCACGATCAGGAAGCGCGGGCAGTTGCTGCTGACCAAGGACGGCGGAAAGTAATTTCAGGCGCGTGCGCGCGGCCGCGCGGGCCGGATGGCATTTGCCGTCCGGGCCTCGATGACGGAGGCGGGAAAATCACGGAAGGCTTGCGCGAGCGGCAGTTCGTTGCCGGCAAAGTCCGCCGCGGCATAGCCCGTGATATCGACGGTTGCGTCGAATCTTTCCCACGTGGGCCATTCCCGCCCGGCTTGCGTGAACGGCGCGAACTGACGCCCGACTGCGACGATCGCCGCGTTGCGGCCGTGGCGGCGGGCGAAGGCAATGACATGGTCGGCATGTGCGCCGCGCACCGCTAGCGGCTGGTAGTCGCCTTGCGCGAAGACGTCGGCGAGCTCATTGCGCAGCTTGAGGAGGCGCCGGGTCCAGGCCAGCTTGATCCGTCCGTCCGGCCAGCTCTTGATCAGGCTGCTCCAGTCCGGATCGTCCAGCGAGCCCAACGCCGCGTGCCGTGCGGCAAAGTCGACCGGGCGGCGGTTGTCGGGATCGACCAGCGACAGGTCCCAGAATTCCGTGCCCTGATAGAAGTCGGGCACGCCGGGCAGCGTCGCCTTCAGCGTGAGCTGGCTCAGAGAGTTCAACATGCCGAGCAGTGCGACGCGGCGGGCCAGCGTTTGCAGCGCCTCCAGGAATTCGCCTGACAGCGCGGGATCGAGGATCTTCTCGACGAAGCTCTTCACGCCGTTCTCATACGCCTCGTGCGGATTGAGCCAGCTGGTCTCTTCCTTGCCCTCGCGCGCGGCCTTCAGCGCATAGGCCTGGATGCGCTCCACGAAGCCGGCGTCGATCGTCTCGCCCAGCGACCAGGCCCCGAGCAGCGTCTGGTAGAGCATGTATTCGAACGTCGCCGACGGCGCGCGGAAATTGCCCTGGAGCGCGAGGTGCGGCGCGTTCAACACCTTCCAACGTGAAACCGCGCTGGTCCATTCGCCGGGAATTTCGCTCAAAGCCGCGATGCGCGCACGGGCGTCCTCGCCCCGCTTGGTGTCATGCGTCGCGGTTGCCGTCATTCCCAGCGGCCATTCCCTGGCGCGGGCCTGCATGACCTCGTGGAAAGCGGAGATGGAAAGGCCGTTGCTGGCGGGATCGCCGCCGACCTCGTTCAGCGCGAGCAACCGGTGGAACTGATAGAACGCGGTGTCCTCCAGCGACTTCGCCATCACCGGGCCGGTAAATTGCTGCACCTTCAGCGCGAAGCGCCGCACGCGTGGCACACTATGTGGCGGACGCCCGGGCTTGAGCAGGTCCATGGTCAGCGCGTCGCGCAGAAAATCGAAGATGCCTTCGTCCGCGGCGAACCATTCCGCGCGGGCGCGGGCGATGGTGTCGTCGATCAGCTTGCGGTCGGGGGCCGTCGGGCCGCTGTTGGTCAGATAGGTGCGGTAAACCGGAAAATGCAGCACATAGAGTTCCAGCGCCTGGCGCAGGCTGTCGGCGGAGAAATCGCGGGTCGAGTAATGCCCGTTGGCGATGCGCGCGAGCAGGCGCGTCAGCACGGTGAATTCGCTGGTGAGCAGCGTCTCCAGCACGCGCCGCTTGGCGTCCTTGACGTAGGGCGCAAGCTGAGGCGGCCGGTTGCTGATCTGCCGCCAGGTCTCGTCCAGCGCCGTCAACCCCTTGGCGTCGACCAGTACCTGGGTGATGACGTTCATCCATTCATAGCCGGTGGTGCCCTGGACCCCGGCGAAATGCGGCAGGCGTTCGTGCTCGCACAGGATCTTCTCGATCACCGTATAGAACGGCTTGGTGTTGCCTTGCGCGTCGCGGACCAGCCGGCGCAGGCGCTGGCAATATTGGGCGGGATCGCGCAGGCCGTCGATGTGATCGAGCCGGATGCCCTGCAGTTTGCCGTCAGTGATGAGCTGCTTCACCAGCCGGTGGGTGGCGGCAAACGTGGTGGCGTCCTCGACGCGTAGACCTGCCAATCCGTTGACGTCGAAGAAGCGGCGATAATTGATGTCGCTGGAGGCGAGCCGCCAATGCCCGAGCTTGTAGTGCTGGCGCTCAAGCAGGTGATGCAGCGCCAGAATCTGCGCGGGGCGATCCTTGGCGGCGCGATAAGCGGCAAGGCCGCGTGCGATGATGTCGGCGCCACCTGCCATCTCCTTAAGCTCGGTCTTGAAGGCGGGGGCTTCCTTCCGGTTGGGGCGGCGCAGTCCGGCGTATCGCGCCGCCAGCGACAGCAGGCGTTTGCCCGCCTCGGTCTCGGCGGCTTCCGCTTCCTTCACGATCATGCGCAGCATCTCGCCGTAGCGCTCCGGCGCGATCGGCAGGCGATGCTCGAAATACCATGCGGAGAAGCTGCCCTGATCCGGATCGTAGCGTAGCTCGATGTCGCCGCTCTCCAGCGCTTCGCCATAGGATTTGCCGAGGATCGGCAGCAGCACGCCGCCGCGGGCGCGATAGGCGAGCTGATCCCAGTCGATGTCGAACGAGACCGCGTGCGGCGAGGCCTGGCCCCATTCCAGCACGTCCAGCCACCAGGGATTGTCGGCAAAATGCACGCCGACATGGTTGGGCACGAAGTCGATGATGAGGCCGAGATCATGCTCCCTAAGCGCCTCGCTCAGCCGGGCAAAGCCGGCCTCGCCGCCGAGCTCGGGATTGAACTGGCCGTGATCGACGGTGTCATAGCCATGGGTCGAGCCCTTGCGCGCCTTCATCACCGGCGAGGCGTAGAGATGCGTGATCCCCAGCGCCTTGAGGTAAGAAACGACGGCGGCGGCCTTGTCGAAGTCGAAATCCGCGGTGAGCTGGAGCCGGTAGGTCGCGAGCGGAATGGCAGGAGGCATGTTAACCTCCGAGATGCCAGATCACCGACCATGGCGCGAGCTGGTCGCCGCTCGCATCGCCCCAAATAGGAGCGCCTGTTGCGCTCTCGGGACGGGCGATCTCCTGGTCCGACAGATTGGCGGTCAGGCGCAACGTCGTGCCGTCCCCCATCCGCCAATGTGCGGTGAGCAGCCCGCTGTCTGCCGCCTCGGCCTCGCCGAAACTCGCGCCCCTCAGCCGCGGCACGATCTCCTTGCGGCGCAGCGCAAGCAGCTGTCGGACCAACGCCAGCCGGGCGTCCTGCTCCGCGGTGCGGCCGGTCCAGTCGAGCACGGCCGATTGCATCGTGGCCGGATCGAGCGGGTCGGGCACCTCGTCGCCGTATTTCTCGTAGGCCCAGGCATATTCCTGCTTGCGCCCCTTGCGGACGGCGTCGGCGAGTTCGCCCTGGAAATCGCAGAAGAATGGGAAAGGCACCGTCGAGCCCCATTCCTCGCCCTGAAACAGCATCGGCACCATCGGCGCGAGCAAGGTGACCGCGAGCGCCGCCTCGATCTGCTGTGGTGATGCCAGGCTTTCGAGCCGATCGCCGAGCGGACGGTTGCCAATCTGGTCGTGATTCTGCAGGAAGTTGACGAAGGTCACCGGCGGCAGCTCGCCGCTCGGCTCGCCGCGCGGTTTCTTGCCCCAGAACTCCGAAACCTCGCCCTGATAGACGAAGCCCGAGGCAAGTGCGCGCGCGAGGTCCATGCGCGGCGTCTGGTAGTCGGCATAGTAGCCGGCGAGCTCGCCCGTCAGCATCACGTGCCAGACGTGGTGATAGTCGTCGTTCCACTGCGCGCGATATTTGCCGTTCGGCGGATTCTGCGCGGCATCGAGCAGGCTGGCGCGATTGTCGCCGTTCTCCATCACGAGATGGATGTGCCGCCCCGTCGCCTTGGCGAGCTCGCCGGTGGCGACGCTGAGGTCCTGCAGCATCGACTGCTCGCCGGGGATTGCCATGATGTGGTTGGCGGCATCCAGCCTCAACCCGTCGAAACGGTAGTCGGTCAGCCAGGACAGCGCGTTCTCGACCGCGAAGGCGCGCACCTGCGGAACGCGATAGTCGATCGAGCTGCCCCAGGGCGTGTGCGCATCGGTGAAGAAGGCCGGTGCATAGCGGCCGAGATAATTCCCTTCAGGGCCGAAATGATTGTAGACGACGTCGAGGAACACCATCAGTCCGCGCAGATGCGCCTCGTCGATCAGTGTCTTCAGGTCTTCCGGGCGGCCATAGGCGCTGTCGGGCGCATACCACAGCACGCCGTCATAGCTCCAGCCGCGGCGTCCCGCGAAATCCGCCAGCGGCATCAGCTCCAGCGCGGTGACGCCGGTTGCAGCGAGGTGATCGAGCTTGTCGTTCATGGCATGGTAGGTGCCTTTTGGCGTGAAGGTGCCGACATGGGTCTCGATCAGCACCGTCTCTTCCCAGGGGCGACCGCGCCAATCGCGCGCACGCCATGAAAAAGCGTCGTGGTCGATCACCTCGCTCGGACCGAACACATCCTCGGGCTGGAAGGCCGACGCCGGATCGGGCACGTCGATCTCGTCATCGATCCTGAACTTGTAGCGACTACCTACGGGAAGGCCGGCAATCTCGGTCACGTACCAGCCATCCTGACGGCGCTGCATCGCGTGCCGTCGGTCGAGCAGGAGATCGACGCGGCGCGCGGCGGGCGCCCACAGACGGAACGACACGCCGTCCTTGGTCGGCTTCGCCCCGAAGGATGGCCTCATAGGGCCCCCGCGAAGGCGAGCACGGAGCGTGGCGGCGCCTTGCTGTCGCTTCCGGGCGGGAAGTCGACCGTGTTCAGCTTGGCATCCGTCGTGTTCAGGATCTGCTGCCAGCTTTTGTATTCGGTCATTTTGGGCAATTTGAATGCGATCTCTTCGGGCGCGGCGTTCAGAACGATAAAGATCGCGGCGCTGCCTGGTTCCATGGGCCCCATCACATAGGAGAGAAACCGCCCTTCCGGGAATTTCCAGTCGTTCTCCGTCATCTCGTCGCCGGCGGGGGTCAGCCACAGTGCGCCGTAAGAGATGCCGTCCTTGGGGCGGCCGTCGAGCCAGCGATGGCTGCGAAGTTGCGAGAACCGGCGGCGGATGTCGGCGAGATGGGCGACGAAATCGACCATGTCGTCGCCTTCCTTGCCGAGATTGTCCCAGCCGACCCAGCCGATCTCGTTGTCCTGGCAATAGGCGTTGTTGTTGCCGGATTGCGAATTGCCGACCTCGTCGCCGGCAAGGATCAGCGGAACGCCCTGCGCGAGCATCAGGCAGGCCAGCACGTTCTTGCGAAGCTGGCGGCGCAGGCCGATGATTGTGGGATCGTCGGTCGGACCCTCGACGCCGCAATTGTTGCTGTGGTTGTCGTTGGAGCCGTCGCGATTGTCCTCGCCGTTGGCCTCGTTGTGCTTCTCGTTGTAGCTGAAGAGGTCGGCGAGCGTGAAGCCGTCGTGGACGGTGATGTGGTTGATGCTGGCGCGCGGCCGCCGTCCGTCGTGGTTGAATAGGTCGGACGACGCCGTCATGCGGCTGGAGATGTCGCCGATCAGGCTGCCTTCACCGCTCCAATAGCGGCGCATGGCGCTGCGATAGCGGTCATTCCATTCCGACCATTGCGAGGGGAAGGCGCCGACCTGGTAACCGCCCAGCCCGAGGTCCCACGGCTCGGCGACGAGCTTGACGGTCGCCAGCACCGGATCCTGCCGGATCGCGGTCAGGAACGAGATGCCGCGATCATAGCCATTCGGCCCACGCGCCAGCGTGGTGGCGAGGTCGAAGCGGAAGCCGTCGACGTGGCAGACCTCGACCCAGTAGCGCAACGAATCCATCACCATCTGCAGCACGCGCGGATGGGTGAGGTTCACCGACGAGCCGCAACCGGTGAAGTCGTCGTAATAACGCGGGTTCTCGCGGTTCAGCCAGTAATAAGAGGCGTTGTCGATGCCGCGGTAACACAGCGTCGGGCCGAGATGGTTGCCCTCGGCGGTGTGGTTGTAGACGACATCTAGCATCACCTCGATGCCGGCATCGTGCAGACGCGCCACCGTGGTGCGGAAGGAGTCGAGCGCGTTGTCCTGGGCATAGCGTGCCTCGGGTGCGAAAAAGGACAGCGTGTTGTAGCCCCAGTAATTGACGAGCTTCTTCTCCACCAGGATGCGATCGTCGACGAAGCTATGCACCGGCAGCAGCTCCACCGTGGTGACGCCGAGCTTCTTCAGGTGATCGATCATCGCCGGCGAGGACAGGCCGCCATAGGTGCCGCGCAAATTCGGCGGTACGTCATCGCGCTTCTGCGTCAGCCCCCTGACGTGAGCCTCGTAGATGACAGTGTCTTCCCAGGGGATGTTGGGACGGATCTCGCGGCGGCCCCAGTTGAAGGTCTCGTCGACCACGACGGCCTTCGGCATGCCGCGTGCGTTGTCGCGGCGGTCGAAGGAGAGATCCTCGCGGGCCGAGCCGGTGCGGTAGGCAAAATGCGCGTCGCTCCAGACCAGCCGTCCCGCGAGCCGCTTGGCATAGGGATCGAGCAGCAGCTTGTTGGCGTTGAAGCGATGGCCGTGCTCGGGCTCGTAGGGGCCGTGCACGCGATAGCCGTAGAGCTGGCCGGGCGAGACGTCGTTGAGATAGCCGTGCCAGACGTCTTCGGTCCTCTCCGGCAGCTCGATCCGCTCGAGCTCGCGGCGGCCTTGGCTGTCGAACAGGCAGAGCTCGACCTTTTGTGCGTTGGCGGAGAACAGCGCGAAATTGGTGCCGCGCCCGTCCCAGCTTGCGCCGAGGCGTGCGGGCGATCCAGCAGTCAGGCGCATGTGTCAGCTTTCCGGAACGAGGAAGATCGCGGCGAGCGGTGGAATGGTGAGGCGAAGCTCGCCATTCTCGGCATGGACTTCGCCGACATTGCCGACATTGCTGCCGCCATAATGGGCGGAGTCCGAGTTGAGCGCCTCCTTCCATTTGCCGCCGAAGGGCACGCGAACGCGATAGTTCTGATAGACGTTCGGCGAGAAGTTCGTGATCACGAGACACCGCGCCTGCTCGTCAAATCCCTTGCGCAGCCAGGCGAACACGTTGCGATTGGCGTCGTCGGTGACCAGCCAATCGAAGCCGGCCTGGTCGCAGTCCATCTGGTGCAGCGCCGGCACCGCGCGGTAGAGCCGGTTGAGGTCGCGGATCAGCGACTGGATGCCGGAATGGTATTTGTATTCGAGCAGGTGCCAGTCGAGCGACTGGTCGTGGTTCCATTCGCGGCTCTGCGCGATTTCGGCGCCCATGAACAATAGCTTCTTGCCGGGGTGGCCGAACATGAAGCTGTAATAGGCGCGCAAATTCGCGAAGCGCTGCCACTCGTCGCCGGGCATGCGGCCGAGGATCGATCGCTTGCCGTGCACGACCTCGTCGTGCGAGAGCGGCAGGATGAAGTTCTCCGAGAAGGCGTAGTGCAGGCCGAACAGGATGTCGCCGTGATGGTGCTTGCGGTGAACGGGATCCTTGCTGATGTAGTTCAGCGTGTCGTGCATCCAGCCCATGTTCCACTTGTAGCCGAAGCCGAGCCCGCCGAATTCGACCGGGCGCGAGACCTGCGGCCAGGCGGTGGATTCTTCCGCCGCCGTGGTCGCCTGCGGGAAGCGGGCGAAGACCTCGGTGTTGAAGCGGCGCAGGAAGTTGATCGCCTCGATGTTCTCGCGTCCGCCATACTGGTTCGGGATCCAAGCGCCCGGCGGCCGGCTGTAGTCGAGATAGAGCATGGACGCGACGGCATCGACGCGCAGGCCGTCGATGGCATAGCGCTCCATCCAGAACAGGGCATTCGATACCAGGAAATTCGTCACTTCGGTGCGGCCGTAATTGTAGATCAGCGTGCCCCAGTCGAGGTGACGGCCCTGCAGCGGGTTGGCGTGCTCGTACAGCGCGGTGCCGTCGAAGCTGCCCAGGCCATGCGGATCGTCGGGGAAGTGCCCCGGCACCCAGTCGAGCAGCACACCGACGCCCTCGCGGTGGCAGGCATCGATCAGGGCGGCGAAATCCTCGGGAGTCCCGAACCGGCTGGTCGGGGCATAGAGGCCGGTCGGCTGGTAGCCCCAGGAGCCGTCGAACGGATGCTCGCTCACGGGCAGGAATTCGAGATGGGTGAAACCCATGTCGCGGGCATAGGCCGGCAGCTGTTCGGCCAGTTCGCGATAGGTCAGCCACTCATCCCCGTTTTTGCGGCGCCATGAGCCGAGATGAACCTCGTAGATCGACATCGGCGCCGACAGCGCGTTGATGCCATCAGGTGACGGGCGCGGGCGCGGCAGATGGGCCTCATCGAACACGATTGACGCCGTCTTGGGACGGACTTCGCTCGCAAACGCCATCGGATCGGACTTCAACGGCAGCAGATGGCCATGCGGTCCGATAATCTCGAACTTGTAGTGATCGCCAGCCTTGGCATGCGGGATGAACAATTCCCAATAACCGGCGCCGCGTACCCGCATCGGATGGCGCCGCCCGTCCCAGAAATTGAAATCGCCGACCACGGAGACGCGCCGTGCATTCGGCGCCAGCACCACGAAGCCGATGCCGTCGACGCCTTCGTGCCGCATCGGATGGGCGCCGAGCTTGTCATACAGCCGCTGGTGGGTGCCTTCGCCGAGCAGGTAAAGGTCGAAATCGGTCAGGATCGGCGGAAAGCGGTAGGCATCCTCGAACTCGACGACGGCGCCGCCGAATTTTGCGCGCAGCTGATAGTGCTTCGAGCCGTTGGGCAGGGCGCCGACGAACAGCCCGGCATCATGCACGCGGTCGAGCGAGGCGACCTCGCCATGTTCGCCCACAGCCTCGACATTCGAGGCCTCGGGCAGGAACGCACGCACCACGCTTTTGCCGCCCTCAGGGTGCAGCCCGAGATAGTGGAAGGGGTCGGAGTGGCGGCCCTCGATGATCGCATAGGCTTCGGCAGGCAGTTTAGGCATGGGCTTCGCTCTCGGTACTGGACAGAATGCGAAGCAGTCCGGTCAGCGGCGCATGGAGCCCCTCAGGCCGGTGGGACAGCTCGTACTCTACGTCATCGAAGGCCTGATCAAGCAGGAAAAACCTTAACAGGCCCTCCGCGGATTGCCGGTTCTCCGGCCACAGCCGCCGATCGGTCATGGCATCGCGATAGGCGGACAGGAAGGTGACGGCAGCTCGCTCGCGCCATTCGTCGAGCGCGGCCGTGAGCCGGCCTTGCTCGTCGGAGGCGCCCGTGAGCGCGCGGCTCAGCGCGGCGTTGACCGACGCATCGATCGAGCGGATCATGCCGGCGACGTCGCGCGCGGCCGGCAGCTTGCGCCGCTTGCCGGCCAGCGGCAGACGGGGATCGCCGTCGAAGTCGATGATGAAGATATCGTCCTTCACGATCAGAGTTTGCCCGAGGCGGAAGTCGCCATGATGACGGATGTTCAACCCGCCCATCCCGGAAGGCAAGAGTGCATTCAGCTGGCCGGGTAGGCTCGCGCGCAGCGCCATGAGCCGGTCGATCAACGGCCGATCCGCCTCGCGCAGCCCGTCGCGGCTGTCGGCCAGTCGCTGAAGCACCCGCTCGGCCCGCGCCTTGAGGCTGGACACGAGGGCTTCGGCATGTGCAGGGCCGATCGGCTCCGGAGCCAGATCATCCGTCTTCGCGGCGGCCATGGCGACATGCAGCTCGGCGAGCCGTCGGCCGATCTGAGCGATGAAGTGCAGATAAAGCGTCTGCTCCTGGGTCTCGCGGGGCGCTTCGCCCGCAATCCACACGCGCTGCTCGTCGACATAGCGATCAAGATAGCCCGTCGTCACGGTCCAGCCGTCGCCCTGGTTCTCGACATAGGCATGCAGCACACCGAGCGCGCTGCGCTGGTCGCCTTCGACCAGCTCGACACTGCCGAGCAACGCCGGCGTATTGGCGAAGCGCGCGACCTCGGTGAGATAATGGCCGATCTCGATCTCGGGATTGATGCCGCCTTCCAGCCGGCGATAGATCTTGGCGACATACTGGTTGTCGACCAGCGCGGTGCTGTTCGATTGCTCGATGGCGCGGATGCGTTCGGGCTCCTTGACGGTATAGTCAGCGAACCGGCTGGTGGCCTTGAACTCCAGCCGCAGATTGTTCTCGTCCACGACCAGATCTTGCGACAGACCTCGCAAGAAAAGGCCGATGAAGATCTGGTCGGTACCGACGTCAAGCAGGGTACCCTCGCGCGCACCCTGGCGGACGGCGGCGAGCGCCTTCGGATTGAAGCGTTCGCGGTCGAAGCGCACCCATTCGATCTGCATGGGCAGCACGTAGCGCGTCGTAACGTCGTCCCGCGTCGTCTCGAAGAACGCGATCCATGGCCTGTTGTCGCCGATGTCGCTGAACGGCACCGCCGAGGTCAGTGTGGTCTTGATCTGCTTGGGATTGTGCTCGGGATACCACCGCGTCCGTGACAGGAATCCGGGCAGCACGTCGCGCTCGAACACGCCGCGCTCGCGGGCCAGCGACACCCAGTTCGAGTTCACCGGCACCACCAGGGTCTCGAACTCCGGAACCGCGCGCGGCGTCACCGGCTCGGATTTGTCGCGCTCCTGAAGCTGGAACCAGTAGAAGCCGTAAGGCCCCAGCGTGATCATGTAGGGCAGCTCGCCGATCGCGGGGAAGCGCGTGCGGCCGAGCATCTCCTGCGGGATGCGGTCCTTCCACGGCGACAGATCGAGTTCGGTGGCTTGCGCTGCGCGCGAAAGATTCGCGACACACAGGATCACCTCGTCGCGATATTGCCGGACATAGGCCAGCACGGCGCGATTGGCCGGGCGGATGAAGGTCATGGTGCCGCGGCCGAAGGCGAGCGTCGACTTGCGCACCGAGATCAGCCGCTTGGTGGCGCTGAGCAGCGACGACAGGCTGCGCGACTGCGCCTCCACGTTGACCGATTCGTAGCCGTAGACCGGGTCCATGATCAGCGGTGCATAGAGGCGTGCCGGGTCGCAGCGCGAGAAGCCGCCGTTGCGGTCCGGGCTCCACTGCATCGGCGTGCGCACGCCGTTGCGGTCGCCGAGATAGATGTTGTCGCCCATCCCGATCTCGTCGCCGTAATAGATGATCGGCGTGCCGGGGAAGGACAGCAGCAGCGAGTTCATCAACTCGATCTTGCGCCGGTCGTTGTCCATCAGCGGCGCGAGGCGCCGGCGGATCCCGACATTGATGCGGGCGCGGGGATCGTTGGCGTAGGTGGTCCAGAGATAGTCTCGCTCGACGTCGGTGACCATTTCCAGCGTCAGCTCGTCGTGATTGCGCAGGAACAGCGCCCATTGGCAGCTCGCCGGAATATCCGGCGTCTGGCGCAGGATGTCGGTGATCGGGAAGCGGTCCTCCTGCGCGATCGCCATGTAGATGCGCGGCATCAGCGGAAAGTGATAGGCCATGTGGCATTCGTCGCCGCGGCCGAAATATTCCTGCACGTCCTCCGGCCATTGATTGGCCTCGGCCAGCAGCAGCTTGCCCTTGGAATAGGAATCCAGCTCCTGGCGCAGCCGCTTGATGATGGCGTGCGTCTCGGGGAGGTTCTCGTTCGAGGTGCCCTCGCGCTCGCACAGATAGGGAATGGCGTCGAGGCGGAAGCCGTCGACCCCGGCATCCAGCCAGCGCTTCATCACCTGGATGAGCGCGCTGACCACGCGCGGATTGTCGAAATTGAGGTCCGGCTGGTGCGAGAAGAAGCGGTGCCAGTAGAACGCGCCGGCCTCGTGGTCCCAGGTCCAGTTCGACTTTTCCGTGTCGGTGAAGATGATGCGCGTGCCCTGGTATTTCTGGTCGGTGTCGCTCCAGACATACCAATTGCGGGCGCTCGAGCCTGCAGGGCTGCGGCGCGCCCGCTTGAACCAGTTGTGCTGGTCCGAGGTGTGGTTGACGACGAGCTCGGTGATGACGCGTAGGCCGCGCTTCTGCGCTTCCTGGATGAAGCGCTTGAAGTCCTTCATCGTCCCGAAATCGGGATTGACCGAGCCGTAGTCGGCGATGTCGTAGCCGTCGTCGCGGCCGGGCGAAGGATAGAACGGCAGCAGCCACAGCGCGGTGACGCCGAGCTCCTGCAGATAAGGCAGCTTCTCGGTCAGGCCGGCAAAATCGCCGATGCCGTCATTGTTGCTGTCCGCGAAGGCCTTGACGTGGAGCTGATAGATGATGGCGTCCTTGTACCAGAGCTCGTCCACGATCTCGGCAGCCTCGGCTTTCTTGGTGTCGACGGAAGATAGAACGTTCATCGCGGCCCCCTTACGCCATGCAGCGGAACAGAAGCGCCGGATCGCGGTCGGGATCGATACGCAACCTGATCCCGCCCCATTCGATGCGGGACTGTTCGCCGGTGAGGAGGTTTTCGAGTGTCGTCACATGGTGTCGCTGCCCGCCGGCGTCAACGGTGACGTCGCCGAGCGGCAGCCAGCATTCACGCACATGGCCGGAGAGGGCAATCACAATGAGGACGGTGTTGGCGGGCTCAGCCGCCTCCTTGACGAAGGCGATGGTCTCGCCGTCGTCGACGCCCAGAAAACGCAAATTCGCCGTTTGCTGGAGCGCGGCGTTGTCGTTGCGGATGCGGTTGAGTGCTGCAATATAGGCCTTGATGTTGCCGGGCTTGTCCCAGTCGCGCTGCTTGATCTGGTACTTCTCGGAATCCAGATATTCCTCGCGGCCGGGGATCGCCTCGTGCTCCAGCAGCTCGAATCCGCTGTAAACGCCGTAGCTGCCCGACAAGCTCGCCGCCAGCGCAACGCGCGACTTGAACGCCCAGGCGTCTCCGCTCTGGAGATGATAGGGCAGCAGGTCGGGCGTGTTGACGAACAGGTTCGGACGATAGAAGTCGCGCTCGGGATAGCGCGTCAGCTCACCGAGATATTGCTCCAGCTCCCACCTCGATGTGCGCCAGGGGAAATAGGTGAAGGACTGCGCAAAGCCGAGCTTGGCGAGACCCTTCATCAGCTTCGGCCGCGCAAACGTCTTGGAGAACAAGATCACGTGCGGATGCCGGCGGCGGATGTCGCGGATAAGCCAGTCCCAGAACGCGAGCGGCGCGGTGTCGTGATTGTCGATGGCGAAGATGGTGACACCATGGTCGATCCAGAACAGCATGGCATCGCGAAAGGCGTTCCACAGGCCGACGCGGTCGACCGAGGCGAAATCGGGGATCACGATGTCCGAATAGGGCCCGTCCGCCATCCGCACCGAGCGGTCCGGACGCCATTTGAACCATTCCGGATGCTGCGTCAGCCAGGGATGGTCCGGCGAGCATTGCACGGCGAAGTCCAGTGCAAGCTCGAGACCATACTCGAGGCACGTCGCGACCAGCGCGCGAAAATCCTCGATGGTGCCGAGCTCGGGATGCAGCGCATCGTGGCCGCCCTCGGCGGCGCCGATCGCGTAGGGCGAGCCGGGTTCGTTGTCGCTCGCCACCGGCGCATTGTTGCGGCCTTTGCGGCGGCTGTGGCCGATCGGGTGGATCGGCGCAAAATACAGCACGTCAAAACCCATAGCCGCGATATCAGGCACGCGTGCGATGCAGTCGCGGAGCGTGCCGTGCCGGCCGGGGATCCGGCTCTGGCTGCGCGGCATCATCTGATACCAGGCGCCGAACCGCGCTCTGTCACGATCGACGGCCAGCGGGAAGGGCTGTGAGCGGGTCAAATCGGGCCGGGACTGGCTCTCGGCCATGGCATCGCCGAGCTCGGTCGCAAGCAGCGAGGCGACGTCGCCGGTTTGCAGATAATCCTCGCATTGCCTGACGATGACCTCTGCTGCGGCCTGCGGCGCGCCATGCGCCTTGGTCAGGAGGCCGGCGCCCTCGATCGCATCGAGGCTGACATCGGCGCCGGTTCGCTGCTTGCGCGCGACGGCGTGGGACCAGGTGGCGAATTCATCGGTCCAGGCCTCGATCGCATAGGCATATTGGCCGGGCTCGACTGGCGTGAACGCACCGGACCAGCGGTCATTGCCATGATGAATCATCGGCTCGCGCCGCCACTCCCGGTCCGGCTCAGGACGCCAGAGCAGCGCGGCGCTGACCACGGCCTCGCCATCGCGGTAAACATCGGCCCACACCTCGACCCGTTCGCCCGCAATCCGCTTCACGGCGAAGCGGCCGCTATCGATCGCGGGATAGATGTCTTCGATGAGGAAAGCGCCGCCGGCTGCGGCACTTTCGACAGTTTGAATTGTCTTGTTCACGGTGATGCCATTGACAAGAAAGCAGGAGCCCGTTTCCCTTGCCGGGAACCACGCTTGGTACCACAATAGAAAGCCGCTTGTGTGTCATTGGTTCCCAAGGGAACGGCAGGCGCGGCTCGCGACTTAACCTCGACTAAGCTCTTCCGCGACCTCTAGAATCGATGCCCCCGGCCAGAGAATGGCCTGCAAGCTGCGTGCCGAATGGATCTTTTAGCTCAAGCCCGGATCAAGGGCGTTCAATCCGAATTCATTGATGCCCTCGGAAAGCTGCGGGTCACCGATCCCGTGGCCCTGAAGTCCATCCTCGATGCCCTGCCGGAGAAGCGGGTTTACCGCTTCGTCAGCGGGCCGGTGGTGATCCGCGCGCTCGGACATCCGCGCACGCAATTGGCGGCCATCGGCGCGCCGCCGCTGCGATGGAAACTGAGCGCAAACGGCAAATTGATCGCCCAGGGCGAGACGCGCGAGCCCGTGATCGCCTGGCCTGACGGCCTGCCGCTCGGCTATCACCGCCTGACGCTGACCGATGACAAAGGCGTGACGGAAGAGGTGCCGATGATCGTGGCGCCGGAGCGCGCCTTCGGCGGCGATTTCGACCGCGGCTGGCTGCTCGCCGTGCAGCTCTACAGCGTCCGCTCGAACCGCAATTGGGGCATCGGCGATTTCACCGACCTTGCCGACCTCGTGCGGCTCGCCAAGCAGCTCGGGGCCGACGGCGTCGGGCTCAATCCGCTGCACGTCCTGTTCGACGACCACCCGGCCGATTGCAGCCCGTATTCGCCGAACAGCCGGCTGTTCCTCAATCCGCTCTATATCGACGTCGAGGCCATTCCCGAATTCTCGGCTGATTTCGTGCCCGACGCAGCCGCGACCGCCGCCCGTCTGCGCGAAGGTGATCGCGTGCCCTATGCCGACATGGCGGCGTTGAAATGGCTCGCCTTGCGCGCCGCGTTCAACAGCTTCGTGACCAGCGCGAGCGAGGCGCGCCGCAAGGCGTTCGACGCCTTCCGCGCCGAGCGCGCGCCGCTGCTGTCGCGCTTTGCCTGCTTCGAGGTGCTGCGTCATCGTTTCAACGCCCCGTGGTGGGAGTGGCCGGTGGAATGGCAGCAGCCGGACGAGGCCAAATGCGCCGGGCTGCGCAATGGCCCCGACAAGCGCGAGGTCGAGTTCGTCGAATTCGTGCAATGGACGGCGGATAGCCAGCTGCATGCCGCCAAGGAGCTCGCCAGCCAGCTCGGCATGCGCGTCGGGCTCTATCTCGACGTCGCCGTCGGCGTGCAGTCCAACGGCTTCGATGCCTGGAACGAGCAGATGGCGATCTCGCGCCATCTCGCCGTCGGCGCGCCGCCCGACGTGCTCAACACCGTCGGCCAGGATTGGGGCCTTGCCGGCTTCAACGCCGGCGGGCTGGAAGCGCAATCCTTCGTGCCGTTCGCCGACATGCTGGCGGCCTCGATGCGCCATGCCGGCGCGATCCGGCTCGATCACGTGCTCGGCTTGAAGCGGCTTTATCTCGTGCCGCGCGGCTTCAAGCCCGATAACGGCGCCTATGTGCAGATGCCGTTCGAGGCGCTGCTCGGCGCCGTGGCGCGCGAGAGCGCGGCCCACAAATGCATCGTGATCGGCGAGGACCTCGGCACCGTGCCGGAAGGTTTCCGCGAGATGATGCAGGATTTCGGCATCTGGTCCTATCTCGTCATGATGTTCGAGCGCGACGATGCCGGCCATTTCCGCAACGTCGATCATTACCGGCCCAATGCGCTGGTCACGCTGAACACGCACGATCTGTCGACCTATGCCGGCTGGCGCTCCTTTGGCGATCTCAAGATGAAGCGTTCGCTCGGGCTCGATCCCGGCGAGAACGACCAGGCGCGCTGGGATGCGCTCGGCGCCCTCGACGAGATCCTGCGCCAGAACGGCATCAAGGCCAACGACCTCTATTCGGTGCTCGCCTTCCTGTCGCGCACGCCGTCGCGGCTGCTCGCGGTGTCGATGGAGGATCTGCTCGGCGTGATCGATCAACCCAACATTCCCGGGACGATCGACGAGCATCCGAACTGGCGCCAGCGCCTTCCCGTCGCGCTCGACAAGATCACCGCGAAGGTCGACCTCACGGCATTGCGAGCCGCGACGCGGGAACGCTCCTTGAACGGCGGGAGTTGACCGGCCGGGCTTCTCCAGGGTCGAACGACATTGTCTCAGAGGATCGAGGACTACGCGCTGATCGGCGATTGCGAGACCGCGGCGCTGGTCGGGCGCAACGGCTCGATCGACTGGCTGTGCTGGCCGGCCTTCGATTCCGATGCGTGCTTCGCCGCGATCCTCGGCACGCACAAGAACGGCCGCTGGCTGATCGCACCGAGCGAGGACGTCACCAGGACATCGCGGCGCTATCTTGGCGACACTCTCATCCTCGAGACCCGCTTTGAAACGAAGAGCGGCACCATCGCGCTGATCGACTTCATGCCGCCGCGCGGCAAGGCGTCCGACATCGTGCGGCTGGTGCGCGGCCTCGATGGCGCGGTGAAGATGCGGATGGAGCTCGTCATCCGCTTCGGCTTCGGCGCCGATATTCCCTGGGTGCGGCGGATCGATCATTCGCTGATGGCCATCGCCGGCCAGGATATGACCGTGCTGCGCACGCCTGTCGAGACTCGCGGAGAGGATCTGACCACGGTCTCCGACTTCGAGGTGAAGGCCGGCGAGACCGTGCCGTTCGTGTTGACCTACGGCCCTTCGCATCTCGATCCGCCCAAGCCGATCGACCCGGAGATCGCGCTTGGGGACACCGAGCAATTCTGGAAGGACTGGTGCGGCCATTGCACGCGTGACGGCGATTATCGCGACCTGATCATGCGCTCGCTGATCACGCTGAAGGCGCTGACGTTCGGCCCGACCGGCGGCATCGTCGCGGCGCCCACCACGTCCTTGCCGGAGAAGCTCGGCGGCAGCAGGAATTGGGATTACCGCTTCTGCTGGCTGCGCGATGCCACCTTCACGCTGCTGGCGCTGATGAACTCGGGTTACACCGAGGAAGCCTCGGCCTGGCACAATTGGCTGCTGCGTGCGGCGGCCGGCTCGCCGGCGAACATGCAGATCATGTACGGCATCTGGGGCCAGCGCCGGCTCCTGGAATGGGAGGCCGGCTGGCTCGACGGCTATGAGGGCGCAAAGCCCGTGCGCGTCGGCAATGCCGCGCATGCGCAGCTCCAGCTCGACGTCTATGGCGAGCTGATCGACGCCTTCCACCAGTCGCGCATGGCCAAGCTCAAGCTTGACGAGGAGACCTGGGCGCTGGAATGCGCGGTGCTCAATCATCTCGCCGAAGTCTGGGACCGGCCCGATCACGGCATCTGGGAGCGGCGCGGCGAGCCGAAGCACTATGTTTTCTCCAAGGTCATGACCTGGGTCGCGTTCGACCGCGGCATCAAGAGCGCCGAGACCTTCGGCTTCAAGGCGCCGTTGTTGCACTGGCGCACCTTGCGAGAAGCGATTCATCGCGACGTCTGCAACAGGGGATTTGACGCGGAGGAAAACGCCTTTGTCGAATCCTATGGCACGAAACTGCTCGATGCATCCGTGCTCCTACTGCCGGCGGTCGGCTTCCTGCCGGCGGACGATCCACGCATCCGCGGCACCATCGCGGCGGTCGAGACACGCCTGATGCGAGACGGCTTCGTGCTGCGGCACGATCCGCGCGAATTGCCCGCGGACCAGCCGCCGCTCGAAGGCGCGTTCCTGGCCTGCACGTTGTGGCTGGCTGATGCCCATGTGCTGTCGGGCGATCTGGACAAGGCGCAAGGCTTGCTCGACCGCGTAGCCGGCATCGCGAACGACGTCGGTCTCTTGGCCGAGGAATATGATTCAGTCGCCCGGCGCCAGACCGGAAATTTCCCGCAGGCGCTGACCCACATCGCTCTGATCAACACCGCGCAAAATCTGTCGGCGGCAAGGGAGAAGAGCGAGAAGCCGGCGATGCAGCGGTCGAAGTAGATCGGTGAGGCGGGCTCTTCACCTCTCCCGCTGGGGAGAGGTGGGTACGGAGCGGCAAGCGAAAGTTGAAGCCGTCAGCCTCAACCCACCCCATTCCGCTTCAAGATCATCTCCATCGCCTCGGCAAAACCGTCCTGCTCGTTGCTCGCGGTGACGTGCGTCGCCTGGTCCTTGACGTTGTCGGCGGCATTGCCCATGGCGATCGAGACGCCGCTGACCGCGAACATCGCGAGGTCGTTCTGCATGTCGCCGATGGTGGCGACGGCGCTGGTCGCAATCCCCAGGCGCCTGGCCATGGCTTCGACGAACGTGCCCTTGTTGAAGCCGGGCGGGGTGATGTCGAGATAATAGGTCTGCGAGCGCACGGCGGTGGCCTCAGCGCCGAGTGCGTCCTGCATCGCCTTCTCGCAAGCCGCAAGGCCGGCGGCATCGGCGCTGGCGCCGACGATCTTGCAGGCGCTGGCGAGATACGGCGAGAAATCCGTGACGATGGTGGGATCGGAGCGGATCGTATGCTGCTCGTGCGCGACGTACTTGCCGCCGGGATTGTCGATCAGCCATTTGTCGGTGGTGAAGAGCCAGATGTCGGCGCCGAACTCGCGAAGGATCTGCAAGGCGCGCTCGGCCGCTCCGGCCGGGATCAGATGCTGCTCGACCGGCCTCATCTCGGGATCGACAATCGAGGATCCGTTGAACGGGCCGACCGGCAGCCAAAGCGCCAGCGGCTCGATCAGAAAGCGCATGCCGATGGCGGGACGGCTGGAGGTGATGGTGAAGCCGATGCCGGCCTTGTGCAGCCGCTGCACTGCGGACCTGGCGCGCTCGGTCAGCGTCTTGTCCTTGGTCAGCAGCGTGCCGTCGACGTCGGAGACCACGAGTGAGATTTGCGTCATGGCAGGACCTAGCGTTCCTCTTGCCTCAGCGTTTCGCGCTGGCCAGTTTCAGTTGCCGCACGATGCCGTCGACGATCGCCTCCACGGTCTCGTCGATCGAGACAGTGATGACGTGCTCGCCCGCCTCCGGCGGCTCCAGCGTGTCGAACTGGCTCGTCAGCAGCCCGGGCGGCATGAAATGGCCCTTGCGCTGCGCGAGCCGTTCGGCGATCAGCTCTTTCGTGCCCTTCAGGAAGACGAAGCGGACGTCGTCGCGTCCGCGCAGCAGCACGTCGCGATAGGTGTGTTTCAGCGCCGAGCAGGCGATGATGATGTGACCACCTTGTCCGCAGACCCGCTCGATCTCGTCGGCGATGGCGTTGAGCCAGGGCCAGCGGTCCTCGTCAGTGAGGGGATGGCCGGCCCGCATCTTCTCGACATTGCTGGCGGGATGGAAGCTGTCGCCGTCCTCGAAACGCCAGCCGAGCCGCTGGCCGAGCGCTTCCGCGATCGTGCTCTTGCCCGAGCCCGACACGCCCATCACGATCAATGCACAAGGTACTTCAACGCCCGCCACGAATTCCCTCCGGAAGCGCGGCCCTGTCGACCAGCCAGACGGTCTCACCCTTCGAGCGCGCGCGTAACGCCGGCAGAGTCTCGCCATTGAGCAGGCGCGTCAAGATCGGTTGCTTGTCGTGGCCGGCAATCTCGAACAGCATTTCGTAGCACGACGCGAGGACGGGCAGCGTGAGCGACACCCGCGGCACGAAGGGCGCGACATTGGCCTTGGGCACCCCGACGACCCAGCGTTCGGTCTCCTCGATTTCGGGGAAGCCGGGAAACAGCGAGGCGGTGTGGCCGTCCGGTCCCGCACCCATCAGGACGAGGTCGAACAGCGGCCGCGCCTGATCGAGGTCTTCGGCGCCGTAAAAGGCCTGCAGCTCGCGCGCATAGGCCTCGGCGCTGCGATCGGGATCGTCGGCGGTGGTCGGGATCGGATGGACATGGCCGGAGGGCGCATCGCGGTCGAGAAACGTCGCGCGCGCGACCGCCATGTTGTTGAGAGGATCGCTCTCGGGAACGAAGCGCTCGTCACCGATGAACCAGTGCACGCGCTGCCACGGGATCTTGCCGCGATACGCATCGCTGCCGAGCAGTTCATAGAGCTTCTTCGGGCTGGAGCCGCCGGTGAGGCAGATTGCGATGCGGCCGGGATTGGCTGCGATCCGCGCCATCACCCGCTCTGCCGCGGACCGTGCCAGCGCCTCCGCGTCGGCGGCAACGATCAGCTTCGGCTGTGCTGTGCCCGTCACGAATATTTCCGCCAGCTTCGCCCGTCGCGCCGCAGCAACTCGTCGGCGCAGGCCGGCCCATCGCTGCCGGCTTCATAGGTCTCGATGCCGTTGGTGCCGGCGCTTTTCCAGGCGTCCAGGAACGGCTGCACCGCCTGCCATCCGGCCTCGATGCCGTCGGCCCGCTGAAACAGGATGTTGTCGCCGATCATGCAGTCGTAGATCAGCGTCTCGTAGCCGGTCGAGGGATCGGCCTGGAAATAGTCGCCGTACTTGAACTTCATCTCGACGCCGTCGATCGTGATGCTCGGCCCCGGGATCTTGGCGTTGAACTGAAGCTCGATGGTTTCGCTCGGCGCGATACCGATGGTGAGGAAGTTCTGCGACAGACGGTCGACGTCGGTCCCCGAGAACATGGACAACGGTGCCTGCTTGAACTTGATCGCGACCTCGGTGCGCTTGTGGCCGAGCGCCTTGCCGGTGCGCAAATAGAAGGGAACGCCGGCCCAGCGCCAATTGTCGATCATCAGCTTCAGCGCAACGAAGGTCTCGGTGGTGCTGCCGGGTTTGACGTCCTCGGTCTTGCGATAATCCGGGACATCCTCGTCGCCGACGCGGCCTGCGAGATATTGCGCGCGGACCGAGTTCTTCAGCGCATCCTCCCGGCTCGGCAACTGGATCGAGGTAAGCACCTCCGCCTTTTCGGAGCGGACCGAATGGGCGTCGAAGCGCGCCGGCGGCTCCATCGCGACCAGCGACATCAGCTGGAACAGATGGTTCGGCACCATGTCGCGCAGCGCGCCGGTGGCATCGTAGAAGCCGCCGCGATGGCCGACGCCGAGCTTCTCCTCGACCGTGATCTGGATGTGGTCGATGTGATTGCGATTCCAGATCGGCTCGAACATGCCGTTGGCGAAGCGCAGCACCAGGATGTTCTGCACCGTCTCCTTGCCGAGGTAATGATCGATCCGGTAGATCTGGTGCTCCTCCATGATCTTCAAGAGCTCGGCATTGAGCGCCTTCGCCGAAGCGAGATCGGTTCCGAACGGCTTTTCGATCACGAGGCGGCGCCAGGCGCCGTTCTCCTTCATCATGCCGGTGCGGCCGAGCTCGCGCGCGGTCGGCGCGAACGCAGCCGGCGGCGTGGCGAGGTAGAACAGCCGGTTGCCGCCAGTCTCCTGCGCGCATTCCAGCGAATCCAGGTGCTCGCGCAGGCGATCGAACGACGGCGGATCCTTCGGATCGGCCTCGACGAAGGTCACGCATTCCAGAAGTCGTTTGGCCGTGTCGTCGTCGATGGGACGCGTCGCGAACTCGCGCAGGCCCTTCATCAGGCTGTCGCGCAGCTCGTCATCGGACTGGCTCTTGCGGGCCACGCCGACGACGCAGAACTTTTCGGGCAACAGGTGCTCGGCTGCCAGATTGTAGAGTGATGGCATCACCAGGCGGTGAGTGAGATCGCCGGTCACACCAAAAATGACGAAGGCGCAATTTTCCGGCTTGCGCTTGGCTTGCGGGTCTTTTGTCACGAACGATTGGCCTTCGCTTGTTGCGTCTTATTTGGGCTTCGAAGCGCCCGGCTGCTTCGGCTCCTTGTGGCCGCCGAACCCCGCACGCATCGCGGAGAGAATTTTTTCGGCGAAGGTGTGTTCCCGGCGGGAACGGAAACGTGTGTAGAGCGCGGCGGTCAGCACTTCAGCCGGCACGGCCTCGTCGATCGCGGCATTCACGGTCCAGCGTCCCTCCCCGGAATCCTCCACGAAGCCGGAATATTCCGAAAGCTGCGGACTGTCGGCGAGCGCGGTCGAGGTGAGGTCGAGCAGCCAGGACGGGATCACCGAGCCGCGCCGCCACACTTCTGCGATGTCGGCGAGATCGAAATCGTAGCGATGATCCTCCGGCAGCGCCTCGATGTTGGCATTCTTGAGAATGTCGAAACCTTCGGCGTAGGCCTGCATCAGGCCGTATTCGATGCCGTTGTGGATCATCTTGACGAAGTGGCCTGCGCCGACGGGGCCGGCATGGATGTAACCCTGCTCGATGCGAGGATCGCGGCCATCGCGCCCCTCCGTGCGCGGAATGTCGCCCGCGCCGGGCGCGAGCGCGGCGAAGATCGGATCGAGCCGGTCGACGACGGCCTTCTCGCCACCGATCATCATGCAATAGCCGCGGTCGAGGCCCCAGACGCCGCCGGACGTGCCGACATCGACATAATGGATGCCGCGCGCCTTCAGCGCCTTGCCGCGGCGGACGTCGTCCTGCCAGAAGGTGTTGCCGCCGTCGATGATGACGTCGCCGTCCTGCATCACGCCCGCGATCGTATTGATCGTGGTCTCGGTGATGTGCCCGGCCGGCAGCATCACCCAGGCGGTGCGGGGGCGCTCGAGTTTCGAGATGAATTCCTCGAGCGTCGCCGAGCCGACCGCGCCGTCCGCGGCGAGGCCGGCGACGGCCTTGGCGTCCTTGTCGTAGACCACGGTCGAATGCCCGTGGCGCATCAGGCGGCGAACGATGTTGCCGCCCATTCGGCCGAGGCCGATCATGCCGAGTTGCATCTGCAATAATCCCTTAGTTCAGCGCGTCGTTGAGCGCCGCATTGAGTGCGGCGAGACCCTTCTTAAGGCCGCCCTTGAGGTGCACGCGCAGCGCGCGCCGGCCGCGTTCGGTGAGCACGTCGAAATCGCCGCGCGCCTGCGCCGCCTTGATCACGCCGAAGCTCGCCTTCTGGCCGGGCACCGCGAGATCCCTGGCGTCGTCTGCGGTGATCTGGAGGAACACGCCGCTGTCGGGCCCGCCCTTGTAGGCCTGCCCGGTCGAGTGCAGGAAGCGCGGTCCGAACTCGGCGCAGGTCGCGACCCGGCGTTTCTCGCGCACCTCGAGCCGCATGGCTTGAAGGGCGTCGATCGTCGCCTTGTCACGCGCGATGTAGCCGAGCAGGGCGACATAGTCGCCGTCGCCCGAGCGGGAGAGATGCGCCTTGAGCCAGGAGGTGAGATCGCCATTGGCGCCGGCGGCGCGCAGCGCCGTGGCATTGGCCTCGTCGGTGTAGAGGTCGGCTTCGTCCGTGCTGACCACCGGCTCCTCCGCCGGCAGCGCGCCGGTCTTCTCGAACGAGGCCGTCAGTTCGCGGGTCTTGATCTTGGCGGCTTCCACGTCCGGCTGGTCGAACGGGTTGATGCCGAGGATCGAGCCTGCCACCGCCGTCGCCATCTCGAAGCGGAAGAACTCCTGGCCGAGATGGTCGACCGACTTCATGACGATGCGCACCACGGGGTGGCCGGCCGCTTCGATCGCGGCAAGCTTGGAGTCATGGGCAGCGTCCGCCTCGCCCTCGATGCGGATGTCGATGAAGAGCCGGTCGTTGCCATAGACCGCGGGATCGCCCAGCGGCTCGCCCTCGATCGGGATCAGGCCCTTGCCTTCCTTGCCGGTCGATTCCGCGATGAGCTGCTCGGCCCAGGCACCGAAATCGGCGATCTTCTTCGAGGCCAGGATCGTCACCTTGTCGCGGCCTTCGAGGCCGGCGTGGCCGATGGCGAGGCCGAGCTGCACGCCCGGGTTCTCGCTCGGCGGCACGTCCGGTCCGCAGGAGCGGGCCATCGCCAGGGCATGCTTGATGAAGGTCTTGACGTCGATGCCGGCCGTTGCCGCCGGCACCAGGCCGAACGGTGACAGCACCGAATAGCGGCCGCCGATCGAGGGCTCGCCATGGAAGATGCGGGCGTAGTTCAGCTTCTTCGCCGCCTTCTCGAGCGACGAGCCCGGGTCGGTCACCGCGATGAAGCGATGGCCGGTCTTCACCGTCGGCCCGACCGCCTTGGCCACCTGCGCATGGAAATAGTCCTTCATCGCATTCGGCTCGGTGGTGCCGCCGGACTTGCTGGAGACGATGAACACGGTGCTGGCGATGTCGATCTTCGCTTCCATCGCGCGGACCTGGGCCGGATCCGTGGAGTCAAGCACGTGCAGTTTCGGGAAGCCGGGCTTCTTGCCGAACGTCTCGGCCAGCACCTCGGGGCCCAGGCTCGATCCGCCCATGCCGAGCACGACGGCATCGGAGAATTTCTGGCCCTTCACGCGCCCCGCATAGTCTTCGTAATCGGCGACGTCGGCCTTGGCGGCACTGTCGAGCCAGCCGAGCCATTTGTCCTCATCCGCGCCGGTCCAGACCGATTTGTCGCGCTGCCAGAGCCTGCGGATTTTCGCGGACGCCCGCCATTCCTCGGTGCTCTCAGCCACGGCCTTGCCGAGCCCGTCACCGAGCGAAAGCTGCTGCCGGTCGAGCGCCGGCCCGAGCACGGTGGCGCGCTTGTGCGCGACCGCGCCGTAGAGCTTGTCGGCGGCATCCGCGAACAGCTTGACGCCGTCCTTGACCAGCTCCTCGGTGATGGCGTCGAGCGAGATCCCGGAACGCTCCAGCTCTTCCAGCACGCGGCGAGCGTCGTCGACGTTCTCTTCCAGGCTGTCGCGCGGCTTGCCGTGGTCGCGGAATGCATCGAGCGTTGCCGGGGGCACGGTGTTGATGGTGTCGGGGCCGATCAGCTCCTCGACATAGAGCACGTCGCTGTAATCCTTGTTCTTGGTACCGGTCGAGGCCCACAGCATGCGCTGGGGCCTCGCGCCCTTGGCGGCGAGCTTGTCCCAGCGGGGACCCGAGAACAGGCGCTTGTAATCCTGGTAGGCGAGCTTGGCGTTGGCGATCGCGACCTTGCCCTTCAGCGCGGCGAGCCGCTCCTTCTCAGACGGGTCGTTGGCGCGGGCGATCTTCTCGTCGAGCTGCTTGTCCACGACTGCATCGATGCGGCTGACGAAGAAGCTCGCCACGCTCGCGACATGCGATGGATCGCCGCCGCCGGCGACGTATTTTTCGAGGCCTGCGATGTAGGCTTCGGCCACTTCCAGGTAGACCGCCTTGGAGAACAGCAGCGTGATGTTGATGCTGATGCCGTCGCCGATCAGCGTCTCGATCGCGGGCAGGCCTTCCGGCGTCGCCGGCACCTTCACCATCAGGTTCTTGCGGTCAACGTCCTTCCACAGCCGCCGCGCCTCGGCCACCGTGCCTGACGTGTCCATGGCCAGATAGGGCGAGACCTCCAGGCTGACATAGCCGTCGCCGCCCTTGAGGCGGTCGTAGACCGGGCGCAGCACGTCGGCGGCGTTCTGGATGTCCTCGACCGCGACGGCCTCGAACAAATCGGCCACGGTCCGGTCGCCGCGCTTCAGCGCCTTGCCGATCGGGGCGTCGTATTCGTCCGAGCTGCCGATCGCCTTCTCGAAGATCGAGGGATTGGAGGTGACGCCCTTGACGCCGTCGGTGTCGATCAGCCGCTTCAGGTCGCCCTTGGCGATGAAGCCGCGCGCGAGGAAGTCCAGCCAGACGGCCTGGCCGTGCTTTTCCAGTTCTTTGACGGGATTCATGATGCTTATTTCTCTCCAAGCCTGCGGGCGAGGGGTTTCCGCGCCGGTCCTGACGCGCTATCCTCTAACGTACATGCTCCCCGGAGGGAACCAATCAAGGGTCCAGGCGTCATACCCTCCAGTGTAACTCCGTCGCGATCATGGCGATCCGGGCGGCAGTAGCTGTTGTTCCGTAAAAAGTCGTTGGCCGAAGGTTCGGCCGTTGCGTAACGTCGGCCGCTTCGTTGGGTTAGCCAGTGGCTGGGTGGAGTGCCATCAGCGGATCAGGGTCCGTCTGGTGCATCGTGGCTCGGTCGCGAATGGCCATGCTGGGGCAAAGCATGTACGCACAATCTGACGATCTCCCCTTCGCCGGCAGTCTGCAGCCGGCCGCGCCCGCCGGAAGCGTCGACGCATCCCGCGATCTCGAAATCAGCCCCTGTGCGACCCCGCTGCGACTGCTGGTTGCGGCGGGCTTTGCCATGACCCTGCTCAGCGCCAGCCTCGCCTTCGACTGGTGGGATGGTCTTGGCGATTACGACACGATGGTCGGATTTGCCGGCGTTGTGGTGTTCGCCTTGCTGACGATCCGGCTGATCTGGATGCTTCCCACCGAGCGGGGACCGGTGGTGGTGGTCACGCCCTACGGCATCCGCGATCTCCGCATCGGTAATGAATTTCTGCCGTGGGATTCGATTGCGGAGATTTCGGCTGAAGAACGCGGCGGTTACAAGATGATCGTGCTGACGCCGACGCCGGGCTTGCGGCGCCAGCTCTGCAGCATCCGCAATTTGGCCCGCGGTGCGCAGAACAATCGTATCGTGATCCGGTCCGAGGGGCTGGCGGCCGATTTTGATACAGTGCTGCGCGCCTGTCGCGACTGTCACAATGCTGCCGGCAGTCCGCGCACCGCATTGCAGCAGGAAGATGAACGCGGCGCCCAAGGCACCCAAGGCACCCAAGGCACCCAAGGCTTCGCCGTACAAGCGTCATAAGATCGCCGCGCGCCGATCGCTATGCTGCGGTGCCGGATGGACTCATCCCCGGTAACGCCCGGATGTTGCGACCAAGTGACAATTTCTGGAAATGAGCCAATATAGACAGAGATTCGCACAAATTACGGGCAGGTGCCTGTTCGTAACTCAGCGACTGCCTACGTTGTGCGTTGCGTCGTGTTGGCACCAGGGTGTCCAATGAACGTCATGTGCTCACGCTGATTCGAAACGGCCTGAGGAACGGTCCGGTAACTGCTTTCGTTTCAGCTTGTGGCGGAACTCACGCGGAGAGGGATCATGTACAACGATTCTCTATTCAACGCTTTCGCTCGGTCGTTCGAGGCGAGAAGCCAGCACGACATGTCGATGGCGGAATACCTGGAATCGTGTCGAAGCGATCCCATGAAATACGCGAACGCGGCCGAACGACTGCTAGCAGCGATCGGTGAACCCCAGACGATTGACACGGCCAAGGACCCACGCCTTGGCCGTATTTTTTTGAACCGCACGATCCGGACCTATCCGGCCTTCGCCGGCTTCTACGGCATGGAAGAAACCATCGAGCGCATCGTCGGTTTCTTCCGCCATGCGGCGCAGGGCCTCGAAGAGCGCAAGCAGATCCTCTATCTGCTCGGCCCGGTCGGCGGCGGCAAATCCTCGCTCGCCGAGCGGCTGAAGTCGTTGATGGAAGTGCACCCGATCTACGTGCTCAAGGCCGGCGACGAACTTTCGCCCGTGTTCGAAAGTCCGCTCAGCCTGTTCGATCCCGATCAGCTCGGCCCGATGCTGGAGGAGAAGTACGGCATTCCGCGCCGCCGTCTCACCGGCCTGATGAGCCCGTGGTGCTACAAGCGGCTGGAAGCCTTCGGCGGTGACATTTCTCAGTTCCGCGTCGCCAAGATCCAGCCGTCGCGGTTGCGCCAGATCGGCATCGCCAAGACCGAGCCCGGTGACGAGAACAACCAGGACATCTCCTCGCTGGTCGGCAAGGTCGACATCCGCAAGCTCGAGACCTTCGCGCAGAACGACCCGGACGCCTACAGCTATTCCGGCGGCCTCAACCGCGCCAACCAGGGCGTGCTCGAGTTCGTCGAGATGTTCAAGGCGCCGATCAAGATGCTGCATCCGCTGCTCACCGCGACGCAGGAAGGCAACTATATCGGCACCGAGAACATCGGCGCGATCCCGTTCACCGGCGTGATCCTCGCGCACTCCAACGAGGCCGAGTGGGCGAGCTTCAAGGCCAACAAGAACAACGAGGCCTTCATCGACCGCATCTGCGTGATCAAGGTGCCGTACTGCCTGCGCGTCACCGAAGAGCAGAAGATCTACGAGAAGCTGATCCAGGGCTCCGAGCTCGCATCGGCGCCTTGCGCGCCCTCGACGCTGGAGACGCTGGCGCGGTTCTCGGTGATGTCGCGCCTGCGCAAGCACGAGAACTCCACGATCTACGCCAAGATGCGGGTCTACGACGGCGAGAGCCTGAAGGAATCCGATCCGAAGGCGCGCAGCGTCCAGGAATATCGCGACGCCGCCGGCGTCGACGAGGGCATGGACGGCGTCTCCACCCGCTTCGCGTTCAAGATCCTGGCTGCGACCTTCAACCACGACCCGCAGGAGGTCGCCGCCGACGCCGTGCATCTGATGTACGCGCTGGAGCAGTCGATCCGCCGCGAGCAGCTGCCGGAGGAAGTCGAGAAGCGCTATCTCGAATTCATCAAGGCGGATCTGGCGCCGCGTTATGCCGAGTTCATCGGCAACGAGATCCAGAAGGCTTATCTGGAATCCTACTCGGATTACGGCCAGAACCTGTTCGATCGCTACGTCGACTATGCCGACGCCTGGATCGAGGACCAGGACTTCAAGGATCCGGACACCGGCCAGCTGCTCGATCGCGAGCTTTTGAACCAGGAACTGACGAAAATCGAGAAGCCGGCGGGTATCGCCAACCCCAAGGACTTCCGCAACGAGGTCGTCAAATTCTCGTTACGCTCGCGGGCCCAGAACGGCGGCAAAAATCCGACCTGGACCTCCTACGAGAAGATTCGCGACGTGATCGAAAAGAGGATATTCTCCCAGGTCGAGGACCTGCTTCCGGTCATCTCCTTCGGGTCGAAGAAGGACGGCGAGACGGAGAAGAAGCATGGCGAGTTCGTCGCACGCATGGTGGAGCGCGGCTACACCGAGCGTCAGGTTCGCCGGCTCGTCGAATGGTACATGCGCGTGAAGCAGGCCGGTTGAGGCGGATGGGAGGCGAATGGTCAAGTGCCCATTCACATTATTGACAGGCGCCTGAATCCAGGCGGCAAGAGTCTTGAGAACCGCCAGCGGTTCTTGCGTCGGGCCAAATCCCTGGTGCAGGGCGCCGTCAAGAAGACCTCGCAGGAACGCGACATCAAGGACGTCCTGGAGGGGGGCGAAGTCACGATCCCCCTCGACGGCATGCACGAGCCGCGATTCCGCCGCGAAGGCGGAACGCGCGACATGGTGCTGCCCGGCAACAAGAAGTTCATCGAGGGCGATTATCTGCAGCGCTCCGGCCAGGGCAGTGCCAAGGATTCCGGTCCCGGCGAAGGCGACAGCGAGGACGCGTTCCGCTTCGTGCTCTCCCGCGACGAGTTCGTCGATCTCTTCCTCGACGATCTCGAGCTGCCGGACCTCGCCAAGCGCAAGATCGCGCAGACCGAGAGCGAAGGCATCCAGCGCGCCGGCTACACCACGTCGGGCTCGCCCGCCAATATTTCAGTAAGCCGGACGGTAAGGCTGGCGCTGGCGCGCCGCATCGCGCTCAAGCGTCCCCGCAAGGACGAGATCGAGGAGCTGGAAGCCGCGATCGCCGCATGTACCGACGAGGACGAGCGTGAGGTGCTGCTCGCCCAGCTCGAAAAGCTGAAGGCGAAGACCAAGCGAATTCCCTTCATCGATCCGCTCGACATCCGCTACCGTCGCTTCGAGACCGTGCCGCGGCCGGTGGCGCAGGCGGTGATGTTCTGCCTGATGGACGTGTCGGGCTCGATGTCCGAGCACATGAAGGATCTCGCCAAGCGCTTCTACATGCTGCTCTATGTGTTCCTGAAGCGCCGCTACAAGCATGTCGAGATCGTCTTCATCCGCCACACCGATCGCGCCGAGGAGGTCGATGAGCAGACCTTCTTCTATGGCCCGGCCTCGGGCGGCACGCTGGTCTCCAGCGCGCTGCAGGCGATGCACGAGATCGTGCGCGAGCGCTTCAATCCGTCGGACTGGAACATCTATGCCGCGCAAGCCTCCGACGGCGACAATTCCTATTCCGACGGCGAGCTCACCGGCATGCTGCTGACCGACAAGATCCTGCCGGTCTGCCAATTCTTTGCCTATCTCGAGGTCGGAGAATCCGGCGGCAGCGCCTTCGATCTCTCCGATTCCTCGCTCTGGACCCTCTATGAACGCCTGCGCAACAGCGGCGCGCCGCTCTCGATGCGCAAGGTCTCGGAACGCAGCGAGATCTTTCCGGTGTTCCACGATTTGTTTCAGCGTCGCGAGACTGCCCAGGAGAAAGCCGCTCCATGACGGAACGATTGTTCGAAGGCGCGGATTGGGACTTCCACACCTTGCAGCGCATCACCGATGCCTGCGAGGAGGTGGCGCTGGGGGATCTCGGGCTCGACGTCTATCCGAACCAGATCGAGGTCATCACCGCCGAGCAGATGCTGGATGCCTACTCCTCCGTCGGCATGCCGCTGTTCTACAAGCACTGGTCGTTCGGCAAGCAGTTCGCCTATCACGAGGCGTCCTATCGCAAGGGCCTGATGGGGCTTGCCTATGAGATCGTGATCAACTCCTCGCCCTGCATCTCCTATCTGATGGAGGAGAACACGGCGACGATGCAGACGCTGGTGATCGCGCACGCTGCTTTCGGCCACAACCACTTCTTCAAGAACAACTACCTTTTCAAGCAGTGGACCGACGCCGACGGCATCCTGGACTATCTCGACTTCGCCAAGAATTACGTCATGCAATGCGAGGAGCGTTACGGCCGCACCGAGGTCGAGCGCACGCTGGACGCGGCGCATGCACTGATGTCGCACGGTATCGACCGCTATCCGGGCAAGAAGAAGCTGGATTTGCGCGAGGAAGAGAAGCGTGCCGGCCGTCGCCGCCAGCACGAGGAGGAAGTCTTCAACGACCTCTGGCGCACCGTGCCCAAGGGGGCGTCGAAGACCCGGTCAGCGATTTCCCTCGAACGGCGCCGCAAGCTGCTCGGCCTGCCGCAGGAAAACCTGCTCTATTTCCTGGAGAAGAGCGCGCCGCGCCTCGCGCCATGGCAGCGCGAGCTGCTGCGCATCGTCCGCCACATCGCGCAATATTTCTATCCGCAGAGCCAGACCAAGGTGATGAACGAGGGGACGGCGACCTACGTCCACTATCGCATCATGACCAAGCTGCATCAGCAAGGCCGCATCACCGACGGCAACTTCCTCGAATTCCTGGGCTCGCACACCAACGTGGTGTTCCAGCCCGAGTTCGACGATCCGCGCTTCTCGGGCTTCAATCCCTATGCGCTCGGCTTTGCGATGATGCAGGACATCGAGCGTATCGTCACCAGTCCGTCGGACGAGGATCGCGAGTGGTTCCCTGATATCGCCGGCAAGAACGACGTGATGGGAGTCTTGCGCGACGTCTGGGCCAATTACCGCGACGAGAGCTTTATCGGCCAGTTCTTGAGTCCCAAATTGATGCGGCACCTCCGCATGTTCCACCTGCACGACGATCCCGAGGAGCGCGCCGGAATCCGCGTCGATGCCATCCACGACGAGCGTGGCTTCCGCCGCGTGCGGCGCGAACTGGCGCGGCAGCACGATGTCGGCTACATCGACGCCAACATCGAAGTGGTCGACGTCGATCTCTCCGGCGACCGCCGGCTGATCCTGCACCACCACGTCATCAAGGGCTCGCAGCTCAACGAGACCGACGCCAAGCGGGTGCTGCAGCACCTCGCCGATCTCTGGACCTACGACGTCGCGCTGATCGAGGTCGACGCGAGCGACAAGGTCCTGCGCGAATACGTCGTGAGCCCGCGCCCGATCGCGGCCGCGGTGGCGTGAGGCGGGCGGCCACACGGAGAGATGCGCGTTGATGTGCCCTCGCCCCTTGTGGGAGAGGGCAGCGACGCCGGCAGATACAAGCTCACTTGGGTGAGGGGTATCTCTCGACATCCCCAGTGCCGATAGATACCCCTCATCCGGCGCTTCGCGCCACCTTCTCCCACAAGGGGAGAAGGAAAAGGATCGCGGACACCGGCTGCTCTATGGCGATCGCTTCTTCGCCGGCTTCTTCTTGCTCGCATTCAGCTCCACCGCCGCGCGGATCAGCGCCTTCAGCGCCTTCTCGTTGATCTTCTCGCCCTCGCGAATGTCGATCGCGCGCCGCACGTTGCCGTCGAGGCTGGAATTGAACAGGCCGGCCGGATCCGCCAGCGCCGCACCCTTGGCGAAGGTCATCTTCACCACTTCCTTGTAGGTCTCGCCGGTGCAGATGATGCCGTCGTGCTCCCACACGGGGACGCCGCGCCATTTCCATTCCTCGACGACATCAGGGGCGGCCTCCTTGATCAGGCCGCGGACCCGCGCCAGCGTCTCGCCGCGCCAATCGCCGAGCTCCTTGATCCTGCCGTCGATCAGCTTGGCGGGCGAGGCTCCCTCCGTCGCCTTCGCCGCGCTCGTCTTCGCCACCGCCTTCTTCATGACCTTGCCTCGCCCCGCGCGCCGCGTCGGCCGAGATAAGGCAGGGCGAACAGATACAGGCCGGTCGCGAGCAGCGGGATCAGCGGCACGAGCGCCAGGAAGCCGATCCAGGCGGCATCGAGCTGCATGATCATGGCGCCGATGTTGGCGATCACCGCGATGGTAAAGGCCATGGACAGCCAGCGATGGGTTTGTCGGATCCACATGGTCAACGGACCTCCTTTGCAATGATCGAAACGGACGTGCTCACGCACCTCGCGCCAGCACCTCGTCCAGCTTGGTGAAGAACTGCTTCCAGCCGGCATGCGCGCCGCCATAGGCCTGCTTCTGCGTCGGGCCGAAGCCGGCCTGCTCGACGCGCAGATGCGTGCCCGCACCGGTCGGTGTCAGCGTGAAGGTCACGACGCTTTTGAGGTCGAACGCCGCATCCTCATGCGAGAAATTCCAGGTGTAGGCGAGGCTCTTCTGCGGCTCGATGGTGAGCACCTCGCAGTCCAGCACACCGCCCCATTCGCCGCGAAGATTGAAGCGATGGCCGACCGATGGCTTGAAGTCGTTCTTCATCAGCCATTCCTCGATCAGATGCGGCTGCGTCAGCGCGCGCCAGAGCCGCTCGGGCGGAAAGGCAAATTCACGCTCGACGACCACGGAGCGCGTCTGGCTTGAGGCTTCGTTCATTGGTCCATCCTCTTCAGGAGATCGTCGAGCGCGTCGAGCCGCTTCTGCCAGAAGCCGGCCATCTGGCTGGTCCAGTCGACCAGCGGATCGAGTGCGCCGGGCAGCGCGCTGTAATGGGTTTGCCGTCCTTCGTGGCGGTCACGCACCAGGCCGGCCTGCTTCAGCGCGCCGAGATGTTTTGACACCGCGGGCTGCGACACCCCGGATCGTGCCGTCAGCGCCCCGACCGTCTGCTCGCCCTCGCGGCACAGCCGCTCGAAGATCGCCCGCCTTGTGGGGTCGGCGAGCGTCCTGAACAGGAGATCGGGGGCGGGGGACATGGCAATCCATAACCGAGAAGTTATGGATAAATTCATAATCTTGGAGTTATGGGTAAGTCAAGTGCGAGACGGCTGAGATGGCCGTGGCTGGCGCAGCCCTCTCCACGTCACCGCGAGAAGCCCTTTGCGACGAAGCGATCCAGACTGCCCGCGCGGAACGATTCTGGATTGCTTCCGCCTTCGCCAAGGCTTCGGCGGACAAGTCGCTACGCCCGCAATGACGGATCAAACGGGGGTGCCACAAGCGCGCCCTACGGCCGCAAATACAAATATCCCTGCGATTGCAGCTCGGCCAAACGCACCACGCCGCCCTTCTCCGCGCTGACGAACCCCGGCAGCAGCTCCTTCAGCGTGACGTTCTGCGCCTTCATCGTGTTGCCGCAGGCCGCGAGCTCGACGCCGTCCTTGGAGAATTCACCGACGCGCTTGCTGAGATCGGGGTTGGCCTGGCCAGCGTGAAAGGCCTTCAGCGCCGGACCGTGGATCACCAGAGCGATCGTGACATGCTCGGGGCCGCCGACGCCGTCGATATGGTTCTGGATGTTGCCGAGCACGAAATTGACCTTCTCGGCGTCGCTGAGGTGATAGACGACCTTCAGCTTGTCGCCCGCGCCGGCGTCCGTCGCGGCTTGCGCACGCGAGGCGCCAAATGCCGCGCCCAAAGCCGAGACGGCGCTCCACAAGATGTTCCGGCGGTTCATGGCGATCTCCCTCAAACCTGGCGTCGCCGGACAGATATCACTTGTGGCGGAGCGCGGCGAGTTCCTTGCGGTCGGTCACCAGCCCTGCACATTCACTGTTGTCAGTGCGGTCGAGCCGGAAGATCTTGTCATCGGCGCCGGCGACCAGCGCATGCTCCGCCTCGTCATCCGGCTTGTTGTTCTGCCAGACCCGGACCTGCTCGAGCCGGATGATGGCCGATTTGTTGTCCTTGGACAGCGCCACCTCAATGCCGCCGCCCTCGCAGTCGACGCCGCAGCCCATGCGCACCTCGTCGCCCTGGCTGAGCAGCACCGCGTGGCTGCCGCACGAGCCGCTGGAGTCGAAATCGCCGGAGCGATGGCGGTAGCGAAAGCCCAGGCGGAAGGAATTGTGCAGCCGCTTGTCCTCCTTGTCGGCTTCCGCCGAGATCAGCAGCTTCATGGACGCCACTTTCTGCTTGGGATGCCGCGCCAGATGCTCGGCGTCATAGCGGCGGACGAAGCAGGCATAGGCCTTGTCGCCGGGCGTCGCCCCGTAGAGCCGCACATTGAAGGCATCGACTTCGGCCTTGGTGGTCTCGCGGACCTTGTCGGCGTCGTCGGCATGGGCGAGGCCGGCGAAGGCGGCAAGGGCGAGTGGCAGGACAACAGCAAGCTTCATGATCGCATGCCTTGCGTTTGAACCGTCGTCGACCCGCAACGAGCGGGGGGCGACTGGCAGTTAGTCGCAGACGGCGAGCGGCGCGTTCAACCCCGCCCGGCCGCCGGTTTCGCGGGCAGCTTCGCACAAGGTTCCCGCCTTAACAGTCCTGAAGGATGAGGTCGGTAAACCCCCGGTTGCCGCAGATGACTGGTGACGGTCAATGTCCGTAAGTCAGAACTTGCCCAGCCTTGCGATTGGCTATTCAGTGCCGCGGCTGCTGAAGATGCTGGCCGCCGGCCTGCCGCTGACGCTGCTGTGCGCGGCGGTCGCCTTCAACTGGTTTCACGCCAAGACGCTCTCCGAGTTTCAGATCGCGGCCTGCTCTCTAGGTGTCGTGCTGTTCGGGTTCGTGACCTGCAGGACGCTGTGGCGGCTGGTCTCGACCCGGCAGCCGGTCCTTTTCATCACCCGCGTCGGCATTCGCGACACCCGCATTGCCGATGACACCATCTCCTGGCGATCCGTGCGGGACATATCGGCCTGGCAGTATCGCAGTCAGGTGATCGTGGTGCTCAAGCTCGATCCGCTCGTCGCCGATCGCTTCGATGCCGGTCTACTGAAGCGCATCGTCTCGTTGATGAACAAAGCCGTCGGCGCGGAGGGGGTGCTCATCAATCCCGGCGGCCTGACCATCGACGGCGAAACGCTGCTCGAGACCTGCAAGCAATATTGGAACGCCGGTCGCTTGGCCTACACCGCCCATCCCAAGACTGAACCCGAACCTGCGCACTAAAGCACTGCCGTCGAGTGGGCAAAGGCGCGACGCGCCGTGCCCACGATGTCTCTCAATCGCGAAAAGTGGTGGGCACGCTCCGCTCCTCAGCGCAGGCTGGCGTTGATCTTGTCCAGCACCGCCGAGCCCGGGCACAGCGTGTCTGCCTCCAGCGTATTGAGCGGGGTCTCGACCGTGTTGAGGTGCTCGTGCAGATCTTCCGCATCGGGATCGACATAGAGGAGCCCGGTGACGATCTGCCCCTTGGCGGCGTGTCGCGCGAGGAAGGTCTGGGCGCCCAGCCGGTCATGCGGATCGTAATCGGCGTCGATCTTGCGCAGCGCGATCTTGCTCCCGTCGTGCTGTTCGACCATCTGCACCGTGCCCGGCGCATAGTCCACCGCGATCGGATCGCGGCCGACCAGCACGTCGAGCCGGTTCACGGCATCGTTGTGCTCACGCACATAGTCAAAGCTCTTGGTCGAGCCGGCGTGGTTGTTGAAGGCGATGCAGGGGCTGATGACGTCGATGAAGGACGCGCCCTTGTGGCGGATCGCGGCCGCGATCAGCGGCACCAGCTGGGTCTTGTCGCCGGAGAATGAGCGCGCCACGAAGGTGGCGCCAAGCTGCAGCGCGATGGCGACGAGGTCGATGGCGTTGTCGGTGTTGGTGACGCCCTTCTTGCTCTTCGAGCCGCGGTCGGCGGTCGCCGAGAACTGGCCCTTGGTCAGGCCATAGACGCCGTTGTTCTCGACGATATAGGTCATGTTGACGCCGCGCCGGATCGAATGCGCGAACTGGCCGAAGCCGATCGAGGCGCTGTCGCCATCGCCGGAGACGCCGAGATAGATCAGGTCGCGATTGGCGAGGTTGGCGCCGGTCAGCACGCTCGGCATGCGGCCGTGCACGGAGTTGAAGCCGTGCGAATTGCCGAGGAAGTAATCCGGCGTCTTCGACGAGCAGCCGATCCCGGAGATCTTCGCCACCCGGTGCGGCTCGATCGACAATTCGTAGCAGGCCTCGATGATCGAGGCGGTGATCGAATCGTGGCCGCAGCCGGCGCACAGCGTCGAGATCTTGCCCTCGTAGTCGCGATGCGTGTAGCCGAGCTCGTTCTTCTTCAGGCTCGGATGATGGAATTTCGGCTTTGCGATGTAGGTCATGACACGGCCTTGCGGAGCGGGGTCACCTTGAGGTGATCCTGGTGGTCGCCAATGGCTTTCGCGATGAAACGGGCGGTGATCGGTGAGCCGTCATAATGCACGATCGGCACCAGCCGCACCGGATCGATGCCGTTCTCGTTGACGATGAGCTGGCGCAGCTGGCTGTCGCGGTTCTGCTCGACGACGTAGACGAAATCGTGCTCGGCGAGGAAGCTTGCCACGCTGGAATGGAACGGGAAGGCGCGGATGCGCAGGCGATCGAGCTGATGCCCGCGCGCTTCCAACAAGCCGATCGCCTCGTCCATCGCCGGCGATGTCGAGCCGAAATAGATCACGCCATATTTGGTCGGCCGTTCCGCATTGGCCTGCAGCGGGCGCGGCACCAGATCCTGTGCGGTCTCGAACTTGCGCATCAGGCGCTGCATGTTGTCGGCGTAGACAGAGCCTTCCTCGGAATAGCGCGCATAGCGATCCCGCGAGGTGCCGCGGGTGAAGTAGGAGCCCTTGGTCGGATGCGTGCCGGGATAGGTGCGGTAGGGGATGCCGTCGCCGTCGACGTCGAGATAGCGGCCGAAGTCGCGTCCCTCGTCCAGCATCTCCGCGGTCATCACCTTGCCGCGGTCATACTGCTTGGCGTCGTCCCATTTCAGCGGACGGCAGAGCCGGTGGTTCATGCCGATATCGAGGTCGAGCATCAGGAAGATCGTGGTCTGCAGCCGCTCGGCGAGATCGAAGGCGGCGGCCGCGAACTCGAAGGCCTCGGCCGGGTCCTCCGGAAACAGCAGCACATGTTTGGTGTCGCCGTGCGAGGCATAGGCGCAGGCGATGATGTCGCATTGCTGGGTGCGGGTCGGCATGCCCGTGGAGGGGCCGGCGCGCTGGATGTTCATGATCACGGCCGGGATCTCGGCGAAATAGGAGAGGCCGATGAACTCGGTCATCAAGGAGATGCCGGGGCCGGAGGTCGCGGTGAAGGCGCGGGCGCCGTTCCAGGAGGCGCCGATCACGATGCCGATCGAGGCCAGCTCGTCTTCGCCCTGCACGATGGCGTATTTCGCCTTGCCGGTCTCGGGATCGTGCCGGTACTTCTTGCAATGCGCGGTGAAGGCCTCCGCCACCGACGAGGACGGCGTGATCGGATACCAGGCGCACACCGTAGCGCCGCCATAGACGGCGCCGAGCGCGGCGGCGCTGTTGCCCTCGATGAAGATGCGGTCGCCGACCTTGTCGGACTTCTTCACGCGAAGCCCGATCGGGCATTTCAAATTCTGCAAGGCCCAGTCGCGGCCGAGATGCAGCGCGTGGACGTTTGAGGAGAGCAGCTTCTCCTTGCCCTTGTATTGCTCGCCGATCAGTTGCTCGATCAGCTTGGGGTCCATGTCGAGCAGCGCCGAGAGAGCGCCGAGATAGATGATGTTCTTGAACAGCTGGCGCTGGCGCGGATCGGTGTAGGTCGAGTTCGTGATGGCGGTTAAGGGCACGCCGATCACGGTGATGTTGTCGCGGAACTTGGTCGACGGCATCGGCTTGGTGGAATCGTAGAACAGGTAGCCGCCCGGCTCGATGCCGGCGACGTCCTTGTCCCAGGTCTGGGGGTTCATCGCCACCATCATGTCGACGCCGCCGCGGGCGCCGAGATGGCCGTCTTCCGTCACCCGCACCTCGTACCAGGTCGGCAGGCCCTGGATGTTGGAGGGGAAGATGTTGCGCGGCGACACCGGGACGCCATGGCGCAGGATCGCGCGCGCGAACATCTCGTTGGCGCTGGCCGAGCCCGAGCCGTTGACGTTGGCGAAACGGACGACGAAGTCGTTTACGCTGCTGATCGGCTTCTTGTCGGACATGTCGAACCTGCGTGGGTCATCTCGATGAAATATTTCTGCATGTCCCAGGCGCCGGTGGGACAACGCTCGGCGCACAGCCCGCAATGCAGGCAGACGTCCTCGTCCTTGACCATCACCCGCCCGGTCTTCAGGTCCGAGGAGACGTAAAGATCCTGGTCCGGATGCGCCGAGGGTGCCTTGAGCCGCTGGCGCAGATCGTCTTCCTCGCCGTTGGCGGTGAAGGTGATGCAATCCATCGGGCAGATATCGGCGCAGGCATCGCATTCGATGCAGAGCGAGGTCGAGAACACGGTCTGCACGTCGCAGTTCAGGCAGCGCTCGGCTTCGCCCAGCGCCAGCTTGACGTCGTAGCCGAGCTCGACCTCGGTGCGGATGTCCTTCAGCGCGACGACCTTGTCGCGATGCGGCACCTTGTAACGCTTGTCGATGGAGATGTCGTTGTCATAGCTCCATTCGTGGATGCCCATCTTCTGCGATGAGACCTGCACGTCGGGCAGCGGCCGCTCGGTGATGTCCTCGCCCGACAGCATCTTGTGGATCGACAGCGCGGCGTCATGGCCGTGCGACACCGCCCAGATGATGTTCTTGGGGCCGAACGCGGCATCGCCGCCGAAGAACACTTTTGGATTGGTCGAGACGAAGGTCTTGGGATCGACCTTGGGCATGTGCCATTTGTCGAATTCAATGCCGCAATCCTGCTCGATCCAGGGGAAGGCGTTCTCCTGGCCGACCGCGACCAGCACGTCGTCGCATGCGATGGTCTGGTCCGGCTCGCCGGAGGGGACGAGGTTGCGGCGGCCCTTGGCATCGTATTCGGCCTTCACCTTCTGGAAGGTGATGCCGGTGAGCTTGCCATTGTCGTGGACGAAAGCGACCGGGACCATGAAGTTGAGGATCGGAATGTCCTCGTGGAGCGCGTCCTCCTTCTCCCAGGGCGAGGCCTTCATCTCCTCGAAGCCGGAGCGGACCACGACCTTCACCTCTTCGCCGCCGAGCCGGCGCGCGGTGCGGCAGCAATCCATCGCGGTGTTGCCGCCGCCGAGCACGATGACGCGCTTGCCGATCTTGTCGACATGGCCGAATGACACGTTGGCCAGCCATTCGATGCCGATATGGATGTTGGCGGCCGCCTCTTTACGACCGGGAATGTCGAGCTCGCGGCCGCGCGGGGCGCCGGAGCCGACGAAGATCGCGTCGTATTTCTCTGCCAGCAGCGCCTTCATGCTCTCGATGCGCTGGCCGCCTTTGAACTCGACGCCGAGACCCAGGATGTAGCCGGTCTCCTCGTCGATGACGGAATTGGGCAGGCGGAATTTCGGGATCTGCGTGCGCATCATGCCGCCGGCTTCGGGATCGCCGTCGAAAACGGTGCAGTGATAGCCGAGCGGCGCGAGATCGCGCGCCACCGTCAGCGAGGCCGGACCGCCACCGACGAAGGCGACGCGCTTGCCGTTCTTCGCAGTAGGCTTCGGCAGGCGCTGCTTGATGTCGTCCTTGAAATCGGCGGCAACGCGCTTGAGCCGGCAGATCGCGACCGGCGTTTCCTCGACGCGTCCGCGCCGGCACGCCGGCTCGCATGGACGATCGCAGGTGCGTCCCAGGATTCCGGGAAACACGTTCGATTTCCAATTGATCATGTAGGCGTCGCTATAGCGGCCCTGTGCGATCAGTCGGATGTATTCGGGAACGGGGGTGTGCGCAGGACAGGCCCATTGGCAATCGACCACTTTGTGAAAGTAGTCGGGGGCCGCGATATCGGTCGGTTTCATTCCTACCCTGTCCGCGCAGGCTCAAAGACCCGGCGGCCTCTTCTGAGCTTGGCGAACGCTTAACGTGCGTCGATCTGGTTTCTGAATGACGTCATTGGGTTAGCTTATTAGAACCGTTCCCAAGTACAACGGCAAATTTATGCGATCACCGCCTTTCATGGTAGCTACGCGCGCACAGCATTAACGGCACGCGCGATCGCGTGCGGTGCAGCATGTTGCGATGCGTGCGAGCGCGTCAGCCCTGCGCGATGTCGCTCTTCGCGAGGTCCCACATCAGGCAGTATGTGCCGACGGAGACAGGGAGCGGGAAGGGCGCAGCAGCGGGACCCGTGAAGCGTTCGGCGATGACAGCCGAGACCGCGCCGACATGCGTGCCGTCGATCAGCACGAACCAGTCGCGCGCGCCCTCGTTGCGCGTCGCCGGAATGCCCGCCGTCGCGCCCGACAATTCCGGTTCGCTTTCGAGCAGATGCATCGAGATGATGCCGTCGCACTGTTCGGGCCTGAGCTTGTTTTGCAATGCATCACGCCAGGGCGCGGCGTTGTCGGGCGTCGGCCGCAGCCGCACGAGGCCGAGCGCAGCGCCGCGGCCGGTGCCGTTGCTGACCGTGATGCGCGCGACCACGCGCAGCATGTCCTTGAAATGCGCCATGCTCCGCCGCGACCATTCGGTCTGGCTGGCGAGCCGAGCCCGGTAGGCCGGGCTGTCGAGCACGTCGAGCGTGGTGGTCGAGTACAGCGAGAGATATTTCGGATTGGCGGCATGCGCGACATAGCGCCGCGCCTCCAGGAATCCATCGATCGCGACGCGCTCTTCGAGATGCTCGCGATCGTACCAGCGGTTGAAATCGGCCTCGTTGGCCGCGTCGATGTTCATCGACGTCAGCAGTATGCCTTTCCCGGCGAGCGGCATTGTTCTTGTCCCTTCATCGCCCGATCTTCGATGCGAGGTCGGCGATCGACTTCATCACCGCATCCCTCACGCCGGCATCATAGAGCGAATGCCCGGCTTGTTCTACGAGGCGAAGCTCGGAAGTAGGCCAAACTTTCGCGAGAGCGTGGGATGTCTCAGGAGGACACAACAGATCATAGCGGCCCTGCACGATAATGCCGGGAATTCCTTCGAGCCGGCCCGCGTTCCCCAGCAGCTGGTTCTCGCTCATGAAGCTGTCGTTGATGAAGTAATGCGCCTCCATGAACGGCGTTGCAGGCAGCGTGCGCCAGACGTTCAGCGAAGCCAGATCGATCCGCGTTTTGGCGGACTTGTGCTCGGACAACGCGCGCTCGGTGTCATGCCAGGCCCGCGCCGCAGGGCCGTGCACGGACGGATCGGCATCGAGGATGCGTCGATAATAGGCTTCGACCGGGTGCGCGCGCTCCTCTGGCGGCAGCACGCTGAGAAAATCCTCGTAGAGCGCAGGATAGAACTGCGACAGGCGCGAAGTGAAGGCCGTTTCGACTTCCGCTCGGGTCCCAAGGAATGTCGCGCGGAGCGCAATGCCGGAGACGCGCTCGGGATGTGCCTCTGCGTAAGCCAGCGCCAGCGTCGCGCCCCAGGAGCCGCCGACCACCATCCAGCGGTCGAAGCCGAATTTTTCGCGGATCGTCTCCATGTCCGCGATCAGATGCGCCGTGGTGTTGTGCTGGCGCGATCCCTTGGGTCGGCTGCGGCCGCAGCCGCGCTGGTCGAACAGCACCGCATGCATCCGCTCGGGATCGAACAGCCGGCGGTGGTCGGGCTGGCACCCGCTGCCGGGGCCGCCATGCAGATAGACCGCGGGGATGCCGTCGCTGCGGCCGACGCTCTCGACATAAAGCTCGTGGCCGTCGCCGACGTCGAGCATGTCCGAGGTCAGCGGCGCAAAGGGATCGGCACGCCTGGTACCTGCGTCGGCGTCAGGTCCCATTCTCGGATTCCAGGGTGCCGCCGGCGAAGTTGCGATAGAGGAAGCGGCTGGTCTCGCCCTCGGCCTCGGCTTCCGCCTGCTTGAAGATGGTCTCGTGCAGCGGCGACAGTGCGCAGGCCGGGTCGGTGTTGGCGGCGTCCCCGGTCAGCGCAAAGGCCTGGCAGCGGCAGCCGCCGAAATCGATCTCGCGAAATTCGCAGGACTTGCACGGCTCCTTCATCCAGCCGGTGCCGCGATAGCGGTTGAAGGCCTCGGAGTTCTGCCAGATCCAGGCGATCGAATGGTTGGAGCGCACCGACTCGAATTCGAGCCCGGTGATGCTCTCGGCGGCGTGGCAGGGCAGCACCTTGCCCGCGGGCGAGATGTTGAAGAACTGCCGGCCCCAGCCGCCCATGCATTTCTTCGGCCGCAACGCGTAATAATCGGGAACGACGTAGTCGATCGCAAGCGTGCCCTTGAGCCGCTCGCGCGCCTGCTCGACGATTTCAGTGCACTCATCCAGCTGCGCCACCGTCGGCATCAAGGCGGCGCGGTTCTTCAGCGCCCAGCCGTAATACTGCACATTGGCGACCTCGAGCCGGTCGGCGTCGAGATCCACGGACATCTGGATGATGTCAGGCAACTGGTGCAAATTCTGCCTGTGCATCACCGCATTCACGGTGAGTGGCAAATCGAGCTCGCGCGTCCACTTCGCGACCTCGAGCTTCTTGCGGTGACCGCCCTTGTAGCCCGCGACGCGATCGGCGAGGCCTTCCTCGATGCCCTGGAAGGAGATCTGCACATGGCAGAGCCCGGCATCGGCAAGCTCACTCAGCCGCTCGCGCGTCAGCAGCACGGCCGAGGTGATGAGGTTGGTGTAGAGCCCGACATCGCTGGCATGTTTCACCAACTCGACCAGATCTTTCCGTGCCGTCGGCTCTCCGCCGGAGAAATGCACCTGCAGCACGCCGATCTCGGCGAGCTCGCTCAAGACCTTCTTCCACTCGTCCGTGGTCAGCTCTTTGCCCGAGCGGTCGAGCTCGACCGGGTTGGAGCAATAGGGACATTGCAGCGGGCAGCGATGGGTGATCTCGAGCAGCACCGCGAGCGGAATGCCGAACGTCTCCGCCGTCGAACGCTGCTTCTCCAGCACCGCGAGGCTGTCGCTCGCATCGGGCGGGATGGCGGGATTGCCGAGCACGTCGGTCATGACGTCTTCTCCCGGGCCTCCGTCAGAAAGCCCTTGTCGGCGAGATCCTGCAGCATGACGATGACGTCGGCGAGGATCGCCTCGCGTGGCGCGGCGTATTTCGCCGCGAGTTGGTCGGACACGTCGCCGACACTGCGCTTGCCGTCACAGAGTTGCAAGACCTCGACCGCGATGTCGTCGGGCGCCAGCACCCGCTCCGGCGCCAGGATCACCCAGACCTTCCGGGTCTCGTCATATTTCAGCTTGGCATGCCGCGGCAGCACGGGGCGGCTTGCCTCGCTGACGCTGATATTGCGCGGCCCGGCCATTGCAGTTCCTCTCAGCCCGCTTTGGGCACGAAGGCGCCCGGCGGAATGTTGCCCTCGACATAGGCATGCTGGAGCGCATCGAGCTGCACCCACAGCACGTTGGTCTTGAAGATCAGCGCATTGCAGACCTGCGCGCGCTGCTCCGGCGTCGTGGCATGCGTCTTGACATAGTCGAGCGCGAAATTGGCGTCGCGCGGTGCCTGCGTGAGGCGGCGCTTGAAGTAGCTCATGATGTCGGGGTTGACGAAGTCGTAATGCTCCAGCATCCCGGCGATGCGCTCTTCATGCAGGTTCGGCGCGAACAATTCGGTGAGCGAGGAGGCGATCGCCTCCAGCGGGCTCTTCTCGCGACAATAGTGCACGTAGGCCTCCACCGCAAAGCGCGTCGCCGGCAGGATGCCCTCGGTGGATTCCACATAGGCCGTGTCGAGGCCGAGGCCTTCGGTCAGCTTGATCCAGCGCTCGATGCCGCCTTCGCTGCCGACATCGCCGTCATGGTCCTCGATGCGGTGGCGCCATTCCACGCGCGTGGCGCGGTCGCGGAAGCGCGAGATCACCACGGCGTCCTTGATCGGAATCGTGCTCTGGTAATAATAGCGGTTCAGCGCCCAGGCCTGGACCTGGCCCTTGTTCAGCTTGCCGCCGTGCAGCAGTTTGTGGAACGGATGCAGGCTGTGATAGCGCGTCGCCCCGATATGGCGCAGCGTCGCCTCGAGCTCCTCGGCCGAATTCAGCCGGATGTCCTTGCCGACCGAGAGTGCAGTCATTCCAGCCATTGACGCATTCACAGCACGATCTCCGTTCCGTCGGCGGGTATCTGCCAGCCCGCATGTTCGGCGGCCTTGCGCTCGGGTGAGCCGGGCAGCAGGGCCGGGTTCGAGTTATTGATATGCAGAAAGATCTTCCTGTCGAGTGTGAGGTCGGCGAGGCGTGCGATGGCGCCGTCCTCGCCGGACATGGCGACATGTCCCATGCTGTTGCCCGTCTTCTGGCCGAGCCCGGCCCTGATCATCTCGTCGTCGCGCCAGACCGTGCCGTCGAAGAACACCAGCGAAGCGCCGTCGATCTCAGCCTTGAGCGCGTCGGTGACCTCGGCGCAGGCGGCGATGAAGTAGAAATATTTGCCGGTCGATTTGTCGGTGACCTTCAGGCCCAGCGTGTCGCCATCGCCGCTCTCCCCGCCGGGATGCGTTTTGCCTTCCAGATACCAGGCCGACTTGCCCGACACCGCGAACGGCAAGACTTCCAGGCCGGAACGCGCGCCGTCGGTGAGGCGCGGCTCGAATGGCTCGTTGATGGCGATCGGCTGGCGCCGCACGTACTTCTCGTTCAGCACGTTGAAGATGCTGTTGCTGGCAAGGATCGCCAGCACCTTCTCATGCGCATGAATCGTGAAAGGCGAGCTCTCGCGCATCGAGAGCAGGCCCGCCACGGCATCCACTTCGCTGTTGGTCAGGATCACGCCCGCGATCGGCGTATGGCGCAGCATCCCGCCCTTGGGGTGCAGCTGCGGCGTGGCATTCACTTGCTGGCGCAGATCGGGGGAGGCGTTGATCAGGAACCAATGCTCGCCGTCGCCGCTGAAGGCGACAGACGCCTGGGTCCGCTGAAGCTCATGACCGTTCTCTCGGGCCGCCCGGCAGCCCTCGCAGCCGCAATTCCATTGCGGCACTCCGCCGCCGGCTGCGGCGCCCAGGACGACGACGCGAAGCATGATCCGTCTCCTGGAGGCAACGTCGCCAGGTGGACCTCAGGCCGACACGGTTCTTGTCTTCCGGAAACGGATCGTGACCGGACGAACGTGGGCCGAAAGATCCACCTGCGCAGAACGCAAACTCACCAACCGCTTACTTGCGGGTGGCGCTCACATACATGTTGATTTCCATGCCGCAGGGCACTTCGACGATCTTCGGGGCTTTCCAGGCCATTTTTGGCACTCCATTTTCGCGAAATCGGACGTATCCGCCCAGTCATTAAGTTAGTGCGCGCGCAGAAGTTCGCCAGTGAAATTTTCCCGAGAACCGCCATGTTGCGGCGCGAAAAACCACTTCGGGAACACCACTTCTGAGGCGCTGCCTTGCGTCCGGCGCATTCGGTCGCGAACCCTGTCCTGATAAAGCAGTTGTGAGTGCAGTGCAGCTTTCAATCCGATACAGGCGACCCAAACTGGATCTTTCGTGATGCCCAAATATTTCTTCAACACCCGCATCGGCGACGAATTGATCGTGGATCCCGAGGGCGAGGAGCTGCGCAACCCCGACCGCGCCTGGGAGGTCGCCCGCCAGATGATCCTGGAGGTGGTGAAGTCCGAGGGGGCCCAGCGGGCCCTGATGGAGGCGGTGATCGAGGTCACCGACGTCGAAGGCGAGATCGTGCTTGAGTTTCCCTTCACCGAGGCCCTGCTGGACATCCCCGACCCGTCCGCGACAAGGCATTAAGCGGCACGCGAGGTGCGCTCCCTCCCCGCTTGCGGGGGAGGGCTGGGGAGAGGGTGTCTCCGCAAGCGAGAACCCC
>NZ_JXDL01000001.1:6535608-6564318 GCF_001590795.1 Bradyrhizobium sp. AT1
GGTGCGATCCAGCAATCGATTGCGCGCCGAGCACCCGCCCTTCGCCCCTGCGAAATCCGCATGGCTTTGCCGCGTTCCCGGGGCTAAAAGACGCCGGATACACCGGAGCAAGCCATGCAAGATCTCTGGCGCCTGTCGGCCGCCGACCTCGCCACCCTCGTCAAATCCAGGAAAGTGTCCGCGAAAGAGGCCGCCAAGGCCGGTCTCGCCCGCCTGGACGCCGTCAATCCCCAGCTCAACGCGGTGATCGACCACCGCCCGGAGGACGTGCTCAAGCAGGCCGACGCCATCGATGCCGCCATCGCCAGGGGCGAGGACCCCGGCGTCCTGGCCGGCGTGCCCGTCACCATCAAGGCCAATGTCGACCAGGAGGGCTTTGCCACCACCAATGGCCTGAAGCTCCAGCGCGACCTGATCGCGCGCGAGGACAATCCTGTCGTCGCCAATTTTCGGAAATCGGGCGCCATCCTGCTCGGCCGCACCAATTGCCCGGCTTTCTCCTATCGCTGGTTCACCACCAACCTGGTCCATGGCGACACCAAGAATCCCCGCGATGCGTCGCTGACGCCGGGCGGCTCGTCCGGCGGCGCCGGCTCGGCGGTCGCGGCCGGCATCGGCCATATCGCCCATGGCACCGACATTGCCGGCTCGATCCGCTATCCCGCCTATGCCTGCGGCGTGCACGGCCTGCGTCCAACGCTCGGCCGCATCCCCGCCTTCAACCCCGCGCTGCCGGAGCGCCCGATCGGGCCGCAGATCATGGCGGTCTCGGGTCCGCTGGCGCGCACCGTCAACGACTTGCGGATCTCGCTCGAAGCGATGTCGGCACGCGACATCCGCGATCCCTGGTTCGTGCCGGTGCCGCTGCAGGGTCCCGCACGGGACAAGCGCGCCGCGCTCTGCCTCAATCCGGGCGGGCTTGCCACCACGCCGGAGGTGAAGGCGGCGGTGAGCGATGCCGGCAAGCGGCTCGAGCGCGCGGGCTGGACCGTCGATGTCATCGAGGACACGCCGCCGATGCGCGAGGCCGTGGAGTGGCAGATCAAGCTCTGGCTCGGCGACGGCTTTGAAGCGCAGCTCGAGATGGCCGAGCGCGAGGGCGATCCCGGTGCGCTGGCCTGCCTGCGCGGCAGCCGCAGCAGGGTCACGCCGATGGACCAGGCCAACTACGCCAAGGCGCTGACGAGAAGGGCCACGCTGACGCGCGACTGGATGCTGTTCTTCGAAAAATATGCCGTGCTGCTGACGCCGGTGTCCGGCGAGCTGCCGTTCCCTGATCATCTCGACCGCAAGGACGATGAGTCCTTCAAGCGCGTCTGGGAAGCGCAACTGCCGCAGATCGCGATTCCCTTCATGGGATTGCCCGGCCTCGTGGTCTCCACCGGTCTGGTCGGCAAGGCGCCCGTCGGCGTGCACGTCGTCTCCGGCCGCTATCGCGAGGATCTCTGTCTGCTCGCAGGCGAAGCGATCGAGGCCGGCGGCGTGCCGCCGTCGCCGATCGACCCCGTGGGCTAGCGATGTCAGCGATCTACGACTTCAAGGCCAACTCGCTTGCCGGCGAGGAGGTCGCCCTGAAACGTTTCGAAGGGCAGGTGCTGCTGATCGTCAACACCGCGAGCAAATGCGGCTTCACGCCGCAATATCGCGGCCTCGAAGATCTGCATCGCGACCTCTCGCCGCGCGGCTTCTCCGTGCTCGGCTTTCCCTGCAACCAGTTCGGCGCGCAGGAGCCGGGGCAGGCGAACGAGATTCAGGCATTCTGCTCGACCAATTACGACGTCACCTTCCCGCTGTTCGAGAAGATCGACGTCAACGGCGCCAATGCGCATCCTCTGTACGAGTACCTGAAGCGTCAGCAATCCGGGCTTCTCGGCGCCTCCATCAAATGGAATTTCACCAAATTCCTGGTGGACCGTGCCGGCAAGGTGATCGCGCGCTACGCGCCGACCGCACGGCCCGAAGGATTACGCAGTCAAATCGAAACACTGTTGTGAGCGAGACAATCATGAGCGACGAATTTCCGGACCGCCTGTCGGTCGACCCGAACAGCCCCTATTACAACGCAGACATCCTGTCGCGCGACGTCGGCATCCGCTTCAAGGGTGTCGAGAAGACCAATGTCGAGGAATACTGCATCAGCGAAGGCTGGGTCCGCGTCACCGCCGGCAACGCCAAAGACCGCCACGGCAATCCGCTGACCATCAAGGTGCACGGCCCGGTCGAGCCGTATTTCAGGGATAAGAAGTAAGCGTATCGCGCGTCGGGCGCACCACACCCTCCGTCGTCATGCCCGGGTCAAGCCCGGCCATGACGAGTGGAAAGAGCCAGCCGGGAAGAGAACAAATGTCCGTCCGCATCGTCGACGTCCGCGAGATCACCAAGCCGATCTCGTCCCCGATCCGCAACGCCTATATCGACTTCACCAAGATGACGACCAGCCTCGTCGCCGTCGTCACCGACGTGGTGCGCGACGGCAAGCGTGTCGTCGGCTACGGCTTCAATTCCAACGGCCGCTACGGGCAGGGCGGGCTGATCCGCGAACGCTTTGCCGCGCGCATCACCGAGGCCGATCCGAAGTCGCTGCTGAATATCGCTGGTGACAATCTCGACCCCGACAAGGTCTGGGCCGCGATGATGACCAACGAGAAGCCCGGCGGCCATGGCGAGCGCTCGGTCGCGGTCGGCACCATCGACATGGCGGTGTGGGATGCGGTGGCGAAGATCGCGGGCAAGCCGCTGTTCCGCCTGCTGGCCGAACGCCACGGCCTCACCGCCAATCCGCGCGTCTTCGTCTACGCGGCCGGGGGCTATTACTATCCCGGCAAGGATCTCTCGATGCTGCGCGGCGAGATGCGCGGCTATCTCGATCGCGGCTACAACGTCGTGAAGATGAAGATCGGCGGCGCGCCAATCGAGGAAGACCGCACCCGCATCGAGGCGGTGCTGAAGGAGATCGGCAAGGACGCGCAACTCGCCGTCGACGCCAACGGCCGCTTCGACCTCGAGACCGGCATCGCCTACGCCAAGATGCTGCGCGACTATCCGTTGTTCTGGTACGAGGAGGTCGGCGACCCCCTCGACTACGCGTTGCAGGCCGCGCTCGCCGAATTCTATCCCGGCCCGATGGCCACTGGCGAAAACCTCTTCAGCCACCAGGACGCCCGCAACCTGATCCGCTACGGCGGCATGCGCCCCGACCGCGACTGGCTGCAATTCGACTGCGCGCTGTCCTACGGCCTGTGCGAATACCAGCGCACGCTGGAAGTGCTGAAAACTTACGGCTGGTCCCCCAGCCGCTGCATCCCCCACGGCGGCCACCAGATGTCACTCAACATCGCCGCCGGCCTGGGGCTCGGCGGCAACGAAAGCTATCCCGACCTGTTCCAACCCTATGGCGGCTTCCCGGATGGCGTGCGCGTCGAGAATGGCCACATCACCATGCTGGACCTTCCCGGCATCGGCTTCGAAGGCAAGTCGGATCTCTACAAGGAAATGAAGGCGCTGGCGGAGTAGGGCGGGGAATGCGAAGGGAGTGCCAGTGGATGGCTAGCCGCAATTATGCTCAGCGCTAAAGGTGTGGGGGGAACATCTTGAAAAAGCAAAAGGCGTAAGCCCCCATTGCTTACGCCTTTTGCCGAAACGCAATGGCTGTCCGCTTAGAGGACAGTGCCTCCATCACCACGTACCATAGCCGTGTCTCCTCTTAATCCGGCAAAGCTAACTTATTGAGTGTAACTAAACCGTCAATCCCTATTCAATTAGAATAAGGTACAGCTAATTTGGTTCAGTTGGAACTTCCTTCCACCATATCACAAATCCCTGTTTTGGCAATAAGTATCTGGAAAGACTGAAGTTATAAGTTCCGTTCCGCTCCGCTGAAGTGTCATCGTCGAATTCTGCCATGTGTATCGTCTTGGCCCTAACCGCGCGCTTGGTAGGCCCTTTATCAGTAATAGTTAATGTAATTCCGTCAGTCGGGAAGGCTGTTTGGAAGACTTCGCTATCCTCTTGCTCTTTTGCCATCGTATAGTCGAAGACAATTTCGATCTTTTGCTCCGGCTGTACTGTGATCTTCTTCACATCAAAAATGACAGCAGTGAGCTGATCGTTCTTGATGTCTTGGCGAAATTTCGCCTCAGCGTCGGTTAAGTCAAGGTTCTCCTCTTGGCCCTCAACTTTGACGACAACTCGAAGCACCCGGCAAAACTCCTTCATCTCATCGATAAGCGGGTTTGGTAACCCGATCCGTACGTGGAATTCGGCTGCATCGTTACCCACATTTTCAATCTTGAACCGAGCAATCGCGTTCACCTTGACGAATCTTTCCTCGCCTCCCCCCCGAACCGCGCAAGTGGCGTCCGAAATGGTGTAGGTCAAGTGAAGTCCACGGCGTATGAAGGTATGGTCTAGAAGAAGTAGATTTGCCTCACGGATGAATTCTTGCGGGAAGTTCCGACGAAACACGCCGAAGAATACGTTTCGCGCGATGCGCTCTATGCGGTCATTCCAGTGATCTTCGGTTTCTGACCGCGAAAAGAATTCAAAGGTGAACCAAATGATTACTGCGACAATGAGCGCAAATCCAATCTCATGAAAGATCGCAAAGCCGAATGACTCTCGGTCATGATAATAACGCCAATAGGCGATGGCCAAACTAAAGATGCCGAGAAGCGCAGCTATTGCCGCATTCCTATTGAAGTATGGCAGCCTTAGTTGCCGTCTGTCCAATATGCTCATTAGTATTCATTCCCGTTTCAGTTGAATGGTTTGATAATATCATCTAACGCCGCACTGCCAATAACCAGCCGTATTAAAGATGTTAGGAGGCGTCACGCGGCCATTATCGCCGATACGGCGGTCACGTTCGCTAGAACTAATTTTTTAGCTGAGTACTCGCTTTTGCAGATAAAGCAGAAGCGCTACGACAACCGCATGTCCAGCAGCCGTCGTCCTTCGCCCTTCAGCAGCTTCTTCACCGCGCTCGATGCCACGACTTCGCCGTCATTGGCATAGGCTTCGTGGTTCTTCTCGATGTCGTCGAGGCGGTAGAGGTAGTTGACCATCACGCCGGCCGACTCGCGCAGGCCCTTTGGCGAAAGATCCCCGAGCCAGTTGATGCGCTCGAGCCTTGCGCCGTTGCCGAGATGGAAGCGGGCGACGGAATCGATCAGCTTGCCTTTCGACGTGCGCGCCTTGAGGAAATAGTGCGCGGCGAGCGGCTCCAACACGCCGCGCAGCAGCGTCGTCGTCTCGGGGCTCTCGAACCATTTGGGATCGTCGAGGCGCTTCAGCGCCTCGCGGTCGTCGTCCGACAGCGGCAGATCCTTGTCCTGTTTCACCCACGCCATGAAGCCCGGCACCGGCGACAGCGTCACGAAAGTGTCGAGCTTGGGCGTCTCGCGGCGCAGTTCCTCGACCACCTGCTTGATCAGGAAGCTGCCGAAGGAGATGCCGCCAAGGCCGCGCTGGGTGTTGGAGATCGAATAGAACACGGCGGTGCGCGCACGCTCGATCGGCAGATGCTGACGGTCGACCGCAAGCAGCGGCGCGATCGCGCCCGGAATGGTCTCGGTCAACGCCACCTCGACGAAAATCAAGGGCTCGTCCACCATCGCGGGATGGAAGAAGGCGTAGCAGCGGCGGTCGACCGGATCGATGCGGCGGCGCAGATCGTCCCAGTCCGAAATCTCGTGCACGGCTTCGTAACGGATGATCTTTTCGAGGATGTTGGCCGGGGAAGACCAGTCGATCCTGCGCAGCACGAGAAACCCCCTGTTGAACCACGAAGAAAGCAGATGCGAGACGTCGCGATCGAGCGCGGCAAGATCGCTGTGCCCGTTCATCATGCCGAGCAGATCGGCACGCATGTTGACGAGCTCACCGGTGCCGCCGGGCGCGCGGTTGAGCCGGCGGATCAGCTCCTGCCGCCGCGGCTCCGAGGCGAAATGCAGCGAGCTCGCGTCCTCGTCGCTCGGCGCGGCACGCCATTTCTCGATTGCCTTCGACAGGCGCTCCCGGTCCGGGCCGAAATCGCGCACCAGTCCGTCGAAGAAGGCGCGGCGTCCCGCCGCATCCAACTGACGGTAGATGTCGAGCACCTCGCGCGCGATGGCGATGCCCGATGCTTCGCCCCGGCCCGACAGCAGCGCATCACAGAGCTCGATCAGCCCATCGGCATCCGGTCTGGTATCGGCGGCCTCGCCGCGACGAAGCAGCGTGCGGCCGCGCTCGGAGATGGTGGCGAGCAGGTCGGAGAAGAAGGCGTTGGCCATCGGGGCTTTCGTGTCAGTTTGTGCGTTGCGGGAAGTTTACACAAGATTTGGGCGGAAGCCGATCACAAATGAGCGGAGGAACGCGGCAACTTTAGCCGGGCCGTGCGTTTGGAGAATGGCGGCATGTCAGGGGAAGGCGGTGCGGGACTACACAACGCGCTGCCATGCCCCGCGCAGGCGGGGCAGCCAGTACGCCGCAGCTTCTTGGTACTAGCCGCGCTGTCTCGGCGTACTGGGTCGCCCGGTCAAGCCGGGCGACGACACCGAGTGTGTGGCAAACTCCGTCGGCGTCCGCCCCGTCACTTGCCGGAACGCGGCGGAAAACGCCGGCACGCTGGCGTAGCCGAGCTGGGTGGCGAGCTGCTTCACGGAGACATTGGCATCCGTCGATATCAGCTGGATCGCGGCGGCGATCCGCGCACGCTGGCACCAGCTCTTGAAGCTCAGCTGCGTCTCTGCGGAGAACAATCGCGACAGCGTGCGCGCGGAGGTCCCGACCTCGCGCGCCAGCGTGTCGATGTCGTGCAGGCCGGTGGGGTCGTCGAGCACGATCAGCGCGGCGCGGCGGCAGCGCGGCTCGTGCGGCAGCGGGACGAAGGTCGTGGAATCCTCGGCCTGGTGCAATTCCAGCATCACGAGCCGAACCAGCAGCTCAGTGCGCTCCTCGGTATTGCCAGTGTCGAACAGCGCAAGGATCGCCTGGTTCAGCAGCGGTGACACCCGCACCACGAATTCTTTGGTCAACCCCTCATAGCGCTTTTCGCGCTTCAGCCAGGACAGGTCGAAATACAGCGTGCGCATCTCGATGTCGGCGAGCAGGTCGAGGGCATGGTCGAGCCCGGCCGGGACCCACACCGCCCGGTCCGGCGGCACCAGCCAGCGGCCCCCGGGCGTCGTCACCTGCATAGTGCCCCTGGCCGCATAGATCAGCTGCGCCTCGCGGTGCAGATGCGGATCGATCCGCATGCCCTTGGGGTAGTCGCGCGCGACCAGGTGCACGCCGGCGGGCGAGCGGTGGTTGCTGCGGACCTCCCGGAGGATTGGCTTTTCCAAGGTTGGCTTTTCCAAGACAGTCATTGGCGGCATCCCGTCATGGGGAGGACATATAACTCATTTTCGAGCAGGAGAGGATTCGGGAATGAACAGCCCCAGCCGGGTGATCAGTTTCGTCAACGCAGGCCATTTCATCGACCATTATGCGATGCTGATCTTCGCCGCCGCGGTGATCATCATGGGCCCGGCGCTCGGCATGGCCTATTCGGAACTCTTGCCTTACGCGACACCGGGGTTCGTGGCCTTCGGCGCCGGCTCGCTGCTGACCGGCTGGCTGGGCGACCGCTGGAGCCGCCGCCACATGATGCTGATCTTCTTCGTCGGTATCGGGGCGTCGATGATCTCGGTCGGCCTGGTGCAGACCCCGACGCAGCTCGGCGCCGCCTTGCTTTCGATCGGGATCTTCGCCTCGATCTATCATCCCGTCGGCACCGCCATGATCGTGTCCTATGCCGACAGGCTCGGCCGCGAGATGGGCATCAACGGCGTCTGGGGCAATCTCGGCGTCGCCTCCTCGGCGCTGGTGACAGGCGTGATCGGCCAATATCTCGGCTGGCGTTTTGCCTTCATCGTGCCCGGCGTGGTCACGATCATGATCGGCATCGCCTTTGCGATGATAGTCGTGCACGAGGACCGCAAGGGTTCGAAGCAGGCGGCGGCGCAGGCGCGGGTGGCCAAGCAGGACATGTGGCGCGTGGTGCTGTCGCTGCTGATCGTGGTGATCGCGATCTCGACCACGTTCAACGCCGTCACCGTGGCTTTGCCAAAGCTGTTTGCGGAGCGGCTGGCGGATTTGACGAAAAGCCCGGCGCTGCTCGGCGTCATCGCCGCCTGCGTCTACGTGTTCGGCGCGATGACCCAGTATACCATCGGCCGGCTGCTCGACCGTTATTCGCTGAAGACGGTGGCCTTGCCGCTGTCCTTCATGCTGGCGCCGTTCCTTTATCTCGCCGCGAGCCTGAACAATCTGCCGCTGATCCTGGTGTCGATCGGCATCGTCATGGGCGCGTTCGGGCAGGTCACGGTGAACGACGCCATGGTCGGCAAATACACCAGCGAGGAATGGCGCTCGCGCGCCTACGCGGTGCGCTATTTCATCGGCTTCACCGCGGCGGGGGCCTCGGTCGGCCTGGTCGCCTGGCTCTACGAGCAGGGCGGCTTCGTCACCATGCTGCACGCGTTTGCGGGACTCTGCCTGCTAGCCATCGCCGCGGCGATCATCCTGCCCCGCGAGATCCGGACGCCTGTGGCAGCCTGAGCTCTCGTGTCCCGGACGCGCTGCAACGCGTAAGCGTTGCTGCGCAGAGCCGGGACCCAGGGGCTGCGAGTCGCCGTGTTGCATGGGCCCCGGCTCTGCAGCGCACCGTCGAAGAGACGCTGCGCTGCGTCCGGGGCACGAGAGCGGCGTAAAGGCCACCCCTCTCTCCCCGTCATTCCGGGGCGCGCGTAAGCGCGAACCCGGAATCCATCGGGCGGCAGAGACTGCGGACAAATGGATTCCGGCTCGTCGCTACGCGACGCCCCGAATGACTGGAGAGGCGTGGCTCGCGCCAGCCCGGCATCGGATGTCGCGGGCCATTGCACCTCACCCATCGTGCTAATCTGCCAGTGTTTTGCCCGACGACGCAAATTGCCTTCGCAAAGCCGAGAAACTTCCCAAGCTTTTTCAAGCACATCCCTACTGTGCATGGGGTTGTTTTCGCACTTTTGCGCCCATGGCCGGCCGCGGGCCGTTGGAACCAGTTCCACCCTCCGCGGGTTCTGTCCTGGTATCCCGACATCGGGGCGAGGGGGACATCACTGCATGCCATTGCGCCTGCTCCGTTCGGCTGGGCTCGTTCTCGCGGCGCTGATGCTCACGACCATTGCGGCCGGTGCTGAAACAGGAAAATCGACCGGCCCGTCCGAATTCCTGTTGGTGGCGCAGATCGTGCTGTTGATCGCGGTCGGGCGCGGTCTCGGCGAGATCATGCAGCGGATCGGCCAGCCCTCGGTGATCGGCGAATTGCTCGCCGGCATCATCCTCGGTCCTTCGCTGTTCGGCTGGATCTGGCCGGAGGCGCAAGCCGCGATCTTCCCCAAGACGCCCGAGCAGAAGGCGATGATCGACGGCATCGCGCAAGTCGGCATCCTGCTGCTGCTGTTGCTGACCGGCATGGAGACCGACCTCAAGCTGGTCAGGAAGGTCGGCAAGGCCGCCATCGCCATCTCGATCGCCGGCATCCTCGTGCCCTTTGCCTGCGGCTTCGCGCTCGGCGAATTCCTGCCCGATGCGCTGCTGCCGAATCCGCAACAACGTCTCGTTGCCTCGCTGTTCATGGGCACGGCGCTGTCGATCTCCTCCGTGAAGATCGTCGCTGTGGTCGTGCGCGAGATGAACTTCATGCGGCGCAATGTCGGGCAGATCATCGTCGCGACCGCCGTGATCGACGACACCATCGGCTGGATCATCATCGCCGTCATCTTCAGCCTGGCTTCGCACGGCACGCTGGATATCGCCTCGGTGGCGAAAGCCGTGCTGGGCACGCTCGCCTTCCTCGCCGTCAGTTTCACGATCGGCCGCCGCCTGGTGTTTCAGCTGATCCGCTGGGCCAACGACAATCTCGTCAGCGCCGCCGCGGTCATCACCGTGATCCTGCTGCTGATGTGCGCGATGGCGATGATCACGCATCTGATCGGCGTGCACACCGTGCTCGGCGCCTTCGTGGCCGGCATCCTGGTCGGAGAATCCCCGATCCTGACGCGGCAGATCGACGAGCGCCTGCGCGGCTTGATCTCCAGCTTCTTCATGCCGGTGTTCTTCGGTCTCGCCGGCCTTGCCGCCGATCTCTCCGTGCTGCGCGATCCCAATCTCCTGATGCTCACGGGCCTGCTGGTCCTGATCGCCAGCGTCGGCAAGTTCGGCGGCGCCTTCGTCGGCGGCACGGTCGGCGGCCTCAGCACGCGGGAATCGCTGGCGCTCGCCAGCGGCATGAATGCCCGCGGCTCGACCGAGGTCATCATCGCGACCATCGGCCTGTCCATCGGCGTGCTCAGCCAGAACCTGTTCACGATGATCGTCACCATGGCGATCGTGACCACGATGGCGATGCCGCCGATGCTGCGGGCGGCGCTGGCGCGGCTGCCGATGAACAAGGATGAGCAAGAGCGGCTGGAGCGGGAGGAATTCGAGAAGCGCGGCTTCGTCGCCAATCTCGAACGTCCGTTGCTTGCGGTGGACGAAAGCGTCAACGCCACCTTTGCCGCGCACATCGCCGGCCTGATCGCCGGCATGCGCGGCCTGCCGATCACCGTGCTGCATATCGGCAAGAACGCGAAAGAGCAGGAGAAGGGCCGCGGCGGGGAGGAGAGCCACGAAGCCGTGGTGAAGAAGGCGGCCGAGGCGGTGTCCGCCAACACCGAGGACGACACCGGCATCGTCGACATCGTCACCCGGGCGCGGCGCGCGGAGCTCGGCGAGACCATCGCCGAGGAAGCACGCAAGGGCTTCGACCTTATGGTCGTCGGCATCGACAAGGTCGTCGCCGGCAAGGACCGCTTTGATCGCGGGATCGAGGACATCGCCGCGCAGTTCGAAGGAGCGATGGCAATCGTCGCGGCCAAGGGCAAGCATCTGAAGCAGCCGAACCCCGACGGCCTCAACATCCTCGTTCCTGTGTCCGGCAGCAGCGTTTCCAAGCGTGGCGCCGAAATCGCGGTGGCGCTGGCGCAGGCCGGTTCAGGCTCGCTCCGGGTGATCTATGTCGCGACCACGCGCGACAAGGGCGCGCAGCGCGGCGCCTCCCACGGCCTCGGCCAGGAGGCTGGCATCCTCAAGGACACCAGCGATCTCGCCGCCCGCTACGACGTCGACATCACCACGACGCTGCGGGTGAACCGGGCGCCGGAAGCCGCGATCCTGCGCGAGATCGAGACCACCGACGTCGATCTCGTCGTCATGGGCGTCGATCGCATCCAGGCCGACCATCTCTCCTTCGGCGGCGTCGCCGACGCCGTGCTGCGGCAGTCGAAGGTCTCGGTGCTGCTGGTGTCGAGCGGTGAAGCGCGGCAGGCGGGAGCGGAGCAGGGTTGAGCGACGGTCTCGGTTGGCGGCGTTGCCTATTTCGCCTCCGCCACCGTCTCCACCCTCGGCGCCTTCCTGCTTGCCCGCCAGTTCTCGAACCGCTGCACCACGACGAAGAACGCCGGCACGAACAGCACCGCGAGGCAGGTCGAGGCCAGCATGCCCGAGAAGACCGTGATGCCGATCGACTTCCGTGCGCTGGCGCCGGCGCCGGTGGCGAGCACCAGGGGCACGACGCCGAGGATGAAGGCGAACGATGTCATCAGGATCGGGCGAAAGCGGGCGCGCGCCGCCTCGATCGCGGCCTCCAGAACCGGCTTGCCGTCGCGGCCGTGCAGCTCGAGCCCGACCTCGACGATCAGGATCGCGTTCTTGGCCGACAGCGCGATCAGCAGGATCAGGCCGATCTGGCAATAAAGGTTGTTGTCGATCTTGAGCCCGGACAGGATCAGCATCGGTCCGAGCAGCGACAGCGGCACCGCGAGGATCACCGAGATCGGCGCGTACCAGCTCTCATACTGGCCGGCGAGCACGAGATAGACCAGCAGCATGGCGAGCCCGAACACCCAGTAGATCTGGTTCGAGACCGCCTTCTCCTGATACGACATCGCGGTCCATTCGTAGCCGGTACCCGGCGGCAGCGTCTTGTCGGCGATCTCCTCCATCAGCTTCAGCGACTGGCCGGACGAATAGCCTTGCGCCGGCAGGCCGATCACGGTCGAGGACGGATAGAGATTGTAGAGGCTGATCAGCGACGGCCCCGTGGCCGGCGTGATCTTGGCGACGGTGCCGATCGGGATCATGTCGCCGTTCGAGTTGCGCACCATCATGTTGGCGATGTCGCGCTCGGTGACGCGGAAGGCGGGATCGGCTTGCGTATAGACCTGGAACACGCGGCCGAACTTGTTGAACTGGTTCACGTAGGACGAGCCGAGATAGGTCGACAGCGCCGAGAACACCTGATCGGTGGTGACGTGCAGCGTCTGGGTCTTGACGCGGTCGATCTCGACGTTGAACTGCGGCACCGAGGAACGGAACGAGGACTGCACCCGTTGCAGCGCGCTCTGGCTCTGGCCGTTCGAGACCATCGCGCCGGTGATCGCCTGCAGCTTGGCGAAATCGCTGTTGCCATCACGCAGCTCGACCTGCATCGAGAAGCCGGCGGCGTTGCCGATGCCCTGGATCGGCGGCGGTGGCAGCACGATCGTGCGGGCCTCCATGATGGTCGCGAGCTTGTCGTTCAACCCATAGACCAGCGAGCGCAGATCCTCGCCGGGCCCTTTGCGTGCCTCCCAGTCTTTCAGGATGATGTAGGCGACGCCGGCATTGGCGAGGCTGGCGCTGTTGTCGAGCGCGGAGATGCCGGCGATGGTGATGACCTGCTGGACGCCAGGCGTCTCCTTGATGATCTCGCTGGCGCGGTCGAGCACCTTCTGCGTCCGCTCCAGCGCGGCGCCGTCGGGCAGCTGGATCGCGGCGATCAGATAGCCCTGGTCCTCGATCGGCAGGAAGCCGGTCGGCACCCGCGACAGGCCGTAGCCGCTGGCGCCGATCACCAGAAGCGCGAACGCGACGGAGATCGTGGCGTGCTTCACGAGAAACGTGATCAGCCTGGTATAGCCGCGCTCGACCCGGTCATAGACCGCGTTGAAGCCACGGTAGAAGAAATTGCGCTGCTCCGGCGGCACCGCCGGGCGCAGCCACAGCGCGCATTGGGTCGGCTTCAGGGTCGCCGCGTTGATGGCGGACAGCAGCGCGGTCGCCGCGATCACCAGGGCGAATTGCGAATAGATGCGCCCGGTGAGGCCGGCGAGGAACGAGGCCGGCAAGAACACCGAGATCAGCACCAGGGTGATGCCGACGATCGGCGCGAACAGCTGGTCCATCGCGCTGATCGCAGCGTCGTGGCCGTTCATGCCCTTCTCGATGTTGTGCGCGGCGCCTTCGACCACGACGATGGCATCGTCGACCACGATGCCGATGGCGAGCACGATCGCGAACAGCGTCGACATGTTGATGGTGAAGCCGAGCGCCGCCATCGCCGCGAAGGCGCCGATGATGGTCACCGGCACGGTCGTCGCCGGCACCAGCATCGCGCGCCAGTCCTGCAGGAAGACGAGGATCACGACCAGCACTAGGAGGCCGGCCTCGATCAGCGTCATGTAGACCTCGTGCACGGAGGCCTCGACGAACTTGGTGGTGTCGAACGGCGTGTCGTATTTGATGCCTTCCGGGAAACGCTTGGCGAGCTCGACCATCTTCTTCTCGACGGCCTTCTCGACCTGCAACGCGTTGGCGCCGGGCGATTGGAACACGCCGATGCCGACGGCCGGTTGCTTGTTGAGCGAGAAGATCTGGCTGTAGGTCTGCGCGCCGAGCTCGACCCAGCCGACGTCGCGCACGCGCGTGACATCGCCGCTCGAGCCCGATTTGACGATGATGTTCTCGAACTGGCCGGTGTCGTCGAGCCGTCCGTTGACGTTGAGCGTGTATTGGAACGCCTGGCCCGGAGGCGTCGGCGGCGCGCCGACCTGGCCGGCGGCGACCTGCTGGCTCTGCTGCTGGATGGCGGCGATGACGTCCTGCGGCACCATCCCGCGGACCTGCAGCTTGTTCGGATCGAGCCAGACCCGCATCGAATACTGGCCGGCGCCGAACACGGTGACGTTGCCGACGCCTGGCAGCCGTGAGAGCTCGTCGCGGATGTTGATGGTGGCGTAGTTGCTCAGATAGAGGCTGTCGTACTTGGAGTCCGGCGAGGTCAGCGTCACGAACAGCAGGATCGAGGTCGACCGCTTCTGCACGGTGACGCCCTGGTTCTGCACAGCCTGCGGCAATTGCGACAGTGCGCTGGAGACGCGGTTCTGCACCAGCACTTGCGCGAAATTGAGGTCGGTGCCGATCTTGAAGGTCACGGTCAGCGTATAGGTGCCGTCCGAGCCGCTGTAGGACTGCATGTAGAGCATGTCCTCGACGCCGTTGACCTGCTGCTCGATCGGCAAGGCCACGGTGTCGATCACGGTCTTGGCGCTGGCGCCGGGATAGCGCGTGGTCACCTGCACGGTCGGCGGCACCACGTCGGGGTATTGCGCGATGGCGAGATTGAACAGCGCGACGCCGCCGATCAGGATCATCAAGAGCGCGATGACGTTCGAGAGGACCGGCCGCTCGATGAAGAATTTTGAGATCATGGCTGCAGCCCCTTACTTGGCCGAGGCTTGCGGCTGTTCGATCTTGGTCACCTGCGGATCGATCTTCTGGCCCGGGATCACCCGCAGCAGCCCCGCGATGACGACGCGGTCCTCAGCCTTCAGGCCGCTTTCGATGACGCGCAGGCCATTGTCGACCGGGCCGATCTGCACTTTGCGCTGCTCGACGACGTTGTCTGTGTTGACCACCAGCAGATAGCGGCCGCCCTGGTCGCTGCCGAGTGCCGTATCAGGGACGAGCAGGGCGCTCTTCTCCTGGTCGAACGGCACGCGCACCCGAACGAAATAACCGGGCAGCAGCACCCGCTTGTCGTTGGGGACGAGCCCGCGCACCGCCAGCGTGCCCGTCGATTGATTGAGGGTCGGCGCGACATAGTCGAGATGCCCCTCATGTGGATAGCCGGTTTCGGTCTGAAGGCCGATCTGGATCGGAAACTGCTTGAGGTTGGCCGGCGTCAATCCCCGGCGGGTCGCTTCGGCGCGGATGCGCAGCACGTCCTGCTCGTTGACGGTGAAGTTCACATAGATCGGGTCCATCGCGACGATGGAGGCGAGCTGGGTCGGCGAGGAGACGCCGACGAGCTCGCCGACCGAGACCATGTGGGCGCTGACGATGCCGTCGAACGGCGCCGTCACCTTGGTGTAGCCGTAATTGACTTCGGCGAGCTTGGTGTTGGCCTGCGCCTGCTGCAGATTGGCCTGGGCGTTGTCACGCGCCGAGGTGGAATTATCGAGCGTGGCCTGCGAGACCGCCTGGCGCTGTACCAGTTCGGCCTGCCGCTTGTAGTCGGCTTCGGACTGCCGGACCGAGGCCTGCGCGCCGGCCTCGGCCGCCTGCGCCTGTTCGAGCTTGAGCTTGTAGGTCTCGGGCTCGATCGTGAACAGCTGGGTGCCCTGCTTGACGAAGGTGCCGTCCTGGTAGTCGATCGATTGCAGAAAGCCCTGCACCCGCGCCACGAGATCGACGCTCTTGATCGGCGCCGTGTTGCCGGTGGCCTCGATGTAGCGCGTCACGGCGCGCTGCACCGGCGTTGCCACGTCCACCTTGGGCGGGGGCGGTGCCACGAACGTGTTCTTGTCCTCACAGCCGGCAAGCACGGCCACGGACGCCGCAGCGCAAAGGCCCCGCACGATATGCCTCCACGCTCCATTGCGGCGTGCGGGAGAGGCGGGATTCGCTGCGGTCATTCGGTAGCCCCCGATTGCTGTCTGTCGGTGCGGCAGGCTAGCAACAAACGGCTGGCCGTGGAACACCATAGCCATGGCAGTCAGCGGCCTTGCACTGCAACGAGCGATGTGGCCTTTGACAAGTTTATCACGACAAACCGCTTTTCACCGCGGGCGTGATCGACCACAATTGTGTCAAAGGCCGCGAGCCGAACGGAGCGGCCGGAAAGAAGAAAAGGTGAGGAGACCATGATATGCCAACGCCAATCAGGTCGGCCCTCGCAGGCCTCGTTCTCGCAGCGATCGTTGCCATGCCCTCGCTAGCTGACGGCCTGAAGGACGAGATCGCGCCCACCGGCAAGCTGCGGGTCGCGATCGCCATCAGCCCCGCGGGCGGGGCGTTCTGGTCGACCAAGACCGAAGCCGGCTATGCCGGCGTCCCCGTCGATCTCGGCAAGGCGATGGCGGCCCAGCTCGGCGTCCCCGTCGAATATGTCGTGCATCAGAATTCCGGACAGATCACCGACGCTGCCGGCAAGGGGACCTGGGACGTCACATGGTTGCCCAAAGACCCCGAGCGCGAGACCAGGATGCTGTTCGGCCCGATCTACGAGGTCGCGGACGCCACCTATATCGTCAAGCCCGGCTCGGCGGTCACCAATTTTGCGACGCTCGACCAGCCCGGCATCAAGGTCGCCGCCGTCAACGCCACCACCACCATGCGCGGCGCGATCGCGCATCTGAAGCACGCCAAGGTCACGGGCTATCAGACCTATGACGAGATCTTCGGCCTGTTGGAGAACGGCGAGATCGACGCCTTCGCGCTGTCCCGCGATCAGCTCAACAAGATGGCGCAGAAGATCCCGGGGACCAAGGTGCTGGACGAGACCTTCAAGAAGACGGTCACGGCCGTCGCCGTGCCGCTCGGCCACAACCAGGCGCTGGCCTTCGTGACGAAGTTCATGACCGAGGCGGTGACGAACGGCACCTTGCGCAAGGCCTATGACGATAACGGGTTGAAGGACACGCCGATCCGGACGGAGTAGGACGCCCGCAAGTTCAGCGTCGTGCCTGACTGCACTGCATCGACGACAAATGCGGAAGGGCTGGTGAGCCGTGGATAGATTACCAACCGGGGGCTTTGCCCGGCTCGTCCCTGAGCTGGACGTTTTTGACTTGGAGCAGAGCAAGAATTTCTGGTGCGAGATACTCGGTTTCCGGATCGCGTATCAGCGACCGGAGAATCGCTTCATGTACATCGAGCTGCAAGGATCCCAAGTCATGCTGAAGCAACAGAATGGCAATTGGGAAACCGGGGCTCTGCAACGACCATTGGGGCGCGGGATCAACTTTCAGATGTTCGTCGACTCCGTGGCACCTCTTCTCGAAGCTCTTAAGCGCGAGAAATGGCCTCTCTTCAGAGAGTGTCATGACGCGTGGTATCGGATCGCGGGAGAGGAGCGCGGCAACAGGCAGTTCCTGGTGCAAGACCCCGACGGCTACCTGCTGCGTTTCGCGGAGGATTTGGGCAAAAGATAACCTCTTCGAACGGTGCTTTCGAATTGCAGCCGCCTCGATCCGCCCCCGTCCGCCTTGGGGTCACGCTCCGGCGACCGGACCATGACCGCTCATCCATCTCCTACCGCGGCTTGATCTCCGCGTACTTCGCCATCGCCTTCTCGAATTTGCGGTTGAACAGCCACATCGCACCGAGGATTTCGCGGAAGCTCGCCGAATTGCGCGCGCGATCCGCCCGCCCGAACGCAAAGATGCTGTTGTTGCGCAAGTGCTTCATGATCGTGGGGCTGGACACCCGGTAGTTCAGGAGATCGCCGGATTTGAGCGCAGCCCGCGTCGGCGTCGGCACGATCTGGATCAGCTCGAACAGCTTCATCTGGTCGATCGGGTCAGGTAGCGTCTTCACGATTCCAGGAATCTCGCGGAACACGTCCGCATGCGCGTTCATCAGGCCGTCGCGCACGTTGGTCCAGTGGTTGAAACGGCGATCGGTGCCGCTGGCGCGCGCCTCCTCCTTGTCGTCGCGCGCGCTCAGGTGCGGATCGATCGCGGCGATCTCGGCCTTGATGGCCTGCCATTTCCTGTGGCCGTTGCGGTCCTCGGAGGGGCCGGTCTGAAAGCTGCCCATATAGGTGTTCGAGCGTCCGTTGCGAACGTTCTGCTTGCCGTTGGTCTCGGCAAAGAACAGCCCGAGGCTGATGCGCCCCGCGGCCGCGGCGTGGTCAGGCGCAAGTCCCTTGGCGCGCGCGATCACCGTGGCGAGATCGACGACGTCCTTGAACGGTGTCGCCGAATTCTGCGCATTGGCCGGCGGCGCCTCCATGACGTCGAACAGCTTCGAATATTCGTCGATCAGGGGCTCGATGTCCGCGTCGAAATAGGCCGGCGGGATCTCGAACTTGTTGGGCCGGCCGATCCGCGACGGCATCGCATCCGTCAGATCTTTGTAGCTGCTGATGACGGCGACGCGTGCCAGATACAGCGCCTGTCCCGGCAGGTTCGGTAGCGGCTCCCTGGCGTCGATCTGGCGCCGCCGCTCGGCGAGGATCGATTTGAAATCGGCGAGCGCCTTGTCATAGGCGGCGACCGCCTCCGTCTGCCGCGGCGTGAGCGCGCGCTGTTGGCCGGCGGCAGGCGCTGCGACGAAGAAGGCAACAACCGCAAAGATCGCGAGACGTCTGAATCCCATGGCCGTTTCCCATCGATTCGCTGGCCAGGGAGATCGTAAGCATCAGATGCAACGGCTGGCGAGACGCAAAATCCCGCTCAGCCGCAATTCTTATGCCGCCCGATAATCCGGCGCCGTCGCCAGGAACTTCGCGTATGCATCCGCATCCGGCGGCTGGAAGTGTCCGGCAAGGCCGCCGCGCTTCTGCTGCTTCGTGCCGATGTCAGCCATCAGCTCGTCGAAATGGCGGTAGTGATAGGGCGCGACGCAGAGGCCGCCATAGACGCCCGCGGCCGGCCGCTCGACCCGCTTGAAGTGCAGCATCATCTCGATGTTGTCGCGCATGGCCTGCGCCGTCGGCTGCCTGGCGAGCTGACCGTCGGCATAGCGCACCAGCCAGTTGGCGGCGAGGTCGGCACAGAGCACGGTGCAGAACGAGGAGTTGAAGCCGACGAAGCCGAGTTCGGGCAGATCAGGATTGGCGATCAGGCGGTAGAGCCGGTACTGCCCGTCGGCGTCGACCAGCTTCTGCCTGTAGGCCGCGGGGAGGAACGGCACGCCGAGCTTGTAGCCGATCGCGAGCACCGCGACGTCGGCACCGACGCGCTCGCCGCCGCTCATCACGATGTTGTCGCCCTCGTAACGATCGAACGTGCCGAACACCGCCTTGATGCGGCCGTCGGCGACCATCGGATAGAAGCCGGGCGTTGCGATCGGCACCGAGCAGTTGACGCCGTCCTCGATCCGCTCCTTCGGCACCATGTTGCAGCGGCCGAGCTTGAGCTGCGCCTTGAGCAGGCTCTCCAGCCCGCGCCAGTTCGCCCACACCAGCGGCGCGGCGATGCGGTGCGCGAGCCGCGTCACCCCGCTGATGCCCCAGCCCGGAAACATCTCCTCCTGCGCGCGGATGTAGAGGATGCGCTTGAAGTTCACGAGCCCGCCGATGAAATAGGGGATGCGCCAGACCGGCTCGCGCATCACGATGGTGACCTCGCGCGCGCCCGATTTCACCGCGTTGACCGCGATGTCGGTTGCGGATTTGGAGCCGCCGAGCACGACGACACGGCGTCCTTTCGCCAGCGAGGGATCGCCGTATGTCGAGGAGTGCAGGATCTGGCCGCCTTGTGCCAGGAAGCCGTCCTCGCCCGGGCAATGCAGCTCGCGCGGCTCGTTGAACTGGCCGGTGCACGCAGCGACGAAATCGAAATCCTCGTTCGTCGTCGTGCCCTCCTGGCTCTTCAGGGTGAGCGTCCAGCCCGGCTTGCCGTCGGCACGCCGCGCCATGCCGGCGACTTCGGTGCCGAGGCGCAGCATGCGATCGAGACCAAAACTCCTGGCGTAGTCTGCGAGATAGACGTGCACCTGCGGGCCGGTCGGCCATTCCGGATAGGACTCCGGCATCGCGCGGTCGGTGTAGCGATAGAGCTCCTTCGGGCTTTGCGTCTGCACATCAGGATAGGAGCGCGCCGGCTCCCAGACGCCGCCGAGATCGCCAGAGCGTTCGACGATGGTGACGCGGTGGCCGCGGGAGGAGAACGCCTTGGCGGCGGCGAGGCCGGAGACGCCGGCGCCGATCACGCAGACATGCTTGGGAGTGACCATGAGTTTGCTCGCAATCGACGTATTTTCCGCGCAAGCGGCCACGTTCGGCCGCAAAGCGCGCGGCCGGCGAGCCGGCAAGCAGATAAAGATGGACGAAGAGGCTAGTCGTTGGCCTCGGGCGGCAGGAAATCCACCTCGTGCAGCGCCGAGATGCGCACCACCTCGGCAGGGTCGGTCAGATTGTGCAGCTGCTCGAACAGCGCCTCCAGCTTCTGCATCGGCGAGACCCAGAACAGCGCGCGGCACGGCTTGTCGGATTTGTTGAAGTAGCCGTGCGGGATGCCGCGGGGCATGCGCACGAGATCGCCGGCATGGGCCTTGACCCATTTGCCGTCGAGCTTGAGGTCGAGCGTGCCTTCCTGCACCAGGATGAATTCGTCCTGGGTCGGATGAATGTGCACCGGCACGAACTGGCCGGGATCGCTGTTGGTCTCGAAGGCGAAGGTGGACTCGGTGACGGCCTTGGGGAAGTAAACCTGGCCCAGAATGTTCCAGCTCTTGCCGCCGTAGCCTGTGCCAGCGGCGGTAATGCCCTTTTCGAGTGCAGTCATGTCGCGCTCCCATTGGATTCCGGCGGAGATGGAGCTTCGGTCAACGCTGGGGGCCTGTCTATCCGCTAAACGAATCCGGCGACGGTTGTTGCCGTGCAGCACGACGATTTTGCGGGCGCGGCCCTTCTCGCGCCGGCGGAATTATTATAGGCTTAAAGCAATTCCGTGACGCGAAGCGTGGTCGACGATGTCCGCAGCCGTGCAGGAAATGAGTGCGAGGGCATCCGCAGCCGAACGGCTTGCGGCTTTCGCGCGCGTCACCACCGACGACGTCGACGAAGCGGCTGAAGAGATCGGGCGCATCTTCTGCCCGCACGATCTCGAGCCGGCTCAGGCGCGCGAGGCCTGCTTCTCGGCCCGGCACAATTGCGCGGCCTTTGACGGCTTTTCCATCAACTACGTCGCCTATGGGGGATCGGTCGGCATCGATCCCGGCTGCCTCGAGCGTTTCTTCCTCGTGCAGATCCCGCTCGCGGGCGCAGCCCATATTCGCGCCGGCAATACCGAGCTCGATGCTGCGCCGGAGCGGACGGCGTCGCTGCTGTCGCCGACGATCCCGACCCGCATGATGTGGCGCGATTGCGCGCAGGCGATCCTGCTGCTCGACCGCCGCATGGTCGAGCAGCGCGCCGCGGCGCTGTCGGGCCGGGCAGCGGGCACGGTCGAGTTCGATCCCGTGATCGACCTGGAGGCGCCGTCGGGGCGCGCCTTGCGAACCAGCCTCGCCGAGCTGATGCTGCTCGCCGAGCGTCTCGGTCCGTCCGGCCGGCTGCCCGCGGTCGCCATGGCCGACTGGCGCGAGCTGTTGCTCGATCATCTGCTCAATGGCCAGCGGCACGGCCTGTCGGATGCGATTGAAAGGTTCTCCGGCCGGGCCGAACGGCTGCCGCGCGCGCTTCGCACGGCGCGCGACCATCTTGCGGGCAATGCCAGCGAGCCGCTCGATCTCGCACAACTTGCCTGCGCCTCCGGCATCGGCATCCGCGCGCTGCAGCTCGGCTTTCGCCGTCATTTCGGCCAGTCGATTTCGGAGATGCTGCTCGACATGCGCCTCGCCGCGCTCCACGCCCGGCTTGCGCAAGGATCGCCCGATGCCTCCATCACCGACATCGCCTTCGACCTCGGCTTCACCCATCTCGGCCGCATGGCCGGTGCCTACCGCGAAAAATTCGGCGAGACGCCGTCGGCGACGCTGCGGCGAAGGATGAGCTGAGGCGAAAGACCTACTTGCCAGGCCTCTTGGTCCCGTTGTCCTCCGCCGCCTGCCTGCGCAGGAAAGCCTCGACATCAGCCTGCACCGAGTAGGGCGTCGGGATCGCGTCGCCGGCGGAATCGACGGCCGTGTCGAGGCAGCGGCGCAGCATGCGGGCGAGCTCGGCTTTGCGATAGGGCTTTCGCAGCAGTGGCGCGCCCATCGTGGCGCGGCCCTGTGTGTGCAGCGAATCGTAGGCGTAGCCGGACGTGAACAGGACCCTTATAGAGGGCCGCGCCGCCACCATCTGCTCGGCGAGCTCCCGTCCGTTCATGCCGCCGGCCATCACGATGTCGGTGAAGAGCAGGTCGAATGGCTTGCCTTCGGCCGCAATCGCGAGCGCTTCGGTCGCATTGGCGGCCGGAATGACCTTGTAACCGAGCGCCTCGAGCTGAACCGTGACATATTGGCGGACGTCGTGATCGTCCTCGACGCAGAGCACGGTTTCCGTGCCCCCGACGATCTTGCGGTCGTCATAGCCGGTCGGCCGCAGCGTGCTCGCCTCCGCCTTCGGCAGATAGAGCGTGAAGACTGTGCCGCTTCCTTCTTCGGAGGCCACCTTGATGCCGCCGCCGGATTGCTTGACGAAGCCGAACACCATGCTGAGACCGAGCCCCGTGCCCTTGCCGACCTCCTTGGTGGAGAAGAACGGATCGAAGATCCGCTCCAGGATGGCTTGCGGAATGCCTGTGCCGGTGTCGGCAATCTCGATCTCGACATAGTCCCCGGCATAGCCGGCGCCGACGGCGACGGCCTCGCGCACGCCGAACACGATGTTGCGCGTCGTCAGCGTCAGCCGGCCGCCGTCCAGCATGGCGTCGCGAGCGTTGATCGCGAGGTTGAGCAGCGCGGAGCTCAGCTGGCCGCGATCGGCGTAGGCGAGCCAGACGTTGCGGTCGAGCCGGGTGACGATCTCGATCTTCTTGTCGAAGGTCGCCAGCAGCAGCTTTGCGAGCTCCTCCAGCAGAGCGTTGACGTCGATGTCGGCGGGCTGCAGCGCCTGCTTGCGCGCGAAGGACAACAGGCTCGACGTTAGCGCGGCACCGCGATCGGCGGCCTCGCTGATCAGCTTGGTGATGGTCGCAAGCGGCGGGTTGTCCTTGACGGCGTCGGCGAGGATCTCGATCGTGCCCGTGATCACCGTGAGCATGTTGTTGAATTCGTGCGCGATGCCGCCGGTGAGCTGCCCGACCGCCTCCATCTTCTGGGACTGCACCAGCTGTTCCTCGGCGGCGCGCTTCCGGGTGATGTCCCTGACGAAGGTGTTGGTGATGACGCGCGCGCCCAGCCGCAGCACCGTGCTGGACGCCTCGGCCAGGATTGGGTCGCCGTTCCTGTGGACCAGGGTGAGCTCGAAGCGCAGGCCCGACGGCGTATTCGATAGTTCCGGCACCAGCCGCGCCATGCGCTGCCGGAAGGCGGCGCGCAGCGGTTCGGCGACGATGAGGTCGACGACGTCGGCACCAAGCGCCTCCGCCCGCGTCCATCCGGTCAGGGCCTCCGCCTGAAAGCTCCACTCCAGGACAGTGCCGTTGTCGTCGATCTGGATGAAGGCGTCGAGCGCGGTCTTGATGATGGCTTGCGTCATCTGTGCGCTGTCGTTGCGGGCCCGCGCCAGCTCGGCCGCTTGCGCGGCGGCGCACTTGTCCTCTGACGTCTCGATCGTGCGGGCGCAGAACCGCGCGAGCAGCACGGCAGCAGCGGCGCTCGCGATGAGGGCCGCGATCTGCGCAATGCCGAATCCGGGTCCGGCCACGGCATAGGAGGCGAGGAGGGCCGCCGCGGTCACGACGACCTGTGCGGCCATCGCGCGTGTCAGAAGCCCCCTGAGTTTCATGGTCTCCTACCAACGACGTCCGGAACGGACCCCCGTGTCCGCCCGGCAGATGACTCTGCTCTCACGTGAGCTACAGATTCAATGGGGCGGCGTCGAGGGCAATTTCCGGCGGTGCGGGCCGTAGCCCTTCAACCGGCGGGCGAGTCGGTCTGGCGCAGGGTCGTCACCCAGATCGCGCGCGCGACCTGCTGGGTCGGGTTGTCGAACATGTGCGGCACGGTGCTCGGAAAGCGGAAACTGTCGCCGGCTTCCAGCACATGGGCCTGGTTGTCGAGCCACAGCCGCAGGCTGCCGGAGAGGATGTAGCCGGCCTTCTCGCCGGTGTGCTGCATGAAGTCGGTGCCGGAGGAGGAGCCGGGATTGAGCGTGAGCTCGTAGAGCTCGAGCTGGCCCTTGTCCGCCGGCGTCAGCGCTTCCTTGACGACGCCGCTGGCGGTGAGCCGCAGCAGCCGCCGGCTGTTCTTGCGCACGATATAGCGCTGCACGTCGACGGGATCGCTGGTCTCGAAGAAGTACGAGATGGGAACGTCGAGCGCGATGCTGAGCAGGCGCAGCGTCCGTATCGACGGCATGGCGCGCGCGCGCTCGAGCTGGCTGATCATGCCGGTGGACAGGCCGGTCTTGGTGGCGACGTCCTGGATCGAGAAGCCGGCGCGCTGGCGCAGCAGCCGCACGGTTTCACCGAGGCGCTGGTCGACCGCATCGTCCGGCTCGATCATCAGGGCGTCCTTCGGACTATTCGTGTCGCCGCGACCATCCATGTCGCTCTCCCATGCATCATCTTGAGCCCAGGACCGCATCGGGCCGGGCTTCAGTCGGAGTGAAAAGGTTGCGCATACTAGCAATGCGATTGACAGCTGTATTTAGTCATGGTGAAATTTTGTCTGAAAAATTTAGAAGCACTAAAGCCCACTCCTGTCCCTTGCCGGGGTCTCGGGGGCGCGGGAGACGGTGCCGCGTGCGGGAACGGAGACTGGTCATGGCAGACAGCACCGGCAAGTTCGACGTTGGCGGATCGCACTTCGGCATTCCAAACCGCCGACAGATCTTTCAGCTCGGCGCAGGCGCTGCAGCAGGATGGACTCTTTCAGGCACTGCCTTTGCCCAGACTGAACGTCCAACCAATCCGCCGGACAAGCCGCGCGGGCAGGTGATCGCAGCGCTGTCGCAGGAGCCGACCGTCTTTCATCCCCTGATGCCCGGCATCGAGGTCGACCAGGGCATCTGGTGGCAGGTGTTCTCGCCGCTTTGGTACATCGAGCCCGACGGCAAGTTCGTCCCCGACCTCGCCCGCGAAGTCCCGACCATCGAGAATGGCGGACTGTCGGCTGACGGCCTGACCTGGAAGATCAAGTTGCGCAGCGACGTGAAGTGGCACGACGGCACGCCCTTCACGGCCGAGGACGTCAAGTTCTCGCTCGAGCTGATCAACAATCCGGATTTCCGTGCGCGCAGTCGCGTCGGACACAGCCTCGTCAAGGACATCAAGATCGTCGCGCCCGACGAGATCCATTGGCGCATGGAAACGGCCTATTCGCCTTACATGTCGATCCTGGCGGCGCTGACCTTCATCGTGCCCAAGCACATCCTGGAGAAGGTGGCCGATCCGAATGCCTCGCCGTTCCACAACGCGCCGGTCGGCACCGGCCCGTTCCGCTGGGGCGAGCGCGTGCCCGGCGACCACATCCAGTTGAACGCCCATGCCGGCTATCACGGCAAGGGCCCTTACGTCGAACGCGTGGTCTTCAAATACATTCCGGACCTCACCGTTCTCTACACCCAGTTCCGCACCGGCCAGGTCGACTACACCGGCCTGCAGGGCATCCTGCCGAACTTCGTGCAGGAAGCAAAGACGCTGAAGGGCCGCAAGATCTTCGTCTCCTCGACGTCCTCGGTCGAGCACATCGCGCCCAATCTGGAGTTCGGCCCGTTCGCCGACCGCACGGTGCGTGAGGCGCTGTATCTCGGCATCAACAAGCAGGCGATCATCGACGCACTGAACTACGGCCTGCCGAGGCTGACCGAGAGTTTCGTGCCGCAGCAGGCCTGGTCGTTCCAGCAGGGGCTGCCGCAGCACAAATACGATCCGGCCAAGGCCAACGCGCTGCTCGACGCGGCGGGGTGGGTGCGGGGCGCTGGTGGCGTGCGCGAGAAGGGCGGCGTCAAGCTCGAATTCACCAACTCGACGACCTCCGGCAATGCGGTGCGCGAGCAGACCCAGCAGCTTCTGATCCAGGACTGGCGCGCGATCGGCGCTGCGATGCGCGTCAACAACATGCCGGCCGCCGTGATCTGGGGCGATTTCTGGCAGCAGTCGAAATTCAATTCGGTGCTGGTCTCCGTGAACTTCATGCTCGGCAGCGATCCCGATGTGACGCCACGGTTCGGCTCCGGCGCGATTCCCGCCAAGGGCGGCCGTGGCTACAACACCTATCAATATCGGAGCCCGGAGGCGGATCGCCTCCTCGCCGAGGGCGCCAGGCAGTTCGAGCAGGCGCAGCGCAAGACCACCTATGGCGAGCTGCAAAAGCTGATCCGCGACGACCTCGCCATCCTGCCGCTGTTCCAGGGCTTCATCGCCGAAGGCGTCAAGGAAGGGCTGCAGGGTTTCCGTCCCAACATCAACATGTCGATCAACTGCTGGAACATCCGCGAATGGTACTGGGCCTGATGCACAGGGTTCGCTGGGCAGCCTGAGATGGCCCGATACGTCGTCAACCGCCTGACACAGGCGATCATGCTGCTGGTGATCGTCTCCGCGATCGGCTTCGCCATCCTGCACATGGCGCCCGGCGGGCCGCTGTCGCAATTCGCGGCCTCCGCGCAGATGACCCAGGAGGACCTCGACCGCGTCACCAAACAGCTCGGGCTCGATCGGCCGCTGCCGATCCAGTATGTCGACTGGTTCGGCCGCATGTTGAAGGGCGATTGGGGCAAGTCCTATCGCGATGGCGAGGCGGTGCTGTCGGTGATCTCCTCGCATCTCGGCGCCACTCTGGAACTGATGGCGACGGCGACCATCATCGCGGTGCTGCTGGGCTGCTGGATCGGCATCCTTGGCGCGCTGAGGCGATACTCGCTGTTCGACACGCTCGCCACCGTCGGCGCCATGATCGCGCTGTCGATCCCAACTTTCTGGTTCGGCCTCGTCACCATCTACGTGTTCTCGGTCAAGCTCGGCTGGCTGCCGGCCGGCAACCGCCAGACCGTCGGCGACGGCTCCTTGCTCGACCTGCTGCATCATCTGATCGCGCCGGCGATGGTGCTGGCGCTGGTCGAGACCGCGATGTGGGGCCGCTTCATGCGTTCCTCGATGCTCGAGGTGATCAACCAGGACTACATCCGCACCGCGCGCGCCAAGGGCATACCGGAATGGCGTATCCTCACCGTGCACGCGTTGCGTAACGCGCTGCTGCCGATGATCACCGTCGCGGGCCTGCAGTTTCCGACGCTGCTCGGCGGCGCGCTGGTGGCCGAGACCGTGTTCACCTGGCCCGGCATGGGGCGGCTGTTCCTCGATTCCATCGGCTACCGCGACTATCCCGTGGTGATGGGCATCCTGATGTTCTCGGCCACGATGGTGCTGATCGGCTCGCTGCTCGCCGATATCCTCTACGCCGTCGTCGATCCGCGCATCCGGGTGGGCTGAAGCGATGGCGACCGCAACCCTTTCCACCGTCCAGCTCGCTCCCGGCCAGGCCGCTTGGCGGCGTTTCCGCCGGCATCGTCTGGCGCTCGCCGGCGCCGTGATCATTGTGGTGCTGGTGCTCGGCTCGGCGTTCGGCCCCTATCTGCTGCCGTTCGACGACACCTATATCGACATCATGAAGCGGTTCGCGCCGCCGTTCTCCGGCGCGCACATCCTCGGCACCGACGAGCTCGGCCGCGACGTGTTGGCGCGGCTGATGATGGGCGGACGTGTCTCGCTATCGATCGGCATCGTTGCGATGGTGATGGCGATGGCTGTCGGCATCGTGGTCGGCGCCTTTGCCGGATTCTATGGCGGTGCGGTCGGCGCGGTGCTGATGCGGCTCGTCGATGCCGTGCTGTGCTTCCCGACCATCTTCCTGCTGCTGGCGCTGGCGGCGCTCACCGAGCCCGGCCTCGTCACCACCACCGTTCTGATCGCGGCGACGGCCTGGATGGCCGTGGCCCGCGTCGTCGAGGCCCAGGTCCGTTCGCTGCGCGAGCGCGAATTTGCCGTCGCTGCGCTCGCCTTCGGCTCGTCGAACCTCCGTATCATGTTCCGCGAGCTGGTGCCCAACGCGATCGCGCCGATCGTGGTGGCGGCAACGCTGAACGTCGCGAAAGCGATCCTGCTGGAATCCTACGTCAGCTATCTCGGCTACGGGATCCAGCCGCCGGCGGCGAGCTGGGGCAACATGCTCAACAACGCGCAGATCTATCTCACCAGCGCGCCATGGCTCGCGATCGCGCCGGGTCTCGCCATCACGCTGGCCGTGACCAGCTTCAACTTCCTCGGTGACGGCCTGCGCGATGCGCTCGACCCGCGCATGAACATCCCATGATCTGCAAACTCACGACGACAAGAATTCGATCGAACTGACCTCCAGGAGTGCTTCATGTCCCCGCCGCTCAACCGTATCAACAGCGATGAACGCCTGCCGGCGCAGGTGGACGTCGTCGTCATCGGCGGCGGCGTCATCGGCGTCTCCGCGGCCTATCATCTGGCGAAGAAGGGCCTCTCGGTCGCATTGGTCGAGAAGGGCCATGTCGGCGGCGAGCAGTCGAGCCGCAATTGGGGCTGGTGCCGCCAACAGGGCCGCGCGCGCGAGGAGATCCCGCTGGCGCGCGAAGCGCTGCGGCTGTGGGAGGACATGCAGAACGATGCCGGCGTCGATGCCGGCTTCCGCCGCACCGGCGTCTTGTTCCTGACCAAGAGCAAGGAGGAGCTTGCGAGCTGGGAGCGCTGGGCTGCGGTCGCGCGCGAGATGCAGGTCCACTCCACCGTGCTTACGCCGGCCGAGGTCGCCGAGCGCATGCCGGGCAATACCGAC
>NZ_JXDL01000001.1:6564877-6581786 GCF_001590795.1 Bradyrhizobium sp. AT1
GCGACGGCCGCGCCGAACCGTCGATGGCGGTGCCCGCGCTCGCCACGGCCGCGCGAAAGCACGGCGTCACCATCCATCAGGGCTGCGCGGCGCGCGGGCTGGAGACGACGGGCGGGAAGGTCAGCGCCGTCGTCACCGAGAAGGGCACCATCCGCACGCAATCCGTGCTGCTGTCGGGCGGCGCGTGGTCATCGCTGTTCTGCCGACGCCACGGCATCGAGCTGCCGATCGGCCTCGTCAACGCCACCGCGTGCCGGACCACGCCGGGTCCGGAGATCACCTCGGGGGCGCTCGGCACCGACTTCTACTGCATCCGCCGCCGTCTCGACGGCGGCTTCACGCTGGCGCTGCGCAACCGCGGCACGGTCGAGCTGTCGCCCGATCTGTTCCGTTATGCGCGCACATTCTGGCCGACTTATTTGCATCGCAAGAACGGGCTGAAGCTGTCGCTCGGCAAGTCCTTCCTCGACCAGATCATGCGCGGCACCAGCTGGAGTTTCGACAAGCCGTCGCCGTTCGAGACCGAGCGCGTGCGCGACCCCGCGCCCGACATGTCGCTGGTCAACGCCGCGCTGGCGTCGTTGATCAAGGCGAATCCGGAATTGAAGGACATCGAGATCGCGGAAGCCTGGGGCGGCACCATCGACTGCACGCCCGACACGATCCCGGTGATCTCGCCGGTCGATGCGCTGCCCGGCTTCTTCCTCGCCACCGGCTTCTCCGGCCACGGCTTTGGCATCGGCCCCGCCGCCGGCAAGCTCGCCGCCGACATCGTCACCGGCGCGACGCCGCTGGTCGATCCCGAGCCCTACAGCCACAGGCGCATGATCGACGGCCGGCGGCTCGCGCCGGTCAGTCCGTTCTGAGGGCCGCATGACGGTTCTCTACAAGGCCAACATGGTTCGCGGTGCCGAGTGGGCGCGCTTCTTCGCGGAGCGCGCGCCCGACGTCCCGTTCCGGCTCTGGCCTGACATCGGCGATCCCGGCGATGTGCGCTACCTCGTCGCGTGGGTGCCGCCGGACGACATCGCGACCACGTTCCCCAATCTCGAGCTGGTCTTCTCGGTCGGCGCCGGCGTCGATCAGTTCGACGCCACGAAAGTTCCGGCGCACATTCCGCTGGTCCGCATGTTGGAGCCCGGCATCACCGAGACCATGGTCGAATATGTCACCATGGCCGTGCTCGCCCTGCATCGCGACCTCCTGCACTTCATCGATCAGCAGAAGCAGCAGCTCTGGCGTGAGATCCGCATCACACCGGCGAAACGGCGGCGTGTCGGCGTCATGGGGCTCGGACAGCTCGGCCAAGCCGTGCTCGAACGCCTCAAGGCATTCGGATTCCCGCTATCCGGCTGGAACCGCTCGCCGCGTGAGATCGACGGCGTCACCAGTTATGCCGGTCCCGACGCGCTGCCGAAATTCCTCGGACAGAGCGACATCCTCATTTGCCTGCTGCCGCTGACCGATGAGACACGTGGCATCCTCAATGCCGATCTGTTCGCCCGACTGCCGCGCGGCGCATTACTCGTCAATGTCGGACGCGGTCCGCACCTCGTCGACGCCGATCTGCTCGCGGCCCTCGACAGCGGCGCGCTGTCGGGCGCGGTGCTCGATGTCACCGATCCCGAGCCGCTGCCTTCAGGCCATCCATTCTGGAGCCATCCGCGCATCCTGCTGACGCCGCACAATGCCGCCATGACGGCGCCGGATACCGCCGTCGATTTCGTGCTCGACGTCATCGCAAGGCATCGCCGCGGCGAGGAATTGCCGGGGCGTGTCGATCGCACGCGCGGATATTAGGATAGCTTGATGAGCATGGGCGCAACCAGACCTGATCAGATCGCTGCCGGGGCGCAGTCCCCCGTGCTGTCGGTCGCGGGCCTCACCACCTCCTTCATGCTCGAGCGACGATGGATTCCCGTCGTCCGCAGCGTCTCCTTCGACGTCGCTCCCCGTGAAACCGTTGCGATCGTCGGCGAGTCCGGTTCCGGCAAGAGCGTCACTGCGCTGTCGATCATGCGGCTCATTCCGAAGGAGATCGGCCGCGTCGAGGGACGTGTCATGCTCGCCGGTCGCGATCTGCTGGCGCTGCCCGAGAGCAGCATGACGGACATTCGCGGCAACGACGTCGCGATGATTTTCCAGGAGCCGATGACGTGCCTCAATCCGGTGCTCACCATCGGCTTCCAGATCGCGGAAGCGCTGATCCAGCATCGCGGCCTGTCGCGCGCGGCGGCGGAGGCCGAAACGGTGCGCCTGCTCGATCGTGTCCGTATCCCCGCGGCCAAGTCGCGCTTCCACGAGCATCCGCATCGCTTCTCCGGCGGCATGCGCCAGCGCGTGATGATCGCGATGGCGCTGGCCTGCAGGCCAAAACTCCTGATCGCGGACGAGCCGACCACCGCGCTCGACGTCACCATCCAGGCGCAGATCCTGGAGCTGCTGAAGGAGCTTCAGCAGGAGGAGGGGATGTCGGTTCTCTTCATCACCCACGACATGGGCGTGGTCGCCGAGATCGCGGACCGGACCGTGGTGATGTATGGCGGGCAGGCAGTGGAGACGGACGCGACCTCGCGCATCTTCGCAGCGCCCTCGCATCCGTACACGCGCGCACTGCTCGCGGCGGTGCCGCGCTTAGGTTCGATGGACGGCCGCGCGCGGCCGATGCGCTTTCCGATCGTCGACAAGGTGACGGGCACCTCGGACGAACCGGCAGAGACGCCCGACACGGTCTCGCCCGCCGAGCGCCCGCTGCTCGAAGTCGCCGGCCTCACCACGCGCTTTCCGATCCGCTCGGGTCTGTTCGGCAAGGTCTCGGGCCGGGTCCATGCGGTCGAGAACGTCTCCTTCACTCTGCGCGCCGGCGAGACGTTGGCGCTGGTCGGCGAGTCCGGTTGCGGCAAATCGACCACCGGCCGCTCCATCCTCAAGCTGACGGAGCCTGACAGCGGGACCGTCCTGATCGACGGCCAGGACGTGCTGGCGATGTCCGGCCGCACCTTGCGCGACGTTCGCAAGCAGATGCAGATCGTGTTTCAGGATCCGTTCGCAAGCCTCAACCCGCGCTTGTCGGTGGGCACGGCGGTCGCGGCGCCCTTGCTGGCCAACGGGCTCGCCTCGGCGTCGCAGGCCCGGGAGAAGGTCGCTGACCTCCTCGTCCGCGTCGGCCTGACCGCCGACATGGCCGCGCGTTTCCCGCACGAATTCTCCGGCGGCCAGCGCCAGCGCATCTGCATTGCCCGTGCGCTTGCATTGGGGCCGAAGCTCATCGTCGCGGACGAAGCGGTCTCCGCGCTCGACGTCTCGGTCAAGGCGCAGGTCGTCAACCTGATGCTCGACCTCCAGGCCAGCATGGGCCTTGCCTATCTCTTCATCTCCCACGACATCGCGGTGGTCGAGCGCATGAGCCACCGCGTCGCCGTGATGTATCTCGGCGAGATCGTCGAGACCGGCCCGCGCGCATCCGTGTTCGGCAATCCCCAGCATCCCTATACCAAGAAGCTGATGGCTGCCGTGCCGGTGCCCGATCCTGCACGCCGCGGCACGAAGCGCGAGGTTGCGAGCGACGAGATCAGAAGCCCGGTGCGCGCGCCGGATTACCTGCCGCCGCTGCGGCAATATCGCGAAGTGTCGCCCGGCCACGTCGTGCAGCTGTGGGGCGAGGAGTGGTCGGCTTAAGTCGACTCACGAATTGACGTGCACGAAATCCCGCAGCAGCGGATAGATCTCGTTGTTCCAGCGCTTGCCGGAGAACACGCCGTAATGGCCGACGCCGGCCTGCATGTGGTGGACGCGGCGATAGGCGCGCACGCCGGTGCACAGGTCTTGCGCGGCGAGCGTCTGGCCGATCGAGCAGATGTCGTCCTTCTCGCCTTCGACTGTCATCAGCCCCATGCGGCCGACGGCCTTGGTGTTCACGGGACGCCCGCGATGCATCAGCTTGCCTTGCGGCAGGAGATGCTCCTGGAACACGTCGCGCACGGTCTCGATGTAGAATTCGGCCGGAAGGTCCATCACGGCGAAATATTCGTCGTAGAAGGTCTTGATCGTCGCGGCCTTGTCCTTTTCGCCCTTGGCGATGTGGTTGGCGAGGTCCATGTGCTGCTTGATGTGGCGCTCGAGATTCATCGAGACGAAGGCGGTGAGCTGCACGAAGCCGGGATAGACCTTGCGCAGCGCGCCGCGGCACTGCATCGGCACGTAGTTGATCAGGTTCTGCTCGAACCATTCGATCGGCTTGCTCTTGGCGAACTCGTTGACCCTGGTCGGCTGGATCCGCGTGTCGATCGGCCCCGCCATCAGCGTCAGCGTGGCCGGGCGCGAGGGATGATTGTCCTCGCACATGATGGCGGCGGCCGCGAGCGCCGACACCGACGGCTGGCAGATCGCGACCATGTGCGGACGCGGGCCGAGCTGGCCCAGGAAGTCGATCAGATGCTCGGTATAGTCGTCGAGCCCGAAGCGGCCCTCGCTGCGGGGAATGTCGCGCGGGTTGTGCCAATCGGTGATGTAGACGTCGTGGTCCTGCAGCAGCGTCTGCACGGTGCCGCGCAACAGCGTCGCGAAATGGCCGGACATCGGCGCCACCAGCAGCATGCGCGGCTGCTCACCGACGCCGTCCTTCCTGAAATGCAGCAGCGAGCCGAACGGCGTCGCGTAGGCGATCTCCTCGGTCACGGCCACTTGCCGATTTCCCACCATGACGCTGTCGATGCCGTAGGCGGGACGGTGATAGGTGAGGGTGGAGCGCGAGATCAGCTCCAGCGCCGCCGAGAGCCGGCCGACCACCTGATCCGAGACGCCCTGGGGTACCAGATTGAGGAATTTGAGCGCTGACGAGGCCCCCGCGCGCCACGGCGCGGTCAGGTCCATTTGGTTCTGAAAAGCCTGATAATACATCGACATCATACTGGAATGCCCAACCCGCGTTGCCTGGGGCTATGCAATAACGACGCCAAACCTCGGCCGGACCGGCCGCAGAATTGGCACGTCGCTTGCTGTTCATCTCACCGCAAGCACAGCGCATGGCCGCGTCCGCGAGCCGGCGGAGGCGGGGATCAGGGAAGGGCCATATGGCAAAGGCGACACTGACCATCAGCAGCAAGAACTATTCGTCCTGGTCGCTCCGCGGCTGGCTGCTGGCCAAATTCTCCGGGCTCGATTTCGAGGAGATCGTCACCGCACCGGACGATGCGTCGGCGCGCGCGGAAATCCTCCTGCTGTCGTCCTCGATCCTGGTGCCGTGCCTGCGGCACGAAGGCGCAACCGTCTGGGACACGCTGGCGATCGCCGAATATCTCAACGAGGTGATGCCGTCGGCGGGCCTGCTGCCGGATGACCGCGTGCAGCGCGCCCATTGCCGCTCGATCTCGGGCGAAATCCATTCCGGCTTCACCACGCTGCGTGCCTCGCTGCCGGTGAATCTGAAGGGACACTTCCCCGGCTTCAAGATCTGGTCGCGGGCCCAGGCCGACATCGACCGCGTCTGGTTCATCTGGCGCGATTGCCTGGAGAAATCGGGCGGCCCCTTCCTGTTCGGCGACAAGCGCACCATGGCGGATGCGATGTACGCGCCGGTGGTGACGCGCTTCGTCACCTACGACGTCAAGCTGGAGCCGCTGCTGAAGGCCTATGCCGACACCATCATGGCGATGCCCGAGATGGCCGAATGGATCGCGGCGGCGCGCGAGGAGCCCGCCGAGATCGAGGAGCTCGAGGTCGAATATTAGGCAGGCCGGGCGCGGTCCTGCCTGTTTCGGGGGCGGCACAGGTCGCGGCGGCCCGCGAGAGCTATACCCTTGTCGGGATTAACCTTTGGCGCCCGCGAATGGTCGATGACGTTCGCCGGGCCGCACAGATATTGTACTCGCCCGCACAGCCTGAACGACATCTAGCCGTGAACAGGTGCGTACACGGCCGTTCGGCTGATTCGGGCGCGATTCGTTCGGGCCGCGTTCCGTTCGTTAAGGCCGAGCGCGACCCCGTTGCATTTTGGAACAGATGCAGGCGTCAGGCGGCCCCGCGCTGCCTCACGCGCGGCAGGCGCCAGCCGATGACGGTGGCTTCGACCGCGATGCCGGCCTCGTGGTTCTGCCAGCGTCCCTCGACATAGCGGCAGGCGAACGGCAGTTGATACGTTCCGCTGTGGTCCTCGCACAGCACTTCGAGCGCCAGGCCCGGCGGTGGTTCTCCGGCGCCGTCGAATTCCGCCAATCGTCTATCGCGCGTTGCCATTCCAGAAATCTCCCCTAAACAAAGCCGCGGAAAGAGCGCCCACTTCTTCCGCGTGCGGATCATCGTCCCCGTCCGAGGGAACGGATGCAAGCTCAACGCGAGAATGCGGTACGAGTGTGGTAGCCTCACCCGGCTGTGCGCAAACAGCGCACATTGCCGTGATCGATCGGACGAGGAACCCTTCATGCTGCTTCGAAACGCCGGCGTCTGTTTCGCGATATTGCTGCTCGCATCGCTGGCGCATGTGCCGGTGCACGCGCAGGACGTGCCCGGCATCGAGATCTGCACGGTCGAGAAGACCATGGAGCGGCGCACCTCCTGCCTGCAGAGCAATGTCGACTTCCTGCAGAAGACGATCACCAAGCTCAACCTCGATCACCAGCAGAAGCTGGATGCGGCGGGCCGCCAGATCGACGCGCTGAAGACGAGTGTGGCCGGCTTGCAGAAGACGCTTCTCGATCTCCAGGCTGCGCAAGCAAAGACAGCCGAGGATCTGAAGAAGAAGCAGGACGCGCCGCCGGCCAAGGACGCTGCGAAATAGCCGCGGTCACGTCACGCGATATCGCTCCATCACGCCGCGATCGGGCTCAAAGCCGAGCCCGGGTCCCGAGGGCACCGCGACATGGCCGGTGGCATCCGCGTCGGCGCGGCCGCCCCAGAGACATGCCTCGCGTTTCAGATAGAACATTTCGACCAGCCCATCATCGCGCGTCGCGAGGAGATGCAGCGTGGCCAAGAGGCCCGGACCGAAATAGGGCGAGTGCGGCACGATCTTGACGCCGCGCTGATCGGCCAGCGCCGCGACCTTCAAGAACTCCGTGATGCCGCCGACCTTGATCACCGACGGCTGGGCGTGGCTCACCGCGCCCGCCTCCATCATCTGGCGGAATTGAACCTCCGTGCAGGCATTCTCGCCGGCGGCAACGCCGAGCCCACCCTTGCTGCGGACCTCGGCCAGCGCGGCAAAGTCTTCCGGCGGCCACACCGGCTCCTCCAGAAACATCGGCCGCGCGTCGCGGCACGTCGCCGCGAATGCGATCGCCTGCTCGGCCGTGAGCGGGCAGTTCATGTCGACCATCAGCGGAATGCCGGGCCCGATCGCCTCGCGCGCGGCGAACACCGCCGGCGCCGTGGTCTCGTGCAGCTTGATCGCGCCGTAACCGAGCGCCAGCGCCTTCCGGCATTCGCTGGCGATGTTTTCGGGCGAGCCGATCCGCAGCAGGCTCGCGTAAGCCGGAATGGCCGTGCGCCTGGTTTCGCCGAGCAGGCGATGCACCGGCACGCCCTGGATCTTCGCAGCAAGGTCCCACAGCGCGATGTCGAGCCCGGAGATCGCGAACATGGTGATGCCGTAGCGGCCGAACAGATGCAAATTGCGCTGGATCTGCTCCATGACGGCGGGAATGCCGGCTGCATCGGGTACCTTCAGCCCGCGGGCCTGCGGTGCGATCATCTCCTCGACGGCGCTGCGCGTGGTGCGCGGGCAGACGTAAGCGAAAGCATCGCCCCAGCCGGTCAGCCCGGCATCGGTCGTGACCTCGACCAGCACCATGTCGAGAGCCGTGATCGCGGAGGCGCCCTGGCGAAAGCTCGCGACACCGGCATCATAGGGGATGCGGATCTGGTGCGCCCGCACATCGGTGATTTCCATGACCCGGTTCCCCTTTCTCGTGAGCGGTTCTGGCGAGTGTAGCTGCGAATGCCGGGGCGTTGCCAGTGGCCATTGGCGGACTATCCTCCCTGTGCCGACCAGCAATGCCGATCAAGCGACGCGGCCGCATGCCGCGCATCATGACCGCGCTTCGTACGAGGACGCCCGCCATGAACCCAGCGCAGCGCGCGCTCTGGTATATCGAGAGCCATCTGGCCGAGCCGATGACGCTCGACGAGATCGCTGCGGTCTCGGGCGTGTCGCGGTTCCACATCGTGCGTGCGTTTGCCGCAGCCACGGGTCTGCCAGTGATCCGTTACGTACGCGCCCGCCGGTTGACGGAGGCCGCGCGCAATCTGGCGAATGGCGCGCCCGACATCCTGCGCGTCGCACTGGAGGCGGATTACGGCTCGCACGAAGCCTTCACCCGCGCGTTCCGCGACCAGTTCGGCACCACGCCCGAAGCCGTCAGGGCCGCGTCATGCGCCAGCCAGCTCAAGCTCCAGGAGCCCATCCTCATGGATTCCACCATGCTCGACCATCTCGCCCCGCCGCGTTTCGAAACAGCCAAGGCCTTTCTCGTCGCCGGTCCCGCCGAGCGTATCTCCTGCGACAACGGCGCCATGATCCCGGGCCTGTGGCAGCGCTTCCATCAGGAGGTCGCCGACATTCCCGCAAGGGTCGGTCACGTCGCCTACGGCGTCTGCTGCAACGGCGACGATGCCGGCAATTTCGACTACATCGCCGGCGTCGAGGTCGCCGATTTCTCTGACCTGCCGCGCCGCTTCGGTCGCATCCGCATTCCCGAGCAGCGCTATGCGGTGTTCGCCCACACCGATCACGTCGCCTCGATCCGCCGCACCGTCAACACCATCTGGAATCAGTGGTTGCCGGCATCCGGTCTTGCGGCCGCGGACGCGCCGAGCTTCGAGCGCTACGGCGAGGCCTTCGATCCCGCAACCGGCAATGGTGGCTTCGAGATCTGGGTGCCGGTGCGGGAGTAGACCTTCCGCAACGCTGGCATACCGTCTCGCTTGCTTGGCAAGCCCGGGTGACTTTGTCATAACCGCAGGCAAATCTTGCGTGTGGGGCCGTGCCGGACATCCCGTGCAAGTCATAACAAGCAGCCGGGAGGGTCTCACATGTCCAACGTCCGCGTTCTCGCCACCGACCTCGAATTTCCCGAAGGGCCGGTCGTGATGCCGGATGGCTCGGTGGTGCTGGTGGAGATCCGCGGCCAGCGCCTGACGCGCGTCTACCCCGACGGCCGCAAGGAGATCGTCGCGAAAATTCCGGGCGGCCCGAATGGCGCCGCGCTCGGCCCCGACGGCAAGATCTACATCTGCAACAATGGCGGCTTCTCCTGGATCCCGACCCGCAACATGATCATGCCGGGCCCGCAGCCCGATGATTATCTCGGCGGCTCGATCCAGCGCGTCGACCTGCAGAGCGGCAAGGTCGAGACCTTGGTCAGCAAGTGCGGCGAGCACGATCTGCGCGGGCCGAACGATCTGGTGTTCGACAAGCAGGGCGGTCTGTGGTTCTCCGATCTCGGCAAGCGCCGCGCGCGAGAGATGGACGTCGGCGGCATGTACTACCTCAAGCCCGGCATGAGCGAGCTCGTCGAGATCGTGCACGGTATCCTGCCGGCCAACGGCATCGGCCTGTCGCCGGATGAGAATACCGTCTACATCGCGGAGACGCCGACCGGCCGGCTCTGGGCCTACGAGCTCTCGGCGCCCGGCACGCTGAAGCCGCGCGACGTCATCTATCGCGGCGAGCGGGGCAAGCCGATCTGCGGCCTCGGCGGCTATCAGATGTTCGACTCGCTCGCGGTGGAAGCCGGCGGCAATGTCTGCGTCGCCACGCTCGTTTCGGGGTGCATCTCGGTGATCGCGCCCGACGGCACTCTGGTCGAGCAGGTCCCGACCGGCGACCGCGTCACCACCAACATCGCCTTCGGCGGTCCCGAGCTGAAGACGGCCTACATCACGCTGTCAGGCAAGGGCGAACTGGTCGCCATGGACTGGCCCCGCGGCGGTTTGCCACTCAATTTCCTAAACAAGTAAACGGTGCTAGTGACCGTCATTGCGAGCGAAGCGAAGCAATCCAGGAATGCCTCCGCGGTAGCAGTCCGGATTGCGTCGTCGGTTCGCTCTTTGCACTGACGTAAGGAGAGACTTCAATGCCCTGGCCTGATCCCGTCACCCTGCGTGGACAGCACGCCCGTCTCGAGCCGCTGTCGAAGGAGCACCGCGAGGGGCTGGTGGAGGCCGTGAAGGACGGCGATCTCTACACGATCTGGTACACCGCGATCCCGACGCCGGAGAATGTCGCCAAGGAGATCGACCGCCGCCTCGGCCTGCAGGCCGCGGGCTCGATGCTGCCGTTCACCGTGTTCGACGCCGGCGGCAAGATCGTGGGGCAGACCACCTACATGAACATCGATGCCGCCAACCGCCGCGTCGAGATCGGTTCGACCTGGTACGGCAAGAGCGCGCAGCGCGGGCCGCTCAACACCCAGTGCAAGCTGCTGCTCTTGACCCACGCCTTCGAGACGCTGAATTGCATCGCGGTCGAATTCCGCACGCATTTCTTCAACCACCAGAGCCGCCGCGCCATCGAGCGTCTCGGCGCCAAGCAGGACGGTATCTTGCGCAGCCACCAGGTCGCGCCGAACGGCACGCTGCGTGACACCGTGGTCTACAGCATCATTGCGGCCGAATGGCCGACGGTGCAGGCGCATTTGAATTATCAACTCAACGACAAGCCGCGCTAGGAGCGGCCGAGGCACCATGGACAGATTTGATTATGTGATCATCGGCGCCGGCTCTGCCGGTTGCGTGCTCACCAGCCGGCTCAGCGAAGACCCGAACGTCAGCGTCTGCGTGCTGGAAGCCGGCCCGTCCGACTGGCATCCCTACATCCATCTGCCGGCGGGGTTCATCAAGACCTTCCACATGAAGAGCATCAACTGGGCCTACCAGCAGGAGCCGGGGCCCTGGACCGGCGGGCGCAGCATCTACGCGCCGCGCGGCAAGACGCTCGGCGGCTCGTCCTCGATCAACGGCCACATCTATAATCGCGGCCAGCGCATGGATTTCGACACCTGGGCGCAGATGGGCAATCGCGGCTGGGGCTATGCCGACGTGCTGCCTTACTTCAAGCGGCTGGAGAAGCGGGTCGGCGAGGGCGACAACACGTTCCGCGGTCGCGACGGCAAGCTTACCGTCACCACGATGGACTGGCGCGATCCGCTCTGCGAAGCCTTCATGGAAGGCGCGGTCTCGCTCGGCATTCCCCGCAACCCTGACTACAACGGCGCCATACAGGAAGGCGTATCCTACTGCCAGCGCACCATCGACAAGGGCCTGCGCGTTTCCGGTTCGACCGCGTTCCTCAAGCCCGCGATGAAGCGGCCGAACGTGCATGTGCACACCCATGCGCACGCGACCGAGATCATCTTCGACGGCAAGCGCGCTGTCGGCGTGCGCTACACCAAGGGCGGCCGCGGCGGCACGCCGGTGGAGGTGCGCGCCAACAAGGAAGTGATCCTGTCGGGCGGCACCTATAATTCGCCGCAGCTGTTGCAGCTCTCCGGCATCGGCTCGCCGGACCTGCTGCAGCAACACGGCATCGCCGTGCGTCATGCGCTGCCGGTCGGCGAAGGCCTGCAGGACCATTACGCTCCGCGCACCGTGGCGCGGGTCAAGGACATCAAGACCATCAACGAGCTTCGCCGCGGCGTCTCGCTGTGGATCGAGGCGTTGAAATGGGCGACCCAGCGCAAGGGGCTGCTCTCGCTGTCGCCGACCATGGTCTATTGCTTCTGGCACTCCGGCGAGAGCGCGGATAGCTCGGACCTGCAACTCACCTTCACGCCAGCGAGCTACAAGGAAGGCGTGCAGGGCCAGCTCGAGGACGAGCCCGGCATGACGGTGGCGTCCTGGCAGCAGCGCCCGGAGAGCCGCGGCTATGTCCGCATCCGCTCCAATGATCCGTTCGCGCCGCCGATCATCCAGACCAACTATCTCGACGCCGAACTCGACCGCCGCGTCATCGTCGGCGGCATGAAGCTCGCGCGCAGGCTTCTCAAGTCCGCGCCGCTGTCGCCCTATTACGCCTACGAGGATTTCCCCGGCCCCAACATCAATACCGACGACGAATTCCTGGCGGCAGCCACCGAGCGCGGCACCACCACCTTCCACCCCGGCTGCACCTGCCGCATGGGCCCGGCGGATTCGAGCTGGGCGGTCGTCGACGATCAGCTCCGCGTCCATGGCCTCGAAGGCCTGCGCGTCATCGATGCCTCCGTGATGCCGCGCATGATCTCGGCGAATTTGAATGCGTCGACTATGATGATCGCCGACCGCGCCTCGGATCTCATCCGCGGCAAGGCGCCGATGGAAGCCGCAAGGATTCCGGACACAGCGGTGGTGTAGGGTGGTCTCGTGCCCCGGACGCAGCGCAGCGCCTCTTCGGCGGTGCGCTGCAGAGCCGGGGCCCATCTTTCCACGATCTCCACGTGATGTCTGGGTCCCGGCTCTGCGCAGCAGCGTTACACGCTGCAGCGCGTCCGGGACACGAGCCTCACACTTCCCGTCGGCTCAGAAACGCCAGCCGCTCGAACAGGTGCACGTCCTGCTCGTTCTTGAGCAGCGCGCCGTGCAGCGGCGGGATCAGCTTGCGCGGGTCGCGTTCGCGCAACTGCTCGACGCTCATGTCCTCGTTGAGCAGCAGCTTGAGCCAGTCCAAGAGCTCCGAGGTCGACGGCTTCTTCTTCAGGCCGGGCACCTCGCGCACCTCGAAGAAGATGCGCAGCGCCTCTTCCACCAGGCGCTTCTTGATGCCGGGGAAGTGGACGTCGACGATGCGGCCCATCGTATCGGCGTCGGGGAACTTGATGTAGTGGAAGAAGCAGCGGCGCAGGAAGGCGTCCGGCAGCTCCTTCTCGTTGTTGGAGGTGATCATCATGATCGGGCGCTGCTTGGCCTTGATCGTCTCGCCGGTCTCGTAGACATGGAATTCCATGCGGTCGAGCTCGAGCAGGAGGTCGTTCGGGAATTCGATGTCGGCCTTGTCGATCTCGTCGATCAGCAGCACCGGGCGCTGCTCGGCGGTGAAGGCTTCCCACAGCTTGCCGCGCTTGATGTAGTTCTTGATGTCGGACACCCGGCTGTCGCCGAGCTGGCTGTCGCGCAGGCGCGACACCGCGTCGTATTCGTAGAGGCCCTGCTGCGCCTTTGTGGTGGACTTGATGTGCCAGGTGAGCAGCGGTGCATTCAGCGCCTTCGCCACTTCCTCCGCCAGCACCGTCTTGCCGGTGCCGGGCTCGCCCTTGATGAGCAGCGGACGCTCGAGCACGATCGAAGCATTGACGGCGACCTTGAGATCGTCGGTCGCAACATAGTCCTTGGTGCCGGTAAATTTCATTGCGTGTCCTTGGGTCATCGTCGGCAGGAGGCGCTCGCCCCCGTCGCGACAAGCGAACGGCCGCTCGCGGCGGCCGTTCCTGGTTCGGTCAGGCTTTCAGACCCGTTTTATCAGCGAAAGGATGACCAGCACAATCACCGCGCCGATGGTGGCGTCGACGATGGCGCCGAAGGTGCCCGTTGCCAGCTGGATGTGCAGCTGGGGCAACACCCAGCTTGCCACCAGCGCGCCGATGATGCCGACGACGATGTTGCCGATCAGTCCAAATCCCGCCCCGTGGACAATCTTGCCCGCGAGCCAGCCCGCGATCGCGCCGATGATGAGCGCTGCGACAATTCCCATTGCATACGTCCCCAAAACAACCCGTGAGGGCGCCAATTCTAGAGCAAAAAGCACCCGGGTCCAGCGTTGAGCGGCAGCCTCCGCCCCTTGACGTTCGCCCCCCGACGGGCAATCTGTCACCCATGTTCCTGCAATTCTTCACCTCTCTGCGCGATGCGCAGGTCCCCGTGACGCTGCGCGAATACCTCACGCTGGTGGAGGCGCTCGACGCCGACCTTGCGGACTATTCGGTCGAGAATTTCTACTACCTGTCGCGCACCGCGCTGGTGAAGGACGAGCGCAACCTCGACAAGTTCGACCGCGTCTTCGGCACGGTGTTCAAGGGGCTGGAAAACCTGCTCGACGCCATGGAGAAGGCGGAGATTCCCGAGGAGTGGCTGAAGAAGCTCGCCGAAAAGTATCTCACCGAAGAAGAGAAGAAGCAGATCGAGGCCATGGGCTGGGACAAGCTCATGGAGACCTTGAAGAAGCGCCTCGAGGAGCAGAAGGGCCGGCACCAGGGCGGCTCGAAGTGGATCGGCACCGCCGGCACTTCGCCGTTCGGCGCCCACGGCTACAACCCTGAAGGCGTGCGTATCGGCCAGGAGAAGAACCGCAACAACCGTGCCGTGAAGGTGTGGGACAAGCGCGAGTTCAAGGATCTCGACGGTAATGTCGAGCTCGGCATCCGCAACATCAAGGTGGCGCTGCGCCGCCTGCGCAAGTTCGCCCGCACCGGCGCGCCGGACGAGCTCGATCTCGACACCACCATCCGCGAGACCGCCAATCACGGCTATCTCGACGTGCACATGCGCCCCGAGCGGCGCAACGCGGTGAAGCTGCTCGTGTTCTTCGACATCGGCGGCTCCATGGACATGCATATCGAGCAGGTCGAGGAGCTGTTCTCGGCGGCGAAGAGCGAGTTCAAGCACATGGAGTATTTCTACTTCCACAACTGCCTCTATGAAGGCGTGTGGAAGCAGAACAAGCGCCGCTTCACCGACCGTACCCCGACCTGGGACGTGCTGCATAAATATCCGCACGACTACAAGGTCGTGTTCGTCGGCGACGCCTCGATGTCGCCTTACGAGATCATGGTGCCCGGCGGCTCGGTCGAGCACGTCAACGAGGAGCCCGGCTCGATCTGGCTCGACCGCATCATCCGCACCTATCCGCACGCGGTGTGGCTGAACCCGGTCGCGCAGAAGCACTGGGACTATTCGGAATCCACCACCATCATCAAGCGCATCTTCGCCAACCGGATGTACCCGATCACGATCGAGGGTCTGGAAGGCGCGATGAAGGAATTGACGCACTGATGCATGAGTGAGCCCGGCTCGATCGGCAACGGGACTGCGCTCCCTCCCCCGCCTGCGGGGGAGGGTTGGGGAGAGGGTTCTCTCCGCGAGCCACGTTCCCCAAGTTGAGAGAGCCCTCACCCGCGTAGCTTCGCTCCGCGACCTCTCCCGCAAGCGGGAGAGGTGACCTCCACCTCCGGCAGTTCGCTCGGAACGGCGACGTAACAAGAGGGAAGACCTAATGCCCCAAAACATCACCCGCGGCATCAAGGCGCTGATCGACGAGGCCAATGCCGAGATCGAGACGCTCACCGCGAAGGACGCCATCGAGATCTCCAAAAACGGCGATGTCGTCATCGTCGATATCAGAGACCCCCGCGAGATCGAGCGCGACGGACGCATTCCCGGCGCGTTCGCCTGCACTCGCGGCATGCTGGAATTCTGGATCGATCCGCAGAGCCCCTACGCCAAGCCGATCTTCCAGGAGGACAAGAAGTTCGTCTTCCACTGCGCCGGGGGCTTACGCTCCGCGCTCGCCGCCAAGACCGCGCAGGACATGGGCCTCAAGCCCGTCGCCCACATCGCCGGCGGCTACGCCGCCTGGCGCGATGCCGGGGGGCCGACGGAGACATGGGAGCCGAAGAAGAAGGGGTAACTTGTCACACGCGGGCTTGACCCGCGTGTCCATCATTTCAAGAAGGATGGATTGCCGGGGCAAGCCCGGCAATGACGACTGGAGAGTACAGACGCATGACAGCCACCGATCCCCTCGTTTCCACCGAATGGCTCGCCTCCCACATCAACGACGGCAACGTCAGGGTGCTCGATGCCAGCTTCAAGCTGCCGGGCGTGCTGCCGCTGCCGAAGGACGATTACCTCGCCGCGCATCTGCCGGGCGCCGTGTTCTTCGACGTCGATGCGGTGTCGGATCATTCGAACCCGCTGCCGCACATGTATCCGAGCGCCGAGCAGTTCGGCCGTGACATCGGTGGTCTCGGCATCTCCAACGCCGACACCGTCGTGCTCTACGATGCCGGCGGCTGGGTCGCGGCGCCGCGCGCGTGGTGGATGTTCCTGGCCTTCGGCCACGACAACGTGCGCATCCTCAATGGCGGCCTGAAGAAGTGGCGCGCCGAGGGGCGTCCGGTGGAGAGCGGCGAGGTGAAGCCGAAGCCGGCGACGTTCAAGGCGAGCTACGACGCGAAGCGCGTGCGCAGCATGCAGCAGCTCATTGCCAACGTCGAAAGCCGGAAGGAGCAGGTGATTGACGCTCGCGCCGCCGACCGCTTCGAGGGCCGCGCCCCCGAGCCGCGCGCAGGCATCCGCTCCGGCCACATCCCCGGCGCCCGCAACGTGCCCTACAATCAGCTGTTCGATGCCGCGACCGGCGAGATGAAGCCGCTCGATGATCTCCGCGCCGCCTTCACCAAGGCCGGCGTCAAGCTCGATGCACCGATCGTGACCAGCTGCGGCTCGGGCGTGTCGGCCGGCGTGCTGACGCTCGCGCTGTATCGCTTAGGTGTCACCGACACCGCGCTCTATGACGGCTCGTGGTCGGAATGGGGGCAGGAGGACGGTCCGGCCATCGCGACCGGGCCGGCGTAAGTCACTGCCTCGTGCGGGTGGTCGTCGTCGCAAACGTCTGCGGCTGACCGAACGGATCGAGCTGCTGCTGCAATTGCTGAGGCGGCGGACGCCGCACCACGCGGTGCCGTTTCCTGGCCTTCGCCTTGCGCTTGGTCGCCTTGTCGTCGGGCTTGCTCTCGACCTTGGCCTTCGCCGGCGGATCCTTCACGGCCGTCGTCGCCGGCGCGTTCAGCGCGGCCAGCCTGGTCGCGGCGATCTCGATCGCCGAGGAGGCGAGGGCTGCACTGTCCGTTGGCGCCGGCTCGCCGGCGGTTGCGACTGCGGCAGGCCCGAGGTCAGGCTTGAGGTCAGGATTGGCTTCGGGAATTGAGGCCGTGGTGTCGGC
>NZ_JXDL01000001.1:6582663-6595165 GCF_001590795.1 Bradyrhizobium sp. AT1
GGTTGCCGCGGCTTGGGTCTGGGCGTCAGCCTCGGTGGTCAGCGCGGCGACTTGCTCGGGCTCCGTTGCCGGCAATCCGATGGTCGGCACCTGGTCGCGCAATGACGGCTCGGTCTCGGCCGCCACCTCCGGCTCCGCGCGGAGGACCGCGAGCATCGGCGGGGCGGGCTCGGACGCCTGCGCGAAGCGCTGTTCCTGCGGGCCGTTCCGCCAGGAGGGGTTGTTGGCATACTGCTCATGGCTCGCCCGCAGCAGCGCGGCGGCGCCCAGGCCGAATACCAGGAGGGAAGTTGACAGCAGGATCGCGGCAAACAGGAAGCGAAAGCCGGGAAGCATCGAGGGATTGCAAATTTCCGCCCCGGCGGCGTGGAGTGCCAGGGCCCTTGAGCCATCTGAACGCGGTGACGGTACTGTGTGCCGCGTTCGCCACGCGGAGATCGGGAGCTCAAATTGGCGGCGAATCAGGCTGATTCGAACATACCGCAGAGATTCCGACCCGTTCCGCAAAAAACGGGGCCGAAGACTCCGGCAAATGACGCCATGAGCTGATTTCCCGCCCCGTGATGCAACGGGGCAACGGTAGTCTTGCGGATCACAAATCGGCAAATCCGGCGCAAATAAGCCTGATATGTCTTGAATGTGCCGCTATCTTCGGCCATCTGGCCGTTAACGGTCCTGACGGGCTAGGGGACTATACAAGAGCGATGATGATCAAACATTTTCTGACGATATGCGCTGCCGCAACAGTCGCTGCGGCGGGAACCTCGCTCGCGCAGGCTCAGAGCTATCCGGTCCAGCAGGCGCCGAGCTATGGCGCCCCGGCGGAATATCGGCCCGGCGATCGCACACCGAACTTCGATGCGCTGGAAGACGACGACGACGCGATGCCGCACACGTCGCTGCCGCCGCCCGGTCCGGCCGATGATCCGCGCTATGGCCGTCCCGTTGGCGCGCCCCCCGTCTACTCGGCGGCCCCGCCGCAGGGCCCGGTGATGTCGCCGGATGATCCGCGCTATGGCCGTCCCGCTGGCGCGCCGCCGGTCTATTCGGCCGCACCGTCGCAGGGCCCGGTGATGTCGCCCGACGATCCCCGCTACGGCCGCCCCGCCGGTCCGCCGCCGATCATCTATGCTGATCGTCCGGGCCAGCAGGCTCCGACCAATGACGGCATGCGTCCGCCGGAAGCCGTCGGTGGTCCCGCCGCGACCGGTACGGTCCAGGCCGGGCAGCCGCCCGTCGGCGCCGATGGAAGGCCGATGACGATGGCCGCGCTGCCGCCCGAGGAGCAGCCCGATGCTGCGCCGGTGCAGCTGCCGCCGAACCTGCGCCGTCAGGAAGTCGCGTTCCAGACCAAGGAGCCTGCCGGCACGCTCGTGGTCGATACGCCGAACACCTATCTCTATTACGTGCTCGGCAATGGCCGTGCGATCCGCTACGGCGTCCGCGTCGGTCGCGACGGCTTCACCTGGACCGGCGTGCAGAAGATCACCCGCAAGGCCGAATGGCCGGATTGGCATCCGCCGACCGAGATGATCGAGCGCCAGCCCTATCTGCCGCGCTTCATGGCCGGCGGTCCCGGCAATCCGCTCGGCGCCCGCGCGATGTATCTCGGCTCGACCGTCTACCGCATCCACGGCACCAACCAGCCCTCGACCATCGGCAAGTTCGTGTCCTCAGGCTGTATCGGCATGCTGAACGAGGACGTCTCGGACCTGTTCGACCGCGTCAAGGTCGGCACCCGCGTGGTGGTGATGCCCGGTGGCCCGCCCCCCGGTACGGCGACCGCCTCCGCCGCGCCGGCGCCCGGTTCTGCTGCCGGTCCGGCTCCGATGGCCGCCCAGGCGGGTCCGGTCCCGGGCACGCAGCCGACGGTGGTGCCGCCGCTGCCCGCGCCGGTCACTCTGCGCTAAGCGCTTCGCGAGAATTCAGATTGCAATGGGCTTGCCTTGGCACGCCCATTGTCATTTCAGGCCAGCTTGCGCGCCAGCTCGCCGCCCTTGGTCCACGCGTCGATCGCCTCGACCATCTGGCCGTAATGGATGCGCAGGCCGTCCTCGGTGGCGTAGCCGAGATGCGGCGTCAGCACGAGATTGTCGAGCTTGCGGAAGGGATGGTCGACCGGCAGCGGCTCGACCGCGAACACATCCAGGCCGGCGCCCGCGATCTTGCGCTGCTGCAAGGCCTCGAGCAGCGCCTGCTCGTCCACGATCGGCCCGCGCGCGGTGTTGACGAGAAACGCCGTCGGCTTCATCCGCGCAAGATCATCGCGGCCGACGAGACCGCGCGAGCGGTCGCTCAGCACCACATGGATGGTGACGATGTCGGCCTTGGCGAACAACTCCTCCTTGGTGGCGTAGCCGACGCCGGCGCTAGCGCATTTCTCCGGCGTCAGGTTCGGGCTCCAGGCGATCACGTTCATGCCGAACGCCTTGGCGATCCCGGCCATCTTGCTGCCGAGCTTGCCGAGCCCGACGATGCCGAGCGTCATGCCCTCGATCTCGACCCCGGCAAAGGTCTGCCAGGGCTCTCCGGCATGCATCCGTGCGTTCTCGCGGCCGATGCCGCGGGTCAGCTCCAGGATCAGGCCCATGGTGAGCGGCGCCGTGGGATCGCGGGAATATTGCGTGCCGCCGATCACGACGCCGCGCGCCTTGGCCGCTTCCATGTCGATCGATGCGTTGCGCATGCCGGAGGTCAAGAGCAGCTTCAGCTTGGGCAGGCTCTCGAACAGGCCCTTGGGGAAGGCGGTGCGCTCGCGCATCGCGCAGATGATCTCGAAATCGGCCAGCGCGCTGGCCGCGGCCTGCTCGGAGGCGAAGGGATGGCTGAACACGGTGACGTCGACGCGATCCGACAGCTTCTGCCAGTCGGCGACGTCGAGCGCGAGGTTGAAGTAATCGTCGAGAATTGCACAGCGCAGCCGGCTCATCAGCGTTCATCCATGGCGTGAGGGGACGGCGCTGGGCGTTGGGCGCCGTCGTCGGAACTGGGCCATGGTTGCGCGCAAAGGGACGGCACGCAAGCCGCTTGCGTCTTCAAAAATCCGCTAGGGGAAGGTGGCTTTAGAGGTCGCGGGGCTTCAGGCGGAACGGCGCGTCCATGCCGTGCTTGGCGCGCCAGGCGGGGCCGGGGCCGCGCATGTAGTGCAGCTCGGGCCGGTAGGGATTGAAGGCGGTGGCGAAGAAGCGCTTCCAGAATCCCTTGATCTCCGAGGCGAAGTCGGAGACGTGGCCGGCTTCTGCCGGAACGGGAAGAGAATGGGTCTCGATCAGAGCCATGATGCGGCCTCGCTGTGCTCCCGTTCGTTCTGAGCGGGTGGCGCTGTTTCCGCGCGAAACCGAGCTTTCGGCCTGATTTATTAAAAGATGGTTTCAATTGTCCGGATCGGTGGCCGGATGGTGTCTGCCCAGTATTCATCCGTGGTGAACGGACGGAAAACATTGCCCTTTGGGGGCGGGATCGCTACATCGGCGGCGAAGCAAATTTCCTCAAATCGAAGGTTTTCGGGACCGATGGCGCGCCAGTTCATCTATTTCATGCAGGGCCTGACCAAGAGCTACCCGACCCGCAAGGTGCTCGATAACATCCATCTGAGTTTCTACCCGGACGCCAAGATCGGCGTGCTCGGCGTCAACGGCTCGGGCAAGTCGACGCTGCTCAAGATCATGGCCGGCCTCGACAAGGAGTATAACGGCGAAGCCTGGGTCGCCCAGGGCGCCCGTGTCGGCTATCTCGAGCAGGAGCCGCAGCTCGATGCCAAGCTTTCGGTGCGCGAGAACGTCATGCTGGGCGTCGCCAAGCAGAAGGCCATCCTCGATCGCTACAACGAGCTGGCGATGAACTACTCCGAGGAAACCGCCGACGAGATGACCAAGCTGCAGGACGAGATCGAGGCCCAGGGCCTCTGGGATCTCGACAGCAAGGTCGACCAGGCCATGGACGCGCTGCGCTGCCCGCCCGATGATGCCGACGTGACGAAGCTCTCAGGCGGTGAGCGTCGCCGCGTCGCGCTCTGCAAGCTGCTGCTCGACCAGCCCGAACTGCTGCTGCTGGACGAGCCGACCAACCATCTCGACGCCGAGTCGGTGTCGTGGCTCGAAGGCCATTTGCGCACCTATCCCGGCGCGATCCTGATCGTCACCCACGATCGCTACTTCCTCGACAACGTCACGAGCTGGATCCTCGAGCTCGACCGCGGCAAGGGGATTCCCTACGAGGGCAATTACTCGTCCTGGCTGGTGCAGAAGCAGAAGCGCCTGGAGCAGGAAGGCCGCGAGGACGCCGCGCATCAGAAGACGATCGCCCGCGAGCAGGAATGGGTCGCGTCCTCGCCGAAGGCCCGCCAGGCCAAGTCGAAGGCGCGCTATCAGCGCTACGAGGAGCTGCTGAAGCAGGCGAGCGAGAAGCAGACCCAGACCGCGCAGATCATCATCCCCGTCGCCGAGCGGCTCGGCGCCAACGTGGTCGATTTCGAAGGCCTCAGCAAAGGCTTCGGCGATCGCCTCCTGATCGACAATCTCACCTTCAAGCTGCCGCCCGGCGGCATCGTCGGCGTGATCGGCCCCAACGGCGCCGGCAAGACCACGTTGTTCAAGATGATCACGGGCCAGGAGAAGCCGGACTCCGGCACGATCACGGTCGGCGAGACCGTGCATCTCGGCTATGTCGACCAGTCGCGCGACGCGCTCGACGGCAACAAGAACGTGTGGGAGGAGATCTCGGGCGGCAACGAGCTGATCCTGCTCGGCAAGAAGGAAGTCAACTCGCGCGGCTATTGCTCGTCGTTCAACTTCAAGGGGGCCGACCAGCAGAAGAAGGTCGGCGCGCTCTCGGGCGGTGAACGCAACCGCGTACATCTCGCCAAGATGCTGAAGTCCGGCGCCAACGTCCTGCTGCTCGACGAGCCGACCAACGACCTCGACGTCGACACGCTGCGTGCGCTCGAAGAGGCGCTGGAGGATTTTGCCGGCTGCGCCGTCATCATCAGCCATGATCGCTGGTTCCTCGACCGTATCGCGACCCACATCCTGGCCTTCGAAGGCGACAGCCATGTCGAATGGTTCGAGGGCAACTTCCAGGATTACGAGAAGGACAAGATGCGCCGGCTCGGCCAGGACAGCATCATTCCGCACCGCGTGAAGTACAAGAAGCTGACGCGGTGACGGCGGCATGATGCGGCGGGCGCTCATCGCTGCGGTGATCGTGGTCACCTGCGGCGCGTCGTCTGCCCGCGCCGCCGATGCCGCCTTCACGCAGTTCATCGCTTCGCTCTGGCCGGAGGCGCAGGCCGAAGGCGTCTCGCGCGCGACGTTCGACGAGCAGACGCGCGGGCTCGAGCCGGACTACAAGCTGCCCGACCTGATCCTGCCCGGACGGCCCGCGACCGGTGCGCCGTCGCAGGCAGAGTTCGTGCAGGTGCCGGCGGATTACGTCAAGGAAGCCTCGATCGCGCGGCTGGCCGGCGAGGGACAGCGGCTGCTGCAGAAATATCGTGGTCCGCTGAGCGAGATCGAAAAGAAGTCCGGCGTGCCCGCGACCGTGATGCTCGCGATCTGGGGCCGCGAGACCGACTACGGCCGCTACACGTTGCCCTATGATCTGGTCCGCGTGCTGGCGACGCAAGCCTATGTCGGCCGCCGCAAGGACCAGTACCGCACCGAGTTCATCCTCGCGCTGAAGATCATCAGTGAGGGCGTGGTGACGCGCAAGGACATGCGTTCGTCCTGGGCCGGCGCCACCGGGCTGACGCAGTTCCTGCCGTCCGAATATTACAAGCACGGCGTCGATTTCGACGGCGACGGCCGCATCGACATCTGGCATTCGGTGCCGGATGCGCTGGCCTCTGCCGCGCAGCAACTCGTCAACAAGGGCTGGCAGAGCGGCGTGCGCTGGGCCTATGAGGTGCAGGCGCCGGCCAAGGTCGATTGCACCAGTGGCGTGCCGGAGGTGACGAAGCCGATCGGCCAGTGGCTGCGCGAAGGCTTCGTGCCGGTGCGCGGACAACGCTTGAGCGCCGCCGAGCAGGCGCAGCCCGCCTCGCTGCTGCAGCCGGAGGGCATCTACGGCCCGTCGTTCCTGACCACGAAGAACTACTTCGTCATCAAGGAATACAATTTCTCCGACCTCTACGTGCTGTTCGTCGGCCATCTCGCCGATCGCATGACGAGCCCGCTTCCGTTTGCAACACCCTGGTCGGCCTCCAAGCAATTGCGCACCAGGGACGTCGAGACCATGCAGCGCGGGCTGACGCGCGCTGGGCTCTACAAGGACAAGATCGACGGCAAGGCCGGCATGCAGACCCGTGCGGCGCTCGGCGCCTATCAGAAGTCGGCGGGCCTCAAGGTCGATTGCTGGCCGAGCGAAGAGGTGCTGCGCTCGATTCAGGCCGCGCGCTAGCTGGTCGCGTTCTCTGACCTCAAAGAAAAAGCCCGGCCGATGCTCTCGGCCGGGCTTCGATCGTGGCGCTGAAGAGCGCCGCGCGATCAGATCAGTAGCAGACGCGGACCGGGCGAACGACCCAGCCGTAACCGTCCCAATAGCGCTGGCGCTGCCAGTAGCAGGGCGCGGGCGGCGGGGGCTCGGCAACGTAAACCGGACCGCCATAGGCCGGACGGCTCGACGCGATGGCGCCGCCGACAATGGCGCCGCCGATCAGGCCGGCTGCGATGCCGGCGCCGACGCCGTCATGGGCCTTCGCGGACGGCGTCGCGGTCACCAGCGAACCGGCGACCGTCGCGACCGTGAGGGCGGCAACAAGAGTCTTCTTCATGCTCAGGGCTCTCCTGGGAGATGGGTTCCTCTTGTTAGAGGCGCCCGGGTTTCAAAGGTTCACGCACACGCTAATGGAATTGGCCGTGCAGCTAGGAAGCGCGCAATTGGTCAACCCACGGTAAACGCACACGGAGGTGTGACGAGAAAAAGCGGTGTTTTTCAGGCCCTGAGATGAACGACGCATCCGTATTGAACCGGCCCAGCCGCGCTGTCGCATTGAACCGGTTCGAGGCGCCTCAGCCGCAAACTCTGACGCGACGGACGCGCCAGGCGTAGCCGTCCCAGAAGCGCTGCTTCTGCCAGACGCAGCCGCCGCCGTAATAGCCGTCGGCGACATAGCCCGGACCCGGCGCGTAGTAACGGGGCGGGTAATAGCCGGGTTCGTAGTAGCCCGGGCCGGGTCCGTAATAATACGGAGAAGCCAATGCGCCGCCGACGATGGCGCCGCCGATGATCCCGGCCGCCACGCCCGCCGCCACACCGCGCTGCGCATGGGCCGGCGTTGCGGCCGTAAAGGCCAAGGTGGCGACGGCAGCCGCCGCCAGGAGCAATTTCTTCATTGGCTTGACCTTTCGAGCAAACACGCGGGAACTCTTTGGTTGCAGAGTTCCATACTTCGTTTGAATGATCAATGAACGGCAGCTTTGCCGGGCGCGACCTAATGATATCGGGCGCAGATGGACCTGGGAGGCGACGATGGGCAACGCGATGATAAATGCACTGATCGCTGCCGGAGTCGTCGGCGCGATCGGCTATGGCTGGTTGACCCACCTCCAGAACCGCAGCCGACGCTCGCGCGCCGGCGCTGGGGGCGACGGCGGAGGCGGTGGCGGCGACAGCTACGCCGGGTCGAATGACGGCTTCTCGCTGGGGAGCTGGTTTTCCAGCGACAGTTCAGGGAACCCGACTGACGGAGGCAGCTGCTCGAGCAGCGATAGCGGCGGCGGTGGCGGGGATTGCAGCGGTGGCGGCGACGGTGGTGGAGGCGGCGGCGACTAGATCCCCTCTAATCTTGATCCAGCGCAACGCTGGGTTTTGATGCCGTTCTAGGCTGCTATTGGGCCAGTTTGGAATAGCTTCAAATACCGCTTTTTCCTTTTGCATCCGGCCGGCCCGTTAAATATCGATGGTGACGCATCACCGAAGGGCCTGCCGCTTCCATGATCGTTTGTTCCTGTAACGTGCTGAGCGATGACGACATCCGCGCCGCCGTCGCCGAGTCCGACGACGCCGTGCGCCATGCCAAGCAAGTCTATGGATGCCTGGGCTGCAGTGCCGAATGCGGCCGCTGCGCGCGGACCATCAAGACCATCATCGACGAAGCCCTTGGCCCCTGCGCCCAGTCCTGCTGCTCGGGCTGCCCCCATAACCACACCGTAGCCGCCAATGACGAGGCGGCAGAGCCCGCCCGGTTCGCCCTCGCAGCCTGCTGAATCTTCCGCCAGCCATTGCTGCGCTTTTCCCCGGCTGCGTCCGTGTAGCCAGTTGCCCTCATTCGTAAACTGACTTAGAAGCGTTCTAAACTCGGTTTAGGGCCGATTTGGACTGCAAGAGCTGGAGTGAACCATGCAGGGCGACGCAAAAGTCATCGACTATCTCAACAAGTCACTGCGTCACGAGCTGACTGCGATCAACCAGTACTGGCTGCACTACCGCTTTCTCGACAATTGGGGCCTCCTCGACATGGCCAAGGTCTGGCGCAAGGAGTCCATCGAGGAGATGGAGCACGCCGACAAGCTCACCGCGCGCATCCTGTTCTTGGACGGCTTCCCGAACATGCAGGTGCTCGATCCCCTGCGCATCGGCCAGAACGTCAAGGAGATCATCGAGTGCGATCTCGCCGCCGAGATGAGCGCCCGCGCGCTCTACCAGGAAGCGGCGACCTACTGCCACGGCGTCAAGGATTACGTCACGCGTGACCTGTTCGAGAAGCTGATGAGCGACGAGGAGCACCACATCGACTTCCTCGAAACCCAGCTCGACCTGATCGGCCGCATCGGCCTCGAGCTTTACACCCAGAAGCACGTCGGCGGGCTCGAGGGCGAGGGGCACTGAGCCCCGCCCAGCTCTCTCATTCGTCATGGCCGGGCTTGACCCGGCCATCCACGTGTTTCCGCTCGACGAAGACGTGGATGCCGGGGCATGACGGTTCGTCTGCTGAACCAAGCTCCGCCTACAATTGCGTCTTGTAGAGCTCTTCCACGCTCTCCTGGCTTGCCGGCTCGCCGAGGCCGGTCTGGTCGTGAATGACCGTGACGATGCTCGGCATCACCGAGCGCTGCACCTTCTCGGGCGACCACAGCTTCGAGCGCATCAGCGCCTTGCCGCAGTGGAAATAGACTTCGCTGACGGCGAGGTTCAGCACCGCCCGCGGCGGCTTGCCGAATTCGACCATCGCGGCGAGCAGATCCGGATCGGCCGACAGCGTGCCGCGTCCGCCGACGCGCAGCGTCTCGTCGATCCCGGGCACGAAGAACAGCAGTTGCACGAAGCCCGAGCCTTCGACGACGTTGCGGAAACTGTCGATGCGGTTGTTGCCGGAGCGGTCCGGCATCAAGAGCTGGTTGGGACCTGCGACGTGGACGAAGCCGACGCTGCCGCCGCGCGGCGAGGCGTCGACGCTGCCGTCCGCGCCTGATGTCGCGAGCACGCAGAACGGCGACATCTCGATGAATTTCTTCGCATGCGCATCGATCGCGGGACGTGCTTTCGCGATCACGCGGGGGCTCGGCTTGGCATAGAGGGTGGCAAGGTCTTCGGCGCAAAGATCGGTCAACGGCATGCCTCCGCATCGGATTGGCCTCAACCTATCCGATCGAACCGCCTCCAGCCAATGGAATCCATCAAGACGCGTTACACGGCATCCGCCGGCACGAAGCAGCTGATGATGATGGCGCCGCGATGGTGGACATACCACACCACGGCCTGGCCGACCGGATTGCCCTGGTCGCGGATGATCGCGCGCTCGGGCACCTCCATCCATTGTCCCTCGATCGGTACCCAATAGGCGCCGCCGCGCACATCGTAGTCGGTGCGATGGCCATCGGAGATGTCGCAGCAGGGCACGCCGTTCGGCGCGATCACGCGCTTGAACCAGGCGCGGATGTCGGGCGGGACGTGGTCGTATTGCCCGTTGTCGAACGCGAACGCGGCGCTCGTCAGCGCCGTCATCGTGGCCAGCCAAACGCACAGTGCGAGCCTGTGCATGCGATCCTCCGTCGCGTTCCGATTCGTATCGTTGACGCGATTAAGCCCGAGCCTTCAGCGCATTGCATGCTCAAATAATATGCGGCGATAGCGGGTCGCACATGATGCGATGCGGTATCAACGTCGCGCTCGCGTCTCGATCGACGCGAGCAGCGATTTCGGTGCAACGTTGCGCCAGGCCATCTCGAGCGCGCTGCGCAATGTCACCGGATCGATCTTCGCCAGCTTCACGTTCGTGCTGCCGCTCATGCCCCAGGCGCCGGGGACCGGACGAAACAGCTCCGGTTCGGCGTCGACGAGCATGGTCTGCTGGTCCGGCGTGAGCTTCACCATGCCCCATGTGTCGTCGGGATAACCCAGCGTCGCGAACACGCGCTTGCCGATGCGGAAGTCGGCATGGCCGTGATGTGCGCCCTCGATGACGCCGGGAAATGCGAGTGCAGCCTTGCGAAAGCGGGATTTCGACATGCCGTCTTGCTGTTCGCCTCACATCGTCCGCTGCGGCGCGGTCTGCAGCAATTGCCTGACCTGCTCGGCGTAGAATTTAGCATTGCCGGTGGTGCCGTGGCCGCGCGTCTCGGTGCTTGCGGGGATGAGATACAGCTTGCCGTTCTTGACCCGCTTCATCGCAGCGTCGGTGATGCCGGTCTCCGGCGGATTGCGTTCGTCGTCGGCTGAGTTGATCAGCAGCAGGGTCGCCTCGATCTGCTCCAGTCTGTCGCCGGCATTGTAGTCGTGCGAGGATTCCCACTGATAGACGAAGTCGTTGGCATCCGCCGTGATCGGCGTCGCCAACCGGTCGTCGACCATCTTGTCCGCCTTGGCTGCGGTCGGCGCCTGCTGCTGATAGGCCAGCGTGCCGCCGATGCTGGCGATGCCGTAGGCGGTGGCTGCGTATTTCATCATGCGCGGCTGGCTGGTGTAGTTGCCGCCATTGTAATCGGGATCGTTGCGGATGGTGTCGAGCATGATCCGCCGCATCATCCAGTTGCGTGAGGCCATCTCGGTCGGCTGCGAGGCCATCGGGATCAGCGCATCCATCGCCTTCGGATATTTCTCGCCCCACAGCCAGGTGTGCATGCCGCCCATCGAGTTGCCGATCACGAGCCGCAGGTGCTTGACGCCGAGGCCTTCCGTTACGAGCCGGTATTGGGCCTCGACCATGTCGTCGTAATTGTACTTTGGAAAGCTCGTTTTCATTCCGTCCGAGGGCTTCGATGATTTGCCGTGGCCGATATTGTCGGGAATGATGATGTAATATTTGGAGGCGTCGAGCGGCTGCCCCGGACCGAACAGTTCACCGCCGAAGGTGGGCCCCAGCATACCGGTGCCCGAGCCGCCCGTGCCATGCAGCACCAGCACCGGTTGGCCGGTGGGCTCGCCGACGGTTGTGTAGTGCAGCTTCAGCTCCGGCATGGTCTCGCCGGTGTGGAACTTGAAATCCCTGGCGATCCAGTCGCCCTGCCTGGGGGCCGGATAATCGGCGGCCCATATCGGCGTCGAAAAGGACAGCAGGATAGCCGTCAGCGCGGCGCAGGAAGCCTTCATGTTTCTCTCCCCCGTTTGCGGCTCATGGTCGTCGGCCGCGTTGCGGTGGAACTTAGCAGAAGTGCGGAGAAGGATGTAGGATTTCGGCTCCCCCGATCGTCTTCATGGAAACATCCGGAGAGGTCCCTGCATGTGCCGCAACATCAAGACGCTGTTCAACTTCGAGCCGCCCGCGACGGAGGACGAGATCCACGCCAGCGCACTGCAGTTCGTGCGCAAACTGTCCGGATTCAACAAGCCGTCGCAGGCCAACGAGGCGGCGTTCGACCGTGCGGTGGCCGAGGTCTCGGAGGCCGCGCGAAAACTCCTGACCTCGCTGCACACCCATGCCCCGGCGCGCGACCGCGAGGTCGAGGCGGAAAGGGCCAAGGAACGCTCGCGGCTGCGGTTCGGCTAGCGATCGCTGACAAGCCCATTCCGTGATCTGGCTCACGGAAGGAAGCTTCCTGGTCAGCGATGGTGTCCGCCGGGGTTTTGTCAGCCCGGAGCACGACCATGAGCCGCCCCCTTCTTCCGCTAAAGGCAGGTGCCATCATCTTCACGCTGCTGTGGACGGCGTGGATGATGTGGTGGAGTGGCTCGTTCTCGAGCGCGAACGTGATCATCCTCGCTCTGTGCGGCGCCGTGGTCGGCTATCTCTGGTATCGCGCCATGCGCTGGCAGTTCGAGCGCATGGGCATGCTGCCGCGCAAGGATGATTCATCGGCCGCTTCCTGAACCGAGACTCGTGCGGCTAGTCCTTCTCGCCGTGCTTCTTCTTTTTCTTCTTTTTCTTGTGCCCGTCGCCGTCGCTGTCGTCGCTCTCATCGTCGACGATGGGCTCCTCGGGCTCGTGCACGGCGGCCTCCAGCGCTTCGCGTTCGGCGGCTTCGCGCTCGCGTTGGCGGCGGCGCTCGTCCCAGGCGTCGAACAGTTGATCGAGCCACGGCAGCACCTGCTCGATCGACGGCAGCTGACCGGCCGGTCCGGGCTCGCC
>NZ_JXDL01000001.1:6595888-6612208 GCF_001590795.1 Bradyrhizobium sp. AT1
TGATCGTCTGCCACGCCACTGCTCCCTTGACCGGAAGCAAGCTACTTAGCGGCGTTTGACGACAGCAGCAATTCCGCCCGCGCATCGTGCCCGGCTTGATCAACATCAATCCGCGGCGCGCGACGCCGTGCCATCGCTTGCGCACGGCCACAGCCCTTGCGAGGAGCGACCGATGCGCGCAGCGTGGAAGATCTTTTGGCTGTTCGCTGCCGTTCTTGCGGCAGCAATCGGCCTTGCACACCTGCTGGTGCCTGACGTCGTGCCGGTCGCATTCGCCGAGGAGCCGCAACCGTCATGGGCTGTCCTGACGGCGTTCTTCCTGCGTGCGATCGAACTCATCGCCGGCTCGGTCGCGATGATCGCGCTTGCGGTCATCGCCGGCACATTGATCCAGCGGCGTGTCTTGACGCGTCAATCCTGATAGGCGGGCACGTCAATGCCGGAGGCGGCATAGATCCTGATCTTGTTGCGGAGCGTGCGCACCGACAGCCCGAGCACGCGCGAGGCGCGCGTGCGATTGCCGTCGCAGCGCGCCAGCGTCTGCAGCACGAGCTCGCGCTCGACCTCGTCGACGGTGGCGCCGATCAGCAGCGGAACGATCTGGTTGGGGGCAAGAAATTGCGCGCCCGGTTCGGACGCAGCGACATGAACAGTGGTCATCAACACACCTCCCGATCAACGCCCGCTTCCATCTTTGGAAGCGGATCGAGAACCAACGACCCCCAAGCCGTACATCTACGGTGGTCCGGTTTGGTTAATGAAAGGTTAATTGCGGGGCGGCGCACCAGATGACCTCAGGAATGCCGCGAAGCCGCCCCGTTTGGTGCGAGATGCATCGTGATGCGGGACTATCTCGCTCCCTCACACCGTCCGATAACCGCCGTCCACCATCACGATCGTTCCCGTGACATAGGCCGACAGGTCCGACGCCAGGAAGAGCGCGGGACCGACGATATCCTCCGGCTTGCCGGTGCGCGCCAGCGGGGTGTGGTCGACGAAGGCCTGCACCAGCGCCGGATTGGTCGCGCGCACATTGGCGTTGATGTTGGTCTCGATGAAGCCGGGGCCGATCGCGTTGACGCGCACGCCTTCCTTGCCGAGCTCGACCGCGAGCGCCTTGGTGAAGCCGAGCACGCCGTGCTTGGAGGTGGTGTAGGCCGCCGAGCTCGGCGTGCGCAGATGAACGAAGGACTGGATCGAGCCGATATTGACGATGCGGCCTTTGCTCGCGCGCAACGGTGCGAGGAAGGCCTGCGTCACGTTGAAGACGCCGTTGAGGTTGAGCGAGATGATGTCGTTCCAGTCCTTCGCCACCGTCTCGGTCTCCGCGGTGAAGGCGTTGCGGCGGGTGATGCCGGCGTTGTTGACGAGGATCGAGACCTGGCCGACCTTGTCGGCGACTTGGCCAGCCAGCGCGAAGCAATCCTCGCGCCTGGTGACGTCGAGCGCAAAGCTCTCGGCTTTGCCGCCTGCTTTTCGGATCTCCTGCGCGGCCTCCGCGACGGTGTCGGAATTGACGTCGAGCAGCACCACTTGCGCGCCCTCGCGGGCATAGCCGGCGGCGATGGCGCGGCCGATGCCGGAACCGGCCCCGGTGACGACGGCGATGTGGTTTGCAAGCAATGCCATGGCATATTCCTCCCGATTTCTTTTCGAAGTTTCACGAAACGCTAACTCGAAATTAAGGGGCCGGAAACGGCAGCCTTGGCATACTGATCTCGATTGCTAAACGTTGCGCGCATGATGGAACGGCTCGACCCCCGGCTCGATTCTTGGAAACTCGCCCTCGAACGCCTCCGCTCGGCGCAATCCGCCGACTTCGCCGAGGCGGGCCGGCTCGTGGCCGAGATCGCGCGGATGAGCACGGATACCCTGCTGCGTCAGGCTGCCGAACAGGCGCTGCCGGTGCTGCGCCAGGCCGCTGACAACGACGATCACGGCGTCACGCTGGCGGCCCAGCGCCGTCTCGGTGTGGTGCTCGAAGTGGTCCACGATTTGACCGCGCCGCGCTTCGGCCGCCGCAATGCTGCGCCGAAGAAGCTCTCCAGCGAGGATCGCGCCCGCAAGATGCTCGGCCTGCCGCTCGCGGTGCAGCTCACCTGCGAGGACATCAACCGGGCCTATCGCCGCGCCGCCAAGGACATGCATCCCGACCACGGCGGCAGCGCACAAGCCTTCATCGACCTCGCCGCCGCCCGCGATGTCCTGATCCATCCCGGCGCGCACAAGGACGCGTGAGCGTTTCAGGCCTTCCAAAACAAACCGGGCAAGGACGCTGGCGTCCTTGCCCGGTTCTTCGTCCGCCGATCGAAATCTTACCAGGTGCAGTGGCCGTTCTTCAGCGCGGCGTCCTTTGCCGCGAGGGCGTCGATGAAGGTCGGCATGCTCGGGCTGGCGCGGTGATAGCCGGCCGGCCACGGCGTGGTCGGGATGCTCTCGTCCCAGATCTGGCAGAAGCCGGTGTCCTGCCAGCGGATCAGGTGATAGCTGGCCTGTGCAGGGCTCGCGGCAACGAACGCGGTGACGGCAAGACCGGCGGCAGCGCACAGCACGGAAATACGACGCATGATCAGCTCCTCGAAATGAATGTTGTGATGCGCCTCCCGGCAATGCGGGGAGGGCGGGTGCCGGTCGCTTGTCGGTGATGCGCGCCGGACAAGATGTGAGTAGTTCCGTGCGCGGATCAGGTTCAACGAACCCGCGCGGGAGATGGTCAATTTCGGCCGAAATACGCGGTCCTGCAAAAAACGAAAAGGCGGACCGCTCGCGCGATCCGCCCTAAAAACCGTTGTGTCGCGTCAAGCCTAGAGCGTGCAGCGGCGCTCGGCGCGCATCTTGATCTGGAGGTCGGACGCGGCCTGGAACGTCGGCAGCGGCTTGCTGACGACCTTGTAGGTCGACACCCCGAACTGGAACGGCTTGTACTTCAGGTCCTCGTTCCAGACCTGGCAGATGCCGGTGTTGTCCCAGCGGATCACGTAGTAGCCGACCGCGGCCGAGGCCGGCGCGGCGAAGACGGAGGTGGCGATGCCGGCAACGGCACAGAGCGCGAGAACGCGACGCATGAAGTATCTCCTTGTGGGGACGTGGGACCTGAAAATTCGTGCGGTAAAAGCAGGGTCTTTGCAAGCCGGGGGGCGGCCGTTCACGGACATGTCAGGCGCGGCGGCGCATTTGGTTGGGCCGCGTGCCCGACAAGCCACACGGTCGGCTCACTTTGATAGCGAGGCCACCGCCTCGATCTCGATCAGCATCTTCGGATCGGGCAGGGCCTGCACCACGCAGGTCGTGCGCGCCGGATAGGGCGGCGGGCCGAAAGCGCCGGCATAGAGCGCATTCATGGCGGCGACGTCGGAGGCGCGGGTCAGCAGCACGTTGACCTTGGCGAGGTCGCCCATGGCGGCGCCGGCCTCGCCCAGCACGCGCTTGATGTTGACGACGACATTGGCGAACTGCGCCTCGAAGCCGTCGGGCAGCGCGCCATTGGCATCGAAGCCGGGAATGCCCGAGACGAACAGGAGATCGCCGACGCGCGTCGCAAACGACAGCGGCGGCGCCTTCACGTGTGGCGGGGGCGCGAAATGCTGGATCGGCATGGGATCACCTCGAAGACGGTCGCTGACGCGGCAAGCGTAGCGGCAGGCGAGGGCGGCTCAAACCAAAAAATGCGAAAACAACCCCATGCACAGTAGGGATGGGGCGGAAATCGTTGGGACTTTTGTAATTCGGGAAGAGCGAAAATGATCGTTTGCTTCGTCGGGCAAAACGGGGGCATGATGGGATGATGCGGTTGCCTGGGCTCCCGCTAAGAGTTCCACTGTCATGCCCCAGCCTGACCGGGGCATCCAGTACGCCGCAGCCTCTCGGTTCGATCGCTGCTGTCTCGGAGTACTGGATCGCCCGGTCCTAGTGCGCAATTGCGCACTGGCCGGGCGATGACAGTTGAGTGCTTGGCGACGAGCGCTGCGCCCGCCTCATCCATCATGTTGCCGCCCCGATCCATCAGGTACATTCCCTTCGTCTGATTCGAATCCTTCCCCCCAAGAAGCAGTTCCCGGAGACCCCCATGAAGCTCGCATCCACCTTCCGCGCCGCGCTGGTCGCCATTGCCGCGCTGGCCGGACTTTCGACCGCAGCAAAGGCCGACAGCGGCTTCGTGACGCTCACGATCTACAAGGCGGGCTGGATCATCGGCGGCTCCGGCGGCTCGGGCGTGCTCAACTTCCGCGGCCGCACCTATGGGCTCTCCACCGGCGGCCTCGACTACGGCCTCGTGTTCGGCGGCTCCAAGACCGTGCTGCGCGGCCGCGTCAGCAACATCAACCGCCCCTCCGACGTCGCCGGGGTCTACGGCGCTGCCGGTGCGGGCCTTGCCTTGGGTGCCGGCGCCCGCGCCATCGTGCTGACCAACCAGAAGGGCGCGGTGCTGGAACTGACGGGGCAACAGGTCGGCCTGATGGCGAACGCGGATCTCTCGGGTCTTGCCATCACGATGCGGTAGAAGACGGTGCCGTAGGGTGGGCAAAGGCGCGTAAGCGCCGTGCCCACCATTCGTCAGTGATCGATACAATTCGTGGGCACGCTTCGCTTTGCCCACCCTACGAGAGCGATGACGACTGCGACGCGGCAGCGAACACTGCCAGCTGCGCATCGAACGCGCGCCGGAACGCCGGCCGCGTCTCGCCGCGCGCGACATAGGCGGCGATTTTAGGGTATTCGTCGAGCAGCCCTGATGTGTTCAGCCGCCGCAGCACCGTCACCATCATGAGATCGCCGGCGCTGAAGGCGCTGTCGAGCCAGTCGGCATCACCGAGGCGAGCGGACAATTCGCCGAGCCTGGTTCGGACGCGATCCTGCAGCATCGGCAGGCGCGCGGCGTACCAGCTCTTGTCGCGCTCGAACAGCATCGCCATGGTGAGCTCGACGATCGGCGGTTCAACCGTACTCAGCGCGGCGAACATCCACGCGATCGCGCGGGCGCGCGCATTGGCGTCCCCAGGCAGCAAGCCATCGTGGCGCTCGGCGATGTGCAGCACGATCGCCCCAGACTCGAACAGCGCGAGATCGCCGTCCTCATAGGTCGGAATCTGCCCGAACGGATGCAGCGCAAGATGCTCCGGCTGCTTCATCGCGGCGAACGAGACGAGGCGGACGTCGTAGGGTAGCCCGACCTCCTCGAACGCCCAGCGCACCCGCATGTCGCGGGCCTGCCCGCGGCCGCGGTCGGGGGAGTTCTCGAAGGCGGTGATAGTGGGCATATCCAGGTCTCCGCGGTCATCGCGCTCTGCAGCCAAAGGACGGCTCGTCGGCGCGGATTCCGACAATCAGACGCGAGTTTTCTGTCCAGCCGCAGCGGGCTGAAAGAGCAAGTGGAACCCATCGCCATATGGCGGTCCAAGCAATGTCTGACATCGACCGGCGCTCGCGCCTGCTGCTTGGCGGCGTCCGGCGCGGTTGGCCTCGCGCGCGATTCGGTGCGTTGCAGCGACAATTGCTTGCCGCCCGTCCGAGAGATAACGGCCTTGACGGTAGATCGGAATCCGAACATTGTAATCGCGTTTAAGTAGTGGAGTCATTTTTCTCTCTCCGTCAATCGTTGCGGGGATTTGATGTGAACAAGATTTTTATCGCCTTCTCATTTCGAGATCGCAACGAGCAACTGGTCAGTCATGTTGACCGGCTCATTCGCAGCCACGGCCTGGTGCCTGTCAGCGGAGAAATTCTTGGCGGACAGGATCTCACGCCGGAAATCCAGACACGCATTCAGGAATGCGACGCTCTGATCGCGCTGATGACGCGAGAGCTGCAAGTGCAGGAGCAGGGGCAAAGCTATTGGATGCCGACCCAATGGGTGTCCGGCGAATACGTATCTGCGCGAAACAGGCACCAATTGGCCATCGCCATCATCGAAGATGGTGTCCGTTTGAACGGGCCGTATGCGCAGAACGATCATATCAAGCTCGATCGGGCTGAACCTGCGGAAGCCCTTGTCCGTCTCTCCGAAACGATTGGCTATTGGCGGGCGCAAGCGGGGAGGGCTCTCGAGATCAGGCTTGTGCCGAAGGAGGCCGCCCTCTTCGCGGCCAGCGGCAATGCGAAGTGCCAGTATAGGCTCGTCCGTCCGAACGCAGTCGCGCCGAGCCCGTGGATGGACGGGCGGGCGGCGCGAAAGCCGGGCGGCGTGTTTCTCGTGGTGCCGGGCGTCAAGTTGGATGATTCCATTGAGGTTCAGCTTCTCGATGGAGCCCTTCCAAAGTGGAATTCGGTCGAGTCTCCGCAATGGGTTCATATCGAGCTGGCGAGCGTGTGATGGCGACCATCAAGATTGCCCAGCTTTCCGAACAGATCGAACCCTCATACTGGGAGTGGTCGGTCTGGCTCGAAGGACCCCCGGAGGAGATCGCCGCCGTCGACGCGGTGGTCTGGAAGCTTCACCCGACTTTCTCGCCGCCCGAGGTGCGCGTAACCGATCGCGCGAACAACTTCCGCCTGGAGAGCAGTGGCTGGGGCGAATTTCGAATTCAGGCAGACGTCCGCATGACCAACGGGCAGAACCTTCAGCTCAGCCACTGGCTGCGTCTCGGTCGGTCGGTGCCGTCGAAGGAGGAGATGGCTGCGGCCGGGACCGAGGAGAGAGACGCGCCGATGGCAATCGAGCCTGGGGAACGCCAGCCGAAGGTGTTCCTTTCCTATACCGGTTCGGATGCCCGGCTGGCCGGTGCGGTCGCAAAGGAATTGAAGCGCCATCATGTCGACGTCGCGATCGACGTCGACATTCCCTCAGGCGTCAATCTCAGGGACTGGGTTTCGGAAAGGATCGCCCAGAGCGACGCGACCGTGTTCCTGCTTCCAAACGCCGCTTCCGGAGCGCTGTCGAACAGCTCCATCGGCTATGAATTGCAGTTGGCGCAGAAATCGGACAGGCCCATCATTCCGATCCTGCGATCGGGGGCCGATGTGCCCGATCAGCTGAAGAGCTTCAAATTCATCACTGTCGAAGGCGGGCCATCCGCCGAAATCGACGTCCAGGCCATCGCCCGCTCCATCAGCAATGTCGTTCGCTGAACGAAGATCGCGCAGGGTGGGGTCGTCGTAGGTGTAACCCACCTCTCATGTGTCTGCAGCGGCAGACGCGGTGGGTTACGCCGCGCGACTGCGCTTCGCGCTGCCGCGCAGCTAACCCACCCTACGACGCGATCCATGACGCAAGCTCGCGCCACGGCTCGATGGTCCAATTGCCCGAGGCGGCACCCGAGGGCGACGGCAGCACAAAAATTTCCGGCAAGCTCGCATCGCGCACCTGCCGCCCCAGCGCGATCGCAGCTGACGGCCTGCGGTAAAACAAGCTCGCCGCCTTCTTGCTCGTGAACGCAATCGTCCGCGGCCGGTACGTCTCCATTTTCGCCCGGAAGCCCGCCACGTCGATCGTCTCCGCCGCGATCTGGTGATCCATCCCCGCGCCCCTCTTGGAGAGATCGGTGAAGCCGATGCCAAGCTCGATCAGCTCCGCGAACTCACTCGGCTGATAGCGCCGCGGCGTGATCCCGACCTCATGGATCGCGCGCCAGAAGCGGTTGCCGGGATGGGCGTAGTAGTGCCCGACCTCAGCCGAGCGCGTCGAGGCGGCGGTGCCGACGAAGACGAGGCGGAGGTTGGGGCGGAGCTGATCGGGGAGGCGGTGAGGTAAACTCACTACAAATCCGGCGCCACTTACTGAAGCGCGTTGGCGGCGCTACGCTGCCATCAAATATGCGCGTTCTCAATGAAATCGATCGCTGTCAAGGCTGCGTTCTCTAACGCGACTCGTCTCCAAGAGTCTTTAGTGTCTTTCTGAAATTTTGTCTTGGATCCTGCATGATCGGAGAGCCCTCTAACAGTAATGCGTGTCGGCGTCATTCTGACGTCGAAACGGCTCAGTTCCTCGAAAAAGGCGAAGAAGCCAAATGACTCCATGTCTACGCTTGCTATGCCTTTTCCATCCGCCGCCTCACCAGGATAGTAGTCTAGTGAGTGATCCTCATTCTTGTGCAAAAGAAACTGCCTGTATTCATCGTGGTCGACAACCATTCCCCAACTGAAAACCGTCGCTGATTGAATTCTTGGCTTTCTTGTCCCTTGTGCAGAAATATTGTCGGGATGCTGCTTGTTGTCCCTGAGGTGAACGCGCCGATCCGGACGTGCGGCAATATAAGACTGAATTGCATTCAGCCCCTTGCCACATGATGCCTTGTCACGAATATGGCGAAGGTAACCATTATCGAAATATAATTCTCTGGAGTCTACTTCAGTCAGGCCGTCAAAAGGTGGAGAATAACTTGCAGATGGTTCGCGAGGAGTAGCTGTCAAATCGACGACAACATCTTCTCTTGTGTTCAGCTGCTTCAGTTTGTTTGGATACCGCGTTTTGACGTCGGCAGACAGGATCACATCGCCCAAGCGAAATTGAGCGGTGTCTAAAATTCCGGCGATTCCCAATAGAATGATTAGAGGGGAAGTGTGATATCGCCACATGGCGGCTGTCATAGCGGCCGAGCGAACGTTGCCCATCCTTCCAATCGATGCAACGGCAATTGTCTTATTAGGATCTGATTTCACTTTCCAAATCGATGATTTGTAAGGGCGATCAGTTGGGACGCGATCGCAACGACTTTTAAGCACCTCGTTCAGATAACCGTTTTCTTCATCAAGTGCGGTAACGATTGATGCGGTGACCGTTTGATCATTCCTGCCGCCCGACATTTAAAGATCGCCCCCGGTAATAAATTCTGTACACGTCGTACTCTTCAGCGATGGATAGGTAGCTTGGAGTGTTCAGATAGTCTTCCAGATGCAAATTTTGGCTCGTTGTTGCCAAGCTAAATCGAACGCATCCAGAGCTCCCTCGAAAGATTTTGAGGCGACAGTTCATGAAAATTTCAGAGTGGAAAATAAAACTCTGTATGCGAAAAACTATTTCTGCGTTTGTCCCTTGGTTGCGGGTCTCGCAAGTGAAGACGCGTGAATCGTTTACAACGCTCTCTAAGTGACCTCGCCGAGCTTCCGCAACTATTTTACCAATTGTCTCGGCGGTTGGCTCGAGAAGTGAAGCGGTGCCAATTTGAAGCGCCATATCAGCTTAGCCTCCGATCAATTTCGATGCTTAGCTCTCCCGTGATATCCTCCAAGTCTTGTTTTTGTCACATTCATAACTTCACTGCAACTATAAGTTTATACAATTGATTCTTTAATAATACCACAAAAGAGGCATGGATCGGGCGTCATGGAAACACAGAACTGTGCGATCTGCGGAGTTTAGGGGGTATCTTCTGGGCCAACACGCCGTGTCGGCCCAGAGAGTTGATTGAACGTATCAATATCCCCTCACAACACCCGATTGCTCTCCTTCACTTTCTCCGCATCCAGATACAAGCTCTCGCCCATCTCCTTGAACTTCGCGCTCATCTTGGCCATGCCGTCCTCGGCGGTGCCCGACATCGACATCCCCACGCTGTTCGGATCGTTCAACGTCGCCGCGTAATCCCGCACGTCCTGCGTGATCTTCATCGAGCAGAATTTGGGGCCGCACATTGAGCAGAAATGGGCGACCTTGTGGGCTTCCTTCGGTAGGGTCTCGTCGTGGAAGTTCTTGGCCGTATCCGGGTCGAGGCCGAGGTTGAACTGGTCGCTCCAGCGGAAGTCGAAACGGGCGCGGGAGAGGGCGTCGTCGCGCAATTGCGCGGCCGGGTGGCCCTTGGCCAGGTCGGATGCGTGGGCGGCGATCTTGTAGGTGATGACGCCGGTCTTGACGTCGTTGCGATCGGGCAGGCCGAGATGCTCCTTCGGCGTGACGTAGCAGAGCATGGCGCAGCCGAACCAGCCAATCATGGCGGCGCCGATGCCTGAGGTGATGTGGTCATAGCCCGGCGCGATGTCGGTGGTCAGGGGCCCGAGGGTGTAGAAGGGGGCTTCGCCGCACTCCTTGAGCTGCTTGTCCATGTTGATCTTGATCTTGTGCATCGGCACGTGGCCGGGGCCTTCGATCATGACCTGGCAGCCCTTGTCCCACGCGATCTTCGTCAGTTCGCCGAGGGTTTCGAGTTCGGCAAACTGCGCGCGGTCGTTGGCATCGGCGATCGAGCCCGGACGCAGGCCGTCGCCGAGCGAGAACGAGACGTCATACTTGCGCATGAGGTCGCAGATCTCGTCGAAATGCGTGTAGAGAAAGCTCTCCTTGTGATGCGCCAGGCACCACTTCGCCATGATCGAGCCGCCGCGCGACACGATGCCGGTGACGCGGCTGGCGGTGAGGTGGATGTAGGACAGCCGCACGCCGGCGTGGATGGTGAAATAGTCGACGCCCTGCTCGCACTGCTCGATCAGCGTGTCCTTGTAGAGCTCCCAGGTCAGCTTGACGGGATCGCCGTTGCACTTCTCCAGCGCCTGGTAGATCGGCACGGTGCCGATCGGCACCGGCGAGTTGCGCAGGATCCATTCACGCGTGGTGTGGATGTTGCGGCCCGTGGAGAGGTCCATCACGGTGTCGGCGCCCCAGCGGATCGCCCACACCATCTTCTCGACCTCTTCCTCGACCGACGACGTCACGGCGGAGTTGCCGATATTGGCGTTGATCTTGGTCAGGAAGTTGCGGCCGATGATCATCGGCTCGAGCTCGGAATGGTTGATGTTGCAGGGGATGATGGCGCGGCCGCGCGCGATCTCGTCGCGCACGAATTCGGGCGTGATGAAAGCGGGGACCGAAGCGCCAAAGCTCTCGCCGTCGGCGAGCGCGGCTTCGGCGCGCTCGAGCTGCTGCTTGCGGCCGAGGTTTTCGCGGGCGGCGACGTAGATCATCTCCTTGGTGATGATGCCGGCGCGGGCGAATTCGAGCTGCGTGATCTTGTGGCCGTCGAGGCCGCGCAGCGGCTTGTGATAGGCCGAGAAGGCGCGCGCGGCCTTGTCGGTGGAGACGCTGCCGTTGTCCTCCGGCTTGACCTGGCGGCCGTCATATTCCTCGACGCCGCCACGCTCCAGCACCCATTGCTTGCGGTTGCGGGCAAGGCCGGCGTTGACGTCGATGGTGACGCTCGGATCCGTGTAGGGGCCCGAGGTGTCGTACACCGGCAGGTTGGGCTCGCCCGCGCCTTCGGACAGGATGATCTCGCGCAGCGGCACGCGCAGCTCGGGCGCAGCGTCGGGAGAGGCAAAGATCTTTCGCGAGGAGGGAAGGGGGCCAGTGGTGACGGCGGGAACGGTCTTGTCGGGATTGGAGCGGATGTTCATGGGATCCTCCGGTTTAATTCGTTAGCTTCGCTGCGCGGGCGTCAATCACAGCTGTCATCCCCGCGAAGGCGGGGATCCAGTATTCCGCGGCAGCTCGACTCAAGCCGAGGCGCTGCGGCGTACTGGATCGCCCGGTCAAGCCGGGCGATGACGGCAGAGTGTGTGGTGAGAGCGGGGCCTGCATCACGCAGCCTCCTTCAGGCCGAGCCATTGCCGCACGCGGGCATCCGGGTCGGCGTTCTGCGTCACGTCGGACACCACCGCGATCGAATCCGCTCCGGCGGCAAAGATCTCCGCGGCGTGCTCGAACTTGATGCCGCCGATGGCGACCAGCGGGATCGATCCGATGCGCTTCTTCCATTCGGTGATCTTCGGAATGCCCTGCGGCTCGAAGCGCATCGATTTCAGGGTGGTGAAGAAGATCGGGCCGAGCGCGACGTAATCAGGCTTGGCAGCGAGCGCGGTTTCAAGCTCGGCATCGTCATGGGTGGAGATGCCGAGTGACAGGCCGGCCTCGCGGATCGCCTTGAGGTCGGCCTCTGCAAGATCCTCCTGGCCGAGATGCAGATATTTGGCACCGGCGACGATCGCGGCGCGCCAATAATCGTTCACGACCAGCTTGGCTTGGGTGCCTTCGGTGATCGCCAGCGCGTCGGTCACCATCTGCAAGGCCTGCCCGTCGTCGAGCTCCTTGGCGCGCAGCTGAATGGTGCCGACGCCGAGTTTTGTGAGGCGCTCGACCCACGCAAGGCTGTCGACGACGGGATAGAAGCGATCAGGATACGGCATGCCAGAACGGGGTCCCAACGACAGGGGTGGAGGGGGAGGCGAAGTCGCGGGCGTTCATCAGCCCGGCCTCGTAAGCGGTGCGGCCGGCCTCGATACCCAAGCGGAAGGCCTTGGCCATCGCGACGGGATCGGCGGCCTTTGCGATCGCGGTGTTGAGCAGCACGGCGTCATAGCCGAGCTCCAGCGCCTGCGCGGCGTGGCTGGGCGCGCCCAGGCCGGCATCGACCACCAGCGTGATATCGGGCAGCCGGTCGCGCAGCAGTTTCAGCGCATCGCGGTTGGTGATGCCTTTCGCGCTGCCGATGGGGGCGGCCCACGGCATCACCACCTTGCAGCCGGCATCGACCAGGCGGTTGGCGACCGAGAGGTCCTCGGTGCAATAGGGGAATACTTCGAAGCCGTCCTTGATCAGGATGGTGGCGGCTTCGACCAGGCCGACGACGTCGGGCTGTAGCGTGTCGTTGTCGGCGATCACCTCGAGCTTGATCCAGGGCGTAGCAAACAATTCGCGCGCGAGTTTTGCGGTGGTCACCGCCTCGCGCACCGTGCGGCAGCCGGCGGTGTTCGGCAGCACGGTGACGTCGAGCTCGCGGATCAGCTTCCAGAACGCATCGCCGGACTTGCCGCCGGCGGATTCGCGCCGCAGCGACACCGTGACGATGTTGGAGCCGGAGGCGCGGATCGCATCCTGCATGATCGCAGGCGAGGGATAGAGCGCGCTGCCGATCAGCAGGCGCGAGGCGAAGGTCTTGCCGTAGAAGGTCACCATGTCGAAGGTGTCTCCGCAAATGCAGCTGTCATCCCCGCGAAGGCGGGGATCCAGTACGCCGCGGCGGTGCGGCTAGAACCGTGAAGCCGCGGCGTACTGGATCGCCCGGTCAAGCCGGGCGATGACAGTGGAGTGTTTGGCGAAAGCATCCCGCTCACCCTCCCTGCCGTGGCGTGATGATCTCGATCTCGTCGCCGGCCTTCAGGCTGGTCTCGGCCCAGCGGCTCTTCGGCACGACGTCGTAGTTCAGAGCGATGGCGAAATGGGTGCCCTCGTAGTCGAGCTCGGACAGCAGCGCGCCGACGCTTGCCGAGCTCACCTCGCGCTGCTCGCCGTTGACGATCACAAGCATCGCATCACCTCGTTGTCGATCTGGCCGCGCTCGACATAGGCGAGCGTCAGCTCGGCGAGCGCGGGGGCGATCAGGAAGCCGTGGCGATAGAGGCCGTTGACGGTGATCCTGCGCCCGCGAATGCCGATGCGAGGCAGATTGTCGGGAAAAGCGGGCCGCAGCCCGGAGCCGAATTCGACGATGCGGGCTTCGCCGAACGCGGGGTGCACGGTGTAGGCGGCGCCGAGCAGCTCCAGCGCGGAGCGGACGCTGACGCCGGTGTCCTCGGTCTCGATCGAGGTCGCGCCCAGCATGAACAGATTGTCCTCGCGCGGGATCACGTAGAGCGGCCAGCGCGGATGCATCAGCCGCACCGGGCGCGCCAGCTGCACCTCGGCGGTCTCGATCAGGATCATCTCGCCCTTGACGCCGCGCAGCTCCGGCTGCTCGTCGCGGGCACCGAGGCCGCGGCAGTCGATCACAATGCCGTCAAGATCGTTGGCCGTCACGTCGCTGCAGAATTTGATGGTGCCGCCGGCGGCGCGGATGCGCTCGTGCAGCTTGGGCAGCACGCGGCGCGGCTCGACATGGCCCTCGGCCGGGAAGAACAGCGCGTCGCGGAAGCGGCCCTCCAGCGACGGCTCGAGCGCGGCGAGGCCGGCGGCGTCGAGCCGGCGGTGGTCCTCGGTCATGCGCGCAAAGCGCTCGAAATCGTTGCGCTCGCGCGGATGGGCGACGACGAGCGAGCCGTTGAACGGCGTGTCGGGCAGCTCGCGCCGCCAGACCTCGAGCGAGCGCAGCCCGAGGCGGCTGATGATGGGTTCGGCGACCTCGGCCTCGCAATAGGGCGCGAGCATGCCGCCGGCCCAATGGCTGGTGGCGTCCGTCATCGCCTCGTCACCGCGCTCGTGCAAGGTCACGGCATGGCCGGCCTGCGCGAACAACAGGGCCTGCCAGGCGCCCGCAATGCCTGCGCCGATGATGGATACCGGTGAATCCGGTCGCTTGGTCGTTTGCAACATCCCTGTCCCTTCGCCGGCATGACCCGGATCAGGTTCAAAGGGTCACCGCGGTCCTGGGCGTTATTGCCCATTTAGCGGTATCTCAGCTCCTCCTCGGAGCACCCCTCGGAACGGGTCTAATGTAGGACAGCAGGACGGGATGGTCAACGCGGTAGGTGGGAACCTCACCGCTCGTGCCCCGGACGCGATGCAGCGCGCCGCCTTTTGGCGGCGTGATGCGTCGCAGAGCCGGGGCCCATGCTTGGTGCGGATGCTGGGTCCCGGCTCTGCGCAGAGCAACGCTACGCGCTGCAGCGCGTCCGGGACACGGGCGCTTACTGAGCCGCCTGCGCCCGCGCGTTGCGCACGCGCTGGGCGAGCTTCCGGTGCGGGACGTTGCCGAACATCGGCTGCGGATTGCCGTTCGGCTCGAGCCACGGCTGGCCCATGCTCTCGCCCATGTTGGCGACCTGCACCGTCTCCTGCCGCTGGCGCTTGGCGGCGTAGTAATAGCCGCCGGCGAAATAGCGCACGGCGCGGGCGTGATCGCCATTGGCGGCGCGGTAGGCGCCGGCGAGGTATTTCACGGCATAGGTGAGGTTGGTGTTGGGATCGCGCAGGCCGGCGGCATCGCCGGTGTAGCCGACGCCGCGGGCGGTCGCGAGCTTGATCTGCATAAGCCCGATGGTGCCGCCACGGCCGACGAGGTGGGGCTGATAGCGGCTCTCGCGCATGATCACGCGGTGCACCAGCGCTTCCGGCACGCCGTTGGCGCGGGCATGGGCCGCGACCATCTCGGCATAGTCGGCCTCACCGGCGAAGGCCGCCTGCGGCAATGTCAGTCCGGCCGCGAGCAGCGCGGCAATGCGTAAAATCTTCATAAGATATCCCTGAGGCCCTCGAGATGACCTGCGCCCGGCTGCCGATAGGCCTCCCGAACGCGGCGATGATGTGACCAAACGCCGCCGTTAACGTTTTTGCGGCGCCGAGCCGCTGTTACGACTCAATGCTGGCGTACAGGTTCCTTCAGGGCGGACCGTTCGCGGCAGCACGCCTGTCTATTCGCGTGTGCCGGCGAAAGCGAGTAGGAAGCGGTTAGCAAATCCGGAGAGGTGCCATGCCAAAAGCAATCCTCAGCGAGACCCCCAGGCAAAACCCCTGTGCCCAATGCGGCACGCCGATCCCGCAGCCCGATTGGGTCGAGGCGGGCGAGGGCCGCGTCTCCTATCTTTGGACCTGCCACGCCTGCAATTATCGCTTCGAGGCCGTGGCCATTTTCGACGAGGTGGCCGTCGAGCACCCGCCGCTCGCGGCGTAACGGGCGATCCTAAGCCGCAGCCAGGCGCGATTGCTGCCACAGCGGCAATTGCATCCGCACGATCAATCCGTGGGGCTCGCGGTCGTGCAGCGACAGCTCGCCGCCATGGGCGAGCGCGATGGCGCGGGCGATCGACAGGCCCAATCCGAAGCCGGTCGACTCGTCCATGGTGCGCGCGTCGTCGCCACGCACGAACGGCTCCAGCATCTCCTGCTTGCGCGCATCCGAAATGCCGGGGCCGTCGTCCTCGACGTCGATGACGAATTCGGTGCCGGACATGTCGAGGCGGATCGTCACCTCGGCGCCGAAGCGCACCGCGTTCTCGACGAGGTTGGTGACGCCGCGATGCAGGTCGTCGGGCCGCGCGGCGGCGGTCGCGGACGCCGGCCCCTCATAATGCACGACATGGCCCATGTCGCCGAACTGGTCGGCGATGAGCTGCAGCGTGCTGGCGATGTCGACCAGCGTCACGGCCTCGATCTTGCGGTCGTTGCGCAGCAGCGACAGCACGCTCTCCAGCATCGCGCGCATCTGGTCGAGGTCGATCAGCGTGCGCCTGCGGTTGGTCTCGTCCTCGATGAACTCGGCGCGCAGGCGCAGCCGCGTGATCGGGGTGCGCAGATCGTGGCTGATCGCGGCCAGCATGCGCGTGCGGTCCGACATCAGCCGCGTGATCCGTTCGTGCATGCGGTTGAGCGCGCGCGCCACCGAGCGGATCTCCTCCGGACCGCGCTCGGGCAGCGGCTCCGCCCCGCCGTCCAGGCTGAAATTCTCGGCGGCCTTGGCGAAGGACGACAGGGGTGCTGCAAGCGCACGCGCCGCCCACAGGCCGAGCACGCTGACGCAGATGAAG
>NZ_JXDL01000001.1:6612275-6614069 GCF_001590795.1 Bradyrhizobium sp. AT1
CCACAGGCCGAGCACGCTGACGCAGATGAAGGCGGTCATCAGCGCCATCAGCCACGGGGCGCCCCAGAACCACGGCCGCGGCCCGCGATCGACGCGGCCGCCGATCACGGTGCCGTCGGGCAGTTCGACGCCGACGCGAAGCACGGCACCGTCCGGGGCAAGCTGCAGCGCCTTGTAGCCGCGCCCGAGATGACGGCGTATCCCGTGCAGGCTGTCGCTCTCCTCAAAGCTCGCGGTGCCGGGCGCGAGCATTTCGATGCCGAGGTTAGGGAAGGCGCGCGCGAGATCGGCGACGAGGCGTGGACGCTCGGCGGGCTCGGCCGCGCCGAGCAGCAGCGCCGCATCGACCAGTTGATGGGCCCCGTCCGGCGGCGTGTCGGGGCGGTCCGGCCGGCTGATCAGGAACGCGGTGGTGACGACGAGATGGAGCGCGACGGTCGAAGCCAGCACCAGCGCGGCGATCTGCCCGCCGATACCCTTGAGGTGGAAGAATCCGAACGGCTTCATCGTCGCGGCCCCCTCAATTGCTCAGGGGCGCCGCAACCGCTTCAATCCTTGCTGGTTCAGTCCTTGTCGGCTCGGTCCTTGGCGTGAACAGATAGCCGCCGGAGCGTACCGTCTTGATCATGGTGGGATCGGCCGGGTTGGGCTCGATCTTGCGGCGGATGCGGCTGACCAGCACGTCGATGGAGCGCTCGAACGAGCCGGTGTTGCGCCCTTGCGTGAGGTCGAGCAGGCTGTCGCGCGACAGCACGCGGCCGGGCCGTTCGCAGAAGGTGCGCAGGAGATCGAATTCGGCGCTGGTCACCGCGACGCGCGCACCTTCCGGATTGCGCAACTCGCGCAGGCGCAGATCGATGTGCCAGCCCTCGAAGGCAAGCGTGGAGGCGCCCTCGATCGAGCTCGCCGCTTGCGCCGCGGCCTGGCGGCGCAGTACCGCGTTGATGCGGGCGAGCAGCTCGCGCGGGTTGAAGGGTTTCGGCAGGTAGTCGTCCGCGCCCATCTCGAGGCCGACGATGCGATCGACGTCCTCGCCGCGCGCGGTCAGCATGATGATCGGCGTCTGTGCCTCGGCACGCACCTTGCGGCACAGGCTGAGCCCGTCCTCGCCCGGCAGCATGACGTCGAGGATGATGAGGTCGACGCGGTGATCGGCCAGGGCGCGCGACATCTCGCGCCCATCGCTCACGGCGGTAACGTTGCAGGCGTTGTTGCGCAGGTACTTCGCAATCAACGTCCGTGTTTCGCGGTCATCCTCGACGACCAGGATGTTGGGATTGGGAATGGCCATGCGCTTTGTTTGTCCAAGATTCGGGCCAAATGGCGAAGATTTTTGTTTCGGATTGTTTCTGTCCGGCGTCCCGCAACAGGCGGCAATCGCACGGCGCCGGAGCGGCAAGATCTCGTTAAGGCCGTTAACCATACCGTGGCGTGGGCAGCGTTGAAACCCCGCAAAACCCACGGAGCCATCATGACCTCGATTTCGGCGGCCTCCGCCGGCAACATCCAGTCACCGCTGCAGCGGCTGCAGCAGCAATTGCAATCGGAAGTCTCCGCCGGCACGATTTCGTCGTCGGACCAGTCCGCGCTCTCGACGGCGCTGACCGACATCGACACGGCACTCCAGCAGGGCCGGTCGAGCGATGGGTCGAGCGGCACGCGCCCCTCCAAGGAGGACATGCAGTCGAAGATCGACGACCTGATCTCGAACGAGGTGTCGAACGGGACGCTGACCTCGGACCAGGCCGAAGAACTCAAGGGTGTGTTTCAGTCCGCCTTCGCGAGCGGTCCCGG
>NZ_JXDL01000001.1:6614507-6636252 GCF_001590795.1 Bradyrhizobium sp. AT1
GGGGGCCGCCGCCCGGTCCGCCGCCGGACGACAGCTCTTCGGATTCCTCGTCGTCCACAACGGACACGACCGGCAGCACATCCAGCGACCAGACCGTTGCCGAGATCCTGCAGCAGTTCCTCCAGGCGTTGCAGCAATCGCAATCGTCGACATCGTCCTACGGCGCCAACGGCAGCTCATCCGGCAGCTCCGGTTTCTCCGCGCTCCTGATCGACTACAAGAGCTGACCCCGGGCGACGCGGGTCGGCGCGGCTCCTCGCCGCGATCATGCTTCACCCAGGGCGCATGATCGTCGGCGGGGAACCGTGCGTCGCAAAATGTTACCAGGTGACGCAGGAACACTCGCGCGACGTTTTGCGCTTGCGCATCGCGCGACGAAATTGCGGCGCGCAAGGAACTGCGTTTGACCATCGCTGTTTTCTCCACACGAGTTTTCTGTGAAGGAGAGGACAACATGATGATGAAATCGATCGCTGCCGGCCTTGCCGGTACCGCACTGCTTGCTACCGTTGCGTTCGCGCAGTCGCCGACCGCCACCACCGACAAGGCGGCGCCTGCGGCAACCACCGCCACGACGACTACCACGACCGCATCGGGACAGTGGCGTACGTCCAAGATGGACGGCCTCAAGGTCTACAACGAAGCCAACGAGAACATCGGCACCATCAACGACCTGCTGATGGACAAGAGCGGCGACATCAAGATCGCTGTGATCGGCGTCGGCGGCTTCCTCGGCATGGGCGAGCATCTGGTCGCTGTGCCTTACGAGAAGCTGAAGTTCGTCAACGAGGCCGTGGCCTACACCGGCACGGGCGCGAAGCCGGCGACCACCACCACGACCGGCGCTGCGACCGGGACCGCCGACACCAAGCCGGCTGCGACCACGACGTCGTCGACCTCGAAATGGTATCCGGACCACGCCGTGTTCAATGCCAGCAAGGACGAGCTGAAGAACATGCCGGAGTTCAAGTACACGGAGTAACGCGGCTCGCGTGACGGCCTAAACGACGTGCGCCCGGTTTTCACCGGGCGCATTGTCGTGCCTGTGCGTCTTCACCTCGCCCCGCAAGCGGGGAGAGGGAGCAGGCACTCAGTGCGTCACCAGCGGGCAGCCGCCCTTGTTGAGCGGGCGGAATGCCTCGTCGCCGGGCACGGTGGCGATCAGCTTGTAGAGGTCCCACTCGCCCTTTGATTCTTCAGGCTTCTTGACCTCGAACAGATACATGTCGTGGACCATGCGGCCGTCGATGCGGATCTTGCCGTTCTTGGCGAAGAAGTCGTTGACCGGCGTCTTGCGCATCTGCTCCATCACCTTCGGCGCCTCGTCGGTCTTGATGGCGTCGATCGCCTTCAGATAGTGCATGGTCGCCGAATAGAGCCCGGCCTGGATCATGGTCGGCATGTGGCCGACCTTGTCGTTGAAGCGCTTGGAGAAAGCGCGCGTCTCCTCGTTCATGTCCCAGTAGAAGGCGTCGGTGACGATCAGGCCTTGCGTCGCCTTGATGCCGAGCGAATGCGTGTCGGTGATCTCCTGTAGGAGCGCGATCATCTTCTGGCCGCCCTGGGTCAGGCCGAACTCGGATGCCTGCTTCAATGCGTTGGTGGTGTCGCCGCCGGCGTTCGCCAGCGCGACCACCTTGGCCTTGGAGGCCTGGGCCTGCAGCAGGAAGGAGGAGAAGTCCGACGAGTTGAGCGGATGGCGAACCTCGCCGAGCACCTTGCCGCCGCTCTCCTTGACGACGTTGGCGGCATCGCGCTGTAGCGCCATGCCGAAAGCGTAGTCGGCGGTGACGAAGAACCAGGTGTCCTCGCCGCGCTTGACCATCGCCTTGCCGGCGACGTTCGACAGCGCATAGGTGTCGTAGGTCCAGTGCACGGTGTTGGGCGAGCAGGCGGTGCCGGTGATGTCGGACGAGCCGCCGCCGGAATTGATGTTGATCCTGTTCTTCTCCCGCGTCAGCGCCGACACCGGCAGCGCCACGGAGGAGGTCGGCACGTCGAGGATCGCGTCGACCTTGTCGTTGTCGTACCAATTGCGGGCGATGTTGACGCCGACGTCGGGCTTGTTCTGGTGGTCGGCGGCGACCACGGCGACAGGCTTGCCGGCGACCTTGGCGCCGTAATCGGCAACCGCCATCTCGACGGCGGCAAGCGAGCCCTTGCCGGTGGCGTCCGCATAGAGGCTCGACATGTCCGTGAGCACGCCGATCTTGACGACGTCGTCGGAGATCTGCGCCTGCGCGGCGCCGGATGTGGCGGCAAGGGCGAGACCGGCCGCAACCGCGGCGATGAGTTTTTGCATGGTTGTTCTTCTCCCTGTGTGTTGTTGTTCGGGCTTTGTTGAGGTGGCCGTTGTAGCGGCTATTGATCGCGGCAGCTAAGCGGCGGGCGCCATAGCGGAATGCAAAATCGGAAGGGACGGGCGGTGTCCCTTCGTAGGGTGGGCCAAGGCGCGCTTGCGCGGTGCCCACGATCTCACCATGGTCGCAAAAAATGCGTGGGCATGCTCCGCTTTGCCCACCCTGCGAAACTGCCGCCCCTCAACCGCCGCCCTCGAGCCGCTCGTTGCGTCGGCGCAGGGCTTCCATGGTGGCGAGGAGGATGACCGAGACGGTGGTCAGGATCACCGCCGCCGCCGTGATGGTCGGGCTGATGTTCTCGCGGATGCCGCTGAACATCTCGCGCGGCAGGGTGCGTTGTTCGGGACCTGCCATGAACAGCACGATCACCACCTCGTCGAAGCTGGTCGCGAAGGCGAACAGGGCGCCGGAGGCGAGGCCGGGCAGGATCAGCGGCAGGATCACGCGGCGGAACGCATACAGCGGCGAGGCGCCGAGCGAGGCGGCGGCGCGCGCCAGATTGGTGTCGAAGCTCTGCAGCGTCGCGCCGACCGTGATCACCACGAAGGGCGTCGCCAATGCGGTGTGGGCCAGGATCAGGCCGAGATAGCTGCCGGTGAGGCCAATCGGCGCGAAGAAGAAATAGAGGCCGACCGCGGTGATGACGCCGGGCACCACCACCGGCGACAGCACGAAAGCCAGCACCAGCGGTTTGATGCGGCTCTTCCACTGCGCCAGGCCCAGCGCGGCCAGCGTGCCGAGCACCATGGATAACACGGTCGAGGCGACGCCGATGATCACGCTGTTCTTCAGCGAATTCATCCAGCGCGGCGAAGTGATGAAGTCGTTGTACCAGCGAAAGGAGAAGCCGGGCAGCGGATAGGTGAGGTACGAGCCCGAACTGAAGGACAGCGGCATGATCGCAAGGATCGGCGCGATCAGGAAGACGAACACCAGCGCCGAGACGACGATGGTCGCGGTCCACGCGATGCGCTGGCTCGGCGTGCGCAGGGAGGAATTGTCGCTCAATTCTTCATCCCTCCCGTGACCTGCTGGCCCTGCACCAGCTTGCCGTAGACAAGAGCCAGGAGAATGGTGGCGAGCAGCAGCACCGCGCCGAGCGCCGAAGCGAGGCCCCAATTGGCGGTCTCGGTGGTGTAGAGCGCGATGAAATAGCTGATCATCTGGTCGGCAGCGCCGCCGACGAGGGCCGGCGTGATGTAATAGCCGAGCGCCAGGATGAACACGAGCAGGCTTCCCGCGCCGATACCGGGCAGCGTCTGCGGCAGGTAGATGCGCAAAAAGGCGGTGAGCGGTGGCGCGCCGAGCGAGGCGGCGGCGCGCATGTAAGCGGGCGAGATCGCCTTCATGCTGCTGTAGAGCGGCAGGATCATGAACGGCAGCAGCACGTGGGTCATCGCCACGCAGACGCCGAAGCGGTTGTAGATCAGGCGGAGCGGCTCGTCGATGATGCCAAGCCAGTGCAGGCTGTCGTTGACGACGCCCTTGCTCTGCAACAGCACGATCCAGGCGCAGGTGCGGACCAAGAGCGAGGTCCAGAACGGCAGCAGCACGAAGATCATCAGGAGGTTCGACTTACCGGGCGGCAGCGTCGCCAAGAGGTAGGCGACCGGGAAGCCGAGGATCAGGCAGAGGACGGTAACGCTGAGGCTGATGATGAAAGTGCGGGCGAACAGGCTGCGGTAGATGGCCTGATCCGGCGGCGCCGCGACGATCGCGCCGTCCGCGTTCCGCGTCAGGTCGAGCGCTGCCAGAAGGTAGAAGCCCGTGATGGGGCCGCCGGCGTCCTTGATCGTCGTCCACGTCGGGCGTTCGCGCCAGGCCGGATTGATCTTGCTTAGAGTCTCCTTCGCCGTGCCGGGTTCGGGCGCGGTCTTGAGATTGCGTGAGGTGCTGGTCAGGATCGTGCGGAAACCGTTCAGCGCGTAGTTCAGCCGCTTGGCCGCGATGGCGATGGTGCCGGAGGCGCGCGCCGCCTGGACGTCGCTTGCCAGCGCCGCGTAGGCCTTCTCGTCCGGCAACTCCTTGCCGTCCCACTCGGCGAGAGCAGCTATGGTTTGAGGCAGAACCTGGCGCACCTCGCGGTCATCGACCGCGCGCCACAGCATGCCGGCGATGGGCCCGGCGAAGGTGAAGAGCAGGAAGACGAGAAGCGGCGCGACCAGCGCCAATGCCTTGACCTGACGTGCCCGCTCTGCACGCCTCAATCGGCGCTTGAGCGGAACTTCGGTCGACGCATCGGCACTGGTCGCGGACGCTGTCATGGGTGGCTATTTCGCCGCCCATTTGTTGAAGCGCTCGGTCAGGCGGTCGATGTTCTCGAGCCAGAACGCAACGTTGATCTCGACCGCGTTCTTGATGTTGTCGGGTGCGGTCGGCAGGTCCTTCAGGACGGCGGGCGCGAGCTTGCCGGCCGCGTCCTTGTTCGAGGTGCCGTAGGCGATCTGCTCCGACAGTTTCGCCTGGTTCTCCGCCTTGCCGGCGAAGTCCAGGAACTTGTAGGCCGCGTCCTTGTTCGGGCTGCCCTTCAGGATGACCCAGCTGTCGAGGGTGAAGAGCGCGCCGTCCCACACCATGCCGAAGTTCTTCTTCTCGTTCTTGTTCGCGGTGTCGATGCGGCCGTTGTAGACCGAGGTCATCACCACCTCGCCGGAGGCGAGCAGTTGCGGCGGCTGGGCGCCGGCCTTCCACCAGACGATGTCGCCCTTGATGGTGTCGAGCTTCATGAACGCGCGATCGACACCATCGTCGGTCGCCAGCACCTGGTAGACGTCCTTCGGCGGGACGCCGTCGGCCATCAGCGCGATCTCCAGTGTCGTCTTCGGCCCCTGGCGCAAAGCGCGCTTGCCCGGGATCTTCTTTGTGTCGAAGAAGTCGGCCCAGCCCTTCGGGGCTTCCTTCAGCTTGTCCTTGTCGTAGCCGAGCACGAAGTCATAGAGGATGGCGCCGACGCCGCACGGATTGACCGACGGCGGAATGTAGGCCGCCTCACCGCCGATCTTGGTGTAGTCCATCTTCTCGAACAGGCCTTCCTCGCAGCCGACCGCCAGTTCGTCGCTCTCGACCTGGACGACGTCCCAGGTGGCGGCGCCGCCCTGCACCTTGGCGCGCAACACGCCGACGCCGCCGTCCCAGGACTCGTCGTTCATGGCAATCCCGGCCGCCTTCTTGAACGGCTCGAAATAGACCTTCTTCTGGGCATCCTGATAGGCGCCGCCCCACGACACGACGGTGAGGTCACGCGCCTCTGCGACCGTCATCAGCGCAGCGCTGGCAACGAACGCCGCGGCGAAACCCAGAGCAATCGTCTTGCGCTTCAGCATGGTCTTGGTTCCTTCTTCATATGAGTTGCGTGACGTTGAATGTTTCAGGCCCGCTGATGTCGGATCAGACGGGATCGAGGGCCAGGCAGTCATCAGGGCGGAAGCTGACGACCACGCTTTCGCCATGTCGCAGGCTGTCGTGCGCTCCCGACTGAAGCTTGACCATGAACTCGGCGTTGCCGGCGACATCGAGCACGGCCAGCGCGTGGTCGCCGAGATAGATGGTGTTCTGGACTTTGGCCGGCAGGCGGTTCGCCCCGTCGCTGGAGCTGCCGTCGGGGACGAGGGTGATCCGCTCCGGCCGTACCGACAGCGAGGTCGATGCGCCCACGCCTGAGATGTTGACCGCCCGCGCGGTGACCGTGCCGCTCCCGGCCAGCGCGACGCGGCAATACTCCTTGTCGATCGTCTCGACGGTGCCTGAAAGCACGTTGTTCTCGCCGATGAAATGGGCGACGAAGCTGTTCACCGGATGCTCGTACAGCGCGTCGGGCTTGTCGATCTGCTGCACGACGCCGTCGTTGAACACCGCGATGCGATCCGACATGGTGAGCGCTTCACTCTGATCGTGGGTGACGTAGACCACGGTGATGCCCATCCTCTCGTGCAGTTGCTTGATCTCCAGCTGCATTTGCTCGCGCAGGCGCTTGTCCAGCGCGCCGAGCGGCTCGTCCATCAGCACGAGCTGTGGATTGAAGACCAGTGCACGCGCCAGCGCCACGCGCTGTTGCTGGCCGCCGGACAGCTGTCCGGGCCGCCGCTGCGCCATGGCTTCCATCTTGATCATGCGGAGCGCTGCCGTGACACGCTCCTGCGCCTCGGCCTTGCCCGTGCCACGAACGGATAGCGGGAAGGCAATGTTCTCCGCGATCGTCAGGTGCGGAAACAAGGCATAGTTCTGGAACACCATGCCGATGTCGCGCTTGTGCGGCGGCATGTTCTTGATCGGCCGGTCCGCGAGGTAGATCTCGCCCTGGGTCGGAACCTCGAAGCCGGCCAGCATCATCAGCGTGGTCGTCTTGCCCGAGCCCGACGGGCCGAGCAGGGTGACGAACTCGCCCTTCCTGATGTCGAGATCGAGGTTCTTCACCACGAGATGCTCGCCATCATAGGTCTTCTGAATGCCGGAAAACCGCACCAATGCCGGCGCGGGCGTCACCATGCCGGCTTCCATGTCATCCTCGGCTTGCCGCTACAATGCTGTCAGCACCTCGTTCGAGGTTGCGACGGGCAGCTTAGCATCCTCGGATGAGAATGCCAGCGGGGCGAGCGATGAAGGCGCTGGCAGACCCGTGCCAGATCTACGGCAGTTTCGTCACTGACACATTCACCGTGCCGCCGGCTTCCGCGACCACGCGCAGCGTCTTGGAATCGAAGGCGATGTCGGCGAGCGTCAGGCTGTCGATCTTGGCGTCGACCTTGAGGCCGTCCTCGGTCTTCTGGTAGTCGGCGATGGCGGCGGCGATCTTCTCGCGCGCGTTGGCGGCGATCGGCTTCAGGTCGAGCGTCGCCTTCTGCACCAGCGCCTGCTGCATCTGCGGCACCACCGCACGCGCCGCGGCGCCGAGCAGGCCGAATGCGGCTTCCGATTCCACCGCGAGCTGGATGTCGGCGAGCCGCAGCGTCTGCTGCGCCTGGTCGAGCACCGGCCGGCCCCAGATGTGCACGGTCGCCTCGGCGCCGAGACCGAGCCAGCTCTTCTTTTCCTTGGCGCGCACCAAGAGCGAGATCAGCAGGCGCTCGCCCGACGGGATCACGTTGACACTTTTGACGGTGACGTCGACCGGGCCGGAGCCGTCCTCGGGATAGGTGTGGCCGACCATCTGCGCTGCGATCAGCTTGTTGATCTCGGTGAAGGGCACGTCGATGGGCACGCCGATATTCACGCCGGTGCCGGTCGGCGGCACGATCGAGATCTTGTCGGGGAAAGGACAATCCGGCTTGGTCGGGGTCGAGGTAACGCGCGTTTCCGCTTCCAGGCCCATCAGCAGCGTCACGGCCTGCGCATCGACGCGCGGCTGCGCGGCGATGGCGCGGATCGGCTTCATCTCCAGCCAGAGCGGAGGCAGCCCGGCCGAAGAGCCCGAACCCTGCAGCGGGATCGAGCGGCACGCCTTGGCCCATTGCAGTTTCGCATTCTCGCGCAGGGAGGGATCGTTGCGGATGCGTTCGGAGACGACATTGATCTGCTCGCCGACATTCTTGTCGATCAGCGGCTTCACCTGCGCCGGTACGTTAACCTTGGCGCCGGAGACGTTGAGGTTGGTGTCGCCGAGATTGACCTGCGCGGCGAGATTCGGCTCGAGATGCCAATTGGCCGCGAGCTTCGGGCGCGAGGTGACGACCACGTTGCCCTTGATCTCCGCGCTGGCGTTCAGATTCTTGATGTTGACGGCGCCGATCCGTTTCGCGGCGTCACCGCCGAGCACGCTGCCGAGTGCGTCGCCGAGCGCGCCTGTCGCTTTGGCCGACAGCGAGCCCGTCACGTTCAGCTTGCCGCTGAGCGGCGTCGAGATCGTAAGCACGTCCTTGTCGCCGGCCGCTGCCATCGGCCCGCGCACCGCGGTCCAGCCGATATCGGCGTTCTCCAGGATCTGCGAGATCGGGTTGTCGGCCTTCCCTGCGAAATTACGCGGCGCGGCCTTCTCGGCCTGCTCGCGGATCGCCGAGATCGCGATCGCGACCGGCGCGATCACGACCGAGCTTTTGGCGACCGGCGGCAGCGGCGGCAGTTGCGCCACCGGCGGCGCCGATGTCGTTGCGCGCGGCGACAGCCAGTCCATCGCCTTCAGGCTGATGAAGAACGACGCCGCGAGCACTGCGACGGCGATCAGGATGGTCTTCAGATTCAACGTTAGTCGCATCAGTCCCCCAAGCCGCCCGGCGGAATTCTACAGGGCAGACGAGGACCGCGCTAGAGCGCACCGATGGGGTGGAATTGGGGCGGATGGGTTAACGGCAGCGACCGCATCGCTGCCGTGCATTCAGACCATCAGCGGCTAGCTGCGCCGGGGACGCCGGACCGCTCTCACATTGCCGTTGGTGCCGCCACCGCAGAAGAAGCGGTCGCCGCCATCGGATTCCAATCCCGAGACCATAGTGCCTGCGGGCAGGTCGAGCTGCTCGATCACCTTGCCCGTCTCGGGGTCGATCCGCCTGATGTCGCTGTCCTCGCCCTCCCAGGTGCCGTGCCAGAGCTCGCCGTCGACCCAGGTCACCCCGGTCACGAAGCGCTTGCTCTCGATGGTGCGGAGAACCTTCCCCGTCTCCGGATCGACCTGGTGGATCTTGCGCTCGCGATATTGCCCGACCCACAGCGAGCCCTCGGCCCAGGCCAGGCCGGAATCGCCGCCGCCGCCCGGCGCCGGAATCGTGCCGAGCACCTTGCCCGAGGCGGCGTCGATCTTCTGGATGCGATCCTCGGCGATCTGGAACAGGTGCTTTCCATCGAATGCCGTGCCCGCATGCGCGGCGACGTCGATGGAGCGCGCGACCTTGCCGCTATCGGGATCGACCGCGTTCAATCGGTCGCCGGATGCGAACCAGACATGGCTGCCGTCATAGGTGACGCCATGCACGGCCTCGACGCCCTCGAAGGGCCCATATTCCCTGACGATCTCGGCGGCTGAACGTTTCATCTGCGTGATCCCTGTGACGTCATCATCCTACGTCTTCAGCAGCGGTCCGGGGAGTAACAAGGTTGTCGGGAAGCCCGGGATCGGCGGCGTCATCCAGCGTCGCGCCCGCCCATGTCCGAAGGACTGCACCTTGTTCGATCGCGCCAGCTCGTCGAGAGCGCGCTGCACCGTGCGCGCGCTCGTTCCCAGCGCCAGTGCGAGCGCCGAGCTCGACCAAGGCTCGCCATCGGACAGGAAGGCGAGGATCGTGGCGTGCTTCTCCTCGACGGGCCGCGCCAGCACGAGAACCTGTCGCGTCTTGCGCGGCGTCAGCGCAAAACCCTGCTTCGTCGCGGTCACGTCGGCGAGCGGCTTGAGCTTGGCACGGAGCCGTCCGATCTCGACCCGCAACCGCGCGCGATGCGATTCATCGAGATGCCTGGCGTGAAACGCTGCCGTGATCAACACCTCGCGCGAGACATCCGCAGGCCATGCTTGCGCGAGGATGCGCGCGAGCGCGAACAGCACGGGCCGCGTGCCGAGGGACACGATGGTGTCCTGTCTGCGAACCGAATGATGGAACGTATCCACGACCAGCGCGGCTGAAATGGCGAGATCTTCGACCTGTTCGAGCAGCAGCGGCCGCTCCTCGCCGCGCGCGATCAGCCGCGCGGCGGGTGTGTCGAGCACGACGCTCGCGCTTTCCACCTCGGCCGTGAGCGCTGGGATGCCGGCCAGCCGGGCAGCACGCGCCGCACGGCCGAGTGCCGCGCGCGCGTCTTTCGTCCTGAGTTGCCTGATGGCGATGCCGGCGACGACGAGCTCGCGGACGGCTTGCGATGCGGGCGGGAGCGGAAGGGGGCCGGGATCGGCCAGCGTCCGACCGGCCTGGTCCGGGCGCCCGAGCAGAAGAAGGCGTCGGGCCTCGATGTGGCCCGCATGCGCCGCGTTGGCGAGATCGCCATGCTTTTCGAGGGTCGCACGCGCCGCGGCGAGTGTTTTTTCCGGCCAGTTCAGATCGCGCGAGACCAGGGCGATCTCGGCTTCGGCGACCACGCATCTGGCGCGCGCCACCGCCTCGCGCGGACCGAACGCGCGCGCGGCGCTGCGCAGCAGCGACTTGGCCTTGGCGAGATCGCCGAGCTGCGCCATCGCGATGCCGCGCAGCGCCAGCGACGGCGCATCGTTGCGCAGCGCAACGCGGTTCAGGGCACCGAGCGGATCGCCGGCCTCAAGCGCGCGCGCTGCGGCCGTGATCAGAGACTCCATTCAAATCCCGCCACACTTGTTACTCCCACCGCGCAACCGCACGGTGCCAGAAATCGTTGCCAGCCGACAATGTGCGGTGAGGGGGCGAGCGGTTCCGCGACACGCAGGCCGATCGCCCAAGCGAGAGATTTGGAGAGTCATGATGACATTAGCCCAAAACGAACCGAACAACGGACTGACCGCCATGCAGACACCGCCGGTGGTGTCGCCGCAGGACTGGGAGGCGGCCCGTCAGCAACTCCTCGTGAAGGAGAAGGCGCATACCCGTGCCCGCGACGCCCTGGCCGCCGAGCGCCGGCGCATGCCGTGGATGGAAGTTTCCAAAACCTATGCGTTCGAGGGGCCCGGCGGCAAGCTCAGTCTCGCCGACCTGTTCCAGGGCCGCCGGCAACTGATCGTCTACCGCGCGTTCTTCGAGCCCGGCGTGTTCGGCTGGCCCGATCACGCCTGCCGCGGCTGCTCCATGGTGGCCGACCAGGTCGCCCATGTCGCGCATCTCAATGCCCGCGACACCACGCTGGTGTTCGCCTCGCGCGCGCCGCAGGGCGACATTATCAGGCTGAAGCAGCGGATGGGCTGGACCATGCCCTGGGTCACCATCACCGACAGTTTCGATGCCGATTTCGGCGTCGACGAATGGCACGGCACCAACGTGTTCTACCGCGACGGCAAGCGCATCTTCCGCACCTATTTCGTCAAGAGCCGCGGCGACGAGCAGATGGGCGGCACCTGGAACTATCTCGACATCACGCCGCTCGGCCGCCAGGAGGTGTGGGAAGACTCGCCAAAAGGCTATCCGCAGACGCCGACCTACAAATGGTGGAACTGGCACGACAGCTACACGGAAGGCGCCGCGCCCGACCAGAAGTGGGTCGAGATCTCGACCGCCGGCGAGAAGGCCTTTCGCGAGGAGGCTGCGGAAGGTCGTGACTAACCCCGCCAGCGCAACGGCCGGCGCCGGCCGCGCCAGCGTCGTGGCCGCGCGCCACCTCGCCAGATGGCTGGCCTTGGCGGCCACGCCGACCTTCGCGATCATGGCCGTGCTGACGGCTGTGATCGGCGGCCGGGCGGACATGCTGTGCGGCGCCGGGCAGGGATCTCTGCTCGGCGGAATGGTGCCGATGTATCTCCTGATGAGCGCGTTTCATTCGGCGGCGTGGCTGAGGTGGATTGCGGAGCGGCGGGGCGGCTATTGCCCGCCTGCCGTTTGCAGGTAAGCAACGATCTTCCCCGCTTCCTCCGCCGAGACGCCGCCATAAGGCTGCATCTTGTTGCCGGACACGACCTCGTCCGGCTTGAGCATGAAGCGCGTCAGCTTGTCCTGGTCCCAGGTGAAGCCGGCTTCCTTCATCGACGAGGAGTAGTTGTAGTCCGGCAGCGCGCCGGCCTTGCGGCCGACGATCTTGTTGAGGTTGGGGCCGAGGCGGTTGTCGCCTTCCTTCACGGAATGGCAGGTGCGGCAGGAATTGTTGAAGGCCTGCTGCGCTGCCTCAGCGCTCGCAGGTTGCTGCGCGAGCGAGGCGGGGGCGGACACGAGCGACGTCAGTGCGCCGGCGCAGACGAGGGCGCGCAGCCATCTATACGGCGGGGATTGCAGGCGTGATCGCATCTGCGCCTCCATCGGGGGACCCGCGCCGCAGCAAGCGCGCGTCGACATGTCGAGGCAAACGAAAGCGGCCCCGGTGGGTTCCGGGGCCGCTTGCGTCACAATGTCTTGCCGCCTTACCGCGTCGCGGTTCCGAGCTCTGCGCGGCGCTCGGTCATCGGCAGCACCACGACCTTGGTGCCGACGTTGACGCGGGAATAGAGGTCGGTGACGTCGTCATTGGTCATGCGGATGCAGCCGGACGAGACGCGCTTGCCGATGGTCTCGGGGGCGTTGGTGCCGTGGATGCGGTAGATGGTGCCGCCGAGATACATGGCGCGCGCACCGAGCGGATTGCCGGGGCCGCCGGCCATGTGGCGCGGCAGATAGGGCTGGCGGGCGATCATCTCCGGCGGAGGCGTCCAGGCCGGCCATTCCGCCTTGCGGGTCACCGACTGAATGCCGGACCAGGTGAAGCCGTCGCGGCCGACACCGATGCCGTAGCGCAGCGCCTGACCGTTGCCGAGCACGTAATAGAGATAGGTGTTGGGAGTATCGATGATGATGGTGCCCGGCGCCTCGCGCGTCACATAGGAAACGGTCTGGCGGCGGAAGCGGGCCGGCATCTCGACGGCGTCCTGATCCTCGGACGGCTCGGTCTGGTAAGTGGGCGCCTGATAGGGCTGGTAGGGCTGGAATGGCTGCGGCGCGGCCATCGGCGGCAGCGGCTGGAAGAACGGGAAGATCTGCACCGGCGCGGCCTTGGCTGGACCTGCGAATGCGATCGCGGAGACCGCGACTGCGCCAAGAGCAACGGCGCGCGAAAACGTCTTGAAAATATCCAGATTGAACATGTGATCGCCCCTGTTTGCTCGGTGTTTAAATGGCCACCGCGGCACCGTTTCGGTGCTCCGTTGCGTAGATCACTAACGGCAAAACGTTTCGGGACATTTGCGCGGAAAACCGAAAACGGTTTCATGGCGGCAAGAATTGTTTCATGACAGTTTCGTGGCCGTGCCGGTCCGTTAACGAACAAAACAGCCCGCCGACACTTCGATGACGTCACACGCCTGAAATATCCTTCGTTGATGGTCGATGCCTGAGAATCATCAAACTCTCGGGATTTTCCCATGCGGGTATTAATCGCGACCGACGCCTGGCATCCGCAGGTCAACGGCGTGGTCCGGACGCTGACCTCGCTGGCGAATGCGGCCAAGGCCCTCGATGTCGAGATCGACTTCCTCACTCCGGACGGCTTTCCGTCCTGGCCGTTGCCGACCTATCCGGGCCTGCGCTTTGCGCTGCCGAGCGGCAAGGAGATCGCGCGGCGGATCGAGAAGGCGGCACCGGACGCGCTGCATATCGCAACCGAAGGGCCGATCGGCTGGGCGGCTCGGGCCTATTGCCGGCGCAACCGGCTTACCTTCACCACTTCCTACACGACGCGCTTTCCGGAATATGTTTCGGTGCGGACCGGCATCCCCGCCAGCGTCGGCTATGCCGTGCTGCGCCATTTCCACGATGCCGCCGCCATGACCATGGTGGCGACGCCTTCGCTGCGGCAGGAGCTGTCCGAGCGCGGCTTCAAGCGGCTCGGCTTCTGGACGCGCGGCGTCAACACCGAGCTGTTTCATCCCGACGCTCCGGCCACGCTCGATCTGCCGCGGCCGATCTTCATGACCATGGGCCGGGTTGCGGTGGAGAAGAATCTCGAAGCGTTCCTCTCGCTCGATCTGCCCGGCACCAAGGTCGTGGTCGGCGACGGCCCGCAGAAGGCCGCGCTGGAAAAGAAATACCCCCACGTGGTGTTTCTCGGCGAGAAGAAGGGTGCCGACCTCACCGCGCATCTCGCCGCCGCCGACGTGTTCGTGTTTCCGAGCCTCACCGATACGTTCGGCGTGGTGCAGCTCGAGGCGCTGGCTTGCGGCACGCCGGTTGCGGCGTTTCCGGTGACGGGTCCGAAGGACGTCATCGCCGATCACCCGATCGGCGCGATCGACCATGATTTGCGCACCGCGTGCCTGCGCGCCCTGACCATGTCGCGCGAGACCTGCCGCAATTTCGCGCTGGAGCGTTCCTGGGAAAACAGCGCGCGCCAGTTCGTCGGCAATCTTACCTCACTTCAGCCCAGCCGCGTCTTGCGCGCCTCGCCTCGCATGGCGCGGCGGCCGGTGCGCGGTTGATCTTTCATTAGAACCACAGCGAGAACCTCACCGATGTCCAAGATCATGAACCTCGACGGCACCCAGCAGCTCGACCTCACCCGCGGCACGGTCGAGCAGGCCTATGACCGCTGGGCGCCGGTCTACGATCTCGTGTTCGGCGGCGTGTTCGCCAAGGGCCGGCAGGCTGCGATCGCGGCCACCAACAAGATCGGCGGGCGCGTGCTCGAGGTCGGCGTCGGCACCGGCATCTCGCTGCCGCTCTACGCCCCGCACCTGCGCATCTTCTGCACCGACATATCGGAAGCCATGCTCGACAAGGCGCGGCAGCGCGTCACCGAGGGCAAGCTGAAGAACGTCGAGGGCCTTGCGGTGATGGACGCCGAGAAGCTCGAATTTCCCGACAATTCCTTCGACGTCGTGATGGCGCAATACGTCGTCACCGCGGTGCCGAACCCCGAAAAGGCGCTCGACGAATTCGCCCGCGTGCTGCGCCCGGGCGGCGAGCTGATCCTCCTCACCCGCGTCAGCGCGGATGCCGGCATGCGCCGCTTCATCGAGCAGAAGCTGCAACCGGTGGTGCGTCCGCTCGGATTCCGGACCGCGGAGTTCGCCTGGTCGCGTTATGCCAAATGGCTGGCCGGTGCTCACGGCATGGAGCTTGCCGAGCGCCGCCTGATCCCGCCGCTCGGTCATTTCTCGCTGGTGCGCTTCCGCAAGGTCGAAATCGCCAAAGCGGCCTGATCGCGCTCACGCGTCGCGTGCGTCATCGCGCCGCTGCACATCGTCACATGACAAAACGATGATGTCACACGGCTTACATCGAATCCCTGTAAATCCCGAACCCGAACGCATTTGGGGAAGAGCATGATCAAGAATTATCTCGAGCAGCTGCGGATCCAGCGCTGGGACGACCATCGCTACTATCACCACAGCCGGATCAATCAGAGCCTGCACTTCATCAGCGCGCTGAGCTTCCTGTTCGCCTATGTCTGGCTGTTCATCGATCCCGTCGTCTCCGCGCTGGTCGGATGGCTGGTCTCGATGACGTCGCGCCAGGCCGGGCACTTCTTCTTCGAGCCGCACACTTACGATCACATCAACCAGGCGACCCACGAGTACAAGGAAGAGATCAAGGTCGGCTACAATCTGCAGCGCAAGGTGGTGCTGATGGCGATCTGGGCGGCCTCGCCGCTGGTGCTGTTCCTCGACCCGACGCTGTTCGGCCTGTTCACGCCCTGGGCGAGCGCGACCGACTTCATGCGGCAGGTTGCCAAGATCTGGCTCGTGGTCGGCGGCGGCGGTCTCTTGTTCCGCACCGTGCACCTGTTCTTCATCCGCGACGTCGAGACAGGCCTCGTCTGGATGACCAAGATCCTGACCGATCCCTTCCACGACCTGATGCTCTATCGCAGCGCGCCCCTCGCCCTGATGCGCGGCGAGCTGATGGATCCCGGCCTGCACCTCAATCCCGAGCACACGCTGGGCCTCATCGGCGAGCCCACGCTCGAAGAGCAGCACGCCTGAGCGCGCTACGTACACAACACACTCCGATGTCTGATGGTTACGTCATGCCCGGCCTCGTGCCGGGCATCCACGTGCTGGGGGCTGCTTCGCCTCTCCCCGCGCGCGGTAGGGCAATCGCATATGGCGCACACAACCCCGCGGCATCGGCGGAAAGCCCGCGAAGTGTGGCCTCAGCGCCCAAAACGCTTGGCCAGCATCTCTTTCAGGATCTGCCGCTTGATAGTCTTGTTGGTGAGCACGCCATCGTGCCACCAGAAGCCGTCAGCCTTCATCTTCCCGGCTGCGCGGACGAAGCGGTCGGCGACTTCGGTAAACTCGGCGTCGGTGTAGCTCAGGCTGAAGATCAGCCGGCCGGTGCCGACCCAGCTCAGCGCCAGGCCCTCGGCGCGCAAATAATATTGCAGCATCCAATTGTAGCGGGAGGGCGTCGTGTATTTCACCGTCCAGATCGACGAGAAGTTGGCGAACCGCACCGGCAGGTCGGCGTCCGTCATCATCTGGTTGAGCTTTTGGACGCGACCGTTCCAGGTTTCTTCCAGTCCATCATAAATGGCATGGAAGTTCGGGCTGGCGAGCCGGCTCAAAAACTCGTCCATCGCCGTCATGACGTAGGGATGCGAGTTGAAGGTGCCGCGGGCGAAGCAGATGTCGGCGGGACGGTCGTCGCGAAAGCGGCGCATCAGCTCGCGCTTGCCGCAGACCACGCCGACCGGCAGGCCGCCGGCGAGGCTCTTGCCGTAGGTCACCATGTCGGCGCTCACGCCGAAATATTCCTGAGCACCGCCGGCGGCGAGCCGGAAGCCGACGAAGACCTCGTCGAAGATCAGCACGATGCCGCGCTGGTCGCAGACCTCGCGCAGCTTCTTGAGCCATTCGGTGTAGGCCGCGCGATCGAAGTTGCCGTCGCGGGAGGAATCCACCAGCGAGGAATCGCCGGGCGCGTTGGCATTCGGGTGCAGGCCCTGCAGCGGGTTGACCAGCACGCAGGCGATGTCCTTGCGCGTACGCAGCACGTGCAGCGTCTTCTCCGACATCTCGGCGAGGGTGTAGGTCTCGTGCGCGGCAATGGGATTGCCGACGCCCGGCTGCACGTCGCCCCACCAGCCGTGATAGGCGCCGGCGAAACGAACCAGATGCGTGCGCTTGGTGTGGTAGCGCGCCAGCCGCACCGCCTGCATCACGGCCTCGGTGCCGGACATGTGGAAGGAGACTTCGTCGAGGCCCGAGATCCGGCAGAGCCGCTGCACGTTCTCGAGGATGACCGGGTGGTAGGGGCCGAGCACGGGGCCGAGCGCATGCGCCCGCTTCTCGGCTCCCTCGATGCACTCCTTGTAGAAGTCGTTGCCGAAGATGTTGACGCCGTAGGATCCCGTGAGGTCGTACGAGGTGTTGCCGTCGACATCGGTGACGGTGACGCCGCGCGAGGATTCCACGAAGGTCGAAGTGCCCAGATGCTCGCGAACGAGACGCGAGAACTGGAACGGCACGCGGTAGCTCTCGGTGAAGTTCAGGTCGGAGATCGCCTCCGCCGCTTCCTTCGTCATCGCGCGCCCCTTCGGGTAGCGCTCGGCGTAGAGGCGGGCGAGGCGGAAGAAGCCGTCCTTGCGCTGCGCGGCGATGTTCGCCGGCGCGCCGTCGCAGGCGAAGTAATTGTCGCCTTCGAATTCGTAGAAGGGGAGCAGCTTTGCCACCCGCCGCGACATCTTGGAGTGTCCGGCGAGCGAGCGGTGCTTGGCACGGGAGAGTTCGATCCGCGCCTTGAGCTTCGGAAGGACGGCGGCAGCAGACGCTGCGGCGGCCACGGACATCGAGAGAATCGGGAGTGTCGTTTCCATGACAACAAGCGCTAATACTGTGAGCTGACAGATTCATGACAGTCAAAGCCCTCATTGCCTCTTTCACCCAGCAGGAAGACCTCAACTTTCTGTTGACCAACCGTATCCCCCGCGCCGCGCTGACCCGCTTCATGGGCTGGTTCTCCAAGATCGAGAATCCGCTCGTGCGGGACTTCTCGATCGCGCTATGGAAGCTGTTCTCCGACCTCGATCTGTCCGAGGCGAAGAAGAGCCACTTCAACAGCCTGCATGATTGTTTCACCCGGGAGCTGAAGCCGGGCTTGCGCCCCTTTGATCCCGACCCCACCATTGTCGCCAGCCCCTCGGATGGCATTGTCGGCGCTCACGGCAGGATCGCGGACACCGAGCTGTTCCAGGTCAAGGGCGCGCCTTACTCGCTGCTCGATCTCGTCGGCGATTCCGCGCTGGTCGACCAGCACCGCAACGGCTCCTTCGTCACGCTACGGCTGACCTCGAGCATGTACCACCGCTTCCATGCGCCGCATGACGCGCATATCGAGCGCGTCACGCTGATCCATGGCGATGTCTGGAACGTCAATCCGATCGCGCTGAAGCGGGTCGAGCGTCTGTTCTGCAAGAACGAGCGCGCCGTGATCCGCACGCATTTGTCGACCGGCGAAGCCGTGACGCTGGTGCCGGTCGCCGCGATCCTGGTCGCAAGCATCCGCTTGCACTTCCTCGACATGGTGCTGAACGCGCAGACGCGCGGCCCGGTCAACTTCCCCTGCGATGTCAACGTGACCAAGGGCGAGGAGCTTGGCTGGTTCGAGCACGGCTCGACCATCATCATCCTCGCGCCCGGCGATTTCGCCTTCTGCGAGGGCATCGCCGAAGGCACGCGCATCCGTGCCGGCGAGGCGCTGCTCAGAAGAAAGTAGCCTTCAATCTGCCGTTCCCGTCGCCTATATCGTCGGCGGGGACGATAGATCGACACGGATTCGAGCGATGGCGCGGGCGCCGGTCATGGCGGCGGGTGGTATTGTGCTGCGGCGTGGTGCGCCGCCGCTGATCGCCGTCGTGCGCCAGCGCAAGCGCAACGAATGGGTCTTGCCCAAGGGCAAGCTCGACGACGGCGAGACGCCGAAGCAAGCGGCGCATCGCGAGGTGCTGGAAGAGACCGGCCATGACGTCGCCATCCATGAGTTTCTGGGCACGCTGGTCTACCAGTCCGGCGGTCGCTCGAAGGTCGTGCATTTCTGGCGAATGGAGGCCGAGGGCGGCCCGGTCCGCAAGCTCATGAACGACATCAAGGCGGTCGACTGGTTGACGCTGGAGGACGCGATCGCGCGGCTGTCGCGCGAATATGAACGCGCGTTCCTGACTCAGACCGGCCCGATCGCGCTCGCGGCGGCGGGATTGGCGCCTGCGGTCGTTGCCGAGCCGGCACCGGTCTCGGAGCAGAATTTGCCCGAGCCGAAATCGCCGCGGGCGGCCGACGATATCGATGCGGCTTTGCGGACACTGACCCCGGCTGAGGCGGCTTCGGTCGAAGAGCTGCAGCACGGCCTGTTGCAGAAGGTAAAGGCCTGGTTGCGCGGCGAGGCTTGAGCAAGCACTATCCCGCATTCTTTTCGCGCGGCATTGACGGTGCACCCCTCGCCCCTTGTGGGAGAGGGTGGCTCGCCGCGAAGCGGCGAGACAGGTGAGGGGTCTCCCTCCGCGTATGAATCTCTTGATAGGAGTTCGCTGAAGCAACCCCTCATCCGGCGCTTCGCGCCACCTTCTCCCGCAAGGGGAGAAGGAAGAAGTCACCGCCGCTCGTTCTTGTCCTTAGGAGCGGGCGCTGGCTTACGCGGCGCTGCGGGGCGTTGCACAGCGGGGAGGCGCTGCTGGAAACCGCCTTGGCGTTGCATGGCGGGCGGTTGAGCCGCGGGCGGCTGGCTCGGCTGCATCCCGGTGTGCGGCGGTTGCGGCAGCCGGCCGGGTTGCGGCGTCCCGCCCGGCTGTGACGGCACGGTTGCTCCAGGTTGAATCTGTCCGCCGCGCTGCGGTTGGGTTTGCGGTGTGCCGCCGGGCGTCGTGCTCTGTCCAGTGCGCGGTGCACCGGGACGTCCGGCGCCTTGCTGTTGGCCGGGCCGCTCGCCCTGTTGCTGCGGGCCGCGCTGCTGCTGCTGACCCTGACCCGCGCGCGGGTTGCCCGGCCGCGCGGTGCCGTCTTGTCGTCCCTGCCGCTGCGGAGGCTGCGTGCCCTGCCGGCCCGGCGTGCCCGGCTGCTGCTGACCCGGACGGTTGTTCAGACCGGGCTGGCCGTTCGGGCGCTGCTGTTGCTGACCCGGCGCCGCGTTCGGCCGCAATTGCTGCTGCTGCGGCGGCTGCGAGGGGCGCGGAATGCGGCTGATCGCGCCTGGATTGGCACGGCGGAATTCGCGCTGCTCGGTGACGATCTGACGGCCCGTGGTCTGCGCCAGATGCACCTGGCCGACGAAGCCGCGGTCGCGCGCGATCTGCTGCGGGGCGATCGTGATCGGTACCGCGGCGAAGCGCATGATTCCGCCTGTGGCCGCGCCAGGCCGGATCGCAAAGCCGCTCGCGCCTTGCGTCAGCGCGCCGAGCCGCGTGCCGCTGGTGCGATCGTCAACATCGATGTGGCCGACGCGGCCGTCGGCGTCGGGATAGAGCTTGATGTTGACGTTGCGCGCGCTGTTCGCTGCCGCGCCTTCGGGCACGTCGACGACCCCTGTGGTGCCGCGGATGCCGAGCGTCGCCGTCGGCGTCGTGATCTTCATGTTGCCGGTCTTCGCCACCGCCGCCGCGACGAAGGCGACCGTGCCCTTGCCCACGTCGAAGATCCCTGAATTCTGCTTGCCGCCGTCCTCATAGACGTAATTGTCGATGGTGATTTTGGCGCTGGCCGAGAGGTTGAACGTGGTCGAATCGTTGAAGGTGATGCCGAGCGAGGAGTTCGACGAGGTCTGCACGACGTCGTTGAGATAGATGTCGTCGCGCACGCGCAGCGGATAGGAATTCTTGTCGCGGATCACGGTCGCGATCCCCGTGACGGTCGCGACGTTGCCGATCGGCTCGACGGCAGTGGATTGTGTGTCTGTCACCGGCGTCGGCGAGGTCGCCGGCGTCGGGGAGGCGGAAGGGGCTGGGGAAGCCGCGGGCGCCGGCTCTGCCTGCGGCTGCGCCTGCGCGAGCTCGATCGTCTCCGATGCACGAGCTACGCTGCTGCCTGCCAGCGGCAATGCCGGCAGCACGAGCGCGAAGACGAAGCGGCGCCAAGCCAGCTTTGATGTCACGAGGAAGTCCCGGTGAGAACGCGAGGCGAGATTGGTTGATATCAGCCGGACGGAGCTGAATGGTGGATGAACACGGGTGGGATGGGTCGAGGCGCAGGACTAGCTATCTCAACATCGTCATGGCCGGGCTTGTCCCGGCCATCCACGCCTTGCTTTGCGTCACCAAGAATCTGGATGCCCGGGACATCTAGCGCGAAGACGCGCTTCGCGCTTCTGCCCCGGGCATGACGAGGAGGATATTTTGTCGCGCGAAATCCCGGGTCGATGCTTCGCATTGCCCGGGATGACGGAGATAATGTCAGCTCACGCGCTTCCAGGTCTGGCCGCCGCAGAACATGCCGCCGAAGGCGCAGCCCTGGACCCGCATCGCATTTGGGCCCTTCATGGCGATCGTGGAGTCGTAATTGCGGCCGGAGTCGGGATCGTGGATGCGGCCGCTCCACTTCGAGCCTTCGGGCTTCATGTTGATCAGGATGCGCTCGTTGGTCTTCTCTGCATAGCCGCAGAGATTGGCGCCGCACTGTTCGACGCGGACGTTGCCCTTGTTCTCTTCGGTTGCCCAGACGCCGATCGGCGTGTTGGCGACGACCACGGGGGCGGCGGCCACAGGGGCGGGAGCGGGCGCCGGCGCAACCGCGACCGGGGCGGGAGCAGCAGCGGGAGCGGGCGCTGCGACGGGCGCAGGCTGTGTCGTCGTATCGGCGGACGTCGCGGTAGCAACGGTCGGCGCGGGCGCGGCGGGAGCCGCCGGTGCGGTCGCCTGAACCGGCGCTTGTTGCACGGGCTGCTGCTGCACGGGAGCCG
>NZ_JXDL01000001.1:6636843-6642164 GCF_001590795.1 Bradyrhizobium sp. AT1
CACGGGAGCCGGCGCGGGCTGCGCGGTGGTGGCGGGAGCCGGCGTGGTGTCGACGTCATCGTCCTTGGAGCCGCCGAGGCCCTTGAGGTTGATGTTGTTCAGCTTGATCGGCTTGTCCGACAGGCCCGGCGCGACGATGGTGACGCAATTGAGCGAGGCGCAGTTGCGCGGCGTCTCGATGCGGATGTGCTGGCCCTCGATCTGGAACGAGATCGTGTTGCCGCCGGCATGCGCGGCGGCGGTCGAGGCGAGGAAGAGCGCGGTGGCGGCGATGGTGAGCTTGTTCATGACAACCTCCGAAGATTGCGTGGTCCCGATATGGACCGGAGTCGCTGGTGGATGAAGCGTGGTTCGACCCTACGCCGGGCCTCTCAGACGTTCTGTGATGGGGATCACAACGGTTCGCGCGCGCCTGGGTGAGGCAGCGCACATTCAGCCGCGGTTCGTTGCGCGTAGTTTCATCGGGACACGACAGGAGGCGCCGATGACCCGGCTTGTGATTTCGCTTGGCACATTGATCGCACTGATGGCGGTCGTGCCCGCGGCCGAGGCCGGCTCCTATTCCTTCTCGATCGGCGGCCACCGCTTTCACGTCGAGGCGCCCAAGAGTTGCCGGTCCGCGTCCTGCGTTTCAATCTCTTCCAATCGCGGTCTTGGCCCCTCAGAGAATGCCGACGCGAGGCCGGCTGCGCCACTTTCGCCCGCGCCGGTCGCCCAAGCGCCACAGCCGGTCTCAGCTGCTCCCGCCCGGCCGGCACCGGCGACATTTGTCGCGGCACCGCCGGCCCCCGTCCTTGCCGCGACCACATCGCAGCCGGTTGTGCCGCCGCCGGCCCCAAGAGCAGAGGCGTCAAGACCTGAGACGTCAAGACCAGAAGCGCTGAGCCCCAGTCCGCCACGGATTGAGTCGCCGCGCGTCGATTCGCCGAAAAGCGTCGTCCTCGATCCGCCGCGCATGGAGCCGCCGATCGTTGTGAAGCCAGAGATCAAGCAGGTGGCACCGATCGCAGAGCATAGCGACGACGAGCAGGGCTATACGCCGCTCGGCGAATGGGAGAGTGTCGGCGCCAAGGGCACGGTTCGGATCGAACGATGTGGACCTGCCCTGTGCGGCTTCGCGCTGACCGAGGCCTCGAGCCGGGGCGAGAGCGTGCTCGTCAACATGAAGCCGAAATCGCACGACGTCTGGACCGGCAGCATCTACAGTCGCTCCAGCGGACGCACCTATTACGGCAGGATGACGCTGAAGAGCTCGGGCACGCTCTATGTCGAGGCCTGCGCGATCGGCCGCTTCTGGTGCTCGGGCAACGACTGGACGCGGGTCGAGGAGCCGCGCGAGAAACTCGTCACGACATCGCGGCAGTGGGGTGCGCGGTCTTAGTCATGAGCGCTGCTGTTGCACCAGGCTTAGTGGCGTGAGGAGTTGGTCTCCGCGAACACCGGTGGGCGACGATAGAACCCCTCTTCCGGCGCTTCGCGCGACCTTCTCCGACAGGGGAGAAGGGAAGAGACGGCGTGCGACGCGCTCGATGAGGTTAGATCATGCCGAGCACGATGGCGCCGACGAAGGCCATGGCGAGGTACGCGGTGACTACGCTCAGTCTCCCGGCGAACGTCATGAGGTCGCTCCCTCCATGCGCGCTGCTTGGCGCGCGACCTCATGGTTAACAGAAAGTCTCCTTCCGAAAAAGTCAGCCTTGCTGCCGCTTAGTCCTGCCGCGGTCTCGGCGGGCGCCGGCCGGCATGGTTAAAGAATCATGAAATCAACGTGTTGAAGAGTCTTTAAGTAAATTCACCGAACGTGCGTGCATGACGCGCGGAGTTCGTTTGTATCTCGTCGGCTCCATCGTCCTTGTTTCGCTAGCGGGTTGCGGACGCGGCTTCTTCCAGGCCGAACGCGAACCGTGGCGGGCCGAGGCAGAAGCCGCTTGCCTGAAATCGGGCGCGGTGAAGGAGGGACCGGATCTCGTCCGGATCGATCCGATCTCCGGGCCCGGCATGTGCGGCGCGGAGTTTCCGCTCAAGGTCGCCGCTCTCGGCGAAGCTTCAGGCACTTACGGTTTTGCCGACGAGGAGCTGCGCCCGCCGGGCAGCATCGGCGGCCAGCCACGGTGGCCGGTGACGCAACCGCGCTCGAATACTCCGCAGAGTCAGGCTTATCCGACATCGTCCTATCCGCAGCGCTCGAACTATCCGGAAAGCGCGGTGCGCCAGCCCGCTGGCTATGGCGCCTCGTCCGGGCCGATGTCGCTGAACGCACCCGGTGTGGCGGCGCAGGAGGACGAGATCGACCTGCCGCCCGACGGCACCGATGCCGCGGGCGCGGCGCGCTACATGAATGCTCCGAGCTATCCGTCCCGGCAGGCGCCTTACTCGCAGGCGCCATCGCAGCAACCGCTGCCGCGCCTCGGCCCGACGCAGGGCAATCCCGTCACGGCTGTCGGTCCGGTCGCAATCAAGCCAACCGCGACGCTGGCCTGTCCGATCGTCTCCGAGCTCGACCGCTGGCTCGCCGACACCGTGCAGCCTTCGGCGATGCGCTGGTTCGGCGTCCGCGTCGCCGAGATCAAGCAGATCTCCGCCTATTCCTGCCGCGGCATGAACGGCAATCCGCACTCGCACATCTCCGAGCACGCCTTCGGCAACGCGCTCGACATCGCCGCCTTCGTGCTCGCCGATGGCCGCCGTGTCACCGTGAAGGACGGCTGGCGCGGCATGCCGGAGGAGCAGGGATTTTTGCGCGACGTGCAGTCGGGCGCCTGCGCGCATTTCACGACCGTGCTCGCGCCGGGCTCGAACGTCTATCACTACGATCACATCCACGTCGACCTGATGCGCCGCGCCAGCCGCCGTTTGATCTGCCAGCCCGCCGCCGTGTCGGGCGAGGAGGTCGCCTCGCGCGCGCAGTCGCGCAGGCCCTATGCAAGTGCGCGCGATCCTTCGGTGACCGGTTCGCTTGGCGGCCGCAAGAGCTCGACGCACAAGCGCGAGGAAGACGATTACGCCGACGATTAGGCGGGATTGCCAGTAGCCCGGATGGAGCCAACGGGTCGGCGCGAAGCGCCGCCCGATGACAGGCTCCGCGCAATCCGGGAACAGTGTCCCTGCATTCCGCTTCGCTCCATGCGGGCTACGATCGAGGCGGCTTCGACGGTGTCGGGACCAGCCCCATGCAGAGCTGCACCTCGGTTGGGACGTTGTAGGTGCGCATGATGTGGCGGCTGTCGCGCAAGCCGGACGCCTCACGCTGCACCACGAACATCCAGAGCGCCTGGCCGGCTTCCATCACCAGCTTGCGCCTGGCCTGCTGCATCGAGGCTGCAATTTCCGTGGTGCCGTGCGCGGCGTCGAACTCGCGCAAACGCGCTAGTGCCTGTTCGAGCCTGCGGCCCATCCGTCCGAGCGCTGAGGCCTGTTCCTGGACGATCTCGTAGTGGAGGATATCGACGGGCGGGCGAAGATCACGGGACATGATCGCAATATAATTCGGCCGGACCGGCCCGCGCAACGCGCGGCTACGTCGCCCGGTACGCCGCCAGGAACATCCGTGTCGCGCTGTCGACCACTTCGGTCATGCGCTGTTCCGACGGTGCGGGCGCGGCCTGGAAGACGAAAGGCAGGAAGAGCGAAGCCTTGCACAGTTCCATGAACTGCGAGGCCGCGAGGTCGCAATCGTCGATCCTGAGATCCCCGCAGGCGACCCGAGTCTTGAGATAGTCGGAGAGGCGGTTGATGCTCTTGTCCAGCACCCGCGCATAATAGCGGCGCCCGACATCGGGCATGCGCTCGGCGATCGCCATCACGGTCCGGATCGCCGATCCGCCGCCGGGCCGGCAGAGCAGGTGGATGTAGGCCCGGCCGAACTCCTTCAGCGTGGGCTCGGCATCGCGAGCGGGGTCGAAACTGAACACGACCTGGCCGTGCTGGAGTGCCTCCTGTTCGAGGATGGCTTCGAACAGCGCGCCCTTGTCGGCGAAGTAGACGTAGAGCGTGCCCTTGGAGACCTGCGCCGCCCGCGCGATCTCGCCCATGCTGGCGCCGTCAAAACCGAGATCCATGAACACCTTGCGGGCCCCGTCGAGAATCTGGCGGCGTTTGGAGCTGTCCTCCTCCTGGATGACGTGCAGATGTTCGCTGGCGGCTACAACCATTGGTTCAGGGTCTCGGAAGGTTTTTGAGTCGAGTTTGCGGCCATGAAACCCGAATAAAGGATCCTCGTCAGTAGGGTTCGGGCGGGATTATTATGTATATTGACCGAACCGTTCGGTCAATGGTATTTGCATCAGCGAGTGGGGAACAGGCCGCGGCCTGGCGTCTCCTTGATCGCGCTTTTTTGGGGAGGCCTTGATGGCCGTTTCGAGAGACCAGGCCGCGCGCGTCCTCCGCCAGGAAGCGGTGGAGGAGCGCGCGGGCAGTGATGCTGCGATCGAGGGCTCCGCGCCTCATGCCGAGCAACTGCGTGCGCATGTCGCCGAGGAAGCCAAGCGCCGCACTGCTGAGGCGCCGGAGAAGCCCGTGACCGACAAGCCGGCCGCGCCTGCGCCGGACGCACCAGCCGCCGGCGCTCCCAAATCCGGCAAGCGCAAATTCGTCCTGATGGGCGTCGGTCTGGTGCTCGCGCTCGCCGCTGCGAGCTATGCCGGCTATTACACGCTGGTCGGCCGCTTCTACATCTCCACCGACGACGCCTATGTCCGCGCCAACAACACCATGCTGGGTGCGCGGGTTGCCGGCCACATCTCCTCGATCCTCGCCGCCGACAATACGCCGGTGAAAGCCGGCGACGTCGTCCTCCGCATCGACGACGGTGACTACAAGATCGCCGTCGATGCCGCCGCGACCAGGATCGCGACCCAGCAGGCCACCATCGATCGCATCGGCCGCCAGATCGCGGCACTCGACAGCCAGGTGGCGCAGGCCAAGGCGCAACTCGTCTCGGCCGAGGCGGGCCTCAAGCGTGCCGATCTCGACTATGAGCGCCAGCAGGCGCTGAGCAACAAGGGCTTTGCCTCGCGCGCCACTTTCGAGAACTCGGAAGCCGGGCGCGACCAGGGCGCGGCCGCGGTCAAGGCCGCACAGGCCGCCTACGACGTTGCCGTCAGCAACGTCGACGTCGCCAAGGCGCAGCAGGCCGAAGCGCAGGCCCAGCTGGCCGAGCTCAAGACCACGCTCGCCAAGGCCGAGCGCGACCTTGCCTTCACCGCGGTGCGTGCGCCGGTTGGCGGCACGTTCTCCAATCGCCTGGTCAACACCGGCGACTTCGTCGCGGTCGGCCAGCGCCTCGGCAACGTCGTCCCGCTCGACGACGTCTATATCGACGC
>NZ_JXDL01000001.1:6642749-6671471 GCF_001590795.1 Bradyrhizobium sp. AT1
GCATCGCGGCGGGTGCGGGCTCGGTGTTCACGCTGCTGCCGCCCGACAACGCCACCGGCAATTTCACCAAGATCGTGCAGCGCGTGCCGGTCCGCATCCGCGTGCCGAAGTCGGTGGCGAAGCAGAACCTGCTCCGTGCCGGCATGTCGGTCTACGCGACCGTCGACACCAACAAGGGCGCGGCCGACGCCGACAGCGAGGTCGATCTCGACGATTCCACCGCGATCCACCCGCAGTAAATCGCGATCCCAGCGCTGCGAGGTCGGACGACCATGGCCAACGCCACCACCGCTTCACCTGCCATGATGGCGGACCCCGCTTCGGAGCGCATCGCGCCGAAGCGGCTGTTCGCGTTCATCATCATGGTGTTCGGGATGTTCATGTCGATCCTGGACATCCAGATCGTCTCGGCGTCCTTGAGCGAAATCCAGGCCGGGTTGTCGGCAAGCTCGAGCGAAGTCTCCTGGGTTCAGACCGCCTACCTGATCGCGGAGGTCATCGCCATTCCGCTGTCGGGATTTTTGTCGCGCGCCTTCGGCACGCGGCTGCTGTTCGCGATCTCGGCGGCCGGCTTCACCGCCTCGAGCCTGCTCTGCGGCTTTGCCACCACCATCGAGGAGATGATCCTGTGGCGCGCGCTGCAGGGCTTCCTCGGCGCCGGCATGATCCCGACGGTGTTCGCCTCCGCCTATACCGTGTTCCCGCGCTCGAAATTCCACATCGTCGGCCCCATCATCGGGCTGGTCGCGACGCTCGCTCCCACGATCGGGCCGACGGTCGGTGGCTACATCACCGACCTGATGTCGTGGAACTGGCTGTTCTTCATCAATGTCGTGCCCGGCATCGGCATCACCGTCGGCGTGCTGGCACTGGTCGATTTCGACGAGCCGCATTTCGAGCTGCTCGACCGCTTCGACTGGTGGGGCCTGTTGTTCATGGCCGGGTTCCTCGGCACGCTGGAGTACGTGCTGGAAGAGGGCCCGCAATATGAATGGCTGCAGGACACGTCCGTGGCGATCTGCGCTTGGATCTGCGCCATCTCGGCGATCGCCTTCTTCTGGCGCGTGTTCACGGCGGCCGAGCCGATCGTCAATCTACGCACCTTCTCCAACCGCAATTTCGCGATCGGCTGCGTCCTGCAGTTCTGCATCGGCATCGGCCTTTACGGCCTGACCTACATCTATCCGCGCTATCTCGCCGAGGTGCGCGGCTACAGCGCGCTGATGATCGGCGAGACCATGTTCGTCTCCGGCATCACCATGTTCCTGGTCGCGCCGCTGGTCGGCCGGCTCATGGTCAAGCTCGACATGCGCTACATGATCGCGTTCGGTCTCGTCGTGTTCGCGATCGGCTCTTACCAGATGACCTGGATCACGCGCGACTACGATTTCTACGAGCTGTTGGTGCCGCAGATCCTGCGCGGCGTCGGCATGATGTTTGCGATGGTGCCGACCAACAACATCGCGCTCGGCACGCTGGCGCCCGACAAGGTGAAGAACGCGAGCGGCGTCTTCAACCTGATGCGCAATCTCGGCGGCGCGCTCGGCCTTGCCGTCATCAACACCGTGCTCAACGACCGCACCGACTTGCACATCACGCGCCTGCAGGAGCGCGTGACCTGGGGCAATGCGACCGCCACCGAAACCCTGAGCATGTTCATGCAGAAGTTTCAGGGTCTTGGCGATGCCACGCTGATGGCCATGAAGCAGCTTTCCCAGCTGGTTCATCGCCAAGCCGTGGTGATGAGCTTTGGCGATGCCTTCTTCATCCTGACGCTGTTCTATCTCGCTCTCAGCTTCCTTGTGGTGCTGCTAAACAAGCCGCCGTCGCCGTTCGGTGCGGGTGGCGACGCGCATTAGCGCTGGGTTCGCCGAGGTCGCTTACGCCGGCTGAGGATCGAAGCGGCGGCACCAAATTGCAACACTCATCCGTGATCTCGCGGATGGCCCGTTGCAATGCGGGGGTGACACATCTATAAAGCGCACCTCATTCATTCGAACCCGGGAGAGATTTGCATGATTTCATCGCATTCGCAGATCGTACGCCCGCGCTCGATGATCGCCTGGTTCGGGATGTACGCGGCCTGCTAGAGGCCTCTTCCGCCAGCTTCGATTGGGCCAGGGTTTCGACCCGGCGTCCCGATCGCTCCACTTCCCAAAGTCAAGATTAGTCTCAAGTGACGCCATCTCGGCCCCTCGCGGCCGGCTTGCGTCCATCGATGGAGCCGGCCCGCGTGAGCGGCCGGATGATGTCATGACCGCTCTGTCCAAGAAACCCGCCGCCATTCGCGTGGTGCTGCCCTTCGTGTTCCGGCACTGGCTGAAGCAGCCGGGGCGAGGCCTTGTCGTGGCCGGCGGCCTATTGGGTGCGACCGTCGCCGACCTGTTCATGCCGGTGTTTTCGGGACATCTGGTCGATGCGTTGACGCGCGGTTCGTCCGATCCCGACGCGCGCCACGCGGCGCTGGTGGCTTTCGGCGCCATCGTGGCGCTGGGCGCGGCCTCGATGGTGCTGCGGCTGGTCGGCCTTCAGGCGATCGTGCCGTTCACGCTGAAGATCATGTCCGACGTCGCGCAGGACGCGTTCACGCGCGTGCAGCGCTTCTCGACCGACTGGCACGCGAACTCCTTTGCCGGCTCCACCGTGCGCAAGATCACGCGCGGCATGTGGGCGCTCGACCTGCTCAACGACACCATCCTGATGGCGCTGGCGCCCTCGCTGCTGGTGCTGGTCGGCTCGATGATCCTGATCGGCGTGCACTGGGCCCCGCTTGGCCTCGTGATCGCGATCGGGGCGATCTTCTACGTCGCCATCACGGTCGTGTTCTCGACGCGTTACATCGCGCCGGCCGCGCGTGTCTCCAATGCATGGGACACCAAGGTCGGCGGCACGCTGGCGGACGCGCTGACCTGCAACGCCGTGGTCAAGTCGTTCGGCGGGGAAGGACGCGAGGACGGGCGGCTTGCCCGCGTCATCAATCGCTGGCGCGTGCGCGTGCGGCGGACCTGGTATCGCTACAATTACACGGCCATGTCGCAGCTTTCCCTGCTGCTGTGCCTGCGCGCCTCCGTGATCGGCGGCTCGGTGCTGCTGTGGATGTCCGGGCATGCCTCGCCCGGCGACGTCACCTATGTGCTGACGAGCTATTACGTCATCCACGCCTATTTGCGCGACGTCGGCATGCACATCAACAACCTGCAGCGCTCGGTCAACGACATGGACGAATTGGTGGCGATCCACGACGAGCCGATCGGCATTGCGGATGCGTCCGATGCGCGGCCGATCGCGATCGAGGGCGGCGAGATCGTGTTCGACGACGTCACGTTCCACTATGGCGGCCATCGCACGCCGCTCTACGACGGGCTGTCGGTGACGATCCGGGCCGGGGAACGTGTCGGTCTCGTCGGACGCTCCGGATCGGGCAAGACGACCTTCGTCAAGCTGGTGCAGCGGCTCTACGACGTCAGCGGCGGTCGCGTGCTGATCGACGGACAGGACATCGCGCAGGCCACGCAGCAATCGCTGCGCAGTCAGATCGCGATCGTGCAGCAGGAGCCGATCCTGTTTCACCGCTCGCTCGCCGAGAACATCGCCTATGGCCGGCCCGGCGCCAGCCTGGAGGCGATCGAGCAGGCGGCGCGGCTGGCGAATGCGCACGACTTCATCCTGCGCCTGCCGAAGGGCTACGGCACGCTGGTCGGCGAGCGCGGCGTGAAACTGTCGGGTGGCGAGCGGCAGCGCGTGGCGCTGGCGCGCGCGTTCCTGGCGGACGCGCCGGTGCTGATCCTGGACGAGGCGACCTCGAGCCTCGATTCGGAATCGGAGGCGCTGATCCAGCAGGCGATGGAGCGGCTGATGAAGGGCCGCACCTCGATCGTGATCGCGCATCGGCTGTCGACGGTGCGCAGCCTCGATCGGATCCTGGTGTTCGACCGCGGCGAAATCGTCGAGCAGGGCACCCATGCCACGCTCGCGAGCAAGCCAGGCGGCATCTATCGCGGCCTGTTCGAGCGCCAGGTGGTTGAGCTCGGGCATATCGCGGCGGCGGAATGAGGCGCGGGGCAGCGGGGCGAAGGTCCCGCTGCCCCGCCGCCAGGGAACGCGTCAAGGATGGAACGAGATGAAAGACCTGACGAACGGCTCCATCGTGAGACACATCCTGGCGATGACGCCGCCGATCATGGCCGGCATGATCTCGATCATGATCTGCCAGCTGGTCGATCTGTATTTTGTTTCGGGATTAGGCGATGCCGCCGTCGCGGGTGTCGCCGCGGCCGGCAACGCCGGCTTTCTCGTCAACGCATTGATGCAGGTGCTCGGCGTCGGCACGGTGGCGCTGATCGCGCATGCCGTTGGACGTAAGGATCGGGCGGACGCCAATCTGATCTTCAACCAGGCCGTCGCACTGTCGGTGCTGTTCGCCCTGTTGACCCTGGTCGCAGGAGCGGTGCTGTCGCGCTTCTATATGCGTTCGATCGCCGCAGACCCGGCCACAATTGAGGCGGGAACCGTTTATCTGCTGTGGTTCATGCCGGCGCTCGCTTTGGAATTCGTCCTGCAAGTGATTGCATCCGCGCTGCGCGCGACCGGCATCGTGCGACCTGCCATGTTGGTGCGGGTCGTCGCGGTCGTCATCAACATCGCCCTGGCCCCAGTGCTGATCTCGGGCCGGGGCACCGGCTACCCGCTCGGCGTCGCGGGTGCGGGGCTGGCGAGCTCGATCGCGGTCGCCATCGGTGGCCTGATGCTGCTTGCCTATTTCCGCAAGGTCGAGCGCTACGTCGCCTTCAATCCGGCGCAGTGGCGTCCGCAGCCGCGCCATGTGAAGCGCATCCTCAATGTCGGACTGCCGGCCGGCGGCGAGTTCGCGATGATGTTCATCTTCATGGCGGTGGTCTACTACGTGCTGCGCGATTTCGGCGCGGCGGCGCAGGCGGGTTTCGGCATCGGACAGCGCGTCCTCGCCTTGATCCAGATGCCGGGGCTTGCGGTTGCGCTCGCGGCCGGGCCGATCGCCGGCCAGAATGTCGGTGCCGCAAACGGCGCGCGCGTGCGCGAAACCTTCGTCCAGGCGGCGTTGATCGCCACCGTCGTGATGATCGGCTTCATGTGCGTGGCGCAGCTCAAGCCTGAGCTTTTGCTTGCCGGATTCTCCAACGACCGGGAGACGATGGAGGTCGCCTTCCTGTTCTTGCGGATCATCTCGCTCAACATGGTGGCGCAGGGCTTGATCTTCACCTGCTCGAGCATGTTTCAGGGGCTCGGCAATACCAAGCCGGTGCTTGTGAGCTCGGCGACGCGCGTGCTCACCTACTCGCTGCCAGCGATCTGGCTCTCGACGCGGCCGGGCTTCCGCATGGAATATGTCTGGTACCTGTCGGTCGCCGCGACCACGTTCCAGGCCGGCTTGAGCCTATGGTTGCTGCACCGCGAGTTCGGGAAGTGCCTGCCGCCGATTCGGCAAGCGGAGGCTCCGGCGCAGGCCGGGGTTGATGCCGTGACGCCTCCCGCGCGTGCGCCGGTGTAGCGGTGCTTGTGACCTGCCCGCGGCCCTGGCAAATTTGCTGCGTCGTGGGGCGGCCAAAGGGACGCGATGACCGGGGTGTCGAACGAACAGCAGGCGGCGTCATGGCTCTCGACGATCTGGGCGGCGCGCTATCGCACGCCGGCCCGCTTCGTGGCACTGATCGCACTGCTGCTGCCGTGGACCACGACCGGGCTGACCTTCGCGCTCATACCCTGGCTGATCGCGTTCGCATTCGTCGATCTCCGCGCGTTTCCGCGTTCGCTGCTTCGTCCGATCTGCCTGTTGCCGATCGCGCTGGTCGCGCTCGCCGCCGTTGGTACGTTGTGGTCGGATGCGCCGTGGCCGGAGCGAATCCATGCGATCGGGCCGGCGGCGAAGCTGCTGGTCATTCCGCTCCTGATCTACCAGTTCGAGCGCTGGCCCTACGGTCATTGGGTGTTTTCCGCTTTCCTGGTGTCCTGCACGGCCTTGATGCTCTATTCCTTTGCCGTCGCCATCGACCCGGCGCTGTCGCTGAAGCTCTATCTGTCGCGCGGGCCTTACAGGGTCGAAAGCGGGATCGCGGTGCGCAACTATATCGACCAGAGCCAGGAATTCGCGCTCTGTGCGCTCGCGCTGGTCTATCCGGTCGTGTCGTTGCTGCGACAAGGTCGCTCCGGCAGTGCCGCGCTGTTCGCGGGACTGGCGCTCGGTTTCCTCGCCAATATGATGTTCGTCGTGGTCTCGCGCACGGCGCTGGTGACGCTGCCCGTTCTTGTGATGGTGTTCGCGCTGCTGCATCTGCGCCTGCGTACGGCACTGCTCGCCGCCGGCGCGATGGCAGCGCTGGCCGTGCTGCTTTTTGGCGTGTCGCCACCTCTGCGGATGACGGTTGCGAAGTTTCAGGCCGACTATGAGCTGAGCGTGCAGGATAGTCAGATCAGTGGCATGGGGTCACGTCTGGAATATTGGCGGAAGTCGTTTCGCTTCATCGCCGATGCGCCGCTGATCGGCCATGGCACAGGCTCGATCCGCGGCCTGTTCGCAAGCGTGGCTGCCGATGCGGAGACGGATCCGCTGCGCGGCGAGATCGTCGGCAACCCGCACAATCAGACCCTCAGCGTCGCCGTGCAGTGGGGCGTGGTTGGGGTCCTGATTCTCTACGCGCTCTGGTTCGCGCATCTCTCGCTGTTTCGCGGTGAGGGGCTCGCCTCTTGGATAGGCCTGCTTGTCGTGGTGCAGAACATGCTGACCTCGCTGCTCAACACCCATCTGTTCGACTTCACGCCGGGATGGATCTACGTGCTCGGCGTCGGTGTCGCCGGCGGCATGGTGCTGGCGGCGAAGCGAATGCAGGGCTAGAGCGCGCTGAGACTGTTCCAGACCAGCGTCAGGCCCGACAGGAACAGCAGGCCGAGCACGACATCGCCAAAATGCTTGTCGTTGAGGGCGTGATAGACGCGTGCGCCGGCCCACGCGCCGATCAGCGTGCCTGGAAACGCGACCATCGCGAGCCACACCACTTTCAACTCGACGAGACCCGATGCGGTCTGCAGCAGCAACGCGGTCGCGAGCACCGTGAAATTGAAGAGCTGAAAGATGCCGCGCCGCTCGTGCTTGCTCCAGCCGCGGATGTTGGCCCACAGAATCGGCAGCGGACCTGACAGACCGGCGAGGCCGCCGAGAATGCCGCCGGCGAAGCCGATCGCGCCGTCGGCGATTCGGCCGCCGAACTTGATCGCGAGCGGCCGCTTGTTCAGATACATCGCGCTCGAAAAGATCAGAATGAGAACGCCGACGCTCAGCTTGAACACTTTTGGATCGGCCGAGGCGATCAGCATGGTTCCAAGCGGCACGCCGATTAGCCCGCCGATCAGGAACGGCCAGACCAGCGAGAGATCGAAGCTCTTCCACATCGACGGCAGCGTCGAGGTCTGCGCGATCACCGAGCAGATCAGCACCAGCGGCACCGCGAGCGAGGGCGGCAACACATAGAGCCAAATGCCGAGCGCCATCAGCGCCGTGCCGAACCCGGCCAGCCCCGAGACGAAGCCGCCGGCCAATGCGCCGAGCGGCAGCAGGACGTAGGTGAGCGTTTCCAACAGATGTCCTCTTCCCCGGGGCGATCCCGAACTGTTGACCGCCGTCGCTCGCATAGCACGCTTGCTGCCGTTCAGGTCAATCCACGCTGCACGCAGGCGTGATCTGCGGCATCGGGCTTTTGCGGAAGACGCGCCTACATGACGGTCGTACTTCGATCCTCGGGCCGCCTGAAATGATCTTCCGCTCGGATCGATCGGTCCCGAATGCGATGATGGAAAAATAACCATGACCCGCGCCAAGATTGCCGTTGCAGCCGCGCTGCTGGCGGCAGCGTTGATGCCGACAATGGCCCAGGCGCAGTTTTCAGAGCCTGCGGCCTATCAGGCCGCTCATCCCGACCGCGATGTCCTGAACGGCGGCCAGCTCACGCCCGCAGCGCGGGCGGCGCGCGGGCTGCAGGCAGGCTCGAGCGATGCCTTTGCATCGCAGGGAGTTCCGACGGATGCAGCGCCGCTCGCTCACCGCCGTCGCCATCGCCAGCATTAGCAGGACGTTGTGCCTGACAGATCCGGTACACGTGCGGGATGGTGGCGTCTGCTTTGCCCTCAAGGGCGAGCACCGTGCTGGGAACGCCAGATTTGAATCGGTAGTCGTGTCCAATAGTCGAGCGATAGCGGACCGCGGCGAAGGCATGGGTTGCGCGCTATTGGATCATTCTTGTCGATACCGCGCAGGATCGGATCTTCGAGCTCGGCATCGGTGAATTCCTGGGCCGAGCCGATCAGCTTCTCGGCACAGACCCGCTCGCGTAGATCGTCTCCGCGGACGAATGCTGCCCACGTAACGTCCGAAATGCGAACGGTGCCGTTGCTATATACCGTTGCCAGGCGCTTGCCGTCGTGGATGAAATAGGCGCCTACGACGTCCATGAGTTGGCTGGTGAGCGGCGCGATCTCCTTCGCGCTCTCGACGTCCCAGATGCGGGTGATTCCATCATTTGTTATCACTCGCTTGCCGTCAGGGGTGAAAGCGGCGCTCTTCACGAATGTGATGTGGCCTTTGAGTAGGGCGATTTGCGAGCCGCTCCTGCTGTCCCAGATGCGGGCGGTTGAATCCCGAGACGTCGTGACAACACGTACGCCGTCATCGCTGAAGGCGGCGCTCGTGATTAGTTCGGAGTGACCCACGAGGTGAGCAGCATCTTTGCCGCTGTCAACGTTCCAGACGATGGCGTCTTCGTCTGATGTCGTCACCACACGCTTGCCGTCGAGGCTGAAGGCGGCGCTCCACATCCTGTGCTTGCCAGGGAGGCGTGTGATTTCGTTGCTGCTGTCTACGTTCCAGACGCGAGCGGTTCCGTCGTGAGATGCTGTCAGCACCTGCTTGCCGTCGGGGCCGAAGCTTGTCGTCATCACGGCCTTGTCGTGGCCGCGGAGGCGCCCGACTTCCTTCCCGCTATTCGTGTTCCAGATGCGAACGGTAGGCTCGTCAGCCGCCGTGACAACGAGCTTGCCGTTGGGGCTGAAAGCGGCGCTCCTTACCGTCGCCGCGTCATGAAATTTGAGAAGAACGACTTCTTTGTCGTCGTCGACGTTCCAGATTTGGGGATCACGGTCGTTCCACGTTGTCACAACTCGCTTGCCGTCGGGGCTAAAAGCGGCGCCCCATAGAACTCCAGCATCAACGTTATGGTCGATCTCTTTGCTACTATCCACAACCCAAACGCGGGCGGTATGGTCATATGATGCTGTCGCCACGCGCTTGCCGTCTGGGCTGAAGCTGGCCCGCAGCAGCGGTTCGGTATGACCCCTAAGCTTGGCAAATTCCCTGCCGCTGTTGGCGTCCCAAATGCGAGCGGTCTGGTCAGCAGACGTCGTTAAAACGTACTTTCCGTCCGGGCTAAAACTGCCAAGAAGCACATTTCCCGTGTGGCCGTTGAGCCGAGCGACCTCTCTACCGCTTTTGACGTCCCATACGACAGCCAGGTTGTTGTAATATGTCGTCACCACGCGGTTGCCATCGGGGCTGAAATCGGCGCTCGTTATCCCCCCGTTGGATCCGCCGATCAGGGCGATTTCCTTGCCGCTGTTGGTGTCCCAGATGCGGGCGGTACCGTCGTAGGCCCTCGTCACCAAGCGGTTGCCGTCGCGGCTGAAAGAGGCGCTCTGTACCGGATCGGTGTGGCCGTAGAGCTGCATGATCTCCTTGCCGCTACCGACGTCCCAGATGCGGGTGTCCGCGAAGGACGTAGTCGCCACACGCTTGCCGTCGCGACTGAAAGTAGCGCTTGTTACCTTGTAATGTTCCAGCCGGACAGTCTCGTTGCTGTCCACGTTCCAGACGTGGGCTGCATCGTCGCCGTAAGAGGCCGTTAGCACGTGCGTTCCAGCGGGGCTGAACTCGGCGCTCACAATTCTTGCAGAGTTCTGCAGCTTACGCTGAGCAATCTTCAAACCGCTATCGGCGTCCCAGATGCGGATGAGGTTGTCAGCCGCCGTGATCACGTACTTGCCATCGGGACTGAAGGCGGCGATTTCTACCCGTCCGTCGTGTTTGAGCAGGCCAATTTCCTTGCCGCTGTCGATGTTCCAGATGCGAGCCGTGCCGTCGCGAGACCCTGTCACCACGCGCTTGCCGTCGGCGCTGAAGTCAACGGTTGATACCGCCGCGCTATGACCTTTGAAGAGGCGATGGAGCGACGACAATTGCGCGCCGCCCGCGAGTTTTCCTTCCAGTTCGGTTGAAAAAGGTGTCAACCAAGTGATATCGCCGCGTGCTCGATAGGCCGACAATGCATATCGCATGGCACGATCAAACTGTTCGTCCTTCATGGCGTCGGTGGCGCGCGCCGTAAATACATTGATCTCGCGTTCGGCCACGTCGTAACCTTTCCAGGTGACGTAGGCGACCATAGCCAGCGATAGTGCGGCGATGCTCCAGAGCAGTCTTGCCGCCCTTCGCTGCTGCCGCGCCGTTGCTGCTAGTTGCGCGCGTGCATCCTTGAGCCGCGCTCCTTCCGCGTCCTCACTCGCGGCAATGAACATCCGCTGCGCATCGGTGACAGCGGGCGCGAATTCGCTGCGTTTGGTAATCCAGAGCTTTGCGGAATCGAGGTCGTCGCCACGGAGGAGCAGAAATTCTGGTTGCTTACGCGTTCCCCACCGTGTCGCAAGTTCACCAAGTCGCGTGTGCTCTCTGATCCAGTCGAGATCAAGGCGCAGCGCCTCTGCCAATTCCGTAATCGACCGCGTGAGCGCTCGGCCGGTATCGAATCGCACGAAATTCCGGCGGCGCAGTGTTTCGGGAATCTCGCTCTCGGGCACAGGCTTGTGTACGACCGGCAGTAACCGCTTGGATAGTTGAAGCGCGCGCTCGACCTCCCAATTGCAGCGCTCTGACTTGACTGCCTCGGGCGTGATCACAAAGACAACTGTATCGGACTGCTCGATCAGCCCCCCGAGCCGATCTTCCCATAGCTCGCCGGCCTTGATGTCGTGGCGGTCAATGAACGGTGCGAAGCCCGCAAGCTCGAGCCCGGCCACCAATTCGTCGGCGAAATCGGCGGCGTCCCGACGGGAATAGGAAATGAAGACCTTGAGTTTGTCTCCGGCGATCGGGACATCGACCATTGGGCATAGCCGTACAGTAGCGGAAGCCGGCACAGTAGGTCATTGTTCGCGGCATATTCAAGGGTGGTTCGCCGTTGCGCAGAGCTCACATACGACATGCCCGGTCGGGTTATGGTCCGCCTACATCCCGAATTTGTGGGTGCAAACCCTAGACGATCTGTCTGGTGCCGGCGGGCTTGTGCAGCGCGCCGATCAGGATGCGCAGCGCTTCCGTCAATTCCGATCTGTTCCGGGCCGCCCCCAGCGAGACGCGCGCAGCATGCGGCGGTATCCCATCGACGGTGAAGGCATCGCCGGCGACGATCGCAAGTCCATTCCGCAGAAGATCTGCGGCGACATCGGGCCGGCTCTCGGGCAGCCGCAGCCACAGATGGTGCGCGGCGGGCTTGGCCAGGAACTGGAATCCTTTCAGCGTGCGTTGCGCGAGCTGTTGCCGTCCAACCGCCTCGTTGCGGATTGCGGTGATGATGCGGTCGGCAATGCCGCTCTCGATCCAATGCGTCACCAGCGCGACCATCAGCGGCGCCGGCATCTGCACGGTCGCTTGCAGGAAGGTGCGCATCTGTCGCTGCGCGTCGCCGTCCGGCGTCACCAGATAGGCAACGCGCAGCGCCGGCGCGATGCATTTCGACAGCGTGGTCGCAAGGTAGGTCCGCTCCGGAATGAGGTTCGCGATTGGCGATGCCGAGCGGTCGAGCAGGCCGTAGGCGTCGTCCTCGATCAAGACGGTATCGGTATCGCGAATGATTTTTGCGATGGCATTGCGCCGTTCGGGAGAGAGCGTCGCGGTGGTCGGATTGTGCAGCGTCGGGATGAGATAGACGGCCTTCGGCTTGTGCGTGCGGCAGGCCTTCGCCAGCGCATCGGGCAGGATGCCGCAATCATCCATGGCGACACCGACGAGCTTGATGTCGAGCCGCACTGCTGCAGCCTTGATGCCGGGGAAGGTGAGGGCTTCGGTCAGCACGACATCACCGGGCTTCGCAAGGTGAGCGAGCAGGTTGAACAAGATCGTCTGCGCGCCGGGAAAGATCACGAGCCTATCGGCCTGCACGTGCGGCACCCGAGCGCGCATCCAGCGCGCGGCGACCTCGCGCTCATGTGCGCTGCCGCCGGGCGGCTGATAGTTGAGATATGCCGTCAGGCCCGATTGCACGCGAATGGAGTCCATTCCGGCGATGATGCGCTCGTCGAGCTGTGCGTCCAGCGGATGCGGCGGCACGTTCATCGACAGATCGATCGCGACGGGATGCGGCAGGTCGACCGCGCGTCGCGCGCTGGTCTCCGACACGAACGAGCCCTGTCCGACGCGGGCTTCCATGATGCCGCGGCGCCGAGCCTCGGTATAAGCGCGCGTCACCGTGGTGAGGTCGATGCCGAGCGCTTTTGCGAGTGCGCGCTGTGTCGGCAGCTGTTGGCCTCGCACCAGCCGGCCGGCGGCGATGTCGGCTTCCATGGCCTCGACGATGCGCTGGTAACGCGGGCCCGAGAGCTCCGAGATTGTAGGAGTCCAATCCATGCAATTTAGGCCCATATCCTTTGAATGTATGGATGCATGATAATATTGTATGGATCGTTGGAAAGGAAGAGGTGTGGTCATGGCGATCTCTCTGGCGAAGGCGATGTGGCGCGGCTTCCGCGGCAAATGCCCAAATTGCGGGGAAGGGCACATGTTCGGCCGCTTCCTGAAAGTGACGGAGGCTTGCGACCATTGCGGCGAGGAGCTGTTTCATCAGCGCGCGGACGACTTTCCGGCCTATCTCGTCATGGTCGTGGTCGGCCATCTCGTGGTGCCGGCGATCCTCGCGGTCGAGACGGCCTATGCGCCGGCGGTCTGGCTGCAACTGGCGGTGTGGTTGCCGGTGACGCTGTTCGCATCGCTGGCATTGTTGCAGCCGACCAAAGGCGCGATCGTCGGGCTGCAGTGGCAGATCGGCATGCACGGCTTCGAAGCCGCCAAGCTACGGCGCGCGGCGGGCGAGCTTGTGCCCGTGCTGGTGCAGGCGGACAAGCGCGCAGCATAATTCTCGCTGTCATTCCGGGGCTCGCGAAGCGAGAGCCCGGAATCCATTCCTCGACCAACATTGCCGCCCGATGGATTCCGGGCTCGTGCTGCGCACGCCCCGGAATGACAGCGGTGGAATGGCTGCGCGTCAGCCCAAATGGTGAGGGGCCCGGCGCAGTCACGCCGAACCCCTCGTTGCAAGATATCAGCCGGCCTGTAAGCCGGGTTCTGTAAGGCACCGCCCGCTTGCGCGAACGATACGTGACGGCCATTCCTCTGGGACCATGTTTGCACATGGCCTCGAGCAACCTACCCGGACGGCGGGCCTGACATCGCCCCGCGGCGTTATCGCTCAAAGCGAACAGCCCGCTACGCCGTCCCTATTCGGTTTTGCTCCCGGTGGGGTTTGCCATGCCGGCTCCGTTGCCGGACCCGCGGTGCGCTCTTACCGCACCTTTTCACCCTTACCTGCCTACGCAGCTTGCGCTGCTACGGCACGGCAGGCCCGAGGGCTTGTCGCGCCGAAGCCCAAAGGGCGAAGGCTGGCGGTTCGTTCTCTGTGGCACTTTCCCTGGGGTCGCCCCCGCCGGACGTTATCCGGCACCGCATGTCAAGGGAGCCCGGACTTTCCTCCCCGGCGGCCTTTCGGCGCTTGCCGGAGCGGCCGTCCGGCCGACTGACCGGTAACGCATGGGGCATTTGTGACGGTTCCGTCAAGCCGAGATCGCCGCGCACGCTGTCTCGAAAGTAATTTATCCTGAAGATGTCGTTTGGAGCGTGCCCCGTTCGACTGGGTGTCGGCGACAGAGCCGGACAACAGGAGTGAAGCGATGCAATATCTGCTGATGATCTACCAGAACGAGGTCGAGTACGCGAAGATTGACACGGGCACCAGCCAGAAGATGTCGGCGGAGTATGAGGCCTTTACGCAATCCATCATCCGGAACGGCAATTTCAAGGCCGGCGATCGGCTCCGCCCGACCACGACCGCGACAACCGTGCGCGTGCGCGACGGCAAGACGCTGACGACCGACGGTCCGTTCGCGGAAACGCGCGAGCAGCTCGGCGGCTACTATCTGATCGAGGCCAAGGATCTCGACGCTGCGATCGAGATCGCGGCGCGAATTCCGAGCGCGCGCCTCGGGTCGATCGAGGTGCGGCCGATCTGGGTCTACGACAGGTGACGGCCGAGCTGCGCGTCGCATGACCCCTTCCGAGATCGAAAAGATCTTCCGCGACGAGGCGGGGCGGGCGCTTGCCACGCTGATCCGCCTCGTCGGCGATTTCGATCTCGCCGAGGACGCGCTGCAGGACGCCTTTGCGGTCGCGCTCGAACGCTGGTCGGCAGGCGCACTGCCCGACAATCCGCGCGCCTGGCTGGTCAATGTCGCCAGGCACAAGGCGATCGACCGTGTCAGGCGCCAGGCGGTCTTCCGCGGCAAGCAGCAGGCGCTGGTGCACGAGCTCGAGCTGAACGCGCTAGTCGCCGACGAGCCAGCCTCGATACTCGACGACGACATGCTGCGGCTGATCTTCACCTGCTGCCATCCCGCCTTCGCAGCCGAGGTCCAGGTCGCGCTGACGCTGCGCACGGTCTGCGGACTGTCGACCGCCCAGGTCGCCCGCGCTTTCCTCATCGGAGAGGAGGCGATGGCGCAGCGTCTGGTCCGTGCCAAGCAGAAGATCAGGCTCGCCGGTATCCCCTACGAAGTGCCCGAGCGCGACGCGCTCGCGCCGCGGCTCGATGGCGTGCTCGCGGTGATCTACCTCGTCTTCACCGAGGGCTATGTCGCAACCGCTGGCGCGGATCTGATGCGGCCCGATCTTGCCGCTGAGGCGATCCGGCTCGGCCGCCTGCTCGACCGGCTGATGCCGGATCGCGCTGGTATCAAAGGCCTGTTGGCCCTGATGCTGCTGCACGATGCGCGCCGCGCCGGACGCGAGACCGCGGCCGGCGATATCGTGCTACTGGAGGAGCAGGACCGCACGCTGTGGGATCGCGCGCAGATCGAGGAGGGCCTGTGCCTGGTCGACGATGCGCTGCGCGTGCCCGGCCGGCCGCAAGCCTATGCCGTGCAGGCCGCGATTGCCGCGCTGCATGCGCGCGCGCCGAGCTTTGCGCAGACCGACTGGCCGCAGATCGCCGGGCTCTACGAGGTGTTGCTGCGCATTGGTTCCTCTCCGGTGATCGAGCTCAACCACGCCGCCGCGCTGTCGATGGTCGATGGACCGGGGCGTGCGCTCGATCTCGTCGATGCGATCAGCGCGCGCGGCGGGCTCCGCGGCTACGAGCTGCTGCCCGCGGTGCGCGCGGATCTGTTGCGGCGAATGGGTCGCAACGACGACGCGCGCGCAGCGTATCAGGCAGCGACTGCAGCGACACAGCTGGAGCCGTTGCGGCGACTCTATGCGCGACGGATGAGGGAGATGGAGTAGGGCTCTCGTGCCCCGGACGCAGCGCAGCGTCACTTCGACGATGCGCTGCAGAGCCGGGGCCCATCTCGCTGCGGACCGTGTCGCCAACTGGATCCCGGCTCGCGCTTCGCGCGTCCGGGACACGAGAGTGAACTATGTGGCCGTCGCCGTCACTTCGATGCCACCGTCGTCCCCTCCGCCGGCAGGCTCGCCAGTAGCGCCTGCAAGGTCGACAGTGTCGAGTGGTCCGCGACCCCGTCGAGCCGTGCCGGCCGGAAATGGCGCTGGAAGGCGGTGACGACTTCCATGGTCGCGGCGTCGTATTTGCCTGATAGCGGCACGCCGTAGCCATATTTGGCAAGGGCCTGCTGCATGCTCAGCACCTCGTCGCTGATGGTGCCGAGCATCAGGCTCTCGCCGCGCACGACAGGGGCGGGCGTGACCCAGTGACCGACACCGGAATTGGCCAGCGAGTGCCACGGAAACTTTTCGCCGGGGTCCTTCTTGCGCGCGGGCGCGACGTCGGAATGGCCGAGTACCCGATGGGTCGGCACCTTGCGGCGGAGCATGATGCCGCGGCACAGCGCGATCACGGCGGCGATCTGGCGCAGCGGAAACTCGGGATAGCCCCAGTCATGGCCGCGATTGACGATCTCGATGCCGATCGAGCAGGAATTGATGTCGTCCTCTCCGGCCCAGGACGAGACGCCGGCGTGCCAGGCGCGCCTGGTCTCCGGCACGCATTGCACGATGCGGCCGTCCTCCAGCACGACGTAATGCGCCGAGACTTCGGTGCCGGCCGTGCACAGCCGGGCCAGCGCACCCTCGACATCGGGCATGCCGGTGTAGTGCAGCACGATCATGTCGGGCTGCCGTCCCTTGTTGCGCTCGCCATGGTTCGGCGAGGGGATGATGTCGGAGACGATCGAGGAGTCAGGCTCGAACGTCCGCATATTCGCCGCGGCCTTGGGAACCGGGAGAACGCGTTGACGCTTCGAATCAGATCCAGACGGTGTGGAAGAACCGGACGGCGGCATAGACAAACCAAGTCGAACGAGAATGGGCCAAGCCCTTCTCTTTACTATTCCTTTACCCTCGACCGCGCGCAATCGCGCCGCGCGGTTAACGGATGCATTTTGGCGATGTGTGTGGATGAAGCACCACCGACGCTGCACCTTTTCGACTTGTCACGAGCCGATCAACGCTTTCTTAACGCTAAGGGCCGTTACTGAGGGATGAAGAGCCGACCCGCGTCCGGAGGCGGCCAAAGCGTATTTTGGCTCGAAATCCCATGGCTGCCCGACAAATTCCACTGGCAACACTGGGTTTGCAGCCCGGGACGACCGGGCTCGGTAACCATGCTGGACGGGGGCTTTGTCGTGGAACCGCCGCGACGCGGAATGATTCGAGGCGTTATGGGCTTGTTCGTCCCCGATCTCGCTTGGACGTCAGGCTGCACCGTCGGCAGGCTTTGGGTCACAACGCCTTCGGTCACAAGGGCTGGCGCATGAGCTCGGCTGCGCACATTCCCGTTCTCGGCCGCGAGGCCCTCGATCATCTCGCCCCGCATGCAGGCGGGATCTATATCGATGCCACCTTCGGCGCCGGCGGCTACAGCCGCGCGATTCTCGACGTGCCGGGAACCCGGCTCATTGCCATTGATCGCGACCACACCGCCATCGCCGGGGGCGCCGAGCTGGTCGAACGCTCCGCAGGCCGGCTGACGCTGGTCGAGGACCGCTTCTCCAATCTTGCCGAGGTCTGCGCCGCGCAAGGTGTCGACGCCGTGGATGGCGTCGTGATGGACGTCGGCGTGTCCTCGATGCAGCTCGACCAGGCCGGCCGGGGCTTCTCCTTCCGCCTCGACGGTCCGCTCGACATGCGGATGGGGCAGTCGGGTCCGACCGCGGCCGACGTGGTCGCGCATGCCTCGGAAGGCGATCTCGCCGACATCATCTATCAGCTCGGCGAGGAGCGGCAGTCGCGTCGCATCGCCCGCGCCATCGTCGCCGACCGGCAGGAGACGCCGTTCACGACCACGCGCGTGCTCGCCGATCTCATCGGCAGGATCGTGCGCTCGAAGCCCGGCGACATCCATCCGGCGACGCGGACGTTCCAGGCGCTGCGCATCTTCGTCAACGAAGAGCTCGAGGAACTTCAGACCGCGCTGGCGGCAGCCGAGCGCGTGCTCAAGCCCGGCGGCCGCCTCGTCGTGGTCTCGTTCCATTCGCTGGAAGACCGCATCGTCAAGAATTTCCTCGCCGAGCGTTCGAAGACGGGCGGAGGCTCGCGGCATCTCCCGGAGGTGGCGCAGACCCCGCCGAGCTTCCAGCTGCTGACGCGGCGGCCAGTGGTCGCCGGTGAAGAGGAAGTCGCGCACAATCCACGTGCGCGTTCCGCAAAACTGCGTGCGGCCGAGCGCACTTCGGCGCCGGCGCATCGTGATGACGAGCAATCGTCCTGGCCAAGACTCTCCGACGTGATGAGGGGTGGCTAGCGCATGCGTATCATCCACCTCCTCGTCATCGGCGCGCTGATCTTCGCGGCGGCCTATGTCTACCGGATCAAGATGGACTCCACGGCGCGCACCGAGAAGGTGCTGCGGCTGCATGCGGAGATCCGCGAGCAGCGCGACGCGATCGCTTCGCTGCGCTCCGAATGGGCCAAGCTCGATGCGCCGCTGCGCCTGCAGGGCCTGTCCGACCGGCACCTGCAGCTCAAGCCGGTCAACGGCACGCAATACGACTCGCTGAAGAACCTGCCGGAGCGTCCGCCGCGGATGTTCAGGCCGGGCGAGCCAGACCCGATCGGGGCCATGCTCAACACCATCGAAGCCGCAAGCGATCCAGACACCGTGACGGGCTCCGTGCCTCAGCCCGAGGACAAGCAATGAGCGCTGCGACGCCTGCAAAACCCACCGAACCCTGGCGCCAGCGGCTGATCCGCAGCCTGCTGTACGGGCGCAACGTCGACCGCGCCGCGAAGGCGCGCGCGCGCGTCGGCCTCGCCATGCTCGCCTTCGCCTCGGTCTACGCGCTGATCGGCGGCCGACTCGTGATGTTCGCGATCGGCGCCGATGCCCATGGCGCGCGCCGCGCCGCGGCGCAGGAAGTGGTGGCGACCGCGCGTCCCGACATCGTCGACCGCAACGGCGCCATCCTCGCGACCGACGTCAAGGCGGCGAGCCTGTTCGGCGAGCCGCGCCGCATTATCGACAAGGACGAGGCGATCGAGCTTCTCACCGCGACCGTGCCCGACCTCGACGAGGCCGAGGTGCGCGAGCGCCTGCGGACGCGCAAGGGCTTCGTCTGGCTCAAGCGCGAGGTCACCGCGCAGCAGCAGCAGGCCATCCACAAGCTCGGCATTCCCGGCATCGGCTTCCTGCGCGAGAACAAGCGCGTCTATCCCACCGGCAACGAGGTCGCCCACCTCATCGGTCTCGTCAACATCGACAACCAGGGCATCGCCGGCATGGAGAAATGGCTCGACAATCAGGGCCTCGCCGATCTCCACCGCGCCGGATTTGCCACCGACCGGTTGCAAAAGCCGATCGAGCTTTCGATCGACCTGCGCGTCGAGCACGCGCTGCGCGACGAGCTGTTGAAGGCCAAGGAGAAGTACCATGCCAAGGCGGCCTCCGGCATCGTTTCGAACGTCAAGACCGGCGAACTCGTGGCGATGGTTTCCTTGCCTGATTTCGATCCCAACAATCCAAAGGAAGCGCACGACCCCGACCGCATCAACCGCCTGACCACCGGCGTCTACGAGATGGGCTCGACCTTCAAGGCGTTCACGCTGGCGATGGCGCTCGATTCCGGCAAGATCAATCTGAACTCGTCGTGGGATGCGCGCGGAAACCTGCACTACGGCAAGTTCACCATCCACGACAGCCACTCGCTCGGACGTTTCATCAACACCAAGGAAGTGTTCACCTACTCGTCCAACATCGGCGCCGCGCGGATCGCGCTGAGCCAGGGCGTGGAGGCCCACAAGGCGTTCCTCGCCAAGATGGGCCAATTGACGCGGCTGCGCACCGAGCTGCCGGAGAGCGCGGCGCCGCTGGTGCCGCGCCGCTGGGGCGAACTGAACACGGTCACCATCGCGTTCGGCCAGGGCATGTCGGTAGCGCCGCTGCAGGCGGTGATGGGCATCAACGCGCTCGTGAACGGCGGCTATCTGATCCCGCCGACCTTCATGAAGCGCAGCGAATCCGAAGCCGCAGCGATCGCCAAGCGCGTGATCAAGACGGAGACCAGCGACAAGATGCGGTTCCTGATGCGGCTCAACGCCGAGATCGGCACCGCCAAGTCGGCTGACGTCAAGGGCTACTATGTCGGCGGCAAGACCGGCACGTCCGAAAAGGTCATCAACGGCCGCTATGCCAAGAAGCGCGTGCTCAACTCCTTCACGGCGATCATGCCTTGCGACGATCCCAAGTATCAGATCCTGATCATGCTGGACGAGCCGCAGGCGATTCCCGAAACGAAGGGTTTCATCACATCGGGCTGGAACACGGTGCCGACCGGCGGCAAGGTGATCGAGCGGATCGCGCCGCTTCTGGGCGTCGAGCCGCGGTTCGACCTGCCGCCTGCGGAGCGCCTTATTCTTGCAGCATCCAGGACAACCCAGTAATCAACGGGGTAGGCTTTTCGCCGCGGCTGAGTCGGGATTTTCTACCCGTATTCGGCTTTCCGGCAGGGCATGTCGACTGGAAGACCATGAAGCTGCGCGACCTCTTAGGCCAAGATCTGTTGGGCGATGCCGCGATCGAGTCCGCTGTCGCCGCGCTCGAGGTGACCGGGCTCGCGCTCGACAGCCGCGTCGTCAAGCCGGGTGATCTCTTCTTCGCGCTCGCCGGCAGCAAGACCGATGGCGCGCGCTTCATCGACGCCGCGATTGCCGCGGGCGCGGTCGCCGTCGTCGGCGACCATGCGCCTCGCGGTGGCAAGGTGCCCTTCATCTGCGTTGCCAATCCACGCCGGGCGTTGGCACTGGCCGCGGCGAGTTTCTTTCCCGCCCAGCCGGCGACCATCGCGGCCGTGACCGGCACCAGCGGCAAGACCTCGGTCGCGGCCTTCACACGCCAGATCTGGGAGCGGCTGGGGCATGCCTCCGCCAGCATTGGCACCATCGGCCTCGTCTCGCCCAAGCGCACGGTGTACGGCTCGCTGACGACGCCGGACCCGATCGCGTTGCACAAGCAGATCGACGAGATCGCGCGCGAGGGCGTGACGCATCTCGCTTTCGAGGCATCCTCGCACGGCCTCGATCAGTATCGCCTCGACGGCGTGCGCGTCTCCGCCGGCGGCTTCACCAATCTGTCGCGCGACCACATGGACTACCATCCGACCGTTGCGCATTACCTCGCAGCGAAACTCCGCCTGTTCCGCGAGCTTGTGCCGCCGGGCGGAGCTGCGGTGATCTCGGCCGATCATGATTGCTCGGCGGAAGCGATCGATGCAGCAAGATCGCGCGGCCTGCGCGTGATGGCGGTGGGCCGCAACGGCGACGGGACGGGCGAGGGCATTCGTCTCACCGAAGCCGTGGTCGAAGGTTTCTCGCAAAAGCTGACGCTCGAACATCGCGGCAAGCGCTATGCGATCCGGCTGCCGCTGGTCGGCGAATTCCAGATCGAGAACGCGCTGGTGTCGGCGGGTCTTGCGATCGGGACCGGCAGCGATGCGGCCAACGTTTTCGCAAGCCTTGAGCATCTCGAAGGCGCCAAAGGACGACTCGAGCTCGTCGGCGAGCGCAATGGCGCGCCGATCTTCGTCGACTACGCGCACAAGCCCGATGCGCTCGTGAAGGCCCTGCAGGCGCTGCGTCCCTATGCCAAGCGCAGGCTGGTCGTCGTGTTCGGCGCCGGCGGTGACCGCGATGCCGGCAAGCGTCCGATCATGGGCGAGATCGCGGCCGAGAATGCCGACGGCATCATCATCACCGACGACAATCCGCGCAGCGAGAAGCCGGAAGCGATCCGCGCCGCGATCCTCGCCACCGCCAAAGGCGCCCGCGAGATCGGCGACCGTGCTGCAGCGATTCGCGCGGCGATCGAGGAGTTGCAGGAGGGCGATGCGCTGCTCGTCGCCGGCAAGGGCCACGAGACCGGGCAGATCGTCGGCGGCCAGACGCTGCCCTTTAGTGATCACGAGGCGGTCGCCGCCGCATTAGCGTCGAGGATGGCATGAGCGGGCCAATATGGACGGTTGCCGAGGTCGCGCGCGCGCTGGGCGCTGCCGGATCGTTCCCGGACACCCCGATCGACTTCGTCACCCAGGACAGCCGGCTGGTGAAGCCGGGAAGCCTGTTCGTCGCGCTGAGCGGCACGCCGAGCGGCGGCTTCGTCTCGGCCTTCGCCAGCGCGCGCGACGGCTGGGAGTTCGCGGACAAGGCCGAAGCTTCGGGCGCGGTCGCGATGATCGTCCCGCACGAGATCGCGGGCATCCGCATTCCCCAGATCGTCGTCAAGGACACGCTGATCGACGGCCTCTGGGGCCTCGCACGCGCCGCGCGCGCGCGGTTCAACGGGCCGGTGATCGGGCTGACCGGCAGCGCGGGCAAGACCAGCACCAAGGAATTTCTGGCGGCTTATCCGAACGCCTATGCCAGTCCCTCCAGCTTCAACAATTTCTGGGGCGTGCCGCTGACGCTGTGCAATGCGCGCACCGATGCCAGCCTCTGGGTCGTCGAGATGGGCATGAACCAGAAAGGCGAGATCGCGCGTCTCAGCGAATTGACCCAGCCGACGGTGGCGCTGGTCGTCAATGTCCAGCCCGTGCATCTGGAAAAGCTCGGCTCGCTCGAAGCCATCAGGCACGAAAAGGTGTCGATCGCGCTCGGCCTGCCCGAGGACGGCGTACTGGTGCTGCCCGCCGGGCTCAAGGCGTCGGAATGGAAAGGCAAGGTCGTGCGCTTCGGCGAGCATGCCGAGGTGCATGAGGTCGCGCACGCGCCGCACGGTGAGAGCTGGCAGGTCGTCGCCATGATCGGCAAGAAGGAGCTCGCCTTCAGCCTGACGCCGGGCGCGCCGCACCGCGTGCAGAATGCGCTGGCCGCGCTCGCCGCGATCCGTGCGGCCCATCTCGATCCCGCGACGCTCGCGATCAAGCTCGATCGGGTCGGCATCATGACCGGCCGCGGCGTTGAGCAGACGATCGGCGGTATCACCGTGATCGACGACAGTTTCAACGGCAATCCGGCCAGCGTTGCTGCCGCGCTGCAAAGCCTGCAGGCGCGCAACGTGACCGGCGGCCGCCGCGTTGCGGTGCTGGGCGACATGCTGGAGCTGGGCGATGACGCGCCCGATTATCACACCGCCCTCGCCAAGCATCTCGATGGGATCGACAGGATCTACTGCGTCGGCCCCCTGATGCGCCACCTCTTTGATGCGCTCCCGGCCGGCAAGGGTCTCGGCTGGCACGACGATCCCGCCACGCTGAAACCGGGCGAGGTCGCGAGCCTGCTGCAGGCAGGCGATGTCGTGGTTGTCAAGGGCAGCAAGAAGATGTTCTGGGTCAACAAGTTTGTGCCGGGCCTGGTGGCCGCCTTGCAGGCAAAGGCGTAAACTGCTTGGAAGGCGCCGTTCCCGAATCTCAACCCTTTGCGGCGCGAAGCCGTCCGGTTCTCCAAAAAGGCCGCACGACCCCGCGATGAAGACCAGCAAATGCGCGTGAGGCACGTCGATCGTGCGTTTCAAAGGCGCCATAGGACCGACTGAATGTTTTACTGGCTGATCGAGCTCTCCAACACATTTCCGGGCTTCGGTGCCGTCCGCACCTTCCTGAACGTCTTCCGTTACATCACTTTCCGCACCGGCGGCGCCGTCGTCACCGGTGCGCTGTTCGTGTTCCTGTTCGGGCCCTGGATCATCGATCATCTGCGCATCCGCCAGGGCAAGGGCCAGCCGATCCGCAGCGACGGTCCGCAATCGCATCTCGCCAAGAAGGGCACGCCCACCATGGGCGGGTTGATGATCCTGTCCGGCCTCACGGTCGGCACCGTGCTGTGGGCCAATCCGCTCAATCCCTATGTCTGGATCGTGCTGGCGGTGACGCTCGGCTTTGGCTTCGTCGGCTTCTATGACGACTATCTCAAGGTGACCAAGCAGACCACGACCGGGTTCGGCAGCAAGCTGCGCCTCCTGATCGAAGCGGCGATCGCGCTGGTGGCCTGTTACGCCCTGGTGCGGCTGAACCGCGATCCCGCCTCGACCGCGCTGACGATTCCTTTCCTCAAGGACACCGTACTGCATTTCGGCTGGTTCTTCGTCATCTTCGGCGCTTTCGTCATCGTCGGCTCCGGCAACGCGGTGAACCTCACCGACGGTCTCGACGGCCTCGCCATCGTTCCCGTGATGATCGCGACCGCGAGCTTTGCGATGATCGCCTATCTCGCCGGCAACGCCGTGTTCGCCGAATATCTCCAGATCAAATATGTCGCCGGCACCGGCGAACTCGCGGTGCTGTGCGGCGCGCTCCTGGGCGCCGGCCTCGGCTTCCTCTGGTTCAACGCGCCGCCGGCCTCGATCTTCATGGGCGACACCGGTTCGCTCGCGCTCGGCGGCATGCTCGGTGCCATCGCGGTCGCGGTGAAGCACGAGATCGTGCTCGCGGTGATCGGCGGCCTGTTCGTGCTGGAGGCGGTCTCCGTCATCGTGCAGGTGGTCTCGTTCAAGCTGACGGGCAAGCGCATCTTCCGGATGGCGCCGATCCATCACCATTTCGAGCAGCTCGGCTGGACCGAGCCGCAGATCGTGATCCGGTTCTGGATCATCTCGGTGATGCTGGCGCTCGCCGGCCTGTCGACGCTGAAGCTGCGGTGACCGCTCGATGATCCCGGTCACATCCTTCGCCGGCAAGACCGTCGCGGTGTTCGGCCTCGGCGGCTCCGGGCTCGCCTCCTGCCACGCGCTGAAGGCCGGCGGCGCCGAGGTGATTGCCGCCGATGACAATGCCGAGAATGTCGCCAAGGCCGCGCAGGCCGGTTTCATCACCGCGGATTTGCGCAACGTGTCCTGGGCGAATTTCGCCGCGCTTGTGCTCGCGCCTGGCGTGCCGCTCACCCATCCGGTGCCGCATTGGAGCGTGCTGAAGGCGCGCGAAGCCGGTGTCGAGGTGATCGGCGACATCGAGCTGTTCTGCCGCGAGCGGCGCCGCCACGCGCCGAACGCGCCGTTTGTCGCCATCACCGGCACCAACGGCAAGTCGACCACGACGGCGCTGATCGCGCATCTGACCAAGGTCGCCGGCTACGACACCCAGATGGGCGGCAATATCGGCACCGCGATCCTGTCGCTGGAGCCGCCGCGCATGGGCCGCGTCCATGTCATCGAGATGTCGTCCTACCAGATCGACCTCACGCCTTCGCTCGATCCCTCCGTCGGCATTTTGCTCAATGTCAGCGAGGACCATATCGATCGTCACGGCACCATCGAACATTATGCCGCGGTGAAGGAGCGCCTCGTTGCCGGCGTGCAGGATGGCGGCACCGCGATCGTCGGCGTCGATGACGGCTTCTGTCGTGACATCGCCGACCGGCTCGACCGCGCCGGCAAGACCGTGGTGCGCATCTCCGTCAAGAACCCGCTGGCATCAGGCATCCATGTCGAGCACGGTCATATCGTGCGCACGGCGGGCGGCGCGCGCAACGAGGTTGCAAAGCTCGGCGGCATCGGTTCGCTGCGCGGCCAGCACAACGCGCAGAATGCGGCCTGTGCCGCCGCCGCCGCGCTCGCGATGGGTATCAGCCTGGAGGTGCTGCAAAACGGCCTGAGTAGCTTTCCAGGCCTTGCGCATCGCATGGAGCAGGTCGGCCGCCGCGGCAACGTGCTGTTCGTCAACGATTCCAAGGGCACCAACGCGGATGCCACCGCGCATGCGCTGTCGTCCTTTGCCGACATCTTCTGGATCGCCGGCGGCAAGCCCAAGGCGGGCGGCATCACTGGCCTCACCGGCTACTTCCCGCGCATCCGAAAGGCCTATCTGATCGGCGAGGCCGCGCAGGAATTTTCCGCCACGCTCGGTGGTGTCGCGCACGAGATCAGCCAGACGCTGGACGTTGCCGTCGCGCACGCCGCGCGCGATGCGGAAGCATCAGGCATCACCGATGCCGTCGTGCTGCTGTCGCCGGCCTGCGCCTCTTTCGACCAGTATCGCAATTTCGAGATTCGCGGCACCAAGTTCCGCGAGCTGGTGCAGGCGCTGCCGGGCGTGAAGCCGGTGGTGTGAGGATGTCGCGGCGACGCTGGATCGCGTTGATCGCCGTTGTGCTTGTCGTCGCAGGCTTTCTCTTCGTTGTGCTCGCCGACATCATCATGAACGGATTCGGCGCGTGCCGCGTCGTTCGCCAGCGCGCATTCGCCTCGCCCAGCGGCAGCCAGCTGGTCGTCGTGGTCTGGAAGTCGTGCGGAGCCACGGTGCCCGACAGCACGCAAGCGAGCATCATCGCGCGCGGCCGGACGTTTTCGCCCGAGAGCACGCCGACCTTCGTCAGCGTGCGCGGGCATCTCGAACCTGTCGTCGTCTGGAGCAGCGAGCGGGCAGTCAGGGTCGGGTTCATTCCCGGACCTGACCAGATTTACAAGCGCGATCCGCGCGCGGGCGATGTTGCGGTCAATTACGAATAGGGCAGATCCGCAAGGTCTCGCGTTCCGGACGCGGTGCGGCACGAAGTGGCGCTCCGCAGAGCCGGGACCCAGAAGCCGCTGGGCCCCGGCTCTGCAGCGCATCGCCGGGAGCGCTGCGCTGCGTCCGGGGCACGAGACTGTGCACAACTTCATCCACTTCCTTAACCCTGCGGTAACCAACCTCGGCGACCAATGGGCGGACCTCTGTCCGAAAGCGGCCGCTCATGCTCTCCCGTGAAGAACGCACCCCCTTTTCCGAGTGGTGGTGGACCGTCGACAAGCCGCTGATGGGCGCCATTTTGGCGCTGATGCTGACCGGCGTGATCCTGTCGCTGGCGGCGAGCCCGCCGGTCGCGACCCGCATCGGGCTCGATCCCTTCCATTTCTTCAGCCGCCACGTGATGTTCCTGCTGCCATCCTGCCTGGTGCTGCTCGGGGTGTCGTTCCTGTCGCCGCGATCGATCCGCCGCTCGGCGCTGATCATCTTCACCGCCAGCATCGTCCTGATCGTGCTCACGCTCGCGATCGGCCCGGAGGTGAAGGGCTCGCGGCGCTGGATCACGCTGCTCGGCGTCAACATCCAGGCGTCCGAAATCGCAAAGCCGTCCTTCGTCGTCATCGCGGCCTGGCTGTTCGCGGAATCGACCAAGCGGCCTGAGATGCCGGCGACCACGATGGCGCTGGTGTTGCTCATGATGCTGGTCGCGCTGCTGGTGATGGAGCCGGATTTCGGGCAGACCATGCTGATCCTCATGGTGTGGGGTTCGCTGTTCTTCATCGCGGGCATGCGCATGATCTGGGTGTTCGGGCTGGCAGGCCTCGGCGCGGCCGGCCTGTTCAGCGCCTATCTGTTCGTTCCGCACGTCGCGGGACGCATCAAGCGCTTCATGAACCCGGCTTCCGGCGACACCTTCCAGGTCGATACCGCCATGGAGGCCTTCTACAACGGCGGTTGGTTCGGCCTCGGGCCGGGCGAGGGCATCGCCAAGCGCAGCCTGCCGGACAGCCATACCGATTTCGTGTTCGCGGTCGCGGCCGAAGAGTTCGGCATCATCCTGTGCGTTGCGATGCTGGCGCTGTTCGCTTTCGTCGTCATCCGCACGCTGTCGCGCGCTTATGCCAATGAAGACATGTTCTCGCGTTTTGCCGCCTCGGGTCTAGCGATCCTGTTCGGCGTGCAAGCCGCGATCAACATGTCGGTGAACCTCCAGCTCATTCCCGCCAAGGGCATGACGCTGCCGTTCATCTCCTATGGCGGCTCCTCGATCGTGTCGCTGGCATACGGCGTCGGCATGATGCTGGCGCTGACGCGGCTGCGCCCGCGCACCGAGGTGGAAGCCAGCGGCCACGCCGAGGCGATGCGCAGTTACGCGTAAGGCGTCATAGCGAGGAGCGTGTAGCCCGGATGGAGCGGAGCGCAATCCGGGATTCCATCCAAGCGGCGAACCCCGGATTACGCTTCGCTCCATCCGGGCTACGGACTTTTCGCTTCGCTCGCAATGACAGGAAAGACCTTGTAAAAGGCCTATCCATGGACAATTCCCCCCTGATTCTTCTCGCCGCGGGCGGCACCGGCGGCCATCTGTTTCCGGCCGAGGCGCTCGGCGTCGAGCTGATCCGGCGCGGCTATCGCGTCCGCCTCGTCACGGACGAGCGCGCGCTGCGCTATAGCGGGCTGTTCAGCAAGGACATGATCGACGTCGTGGCCAGCGAGACCGCGCGGGGCCGCAATCCGTTGCAGCTCGCCTATGCCGGTCTCACTCTCGTTGCCGGCACGCTGTCGGCCTACGCGCTGATCAAGCGCCTGAAGCCGGTCGCCGTCGTCGGCTTCGGCGGATATCCGACTCTGCCGCCGCTAGTCGCCGCGAAATTCGCCGGCGTGCCCGGCATCATTCATGATGCCAATGCTGTGCTCGGCCGTGCCAACCGGTTCCTGTCGAGCCGCGTCCGCGCCATCGCGACGTCGCTGCCGGGCGTGCTCGACCGCGATCCCGCGCTCTCAGGCAAGACCACCACGGTCGGCACGCCGATGCGGCCCGCCGTCCTCGCAGCCGCCGCCGTGCCATATGCTGCGCCCGAGGTGAACGGCCCGCTGCGCCTGCTCGTGGTCGGGGGCAGCCAGGGCGCGCGCATCATGGCCGACATCGTGCCGGGCGCGATCGAGCGGCTGGAGCCCGCGCTGTGGAGCCGGCTGATCCTCACCCAGCAGGTGCGCGACGAGGACATGAGCCGTGTCCGCGCGGTCTACGACAAGCTCAAGATCAAGGTGGAGCTCGCGCCGTTCTTTACCGATCTGCCGGCGCGGCTTGCCGCCAACCACCGATCGTGTCGCGCTCCGGCGCCGGCACGGTGGCTGAGCTCGCGGCGATCGGCCGGCCCTCGATCCTGGTGCCGCTCCCGGGCTCGATCGACCAGGACCAGTTCGCCAATGCCGGCGTGCTGGTCAAGGTCGACGGCGCGATCCGTATCCCCCAGACCGAGTTCAGCTCAGACCGGTTGG
>NZ_JXDL01000001.1:6671981-6679314 GCF_001590795.1 Bradyrhizobium sp. AT1
ATATCCGCTTTCGCAGCCGAGCCCGCGCGCCTCGCCGCCATGGCGGCGGCCGCGAAGGGGGCAGGGCGGCTCGATGCGGCCGAGCGGTTGGCCGATCTGGTGGTCAAGGTCGCGGGACTCTGACGCGAAAAAGCCCTTGTCTTCGCCTTCTAAAGCGGGGCATCCAGTAGCAAAGGCACGCGGCTGATTTGGCCGTGACCTTCGCCAGATACCGCCTGGGCAAGGCGGCGAGGTCAGGGAACAGAGCATGAGACTGCCGCGCGAGATCGGACCCATCCACTTCGTCGGGATCGGCGGGATCGGCATGAGCGGCATTGCCGAGGTGTTGGTCAATCTCGGCTATGTGGTGCAGGGCTCCGACGCCTCCGACAATTACAATCTCGACCGGCTGCGCAAGAAGGGCGCGAAGGTCTCGGTCGGCCACAAGGCCGAGAATGTCGACGGCGCCGAAGTCGTCGTCGTCTCCACCGCGATCAAGCGCGACAATCCCGAACTGATGGCGGCGCGCGAACGGCGCATTCCCGTGGTGCGGCGTGCCGAGATGCTGGCCGAGCTGATGCGGCTGAAGAGCTGCGTCGCCATTGCCGGTACCCACGGCAAGACCACGACGACGACGATGGTGGCAACGCTGCTCGACGCCGGCGGCCTCGATCCCACCGTCATCAACGGCGGTATCATCAACGCCTACGGCTCCAACGCCCGTTTGGGCGCCGGTGACTGGATGGTGGTGGAGGCGGACGAGAGCGACGGCACCTTCCTGAAACTGCCGACCGACGTGGCGATCGTCACCAATGTCGATCCCGAGCATCTCGACCACTTCAAGACCTTCGAGGCCGTGCAGGACGCCTTCCGCCATTTCGTCGAGAACTTGCCGTTCTATGGCTTCGCCGTGATGTGCATCGACCATCCCGTGGTGCAGACTCTTGTCGGCAAGATCGAGGATCGCCGCATCATCACCTATGGCGAGAACCCGCAGGCCGACGCGCGGCTGGTCGATCTCACCGCGGGCGGCGGCGGCTCGAAATTCAAGGTCGTGATCCGCGACCGCAAGGCCGGCACCACGCATGAGATCGCCGATCTCGCGCTGCCGATGCCGGGCCGGCACAATGCGTCGAACGCGACGGCAGCGATTGCGGTCGCGCATGCGCTCGGTGTGTCGGACGATGCGATCCGCAAGGCAATGGCCGGCTTCGGCGGCGTCAAGCGCCGCTTCACCAAAACCGGCGAGTGGAACGGCGTCACCGTCATCGACGATTACGGCCATCACCCCGTGGAGATCGCGGCGGTGCTGAAAGCGGCACGCGATTCCTACACCGGCAAGGTGATCGCCGTGGTGCAGCCGCATCGCTACACCCGCTTGCAATCACTGTTCGAGGAATTCTGCACCTGCTTCAACGACGCGGACGCGGTTGTTGTCGCCGACGTCTATGCCGCCGGCGAAGCGCCCATCGACGGCATCGACCGCGATCATTTCGTCGCCGGCCTGCGCGCGCATGGGCATCGCGAAGTGGTGCCGCTGCCGGCCGCGACCGAGCTTGCGGGTATCGTCAAGGGATTGGCGAAGTCCGGCGATCTTGTCGTGTGCCTGGGCGCCGGCAACATCACGCAATGGGCGTATGCCCTGCCGGATCAGTTGAAGGCGTTGGGGTAGGCGGTGAGCTTCCCCGACATCACGTCCGACCTCAAAACCGCGATGCCGCAACTTCGCGGCCGGCTGCTCGCCAACCAGTCGCTGGCGGAGCTCACCTGGTTTCGCGTCGGCGGTCCGGCGCAGGTGCTGTTCACGCCGGCGGACGAGGACGATCTCGCTTACTTCCTGACGCATCTCGCGTCCGACATCCCCGTCACTGTCGTCGGCGTCGGCTCCAACCTCATCGTGCGCGACGGCGGCATTGCGGGCGTCGTGATCCGCCTCGCGCCGCGCGCCTTCGGCGAGGCGAGCGCGAACGGCGATGTCGTCACCGCGGGCGCCGCCGCACTCGACAAGCGTGTGGCGGAAGTGGCAGCTTCCGCCAACATCGGCGGGCTCGAATTCTATTTCGGCATTCCCGGCACCATCGGCGGCGCGCTGCGGATGAATGCCGGCGCCAATGGCGGCGAGACCAAGGACGTGTTGATTGAGGCACGCGGCGTCGGGCGCGACGGCACCAAGCACGTGTTCTCCAATGCCGACATGAAGTTCGTCTATCGGAGTAGCGGCCTCGATCCCTCCATCATCTTCACCTCCGCACGGTTTCGCGGCGAGATCCGAGATGCGGAAGTGATCCGCGCGCGCATGGCGGAGGTGCAAAGCCACCGCGAGACCGCGCAGCCGATCCGCGAGAAGACCGGCGGCTCGACCTTCAAGAATCCGCCCGGCCATTCCGCCTGGAAGCTGGTCGACGCCGCCGGCTGCCGGGGCTTGCGCGTCGGCGGGGCGCAGGTCTCGGAGATGCACTGCAATTTCCTGATCAACACTGGCGATGCCACCGCGCACGATATCGAGACGCTGGGCGAGACCGTACGCGAACGTGTGAAGGCAAATTCCGGAATTGAGCTACACTGGGAAATCAAGCGGATCGGAATTCCCGGTTAACCTGGACAGGCGACGAGAGACCATGCGCATCACCATCCTCTTCGGCGGCTCCAACCGCGAGCGTCTCGTCTCGGTCGCCTCGGCCCAGGCGCTGCATCAGGCCTTGCCCGAGGCTGACCTGTGGTGGTGGGACGTCGAGGACAAGGTGCATGTCGTGCAGTCCAAGCAGCTGCTCGAACATGCTCGCCCCTTCGAAGACGAGTTCAAGCCCGGCACGTGGGGCATTCCGCTGGAGCAGGCGCTGGATCAGGCCAAGGCCGAGAACCGCGTGCTGGTGCTGGGCCTGCATGGCGGGCGGGCCGAGAACGGCGAATTGCAGGTGATGTGCGAGGCGCGCGGCGTGCCCTTCACCGGATCGGGCTCGGCGTCCTCGCATCTGGCCTTCGACAAGATCGCGGCCAAGCATTTCGCCGCGCTCGGCGGCGTGACGCCGCCGGCGAACATTGCACTCGCCAACATCGACGAAGCCTTTGCCGTGTACGGAAAGCTGATCGCAAAGCCGGCGCGCGACGGATCGAGCTACGGCCTGATCTTCGTCAACGCGAAGCAGGATCTCGTCGCCGTCCGCAATGCGGCGAAGCACGAAGACTATGTCATCGAGCCCTATATCGCCGGCGTCGAGGCGACCTGCGGCGTGCTGGAGCGCACCGATGGCTCGATCATCGCGCTGCCGCCGATCGAGATCATTCCGGGCGAGGGCAATTTCGACTACGCCGCAAAATATCTGCTGAAGTCGACCCAGGAGATCTGCCCGGGTCGTTTCGCACCCGAGATCACCGCCGCACTGAAGGCGCAGGCGATGCTGGCGCACCGCGCGATGTCCTGCACCGGCTATTCGAGGTCGGACTTCATCGTCTCGGATCGGGGTCTCATTTATCTCGAGACCAACACGCTGCCCGGGCTGACCAAGTCCTCGCTCTACCCCAAGGCGCTGAAGGCTGAGGGCATTGCCTTCGTCGACTTCCTGCGCGGCCTGGTGGAGCTCGCCGGGCGGGGCGTGCGGAAATAATTAGGACTGGTTAACGGCCCAAGGGGCGAAACGGGCCGGTTTGGCGCCCAAAACCGGTAAAATGCCGGACATCGCGGCATAAATGCCTCACACACCGGGGCAAAATGCGCCGGACGTTAACGAACTTTACCTTTTGTTTACCAGGACGTCCGAAGGTTAACGCTGGCGGCGCATATGGCGCTTTGGCTGCCGGCGCGTGAGCTGTCGCGGGTGATGTCACCTCCAGCGAACGCTTTGAAGGGGAGAGGTTTTCTTCTGCTGAAGACCAGCACCCGGCCCGGCATGTTCAAGACGTCATGTTCGCCAGGATCCGCGCGATGTCGCGGGCAAACTGTTGACGAGCTCGTGCAATGGATGGAGCAGGAAGCCTCACCCGGTCGCTTTTCAGATCGCTGAGGCCCCAAGCCGACCTGAAGGCGGCCGCGATCGGAGCGGTCGTGCTTCTGCGCGAGTGGCTGCAGGACAAGCGCGACGAGAAGCGCGCTGCCGCCAAGGTCAAGTCCAGAGCGAAAGCCATCGTCGAGCGCGAGCCGCCGCCGCGCGTGGTAGCGCTTATCGAGCGCTATCTGCCGCGCCGGGTCGGAATCAGCATGACCGTGCTGCTGCTGATCGGAAGCTGCGGCTTCGGCATCGTCAAGGGCGGCCATCTCCAGGATTTCACCACCGCGGTCAGCGATACCCGCAACGCGCTGGCCAATTCCGCCGGGTTCCGCATCACCTCCGTCGTGATCAACGGCCGCAAGCAACTTACCCAGGACGAGATCCTGGCGATCGGCGGCGTCAGCGGCCGCTCTTCGCTGCTGTTCCTCGACGCCGACGCGGTGCGCGACAAGCTCAAGGCCAATCCCTGGATCGCGGATGCGACCGTGCTGAAGCTCTATCCGGGCCAGCTCATGATCGAGCTCACCGAGCGCAAGGCGTTCGCGCTGTGGCAGGAGGCCGGCCGGCTCTCGGTCATCGCCGACGACGGCGCCGTGCTCGAGCCCTATGTCTCGCGCCGCTTCCTGTCGCTGCCGCTCGTGGTCGGCAAGGGCGCGGAAACCCAGGCCCGCGATTTCCTCGCGCTGCTGGCCCGCTATCCGCAGGTCAATGCGGTGACGAAGGCCGCGATCTACGTCGGCGAGCGGCGCTGGAATCTGCGCCTCAAGGACGGCCTCGACATCCGACTGCCCGAACAGGACGTCGGCAACGCGCTGGCGATGCTGTCCAAGCTCGACAAGGAGGACAGGCTGTTCTCCCGCGATATCGTCGCCGTCGACATGCGCCTGCCCGATCGCCTGGTGGTGCAGCTGTCCGAGGACGCCGCCAAGGCGCGCGAAGATCTGTTCAAGGACAAGAAGAAAAAGAAGGCCGGGGATTCCGCATGACCGGTCTCGACCGTAACCAGACACCGAAGACGCGCCCGATGCCGCACAAGCGCGGCGGCCTCGTCGCTTGCCTCGACATCGGCACCAGCAAGATTGCCTGCATGATCGCGCGGCTGAAGCCGTCGGCGCCGAGCGAGGCGCTGCGCGGCCGCACCCATGCGGTGGAATTGATCGGATACAGCCAGATCCAGTCGCGCGGCATGAAGGCCGGCGCGGTGATCGACCTTGGCGAATGCGAGCAGGCGGTGCGCCAGGCCGTGGCGCTCGCGGAGAAGATGGCGAAGGTGCGGGTCGAGTCCGTGCTGCTTTCGGTCTCCGGCGGCCGGCTGTCCGGTCAGCTGGTCGAGGCCGCCGCGGACATTCGTGGCGGCGCCGTGACGCAGGCCGATGTCAGCCGCGTCACCTCCACCGGCATGCGCCACGCTACCGGCGAGGGCCGCACCGTTCTGCACGCGCTGCCGGTCGGCTACACGCTCGACGGCGTCAAGGGCATCCGCGACCCCCGAGGCATGGTCGCCCATCAATTCGGCGTCGACATGAACGTCGTCACCTGCGACGCCACCGTAGCGCGGAACCTGATGCTGGCGGTCGAGCGCTGCCACATCAATGTCGAAGCCATGGCGGCGAGCCCCTATGTGGCCGGCCTCTCCGTGCTGACCGACGACGAGGCCGACCTCGGCGCTGCCGTCGTCGAGATGGGTGCGGGCACCACCACGATTGCCGTTTATTCAGGCGGCCGTTTCGTGCATGCGGCCGGTTTTGCGGTCGGCGGGCAACACATCACGATGGATCTTGCGCGCGGACTCTCGGCGACCATTGCCGATGCCGAGCGAATCAAGACGTTATACGGCACCGTCATCACCGGCGGGTCGGACTCGCGTGAGCTGATGTCTGTGCCGACTGCCGGTGACGAGCAGGATCTGCCGCAGATCGTCTCCCGCGCCACCATCGCCAACATCGTCAAGCACCGTGCCGAGGAAGTCTTCGAAATGGTTCGGGACAAGTTGAAGGATTCGCCCTTCGCCTCGGAGCCCAACGGCCGCGTCGTGCTGTCGGGCGGAGCCTCGCAGCTCACCGGCCTCGTCGAACTCGGAACCCAGATTCTCGGCCGGCCCGTGCGGGTCGGACGTCCGCTCGGCTTTGGCCGGCTGCCCAACGAGGCGAAGAACGCCGCGTTCGCGGTGCCGGCCGGACTCCTCGTCTACCCGCAATATGTTCACCTCGAACATGTCGAACCGCGGCATACGCGGCAGCAGGTCAAGACGGGGACGGGCGGCTATTTCGGAAAGGTCGGACGATGGCTACGCGAGGGCTTCTGATGACTCCTGTCCGCAATGATCGATTTTCACCAACTCCCGCGGCCACCGGCCGGGGCGAACCCACGCGCGCGTGATCGAGAGGCAGCAACCATGACCATCAGCATCAACGTTCCTGATATTCACGAACTGAAGCCCCGGATCACCGTGTTCGGCGTCGGTGGCGCCGGTGGCAACGCCGTCAACAACATGATCACAGCGGGCCTTCAGGGCGTCGACTTCGTTGTCGCCAACACCGACGCGCAGGCGCTGACGATGTCGAAGGCGCAGCGCATCGTGCAGATGGGCACGGTGGTCACGCAGGGCCTCGGCGCAGGTTCGCAGCCGAACGTCGGCGCCACTGCGGCGGAAGAGGTGATCGACGAGCTGCGCGACCATCTCTCCGGCGCCAACATGGTGTTCGTCACCGCCGGCATGGGCGGCGGCACCGGCACGGGTGCTGCTCCCGTGATCGCCAGGATCGCGCGCGACATGGGCATCCTCACCGTCGGCGTCGTGACCAAGCCGTTCCACTTCGAGGGCGCCCGCCGCATGCGCACGGCGGAAGCCGGTATCGCCGAGCTGCATAAAGTGGTCGATACCCTGCTGATCATCCCGAACCAGAACCTGTTCCGGGTCGCCAACGAGAAGACCACCTTCGCCGACGCCTTCGCGATGGCCGACCAGGTGCTCTACTCCGGCGTTGCCTGCATCACCGACCTGATGGTCAAGGAAGGCCTGATCAACCTCGACTTCGCCGACGTGAGGGCGGTGATGAAGGAGATGGGCAAGGCGATGATGGGCACGGGCGAAGCCTCCGGCGACAAGCGCGCGCTGACCGCCGCGGAAGCCGCGATCGCCAACCCGCTGATCGACGACAGCTCGATGAAGGGCGCCAAGGGCCTCCTCATCTCCATCACCGGCGGCAAGGACCTCACGCTGTTCGAGGTCGACGAAGCCGCGACCCGCATCCGCGAGGAAGTCGACCAGGACGCCAACATCATCGTCGGCGCGACCTTCGACGAAGCGCTTGACGGCCTGATCCGCGTCTCGGTCGTTGCCACCGGCATCGAGCAGGCCGCGATCG
>NZ_JXDL01000001.1:6680033-6750054 GCF_001590795.1 Bradyrhizobium sp. AT1
ATCGAGCAGGCCGCGATCGCCCGCAACAGCCAGGCGACCTCCGCTCCGGTCGCGAACGCGGCGCCGCAGGCACAGCAGGCTCCCGCAGCGCCGCCTGTGGCTGCCGAGAGCCGTCTCGCCGACCTGACCGCGCGGCTCCGCGCCGACAATCAGCGCATGGCCGAGCGCGCCCAGAAGCTGGAAGCGCAGATGCCGGCCGCACAGGCTCCGGTCGCTGCCGCGCCCCGTCCGAACGTCGAGCGCGCCGCGCCCGCCGCCATCGCGGCTGCCGTTGCGGACGTTCCGCAGGCACCGGCGCCGATGCAGACCTACGGCGACGTCACCGTGCGCCCGATCGCTCAGAAGCCGACCCTGTTTCCGGAGCCCGAGCAGGCCCCGGTCGCGATGCAGGAGCCGATGACGCCCGAGACCTTCATCCCGCCGCAGGCCGAGCGCCCGGTCCGCGCGCCCAGGATGCCGCGAATCGACGAGCTGCCGATGCCGGCCCAGGCCGAGCTTCGCCAGGCCCGCGGCGAGGTCGAGGAGGAGACGCCGCCGAAGAGCCGCCTGTCGCTGCTGCAGCGCCTCGCCAATGTCGGCCTCGGCCGTCGTGACGAGGAGAGCGAAGCTCCGGTCGCGGCCCGCACCGCTGGTCCCGCAATGCCGCCGCTGCCCGAGCGCCGGCCGCAAAAGACCGTGGCGCAGCAGATCGCATCGAGCGAGCCGGTATCGGAGTATGCTCGCCGTCCCGCGCCGCAGGGCCTGGACATGCACGGCCGTCCCGCGCCTGTTGCGCCCGCGCCACAGGGTGACGACCATCTTGATATCCCGGCCTTCCTGCGGCGGCAGGCGACCTGAGGATTGTTACAATAAGGCGGACGAAAACAGGTCCCGGCAACAAGCTTGCCGGGACCTTTCCTTTTGTCCCGTGCATGCCCGGATTGCGCAGCCAAACAACTGATTTTAAATCATTAATTACGTGTTTGGGTGTTCAGTCAAACTGCCGGCAGCGACCCAAAACCTCGGCGCAATTTGGTTAAGCCTTGGCGCGAATACGGCAGGTTTGGGGTAACAATCGGTAAAAAAGCGTGAGTTGGCGCTGTTTGAGGCAGTGACTATGGTTTGCCGTGACTTGGGGATGCGGATTCGCAGGGGGTTCGGCACTGGCCGGCCAAGTGGGTCTCGTATAAGTCGCGCAGTGGGTCGTAGTGGGGCGGGTTCCTGATGAAATTTAGCCGGCAAACAACGCTTCGTGCGCAAGCCTCGGTGGCAGGCGTGGGCGTTCATTCCGGTCTTCCCGTCACCCTTACGCTTGGGCCTGCGCCCGTCGACGCGGGCTTCATTTTTGTCCGGACGGGCCTTGAGGGAAGTGATCGCGAAGTTCAGGCGACCGCAGACCAGGTGATCGCGACCGACTTCGCCACCGTCCTCGGTGATCGCAACGGTCCGCTGGTGTCCACCGCCGAGCACGTGCTTGCTGCACTGCGGGGTATGGGTGTCGACAACGCCACCATCGAGATCGACGGTCCGGAAGTGCCGATCATGGACGGCAGCGCCGCGGCCTTCATTGCGGCGATCGACCAGGCCGGCATCATGACCCAGTCGGCGCAGCGCCGCTTCATTCAGGTTTTGAAGCCGATCTCGGTCAAGATCGGCGACTCCTTCGGCGAGATCAGGCCCTACGCCAACGGGTTCTCCGTCGAAGTCGAGATCGACTTCACCAATCCCGTCATCGGCCAGCAGGCTTACGCTTTCGACCTCAACCCGGAACGTTTCCGCCGCGAAGTCGGCCGGGCCCGGACCTTTGGTCTGATGTCCGATGTCGCGCGGCTCTGGAGCGCGGGCTATGCCCTCGGCGCTTCCTTCGACAATACCGTCGTGTTCGACGAGGAGCGGCTGCTCAACACCGAGGGCCTGCGCTACGCCGACGAATGCGCCCGCCACAAGGTGCTGGACGTGATCGGCGATCTCTCGCTGGCCGGCCTGCCGCTGCTGGGCGCCTACCGCTCGGTGCGTGGCGGCCACAAGCTCAACCACGCCGTCCTGACCGCGTTGCTCGCCGACCGTACCGCCTGGCGGGTGGTCGAGGGCGAGGCGGCCCGCCGCACCACGCGTCCCCAGGGCGAAGTCGGTCGTGGTATTGTCGGCGGCCGGATCGCTGCGGCCTACGGGCCGGACGTCTCCTGACGGCCTTCCTGTCGCAGGCCGTTCCTGTCGCAGGGCACCAGCCGCGGCTTACCCCGGGAAACTCCTGGTAACGATGATCGTCTAGGATTGCGGCGCGTTCGCCTTAATCCGGGCAGAATGCCTGCCTATCCGGTTGGTTAAAGATCGCTTTTCGGATACATCGGCGTGGTCGCATGGCAGGCACCACGGTTACATTTCGCGCCCATGACGGGGTTCATGGGCTGGCGGGCACTGCATCACAGGGCGTCAGGGCTTAAACTCATGTCGGCACAGCGTATGACGCGCGGATATTTCCAGCCCTTGTCCCGAGAGGTCTCGTCGCGAGGGCGTGGGCTGCTTCAGGCCGCCACCTTCATCCTGCTCGCGCTGCCGCTCGCCGGCTGCGGCACCGGCTCGCTCTGGGACAAGTTCACCGCCAAGGACGACACCTTCGTCGAGGAGCCCGCCGACAAGATCTACAATGAGGGCCTGTACCTCATGAACGAGAAGAAGGACATGAAGGCGGCGAACAAGAAGTTCGAAGAGGTCGACCGCCAGCATCCTTATTCCGACTGGGCCCGTAAATCGCTGCTGATGTCGGCCTACGCGTCCTACCAGGGCGGCGACTTCGACGGCTGCATCGGCGCGGCCACCCGCTACGTCACGCTGCATCCCGGCAGCCCGGACGCGGCCTATGCGCAATATCTCATCGCGGCCTCCCATTACGACCAGATCCCGGACGTCAGCCGCGACCAGGCCCGCACCGAGAAGGCGATCGCTGCGCTGGAAGAGGTGGTGCGCAAATATCCGAACTCGGAATACGCCACGTCGGCGAAAGCCAAGATCGAGGGAGCCCGCGACCAGCTCGCCGGCAAGGAAATGAATACCGGCCGCTACTACGCGCAGAAGCGCGACTACACCGCCGCGATCAACCGCTACAAGACCGTCGTCACGCAGTACCAGACCACCCGTCACGTCGAGGAGGCGCTGTTCCGGCTGACCGAGTCCTATATGGCGATCGGCATCGTCGGCGAGGCCCAGACCGCGGCCGCCGTGCTTGGGCACAATTTTCCTGACAGCCGCTGGTACAAGGACGCCTATAATCTTGTAAAATCCGGCGGACTCGAGCCCGCCGAGAATCAGGGATCCTGGATCAGCAGGACCTTCAAGAAGATGGGCCTCTAACAGGAAGCTCCTCTATGCTGGCGCGTCTGTCGATCCGTGACATCGTCCTGATCGAACGGCTCGATATCGAATTCGCCACCGGGCTCGCGGTTTTGACCGGCGAAACCGGTGCGGGTAAATCCATCCTGCTCGATGCCTTTGCGTTGGCGCTCGGCGGCCGCGGCGACGCCGGCCTCGTGCGCCACGGCGCGGAGCAGGGGCAGGTCACCGCCGTATTCGATGTCCCCAAGAATCACCCTGCGACAAAGATCCTCGCCGAGAACGGGCTGGAGGACACCGGTGAGATGATCTTGCGCCGGGTGCAGCTCGCCGACGGCCGCACCCGCGCCTTCATCAACGACCAGTCGATCAGCGTGCAGACGCTGAAGGCGGTCGGCGCAGCTCTGGTGGAGATCCACGGCCAGCACGACGAACGCGCGCTGGTCGATGCCGCCACCCATCGCCGCCTGCTCGACGCCTTTGCCGGCCTGGAGAAGGACGTCGCCGCCGTCGAATCGCTCTGGGACGCGCGCCGGACCGCCAACACCGCGTTGGAGGAGCATCGCGCCGGCATGGAGCGCGCCGCGCGGGAGGCCGACTATCTGCGCCATGCCTCGGCCGAGCTGAAGCAGCTCGCCCCCAAGGACGGCGAGGAAACCTCTCTTGCCAATCGCCGCACCACCATGATGCAGGGCGAGAAGATCGCCTCCGATCTGCGCGAGGCGCAGGAAGCGGTCGGCGGTCACAATTCGCCGGTCGCGACACTCGCGGCCGCCGTGCGCCGGCTGGAGCGCCGCGGCGTCAATTCGCCGGCGCTGGTCGACCCCGCCGTGAAGGCGATCGACGCGGCGATCAATGCGCTGGAGGAAGCCGACCAGCATCTGCAGGCCGCCCTTGCCGCGACCGATTTCGATCCGTCAGAGCTCGAGCGCATCGAGGAACGCCTGTTCGCGCTGAGGGCCGCCTCGCGCAAATATTCGACCCCGGTCGACGGGCTTGCCGCGCTCGCCGCCAGATATGCCGCCGACGTCGTGCTGATCGACGCCGGTGCTTCGCAGTTGAAGAGGCTGGAGCAGGCCGCGATCGAGGCCGATAGCCGCTATGCTGCCGCCGCCAAGAAGCTGTCGCTGGCGCGGCAGAAATCGGCGGAGAAGCTCAACAAGGCGGTCAACGCCGAGCTGGCGCCGCTCAAGCTCGAACGCGCCAAGTTCATGACCCAGGTCGCGACCGACGAGGCCGCTCCGGGGCCGCAAGGCTTCGATCGCGTCGAGTTCTGGGTGCAGACCAATCCGGGCACCAAGCCGGGGCCGATGATGAAGGTCGCCTCCGGCGGTGAGCTGTCGCGCTTCCTGCTGGCGCTCAAGGTCGTGCTGTCCGACCGCGGCTCGGCGCCGACGCTCGTCTTCGACGAGATCGACACCGGCGTTGGCGGCGCGGTCGCGGACGCCATAGGCGGCCGCTTGGCGCGCCTTGCCGGCAAGGTCCAGGTGATGGCCGTGACCCACGCCCCGCAGGTTGCCGCCCGCGCCGACCAGCATCTGCTGATCTCCAAGGACGCCCTCGACAAGGGCAAGCGCGTCGCCACCCGCGTCAATGCACTCGCGGCCGACCACCGCCGCGAGGAAATCGCGAGGATGCTGGCCGGCGCCGAGATCACGGCCGAGGCGAGGGCGGCGGCGGAACGGCTGCTCAAGGCTGCTACGGCGTAGGTCTCGTGTCCCGGACGCGCGAAGCGCGAGCCGGGACCCAGAATGCCCCCCGTGGGCCCCGGCTCTGCAGCGCACCGCTGAAGCGCCGCGTTGCGTCCGGGGCGCGAGAGCTCTTCTGTCTTTACCCTCCCGCCCGCTCCATCGTATCCAAGCATCATGGCCAGAGCAGCAAAATCCAAACCGCTTCGTGACGTCGCAGATCTCACCAAGGCCCAGGCCAAGGTCGAGCACATGCGGCTGTCGCTCGAGATCGAGGGACATAACGAGCGCTACTATCAGGAAGACGCGCCCACCGTCACCGACGCCGAATACGACGCGTTGCGCCAGCGCTTCAACGCCATCGAGAAGCGGTTCCCGGAATTCGTCACGGCGGACTCGCCCTCGCAGAAGGTCGGCGCGGCGCCGTCCGGCCGCTTCAGGAAGGTCCGGCATTCCGTTCCGATGCTGTCGCTCGACAACGCCTTTGCCGAAGAGGACGTGCGCGACTTCGTCGGCCGCATCGTGCGGTTTCTCAAGCTCGGCGACGACGAGGTCAATTTTTCCGCCGAGCCGAAGATCGACGGCCTGTCGATGTCGCTGCGCTATGAGGGCGGCGAGCTCGTCACGGCGGCGACGCGCGGCGACGGCGCGGTGGGCGAGGATGTCACCGCCAACATCCGTACCCTCGAAGACGTGCCGCACAAGCTGAAGGGACGTAATATCCCGGACATCTGCGAGGTCCGCGGCGAGGTCTACATGACCAAGAAGGCGTTCCTGGCGCTCAACGAGCGGCAGAAGGCGGCAGGCGATACCATCTTCGCCAATCCGCGCAATTCGGCCGCGGGCTCGCTGCGGCAGAAGGACCCGACCATCACCGCCTCGCGGCCGCTCGGCTTCTTCGCCTATGCCTGGGGCGAGATGAGCGAGATGCCGGAAGATACGCAGAGCGGCATGATCAGCTGGTTCGAGCGCTGTGGCTTCAAGACCAATCCGCTGACCAGGCTGTGCCGCTCCGTCGAGGAGTTGATCGCGTTCCACCAGAGCATCGAGGAAGAGCGCGCCGAGCTCGACTACGATATCGATGGTGTCGTCTACAAGGTCGACCGCATCGACTGGCAGGAGCGGCTGGGCTTCGTCTCGCGTACGCCGCGCTGGGCCATCGCGCACAAATTCCCGGCCGAGCGCGCCATGACGGTGCTGCGCGACATCGAGATCCAGGTCGGACGCACCGGCTCGTTCACGCCAGTCGGCAAGCTCGAGCCGGTCGGCGTCGGCGGTGTGATCGTGCAGAACGTCACGCTGCACAACGAGGACTACATCAAGGGGATCGGCAACAAGGGCGAGTTGTTGCGCGAGGGACGCGACATCAGGATTGGCGACACCGTCGTGATCCAGCGCGCCGGCGATGTCATCCCGCAAGTCGTTGATGTCGTGCTCGACAAGCGGCCGAAGAGTGCCAAGGAATTTGCTTTCCCGAAGAAGTGCCCGTGCCCGCTGCACACCGACGTCGTGCGCGGCGAGACGGCTGCCGGCGAAGAGGAATCTCGCGCCCGCTGCACCGGCGAGTTCGCCTGCCCGTATCAGAAGATCGAGCATCTCAAGCTGTTCGTGTCGCGCCGTGCCTTCGACATCGACGGATTGGGCGAGAAGCAGTTGCAGTATTTCTTCGACGAGGGATGGGTCAAGGAGCCCGCCGACATCTTCACGCTGGAGAAGCGCAACGCGAAGCTCAAGCTCGAGGAGATCGAGGGTTACGGCGCGACCTCGGTGCGCAATCTGTTCGGCGCCATCGAGAGCCGGCGCAAGATCGCGCTGGAGCGCTTCATCTATGCGCTCGGCATGCGCCATGTCGGCGAGACCACGGCGCTGGCGCTGGCGCGCGGCTACGGCTCCTGGGATGCCTTCCACGACGCCTGCCTCAAGGTCGCTCACGGCGACGAGGAAGCGATAGCGGAGATGGATGCGCTCGACCAGATCGGCGACACCGTGATCAAGAGCATCGCCGATTATTTCGGCGAGAGCCACAATCGCGGCATTGTCGAGCGGCTGACCAGGGAAGTCGAGATCGTCGACGCCGAGAAGCCGAAGAGCAATTCAGCCGTCGCCGGCAAGACCGTGGTGTTCACAGGCTCGCTGGAGAAGATGACGCGCGACGAGGCCAAGGCGACGGCTGAGCGGTTAGGGGCCAAGGTGTCCGGCTCGGTGTCGAAGAAGACAGATCTCGTCGTTGCCGGCCCGGGCGCCGGCTCGAAGCTTGCCGAGGCCAACAAGCACGGCGTCAAAGTGCTGACCGAGGACGAGTGGTTGAAGCTGATCGAGGAGTGAGGTTTTCTTCCCTTTTCCCACAAGGGGAGAAGGAAGAAAGAGTCACATCATCCCGCTCTCTTCCTCTTCCGCCTGCTCGATCAGCGTCTCGCTCACCACCACATCCCGGCGGGGTACGACGAAGAACATCATGCAGGCACAGAGCAGCGAGATCGCCAGCACCGCGGCGGTGAGCGGCAGCGTCGTTGCGGAATGGCCGCCGAGATAAGCGCCGAATTGCGACATCAGCGCGCCGATCCCCTGCTGTAGAAAGCCCATGGCGCCGGACGCGGTGCCGGCGGCTTCGGGTCGAATGCTGATCGCGCCGGCCGCGGAATTCGCCATTACGAAGGCATTGCCGACCATCACGATCATCTGCGTGCCGAACAGCCAGGCGGGCGCTTCGTTCCAGCCGGTCACGCTCCACAGCAGGTTCAGCAGGCTGCCGGCGAGCTGGAGCGCGAGTCCGAACCAGATCAGCTTTGCCAGCGAATGCCGCGGCGCAAAGCGCACGCAGAGCAGATTGCCGACGAGGAACGCAAAGCCCGAGGTTGCGAACCAGGCGCCGTATTCGGCGCTGGTCCGGCCCATCTGCGTCACGACGATGTAGGGGCCGCCGCCGGCGAACGTGAAGATGATCTGCGAGGCCAGGACCTGGCACATCACATAGCCGACGAAGGCGCGGCTCTTGATCAGGATGCCGATGTCGCTACGGAAGCCGCTGCCGGCGGCGCGGCTGCGACGCGTCTCGGGCAGCGCCAGCGCAATGCCGACGGCGACGACGATCGCGGCGATGGTGATGGCGTAGAAGATCGCGCGCCAGCCGAACGCGGTCTCGATCAGGCCGCCGGTGAGCGGTGAAACCATCTGTCCGATCATCAGCGCGGCGACCACGAGGCTAATCATGGATGCGACGCGGTCGCGCTCGTAGATGTCGCGGATGATGGCGCGGCTGATCACCATGCCGGAGGCGCCGCCGAGCGCCTGGAAGAAACGCGCTGCGATCAGTTGCGGCAGGGTTTCGGCGAAGATGCAGGCGATACTCGCCGCGACCATCAGCGCAAGGCCCCCGAGCAGCACCGGACGCCGGCCGAATTTGTCCGACAATGGCCCCATGATCAGCTGCGACAGCGCGATGCCGACCATGTAGAGCGACACCGTCATCTGTGCGATCGAGATGTCGCGCCCAAAATTCGTCGCCAGCACCGGCAGCGCCGGGACCAGGATGTAAAGCGAGATCGGTGCGACCCCGGTCATGACGACGAGCAAGAGCAACACCACGCGGGAGGTCGCAAGGTTGGTGGCCGCTCCCGGCGGCTTGCTGATCATGCCGTGCATAAACGTCCGTCTTTCGAATTCGAATCGACTGTAGCGCGCTAGCGCAAGACGGATATCGGCGTTTCGGAATGCGGCTATACGGATTCCGGGACGGTTATATTACCAGCGCAGTGGCGACCGATTGGGCGTGTTGCCTCTCGCTTTTCGCGGGGATTGACCCCGGTGGTGGCGAAGCAGCCTTGCGCAAATCGCGTAGCGCTATGCGCGCTTCGAAACAGGGGGCTTATCCCTTCAGCTCCGCCGTAGCCTGATCGAGCCACGCCCTGGTCGCCTCGTCCAGCGCCGGCCGCACCTCGGCGCGGACGCGCGCGTGGTAGGCGTTGAGCCAGTCCAGCTCATCCTTGCTCAGCATCGCTACATCGATCAGCCGGCGGTCGATCGGCGCCAAGGTCAGCGTCTCGAACGCGTTCATCGGCTTCTCGGCGCCCTTGATGCTGGCTTCGACGACCAGCTCGAGATTCTCGATGCGGATGCCGAAACCGTCGGTCTTGTAGTAGCCGGGCTCGTTAGAGAGGATCATGCCGCGCTTCAGCGGCGTGGTCCCGAGCTTCGAGATCCGCGCCGGCCCTTCGTGCACCGAGAGATAGCTGCCGACGCCGTGACCGGTGCCGTGCTCGAAATCGAGGCCGGCGGCCCAGAGATATTGCCGCGCCAGCGTATCGAGTTGCGCGCCCGTCGTGCCGTCCGGAAAGACGGCGCGCGCGATCGCGATATGGCCGCGCAGCACGCGGGTGAAACGGTCGCGCATCTCGTCCGTGGGCTCACCGACGGCCATGGTGCGCGTGACGTCGGTGGTGCCGTCTTCGTACTGCGCGCCGGAATCGATCAGCAAGAGGTCGCCGGGCGCGATGCGCCGGTTGCTCTTGCGGGTGACGCGGTAGTGCACGATGGCGCCGTTCGGGCCGGTGCCGGAGATGGTCGGAAACGACACGTCCTTCAGCGCGCCGGTGTCGCGGCGGAACGTTTCCAGCGCCTCGACCGCGTCGATCTCGGTGAGCTTGCCGCTCGGCGCTTCCCGGTCGACCCAGGCGAGGAAGCGCGCCAGTGCAACGGCATCGCGCACATGGGCCGTCTTGGTGCCCTTGATCTCGGTCGCGTTCTTCACCGCCTTGAGCAGCGCGATTGGATCGCTGCCGCGCACCGGCTTGCCGCCGGCGCCCGCGATCAGCCGGCTGAGCGCGTCGGCCGCGGTGGCGCTGTCGAGTGCGATCGATGCGCTACCCTTGGCGAGCGCCATCAGTGTCGGTGCCATCGCGTCGGGCTCGCGCACGTCGGCCGACTGCTCGAGATGGTCGCGCGTGAGGTTGGAGAGCTTGCGGTGATCGATGAAGATGGTGGGACGTCCGTCCTTCGGCACCAGCGCGTAGGACAGCGGAAGCGGGGTATGGGCGACATCGGCGCCGCGAATGTTGAAAGTCCAGGCGACCGCATGGCTGTCGGACAGCACCAGCGCATCGACGCCGAGCTTGCCGATCTCGCCTTTGATCTGAGCCAGCTTCTCGGCCTCCGCGACACCTGCGTTTTGGAGGTTGTGCACGGCAACGGGGGCGATCGGCGGCTGCGGCCGGTCCTGCCAGATCGCGTCGATCGGATTGCTATCGACCGCCACCAGCTCGGCGCCGGCCTTGGTGCAGGCGGCGGACAGGCGTTCGGCTGCCGCAAAAGTGTGCAGCCACGGATCAAATCCGAGGCGGTCACCGGCCTTCAGATGCGCCGACACCCAGCTCTCCGGCGGCGGGTCGATCAGCGATTCCACGGCCCAGGCCTTTGCATCGACCTGCTTGGCGGCCTGCAGCGTATAGCGGCCGTCGACGAACAGCGCGGCCTCCTGGATCAGAACCACCGCGAATCCTGCAGAGCCCGTAAAACCGGTCAGCCAGGCCAGCCGCTCTTCTGATGGCGGCACATATTCGTTCTGCTGCTGATCGGCGCGTGGAATGACGAAGCCGGTCAGCTTGCGACGGGCGAGTTCTTCGCGAAGTGCGGACAGCCGTGCGGTCAATGCGACGCCGGCCTCCGGCTCCTCGAATGTCTGGAAGTGTGCTTCGAACATGGTGGATCACTTTAGGATCATGAGGAGGAGTCCGCAATCTGGACGCATTTGGCGCCGCATCTGGCATGGACCGTGCTTGAAATGGTTCCACTCGAGTCGAGTGGAGTAAAGGATGCGGCAGTCGCGCTTTGTCCGGATAACAGGGAAATTCGAGCAGGTGGTTCATCTCAACGACGAGGGGACACACGATGCCAGCGTTTACGTTTGAGAAGATTTCGCCGCCAGTGCGCCGGGCTCCCGCTGCGGCGACGCCGGAGAAGCCGCGCAGCGTCATCAGCCAGGTGATCGAGCGCATCGCCGAGCGCCGCGCAAGCCGCGCCGTGCAGGTCGAGCGCGCGATGCGCCAGGACGACAAGCCGGTGGAGTAGGGCGTTGGGTGGTGAGCCGAGCCGTAATCCCCAACGTCGATCCATATGGAAAGCGAAGTGGGAGGGCTAGCCCTACGGCGCCTCTCTCATCCCACCTTCCGCAGCAACAGGCTGCTCCACCCCTCGATCCTCAGATGCTTCAACGGCACGAGCCCGCGCGCGCGGTAGGCGGCGATCACGGCGGGGGCCTGGTGCGTCAGCAGGCCGGAGAGGATGACGCGTCCGCCGGGCGCCAGATGCCGCGCCATCGGGCCGGCCAATTGCCGCAAGGGATTGGCAAGGATGTTGGCGAGCACCAGGTCGAACGGACCGGCCTGACCGAAATCCGGCGCCGCGAAGCCGGTGGCGCGGATAACCCGCACATGGTTGCGAACCTCATTCAGCGCCGCATTCTCGGCGGCCACCCGCACCGACGGCGGGTCGATGTCGGAGGCGAGCACATGGCGGTGCAGGGCTTTCGCCGCGGCGATCGCCAGCACGCCGGTGCCGGTGCCGAGGTCGAGCAGCTTCCTCGGGCGCGTACTCTTCAGGACATGGTCAAGCAGCAGTAAACAGCCACGCGTCGTGCCGTGGTGGCCGGTGCCGAAGGCGAGCGCGGCCTCGATCTCGATGGCGAGCTTGTTCGGCGCCACCCGGTCACGGTCGTGGCTGCCGTGCACGACGAAACGGCCGGCCGGCACCGGGACGAGGTCTTCCAGGCTGGCCTTGACCCAGTCCTTGGCATCCATCGTGTCGAAGGCAAGGGTATCGGCGATCGCATTTCCTGCCGAATTTACAACGAGTTCGCGCAGCAGCGCCTGGTCCGGCGCCTCGGCGAAATGAAGCGTGACGTCCCATTGTCCGTCCGGCTGCTCGAAGGCGGCGACGGCGGCATCGCCTTCGAAAAAAACCTCGGTGAGCATGTCGACGACGCGTTTGGCGTCGGCCTCGCTACCGATCGAAAAGCTGGCGCGATGGGTGGGGGAAGGCTGCATTCAGGGTTCCGTTGGGTTCAATTTTTGGAACTTTTGTTCCCAATTTATCGGACAAGTTGCGGTTCCCCGATTAACTGGGGCGAAGGTTGTGTCCCGTACCTTCCCGGATGTCGAATTAAGCCAACACAGCTTGGAATTGAAACGGAGGCTAGTCTTGAAAAGCATGATTCAGAAGTTCTGGTCGGATGAGTCCGGTGCAACGGCGATCGAATACGGTCTGATTGCCGCGGGTATCGCCCTGGCGATCATCACCGTGGTGAACAGCCTGGGTGTCACCATGAACGAGAAGTTCACGTCGATTAGCACCTCCTTGAAGTAATTTCCGCCTCCATTTCCCAGCGGGGGCTGCTTTTTCTTCATAGACACTTTCCGACGACCGCCCGCACGGGAATATCCCGGGCGGGCGAAGTCGTTTTGGCCTCTGTTCGCTCCAGCGAAGATCGTCCGCGTTTCTGCTCTCGCCGATCATGCGAGACACCACCGGACGTCCACAGCCTGTCCGCGCGTCATTCCGCGGCAATCCACCGTCTTATACCCCACTTATCCCGCGCCGTTTCCACAGCTTGATCCCAGGCGGTCCCGAGAGACCGGGCCCAGTTCACCACAGCATGACCAACAGTCTGTCCACAGCCTCTCCACAGACCTATCCACGGCTTCCGAACAGCGAGCGGTGATCCTTCAGGATCGCCTGCGCGGCGTTATGGCCGGGCGCGCCGGTGACGCCGCCGCCGGGATGGGCGCCGGAGCCGCAATGATAGAGGCCCCTGAGCGGCCCGCGATAATCGGCATGGCCCAGCATCGGCCGCGCCGAGAACAGCTGGTTCAAGGTCAGCGCGCCGTGGAAGATGTCGCCGCCGATGAGGCCGAACTGGCGTTCGAGATCGAGCGGGGACAGGATCTGGCGGCCGAGCACGCTTCCCGCAAAGCCCGGCGCGTATTGATCCACCGTCGCGATCATGAGATCGGCGACCTCGTCGCGATGGTCGTCCCATGATGTTCCGTCGGGAAGCTCTGGCGCGACGTGCTGGCAGAACAGGCTCGCGACATGCTTTCCGGCGGGGGCCAGCGCGTCGTCGAGCGTGGAGGGGATCAGCATCTCGACGACGGGCTCCCGGCTCCAGCCCTGTGCCCGCGCGTCGAGCCAGGCGCGGTCCATGTAGGGAAGACTCGGCGCCAGGATGATGCCGGATGAGAGATGATCGCCTTCGCCAGGCAGCGCCGTGAAGGAGGGCAGGCGGTCCAGCGCCACGTTCATGCGGAAGGTGCCGGAGCCGTTCTTCCAGTGCCGGATGCGGGCGAGGAAGTCCGCAGGGAGAGCGTCGGCCGTGATCAGTTGCGTGTAGAGCAGCTTTGGATTGACGTTGGCCGCGACATATTTCGCGCGGATCGTTTCGCCGTTCTCCAGCACGACGCCGACGGCGCGGTCGCGCTCGACGATGATCTCGCGGACGCCAGCGTCGGTATCGATCACGACGCCGCGGTCGCGCGCCGTGCGCGCCATCGCCTGCGTGATCGCGCCCATGCCGCCGATGGCATGGCCCCAGACGCCCTTCTTGCCGTTCACCTCGCCGAAGGCGTGATGCAGCATCACATAAGCCGAGCCGGCGGCGTAGGGGCTGGCGTAGTTGCCGACGATGGCATCGAAACCGAACAGCGCCTTGACCAGATCATGCTCGAAGCGCTCGTCCAGCATCTCGCCGGCCGAGCGGGTGAAGAGATCGAGCAGGCTGCGGCTTTGCTCCAGCGTCAGGCCGCGCAGGATGTTGGCGGTCTTCCAGGCGTTGATACCCTCGCGGACGGCCGCTGTGCCAAAACCGTCGACGAGGTTCGGCGGCGCGCGCAGCACGAACTGCCTGAGCACGTCGGCGATGTCTTCCAGCTCGCGCGAGAACCCGTCGAGCGCGGCAGCGTCACGCGCGCTCAACCGTGCGACTGATGCCTTCGTCCGTCCTTCCCCGGTGAGAAGATAGCTGCCGTCAGGCGCGGGCAGGAAATTCTGGGCGCGCCGTTCGACGATCCGCAGGCCCTGCTCGGCGAGCTTGAGGTCGCGGATCACTTGCGGATTGAGCAGGCTCACGGTGTAGGCCGCGACCGAATTGCGGAAACCCGGGTGAAATTCCTCCGTGACGGCGGCACCGCCGACCACCTTGCGGCGCTCGACCACGCGCACGCGCAGGCCCGCCGTCGCGAGATAGGCCGCGCAGGTGAGGCCGTTATGGCCAGCGCCTATGATGACGACGTCGCTTTCGCTCATGATATTCCTGGCGTCATTCCGGGGCTCGCGAAGCGAGAACTCTGGTGCGGGCTCCGCACCAGAGAATCTCGAGGTTCCGGGTTCGATGCGTCGCATCGCCCCCGGAACGACATCTCTATATCAAGCATTCCTCGCTGCAACATCACGAGTCCCTTTATTGCCCGTTCAGGCGCCTTGTGCTCCATTGCGCCCGTCCGGCACCCGCCGGGGTTTGAGCCGGAGCTTCCATGGATTCGATCGTGCACCCCGCCGCTACGGAGCAGCCGTCGTCGTCGCGCAACCGGCTGCTGCTGACGGTCTACACCGCCGCGATCTTCGTCAGCGCGCTGCTCCTGTTCTCGGTGCAGCCGCTGTTCACGAAGATGGTGCTGCCGCGGCTCGGCGGCTCGCCGGCGGTGTGGTCGGTGGCGATGGTGTTCTTCCAGTCGCTGCTGCTGGCGGGCTATGCCTATGCGCATCTGTTGATGCAGGCGAAGAACCGGATCGTTCCGGTCGCGGTGCATCTGGTGCTGCTGATCGCAGCCTTCGCCACGCTCCCGCTCGGCATCGCCTCCGCCTATGGCGAGCCGCCCGCTTCCGGCTATGCTTTCTGGCTGCTCGGCCTGTTCGTGGTCTCGATCGGCCTGCCGTTCTTTGCGCTCGCCGCCAACAATCCGCTACTGCAGGCCTGGTTTGTCCGCACCGGCCATCCCGCCGGCCACGATCCCTACTTCCTCTATGCATCCTCCAACATCGGCAGCTTCCTGGCGCTGTTGTCCTATCCGTTTCTGCTGGAGCCGATGTTCACGCTGCACACGCAGAACCGGTTCTGGACTGCCGGCTATGGCCTTCTGATCCTGCTGATCGCCGCCTGCGGCGTGCTGTTGCTACGCTCGCCGAAGCTGGCCGAGGTCGATGCGCGAGCCGAGGAGGCGCATGCACCGGCGCCGGGTCTGATGACGCGGCTGCGCTGGATCTTCCTTGCCGCGGTGCCGTCGGGTCTGCTGATCGCGGTGACCGCGCACATCTCGACCGACGTCGCGGCGGCGCCGCTGCTCTGGGTGCTGCCGCTGTCACTGTATCTGCTCACCTGGGTCGTGGTGTTCCAGTCGCGGCCGCTGCTGCCGCACAAATGGATGCTGATGCTGCAGCCGGTCGCGATCGCGGGCGTCGTCGTCCTGCTCGCTTTCGGTGGCGAGCAGAATCTGCTGTTGACGCTCGGCGGACACCAGCTCTGCTTCTTCGTCATCGCCATGGCCTGTCACGGCGAACTGGCGCGGACGAGGCCGGCCGCCAAATATCTCACCGGGTTCTATGTCGCGCTGTCGTTCGGTGGCATGGTCGGCGGCCTCTTTGCCGGACTCGTTGCGCCCTTTACCTTCTCGTGGATCGCCGAATATCCGATCCTGGTTGCGCTCGCGGCATTGTGCCGGCCGCCTGCGAACGAGCGGCTGGCGGGCATCGTCAAATGGTATTGGCTCGCACTCGCTGCGCTCGCCGTGGCGCTGGTGGTGCCGTCCATCACGACGGGCAGCCTCTCGACCTGGTTTGAGGACCATCGGGTCTGGGTCGCCGGCGCCGTCGGCGTGCTCGCAGCGCTTCTGGCGCTGACGCTCAATGCCGGCCGTTGGAAGATCTTTGCGACCGTCGCGCTCGCGCTGGCGTTGATCCGCGTCTATCCGGCGGATGAGGGCCGCGTCACGACGGTACGCAGCTTCTTCGGCGTGCACAAGATCGTGGTGACGCCCGGCGGCTATTTCCATGTGCTGATGCACGGCACCACCATCCATGGTGCCGAGCGCTTCCGCAACAATGACGGCACGCCGGTCACTGGCCGGCCCGAACCGATCACCTATTATCACAAGGACGGCGGCATCGGTCAGGCCGTCAGCGCGATCCGCGAGCGCAAGGGCGCGCCGCTCAAGGTCGCCGCGATCGGCGTCGGATCCGGCACGCTCGCCTGTGCCGCCGAGCGAGGGGAGGACTGGAAATTCTTCGAGATCGACCAGTCGATGGTGGATGCCGCGCGTGATCCCAAAAATTTCCGCTACATCTCGAGCTGTCTGCCGGACCTGAAGCCTGTCATCGGCGATGCGCGCCTCACCTTCGCCAAAGAGCCCGACGGCGCCTATGACCTCATCATCGTCGATGCCTATTCGTCGGATGCCATCCCGATCCATCTTGCCACCGAAGAGGCGATGAAGATCTACAAGGACAAGCTCGCGCCGCACGGCGCCGTGGTGATGCATGTCTCCAACCGCCACCTCGATCTCGAGACCGTCGTGGTCGGCATTGCCGATGCCAACGATCTCAAAAGCTGGGTCTTCAACGAGGATTCCGGGCGCGACGGCGACTACATCTTCTCGACCGACGTCGTCATCTCCGCGCGCGAGGATGCCGATATCGGCCGGCTTGCCTCATCCAAGTCCTGGGAGCAGACCGAAGCCGACGACAGGGTGCGGGTCTGGACGGACGACTATTCCAACATCCTGGGCGCGCTGTACCGGCGCTTGCGGGACGGGGAGTAGGGCCACTTCGTAACTTCGTAGCCCGGATGGAGCGAAGCGTCATCCGGGGCCGCTCGTGCGTGGTGGGCACTTCTCCCGGATTGCGCTTCGCTCCATCCGGGCTACAAGGCGAGAGGCTTCTACGGCTCGACCGGCGTCCCCGCCGGCAGCGCAATTCCCTTCTCGCCCGCCACCTGTCGCAGCAGATCCGGGCGATCCGAGATGATGCCGTCGACGCCGAGCTCGATCATCCGCGCCATGTCCTCGCGCTTGTTGACCGTCCACACCACCACGCGCAGTCCGAGCGCGTGGGCCTCGGTGACCAGCGTGGCGGTCACGTCGCCGAAATAGGGCGACCAGATCGCACCGCCCGCCGCCTTGATCGTGCGCGGCAGCGAGCCGCCGTGATCGGCCGGGCTGAAGCCCGCTGTCCAGCTGGTGGCCTTGTCCAGCGCCACTGTCTGGCCTGAGCCGCGCTGCAGCGTCAGGTACACCGTCGGGATCTTCGGAGCCTGCTGCTGGACGAGTTGCAAGGTTCGCCAGTCGAAGGACTGGATCAGGACCCGGTCGGAAAAAGCTTCGGTCTCGATCAGTCCCAGCAGCTTCGTGACAAAGGCTTGAGGATCGAGCGTGTCGTCCGGATGGTTCGGGTCGATCTTGGTCTCGATGTTGAATCGCACACCCGAGTTGCCAGATTTGCGCACCAGCGCGAACAGCTCGCGCAGGGTCGGGATGCGCGTCCCCGGCATGGCACGCTGGTCGGGGAATTGTTTCGCATAGACGCTGTCCGGCCGGATCTGGCCGACGTCATAGGTCCTGACCTCGTCCAGCCGCAGTTTAACCAAGGGCGTGCCGGGCGCAGCGATGTATGCGCCGTCGGCGCCGCGTGCGAGATCCGGATTGAGCCCGCGCTCGTGCGAAACCACGATCTCGCCGTCCGCGGTCACGCCGACGTCGAGCTCCAGCGTGTCCACGCCCATCGACAGCGCGTTGGCGAAGGCCGGCAGAGTGTTCTCCGGCAACAGCGCCCGGCCGCCGCGATGCGCCTCGAGATCGAATCCCATGGCTTGCCTCGTTATCAGGACCGACAGCACAGCCAGAATTGTCGTGGCACGTGACGGCATGGTGCCTCGAATAGCCATCCCTTGTTTGCGCTGACCACCGACGACGGTGACGGAGCAGCGACGGCGTCAGTTCTGATAGTAATAGCTGCGCGGCTGGTAATATTGCCGCGGCTGCGGCTGATAGTAATAGCCCTGCTGGCCATAGCCCTGGTCATAAGTCGGCTGCGGCAGCTGCTGATAGGCCTGCGTGCCATAGGGGCGCGTGATCGGGCGCGGCGCCGGATAGCGCGCGCCGGTGTCGCTGCCGTCGGCCGGATAGATGTAATTGTCGTCCTGCGGCATGTAGCGGCGGGCGGGCTGCTGCGGCGGCGTGATGTTCACGGGATCGCCCGTGGTGGCGTATTGCTCTTCAGCGGGCTGCTGCGGAGCGCGCGCCACCGCAGTGTTGGCGCGGCCACGCGGATTCCTCGCGAGCGCCACCTGCGCCGAGCCGGTCAGCGTCACCGTGGTATTGAGCACGCCCTGCTGCTGCACGAGCGCATAGAGTGTCGAGGCGTTCTGGCGCGACAGCCGCACGCAGCCGTGGGACGCCGGCGAGCCGAGGCGGCCGACCGAGTCCGTGCCGTGGATGGCGTGACCGACCTTGGTGAAGAAGATCGCGTGCGGCATCGGCGCGTCGTCGAATTCCTTGGAGTAGTGATCCTCTTCCATGCGGAAGGCGCGGAACGCGCCGTTCGGCGTCTCGCGCGAGGGAATGCCGGTCGACACCGGCCAGTGGTAGCGAGCGACGCCGTCGACGGCGACGGTCATCTGCTGATTATCCTTGTCGACGGTGATCTCGACCTTGGCCTGCGCGGTGCCCACGCTCAAAAGCATCAGGGAGGTGAAAGCGACAAAAAAAGAACGCATCTGGAAACGCATTTGAATTCTGGCCTCCGGCCTGTTCACGCTAGGCGCCGCGGCTCTCCGTCCCCGGCGTGCAATATGCCTGCAATCCGGCTTTCGTTCCAGCGGCCTGCTTGCCCATCGTTAACGCGATGGCCGGCGTAAGCAAGGCCGCTTTGTGACGCGTAGCTTGCGGCGGAGCTGACATTTTCGCGAGCGGCGCGCGCTCACGACGCCGACAATTCATCATAACGGCGCAACCATTCCACCGCTCGGTGCGTTGATGCTCGCCTACCTTTGACAGGCGGCGCCCGCCGCCGTTCACCCATTGGGATCGAAGATGAACAAAGCCCGTATCGCCGCCGCGCCGTCCCCGGCCGGTTTGCGCCTCCACCTGCCGTTCGCAGCTGCCGCCCTCCTGCTTGCGCTGGCGTTGCCGCAAGCCGGCCACGCCCAAGGCATCGTGCGCGGCGCCCAGGAAGGCTCCTATGAAGGCAACCGGATCGCCGGCCCCGTGGGTGGCGTGGTTGGTGGCGCAGTCGGCGCCGGTGTTGGAGGCGCCGTGGGCGCGGTGGAGGGCGTGTTCGGCATTCCGCACCGTCATTACCGTCATCGCTGCCGCGGGTATTACGACGGCTATCACCGCTTCCATTGCTACAGGTGACGAGCCCGTAGCCCGGATTGCGCTTGCGCTCCATCCGGGCTACGGGGCCGTCAGTTCTTCAGCCGGTAGCCGGTGCGGAAAATCCACCAGATCACGACCAGGCAGACCAGCAGGAACGCCACCGTCATGCCCATGCTGACGGATACGCTGACATCCGCGATCTCATAGAAGCTCCAGCGGAAGCCGGAGATCAGATAGACGACGGGGTTGAGCAGCGCCACCGTGCGCCAGGTGGGCGGCAGCATGTCGATGGAATAGAAGCTGCCGCCGAGGAAGGTCAGCGGCGTCACCACCAGCATCGGGATCATCTGCAGCTTCTCGAATCCGTCGGCCCAGATGCCGATGATGAAGCCGAACAGGCTGAACGTCACCGCCGTCAGCACCAGGAAGGTCAGCATCCAGACCGGATGCTGGATGTGCAGCGGCACGAACAAGCCGGCGGTGGCGAGGATGATCAGGCCGAGGATGATCGACTTGGTCGCGGCGGCGCCGACATAGCCGAGCACGATCTCGAAATAGGAGATCGGCGCCGACAGAATCTCGTAGATCGTGCCGGTGAATTTCGGAAAGTAGATGCCGAACGAGGCGTTGGCGATGCTCTGGGTCAGCACCGAGAGCATGATCAGGCCCGGCACGATGAAGGTGCCGTAGCTGACGCCCTCGACCTGGCTGATGCGCGAGCCGATCGCGGCGCCGAACACCACGAAATACAGCGAGGTGGAGACCACCGGCGAGACGATGCTTTGCAGCAGCGTGCGCCAGGTGCGTGCCATTTCGAACAGATAGATGGCGCGGATGGCGCGGTGGTTCATGACGTCCTCACGAGATCGACGAAGATGTCCTCGAGCGACGATTGCGTCGTGTCGAGATCGTTGAAGCGGATGCCGGCGGCGCGGAGGTCGCTGAGCAGGCTGGTGATGCCGGTGCGATCGCCCTTGGTGTCGTAATCATAGACCAGCGTCGCACCGCTATCGCAGAGCTCGAGCTCGTAATGCCCGAGGCTTTCCGGGAGCGACGTGATCTTGTTCTGCAGATGCAGCGTCAGCCGCTTCTTGCCGAGCTTCTGCATCAAGGTCGCCTTGTCCTCGATCAGCACGATCTCGCCCTTGTTGATGACGCCGATGCGGTCGGCCATCTCCTCGGCTTCCTCGATGTAATGCGTGGTCAGGATGATGGTGACGCCGGACTGCTGCAGCGTGCGCACCACCTCCCACATGCCCTTGCGCAGCTCGACGTCGACGCCGGCGGTCGGCTCGTCCAGGAACAGGATCCGCGGCTCGTGCGACAGCGCTTTGGCGATCATCACGCGGCGCTTCATGCCGCCGGAGAGCGTGATGATCTTGTTGTCCTTCTTGTCCCACAGCGAGAGGTCCTTCAGCACCTTCTCGATATGGGCAGGGTTCTTCGGCTTGCCGAACAGGCCGCGGGAGAAGCTCACGGTGGCCCACACGCTCTCGAAGGCGTCGGTGTGCAATTCCTGCGGCACGAGACCGATCAGCGAGCGCGCCTTGCGGTAGGAGGTCTGGATGTCCTCGCCGCCGACGAGCACGCGGCCTTCGCTGGGATTGGCGATGCCGCAGATGATCGAGATCAGCGTGGTCTTGCCGGCGCCGTTCGGGCCGAGCAGCGCGAAGATTTCGCCGCGCTTGATGTCGAGATTGACGTTCTTGAGCGCCTTGAAGCCGGACCCATAGGTCTTCGACAGATTGGCGACGGAAATGATGGATGACATGGGGGCCGCAAGGATGAGGGGCAAAGGCTGGGGGAGGGGAGGCTGGCCCCTGCCGGGAGGGCGGGTCAGCGGAGCCCTGAGATAGGAATGCCATTGCCCGGCCGCAATCGGCTGGAGAAAAATGGTCTCAAAGCAGGCTCTTCGATGGCGAGTTCCAGGCAAGTGTTGCGCGATGGTCACGGGCTGTGGCTAAGATTGCCGTTCACGCGGCTCTTTGTTGCGTCTGCGAGCAGGGCATGACTACGATTCCGGCCAATCGCGAAGCGTATGTCCCCAGGGAAAACATCGATGAGACCGAACGGCCGTCACACCGCCGGCGCCAGCCAATTGTCCGCCCTCCGCGTCTGGGCGATGGGCCTGCTCCTGCTGTCAACTGTCGCCATGAGCCCGGCTCCCGCCAACGCGGCACCGAGCCAGGCCCAGGCCGCGACCACGCATGTCTACCTGCTCCGCGGCGTGCTCAACATCTTCTCGCTCGGGCTCGACACGATCGGCGCCCGGCTCCAGGCGCAGGGCGTGCCGGTCACCGTCGCCAACTTCGTGTCCTGGTCCTCGCTCGCCGACGAAGCCGCGACCGCCTACAAGGCCGGCCGCCTCAAGACCATCATCCTGGTCGGCCATTCCTCCGGCGCCACCGCGCTGCCCGACATGATCGCCAAGCTCAACCAGCTCGGCGTGCCCGTGAAGCTCGCGATCGGCCTCGACTCGGTGTTCAAGACCAAGCTCTCGACCGGTGCGGAGCGCTACATCAACATCTATATCGGCGATGGTCCCGGCGAGCCGGTGCGGGCCGCGCAGGGCCTGCGCGGCAAGCTCGACAATGTTGACGTGCGCGGCACCGGCGTCGGCCACATCTCGATCGACAAGAACGAGTCGATCCAGCGCCGCGTCATTGCCGAGATCGACGCCGCCATCATGCGCTCGCGCGCGCCGGCGCTGCCGGTTGCCGAACCCGGCGCGCCGCGTCAGGCGCGCTCGGCTGCTGCGACGGCTGCCACCAGGAATTGAAGCCCGCCAAATCAGATCGAGACTTCGTCTGTGCCGCCGTCGACACCTGGTCGACGGCGGCATTGCTTTAAGCATGGCCGCCCTACGCTTCCGTCCTCAGACAGACGATGAGCAGGCTCCCGTCATTTGAAGAACGTGCGAATGCTCTCCGCGATCTCCCTCGCATGCGTCTCCAGCGCGAAATGGCCGGTGTCGAAGAACTGGACCACCGCGTTGGGATTGTCGCGCTTGAACGCTTCGGCGCCGGGCGGAATGAAGAACGGATCATTCTTGCCCCACACCGCCAGGAACGGCGGCTTGTGCGTGCGGAAGTAGCTCTGGAAGCGCGGATAAAGCGCGACGTTGCTCTTGTAATCGCCGAACAGGTCGAGCTGCACATCGTCCGAGCCCGGGCGCGCCAGGTAGAAATTGTCGAGGTTCTGGCCGTCCGGCGACACCAGGGCCGGGTCGGGGACGCCGTGCGTGTATTGCCAGCGCGTCGCATCCGGCGTGAGGAAGCCGCGCAGCGCCTCGCGGTTGGCCGGAGAGGGATCCTGCCAATAGGCCTGGATCGGGGTCCAGCCATCGCTGAGGCCGTCCTCGTAGGCGTTGCCATTCTGCGAGATGATGGCCGTGATCCGTTCGGGGTGGCTGAGCGCCAGTCGAAAGCCCGTCGGCGCCCCGTAGTCGAAGACGTAGACGGCGAAGCGATCGAAGCCGATCACTTCGGTGAAGCGCTCGATCACACGCGCGATGTTGTCGAAACTGTAGACGAAGTCTTCGCGCGGCGGCATGTCGGACTGGCCGAAGCCCGGCAGATCCGGCGCGACGATGTGAAACTTGTCCGCGAGCAACGGGATCAGGTCTCGGAACATGTGGCCGGCACTGGGGAAGCCATGCAGCAGCAGGAGCTTCGGCGCGCCTCTGTCACCGGCCTCGCGATAGAACACCTTGAAGCCATCAACGTCGGCAGTGCGGTAAGTCGTCGGGGTCATGACCGTCTCCTGGGGCAGCTTCGTAACCTGTTAAATCGTCTATTAGAGGTTATTGAGCCGAGACGTAACTTGTCAACAGCGATTTTAGAGGTTACTAAGTTTCTATCTTTTCCCGACGCGCCAAAGGACCGATCGAAAAACCGCCCATGGACCGTGCGCCCGCCATGTTCATCGCCGACTCGCTCGGTCTCGATTTCCTCAACTCGGTGGCGACACCGATCGATACGCCCGTCGATTGGCTCGGCGATGGCGATGGGCTGATCGACTGGCTGGCACAGGCGAAGCTGGTGCCGGCGCAGGAGCTGGAGGCGCTGAAGGCGCAGGCGAAGCCCGGGGAGCTCGACAGGGTCGCCGATCAGGCCCGCGACTTGCGCGAGTGGTTCAGGGGTTTTGTCCGGGAGCATGCGGGCCGGCCGCTGACGGCGAAGGCGTTGCATGAGCTTGCCCCGTTGAACGGCATCCTGGAGCGCGAGGATGCGTTCCAGCAGATCGTGACACGCCGTGGTGCGCTGGGTGATGGTCTCGCGCTGCAAAGGATGCGGCGCTGGCGATCACCGGAAGCGCTGCTGCTCCCGGTCGGCGAAGCCTTGGCGAAATTCGTCTGCGAAGAGGACTTTTCCGACGTGAAGGCCTGCGAAGGCCATAACTGCACGATGCTGTTCGCCGACCATACCCGCAGGCGTGCGCGGCGCTGGTGCACGATGGCGATTTGCGGCAACCGCGCCAAGCAGGCGGCGCATCGAAGCCGGCTCAAGAGCAGGCAGTAGTCGGTGGTGGTGACGTGTTCATCGCGCGCCGCTGGCCCGACGGCATGCGCGGGTGCCCCTTAAGCGGGCGTCACGCGGAGCGGCATGCTCTCCAGCCCGCGCAAGGAATTGTTCAGCCTGCGCTTCGGCTCCGCCGCGAGCTCGATGGTCTTCACGCGCCTTGCGAGCTCGCTGAAGATCAACTCGCCTTCCAGGCGCGCGATCATCTGACCGACGCAGGCGTGGATGCCTGCGCCGAAGCCGACATGCCCCGTCGCGACCCGTTCCACCTCGAAACGATCCGGCTTGTCCCAACGCGCGGGATCGCGGTTAGCGGAGGCCATGAACAACAGCACCTTGCGGTGTGCCGGGATCACGCCGCCGCTGATCTCGACATCGCGCGAGGTGGTGCGGAAGAACGTCTGCACCGGTGAATCGTAGCGCAGGCCTTCCTCGAAGGCGTTGCGCGCCAGCTCCGGTCTCTGGTGCAGCTTGCGGTATTCATCCGGATGCGTGGCGAGCGCCAGCAGGGTGTTGCCGATGCCGTTGACGGTGGTGTCGATTCCCGCGGTGAGGAACGGCCGCACCAGGTGCGTCGCCTCGTGCTCGGTGATGTCGCCGTCGTCGGCGGCTTGGTAGATCATCATGCCGAGGCTGTCGGGCCGCAACGCCTCTCGCGCGCAGCATTCCATGATCCAGCTCTGCGCCGCGAGGCCCGCCTTGCGGGATGCGGCCAACATCTCGTTTTCAGGGCCAAAGCTGTCGAATACGAAGGTGCTCCAGGCGAGCAGCTTCTCGCGGCCGTCCGGCCGGATGCCGATCGCATCCGGAAACACCTTCATCGGGTAGGCTTCGGCAAGATCGGTCACGGCATCGAACGTACCCTTGTCGATCAGCTCCGAGACCTTCCGCTCTGCTTCCTGCTGGAACGTCTCGCGCAGCTTCCTTGCAACGCCCGGAGACAGCGTGCGGCCGAGCACCCTCCGGCCCTTGTCGTGGTCGGGCGGATCGATCTGCAGGGTCAGCGGCTTTGGCAGGGCCGGGTTCATGCCGTTGAGCCCGACGCCCTCGCCACTGATAAAGGTCTGCCAGTCTTTCAGGGCGGGCTCGACCTCGGCATAGCCGGCCATCGCCCACACGCCGTAACGCTCAAGCGCGAAGGCTGGCCCCAGCGCGCGCAGTGCCTGATAGGCGGGATAGGGATCCATCAGGAAATCAGGCGCGAACGGGTCGACCGGACTGGATGCGATGCCGCTCATGGTTTGCTCCCGTCAGCTATTGCTTCGCGAGCGGGCACTGACCGTCACTCTCGGCGCGGAACGCGTCCTCGCCCTTGATCGTGGCGACGACCTTCAGCAGATCCCAGGCCGATTTCGATTCCTCGGGTGCCTTGACCTCAAGCAAATAGAGCGCATGGATCTTGCGTCCGTCCTTGCGGATATAGCCCTTGCCGAACAGCGGATCGTCGGTCGGCATCTCCTTCATCGCGGCGACCACGGCCTTGCCGTCCTTGGCGCCGCCGACCTTGTCGACCGCCTTGAGATAGTGAATGACCGAGGCATAGACGCCGGCCTGCATGTCGTTTGGATAGGCTTTCGACGGAATGCGTTCGGCGAAGCGTTTGGCGAAAGCACGCGTGCCGTCGTTCAGATCCCAATAGAAGGGATTCATGATCTGCGCGCCTCGCGCAAACTTCAAGCCGAGCGCGGGCAGGCCGTTCATGCCGAGGATCAATCCGACCAGCTTGCGGTCCTTGGTCAGCCCGAACTCGGCGGCCTGCTTCATCGAGGTGATGGTATCGTCACCGGCATTGGCGAAGCCGACGACGTTCGCGCCCGACGCCTGGGCCTGGAGCAGGAACGAGGCGTAGTCGGCGGTTCCCAGTGGATGCCGCACGCTGCCGAGCACCTCGCCGCCGGCCGCTTTCACGGCCTCCGCAGCCTGCTTTTCCAGATCGTGACCGAAGGCGTAGTCGGCGGTGATGAAGAACCATTTCTTGCCGCCCTGCTGCACGATCGCCTTGCCGAGGCCGCGTCCGTAGGCATAGGTGTCGTAGGTCCAGTGCACGGTATTCGGCGTGCATTTCTCGCCGGTCAGCAGCACCGTTCCGGCGCCCGATCCGACGAAGACCTTGTTCTTCTCGGCGCTCATGCCGGCCACCGCAAGCGCGATCGACGAGTTTGGAAGGTCGAAGATCGCATCGACGCCGTCGTTCTCGTACCATCGCCGGGCGATGCCGATGCCGATGTCGGTCTTGTTCTGGTGATCGGCGGCGACGACCTCGACCGGCTTGCCGGCAGCTTTTCCGCCAAAATCCTCGACCGCCATCTTGGCGGCGACGACCGAGCCGATGCCCTGATAGCTCGCAAACGGACCCGATTGGTCGTTCAGGATGCCGATCTTCACCACATCCTCGGCGAATGCCGGAGCCGCGGCGGCCAGCAACAGGGCCGAAATGCACAATTTGTGCAGGAATTTGCTGTTCATTGTATCCCTCCCATGCGCGGTCTTGGTGCCGCTATATAATAGTTATATTTTATAGCTATTTTTGAGAGTGTCAATTCGGCCGGATGATGGTCGCCGCGGATCGAGGATGATGAGTTCGAAAGCACGAGGACCCGGAGCGAAGTCTGCTCAGCCATCGGAGACGTCGCTGGACCTGCGCGCGCTGCAGCGGACGCCCGGCTTCATGCTGCGGCTCGCGCAGCTGAAGTTCTTCGAGGGCTTCTACGAGGAGTTCGCCGCATTGGGCCTGACGCCCGCGACCTATGCGATCTTCGCGATCATTCGCGACAATCCCGGCGTTCCGCCGAGCAGCCTCGCCAGCGTGCTTCGGTTGCGCCTGCCGAACCTGATCAAGATCCTGAACGAGCTCCAATCGTCCGGCTTCATCAAGCGCAACCGCTCCAAGGCCGATCGCCGCGCCGTCGAGCTGATGCTGACGCCGAAGGGGGCAAAACTCATTCAGGACGGAGCAAGGCTGACGGAGCCCTATAATCGGAAGATGCTGGCGCCACTCAGCGAGTCCGAGCAACGCATGCTGCTCGAACTGCTGAACCGGATGCTGCCATTCTAGCCGTTGGCCGGATCGGCGTGTGGTCAATCGCCGCGATGTCCTGCGGCATTGCGCAGGTGGCCGGTGGGTTCATTTCGCTCCGCTGGATTGAAGCCCGCCTCCGTGCCCCAAAATCCGCCAAATCGATGGTCACTAAGCCTACGAAGGGGGCCTTTTACCCCCCCCGTGGTGGGACTGCTGGATTGATGATTGATCTGAGGCGACTCCTCGCGCTGGCAGCTGTTGCGCTGCTCGCCCTGGGCCCCGGCATGGCCGCTGCCTCACCCGCCAAATCCAAGTCCACCGCGGCCGTACCTGCCGCGCCGCCGCCTCCGCCGTTCGAGCCGTTGCCGCCGCCGAAGATTTACCTGTTCCGCGGCGCCATGGGGCCGATCTTCTCGACCGGCATGGATCGGCTCGAAGAGAAGCTGACGAAGGCCGGCTTCTCGGCCAACGTCTATGAGTTCACTATCTGCCGGTTCATCGGCGACCGCGCCATCGCCAGCTACAAGGAAAGCCCCGCGCCGATCGTGCTGATCGGCCACTCCATGGGTGGGTTGTGCTCGATCGTCATCTCCGAGATGGCGGCCAAGGAAAACATCCCGATCAGCCTCGTCATCGCCATCGATCCCGCGCATGCGACCGGCGACGTGCCGCTCAATGTCGAGCGCTTCATCAACATCTTCCTGTCCGACAGTGTGCTCGGCGGCGGCGACGTCGTCGCGGTGCCCGGCTTTCGCGGCCATTATGCGAGTTACGACCTGAAGGAAAACGCGCGCGTCTCGCACATCAACATCGAGAAGTCCGACGACATCCATCGCCAGATCGTCGAGATGGTGACTCAGCTGCCGCGCATTCCGCCGCAAACCCAGGCCGACGCGGTGCCGCTGCGCTACCTCGTGCCTGCGGATACGTTGGTCGAATTGTGGGACTCAGGCGTGCGGGTGCCGGTGCGCAAGGGCGACACCATGGAGAGCATCGCCGCCGCCAACCGTGTGCCGCTCTGGACCCTGGCGCAGAGCAATTCGCTTGCCGAGAACGCGCAGCTCACGCCGGGACAGACCATCATCGTCCCGCGCCACCTGACGCCGCCCGAGCCCGCGGCCGCGATGGCGACACCACCGGCGGTGCCGGCGAAGCGGAAGTAGCAGCTTCGCCTCTACCGCAGCCGGGAAGAGGGGCGAAGTTACACATTCGACCCGTGGATGGCATCGATCACCGCGTCTGTAACCTCCTTGGTCGTCGCCTTGCCTCCGACATCCGGCGTCAGCACGCCGGCCGCGCAGACTTTCTCGACCGCCGCCATCAGCCGTATTGCGGCATCCTTCTCGCCGAGATGCTCCAGCATCTGCGCGCCGGTCCAGAACGTCGCGACCGGATTGGCGATGCCCTTGCCGGTGATATCGAAGGCCGAGCCGTGGATAGGCTCGAACATCGAGGGGAAGCGGCGCTGCGGATCGATGTTGCCGGTCGGCGCGACGCCGAGGCTGCCCGCCAGCGCGCCGGCGAGGTCCGAGAGGATGTCGGCGTGCAGGTTGGTCGCAACGATGGTGTCGAGGCTCTTCGGATGCAGGGTCATGCGCACCGTCATGGCGTCGACCAGCATCTTGTCCCAGGTCACGTCAGGGAATTCGGTCGCGACCTCGGCCGCGATCTCGTCCCACATCACCATACCGTGGCGCTGGGCGTTGGACTTGGTCACCACGGTCAGGAATTTACGCGGGCGCGACTGTGCGAGCTGGAACGCATAGCGCATGATGCGGGTGACACCGACACGGGTGAACACCGCGACTTCGGTGCCGACCTCTTCCGGCAGGCCCTTGTGCGCGCGGCCGCCCATGCCGGCATATTCGCCTTCCGAGTTCTCGCGCACGATCACCCAGTCGAGATCGCCGACGCCGACATTGCGCAGCGGCGAGGCGACGCCCGGCAATATCTTGGTCGGCCGCACATTGGCGTATTGGTCAAAGCCCTGGCAGATCGGCAGGCGCAGGCCCCACAGCGTGATGTGATCGGGCACGTCAGGGGCACCCACCGCGCCGAAATAGATCGCGTCGAACTTCTTCAGTTCAGCGAGGCCGTCGGCCGGCATCATCACGCCGTGCTTCTTGTAATAGTCCGAGCCCCAGTCGAAGGTCTTGACGTTGAAGGCAAGGTCGCCGCTGCGCTGTGCCAGCGCCTCCAGCACGCGGATGCCCGCCGAGATCACCTCGGGGCCGATGCCGTCGGCGGGAATGGCCGCGATCGAATGGGTGCGCATGGGGGAGGCTCCGTTTGGGATGTCGGTGGCGCCGCGCCGGATCCGGCGGGTTGCGTCGGTGCCGAATCTAGACGGTGGCTCAAACCGTCTCAAGCAGCGCTGGTTTATACAAAAAAATGATATAATCATCGCCGTCTGAGGTGAGGGGGCCGGGAATGGAATTGCATCAGCTTCGATGCTTCGTGGCGGCAGCCGAGCAGCTGCATTTCGGCCGCGCTGCGCAGCAGCTCCAGATGCTGCCCTCGGCGCTGGGCCGGCAGATCAGGCTGCTGGAGGAGGACCTCGGCACGCGGCTGTTTGCGCGGACCACGCGCGCGGTGTCGCTCACCGAGGATGGAGCGACGCTGCTGCGCGATGCCCGTGCCATCCTCGCCAAGGTCGAGGCAGTCGAGAATAACCTTCGCAATCGCCCGCGTGCGGGAGCCGCGCGGCGGCTGCGGATCGGTGCCATCGACAGCGCGGCGGCCGGGCTGCTGCCGCCGCTCTTGCGCGACTTCCGCGCGAACCATCCTGACATCGCGGTGCAGCTTCTCGAGGACAAGACGGTCCGGCTGCTGCCGAAGGTGCTGACCGGCGCGCTCGATCTTGCCTTTGTCCGCCCGCCGGGCCGCGCGGACAAGCGGCTCGAATTCCGCGACCTGCTCCAGGAGACCGCGATCGTGGCGTTCCCGCAGCGGCATGCACTGGCGAGGCGCAAGTCGATCACGCTGGCCGACATCGCCGACGAGGCGATGCTGGTGCCGGATCGCCGCTCGCGGCCGCACAGCCACGATCTCACGATCAAGCTGTTCGAGCAGGCCGGGCTGACGCCGCGCATCGTGCAGGTCGCCGACGAGAAGCAGACCATCATCCATCTGGTAGCCACCAGGCTCGGCGTCGCGATCGTGCCGCGCTGGACCACGCGGATGGCGGTGTCAGGCGTGCGCTTTGTGCCGCTCCGGCTGAGGCAGAGCGGTCCGGTCGGCCGGCTGCCGCTCGCCGCCGTCTGGCTGCGCGGCACGCGCGATCCGGCTCGCGATGCCATGCTGGCGGTGCTGGAGGCGCGCCTGCGCAGCTATGCGCGGGAGGCGTGAGGGGCTATGACGTAGGCTGGGCGAGAAGGTGGATGCGATGAGCGAACAAAAGACGCCGGGTGAATTGCGCGTTGCCATTGCAGGGCTGGGCTCAATCGGCAGCAAGATCGCGACCGCGCTCGATCAGGGCATCGAGGGGCTGGCGCTGTCCGCCGTCGCGGTGCGCGATTCCGCAAAGCATCGCGCTTTCATCGATAGCCTGCGTCGCCCGCCGCAGATTCTGCCGATCGGCGAGCTCGGCGATGCCGCCGATATCGTGGTGGAGTGCGCACCGAGCCATCATCTGCGCGCCATCGTCGAGCCCGCGGTGAGGCGCGGCAAGGCCGCGGTCGTGGTCAGCGTCGGCGGGCTGCTCGACAATTTCGATCTGGTCGATCTCGCCCGCGCCAATGGCGGCCGCATCATCGTGCCGACCGGCGCGCTGATCGGGCTCGACGCCGTCAACGCCGCCGCTGTCGGTACGATCCATTCAGTGAAGATGGTGACGCGCAAGCCGATCGACGGGCTCAAGGGCGCGCCCTTCATCGTGCAGAACAACATCGACATCGATAATCTGCGCGAGCCGCTAAAATTGTTCGAGGGCAGTGCGCGGGAAGCCGCGAAGGGCTTCCCGGCGAACGTCAATGTCGCCGTTGCATTGTCGCTAGCGGGCATCGGGCCTGATCGCACCCAGATTCAGGTCTGGGCCGACCCGACCGTGACGCGCAACGTTCACCGCATCGAGGTCGAGGCGGATTCGGCGCGCTTCTCGATGGGCATCGAGAACATCCCGTCCGAAAATCCCAAGACAGGACTGATTACGGCGCTGTCCGTGATCGCGCTGCTGCGCAAGCAGCGCGCCACGCTGTGCGTGGGGACGTGATTCTTACGCCCCCGTTACCCGCCAGATCACGTTGCCGACGTCGTCGGCCATCAGCAGCGACTTTTTGTCGGGACCGATCACCACGCCGACCGGGCGGCCGTAGGATTCCTTCTCGTCGGGGGACAGGAAGCCCGACAGGATGTCACGGCCGAGGCCGGACGGCTTGCCGTTCTCGAAGGGAATGAACACCAGCTTGTAGCCGGAGAGCTTGCTGCGATTCCACGAGCCGTGCTGGCCGATCACCATGCCGTCTCCGAAGCCGGGCAGGGTGCCCGCGGGCATCCAGCACAGGCCGAGCGAGGCGGTATGGCCGCCGAGCGCGTAGTCCGGTTGAATCGCCTTGGCGACCATCGCCGGATCCTGCGGCACGCGGTCGTCCACCGTCTTGCCCCAGTAGCAATAGGGCCAGCCGTAGAAGCCGCCGTCGCGCACCGAGGTGAGGTAATCCGGCGGCGTCTCGTCGCCGAGCCCGTCGCGCTCGTTGACGACGGTCCAGAGCACGTTCGTGTTCGGCTCCCAGGCAAGGCCGACGGGATTGCGCAGGCCGGCGCCGAAAATGCGATGCGGACCGGCAACGAGGTCGAGCTCGTACACCGCGGCGCGGCCTTCCTCGACCTCCATGCCCATCTCGGCAATGTTGCTGAGCGAGCCGACGCCGGCATAGAGCTTCTTGCCGTCTGGGCTTGCGAGCAGGCTGCGCGTCCAGTGTCCGCTCGGCTTGAAGGTGGTGAGCCGCTTGCCCGGCGCGGTGATGCGGTCGGCACCCGCGACGTAAGGAAACGCCATCACACCGTCGGTGTTGCCGACATAGAAGGTGTCGCCGACCAGCGCCATGCCGAACGGCTGGCTGAGGTTTTCCATGAAGGCGCCGCGAACCTCCGCAACGCCGTCGCCGTCCTTGTCGCGTAGCAGCGTGATGCGGTTGGCGGACACGCCGAGCGCCGCGGCGCGCCGCATCGTTGCCTGCATCGCGTAATGAAACACGGATCTCGGCGCGCCCGCGATCTGCGTCGCCTCCGCGATCAGCACGTCGCCGTTGGGCAGCACCTCGATCCAGCGCGGATGGTCGAGACCGGTCGCGAACGCATTGACCTTGAGACCCGGCGCGACGGTCGGCTTCTGTCCTTCGCGCCAGCCGCGCGCGGTCGGCATCTTCAGCGTCGGGATCGCGCCTTGCGGCTTCGCTTCGGGAATGGCGGGCTTCTCTCCCCAGGCCGGCGCGGGCTCGGTGCCCGTCATCTTGCGCCATTGCAGCGCGATGCCGCCGAGGACCGCGACGAATTGCGCGAAGATACTGGAAAATGTCATGAGACGCCCCTGTTTGCGCGCGCATCCAACTGGCTGGCGGGGCCTTCGTCAACCTGTGCACCGGGCCGGCCGGGGCTATTCCCGTGGAATGGCAGCCGATCAAATTTGCATGGGACGAACGCCGATTGCCTTACACGGCATCAACGGCCGATCTGCCGCTCGAGCTGCCGCGCCGCGCGAAAATCGTCGAGGTGATCGACGTTCGGTGTGAGCGCCGCCTCTCTGGACAACAGATGATAGACCCGCGCCACCGTGCGCTGCTTCTGCTTCGTCCGCCCCGGCGGCAGCGCCCGCGCCCTGCGGACGGCGGCGATGGCATGCGCGCGGAAATAATCGTAGGCGTCCGACATGACTCTATGCTCTGCGTGTTGCAGGTGTCGGGGGCTAACGGGCAAGGAGAGGAGCGGTTCCTTGGTGCGTGGAAACGTGCGCTGGTGCCCCGGGGCGCAGCGCAGCGCGTCCGGGACACCAGAGTGAGGCCAGTTGCTACGCCCTTACCGCGGCGACAGGAACGGGATGATCATCGGCACGCGGCGGCAATAGGCGCCGTAGGTGTCTTCGCCGAGCTCCTTCGAGAGGAACACCTCTTCCATCCGGCCCTTCTGCCACATGCCGAGCGAGATCAGGATGGCGCCGAGGATCGTCGTCGCCAAGCCGATCGCAACGCCGGTGACGAGCATGCCGAAGATCAAGCCGGTGTAGATCGGATGACGCACGATGCCGTAGGGGCCGGTGTCGATCACACGGTGGTCTTCCTTCTGGGTGATGGTGTTCGACCAGAATTTCCCGAGATGGAGCCGGCCCCACCAGGCGAAGGCGATGCCGGCAGCCGAGAGGACCGCGGCGATGGTGATGCCGGTGTTGCCGAGCACCCAGAATGGCTTCGTGCCCAGGAGCTCCGCGACCCACGGCGTGTACAGGATGCCGCCGACCAGGATCGGCAGGCGATAGCGCTGTGACTCCAGCGTCATGACCTGCTTCTTGGTCTGTCCCTGCCAGAACGAGGCACCGACCCAGCTGGCGAGAAAGGCGAGCCATAGCAGAGCCAGGAGTTCTGTCGGCCAGGCGGTGGTCCAGCCGCCCCAGGCGACGGAGAGAAGCTTGCTGAAATCGAAGGACATGAAGGTTCTTTGCGTTGGGGCGGCGGCTTTAGCTCGCGCGCGAGGAGAGCGCGTGATGCTCGATGGCGCCGGAGGGCTGCAGGCCGTTGCGGGCGAGAAGATGGGTGATGGTTTCGCGCAGCACGGGTTCGATCGGACGCGGCGAATAGCCGAGCTCGTTGCGCGCCTTGCCGATCGAGAGGTCGCTCGCGGCGAGCGCGATGCGCACGCCCTCGGCGGTGCCGTTGGGTGGCCGACGCGTGACGTGATCGGAGATGTATTCCAGCATGATCGCGGAGAGCTCGGCGATCCTGCCGGGGACGACGATCGGATACTGCCGGCGCCCGCTCATCGCCGACATCATCCGCAGGATGTTGCCGAGCGGGACGCAGTCGCCGCCGAGAATGTAACGCTGGCCCTGGCGGCCGCGCTCCATGGTCAGCACCAGGCCCATGGCGACGTCGCGAACGTCGACGAGGTTGACTAGGAAGTTGAGATGCGGCTGCACCTTCTTCTGGAGGAAGTACCACAGCATCGCCGTCGGCGGCGTCAGATTGTGGTCGGCGGCGCCGATCGGCATGGTCGGCGTGCCGATCACGAGCGGAAACCCATCGGCCGCAGCCTTGGCGGCATGATGCTCGGCAAGCGACTTCGAGCGCGTATAGGCGCCCGGCATCGCATCGGCAGGCTGCAGCGCCTCTTCGGCGGGAACGCCTTTGAGGTCGCAATAGGGGAACAGGATCGATTCCGTCGAGCAGTGCAGGAAGCGCGACACGCCGCGCTTCATTGCGGCCGCGAGCACGATCTCGGTGCCGCGGCAATTGACGTCGTGAAAGTCCTGCTTGTTGGCGACCCACATGCCGGGCAGGCCGGCGAGGTGATAGACCTGATCGACCCCGGCGATCGCGGCATCGACTGCGGTGCTGTCCAGCACCGAGCCGTGGACATGTTCAACGTCGGTATTCGGCGTGGCCGGCGCGCGAACATCGAGAACGCGCACCCGCTGCCCACGGGCGCGGAGCGCTTCGACGAGATGATGTCCGATGAAGCCACTGCCACCGGTAACCAGTACGAGAGCCATGCAGAAGGTTGCTGTTTCGCGTCTAGAGCTATCGGGTTGAAAGGGAATTGGTCGGAAGAGGCGCCAGAATCGCGGCAAGGTCGCGACGGAAGCCCAATGCAATGAATAATTTTGCCATCACGAACATCGGTCCAAGCAAAAGATGCGAAGGAAAAGTGAACAACGAGGCTTCGCGGCCCTCAAAAACCTTGTGACCGATGGTCTGCGCGGCGAGGCCGAGCACCACCAGCGCGGCAAAAATCGCCCACATCGTCGCGGTGCTGACTTGCGCCGCAATGCTCGTCGCGACCAAAAACAGCACGATCGAGACCGCCAGGATGCCGATCCCGAGCGGCATGTCGAGCAGCAGCCAATAGACCAGAACCGGCAGGGCCAGGATCACGGCCAGGCTGACTTCGAAACCGAACAGCGGAAGCCTCACGAGCGTCAGCGGCATCACCGCGCCGGTGAACAGCAGAAGAATACCGACCACATGCATCGCCGTGTTCCGGGGGTCGCGATGGTACTCGACATAAACGGCAAGTTGGCGCTGAAAATAGCCACCCATTTCGGTCTCATGAGCACGGGGTCGGGAAGGGCGAACAGTGCCTATAGCACTGGACCGGGCGGTGCACAAACCGGCGCTCTTGTCGCGTGAAACCGTATTTGTGCGCCCCGGACAGGCTACAAAACGATCAGGACTTCAAAGGGTTCCGTCAGGTGCGAGGCCAAGTTTGCTCAGCGCTTCTTGGCGGGCTTTTTAGCCGCAGGCGCAGGCGCCGCAGCCGGATGCGCGGGCGCCTCTTCAGCCACCTTGGCATAGGTCAGGATTTGCAGCTGGCCGTTGACGGCCGAGGTCGGCTTGGCCCGGTCGAGAAACTGCTCCTCGCCGAGTCCGATCGGGTGCAGCCGCTTGGTCGAGATCTTGAACGTATTCACCAGCACGTCGCGGATCGCGTCCGCGCGGCGCTGGCTCAGGATCGCGTTGGCCTCGCGTGTCTTCGAATTGGATTCGACGTGGCCAACGATCAGGAACGTGTAGGGCAGCAGCGAGGAATGAACCAGCGCGTCCGCGATGCGGCCGACGGTCTGGTAGGACGCCGGCTGGATGATCGGCGTATCGGCATCGAACTGGATCTGCGCGTTGAAGGCGGGCAGCTTGGCGAGGTCAGGCGCGATCGGCGGACGGTTCACCGGACCCGGATCGTTCTTGATCCTGGCCTTGGCGCGCTCCATCACCTGCAGCTTCAGCGCGGGAAGATCGACCTCGCCGGGCTCTTCGAGATGGTTGAGCTTGCCGACGATGTCGTCGCGGGTCGGCGCCGCCGTTTGCGCGCGCGCAGCGCCGGCGAGCAGGGCGAAGCCCAGCACGATGCCTAGTCCGGCCGTGGAGAGCCTCTTGGCGCGCATCAGCGATACCCCGCGTCGTCGACGGCCTTCAGGCAGTTGTTGCTGATGCCCTTGGGGGTCGAGACCAGGCAGGGGATCGACTTGCTGGTCTCCTTGGTCGAGCCGCCGCAGACCTTGACGATCTCGCGCTGGCAGGCGTTCGCCACCGTGACGCGTGCCGCGACGCGCTTCTGGATGGCGTCGAAGGCGCCGAGATAGTCGCTCGCGCATTGCGGGGAGAGCACGTCGCGGTTGCGCGACAGGCACTCCTTCAGGCGGGTCGAGTCCGGGTTGACGCCGCGACAATTGGCGACGATTTCCGCACCGCAACTCTTGGCCAGCAGCCCGATCGAATCGCCAAAGCTCATGGTCTCCGCCGCGCTGAGCGACGGCATCCCCAATGTCAGCAAGATCAGTGCGATGCCCCGGACCATGGCCGCATCTGATACGGGGAAGTTCGCGATGGTCAAGGGCTGTTCGGGGGAGAACTGTCGAAGGCTGGGCGAGTGCGGCGAACAGTCCTCACTCGGGGGCGTCGAGGGGCGGCCATTCGATCAGGGCGATGGTATGGTTTCGGAGGTCGTCCGCCACATCGGGGTCGGCCTTGAGCTCGTCCAACGTCCGCGGCGGGGGAAGCTCGCGGCCATCCGCGCTCAGCTCCTGCGCATAGAATGCGAGCGCCTCGGGGGCATTTTCTCGGGCTTCGTCAACATCGTCGCCGCCGGAGATGCAGCCGGGCAGGTCGGGAAACCACAGGCTGACGGCGTCCGGATCGCTGTCCTCGATGATGGCAACGTACCGAGCCATACCGGGCCTCACGCCCGCTGCACGAAACTGTCCACGACCTTCTTCTCGCCGGCCTTGTCGAAGGCGATGGTGAGCTTGTTGCCGTCGATCTTGGTGACGCGGCCGTAGCCGAATTTCTGGTGGAAGACGCGGTCTTCGAGCGAGAATTCGGAGGTCGTGCCGGTGGATTTGGCGACCAGCTCGCCCTCGATGGTCAGGGGACCGCGGCGGCGGGAGGAGAAGCTGCCGAAATCGGGGCCGGATGATGAGGAGGATGAGAACGTCGCGGCCTCTTCCTCGAAGCCGCCGCTTCGGCCGCCGCCATTGCGGCCACCGCCGCGGTTGCGGTTGGCCTGGGCGCGCTGCCAGCCCGGCGTCGAATAGGTCGAGCCGAACGCCTCCATGTCGTCGAAACGCGAAGCGCCATAGCCGCCGGTGCCGCCCCAGGCCGAGCCGCCTTTGGATTCGGTGATCTCGACATTGGCCGCCGGCAATTCGTCGAGGAAGCGCGACGGGATCGTGGTCGACCAGGTGCCGTGGATGCGCCGGTTGGTCGCGAAATAGATCATGGCGCGGCGGCGGGCGCGGGTCAGGCCGACATGGCCGAGCCGGCGCTCTTCTTCCAGACCGGCGCGGCCCTGTTCGTCCAGCGTGCGTTGGCTCGGAAACAGGCCTTCCTCCCAGCCCGGCAGGAAGACGTTGTCGAATTCGAGTCCCTTGGCCGAATGCAGCGTCATCAGCGACACTGCGTCCTCGTCGGCGCCGCTGTCGCGGTCCATCACCAGCGAGATGTGTTCGAGGAATCCTTGCAGGTTCTCGAACTCCTCCATCGACCGCACCAGCTCCTTGAGGTTCTCCAGCCGGCCCGCGGCGTCGGCGGAGCGGTCCTTCTGCCACATCTCGGTATAGCCGCTCTCGTCGAGCACGATCTGGGCGAGATCGGTGTGGGCGGTGACTTCGCGCTGGGCGCGCCAGCGGTCGAACTGGGCGACGACGTCGCGCAGCGAGCCGCGCGCCTTGGGCTTCAGCTCGTCGGTCTCGACCACCGCGCGGGCCGCTTCGAACAGGGGAATGCGGCGCTTGCGGGCATGGTCGTGCAGCATCTGCACGGTGGCATCGCCGAGGCCTCGCTTCGGCACGTTGACGATGCGCTCGAAGGCGAGGTCGTCGGCCGGGGAGTTGATGACGCGCAGATAGGCCAGTGCGTCGCGGATCTCGGCGCGCTCGTAGAAGCGCGGGCCGCCGATGACGCGGTAGGGCAGGCCGAGCGTGACGAAGCGGTCTTCGAACTCGCGCATCTGGTAGGAGGCGCGAACGAGAATGGCGACCTCGTTCAGCTTCTCGCCGCGGCGCTGGATCTGCTCGATCTCCTCGCCGATGCCGCGGGCTTCCTCTTCCGAATCCCACGAGCCCGTGACGGTGACCTTCTCGCCGTCCTGATCCTCGGTGCGCAGCGTCTTGCCGAGCCGGCCTTCGTTATGCGCGATCAGATGCGAGGCGGCGGCGAGGATGTGGCCGGTCGAGCGGTAGTTGCGCTCCAGGCGAATGACCTTGGCGCCGGGGAAATCGTGGTCGAAGCGCAGGATGTTGTCGACCTCGGCGCCGCGCCAGCCATAGATCGACTGGTCGTCGTCGCCGACGCAGCAGATGTTTTTGACGTGAGCCTTTTCGCTGACGAGAACAGGGGCTGCATCATCTTGCTCGTCGTCACCGGGCCGACGCGAAGCGTCGAGACCCGGTGATCCGTCTGGCAAAGAATCGATGGATTGCCGGGGCAAGCCCGGCAATGACGAACTGGAAGCCGGCGCCTGCGACAACAGCCGCAGCCACAGATATTGTGCGACGTTGGTGTCTTGGTACTCGTCGACCAGGATAAACTTGAAGCGCTGCTGGTACTGCCGCAAAATATCCGGGTGCTCGCGGAAGATGCGGATATTCTCCAGCAGCAGATCGCCGAAATCCGCTGCGTTCAGGATCTTCAGCCGCTCCTGATAGCTCGCATAAAGCTTGCCGCCCTTGCCGTTGGCGAACATGGCAGCTTCGCCCGAGGGCACCTGCGAGGGCATCAGGCCGCGGTTCTTCCAGCCGTCGATCAGGCCGGCGAGCATGCGCGCCGGCCAGCGCTTGTCGTCGATGTTGTCGGCCTGCAGCAGTTGCTTCAGGAGCCGGACCTGATCGTCGACGTCGAGCACGGTGAAGTTCGACTTGAGCTGCGCCAGCTCGGCATGAACGCGCAGGATGCGGCCGCCGATGGAATGGAAGGTGCCGAGCCACGGCATGCCCTCGACGGCGTGGCCGAGCATCTGCCCGAGCCGGTGCTTCATCTCGCGCGCGGCCTTGTTGGTGAAGGTCACCGACAGGATCTCGGCGGGGCGGGCGCGGCCCTGGCTCAGGATATGGGCGATGCGCGTGGTCAGCACGCGCGTCTTGCCGGTGCCGGCGCCGGCCAGCACCAGAACCGGACCGTCCAGCGTCTCCACCGCCTCGCGCTGCTCCGGATTGAGCCCGGAGAGGTATTTCGGGCCCACGGAGGCGCGCGCACGCGCGGCGATGCCGCCGGCTGCGGGCTGGTGGTCGGGGACGTTCTGGGAGGTGATCTTGCTCGGCTCGGTCATGCGAATCATTTGGCCCCACGATGGCACCGCGGGGAGGCGGAAGGGAGCCTTCTAACAGGGATTGATGGCTATATGGGGCGGCGGAACGAGGTTTTCCACGTGCGCGGCAGGCCGATTTGTTCCGACCAACCCAGCGAATTTCCTCCCCGCGCGGGAGGGAACAATCGTTCCCGCCTTAGGATTGTCTGGGCAAGTGGCGCGGCCCACCGCGCCGACGCAGACAACATCAAGACGAGGGTTTGACCATGCTTGGCTGGGTTGTGACGTTTCTGGTTATCGCACTGATCGCCGGCATCCTGGGCTTCGGCGGCATCGCCGGCGCCTCGATCGAGATCGCCAAGATCATCTTCTTCATCGCGGTCGTCCTGTTCCTGGTCTCGGCCGTGGTCGGCCTGGCCCGCGGCCGCACCAGGATATAGCGAGTGAGTGTGCCCACCCCTCCCCGACGGGGAGAGGTGAACCACAAGCGGCGGCGGCAGCCGAATTGCTATTTCTTCGAAGGCATCGCCACGTTCCGGCCGATGCCCTCGGGCCTGGGCACAGCGCTATGGGCCTTGACCACGGTCGCAATGCGCTCGCGGATGTCGGGCGGGAAAGTCGCCACCTTGCGTGAGCCCATGTCGATATGCAGCGACATGTTTTCCGAGGTGGCCGACAGCCAACCCTCGGTCGCGTGCCGCAACTCCTGGAATGTGTGCAGCCGCTTGTCGTCGGCCTCCAGCAGCCAGACCGAGACCTGTACGGGGTCGCCGAGGTGAATCTCGCGCAAATACCGCACATGGCATTCGGCGGTGAAGGTCGAGCCGCCGCGCTCCTTCATGTAAGCCGGCCCGATGCCGAGCTCGGCCCAGATCTGGTCGATCGCACGGTCGAACATCACGTTGTAATAGGCCATGTTGAGATGGCCGTTATAGTCGATCCATTGCGGCTCGATCTGCATGATCGAGGCGCGGAACGGCTCTGCTTTGGGCGTCGAGGCGGCAGTCTCCGGCATGTTTCCTTCCCAAGCTATGCGTCCGGTCGCTTGACTTGACCGGCTTTATGTCCTTTGCCACGGTTCTTCTGTCGGGAGGAATTCCGTGGGTACGACCATCACCAATAATCCGCCGCGGCCGGAGCCGAAAGCCCTCGCAAGCGCGCTGGAGCAGCTCGCCGCCCGCTTCGGCAACCGCCTCATCACCTCGCAGGCCGTACGCGAACAGCACGGCCATACCACCACCTGGATCCCCAACCAGCCGCCCGACGGCGTGGTGATGGCGCAGGAGACCGCCGACATCCAGGACGTGGTGCGGATCTGCGCCAAGAACGGCGTCCCCGTCATCGCCTTTGGCACCGGCACCTCGCTCGAGGGCCAGGTCAACGCGCCCGCCGGCGGTATCTCGATCGATTTGCGCGACATGAACAAGGTGCTCGCGGTGCATGCCGAGGACCTCGACTGCGTGATCCAGCCCGGCGTGACCCGCAAGGCGCTCAACGAGCATCTGCGCGACCAGGGCCTGTTCTTCCCGATCGATCCCGGCGCGGACGCCTCGCTCGGCGGTATGGCCTCGACCCGCGCTTCCGGCACCAATGCGGTGCGCTACGGCACCATGCGCGACAGCGTGCTGGCGCTGAAGGTGGTGCGCGGCGACGGCGAGATCATCACGACGGGCACGCGCGCCAAGAAGTCGTCGGCGGGCTACGACCTGACACATCTGTTCATCGGCGCCGAAGGCACGCTCGGCGTCATCTCGGAATTGACCATTCGCCTGCGCGGCATCCCCGACACGATCGCGGCCGGCGCGGTGTCGTTCGAGACCGTGCATGGGGCCTGTCAGGCCGTGATCCTGGCGATCCAGACCGGCATTCCCGTGGCACGCATCGAGCTGCTCAACGCCGCGCAGGTGAAGGCCTGCAACGCCTATTCGAAGCTGACGCTGCCGGAGACGCCGCTGCTGCTGATGGAATTCCACGGCAGCGAAATCGAGGTCGCCGAGCAGTCCAAGGCGTTCGGCGAGATAGCAAAGGATTGCGGCGGCGGCGATTTCTCCTGGACCACCAAGCCGGAGGACCGCACCAAGCTGTGGCAAGCGCGGCACGATGCCTATTGGTCCGTGAAGGCGCTGCGGCCCGGAGACAGCATCGGCGTGGTCGCGACCGACGTCTGCGTGCCGATCTCGCGGCTTGCCGAATGCGTCGGCGAAACCGAGGAAGATCTGAAGCGCCTCAATCTGCTGTCGCCGATCGTCGGCCATGTCGGCGACGGTAATTTCCACTGTTCGCTGGTCTGCGACACCAACGATGCCGACGAGATGGCGCGCGGCGAGGAGTTCATGCATCGCCTGGTCGAGCGCGCGCAGGCGATGGACGGCACCTGCACCGGCGAGCACGGCATCGGTCAGGGCAAGCAGAAGTACCTCAAAGCCGAGCTCGGCCCGGAAGCGCTCGATGCGATGCGGGCGCTGAAGCGGGCGCTCGATCCGCTCAACATCTTCAACCCCGGCAAGATCGTGCCCGAGGCGTAGCGCGCAGGCGATGCGCCGTTTATGCTCGCTCCATCAGCTACGGAGCGGGCAATGCGCTGGTTCGCGCGAAAGACGCGACGGGACATCTGGGACGAAGCGATCGAAGGACCGCTCGGTGACATCGATGCCGCCGAGCGAATTCGCGCGATCTGCGATGCCGCCTCCGCGAGCGCGGCCGAACCCGCGCAGGCCGGAGAGCGCGAACGCTATGATCGCGCGGCCCGCGTCGCGATGGAAATGGCGATGAAGATCTCCGACGAGCTGATGCGCGACGACGCGGTGCGCCGCATCGTCGATCTCTGCATGAAGGCTGGCGATCTCAAGACGGCGCAGATCCTGTTTCGCGCGATCCAGGCCGGCTGGGTCCGGGAAGCCATCGAGCGGGATCATCCGGCGCTATCGCAATAGAACCGGCTCGCGCGGGGGGCGCGAGCCGGTGCGATGCTGATGCCGGATCGACTCAGTATCTGCGGTTGTCGCCGCGATAATGGTCGCCGCCGCCGCGGCCGCCCATTCCCATCCCGATTCCGATACCAATGCCGATGCCCTGCATCACGGCGCCGGGCGGCGGCCCCGGAGGCGGCGCGCGCTCGTAGACCACTTCCTCGGGCGGCGGCCGGCGCTTCGGCGGCGTCTCGACGACTTTCCGCTTCGGCGGCGTGTCGTCGACGCGCTTCTTGATCACGGGCGCGACGCTCGGATTGATCGGCGTTGCCGGCGCCTGAGGCGTCGAGCACGGGCAGGTCGGGGCCATCGCGACGGCAACCGGGGTCGTCGCGGCGGCGACAGGTACGCCATAATTGCGGTTCTGCACGCGCAGCAGCAGCCGGCGCGCGGTCGCGGCGAGGTCGCTGTTGTCCCAGTTGGCGAGATAAGCCTCGAACGAAGCGCGGGTGTTGATCGCGGTCGCACGCTCCCAGGCCAGCATCTGGCGCCGCCGTTCCAGCACTGTGCGCACGCGCGGTGTGCGGGTGTCCTGCGCATACAGCTCGATATAGGCCTGATAGGCCGGCACGGTGTCGTCGGTAATGACGAGCTCGTAGGCGACCATGGCCGGCTTGCCCTGCAATTCCTTGCGCCAGTCCTCGACACTGCGCGTGCCGCCGGCAAGCGCCATCGCTGACGCGCCGGGAAGAGCGGGCGTGCTGCCGCTGCTCTCGCCGAAGAACTTGAAGTCGGTGGTCAGCGAGGAGCTTTCCCAGGGAATCTGTCGTCCGTCGGTCGATTGCGCGACGGCGACCCGGATGCGTTTGAACACCTCCTCGATCGGAAGGTTCGGCTGCTTGGCGACGGTGAGGGCTGCGGTGGTGTAGGGGCTGTCGATGCCGGAGCCGTCCTCGGCTTCTGCGCCGGGCGAGGTCGAATAGGAAATGAAGGAGCCGGGCGCACCGGCCTTGGTGTCGACGATCGCCAGGCCGTGGCCGGCACCGCTGAGCGCCGGGAACGGATTGTTGCGGCAGGCATCGAGCATGAAGATGCGCGCCCGCGTCGGCAGCGCGCCGAGCGTGTTGAGCAGATCGTTCAGTCGCACACCCTGCAGCGGAATGTCGGCCTCGCGCTTGGGATCGAGATCGACGGGAACGAGATAGTTCTCGCCGTCGATCTGCAGGCCGTGGCCGGCATAGAACACCAGCGCGACGGTGTCGGCGCCACTGGCGCTGACCTTGCCGGCGAAATCAGAGATCGCCGCGCGCATCTCGTTCTGTGCCAGATTGGCGGCCGTGGTGACGGTGAAGCCGGCACTGCCGAGCAGCTCGGTCATGCCCTTGGCGTCATTGGCGGCGTTGGGCAGTTCCGGCACCGTGCGATAGGCGGACTGGCCGATCACCAGCGCGAGCCGCGCTTCGGCGGCGGCCTCCGTCGGAATCATCACCTGTGCGAACGCAAGAAGACCGGATGCAAGAAGCAAACTCGAAAAGACTGGACGGCGCATGATGTCACCTCCAACGGCAATACGCGCGATGATGTCACTTTTTCTAGGGGGCCGCCATCTGTCCGTCTGTGCGCTGGATCACGTTCGCCGTGCGGCAAAATGGGGCAGGGTGTCTGCCCGGAGAAGGCATCGTTCTGGGTCCATCCATGTGAATCGCGCATTGATCCATGCGCCAATTGGATCGATGTCGGCTCTCGTGACCGCGCGCGTTGCGCGGATGCGGTCGCAGACCGATCCGCCTCGCAAATATCAGGGGATTCGTCGTCGCTCCGCCGCGCTTGCGGACGGTTGTGCGCACGCCGTGCCGCTCTGCGGCGACTGACCCTCACGCTTGCCTGTGCCGTTGCTTTGGCCATACAGTTGACGCAACAGGCCGGGGCAACGACCGCGGCGAACAAAAAAGACAATGTGGGAGAAGCCGCACCATGACCATCGTGCCCGTGAACCGTCGCGCGTTCATCAAGTCATCGGCGGCGGTCACCGCCGGTCTCGTGCTCTCCCCCGCCATCATCGGCCGCGCCGAAGCCGCGACGCTGAAGCTGAAATGCTCCTCCTCGCTGCCGAACGATGCCAAATTCGCCAACGGCCGCGTCTACTACGACAACCTCGTCAAGAACCTGAAGGGGAATGGGCTCGGCGAGCAGATCGAGGTCGCCTTCTTCCCCGACAACCAACTCGGCCAGGAGATCGACGTCATCAACTCGGTGAAGCTCGGCGTCATCGACCTCATGGTGTCGGGCTCGTCGATCTCGGCCAATCTGGTGCCGCTGGTCGGCACCTTCGACCTCGGGTTCCTGTTCTCGAGCTTTCCGCAGCAGACCAAGGCGTTCGATGCCGGCGCCGCCAAGCCGATCGAGGACGCGCTGCTCAAGGGCGGCAACATCCGCATCATCGCCTGGGCCTATAATTTCGGCTCGCGCAGCGTGCTGGCGAAGAAGCCGGTGAAGACGCCGGAGGATCTCGCCGGCCTCAAGATCAGGACGCTGCCCAACCCCGTCATCACCGAATGCCTGCGGCTGATGGGGGCCGCCGCGACGCCGCTGGCGTTCGGCGAAATCTACACGGCCTTGCAGGCCGGCGTGCTCGACGGTCTCGAGCACGATCCGCCGACGATCCTCGCCAGCAAGTTCTTCGAGACGTCGAAATTCTATGCGCTGACGCAGCACAATTTCTCGCCGCTCGCGATCTACTTCAGCGACATGACCTACAACCGCATGGATCCGAAGCTGCGCGAGGGCTTCCTCGATGCCGCGAAGAAGGCCGCGGCCGACACCCGCGCCCATGGGCTTGCGGTCGAGAAGGAAGCGCTGGCGGCCTTGACCGAGAAGGGCGTGACGGTGGCCGAATGCGACCGCGAGGCGTTCAAAAAGCGTGTGGCGCCGCAGCACGAGAACTTCATCAAGGCGCGGCCGGACTCCAAGGCCGTCATCGACATCATCCGCGCGACTCAAGCCTGAAATGACCATCACAGCCGCCGTGCCCGTCTCGGGCGGTCGCCACGGCAGCATTGCCCTGCTGCTGCGTGCCAGCGATGCGATCGCGGCCACCCTGCTCGCCGCCGACCTCGTCGTGGTCTGCGCCTCCGTGCTGCTGCGCTTCTTCTTCAACGCGCCGGTCGAATGGTCTGATGACGTCGCGCGCGGGCTGATGGTCGGCTCGGCCTTCTTCGGCGCGGCGAGTGCACTCGCGCGCGGCGAGAATGTCGGCGTCGCATTCTTTCGCGACCTCTTGCCGGTGCGGCTGCGCGCGCTGGTCGACGCCGCGAGCGCCCTTCTGATCGTGCTGATTTCGGGATACGTCGCCACCAACGCCATCAAGCTGGGTTCGCTCACCGCAGGCCAGACCACAGGCTCGGGCCTGCCGCTGGAGCTGACCTTCTATCCCATGGGCGTCGGCGCGCTGTTCATGACGGTGTTCGCAATCGATCATCTCTGCGCACGCCCATTCCCGGACATCGTGAGGGGGCTCGCCGCGATCATCGTCGTGACCGGCCTATATCTCGCCTGGGATTATCTGTCGCCGTCCTCGGTGCCGTCGGCCGGCACCTTGATGCTGATCGGCTTCTTCGCAACCCTGTTCGGCGGCTTGCCGATCGGTTTTGCGCTGGCGCTGGCGGCGCTTGTTTTCATCTGGGTCGAGGGGGCGCTGCCGGGCGTCATCTTCGCCCAGCAGATGGCGCGCGGCATCGACAATTTCGTGCTGCTGGCGATCCCCTTCTTCATTCTCGTCGGCTACCTCATGGAAGCCAACGGCATGTCGTTGCGCCTGATCGAGCTGCTGCAGCGCGCGGTAGGGCGCATGCGCGGCGGGTTGAACGTCGTGATGGTGGCGTCCATGGTGCTGTTCTCGGGGATATCGGGCTCGAAGATGGCCGACGTCGCCGCGGTCGGCTCGGTGCTGATTCCGGCCGCGCGCCGCTCGAAGCAGAATCCGGGCGGCGCGGTGGCTCTGCTCGCGGCCTCCGCTGTGATGGCGGAGACCATTCCGCCATGCATCAACCTGATCATTCTCGGGTTCGTCGCCAATCTGTCGATCGGTGGCCTGTTCGTCGCCGGCCTGTTGCCGTCGGCGCTGATGGCGTCTGTGCTGATCGCGGTGTCCATCATCTTCGGCAAGCGGCCGGTGCAAGTTGAGGAGGTCGAGCCACAGATGCCGGTGTCGGGCCTGTGGAGCGGCGCGATCGCCTCGTTCGGCCTGATCTTCATGATCTTCTTCGGCTTCAAGAGCGGTTTTGCCACCGCGACCGAAATCTCGGCCTTTGCGGTGGCCTATGCGCTCGTTGTCGGCAGCGTGGTGTTCCGCGAGCTCAGCTTCAAATCGGCGGCGCACAGTTTCGTGCAGGCCGCGACGCGCGCGGGGCTTGTGCTGTTCATCGTCGCCGCCGCGCAGTCGCTCGCGTTCACGCTGACCCTGCAGCAGGTGCCGCACGCAGTCGGCGACTTCATGCTGGGGCTCTCCAAGACCTCAGGCGTCTGGCTCTTTATCCTTCTCGCCATTGCCGTGCTGATCGTGATGGGCTCGGTGCTGGAGGGCGCCGCCGCCCTCATCATCTTCGGGCCTTTGCTGCTGCCGGTGGCCGTGCAGCTCGGCGTCGATCCCCTGCATTTCGGCGTCGTGCTGGTCATTGCCATGGGCATCGGACTGTTCGCGCCGCCGCTCGGGCTCGGGCTCTACGGTGCCTGCCTGATCGGCAACGTGCCGATCGAGCAGACGGTGAAGCCGATCATGGGTTATCTTGGCCTCCTGTTCCTCTGCCTGCTCGTCATCGCCTTCGTCCCATGGCTGAGCACAGCGCTGCCGCGAGCATTCGGCTATTGAAGGAGAGATGTCGTGAAGGTCCTGCTCGCGCATACGCCGGAGATGCGGCGCAACTACTACGGCGATCGCAGCCTGAACGGTCTTCGCGCGGCCGCGGAGGTGATCCTGCATGAGGGGGACGATCCGCTCGATGCGGCCGGGCTCGTGCGCGCGGCGAAGGACGTCGACATCATCGTCGCCGACCGCATGACGGAAGGGCGCGGCGAGATCTTTGCGCAGCTGCCGCGTCTGCGGGCCTTCGTCCGCTGTGCCGTCGATATCCGTAACGTCAATGTGGACGCGGCTTCCGACGCCGGCGTGCTCGTGACCCGCGCCGGGCCCGGCTTCGTGCAGGCGGTCGCCGAGCTCGCGCTGGGCTTCATGGTCGATCTCTCCCGCGGCGTGTCGCGAACCACGGCGGACTACCAGGCCGGTCGCAAGGTAGAGGCACGGATGGGCCGTCAGCTCGCCGGCAGCAGGCTCGGCATCATCGGTTATGGCAGCATCGGGCGATACCTTGCCGAAGTGGCAAAGGTGTTGCGCATGGAGGTGCTGGTCGCCGATCCCTTCGCTGAAGTCAGCGACGGCGCGATCAGGCACGTCGGTCTGGACGAGCTGCTCGCAGCATCGGACTATGTCGTCTGCCTCGCCATCGCCAACGAGCAGACCGAGAATCTGATCGGGGATGGGGCGCTCGCGCGGATGCAAAAGCATGCCGTGTTCATCAATCTCTCGCGTGGCAATCTCGTCGACGAAGCGGCGCTCGCGAGGGCGCTGCGCGAAAACCGCATCGCCGGCGCGGCGATGGATGTCGGCCGCGCGCCCGACCAGATGCCGACACCGGAGCTGGCGAAGCTCCCCAATGTCATCGCGACCCCGCATGTCGGCGGGCTGACGCCGCAGGCGATCGAATATCAGTCGCTGGAAACGGTGCGGCAGGTCGAGGCGATCGTCAAAGGCGAGGTCCCGCCGGGCGCCGTCAACGCCGAGCGCTGGACGCGAAGGCCCTAAAGCCGGTCGACCGCCTTGAAGGTCCCGTCCTTCTGGATCACCGTCAAAAACACCTTCGGCGGCGTGTCGATCATGCGCGTGCCGACGGTGACGGTGCTGCCGCTGATGTCGAAACGGCCGACATCGTTGATGGCGCGGAGCAGGCTTGCGCGCGTCGGCTTCGGCCCGGCCTGTTCCAGCGCCGCGGCCGCAAGGCGGCCGGAGAGATAGCCCTCCAGCGATACGAAGTCCGGCGTCAGCGTCGGGTCGAACGCCTTCTGCGCCGCCTGATAGTCGGCGACCAGCTTGAGCGAGCGATCCCAGGGAAACGGCACGACCTGCGAGACGATGACGCCTTCACCTTCCGGGCCCAGTTCCTTGGCAAGCGCGTTGGCACCGACGAAGGAGATGTTGACGAAGGTTGGATAGAAGCCGCTGCGGTGCGCGAGCTTGATGAACTCCGCGCAGGGACCATAGGTCCCGACCATCACGATGGCCTCGGGTTCGGCGCGCTTGATCATCCGCCAGGCGGCCGTGACCGCGCGGGTGTTGCGCTCGAAGGTGCCTTCGGCGGCAAGCTCCAGGCCGCGCTTGGCGAGCGCGCGCTTCACACCGGTCAGACCGTCGCGGCCGAAGGAATCGTCCTGATAGAAGATGCCGATGCGGGTGAAGTGGCGGTCCTCGGTGAGGTGCTTGATCCACGCTTCGGCCTCCGCACCATAGCTCGCGCGGATGTTGACGACGTTCGCAAGTTCGAGGTCGCGCAGGAATTCCGCGCCGCTGAAGGGGCCGATGAACGGAACGTTCCTGGCGCTGGTGATCGGGATTGTCGCCATCGCGGTCGGCGTGCCCACCGCGCCGATCAGCGCGAACACCTTGTCGTCCTCGATCAGGTGCAGCGTCTGGGCCACCGAACGGTCGGGGTCGTAGCCGTCATCGCGGCTGATGAGCTGGAGCTTGCGGCCGTTGACGCCGCCCTTGGCGTTGATCTCGTTGAACGCCGCGACGATGCCTTGCCGCATGCGCTGTCCGAGCGCGGAGGAGGGGCCTTCCAGTGCGGCGGCCTGGCCGAACAGAATCGCATCCTCGCTGACGCCGGCCTCGTCGGCTTTGGCCGCGAGCATGGTCGTGGTCAGGAGCACGATGGTCAGGACGACGGATGTCGCTGATCGAAATCGATGCATCGGAAGATTCTGCCGGATGGATGGAAGAAGTCCCGTGCAAGATATCCCCGGCAGCCTGAATAGCTCGCTAACCGACGGCGTGTCCGCAGCCCGTAGTACTCCGGGCAAAACCGGCAGCTTGTTTCCACTCTGCCGGCTCATTCACGCAGTTCATTAACTAATTCACGCGTTGCATAACGCTCGGGTTCCGAAATTGTGCAGTTCTTAACCGCGGTCTTGTTCCGATAGCCCCGCCGGTGCCTCAACCAGAGGTTCGGTTCGTCGCAGATAGGGGACAGCGGCTTTCAAGATGGGCGATCGCGATCAGAACGATCAGGATCGGAGGCGTGCGACCGGATGGTGGCGTACCGCGCCGCTGCTCGGACTCTATCGCCCTGCGCTCGTCGCGGCCGGCGTCGGCCTTCTGTTCTCGGTGGTGGGCGCGGCCGCCGTGGCGCGGTGGGAAGATCGCGTCAACAGGATCGAGTTCGAGAACGCCGCCGAAACCGAAGCGATTGTCATGCAGAACGGCATGGGCGAGTACATCTCCCGGCTCCTCGCGCTGCGCACGCTGTTCGAATCGACCAACGACGAAGTCACCCGCAGTGAATTCGAAACCTTCAGCGCCCGCCTGTTCGAGCGCCATCCCGGCATGCTGCGCATCGCCTGGCTGCCGCGCGTCAACCGCAAGGAGCGCACCGAATACGAGGCCTTAGCGATCACGGACGGCGTTTCCGGCTATCGCATCAAGTCGCTCCAGGGTGAAGCCTTCGCGACTGCGCCGCAAAGCGACGAATATTTTCCAGTGTTCTACTCGACCCAGCCGAAGACCTCGGCGGTCTACGGTATGGACTACGCCACCGTTCCGGAGCGCCGCACGGTCCTTGAGCGTGCGCGCGACAACGACAAGGTCGCAGCCATTCGCACGCGCCTGTTCGAGCCGAGGGAGGGGGGCCGGCTGCCCGATATCCTCGTTGCCGTTCCCGTCTACGCCAAGGGAACCTCGCGGGAGACGGTCGCCGACCGGCGCCGCAATCTCGCCGGTTTCGTGGTCGGCATCTTCGACCTGCCGCTGCTGATCCAGGCCATTCGCGTGACCACCGGGGCAAGCCCCGCGGTCAGCATGAACGTCTATCCGCCCTTCACCGCGCAGATCGTCAGCCTGGAGCAGATGCTGCCGGACTATTCGTCGGCAGCGACGGCGCCGCAGTCGATGCGGGACGTCGCGCGGGCGCTGCACTGGTCGGGAAGTCTCAGGATCGGCGACACCGATTGGCAGGTGCGGGCGGTTCCGACTGCCGGCGGTCCGCTGGAGACGACCTACGATCGCGCGGGCACGGTGCTGATCGTCGGCATGCTGCTGACGCTGTCGCTGTCGACCTATCTCATGCTGGCGAGCCGCAATTCGCGGCGGCTGTCGCTGGCCAACCGGCGAGTGCTCGAGCTCGCCCAGACCGACACCCTGACCGGCCTGCCGAACCGCGCCTTCTTCCTCGCCCGGCTCGACGAGCTCAATGGCCGGCTGGAGGACGGCGGGCCGACCTTCTCGATCCTGATGCTCGACCTCGACCGCTTCAAGAACGTCAACGACTCCCTCGGTCACGGCGCCGGTGACGCGCTGCTGCGCCAGGTGGCGCAGCGGCTGAAATCGGCCGTGCGCGCCAGCGACGTGCTGGCACGGCTCGGCGGCGACGAATTCGCCATCATCCAGGAGCGGTGCCAGGATCAGCGCGCCTGCTCGACCGAGCTGGCGGCGCGGATCGCCAAGCTCCTGACCGAACCGTTCCTCCTGCCCGGTCACCGCGTCGAGATCGGCACCAGCATCGGCATCGCCATCGCGCCGGATCACGGCCGCGATCAGGAACAGCTGCTGAAGAAGGCGGATCTTGCGCTCTATCGTTCGAAATCGGCGGGCCGCAACTGCTTCACCATCTACGACGAGGCGATGTCGGCCGAGCTGGAGGCTCGCAACACCCTGGAGGGCGATCTGCGCGATGCCATCGCGCGGTGCCAGCTGGAGGTGCACTACCAGCCGTTCGTCGACGCGCTCAGCGGCGAGCGCCGCGGTTTCGAGGCGTTGGTGCGCTGGCGGCATCCGACACGCGGCCTGATCCCGCCGGACCAGTTCATTCCGCTTGCGGAGGAGACCGGGCTGATCGTGCCGCTCGGGGAATTCGTGCTGCGGCGCGCCTGCGCGGATGCGGCCGGCTGGCCGTCACACCTCTCGGTCGCCGTCAATCTGTCGCCGATCCAGTTCAAGGAGGCCGAGCTGTTCGAAATGATCTGTGCGGCGCTCACCGATTCCGGATTGCCGCCGCAGCGACTGGAGATCGAGATCACCGAATCCGTGCTGCTGGAGCGCGGCAGCGAGAACCATGCCTTCATGCAGCGGTTGAAGCAGCTCGGCATCGAGCTCGCGCTCGACGATTTCGGCACCGGCTATTCCTCGCTCAGCTATCTGACGGCGTTCCCGTTCGACAAGATCAAGATCGACAAGTCGTTCATCCGCAACCTCACGCATCAGCCGCGCTCTTCCGCCATCATCTCGTCCATCGTGACGCTGGCGCGCGGGCTCGACATGTCGGTCACCGCCGAGGGCGTCGAGACCCGCGAGGAGTTCGATCGGCTGAAAGCGCTCGGCGTCAATTTTGCACAAGGCTATCTGTTCGGCCGCCCGCACCCGATCGAGCGCATCCTGTTCGATGCGCCGGTCAAATCCTCGCGGCGCGACGCCGCTTGACCGGCGGGCGTCTAAAGATGACCGCGGCGCAACCGGCTGCCATGCCTCCATCATTTCCGAGCGTTACGCACCCAAGCAGGCATCGCGCGAAAAACGCTTGACCCGGACAACCTCAGATGGTCGGTAGGCCTATCTAGGGGTGAAACAATAACATCATGCGGCTTCCGTTCTTCTACGGCTGGGTCGTGGTTGCCGTGACCTTCGTCACCATGGCCATCGGCGTCAACGCGCGTACCGCCTTTTCACTGTTCTTTCCTCCCATCATCTCCGAATTCGGCTGGGAGCGTGGTGTCACTGCCGGCGCCTTCTCCTTCGGCTTCGTGGTGTCGGGTGTGGTCAGCCCGCTGATCGGCCGCCTGATGGATCGTGCCGGCCCGCGTGCGGTGATGGAGCTCGGGGTCGTGTTGATGGGCGGCGGGCTGCTGCTGGCCCCGCTCACCAGCACGCCCTGGCATCTCTATGTCACCATCGGCGTCATGGTCGGTGCCGGCTCGGTGTGTCTCGGCTATTCGGGCCAGTCGCTGTTCCTGCCGAACTGGTTCATCCGCAAACGCGGCTTCGCCATCGGCATCGCCTTTGCCGGCGTCGGCATCGGCTCGGTGACGCTGCTGCCGTGGGTGCAGCACATGATCGAGCAGACCGGCTGGCGCACCGCCTGTACGGCGATGGGGCTGCTGGTCCTGATCGTGCTGGCGCCGATCAATTTGCTGCTGCACAAGCGTCCGCAGGACATCGGCCTCGAACCCGACGGCGATGCCGCCCCGGCCGTGGGCGGCGTCCAACCGGTCTCCAACATTGTCGATCCCGATTGGGTCAATACCGACTGGACGCTCAAGCGTGCCATCGCCACTGCGCGTTTCTGGTGGATCTCGGTCGGCTATTTCTCAGGCCTGTACATCTGGTATGCGGTGCAGGTGCACCAGACGAAATTCCTGCTCGACATCGGCTTCAGCCCTTCCGTCGCGGTGTGGGCGCTCGGCACCGTCAGCCTGCTCGGCATTCCCGGCCAGATCCTGCTCGGCCACGTCTCCGACCGGATAGGGCGGGAATGGGTGCGGGCGATCAGCTGTGCCGGCTTTGCGATCTGCTTTGCGGCGCTGATGGCACTGAAGGTCCAGCCGTCGTTCTGGCTCGTGTATCTCATGGTGTTTGCGCAAGGCGCGCTCGGCTACGGCCTCACCTCGATCATGGGCGCGGTGGTGTTCGAGATTTTCCAGGGCAGGCATCAGGGCAGCATTTTCGGCACGATCATGCTGGCGGCGCTGGCGGGCGGCGCGGCCGGACCGTGGGTGACCGGCTTGCTCTACGATCGCGCCGGCGACTACACGCTCGCCTTCGGCATCGCGATGGTCGTGAGCGGATTGTCGGCGCTCTCGATCTGGCAGGCCGCGCCGCGCAAGGTGCGGGCCGTGGCCGGCCGGCTGCACAAGCTTCAGGACCGCGCCGCGGAGTGAGTTCCTAACACACCGCATTACCTGCGCGTCTTTCGCTGAACGTTAAGCATGTCGCGGCTTCGTCGGCGCGGAGAGGGATTGCAAAAACGTCTTGGACACCATCGGAGCGTTAGCTTCGGGTCGATTGCCGCTTCTTCCCGATGCTCCCGGGTCCATCGATGTCCGCCTCCGATTGTCTTGTGACTGAAACTCCCGACGTGTTGCTGGCCGCGCTGGAACACGTCGACGACGCTATTGTCATCGTCGACAGCGCGCGTCGCATCACGCATTTCAACGCCGGCGCGGAGCGGATCTGGAAGCTCGCGCGCATCGACGCGCTCGGCTGCGATGCCGACATTCTCACCTTGAAGTGTCTTCAGGACGATTCGATCGCTGAATTCCGCGACGAGATCAGCCTCACGCGGCCCGACGGCACCCGGATCCGGGCGGCCGTCTCGCTTTCGTCCTTCGCGAGCGGCGGGGTGACCCATCGCGTCGTGTTCGCGCGCGACGTGACCACCGAAGCGGAACGCCGGGCGCGGATCGCGCTGCTCGATGCCGTCTCGGACCAGACCAACCGCGCCGTGCTCATCACCGACACCGAGCTCGACATCCGCTACACCAATGCAGCGTTCACCTCGCTATTCGGCTATTCCGCCGCGGAGGCCGAGGGGCGGCGGGCGACCGACCTGCTGGCCGGCCGTCACACCAACCGCAAGGCGCTGACGACGATCGGACGGCGTCTCATCAAGGGCGGTCCGGGCGGTGAAGCCGAGGTCCTGATCTATACCAAGACCGGCGAGGAGATCTGGGTCAGCGCGCGGATCGACGCCTTCCGCGACAGGAAGGGCCGGGTCAAGCACATCTTCGCGCTGCTCGATGACATCACCGAGACCAAGCAGCTGCGCTCGCTCCAGCAGCTCATCATGGGCGCGCTCGCCGACGAGGTGCCGATCGGTGAGATCGCCGACCGGCTCTGTCGCCGCGTCGAGGAGATCGCGCCCGATGTCGTGTGTTCGCTGCTTCACGTCGATGCCGCGGGCCTGATCCATCCGCTCGGCGGTCCCAGCCTGCCCGAGGCGTATTCCCGCGCACTGGACGGCATCGCCATCGGTCCCAACGTCGGCTCCTGCGGCACCGCCGCCTTCTACGGCGAGCCGGTGCTGGCCGAAGATCTCGACACCGATCCGCGCTGGCAGCCCTACAAGGCGATGCCGATGGGGATCGGCTTGCGCGCCTGCTGGTCGACCCCGGTCAAGGCCAAGGACGGACGGGTCATTGCGACCTTCGCCTTCTATTATCGTGAGCCGCGTGCGCCGAGCAATTGGCACCGGCGTATCGTCGACGCCTGCGTCAATCTCGGCGCCTTCGCGATCGAGCGCAAGGAGGCGCGCGCCGAGATCGCGCGGCTGGCCTATCACGACATCCTCACCGGCCTGCCGAACCGCGCGCAGCTGCGGCACCTGATCACCACCGCGATCGATGCCTGCCCGACCGGCAGCCATATCGCGCTGGCCTTCCTCGACGTCGATCACTTCAAGGACGTCAACGACACGCTCGGTCACGCCGCCGGCGACGAGCTGCTGGTCCAGCTCGCGCAGCGGCTGCGCGAGCAGATCGGCCCCGAAGACATGCTGGGACGGCTCGGCGGCGACGAGTTCGTCATCCTGCTGCCGCAGCGTAACGCCGAGGGCGCCGAGCGCGTCGCTGCGGGAATCACCGAAGCGCTGGCCGCCCCCTTGAGGCTCGGAACGAAGCTGATGCCGATGTCGGTCAGCATCGGCATCAGCCTCTATCCCGACCATGCCACCGACATCGACACGCTGATGCAGCAGGCTGATGCCGCCATGTACATGGCCAAGCAGGCCGGACGCTCGACCCATCGCATTTTCAGCGCCGAGATGAACGGGCTCACCGAGCAGCGGCTGGCGCTGATCGTAGCGCTGCGCCGCGCCATCGGGGACGGCGCGCTGAGCCTGAGTTACCAGCCGCAGATCCGCAGCTCCGACGGCGCGATCCACGGGGTCGAGGCGCTGTCGCGCTGGCACGATGCCGTGCTCGGCGACGTCTCGCCGGCGAAGTTCATCCCGCTTGCCGAGGAGTGCGGCCTGATCGAGCAGATCGGCCTGTGGTCGGTGCGTGAGGCCTGCCGCCAGATGGCGAGCTGGCGCCGCGCTGGCCTGAACATTCCCTCCGTCTCGGTGAACCTGTCGCCGATCAATTTCCGCAACGTCACGTTGGCCGCGCGGCTCAAGGATATCCTCGCCGAATACGACCTGCCGGCCGATGTCTTGATGCTGGAGATCACCGAAGGCGTGTTCATGCAGGACAGCGTCGCCGCGCTCGAGACGATGAACGCGATCCGCGAGCTCGGCGTCGGGTTGTCAGTGGACGATTTCGGCACCGGCTATTCCAGCCTCAGCCGGCTCGCGCATCTGCCGATCCGCGAACTCAAGATCGACCGCAGTTTCATGCGCGACATCGAGCGTGACGCCGGCGCGCTCGCGATCGCCACCGCCGTGGTGCGCGTCGGCCAGGGCCTCGGCATGACCGTCGTCGCCGAGGGCGTCGAGACCGAGGGTCAGCGCAAGACGCTGGCCGAGCTCGGCTGCGACGTCGTGCAGGGCTTTCTCTACTCCCCCGCACTTCCCCCCGTCGCCTTCGAGCGCTGGCTGATCGAGCACTGCGCCGAGCAGGCGAAGGCGATGCTCGGGCGGCTCGAGGTGGGACCGGCCGGCATGGCTGCGGTGAGACGGTCGGCGTGACTGCCTTTCGGCGATCTTCCGACCAATAGGAACGTATCGGAACGCCAGCGGTTTGATCTATGCTATCTGCCGGAGGGGCGCCACGCCGTAGCCAGTTTGGAGAATGCATGGGCTCGACGAAGAGACCGGAAGACGCCACTACCTTGGTTCGACCGGCAGGTTTTCGACCTTCGCAATCGCTGCTCAGAGCCATCACGGCATGGATGGCGCTTCAGGAGGAAAGGCCCAGCCTGTCCCAGGCAATAGCTCGCTTGGTGGAGCTGGGGCTTACGCACGCCGACTGGGACCGACAGAAGCTGCGCGCCCGCGAGATGGCCGGCGATACGATTGATCAAATGGGCGATGCGACGACGTCGGCGAACGATCGGGCCATCCGCAAGCAGGATCTGCTCGATGGCCCAAAGGAGTTCGACCGTGTGCGAATTGATCGAGCCAAACGCGGCGGGCCGATCCAGGAATAGTGGCCAGCACGCGGAAGCCCCGACACCGGAGGACTTCGCGCCGCCACAGACAGAAAGGACGAGAGATGAGACGGCATTCCCAATCGCACGCAGCGGATGAGGCGAACAGCCACTTCAAGCAGGTCGCGGCGAAGCCGGCGACCGACTACGAGAAAGCGGAACAGGCTTTCCAGTCAAATCGGGAGCGACTGAAGGCTGAACGGTTGGCGAGAGAGGCCGAACGACGAGGCCGGTCCGAGAGGACTCCTTAGATGTCGCACTTCTACTTCGACATCTGGGATGGTGAAGCGCTCGTCGTAGACGAAGAAGGCCTGGATTTGGTCAGCCAGCGAGCCGCGGAGGTCGAGGCTGCGCTGTCGCTTGCCGACATGGCCAGACAACTCGAGCCGCTCGCCAGCAGCGACGGCTTGGCTGTCAATGTCCGGGATGCCAACGGACCGGTGTTAAGAGCGATATTCGTCGGTAAAAGGGTTCACTCGATCAATTGAGATCGCTGCGATGCGCCCGGGCAGCCCGAACGCTCCGGCTAAAGCATCGAAAGCACGACGACCCCGTCTTCGAGCTCTCCCAAGGCAAGCCGTGCCCGAGCAATACGCTCGAACTCCGTTCGATGCCTCTGCAAATAGCTGAAAGCCTGCTTCTGCGTGTTGAATGTCGTGGCGAGCTGGCACATCTGCCGAGTTGCGCCGGACGCGAGGAAGAAGGTGATGGTTCCGTGATCGGGTTTGATTCTAAGCACGATCTGCGCTCTCCGGCATGGGATCGGCCCTTTCAATTCGGCGGCGTCTTGCAGACGACTACCGCGTCGGCTTCTTCGAGCGCTTCTTGACCGCCGGTGTCGGCAAAGCGAGCCGAACAGCTTCGTCAGACGCTTCCTTGGCCTCACGCGCCGCTCGCAGCCGCGCCATGTTCTTGCGAACATCGATGGCCTGCCTTTCGGCATCGGCCATGGCTCGCACTCCCTCTTCAGCGGCCACGCGCCGACGATCGGACCGCGCGATGCTTTCGGCTGACGGCTCTGCCGATTTCTTGGTGCTCATCGTTCACTTGGCTCCGTAAACGACTAAACCCGCTCAATCCTGGGATTGAGCGGGCAGGGCGGCCGTTTCAGTACATCCGTGAAACGGCGCCACGATATCAAGCCAGCGAGAGATTCTCGGCGCTGACCTTACCGCGCATCTTGTCGGTCTTGGCCTCGAAATTGACCTGCTGGCCTTCTCCGAGACCGGCAAGACCAGCCCGCTCAACAGCGCTGATGTGCACGAACACATCGCTGCCGCCGTCGTTCGGCTGAATGAAACCGAAGCCCTTTTGGCCATTGAACCACTTCACAGTACCTGTCGTCATCTTCTTCTCCAAACCGCGCGAGCGCGTTCCGCGCGACAATCACGCGGTTATCTTCAACTTCGACGATGTCTTTGGAAAAGGAGCCCGCGGGCGCATTCAACAAGGCACAGCGGCTAATCGAACCACTCCAATATATATGATTTCCACGATTTTGCAAGGAGCGGTGCCGATTTGTTTTCTGCGAGGGATTTTGCCTGCCCCGACCAACACCCTTGTGTCCGTCACCCTCGCAAGCAGGACGTTAGCGATTGACAGCGCTGCACGTCGGTGGTCACGTTCACACCGCCAAGCTGCATCGCTATGACAAGCAGATCAGCTCGTCCGAGGCCGCGACGCGTGTCGCCGCTGCTGTCCTCAAAAATCGCAATGAAACTCCTGCGCAATGGGCTGCCTTGCAGGACGTGTCGCTTTCGCAGCCCCCAGCAGGGAGAATCAATTGCACGTACTCGTCAGAGACAACAATGTTGACCAGGCGCTCCGTGTTCTCAAAAAGAAGATGCAGCGCGAGGGCGTCTTCCGCGAAATGAAGCAGCGGCGTTCCTATGAAAAGCCGTCGGAGAGAAAGACTCGCGAGAAATCTGAAGCCATTCGTCGCGCCCGCAAGCTTGCCCGCAAGCAGGCGATCAGAGAGGGATTGCTGCCCGCGCCGCCGAAAAAGAAGCCCTTTGAACGCAAGCCGCCCTTGCCGGACATCAAGGCAAAGGCCGAGTAGAGACGACCTCGGGGTTGGCAGCGATCATCCCCTATGTCCTGAAATCGATGCCACGCAGCACGATGCCCGGCGGCGTGCCTTCGAACTCCGTCGCGCGATATTTGCTCGCCGCGCGTGCTTCGATGCGATCTCGCAGGCGGGTGAACTGAGCCTCTCGCTGCTCGGGCTTGACCTGCGGGCCACGCTCGAGATCATCCATCGCGGAGGTCGAGACGGCGCAAGGAACTTCCCTGGTGCCGTCATGCATCGAGAACCGGACGATCATCCGGTCGTATTCGTGGCTGATAAAGCGGCCGCTGGTCAATGTCATGGCTTGCTCCATTGCGTGATCGCCAGGCACGATCGCACCCCTCAATTCACTGCCGGCGGCCGGCCGCCTGCGTTCTGGCCGCGCATGGCGCGTTGGGAATGCAGGCGGCGGTCGTCGCCTCAGCTCTCCCCCGACAGCCGGGCGAAATCGTCGAACAGCGCCGTCACCAGCGCGCGGTGGCGCGTGTCTTCAGTGGGCAGGCTCGCCGCGTAGAGGTTGAGCAAATGACGCGCCTTCACCGCGGCCTCCGGCCAGGACGCGGCGGGCACCGTCATCATGCGGTGCTCGAGATCGGCCTCGCGCTCGCGCAGCTCTCTGGTGTTGGCTTCGACCTCCGCCAGCGCGCGGCGCAGGTCGGTGGCCTTCTGGGCGGCCATGCCCCGGTGCTTGTCGAGATCCACGGTATGATCAGTCATTGGCGATGCTCGCATCTGCGGCTTGCGCGTTCGCAAGATCGATCGAGCCGATCGACAGCATCTCCATAATGCCGCCCGCGCCTTCGGCGGGCACGGTGATCATTGTGGCAATGCGGCGATAGGCGGCGAAAGTCAGGCCCTCGATCGTCTCCTCGTCAGTGACGACCTCATAGGCTCCGGCCGGCAAGACCCGGTCGATGCCGTGCATGCGGAACGGATGCTTGAACGTGACGGTTTCTCGCCGCGAGCGGATGGTCATGCGCGCCTGCCTTTCGCAAGTGAAGCCCCAACCGGTGCCGGCTGCCCGCGAGCATGCGCTCCTGGCGCGGCAATAGCCAGCATTAACGTCACCGCGCCGCCGACGACAGTGTCACAGCGCGATGGACGCCGGTGAGGCATTTAACCCTCGCTATCGCTTCAGTGCGGGCGTAAGGTCGCTGCCATCACCGCACGTCTCAACGGCTTCGACCGGTGACTGAGGGGCACGTGTACTCCCGCCGAAGGCTTCGCAGGAGCGTTCGATGTCGCGTGTTCACATCTCGGAATGGATCGTGCCGCCGGTGATCGTTCCGTTATTTCTTCTGCTTCTGGTGTGCGCCGCGGCTCTTCTCAATGGCTAGGCCGACGCGCGTGCCGTATCTGGTCAGCGGGACCAACGAATACGGCAGCTCCAATCTCGGCCGCGGCAATGCGACGGTCGCGCTACGCCTTGCTCGAAAGCTGCTGCGCGACGGCTACATGGACGTCAGGGTCTGCACCCCGCGCGGACGGGTGCTCCAGGCGGATGAATTCGACGAACTTGAACCAACAGAGGAGAGCGGCATGGCGAAGGGTCAGCAACGCAGCAATCGCGAAGCCAAGAAGCCGAAGAAGGATAAGTCCAAGGTCATCGCCGCGGCTCCGAGCCGAAAGGAAGCCGCCTGGCAGCCGGATTTCGGACCTGCAAAGAAGAAATAGGAACGAGCTGCAGCTCACCAGCTGTACTTGACGACTCCCTTGCCGGCATAGCCGGTGAGATTGCGGGAGAATTCGCCTTCGAACGTCGCGCCGACCGAGAAGCCGCTCCGCCACTTCGTCTCTACGGCCGCGCTGACAAGCGCGGAATCGGGATCCGGCCGCGCGCCGTTCACGACAAAGCTCGTGCCTGGCAGCGACTGGAAGGCCGCACTTACCGCACGGTCCGCGTTGTAATCATGCGCCCATGCCAGCCGGCCGCGCAACGTCAGCACACCATCGCTGATCGCGAGTGACTTGTCGGTGCGAAAGCCGAGCTCGGTCCGGGTGTCGATCGTGGTTTGCGCACCATAGTTCAGTGCGAACAGGCCGCCACCGACGAGGCTTTGCTCGGCATAGGATGGCAGACGGAAGTTGATCGCCTGCACCGCGGCATAAGGCGTCAAGCCGACAAGCGCGGTCGCAAATCGATAGCCACCCTCGAACCGGCCAGCGAAGCTGTCGGCGGCAAAGCGGCCCCGCAGCGTGTCGGGGCCGGCGAGCGCGATGCTGCGCGTGGTTGTCACGTCGTGCCAGCCATAAGCAAATGCGGCGGAGACATAGGCGCGGCCGAACTGATGTCGGCCATAAACGCCGGCCTGGAACAGATCGGCGGAGCCGGAGCCGAAGCCGCTCGCCAGCGAATAGGACGTGCCGCCACCGCCGAGTGCAAAGCCAACCAGGGTATCCGGCGAGAGCCTGTAGTCGGCGCCTGCTGCGATGCCCCAGACCTGCGCTCTGGTGTCCTGCGATCCCACCGCCGCGTTGCCGCCAATGCTGGAGGAGCCGCCATAGCCTGCCGCCCACACGCTCCATGGGTTGGCAGGTTGCTGTGCGAGAAGCGGCGCCTTGGCCGCCATCGCGTAGGCTTCGTTCTCGCGCATGCCGCCCGGTCGCCCGGCGGCATAGGACAGCGCCACATCGTCAGCCGCGACATGCGACATGCCGTCCGGCGTGCTGAATCCTCCGGCGCGGCCGGCCGTGGTCGGATCGAGCAGCAGATTGAGAAACAGATCGTCGGCCTTCAGCGAAGACTGAATCACGCCCGTGCCGAGCTCGCCGGAGGCAACCGACAGGCCCGCAGGCGTCAGCGCGCCGAACGCCAGCGGAATGCCCGAGTTCGTGTTGAAGAAGTCGGTCAGCGTGCTCGCGACATGCTGCTGATTGACGGTGAGGCCGCTGCCAAAGTTCAGGCCGGCGAAGTTCAGCGTCAGATTGAGATAGGCGTTGTTGCTGTCATAGCTGAGCCAGCCGAAGAAACTCGCCGGCAAGTTCGTGTTCACAGGTCCACTGAAGGCGCCGTTGACGCCTCCGGTCGCGCTGAGGATCGTGTAACGCTTGGCAACATAGCTGCCGGGCACGTAGGTGGCCGCGACCGTCGCGCCTCCGAGTGTCGCCGTTCCCGTCACGTTGACGCGGTCGGCATTGACCGGCGACACCTCGACCTCATAGGTCGAGCCGGACGTGAAGGTGAGATTGCCGGCAACGGTCAAAAGGCCGATGGAATTGCCGGGCGAGAGCGTGCCGCCGGTGACGAGGGTGTTGCCGACCGTGCCGCTGCCGCCGAGCGTGCCCAGTGCTCCGACGACCACGTCCCCGCCGAGCACGGCGCCGGGATTGCCGGTGTCGCCGACCTTGAGTGTCCCGCTCCCCACCGTCGTGGTGCCCGAGAAGGCGCCGCTCACGCCATTCAGCACCAGCGTGCCGCTGCCTTGCTTGGTGAAAGCGCCGCTGCCGCTCAGCGTGCCGGCGAAAATGTCGCCGCCGGTCACGGTCACCGTCAAGGCGTTGGCACCGAGGGCAATTTGAGAGCCCGTCACGCCGGACAAACCGCCAATGGATTGCGAGCCTGCGGCGGACAGGTCGAAACTTGCGCTGCTGCCGGCCAGCACCAGGCGCGTGGCTGACGACAAGCTGCCCGCACCGGCCAACGCCAGCGTGCCGGCGTTGATCGTGGTTGCTCCCGTGTAGGTATTGGCCCCGGTCAGCTGCTCCGTTCCGCCGTCGAGTGTCAACCCGCCGGTGCCCGCGATCGCGCCGGCGAATGTGCCCGAAGCGTTCGTCAGCGTCAGCGTGCGGGTGCCAAGCGCAACCGTGCCCGTGCCGGCGAGGTCTGCCAGCGATGCACCCGCGGTTGTCGCCGAGATGTCGAGCGTGCCGTTGGTCGTGACGCCGCTGGAGGCGGCGATACTGCCGCCGGCACCGAGCGCCAGCGTCGCGCCGCTGCCGATCGTGGTCGCGCCTATGTAGGTATTGATGCCCGTCAGCGTCTGCGTGCCGCCGGACAGGGTTACGCCGCCCGAGCCGCCGATGACGCCGCTGAACGTTCCGCCGGCGTTGCTCAGCGTCAGCGTTCGACTGCCGAGCGCGACGGCACCGCTGCCGCTCAATGCGCGGATCGAGGCGCCGGACACGGTGCCGGAGATATCGAAAACGCCGTTGGCGACCACGCCGGCCGACGCGGCGATGCTGCCGCTGCCGGTCAGCGCGAGCGTTCCGCTGCTGATCGTGGTGACGCCTGTAAAGGTGTTCACGCCTGACAGCATCAGCGTGTTGGTTCCGGTCAGCGTTGCCGTGCCGGCGCCGGAGATCACGCCCGAGGCGAGGAGGCCTGTCGTGCTGGTATCGAAGGTGAGGGCGGCCGTGCCGTCGGCCAGCGAGATCGCACTGTTGAGCGTGAGCCCGGCGTTTTGCGCGGCGATGGTCGCGGAAGCGCCCGCGTCGATTGCAAGTCCGCCGATGATCGTCGATCCCGTCAGCAGATTGAGGCTGTTGTCGGTGCCGCCGAATTCGATGGCCGCCGCGCGCGTCCCGCCGGCGAGCCCGCCGCTGATGGTGCCGGCGTTGGTGATCGTGTCTCTGCCGCGCGTGATGATGCCGACGCCGGCCGCGCCGCCATTGCTGCCGCCCCCGGTGATCGTCCCTATGTTGGCGACCACGTTGAAGCCGCCCACGAGGTTGACGCCGACGCCGCCCGCGCCGCTCGTTCCTGCGGCGGTCAGACCGGCGCCCGCCGCTCCGCCATCGCCGCCGGTGATGGAGCCGATGTTGGTGATAATTGCGGAACTGCCGAGCGAAAGCAGCCGTCACCGCCTCCACCCCCGCCGCCGCTGAAGCCACCGGGGCCGCCTGTTCCGCCCGCGCTGCCGACGAGGGAGCCGCTGTTGCTGATCTGGGCACCGGGAACTCTCGCCATGAATCCGCTCCCGCCGCCGCCTCCGCCGCCACCATTGCCCACCACATTATTGGACACGTCCCCACCCGTCCCGCCGCCGCCGCCGGCAACGGTGACGCCGGCGCCGATGGTGATGTCCGATCCGCTGTAGTAGATTCCAGCACCACCGCCGCCGCCGCCCGGGCCGAAATTCAGGCCGGTGAGCCCCGGATCGCCGGCCGTCCCCGCGATGTTCCCATTGATGAAAACTCCGGTTGCCACCACGGACGCACCTGGCGCTCCACCGGCAGCCGTGGCGACATCGCCGGCTGCGCTCGCGCCGCCGGTGCCGTTCGTGCTCGGGCTTCCTGCATCCTGGACCGTGACACCGCCGCCGTCGATGTGACTCGAGCCGCCGCCTTGCCCATTGCCCGCGCCGCCATTGCCGCCGCGTCCCGCTGCGCCGCTTCCTCCGGTCGCGCTGCAAGTCGTGGTGTCAGCGGCCGTGCAGGCCGCCCATGCTGGCGAGGTGATGCTTGCCAGCGCCATCGCGAGCAGGGTCGACTTCGGAAGCGAGGTCGCGCAAAGCAAAGCGCGTCGGAACAATGCCGGTTGAGCGTGGCGGGCTTCTGCAAGGCGAATGCCATGGCGACCAGTTGACTGATCGCAGGGATCCCTCGGTGGATACCCGACAGCGATCCCTTGCATTCCCAACTTCATGGCATTCCCAACAACGACGCGCCTGGAGGCGCGCCGCACCTTATCTCCGCAGGTAGCATTTCTGCAGATTGCTATTCGGTGTCAACCCGACCGTCAAAAGCGTGCCAACTTCACGACGGCTTGTGGCATTTGGGGTACGCGGCTGTTGCGTGATTGTGTTTGACGAGCGCACGACCATATGTCGCAGCTCGCATTCGAGACAAAGCCCGCTCGCGCCTTACGAAGTTTCGCCCTGGCTCGCCGCCAATCCGGTCCTGCGCCTGAGATCCGTGATCGCGCGCAGAAAACTGTCGGCCGGCGTCGTTTCGGGGTCAATCAGCCGGTGCAGGCGAAAGCCGTCTTCGAGCGCGAGCACGATTGAAGCCATCCAGGGCGGGTTCAGCTTCTCGTTCCTGCCGTTGCTCTGCAACGTCGCCTCGACGATGTCGGCGACCAGCTTGCGCCGTGCACGCAGGCGCTTGGCGAGTTCGGGGCGGCGCTTCTCGGCGCGCGCGACGAACAGGATCATCTCGATGTGCAGCAGCGGCGAGCGGCCGAGCGGATCCTGCTTGCTGCGATCCATCGCCTTCAACGCCGCGATGAAGTCGTCGAGATTGTCGTGCTCGGCGAGGATGTCGAGGTTGCGGCGGATCGACTGCTCGACATGGTCCTCGAGCATGGCGATGATCAACTCGTCCTTGCTTTTGAAATTCGAATAGAACGCGCCGCGGGTGAAGCCCGCCGCCGCCGCGATCGCCTCGATGCTGGCGCCGCCGATGCCGTCGTCCTCGAACACCCGCGCGGCCGCCTCGAACAATTTGTCGCGCGTGTCGTCCCTGGTCGGTCTGGTTCTCGCTCTTGACATCGGACGAGGCTAGGGCAGAATGCAACTCGATACAACAATGTATCGAGTTGATAAATTCAGGGATGGTTACGCCGGGCCGTGGGGCTGCGCTCGTCGTATTCGTGTCATGCGGCAACCGATTTGAGGTCACCATGAGCGAGCACGTGCAAGGCGCCGGCGGCGCGCCGCTGTTCAACCCGCTCGCGCCGGACTTCATCCGCGATCCCTATCCGCATTACGACCGGCTGCGCACGATGGACCCGATCCACGTGACGCCGTTCGGCCAGTTCGTCGCCAGCCGCCATGCCGACGTCAGCCTCGTGATGCGCGACAAGCGCTTCGGCAAGGATTTCGTCGAGCGCTCCAAGCGCCGCTACAGCGACAAGATCATGGACGAGCCGGTGTTCCGCAGCATGAGCCATTGGATGCTGCAGGCCGATCCGCCCGATCACACCCGCCTGCGCGGCCTCGTGGTGAAGGCCTTCACCGCGCGCCGGGTCGAGGACATGCGGCCGCGCATCCAGGAGATCGTCGACCAGGCGATCGATGCCGTGATCGAGCGCGGCCACATGGACCTGATCGAGGATTTCGCCTTCCGCCTGCCAGTCACCATCATCTGCGAGATGCTCGGCATCCCCGAGGATCATCGCGAGGTCTTCTACAAGAGCTCGCGCGACGGCGGGCGGCTGCTCGATCCCGTGCCCCTCACGCCCGAGGAAATCAAGAAGGGCAACGAGGGCAACCTGATGGCGCAGATGTATTTCCAGCAGCTGTTCGAGTTGCGCCGCAAGAATCCCGCCGACGATCTCACCACCCAGCTGGTGCAGGCCGAGGAGGACGGCAACAAGCTCACCAACGAGGAGCTGACCGCCAACATCATCCTGCTGTTCGGCGCCGGGCACGAGACCACGGTCAATCTGATCGGCAACGGCCTGCTCGCGCTTCACCGCAATCCGGACCAGCTGGCGCTGCTCAAGGCGCGGCCCGAACTGATGGAAGGCGCGATCGAGGAATTCCTGCGCTACGATTCCTCGGTGCAGATGACCGGCCGTGTCGCGCTGGAGGAGATCGAGGACCTCGGCGGCAAGCGGATCCCCAAGGGCGAGACCGTGCTGTGCCTGCTCGGCTCGGCCAACCGCGATCCCGCGGTCTATCCTGACCGGCCGGACCGGCTCGATGTCACCCGGGCGAACGTCAAGCCGCTGTCGTTCGGCGGCGGCATCCATTTCTGCCTGGGCGCCCAATTGGCGCGCATCGAGGCCGAGATCGCCATCGCGACGCTGCTGCGGCGGCTGCCGGACTTGCGTATCGACGACGTCGAAAACCCGGAATGGCGGCCGACCTTCGTGCTGCGCGGCCTGAAGCGGCTGCCGGCGAGCTGGTGAGGCGCCCCCGGGCATTAACCTCCGCGCGCAACAGTCGCTGTGACTTCGCCACACTTCCCCCTATATAAGGGACTGTTCCGGCACGCCTGAAGTCCGCTAAGGCCAGGGTTTGGTCCGGTTGCCGGTTTGGCCGAGGGGAGACCCGTGCAGACGACGCTGCTCGGATTGGCGATTGCCTTCATCATTGCGCTGCTGGCCGCGCTGATCGGGCCTTACTACGTCGACTGGAACCAGTTCAGGCCCCAGTTCGAGGCGGAGGCTGGCAAGATCATCGGCGTGCCGGTGCGGGTCGCGGGGGAGCTCGACGCGCGGCTGTTGCCGGCGCCGACGCTGCGGCTGCGCCAGGTCACCTTCGGCGGCAACAACGATCTCGGCCGCCTGCGTGCCGACAAGCTCGACGTCGAGTTCAGCCTCAGCTCCCTGATGCGCGGCGAATGGCGCGCCACCGAGCTTTCGGTGGGCGGCATGGCGGTCGATCTCGGCCTCGATGCGAGGGGACGGGTCGATCTGCCCTCCACCGCGAGCGGCACCTTCAATCTGGCCTCGCTGGCCATCGAGCGGCTCAATCTCACCGGCCGCATTGCGCTCCACGATGCCGCCAGCCGGTCGACGCTGGAGCTGAACGACATCGCCTTTTCCGGCGACGTCCGCTCGCTCGCCGGCTCGGTGCGCGGCGACGGCGCTTTCAGCGCCAACGGCGTGCGCTATCCGTTTCGCGTCTCCTCCGGCCCGAGCGCCGACGGCAACGCCACCCGTCTGCATCTCAACATCGATCCCGGCGCGCGCGCCATCCTCGCCGATCTCGAAGGCGTGCTCGCCTTCGACAACCGCCTGCCGAAATTCGACGGCGCGCTGACGCTGGCCGTGCCCGCTGCGAAGAAGCCCGGAGAGGCGGGGCCGACGCCGTGGAAGCTCACGACCAAGCTCAAGGCGGAGCCGGCCGGTGCCAAGTTCGAGCAGATCGACGCGAGCTTCGGCCCGGAAGACAGCGCGCTGAAGCTTGGCGGCGTCGGCGATCTCAGGTTCGGCGCCTCGCCGCTGCTGCGCGCGGTGCTGTCGGCGCGCCAGGTCGATGCCGACAAGCTCGCGGCCAAGAATACGGACAAGGACGATGCCGAGCCGCTGCGCATCCTGCCGGCGCTGCGGGCGGGGTTAGCGGCCATTCCGCAGGCACCGATCCCGGCGCAGATCGAGTTCAACTCTGATCAGATCATGCTCGGCGGCCGTCCACTGCAGAACATCACGGCCGAGCTTCAGACCCACGGGCGATCCTGGACCTTCCAGCGGCTCGAGCTGCGCGCGCCCGGCATGACGCAGCTCTCGCTCAATGGTGCAACACCGGGCGCCGACAGCTTCAGCGGCCGTCTCAGCGTTGAATCCTCCGACCCGGATACGCTGATGGCCTGGCTCCAGGGCCGCAGCGAGATCAACCGCCGCAGCACGCGGCCGCTGCGCCTTGCCGGCGACGTCACCGTCGCCGCCAATCATCTCGCCGTCGACAAGCTCAAGGCAGACATCGAAGGCGGCACCGTCGAAGGCCGCATCGCCTTCGTGCAAACGGGCGCGAGCAAGGGCTCGCGGATCGACGCCGACCTCAAGGCCGACCGGCTCGACCTCGACGCCGCCGCAAGCTTCGTGCGCGCGCTCGCGGGACCGCAAGGCGAGTGGCCGGAAGAAGCAAAACTCTCGCTCGAGATCGGCCGCGCGATCTCCGCCGGCCAGGAGCTGCGGCCGTTCGCGGCCAAGCTTGCTTACAGCCCCGCATCGCTGGCGCTGGAGCAGCTGCGCTTCGGTCAGGCCGGCGGCGTCACCACCGAGGCGAGCGGCAGCTTCGACCGCGCCAAGGTCACCGGCAAGCTCGCGCTGAAATCCTCGGCCAATTCGCTGCGCGAGCTCACCGCGCTGATCGAGCCGTTCGCGCCCGCTTTGCGCGCGCGCTTCGATGCGCTTCCGTCGTTGCCCGGCGCGACGCGCCTCAAGCTCGATCTCAGCCTCGACAAGAATGCCGAGCATGCCGATCGCAGCAATGCCCGCGCCGTGCTCGAGCTCGACGCGCCGCAGCTCAAGGCGACCGCGACGCTGGCCGCGCAGACCCCATCGGCCGCCGTCGGCGGCATCGACCTCGACCGCCTGCGCAGCAGCGACTTCACGCTGGAGTCGAAAGTCGCGACGCCGCAGGCCGGCGCGCTGCTGGCGCTGCTCGGGCTCGATCGCGTGGTCGCCGCGGGCGAGGGCGCCTCGCAATTCGAGGGCAAGCTGACCGGCGCCTGGCGGCGGCCGTTGCAATTGAATGCAAAGCTCAGCGGCGGCGGGCTGGATGCCGACGCGCAGGGCAGCGTCGAATTGTCGGAGCCGAAAGGCAGCGTGAACCTGCGCGTGCGCAGCGCCAATCTGGCGCCGCTGCTCGGGATCAGCCCGACCGACAAATCGGCGCAGAACGTCAGCCTGTCCTCGCGTGTCGGGCTGACGGGCAATCGCCTGACTTTCGACGATCTCGACGGCAATGCGGCCGGCTCGCATCTGCGGGGCCATCTGGCGGTGACGCTGGATCAGGACAGAAGCGTCGACGGCGAAGTCGGTCTCGATACGCTCGATCTCGCGCCGGCGCTCGCGCTGGCGATCGGGGCTGCCGGGCACGACACGGGCGAACCGCTGGGCGCAGGGCTCGTCACGGGCTGGCGCGGCCGGATCGCCTTCCAGGCGTTGCGCGGGACGTTGCCCGGCGGCATCGAGCTGCGCCCGTTCGGCGGCACGATCCGCAGCGACGGCCAGTCGCTCGCGCTCGATGCGTTGAAGGGCGGCGTTGGCGGCGGCGAGATGTCGGCGAGCTTCGATGCGCGCAATGGCGCGGGTGGTCTTGCATTGAACGCGCGCATCGAGCTCGGCAATGTCGACGCCGCGACGCTGCGCTACCGCGATCTGGCGCTGCCGAAGGGTCGCGTCTCGGTGCAGATGGCGCTGACCAGCCAGGGCCGCAGCGTCGCGGCGCTCACCGGCGCGCTTGCCGGCAACGGCACGGTGACGCTGGACTCCGCGGAAATCAGCGGCCTCAATCCGCGCGCCTTCGAGATCGCGATCCGCGCCAGCGACGGCGGCCAGGTCGCCGACGACAACCGCTTGCGGCAGCTGGTCGAGCCCGCGCTTGCCGCCGCACCGATCGCAGTGGCCTCGGCGCAGATCCCGTTCACGATCCGCGACGGACGCTTGCGCGTCGGCGCGACGCCGCTGGAAGCCAGGAACGCCCGCGCCATCGTCTCCGGCGGCTACGACATTCCCGCCGACCAGGCCGACATCCGCGCCAGCCTGACGCCGATCATGACCGGCCTCTCCGGCGCCCCGCCGGAAATCCAGCTGTTCGCGGCGGGTCCGCCCGACAAGCTCAATCGGACCATCGATCTTGCGCCGCTGTCCTCCTGGCTTGCGGTGCGCACGATCGACCGCGAGACGCGCCGGCTCGACGCGATCGAGCGCGGCGAGCCGCCGCCGGCGACCGCGGCGCTGCCGACGCTGGTCGCTCCGG
>NZ_JXDL01000001.1:6750762-6787150 GCF_001590795.1 Bradyrhizobium sp. AT1
ATCGACGTCAAGCCGGCGCCAGGTCCGCCGCCCGCAAAGCCGAAGCCAAAGCCACCGCTGGTGCTGACCCCGCAGAATCCGTGAGGCGGATTGGGTGCTCACCTCTCCCGCTTGCGGGAGAGGTCGGCGCGAAGCGCCGGGTGAGGGCTTGCTCGATTTAGGGATTCCCTCCGCTGAGATAGCCCTCTCCTCGACCCTCTCCCGCAAGCGGGAGAGGGGGCGCACCGTCTTCCTTATCTTTGAGTAAACCCATTCCCGCGCATTTGAATGAATTTTGCCCGGCAAAACTGATTTGCCGATTTTACCGAATTCTCGCGTTTGATCTCTAACGTCAGTTCCCAGAGGAATCCGAAAGTCCCGCCACGAGCGGCGGGATGGCTCGCCAAGAACTGGGGTAATCGAGATGAACGGGGCGAAATCGCTTCTGCAGGATCTGGACGACGCGATCGCGCGCGGCACCGAGGAAAGCCGGGCGAAGGCGTTGTGGCATGCGACCGACATTCTGATTACCGGCCGCTACAGCGACGACGAGATCAGCATGTTCGGCGAGGTCATCGGCCGGCTCGCCGAGGAGATCGAGGTCGCCGCGCGGGCGCAGCTCTCGGATGTGATGTCGGCGTGCGATCACGCCCCGCTCAACGTCATCGAGAAGCTCGCGCTTGACGATGCGATCGAGGTCGCCGGTCCCGTGCTGCGCAACTCCAGCCGCATCGACGAGAAGATGCTGGTCGAGAGCGCCCTGACCAAGGGCCAGTCGCATCTGCTCGCGATTTCCCAGCGCTCGTCGATCGGCGAGGCCGTGACCGACGTGCTGGTCAAGCGCGGCAACCAGGAGGTCGTGACGTCGGTTGCGAAGAACGAGGGCGCGCGCTTCTCCGGCTCGGGCCTGTTGCACATGGTCCGCCGCGCCGAGGGGGATTCGATCCTCGCCGAGCAGATCGGCCTGCGCAAGGACGTGCCGCGCCACGTCTTCCAGCAGCTGATCTCGAAGGCCTCGGAAGACGTCCGCCGCCGCCTCGAGACCGAGCGGCCCGAGATGATGGCGCAGATCCAGAGCTCGGTGACCGAGGTCACCGGCGACCTGCAGTCCAAGTTCGGCCCGTCCTCGCGCAGCTATTTCGTCGCCAAGCGCGTGGTCACGACGCAGTACCGGCAGGGCAACCTCAACCAGGATTCGATTTCGAACTACGCGCGTCAGCATCGCTTCGACGAGGTGCAGATCGGCCTGTCGTTGCTGTCCTCGCTCCCGGTGGACGTGATCGAGCGCGCGCTGATGGACCGCAATCGCGAGATGATGCTGGTCCTGTGCAAGGCGCTCGACTTCTCCTGGGACACGACGATGTCGCTGCTGTTCCTGGGCGCCAAGGATCATCTGATCACGGCGCGCGAGCTGCAGGACAACGAGCGCGAATATGGTCGCCTCAAGATCGAGACCTCGCGCAGCATTCTGAAGTTCTACCAGTCGCGCAAGACCGGCACGGGTGATGCGGGCCGTCAGCCCGAGCTACAGGTCCACTGAGCGGAAATTCGACAGGGGAGTATTTGCAATGTTGCCTCAATTCGGCACCGCTGTTCGCAAGAAGAACCTCAACGGTGCCGCCACCGCCGATATCGGCGGGGGAGCCCCGGACAAGGCGTCGGTGGACGCGGCCTGGCTCGTGCTGGAAGCCGCCAACGATCTCGGCGACCACGCCGCGATCGAAGCCTGCCGCCGCGTCATCGACGCCGAGCTGACCGGCGCGGTGGCCCGCAGCGCGGACGTCGATCTCGTGATGGGCTATTTCAGATAAGCACTCTCAGCAGGAACTGGAGCGTTTGGATCCTGCATCGGGCCGAAAGCCTGATCTTGCCGCGCTCAGAGCTGCCGCCAGCTCTTCGATGTGGTAGGGCTTCGCCAGGATCTGGATGCCCGCTGCGTCGGCGTCGTGGGCCGACGCTTCGGAATAGCCGCTGGTCAACAAGACCGGGATGTCGCTCCGCCGTTTTCTGATCTCGCGTGCGAGCTCGACGCCGTTCATGCCTCCCGGCATCATGATGTCCGAAAACACAATGTCGACCGAGCGGCCATCGGCCAGAGCGCCGAGTGCCGCGGCAGCGCTGGCGGCGCGCGTGACTTCGAAACCGAGCTGGCCGAGCATCTCGCTGACGAGCGCGGCAACTTCGTCGTCGTCCTCCACCAGCAGGACCTGGCCCTGGTTGCTTCGTTTCGGCCGCACCCGGGTGAGGTCGATCAGGTGTCGCTCGCTGGAAGGAAGATCGAAGGATCGCGGCAGGTACAGCTCGATGCTGGTGCCTCGGTCGACCTCCGATTGAATTCGCACGGTGCCCCGGGACTGCGTCGCAAATCCGTGGACCTGCGCGAGCCCGAGCCCCGAGCCCTTTCCCACGTCCTTGGTCGTGAAGAACGGCTCGAACACGCGCGTCAGAATCTCCGGAGACATGCCCACACCGGTGTCGATGACGGACAGCCGGACGTAGTCGCCGGCGATCTGCCCGTCGTTGATATCCGGCAGGTTCTCCCCGCGCACGACGATGGTGCCGCCACTGGGCATGGCGTCGCGGGCATTGACGGCCAGGTTAAGAATGACCAGTTCGAGCTCTCCGGGATCGACCTCCACCGGCCATAGCGAATCCGGAAAGTCGAACTCGACGTGAACGTCGCCCCGCAAGCTGCGGTCCAGCAGTTCACGCATTCCGCCGATCTGCGCGGCGACGTCGACGGGCTGCGGCCGAAGCGTCTGCCGACGGGAGAACGCCAGCAGCTGCTTGGTCAGGCTGGCGCCGCGCTGTGCCGCCTGGATCATCCCGTCCATCAGACGCCGGCGCCGGTTTGGGTCGGTCTGGCGGTCGAGCATGTCGAGGCCGCCGGAAATCACCATCAGCAGATTGTTGAAGTCGTGCGCGACACCGCCGGTGAGCTGGCCGATCGCCTCGATCTTCTGCGCCTGGCGGAGCGTCTCCTCGACACGGGCACGCTCGCTCATTTCGAGACGCAACTGCTCGTTGGCCTCTTTCAGCTCGCGCGTTCGCTCGACCACCAGCTTCTCCAGCTCTTGCGCCGTCTGCTCACGGGCCTGGAGCAGGGCCCGGATTTCATACTGGCGCCGCCGCGCCCGCATCGCGGATTGAACCGCGCTGGTCAGTGTGATCGGCTGAACCGGACGTTCGAGCAGCGAAACGTTGCGGAGAAGCTCGACGATGCTGCGTCGCCACGCAACGACAGCCGGTTGCTCCCGGTGGCTGGTGAGGACGACAAAAGGCAGGTCGGACCATGGCGGCTGGTTCGCGATCCATTGTGCGAGCGGCGCCGTGTCATTGCCGAACAATCCCTCTTCGGCCAAGAAAACCGCTCCAACGCCACCCTTCATCTCGGCAACGAGTTCGGGCAGACTTCGGCAATTGACCGCTTCCAGGCTCGCGCCGCGAAAAAGCTCCGCCGATGCCGGTCCGTCGCGGCCGATCGGGGCGAATATCAGAACACGGTTGTCCTGGTCGGCGCTCATTCAGCCGGTCCTTCCGGCAGCACCGTGCCGGTATAGCGGGGATTGCCGGAAAAAATGCCGCTGAACTCCTGCAAAGGCGGACCGAGCCTGATCCCCGTGCCGCCAAGCCGGAACTCGCGGATGCTGTGCTCGTGGTTGCCGCTGCGCTTCTTGACGACGGAGAGCGCGCGCCGCACCGTTCCGCCAAACTCGAAATAGCGCAGCATCACCACTGCATCGCTCAGATAGCTGATATCGAGCGGCGTATCCATCGGGCCGACGAGCCCATGCTGGGCGAGGATCAGAATCGTCAGCACGCCTTGCTGGGCCAAATAGCTGAGGAGTTCGTGCATTTGCAGGATGAGGAAGCGCTCGTCCGGCATCGCGTTCAAATAGCCGTTCAGGCTGTCGATGATGACAACCCTGGCGTTGTCGATCTCGACGCTCCGGCGCAGCGTCGCCGCGAACTCTCCGGGCGACAATTCGGCGGGATCGACTTGTTGGAAGCGGATTTTCCCGGAATCCAGATGTTCCTGCAGAGGCAGGCCCAGTGTCCGAGCACGTGCTTCGATCGTCCCACGGCCTTCATCGAAGGCGAAGAACACGGCGTGCTCGCCGCGTTCCGCCGCCGCGATGGCATAGGCCAGCGCGAGGGACGACTTGCCGACACCGGCAGAGCCGAGGAGAAGCGCGTTGGTGCCGCGCTCGAGCCCGCCGCCCAGCAGTTGATCGAGCTCGGCGTTACCGCTGGACACGAAGTCGCCGTGGAACGCCTTGTGATGCTCGGCCGCGACAAGCCGTGGGAAGATCCGCAAGCCGCCTTGCGAGATCGTAAAATCGTGGTACCCGCCGCGAAATCGAATGCCGCGCATCTTGATCACGCGAAGCCGGCGCCGCTCCGCGCCGTAATCGATAGCCATTTGCTCGAGCATGACGACGCCGTGTGCGATCGAATGCAGCTGCAGATCGTCCTGGGAGGAAGATAGATCGTCGAGCAGCACGACAGTGCAGTTGCGGTTGGTGAAGAAGTGCTTCAAGGCCAGCACTTGGCGCCGATAGCGCAGCGGGTTCTGGGCCAGCAGGCGCAGCTCGGACAGGCTGTCGAGCACGACGCGGGTGGGATTGATCCGCTCGACCTCCTTGAAGATCAGGCCGGTCGTTTCGCTGAGCTCCATCTCCGCGGGATGGAAGACTGTGAGCTCCCGGTCGGGATCGAGCGTCGTCTCGGGCGGGACCAGCTCGAAAATGTCGACGCCTTGCAGAGACCAGCCGTGCCGATGCGCGACGAGTTCGAGCTCCCGCCGTGTCTCTGACAGCGAGATATAGAGCACACGCTCACCGTCGCGCACACCCCGGAGGAGGAATTGCAGCGCGATCGTGGTCTTGCCGGTCCCCGGCCGTCCCTCATAGAGGTACATCCTGTTGGGGTCCAAGCCGCCCCCGAGGATGTCGTCCAAACCCTCGCTGCCGGTCGAAACTCTTGGCAAATCTTTGGGATCGTTGTCGGAAGCACCCGTCGACGTACCGGTCATTGCACCCCCTTAACGCATTCCCAAAAAGAAAGCTGGCTGAGCGGCCCCTTGGACCGACGAAGTCCGTCTATGGAACTCACACACTCGGATTGAGTTCCCGCGGCGAGGTCGGCCCGGGCAGGTTGAACGAGGCGACCGTCGGGCCGGGAGCGGCAACCGCTTACTGGTTCCTGTGGATTGCCCGGCTCGGGCCCAATGCGTGAGGATGCGACGTCGGTCGAGCCGTGTCGGTCCAAAATTGGACGAAGCATGTGGGATCGTTGACCTGCCAATCCGGCGTGTTGCGCGGCCGGATGCGGCCAATCAGGTCAGATCGCGGGGCACGGGCTTGTTCGCGGCGATGGCCGAGAGGATCCTGATGAAGGTCGTCACCGCCGGAGCCGGCGTGCGATGTCGCTGGGTAATGAGGCCGAACTCGATGTCGATCGGTGCGGGCTTCATCACCAGATGGGCGAGCTCGCGCCTGCGCCAGTAAGGCTCCAGAAGCGGGATCGGCGCCCAGCCGATCGCGTCGCTCGCCATCACCACCTGGCGCATGGCCGCGAAGCTCTCGGCCCAGATCCGCGGAACGAAGCCGCCGGACTTCGGCACCATCAAAGCGCGATAGTCTGAGACACCATCGATCGCCTCGGATGAATAATGCGAGGGACGCGGGCCGGTGAGGGGATAGGCCAGCAGATCCTCCGGCTTGATCACTTTGTGCCGCAGCAGCGGATGGCCGCGCCGGCAGTACAGGGCGACCTTGACGGTGAGCAGCTTCTCGAACGCGAGCTCGTCGAGATCGCGGACCTCGACCCGGTCGGCGATCGCGATATCCGCGCTTCCGTTCAGCACCTCCTTGACCGCAAGCCGGGCTTCAGTGGAGCGGAGGCGACAGCGGAGGTTTGGAAACTCCATCGCGAGACGTCCGAGTGCCTGCGGCACCCACAGCTCGGACGGAAACGTTCCGGCAGCCACAGTGATCTCGCCGACCTCGAGTCCCCTGGCGAGACGAATCTCGCGCGACAGAATGTCCATGCTGCGCGTCACCGGCTCGCCGCGCTCCAGCACGATGCGGCCGAACATCGTCGGCTCGGGAACGCCCGTTCCCCTGTCGAACAGTCGCACGCCGAGGTCGCCTTCGAGCGCCTGAAGGGCGCGTGTCAGTGCCGATTGAGTGATGCCCAGGGCTTCGGCCGCACGGGCGAAATGACGGTGGTGGGCGAGGGCTTTAACGATCTCTATGTGCCGGATCGTGATCATGATGCATTGAACTCATTGAACTTTGCTTTTGATGAATTTGACACATTAGGACATGCTTTGTCATCTCACGACAGTGCGGCAAATGATTCAGCGCTGAAGGCACTTTGTTCGTCTGGAATGGGAATGAGCGCGGACGCGCGTGGGGGCAAGTTTGAGTATGAGGAATGATCAGGCGCGATCGGTGATCGCGGCACGCATTGGGTCGCACTGAGGGGCTGGGCGGCTCAACCTCTTGCGCGGTGGCGTGCTGTCGCCGTCACCGCGCAGGAGGACTCGCGGCTCCCGACTTGCGGTAGATCACGACGTCCTCGCCGTGACGCATCGTGCTCCGTTCGACGAGATAGTCCGATCTCTCCAGCACGCGGCGGGATGCGCCGTTCCTGACATTCACGATGCCGATGAGGGACGGCAGCTTGAAATGCGACAGCCCGATGTCCGTCATCGCGACCGCAATCTCGCTTGCAAATCCCTGGCCCCAGAATTCGCGTTTATACGCATAGAGGATCTCGATCTCGTCGACGTCGTCGACGAGAATGTGCCGGATGCCGCCGCGTCCCACGAACGCTCCGTCCTGCGTTCGCATCACCCAGAGGCCGAAGCCATGCTGGTCCCAATGGGCCATATTGGTGGCGAGATAGGTCTTCGTGACCTCGGGCGTCCGCACCCCACCGAGATAGCGGGAGACCTCGGCATCGAGATGCAGCGCGACGAGGTCGGCGAGGTGAGTTTCATTCAGCCGCTCGGCGGTGAGCCGCTTGGTGCTGAAGTGATCCATGATTGCGAGGGGATGCCGCTGAGGTCGATCTTGGCAGCGTGCCAGTGTTTTGCCCGACGGGTCAACCGGCGCGTCATCTGCGGTCGGACGATTTTCGCCCTCGCGTAAGCCATTGATTTCACGACCCCCGTCTACTGTGCATGGGGTTGTTTTCGCAGTTTTAGTTTTGGAGGGGCTATCCAGCCCCCAGCGCCACCGCGACGTTGTAGGTCAGAAGGCTCGCGGCATAGGCCAGCACCAGCATGTAGGCGAAGGTCACGGCCATCCAGGTCCAGCTTCCGGTCTCGCGCCGGATCACGGCGAGGGTGGAAGCGCATTGCGGGGCGAAGATGTACCAGGCCAGCATCGACAGTGCGGTCGCAAGCGACCATTTCGTCGCCAGCACCTGGCCGATCTGCTCGGCCGCTTCCTTGCCGCCTTCGATCGCGTAGACGGTGCCGAGTGCGGCGACCGCGACCTCGCGCGCCGCCATGCCCGGGATCAGCGCGACCGCGATCTGCCAGTTGAAGCCGACGGGAGCGAGCAGCGGCTCGAGCGCCTTGCCGATCATCGCCGCCAGACTGAAGTCGATGGCGGGCTCGGTGGCGCCCACGGGCGGCTGCGGGAACGAGGCCAAAAACCAGATCAGCACCATCATCGAAAAGATCGTGGTGCCGGCGCGCACCAGGAACATCTTGGCGCGGGTGTAGATGCCGATCACGATCGATTTCAGCCGGGGCATCTTGTAGTCCGGCAACTCCAGCATGAACGGCGCCGGCGCATAGTCGCGCAGCATGAAGAACTTGATGAGGAACGAGACGGCCAGCGCGCTGGCGATGCCGGCCGCGTAGAGGCCGAACATCACGAGGCCCTGCAAATTGATGAAGCCCCAGACGTCCTTCGCCGGAATGAAGGCGGAGATGATCAGCGTGTAGACCGGAATGCGCGCCGAGCAGGTCATCAGCGGCGCGATCAGGATCGTGGTCAGCCGGTCGCGCTTGTTGTCGATCACGCGCGTCGCCATGATGCCGGGGATGGCGCAGGCGAAGCTCGACAGCAGCGGAATGAAGGCGCGGCCGTGCAGGCCGGCACCGCCCATGATGCGGTCCATCAGGAACGCGGCGCGCGCCATGTAGCCGAAATCTTCCAGCAGCAGGATGAACAGGAAGATCAGGATGATCTGCGGCAGGAACACGATGACGCTGCCGACGCCGGAGATCACGCCGTTCTGCAGGAAGCTCTGCAACAGGCCGTCGGGCAGGGTGGCCTGCACCAGCTCCCCGAGCGCGTCGAAGCCGGACTTGAGCACGTCCATGGCCGGCTGCGCCCAGGCGAACACCGCCTGGAACATCACGAACAGGATCAGCGTCAGCACGAGGAGGCCGCCGACGGGATGCAGCACGACCGCGTCGATCCGCGCGGTCCAGGTGTCGGGCCGGGCCGGCAGGCTGACGCAGTCGGCGATGATGCGGTCGGCCTCGCGCTGGGTCGCGCGCAATTCGGCGACGCTGAGCGCGCGCCAGCTGTTCGCCTCGGCCTCGGCGGCGAGCTTGGCCGAGATCTCGTCGGTCAGCTTCAGGAGGTCGGCGGTGCCGCCCTTGCGCACCGCGATGGAGGTGACCACGGGCAGGCCGAGCTCCTTGGCCAGACGCTCGACGTCGACCGTGATGCCGCGGCGGGCGGCGATGTCGAACATGTTGAGCACGAGCACCATTGGCCGGCCCGTGCGCTTGAGCTCGAGCAGCAGGCGGATGGTCAGCCGCAGATTGGTGGAATCGGCGACGCACAGCACGAGATCGGGCACCGTCTCGCCGGAGGCCTTGCCGAGCACGAAGTCGCGGGTGATCTCCTCGTCCGGGCTGCGGCCGCGTAGCGAATAGGTGCCGGGGAGGTCTACCACCGAGACCTGGCGTCCCTGGGGCGTGACGAAGAAGCCTTCCTTGCGCTCGACGGTGACGCCGGGATAGTTCGCGACCTTCTGCCGGCTGCCGGTCAGGGCGTTGAACAGCGAGGTCTTGCCGCTGTTCGGCGTGCCCACCAGGGCGAGATGCAGCAGGGGTAATTCCATGGAATCACTGGTCCGGGATCAGAGGTCCGGTCGCGGTCTAGGCGACGATGATGGCCATGGCTTCGCGGCGGCGGACCGCGATCGTGATGCTGTCGACCCGCACGGCGATCGGGTCGCGCCCGACCAGCCCCTCGTGCAGGACCTCGACCCGGGCGCCCTCGACGAAGCCGAGCTCGATCAGGCGGCTCTCGAGCTCGATGTCCGAGAGCGCCGAGCCCGCTTCGCGAGCGGAAAGATGCTGGATGACGCCGGTATAGCCGCGCTTGGCCAGACCCAGCGGCATGTGCGGGCGCGTGTCATTGGTGTCGGTCATGCCCTGTATTTTCAACGCAAGGCATTGAGGTCAAGCGCGCTCACTCGCTGAAACCGCACCTTAGAGCGATTTTAAAGTGCGGGCCGCGGAGCGCCGTCGAAGGCGCCCTGGAGGTTTGGCTACTGGGCCGGGACCTTGTCCGGCTGCGGGGCCATGGCCCGGCTCTTGAAGTAGTCCAGGACGAACAGACGGATCGCCGACGACAAATTGCCCTGCTGGCGGTTGTTGTCGATCTCGCCGACCAGCTCGGACAACGTCATGTTGCGCAGGCCGGAAATTTCCTTCATGCCGTTCCAGAACGCCTCTTCCAGGCTGACGCTGGTCTTGTGCCCGGCGACGACGATCGACCGTTTCACGACGGGCGACTTCATGGCTGCTCCTCGCGATCGATCTGATGCTGATCCAGGTGCGCCTTCGCCTTGTCCGCGTGCGTCTCCTCCGCCGATCGTTCCGCCTTCGTGCGGCCGAACTTCGTCCGGTTGGCGTCCGCCTGTTTCGCCGACGCTTCCCGCTCGGCGCGCTTCCTGAAACGATTCAGGTTGATGACGTTCCCCATGCCGCGTCTCCATCATCCGATCCTCTTCAGGCTGGATGAAACATTCAGAAACAGGGTGCCGCTTTGCGCCCCACAAGACTTGATCGCCATTCGCTCGTCCTCGTCAATCGGCCCCTGGGGCCATCAAACGATGAATTTGGCCCCGTCGAGGGGCGGAAAGGCTGCGTAGCACGCCGATCCGCCGGAACATTGACGGTAATCAAATCCCGCCCTCAAAGCCCGCACATTTCGGGGCGCCGAGGCTCCGTATCATTACGGATGGCTATCGCAATTCGGAGTTTCATCCCGGGCTGGTCATCTTCTCGGGCCGCACCAGGCGGTCGAACTCGTCGGCCGAGACGAAGCCGAGCCGCAGCGCCTCCTCCTTCAGCGTGGTGCCGTTGGCATGGGCCGTCTTTGCCACCTTCGCGGCGTTGTCGTAGCCGATCTTCGGGGCGAGCGCCGTCACCAGCATCAGCGAACGCTGCATCAGCTCACTGATGCGCTTTTCGTCGGCCCGGATGCCGCTGACGCAGTGCTCGGTGAAGGATCGCGCCGCGTCCGCCAGCAGGCGGATCGAGTGCAGCATGTTGTAGGCGAGCACGGGCTTGTAGACGTTGAGCTCGAAATGGCCCTGGCTGCCGGCCACCGTGATCGCGGTGTGATTGCCGAACACCTGGCAGCACACCATGGTCATGGCCTCGCACTGGGTCGGATTGACCTTGCCCGGCATGATCGAGGAGCCCGGCTCGTTCTCCGGCAGGATCAATTCGCCGAGCCCCGAGCGCGGGCCTGAGCCGAGCAGGCGGATGTCGTTGGCGATCTTGAACATGCCGGTCGCCACCGAATTGATGGCGCCATGCACCAGCACATAGGCATCGTTCGAGGCCAGCGCCTCGAATTTGTTGGCGGCGCTGGTGAAGGGCAGTTTCGTGATGGAGGCAACGTGCCTTGCGAACAGCTTGGCGAAGCGCGGCTTCGAGTTGAGGCCGGTGCCGACGGCGGTGCCGCCCTGCGCCAGCGGATGGAGGTCCTTCACCGCGACCTTGAGCCGCGCGATGCCGCTCTCGACCTGTGCGGCATAGCCGGAGAATTCCTGGCCGAGCGTCAGGGGCGTTGCGTCCTGCGTATGCGTGCGGCCGATCTTCACGATCCCAGAGAACTCTTTCTCCTTCTTGCGCAGCGCGCGCAGCAGCTCGCCGAGCGCGGGGACGAGATCGGCGGTGATGCGGCTTGCGGCCGCGATGTGCATCGCGGTCGGGAAGGAGTCGTTCGACGACTGGCTCATGTTGACGTGGTCGTTGGGATGCACCGGCTTCTTGGTACCGAGCTCGCCGCCCAGGAGCTCGTTGGCGCGGTTGGCGATCACCTCGTTGAGGTTCATGTTGCTCTGCGTGCCGGAGCCGGTCTGCCACACCACCAGCGGAAAATGATCGTCGAGCCTGCCCTCGATCACCTCGCGCGCGGCGCGGATGATGGCACTGGCGCGGCGCCGGTCGAGCAGGCCGAGCTCGAGGTTGGTCTGTGCCGCGGCGAGCTTGACGATGCCGAGCGCGTGCACGAGCGCGATCGGCATGCGGTCGGTGCCGATGCGGAAATTCTGGCGCGAGCGCTCGGTCTGCGCGCCCCAATAGCGGTCGGCGGGGACCTCGATGGGACCGAAGCTGTCGGTCTCGATGCGGGTTGCGGGGGGAGCTGCTTTCGCGCGGGAAGCTTTGGCCATGAGCACATCCATTCCGCCGCGCGAGATGCCGCGCGGCCTCTTCATGTGCTCTTCTATATAGGCAGTCTGGCCGGACGCGACGGCTTCGCGGCCAACCTAGATCATTTCTTGCGGAAACGATCGAGCCGCACGACCTCGGCGCCGCCCTGGTTCGGGGCCGCCGGCTCTTCCGTGGTCTCCGCCTTTTCAGCGGCCGCAGGCACCGCGACCGCCGAAGGGGCAGGGGCGGCCGGCAAATTCTCCGGCGCGACCTCGGCGACGTCGGACGTGTCGAACTGGAGGCCGAACTTCACGGACGGGTCGAGGAAGCTCTTGATGGCGCTGAACGGCACGATCAGCCGCTCCGGAATGCCACCGAAGGAGAGGCCGACCTCGAAGCGGTCCTCGAGCACGGTCAGGTCCCAGAACTGGTGTTGCAGGATGATCGTCATTTCTTCCGGATATTGCGCGAGCAGCCGCGGCGACAGCTTAACGCCCTCGGCTTTCGACACGAAGGTGATGAAGAAATGGTGCTCGCCCGGCAGGCCATGAGCCGCGGCATCGGTCAAAACCTTCCGGAGCACGCCGCGCAGCGCGTCGCGGGCCAGCACATCGTATCGGATATGATCGGTCGCCATGGTGGTCCTGTTGCATCCCGAAGCCGGACCGTGCCGGCCCGACTCGCCAAGCCGCAATAGTACCGCGCCTGACGGGTCAGCAGGAGTCCCCGCCGGGGAAGAAATCAAGAGTAAAGTGGAGGCTTCTGTTGCCAGGTGCCTCCGAACCCCGCCTAACGGAGCTTAACCCGTTAGGACTTTAAGATGGTCTTTCAAACTGCGTTACGCAGCCTGAGCAACCGGAGCAAAGTTGTCGTTGGCAACTATTGCAGTAGCCCGATAACGGCGGAACAATACCGGGAAAAAGCACGCCCTTTACGCCCTCGTCGATCCTATTTCGCCCCCGCCAAAACCCGCTTCTTGGGCATGCCCCGTGTGGGCTTTGGTGGAGGCGCCGGGTACCGCCCCCGGGTCCGAATGGTTTATTGCGACGACCGTTTATTTCCATAGCCGGCGAACCGGCATCCCCAATATAGGGGGCAAAGGTTTCAAATGACAGGTGTTTCGCGCGGCCATCCCGAGGTTCCCTCAGCGCAGGTTCCCGCCGGGCTTGGCCGCGTCACGGCCGCCGTTCTAAGCTTCTGACATGTCCGAGGATTCTGCACCGGCCCCACAAGAGCCGGACCATCCCGCCGCTGCGGCCTTGCCCCCCGGGCTGCTCGACCTGTTCCTGGCCTTCGCCCGGATGTCGCTGGCCGGCTTCGGCGGCGTTCTGGTGTTCGCCCGGCGGGCCATCGTCGAGCAGCACCGCTGGATGACTGCGGACGAGTTCAACGAGACCTTCGCGCTCTGCCATTTTTTGCCCGGGCCCAACATCGTCAATCTGGCGATGGTGTTCGGCGCGCGATTGCGGGGGATCGCTGGGGGCGTTGCCGCCTTTGCCGGGCTGCTGCTACCCCCGACATTGATCATGACCGTGCTCGCGATCATCTACGCCCGGTTCGGCGAATTGGAGCTGCTGCGCCGCAGCCTCGCCGGCGTCTCCTGCGCGGCGGTGGGCCTGTTGATCGCGGTGGTGTTCCGCATGATGGCCCCGCTGTTGAAACGGATGGACACCGTCGCGCTCACTCTGATGCTCGGCGTGTTCGCCGCCATCGGGGTGTTCCGTCTGCCGCTCCAGGCGGTCCTGCTGGTCGCGATCCCCGTGAGCATCGGCGCCATTTATGTCCTGCGACGGAAAGTAGCAGCATGAACGCCGAGAACCCGATCTGGACGCTGATCTCCACCTTCGGCCTGATGTCGCTGTTCGCGGTCGGCGGCGCCGCGGCGGCGGTGCCCGAGATGCACCGCATCGCGGTCGAGGTACATCACTGGATGACCGAGAAGCAGTTCACCGATGCCTATGCGATCGCGCAGCTCTCGCCAGGTCCGAACGTGCTTATCGTGACGTTAATCGGCTATGCCGTCGCCGGGATCCCCGGGGCGCTGGCGGCGACGCTGGCGATGTGCCTGCCGACGGCGCTGCTTGCCTATTATGTCAGCCGGCTCCTCAACAGGCCGAGCCAATCGCGCTGGCCCGGCCTGATTCAGGCTGCACTGGTTCCGCTGTCGATCGGGTTGATGGCGGCGAGTGCCCTGATCCTGGCCCAGTCGACCGATCGCACAATTGTTGCAGTGCTTCTGACCGCAATGGTTGCGGTGATCGCGTCGGTCTCGCGCATCAATCCACTCTGGCTTCTGCTTGCCGGCGGGCTGTTGGGTTTTGCTGGCATTGTGTGATGAAAATCGCTAGGCAGTGATCCGGGCGGGGTATCCAGTTCCAGCCGATTTAGAACAACAGTGCTCGTGACTTACGGGTCGCGGAGGAGACATGCATGGCCGACACGATGGGCCACTCAGCAACGACCACCCGGAATACCCGGTTGGCGATTGGCTTTTGTCTGCTGGCGATTGCGCCGCAGATTTTCGAATTGATCTGGTCGATCGGGACGATCTTCGGCTGGGGCACCGGCCGCGGTCCGGTGACGGTGGTCACCAGCCACGTGACGGCGCTGCTCGCAGGCGCGCCCAGTGCTGTCTTCGGATCGTTCGGCGGCGGCACCAAGAAGATGTCGTCCGAGGTGCTGCTGGCGCTGATCTATTCCTATCCGCTGTTCGTGGTGGCGATCCTCACACTGTTCATGACGGTCCGGTCGGCGCAGGACTATGTCGGCGGCGTCGTCCTGATGGCGCTTGCCCTGTTCGCGCTGTGGGCAGGGAGCGACCTGCAGGGCATGCGGGGCTTCTCCTTCGGCGCGGGCACGGCGCCGCGGATGTTCGGCGGATTGCTGGTCGCCTTGTCGGCCGGCATCGCCTTGACCGGTCTTCTGACCGATGGGCCGGCGATGGCCCATTATTCCTGGCGCGGGCCGCTGTTCGTGATGGCCGCGATCGTGTTCTTTGCGCTGGCGATCCGGCCGCTCGGCCTCGTGGTCACGGCCTTTGCGAGCTTCATGATCGCAGCGACGGGGTCGGAAGAGACCCGCTGGCTGGAAGCGGCCATCGTCGGTGCCTGCCTGACGCTCGGCTGCGCGATCCTTTTTCCCTACGTGCTCGGGTTGCCGATGCCGATGTTTCCGCGTTTCCTGATCCAGTGAGGGTGTGATGGATATTTTTGCAAACCTCGCTCACGGTTTTGCCGTCGCTCTCTCCCCGATCAACCTCTTGATGTGCCTGATCGGCGCCCTCGTCGGCACGCTGGTCGGCGTGCTCCCGGGCATCGGAACCATCGCAACGGTCGCGATGCTGCTGCCGATCACCTTCGGCCTGCCGCCAGTCGGCGCGCTGATCATGCTCGCCGGCATCTATTATGGCGCGCAATATGGCGGCTCGACCACCTCGATCCTGGTCAATATTCCAGGTGAGGCGACATCGGTCGTCACCGCGATCGACGGTCACCAGATGGCCAAGCAGGGCCGCGCCGGCCCGGCGCTGGCGATCGCGGCGATCGGCTCGTTCTTCGCCGGCTGCGTTGCGACCGTCTTGATCGCCATTCTCGGCGCGCCGCTGACGAAACTCGCACTGGCGTTCGGCCCGGCCGAATATTTCTCGCTGATGGTGCTCGGCCTGATCTTCGCGGTCGTGCTGGCCAAGGGCTCGGTGCTGAAGGCGATCGCGATGATCGTGTTCGGCCTGCTGCTCTCGATGGTCGGCTCCGACATCGAGACCGGCGCCTCGCGCATGGCCTTCAACATTCCGGAACTCGCCGACGGTCTCGGCTTCGCGACGGTGGCGATGGGTGTGTTCGGCTTCGCCGAGATCATCCGCAATCTCGACGCCGGCGCCGAGATGAATCGCGACCTCGTGCAGCAGAAGATCACCGGTCTGATGCCCACCAGGAAGGATCTGAAGGATTCAACACCTGCGATCTTGCGCGGCACCGTACTAGGCTCGATCCTCGGCATCCTGCCGGGCGGCGGCGCGGTCATTGCCTCGTTCGCGGCTTACACGCTCGAAAAGAAACTCGCCAAGGATCCGAAGCGTTTCGGCCGCGGCGCGATCGAGGGCGTGGCGGCACCGGAAAGCGCCAACAATGCCGCGGCGCAGACCTCCTTCATCCCGCTGCTCACCCTCGGCATCCCGCCGAACGCGGTGATGGCGCTGATGGTGGGCGCGATGACCATCCACGGTATCGTACCGGGGCCGCAGGTGATGCAGAAGCAGCCCGACCTCGTCTGGGGCATGATCGCCTCGATGTGGATCGGCAATCTGATGCTGATCATCATCAACCTGCCGCTGGTCGGCATCTGGGTCCGGCTGCTCCGCGTGCCGTACCGGCTGATGTTCCCCTCGATCGTGATCTTCTGCGCGATCGGCATCTACTCGGTGAACAACGCGCCGGTCGACGTCATCCTCGCCGGCGTGTTCGGCCTCGTCGGCTACTGGCTGATCAAGCACGATTTCGAGCCGGCGCCGCTGCTGCTCGGCATGGTGCTCGGACCGCTGATGGAAGAGAACCTGCGCCGTGCGCTGCTGATCTCGCGCGGCGACTGGAGCGTGTTCCTGACGCGGCCGCTGTCGGCGGTGCTGCTTGCGATCGCGGCAAGCCTGCTGCTGCTCACGGTGCTGCCGGCGCTCCGATCGAAGCGCGACGAGGTGTTCACCGAATCCGAGAACTGAGCGCCGCGCCCCTGCGTCGGCGCGCCGCATTCGGAAGTCGAATCGACTTGTGTGACGGCTTCGTGAAATGAAAATGCCGGCCTTTGGGCCGGCATTTTGTTTGTCCCGGAGGACCGATATGACTTCCATTCGCGCGCTCGCTTCGAGCGCATGTGCCGTAGCGGTCGCCTCGCTGTGTGCCTTTGTCGCGCCGGCGAAGGCTCAGACCTATCCGACGCGCAGCATCACCATGATCGTGCCGTTCGCGGCCGGCGGCCCGACCGACGTCGTCGCGCGCATCGTCACCGCGCACATGGCGCAGACGCTCGGGCAGAGCATCATCATCGAGAACGTGGTCGGTGCCGGCGGCACCACCGCGACCACGCGCGCCGCACGCGCGGCCAATGACGGCTACACGCTGATCACGGGACACATGGGAACGCATGCCGCCTCCGTGCCGCTCTATCCGAAGCTTGCCTATCATCCCGAGAAGGACTTCGAGCCGATCGCGCTGCTCGCGGGCACGCCGATCCTGATCCTGGCGCGCAAGGATTTTCCGCCGAAGGACCTGAAGGAGTTCGTCACGTACGTGAAGGCCAACGCCGAGAAGGTGAACGCTGCCCATGCCGGCGTCGGCTCGGTCTCGCACGTTTCCTGCGAGCTCCTGCATTCGATCCTCGACATCAAGCCGGTCGGCGTGCCTTTCAACGGCACGGGACCCGCGATGAACGCGCTGGTGGCGGGCCAGGTCGACTACATGTGCGACCAGATCGTCAACGCCGTGCCGCAGATCAATGCCGGCACCATCAAGGCCTATGCGATCGCAACGCCGGAGCGTAATCCGTCGCTGCCGAACGTGCCGACCACGGCGGAAGCCGGCTTGCCGAAATTCCAGGCCCAGGCCTGGAATGCGATGTTCGCGCCCAAGGGAACCTCGGCTGCGATCGTGGCCACCCTGAACGCTGCCGCCAGCAAGGCGCTCGACGACGAGACCGTGAAGAAGCGCCTGCTCGAGCTCGGCAGCGTGATCCCGACCCCTGCGGAGCGCACGCCGGAAGCGCTGGCCACCCTCGTCAAGAACGAGATCGCGAAGTGGACCCCGGTGCTGAAGCCGGCCACTTAAGCAGCACTTTCAAGCTGATAGGCGAGGGGCGGGACGGAAGTTCCGCCCCTTGTCGTCTCCCTTGCCGTTTGTGCCGGGAGCGCTCACTTTTTCCGGGTATAATCGGAGCGGACAGCGAATCGCCGCTGTTGCAGCGCGGGGGTGGCGGCTAAGTTCGCCGCCTTCCCAAAGGCTCAGTCGCACATGCACCAGTATCAGGACCTGCTCGAGCGGATTCTTTCAGACGGCGCCGAGAAGACCGACCGGACCGGCACTGGCACGCTCTCGGTGTTCGGCCATCAGATGCGCTTCAATCTGTCCGCCGGCTTCCCGATGCTGACCACCAAGCGGCTGCCCCTGAAGGCGATCGTGCACGAGTTGCTGTGGTTCCTGAAGGGCGACACCAACATCAAATATCTGCGCGACAATGGCGTCACCATCTGGGACGAGTGGGCGGATGCCAAAGGCGATCTCGGCCCGGTCTACGGCCATCAATGGCGTTCCTGGCCCACCGCCGACGGCCGCAGCATCGACCAGATCGCCAACGTCGTCGACATGATCAAGCGCACCCCGGATTCCCGCCGGTTGATCGTCACCGCCTGGAATCCCGCCGACGTCGAGAAGATGGCGCTGCCGCCGTGCCACCTGCTGTTCCAGTTCTATGTCGCGAACGGCAAGCTGTCGTGCCAGCTCTATCAGCGCTCGGCCGACGTCTTCCTCGGCGTGCCCTTCAATATCGCCTCCTACGCGCTGCTCACGATGATGGTCGCGCAGGTCACGGGCTTGAAGCCCGGCGACTTCGTGCACTCGCTCGGTGACACGCATCTCTATTCCAATCACCTGGAGCAGGCGCGGCTGCAACTGACGCGGACACCGCGTCCGTTGCCGGTGATGCGGATCAACCCTGAGGTGAAGGACATCTTCTCCTTCCGCTTTGAGGATTTCGAGCTCGTCGGCTACGACCCGCATCCGCACATCAAGGCGGAAGTCGCGGTCTGACGCCGATGTCGTTGAGCATCCGCCGTGCACAGCCCGGAGAGGCCGGACTCGTTCTGGACTTTATCCGCGAGCTCGCCGACTACGAAAAGCTATCGCACGAGGTCGAGGCGACCGAGGCCGACATCGCGGATGCGCTGTTCGGCGACAGGCCGCAGCTCTATTGCGCGATCGCCGAGTGGAACGGTGAAGCCGTCGGCTTCGCGGTCTGGTTTGTGAATTTCTCCACCTTCAGCGGCCGCCACGGCATCTATCTCGAGGACCTCTATGTGCGGCCGTCGCATCGGGGCAAGGGTCTCGGCAAGGCGCTGCTGGTCTATCTCGCGAAGGAGTGCGTCGACAACGGCTGGGCGCGCCTGCAATGGGCGGTGCTCGACTGGAATACGCCCTCGATCGCGTTCTACAAATCGCTCGGCGCCGTCATGATGGACGATTGGACGCTGTGCCGCGTCACCGGTCCGGCGCTGACGCGGCTTGCCGGGAGCCAGGCCTGATGGAGATCGTCTTCGTCGTCGCGATCGCGGAGAACGGCGTCATCGGCGCGGGTAATGCGATGCCCTGGCGATTGAAATCCGACTTGGCGCGCTTCAAGGCGCTCACGATCGGCAGGCCCGTGATCATGGGCCGCAAGACCTTCGAATCGTTGCCCCGCCGTCCCCTGCCGGGCCGCACCAATATCGTGATCACGCGCGATGCGGACTATCGTGCCGCAGGTGCCGTCGTCACGACATCGGCGGCGGATGCGGACGCGGTTGCGCGCGGCGACGCCCTGCGGCGTTCGGTCACCGAGATCGCGGTGATCGGCGGTGCCGAGATCTTCCGGCAATGGCTCGATCGCGCCGATCGCCTGGAAATCACTGAGGTCCACGCGCGGCCCGACGGCGATACGCATTTCGACATCGACCGGGCGGAGTGGGACGAGGTCGCGCGCGTCCGCCATCCTGCCGGAGGCGACGACAGCGCCGATTTCTCCTATGTGACATATCGTCGGCGGCCCCGCCATTAACCGCATTTCCCAATGTTAACATTGACTTTTCCTCCCCCGAGCTTAGCTCGAAAGGCGGCTGAGGTTACGTTGTAAGGGATCTGCCTGTCCCCTATAAAGCCGATCCGGACAAAGCGGGCGGGGGCAATTCCACCCTGCCGAGGAGAGCGTCGAATGCCGTGGAAGAATCAGGGCGGTGGCCCATGGGGCTCGGGTCCAAAGGGACCATGGGGCTCAGGCCCGCAACCGATCGGGCCGAGGCCGCCGGATCTGGAAGACCTTCTGCGGCGTGGCCAGGACCGCCTCCAGCAGATCATGCCGGGCGGCTATTTCTCCGGCATCGGCATCACGCTGATCGTGCTGCTGATCGTCGCGTTCTGGCTGCTGTCGGGCTTCTTCCGCGTGCAGTCCGAAGAGCTCGGTGTCGTGCTGCGCTTCGGCAAGCATGTCCGCACCGTGCAGCCGGGCCTGAACTATCATCTGCCCTATCCGATCGAGACAGTGCTGCTGCCCAAGGCGTTGCGCGTCAACACGCTCTCGATCGGCATGACGCTGATCGACGATCCGGCACGGCGCGGCCGCTCCATTCGTGACGTGCCCGAAGAGAGCCTGATGCTGACCGGCGACGAGAACATCGTCGACGTCGATTTCACCGTGCTCTGGCGCATCAAGCCCGACGGCGTCGGCGATTTCCTCTTCAACATCCAGAATCCCGAAGGCACCGTGAAGGCGGTCGCCGAGAGCTCGATGCGCGAGGTGATCGGCCGCTCGCAGATCCAGCCGATCCTGACCGGTGCCCGCAACGTCACCGAACAGGGCGTGCAGGAATTGATCCAGAAGACCCTGGACAGCTACGGCGCCGGCATTCAGATCAGCCAGGTGCAGATGCAGAAGGTCGATCCGCCGGCGCAGGTGATCGACGCCTTCCGCGACGTCCAGGCTGCGCGCGCCAATCTCGAGCAGTTGCAGAACGAAGCGCAGACCTACGCCAACCAGGTCGTCCCGCAGGCGCGTGGACGGGCGGCGAAGATCCAGCAGGATGCCGAAGGCTACAAGGAGCAGGCGGTCGCCGAGGCCAAGGGCCAGAGCGCGCGCTTCCTGAAGGTCTACGAGGAATACAAGAAGGCGCCCGACGTGACGCGTGAACGGATCTATCTGGAGACGATGGAGCGCGTGCTCGGCGGCGCGGACAAGCTCGTCTATGACGGCGGCCGCTCGGGCCAGGGCATCGTGCCCTATCTGCCGCTGAACGAATTGACCGCGAAGCGGCCACCTACCACCGGTCCGCAGTCGAGCGGAGGCAGCCGATGAGGTCTCCGGTCACAGGTATCGTCACGCTGCTCGCCCTCCTGCTCGTCGTGGTCGTCGGCTACATGTCGCTGTTCACGGTGGCGCAGACCGAGCAGACCATCGTGCTGCAGTTCGGCCGGCCCGTCGACGTCGTCACCGCGCCCGGCCTGCATTTCAAGGCGCCGTGGAATTCGGTGATCAACATCGACAAGCGGATTCTCGACCTCGAGAACCCGTCGCAGGAAGCGATCGCTTCCGACCAGAAGCGTCTCGTGGTCGATGCGTTCGCGCGCTATCGCATCAAGGACGCGCTGCGCTTCTATCAGAGCGTCGGCTCGATCCAGGCTGCGAACATCCAGCTCACCACGCTCCTGAACGCAGCGCTGCGCCGCGTGCTCGGCGAGGTCACCTTCATCAACGTGGTGCGCGACGACCGCGAGAAGCTGATGCAGCGCATCCGCGAGCAGCTCGATCGCGAGGCTGACGGCTACGGCATCCAGGTCGTCGACGTCCGGATCCGCCGCGCCGACCTGCCGGAGCAGAACAGCCAGGCGGTCTATCAGCGCATGAAGACCGAGCGCGAGCGCGAGGCGGCCGAGTTCCGCGCGCAGGGCGGACAGAAGGCCCAGGAGATCCGCTCCAGGGCCGATCGCGAGGCGACCGTGATCATCGCGGAAGCCAACTCGCAGGCGGAGCAGACCCGCGGCGCGGGCGATGCCGAGCGCAACCGCCTGTTCGCGGAAGCCTACAGCAAGGACGCGGACTTCTTCGCGTTCTACCGGTCGATGACGGCCTACGAGAACGGGTTGAAGTCGAGCGATACCCGCTTCTTGCTGCAGCCGGACTCGGATTTCTTCCGGTATTTCAGCAATCCGTCCGGCAAGATGGCACCCGAGACGCCGGCGAAGCCGTAAGCTAGACAGGGGGCGGCGAATCTCGCCGCCCTTCGTCCAAACGAAAACAGCGCCACGGGAGGTTCCCATCCGATGAGGTCCATTGCGTTCGCCGACTTCCTCATCGGCCTGGGCATTCTGTTCGTGCTGGAGGGCCTGATGTTCGCGGCCAGTCCGAACTGGATGCGCAAGGCCATGAAGAGCGCCATCGCTACCCCGGACAACGTCCTGCGGGCGGTCGGGATCGGTTCGGCGGTTGCCGGCCTCGTCCTGATCTGGGTCATGCGACGCCCCGTTTAGCCGCAGCGCCAACGCCAAAGTGAAGGCGGCGTACCGGTTTTCGCCGTATTATCGGGCTCTTGAGGTCCTTTGAGCTCCGCGCTTGCGCCGTCCCCACATTCGAGCGCAGTCTGGACGCCGAATCCCTTTCTCTGGAGATGCCAATGACCGCTGCCACCATTGCCCCGACCCGCTTGCGTTTAGGGCTGGCCGCGCTCGCCGTCAGTGCATTCAGTGTGTTCGGCACGCCGGCTCATGCGCGTGGACCGGATGGCATCGCCGATGTCGCCGAGAAGGTGATCGACGCGGTCGTCAACATCTCGACCTCGCAGACCGTCGAAGCCAAGGGCGGCGGCAGCAACACCATGCCGCAACTGCCGCCCGGCTCGCCGTTCGAGGAGTTCTTCGACGACTTCTTCAAGAACCGGAAGGGCCCCGGCGGCAGCAAGGGCGGTGACAATAGTCCGCCGCGCAAGACCAATTCGCTCGGAAGCGGCTTCATCATCGACACCGCGGGCGTCGTCGTCACCAACAACCACGTCATTGCCGACGCCGACGAGATCCACGTCATCCTCAACGACGGCACCAAGATCAAGGCCGAGCTGGTCGGCGTCGACAAGAAGACCGATCTCGCCGTGCTCAAGATCAAGCCGCCTAAGCCGCTGGTCGCGGTGAAGTTCGGCGATAGCGACAAGCTGCGCCTCGGCGACTGGGTGGTCGCGATCGGCAATCCGTTCAGCCTGGGCGGCACGGTGACGGCCGGCATCGTTTCGGCCAAGAACCGCGACATCTCCTCGGGGCCCTACGACAGCTACATCCAGACCGACGCCTCCATCAACCGCGGCAATTCCGGCGGTCCGCTGTTCAACCTCGACGGCGACGTCATCGGCGTCAACACGCTGATCATCTCGCCCTCCGGTGGCTCCATCGGCATCGGCTTCGCCGTGCCGTCGAAGACGGTGGTGGGCGTCGTCGACCAGCTCCGCCAGTTCGGCGAGCTGCGCCGCGGCTGGCTCGGGGTGCGCATCCAGAGCGTCACCGACGAGATCGCCGAGAGCCTCAACATCAAGCCGCCGCGCGGTGCGCTGGTTGCCGGCGTCGACGACAAGGGGCCTGCCAAGCCGGCCGGCATCGAGCCGGGTGACGTCGTCGTCAAGTTCGACGGCAAGGACGTCAAGGATCCGAAGGACCTGTCCCGCGTCGTCGCCGACACGGCGGTCGGCAAGGAGGTCGACGTCATCATCATCCGCAAGGGCCAGGAAGAAACCAAGAAGGTCACGCTCGGCCGCCTCCAGGATCCCGACAAGGTGCAGGTCACGGCGAAGACCGACGAGCCAGCGCCGGAAAAGCCGGTGACGCAGAAGGCGCTGGGCCTCGATCTGGCCGCTCTGAACAAGGATCTGCGTACGCGCTACAAGATCAAGGACAGCGTCAAGGGCGTGGTCGTCACCAATGTCGACGCCAATTCCGACGCCGCCGAGAAGCGGCTCTCCGCCGGTGACGTCATCGTCGAGGTCGCGCAGGAGGCCGTCTCGAGTGGCGCCGACATCCAGAAGCGCGTCGACCAGCTCAAGAAGGACGGCAAGAAGTCGGTGCTGCTGCTGGTCTCCAATGCCGACGGCGAGCTGCGGTTCGTGGCGCTGAGCGTGCAGTAAGGCGGGCTTTTCGCCCCACACTCTCTGTCATGTCCCGCCTAGTGCGCAATTGCGCACGGGGGCGGGGCATCCAGTACGCTGCGGCCTCTCCGTATCCCCGCTCTGTCTTCAAAATACTGGATTATCCGCCTTCGCGGATGATGACAGCCGGAGGGGAGGCGGCTATCCCTCCACGAACTCGTCGCGCCGATACCCCTGCGCATAGAGCAGCGCGGTGAGATCGCCATGGTCGATCCGCGCCGCCGCGGCCGCAGCCACCGCTGGCTTGGCGTGATAGGCGACGCCAAGCCCCGCCGCCTGGATCATCGCGAGATCGTTGGCGCCGTCGCCGACCACGACGGAGTCGATGTCGTCGAGATCGAACGATTCCATCAGATCCACCAGCGTCGCGAGCTTCGCGGCGCGGCCCAGAATCGGCTCCTTCACCTCGCCGGTGAACTTGCCGTCGCGCACGACGAGCTCGTTGGCGCGGTTCTCCTGGAAGCCGATCCTGGCGGCGACCGCGCGGGTGAACAGCGTGAAGCCGCCGGAGACGAGGCAGGTATAGGCGCCGTGCTTGCGCATGGTCGCGACCAGTGTGCTGCCGCCCGCGGTCAGCGTGATGCGCTTGGCCAGGACTTCGTCGACCGCGCTGGCGGGCAGGTCCTTCAGCAGCGCGACGCGCTCGCGCAGCGCCGGCTCGAACTCGATCTCGCCGCGCATGGCGCGTTCGGTGATGGCGGCCACATGTGCCTTCACACCGACCAAATCGGCGAGCTCGTCGATGCATTCCTGGCCGATCATGGTGGAATCCATGTCGGCCAGAAAAAGCTTCTTGCGCCTGAAGCCAACAGGCTGCACGACGATGTCGATGGGCAGGTCGCCGCGCAGCTCGCGCAGCCGCTGCTCGATGGCGTGACGGTCGCCTTCGAGGTTACTGTCGGCGCCGAAGGGGATGTCGACCGCGACCCCGTCGAACAGCCAGTGTGCTGGCGATGCCTGCGGCAGCACGGCGCGGGCGCCGTCGACGATGGTAGAGTCGAGCGCGGGATTGTCGGGGTTGCAGATCAGCGTGGCGACGAGGGACATTTGAGGTTTTCGTGAGCGAGGAGCAAGTCGGCAGAAGGCCTGTTGGCGAGGCCGTGCTTATCGCAGGCCCGACCGCCAGCGGCAAGTCGGCGCTGGCGCTGGAGCTCGCGCTGGCGACCGGCGGTATCGTCATCAATGCTGATTCCATGCAGGTCTACCGCGACCTGCGCATCATCACGGCACGGCCGTCACAGGATGAAGAGGCCCGCGCGCCGCACCGTCTCTACGGCCATGTCGACGCGGCCGTGAACTTCTCGGCCGGCGCCTGGGTGGCTGACGCGGCAAAGGTGCTCGAGGAGGCGAAGGCGGAAGCCCGCTTGCCGATCTTCATCGGCGGCACCGGGCTCTATTTCAAGGCGCTGACGGCGGGGCTCTCGGTGGTGCCGCCGATCGCGGCCGAGGTGCGCGAGGACGTGCGCGCGCGGCTGGAACGGAACGGCGCGGAAGCGCTGCATGCGGAACTGGCGCGTCGCGATTCCCTTGCCGCCGAACGATTGAACCTGCGCGACCGCACCCGGATCGCGCGTGCGCTCGAAGTGGTCGAGGCGACCGGCCGCTCGCTGCTCGACTGGCATCGGGAAGGCCAGCCGCCGCTGCTGCCGAAGGACAGTTTTCGCGCGGTCTTTCTCGCGCCAGACCGTGACGCGCTTTATGCCCGGATCGATGCCCGTTTCGATGCCATGCTGGATGCAGGCGCGCTGGAGGAGGTCGAGCGTCTCGCGGCCAGACAGCTCGATCCGCTGCTGCCGGCGATGAAGGCTCATGGCGTCCCCGCCCTGATCCGGCACTTGCGCGGTGAGCTCAGCCTGGAGCAGGCAGCCACGATCGGCCGGGCCGATACCCGCCACTACGCCAAGCGGCAATTTACCTGGTTCCGGCACCAATTGCCTGACTTCGAATGGGTGAAGCCGGAGGAGGCGAGGGGACGGCTCGCCGCCGTCACGCGTGGATAGCGACACGCTTTTCTGACCGGGTTCCGCAATTTACCTCTCGCCGAACCTGGGGAACACCGCTACACTGCCAAAATCGCGTGGGAACGGCCGCATTGCCTTGACATCCGGGCTTTGGCCGCTATGTTTCGCGCAACCTTTGGGAAGCCGAGCGTCTACCATGCGCAACATTATTACCAAACTCCTTATCGCCGTCGTACCCAGGCACACCGCCGGGGGTGGCTAGCTGCCATCCACATGACAGGCGGTGTGCATGGGTCCCTCTTCGGGGCCTTTTTTATTTCCCGAACCAGACACGAACGAAGCCGCTGACAACAGCGCATCCGGAGCAAGCCAATGAGCGACAAGAGCCACGATCCGAACCAGATGACCGGCGCCGCGATGATCGTCCGCGCGCTCATCGATCACGGCGTGACCGACATTTTCGGCTATCCCGGCGGCGCCGTGCTTCCGATCTATGACGAGATCTTCCAGCAGAGCGAGGTCCAGCACATCCTGGTTCGCCACGAGCAGGGCGCGGGCCACGCCGCCGAGGGCTATGCGCGCTCGACCGGCAAACCGGGCGTAGCGCTGGTGACCTCCGGCCCCGGTGCCACCAACATGGTGACGCCGCTGACGGATGCGCTGATGGACTCGATCCCGCTGGTCTGCATCTCCGGCCAGGTGCCGACGCACCTGATCGGCAACGACGCGTTCCAGGAATGCGACACGGTCGGCATCACGCGGCCCTGCACCAAGCACAATTGGCTGGTGCGCGACGTCAACGACCTCGCCAAGGTGCTGCACGAAGCCTTTTACGTCGCGACCTCCGGCCGTCCCGGCCCGGTGCTGGTCGACGTGCCCAAGGACGTGCAGTTCGCGACCGGCACCTATCATCCGCCGCGTAAGTCCGACGTGCATCGCTCCTACGCGCCGCGCGTGAAGGGCGATGCGACGCAGATCCGCAAGGCCGTCGCGCTGCTCGCGGGTGCCAAGCGCCCTGTGATCTACAGCGGCGGCGGCGTCATCAATTCCGGCCCCGAAGCGACCAGGCTGCTGCGCGAGCTGGTCGAGGTCACCGGTTTCCCGATCACTTCCACGCTGATGGGCCTCGGCGCGTACCCTGCGTCGGGCAAGAACTGGCTCGGCATGCTGGGCATGCACGGCACCTACGAGGCCAACATGACGATGCATGATTGCGACGTCATGCTGTGCGTCGGCGCGCGCTTCGACGATCGCATCACCGGCCGCGTCGATGCGTTCTCGCCCGGCTCGAAGAAGATCCACATCGACATCGACCCGTCCTCGATCAACAAGAACATCCGCGTCGACGTGCCGATCATCGGCGATTGCGGCAACATCCTCGGCGACATCCTGCAGGTGTTCAAGGCGGAGGCGAAGAAGCCCGACATCAAGACTTGGTGGCAGCAGATCGCGCAGTGGCGCGCCCGCAACTCGCTCTATTACAAGAAGAGCAACGACGTCATCCTGCCGCAGCACGCGATCCAGAGCCTGTTCGAGGCGACGCGGGGCAGGGAGACCTACATCACGACCGAGGTCGGCCAGCACCAGATGTGGGCGGCGCAGTTCTACGGCTTCGAGGAGCCGCATCGCTGGATGACGTCGGGCGGTCTCGGCACCATGGGCTACGGCCTGCCGGCCGCGGTCGGCGTCCAGGTGGCCCATCCGGACAGCCTCGTCATCGACATCGCGGGCGATGCCTCGGTGCAGATGACGATGCAGGAGATGTCGACGGCAGTGCAGTACGAGCTGCCGATCAAGATCTTCATCCTGAACAACCAGTACATGGGCATGGTGCGGCAGTGGCAGCAGCTGCTGCACGGCAACCGGCTGTCGCATTCCTATTCGGAGGCGATGCCGGACTTCGTCAAGCTCGCGGAAGCCTATGGCGGCGTCGGCTTCCAGGTGCACAAGCCCGGCGATCTCGACGGTGCCATCCAGGAGATGATCTCGGTCAAGCGCCCGGTGCTGTTCGACTGCCGCGTCGCGTCGCTGGAAAACTGTTTCCCGATGATTCCCTCCGGCAAGGCGCACAACGAGATGCTGTTGCCGGAGCAGGCCAATGACGAGGCGACCGCGAAGGCGTTCGCCGGCGGCAAGGCGCTGGTGTGACGAGAGAGATTGAGGGGACGACAATGAACCAGCCCGCATCCGCCTACTTCATCGAAGAGCGCCACGATCCGAACGAGACGCACACGCTTGCCGTGCTCGTGCAGAACGAGCCCGGCGTGCTCGCGCGCGTCATCGGCCTGTTCTCGGGCCGCGGCTACAACATCGAAAGCCTTACGGTCTCGGAGACCGAGGCCCAGAAGCATCTGTCGCGCATTACCATCGTCACCACGGGCACCCCGATGGTGATCGCGCAGATCAAGAACCAGCTCGACCGCATGATCCCGGTCTACCAGGTCGTCGACATGACCCAGACCCGGCGCTCGATCGAGCGCGAGCTCGCCATGGTCAAAGTGCGGGGTCAGGGCGAGCATCGCGTCGAGGCGCTGAGGCTGGCGGATGCATTCCGCGCCCGGGTGATCGACGCCACCACCGAGAGCTTTGTGTTCGAGATCACAGGCAATACCGACAAGATCAATCAATATATCGACCTGATGCGCCCGCTCGGCCTCGTCGAGGTGTCGCGCACCGGCGTTGCCGCGATCGGCCGCGGGCCCGAAGGGATGTGAACCATGCTGGCGCGCGACTGGTACTATAACGAGCGGAACCGGATGGGGATCGGGCCCGCTGTGGCCTCGATCTATGACAGCCACGACGATGCCGATCTGCGGGCGCGCGCCGCGCTGAAAATGCTGGGTGTCCAGCGCGGCTGGCGCATCGCCGATATCGGCTGCGGCAACGGCGTTCTGGCGACCGAAGCGGCGCTGATGGGCGCCGAAGTCGACGCCATCGACATCTCGCCGGCGATGCTGGCGCTCGCCGAGATCTACGCGCGCGACCGCAAGGCGCCCGTGCGCACCCAGTCTGCCGGCCTGCTCAGCTTCGCCTACCGGCCGGAATCCTACGATTTGATCGTCAGCGAATTCACGCTGCATCATTTGCCGGATTTCTGGAAGGCGGTGGCGATGTCGCGGATCTTTCGCGCGCTCAAGCCGGGCGCGACGTTCTATCTGCGCGACATCGTCTACGCGTCGATGCCGGACGCGGTCGAGCGCGACGTCGAGCAATGGGCCGACTTCCAGATCAAGAACCACGATTTTTCGCGCGACAGCGTCGTCACGCACATGCGCGACGAATATTCGACCTTCGGCTGGGTCATGGAGCGGATGCTGACCGACGTCGGCTTCACGCTGGTCTCGGCCGATTACCACGCACCGATGCACGGCACCTATCTGCTGCGCAAACCCAATCCTTCCACGTAAGGGCCGGCGAGCAAGGCTAGACAAATAACAACAGGGCTGCACGACAGGGCAGAGCCGAGAACAACAATGAAGCCGGCCGACATCCTCATCGCCATCCTGGTGGCGATCATCTGGGGGCTTGCCTTCGTGGCGAGCCGGATCGCGCTCGACGAATTCTCGCCGGAGCTGATGACGGCCATGCGCTTCGCCATCGCTTCGGTGCCGTGTCTGTTCATTCCGAAGCCCAAGGTGGCCTGGTCACTTCTGGTCGCGATCAGCTTCACGCTGTTCCTCGGCCAGTTCCTGAGCCAGGCTTACGGCATCGCCCACGGCGTGCCGGTGGGGCTGACCAGCGTCGTGGTGCAGAGCCAGGCACTGTTCACTATTGGCTTTGCGGCGATCGCATTCGGCGAACGGCCGACGCCGGTGCAGACGCTCGGCATCGTCATCGCGGCGGCGGGCCTGCTCATGATCTGCGGCACCGTCGGTTACGACTTCAGCGTCGGTGCGTTCGCGGTGCTGATGATCGCTCCGATTTGCTTTGCGATCGGCAATCTTCTGCTGCGCGGGGCGCGCGGTGCGCCGATGTTCGATTTGTTTGCCTGGCTGTGCCTTACCGCCGCGGTGCCGCTATTCGCGCTCACGCTGGTCGTCAATGGACCCGCGCCGACTTTCCAATCGCTGATCCACATGTCGCTCACCGGTCTCGTCTGCCTGGTGGCGATCGGCGCGATCTCCACCAGCATCGCCTATTGGCTGTGGGGCCGATTGCTGCGCGACTACCCCGCCGCGCAAGTGGTGCCGTTCGCGCTGCTGGTGCCGTTCGTAGGCTCGGCTGCCTCCAGCATCGTGTTCGGCGAGCGGTTCGGACCTTTGCGGCTCGCCGGCATGCTCACCGTGATCGTTGGTATCGCGGTGATGGTGCTGGCGAACCGGCCCAAGGCGTTAGCCAAGCCGCTCGCGAAGACGGCGTGAGGTGAGCATGTCCCAGTCGCTGTTCTACGCCTTCCTCATCTTCATGGTCGTGATGTATTTCACGCCCGGGCCGAACAACATCATGCTGTTGTCCTCTGGCCTGACCTACGGCTTCCGGCGCACCATCCCTCACATCGTCGGCATCGTCCTCGGCTTCGCCTTCATGGTCGCCGCTGTCGGCCTCGGGCTCGGCTCGGTGTTCCTGGCCTATCCGATCCTCCAGACCATCCTGAAATATGCCGGCGCCGCCTACCTGATCTATCTTGCCGCCGCGATCGCCATGTCCGGTCCGACCAGGCCCGGCGAGGGGGACGGCCGCGGCCCGATGACGTTCTGGGGCGCGGCGATGTTCCAATGGATCAATGCCAAGGGCTGGGTGATCGTGATCGGCACCATCACCGCCTATGCGGCGATCGCCCAATTCCCGCTCAACATCGCGATCCAGACCCTGATCAGCCTGCTCGTCGGCACCGTCTCGACCGTGGTCTGGGCCCTGTTTGGCTCCGCATTGCGGCCGGTCCTGACCTCGGAGCGGCTGGTCCGCGCCTTCAATATCCTGATGGCGATCCTGCTGCTGGCCTCCCTCTACCCCGTTTTCATGGATGCATGATGTCGCGGATTTCCATGCAGAAACGGGTTTCCCTCTGGGGCCGAAATGCTCTAGACAGCCCCCGAAATCCGCAAATTTCACCCTTCGGACACTGACCAATGGCCGATTTTCGGCCCTGAACGAGGAAACGACCATGCGTGTTTATTACGATCGCGACGCCGACCTGAACCTGATCAAGGGCAAGAAGGTCGCCATCGTCGGCTATGGCAGCCAGGGCCATGCCCATGCGCTCAACCTGAAGGATTCCGGCGTCAAGGAAGTCGCCATCGCGCTGCGCAAGGATTCGGGCTCGGTGAAGAAGGCGGAAGCCGCCGGCTTCAAGGTGATGGAAGTCGCCGAAGCTGCCAAATGGGCCGACCTCGTCATGATGCTCACCCCGGACGAGCTCCAGGGCGATATCTATCGCGAGCACCTGCACGACAACATGAAGAAGGGCGCGGCCCTCGTGTTCGCGCACGGCCTCAACGTCCATTTCAACCTGCTCGACCCGCGCGCCGACCTCGACGTGCTCATGATCGCGCCGAAGGGTCCTGGCCACACCGTGCGCTCGGAGTATCAGCGCGGCGGCGGCGTGCCCTGCCTGATCGCGATCGCCAAGGACGTCTCGGGCAACGCCCATGACCTCGGCCTGTCCTACGCGTCGGCCGTCGGCGGTGGCCGCGCCGGCATCATCGAGACCACCTTCAAGGAAGAGTGCGAGACCGACCTGTTCGGCGAGCAGGTCGTGCTCTGCGGCGGCCTGGTCGAGCTGATCAAGGGCGGCTACGAGACGCTGGTCGAAGCCGGCTACGCCCCGGAGATGGCCTATTTCGAGTGCCTGCACGAAGTGAAGCTGATCGTCGACCTGATCTATGAAGGCGGCATCGCCAACATGAACTACTCGATCTCCAACACCGCCGAGTACGGCGAGTACGTCACCGGTCCGCGCATCGTCACCGCCGAGACCAAGGCCGAGATGAAGCGCGTTCTCGCCGACATCCAGGGCGGCAAGTTCGCCCGCGACTGGATGCTCGAGAACAAGGTCAACCAGACCTCGTTCAAGGCGACCCGCGCCAAGCTCGCCCAGCACCCGATCGAGGAAGTCGGCGCGAAACTTCGCGACATGATGCCCTGGATCAAGAAGGGCGCGCTGGTCGACAAGTCGAAGAACTAAGCTTTGCGTTCCCCGGACGCAGTGCAACACGCAAGTGGTGCGCTGCTGATCCGGGGGCCATTGCGGCTCCTGGGTCCCGGCTCTGCGCTTCGCTGCGCTTGTCCGGGACACCAAGAAGAATCCAAGGCATGATCGCGGGAACCTGAGGGAGGGGAGACCATGCGATCTGTCGTCATCACCGGCGCGTCCACCGGCATCGGCTGGGCTACTGCAAAATTCCTGATCGATCGCGGCTATCGCGTCTTCGGCAGCGTCCGCAAGCAGGCCGATGCGGAGCGGCTCGAGGCTGAGCTCGGCGCCCATTTCAAACCACTGCTGTTCGACGTCACCGACGAGGCTGCGGTCCTTGCTGCCGCGCGGAACGTGCGCGAGGCGCTGGGCGGCGAGACGCTGGCGGGCCTCGTCAACAATGCCGGCATCGCGGTCGCCGGCCCCGTGCTCGAATTGTCGGCAGACGATTTCCGCCGCCAAATGGACATCAACGTGATCGGCCCCGTCATCGCGACGCAGGCGTTCGGGCCCTTGCTCGGGGCCGATCCGTCGCTGAAGGGGCCGAAGGGGCGGATCGTGATGATCAGCTCGGTCGCAGGCAAGAACGGCAATCCGCTGTCGGCGCCCTACTGCACCTCCAAGCATGCCATCGAAGGCCTATCCGAGAGCCTGCGCCGCGAGCTGATGCTGTTCGGCATCGACGTCATCATCGTCGCCCCCGGTGCGGTGAAGACGCCGATCTGGAGCAAGGCCGAACAGATCGATCTGTCCGTCTACCAGAACTCGCCCTATCTGCCGGCGCTGAACAAGGTCATGGCTTTCATGATGGACCTCGGCGCCAAGGGCCTGCCGGCCGAACGGATCGCCGAAATCGTGTTCGAGGCGCTGACCGCAGCAAGCCCCAAGGTGCGCTACCAGATCACGCCCGACCCGATGCGCCATCTGATCGGCGCCGTACTGCCGAAACGGACGGTCGACCGCATCATCGCCAAGCGGCTTGGACTGTCGCCGCTGGGGTGATCGGCGGTCAGCTGACCCCGGGCGGTCCTGCGAAGCTCCTTGCCTGCGGCCCATCGCCGCCAGCGAAACATTAAGCGAAGGTCGGATCACGGCGTCCGTTGCCTGTCCTTGACCGTTCAGTTACAGTTTTATGACACGGTGCAGGCTTTCCGGCTGCGCCGGACGCCCTAGCCGCCCTTATTCCCGCCTTGGGCCGGCCAGACGGCTAGGCATTCATTTGGCCGGACCAGAGTTGCGTGTCGTCGATGGCGTCCGCGCCCAATCCAGGTCCTTCTGCCACGACGGCCGTGCTGGCGAGCGTCGCCGCGCTCGGTATCTGGCGGCTGCTCGCCGTTGCCGCGCCGCATCTGGCCGCGCTCGCGCTGATGTACCAGACCGAGACCGATTTCGGCTCGCGGCTCTCGTTCGCGCTGGCCTGGGGCATCCTCAACTTCTTCTGGATCACACTGCTGCGGCGGCCGGCTCTCTCCGGCGCGCTGTCGCTGACCATGGTCGTCGTGCTGGTGCTGTTGTCGCGGCTCAAGCACGACGTCGTGCAGATGACGGTCAACTTCATCGACCTGATGATGATCGACCGCGACACCGTCGCCTTCCTGTTCACGATCTTCCCGAATCTGCGCTGGTCGGTGATCCTGGCCGGCCTCGTCACGCTGCCGCTGATGTATGCGCTGTGGTGGCTCGATCCGTTCCGCATCCGCCGCCTGCCGGCGCTCGCCTGCAAGCTGGCCTGCCTCGCCGCGCTGGTCTTCTATTCGCTCTATCATCCGGACGAGGCCTGGCGCGGCTATTACGACGACGGCTATCTGTCGAAATTCTTCCGCTCCGGCGTCAGCTCGGTGTCCGACTTCGTGCAATACGGCTTCATGGAATCGGCCGCTGCGAGCAACGAGCGGCTCAACATGCCGCTGCTCGATTCCTGCCATCCCGCGGGCCGCCGGCCGAACATCATCATGATCCATGATGAATCGAGTTTCGACATCCGCGCCGCGCAGGGCATCAAGGTGCCGCAGGGCTATGGCGATCACTTCAAGTCCTGGGACGGCAAGCAGCGCACATTCCTGGCCGAGAGCAACGGCGGGCCGAGCTGGTTCACCGAATATAACGTGCTTGCGGGGCTGTCCTCGCGCTCGTTCGGCCGCTTCGCCTATTTCGTGACGCGCATCGCCTCGAACCGCGTCGAGCGCGGGCTGCCGTTGGCGCTGCGCCGCTGCGGCTACGACACCATGTCGCTCTATCCCGCCTATGGCGGCTTCATGGCCGCCCGCAGCTTCCAGATGACGACCGGCATCGAACGCTTCCTCGATTCGAAGGACCTCGGTGCCAAGGACGTCGAGCCGGACAGCTTCTTCTACGGCAAGGCGCTGCAGCTGATGGGCCAGCAGCCGCCGAACAAGCCGCTGTTCACCTTCATCTATCTCGGCGCCAATCATTTCCCCTGGGAGACGCGCTTCCGTCCCGACCTGCTGCCGAACTGGCGCGCGCCGGGCAACGTGCCGTCGATCGACGAATATCTGCGCCGGCAGGCGATGAGCGCCGAGCAGTACAAGGCGTTCATCGCGGGCCTGAAGAAGACGTTCCCCGGGGAGCCGTTCCTGATCGTGCGCTATGGCGATCATCAGCCGGAGTTCGCGCCCGGGATCCTCGAGCCCGGGCTCGACGAGGGCGCCATCGGCAAGAAGCTCGACGCCTACGATCCGCGCCTCTACGCAACCTATTACGCGATCGACGCGGTCAATTTCGAGCCGGTGAAGAGCGATACCGTGATGGACACGATCGACGGTCCCTATCTGCCGCTGCTGATCCAGGAGGCCGCCGGCATCCCGCTCGACCCGTCCTTCGCCGAGCAGAAGGAGATCATGCTCCGCTGCAAGGGCATGTTCTACAGCTGCAAGGACGGCGCCGAAGCGCGGCGGCTCAACCGCCTTCTGATCGACGCGGGGATGATCCGGGGGCTGTAGCCTACCGCCCGCCGACCTTCTCCCACAGCCATCGCGCCACCGCATCCGGCGAGGAGTTCGCGTCGTTGCCGCTGGCGCGCAAATTCGCCTCGCGCATCGTGGCGATGTCGATCTTGCCGAGCAGCGGTTGCAGCGCCGTCTTCAGCTTCTCGTCGCCGGCGCGCTTCGGTGCCAGCAGCAGGATTGCGTCGTAAGGCGGAATCGCATGCTTGGGATCGTCGAGCGCGACCAGGTCGTATTTCGCGATCAGGCCGTCGCTGGTGTAGCCGGCGATGACGTCGACCTCGCCGCTGGCCACCGCCGCATACATGAAATCCGGCTGCATTTGGCGCTGTGCGCGGAAGGAGAGGCCATAGGCCTTTTGCAGCGCCGGCCATTCCGGCCGCGAGAAGAATTCGTAGTCGCCGGCGATCGACAGCGTCGGCGCATGCGCTGCGAGATCGGCGACGGTGCGGACACCGAGCGCCTCGGCCTTCTTCCGCGGCATCACCAGCGCATAGGCATTCTCGAAGCCGAGCTCGCCGAGCAGCGTGATGTTGTCCTTCGCCAGTGTGGCCTTGAGTTCCGCAACCAGCTCCACGCGCGGCTTGATGTCGGTGCGATGCAGCTGATTGGCCCAGAGGGTGCCGGAATAATCGACATAGAGATCGATGTCGCCGGCCTTCAATGCCCCAAAGATCACGCTGGAGCCGAGGCCCGAGCGCGCCGTTGCGGACAGGCCGGCCGCCTGGAGCCGGTCCCGCATCAACGCCGACAGCACGTATTGCTCGGCGAAGGTTTTTGCACCGACCACGTAGCCGGACGGCGAGCGTCCCATGGTCGGCACCAGCGTTGCAGCGACCAGCGCCGCGATGCCGGCCGCGCCGAGGCCGCTGCGCAAGCGGCTGCGCTGGCGCAGGCCGACCTCGATCAGGCCGAGCAACTGATCGACGGCAAGCGCCAGCAGAGCGGAGGCAAAGCAGCCGAACAGCACGAGCACCCAGTTCTGGGTCTGCAATCCCGCAAAGATGTAATTGCCGAGGCTGGTCTGCCCGATCGGCGTCGACAGCGTCGCGGTGCCGATCACCCACACCGCGGCGGTGCGGATGCCCGCCATCATCACCGGCAGCGCCAGCGGCAGCTCGACCATGATCAGCGACTGCCGCCCGGTCATGCCGACGCCTTTGGCGGCCTCGATCAGCGCGGGATCGATGCCGTTGAGCCCGGTGATGCCGTTGCGCAGCACCGGGAGCATCGAATAGAGCGCCAGCGCGAGCATCGCGGGCAGGAAGCCGAACGCCGAAAAGGACACGCCGAACCAGGACAGCGTCACGGATGCCGCCAGCAGCAGCAGCGGATAGAACAGCGCGAGCAGCGCAAGGCCCGGCACGGTCTGCACGATGCTGGCGATCGCGAGCAGGATGGCGCGCGGCGCCGGGCGGTTGCGCGTCAGGATGGCCAGCGGCAGGCTGACGGCAAGGCCGAGCGCGAGCGCGGCAAGACTGACCCGCACATGGTTGCCGAGATAATCGGGCAGATGCCCCAGCGCCTCGCCCCAGCGTGGATCGGCAAGCAAGCTCATGCCGTACCGCCCTGCGGCAGCAGCGCGTTCAGCCGCTCGACCTGGCGGCGCGGCGTGCGCAACAGCTCCAGCACGTAAGCGTCGCTGCTCTGCGACAGCTCGGCGGGCGTGCCCTGGGCGAGCAGCTTCCCCTCGCGCATCACCGCGACGCGGTCGGCGAGCAGGATCGCCTCCGTCATGTCGTGCGTGATCATGACGGTGGTCAGGCCGAGCTTGCGATGCAGGGCACG
>NZ_JXDL01000001.1:6788085-6788733 GCF_001590795.1 Bradyrhizobium sp. AT1
GTCGCGGGTGAGGGGATCGAGCGCGCCGAACGGCTCGTCCATCAGCACGATGCGCGGCCTCGCCGCAAGCGCCCGCGCGACCCCGACGCGCTGGCGCTGGCCGCCGGAGAGCGCCTCCGGCAGGCGGTCGCGATGCGCATCGCGGTCGAGCTGCACCAACGCCAGCAACTCGTCGACGCGCGCTGCGATATCCGCGGCCGGCTCGCCCAGCAGTTTCGGCGTGATCCCGATATTGTCGGCGACGCTCAGATGCGGAAACAGGCCGCCAGCCTGGAAGACGTAGCCGATCCGCCGCCGCAGCGCGACCGGATCGACGCTTCGCACGTCCTCGCCCTCGACCGCGATGCTGCCGCCATCGGCCTCGATCAGCCGGTTGGCGAGCCGCAGCAGCGTCGTCTTGCCGGAGCCGGAGCCGCCGACGATGGCCAGAAACTCACCCTCGGCGATGTCGAGCGAGACGTCGTCCACAGCCTTGAGCGCGCCGAAGCTCTTGGTGACGTGGGCATAGCTGATGGTCGGCTCGGAAGGCATTCGTCGCAGCTCATTCTTCCTTACCCTCCCCTGGAGGGGGAGGGTCGCACGCGCGCCGCGCGGGCGGGGTGGGGTGATCTCTCAACACGGACACTGTTGGAGGCGGAGAGACCGTCA
>NZ_JXDL01000001.1:6788753-6794709 GCF_001590795.1 Bradyrhizobium sp. AT1
AACATATGTCAACGCCAACGGCAGTGGCGCTGGAAGATGCCAAGGTTGCGTTCCGGCTCGGGGACGGGCGGGTCTATACGGCGGTGGAAAAGGCCCATCTCACGGTGGCGCAGGGCGAGTTCGTGGCCATTGTCGGCCCCACGGGCTGCGGGAAATCCACGCTGCTCAACGTCGCGGCCGGGCTGCTAAAGCCGGCCGCCGGCAGTGTCAGGATTTTCGACCAGCCGCTCGCCGGGCTGAACCGGGATGCCGGCTATCTGTTCCAGGCCGACGCGCTGTTCCCGTGGAAGACGGCGCTCGACAATGTCGCGATCGGGCTGGAGGTGCAGGGCACGCCGCGCACCGAAGCGCTGGCGCGGGCGCAGCAATGGCTGACCTCGGTTGGCCTCGGCGCCTTCGCGGGTCGCTATCCGCACATGCTCTCCGGCGGCCAGCGCAAGCGCGTGGCGCTGGCGCAGGTGCTGATCCGCGATCCCAAGATCCTCTTGATGGACGAGCCGTTCGGGCCGCTCGATGCGCAGACCCGGCAGGTGATGGGCAACCTGCTGCTCGACCTCTGGAGCGCCGACCGCAAGGCCGTGCTGTTCGTGACCCATGATCTCGAAGAGGCGATCGCGCTCGCCGACCGCGTCGTGATCATGTCGGCCGGTCCGTCCTCGCGCATCATCGGCGACTGGCGCGTCGGCTTGGCCCGCCCGCGCGACATCTTCGAGGTGCGGCTGGACAAGGAGTTCCACGAGCTGCATCGCGAGATCTGGAGCGTGCTCAAGGACGAGGTGATGAAGGGCTACGCGCAGTCCACGCAAGCGGCGGAGGCGGTCTGATGTCGCGCCCGACGCTGTTTGCGCTGCAAGTGCTGGTCGCGGTCGTCTGCATCGTGCTGTGGCAGGTGCTGTCGACCGTGCCCGTGTTCGGCAAGATCCTGCTGCCGCCGTTCTTCTTCTCCAACCCGCTCGACGTCTTCAGCCAGATCGTGAAGTGGTTCGCCTCCGGTGTGATCTGGAAGCATCTCGCCATCACGCTGACGGAATCGATCCTCGCCTTCGTGATCGGTTCGCTCGGCGGCGTGCTGATCGGCTTCTGGTTCGCGCGCCAGCCGCTGGTCGCCGCCGTGTTCGACCCCTACGTCAAGATGGTCAACGCGCTGCCCCGCGTCGTCCTGGCGCCGATCTTCGCGCTGTGGCTCGGCCTTGGCATCTGGTCCAAGGTCGCGCTCGGCGTGACCTTGGTGTTCTTCATCGTGTTCTTCAACGTCTATCAGGGCGTGAAGGAGGTCAGCCGCACCGTGCTCGACAACGGCCGCATGCTCGGCATGAGCGAGCGGCAACTGATGCGGCACGTCTATTGGCCCTCCGCGCTGTCCTGGATGTTCTCCTCGCTGCACACCTCGGTCGGGTTCGCCGTGGTCGGCGCGGTCGTCGGCGAATATCTCGGATCGGCCGCGGGGCTCGGCTATCTGATCCAGCAGGCCGAAGGCGTATTCGACGTCGCCGGCGTGTTCGCCGGCATGTTCGTGCTGTCGGCGTTCGTCATCCTGATCGACTATGGCGTCACGCTGGTGGAGCGGCGGCTCTTGGTGTGGCGGCCGACCGTGGACGGTCGCGGCTAGGCTCGATCGCCTGCTGACATTTATGTGATTGGCCGGTCGGAATAGAACGCGCGCCCACGCGTCATACCCCCATGCAACCACCTGCATGGGAGTTCAGGATGCACCAGTTACAGTTTCGCCGCGTCATTGCGTCGCTCGCAGGCAGATGCCGATGGCCGAGGCCAGGCCTCGGAACGGCGCTCATCGGCGCCCGCATCTTCGTCGCATTCGCGCTGCCGTCGCTCGTGCTCGCGCATGAAGCCCATCCGGTCCCCCCATCGGTTGCGCACAGCGCGGACGAGCGTGCGTTCCTGCAAGAGAACGACGCGGCGATGACCAAGATGATGAACGACATGGCGGCCAAGCCGACCGGCGATATCGATCGCGACTTCGTTGCGATGATGAATCCGCATCATCAGGGCGCGATCGACATGGCGGTCATCGAGCTGCGTTACGGCAAGAACGAACAGCTGCGGCGCATTGCCCAGGAAATCATCGTCGATCAGATGCAGGAGATTGCGGCGATGAAGCTCGCCATCGGCGAGCCTGCAACGGACACGACGCCGGCTCCGACGCAGCCGCCATCCGTTCCGACCGCAAACGTTCATCATCAGGGCATGCAGATGGATATGTCCGCCGGAATGAAGAAATAGGATTCATCAATGAAGACGTCCCGAAGCAACCTCATGAAGAGCATTTTCCTGGCAGCCACGATGCTCGCCACCGGCTCGGCCGCATGGGCAGGGCAGGCGCCGGGCGCGCTATCCGCCCCCGATATTCCGATCAGCCATCACGATCGCGTCTATGCGGCCGAGCAGTTCTCGAACACCGTCTCGGTGACGGATCCGGTCGACAACAAGCTGCTTGGTGTGATCCGCCTGGGAGATCCGCAGCCCGGCAATTTCAGCCCGCTCTATAAGGGCCAGGTTCTTGTGCACGGCATGGGTTTCTCCCCCGACCACAAGACGCTCGCCGTGGTCTCGATCGGCTCCAATTCGGTGAGCTTCATCGATACCGCGACCAATGCGGTCAGGCACGTGACCTATGTCGGGCGGTCGCCGCACGAGGCATTCTACACCCCCGACGGCAAGGAGGTGTGGGTCACCGTCCGCGGCGAGAACTACATCTCCGTGATCGATGCCAAGAGCCTGAAGGAGAAGGCCCGTATCACGACCCCCAACGGGCCGGGGATGCAGATCTTCTCCCCCGACGGCAAGTACGGCTACATCTGCTCGTCGTTCAATCCCGAGACTGATGTTGTTTCTGTCGCCGAGCACAAGATCATCGCCAAAGTGAAGCAAGAGAGCCCGTTCTGCCCGAACATCGCGGCGACGCCCGATGGAAACCAGGTCTGGTTCACGCTGAAGGATGTCGGCCGGACCCAGGTGTTCAACGCGAAGCCGCCGTTCAACCTGATCAAGACGATCGACACCGGTCCGATCACCAATCACGTCAATTTCGCGCATACCGCCAAGGGCACGTTCGCCTATGTCACCGTCGGTGGTCTGAACCTGGTGAGGGTTTTCCGCACGGACGATTTCTCGCAGGTCGCGACGATCCCGGTCGGTAATCTGCCCCATGGCGTCTGGCCGTCCGGCGATGGCACGCGCATTTATGTCGGCCTCGAGAACGCCGACGCCCTCGCAGCGATCGACACTGCGACCAACGGCGTGGTTGCGAATGTCCCGATCGGCCAGGCACCGCAGGCGATCGCCTACGTTCCAGGCGCGGCGCCCAATCCGGATGACCGCCAGAATCTGCAGCCGCTGGGCGTCGCCGGCCAGGTCGCCCATCTTTCGATGGGCCCCAAGGACGGATCGAAGGACGGATCGAAGGATGGCGCGGCGCCGACCAGCGTCTCGCTGTTCGACCAGGGCCTGATTCAGATATTGCAGGCTTCGGTGACAGGACTTCAACCCAAGCAGAAATATGTGCTTGCGCTGGCGGATCGAAATGATGGAACTGGCCCGCTGCAGCCGCTTGCGGCCTTCATGACGAATCCGGCCGGATCGGCTATCGTCAATGCGGCTGGTCCGATCCGCCAGATCGTCGATCAGTCCGCGGCCTCCGGAAAGCGATATCTTGTGATTGCCTCCGGTGATGCGGCCGAGCCCGGCGGCGCTGTCCAGATCGAGACGCAATGACACGCCATCGGGCGTCAACGAAAGGCAGGCGGAGCACTCCATGAAGGACATGCTGGTTCAGGTTGAACCGCTGATCCCCTCGCTCCGCCGTTATGCGCGCGCGCTGATGCGTGATCGCACAACCGCCGACGATCTGGTTCAGGATTGCCTGGAGCGCGCCGTCAGCCGCTGGCATCAGCGGCGTGACGGCAGCGTGCGCGCCTGGCTGTTCACCATCCTCCACAATCTGGCGGTTACCCAATTCCGTCAGACCGCGACGCGGGGAAGGCATATGCCGATCGATGATGCAGGCGAGCGCGAGCTCGCGAGTGCCGCCGCACAGGAGCACAGACTGATCTACCAGGACGTCCTGAACAAGCTCGCGAGGCTGCCGGAAGAGCAGCGGGCCGTGCTGTTGCTTGTCGCAGTCGAGGATTTTTCCTACGCCGACGCCGCGAAATTGCTGGATATCCCGGTCGGGACCGTGATGTCGCGCCTGTCACGCGCGCGGGAAAGGTTGCAGCAGGAGATGGAGGGTGCTGCACCGGGGAATGTCGTGGAATTGCGGAGCATGAAATGAGCCAGCGACCGATCACGGAAGATGATCTCCACGCCTTCGTAGACCAGGCGCTTGCACCCGAGCGTCGTGGCGAGGTTGCTTCCTATCTGAACGACCATCCGGATGCCGCCGGGCGCGTCGCGGCCTTCGCCAGCCAGCGCGAGCAGTTGCGTGGCGCGTTGGCTTCGATTGCAAATGAACCAGTGCCGGCCGAACTGAACCTGTCGCACATCATCGAAGGTCGAAAGCGACGTCCATTGCGTGCATGGATGGCAATCGCGGCGCTGTTGCTGGTGGGCATCGGCGGTCTCGGCGGATGGACCGTGCGCAGCCTGTTGCAAGGTGGTTCGAACGGATTGTCCGCATTGGCGCAGGAGGCCGCCTACTCCTACGGCGTCTACGCACAGGATCGCGTGCGGCCGGTCGAAATACGTGCTTCCGACAGCGCCGAGCTCACGCAATGGGTGTCCAGCCGGTTGAAGCGGGCGGTCAAGGTGCCTGATCTGTCCACGTCGGGCTATCGACTGATGGGAGGGCGCCTGGTTGCGACCTCGCACGGTCCGGCCGCGATGTTCATGTATGACGACGATCAGGGCGACCGTCTCGTCATGCTGACACGTCCAATGAGCAGCGGCAGTCAGGATGCGCCGATGATGCCGCACGCGGCCGGCGATATCGCAGGCTTCGCATGGGCGGATCGTGGCATGGGCTATACGCTCGTCGGCCAGCTTCCGGGGGACACCCTCAAGCCGATCGCAAACGAGATCCGCAAACAGGCGGGACCGATCTAGTTCCAGGACTCGGGAAACGGGTCCGCGCATTGGCGCGAACCCTGATGGCGAAGCCTAGTCCAGCAACTTGACGTCGTCGGGCGCTTGCGGCGGGGTCTTGATCGCGATGGCCTTCACCTGGCCGCTGATCGGCTTGGTGCCGCCATGCGGCGTGCCCTTGGGGATGATGACGAGATCACCCGGCTTCACCGTGACCTCCTTGTCGCCGAGCCAGATCGTGCCGGTACCATCAAGGATGTACTGGATCTCGTTGGTGTTGGGATGCATGTGCTTGGGCACATTGCCGACCTGGATCGAGATCGTGGCGCCGTCGGCGGTCATGAAGGTCTTGGAGCGATAGCCGACCTTGTTGGCCGGGCCCAGCGCATCACCGTCCATCTCGCCGGTATGGATGATTTGCGCGGTAATGCTCTCGGCGGCGAGCGCCGGCCCGAGCAGGTAAGTGGCGCCGCATCCGGCGACGAAGGCGGCCGTAATCGACAGCCCGGCAGCAAGGCGATTCATGGATGATCCTCCCCAGTATGATTTGTTGTTGTTCCCGCATGCTATTGCGCCGAAAGGCCGATGGCCAGTGCTTCGCTGAGCGCTTCTCAAGCCAGCCGGGCTGCTCTATGGTGCCGCCGGCCGAACGGAGGAAACCAATGAAGAACACGATTGCCAGGCTCGCCGGCGCGCTGCTCGCGCTGACGCTCACCACCTCATTTGCCGCGGCGCAAAGCAAGGTCACCATCGCCGTCGGCGGCGGCTCCTGCCTGTGCTATCTGCCGACGGTGCTGGCCAAGCAGCTCGGCGAATACGACAAGGCCGGCCTCAGTGTCGAGCTTGTGGACCTCAAGGGCGGTTCGGACGCGCTGAAGGCTGTGCTCGGCGGCAGCGCCGACGTCGTCTCCGGCTA
>NZ_JXDL01000001.1:6795267-6808641 GCF_001590795.1 Bradyrhizobium sp. AT1
GACCATTGCGTCAACCTGGCCGCCAAGAAGCAGGAGCTGCAGGCCTTCGTGGTCTATGACCGCTATCCCGGCCTCGTGCTGGTGGTCGCGCCCTCGCGGACCAACGACATCAAGTCGGTCAAGGACCTCGCCGGCAAGAAGGTCGGCGTCAGCGCCCCCGGCTCCTCCACCGACTTCTTCCTGAAATACATGCTGAAGAAGAACGGCGTCGATCCCACCAGCGCCGCCGTGATCGGTGTCGGCCTCGGCGCCACCGCGGTCGCCGCGATGGAGCAGGGCCAGATCGACGCGGCCGTGATGCTCGATCCCTCCGTCACCGTACTGCAGGGCAGCCACAAGGATCTGCGCATCCTCTCCGACACCCGCACGCAAAAGGACACGCTCGAGACCTTCGGCGGCGAATATCCGGGCGGCGCGCTGTACTCGACCGCGGCCTGGGTGGCCAAGCACGAGAAGGAGACGCAGGCGCTCACCAACGCGATCCTCGCCACGCTCGCCTGGATCCATTCGCACAGCCCTGAGGAGATCATGGCGAAGATGCCGGAGGAGACGGTCGGCAAGAACAAGGACCTCTATCTCGCCGCGCTGAAGAACACGATCCCGATGTACTCGGAGACCGGGAAGATGGACCCGAAGGGCGCGGACGCCGTGCTCGCGGTGTTCAGCGTCGGCTCACCCGAGGTGGCCAATGCCAAGATCGACGTCAGCAAGACCTTCACCAACACCTTCGTCGAGCAGGCCAAGAAGACCACAGGGAATGCCAAATAACTGACGCGAAGGCTTGGTAATCAGGCGTCATGACGTCACCAATCATTCATCGCGTCACGGCGTTTGGTCTTGCCGTACGGCCGATCGTCTGGCCGTTCGCAGAGGAGCGCCGCGACGAGATCGCGGCGCATTTCGCCGAGAAGCAGCGCGAGCGCCCCAAAATCTGGAACGGCCGCGTCCTGCTCGGGCGCGACGCGGTGTTTACGGACGACATTCTTGCCGCGACCTATTTCGAGACGGACTTTGCGAGCTTCCTCGCCTGGCGCGACTGGGGCTTTCCCGACAAGGCGGTGTTCAACGGCTTTGGCATGGGGGCGCTGCGGGCCTCCGACGGTGCCTTCGTTATGGGCGAGATGGCGCAGCACACGGCCAATGCAGGCCGTATCTATTTTCCTTCAGGCACGCCAGATCTCGACGATGTCATGGACGGCGCCCTCGACATTGCTGGCAGTGTCGTCCGTGAGCTTGGGGAAGAGACCGGGTTGACCACAGCTGACTACTGGGCAGAGCCGGAATGGCACTGTGTCGTCACCGGGCCGTCGATTGCAATGATACAAGTCCTCAACCTGAACATGCCCGGCGACGAGGCGCGCGCCCGGATTGAAGCCAACCTCGCCCGCGAGGACGAGCCCGAACTGTCGGCCATCCATCTCGTGCGCGGGATGAGCGATCTCAGGCCGAGCATGCCGCGATTTGTCACGGCCTTTGTCGAGCAGCAGTTCGCCTCGCGCTGATGCGCAAGACTTGACATCCCTGCGCTCTGCCCATGTGATGGGGGCAAGCAAGATCAAGACGAATGCAATGCACAATCGTCCAGGGAGGGTTTGATGCGCCTGCGCATGGCTGCCCGGTTGCTACATGGGCTGGTGGTCGCGATAGCAGCGACGGGCTTGGCGATGTCCGCCCAGGCCCAGGACAAGAAGATCAAGATCGGCGTCGTGTTCGATTTGACCGGGCCTCTGGCCGGCGGCGGCTCCGAGCTTAACTACGTCGGCACCAAGATCATTCTCGATCATTTCGCCAAGACCGGCGTCGAAGGCTACAAGATCGAGGCGGTCTATGCCGACGCGCAGAGCAAGCCCGACATCGCCATCAACGAATCCGTTCGCCTGCTCGAGCAGGAGAAGGTCGACATGGTGCTCGGCTTCTTCTCCTCGGCGCAATGCGTGCCGGTGGCCGCCCGTGTCGAGCAGCTCAAGAAGTTCATGTGGATGACGACCTGCATCTCGTCGGCCGTGTTCAACGAGAAGGGCTACAAATACGTGTTCCGCCCGCAGGCGAGCGGCGACCAGTTCGGCATGATGACGATGGACTTCATCGCGCAGAACGCCAAGGAGAAGCTCGGCAAGGAGCCGAAGGATCTGCGCGTCGCCATCATCCACGAGGACGGCGCCTACGGCGTCGACGTCTCCAAGGGCAACGAGGCCGGGGCCAAGAAGGCCGGCTTCAACGTCGTGCTGAAGGAAGGCTATTCGGCGACCGCACCCGATCTCTCGGCGCTGGTGACCAAGCTGAAGCGCGCCAAGCCCGACGTCATCTTCCACACCGGCTACAATCCGGACATCACCCTGCTGCTGCGCCAGGCTCGCGAGCAGGGGCTGAAATTCGGTGCGTTGATGGGACATGGCGCGGGTTACGGCGTCTATGAGAAGCTGAAGGAAGGCATGGGGGCCGACGCCACCTATATCTTCAACACCGACCCGATCTCGATCTGGCTTGCCAACCAGAAGACCATGGATCCGAAGCTGCCGCCCGTCATCAAGATGGTCGGCGAGGAGTTCGACAAGATCAAGCCCGGGGTCGCCATCCGCTCCGCCCATGTCGGCATCGGCGCGTCCAACACCTATGTGTTCATGAACGACGTGTTGCCGCGCGCGATCAAGAAATATGGCGGCGTCGATCCCGAGGCGCTGCGCAAGGCGGCGCTCGACACCGACATTCCCGAAGGCGGCACCATGCTCGGCTTCGGCGTCAAGTTCTACGGCGAGGGCACGCCCATGGCCGGGCAGAACGAGCGCTCGTTCCCCGTCGTGATCCAGTATCTCGAAGACAAGTCCCATGTGGTGTGGCCCAAGAGCCAGGCGCAGCGCGAGGCCGTGCTGCCGCTGCCGAAGGGCACCACCTACAGCAACCAGTAGCAGCGGAGGGCCCTGGTGCTGGAAGTCAGCGGACTGGTGAAGCGGTTCGGCGGCTTCACCGCCGTCAACAACGTGTCGTTCAGGGTCGATCAGGGCGAGATCCTCGGCCTGATCGGCCCCAACGGCTCGGGCAAGAGCACGATCTTCAACATGCTCTCGGGAACGCTGGCGCCGAGCTCGGGCTCGATCCTGTTCGACGGCGCCGAGATCGCGGGTCTTGCGCCGCACCGGATCATCAACAGCGGCATCGGCCGCACCTTCCAGATCCCGCGCCCGTTCCGCCGCCTCACCATCTTCGAGAACGTCGCGCTCGCCGGCTTCTACGGCCAGGGCCGCCACAGCCGCGTCAAGGCGGAGGAGGCCGCCGAGCGCGCGCTGGCAATGGTCGGCCTGCCGACCGATCGCCATGCCAGCGTCGACGGTCTCGGCGCTGCCGGGCTGAAGAAGCTCGAGCTCGCCAAGGCGCTCGCCACTGCACCAAAACTGCTGCTCGCCGACGAAAGCCTCGGTGGTCTCGACGAGGCCGAGATGGACCAGGCCGCCGACATGCTGCGCAACATCCGCGACGAACTCGGCATCACCATCATCTGGGTCGAGCACATCATGGGTGTGCTGATGCGCGTCGTCGACCGCGTGATGGTGCTCGATCACGGCGAGAAGATCTCGGAAGGCCTGCCGAGCGCTGTGGCGGGCGATCCGCGCGTCATCGAGGTCTATCTCGGCACCGATGCCGAAACCACGCAGGCCGCGGCCGCCGAAGCGCGCCGCCGCGCGGGAGGCGCCTGATGCTCGAACTCCGCGGCGTCAATGCCGGTTACGGCACCTTCCAGGCGCTGTTCGACGTCAATCTCGACGTCAAGGCCGGCGAGGCCGTCGGCGTCATCGGCCCCAACGGCGCAGGCAAGACCACTTTGATGCGCGTCATCTCCGGCCTGATCCGTCCCTCGCGCGGCTCGATCCGGATGGAAAGCGTCGACGTCGTCACGACTCCGCCGCACAAGATCGTCAGCCTCGGCATCGCGCATGTCCCGGAGAACCGGCGGCTGTTCCCGCAGCTCTCGGTCGACGACAACCTCAAGATGGGCGCCTTCATGAAGGAGGCGCGCGGGCACTATGCCGAGCGGCTCGAAACCGTGTTCGACCTGTTTCCGCGCCTGAAGGAACGCCGCCACCAGATGGCCGGCACCATGTCCGGCGGCGAGCAGCAGATGTGCGCGATCGGCCGCGCGCTGATGTCCAATCCGAAACTCCTGCTGCTAGACGAGCCTTCGGCCGGCCTCGCGCCGGTCGTAGTGCAGCAGGTGTTCGAGCTGGTGAAGCGGATCCGCAGCCGCGGGCTGACCGTCTTGATCGTCGAGCAGAACGTGCAGCAGGTGCTGAAAGTGGTCGACCGCGCCTATCTGATCGAGGCGGGGACGATCAGGGCGTCCGGCACCTCGGCCGAGATGCTGGCGAGCGACACCGTCAAGGAAGCATATCTCGGGGTGTGATGTTCATGCAGGGATTCCTGGACATATTCGACATCTACCTGCTGGAGGCCGTGATCAACGGCATCCTGCTCGGCGGCGTGCTGGCGCTGCTCGCGCTCGGGCTCAATTTGATCTTCGGCGTCATCGACGTCACCTGGATCTGCTACGCCGAACTGGTGATGATCGGCATGTACGCCATGTATTTCCTGGTGCAGGTTTACGGCATCAGCTATTTCGTGGCGGCGCCGCTCACGATCCTGCTGGTCGCCGTGCTCGGTGCGGCGCTGCATTACCTCGTGATCGCGCCGCTCCTGACCGCGCCGCCGATCAACCAGCTGCTCGCGACCGGCGGGGTGCTGTTCGTGCTGCAGAGCTTTGCCACGGTCGCCTTCGGCATCGACTTCCGCAACCTCGGCATCCGCCTGCCGGTGCTTGCCTTCGGCGACATGAATTTCAGCTACGCGCGGCTGCTGTCGTTCCTGGCGGCGCTGGTCGGCATGGTCTGCGTCTATCTGTTCATGACGCGCACCTTCACCGGCACCGCGATCCGCGCCATCTCGCAGGATCGCCAGATCATGGCGCTGATGGGCGTCGACACGAAGAAGATCTATCTCATCACCTCGGCCATCGGCGGTGGATTGGCCGGACTCGCTGCCTGCCTTTTGGTGCTGCAATATGACGTGCACCCCTTCGTCGGCCTGTCCTTCGGGCCGATCACCTTCCTGATCTGCGTGCTCGGCGGGCTCGGCAATTTCATCGGCGGCTTCATCGCCGCCTTCGTGTTCGCCGAGATCATCTCGCTCGGCGGCCTGTTCTCCGACCTCGAATGGGGCTACGTGCTCGCCTTCGCCTTCTTCATCGTCATGATGTTCATCCGGCCCGCGGGCCTCTTTGCGAGGCGCCGATGACGGGGCAGGGGTTGATTGAGCAAGGGCGGCTTGCAGCATGGGGCATTGGGCTCGCGGCACTCGTCGCGCTGCCTTTCGTCTATCGCGACCCCTATCATCTGCACATCCTGGTGCTGATCCTGATCTGGTCGTTCGCCTACACCTCCTGGTCGATGATGGGGCGGTTCGGCCTGGTCTCGCTGGGCCATGGCGGCTTCATGGGGATCGGTGCCTATGTCACCGCGCTGCTCTGGAATCATCTCGGCCTGACGCCCTGGATCGGCATTCCCATCAGCATGGTCGCGGCGGGCATCCTGGCGCTGATCGTCGGCTATCCCTGCTTCCGCTTCCGCATCACCGGGCATTATTTCGTGCTGGTGACGCTGGCGCTATCAGGCATCGTGCTCCAGGTCATCACGGCGACACGCGACTATACCGGCGGCTCGCTCGGCTACACGCCGAACCGCGCATCCGGCAACAAGCTGTGGGCGCTGCAGTTCGACGACAAGACGACCTGGTATTTGATCGCGCTCGGGGTCTGGTTGTTCGGCATCGTGGTCTGGCACTGGGTCGACCGCAGCATGGCCCGCTACGCGCTGGAGGCGATCTCGGAGGACGAGGACGCGGCGGCCGCCGCCGGCGTCGACGTCACCGCGGAAAAGCTCAAGATCACGCTGCTCAGTGCGGTGATGACGGCGCTCGCGGGCGCGATCTACTGCCAGTACCAGATGTTCATCACCCCCGACACGGTCAGCGGCATCGCGGTGTCGCTGCAGATGGTGTTCGCGGCCATCGTCGGCGGCCTGTTCGTCTCGCTCGGCCCGACCTTTGGCGCCGTCATCACCATCCTGCTGGCGGAAACCCTTCGCATCGGCTTCGGCACCAAGGCGGTCGGCTGGGACAATCTGGTCTATGGCGTGCTGCTCGTGCTTTTCATCATATTCCTTCCCAAGGGCATCCTTGGTAGCTTGCTCGACCGATTGAAGCCGCAACGCAAGGTGCCCCGCGCTCATGAACACGAAGCCGTCCAAAAGCAAGAAGCCGTCCAAGTCGCTCGCCCAGGAACTTGACCGCTACATCACGCCGTTCCGCTACGACGGGTCGGGCAAGTTTCATCTGAAGGACCACAAGACGGACGAGAAGGGCGATCTCGACAAGGAGAAGGCGCAGGCGCTTCTGGACGCCAACAAGAAGCGGCTGACCGAGTTTCAGGAGAAGCTCTACGCCCAGGACCGCTGGTCGCTGCTGATCGTGTTTCAGGCCATGGACGCCGCCGGCAAGGACAGTGCGATCAAGGCGATCTTCGAGGGCATCAATCCGCAGGGCTGCGATGTCCACGCCTTCAAGGCGCCGAGCAGCAAGGAGCTCGACCACGACTTCCTCTGGCGCCACGTGATCGCGCTGCCCGAGCGCGGTCATATCGGCATTTTCAACCGCTCCCATTACGAGGAGTGCCTGGTCACGCGCGTGCACCCGGAGCTTCTCGTCAAGGAGAAGCTGCCGCAAAAGCTCGTCACCAAGAACATCTGGAAGGAGCGGTTCGAGGACATCTCGTCGTTCGAACGCTATCTCTGCCGCAACGGCACCGTGGTGCTGAAGTTCTTCCTCAATGTCTCCAAGGACGAGCAGCGCGAGCGCTTTCTCGACCGGCTGGAGGATCCGGCCAAGCAGTGGAAATTCTCGATGGACGACATCAAGGAGCGCGCGCTGTGGCCGCGCTATCAGGCCGTCTATCAGGACATCGTCCGGCACACCGCGACGTCGCATGCGCCATGGTACGTCGTGCCGGCCGATCACAAATGGTTCGCGCGCGTCGTGATCGGTTCGGTGATCAATGCCGCGCTGGAAAAGCTGGACCTGCGCTTTCCCCGGGCCGACAAGGCCTCGCTGCGGGAGTTCGACGCGGTGCGCCAGGCGCTGGAGAAGGAAGAGAAGAGGGACGGCACCAAGAAATCGCGAAAACAACCCCATGCACAGTAGCCGGCGACAGCAAAATCAAGGACTTGCCGGCTGCTCGAAAATGATTGCTGTTTGTGCGAAATCGATTTGCGGCGTCGGGCAAAACAGACGCTGCGGCGGAACCGGCGTGCTCCAATTGTGATCTCTCACCCGATTGATCCCGCTTGACAGTTTTGTGTCACAGGAGGACCATACCGACGGTCGCCAACAAGCGACGCGCAACGTCCACCTCATGAGCAAGGGGAGGTCTATGACTCCACCTCCGCAAATCCAGCCGCGTTAAGTGCGATGGAGCTCGTTCGGACTATCGCATAGCGGCAGAAACCGCGAACGGCACGCCGGGTCAAGGTTTAGCGGGCTGCATCAGTAAGGCAGAGCCCCTACCTTCCCGGCGCTGTATTTTGCTCACCGATCGTGTCGGATGGCCGTAATGAGGCCGACCGCGACGGGTGGCTTTGACATCCTGCATTTCTCCTCCTCCTCGCCGTCATTCCGGGCCGACGCCCGGGATGACGGAGGAATAAGTGCGGACGAATTGTGCATTCGTGGCACGCTCGTCTCCGCATCGTCTCGTCTCCACATCGTCATGGCCGGGCTTGTCCCGGCCATCCACGCCTATGGCACGGAGCGAAGGACGTGGATGCCCGGGACAACCCCGGGCATGACGACCGGGGACGCCCAGTCCTCCATCTTCGCATTGCGGCAAATGCCAAGAGAATGTCGCCTCCAAGGCCAACTTCCGACACAGGCGAGAGGCGAATAACGGCTATCCGACATGACGCATGCGCTTTGCGCGGTGAAGGTAACGACACCGCGGACGCATTCATTTTTTCAGGGAATCCGCGTGTCGCATAAGCTCGTCCCGGCGCTCCTCGCCGCTCTCTTCCTAGCCATCTCATCTTTCTCCGGCGCCCGCGCCGAGACACCGGCCGCGAACAGTGCTGCGGCATTGTCGCCCGAGGAAGCCAAGCGTGCGCTGGAGACGCTCCAGGACGACAAGAAACGCGCGCAGATGATCGACACGCTGCGCGTGATCGCCAATGCGTCTGGTCCGCAAGCGCCCGCTGCTGAGCAGAAGTCGCCGATCCCGCTCGCGGCCGACGGCCTCGGTGCCCAGCTGCTGCTCACCGTGTCGGAGGAGATCGGCGCGATCTCGAGCGAGATCGCCAGCGTGGCGCGGACGCTGACGCATTTCCCGGCGTTCTATTACTGGATCGTGCGGACCGCGAACGATCCTGCCGCCTACAATCTCCTGATCGAGATCGCCTGGAAGCTCGCACTGGTGCTCGGCTCAGCGCTCGCGGCCGAATGGGTGCTCTGCCGGCTGATCCGGCGCCCGGTCGCGTTCTTGGAGAGACGCATGCCGCAAGCCGCGCATGTGCCGCAAGTCTTACCGATCGCCGATCCGCCGTCGTCGGTCGCCGATGTCACCCCCGCGCCCGAGCTGCACAAGCGGCGCCACAGCCTCGCGCGCGCTTGGCAGGTCCTGCTGCGGCTGCCCCCCGTGTTTGGGCGCCTCGCGCTCGAGCTGCTTCCGGTGGTCGTCTTCATGGGCGTCGCTACCGCGCTGCTCGGCACCGAGATCGGCGAGCCCACCACCGTCCGCCTCGTGATCCTCGCGGTCGCCAACGCCTATGCGTTCTCGCGCGGGCTCATCTGCATCGTCCGCGCGATGGCCGGGCCGTTCGGCCTGTTCCCGGTCCGCGCCGAGACCGCGGCCTATGTCGAGATCTGGGCGCGCCGCATCGTCGGCGTCGGCGTATCCGGCATCGCGTTCGCCAATGTCGCGCTGCTGCTTGGCCTGCACCGCGCCGGCTATGCCGCGCTGCTGCGCATGGTGATGCTGGTGGTGCACCTCTTCGTCGTCGTCATCATCCTGCAATGCCGCCGGCAGGTCGCCGAGGCCATCCGCGCACCGGCCGAGCGGCCAGGCATCGCCGCAGCCCTGCGCAACCGCATCGCGGGCGGCTGGCATTATCTCGCCATCGCGCTCGATCTGGCGCTGTGGGCGGTGTGGGCGCTCAACATCCGCAACGGCTATTCGCTGCTGCTGCAATATTTCGTCGGCACCATCGTGGTGGCGGTCATCACGCGCGTCGCCATCATGCTGACGCTGAGCCTGATCGACCGCGGCTTCCGCATCAGGCCGGAGATCCTGGAGCGCTTTCCGGGCCTCGAAATCCGCGCTAACCGTTATCTGCCGCTGCTGCGCAAGATCGTCTCAGGCGTGATCGTCTTCATCGGCTTCGTGGCCGTGCTCGAGGTCTGGGGCGTCGACGCCATCGTCTGGTTCTATGGCGGCCAGATCGGCAGCCGGCTGATCTCGGCCGTGGTGACGATCGGCGTCGCCGTCCTCGTCGCTGCGGCGATCTGGGAAGCCAGCAACGCGCTCCTGGACCGCCAGATCAACACGCTGTCGCGCGACGGGCATTATGCCCGCGCCGCGCGCCTGCGCACCTTCCAGCCGATGCTGCGCACCGCGCTGCTCTGCCTGATCGCCACCGTGGTCGGGCTCACGGCGCTGAGCGAGATCGGCGTCAACGTCGCGCCGCTGCTGGCGGGCGCCGGTATCGTCGGCATCGCCATCGGCTTCGGTTCGCAGAAGCTGGTTCAGGATCTCATCACCGGGCTCTTTTTGCTGCTGGAGAACACGGTGCAGGTCGGCGACAATGTCAGCGTGTCGGGGCTGTCGGGCGTGGTCGAGAACGTTTCCATTCGAACCATACGCCTGCGCGCCGGCGACGGCGCCGTGCACATCGTGCCGTTCAGCGCGGTCACGACCATCACCAATGCCAGCCGCGGCGCCGGCAACGCCTCGGTGAGCGTCAACGTCGCTTACAAGGAAGACACCGACCGCGCCGGCCAGATCCTCAAGGACATCGTCGAGGAGATGCGCCGCGAGCCGGACTTCCGCGCATTGATCCGCGGCGACCTCGATCTCTGGGGCATCGACAAGGTCGACGGCGCCATGGTGTCGATCGTCGGCCAGATCCGCTGCACCGAGGCCGGGCGTTGGCCGGTCCAGCGCGAATTCAACCGTCGCATGAAGCTGCGTTTCCAGCAGCACGGCATCAATGTCGCATCCGCCACCCAGACCATTTTGATGCATATCGCGCCGCCCGCAGACGGCTCGGCCAATCTGACGCCGCGGCGGGCGGCCGGATAAAGGCGCAGTCAACTTACCGCTTGCCTCGGCTCGCGCGTCAGCGTTCACTTCCCCTCCAGCCCGCTGACGACATGCGGGCGGCAAAAAGGGTGGGGAGAGGCCGATGCGGGGGCTGTGGGCTGTGTTGCGCGGTCATGCGATCGTCATTGGTGCGTTGATCGCATGCGCGATGTGGTGCACGCCAGCAAGCGCCCAATCATCGCGTCCCATCACCCTCATCGTACCGTTCGCAGCGGGCGGCCCGACCGATACGCTGGCGCGGATCCTGTCGGAGCGGATCGCGGCCGAGCTGCACACCACGGTCGTGGTCGAGAACGTCGCCGGGGCCTCCGGCAGCATCGCTGGTGCCCGCGCCGCCCGCGCGACGCCGGATGGCACCACGATCACGATCGGTCATTGGGGCACTCATGTGCTGAACGGCGCGATCCTCAAGCTGCCCTACGACGTCGTAAGTGATTTCGAGCCGGTGGCGATGATCGCGATGGGAACGCAGCTCATCGTCGGCCGCAAGTCGCTCGAGGCGAACAATCTCAAGGAGCTGATCGCCTGGTTGAAAGCCAATTCGGGCAAGGCCACCGCGGGAACTTCAGGGGCGGGCACGGGAGCCCACGTCGCCGCCGTCTTCTTCAAGGACAAAACAGGCACCGATTTCCAGTTCGTGCCCTATCGCGGCGCGGGGCCCGCCATGATCGATCTCGTCGCAGGCCAGATCGACATCATGTTCGACCAAGCGGCGAACTCGCTGGCACACGTCAAGAGCGGCGCGGTCAAGGCGTTCGCAGTGACATCGCCGACGCGGCTTGCCTCCGCTCCCGACATTCCGACCGTCGACGAGGCGGGCCTGCCAGGGCTTTATATTTCCTATTGGCACGGCATCTGGGCACCGAAGACCACGCCAAAGGACATCGTCGCCCGGATCAACGCGGCGATCGTCGCCGCGCTCGCCGATGCCGCGGTCAAGCAGCGCTTTACCGAACTCGGGCAGGAGATACCGCCAACCGACCAGCAGACGCCCGCAGCGCTCGCTGCGTTCCAGAAGGCCGAGACCGAGAAATGGTGGCCGATCGTGAAGGCGGCTAACATCAAGCCGGAATGACGAGGGGTAGAGAGCGTTGCCGCGTTAACTTTTACGCGCGCAGTTGCCAATCGTTGGCGCAAATCTCGCTGCGGTGCGAGATCACAATCGGTGCCTCGCTGTCTACGTCCTTGATCTCAATGGAGCGCTGGCCGACAATGCACGCCGTTCAATGTGCTTCTTGGGGGAATTCGTGAATAGACCTGCCCGGGTCGTTGTTGCCCAATCGACGTCGTCCAATCCGCCGCAAGGCATGGCGCTGCTGCGCGATCCCCTGCTCAACAAGGGCACCGCCTTCACGGAATCCGAGCGCGAAGCACTCGGCCTGCGCGGCCTGTTGCCGCCTTGCGTGCTGACGATGGAGACGCAGGCGCAGCGCGTCCTCACCAATCTGCGCACGCTGCCCACCGACCTCGAAAAATACGTCGCGCTGAACGCGCTGCATGACCGCAACGAGGCGCTGTTCTTCCGCGTCGTCGTCGACAATATCGACGAGATCCAGCCGATCATCTACACGCCGACGGTCGGGCTCGCCTGCCAGAAATACGGCCTGATCTTCCAACGGCCGCGCGGCATGTTCATCTCCTCGCGCGACCGCGGCCAGATCGCCGAGCTCTTGAAGAACTGGCCCTATCAGGCCAAGCTGATCGTCGTCACCGACGGCGAGCGCATTCTGGGACTTGGCGATCTCGGCGCCAACGGCATGGGTATCCCCGTCGGCAAGCTCTCGCTCTATTCGGCCTGCGCGGGCGTGCATCCTGAAGCGTGCCTGCCCATCGTTCTCGACGTCGGCACCAACAACGAAGAGCTGTTGAACGACCCCTATTATCTCGGTCTGCGCGAGCGCCGGTTGACCGGGGAGGCCTATGACAGCTTCGTCGACGAGTTCATGACGGCCGCGCGGAAGACGTTTCCGGGCGTGCTGATCCAGTTCGAGGATTTCGCCAATCATGCGGCATTCAAGCTGCTGCACAAATATCGCGAGGACGCCTGCGTCTTCAACGACGACATCCAGGGCACCGCGGCGGTGGCGCTCGCCGGCCTGTTCTCGGCGCTGCGTGTGAACGGCGGCAAGCTGAAGGACCAGAAGATCCTGTTCCTCGGCGCCGGCGAGGCGGCGACCGGCATCGCCGATCTCGTGGTGTCCGCGATGATGGCGGAAGGCGCGAGCGAGGCGGACGCGCTCCGGCGCAACTGGCTGGTGGATTCCCGCGGCCTCGTCGTCGGCGGCCGCGACGGCCTCTCCGGCCACAAGCTGCGCTATGCGCATACCGGGCAGGCGCCGATCTCCGACTTCCTCACCGCGATCAAGACGCTGAAGCCGACGGCGATCATCGGTGTCGCCGCGGTCGGCGGCGCCTTCACGCCCGAGGTGCTCAAGACGATGGCCGAGCTCAACGAGCAGCCGATCGTGTTCGCGCTCTCCAATCCGACCTCGAAGGCCGAATGCTCGGCGGAGGACGCCTATCGCTACACCGAGGGCCGCGCGCTGTTCGCCTGTGGCTCTCCGTATGACCCGGTCAAGCTCAACGGCCGCAGCTTCGTGCCGCGCCAGGGCAACAATTCCTACATCTTCCCCGGCGTCGGCCTCGGCGTCATCGCCAGCGGCTCGAAGCTGGTGACCGACGAGATGTTCATGGCGGCGGCCCACACGCTGGCCGATTGCGTCGGCAAGGACGACCTCGCGCAGGGCAGTCTCTATCCGGCCCTGCCACGCATCCGCGAGGTCTCGGTCCGCATCGCCGCAGCCGTTGCCGACGTCGCCTATCAGCGCGGGCTTGCGGACGGGCCTGCGCCCAACGACGTCAAGGCCCTCGTCCAGTCGCAGATGTACGAGCCGCACTACTGAGGAAGCCGCTAGCGCGGGGATATCGCATTTACTTTCAAGGAGCGGCCTTGCGGGCTTGCTCGG
>NZ_JXDL01000001.1:6811763-6815186 GCF_001590795.1 Bradyrhizobium sp. AT1
GTCTCCGCAATGGGACTATCCCAAGAGGAGAAAGCCCTCACCCGCGCCTTTCGGCGCGACCTCTCCCGCAAGCGGGAGAGGTGAACCGGCCGCGGCAACTGATTCAACCCAAAGCCCGTCCCGCGCGTTCACGGCTCTTGGTGTCTTGACGGAGTGCCACAATCTCCGCTTGTCGGCTCAATTGATGAATGCTACATTATGTAGCATTACAGTGCGTAGCCTAAACCGGACACCCCGCCATGAGCAATTCCGCAAAGGCCGACGCCGTGCTGGCGCTGCATCGCTTCGGAGCCGGGCCGCGTCCAGGCTCGATCGCCGTCATTGGGAGCGACCCGCGCGGCGCGCTGATCGCCGAGCTGGACCGGCCGCTCGGCTTGAGTGCTGCCGCCAGCCTTCCCCCCAGCGCGAAGGCCTATCGCACCGTGGCCGATGCCAATGCCCGGCGAACGGCGCGCGCCAAGCAGGCGCAGCAGGCCAAGAAGCAGCAGATGGCCTCGGCCGATCAGGCTCAGGGGCAGCCGGAAGGCCAGGCGCAGGGCTACGCCCAGGAAAAGGACGCGGCCGAGATGGCGGCCAGGCAGGCCGCAGACGCCATTCCCGATCCCGGCCGTCCCATGTATTTGCAGGAAGCCAAGCTGCGCACGGAAGCCGCGCTCGCCGCCGAGATCGGCTTCGCCGAGCGGCTGGTGTGGTTCTGGTCCAACCATTTCTGCATCTCGGCCAACAAGATCCAGAGCATGTCCGGCGCCTATGAGCGCGAGGCGGTTCGCGCCAATGCACTCGGCCGGTTCGTCGATCTCCTGCTGGCCGTCGAAGGCCATCCGGCCATGCTGTTCTATCTCGACAATCTGGAATCGATGGGCGCCAACTCGACCGCCGGCATCAACCGCAACCGCGGCCTCAACGAGAACATCGCGCGCGAGATCATGGAGCTGCATACGCTCGGCGTGCGCACCGGCTACGCCCAGGACGACGTCATCAGCTTCGCCAACGTCATGACCGGCTGGACGCTGGTGCCGCCGGGCGCCGATCCCCAGCATGGCGGCGAGTTCACCTTCAATCCGCGGCTGCACGAGCCCGGCGGACAGACCGTGCTCGGCAAGCGTTACGAGCAGGACGACGTCGAGCAGGGCCGCGCCGTTTTGCGCGACCTCGCCGCGCATCCGGCGACCGCGACTCATGTCGCGACCAAGCTCGCGCGCCATTTCGTCGCCGACGAGCCGCCGCCGGTCCTGGTCGAACAGATGGCGAAATCCTTTCGCGACACCGAGGGCGATCTCAAGCAGGTCGCCATCGCGATGGTGTCGTCGGACGAGGCTTGGCGGGCCCCGCCGTCAAAACTCAAGCGGCCCAGCGAATGGGTCGTCGGCATGGTGCGCGCGATCGGCATCACCCAGGTCGATCCCGTGCTCTACACCGGCGGCCAGCAACTGCTCGGAGAGCCGTTGTGGCGTCCGTCCGCGCCAACGGGCTATCCCGATGACGAGGCGAGCTGGATCGACGGCGTCGGCCGGCGGCTCGACGTCGCCAACAATTTCGCCGAGCGCGTCTCCGGCATGGCCGATCCGCAGGCCATCATCGAGGACGTCTTCGCATCGCAGATCGCCTCAGAAGTGAAGCAGGCGGTCGGCCGCGCCGAGAGCCGGCAGCAGGCGCTGGCATTGCTGTTCATGTCGGCGGATTTTCAGAGGAGGTGAGCATGGGTCTCGTCAATCACCTGCCGACGCGGCGCGAGCTTCTGGCCGGATCCGGCGCGCTGTTCGCGTGGAGCCAGATGCCGCGGATCGCGCGCGCCGAAGGACGCGACCCGCGCCTGCTCGTCATCGTCCTGCGCGGCGCGCTCGACGGCCTCGGCGCCGTCGCGCCGGTCGGCGATCCCGACTGGATCTCCTTGCGCGGCGACCGCGCGCTGGTGCTGGACGGCAAGCCGCCGGCACTGCCGCTCGATGCCTTCTTCGCGCTCAATCCGGCCATGCCGAACCTGCACCGTCTCTACAAGAGCGGCAAGGCCGCGATCGTCCATGCCACGGCGACGCCCTATCGCGAGCGTTCGCATTTCGACGGGCAGGACGTGCTGGAGAGCGGCATGGCAAAGCCGGGCGTGACCGCGTCGGGTTGGCTCAACCGCGCGCTGCTCGCGCTGGAGTCGGGCGGGCGCGTCGACCCGCGCGGCAGCCGCGCGCTCGGCATCGGCTCGGTGACGCCGCTGGTGGTGCGCGGCTCCGCGCCTGTGATGACATGGGTGCCGCAGCGATTGCTGCCTGCGAGCGAGGACACGCAGCGCCGCCTGCTCGATCTCTATCAGCACACCGATCCGAAGCTTGCGACCGTGCTGCAGGCGCGCATGAAGCTGGCTTCGCTCGGTGGCGCACCGGGCACGGGCGATGCAATGTCTGAAGATCCGACTTTGGCGCCGCCGGGGATCGCGCGGGTGCGCGCCTATTTCGCCGAGGCCGCCGGCACCGCCGCGCGCTATCTCGCCAAGCCCGACGGTCCGCGCGTCGGCGCCATGGGCTTCGTCGGTTGGGACACGCATATCGCGGAAGGCGCAGCGTCGGGCCAGCTCTACAATTTGCTCGGCGCGCTCGACGGCGCCTTCGCCGCGATCGAGAGCAACATCGGCGATGCATGGCAGGAGACTGTGGTGGCCGTCGTCACCGAGTTCGGCCGCACGGCGCGCATCAACGGCACGCAAGGGACGGATCACGGCACCGGCACGGTCGCCTTCCTGATCGGCGGCGGTCTCGCCGGCGGCCGCGTCATCGCGGACTGGCCGGGCTTGAAGCCGACGCAGCTGCTCGAGGATCGCGACCTCAAGCCGACGACGGATCTTCGCGCCGTGTTGAAGGGCCTGCTGAGGGATCACCTGCGGGTTGAGGAGAAGGTTCTGGCCGAAACGGTCTTCCCCGGCAGCGCCGACATCAAACCGATGGGAGGCCTCGTCGGCTGACGGCGCCCTCGCAACCGGATCGGGTTCATGATGTGCACACCGACACAATTGGAGCTCGACTTTCTCGCCAGCCTGAAGACGGGCTGGCGGAGGCTCTATCGGCGCGAGCTCGCGCGGCTCCTGAAGGGCGATGCGGAGCCGGACGAGAGCCAGCCGCACGAGCGCCCCGTCATCTGGCGCGTCGTATCGAGCTGATTTCTCCGCCGGGCTGTATCGATTCAGGACAGGCCACTGTGGTGGAATCGTCACAGCTGACGCGAAACGGCGGCAGCCTCAGCCCCGCTTTTGTTCCGACAAGGTTCTGCCCTCATTCCCCACCGAAAATCGGACCGTTCGGAGGGGCGTACCATGTCTCGTATTGCACGTGCCGAAACTGCCCGGATTTCCTTCGCAACCTCGTGCCGGCTGCTGCTGGCCATCGCCGGCGCCGCCTCGCTCGCGGCCTGCGCGCAATCGCCGGTCGGCCGCCAAAA
>NZ_JXDL01000001.1:6817883-6841284 GCF_001590795.1 Bradyrhizobium sp. AT1
GGCCGCATAGCCGTCTTCGGCCGCGGTCGGGAAGCGATGCTCCGGCGCGTGTCGATAGCCGAGGCTGACGAACATCATCCCGGTCCGACGCACCATGTCGCGGCAGAACGGCTCGTCCGACTGCTCGTCGCCGAGCACCCAGCCGCCGCCGTGGAAATAGACCACGACCGGATGCGGCCCAGGCGTGGCCGGCTTGTAGACGCGGTACGGCAGTGTGCCGTCCGCAACAGGCAGCGTGCCGTCGACGATGTCGCCGATCGGCCGCCCCGCGGGCCGGCCCTTGTTGAATTCGTTCACAAAGGCGCGTGCGCCTTCTGCGCCCATCGTCTCGATCGGCGGCAGGTTCAGCGACGTCAGCAGGTTCAGCACCAGCCGCACGTCCGGCTGCAGCCGCACCACCTCGCCGTCATTGCATTGCGTGCCGCCCGGGCCGGTGAGCTTGAAGCCGAGCATGCCGCGGCTGACCACCTCGTCGCAGATGCTGCGATAGGGGCCGACGCCGCCGGTATAGGGCATCAGGCCCTGCACCTTGCCGGGGACGTTGGCGCCCGTGTACCAGGTGTTGGCGAGCCGGTGCAGCGTCACCATCGAGCAGTCGGCCATGTGCCTGGCCCAGCCGGCCTGCGCCGTCTCGGTCGGCTCCATCGTGGTGAAGCCGGCATCTCGCAATGCGGCGAGGCGGTCGACCACCCAGTCGACATGCTGCTCGATCGACACCGCCATGTTTGACAGCACCGACGGGCTGCCGGGCCCGGTGATCATGAAGAAGTTCGGGAAGCCCTCGACCGTGAGACCGAGATAGCTCTGCGGCCCATGGGCCCAGACGTCGGTGAGCGATTTGCCGCCGCGTCCCGTGATCGGATGCACGGCACGGATCGCGCCGGTCATCGCGTCGAACCCGGTCGCGAACACGATCACGTCGATGTCGATGTTGCGCTTGGCCGTGGTGATGCCGTTCGCGGTGATCGCCTTGATCGGTTCCTGGCGCAAATTGACCAGGGTGACGTTGGGCCGGTTGTAGGTGGCGTAGTAATTGGTGTCGAGGCATGGACGCTTGGCGCCGAAAGGATGGTCGTCCGGCATCAGCGCCGCCGCGGTCTCGGGATCCTTCACTGCGGCGCGGATCTTCTCGCGGATCAGGTCCTGGACGATCTTGTTGCCGTCGACGTCGACGGCCTGGTCGGCCCAGAGCTGGGTGAGGATGTGGACGAGGTCGCCGGCGGCCCAGGCCCGTTCGAACCGTTCACGACGCTCGGCATCGCTCAATTGCCAGCTCACCACCGTCTGCTGCGGATAGGGCACGCCGGCCATCGATTGGCGCGCCTGCTCGCGATAGGCGGCACGGTCGCTCTGCAGCAGGCTCATCCGGTCCGCCGGCGCCGGGCCGTTATGCGCGGGCAGGGCAAAGTTCGGCGTGCGCTGGAACACGGTCAGATGCGCCGCCTGCTCGGCGATCAGCGGGATCGACTGGATCGCCGACGATCCCGTGCCGATCACGGCGACGCGCTTGCCCTTGAGATCTACGCCGTCATGCGGCCAGCGTCCGGTGAAATAGACCTCGCCTTTGAAATCCTTGACGCCCTCGATCTCCGGCGGCTTTGGCGCCGAGAGGCATCCGGTGGCCATGATGTAATGGCGGCAGGACACCGGCGCGCCGTTGCTGGTGTTGATGAGCCAGCGCTCGGCCTTCTCGTCCCATCGGGCTTCGGTGACCTTTGTCTTGAAGCGGATGTCGCGCCTGAGATCGTAGCGGTCGGCGACGAAGCCGAGATAGCGCAGGATCTCGGGCTGGGTCGCGTACTTCTCCGACCAGGTCCAGGCGGTCTCCAGCTCCGGATCGAAGGTGTAGCTGTAGTCGATGGTCTGGATGTCGCAGCGGGCGCCGGGATAGCGGTTCCAGTACCAGGTGCCGCCGACATCGCCGGCCTCTTCGAGGGCAACGGCCGAGAGGCCGGCCTTGCGCAGCCGATGCAGGAGATAGAGCCCGGCAAATCCGGCGCCGACCACGGCGACATCGACCTGCTGGGCGGTTCCGCGTTCCCCGGAGGCACGTGTAGCAACCATTGCGTCAGACATCGCATTCCTCCCGTATGTTTTGTTTTGCCGGCAGGCTATCGCTGCAGGTTCAGCTTGTCATCAGAGCAAGTGCAATCTTCGGTGGTCGTTTGCGGCGGCATCATGGCCACGTGAATCTTGCGGCGCTACACGCATCGCGATGCACAATGGCCGTGATCACCCGGGCTAATCATGGCCGATCCGTCTGTATATGCTTGCGGCTACAAGCCACGCGTAGCGACGAAGCGTCATGCCAGAGTTGAGTGAGCGAACCAAAGCGAACATGGACGTCGTCCTGGAGGAGACGTGCCGCCAGCTGCCGCATGGCGGCGATCACGACAGCCGCAGGTTCATCGCCGAGCGCCTGATCGAGGCCGCGCAAGCGGGGCACTCCACGCTCGGTGAGCTCGGCATCGTCGCGCGGCACGCGCTGGCGGAACTCACCGGCAAGAACGGTTAGGCTCGACACCCAAACGCAAATGCAGTCAAGCCCAGCTCTGGCTGGCCGAGCTGGTACGGTCGATTTCCAAAACGCGGCACGCTCCGGACAGATCGACGATCTCAGGGTTGCTCGGAGCGGCGGGACATGACACCGGCAGCGCGGGCCTGCGATACACCTTGCTCGCCCAGCAATTGAGCTGCCGGGCTTCTCGTCTCCGGCAATATGCCCATGATCATGTCCGCGCCCGTGACCTCGGCGCGGCCGAGCTCGTGCGCATGAAGCTCGGCACGCTGTTCCGCGCGCCGAAAGCCGGCAGTCGGCTTGGCTTCGCCTTCGCCCTGAACGGCGATGTTGTTCAGCCCGCGATCGACATAGACCTGCAAGCTCGTCCTCATCACTTCGAAATCGACATTGCAGGATCGAAGGAGCCCGGCCGCGTCGTCATCGTCGAGCAGGACGAGTAGAAGATGTTCGAGCGTCGCATATTGATGGTTCCGGCGGGTCGCATGCAGGAGCGCTTGCCGTATCGTCGCCTGGAGTTGCGGCGAAGCCGGACGGCTGAAATCCATGAAGGCATCGACCTGCCTCAGCCTGGCCACGGCATCGAGCGTTGCCAAAAGGCTCTGCTTGTCGGCCATCGGCAGCCGCAAGCGTGTTGCGACGATATCGGCGACGCGTCCGGGATCGCGAGTCTGCTCGAGGAGCGGCCAAACGTCGGGGATGATGATCTGGCGGGTTGCCGCATAACGCTCGAAGCGCTTGATTGCGCGCAGGATCAACTCGGGTGCGTCGGGGATAGGTCCTTCGCTGAGAGCGGCGACTTCGGCTTCGAAAGCACCATCGCCGACAAAGCGATGAATCAGCACGCGGCGGTGGACCTGCGTCAGCACTTTCAACGTGCCGTCGGGAAGCGGTTCGAGCTCCAGAAGCTGGGCGAGCACGCCGACGGAATGAATGTCGTCGAGGCCGGGCTCGTCGACGCCGGATTGCTTCTGGATTGCGAGCACGACCTCGCGCTGTTGTCCGAAGGCACGTTCGAGCGCCTGAACTGTTTTCGGGCGTCCGATGAACAGCGGATAGGTCGCGGCGGGGAATGGGACCAGATCGCGCAACGAAATGGCCGGATAGGTTGTGACGCCGGCATGAGGTGCATCTCGCATCGCAACTGCTGTCGGCTTGCGGTCGTATCGACCGGTCCGAAGCATCGCCGACAACGTATTCCAATCGGCAACGCCGAACATCCTGGAGACCAGCTCCAGGCTCTCGGCGTGGCTCATGGTGAAGGCTTTCGTCTTGAGGGAGTCGCGCAGGGTCTGCGCCATAGCCTTGGCATCGCGAAAATCGCGCATTTATCTCGTCCTTTGCAATGAGCGAGCCAGGCGTGTCAGGTGGTTGCGTTGCTGACCCGGTCGCTCGGGCAAAGGGTGGCCAAAAAAGGCTCCGATACGTTCACCGTCCCCCGCGGGGGTGCAACCGGCAGGTCGTATCAACCGGAGGAAAAATTGAACCAAAGGACGCGCGTTGTCAATTCCGCCTGCAGCAGGCTTGCCCCGTCGCGTCGGAGGACCGTAAATTCGGACCGCACCTCCCTGTCTCGAGAACTTGCCGATGCGATCCTTGCTGGTGCTCGCTGCGGCTGTCGCAGTCCTCTGTTGCGCCGGCTCGGCCGCAGCCCAGCCGGTCGGACAGTTTCCCTTCGCGCTGACGCGTGAAGGACAGATGCTCGGCGCCGTCGAAGGCGAGGTGGCCTCGTTCAAGGGACTGGCCTACGCCGCGCCGCCGGTCGGTGCGCTGCGCTGGCGCGCGCCGCGGCCGACGCCCGAAAGTTCGGAGATGCAGACCGCCTACGCGTATGGCGCGCCGTGTCTGCAGCCGGCGCTGCGGGCCTCGAGCGAGGATTGTCTCACGCTGAACGTGTTCCGTCCCTTCGGGGTCGACGGCCCGCTGCCGGTGATGATGTTCATCCACGGCGGCGGCTTCGTCAGCGGCACCGCGAACGAGCCGCTGTTCGACGGCGCCAGGCTGGCGCAAGCCGGCCTCATCGTGGTGACCGCCAATTACCGCCTCGGCGCGCTCGGCTGGCTCGCTGATCCCGCGCTGTCGGAAAACGGCTCCGGCAATTACGGCCTGATGGACCAGATCGCGGCCCTTCATTGGGTTCATGACAACATCGCGGCCTTCGGCGGCGACGCTGGTAACGTCACCTTGTTTGGCAGCGACGCAGGCGCGACGTCGATCGCGCTTCTGATGCTGTCCGCGCCAGCGCGTGGTCTGTTCCAGAAAGCCATCCTGCAGTCACTCCCCGCGCGCGTGCGGCTGCGCTCGTTGCAAGAGGCGGAGGTCGTCGGCCGGCAGCTCGTGACGGCGCTGGGACCGCAGGCGGATTTGCGTGCCGCCGAACCGCGACACGTGCTTGCCGCCGAGAGCCGTCTCTTGCAGACATCGCGGCGCGGCTTTGCGCCGATGATCGACGGAGAGCTGGTGACCGACGATATTGCCGCCGGCTTTGCGGCCAGTCATCAAAGCCGCATTCCCCTTATCGTCGGCTCGAACGATGACGAGACCGGTTTCGACAATGAGTCCGACATCAAGGAGGAGGTCGCATCCTCGGGCCTCGCGAGCGATGACCTGCGCAAGCTCTATCCCGACCTCGCCCGGCCGTCCGACCTTGCGGCGAGGGTCTATACCGACAAGGTCTTCTCCGAGCCCGCGAGATTGCTGGCCCGCCTGCATGCCGCAAGCGGCGCAGCAACCTTTCGCTATCGCTTCGGCTATGTGCCCGAGCCGCGCCGCGCCAATCCCGAAGGCGGGCACGGGCGGGAATTGCAGTTCATCTTCGGTGCGGAAGGCGTGCCGGGAGCCGGCATCTTCTCACGCGGCGATCGCGAGGTCGCAAGCCGCATGCGTTCCTATTGGATCAATTTTGCGAAGAGCGGCGATCCCAATGGCGGCGATCTGCCGCGCTGGGACCGCGCCGCGGGCCGCGATCGCCTGCTGCTGATCACGAACGACCGCATGTCGAGCGCAGACGATCCTTGGTCTGAGCGTCTCGACCGGCTCGCGCGCTAACGCGCCAAGAGAGAGTGGATTTACGCCGCGAGCTCGACGCGAGGCGCGGGCGTCAGCCGGTCTTCTTCCAGATAGTCCATCGCGCCGTCCTTCTCGACGGCGTAGAACTGCTGGCCTTCGCGCGACCTGAAGGCGGCGCGCACGATGCCGCGGCGGCCCTTGTCACTGTTGACGACGTCCCCCAGCGCAAACTTCTTCATCTCACGTCTCACTTGTCTTCAGGCCGACTGCTTCGGCCATGCCTGGGATTTTGGGCGGCAAATCGTTAACGACTTGCTAACCATGCCGGTTTGCCTATGCTCGCCGCCGGTCGCGCGGGCGCTGGCACCGCGCCTATGGCCATTGAGGCGAGCCCCATGACGCGATTTCCGACCCTCTTCCTGTCGCACGGCGGCGGCCCCTGGCCGTTCATGGAAGACAGGCGGGTGCAATACGCCAAGACGGCCGCGGAGTTCGGCCGGCTGCCGCAGCTGTTGCCGGAAAGGCCGAAGGCCGTGCTCGTCATCACCGGCCATTGGGAGGCGGACGCCTTCACCGTGTCGACCTCGGCGCATCCGCCGATGGTGTACGACTATTACGGTTTCCCCGAGCATACCTACCACCTCAAATATCCGGCGCCGGGCCAGCCCGAGCTCGCCGCGCAAGTGAAGGCGCTGCTTGCGCGAGCAGGCCTCGATTGCCGTGAGGATCCCAACCAGGGTTTCGATCACGGCACCTTCGTGCCGCTCGGGCTGATGTATCCGGAGGCTGACATGCCGATCGTGCTGCTGTCGCTGAAGTCGGCTTACGATGCGGCCGAGCATATCAAGGTCGGCGAAGCCATCGCCTCGCTCCGCGACGAAGGCATCCTGATCGTCGGCAGCGGGCTGACCTATCACAACATGCGCGGCTTCAACCGGCCGGAATCGAAGCCGGTCTCATATGACTTCGAAGCCTACCTGAACGAGGCGATCAGCAACAAGGATCCGGCGCGCCGCAACGCGATGCTGGTGGATTGGGAGAACGCCCCGAGCGCGCGCCTGGCACATCCGCGCGAGGACCATCTGCTGCCGCTGATGGTGGCGGCAGGCGCCGCCGGCAGCGACATCGGGAAACGTGTCTTCGTCGACGAGGTAGCCAATGTCGCGATGGCCTCGTATATGTTTGGGTGAATGTTTCTTCCTTCTCCCCTTGTGGGAGAAGGTGGCGCGAAGCGCCGGATGAGGGGTATGTCTCCGCGACCCCAACTCTCATGTGAATTCGCGGAGAGAGACCCCTCACCCGTCTCGCCGCTACGCGGCGAGCCACCCTCTCCCACAAGGGGAGAGGGACATTCACCCGTACTTCAGCTTCATGAACAAAATGCCGCCGGCGAGCACCATGGTGACGGCGTTTGCCGCGACCAGCGGGGCGTCGCCCGAGAGCAGGCCGTAGATCAGCCAGAGCGCGAGGCCCAGCACCATCACCAGGAACATGCCGAGCGAGATGTCGCCGGTGGAGCGGGTCTTCCACACCTTGATGGCTTGCGGCGCGTAGGCCACGGTGGTGCAGGTGGCGGCGGCAAAGCCGATCAGCTTGATCACGAAGGGGTCCATGCCGGCTCTATAGCATGGATTCGACGACGGTCATGCTTCAGGCGCGGGCGGCCATCAATCCGCGATACAGCGCGGCATATTCGCCGGCGCGGCCGCGCCAGGAGACGTCGGTGGCAAGGCCGTTTCGCTGCAGCCGTCGCCAAGCGGCTTTGTTATGGAAAGCGGTGTTGACCTTGCGCAGTGTCCAGGCGAGCGCATCGGCGGTCACCGGGCCGAACTTGAAGCCGGTGGCGTCGTGTCCGGTTTCGCCGATATCGACGATGGTGTCTTCCAGCCCGCCGACGCGCGAGACGATCGGCACGGAGCCGTAGCGTAGCGCGCAGAGCTGGGTCAGGCCGCACGGCTCGAAGCGCGAGGGCACGATCAGCGCATCGGAGCCGGCCTGGACCAGATGCGCCAGGATCTCGTCATAGCCGATCACGACACCGATGCGGCCGGGATTGGCGCGCGCCGCCGCCTGATAGCCTTCCTGCAGATCGCGGTCGCCGCTTCCGAGCAGTGCAAGCTGCATGCCTTGCTCGATAATCGTCGGAATCGCCTCGAGCAGCAGATCGAGACCCTTCTGCCAGGACAGACGGCTGATGACACCGAGCAGCGGCGCTTCGTCGGAGGAATCGAGATTGAACTGCTGCTGAAGCACGGCCTTGTTCGCGGCCCGGAACGTCAGGTCCTCCGCACCAAACCGATAGGCGATGTGCGGGTCGGTTTGCGGATTCCACACCGAGGTGTCGATGCCGTTGAGGATGCCGCTCAGCACGTCGCTGCGTGCGCGCAACAGCCCGCCGAACCCCATGCCGCCTTCGTCGCTCTGGATCTCCCGCGCATAGGTCGGAGATACCGTGGTGATGCGGTCGGCGAATTGCAGGCCGGCCTTGAGGAAGCTGATGCCGCCGAAATATTCGAGCTCGTTGACGCTGAAGGAGTGCCAAGGCAGGCCGATCGCACCGATCAGCTCCGGCGCGAATTTGCCCTGATAGGCCATGTTGTGAATGGTCATCACGGTCGCCGGCCGCGGGCGATTATCATAATGCAGATAGGCCGGCGCCAGCCCGGCCTGCCAGTCATGGGCGTGCACGACATCGGGAACGAACGTCGGAACGAGGCCGTGACCGATATCGGCGGCGACACGGGACAGCGCCGCAAAGCGCACGCCGTTGTCCGGCCAGTCGACGCCCTCGGAGGTGACGTAGGGATTGCCCGGCCGCGCATAGAGATGCGGCACGTCGAGCACGAACAGGTCGAGCCCCTCGTGGGAGCCGGCGAGCAGCCGCCCGGGACCGCCGAAATAATCGGGCCAGGTCCGGAGCTCCGCCGCGCCGGCGACCTTCCGCATCACCTCGGGATAGCCCGGCATCAAGGTACGCATCTCGACGCCATGCGCCTTCAGCGCGATCGGCAGCGCACCGGCGACATCCGCGAGGCCGCCGGTCTTGACGATGGGATAGACTTCAGAGGCGACCGCGAGGACGCGAACAGGCGTCATTTATTGAGCCCGTCGATCATCGGCTGGGTGATCAGCGAGATGCCCTGCTCGGTGGTGCGGAAGCGTTTTGCGTCGAGCTCCGGATCCTCGCCGACGACGAGGCCTTCCGGAATCTCGACGCCGCGGTCGATCACCACGTTCTTCAACCGCGCGCCGCGGCCGACATTCACGTAAGGCATGATCACGGCGTTCTCGACATTGGCATAGGAGTTGATGCGCACGCCGGTGAACAGCAGCGAGCGGCGCAGCGAGGCGCCGGAGATGATGCAGCCGCCCGAGACCAGCGAGCTGACGGCCTGGCCGCGCCGGCTCTCCTCGTCATGGACGAATTTGGCGGGCGGCGTGATCTCCGCATAGGACCAGATCGGCCAGGCGCGGTCGAACAGATCGAGCTCCGGCACGACGTCGGTGAGATCGATATTGGCGGACCAGTAGGCGTCGACCGTGCCGACGTCGCGCCAATAGGCGCCGTTGTGGCCGTTGGTGCGCACGCAGGAGGTCGAGAACTGGTGCGCGATCGCGCGGCCGTTCTTGACGAGGTAGGGAATGATGTCCTTGCCGAAATCGTGGTTGGAGTTCGGGTCCTCGGCGTCGCGCTTGAGCTCGTCGAACAGGAATTTGGCGTTGAACACGTAGATGCCCATGCTGGCGAGCGAGACGTCCGGCTTGCCGGGCATCGGCGGCGGATCTTTCGGCTTCTCCAGGAACTCCTGGATCCAACCGTTCTCGTCGATATGCATGATGCCGAAACCGGAAGACTCCGCGCGCGGCATCTCCAGACAGCCGACCGTGACGTCGGCGCCGCTCTCGACGTGCTGGCGCAGCATCACCTCGTAGTCCATTTTATAGATATGGTCGCCGGCCAGCACGACGATGAAGCGGCAGGCGTGGGATTCGATGATGTCAATGTTCTGGTAGACCGCATCCGCTGTGCCGACATACCACATGTTCTCCGACACGCGCTGGCTTGCGGGCAGGATGTCGAAACTCTCGTTGCGCTCGGGGCGGAAGAAGTTCCAGCCCATCTGAAGGTGCCGGATCAGGCTGTGCGCCTTGTACTGGGTCGCCACTGCGATGCGGCGGATGCCTGAATTGACGGCGTTCGACAACGCGAAATCGATGATGCGGGATTTGCCGCCGAAATAGACGGCGGGCTTGGCGCGCCGGTCAGTGAGCTCCAGGAGCCGGCTGCCGCGTCCGCCCGCCAGGACGAACGCCAGCGCCTGACGGGCGAGCGGTTCACTACCGACGGCACTCATGTCATCCTCCCAAACTCTGGCATTTCGGGGCTTTTTGTCGCGAGAAGGCCCCGCGGTCCCGCGCCCACTGGAACCGATAGTAACGGTACGCATAGTAAATCAGGAAGTGGGTTGTTGGTTGCGAACGCGGCAAGCTTAATGCTTTCGCCTGGCCATCCAGCAGCGCACCGTGGGCGGGACTTGTGCGCCGCACGCAAAATCCGGACTTTGACTTGGCGCAAGGATACCCGATCATGACACTGCGATCCTTTTCCAAGCGAAACGTCAGACAGGAGTGAGATGATGAGGGTCTGGAAAACGGTAATAGCCTGTTCACTGGCTGGGGTGGTCATCGCCGGCCAAATCCAGCAGGCGGCAGCGGCCCCGCTGCCGACCAATGTCGCGACCATGAAGGCCGCGGTCGGCGACGACGTCACGCAGGTGCATTGGCGCGGCGGCGGCTGGGGCTTCGGCGGTCTTGCGGCCGGCATGATCATCGGTGGCGCCATCGCCAGCGGCGCGCCGTATGGTTATTATGGCAGGCCTTACTACGGCGGCTACGGCTACGGATATCCGGGCTATGGCTACGGCTACGGTTATGCCCCCGCCTATTACGGCGGCTACGGCTACGCGCCAGTCTATCCGCGGTACTATCGGCCCTATCGGCCGTATTACAGCTACGGCTATTACCGGCCATACCGGGTCTATCACCGGCACTATCATCGCCGCTATTGGTGAGCGCGGCGCGCGGTTAGAGCGAGAGCCAGACGATCAGGCTCATGCATGCGAAATGCATGAGCACGATCGCGGCGAGATGCAGCGGGCCGGCCTTGAGGCGAGGCTCGCGCATCGTGTTCGCTTCCTGAGCTGGCGCGGGTCGAATGCGCCGACGCCCGGCGTTCACAAAGAGAAACAATGTTTGATGGCACCGCCGTGCTTCGGCAAGACGGAGCTTGGGAACCTTGGGGAACGCGTCAACGTTTGCAGCGCCGGGCAGGGCCAACCGGGAGCGGTGCCGTGCAAGCGCAGACGACACTATTCTTTTCTTTCTCCACTCTCTTGCTTTCATCCCTTTCCGTCGCCCATGCCGAAAGTGGGCTCGCCTCGTATTACGGCTATGGCAAAGCCAGCAAAGACGGCGCCCTGACCTGCGCGCACCGGACGCGCCCGTTCGGCAGCGTGCTCAGGGTGTCCTATGGCAGCCGCTCGATCCAGTGCCGCGTCAACGATCGCGGCCCCTTCATCCGCGGCCGCATCGTCGATCTCTCGGTGCCCGCCGCCCGGGCGCTCGGCATGATGAGCGCCGGCGTGGTGCGAGTCTCCGTGGAATAGGCCGGCCCGCACGCTATAGTGCCGCCCAAAGCATTGGGGAGCACGATGGCAAGGATCAGGGTGGGACTCGTCGGCTGCGGCTTCGTGTCGGAGCTGCACATGGTTGCGTTCCGGCGCGTCTATGGCGTGAACGTCGAGGTCGCGGCGGTGGCCGCGCGCGGCGACAAGGTCGTCGCGTTCGCGCAGCACCACAACATCCCGCGCGTCTACCGCAGCTTCACTGACTTGATCGCCGACCGCGAGCTCGACGTCGTCGACATCTGCACGCCGCCCAATCTCCATGCCCGGATGATCGTCGGCGCGATGCAGGCCGGCAAGCATGTGATCTGCGAAAAGCCGTTCGCCGGCTATTTCGGCCGTGACGGCGATGCGCAGCCGATCGGCAAGCACGTGCCGAAGGCGCTGATGTATCAGCGCGTGATCGAGGAGATGGACAGGACGCGCGCCGCGATCGAGCGCACCGGCAAGCTCTTCATGTATGCCGAGGACTGGGTCTACGCGCCCGCGGTGACCAAGACCGCCGAGATCATCAGGGCGACGAAAGACAAGATCCTGTTCATGAAGGGCGAGGAGAGCCATTCCGGCTCGCATGCGGCCCACGCCGCGCAATGGGCGATGACCGGCGGCGGCTCGCTGATCCGGATGGGCTGTCACCCGCTCTCGGCCGTGCTGTATCTGAAGCAGGTCGAGGCGCGCGCGCGAGGGGAGAAAATCCAGGTCGCCAGCGTCACCTGCGATGTCGGCAACGTCACCGCTTCCCTCAAGCCCGAAGAGCGCACCTACATCAAGGCCAATCCCGTCGACGTCGAGGATTGGGGCACGCTCACCGCGACCTTCTCCGACGGCACCAAGGCGACCGTGTTCTCCGGCGACATGATCATGGGCGGCGTGCGCAATCTGATCGAGACCTACACGTCCGGCGGCTCGCTGTTCGCCAACATCACGCCGAACGACCATCTGATGAGCTACCAGACCAGCGAGGAGAAGCTCGCCAGCGTCTACATCACCGAGAAGGTCGACCGCAAAACCGGCTGGCAATATGTCTGCCTCGAGGAGGAATGGACGCGCGGCTATCTGCAGGAGATCCAGGACTTTATGGAATGCGTGGCGACTGGCCGGCAGCCGCTGTCGGATCTCGCGCTGGCCTATGAGACGATCAAGGTGAATTATGCCGGCTACTGGGCGGCGGAGGAGGGGCGGCGGGTGGTGTTGTAGGGCCGCTGAAGAGACCACAGGCACGCTGCTATCCCTTCTCCCCTTGTGAGAAGGTGGCGCGAAGCGCCGGATGAGGGGTATCTATCCGAGAATTCAGACGGCGAGAGGTTCACGCGTGGAGAGAGACCCCTCACCCGTCTCGCCGCTTCGCGGCGAGCCACCCTCTCCCACAAGGGGAGAGGGGAAGACGGCGCCGATGCTCGCTATCCATTTCAGCGCGTTCAATACTACGCCCCGTAGGTCGAGCCCTTCGGCAGCGGAAACACCGGGTCCCGCGTTTTGATGTTGGTCGGCCACACCACCGAGATGTGCTCGCCGGCGTTCTGCATCACGACAGGCGTCGAGCGTTCGTTCTGGCCGGACAGCGGCGTGCCCGGCGGAAAGAATTTCACGCCATAGCCCTGGATGGTGCCGCCGGCAGGGATGTCGACGTCCAGCGCGGCTTTGCGAATGGCTTCGGGCTCGAAGCTGCCGTACTTCTCCTTGGCGACCGGCAACACGTTGTTGAGCAGCACCCAGGTCTGGTTGAAACCCATCGAGCAATGCGGCGGCACGTCGGTGGCGCCGGTCTTGGTCTGGTAGCGCGAGACCATGGTCTTGATCAGCTCGCCCATGCCCGGTGCCAGCTTTGCAGGATCGAGCAGCTGCGCCGGCACGGGATCGATGTTGCAGAAATTGTCGATGTCGGCGCCGAACGTGGCGCGCAGCTTGTCGAGCTGGCTGTAACCGGCGCCTGCCCCGAACAGCATCTTGAAGCGCAATCCGCTCTCGCGGGCCTGGCGCAGGAACAGGGTGATGTCGGGGTTGTAGCCGGCATGCGAGATCACGTCGGCCTTGGCGCGCTTGAGCTTGGTGACGAGTACCGAGAGGTCGGGCGCGGAGGCCGAATAGCCTTCGCGCAGCACCACCTGGATGCCGGCCTGCTTGGCGTAGGCTTCGTCGGCCGCGGCGACGCCGACGCCGTAGGGCCCATCCTCGTGGATCAGCGCGACCTTGACCTCCTTGGGATCCATGCCGAGCCTGGCTTGCGCATGCTCGGCGAGGAAGCCGGCAAAGGCTTGGCCGTACTGATCGGAATGGATCTGCGCGCGGAACACGTATTGCAGGTTCTTGTCCTTGAACACGGCGGTCGAGACCGCGGTCGTGATCCAGAGGATCTTCTTCTGCTGCTCGACCTTGGCCGCCATCGGCACCGCGTGCGCGCTGGAATAGACGCCGTTGATGATGTCGATCTTTTCCTGGCTGATCAGCCGCTCGGCCTCGTTGATGGCGACGTCGGCCTTGCTCTGGGAATCCGCCGCAACGGGCACGATCTTGGTCTTGCCGCCGATGCCGCCCTTCTCGTTGACGAGGTCGATGGCGATCTGCGCGCCGACCGAGGAGGCGACCGAGCCGCCGGCGGCGAACGGGCCGGTGAGGTCGTAGATCAGGCCGATGCGCAAATTCTCGGCCTGCGCCTGGGCCCTGGTCCAATCGAGGCTGAGCGTGGCGGCGGCAGCCGCCGTACCCTTCAGCAGCTGCCTGCGTGAAGTCGGCATCCTATCCTCCCTCAAAACCGTCTTATGATTGGTTGTTTTTTTGCGAAGTATGGGGAGGCCGATCGCGGAAAGTCAACATGGCGAAAGTCGGGGGCAGCCGATCGCAATTGCGAAATGACCGCGAGAGGCCGGCCCGATCGCGCGCTACTGCTTCAATCGCCGCGCCAGGTAAGGCGCCGTCTTGCCGCCGGACTTGGCGACCTGCTCCGGCGTTCCCGCCGCGACGATGCGGCCGCCCTCGTCACCGGCGCCGGGGCCGAGATCGATGATCCAGTCGCTGTGCGCCACGACGTCCATGTCGTGCTCGACCACGATCACGCTGTTGCCGGCATCGACGATCCGGTCGAGCTGCGCGATCAGGCGCTCGACATCGCGCGGGTGCAGCCCGGTGGTCGGCTCGTCCAGCACATAGAGCGTGTGGCCGCGTTGCGGACGCATCAGCTCGGTCGCAAGCTTGATGCGCTGGGCTTCGCCGCCGGACAATTCGGTCGCGGACTGGCCGAGCCGGATATAGCCGAGACCGACCTCGCGCACGACCGACAGCGAGCGGTTCAGCGCTGCGTCGTCCGCGAAGAAGGCGAAGGCCTCGTCGACGCGCATCGCCAGCACGTCCGCGATGGATTTGCCGCCGATCTTCACCTCCAGCGTCTTGTCGTTGTAGCGCGCCCCCTTGCAGGTCGGGCAGGGTGCGTAGACGCTCGGCAGGAACAACAGCTCGACGCAGACGAAGCCCTCGCCCTCGCAGGTCGCGCAGCGGCCCTTGGCGACGTTGAACGAGAAGCGCCCGGCATCGTAGCGGCGTGCCTTGGCCTGCGGCGTTGCCGCGAACAGTTTCCGCACATGGTCGAACAGGCCGGTGTAGGTCGCAAGGTTCGAGCGCGGCGTGCGGCCGATCGGCTTCTGGTCGACCACGACGAGGCGGCTGACCTCGTCGAGGCCGGCGACGATCTTGCCGCCGAGGGTCTCGACCGTCGGCGCCAGGCTGTCGTCGTCGTCAAGGGCGAGCGTATGGCCGAGATGCGCGGCGACATTGTCGACGAGGAATTGGCTGATCAGGCTCGACTTGCCGGAGCCCGACACGCCGGTGATGCCGGCGATGACGCCGAGCGGAATGTCGATGTCGAGCTTGCGCAGATTGTTACGGCTCACGCCCCTGATCTTCAGATGTCCCTTTGGCTCGCGGCGCACCGCCGGCAGCTTCTTGCGCGGGCGCGCGAGGTATTGCGCGGTGCGCGATTGCTCGACCTCGCCAAGCCCTTCCGGCGGTCCGCTATAGAGGATGAGCCCGCCGCCGTCGCCGGCGTCGGGACCGACATCCACCAGCCAGTCGGCGTGGCGGATCACCTCGATCTCGTGCTCGACCACGAAGATCGAATTGCCCGCGCGCTTCAGCCGGTCCAGCGCCCGCAGCAGCGCCTCGGTATCGGCGGGATGCAGGCCGGCGGAGGGCTCGTCGAGCACGTAGACGACGCCGAACAAATTGGAGCGCACCTGCGTCGCAAGGCGCAAGCGCTGCAGCTCGCCCGGCGACAGCGTCGGCGTAGAGCGCTCGCAGGCGAGATAGCCGAGGCCGAGGTCCAGCAGCACGGCCAGCCGTGCCGACAGATCCTCGCAGATCCGGCGTGCGACGACAGCCTTCTCCGACTTGTCCACGGAGGCCCTTGCGAACGGCCTGATCACCTCCTCCATCGCCTTGAGCGGCAGATGCGACATCTCGGCGATATTGAATCCGGCAAACTTCACCTTGAGCGCCTCGGGCTTCAGCCGCGTGCCGTGGCAGGTTGGGCAGTCCCGCGTGATCATGAATTGCGCGACGCGGCGCTTCATCATCGCGCTCTCGGATTTGGCGTAGGTCTGCATCACGTAGCGCTTGGCGCCGGTGAAGGTGCCCTGATAGCTCGGCTCCTCCTTGCGGCGTAGCGCCCGCTTGACGTCAGTGGCATCGTAGCCGGCATAGACCGGAACGGTCGGCTGCTCCTCCGTGAACAGGATCCAGTCGCGGTCCTTCTTCGGCAGCTCGCGCCAGGGCTTGTCGACGTCGTAGCCGAGCGTCGTCAGGATGTCGCGCAGGTTTTGGCCCTGCCAGGCGCTCGGCCAGGCCGCGACGGCGCGCTCGCGGATCGTCTTGGTGTCGTCGGGCACCATGGATTTCTCGGTGACGTCGAGCATGCGGCCGATGCCGTGGCAGGTCGGGCAGGCGCCCTCCGGCGTGTTCGGCGAGAACGCCTCCGCATAGAGCATCGCTTGCCCCCGCGGATAATCGCCGGCGCGGGAATAGAGCATTCTGAGCAGGTTCGAGATGGTGGTGACGCTGCCGACGGATGACCGCGTCGTCGGCGCTCCACGCTGCTGCTGCAGCGCCACCGCGGGCGGCAGGCCCTCGATGTCGTCGACCTCGGGGATCTGCATCTGATGAAACAGCCGCCGCGCGTAAGGCGATACGGATTCGAGATACCGCCGCTGCGCCTCGGCGTAGATCGTTCCAAACGCGAGCGAGGATTTACCGGAGCCCGACACGCCCGTGAACACCACGAGGGCGTTGCGGGGAATGCGGACGTCGACGTTTTTCAGGTTGTGCTCGCGCGCGCCCCGGACACGGACGAAGCCGTCGTCCTGCATCAGACTGTCGGGTCGTCTTGATCGGTCGTCCATCTCACTGCTCCGGCCGGGTCGGGATCAACGGCAAGATCGCAGGATGGGTCCTTTGATGCCAGACGGCTTGGTTGCTTTCTGCACAAAGCAACCCCCTCGCGGTGACAGCGAAGGGCCTTGCCGGGGGCCTGGGGCGGCAGAAATCCGAGCCTCAGACGAAAAAATCCCTCGCGCCGAGATCGGCGGCATGAACGCCGTCCAGCGTGATCGTGTCGTTGGCGGCCAGCTGGATCACCGCATTGCCGGCGTCGTCGTCGCTGATCAGGCTCTTCAGCGCGGCCCAGTCCGCAAACCCGTAGGCGCGCAGGTCGATGACGTCGTGCTCGGGGGCTGCGCTGCCCGCGGCCTTGTTGCCCTGATCGAAATCGTTGATCACGTCCTGGCCCGAGCCGGCCTTGAACACGAACAGATCGTTGTTCGGTCCGCCCCACAGTTGGTCGTTGCCGCCCCCGCCGTTCAGCAGGTCGCGGCCGCCGGTGATCGATCCGGCCGAGGAGGGCGCGTAGGTGTTGGCGTCTCCGTACAGCCAGTCGCCGCGCGCGCTGCCGATGAGCATGTCGTTGCCGCCATGCGTGCTGCCCGACATGGTCGAGGCATCGCCGTACATGATGATCGACGTCGAGTCGGGGTTGCCGGCAACGGTTGCGATCAGGATGTCGTCGCCGCCATGGGCGTTGCCGGTCATGTAATTGCTATCTCCCCAGAGTGCCGCGCCGCCCGACCGCGCCTCGGTGCCGACGGTATAGATGAGGATGTCGTTGCCGCCGCGCGCATCGCCGCTCAGGGACAGCAAGGCATCGCCGGAGATCGATGCGGCGCCATAGCTTCCGGCCTGGGTGACGTTGATGATGTCGTTGCCGCCGCGCGTATCGTCGCTCATGGTCGTGCCGGCATCGCCGACAAACGTCCCATACGCCCTGTTTCCCATCGTGCCCGTGATGAAATCATTGCCTCCGCGCGATGCCTCCGTCATCGCCATCTCGGCGTCGCCGAACAGCGAGGTAGTCGTATAGATCGAGCCTGTGGCGTCGACGTTCATGACGTCATTGCCGCCATGAGCATCGCCTGACATCGTCCGGGCGTCGCCATCGACGGCGACATAAGCGCCGAAGGCCGCGACATCGGCGACGAAATGGTCGTTGCCGCCATGCGAGCGGCCCTGCAAGCTCTCATCGTCGCCGACCAGCAGCAGCGTGGTGGGCCCGCCATCGACTGTTGCGATCATGGTGTCGTTGCCGCCGCGGCCGTCGACCGGGAGACCCGGGTCTCCGAATATGATCACGAGTTCCCCGCTTCCGACGTGGGTGAGGATCGTGTCGTTTGGCATGCGGCGCATCGTGCAACTCCCCCAGTTCATGTCCGGCGCTGAACGAGGGAAAGCATCATGCTCGTACGCGCTGCGGCTGTGCCGCATCACGCATCATCTTCGGTTTGATGGCGGAGATTGGCCCGCGGTGCAGCTTGATTGCGGCCGCGGAACTGCATCTGCGCGAGCGCGTCGTGAATCTGTCATGCAATGCGGATTTGCCGGCGGGAACGTTCGAACGGTGAGTTGATCAACGGTGCCGTAGGGTGGGCAAAGGCGCAAAGCGCCGTGCCCACCATCTCATTTCCCAATCGAAAGAATCGTGGGCACGCTTCGCTTTGCTCACCCTACGATAGCAGTGCACACCGCAATAGCGGTGCTTTCTTCGTCTCAGCCCGGCCCTGCGCCCTGCGTTGCCGTGAACACCGCGTAGAGCGACTGGCTCGCGGCCATGAACAGGCGGTTGCGCTTGGGGCCGCCGAAGGTGATGTTGCCGCAAACTTCCGGCAGGCGGATGCGGCCGAGCAGCTTGCCTTCCGGTGACCACACCGTCACGCCGTTATAGCCGACGGCGCGGCCGGCATTGCTGGAGGCCCAGACATTGCCGTTGACGTCGCAGCGCAGGCCATCGGGCCCGCACTTCACGCCGTCGACCACGCAATCGCTGAACTTCTTCACGTTCGACAGCTTGTTGTCGCTGCCGACGTCGAACACGAAGATCTCGCCCTTGCCGCCGGGGCCGGTGTCGCCCGGTCCCTTGCCGGTGGAGGCAACGTAGAGCTTCTTGTAGTCCGGCGAGAAGCAGAGGCCGTTGGGATCGGGCACCTGGTCTTCGGTGACGACGAGGTCGATGCGGCCGGAGGGGTCGATGCGATAGCAATTGGTCGGCAGCTCGCGCTTGCCCGGTGTGAAGCCGGCCGGCTGTCCGATCCGCGGATTGAGCTTGCCGCCCGCGTTGCTCGGGCCGCCCGCGACGTCAGGCTCGCCTTCGTAGAGCTGGCCGCCATAGGGCGGATCGGTGAACCAGTAGCTGCCGTCGGGATGCGCGACGACGTCGTTCGGCGAGTTCAGCCGCTTGCCCTGATAGGAATCGGCGAGCACGGTGGCGGTGCCGTCATGCTCATAACGTGTCACCCGCCGCGTCAGGTGCTCGCAGGAGAGCTGGCGACCCTGGAAGTCGAAGGAGTTGCCGTTGGAATTGTTGGACGGCGTGCGGAACACGCTGACGCGGCCGTCGTCCTCGCTCCAGCGCATCTGCCGGTTGTTGGGAATGTCGCTCCACAACAGATAGCGTCCCTGCGCGCTCCAGGCCGGGCCCTCGGCCCACAGCACGCCGGTGTACAGGCGCGTGATCGCGGTGTTGGGCTGCGCGAGATCGTTGAAGGAGGGATCGACCGCGATGATGTCGGGGTCCCAGAAATAAGTGGTCGGCGCGCCGCGGGGGCTGAAATCGCGCGGCGGTGTGGTGATGGTGGTCGGCGGTGCGGCGGGTCCGGTCTGGGCCAGCGCGGGCCCGGCGACGGTGGCTGCGGCGCCAAGCGCGAGCCCCCGGACAAGTGTGCGTCGTGAAAGTGTCGTGTCAGAGCCGCGATGTTCCTCGGTCATCGTCGTAGCCTCCCAATGTGCTGCCGGCCGGTTGATCCCGGCTCGGCAACCTCAAGGCTAGTCCGCTCCGCGGCGAGTTGCGAGAGCGGCGCGCAAAATCTTCGCGCGGCGCGATGCATGTCGCAGTGCCACACTTTTGATGCAATTGTTGCCGTCCGCGGGACCCAACGGCGGAAGGCAGAGGCAGGCCCATGCCGCCTCTGCCTCGATCGCGAAAGGATGGATCAGTTGAACGTCACCTGGGCCTGTTCGACCAGTTTCTTGAGGATCGCGGCGGCGCCGCAATACCTGACGGTCGCCTCGGGATTGAAAGAGCCGCTGATGAATCTTCCTTTGGTGTAGTGGTTCGTGCACGCCCAGACGTAAGGTGAATTGATCTTGTATCTGCGGTAACCAAGGCCGTTGGTCTTTTCCAGCTGGTACAGCACTTCGCCCAAACTCCAGGTTCTCGACTTCGTCAGTCCGTAGAGCTCGAGAGCGTCGGCCGCGCTTTCCTCCCAGGAAAACGGCGGGTTGCCGTTGAGCGGGCGGCCTTTCGGAACGTTGACGGTTCTCGCAGTCAACCGATCGCCGTTGTGCAGATGTCGTCCGAAATCGAAATTGGCCTCGGCGCCATGCAGTATACCGATGAAATACCACGGTATGTTCAGCTGCTTGCCGAGATCTTCATATCTCTTGCGCCCAGCCAACAGTTTTGCCGTTGCGCTGTCGACCTGCGCCTCCATATTGGCTGGAATTGAACTGGTCACGAACAGCTGAAGCATTTCGAGCAGCACGGCATTTTGCGCCGCGAGGCGCTCCGCGATGATCCTTTGCTGATCTGCAAGTGCTTTCTGCGTCTCCGCCTCGGTCCTGGCCTTGTCTGCGAGAGCTCGCTGAGCAGTGGCTTCGCGCTGCTGAATATAGGCATAGCTCCAGCCTGCGCCGACGACGAGGACAAGAAGCGCTGCCACCGCCAAGGCGATCCCTTGCCGGCGCAGCCGCGCGCGCGACTCCGCCTTTTCGAGCTGGTCTTCCCGGTCTCTCCGTTCGCGCTCGGCCTGCGCCGCCAGTTGCTTATCGGACTCGGCGATACTGTCGGCAATGAATGCTCGCTCGGAGGCCGGCAGATTTGCGTCCGGGCGCGTTTGCAGCCACTCCCGGGCGCGCTGCAGTTCGCGGCCGACCAGCAGGCCCCTCTCATTGGCCGTGAAGAGCTCGAACATGCGGCTGAGCCGCTGCCGCCAGATCATGAACTCGCGGTCGTCCGCCAGCAGTTTACTCAGCGGCGGCTGTCGCAGCAGCGCTTCATGTGCGACCTCGATCACTTCGACCTCGGCTCCCGCATCGGTCCGTCGATCCCTGATCAACAGGCGGCGTTCGGCAAACCGGTCGATCAGCGGCAGCGCCCTTAGCGGAAGATCGTCGCGCCTGGCCACGCGCCGGACGAACTGCCCTGCGTCGTTGACCTGCACCAGATGCGGGATGAAGGCCTCGCGCCACAGCACCAATTGGTCATTCTCGTCCTTCGGCAGTTCTCCCCTTGCGACGCCGTCGGCAAAGGCCTCCTTCGCGACCGTTTCGATGACGCCCTTGAGGTGGCCGAGCTTTTCGTAATCGACCAGATTGAGTTCGTTGTCGGCGCTGTAGTTCTGGTAGAGGTGCGCAAGCGTGAAGGCGAGGAGCGGCAGCGCATCCTGGCCGGAAACGTCCTTCAGCAATTCATCGGTCAGCCTCGGATCAAGCTTGAGCGGCTTTGGCTTGAGCAGCCTTGCCGGCCCTTCGATCACCGCGCGGTAAGAGCTCTCCAACATGGCTTCCAGAGGAAAAGTGTCCTTGGGGAAGCCGGCGAACTTCGTTTCTGCCTGCAGACGGGGAAGTGCATCCGAGCGCATGGCGACCAGCGCCAAGGCGTGAGCGGAATCGGAGTTCAGCGTCCGGGTCAGGATATCGATGAAGCGCCTGCCTTCCGCGCGGCCATCCTCGCCAAACAGCTCTTCTCCCTGGTCGATGGCGAGAATGATAGTCGGTGGCGATGAATTCGGACCATACAGATCGGGTTGATGGGCGATGTCCCGCAACGCGCCGAAAAGCTTGAGGAGACCGGCGTCGTCCGCCTCGATGAATTCCTGGATCGCGGCGCGGCTGCGCGGCAGGCCGCGCTTGCGGAACTCTCCGGCAAAGCGGTCCTCGCTGATCTTGCTCAGGAGGGCCTGAGCAAGTCCGAAGTCACCGGAGATGGCGGCGCGTTCCGGCCGGATCGTTGCCAGCGGCAACCAGGTCCGGTCGTCGCGGTTGAGGCGCGGCAGCAATCCGGCACGCAGAAACGACGACTTGCCCGATCCCGATGCGCCGAGAATGACGAGCATGCGGTCGACCCCAACCCGCGCGAGGACGCGGATCCGATCGAGTGCGCGCACGATCTGTCCATCCCTCCCGAAGAAGATCGCCGCATCCTGCTCATCGAAATGCGCAAAGCCGGGATAAGGGGGACGTCCGGGCGGCAGGTCGAAAGTCGACGGATCGAGCCCGGCAATCCTCAACCCGGCCGCCAGGCGCTTGTATTCGCCAGCACCGGCATTGAGGTCGACCCATTGCTCGTCGCTCAGGTCGACCGGCACGTCAGCCTTGTCGGCCCCAATCAGAGCGACGATGATCTTTTTGCCCATCAGGCGGGCGGTGTCCAATTCCGCCCGGCACCAGTGTGACGCAAGCCATTCGCTGGAGACGAGCGCAAGCACGACCTCGCATCTCTGCGCGGCTTTCTGCAGCGCATCTTTCCAGCGCTGGCCGGCCGCAATTCCGCGTTCAGGATCGAGATCGAGAAAGACGTCGTCCCAGCCATTCGCCGTCAGCCAGGTCAAGACCTCCTTGGCCCGATCAACATCTCGGCTCGAGTGACTGATGAAGATATTGCCCATTCCCCTCGGCCCTGCCGACTGGTTCCGAGCAGAGGGTGTTTCCAGGTGATCCGCGCTTGCCCGCGCCCCGCAACGGAAGACCGAGAGCTTCTGTGGAGCCTTCGTGCGGTTCGCCAAGCGATCCTGGTAATGCCCTGAACTCTGTACTGCACCAGAAAGCAGCGAGGATTCCACGCTCCCACCAATTGCGCAAATCCAATTTGCGCGCATCGGTTGGGTACGCGCTTGCGCCGTGATGGAAGTCGGGACGGAGTGCGTCCGACTTGCGCCATTTGCGGGATTCGAAAGCGTTCCGCCGGATGGAGAAAAACTTGTTTGCGGCAAAGTACGGCAGGCACCGCATTCGGCCCGGTTCGAGCCATGATTTCGCGCGCATTGCATCGCAGAAGCCGTCCGAGGGCAATGAACGGAGTCGAACGTGGGTGGCGTCATCGTATTGATCGTGTTGCTGGGGGCCGCGTTTGCGGCCGGCTATTACACGCGCGACTACATCTCCAGCAAACGCCGCGCGGAAGCCCGCCGCTGGCGCGAATACGCCGAGCCGGACTGGCTCAACGCGAACGCGCCGGCCAACACCAACGAGATCGCGAGCGCCATCACGGCGGTCCCCGTGGTCAACGGCGAGCTCGGCCAGATGCTGACCCGCTGGGAGACGAGGGCCCGCGCCCGCCGCGCGGGGTAGGATCGGTGCCCGTAGCCCGGATGGAGCGTCAGCGTAATCCGGGGCCGCTCGCCCGGCATCTGGCACCGTCCCGGATTGCGCTGCGCTCCATCCGGGCTACGGGACCTTGCCTGTGTCGCCCTCTGTCAATCCCTCGCTGCGAAAATATTCCACTTTACCGAAATTCGGTTTTGGCGTATGTGTCGCTCATCCCGGCTCACCAAGAGGGGCGATCTCGTCGTCGTCTTGATCGCGAGCCGGGCTTGCGGTGGACGCGGCAGCGTCGGCACGATGGGTGCGGGCAGGGCGGGTAGTCCCTGTGAGCCCGTAA
>NZ_JXDL01000001.1:6841873-6855881 GCF_001590795.1 Bradyrhizobium sp. AT1
CCGCGTGCGGACGACGGCGCTGCTAGGCTTCGTCTCGTCTGTAAGTTTCCGGCTTCGTCGACAGGGCCGGAAATACTGCGGCGACATGGCGGGCCGTGCGTACGGCAAAACCGTGTGGTCCTGGCCGTCGTTGCTACGGTCAAGCCGGATCGAAGATGTGCGCGAGCCCAACCGGGTGGACGGCATCATCCAATTCGAACGGCGAGGGAGGCCAAAGGAAAGTTCGGCTCCCGGGAGAGCACGGCATAAGCCGTCCAGCCACTGCGCAGGGAAGGCCGAGTGATCGGCGTCACCTGTATGCTGCTGTGCGGTTCTTCCTGCGTGTGCATTTCGCGCAGCGGACCGCGGGTGCCTGTCGGCACCCGGCCTTCCCTGCGCCCTCTTGGATTTGAGGGTGCGAAGATGAAGCAAAGCTCGGGCGAAACGCGCCGCGAGGCCGAAAAGGCATGTCTGCAAGCGCGATGCTCGCGGGAAGAGCGATGCGCTTGCGTCAAACTCCGTCATTGCGAGCGCAGCGACTTGTCCGCCGAAGCCGGGGCCCATCCTGGCCGCTTGCCGGGCCGCCTCTGGGTCCCAGCTCTGCGCCGCATCGCTTGCGCGCTGCAGCTTGTCCGGGACACGGAGACCTCCCCCCAACCAGGTCAGCCCCCTTGACCATCTTTTGGCGTTGCAGTTGCTGCCATTTCTCGTCTAGAAACGACCTCACTGGGCCTCCCGGCAACCAACCGTCAACGGTTTTGGCCGAGGATTTGTGGGCTCAAAAGGGTCTGGCAATGCTGATTCGCGGCCAAATCGAGGGGATTTCGGGGGAGGTGGCTCTGGCCGCCGCCACGATCCCGGCCGCGCTGCTGCCCACCCTCCTGATTGGCGGGCTTCTTCTTAGCTGCCCCTGAGGGCCGGCTGGGCGCCATGCGCCTGGGCGCTCAGGGGTTGGTCGAGAATCACCGGACACCTCAAGCGCCAAGGGACGAAACGGTCTGAACGGCGCAAAAGCTCAAAAGGAAATTTGAAATGGCCACCGTGAACAAGTCCGAGAAGGACCGCGTCATCATTTTCGACACCACGCTGCGCGACGGCGAGCAGTGCCCCGGCGCCACCATGACCTTCGAGGAAAAGCTCGAGGTCGCCGAGCTGCTGGACGATATGGGTGTCGACGTGATCGAGGCCGGCTTCCCCATCACCTCGCAGGGTGACTTCGAAGCGGTGAGCGAGATCGCCCGCCGCTCCAAGAATTCCGTCATCGCCGGCCTGTCCCGGGCCCATCCGGCCGACATCGATCGCTGCGCCGAGGCGGTGAAGTTCGCCAAGCGCGGCCGCGTCCACACCGTGATCGCGACCTCGCCGCTGCACATGCGGGTGAAGCTGAACAAGACGCCGGAAGAAGTGCTCGAGACCTCGGTCGCCATGGTGGCCCGCGCCCGCAACCAGATCGACGACGTCGAATGGTCGGCGGAAGACGGCACCCGCAGCGAGATGGATTTCCTGTGCCGGATCGTCGAGGCCGTGATCAAGGCCGGCGCCACCACGGTGAACATCCCCGACACCGTCGGCTACACCGTGCCGGAGGAATACACCCACTTCATGAAGACGCTGATCGAGCGCGTGCCGAACTCGGACAAGGCGATTTTCTCCGTGCACTGCCATAACGATCTCGGCATGGCGGTGGCGAACTCGCTGGCCGGCATCGTCGGCGGCGCGCGCCAGGTCGAGTGCACCATCAACGGCATCGGCGAGCGCGCCGGCAACGCCGCGCTCGAAGAGATCGTGATGGCGATCAACGTGCGCAACGATAAATTCCCGTACTGGAACAAGATCGACACCACGCAACTGACGCGCGCTTCGAAGGTGGTGTCGGCGGCGACCTCGTTCCCCGTGCAGTACAACAAGGCGATCGTCGGTCGGAACGCGTTCGCGCATGAGAGCGGCATCCACCAGGACGGCGTGCTCAAGGACGCCTCCACCTACGAGATCATGCGCCCGGAAATGGTCGGACTGAAACAGTCCTCGCTGGTGCTCGGCAAGCACTCCGGCCGCCACGCCTTCGTGCACAAGCTGGAAGAGATGGGCTACAAGCTCGGCCCCAACCAGCTGGAAGATGCGTTCACGCGGATGAAGGCGCTGGCCGACCGCAAGAAGGACATCTACGACGAGGACATCGAGGCGCTGGTCGACGAGAACATGGCGGCCTCCCACGACCGCATCAAGCTGACCTCGCTGACCGTGATCGCCGGCACCCATGGCCCGCAGCGCGCGACCATGAAACTCGACGTCGACGGCCAGATCAAGATCGAGGAGGCCGAAGGCAACGGTCCGGTGGACGCGGTGTTCAACTGCATCAAGCGCCTGGTCCCGCACGAGGCCAAGCTGGAGCTGTACCAGGTCCACGCCGTCACCGAGGGCACCGACGCGCAGGCGGAAGTGTCAGTGCGGCTGTCGCAGGACGGCCGCTCGATGACGGCGCGCGCGGCGGATCCGGATACGCTGGTGGCCTCGGCCAAGGCCTATCTCGGCGCGCTCAACAAGATCGTCATGAAGCGCCAGCGCGACAATGTGACGACGGCTGCGGCGAGCTGACGCGGCTTGTTTCGCCTCTCCCGCTTGCGGGAGAGGCCGACTTGTCCCGGGCGATGCGAAGCATCGTCCCGCGCAGGGCGTGGGAAGGTTCTGCAAGCGGGAGTGCGGTTGCGTTCGCGGCGAGCGTGAATAGCTGCCCTGCTAACGGCCAATAGCAGCGCAAGCCGGCGGCCTGTATTGATACTGCCGGCATGAGGACCAGCCGCCCGCGCGCCGGGCGGCTCAGAAAATAAGCAGGGAGAGAACATGCGCACCTTCGCGATCGCCGCGTCCATTGCGGCATTGGCACTCGGGCTGGCCGGGCCGGCATCGGCGCAATCGCCGGTTATCATCAAGTTCAGCCACGTCGTCGCCACCGACACGCCGAAGGGCAAGGCTGCGGAGAAGTTCAAGGAGCTCGCCGAGAAATACACCGCCGGCAAGGTCAAGGTCGAGGTCTACCCGAACTCGACACTCTACAAGGACAAGGAAGAGCTCGAGGCGCTGCAGCTCGGCAGCGTGCAGATGCTGGCGCCCTCCAACTCCAAGTTCGGGCCGCTCGGCATCCGCGAGTTCGAGGTGTTCGATCTGCCCTACATCCTGCCCGACCTGAAGACGCTGCGGAAGGTCACGGAAGGTCCGCTCGGCACCAAGCTGCTCAAGCTGCTGGACGCCAAGGGTATCACCGGCCTTGCCTATTGGGACAACGGCTTCAAGCAGATGAGCGCCAACAAGAAGCTGGTGACCCCGGCCGACTATCAAGGCGTCAAGTTCCGCATCCAGTCCTCGCGCGTGCTGCAGGCCCAGTTCAAGGCGCTCAGCGCGCTGCCGCAGGTGATGGCATTCTCGGAAGTCTACCAGGCGCTGCAGACCGGCGTGGTCGACGGCCAGGAGAACACCTGGTCGAACATCTATACCCAGAAGATGCACGAGGTGCAGAAGTACATCACCGAGACCAATCACGGCTACATCGGCTACGTCGTGATCGTGAACAAGAAGTTCTGGGACGATCTGCCGGCCGACATCCGCGACCCGCTCACCAAGGCGATGAAGGAAGCGACCGAGTTCGGCAATGCGCAGTCGCAGAAGGAGAACGACGACGCGCTGGCCGAGATCAAGAAGAGCGGCAAGAGCGAGATCATCAAGCTCACGGCGGAGCAGAACGAGGCGATGCGCAAGGCGATGGAGCCGGTCTACAAGGACGCCGCGGGCCGCATCGGCCAGCCGTTGATCGACGAATTCCTGAAAGAGGCCAAGAGCGCCACGAATTGATCGTTACGAACGATGAAACGAAGGCTTCCGTGCGCGCTGCACGGAAGCCTTGTTGTTGCGAATGATTTCCGAGTGCGGCGGGAGGTAAAATCGCGCGTTACATCTTGGTAAGGACGCGTTCCCTGTCCAAGTTGTAAGTTGCGTGTCAGCCGCACCGCGCCCATCTTCATGGCATCCTTCCAGAGGAGGTACGTCATGAGGAAGTTCACCATCGCCGCCATCGCCGTGCTCAGCATCGCCGGCTCGGGCGCGGTCTATGCCCAATTTCATCGCCCGTTGATGGAGCACGCCCGCCACTTCCGCATGAACCCGGAAGACCGCGCCGCGTTCGTCGACGCGCGGATCGCCGCCGTCCATGCCGGGCTGAAGCTCAACGCCGATCAGGAGAAGCTGTGGCCGCCGGTCGAGGCCGCCGTGCGCGACTTCGCCAAGCTGCGCATCGACCGCGCCAATGCGCGGATGAATGCCGGTCCCGGTGACGCTGCAAAGGACGCCGACAAGCCTGAGGATCCGATCGCCCGCCTGCGCCAGCGTGCCGAGGACATGGGCGCCAGCTCCGCGGCCCTGAAGAAGATCGCCGATGCCGCCGACCCGCTCTACAAGACTCTGGACGACGGCCAGAAGCGGCGGCTCGCCGTGCTGACCCGTCACCGCGGCCCGTTCAGCGGCGGCGAGGACGGCCCGCGCCACTTCATGGAACGTGGCATGGGCCGCATGATGGATCGCGGCATGGAGCACTTCCATCACGACCGTTTCGACCGCGACGGCGGCGAGGGCCGCGACCGCGAGGGCCGGCTCTGAACGAAGCGGGCTTTTGCGGGGATCAGCCCCGGGATTAACCTTGGCGAAGCCGCTGGAATCCAGCGGCTTTTCGCTTTTCGGGGGCTGTGCAAGAACCTTGGAAAACTTGCGTCCGATCGCTTGCCAGACCCGGATCGCTTTGCTAAACGACCGGCCTCGCAAGGCTTTGACCGGCCTTTCGGGCGCATAGCTCAGTTGGTAGAGCAGCTGACTCTTAATCAGCGGGTCCCAGGTTCGAGCCCTGGTGCGCCCACCATAACCCTCAAGGACTTAGCGGGAAAAACCGCTTGAGACGGCCGATGCTGCTGCGTCTTCAAAAGCGCTCCGGTATCGCTGCTGAACGCAAGAGACGCAAGATGCGTGACCAGAGCATTGTCGTGATCGTTGGATTGGGACTATTGTCGCTTTCGATCTGAATTGTCACGGTCCGCCCAACGATCAATTCATCCGCATTATTTTTCGTACGGAGCTTGATCCGTACTGGAATTCGCTGTGCAAGCCGGACCCACGAGAAGGTCGGATTGATGTTCGCCAGCATGCTCGCACCGGAACTCCGTTCGCGATCATCAATTCCGCGGGCGATGCTCTCGACCTCTCCCCTCAGCGTCGAGCCCCCCATCAGGATGACGTCGGCGGGGTCGCCCACGTGGATGCGCGCGAGCTTTGTTTCTTCGAAGTAGCCTTCCGCACGCATCGTATCGGTTTCGATCAAGGCCATTAGGCCTCGCCCCGCCGGCAGATAGGTGCCCGGCCGGAGATCAAAGTTCGTTACGCGACCATTCACCGGCGCGCGGATTTCTGATCGGATTAGGTTAAGACGCGCGACTTCCAGATCCGCCAGCGCTTGATTGTAGGTAGCTTTGGCCTGGAGGTCAGCCGCGCGGACCGCCTCGCGCTGCTGTTGAGAGACAACGCCGTCGCTAAGCTTTTCATAGCGAGTACGGTCATTCGAGGCCCGTTCAAGCACGGCTTCGCGGCTTGCGACCACAGCTTCTGCCTGCTGGACGGCTAGGCGGAAGCGCTGCGGATCCAGCCGGATGAGTACGTCACCTTTGCGAACCGCCTGATTGTCCTTGATCAGAACCTCTTCGACCAGCCCGGAGACGTCCGAAGCCACGGCGACGACGTCAGCTCGGACGTGGCCGTCACGCGTCCAGGGAGCCTCCTCGCAATGGTCCCACAAGTTGATGGCAATCGGCGCCGCAACTGCGGCGACCAGGCCAGTAACAGCAATGCGAGGGATCGAACGCCTGGTAGTCATGACAGAAACTTTCCAAGTAACGCGTAGCAGATGTCGACGAGAATCACGAAGATTGCGAAATCGAATAGCGCCGGGTGCCATGCGAAGCTCTTGATCTCGAATGAAGCAGCGCGCTTGAGCGTTGCGGCCAGTGCCATCCCGAGCCCGAGTGCGAAGATGCAGGCGACGACAAAAGTCGGTACGAACACACCCGCGACGTTGATCTCTTCAGTCATCACGTCGTTCCGTCGAAAGTAGGAGCTGGTGCATCTGGAAACAGGGCGCGACGTAAACCGACTAGCGCGGTTCGTCTTGTTCGCTGGATTGCGGCGTCCCATCTGCAGTATTCGCCAAGTTCGGTATCAATGGTCGCGCGCAATGCCTGCGCTTCCTCGGGAGGAAGCTCGATATTCCCAGATGCAAACCATCGGAAGGCGTTCGATAGTTTGACAATAAGACCTTCGAGACGCTCACTCCGCTGGTCGTTCGCGTTCGCCACGCTCGATTTCAGGTCGAGCAGATCCAGTCCCATCTGCAGGGCAGCAAGCGAGCGGCCGGCTTCCGTTTCGACGTCCGCGCCGCACAGGGCCAACCGCGGAACGACCAAGCCGAGGCGGTCCAGCATGAGGCCCACCCAACGTTCTCGATCCATCGGTCCGCGGGCACGTGCGAGGATCGCCAGATCGACCCAGCCGTGCCGGATCAGGCGTTTGGCGGCGTGCTTTGCGGTCACAGAGCGAAATGCGCGAACCGCGAGGAATGCCGAAAGAAGGCCGATGAGCGACGCTGTATTGACGTTAGCGAACGAAGCGAAGTCTGCCAGATACCTGTTTTGCAGATCGAGCGCCCCGATCAGGCCGAGGCCGAGAGCCAACGCTTTGACAATGTGACGCGGGTTGGCCTGTAGATAGCCGATGACAAGAAACGGCGGGGCCAGCGAAGCCACCAGCATCGGAAACCCATCGATGGCGGGGAAGATGACAAAGAGGTAGATGGCTGCGATCGGCAGCGACGCAATGGTCCAAAGTGTGTAGGACATCAGCGTCGGTGCGGGATCGTCGAGGCTGCTGTAGAGCGCTGCGGCGATCGCGGCGATTTGCGCGGCCAAGCCGCCTTCCGGCCAAGCCGTAGCGACCCAGACTGCAGCGCAGCCGAGGACCGCTGCAAAAAAAAGCCACGACGGATAACGCTGCAAGACCCTGGTCACGATGAAGGGGTCTCTTGGCGCGGTGGACTTTGGACTCAAAGCTGGTCAGGTATGGGGCAGGTTGGGATCCTTGGATCACCGCATTCAGCTCGACGATCGCGGCCAAAGTCTCGATCATCGCAGATGACTTGGCGATCAGGCTGGATATGAGAAGCGCATCCCATTCGCTATCCTGTGCGGGACGTATGACCTCGAATTCTGCGCAGAGGCGCATCAGCTCTTGTGAATGGTGCTGCGATGTAGCGGGAGCGCGCGCGCCCATTGGCCCAGTCTCGAGAGAAGCTGATCCAGTTCAGGGGGACGCCGCTCCCCCAGCGCATCCAACCTGTCTTCGATCGCTGTGAGCATAGGAAGGACGAGCGCGAACTTGTCCTGCAGCGCCCGAATCGTCCAGTTCTGCGGCTTCCCTGCTGCCGTGTCGTAACGGAGATGGGTTGACAGGACTTCGAATTGCGTCACGTCCGAAGCCAGCCGCCAGCGTATCGCCTTGCCCTTGGTCGGCGCGTGCTCGAGGAAGACCTCTGCCGTCCAAGCGGAGGCATCGCGAACCGCTGCATCGATGGACCTGATCAGGGCGCCGGTGACGTCACTTGGAAAGAGCAGAGTATGAACAGCAGTTGCGCAGCAGACGCCGAGCACTATTTCCTCGACGCGGGCCAGAGCGACCTCGAACACCAGGTGTGGAGCAGCGACGCTCGAGAACGCGACGGTCGTGGCGGTGTATCCCGCCAACAAAAAGGCGTAACTGCGCGGAGTGCGATCCTGGAGGGAAACGTACAGACACAACGCGGCCCAGCTCGTGATGGCGAGCGTCATCAACGATGGCTGATCGACCAGCAATGGGACAAGCGCCACGGCTGCGCCGGCGCCGAGCAGAGTACCGAGCACGCGGTAAGCGGCTCGCGAGCGAACGGCACCGGCGAGCGGTTGGGCGGTAAGATAGACAGTGAGCATCGCCCAGTAGGGCCTCTGCAGGCCCGGGCGAAACGCCAGGTAGATTGCGAGCATCGCCGCGATGAACGAATTGGCCGAAAATAGCGCCCATCGAGGGTCGAAGGCGCCGGGAAAAATGGCGTCTCCGAAAACGCGGGAGAGGAGCGATCGGGTCATGGTCGACTTCCGGGTCTGACAGGCAGCCGAACGGTAGAACTTGCGACCCTCCAGGAATTTCGTTACTTTACCAAAAAATTGCTAAAAGATGACAATGCGCGGCTCTCTCCTTCAGTCCTTTCGCGAGTTGGATCCGGACTCGCTCGACCGTCCAGCGGTCGCGCTCATGGTCGACACGCAAGAGAGAGAGGACGAAGTTCCGATCCACACACATCGGAAGGGGCAGTTGGTTTTGGCCCAACGGGGCGGCGTGACTTGCGAGGTTCCGAGTGGACTTTGGATGGTGCCTCCGCGCTGCGGTGTCTGGATCCCCGGCGGCATGCCGCACAGCAACCGCGCGACTGCCAACGCCAGCATCTACTTCCTGTACGTGGATATGAATGCGGCGTCTGTTCCGCAGGAGTGCTGCACGCTGTCGATCACGCCTCTGCTGCATGAAGTGATTCATCGACTGGCGACGCTGGCGCCCCTCTATGACCAGACAGGTCCGACGGCTCCTCTCGTCGCGGTTTTGCTGAACGAACTCATCGAGATGCCGACGGAGCAGCTGCATCTGCCGGTTTTGCGCCATTCGAAGTTGCGTGCGATTGCAGATGCCCTCCTGGAAAACCCGGCGGATCGCCGCACGGTGGCAGAATGGAGCGAGGCGATTGCGTTAGGAGAGCGAACCCTGATGCGCCTCGTCGTCGCCGAGACCGGCATGACCTTCAGTCGATGGCGCCAACAATTGCACATCATCATTGCGCTTCAGCGACTATCGGCGGGGCATTCCGTGCAATCTGTATCCGAGGTTCTCGGCTACGACTCCGTCAGCGCATTTATAACGATGTTCAAGAAAGCGCTCGGCAAATCGCCGGCGCGGTATTTCTCCGATCGTGTCGAGCGAGGCAAACGGGCGCCCGAGGTGCATTTCAGCTAGACAAGCTGGCGTTCTGAATTGCCGCTCGCCGTCATGGATCGTTCGAAGGACCAGCGCGCGATATTTCGCTGCTCGTAAAGAGGACCGGCAATTGGCGATCGCCCCGTTCCGTTCTCATGACCGGGACTTCGTCTACTGACGTCAGCTTCGACTAGCGTCTCTTGGTCTCCTGGTTGATAGCGTGGAGGTTGCGTGTCCCTCGCCGTCTGAGCGAAACAGCGCGGTCGCGAAAGCGCTGCCTGCTGTGTGACTCTTCAAGTCAATCAGAGTTGCTCGTTTCTGATGATCTCGATGCCGAATCCCGCAAGCCCTTTGAATAGATGGGTAGACGATGTCAGATGGCGGATGGAGGTTATGCCAAGATCTCGCAATATCTGCGCCCCAACGCCGATCTCGCGCCACTGCCGATCTCGGTGCTCTTCAGAGGAGGACGATGGGAGCGGGGGTTCCGGTGGAACACCAGCTGCGCCGTCTCTTAGATAGATGAGCACACCACTTCCGTTCTCCTTAAAGCGTTGCAGAACAACGTTCATCTTCGCTTGGGCCTGTCCCGAGAACATGTCCCGCATGATGTTAGGCTTGTAAAATCGCGTTAGTATGTTTTGACCGTCGCCGATCTCACCATACACGTATGCCACGTGGTGGATCGGATCGAACCGCGTACGGTATGAATACCCCTGCAACGGGCCAATCGCGCTGTCGGCGGTCACACTTGAGACCCTTTCAACCAACTTCTCACGCGCCCGCCGAAAGCCGATGATGTCAGCAATCGTTACGTGCTTCAGAGCGTGCCTGGCTGCGAAATCCCGAACTTGCGAGCCCTTCATCACCGACCCGTCGTCGTTCATCAGCTCACTAATGACTCCGACCGGAGCCAGTCTGGTCAACAAGCACAGGTCGATCGCAGCTTCGGTATGACCCGACCGCATCAGCACGCCGCCCTCATTCGAAATAAGAGGAAAGACATGGCCTGGGCGTGCAAAGTCGCTTGCGCCAACGTTGGGGTTAGCCAGGGCTCGGCAGCAGGATGCACGTTCCTCAGCTGAGATCCCGGTCCCACCATCAGGTTTGTAATCGATCGATACCGTGAAAGCGGTAGTGTGGTTGGAGTCGTTGTTGATGACCATGGGATCCAGTCTCAATCGACGCGCATGCTCGGACGTGATGGGCGCGCAGACGATTCCGGAGGTGTGGCGGACAATAAACGCCATCTTTTCGGTTGAACAAAGCGATGCTGCGACGACGAGATCTCCTTCGCCTTCTCGATCATCGTCGTCCGTGACGACGACGATCTCTCCTTCGGAGAATGCTTTCAGGGCGGCATAAATCGACCCAGTCATGTGTCCCTCAGTGCGTTTGTCCGCTCAATTGCCAAAGGCGTGCTCGACGCGTTCGCTTTGGCGTGCCGCCGCCGCTGATCGAATTCCGTAAGGCAAACAGAAACTTTTGAGCCCAGCCGGTGGAGGTCTTTATAGATCCGGAGACGGACACCAGGTCGGCGCTCCACATCCCCTTTCATTCATCGATGTTGGCCTCCGACGGATGGACCGTCCGATGCCCGTGACCGGAGACGTTCTATAGTCGCTTCTGACACCGTGTATTGCTCGGCGCTAAAGTCCTGCTGTGCTGTGGGCAAAGACTCGCGAGTTCTCAATGTTCATTCCGCCGTCGAGCCGAGCCTGAGCTGGCGCATCATACTGAGGTTTGGCGGGTCTCTCTATGCGCTTGGAAGCCAAGTTGCTCGACTTGATCTGAACGGGACGGTTTGCGTCGATGGGGAGCACCGTCTTGTAAGAGATCCGCTTCAACGCCAGGCTTGATCGAATGCTGGAAACACCAGGCATACGTGAGAGCTTGTTCACGATGAGGTCTTCAAGAGCCTCAATGTCTGACACCATGACTCGAAGGAGATAATCGCTATCCCCCGTCATCAAATAGCACTCCATCACCTCACTCAGGCGATCTATCGTGCGAGTAAAGCTGTCGAGGGACGGTTGGACCTGCTTTTCAAGCTTAACCTGTATAAAGGCAGTGACGCCGATACCGAGAACTGCCGGGTCCAACACGGCAATTCTCCTGTCAATGACTCCCAGTTTTTCGAGCGTGCGCACTCGAGCAAGGCAGGGGGATGGTGAGAGATTGACGCGGGAAGCGAGTTCTACGTTGGTTAAGCTGGCGTTCTGCTGCAGTTCGTTCAGGATCTTGATATCGATCCTATCCAGAGCCGTCGTTGTCATGTCGGTTCCTCCTGTGGGCAAGCGTTCATCAATGCATCGAGGCCCGGCCCCTCGCGTTATCTCGCGTGATGACATCTCGATGAAACGAATGCTAACCGCTGCCCGGGGACGTAGAATTTCGATAAAATGACGACTTATATCGAAAAACGGACAATCTATTTGCCTGCGCCAAACGCCGACTTTCGAAGGGTCTGCCAATTGCCAAAGCTCTGAGCAATGCGCTTGCAGAATCAGCAATCGCTCTTCGCCTGCATTGCTCTGCTATGGAATGATGGGCGGCCTTCACCACCGATATCGTGATGTGCATCGCCCTAATGACCGGCCATCCGGCTTGCTAATCGTGCTGGCGCCTCGAAACAGGTGTTCCGTCCATCGTAGCAAAGTGAAAAGTCAACGCCCCTTCGCTCGCGGCTTTCCTAGGGCCGAAACACCGTCGCGCGGCAAGCAAGAATGGTCATCTTGCGGTCGGTACTGCCTCTCGCGACGGTCTAGCTCGAAATCTGGTATGGCAATATATCCCTGCGATCCCGGTCGATTTTAAGCTTGCTGTTAAGCGGAGGAATCGCTCGCTGAGGGCAGCTGCTGCGCTCGCAGATCCGACAAGAGATGCCGATTGGGTCGTAGGCACCCTTGTTCGCCAGGTCGAGCCCGTCCGCATAGACGAAATCCTTTGCGTAGGAGACTTCGCATCCTAGCGCGATGGCGTATCGGGGGCGCGGCGAGCCGAAGCCGCCCCGGCCTTTCGAAAGTTCGGTTGCAATACAGAGAAATCTGACGCCGTCCGACGTCTCGGCGAGTTGCCGAATGATCTGGCTGGGTGCCTCGAACGCCTGATGGGCGTTCCAGAGCGGGCATGCCGCCCCGTAACGTGCAAATTGCAGCTTTGCCGCGCTATGTCGCTTGGTGATGTTTCCGGCGCGGTCCAGCCGAGCGAAGAAGACGGGCACGCCTTTGAAGCCCGGTCGTTGCAGGGTCGACAATCGATGGGCGACCTGTTCGAGGCTCGCGCCGAACCTGGTGGCGATTAGCTCCAGGTCGTGCCGTAGATCTCGAGCGGATTGCAGAAATCGTTGATAGGGCAGAATGAGAGCGCCGGCGAAGTAGTTACGCAGTCCGGCCGCGCAAACGTTCCGCGCATCGGCAGATCGAAAAGCCGCTTGGTCGACAATCTGGCGAATGCGTTCTTCCTCCTCGAGGGCGGCGATTTGGAGCGCTATCTGGAAATTTCGGGTTGGCGTGGGAAGGTAAGGGCTCAGCAATAAGGTGCGGGATGCACGATCGAATTGCCGCAACGACGTTTCGTGGGGCCCGCTCTGGCGTATCTGCACCCCGTGCCGGGAGTCCAGGTGGTTGACCAGTGCCGTGGTCGTATTGCTGTCGGGAATGCTGAGGCGCCCGGCGAGGGCCTCAGCCGCTGTATCCAACTCGTGGACGTAATTATCGACCAGATGAAAGAAATCGCGGACTTCTTCGTAAGCCGTCGGTTCGCCAGCCCAGTTGACGATCTGGCCGTCGAGACTTGCAAGCTGTTCGCTGTTTCGTCGATACGCCTGGTGAGCGTTGAGGAGCGCTTGCGCAAAACCCGGCGCGTTCTGAACGACGAGTTTCAGTTCCTGGATGTTCGGCGCGTAGGGCGCAAAGATCGGATCGGCCAGCGCTTCCGTCAGCATCGACATGACCCTGTCGTTGTCATTCACGGACAGAGAGCTGAGGTCGATCTGAAAGCGTTCCGCAAGAAGCACTAAGACAGAGGCCGAAACCGGCCTCTGATTGTTCTCGATCTGGTTCAGATAGCTGAGGGAAATTCCGAGCCGCGCAGCGAATGCCGCTTGGGTCAGCTTCTCGTTCTCCCTCACCTCGCGGAATCGTCGCCCGATGAAGAGTTTGCCTGCCATTTGCAACTTTGCTATTTTCTATTCGCAAAATTGTAGCATGTGCAAATGTGCGTCTTCAAGCCTTCTCAAGGCTGATATTGTGCGTGTATCGGCGGGAGAAGCAGGTTCGCCCTACGGCAGGCCACCGAGGAGAGTTCCGTGATCTCGACCGTTGAAGCCCTTGAACACCGTCGCGCCGGAGCCAGGCTCGGCGGCGGGGAGAAGCGCATCGAGGCGCAGCACGCCCGCGGCAAGCTGACCGCGCGCGAGCGCATCGAGCTCCTGCTCGACAAGGGATCGTTCGAGGAATTCGACATGTTCGTCGAGCACCGCTCCACCGAGTTCGGCATGGAGAAGACCAAGGTGCCCGGCGACGGCGTCGTGACGGGGTGGGGCACCGTCAACGGCCGCAAGACGTTCGTCTTCGCCAAGGATTTTACGGTGTTCGGCGGCTCGCTGTCCGAGACCCACGCGCTGAAGATCACAAAGCTGCAGGACATGGCCATGAAGGCGCGAGCGCCCATCATCGGCCTCTATGACGCGGGCGGCGCGCGCATCCAGGAAGGTGTCGCCGCGCTCGCCGGCTATTCCTACGTGTTCCGCCGCAACGTGCTCGCCTCGGGCGTGATCCCGCAGATCTCCGTCATCATGGGCCCCTGCGCCGGCGGCGACGTCTATTCGCCGGCGATGACGGACTTCATCTTCATGGTGAAGAACACCAGCTACATGTTCGTCACCGGCCCTGACGTGGTGAAGACCGTCACCAACGAGGTCGTCACGGCCGAAGAGCTCGGC
>NZ_JXDL01000001.1:6859111-6861861 GCF_001590795.1 Bradyrhizobium sp. AT1
ATGCAGAACGTGCTGCGCGCCGAGCAGGACGGCACCGTGAAGAAAGTCCACGCCAGCGCCGGCGCGACGCTCGCGGTCGACGCACTGATTTTGGAGTTTTCTTGAATACTGCAAGAGCTCGCGACTTGAGATAGGCAGCTTGTCTGCAGGAATTCCGGTTACTTACAGATAGAAGTGATGCTGCGCAGTTCGGCGTCACTCGGGACCAAGTGGGGCTGATGAATACCGAACGGTTCGCATTGGCATCGGGCTTTGCGCCTGCCTCACGCGAGGGCTGGCGCACGCTGGTTGACGGCGTGCTAAAGGGAGCGCCGTTCGAAAAGCTGATTGGAAAGACGTACGACGGCTTGAGAATCGAGCCGATTTACCTTCGTGCGAAAGACATTGCACCGGTCGAGGGGAGGGCACCCGCTGCGCATTGGCAGATCATGCAGCGCATCGATCATCCGGATGCGGTGACGGCCAACAGGCAGGCCCTTCAGGATATAGAGAATGGAGCGACGGGCCTGGCACTGGTCTTTGCCGGGGCCAACTGCAGCCGCGGGTTCGGCCTGGATCAAACGGCGGGCGCCGTCGCCGCAGCTTTAAAAGACGTCCACCTTGATGCCGGCATTGGGATTGAACTTCAGATTGGTACACACGAGCGTAAGACCGCTATCCATGTCGCGGAATATGTCAAGTCGGTCGGCCTCGATCCCGCCATCTGCGACATTCGATTTGGGCTCGATCCGCTGGGCGCGTGCGCCCTCCGCGGACGCAGTCCATACACTTGGGACGAAATCGCGCGAACTGTTGCCGGCACGATAGAAGAGCTTTTAACGCTGGGATTCAAGGGGCCGTTTGCCGCGAGCGATGGGCGTATCGTTCATGATGCCGGCGGCTCAGAAGTGCAGGAGCTTGCCTTCGTGCTTGCCTGCGGCGTGGCATATCTGCACGCCATGGAGGCGGCGCGCATTCCGCTGGATCAAGCGCGAAGTATGATCTATGCGCGACTCGCTGCTGACGCCGACCAGTTTTTGACTATGGCCAAATTCCGCGCGTTGCGACTCCTCTGGGCGCGCATCGAATCGGCGTGCGGCCTCGCGCCAAAGCCGCTGTTCATCGCGGCCGACAGCTCCTGGCGTATGTTGACCCGGCGCGATCCCTACGTAAACATGTTGCGCGCTACCTTGGCGACATTCTCTGCGGGAATCGCCGGTGCCGATGCGATCACGGTTCTGCCGCACACGTTGGCGCTGGGCCTTCCAGACTCGTTTGCCCGGCGCGTGGCCCGCAACACGCAGCTTCTGCTGCTGGAGGAAAGCAATCTTGCCAAGGTTAGCGATCCTGCCGCAGGTGCTGGCGGCATTGAGGCGCTAACAACGGAGCTTTGCGACGCGGCCTGGAAGAGTTTTCAAGAGACTGAAAATGCGGGCGGCATCTTTGCCGCTCTCCAGCAGGGAGCGCTTCAGGCGAAGATCACAGCTACGCGCAGAGCGCGCGGTGCCAATCTCGCGAAGCGCCGCGGCCCGCTGACCGGAGTGAGCGAGTTCGCAAACCTTGGCGAAGGCGCAGCGGCGGTACTGAACATAGCACCGATGGCTCTTCCGCCTAACGTTGACCAGAGATTCGTGTTCGATGCACTGCCGCCGATCCGGCTTGCGGAACCATTCGAATCGCTCCGCGACAGGTCCGATGCGATACTGAAGCTGCGCGGCGTGCGGCCACGAGTGTTTCTTGCTTGTCTGGGCACGCCGAACGACTTTACGGCCCGCGCGACCTTCGCGAAGAGCTTCTTCGAAGCCGGAGGAATTGAGGCTATCGACGGCGCAGGCATCGCCGATCCAGCCGAGCTTGCCCTTGCATTCACGAGCTCTGGTGCCGAACTCGCCTGCCTTTGCTCCAGTGATAAGATCTATGCGGAGCGCGCCGAAATCTCCGCCCAAGCGCTTCGGCAAGTCGGTGCTAGGCACATCTATTTGGCGGGACCTCCCTCTCAATTCGAGGCCGCGTTTCGGCGGGCTGGCATCGGCAGCTTCATCCACGTCGGTTGCGACGTCTTGGCAACGCTAAAATCCGCTTATGACTGGATCCAAAACCCGAAGATTGCCTTTGGATAATTGCCAATCGAACGCGAGCACTCAAATGTCATCCATCAGCGGTATCCCGAATTTTGCAAATGTTGCTTTCGAAAGGTGCTCTGTCGTCGCTTCCTCTATTCCCGTCGATCCGTGGGTGACTCCGGAGGGCATTCCGGTCAAGTCAGCATACGGAGAAGCAGATCTCGCCGGGCTCGATTTCCTTGAGACCTGGCCAGGCATCGCGCCGTACCTGCGCGGGCCCTACCCCACCATGTATGTCAACCAGCCCTGGACCGTCAGGCAATATGCCGGGTTCTCCACGGCGGAGGATTCCAACGCGTTCTATCGGCGCAATCTCGCTGCGGGACAAAAGGGCCTCTCGGTCGCCTTCGACCTTGCCACCCATCGCGGCTATGACAGCGACCATCCGCGCGTCGGCGGCGACGTCGGCATGGCCGGGGTCGCGATCGACTCCATCTACGACATGCGCACGCTATTTGCGGGCATTCCGCTCGACCAGATGAGCGTGTCCATGACCATGAACGGCGCGGTGCTGCCGATCCTCGCGCTCTATGTCGCCGCCGCCGAGGAACAGGGCGTGCCGCCGGAGAAGCTGTCGGGCACCATTCAGAACGATATTCTGAAAGAGTTCATGGTGCGCAACACCTATATCTATCCGCCCGCGCCCTC
>NZ_JXDL01000001.1:6862998-7031709 GCF_001590795.1 Bradyrhizobium sp. AT1
TTGTTCGCGACCGCGGACGAGGCCGCGCGGCAGGCGGTCGAGAACGACGTGCACATCCTCGGCGTCTCCTCGCTCGCCGCGGCCCATCTCACCGCCGTGCCGGAACTGAAGGCCGCGCTGAAGAAGCAGGGCCGCGACGACATCATGATCATCGTCGGCGGCGTGGTGCCGCCGCAGGATTACGATGCGCTCTATGCTGCCGGCGCGGAAGCGATCTTCCCGCCGGGCACGGTGATCGCGGAGGCCGCCGAGGAGCTGATCCGCAAGCTGAATACCCGGCTCGGGCATAGCGAGGCGGCATAGCCTGAATACGGGCTCCCGCGAGCGCTCGTCCGAATATGACTAGCAGGCAGCAATCATGTCGACCCTGGATCGAATTCGTCATGAGATAGATCACATGCGCGTTCAGGTCGGACGTCACCGTAGGGAAGCGTCTCGACTGCGACATGCAGGAATAGACGTGGGCGCAACGGAAGCGCTCATCGGCAAGATACAGGCGAAAATTCAAGAATTGTGCTCTGAGAGAGATGAGCTGAGAAAGATACAGCCGAGTCCGACAAAGGGTAGGGTCGGCCGTCGGAAATGGTGAATCCGAGAGCTGGCGCAGGGTAGAAATTGCAGTGCCAGCGCTAGGTCCATAGCCCTGCTGGAATAGGCGGCAGAGTTGCCTCAGGTCTGCGCACTTCTATCAGGGCAATTCGAACCCAGATGCAACAAGATCATCTCCTCTCGCGGTGCCGGTTATCGCAGGAGGAGTCTTGCGTCCGTAGGTAACAGCATAAAATGCTGATTGGTCATGCGGGGCGTGACGACTTTGAACATTAATGCCGAAGGGACAGCGCAACTATGATCACACGATTGTCGTCCTCGGCGGAGGCATGAATTAGCGGTCCTCGCCAGATAAGGAGTGAGAAGATGAAGCTTAAGCACGTCTATCTTACCGCTCCGGAACCTGAAGCACTAGCCCGCTTCTACGAAGCACTCGGATTGACGATGCGTTTTGCCGACCGCGGCAAGTGGATTCAGTTCGCAGGAGATAAGGCCGCCTTTTGCTTGGCAAGCCCGGCGGAATCCGCGTCTGAGCAGTCTCGGAATGCCGTGGTTGTCTTCGAGGTGGAGGATATGGACGCTGCGCTTGAGCGAGCGCGGGCGGAGGGCGCTGAGCTCGTCGGTGAAGTTCGGGAGATGGGGGCGCATGGCCGGGTGGCCCATTTGAAAGATCCGCAACGCAACACAATTCAGTTCTTTCAGGCTGTGGTCAAGAACGGCAGCTGACCGGCTTTCTGAATTGGATTCGGTTCGATTTATCGGGAAACCTATCACCATGAACTTCCGAGTGTCGCCCATGCCTAGTCAAGAAATCCCGGCGTTCAGTAGCAAGGAATTTCGGAACGCAATGCGCAACGTGCCGGGCGCAGTGTCCATCGTAACTACGGGGGGGCGTCCTGGCAGGCACGGTTTAACGCTGACGGCCGGCTGCTCATTGTCAACCGAGCCATCGAGCGTACTGGTCTGCGTGAACAAGTCGGCTGGCGGTCACGATACGATAAAGCAGAGCGGGTCATTCTGCTGGAACATTCTAGCGGCGGATCACGCCGAGCTGGCAAGAAAGTTCTCCGGGCAGGACGGCAGCAAAGGCGACATACGATTTACCGAGGGTTTGTGGCGCGAACTGATTACGGGAGCGCCAAGTTTGATCGATGCGATTTGTAGCTTCGATTGCCGATTGTCTGATTCTCACGATGCTGGCAGTCACACGATCTTCGTTGGTGAGGTCGTCGCGCAGGCGATCAACGCTGATCGCGAACCACTTGTCTATGTGAATGGCGAATTCACCGTACCGAAGCGTTAGAACGCCGACCGGTTTCAGGGGCGTGCTTGAGGCATGGCGGATCCGGGAAGGTTGAACCGCTGTTTACGAAGGTCAATTCTGGAGCGAGGGGGCAGCGATGAGAGTTAAAGGGACTCGGCGGAAAGCCATTAGCGAAGTCATTGCGATTTGGGGCGATGAAGGCCAGGCGCCAGTCGCTCCTTCGGGCGTCCCGATGACTTGGCTGCGGTGTCCACTCATACAGTTCGTTGCTCACTGATGCTGTCACTTTGGCTCAACGTTCTTGCGAGCGGCATTCTGCTTGGTCTCGTCTATGGCCTGGTGGCGCTGGGGCTGACCATCATATTCGGCGTGATGCGGGTGGTAAACTTCGCTCACGGCGAGATGGTCGTCTTCGGCGTCTATATCGGCTACTGGGCGGTCCGTCTTTGGAACGTCCCGATCATCGTAGCGGCGGCAATAGCTGCGGTCGTCATGTTCTTCTTCGGGTACCTCCTGGAAGCCCTGATAGTGAAGCGGTTCGTCAACCGGCCCCACCATTACCAATTCATTGTATTCATCGGCCTATCGCTGCTCTTTAGCGGCGTGCTTCTCGTCGCCTTCGGGCCTGACCCGCGTCCGACTGCATCTCAACTATCATTTCGCACTGTATCGCTCGGCTTCGTGACGCTCGATCTGGCGAGATTGCAGGCGGCGATAACCGCGGGTGTGCTTATCGCTCTGCTGGGAGCATACCTCCGGTTCTCCTCGTTTGGCCGGGCGTTGCGAGCGGCCGCAGACAACCGGTTGGGAGGTCTTGTCGTTGGATTGAACATTCCCCGGGTCTACGCCGTGACCTTCGGAATTGGTGCTGCCTGCGCCGGTGTAGCCGGCGCGCTGATATCTCCTCTGTTTGATGCCCAACCCTATCTCGCCGTTGACTTCACGCTTCTTGCTTTCGTGACGGTCATTGTCGGTGGTCTCGGAAGCTTCAGCGGAGCGCTGCTGGGAGGCCTTGTTATCGGCGTCGCCGAGGCAATTGCGGCACTGATGTTCGCACCGTCAATGAAGACGGCGCTTCCCTATGCGCTCCTCATCATCATCCTGATTTTCCGTCCGAGAGGGTTCTTCGGTGCAAAAGAGATTTGATGGCGGGCCTGAAATGAAGCGGTGGCTCGCTGGAGCGATGGTCTTCATCGTTCTTACGTTAGTCGGCCTATTTGCAGATCCGTACTTTATCTCACTGATGACGATCGTGTTGCTATTCGCCTTCCTGGGGCAGTCCTGGAACTTGATGCTTGGTATTGGCGGTCAACTATCGATTGGCCATGCGCTCTTTGTCGGGCTAGGCGCCTATTCGGTTGGCGTCCTCTACGTGAAGTTCGGAATCTCGCCATGGATTGGCCTCTCCCTTGGAATGATCATTGCCGGGTCAGTCGGTGCGATATTGGCGTGGCTGAGCTTCCGCTTCGAAGTGCGCGGAATCTATTTCGCGCTGCTGACGATTGCGGCTGCGGAGTTTGCGAGGATCATGTTCGGTGGATGGGAATTCGTTGGCGCAATGCAGGGCCTGTTTTTTCCGGCGCCGACTGGCGCGATCGAATTCTCAATGCTCCGGGGTGGAGCCGGCTTCTATTACTTTGTCGCTCTCGCACTGGCCGCGCTGGGAATTATAGGAACTGAACTCATTTCACGTTCCTACCTCGGATACGTGTGGCGAGCGATGCGAGACGATGAACCGGCCGCACGAGCGTTGGGCGTCCGCACTTTCCGGCACAAGATTCTTGTGATCTCTGTGTCGGCGGCAGCGGCCGCAGCGGGGGGTGGGATTTTGGGGCTCGTGCAAGGGGCGATATTCCCGGACTCGATCATGGGGATGGGGCTCTCCGTTGATGTGCTGATCGGACCTGTGGTCGGTGGGCTGGGCACGACGTTCGGTCCTCTGATTGGCTCGCTTGCCGCGATCCCTCTGAACCATCTTATGAGTGCCATCGGCGACAGCCTTCGGATTCCGGGGCTGAACAATATCACGTACGGTATTGTCCTCATTTTGGTCGTCTGGCTTCTGCCAGATGGCATCTGGCCGGCGATCGCGCGTCTCTGCAAAGCAATTCAGGCGCCGTCCCGAGTGTGGTTGCCGCATCTGAGGAAGGCCGAGGAATGACGGCTCTATTGGAAGTAAAGAACCTCTCTCGATCGTTTGGCGGATTGGTTGCGGTCAAGGACGTCAACTTCACGTTAGAGGCCGGACGTATTACCGCGCTCATTGGGCCGAATGGCGCGGGAAAGACGACCTGTTTCAACCTTGTCGCCGGCTCCCTGAACCCGACGAGCGGGCAGGTGTTCTTCGAAGGACGCCAGATCGACGGTACCCCTCCGGAAATTGTCTGCAGGATGGGTATCGCAAGAACATTTCAAATCGTTCGACCAATGCGTGATATGTCCGTGCTCGAGAACGCAATGGTGGGCGCCTTCAGCTGGACCAAAAGCGTAAGGGAAGCCAAATCGAAAGCCTACGAATCCCTCGAAAGCGTCGGACTTGCCGGCAAGGCCAATGCGCGGACGGACCAGCTAACGCTTCCGGATCGGAAAATGCTGGAGACGGCGAAGGCGTTATCCACTCGGCCAAGACTGCTGTTGCTGGATGAAGTAATGGCGGGCCTTCGACCGACAGAAGCGGCGGGTGTCGTCCGGGTGCTGCAGACACTTGCCGAAGGCGGCCTGACGATCCTCCTGGTCGAACACGTCATGCGGATCGTGATGGAAGTCGCATCGAACGTCGTCGTGCTTCACCACGGTGCCAAGATCGCGGAGGGAAGTCCCGCAGAAGTGGTTGCCGATCAGAAGGTTCTTGATAGCTATCTAGGGGCAGGCTTCCATGCTTGACGCGGCCCTCTTATCGATTGACGGGCTCTCTGTCGCCTATGACGGATCGAGCGCATTAAGCGGCGTCTCGCTGCAGATACGCAAAGGAGAGTTGATCTGCGTCGTTGGGGCGAATGGTGCCGGGAAAACGTCGCTCATCAGATCAATCTCGGGTATAGTACGATCTTCGAGCGGCACCGTAAAAATGAACGGCGTCAATATTACTGGGCTGCCCCCATGGGAGATCTGCGAGCGCGGTATAGCGCAGGTCGCCGAGGGTCGACAAATTTTCGGCAGCCTCTCCGTCGAGGAAAATCTTCTGCTAGGCGGATCGCTGAAGCGCGCGAAGGCCCATCAGCTCGAGACGCTTGAGTTCGTCTACCAGCTATTTGAGAGACTACGGGAGCGTAGACGGCAACTGGCCGGGACGCTATCCGGGGGCGAACAGCAGATGTTGGCGATCGGACGTGCGATCATGTCGAAGCCCGAAATCGTCATGTTCGACGAGCCGTCGATCGGGTTATCGCCTGCACTGACAGACGTGATGTTCGGCGTAGTGAAATCGCTCCACGAGCAAGGCATTACAGTGCTGCTGGTCGAACAGAACGTGGCGAAATCGCTTGCCTTGAGCAATCGCGGCTACGTCCTGGAGAACGGTTCAATCGTACTGCACGGATCGAGTCACGAATTGCTCAACAATTCCGAGATTCAGCGTGCATATCTCGGAATGTAGCGGAGCTGTGGCGCAAGTTGCGCCGAGCACCGTGCTCTCTCTTACTTAACGGTCCCACGGACCAGCGGAATTGCAAAGCTGTGGAAGCAGATAATGCCGCGATTTTCCGCTGGGGCAACCTTTTGTGTTGATGCCTGCCGCGATGAAGCGGTGTACAGCAATCAATTCCGAGGTACGTCACCTAGGCTCTATTCATGATACAGGATGATGCCCTCTTAATCGATCGCGACCTTGACCTGGTCACAATGACTATGAATAGGCCACCGGCAAACGCGTTGAACAACGGACTAGTTGAGCGCTTGCTGGATGCCTTTCGGGCGCTTGCCAGCCAGGTGGCGCCGCCAGGTATTGTTCTGACCGGCCAGGGTGCCCGGTTCTTCAGTGCAGGCGGCGACATAAAGGAAGTGACGGGCATCGAGATATCCCGGCCTCGTATGAGGTCGTTCCATGCGCTTCTTTGCGAGATGGAGCGATATCCGGCGCCGCTTGTGTGCGCCGTCCGAGGTTACGCGGTCGGCGGCGCGTTGGAATTTCTTCTGCACGCCGACTACGTGATCGCGAATGGTGAGTGTAAGATCGGTTTCCCGGAAATCAACCATGGTCTCTTGCCCGCGGCCAAAGGCATGCGGAAGGCAGTGCAGAAACTGGGACTTCGTGATGCGCGAGCGCTGCTATATTGGGGGGAGCTGGTCGATGCGAGGAAAGCACTCGAGATCGGAGCAGTCGACGAGATTGCAGCGACGTCGGACGTGACGTCGCGAGCGTTAGAAGTGTGTAAGCACCTTCGCGGAAAGGATCAAAGGCTATTTGCGGCCATCAAGCGCTCGCTAAACCTGACGGACCAGATGGACGACGCCTCCCTTGAGGCGATGACAATTGAGGATCTTGGGGCCTACCTGACGGGCGACAGTTCGGCAGACGCGCGGGCCCGATTTCTGTTGAAAAACACAAAGTAGGCATCGATGACCGAATTCGCTTCTTCTGATGAAGTTCGACTGGAGTTGATGAATTTCGAGCAAGTGTCGGAAGCTCTGGCGCAGGGAACGTCGACGATCCTGGTACCGTGCGGGGCCGTCGAGCAACATGGACCGCATCTTCCGCTTTGCATGGATGCCGACCACGCTGATGCGCTCGCAACGAAGGTGGCACGGCGTCTTGGAAATGCGTTGATCGCACCGACAATCAAGGTCGGCTGCTCAGCTCACCATCTCGTCTTTCCCGGTACCATCTCCCTTCGTCCTGAAACGTTCGAAGCGATCTGCCTGGACTACTGCACGAGTCTCGCTCGGCACGGCTTCAAGCGGATCCTGCTGTTCTCGGGACACATCGGCAATTTTCCAATCCTGCGCGACATGCTTCCTCGATTGAAGCAGGCTGTTCCCCCAGACGTCGAGATCAACGCATTCTCCGATTCGATCGCCTGGATCGACAGGTGGCGGAGCGCCGTCAAAGACGCCGGTGCAAACCCAGATGCGGTCGGCGGACATGCCGATATAGCTGAGACGTCTCTCATGCTGTATCTCCGTCCCGACAGCGTGCGGCCGGATCGGTTCGAGCTGGGGCACCTTGGCGCGTTGTCTGAAGAGCAACTTCAGTCCATGTGGCGAAACGGCATCAAATCGGTCACTGCCAATGGCATCATTGGCGATCCGCACGGGTCGACTGCAGCAATTGGCGAGCGATGCCTTGAGGCGATAACCGAGCTTCTCGTCGCATCTTTTGGCAAATAGGTCCTATCCGGCGCATCCCGCTCTTCGAGCACTATCACCTTCGTAAATCGCCACGTTGTTGCGATGAAGGACGCCGCTGCCCTAAGAAATGACACGGTTCGGCTGCGTACAGCACAAAATATGGAAAGTTACGAAGGGAGACCCTGCATTCGGACGAAAATGTTGCCGCGCCCGTGAAATGTTGAGCCATCTCGAAACCCTAAGGATTAAGAAGATGGCACTTACGTTCGGGTTCTGGTCGGAGCAGGAAACCCAGGTCGGGCAGAGTTATGCGCGCCGACTTCATGAGCTGGTGGACGAGGTGCGTCTCGCTGAGAAGATGGGATTCGATTGCGCCTCGCTGTCCGAACAACACGTCGCGTTGGGCGGCATTTCGAGCTCGGCGCCGGAAGTGGTCTATGGCTACCTCGCTGCCGTCACCTCGCGCATCAAGCTGAGGCCGGCGGTCACTTTGATGCCGCAGAAGATCAATCACGCCTTGCGGACCGCGGAGCGTTTGGCTGTGACGGACATTCTCTCGAACGGTCGCATGGAGTTCTACGCCGGCCGGGCCAATACGACCATTGCCATGCGTGCGTTCAACGTCGATCCCGGCGAGACGCTCGCTCAAATGGAGGAGGGGATCGCGCTTCTTAAGAAATCGATGCGCGAAGACATCTTCACCTTCGAAGGCAAGTACTACCAGGTTCCGCCGCGAATGCTTGTCCCGAAGCCCCTGCAGAAGCCGCATCCGGTGATCGGCATCGCTGCAACGAGCGAACGCAGTCACAGCTGGGCTGGCGCCGAAGGCCTCGCTGTCATGAGCAATTCGATCTACCAGGGATGGGAGGTCCAGGAAAAGCTGCTCAACTCCTATCGTCGATCCTGGAAGCGCGACGAGCTTGGTCCGCTCGATCGCCCGCGCATCGGCATTCCGCTCTTTTTTGGGATTGGTCCTACGGATCAGAAGGCGAAGGAAGACTACGCCGAGCCGTTGATGAATTATGCGAAGATCTCGACCGACGCTTATCCGCGCCTGGCAAAGATTGCCGATGATTACGCGTACATGAGCGAGAGTGTACCCGCCATGGAGCGCGCCGCCAAGGACTGGGACTATCTGCTCAATCACTCGGCAACTACGGTTTGTGGAAGCCCCGATACCGTCATTCGACAGATCGAAAAGTTCCAGGCTTTGGGCGTCGACGAGGTCCTTCTGCATCTGGACTCCGTGAATCACGAGAAGATCATGGAAGCGATCGAAATGGTCGGGCGCTACGTCATCCCGCACTTCAACGACAGAAACAATGTCGTGCGGCCGACGGAGGAGATCCTCAGTCGGATTCGCGCCATGCGGCCCCAAAAGTAGAGTTGCCAGGTAAACACGGGAGCAGACCAATGTCGAAGCAGGGATACAAATATCTGATCGTCGAGCGGCGGCCGAGCGGCGTTGCCGTCATAACGATGAACCGCCCGGAAATCCTGAATGCGATCAATTGGGATATGCACCACGAGCTGGAGCGCGTCTTCGTCGAGCTGGACGACGATAAGGCGACACGCGCAATCGTCCTAACGGGCGCCGGGCGCGGCTTCTGTTCCGGTGGCGATCAGAAGACGCTCGACAAGAGCCCGATTCCATCGCCGACCCGAGGTGGGCGTCATCTGATTCGGAATATGCTGGAAGTCGAAGTCCCGATCGTTGCTGCGGTCAACGGCGTTGCCGTTGGTCTCGGCGCGACGCTCGCGCTCTTCTGCGATGTCATCTTCGCAAGTCCAACAGCTCGGTTCGCCGATACGCATGTTACGGCGGGCGTCGTCGCGGGCGACGGTGGCGCTGTGATCTGGCCTCTCCTGATGGGGCCTGTCCGTGCGAAACACTATCTCATGACCGGCGAATTCATTTCCGCGGAAAAGGCGGCTTCCATCGGAATGATCAACGACGTCATCTCCGAGAGAGACGTCAAGGAGGTCGCGATCGAATACGCCGAGATGATCGCGAGCGGTCCGAGGGAAGCGATCATTTGGACCAAATACAGCGTCAACAAGATCATCAAGCAATACGCGCACCTATTGCTGGATACCTCGACTGCTCTGGAGACCATCACTTTCGCATCGCCAGAGCGGAGGGATGCGGTCGCCGCGTTCGCCGAAAAGCGCAAGCGTTTTGCGGAGCGGTGAAATGGACGTCGAACACTTCACGTCAGGGGCTCAGTTCACGGATGTAACCATTCCGCAGCTTCTGAGCTCTCGACGAGCGGCGCGGCCGGACGAGATAGCATTCAAGCAGAAGCGCCGGGGCGAATGGACTGCGACAACCTGGAGGCAGTATTCAGACCTGGTCGCCAATTTGGCCGCGGCTCTGCAAAAAGCCGGACTCAAACACGGTGACCGTGTGGCCATCATGGGAGACGTGTCCCAGGAGTGGCTGCTTGCGGACATGGCGACGATCTGCGCCGGCGGGGTGATGGTCGGCGTCTATTTTACGTCATCGCCAGAAGAAGTTGGCTACTACCTCAGCGATTCCGGAGCATCCTTCGTCTTTGTCGGGAGCGAACTTCAACTCAATATTGTCCTGGCGTCACGCCAGACTGAGAAGTTGAGAAACATCATTGTGCTCGATCCGAGGTGGCAGGGTGCGGGCGGCCCGGCGAAGGTCGTTCCTCTCCAAGTCTTCTGTGGGGAGACTTCGGTTGACGCGGAGGTGTTCCTTAGGGAGCAAGTTGCGAAGGCAAAGGCTGATGACCTGGCGAGCATCGGGTACACATCCGGTACGACTGGGTTTCCAAAAGGCGCCATGTTGACCCACCTTTCGCTGCTCGCTGGTGCGCACTCTGTAACGACATTCAGTTCGAAATTGCGTTCCGATGCACATCGCGTGGTGGTGCACCTTCCGATGTCGCATACGGTTGCGCGCGCACAGGCAACGACGCTGCCCTTGCTGATTCGGCTTGTGCCTTACTTTGGGGAATCGAGCGCTGATTTCGCTCAGACCATCAAGGAAGTGAAGCCAACCTACTTCATGGCTCCGCCGCGGTTCTATCAGAGGTTTGCCACCCAAATCCTCAGCAAGGTTCACTCGGGATCCGAGAAGCAGAAGCAAGACTATCAATTTGCAATGACCATCGCTCGCAAGGCGCTCGACGACCGTCAGGCCCGCGGCGTGCCCAACCCCTTCATATCCTCCCTGTTCGCCGTCTGCCAGGAACGGATTTTCCGTCCCTTGCTTGCCGAGGTCGGTTTTGAAGAACTCACCGTCACCTATACGTCGTCGGCTGCGATGCCTTCCGAACTCATGTCTCTGTGGCAGCTGTGGGGACTGCAGCTAAAGGAATGCTACGGGCAGACCGAGCTGGTTGGGGCGAACCTGGTCCAGATGGCTGAATGGCCGGAGGCGGGAACCGTGGGCGTCCCAGTGCACGATGCGGCTTGGCAAACTGCCGTTCTCGAAGACGGAGAAATGATCGTCAAAGGTCCCGGGCTCTTTGTTGGGTATTGGAACAAGCCGGAGGAAACGAAGTCGGCCCTCCGCGATGGCTGGCTTTATACCGGCGATATCGTGGAGATTGGACCGACTGGCCTGTTCAAGCTGGTCGATCGAAAGAAGGAGATCATCAACACATCCAACGGCAAATCGATCAGCCCCACGCAGATCGAGAATGAAATCCGGCACAGTCCCTTCATCTCTGAAGCGGCGGTGATCGGAGAAGGAAAGAAGTACCTGACTGCGTTGATCGAAGTAGATGCGACCGCGACGATGGAGTGGGCCAAATCGCGTGATGTTCGCATCGCTCACTATTCGGATCTTGCGGAGTCAGAGATCGTCGTCCGGATGGTTGAAGGCGAGATCGCCAAAGCAAACGGTCGGCTAGCGAGGGCCGAGCAGATCAAGGCCTTTCGAATTCTTCCGGAGGAGCTCTCTCCGGAGAATGGCGTGATGACGCCAACGCGGAAAAAGCGCCGCAAGCAAATAATGGATCGGTACCGGTCACTGATCGATTCGCTCTATGACGATAGCGAGGAGAACATGATCAAGACCGAGGTGGGAACATAATCTGATTTGTTTCCGCTTCGTGCGATCATCAAGCCTGCTGAATCCGTGTCGCAGCTGTGTTCGCTTTGCAGCGCGCTGTCATTCTTGAAGCTTCCCAACAAATCGCCGCAAGTTCCATTGTAGTCAACTGAAAGAGACTTCACATGAAGAATCGCATCGGAAACGGGTTTACTCGCCGGGCCGTGCTCGGCAGCGGTGTTGGCATCGCCGCAGGGCTTGTATCGTGGCCGGTCAGGGCGGCGGGCCAAGTCAAGGTCAAGATCGGCGCGATCATGCCCAGCAGCGGCGTGTTGGCGTTCCCCGGACAGGCTTGCGTGCGCGGCATTGATCTCGGCGCGAAGTTCGCAAGACAGAAGTACGGTGATGAGATTGAGGTCATTCACGCTGATACGCAGAGTCGACCGGAAAATGGCCGCATCGCCGCGGAGAACCTGATCCGCCAGGGTTGTACGGTCCTCATCGGCGCCTGGGACTCGGGCGCGACCATCTCGGCGCTCCAGGCCTGCGAAGCAGCGAAGGTGCCTATGGTCGTGCATATCGCCAGCGCCACCCAGGTGACCTCGCAGGGCTTCACTCAGGTCTTCCGTTACTATCCGACGTCGCTGATGATCATTCGTCAGTCGCTGATCGATTTGAAAGGTCTGTTGCCGACCCTCAACGGTCCGCCAGCCAGCGCGGTCGTCCTCCACCTCAACAACGTGATGGGGCAGTCGAGCGCGACGAGCATAGCCCAGGCCTGGAAAGAGGTCGATGTCCCGATCAAGCTCACCGAGTTCATTCCATACGATGAGAAGGCCAAGGATCTCTCGGTCGAAGTCGCAAAGGCAAAAGCGACCGGCGCTGACATGCTTTTCCCGATCACCCGGGTCAACGACGCCATCATGATCACACGCGAGTGTGTAAAGCAGGGATGGAGCCCGAAAATGATCTACTCAGCGAATTCGAACGGCGTTATCGACAAGGCATATTACGACGCGCTCGGCAAATACGCTGACGGCGCGATGGCGTCGGCGCTCTACTACAATCCGAAGGCGCCCGACGCTCACAAAATTCTCGAGATGTTCGCGGCCGACTACCCGAATGAATGGCTCGACGCAAATGCGGCATGCGCCTTCGAGGCCGTGCAGATCGTCAGGGACGCGGCAAAGCGTGCGGGCTCGTCGCAATCGGGGGCAATTCACGACGCGCTCAAGCTGACGGAAATGCAGCCAGTCTTGATGTCGTCGGGGACGATCAAATTTGACTCAAGCGGCCAGAACGTGAATTCCGCCGTGGCTCTGCTTCAGGCGCAAAAAGGCAAGCCGCGCGTGGTATCACCGAGGGCAATTGCGGAAGCAGACCTGGAATATCCGCTGGTGCCCTTCAGCTCTCGATAGAGAGCCGCGAGCCACCGCCCCGGTTCAATGCCGGGGCTGTGGTTCGATGCGTGCTATGTGAAGGGCTGCTGGCTGCTGAAGCTCGACCGTTCGGCGAGGAAGCGGCGAGGGCTCTTTCCCATTGTCTTCTTGAACATAGTGATGAATGCGCTCGGCGTCTCATAGCCGAGATCGAGTGAAACGGCCTGCACCGACGCTCCGGCCGTCAAGCGTTGCAGTGCGACCAAGATGTGAAGCCGCTGCCGCCAGCGTCCGAATGTCATTCCGGTTTCCTTCAAGACCAGGCGGGCGAAGGTCCGCACACTCATTGCGTACCGGGCGGCGAGTTCATCGATAGTGCTGCGGTCACCGGGATCATTGAGCAGTGATGCCGCGAGATGTTGAAGTCGGCTGTCCGTGGAAATTGGCAAGTACATCTGTTCCGTCGACATCTGCACCAATTCGTCGAGCAGCACTCGACCGAGTCGGCTCGTCGGTCCTTCAAGGGGATAAAGTGGCGGAAATACGGATAGCCGGTGTATCAACTCGCGAACGAGCGACGATATCGTGAATGTGCAGCAAGTGTTTGGAAGCATACTTGCCAGCGGATCGATGAAGACGAGGTAGACCTTTCCATTGTCCGATACGCAATTGCTATGCATGACCCCAGGGGGGATCCACACGGCTCCTTGCGGAGGAACGATCCATAACCCACCAGGGGCACGGCACATGACTGATCCATGTGAGGCGACGACCAATTGTCCCTTTTTGTGCGAGTGCAACGGGAGCTCGTCACCATGTTCACCAGTCTCAATGCACATCGAGACGATTGGGCGATCGAACTGATCCGGATCTATCGGGTCGTAATTGAGCCTAAGATCCGGCAAGTTCATTCTGGCCAGGCTGTGATCCATTTCAGATACGGGTGACGTGCTCATTGAGTTCACTCGTTAATGGCTACGGTTCCATGCGTCGGGTGGCGCGAGTGGAGCTCGCTTCGGGGGCCTGCTGGCGACAATAGCCGTCCGGCAAATGATCGTCACGAAAAAGTAACGTGGTCGAAACGGAAGTCTAAGCCGTCGGCTCTGCCTTTTCCGAGCGCGACATGAGCCGGATGCGCGGGCAGCCGTGCGGGGCGCGATCCAGCCAGCTGCGACAAAGTGTGCTTTCCGGATACCTCATTGGCCAAGCGCGCGCGACACGGCAGAGAATGCCACAATCCGCAACAGCTGGCTCGTACGATGGCGTGTTCAGCCCGAAATGCCGGAGTTTTTGGCGAGATATGCCACGACATCCAATGCTACCAAGGAGGGAATTCGAAGGAGCCTGACGAAAGTGACTATTCGCATCGACGCGCCGATCAAGTCAGCCGGTGGACAATCGCTTGACCAAGACGAAAACGAAACGTCCGATTGGCTTGCATCCCTCGGATCTCTCCATCGAAGCGCGGGTGCTGAACGCGTACGCTTTATTCTCTCGGCACTTGATCAGCGAGCCAAGGAGCTCGGCGTACTTTCAGATGTGCCTCCCTACTCTCCTTATCGAAACTCGATACCTCTCGAGTTGCAGCCGCCCTATCCGGGTGACATCGAGATGGAGACCCGGATCACTGCGATTATCAGGTGGAACGCCCTCGCCATGGTTGTTCGGGCCAATAGGGCCTATGGGGAGCTCGGGGGCCATGTCGCCAGCTATGCGTCGGCGGCAGAAATATTTGAGGTCGGTTTCAACCACTTCTTCCGCGCGTCAAGTCCGGAGGCGGAAGGCGACATTGTGTACTTCCAGCCGCATTCTTCGCCGGGCGTTTATGCGCGCGCGTATCTCGAAGGGCGCCTGTCAGAAGAAAACTTGAGATACTATCGTCAAGAGCTTACCGGGGCGGGCCTGTCCTCATATCCGCATCCTTGGCTCATGCCGGACTTCTGGCAGATGCCAACAGGTTCGATGGGCATCGGACCAATCAGCGCCATCTATCAGGCGCGTTTCATGAAGTATCTCGACAACAGGGGTTTGGTGCGTACCCAAGACCGCCACGTGTGGGGCGTATTCGGTGACGGAGAAATGGATGAGCCGGAGTCGATCGCCGGCCTGTCTTTGGCCACGCGTGAGAACCTCGACAATCTGACGTTTATCGTCAATTGCAATCTGCAACGGCTCGACGGTCCAGTGCGCGGGAACGGACAGGTCATCCAAGAACTCGAGATGATCTTCCGGGGAGCAGGCTGGAACGTGATCAAAGTGCTGTGGGGATCGGAGTGGGACCAGATCTTCTCGCGCGACACGGAGCATGCATTGTTGCGCAAATTCGCTGCGACGGTTGATGGGAAGTATCAGACGCTCGGTGCCAAGGACGGAGCGTACAATCTCGCAAATTTCTTCGGTGAAGATCCGGAGGTGCGGGCTCTCGTCTCGCATATGTCCGATGCCGACATCGATGCGCTGAAGCGAGGCGGCCATGATTTTCGGAAGCTATTTGCCGCCTTCGCTGCAGCGAAGGCGGTCAAGGGGCGGCCGACTGTTATCCTGGCGAAGACCAAGAAAGGGTATGGAATGGGAGGTGCCGGGGAGTCGCGCATGACGTCTCATCAGGCGAAAAAGCTCGACATCGATGCGCTTTATGCGTTCCGCGATCGCTTCTCCCTTCCACTGACCAACGAGCAGGTTGAACGTCTCGAGTTCTTCCGTCCTGCGGACGACAGCGCCGAGCTTCAGTATCTACGGTCGAAGCGTGAGGCACTTGGCGGCTACATTCCGACCAGAAGGCGGACGGCGGCGGCCGTTGCCGTCCCCGCCCTACAGTCCTATGCCGAGTTCGCGCTCAAGGGCGAGGGCAAAGAGACGTCGACGACGATGGCGGTGGTTCGGCTGTTCTCGAATCTGCTTAAGGACAAAGTGCTCGGTCCCCGAATTGTGCCAATCGTTGCCGACGAGGCGCGAACGTTCGGTATGGCTAACCTGTTCAGGCAGGTGGGGATCTACTCGCCGGTCGGGCAGCTCTATGAGCCGGAAGACGCGGGCTCGATGCTCTACTACAAGGAGGCGGCGGACGGTCAACTGCTCGAGGAAGGCATCACAGAGGCAGGCGCGATTTCTTCCTGGACGGCCGCGGCGACGTCTTACAGCGTCCATAACTTCGCATTGCTACCGTTCTATATCTACTATTCGATGTTCAGATTTCAGCGGATCGGCGATCTTATCTGGGCGGCCGCAGATCAGCGCGCGCGGGGCTTCCTGATTGGCGCGACCGCCGGCCGCACCACTCTCGGCGGAGAAGGACTGCAGCATCAAGACGGCTCTAGCCATGTCATCGCGGCGACAATCCCGAACTGCCGAGCATACGACCCGGCGTTTTCCTACGAAGTCGCCGTCATCGTGGACCATGGAATGCACGCCATGCTCGAAGAGGGCCGTGATGAATTCTACTATCTCACGGTGATGAACGAGAGCTACGCGCAGCCGACCATGCCTGTGGATGTTCGCGACGACATCATAAAAGGTCTCTATCGCATCGTTTCGAGCGAAAATGGACCTGCGAAGGTGCGTCTCGTCGGTTCCGGCGCAATCCTTCCAGAGGCGTTGGAGGCTGCAAAGATGCTGGAGAGCGATTGGCAGATCTCCTGCGAAGTATGGTCGGCTACCAGCTTTGCGGAACTGGCGCGAGAGGCTCGAGACATTGAGCGGAAGAACCGTCTAAACCCGCTCTCCAAGCCACAGGAGAGCCACGTTTCGAAGTGTCTCTCAGGAAGCATACCAGTCGTGGCTGCCTCCGATTACGTACGTGCCTATCCGCAGCTCATAGCGTCGTATTTCGAGGCGCCGTACACCATTCTCGGTACTGACGGCTTCGGACGGAGCGATAAGCGTGCCGCGCTAAGGTCGTTCTTTGAAGTCGATCGCGCGCAGATCGCTGTCGCCGCACTGACATCTCTGGCGCGGTCGGGGACGATCGATCGAAGCCGGGTAGCCGAGGCGATCGCGCGCTACGACGTCCCCGCGGACGCAAATTCCCCCTGGTCAAGGTAACGCAGGTCAAAGCGAAATCATGGGTGATTCAATAGAAATCGTCCTGCCGGACATCGGGGACTACAAGGACGTGCCGATCGTTGAAATCAACGTTGCGGTTGGTGACGACGTCGTAATCGATACGCCATTGCTCTCGATCGAATCTGACAAAGCAACGATGGAGGTGCCGTCTCCCGCGGCAGGAAAAGTCAAGCAGTTGATGATCGAGGTCGGTGGTTTGGTATCTCAAGGATCAATTTTGATGATTCTAGAGGCAAAATCGGCATCAGGTGACTCACCTGCTCGAGAGATGAGTGCGAAGCAGGCTTCATCGGCGAAGCATGCCGGTGCTGCGGCGCAGGAAGGGACCGCGTCAGTCAAGGTACGAGAGAGGCCTGAGCCCAGTGCATTAGAGGACCGGGGCGGACTGCCTGAGGTAAGTCGGGCGCATGCATCACCGTCGGTTCGCGCATTGGCGCGGGAACTCGGCGTGCCGTTGGCTCTCGTCGTGCCTAGCGGAGCCAAGGGCAGGGTGCTGCGCGATGATGTTACGAACCACGTGAAACAGGTGATGGGGTCGACCCAATTCCCGTCATCTGCAATCGCTTCCGCGCTGCCAAGGGCAGATTTTGAAAAGTTCGGCGCGATCGAAAGAGTGCCTCTCTCGAGAATCCAGCAGATAACCGGGGCAAATCTTTCACGAAGCTGGAACACGATCCCGCACGTCACAAACTTCGACAAAGCCGACGTGACCGAGGCGGAGGCGTTCCGAATGAAGTTCAATAGTGAAGCCGAGGAGGGCTCGGCGAAACTGACGATGGTGTCAATCTTGATTAAGGCGACAGCCCTCGCGCTGAAGAAGTATCCCCGCTTCAATTCGTCATATGATCGAGACGCTCTCATTCTCAAGAAATACATTCATGTCGGGTTTGCGGTAGACACTCCGAAGGGTTTAGTCGTTCCGGTCATCAGGGACTGCGATAAGAAGGGACTGATAGAGATCGCTTCCGAAATGCGTGCGCTCGCCGACAAGGCCCTTGGAGGTCAACTATCCCCGGCGGACATCCAAGGAGGCTGCATCACGGTCTCGTCGCTAGGAGGCGTCGGCGGTCATGGATTCACGCCGATCGTCAACGCTCCCGAAGCGGCGATCCTGGGAGCGGGCCGCGCTGTCACCGAGGCAGTCTGGGACGGAAGTGGATTTCAGCCGCGTCAAATGCTTCCGATAGCGCTCTCGTGGGATCACCGGGTGGTCGACGGTGTCGCTGCCGCGAGGTTCTTGGGCTTCGTCGCGGCTCTGCTGAACGATCTGCGGCGGGTCGCGTTGTGAGGCAGCCCATGGAGCGTGCGATCGATATATTGGTCCCTGACATTGGAGACTTCAAGGACGTTCAGATTGTCGAGGTGCTCGTCAAAGACGGTGACATCGTTGACGCGGAGCAGGGGCTCATCGTGGTTGAATCTGACAAGGCCACGATGGAAATTCCTTCGCCGATTGCGGGCCTTATCAAGGAGGTGCTTCTGAAGGTTGGCGATAAAGTGTCACGAGGCACCATCCTTGCCAAGGCGCAAACGATTTTGCCGGATCGAGCGCCGTCTAAGGCTGTAGCCCAGAGTGACCCGGCCGTGTCCGGGGGAGGCGAGGAACGCTTCGATCTCGTCGTGATCGGCGGTGGACCAGGCGGATATTCTGCCGCATATCGCGCCGCGGATTTGGGTGTCAGAGTCGCGATGATCGAGCGATACCAAGCGTTGGGTGGCGTGTGCCTGAACGTCGGGTGCATTCCATCCAAAGCGTTGCTTCATATCGCGGCGGCCAAGGAAGAGGCCGAAAGGATCTCTGACAAAGGAGTGCGATTCGGCTCACTGGAATTGGATCTGAATGCACTCAGATCGTTCAAGGACAAGACGGTAAAGAAGCTGACTGATGGCCTAGGTCAGATGGCGCGCGCGCGGGACGTTAGAATCATCAACGGAGTTGCCAAATTTGTCGCGTCGAATCGCTTGGCAATTGATCTGGAAACTGGTGCGTCTCGATATGTTGAGTTCGAGAAGTGCATCATCGCCACGGGGTCCTTGGCGAACAAGTTAAGTGTGTTTCCGCAAGACAAGCGGATTGTCACGTCGACCGGAGCCCTCCAGGTAGAGACGATTCCGAAGCAAATGCTCGTCGTCGGGGCGGGCATTATCGGACTTGAGATGGCCACGATTTATAGCGCGCTTGGCGCTCGAATAGATCTCGTTGAACGATTGCCGAATATGCTCGCCGGCGTTGATCCAGATGCTGTGAGGATATGGCAAAGCAGGAACGCTCATCGGTTCCAGAATATTGATCTCAATGCGGGTATAGTAAGCGCCACGGCAGATAGTAACGGCGTATCGGTCCAGATTGAAGGGGCAAAGCCGGGGCGTCGAACTTACGATCTTATCCTGCAATCCGCTGGCAGAGTGCCGAACAGCGCAAATCTCGGCTTGGAGAAGATTGGTGTAAGGTGCGACGCAAAAGGTTTCGTTGCAGTCGACAGGCAAATGCGGACGAATTTGCCTCATATTTTCGCGATCGGCGATGTCGCGGGTAACCCTATGCTCGCCCATAAGGCGGTTCACGAGGGGCATGTCGCGGCAGAAGCGGCTGCCGGGCTCAAGAGCTTCTTTGACGCGAAGATCGTCCCGAACGTCGCCTACACTGATCCTGAGGTGGCCTGGGTTGGCGTCATGGAGCATGAAGCAGCTTCCTCAGGCAGGCACGTTAGATCCGCGAAGTTTCCGTGGGCTGCCTCGGGCAGAGCGATCGCCTCGGGCGCGTCTTATGGCATGACCAAGCTGATCATCGACCAAGAGACGCACCGCATCATCGGCGGCGTCATCGTTGGCCCGCACGCTGGCGACATGATCGGAGAAATCTGCCTGGCGATCGAGATGGGCGCCGATGCAATTGATCTCAGCAAGACCATTCATCCGCATCCGACGTTCGGAGAGACAATAGGCTTGGCTGCCGAAGTGTATGAGGGTGTTTGCACGGATGTGTTGCCGGGTCCGAAGAGGTCGACCAAGCGCGCGAGCCACTAGAAATCCAAAGCCTGAGCCGGCACCGGGTGCCTCGCTGCCGGTCGTTCATGGGGGACCCGAATATGGCGGGAGGTTCTCGCAGGGAAGTCAAGGTACCTTTGAGCGTTCAAGAAGAGGAATTTGCCGCCGCATGTCGAGACTTCGTTCTGGAGAGGAAACCTGATCTGGCGGCATCCATCGTCATTGTAGACAACCAGCTCAGGATTGCGAACGATCCGCATGTTCGGCTCGCGTTTGTAGAACTTGGTCTTGCCAGATTGGTACGAGTTCTACATCTCGCAATCGAGGGCAAGGGGATTTCGCTCAAAAGAGTGCCAAGACTCCTGTTCGACCTGTCGAGCTACAGAAGAAAGATACTCCGCGCGCTAGGTAGGGACCAATGAGGAAGCTACAACCGATCATGTGGTCGCTTGGCACGGCTATCATCGTAGTCGGATTGGCCTCGGGTGTCGTCGCCCGGTTCCTCGGCCGCAGCATCACCGTGGTGTATCTCGGTAGAGCAAAGCCGCCGGTACGCGCGCCCCAAATAGCGCCGTAGCGGGCGGGCGGCTTTGCGGTGGTCACCGGCAGTTCTCGGGTAGGATCGGGTTGCGACACGCCGTCAACAGCGACGGCCGGCGCGAAGTGCTGGGGATGGACATCGGCCCCTTCCGAAGCGGAAACGTTCTGGACCGCGTTCCTGCGCAAGCTCGCCCGCCGTGGCCTGCGCGGCGTCGAGCTGGTCGTGTCAGACGCCAACGAGGGCATCAAGGCCACCGTGGCCAGGGTGCTTAGCGCCAGTTGGCAGCGTTGCCGCGTGCACTTCATGCGCAACGCGCTGGCGCATGCGGGCAAGAGCGGGTGGCGCCTCGTCTCCGCCTTCATTGCCACCGCCTTTGCCCAGGATGACGCAGCGGCGGGCAGTGCCCAGTGGCGTCGGGTCGCGGATCAACTCCGCCCCAAGCTGCCCAAGCTTGCTGGCTTCCTCGACCAGGCCGAGACCGATGTGCTCGCCTAGATGACCTTCCCGCCGCGGCATCGGACCAAGCTGCACTCGACCAACCCGATCGAGCGCCTCATCGGCGCGATCCTGCTCGCACAGAACGATGAAGGGGCCGTCCAGCGGGCACGCTACATGACGCTGGAAACGATCGAGCCGTTGAGCGATGATCCCACCGTCAGCCTCCCGGCTATCGCCAGCTGACCTGCCCGACCTTGGCAGGTGAACGCGGCGACCCGCCACCAGCTACGCCACGCCAGGGAACACGATCTTCGAACATTCCTCACAATCCCAATGAGTGCCAATCAGGAACGATGTTTTTGCGTTGAAATGAGATGTATTCGATGATCGTTCCATCCGGGTCCTTGAAGCACAAGAATGAGCAATCGATCCCGTGCGATCGAACCCCTTTGGCGGTCTCGTAACGCGAGATCGGTCCGACAAACTCGACCTTGTGCTCCTCCAGAACCTTTGCAGCCGCAAAAACGTCGTCAACCTCGAAGCACAGCCTCCCGATTCCGATGTTGTGGAGAGTTGGGTATGCCTTGCCGGTTGTGGGTGGATCGATGAACTGTATGATATCCAGGAATGGGCGCGGTCGGCCACCTCGTATCCTCATGAACGCGGCGCGAAAGCGCCGTCCCTCTGGCAAGCCAAGCCCCTCCCAGACGCCGGCGCCTTCCTCGAATACGTTGTCATCGAATTTTTCGAAGCCGAGCATCTCGTAAAATGCGATGCTGCGATCGAGATCGCTCACGCAGATATTGGCATGAACCCATTCGCGAATTGTAATTGTGCTCATCTGATCACCCGGTTGTCTAAGGAGGCGCCTTTGGACCGGCAGGGGTGAGCCCGGCTATTCGCCAAGCTCACCGATATCGCAAACAGGGGGCATTCCCGCGTGCCTTCTGTTGCCCTGTCGGATGCCAGTTCCACTCAAGCTTTGGCGTATTGTCACTCTTGCCAGAACGTCTTGGACACCTTGCGACGCGCGCTGCGGGTCTCGCGCTTGGCGAAATCCTCCATGCCGTCCGTAGCGAAGCGCCCGGGCTTGCTGTCAAACGGTTGGAGGGGAACTTCGAACGCCATAGCCGCGGGCACCGGGAGGTCAGCACTCTTATTGAGGACAAACTTCGACCGACGCAGTGTCACGGGATTCTTCGCCGCGACAACCGCGATCAATGCTTCGACTTCCTTGTTGAGATCAGCCGGCTTGCAGATTCGATTGATCAGGTCATATCGCTCCGCGGTCTTCGCATCGAACAATTGACCGATCAAATTCCATTCCTTCGTCTTGCGGCGGCCAGCAAATTTTTGCAGCCGCGTCACGCCGCCCCAGCCTGGCGTGATATCCCAATCGATCTCGGGCATACCCCAGCGGCTTCGATCGGTCGCGATCACGAAATCGCAGGTCAAAGTGAGCTCGAGGCCGCCGCCCGTGCAAACCCCGTCAACAGCCGCGATCGTGATGCAGGTGAGATCTTCGATCGTCTGCGCCGTTTCCTGATACTGACGGCACTGCCAGTACGGATCGTCGTCATTCCAGCTCAAAAAGTCCTTGATGTCGTCACCAGCACAGAACGTATCTCCGGCCCCTTGGAACACGAGAAACCGGCATTCCCGGTCCTTCTTTACAGCGCGAACGGCGTTCGCAAGTTCTTCAGACATCTCGCGATCGAGAGCGTTGTGGACCTGAGGTCTGTTGAAGGTGATCCGAGTGATCGTTCCTTCGCGCTTGAAGATGATGTGCTTGTACTGTGACAAGGGAGTCTCCTGCTGATTGATGGTTGCGTAACGCTACTAACGGGATGATTGATACACAAGTTAGTAGCGTTGCGCAACTATCTTTGTGCCGCGGTTGCTTCTCCTGCCCGCAAGGCGGCGATCCACAAAGAGCGCCCGCATCGGTGTGCTTGGCAGCGGCCCTCTCCAACCGGCAGACACCCGATAGGGGTCTACAAGGCCCGCGCAATCCTGTGGCGCGCGCCACACCAAGGTGCGGTACAGCGGCAGAAACGGCAGGAAAAACGTGCGATCCGTGCCCGCTTCTGCTAGCAACGATATCCGAATGACAAACGTAGAATCACGATCCCGCCCCCAGATGGCTGACGAAACCTCTCCGTTGGATCGTGCCTTGCGGGCGATTGGTGATCCCTGGAGTTTCCTGATCCAGCAGGAAGCCTTCTTTGGGGTTCGCCGATTTGGTGACTTTCAACGCAACTTGAACATTGCCAAGAACACGTTGACCGACCGTCTGTCGTTGCTTGTCGAATTTGGTCTGCTGGAAAGGAAAAGGCTGCCTGATCGTTCCGACATCCATGAATATCGCCTCACGGCGCGCGGGCTGGATACTTACCCCTACGCCCTGTCGCTGATGAGGTGGGGCGACGACTGGCTCGCCGGGAAGGATGGTCCTCCCGTCATCCTGTCGCACAAGACATGCGGTCGTGTGCTGCGTCCGAAAGCGATCTGCTCGGCTTGCAAACGGGAAGTAAACGCGGAGGATATTCAAATAAACCTCGGCAATCTTGCCGAGACTGCTCGCAAGGATGTCGCCCAGGTCAGGGTCTCTTCACGCCCGGAGTTGTACACCGCAGGGCGGCCAACGTCCGTCAGCCGAACATTGTCTGTCATTGGTGACCGCTGGGGCTTCTTCGTCTTATGGTTGGCCTTGGCCGGGGTTACAAAATTTGAACACTTCCATAGCATTCTAGGTATCGCGAGAACGACCCTTACAGCGCGGCTGAACCATTTCGTCGAGCGCGGATTGCTGGATCGTCTCGAATATCAATCACGACCGCCTCGGCACGAATATCGGTTAAGTGAGAGCGGCAAGGCGATTTGCCCTGTTCTATTAACCCTGCACGACTGGGGCCTTCGCGGTCTCCATAAGCACGCCCCAAGGACTTCGGTCCTTCACAGATCTTGTGGTCAGCCCCTACACATCGAAATAGTTTGCGTCGCGTGCGGCAATCCACCTTTGCCCAAAGACGTCGAAGTTAAGCAGGTCCACCTGGTTGCTCCTCGTGCGCGCAAGGCGCGCCCTCCTGCGATTACTTCGAAGAAGGGCGCTCGCCGAGCCAAGGCATGATGGCACAACGCACTAGCTAGGTCAGTTTCCGCGGTCCGAACCTGACATAATGTCACCGAAGATTTCCCAGCGTTCTCCTTTGAGCCGAGCCGTTCGCATATCCTTCATCGGTGCAAAATCCGTTGGACTCGTGTTGAGGGCAATGCCCGGCAGCAGCATGTCCGGCTTGAAATCCTTCAAGTTGGAAGCCTGTCGCATGATATTTGCTCGCGTCAGGTCGTTGCCGCACTGCTGCAGAACCTTCACCATCGTCTGAGAGATGACATATGCGTACACGACAAAGTAGTCGTTCTTGTCCGCCTCGGGCGCATACTTCGCAAGAAAGGCATCGAACCTTTGCTTCGCCTCGTCATTTGCCCATTGCGGGTCCAAAGGGTCTTTCAAGTAAACGGTCGAGATGATCCCTTGGGAATTTTCGAAGCCTGCAGGACGAATGACCGTACCGATCGATGCTCCGATGCTGGATAGAATGAAGAGCGGTTTCCAGCTCAGCTCGGAGATCTTACGAATTGACTGAGCGGCGACCTTCGGCAACGCAATCGAGATGAAGGTGTCTGCTCCACTCGCCTTCAGCTTCACAATATGTGAATCAATGACAGGCTCTGATATTTCGTAGCTTTCTTCCGCCACGATCATGGAAGCCTTGTCCCCGAGGCCATCTTTGAGACCCTTCAAGTAATCCTTGCCGAGGTCGTCGTTCTGGTAGAGCACCGCGATCTTGGCGTCTGGTTTTGTCGTTAGGATGTATTTCGCAAAGATGCGCCCCTCGGTCTGGTAATTGGGCTGAAAGCCCATCGTCCAGGGAAACTCTGCAGGGTTATTCCAGCGTGTCGCGCCCCCGCCGACGAATAGCTGCGGTACGCGCTTCGTGTTCATGTATTTTTGAATCGCTGCGTTCGTTGGCGTCCCAACAGGATTGAAGATCAGGAGCACCTCGTCGCTCTCGACGAGCCTGCGAGCCTGCTCAACAGTCTTTGGTGGGCTGTAAGCGTCGTCATACGAAATGAAATTGATCTTGCGGCCGTTGACGCCCCCTTCGTCGTTTATTTTTTGAAAGTAAGCGGCTTCGACCTTTCCAATGATGCCGAGGCTGGAGACAGGCCCGCTATACGCCAGAATGTTGCCGATCTTAATCTCGCGATCGTTGGCGCCGATGTCGTATTTGCTTTGCGCGAACGTATCGCTAGGGCTCAACGCAAACATGGCTAGCCCAGATGCCAATGCCGCAAAAACTCGTGCTCGCATCGTTGTCCTCCCTGATCGGCCCGCAGGCGAGCCGGTTGCGTAGCGCTACTATATCTGATAAGTAGTCTTACGCAACCCATCCGTTCAACGCTTTGCTGGACCAAGGTCGTGGAAGACAACGCTCGGTTACGCCTCAGCCATTTTCAAGGGGAGCAGTCGCAGCCTCTGATCGACGCGACCATTGGCGCGGCGCTCGACGATGTCGCAGAACGCTATGGGGATCACATCGCGCTCGTCGTTCGACATCAACAGGTACGATGGAGCTATCGCGATCTGAAGCGTTGGGCCGACGGTTTCGCTGCGGGTCTATGGCAGGCTGGGCTGCGACCGGGCGACCGTATTGGAATTTGGGCGCCAAACTGCGTCGAGTGGACGGTGACGCAATACGCCTCAGCAAAAATTGGCCTGATACTCGTGAATCTCAATCCGGCCTATCGGGCCGCGGAAATTGAGTACGCCCTGACAAAGGTTGGTTGCAAGGCACTGGTATTTGCGCACTCGTTCAAGAGCAGCCGCTATCTGGATATGCTTCGAAGCCTTATCCCCGAAATCGGCAAGTCTCGGTCCGGTGAACTTCATTCGGCAGCAATGCCTGAACTTAGATTGTTGATATGCACGGCGCTCGAGTGTCATGACGGCGTCATTCGGTTCCAAGATGTCGCCGAGAAGGGCTTGCGGGTGGTTCGCGAAGGCTTTGCATGGCCAAGGGGGCTCAAGTCTTCTGATCCGATCAACATTCAATACACGAGCGGCACAACTGGAGCACCTAAAGCGGCGATACTCAGTCACCGTGGGCTACTCAATAACGCGTGGTTCACGGGACAAATTTGCGGGACTTTAGAGGGCGACGCCATCTGCGTGCCCCTTCCTCTGTTCCACATATTTGGCATGCTGACCGGCAATCTGCTTGCAATGCTGCGGGGCGCGAAGATCGTCCATCCTGGTGACGCTTTCGATGCCGACAGCGTGCTGAGCGCGGTGGAGGATGAGCGATGCACTTCTCTTTATGGCACGCCAACGATGTTCGTCTCCGAGTTGGCCAGCCTCGAAGAGCGTCCTCGCGATCTGTCATCACTTCGCACGGGGATCATTGCCGGTGCCGTAGTTCCGATGGAGCTTTTGCGCCGAGTCATGACCGAGATGAATATGACAGGCGTCGTAAACGGATACGGCATGACCGAAACCAGCTCGGCCATCATGGTGACATCGCCAACGGACACAGCGGAACGACGAGTAACCACCGTTGGACGCGTCGTGCCTCACATCGAGGCGAAGATTGTCGACCCGGCCGGAACGACCGTTCGAATCGGCGAAGCAGGAGAGATTCTCGTTCGAGGTTATTCCACGATGCTGGGATACTGGGGCGATCCCGAAACGACATCTAAGACGATCGATCCGGAAGGCTGGTTGCGTACCGGCGACCTCGGCATGTTCGACGAGAGTGGTTACGGCAAGATCGTCGGGCGCATCAAGGACATGATTATCAGGGGCGGCGAGAACATTTCCTGCGGCGAGATAGAGGAGTTTCTACTCCTCCATCCGGCCATCGAGAGTGCCTGCGTGGTCGGAGTGCCAGACGACAGGTATGGAGAGGAGCTTTGTGCGTGCCTTAAGCTGAAGGTGGGCTCACATGTCAAAGAGCGCGAGGTCCAGGAGTTCTGTAAGGGAAAGATCTCCCACTATAAAATTCCCAGATACGTTCGATTTGTTGATGACTTTCCTCTGACAACGAGCGGCAAGGTCCAAAAATTCCTTCTGGCTAAATCCTCGGCTCAACTTCTGGGGTTAATCAACCCCGACCTGTAAAGCTCGCTTGGCCTGGAACCTTCGGATCGTTGCATCTTGCGGTCTACGCCGACTTGCCGATGTCATCGGCGCGACGTCCAACCTGTTCGGGTCGGCCTCCTGTCTGGGTGGGTGCGGCTGATGCTGGTTGGTTGATCCAATCATGGAGATGATGATAACTAAGGTTCCGGACACCCGTCTGCCCTCGGTCAGCGCCACTTCATCTAGAGCGTCTCGGGAGAATGGTCTGAATCTCGGTGCGTGATGACGAATAGCTGGGAGACTCGCAAAGGATCGGCTGACGGACAGCGGTCGCCCATGCGCAAGCGTGGCCGCGAACGGCTTCACCTTCTGCTCGATGCTACAGCCGAATTGCTGGCCGAGAGGCTCGACGAGGATATCAGCCTGGCTCAGATCGCGGAGAGAGCTGACGTGCCTCTCGCCTCGGTCTATCACTTCTTCCCGAACCGAAATGCAGCATTCGTGGCATTGGCGCAGCGCTATCATGAAGACATCGCCGCGCGTGCCCGGGGACCCGTTCATCCTCCGCCCCCGAGTTGGCAGGAGTACATCGCCAACAATCAGAAAGTCGGCGCCGCCTATCTGAATCGCAATCCCGCCGCGTTGCGCCTGTTCATGGGTGCCGGTGTCAGCGTCGAGGTTAGAAACACCGATCTCAGCGGCAACGCCGAACTCGCAAGGCAACGAACCGCCTATCTGCGCGCGACATTCGACATGCCCAACATGCCGGACCTCGAGAAGTGGGTGGCGGTTTCCATCGCGCTCGTGGATGGAATTTGGGCGCTGTCGTACAGCCTGCACCGATCCATCACCCCGGAGTATCTCGCGGAATCGATCAGGTGCGCCACCGTTTATCTGCGGTGCTACTTGCCGGAAATCGTCGAGCGGCGCCGGCCCTGAGCAACGGCCAGCGCGCCAAGCCACAACACGCAGCAAGACTGTTTACGACCTCGACCGCCGACCCCTCCGGTTGGTCCGGGAGCGGCGGACTTGCGCTGGCCAATTGGGATGTGCCGTGGCACTTGGGCTTTGAATAGTCATATGTTTTTCGACTAAATGGCTTTGACAAATGCCTTGGAGCTACATGGCTGCTTTCCATGTGGACATGGTCGTGGTCGAAATATTGGCGTAAATTATGCGGTTTTCCTTTATGTCGATGAAATTTCAGCTAATCCTGACGCGGCGGGGTTGCTCAAAAACTCGACTTGATAATCGAAATTACTATCAATATTGTTTCGGGATGGATCGGCCCGGGTGATCCATCATTTCAGGGGAGGGGTCATGAATCGACGAGACTTTCTGAAGGTCGCAAGTTCGGCCGCCGCGGCCTCGGTCGCCGCGCCCAACCTCGCCTTGGCGGCTGGCGAGAAGGTTCTGACCTTCGTTCCGCAGTCGGATCTGACGCTGCTCGATCCCGTGCAGACGACCGGCCTCGTCACCCGCAACCACGCACTGATGGTGTTCGATACGCTCTACGGCGTCGATGAGCGTTTCGAGGCGCAGCCGCAAATGGTGGCCGGTCACCAGATTGAACACGACGGCCTGCGCTGGACGCTGACGCTTCGCGAGAACCTGAAGTTCCACGATGGAGAGCCGGTTCTGGCTCGAGACGCCGTGGCCAGCATCAAGCGCTGGTGGAGCCGCGACGTTTTCGGCGGAGACCTGCGCGAAGCGACGGCCGAGCTCAGCGCGGCTTCCGACAACAAGATCGTGTTCGAGCTGAAGAAGCCGTTTCCCATGCTGCCCTACGCGCTGGGCAAGCCGTCGAGTGTGTGTCCAGTGATGCCCGAGCGCCTGGCTCAGACGCCGGGGACCGAGCAGGTCAAGCAGATGATCGGCAGCGGGCCGTTTCAGTTCGTGCCCGAGGAGCGCGTCGTCGGATCTCAGGTCGTGTACAAGCGGTTCGACGGATACGTGCCTCGCTCGTCCGGCCAGCCCAGCTTCATGGCCGGACCCAAGGTCGCCCATCTCGACCGCGTGATCTGGCGCGTCCTTCCCGATGCGGCAACGGCGGCGGCCGCCCTGCAGGTCGGTGAGGTCGACTGGTGGGAGCAGCCGACGCCGGATCTGCTGCCGCTGCTTGCCAAGCGGCGCGACCTCAAGGTCGAGGTCAAGGATACCGGTGGCTACCTCGCGATGATCAGGCTGAATCATCTCGTTCCACCGTTCGACAATCCCGCCATTCGACGCGCCATTCTGTCAGCCATCGGCCAGTCCGAATTCATGACCGCCGTGATGGGCACCGATACGGATTACTGGAAGGACAATGTCGGCTTCTTCCTGCCCGGCTCGCCCTTCGCCAACGATGCCGGCATGGACGTTTTCGCTGGAGCGCCGAACTACGCCAAGGCAAAGCGCGACCTTCAGGCCGCTGGCTACAAGGGCGAGCGTATCGTCTTCGTTGTTCCGACGGATCTGCACGCGCTCAATTCCATGAGCCTGGTCGCTGCAGACATGTTCCGAAAGATCGGGATCGAGGTCGACTATCAGGTCTCGGATTGGGGCACTGTCCTGCAGCGCATCGCTTCGCAGCGTCCCCTCGATCAGGGTGGCTGGAGTGCGTGGTGCAACTACGTACCTGGCGCATCGGCGATCAATCCCGCGGCGCACTCCTATCTGAGGGGCATCGGGCGAGCCGGCACGTTCGGTTGGCCGCGCAGCGAGAAGATCGAGCAGCTGCGCCTGGAGTTTCTGTCGGCGCAGGATGAGACGGAGCGGATGCGTCTGGTGCGCGAGATCCAGGCGCAGGCGATGCAGGACACTCCCTATTTACCGCTCGGGTACTTCGCGCAACCGGCTGCGTACTCGAAGAAGCTCAGTGACATCCCTGCCGGCTTCTCACAATTCTACGGTGTGAAGAAGGCTTGATCTTCGAAGCCGGTTGGAGCGCGACGACGACGCCCCGACGGACGTGGGACAACTGCCATGGGACGGCTGACGACATGAACGATCTGCACGCCGAAATGGGGTACGCGACCGCCCTGGAACTGAGGGAGCAATATCAGCGCCGGGCGCTTTCTCCGGTGGAAGCCGTCTCGGGCATCCTGCAACGGATCGAGGCGCTCGATCCCGCCATCAACGCATTCTCGGCGCTGATGCGCGACGACGCCTTGGCTGCCGCCAAGGAATCCGAGCGGCGCCTGCGCAATGGAGACGCGCGTCAGCTCGAAGGTGTCCCCGTCACGATCAAGGATGCCTTCGACGTCACGGGCTACGAAACGGCGACCTGTACGCACGCGGTCAAGGGCGCCATTGCCGGAAGTGACAACGTGGTCGTCGCGCGGCTGCGCGAGGCGGGGGCGGTCATTCTGGGCAAGACAACCATGTCCGAATTCGGCTGGTCGGGCATCAGTCGCAATCCGGTGACAGGCGTGACGCACAACCCGTGGAAGCGGGGCTTCAATGCCGGCGCGTCGTCCGCCGGCGCGGGCGCTGCTGCCGCAGCCGGTTTCGGGCCGCTGCACGTCGGCTCGGACGGCGCCGGCTCGATCCGGATGCCATCGCATTTCTGCGGTGTGTTCGGCCTGAAGCCGACGTACGGACGGGTCCCCTACGTGCCCGTCTCCAACAACGATTACGCCACCTATATCGGTCCGATGACGAGAACGGTGGCCGATGCCGCGCTGATGCTGGAGGTCATGGCCGGCCCGCATCCGCTCGACCACACGTCCTGCGAAGCACGCCCGGATGCCTATCTCGCGAAGCTCAGAGCCTCGATGAAGGGCAAGCGCATCGCGTTCAGTCCGGACCTCGGTCACGCCCGCGTCGACGGAGAGATCGCACAGATCGTCGAATCCGCGGTCAAGCTCTTTGCCGGGGAGCTTCAGGCAGAGGTGGAGAACGTAACGCCGTCGTGGGGGCCGCTCGGACCGGAGCTCGGGCGTTTCTTCTGGACGGTTCTCTGGGGGAGGCGGGCGGGACTGCTGCCGGAATGGGAGAGCCGGATGGGAAGCGACCTCGTCGCCTGCATCCGCGCGGGAGCCAACTATTCCGCGACCGAGTTCATCAACATGCGCGAGCGAAAGTTCGCATACATCGCGCAGATATCGAGCTTCCTCGAGGACTGGGACTATCTCGTCACGCCTGTGGCCTCTGTTGCGGCTTTCCCTGTTGAGCGGGTGAGGCCGGAGCATTGGCCCCAGCATGACTGGGATTGGCTCGAATGGGCCGAATTCCTTTACCCCTTCAACATGTCGAGCCACCCCGCAGCGAGCGTGCCCTGCGGGATGACCCGCACGGGTCTGCCCGTCGGGCTGCAGATCGTCGGTCGGCGCTTCGACGATCTCGGCGTCCTGCAGGCCGCCGCCGCCTTCGAGGCGGCGATGCCGTGGAAACAGCTTCGTCCCCAGATCGCTGCCGCGGCCTAGCGGCGGCCGGCATCGACGAACTCCGCGCGGGTAAGGCGCGTGCTTCCTCTACTCAGACGGACACTTTCATGAAGAGAAACTCCAAGGATTCCGAACTGCGCGAACGCGCCCGGCAGGTCATCCCAAAGGGGATGTATGGTCACGAGTCGGTTGCCTTGCTGCCGGAGGACTTCCCGCAATTCTTCGCGCGGGCCGAAGGTACCTATCTCTGGGACTGCGATGACAATCGCTATGTCGACTACATGTGTGCCTTCGGTCCCAATCTGCTCGGCTATCGGCACCGTGGCGTCGAAGAAGCCGTGCGAGCCCAGGCCGCCATGGGAGATACGATGACCGGGCCGTCCGAGGCCATGGTCGTGCTGGCCGAGGATCTCGTATCGATGATCGGCCATGCTGCCTGGGCGATGTTCTGCAAGAACGGCAGCGACGCAACCTCGATGGCGATGGTCACGGCGAGGGCGTATCGCGATCGCAACAAGATACTGGTTGCGAGGGGGACCTATCACGGCGCGGCGCCCTGGAACACGCCCAACCCCAAGGGAATCACCGCGGAAGACAGGGCCCACATCGTCTATTTCGACTACAACGATCTCGACAGCGCGGCGGACGCGTTCCGGAAGGCCGACGGTGACGTCGCCGGCGTGTTCGCGACCCCATTTCGGCATGAGACCTTCGCCGACCAGTACGCGCCTTCGGCCGACTATGCGGTCGGGCTGAGAAAGCTCTGCGATGATGCCGACGCGTTGCTGATCCTCGACGAGGTGCGCACCGGTTTCCGGCTTGCGCGCGATTGCAGCTGGTCGGTTCACGGCGTGCAGCCCGATCTCAGTGCGTGGGGCAAGGTGCTCGCCAACGGCTATCCGATCTCGGCTCTCGTCGGCTCGGAGAAGGTGCGCAGCGCCGCGTCCGGCATCTACGTGACCGGTTCCTTCTGGTTCTCCGCTGTGCCGATGGCGGCGGCGATCGCAACGCTGCGGGAGATCAGAACGACCGATTATCTGGAGCGGATCATCGCCAATTCCGCGCGGCTGCGGGCGGGCATCGCCGCCCAGGCTTCCGCACATGGCATTCCCGTTCGGCAGACCGGCCCCTCGCAGATGCCGCAGATTCTGTTCGATGACGATCCGGACATGCGGAAGGGCTATTTCTGGACCGGCTTCGCGGCTCGATCGGGAGCCTATCTGCATCCCTATCACAACATGTTCTTCAACGCCGCCATGACGACGGACGACGTCGACAACACGCTCGACATTACCGACAGGGCATTCGCCGAACTGAAGCGGCAATTGCCCACCTTGCCCGCCCAATCGAACGAACTCCTCCTTCTGCGCCTCGCGTCGCAACCGAAGAGGAACTGATGCTGGCCTATGTCCTGCGTCGCCTGATGGCAACCATCCCCGTGATGGCGACCGTCGCGCTGTTCGTCTTTTCGCTGCTCTACGTGGCGCCCGGCGATCCCGCGCTCGTGATCGCGGGCGATCAGGCCACTCCCGCTCAGATCGCCCACATCAGAGCGAGCCTCGGTCTCGATCGTCCGTTCCTGATCCGATTCCTGGAATGGGTTTGGCAGCTCGTACATCTCGATCTCGGCAACTCGATCTTCACGGGATTGCCGGTCAATCGGTTGATCGGCGAACGCCTCGAGCCGACACTGTCGCTGATGGCGGTGACGTTGATCTTCGCGATCTCGACCGCGGTGCCGCTCGGCGTGGTCGCCGCGTCGAAAGCCGGGACCTGGATCGATCGCACCATCATGATGTTCGCGGTTTTCGGCTTCTCGGTGCCGATCTTCGTGGTCGGATACCTGCTGGCACACGTCTTCGCGCTGGAATTCGATTGGCTTCCGGTTCAGGGATACACATCGATCACCAAGGGGCTTTGGTCTTGGCTGTCGCACCTGATCCTGCCTTCGTTCTCGCTCGGATGCGTCTACGTCGCGCTGATCACGCGCGTCACCCGCGCCACGATGCTCGAGGTCCTTCAGCAGGACTATGTGAGGACGGCTAGGGCTAAAGGGGTCGGACAGACCAGGGTGTTGTTCGTTCACGCGCTGAAGAATGCCGCCGTGCCCGTCGTCACGGTGATCGGGATCGGCGTCGCCCTCCTGATCGGAGGCGCCGTGGTGACGGAAAGCGTGTTTGCTCTTCCCGGCCTCGGCCGGTTGACCGTCGACGCGATCCTGCGTCGGGATTATCCGGTCATTCAGGGTGTCATCCTCCTGTTCTCCTCCGCCTACGTGCTGGTCAATCTCGGTGTTGACCTCGTCTACACCATCGTCGATCCGAGGATCCGGTATTGATCACGCCATCGTCATACGCTTCCTCATTGGCGGCGCCACATGGGGGCATTGCACTGCGGACTTCGGCCGCGTTCAGGACGGTGCGGCGGCATCCCACGATCGCCGTCGGCGGAGCGCTGCTGGCTTGCATGGTCCTGATCGCGCTGTTTGCACCCGTTCTCGGGACGGTCGATCCGGGCGCCCTCTCGCCAATGCTGCGGACCCGCGATCCCTCGGCCCAATTCTGGTTCGGGACGGACATAATGGGTCGGGATGTCTATTCGCGGGTCCTCTATGGCACGCGGGTGTCTCTGGTCGTCGGCATCTCAGTTGCCGTCTTTGCCTCGATCGGAGGGCTCCTGGTCGGTATCGTCGCCGGGTTCTCGCGCAGGGCCGATGCGATCATCATGCGCCTGATGGATGGCCTGATGGCCATTCCGGCGATTTTGCTCGCCGTGGCGCTCATGGCGCTGACCCGGGGTTCGATCGGCAACGTCATTCTCGCAATTACGATCCCCGAGATTCCACGCGTGGCACGCCTCGTTCGTGGTGTCGTGCTCGGCCTTCGCGAGCAACCCTACGTCGATGCCGCCGTGGCGGCCGGCACCCGGACTCCGAAGATCCTGTACATGCACATCCTGCCGAACACGTTTCCGCACCTGATCGTGCAGGCAAGCTACATCTGCGCGTCTGCGATGATCGCGGAGGCAATCCTGTCGTTCATCGGTGCCGGAACGCCGCCGATCGTGCCCTCTTGGGGCAACATCATGGCCGAGGGACGCGCGCTCTGGCAGGTCAAGTTCTACATCGTGATGTTCCCGGCAATCTTCCTGTCCCTCACAGTTCTCGCTGTGAACTTGCTGGGCGACGGTCTTCGCGACTCGCTCGACCCGCGATTGGCCGGCCGGCTCTGACGAAGGAGATCAGGTGCAACCGCAGGGGACAGTCATGTCGAACATTGCCACGGCTCCGAGCTTGCCGCGCGCAGCAGCGTGCGGATCTGGAAAGGTCCTCGAGGTCTGCAATCTCAACGTCGCGTTTCGCGTTGACGGCGGGTGGAACGAGGTGGTGCACGACGTCTCCTTCGACGTGGCCAGAGGTGAGACCGTCGCCGTGGTCGGAGAGTCCGGATCCGGCAAGAGCGTCACCGCGCTGTCGATCCTGAGATTGATCGGCGCTGGCAACGGCCGCGTCGGCGGCAGCATCAAGCTCGATGGTCGGGACCTCCTTGGCCTTTCCGAGTCGGAGATGCGGGATGTTCGCGGCGACAAGATTGCGATGATCTTCCAGGAGCCGATGACCAGCCTCAATCCGGTGCTGACCGTCGGATTTCAGATCTCCGAGGCCTTGATCACCCATCGCGGCCTCTCGCGCCAGGCGGCTGACGCCGAAACGATCCGTCTTCTGGAGAAAGTGCGGATTCCCGCCGCGCGATCGCGTCTGAGCGAGTATCCCCATCGTTTCTCCGGCGGCATGCGTCAGCGGGTGATGATCGCCATGGCGCTGGCATGTCGTCCGAAACTGCTGATCGCGGACGAGCCCACGACTGCGCTCGACGTCACGATCCAGGCTCAGATCCTTCAGCTCATCAAATCGCTGCAGGAAGAAGAGGACATGGCCGTCCTTTTCATCACCCACGACATGGGCGTGGTTGCCGAGATCGCCGAGCGAACGGTCGTCATGTATCACGGGAACGTCGTCGAGACAGGAGCGACCGAGGAGATATTTGCCTCGCCCAGACACGGCTATACCCGCTCGCTGCTGTCCTCCGTGCCGAAGCTCGGGTCCATGCTGGGACGGGAACGACCGATGAGATTTCCGGTCGTCGACAAGCAGACGGGCCAGATCGACGCCCCCGACGATATGCCGGATACCGTGGTCGCATCGCAGCGTCCGGTCCTCGAGGTCGTCAATCTCACGACCCGGTTCGACCAGGCATCGGGCCTCTTCGGCAGGTTGTCCGGCCGGGTCCACGCCGTCGAGAACGTGTCGTTCAGCCTGAGGCAGGGAGAGACACTGGCTCTCGTCGGAGAGTCAGGCTGCGGGAAGTCGACGACCGGACGGTCGATCATGGGGCTGACCAAGCCTAGTTCCGGCGCCATCATGATCGACGGGCAAGACGTCTCCGGCTTCTCGGATCGGGAGATGCGCGAGCTGCGAAAAATGCTGCAGATCGTATTCCAGGATCCCTTTGCGAGTCTCAATCCGCGGCTCTCCGTGAGCCGTTCCATTGCCGAGCCTCTGGAGGCGCATGGGTCCTATCGGCAGCAAGAGGTCCGGGATCGGGTCGCCGAACTCCTCGAACTCGTTGGGCTGAGGCCCGACATGGCGAGCCGCTATCCGCACGAGTTCTCCGGTGGCCAGAGGCAACGGATCTGCATCGCGCGAGCACTCGCGCTCGAGCCGAAGATCATCGTCGCTGACGAAGCGGTTTCGGCCCTCGATGTGTCGATCAAGGCGCAGGTGATCAACCTCATGCTCGGCCTGCAGGCCAGGATGGGACTGGCCTATCTCTTCATTTCGCACGACATGGCGGTGGTCGAACGCGTCAGCCATCGCGTGGCGGTGATGTATCTCGGAGAGATCGTCGAGATCGGTCCGCGGGCCGGGATCTTCGGCAATCCTCAGCATCCCTATACCAAGCGCCTGCTTGCTGCGGTCCCGATTCCGGATCCGGCACGGCGGCTGCAACGGCGCACGCTATCCAGCGACGAGATACCCAGTCCGGTCCGCGCGGTCGATTTCGTGCCGCCGCAGCGGAGCTACATCGAGGTGTCCCCCGGGCATTTCGTTCAGACATCGTCGGACGACTGGGGTGCGACCTCGGTCGCGTGACGGGCGGACGCCGGCAGCTGGCGTGTCCGCCACCGCAGGAGCAGGCCCATCGTGCCGCTTCCGCGCATCAGTTTTTTTGAAGGAGACAGACGGTGGCCCATAGCGAAGCAGCGGATCAATGCGCAAGTTGGCTGAACGAGTTCGCCGAGCGTCTCGCGGGGCGTGATCCGAAGCGGGTGAGGTCGTTGTTTCACGAGGCGGCCCATTGGCGCGACCTGTTGGCGTTCTCCTGGTCGATCATCACCGTCGAGGGAGGCCCTGCCATTCAAGACATGCTGGCGCGCTGCGTTGAAGCCGCGAATCCGCACGCCTTCGCGCTCGAGGACGGTCCGCTTCCGGGTGCGCAAGGGTCTCTGGAGGCGTGGTTCCGGTTCGAGACGACGACGGCCAATTGCCGCGGCCATATTCGCTTGAGAGACGGCCGCTGCGTCTCCTTGTTCACCTGTGTGGTTGCACTCAAGGGGCATGATGAGAAGCTCGGTGCCGCGCGCGACAAGGGTGTCCAACATGGTGCGTTCGCGGGCCGAAAGTCGTGGACCGAGCGACGGCGCGAGATCCAGCGCGAACTCGGTGTCTCCACGCAGCCCTATTGCCTCATCATCGGCGGCGGACAGGGTGGGGTGACGCTTGCGGCCCGATTGAAGATGCTGAACGTCCCCACCCTCGTGATCGACAAGCATGCAAGGCCGGGTGACGCTTGGAGGGAGCGCTACAGGTCGCTGTGCCTTCATGATCCCGTATGGAACATTCACTTGCCGTATCTGCCCTTTCCGGACCATTGGCCCGTGTTCACGCCCAAGGACAAGATGGCTGACTGGATCGAGGCCTATGCGCAGATCATGGAGCTGGACATCTGGAGCTCCACTGAGGCGACTTCGGCGGCGTACGATGCTTCGAGCCGCGAATGGACGGTCACCGCGAAGCGTGCGGGCGAGACCGTCACGCTTCGGCCCAAGCAATTGGTTATTGCGACCGGGATGTCCGGAGCGCCCCACATTCCAAACTATCCGGGCGCCACCTCCTTTGAAGGTCTTCAATTTCACTCCAGCGCCTATCGCACCGGGGAGGGCTTTGCGGGAAAGCGATGCATCGTGGTGGGCTCGAATAACTCGGCGCATGACATCTGCGCGGATCTCTGGGAGCACGGGGCCGACGTCACCATGATCCAGCGCTCTTCCACTCTCGTCGTTCGCGCTGCGACCATCATGAAGTTCTTTTCGAGCAAGCTGTATTCGGAAGAGGCGCTGAAAGCGGGCATCACCACGGAATGGGCCGACTTCATTGCGGCATCCCGGCCCTACGCCTTGCTGGCCGAGGCCCATAAGGCGGTCTATGACGAGATCAAGATCCACGATGCCGAATACTACGACCGCCTTGCCAAGGCTGGCTTCATGCTCGACTTCGGCGAGGATGGTAGCGGCCTCTCGATGAAGTATATCAGGCGCGGATCCGGGTATTACATCGACGTCGGCGCTTCTGAGCTGATCATGGACGGGCGCGTCAAGCTGAAGAGCGGCGTCCATATCGAGCAGGTCGAAGCCAACGGGGTCATGCTGAGCGACGGCGCCTCGTTGCCGGCTGATCTCATCGTCTACGCCACCGGCTTCGATCCCATGGAGCGTTGGATCGAACAGTTGATATCGCCCGATGTCGCCCGCTCTGTCGGCCACATCTGGGGCTTGGGATCGGGCACCCGGCGCGATCCCGGTCCATGGATGGGCGAGCTTCGCAATATGTGGAAACCGACGCGCCAGCAATCGCTCTGGGTGCAAGGCGGAAATCTCCAGCAGGCCCGGTTCTATTCGAAGCTGCTTGCCATCCAGATCAAGGCGCGGATGGAAGGAATTCCGACCCCGGTCTACGATCCGATGGTGTTCGGCGCCGAACTGAATCCGCGTCACCTCGCCTGAACCGCTGCTCGTGGCGTGCTTGATAACGCGAGGGAGCCTGGATGAAGCTCCTTCGGCGGTTCGGGCCTGGTGTCACGGCCTGCCGGCCGGGTTGAGCAACTCGATCGTCTTCACGATTCGACGCGCGAACTGGCTGGTCAGATTGGCATCTCCGAGCAGCAGGTTGAACCAGACGGCGCCGAATACGAAGTCGACGATCATCTCCGCGTCGAGCGTGCTCGGCAGCTCGCCGGCCGCGATTGCGTTGGTGATGAGCGTCTTCGCAGCCTCCCTGCGGGGCTCGACAATCTTCTTCAAGACCAGCTTCCGCATGTCGGGATCGCTTTGAGCCTCGACGACCACGCTCTTCAGGATGTTGGCATATGTCGGGTCCTGAACGCGCTTGGTGGTCTGCTGGAGAACCGCGAGCAGATCGTCGGGAAAGCCGCGGCCCAGCGCCGGTTCCGGCCTGTCGAGCCCGTCCATGTACAAGTCCACCAGCAAGGCGCCCTTCGAGGACCACCGCCGATAGATCGATTGCTTGGCGACTCCGGCACGCGCTGCGACGCCTTCGATCGAGAACGAGGCGTAACCCTCATCGCGGATGAGATCCCTCGCCGCGTCGAGGATGGCGCGGTGGACGTTTTCGTCCCGGGGACGCCCGGCACGGCCAGCGGTCTTTTTCGGCATGGCAGATCCTATTGACATACGCAACGTACCGTATTGTAATTGTCCGGCGGAGTCGAGAAGGGACCTCGCGGGGTTGGGGGTTCTGGGTTCATGAGTGGCTCTCGAACGTTAGTCCTGCTGGAGAACACGGTCGGTCACCTGCGAAGGCCGAATCCGCTCGTGCATTATCACACAGTCCCGCACAGTGAAGGGATCCGTCTCTTCGCGGGCCGGGGTCCGCGCAATGGGGCCGCGGAGCAGGCGGCGGCGTTCGCGTCTGCCTTCCCCCGCACGCTTGCGGAACGTCCGGTCCGTCGCCGCGTGAAGCCGGGCAACGACGTGCGGTGCTCCGCGAAAGCTACGACCCCGCCGCTATCCCAACATGTCCATTAGAGCGAGGAGATACTCATGCAGATGACGCCGACGCGCCGTGCCTTTCTCTCATACGCCGCCGCACTTGGGGCCGCTCCGATCCTGCCGGCCGTGGCACAGAAGACCGGTACCGTGACCATGGGCGTGATAACCCCGACCACTGGCACATTTGCCTATGCCGGCGACTTGGTGGCGCGCGGCGCCGCCCTGGCGCTCGAGATGCACGGGAGCAACGTGCTCGGCACCAATGTTCGTCTGCTGACCCGCGATGACGAGGGAAAGCCGGCATCGGGCGTGCGGCGCGTGCAGGAGGCAGCGACCAGCGATGGCATGCGGTACTTCATCGGCGCCTATTCCAGCGCGGTCGGACTTGCGGAATCCGAAGTCGCACAGCGGGAGAAGCTGCTGCAGTTCGCAGCGGGCGGGTCGGAGGACTTCACCGGGACGCGCTGCGGACGATACACGTTCCAATGGTCGGCGCATCCCTACACGGCGATCCGCGCCACGCTGGAATACGTCAGAAAGAGCTTTCCTCAGAAGAAGACGATCTACACGCTCACCGCCGACTACGTCTTTGGTCATGCGCTGCTGAAGTACACCAGGATTGTCGCCGCGGAGCTTGGTTTCGAGCTTGTCGGGAACGACAATCATCCGTTTGGGGAGCGTCAATATACCCAGTATCTCACGAAGGTCGTCGCTGCGAAGCCGGACATTCTGCTCTTGAACACGGCCGGCGCCGATGCGGTCACGGCGATACGCCAATTCGCCAACTTCGGTGCCGACAATATTTCCGTGGTGGGACCCTGGACGCTCGAGGTCGATCAGCTCGCCGAACTCGCTCCGGAGATGCGAACAGGATTGATCCTGGGCCAGAACTACTACCCCGATGTGGACACGCCCGCAAACAAGGAGTTCGTGGCCGCCTACAACAAGAAGTTCGCGGCGCTTCCCGGATATTCCTCCGCTTACGCCTATGACGCCATCCGGACGCTGCTTCTCGCCATGGAGAATGCGAACAGCGTCGAGGTTCCGGCGGTGATCAAGGCGCTCGAGCGGATGTCGTGGGATGGTGTGCTCGGCCGAATGTCGATCGATCCGAACACCCATCAGCTGGTCAGGCCGTATTTTGTCGCGCGATGCAAGCCCGCGAGCGCCATGCGTCACACCGCAGATTTTGCGGAGATCGTCGCCACCGGCAATGCGCCCCAGCCGTCGCAACTGAACGAATGCAAGCAGATGCCCGAGCTCTAGCTGTCTCGGGCGGGCGACTGCGACGAAGGGGGAAGACGGATGCTTTGGTTGGTTTCGGCGCAACTCGTCAACGGCATTGCGATCGGGATGATCTATGCGTTGATGTCGTTCGGGCTTTCCATCATCAAGGGGCTGTTGAACATTCCCAATTTCGCTCATGGGGCGCTGTACGCGCTCGGCGCGTACATATGTTATTCGGCCGTGTCGATGGGGCTTCCATTTGCGCTGGGTCTGCTCGCGGCCTTCGCAGGGGCTGCGCTTGCGGGCTGGGCATTGCAGCGGTTTGCGATACAGCCCGCGAGCAAGAGCGGATATCTCGCTCAGCTCGTCACGCTGTTCGGTGCCGCGCTGGTGATCGAGCAAATGCTCCTGATCGGCTGGGGTACCATCGGCCTCAGCTATTCGCCGCCGCCATTGTTGCGGGGGGCGGTCAATCTGGGCTTCACCGTGGTGCCGAAATACATCGCTTTCGCGAGCGTGTTCTCCGCTCTGGTGATCGTCTCCGTCTGGCTGCTGATCGAGCGGACAAAGTTCGGCGCCTATCTCCGCGCCGGCATCGAGCGGCCTGACACGACGAGGGCGCTTGGAATCAATGTGGATCTGCTGCTGGGGGTGGGGATGATGATGGGGGCCGGTCTGGCCGGTCTCGCCGGCGGGCTTGCACTGCCGCTCGTCGGCGCGACCTCGACGATGGGGGGCGACATGCTGGGTATCGCCTTCGTCGTGCTCGTCATCGGCGGCCTCGGCTCCCTTTACGGTTCGGTCGCAGCCGGCGTTCTGGTCGGCGTCGTCCAAAGTCTGACGGCAATTGCCGCTCCAGCCGCAAGCACGGCGATTATCTACGCCGCGATGATCGGCATCCTGCTGTTCCGACCACAGGGGTTGTTTGGCGAACGCTGATGGGCGCCGGTCGCGCCATCGGCGAAATCCACGGTTGGGCCATTCGAGTATCATGGAAGCACTTTGACAAAGATGACCGAAGAATCTCTCGCGGCGAGCCAGGCGATCCCGAGCGTGAAGGCGGGACGGCGAACTTTCGCTCTCCTCAAGGCGTTCGCCGCCATCGCCGCGGTTTGCGTCTTGCCGCTCGTCATGCCCATCAACATCGCCACGGAGATTCTGATCTATGGCATGTTTGCGATGGCCACCAACCTGTTGATCGGGACTGCCGGCCTGTTCTCCTTTGGACAGGCTGCCTTCTTCGGCGTGGGCGGATATGCGGCCGGCTATTTCCTGGCCCACGGCTGGACTTCGCTGCCGCTCGTCCTGTTCATGGCCTTCGCGAGCGGTGGATTGCTCGCAGCGATGATCGGCGGACTGATCATTCGCCGGCTCGGCATCTATTTCATGATGCTGACCTTCGCCTTCAACCAGCTCGTCTATTACGTCATCTACTCCTGGCATTCGGTGACGGGGGGCGAGGACGGTCTTGCCGGCATTCGTCGTCCCGTCCTTGACCTGCCTCTGATCGGGTCGTTCTCCTTCGACGATAATAGAAGCCTTTACGGTCTGGTTTGTGTCCTCTTCCTGCTCTCGATAGGCGTCCTGGCCCGGCTGGTGCAGAGTCCATTTGGCCTGGTGCTTGCTGCTGCCCGCCAGAACAGCCGACGCACTATCTCTCTCGGCTATCACGTGCCGGCGCTTCAACTTGCGGCTTACGTGATCGCCGGCGCTGTCTCCGGGGTGGCGGGCGCGCTCTTTGGCATGCTGTACCGGATCATGCCCATCGATTCCGTCCATTGGGCCGCATCCGCCTATGTGGTGTTCATGGTCGTGATCGGCGGCCAACGAAGCATGCTCGGTCCCGTGATAGGCGCGGCCGTGTTCATATGGCTGCAGGGGCTGTTCAGCCTGGCCTGGACGCGATGGCCGCTGCTCCTCGGACTGTTCGTCATCATCATCATGACCTACTTGCCCCAGGGGCTCGTGGGCCTCGCCTCGCAAAGGTGGATGCGGGCGATCAAACGAGGCGCTCGGGTATGACGGCGGATATCGACGGGATCGCCTTGGCTGCCGAGGGGCTGTGCAAGCGCTTCGGAGGAAACACCGCTGTCGACCGGGTGAGCATAGCGTTCGCCAAGGGCCGGCTGCACAGCATTCTCGGTCCAAACGGAGCCGGCAAGACCACGCTGTTCAATCTCTTGACGCGGGATCTCCTGCTCGACTCCGGGACGATCCGCCTCGGCACGACCGATATCAGCCGGTTGACGCCGGACCGCGTGGCAAGAATGGGAGTGGCGCGTTCCTATCAGATATCGAGCGTGTATCCCGACATGAGCGTTCGCGAGAATGTCTGGATCGCGGCCTACCGTGCCCGGGGTGGAAATCCATTCGCGTTCTGGCGGCAAGCAACAAGCTTCCCGGAAGCGGGACAATGGGCTGACACCTGCCTGTCGCGCCTCGGTTTGTCCGAGATCGCGGATGTCTCGGTCAAGGAGCTGTCGTACGGCGATCAGCGTCTGCTCGAACTCTCCGTCACCCTCGCATGCGCGCCGCAGATCATCCTTCTCGACGAGCCGACCGCCGGACTGTCGCGCAAGGAGGCGGAACGCGTGAAGCGGGTGATCATGTCGCTCAAGGGCGAGTTCAGCATCATCATGATCGAGCACAATGTCGGCATTGTCATGGATCTGTCGGACAGCATCACCGTGATGAATCGCGGTGTCGTGGTCGCTCAAGGAAGCCCGGACGAAATTCGCGGGAACAGAGACGTGCAGGAGGCCTATTTTGGCAGTTGAGGAGGAGGCTCTGCTGAGCGTCGATGCCATCGACGTCCACTATGGCCGAAGTCAGGCCTTGTTCGGTGTCGGTTTCGAGGTGGGTCGCCGCGAGGTCGTTGCGATCGTTGGCCGGAACGGCGCCGGAAAGACCACGACGCTGAGGTCCATCATGGGCATCAATCCGGTCAGCAACGGCGCAGTTTCGTTCAACGGGCGCCGGATCGAGAAGCTGAGGCCGCATCAGATCGCGCGATCCGGAATTTCCTATGTGCCGGAAACGCGAGATCCGTTTTCCTTGCTGACGGTCGAAGAAAACATCATGCTCGGGTATCGTCCCGGTTCGCCTTACGATCTTCGTCGCATCGTTGGATGGTTTCCGGATCTGGCGGCATTGTTGAGGCGCCGAGGCGCGGAGCTCTCCGGCGGGCAGCAGCAAATGATGGTGATCGGCCGCGGTCTGGCGCTGGGACCCCAACTGCTGCTGCTCGACGAGCCTTCGCAGGGGCTGGCGCCGGTCATCGTCAAGAAAGTCGGAGAGATGCTGACTGCCCTGCGCGGAGAAGACTTGTCGATCGTTCTCGTCGAACAGAACATCGCCTTTGCACTTTCGCTCGCGGATCGCGTCGTGGTCATGGAGAACGGCGCCGTCGTCGATCGCCTCACCGCGGACGAAAGCCGGCAGGATCCGGAGCGGATCGAGCGCTATCTCGGCATCCATTAGAGATCTGCATCGCCGCTGCCCGCCGACGCATCGGCGTCAGCCACTTCGGCGCAGTGCAATTACGCATGCGGTCCCGGCGTCGAACCTTCAATTCGAGCTTGGAGCGGCCGCTCACCTACAACAAGAGGATATCAGATGACCGATCATGACGTCGATTTTGGATACGCGACGGCGGTTGAACTCCGGAACAGCTTTGCCCGGAGAGAGCTCTCCCCGACCGAAATCGTGTCCGCCGTGCTCGATCGAATCGATGCCGTCAATCCCATCGTCAACGCATTCTCCGTGGTGATGCGCGAGCAAGCGCTGGCATCCGCCAAGCAATCGGAGGCGTTGCTTAGCAGTGGGACGGCGAGACCTCTCGAGGGAATTCCAGTCACAATCAAGGACGCCTTCGACGTCGCCGGTCACGAGACGTCGACCGGTTCCTACGCCGTGAGGGGACCGATTGCGGCTGCCGACAACATCATCGTGGATCGCCTGCGGCGGGCCGGCGCGGTCCTGATCGGAAAGACGACCATGTCGGAGTTCGCCTGGTCGGGCATGAGTCGGAACCCGGTGACCGGCGTCACCCACAATCCGTGGCGGCACGGAATGAATGCAGGCGCCTCATCGGCCGGAGCCGGCGCCGCTGCGGCGGCCGGCTTTGGCCCGCTGCACCTTGCCTCCGACGGAGCCGGGTCCATTCGGATGCCGGCGCACTTTTGCGGCGTATTCGGATTGAAGCCCACCTTCGGGCGAATACCCTACGCTCCCGTCTCGAACAACGACTACGGTACCCATGCCGGGCCGATGACACGAACCGTTGCCGATGCCGCGTTGATGCTCGAGGTCATGGCGGGTCCGCACCATCTGGACCATACCTCGTGCGAGGCCCAGCCGGACGCCTATCTCGCCAAGCTGAAGGCGTCGATGAAAGGCAAGCGCATCGCCTTCAGCCTCGATCTTGGGCACGCCCGCGTTGACGCCGACGTTGCCGCAATCGTCCGCCGTGCCGCGTCGACTTTCGCCGACGTGCTGCAGGCGGACGTCCAGGAGGTGACGCCCGACTGGGGTCCGCTTGGGCCGGATCTCGGGCGCTTTTTTTGGAGCGTCTATAATGGGCGCCACGCAAAGCTGCTGGCCGAATGGGAAGATCGTATGAGCGCGGATCTCGTGGCATGCATCCGCTCCGGCACAAAGTTCTCCGCGGCCGATTACATCAACATGCGGGAGCGCAAGCTGGCCTATGTGGCCAGGATCGCGTCGTTCCTCGAGGACTGGGATTATCTCATAACGCCGGCCGCATCGGTCGCGGCATTCCCGGTCGAGCGGGTGAGGCCGGCGCATTGGCCGGAGCACACTTGGGACTGGCTGGCCTGGGCAGAGTTTCTCTATCCTTTCAACATGTCCAGTCACCCGGCTGCGAGCGTCCCCTGTGGGATGACCTCCGCTGGACTTCCGGTCGGCCTGCAGATCGTGAGCCGCCGGTTCAACGATCTGGGAGTCCTGCAGGCGGCCGCCGCGTTCGAAGACGCCGTACCGATGTGGCGGCAGCGTCCGATCATCGGTCGGTGTTGATGGATTCCATCAAGTCGCCGAAAATGTGCTCCCGTCCGGCTCTTTGCGGCGTTGTTCGCTCGTCTCCGCTTAGAGAGGTCGTAGTCTTTCAGCAGTTGCATTGCCCCGAGTAAAATTCGAACTCGCCCGGTAGGCGGTGGGTCGGTTCAAGCGGATGATTGAAGAAAATAGCGCAAGCTGGGCTGGTGTGGGGGAATGGCGGTAGCGCTCCAGGGATTCGAACCCCCGACGCATCGGATACATCGCGATCTACCACGGTGATGCGCTCTCACACGGCCTGGTGCTTCTATGCTGCTCAGCCAGCCGAGAAATGCAGTCGCCCTATATCGGTACGGTAGTAGGCCGTGTAGTACTCCGCCGGTTCGTCGTGCGTGGCAAAGCCAATCGATTCGATTGCAATCAGTGGCGTATTCTCCGCAACATCCAGGAGCCGGGCTTCTTCGGCCCCGGCCTTCACGGCCGCAAGCCACCGTTCGGCACGCCGCATCTTCAGGCCGAACTTGCGGAACAGCGTTTCGTAGAGCGATCGGTTCTCCAGCGGGATATGCTCGAGGCCCGGCGCGATAGCTGCGACGACCTTTGTATAAACAAGGATGCGTGGAACGCCATCGACGCTGAGGACACGATCGAGCCCTATGACCCAGCGATCGGAGGTCAGACGCAGCAGATGCGCCGCGCGTTCGGTCGCCTGCTCGAGCTCCTGACGAAGGATACGCCGCGACACCGATCGATTCCGCTCGCGCCACTCGCCGCTGAATCCGATGTTGGAACCGAGGAAGTCCTGATCCTCCCGACGGCTCGCGACGAAGGCGCCCTTGCCTTGCAGCTTGTAGATGACCCTCTCGAAAACGAGCTGGTTGAGCGCTTCGCGTATTACGGTTCGCGAGACGTTGAACTGCGCGCAAAGCTCCGCTTCTGAGGGCAGCCGTGCGTGTTCCACCAGCGGGGTGGTCGCGATCATGTTGAGGATGGCCGCCTTGACCTGAGACCAGAGTGGCGTCGAGGAGTTTCGGTCAGCCGCCTCGTAGGCGAGTCCGCGGGGGTGTGCCAAGCCGGACGTCTGATCAGACAATTCTACTACCCCCTCCAGGTTTGTATGAGCCGGCACCCAGGAACTTCGGAAAACAAGGGAGCCGGAAGATTGTGATTGAAGCTCCGAGGCCGATCTCATGGTCTGATCTGCCGCGTCTGGCTGCGAACATGCACATCGGCCTGGCTAGGTTGTTCTGACTACGTGGCGGCTCGAAAGCAACTGCTTCGTTGCGGCGATCTCATCGCGGATGCGCTCATCTGTCCAGCCCAGGTTGCACCCGACGATCGTCCCGATCTCGTCGATGACCGGCGTAGTGGCGTCGCCAAGCAGGGCGATGGAGGTTCTCCGCAGCAGAACGTCTTCGAGACGAACCACACGCTCCCGTTGAACCAGGAACGAGATCTCCTGTACGGAATAGCTGGGAAGATGGCGTAGCATGGTTTCGCCGGTGGCGGGCAGGTGCTCCAGGAAGGGAAGGGCGCGGGACCCGTAGCGGTCGAACAGCATTTCGACACGCTCGGCCGCCAGGCCGAACGACCGGCTGTGCTTCAGGATCAGACGGGTGTGCTCGGCCGGATCGGATCGCCAGCCGCGTCCCCCGCCGATCGTGACGTCGGCCGTGCTGACGCGGCGCGCAACGCCGAGCCGTGCCAGCACGGAGTCGCTGATCTGGGCCGCGCAGGCTCGATAGGTGGTCCATTTGCCGCCGACCAGGGACAGGACCGGAAATGGCCGCGCCGAGTTCGGTTCGAACATCCGCAGTTCGTGATCACGGCTGATAGCCCCCGCCACGGCACCTCTCGTCAATGGCAACGGTCGCACGCCGGCATACGCAAAGACGATTTGATCGTTGCTGATGGCCAGCCCCGGCAGGAATTCCCGCAGCGCCGCGTAGAGATAGTCGACCTCTTGCTGCGTACAGATGGGCTCATCGGGTTCGTCGGTCGGCATATCCGTCGTGCCTAGCAGCACGTGGCTGGCGTCGAGCGCGTAGACGAGGCAGATGCGATGGTCCTCCGTTTCGAAGTACAGCATGATGTCGCGAAGCTGCCCGGCAAGCGCCGGATGTCGCAGCACGAGATGTGAGCCCTTGGTGCCGCCGATCATGCGTTCGTGAATGTCGAGACGCTCGTCCACGCGGTCGAGCCAGGCGCCGGTGCAGTTGACCACAACGCGTGGCCGCACCTCATATGACGAGCCGCCGATGACGTCGCGCAGGCGGATCGCTCCACCGTTCATTCCAGTGACTTCCACATAGGGCAGTGCGACAGCGCCGGGGCAGGTCTCTTCCGCATCATCGAGGAGTTCAAGTCCGAGCCGCTCGGGCATCGTGACCTTGGCATCGTAATATTCCCCGATGGCACGGATGTCCGGTGCAAGGGCCGGCAAAACCTTGCGCTGTTCGCCTGAGGGGACGAAGCGATGGCGTGGCATGGTCCGCAAGGTCATGCCGAACAGGTCGTAGATGAGAAGTCCAAGCTTGACGACCAACGCGCCTTTCTGTCCGGGATTGCGCTTCAAATGCAGCAGGCGTCCAACGGCATCGAACACGCCGCCGGTCCAGCTGCGAAGTGGCACCCATACCCGGATCGGCTTCACCACATGAGGTGCGTTCAGTAGCAGCCGGTTGCGTTCCACCAAGGATTCCCGGACCAGCGACAGTTCTCCCGTTTCCAGGTAGCGCAGCCCGCCATGGATCAGCCGCGACGGTGCGGCGCTGGTGCCGGAGCAGAAGTCCCCCCGCTCCACGAGCAGGCTCGCGATGCCCTGCTGGGCCAGGTCGTGAAACACGCCGATGCCGTTGATTCCGCCCCCTATGATCAGGACGTCGGGACTTTCGATAGCCCCTTGACGCCCCAGCACGACCTCGCGCGCATCCATCGCAACTCCTCCCTTGCCTTTCGGGGCATGGTAAGAGGCGAAAACATATAATGACAAGTTGAAATTTGAGGTTTCTTGTTTCGCCGTTCGTGTCAGCATTCCGGCGGTATTTTGCGCGCATATAAGCATACAAGTTGGCGAAATATGCTGGCTTGACAGAATATCGTCGCTTCCCACAAGCTACATATAATTACAAGTAAGCTTCTCAAGGAAGCGCAGCGGGGGGAATTCAGATGCGCGAGCGCGTCATTGGCATTGATGCCGGTGGGACCATGACGAAGGCCGCCTTGTTCGACTCGGCAGGCAAGGAACTCGCCTGCGAGCGGCGGCCCAATCGAATGTTGTTTCCGAAGGCAGGCTGCACCGAGCGGGATCCCGAGGCCATGTGGGAGGCGGCCGCCAAGGCCGTTCACTCCCTTCTGGAGATCACGGGAACGGATGCCGCGGACGTCGCGGCTGTGTCGGTGTCCGGCTACGGCAGCGGCATCTATGTCGTCGACCAAGCGGGCAGGGTGGTACGTCCGGGCGTCGTTTCAACCGACAGCCGCGCCGCTGATGTCGTCGAGGCATGGCGCGGTGAAGGCCGCCTCGATCGGAACGAACCGCGGATCCAGCAGCGCATCTGGCCCGGCCAAGCCATCACGCTGATGGCGTGGTTGCAGGCGCACGAGCCGGAGACCTTCGATAACACCGCGACCGTTCTGATGTGCAAGGACTTCCTGCGCATGCGGCTGTGCGGAGATCGATCGACCGATCCCACCGATGCCGGCATCGCCGGATTCATCGACGTCAATACGTCGGATTATTCCGAAGCCATGCTCGACGACCTTGGGCTAGCAGCCTGGCGTCCGAAGCTGCCGCCGATCCGTCCGTCGGTCGAGGTCGCCGGCGCCATCTCGAGGGACGCTTCGGTCGCGACCGGATTGAAGGAAGGGACGCCCGTGGTGCGTGGGGTTGTCGACGTCGTCGGCTCCTCGCTCGCGTCGGGCGTGATCGAGCCTCACCAGATGAGCATGGTCGCGGGCACCTTCAGCATCAATTCGACTCTGCATAAGGCGCCGCGGCTCAGCGTCATGCCGTTCCTTCAGATGCCTTACCCGATCGAGGGCTGGATTCTCGCAACGGAAGGATCGGCGACCTCGGCCTCGAACTTCGAATGGTTTTGCCGCAACGTGCTTGACGGCGAGGCGGCACGCGCGGTCGCGAGCGGAAGGTCGATCTATGACGTCTGCAATGATCTCGTTGACGACGCGCTCGCGCGCGACAACGACATCCTGTTCCTGCCCTATCTCTTCGGCAGTCCGGATGGAGCGCCGGCCGGCCTGATCGGCATGCAGGCTTCCAACAATCTCGGCGATCTGATCCGTGCGATCTTCGAGGGCGTCGCGTTCGCGCACCGGACCGACATAGAGCGCCTGCTCTCGGGATCGGACGCCGCGCAGCCGACAAGCATTCGTCTCGCGGGAGGCGCCTCCCGGAGCCGCGTCTGGGGACAATTGTTCGCCGATGCGCTCGGACTTCCGATCGAGGTGACCGACGGCTCCGAGCTCGGCGCGCGCGGTGCGGCGATCTGCGCGGCGGTCGCGGTCGGGTTGCACGGCAGCGTCCGCGGAGCCGTCGGCAACATGGTTCGCGTGACCAGCCGCTTCGAGCCTGACCTCCAACGTCACGATTTCTACGGTCGGAAATACCGACGCTTTCGCGAAACGAGCATGGCGCTCGGAACGCTTTCCGCCGCCCGCTAGTGCGGAGCGGCCATCAACTGGAAGGTTTGTACTAATGGCACATATCGGAGACCTCCTCGCGGAGATGCTTCAGCAATTGGAGGTCGAATTCGTGTTCGGCATGCCGGGCGGGCAGACTGCGGCCCTGCACGACGGTATCGCACGACGCGCGCCGGCCATCCGCCATATCCTGGTTCGCGACGAGCGCAGCGCGGGTTATGCCGCCGACGCCTATGCGCGGCTGACCGGCAAGCCCGGCGTGTGCGACGTGACTGTCGGTCCTGGCGCCACCAAGCTGCCTGATGGACTTGTCGAAGCCCTGAACGCGTCGATTCCCATGGTGGCGATCGTCGGAGAACTGCCGCTCAACTGGACCTCGTTGCGTGCCAAGGGCGTTGCCTCCCAGGGGTTCGACCAGGTTGCGTTTTTCCAGCCGATCACCAAGGCAACCTTCATGGTGCCGAGCCCGGCCGCGCTTCCTGATCTCGTGCGTAGCGCGTTTCGGATCGCGACGGCGCCGCGCCCGGGTCCGGTCGTGCTCATCATTCCGCATGACGTCATGGACGCCGAATGGGATGAGGCCGCAATCAAGGCGGTCGTCGACGATCGTAACATTCATGCGCCCTCGATCCGCTATGCTCCGCCGCAGTCCGATCTCGCGGAGGCAGCCCGGCTGTTCGAGCGCGCCAAGCGCCCGGCGATCGTCGCCGGCGGCGGCGTCCATGGCTCCGGCGCGGCCGAACTGCTCACCCGCATCGCCGACCGGATCCAGCCGCTGGTCGTCACCAGCCTGTCGGGCAAGGGCAGCGTTCCCGAAACGCGGCGTTATGCCGGTGGCGTGCTCAATCCGCTCGGGTCTGCGGCCGCGATCGAGCTCATCAAGGATGCCGACCTGGTCGTCTGGTGCGGCTCGAAGGCGAGCCAGAACACGGCAATGAACTGGACCCTGCCGCTGCCGGGGCAGGCGACCATCACCATCGATTCCGATCCGCTCGAACATGGACGGACCTTCCGCCCCACGGTTCTGCTTTGCGGCGACGTGCGGCTTACGCTGGAGGCGTTGGATGGGATGCTCCAGGCGGAGCCGCAGAACGAATGGCTCAGCCATATCGATCAGGTCAAGGCGCGGCACACCGACGCATTGGCTGAAGAAGTGTCGTCTTCCTCCGTCCCCATTCAGCCTGCGCGCGTGATGCGTGCGCTTGCGGAGAAGCTCGGTCCTCGGGATGTCGTCATCTCGGATGCAAGCTGGGCGGCTGGCTGGATCGGGGTCCACATTCCCGCGGTCGAGGCGGGCCGGCGCTTTCTCTATGCGCGCGGGCAGGGCGGGCTTGGCTATTCCATTCCGGCGGCAATCGGTGCGGCCGCCGTGCTCGGCCGCGATGGCGGCCATGTCGTCACGGTCGCCGGCGACGGCGGTCATTCGTTTGCGATCGGCGAACTGGCCACGCATGCGCAGAACCGCATGAAGGTGATCAATGTCGTCCTCAACAACGGCATTCTCGGTTGGCTGCAGATGTGGGAGGAGTTCTACTTCTCGAATCTTCGGCAATCGGTCGATCTTTCGTTCGACGGCGGACCGAATTATGCGGCCGCGGCGGAAGCCCTCGGCCTTAAGGGCATCCGGGTCAAGTCGCCCGACCAGATCGACGCGGCACTCGACCAGGCCTTCGCCCACGACGGTCCCGTCGTGCTCGAAGTCCTGATCGATCCGCGCGCGACCCCCATCCATGGTTTCCGGCGACGGCTCGGTCAGCCCGGCAAGGTGCAGCCACGGCCGGGAACGGTCTACGAACTGCGCGAGTGGAAGAAGTCGCCCGATATCCTGTCCGGCCAGTCCTAGACAGAAAGCAGCGTGGTGGCCTGATGCCGATTGAACTGCAAGCCGTGAGCCGCCGGGTGGATGCGGTCGACCATATCAGCAACGTGTCGCTGACCCTGCATGAGGGATGCGTCAATGTGCTGCTTGGCCCGACCTTGGCGGGCAAGACGACGCTGATGCGCTTGATGGCGGGTCTCGATCTGCCGACGGAAGGGAGGATCGTGCTCAATGGCGTCGACGTGACCGGGCGTTCGATTCGTCGGCGCAGCGTCGCCATGGTGTATCAGCAGTTCATCAACTACCCGGCGTTTTCGGTCTACGACAACATCGCCGCCCCGTTGCGAACCAAGGGGCTGTCGAAGGCGGAGATCGACGGCAAGGTGAGGAAAGCGGCTCAATTGCTCAAGCTCGAGTCGTCGCTGGAGAAGAAGCCGCTGCAACTGTCCGGTGGACAGCAGCAGCGCACCGCGATCGCGCGTGCCATCGTCAAGGACGCCGAGCTCGTGCTGCTCGACGAGCCGCTTGCCAACCTCGACTACAAGCTGCGCGAGGAGCTGCGGGTGGAGTTGCCGCGCATCTTCGACAAGACCGGATCGATCTTCGTCTATGCGACGACCGAGCCGAGCGAAGCGCTGCTGCTCGGCGGCCGTACCGCCGCGCTTTGCGAGGGCAAGGTGGCTCAATTCGCCGATACGGCCGAGGTCTATCGCAGGCCCCTCAACCGGATCACCGCGCAGACCCTTTCCGATCCGCCGATGAATTTCGCTGCGATGGTCGCGGAAGGCGACGGCCGCGTTGCCCTGCACTTTGCCAACGACAACGCCTCGGGGGTGGTGCCGTTCGCGGCCTCTCCCCTGGTCGCTCAATTGCCTCCGGGACGCTACACCGTCGGCTTTCGTGCCCATCACGTCGCGCTGTCTCCGCGCACGACCGCGTCGGTCAAGGTCAGGGGAGAGGTCGCGGTAACGGAATTGTCGGGCTCGGACAGTTTTCTGCACGTCGACACCGAAGGCGGTGAGCGCTGGATCGCGCTGCTCGCCGGTGTACATGAACGCCCCCCCGGGGAACGGATCGAAATCTATCTCGATCCCGAGCGCTTCTACATCTTCGACTCCCGGGACAACCTCGTCGTCGCGCCGGTGGGGCCGACCGCAAAGATGGAGCGGACCTGATCATGGCCCAGATTCAGCTCGAAAATCTGGCGCACAGCTATCTCGTCAATCCGACGCAGTCCTGGCAGTGGGCTTTGAAGCCGATGAACATGACATGGCGCCAGGGAGGGGCCTATGCGCTGTTGGGACCCAGCGGCTGCGGCAAGACCACGCTTCTCAACGTGATTTCGGGGCTTGTCACGCCGTCCCACGGCCGCATCCTGTTCGATGGCCGCGATGTATCGCGCATTCCGACCGAAGCCCGCAACATCGCGCAGGTTTTCCAGTTTCCGGTCGTCTACGATACGATGACCGTTGCCGACAACCTCGCCTTTCCGTTGCAGAACCGCGGCGTTGCCAAGGCGACCGTCGCGGCGCGTGTGCGCCAGGTTGGGCACATGCTCGGCCTCGAGCCCATCATGAATCGACGTGCGAGGGGTCTGACGGCGGACCTCCAGCAAAAGGTCTCGCTGGGCCGCGGGCTCGTTCGTTCCGACGTCGGTGCCATCCTGTTCGATGAACCGCTGACCGTGATCGATCCCCATCTCAAGTGGCAGCTCCGCGCGCAGATCAGGCGGGTGCATGCCGAGACCGACGTCACGATGATCTACGTAACCCACGATCAGACCGAGGCGCTGACGTTTGCGGACAGCGTGGTGGTGATGTACCAGGGCGAAGTGGTGCAGATCGGCACGCCGCAGGAGTTGTTCGATCGCCCCGCGCATACATTCGTCGGCTATTTCATCGGCTCCCCGGGCATGAATGTGCTGCCGGCGCGGGTCGAGGGCGACCGGGCCCATATCGGCTCCCAGGTTCTGCAGCTCGCCCAAGGCATCGCCGCGACCGCGTCCGACGGTAAAATGGAGATCGGCATCCGGCCGGAATATTTGCGGGTCGAAAGAGGTGGTCGCGGCCTGCCGGTCCAGGTTCGCCGCGTCGACGACATCGGGCGGATCAAGATCGTCCATTGCCTGCTCGAGGGAATGCCGATCGCCGCGATCGCCGGCGAGGATGCGGAGATTCCAGCCGACGGCGTCATGCTCGTTCCCGAGCAGACGCAGATTCATGTCTATTGCAACAGCCACAGGGTGGAGTGACGGATGCAAAAGCCCGTCGATAACCGTGCATGGTTTCTCGTCGCGCCAGTTTTCATGCTGGTGGCGTTCAATGCCATCCTGCCCTTGATGACGGTGGTGAACTATTCATTCCAGGATACGTTCAGCAACAATCAGTTCTTCTGGAACGGAGTCCAGTGGTACGTGGAGTTGCTCGATCCCCGCAGCGAATTGGGCGAGCGATTCTACGAATCGCTCGGCCGCAGCCTGGCATTTTCGGCCATCATCCTGGCTATTGAAGTGCCGCTCGGACTCATGGTCGCGCTGTCGATGCCGAAGAGGGGCGCCGCCCTCGCGCTCTGCTTGATGCTCATGGCCTTGCCGTTGCTGCTGCCGTGGAACGTCGTCGGCATCATCTGGCAGCTCTATGCGCGCGACAACATCGGTCTGTTCGGCTGGACCGTCAATGCGATCGGGATTCCGTTCAACTACACCAACAGTGCCGTCAGCTCCTGGGTCGTCATCGTGCTGATGGACGTGTGGCACTGGACCAGCCTGATCGCGCTGCTTTGCTACGCGGGCTTGCGTGCCATCCCGGAGGCCTACTATCAGGCGGCAAAGATCGACGGCGCGTCGCGGCTTCTGGTGTTCCTCCGCATCCAGATGCCGAAGCTGCAGCGTGTGCTGACCATCGGCATCCTGCTGCGTTTCATGGACAGCTTCATGATCTACACCGAGCCGTTCGTCGTCACCGGCGGCGGCCCCGGGAATTACACCACCATGCTTTCGATCAATCTCGTCAAGATCGCACTTGGTCAGTTCGACCTGGGCAAGGCCGGTGCGATGTCGATCGTCTACACGCTCATCACGTTGAGTGTTTGCTGGCTGTTCTACACGGTCATTACGACCCGCGAAGGGAAGGAGGGGGCGGCATCATGACGCGACGAGCTACTATGTTCCTGTATCTGTTGTTCCTGATCATGCCGCTCTATTGGCTGGTCAATCTCAGCTTCAAGGGCAATGACGAGATCACGACCACGATGACGCTGCTGCCGCAATTGCCGACGCTGAAGAACTACGCCTATATCTTCAACAGCCGGGAATGGCTCGGCGGCCTGCTGTTTTCGCTCGGATACGTCGCGCTCAACACGATCATATCGCTATTGGTAGCGTTGCCTGCGGCCTATGCGTTCTCGCGCTATCGTTTTCTCGGCGACAAGCATCTGTTCTTCTGGCTGCTGTCGAACCGCATGGCGCCGGCTGCGGTGTTTGCGCTTCCGTATTTCAATCTCTATTCCGCGGTCGGGCTGTTCGACTCGATTTGGGCCGTCGCGCTCGCGCATTGCATCTTCAACGTTCCCCTGGCGGTCTGGATACTCGAAGGTTTCATGTCGGGCGTGCCGCGCGAGATCGACGAGACCGCGTTCCTCGACGGCTATTCCTTGCCGTCGTTCTTCTTGCGGGTGTTCGTGCCGTTGATCGCAAGCGGTATCGGCGTCGCCGCGTTCTTTTGCTTCATGTTCTCCTGGGTCGAATTGCTGCTGGCGCGCACGCTGACAAACAACAAGGCTATTTCGGCGATCATGACGCAGGCAATATCGGCGACCGGAATCGACTGGGGTCTGCTCGCAGCAGCGGGCGTGCTGACCAGCATTCCGGGCGCGCTGGTGATCTGGTTCGTCCGCAACCACATTGCGCGTGGTTTCGCGCTCGGCCGGGTTTAGGGAGGCAACGATGGACTCCATCGCATGGATGGCCTGGACGCTGCCGACAGCGATCTTCTTCACATTGCTTGCCGTGACGCTCGGGGGCATGACGTGGCTTGCGGCCGCTTATCCGGAGGCCGAGCGTGTCGGCGTCCTGCGCATTCCGACGACGCGCGGCGACCGCCTGTTCGTGTCCCTGATCGTCGCCGCCGTCGTTCACCTGCTGTGGATCGGCCTCGTCGGCACGGATGCGATCGCCACGCTGCCAATCGGCGAGGGAGTTGAGATCTCGAGCCTGTGGATTGCTACATTGATTTCACTCGCGTCGACCATTGCGATCTTTCGCAGCGTTTGAGGCGGGCGAAAAAAGCAGACCCGGGATCAACCTGGGCCTGAGAGATGCCTGTTGCTGCAATGGAGGAACGTCACATGCGACATTCAAGGAGAAGGGGCGGACTTATGACCAAGACACGCTTTCTAACCGTAACAAGCGCTGCGGCGTTGATAGCCGCGTCTGCGGCGATCACGATGCCGGCTCACGCGGCCGACGATGCCGCCATCCAGAAATGGATTGCGGAATTCCAGCCTTCGACGCTGTCGAAGGACGACCAGAAGAAGGAGCTGGAGTGGTTCGCCAAGGCCGCCCAGCCTTTCAAGGGCATGGAGATCAACGTCGTCTCCGAGACCATCACGACCCATGAATACGAGTCGCAGACGCTGGCCAAGGCGTTCTCCGAGCTCACTGGCATCAAGATCAAGCACGACATCATCCAGGAAGGTGACGTCGTCGAGAAGCTGCAGACCCAGATGCAGTCCGGCAAGAACGTCTATGACGGCTGGATCAACGATAGCGACCTGATCGGAACGCACTTCCGCTACGGCCAGACCGTTGTTCTGTCCGACTACATGACCGGCGAGGGCAAGGACGTCACCGATCCGATGCTCGACGTCAACGACTTCATCGGCAAGTCGTTCACCACCGCGCCCGACGGCAAGCTCTATCAACTGCCGGACCAGCAGTTCGCCAATCTCTATTGGTTCCGCTACGACTGGTTCACCAACCCCGACTACAAGGCCAAGTTCAAGGCCAAGTACGGCTACGAGCTCGGCGTGCCCGTGAACTGGTCGGCCTACGAGGACATCGCCGAGTTCTTCACGAACGACGTCAAGGAGATCAACGGCGTCAAGGTCTACGGCCATATGGACTATGGCAAGAAGGACCCCTCGCTCGGCTGGCGTTTCACCGACGCCTGGCTCTCGATGGCGGGTAATGGCGACAAGGGCATTCCGAACGGCCTGCCGGTCGACGAGTGGGGCATCCGCATGGAAGGCTGTCGTCCGGTCGGCTCGTCGATCGAGCGCGGCGGCGATACCAACGGTCCGGCTGCTGTCTACTCGATCACGAAGTACCTCGAGTGGTTGAAGAAGTACGCGCCGCCGCAGGCGCAGGGCATGACGTTCTCCGAAGCAGGCCCCGTGCCGGCGCAGGGTAACATCGCCCAGCAGATGTTCTGGTACACCGCCTTCACCGCCGACATGGTGAAGCCGGGCATCGCCGTGATGAATGCGGACGGTACGCCGAAGTGGCGCATGGCCCCGTCGCCGCACGGTGCCTACTGGAAGGAAGGCATGAAGCTCGGCTACCAGGACGCGGGCTCGCTCACGCTTCTGAAGTCGACCCCGGCGGATCGCCGCAAGGCAGCCTGGCTGTATCTCCAGTTCATCGTCTCCAAGACGGTGTCGCTGAAGAAGAGCCACGTCGGTCTCACCTTCATTCGTGAATCCGACATCTGGGACAAGTCGTTCACCGAGCGTGCGCCGAAGCTCGGCGGCCTGATCGAATTCTACCGCTCGCCCGCGCGCGTGCAGTGGACCCCGACCGGCAACAACGTGCCCGACTATCCGAAGCTCGCGCAGCTGTGGTGGCAGAACATCGGCGATGCGTCCTCGGGTTCGAAGACGCCGCAAGCCGCGATGGATGCCCTTGCCGCCGCGCAGGACTCGGTGCTTGAACGCCTCGAGAAGTCGGGCGTGCAGGGCGCCTGCGGTCCGAAGCTGCACAAGAAGGAGTCGGCCGAGTTCTGGTACGCCAAGGCGGAAAAGGACGGTACCATCGCGCCGCAGCGCAAGCTCGCCAACGAGAAGCCGAAGGGCGAGACGGTCGACTACGACACGCTGATCAAGTCGTGGCCAGCAACCCCGCCCAAGCGCGCGGAAACGAAGTAACGCGCACCACATTATCCAAAACAAAGGGCCGGGAGAGATCCCGGCCTTTTCCTTGGTGTTTCAGGCGTCATGACCGTTGCGGTCGGAGGGCGAACATCTGGGCCGATAATTGCGGAATACGCATTATAGGGTTTTGTCGGAGGCGAAACCCCCATGCTCCGGCGGTCGCTCAAACGGTGGGTTTTGCGCCGGGAAGAGCGAAAGAGCTGTATGGGGATTGACTGACACACTCTCTCCGCCGCTGCACTGTTCTCCTTTGTACCCGATCGGTTGAACCGAGAGTAAAACAGGGAGTAGCGGGACAAAGGCCCTGGTGCGCCCACCATTTCGTGGCTCGGGCGGGAGAAACCGTTCGAGCAACCGATTTTTCAGACGGTCATTTTTGGGCACGGCGACCAAGGCCACAAGCTAGCCGGCAATTCAGTCGAGCGTGAAGGCTGCGCTGTAGTCGCGTTTGAGCGCGGGATCCTGCTGCTCTTTTCGCAAAATGCAATTGCCGATGACCAGCATGTCGAGCTCGTTACCCATGAAGCAGCGGAACGCATCCTCCGGTGTGCAGACGATCGGTTCGCCGCGAACGTTGAAGCTGGTGTTGACCAGCACCGGGCATCCCGTCAGCGCCTTGAAGCGGGACAGCAAGCGATGGAAAAGCGGATTGGTGTCGGCGCTGACCGTTTGGATCCGGGCGGAATAGTCGATATGCGTCACGGCGGGGATCGTCGAGCGCACCACGTTGAGCTTGTCGATGCCGAACAAGGCTTGCTCGTCCGTGCTCATCATGTGGCGCCGGTCGCTCCTGACGCCGGCAACCAGAAGCATGTACGGGCTGTCGCCATCGAGCTCGAACCAGTCGGCAACGTCCTCACGTGCAACCGCCGGGGCAAACGGCCGGAAGCTTTCGCGAAATTTCACCTTGAGATTGAGGTTTTTCTGCATGGAGGGCGAGCGCGGGTCACCTAGGATCGAGCGCGCGCCGAGCGAGCGCGGGCCGAACTCCATCTTCCCCTGAAACCAGCCGACCGCGAGCTGGTCGGCCAGGGCCGCAGCTGTCGTCTCGATCATTTCATTCTCGCTGAGGGCATCGAAGCGGGCGCCGGCACTCCGCAACCGCTGCTCAATCACCTCTTGCGAGAATTCAGGCCCGAGAAAAGCGCCGGACATGCCGTCGCCGGCCACGACATCGCGCGGTTGTTGTCTGAACTGATGGTAGGCGGCGAGGGCCGCACCGACCGCGCCGCCGGCGTCGCCGGAGGCCGGCTGAATCCAGATCGAATCGAATCTGCCGTCCCGCAACACCTTGCCATTGGCGACGCAATTGAGCGCAACGCCGCCTGCGAAACACAGGTTGCGGGCGCCGGTCTGAGCCGCAAGGCTGCGGGTCAAGCGCAGGACCGCCTCCTCGAGGACGGCCTGGATGGACGCGGCGATATCCATGTGGAAAGGCGTCAGCAGCTCGTCCGGCGCGCGCACCTTCTGCCCAAACAGTTTGGCAAACCGGTCGTTGGTCATCGTCAGCCCGGTGCAATAGTCGAAATACGACATGTCGAGGCGAAACGAGCCGTCCGCTTTCAGATCGATCAGCGAATCCAGGATGAGCTGCGCGTATTTCGGCTCGCCATAGGGAGCAAGCCCCATCAGCTTGTATTCGCCGGAATTGACCTTGAAGCCTGTGTAGTAGGTGAAGGCGGAGTACAGCAGGCCGCCACCAGATTGTAGGTGAAGGCAACGCCGAACAGCAGGCCAAGTGTCGCCGCCCATCCCAGCGTCGGACGCCAGGCCAGCCGGGCATTTTTCGAACGGCCTTCGCCAAGCAGGAACTGCTGGGTGTTTGGCAGCCCCCATGCGATCGCGAATGCGGCGACAAACCAGCTGAGCAGAAGTCCGCCGGTGAGCCAGTTGTCTTCAACGCTGACCCCGATCACCTTCAGCGTCTCCGAGAGGCTGGGAGCTGCGTCGAGGAGGGGGCCGTGGAGCCAGCCGTGCATTCCCCTCATGCCGTCGAGAACGCGATGCGCCGCATCGAAGCTCTCGGCCCGAAAGAAAACCCAGGCGAGCACGACCAGGAGAAAGGTGGTGACCCGAGCAACCCATTGCCCGAAGCCATTGACCTCGCGCTCGCCGCGAAGGTTTCGCCAGGCGTGATTGACGAGCAGGAACAGGCCGTGCAGCGCGCCCCACGCGACGAACGTCCAATTTGCGCCATGCCAAAGGCCGCCGATCAGCATGGTGAGCATGACGTTGACATAGCGCCGGGCCGGGCCGGAGCGGTTGCCGCCCAGCGGGATATAGACGTAGTCGCGCAGGAACAGCGACAGCGTGATATGCCAGCGCCGCCAGAAGTCGATGATGCTCGTCGCCTTGTAGGGCGAGTTGAAATTGAAGGGGAGGACGATTCCGAACATCAGGCCAAGCCCTATCGCCATGTCCGAATAGCCGGAGAAGTCGAAGTAGATCTGGAACGTGTAGGCCAGGGCGGCTCCCCAGGCGTTGAGGAAGCCAGGCGTTCCGCCGTTCGCTGCCGAGGCGAAGACCGGCGTCGCGTAAGCGGCCATGCTGTCCGCGATGATGGTCTTCTTGAACTGGCCGAACAGCAGGAAGCTGATGCCGAGCGCGAAGTTCCGCCAGGAGAAGAGCGCGAAAGTCGGCGCGGAAAACTGCGGCAACAGCTGATGCGGGCGGATGATGGGCCCGGCGATCAGATGAGGGAAGAAGCTGACGAACAACGTGTAACGCGCCAGCGACGGTTCCGCTTGTTTCCGTTGCCGGGTCTCGATCAGATAGCTGATCTGTTCGAACGTGTAGAAGGAGATGCCGACCGGTAGTGCAATGGTTGGGATGACGAACGAGGCCGAGAACAGCTGGTTGACGCTGGAGACGATCAGGCCGGTGTATTTGAAGTAGCCGATCAACGCGAGATTGATCGCAATACCCCCGATCAGCCAGGCTCGTGAATTCAGGCGAGCGCGCGCGATCGCGTAGCCGAAGACGAAATTCACGGCCACCGAAACGAGGAAGAGGCCGAAGTTGAACAGGCTCGAATAGGCATAGAACACCAGGCATGCCGCCAGCAGGAACAGCAAGGCCGCATTCCGGCCTCGCCACCAGCCGAGCAGGTAAAAACCACCGAGCGCGATCGGCAGGAAGACGAACAGGAATATGGGCGAGTTGAACAGCAAGGATTACCAACAAGTCGCTTTGTCTTGACGATTCTGAACCATGGGGCCTTGAGTTGCAGCGGAGATCTGCGTTGCAAATCCAGAATTGGTCGCCGCCCAATCGGCAATTCCCGCCCGGCTGCGCGTGAGGTGCGCACTGATGTTCTCACTCGTGAGGCGGACGCCGAAATCGGCGGGCAGCGCAGAGTCCGAGCGATCATGTCCGAAGATGCGATCGAGGATGAGATTGCCGGCCGTATGCCGGTAATGGGAGAACTCCCAGAACCAGCGCATCGGCGTCAGGTCGGTACGTTCCGGAACGATTTCACGCGTGACGGAACTGGCGTCGCTGAAGTCCCGCAGGGGAAACGGCTTCCGACCGGCCCGCGCGGCCTCCTCTTCGTTGATCCGGACCAATTCCCTCTGCCAGAATTCGTATCGGTCGGAGAGGCCGAGTGCGACGAATAGCTGCCGAACCGACGCGTGCAGCGGCGTCATGAATAGCCGCAGATCGGTTTGCCGTTCATGGGCCCGCCGAACCAGGAAGCGGAAGGCCTCGAAACTGTTCATTCCCGTGGCGGGGTTGTTGAAGCAATACTGGTATCGCGGCGGCATCAGCCAGATGTACCACCGCCAGCTCAGGATGTTGTTGCGGAAGACGCGGCCATTTCCGCCGTTCTTGCGAATGTTGTTGTCTTGCCAATCCCAAACGCGCATGCCACGGCTGTTGAATGAGGCGGCCTCCGATTGTCCGCGAAGTGTCGCGAATGTATCCTGCACGGCGGTTGTCGAAAGAACCAGGCGGAAGAGCTCGCCGATCTGGAACGCAGCTTTCTCGAGCCTTTGCGAACGTGACAATAGCGCGTCCCAGAAATCGGCGGACGGAAATCCGCCGGTCAGCCCCTGCTTTTGACCGACTGCAGCGTAGTGCGAATAGCCGTCGCTATATTCGCCAAGCGCCAATCTGACACGGGCAACCGGGTTTCTGGACAGATAGTTCGCTTCGTTCCAGCCATCGGGGAGGAAGCCGCCCATCCGCTTTTCCGCACGTCCGGCTGCCAGATAGTGGTGATAGCCGCTCAGAAAAGAACCTTGCGAGACCTGATATTCAACGTCGCGGTTGACTTGAAGATATCTCGTCTCGCTCCAAGCCTTCGGCGTGAAACCACCCTCGCGACGTTCCTGTTTGCCGGCGGCGAGGTAGTGGTGATAGCCGCTGACGAAGGTGCCGCGGGTGACTTCGTTTTTCACGTCGGGATTGATGCGCAGATAGAGCTCCTCGTTCCAGTCGCGCGGTGGCGTGCCGTCCTGCCGGCCTTCGGCGCGCCCGGCGGCAAGATAGTGGTGATAGCCGCTGACAAAGGTGCCTCGCCGAACTTCGGCGGCGACATCGGGGTAGATTCGAAGATATTGCGTCTCATTCCAGCCGGGCGGTGGCGTTCCGGTCTGCCGGCCTTCGGCGCGCCCGGCGGCAAGATAGTGATGATAGCCGCTGGCGAACGTGCCACGCCGCACCTCGGCGGCGACATCAGGGTAAAGTCGTAGATAGAGCGCCTCGTTCCAGTCGGTAGGGGGATTGCCCTCCGCCGTCCCGGCCGGTGGGCATGTCTCGGGTGCGGTCTCTTTGCAGGCAGGATCGGCGGTGACTTCCGTCAGAGGTGCCGGCTGAGCCTCCGATCGGGCTGCTTCGCTGGGCGCAGATGGCGCCGCAGGCGCGGAAGGCTTCTCGTCGCTATCGGGGCGGCGCTTTGCAGGCTCGGCTGCCAGAAAGTCAGCGAAGGCTCGAACTCCGTCGCCTGAGAATCGACTCTCCAGATAGGCCTGGTCACGCGGAAAGAAGATGTTGAAGCCGAAGAAGTCCAGGCCGATCACGGCTTGCTTGAGCGGTGCGACTGATTGTGCGTGGAGAAACGCCAGCATGACCTCGTAGCTTGTGGCCGAAGGCAGGCCGAAGTTGAAGACGTTCTTGCCGTTCCATCCGGGATGCTGCGGATCGAGCGCGACCTCCGCGCGGGAACTGCCCAATATGATCGCCTCGGGCCTGATCCGTCGCACTTGATACGGCTTCACCGCGGGAACGTGATTTTCGTATCGCGACCGCACCACATTGATCCCGGGAATGTCGGGAGTCCCGAACACGTAGTAGGGATCGACCAATACGACGAGGGCGGAGAGGGCGAGCGGTGGCATCGCTACAAACCCAATAAACCCGACAGTGAAGCGTCGAAAACTGGAGCGGGTTGGCGACAGGGGATCGGCAGCTTTGCTGGTGGCAGAGACGGATGCGCTCACCTTGGTCGTCGCTCATTTGAGTTGACAGCGGAGGTTGAGTGCAACGTATCGAAGGACTCTGGGAGGGTCAAATGGGCGGGAACCGCGCGCAGGAGCAAGCCACTGGCCCGTGCTTGCGCCTGACGGGACGGTGCTTTCAGCGCACCGGCTGCGGCAGAAATCCGCTGACAACCCGGGGTTGATGGCTGCCCAATTGGATTTGTGAGATGCGGATGTGCTTGCCGAGAGGCGGACGCCGGCAAGGCAGGTTCCGGCGGATCATATGCCAGCACCCGATCGGGATTGCCCGCCGCTCGGCGGTGCGGCGGCGGAGGCTGCCGGCGGCTTTTCCGCCGGCTCGTCGCAGCAGCCGAGCAGTTGATGATTGCGCGTGGTTTGTTGCTGTTCGAGATCGCGATATCGGAAGTCGCCCCGTGCGATCATCGCTGGCTTCGGCCGCGTCTTCCCCATACCGCTGGACCGATGGTTAACTCGACCTTCGTCGGGAGTGACGAAGGAGGGCTTGGCTTGCCCGCTGAACAACGTTAGATGTAAGCTATCGTGTAATCCGTGGTTAAGTTGTTGTCTCGATCTGTGCGCGAGTTGGGGGACCCGGGCAAATCCTGCGTGGTTCCCAGTGGGGATCCCGGCTGTTTCTCGCCGGGTGTGAAGTCTGGGTCATGACCATTGCGATTGCGAAAGCGCCTGACGAGGCCGCGGGTATAACGAGCGGCAATGATCCCGATCTTCCAGCGTCGCTGCTTTCCTTCATTCTGGTTGCGAAATTCCTCGGCGTGCCGGCCGACGCCGGCCAGATCGCGCATGACCACGGCGCGCCGGGCGAGCACTATCAGCTCGAAGATCTCGCCCGGATCGCCAAGAGGTCGAAGATCGTCGCCAAGGTGAAGCCCGCGGCACTCGACGCGCTGCACAAGGTCCCGTTGCCCGCGCTCGCCGAGTTGGCGGACGGTGAGGCCATCGTTCTGCTCAAGGTCGACCAGCAGGAGGCCGGATCGCGCTTCCTGATCCAGCGCGGCAATGGCGGACGTCCCGAAGTGTGGACGGCGGACGATTTCTCCGGCCGTTATGCCGGCCGGCTGCTGCTCATGACGACGCGCGAACTGATGGCGGGAGCGACGCGGCCCTTCGACATCAGCTGGTTCATTCCCGCGCTGGTGAAATACCGCGGGCCGCTGCGCGACGTGCTGATCGGATCCTTCTTCCTGCAATTGATGGGACTGATCTCGCCCATCTTCTTCCAGCTCGTCATCGACAAGGTGCTGGTCCACCAGTCGCTGACGACGCTCGACGTGCTGGCGGTCGGGCTCTCGGCGGTGCTGATCTTCGAGACCGGATTGTCGGCGCTGCGCAACTGGCTGTTCGCTCACACCACCAATCGGGTCGACAGCGAGCTTTCGGCGCAGCTGTTCCGGCACCTGCTCAACCTACCGCTGTCGTACTTCGAGGCCCGCCGCGTCGGCGACAGTGTTGCCCGCGTGCGCGAGCTCGACCGTATCAGGGAGTTCCTGACATCGAATGCCGTCACCGTGGTGATCGACCTGTTCTTCACCATCGTCTTCTTCGCGGTGATGTACGCCTATAGCCCGCTGCTGACCCTGATCGTCACGCTGTCGATTCCGCTCTATGTCGCGATCTCGGTGATCGTGACGCCGCCGCTGCGCGCCCGTCTCGACGAAAAATTCAAGCGGGGCGCTGAGAACCAGTCCTTCCTGGTCGAAAGCGTCACCGGCATCGGCACGCTGAAGGCGATGGCAGTCGAGCCGCAGATGCGGGCGAAATGGGAGAAGCAGTTCGCGGGCTACACCAGCACCGGCTTCCAGGTCGCAACGCTCGCGAACTGGGGCAGCCATCTGATCCAGCTGGTGTCCAAGCTGACCACGGTCGCGATCCTGTTCTTCGGCGCCAAGGCGGTGATCGCCGGCGACCTCTCGGTCGGATCGCTCGTCGCCTTCAACATGCTCTCCGGGCGCGTTGCGCAACCGATCCTGCGCCTCTCCCAGCTCTGGCAGGATTTTCAGCAGGTGCGCATCTCGGTCGACCGGCTCGGCGACGTCCTGAACGCGCCGGCCGAGCCCGATCACAATCCGAACCGGGCGAGCCTTCCTCCGATCAAGGGCGCGGTGAGTTTCGACCGGGTTCGTTTCCGCTATCGCCCCGATGCGCCGGAGGCTCTGCGCGGCGTCTCGCTCGCGATTCAGCCGGGCGAGATGATCGGCATCGTCGGTCCCTCCGGCTCGGGCAAGTCGACGCTGACCAAGCTCGTGCAGCGGCTCTACGTTCCCGAGCAGGGCAGGGTGCTGGTCGACGGCGTCGATCTCGCGCTGGTCGATCCGGCCTGGCTGCGCCGGCAGATCGGCGTCGTGCTGCAGGAGAACATCCTGTTCAACCGCTCGGTGCGCGAGAACATCGCGCTGGCCGACACCACGATGCCGATGGAACGGGTCATCGCCGCCGCGCAGCTCGCCGGCGCGCACGAGTTCATTCTCAGCCTTTCGCACGGCTACGACACGGTGATCGACGAGCGCGGCGGCAACCTCTCGGGCGGACAGCGCCAGCGCATGGCGATCGCGCGGGCGCTGATCGGCAATCCGCGCATCCTGATCCTCGACGAGGCGACCAGCGCGCTTGACGCCGAAAGCGAGGAGATCATCCAGCACAATCTCGCCGGCATCGCGCGCGGTCGCACCGTCATCATCATCGCGCATCGCCTCTCCGCCGTGCGGCAATGCGACCGGATCGTCACGGTCGAAGCCGGCGAGATCACCGAGACCGGCGATCACCAGACGCTGCTGCGCTCGGGTGGCCGCTATGCCCAGCTCTACACCAAGCAGATGGGGCGCAGCACGTGACCGCCTGGGTCGCCGAGCGGTTTCCGACACTGGCCAAGCACTGGGCCGTGCTGCGGGCGAGCTGGAGCATGCAGAACGAGGCCGACCGCAACCGGCGGCCGCGCTCCGATCACGAATTTCTCCCGGCCGCGCTCGAGATCATGGAGAAGCCGCCGAGCCCGGGCCTGCGCATGCTGCTGCTGATGACCTGCGGCTTCTTCACGGCCGCTCTGGTTTGGTCCGTCATCGGTACGGTCGATGTCGTCGCGGTGGCGAGCGGGAAAATCATTCCGTCGAGCAAGGTCAAGACCATCCAGCCGATGGAGATCGGCTCGGTGCGCGCCATCCATGTCGCCAACGGTCAGCATGTCGAGGAGGGGCAGCTGCTGGTCGAGCTCGATCCGACGCTCGCGACCGCCGACGAGGCGCAGGCGCGGCAGAACCTGCAGGCCTCAAAGCTGATCCAGGCCCGCAACGCGGCGCTGCTCGCCTATCTCGACGGACGGTCCACCGGCTTCGTCGCGCCCGACGACACGCCAGCCGCCAGCGCCGCGGTGGAGGAGCAATTCGTCCGCGCCAGCATCGCCGAATACGAGGCGCAGGTCGCAAGCCTGCAGCAGCAGATCGCGCAGCGCGCGGCCGAGCTGACCTCCGCCGAGGTCGAGATCAACAAGCTACGCCTCACCCTGCCGCTCGTCGACCAATCGCTCGAGGCGCGCCGGCAGCTCACCGAGCAGGGCAATTTCGCGCGGTTGCGGCTGCTGGAATACGAGCAGCAGCGCATCGAGCATGTCCAGAACGTCGACGTGCAGCTCGCCAACGTGACGCGGGCGCGCGCGGCGATGACGGCGCTCGAAGCCGAGATCCGCAAGCTGCGCGAGACCTTCGGCAAGACCGCCGTGACCGAGATGGTCCAGGCCCGCGACAAGGCGCAGCTCGCGGCCGAAGATCTGCGCAAGACCACGCGGCGGCGCGAGTTCCTGGCCTTGCGCGCACCCGTCGCCGGAACGGTGCAGCAGCTCGTGGTCGCGACGATCGGCGGGGTGGTGCAGCCGGCCCAGCCTCTGATGACGGTGGTCCCCGACGGCGCCGAGATCGAGGTCGAAGCCCAGGTCCTCAACAAGGACATCGGCTTCGTCCGCGAGGGCCAGCCGGTCCGGGTCAAGCTGGAGGCGTTTCCCTTCACTGACTACGGCCTGGTGCCGGGCATCGTCGAGAGCATCAGCCGCGATGCGATCGACCTGTCGCAATCGGGCGGCCAGCCGCAGCGCGACGACAAGGGAAGGCCGGTCCAGCCCGGCCTCGTCTACGCCGCGCGCATCCGCCTGTTGCAGACCAGCATCCGCATCCGCGATCGCCAGCAGGCGCTGGGCCCCGGCCTCTCCGTGCAGGCCGAGATCAAGACCGGCGAGCGACGGATCATCCAATATCTGTTGTCGCCGATCACGCAGTCGCTCGACGAGGCGGGCCGGGAACGGTGAGGCGGCGATAGCTCGAACTCGCGATCTTCAGGCGGAAGGCGTTGAGCGCGGACGTACGAGATGACCGAGACATACAAGCCATGGACTGATGCGAACGGCCGGTATTTCGACTGGCTCGAGGAGCTTTGGGCCCTGGAGCCGAACGAAAGCCCCGAAGCGAGCACACGCAAGAGTCCCTCATGATGCCGGTGTCGGAGCTGCGGCTGCCGACGCTCAGCTTTCTCGTCGATTGCCTCGAGGCAATCAGAGGCAATCTGGATCTCATGGGCAGGATTTCCGACCTGGCCCGGCGCTACCCCATGCCCGATCAATTGCCGGAGCAAGAATCGCGCGAGCTCGCTCATCTGGTTCGGATGTTCATCACCTGGTTCGAGCTCAAGAGAGAATCGGGGCAGGGCAGAACCACCTCGCCGCCGATGAACACGACAGCTTCAGGGTTCCTCTATGGAATTCTCTACGATCAGGAACGGGAAAGCCTGCGGTGCTCGGACGCCGAAGCAATCAGGCAGGAGATTCTTCCGGGTTTTTTCGTCGACCACTTGCGACTTGATCAGGAATCGTGAGCCGGCTGGTCGAAGCGGCGGTGGTGGAGATGATGAAGGGAAAGCGGGGAGCTGATAGCAGCTCGGCGGGCGCAGGGCCTCGCAGCTGAAATTCTGGGAGACGATATGGTTGATCAGGTCTGGATCAGCGAAGTGCTGAGCAATGGCGATCTCGGCAACAAGCTCGGTATTCGCCAGAAGTGGTACGGTGAACCGTGGGAGGCCCCCTACGTGCGTCATATCGTTCCCAAAAAGAGCGATTATGTACGTGCGGCGATCCTCCGGCACTTCGCCGGCTATACGTTGAAGCGCGAGGAGCTGCCGGAAGCCTCGGCTGTTTATAGCATGTCGGATTTCAAACGTGCGAAAGACGTATTTTTCGTCGGCGGGTTTCTTGCCGTGAAAGGTCCCGTTGCCGATGTGCTGGCGAAATTCGATCTCGGGGCGGGCGGGCTGGTTCCTTATATGATCTACGACGCGGACGAGAAGACACCGCTGCCGGGACCTTTCTACCTGGTCAACTTCGGATCCTTTAAGGACTGCTTCCTGCCCGAGTTGAGCGCCAACATCGAGAAGATAGGTACTCATCACCAGACAGGCCAGACTCACTGGTCGCTTTGCTACCTCGAGGACGGCGACATCGCGGTTTCGCCGGCGGCGCTGGTCGGAGCTGATATCTGGATGTGTCCTGGTGTCGAAGGCCGCATCTTCATGCGCGACGGCGTCGTTGAGGCGCTCAGGACGTCCCTCAGCGAGGCTGATCGGTCGGAATTTAGGTTGCACCGTTGCAAGGTTATTGGATGACGAGGACAGTCATGGCGAATGGCGATATCAAATTGTGTGACGGAACGCTGAGCGTCATAGCTGAAGCTGACTTTCGGCCGAGCTGGCACCCGGACGTCGACCATCCGTCGCGACACGCAGGGAGAAAGATATGACCGATCACGTATGGGTCAGCAATGCGATGCAAGCGTCCATGCTCATTCTATACGTCTACACGGATATCTTCCAGAACGATCGAGCGCGCGCTATCGAAGGAGAAAGGCGCAATGTGCGTGGCGAATCCGTTCCCGCGGACATGTGCCCCAAGCGCATATGGCTTGAACCAGACGAGGATCGGCCCATCCCCGATATGTTTTTTGCGGAGGGGCAACCCGTCGTCTCCGCTCGCGTGGCAGAAATCCTGAGCCGGTTCGATCTCGGCAATGGAGCGCTCCACTCCGTTGCTGAAGGGCTATTCCAAAGCGACAATGCGACGCCGATGGCGGGAGCCTATTTCTCCTGGATCTTCGGAAACGCGAAGAGAGCATTTCTGGAAACCCACTCTCCGACCGCGGAGCCGCTCAGCCCAGGCAGGCGGGACCGGTGCATATTTCCGTTCGCGATGTCCGACGGCGCGTTCGCTGTGTCTCGCGATGCGCTGGGTGGGCCTGACGTCTGGGTCGACCCTCTGCTGCTGAAATCGATCTTCGTGAGCGGAGCGCTCGGTGATGCATTGGAGGCCGCGGGCCTTCGCAAAGCGCTTCGCCTGTTCAAATGTCGGGTCATCCAAGGCTGAGAAGCGAACCTGCTAGCCAAAGGCCTAAGCGAGTTCTTCAGGAAAGCGAGACGTGCCGGGGAAGATGAAGGTGCGGCCGGTGGCAGGGGCGGGGAGCAACAAGCAGGATGCCTGAGTCCCATGCAAGAAAGGTCGATGGCCAGATTCGACAATGTCGAGAACATCTCGGCCGTTGGTGACGGGGCGACCAGAGATGGGAGGAATTTGTGGATGGTATGGGGATTGGTTGATCCTAACAGTTTCGGTGAGTTCTTCCCTTACGGCGACTTCGTTGGCTGGGAAGAGGGGGTCAAGCGACATTTCGACGAGGAAATGTCCGCCGAGCAAAGGGCCGCTTTCGACAACTGGGATGTCAATTACAGGGAGACGGTATCCCGTAAGTTCACTGAAGACGGTGGAGCTTTGTCTGAATCCCATCAGCGCCCGTCGGAATTTAGATTGGACGAATCGGGCAAATCGCTCGGAGCGCTCCTCCTGCTTACCAATCGTCTTCTTGCCGTCGACGCGAAGATGCACGAGTTGATTGAGAGCCTGGAGCCAGGTGTGCATCAGTTCTGGCCATTGCGGATTACCCAAAAGAAGGGTGAGGAATACCCCGTCCCGTATTTCGGCATGATCGTTCGCCACTTCATCGACAGCTTCGTGCCGGGCGAAAGCGTCGGCTATGAGGGATCGCAGGAATTAAACTTCTTTTCGATCATCCATTCCACAAAGAAGGCTTACGGCGATCTGGCCGTTTCGAAGAGCATGGTTGCCGGTAACCACCTTTGGCGCGAGCGCAGGCTGAAACGACCCAACATCCTGTTTTCCGATGAGTTACAGGCCGAAATGACCCGTCAAGGCTTACGTATTCCAAAGCATTGTCGGCTGAAGGTTGTTTGACCATGAGGCTCTAAGGCATGCAGTGGAAAGAATTGTCCCCTTGAGACAAGGACGTATTTCAAGGACGTCTTCGCGCAATATCCTCCCGAAGATTCGGTAACAGCGCACTCAACTCGCGCTGACCGCGGCAGCCATGCGTCCACCGTGGTCGCGATTTCAAGCAGGTGGTGAAGGACAAGCCGGTGCGGATCCATCCGATCATGAGCCAACTGGTCGATCCGGCGGTGCTGGGGAAGATGAAGGTGCGGCCGGTGGGGAGGCGGAAGCACAATAGTCCCGTAGCTCCCTTGCATGCGCGTGGTCGCCTTGGAAGATCGGTTCGTGCATTATTGAGGCCCATTCTCAGAGAGACGAGATAGAAATGACTGGCGCGACCGAAAAAGTCTGGGTGAGCGACTGCTTTCTGGACGCTTCGATCATATCGAAATTCAACCTGAATCCGGACGACGAAGGCAAGGACTACTGGAAAGACACGGAATTTCGGGAAGAACTGGATCGTTTGGACAAGCTCATGCGCAAGCACGAGGCCGGCGGTACATTGACGGAAGCGGAGCGTCCAACACGAGCTCACCCGAGGTACAGGGAGCTCCGCTTTAAGAAGCTGCCTCATTTCTTTCGCGTCAATGCATTCATCGTCGTGTCCTCCGATTTCGCGGAGGTCCTCCGCGGCTTCGATCTTGGAAGGGGTGGCTTGTCGAAGATCGAGCTCTACCAGGGCAACCGAACCGAACTGGTACCGGGTGATTGGTATTTTCTGAATCTCGGATGTCAGAAGCAGACCTTCCGTCCCGACCGCTCCACTGGTGGATTTAGCCATCCAGAGCTGTGGCCGAAGGATAAGTGGATGGTTAGTCATCCCAAAGACAGCGATATTGCGGTCAGCGCGTCGGCGCTTGAAGGTTGTGATCTCTGGACTGACACTGCGCTTGACGGGGCGCTGTTCTTGAGCGGTCGGCTGGAAGCGGCGCTGAAAGTGGCCAAGCTCACCCGCAATCTGCGGCGAGCGAAATGCACCATCGTGTAGGGGTGATCATCGGGCTCGGGGCTTGCAGTGACGTTGCACTTGACTCGTGCTGCTGCCGTGCCCGCTCAACTTCAAGCAGCTGAAGGAGAAGCCGATGCGGATCCATCCGATCGTGAGCCAGTTGGTCGATCCCGCGGTGCTGGAGAAGATGAAGGTGCGGCCGGTCGGGGAGGCGGGGAAGAAAGCGGATGAGTGAGGCCCGGCGAAAGTTTATGGTGTGATGGACCGCGCAGCGTCATAGCTGAAAATTGAACTTCGAGCCGGGCTGGGACCCGGACGTCCATCATCCGACGGAAGCTGCAAGGAGATTGAGATGACCGCTCAAGTATGGGTCAGCAGGGCTATGCAAGCCTCCATGCTCATCCGGCATGTCCACACGGATATTTTCCAGAATGATGAAGCGCGCGCGCTCGAAGGAGAAAGGCGCAACGAGCGTGGCGAATTCGTTCCTGCGGACATGTGCCCCAAGCGCGTGTGGCTCGAAGCGGATGAGGATCGGCCTATCCCGGATATGTTTTTTGCGGAGGGGCAACCTATCGTCTCCACCCGCGTGGCAGAAATCCTGAGCCGTTTCGATCTCGGCAATGGGGCGCTCTACCCCGTTGCGGAAGGGGTGTTCCAAAGTGACAACGCGACCCCGATCGCGGGAGCCTATTTCTCCTGGATATTCGGAAGCACGAAGAGCGCATTTCTTGAAGCCCACTCTCCGACCGCGGAGCCGCTCATGCCAGGCGGGGGGCGTAACCGCTGCGTATTTCCGTTCGCGATGTCCGACGGCGCGTTCGCAGTGTCTCGCGATGCGCTGAGTGGTCCCGACGTTTGGATCGATCCTCTGCTCCTGAAGTCGATGTTCGTGAGCGGAGCGCTCGGTGATGCATTGGAGGCCGCGGGCCTTCGCAAAGCGCTTTGCCTTTTCAAGTGTCAGGTCATCCAAGGCTGAGCCCGTAGGATGGGTTGAGCTCTTCGCGAAACCCATCGCACTTGTTTTCGTCGTGGATTGACCGCACACGGTCGCAATTTCGTTTCGTTGAATGCTTCTCCTTTCAACTTAATCGCGCGGAGCGGAAGCTATCCTTGCTGACCGACCGTCTTGAGTCCGATCAAGGTCGCCATTGAAGGGAGCGGTGATCAGCAAGAGATGGGTTTCGCGAGGAGCTCAACCCGTCCTATGGTGCTGGGTCGAACATCGCTTGCCTAGGGTTGGTTCATCGCCCGCCGGCGGCGTTGCTGCGAAAGCGCAAGCTGACAGAATTCGGAGAACGCGCCACCAGGAGCCTCTTCCTTGGACGGCACGGTGGCAGCAAGTGTCATCGCGGCGACCCATCTCCGAACCTCTAGCACCTGAGGGTTCGTCTCCGGAACCCCCCGCGTTCTCTCGGCGCTCGTCAATTGGAACAATGCAAAATGGATCGACACATCGCGAAACATTTTTTTGGGCGTATCGCGGTTTCGTCTTGAAGTTGTATCCGAGTTAACGTTCTATGAATGCCGAAGGAGGGGGCGGTGGGGCTGCGTCCAATCACCTGCGACGGAATTATACATCCGCTACCGTGGCGACCGTCGGTACAACCGGAGCGGGTATCGGGCAGATGATGGATTTCTTCTCGTCGGCAAGCGAGCGGTCTGGATGGGCCGCCCGCTGCAGCGGCAGGCCCACGTCCCCAGGGATCACGACAAGCCCCATCAAGCGGGCTGAACGCGGGGAACGAGAGCCATGGCAAAGAGCGCAAACGAGACGGCGACCGCCGGCAAGCCGGCGCTGAACGGGATCAAGGGCGGGGCCGCGGCCGAGCCCGCGACTGCGAAAGAGCGCGCGCTCGATCCGCAGGTGCTGGCGCAGATCGCCGCGTTCAAGATGCGGATCCAGGCCGGCGTCGGCGAGGTCGTGCTCGCCATGCTCAACCTGCCGCGCTACCGCAACCAGACCCTGGCCGACGTCATGCACCTCGTCGTCGAGCCGATGACGCGCGACCGTATCGCCATCGCCAAGGCCGGCGGCGAGGGCAAGGTCGAGGAGACCGCCGGCATCGCTATCTGGGCCAGCGTCTCCGACGAGGTCGACGCCAGGATCCGCGAACAGATCCAGGCGCGCGTATTCCCGGTTCGCCTCAAGGCCGAAGACTGGACCAGCGGCGAGACCACCTGGCTGCTCGACGTCATCGCCCCCTCGCAAAAAGTCGCCACCGCCGTGCTCGCCAACTTCAAGCAGGTGGTGAAGGACAAACCGGTGCGGATCCATCCGATCGTGAGCCAGCTGGTCGATCCCGCGGTGCTGGAGAAGATGAAGGTGCGGCCGGTGGGGGAGGCGGGGAAAACGGACGAAGATATGGGGAGCTGAAGCGATTAGGGGACGAAGCAGGTGGAGTACTCGGCCGGGCTGCGTAGGCCCAAATGCAGTGGCATTGCGAAACGCAGTGCCTGTTCTTTAGGGGACCTTCGTGATGTCCGATGACATCAACAGCGATCGATACGATCCGACTACGCCCGAGGAGCTCCTCGCATTGGCGAGGCACTTGGCCGCCGACCCGAGCCTGGATGCGATCTTCCAGCGCGTTGGGCTGCACAAGCCGTTCAACCGAACGACTGATGAATATCACCGTGTCATTGCTAGCCGCGAAGCATTTGCACCTGCTCTGCATGAGCGACTTTGCTCTGCGGACAACACGTTCCTTGCCGAAGCCCTGGCGAGGCGTCTGCATGCTGGCCTGATATCGTCGGATGTGGACGCGTTGGCCTTTCTCGCTGATCGCATTCGGCACGTTCAAGCTGAGAGCGCGAGCAGCCGTCTTCTGGAGTCTGAAATCAAAGACATCATGAAGAATCTGCTCGATTCGCCGTTTTTCGAAGAGTTCGAAGGATATCGACGGCGGAAGGCGGAAGTGATCAAGGCAGATGTCGATCCTTACGAAAATATCGACACGTTCGTGAGCGATCAGCTTTGGATCTACGGGCTTGGTGGGCGAGGTTGGTCACAAATCCAGCGAATCGTCATCAGCTTTTTGAATCGTCTTTGGTTCGACAAAGTGCTGGATCTGTCGCCACCTACTGTCGAGCGCATGCTTGAATCGCCAGGCGAGTACCTCTTGCTCGGCGACGACGAACTGCCTCGTAAGGGATAGGAATAGCTATGGCCACGGTCAGCGCAAACAAGTTTGCAGACACGGGTTTCCTAATCGACGTGTTCTTGGCCGGCGGGCAAAAGGCGCTGGATGCGCTCAGGGACAGCCTTGCTGGTAAAATCTATATCACAACCGAGACCATTGCAGAATTAGGAAGATTCACAAAATCAGATGTCAGCGCGCTGATAACTTGGGTCAAGAACTCGGCCAATGTCACCACGATTGCATATACCGATACGGCACTTGGAGCCGCCAGAGCGGCTAAGGATGCTGCAATAAGGGCCGGCGTAACTGACCTGTCGGCGTTCGAGGCTGCAATCACACAGGCTTCGAAGAATGCTGTCGAGCGAGCCTACCTAGAGCTGACGACCGGCAAAGCGGTAACGTTCTCAGGCGGAAAAGTGCTGTTAGGCTCCGCTGCGCCGGACGCCGTGGCGGCGATGCGGGGAATCACGGGCCCAAACGTCGTACTGTCGAGTGATGGCGTTTTTACCCAATGGCTGAAGAATTCAACGACTAAGGCGACTGGCTTCGCTCCGTTTGGCTTAGTCGAAGGCCCAGTGTCGTCGGGTCGATTCTTCAATAATGTGCTGCTTGGTTTGGACGACAGTGCTGCCACAAAGCAACTGGTTAAAGATGCCAACAGGATCTTGAGGTCGGGAAATTCGATTGGCATTGGATTGAACCAAACCGAGCTTGGGCTCCTGCTAACTGATGCGCAAGTCGAAGCAGCCAAGATCAGCGAAGCCATTAAGGCGGGCGCCACGACTAAAGCGTGGTGGAAGTTTGCAGCCAAGGCCGGCGTCGGATTTATTATCGCCAAGAGCGGCCTCATTGGAAATATTGTCGGAGCGATCGTTACTGCTGCGCAGGCAGAGGAACTAAGAGAAGCAAATAGAATCGACGACGCAAACAAACTCTGGGTCAAATTCATTTTTGAAACGGCGGGCGGTGTTGCGGGAGCGATCGGCGCGGGCGCGGCCATAGCAGCCGTTTTAAAGGGCAAGGGTGGACTCTACGGAGTTGTTGGAACCATCCTCGGAAGTGTTGCAGGCGCGGTGCTGGGATCACTCGGCGGAGCCGATCTGGGGGAGTATATCTATAACAACAATAAGGACGCTATAAATTCGTACATCAACAAAATCTATGACGCCGTCGATTCATTTAGTTCGAGTTTGGGATCTTTCGACGTCGATGCGAACGCGCTTTTGTTGGCCCAGTTACTGGGTCTTGGTGTTCCGTCTGAAAATGCTTCAGATCAGACAGATTTGCTTTTCGCGACCAAGTGGGCTCAGCGTAGCGGATTGGACGGAAATGACGTTCTCTTTGGATACAGCGCCGATTACGTGCCGGCGGGCGGTCATGTGTTCAAAGATGATCCTGATAGCGAGATCACGCCAGTCGAGTTGCGTATGGTGCTCGACGGAGGAGCGGGTAACGACGCAGTCTTTGTCGCGGGCGGTGAGCGCGCAATTACAGCGGGGGGCTTGGGCCGGGACTGGATCTACAACCGCTCGATGGGCGGAATCATCTGGGGCGACACCGTCGGCGGGACCTACGAAAAGCCCGTTCTCGATGCTCAGGGCAATCCAATCCTCAATCCGGACGGTACGCCCAAGACAACACCGACCAAGGTCGAAGATACGGAGGCCAACGCCGACAATATCTGGTACTCGCCCAACACCATCGTCAAGGACGCGCAGCACCACGACCTCCTCAAGTTCTATGGACTGACTCTCACTGGCGGCAACGCCGAGGGCGGCATCGCCGGTCTCGCCGCATTCGGCGGCGTTGGTGCCGTCGTCGGCTACACCAACTTCCTCGCAACGGCTGCTGCAAACGGCGGCAAATACGATCCAGCGAAGTCGATCTATTTCGATCATCTGCTGCCGTGGATGACCTATGCGTTCCGGCCCAATTCCCGCGGCGGGCTGGACATGTACGTCACCAACCAGTTCGACCAGCTCTTCACGGCTGTCATTGGCGGCACCGCGAGCGACGCCTACAAGGCGCAGCAGGCGCTGGACGCGCAGGGCATTCTGAAAGGCTGGATGAAGATCGAGAACTTCGATCTCGTCGGCAGCTACATCGGCTTCCAGCAGGGGGAGCTCACCGGCCAAGGCACCTTCGGCATGGTGTTCAAGGCGCCCAATCCGATCGCCGATCTGATGACGATGCTCGAGCCGCTGCTCGGGATCTACGGCATTGCGATTGCCGCCCAATATGGCGGAAATACCCTCATCGATCAGGCCGTGACCCTCAGCGCCGCCGCGACGCGTTTTGCGAAGGGCATGAAATGGGCGGACGGCGCCGATCCGCTGGTGATCGATCTCGATGGCGACGGCATCGAGACGACCGATCTCGGAGTCAGCCAGGTCTATTTCGATATCGACCACGACCTGTTCGCCGAGCGCACGGGCTGGCTCAGCGGGAACGACGGCTTCCTGGTCCGCGACCTCAACGGCAATGGCGGGATCGATGACATCTCGGAGATGTTCGGCGGCGTCGGACAATCCGGCTTTGCGCAGCTCGCCACGCTGGATTCCAACGGCGACGGCAAGATCACGGCCGCGGACGTGCTGTGGTCCGAACTCAGGGTATGGCAGGACCTCGATGGCGACGGCATCACCGATGCCGGCGAGCTGAAGACGCTCGATCAGCTCGGCATCGTCAGCATCGATCTCGGCGCCACCGCGATCGACATCACCACGCCCGACGGCGCGCGGCTGACCGGCGTCGGCGACATCACATTCCAGAGCGGCGCCGTCAGGCACATGTTCGACGCCATCCTGGCCTCGAACGACACCGACACCAGATATGCCGGCGAGGCCGGCCACGCGGCCTGGCAGTCGGGCTCGACGCTCGACGTCAAGGGCTTTGGGCGGGTGACCAACCTGGCGGTCGCTGCCGCCAACGACATCTCGTTCGGCGAGCTCGTGACGGCCACGGCGGCGGCGATGACGACGCCGAAGCTGCGCACGCTGGTGGCGCAGGTCGGCGACGTGCTCGGTGCTTGGGGCGAGGCGCTGGAGCAGACGCGTGAGCTGACGCCGGTGCTGGTCGGCACCGACGCAGGTGGCAAGGCCGTGCTGCTCGACCGCGGCGTCTATGTCGAGGACGGCCAGGGCGGCTACTGGACGCTCGCCTCCGGCGCGCCGGTACTGAACGCGCAAGGCCAGCCGATCGCGCGCGCCACCATGGAGGACGTACTGGCGCAGGCGGCCGCGTCAGGTGTGACCTGGCGTGTGGAGCAGACCTGGTCGCCGTCCGACCGCGACGCCGCGCTGACCGATCGCGATGCCGCGCCCTATCTGATGAGCGTCGTCAACGGGCGCGCGGTCATCCTCGACTACGGCATCAAGCAGGCCGACGGCAGCTGGAAGCTCGCCTCCGATGCCGCCACCAGCTACGCCAGCAAGGACGCCATCCTCGCGCTCGCCCATCCCACCGGCACCGAGTGGCGGACCGAGCAGCTCGGCTTCAATCCCTATGCAAATCTCCCCGTCGACAAGATCGGCGTGCGCTTCACCGACGGCATCGCGGTCGACTACACGGTGAAGGTGACCGACCAGGACGGCACCTTCTATGTCTGGGCGCGCAATCTCGACCGTGCGCTGCAGCTGGAATGGAAGACCGGCGACAGCCGCGAATTCAACCTGCGCAATTACGCGATCGACTTCGATACGCTCGACGAGGTGAATTCGACCGACAATTCCACCTATCGCGTCGAGATGCTGACGCCGGCGCAGTTCCACTTCGCGACCTCGCTCGGCGGCATCGATTTCCGCCCCGAGATGCTGACGGCGCAGCTCGACAACGCGACCGGGCACATCGCCTATGCCGTCGGGCCTGGCGGCAGCGCCAATCTGTCGACCGATCCGGCGCATTACGTCTCCGGCATCGCGACCATGATCGACATGCTGCAGCCGGTCATGACCGAGTACATCGCGACCTCGCGCCGCTATGCGGTGCGCATCGCGATGCAGGGTGGCCTCAAGGACTTCTTCCGCGGCCTCAGCTACGATCTCGCCTCCGACAGCTACAAGCCGACGACCAACCGCGAGCTCGCCCCGATGTTCGAGGCGATCTTTGCGGGCGCGCCGGCCAGCAACTCCAATGATGCCGTGTTCGACTACCTCGCGCAGTGGAACGGCATCCTGGCGCAGGTCTATCCGGACTATCACCCCTCGGGCGAAGGCAATCTCGGCGGCTCCACGCTCTCGGTGAACCAGGCCTTCATCATGCAGATGATGCTGCCGGCCTTCGAAACCGTCGGCGTCGACCTCGACATCCGCGGCGTCGCGCACGCGCTCGGGATCAGCGACGAGCGCATCATCACCCACACGGCCGGTGACGTCATCGTCAACGGCACCGATGCGACCGACTATTTCTACATGACCGCTGGCAACCAGACCCTGCGCGGCGGCAAAGGCGCCGACTATTATTTCGTCGGGCGCAACTCGGGCGACGACGTCATCGATGACAAGGACGTCGGCGACAGCGACGAGCTGCGCCTCACCGACGTGCTGTCGACCGACGTCAAGGCGATCCGCGACGGCGAAGATCTGATCCTTGAGATCCGCGGCCGCACAAACACCATCCGCCTGACCGACCAGTTCCTCGGCGAGAACAACGAGCTCCTCAGCAACGGCAAACGGGCCGATTCCGGCGTCAGCGCCATCGTGTTCGCCGACGGCGTCGCCTGGGACCGCTTCCGCATGTCGATGGAGGTGCTCGACAGGGAGCGTGCCGCGGGCCAGTTCAACGACAGCCTGATCGGCTCGGGCTCGGCCGACATCCTCTGGGGCGGCAAGGGCAACGACTACATGAGCGGCGGCGCCGGCGGGGACATTTACGTCTTCCAGGCCGGCGACGGCCAGGACGTCATCGACGACCTCGGCAATTTCTCGTTCGGGCCGGTCAAGGCTGGCATCGACGTCCTCAGCTTCAAGGGCGGCATCAAGCTCGAGAACCTGAAGCTGATCCGCGACGGCGAAAGCCCCGATCTGCAGATCGTGTTCCTCGACGACAACGGCCAGCCGACCGGCGACACGCTCGTCATCAAGGGCCAGTTCGCCGGCATCAAGACCGGCCTCGGCCTGTTCTCCGACGCGCTCGGCAGCAGCGACGGGCTCGACTATGTCGCACCGAACCTGATCGAGCGTTTCGTCTTCGACGACGGCTCCAGCATGGACTTCACGCAGATCGTCCAGAAGGTGCTGGAGAACGCCAAGACCGCGAACGACGACGCGATCTACGGCATGATCAATGCCAACACACTCGACGGCGGGGCCGGCAACGACTTCCTGTCCGGCAAGGAGGGCGACGACACCTACATCTTCGGCCGCGGATACGGCCGCGACGTCGTCCTCGACAACTCCATTCCCGGCCTGTTCGATCCGCCGCAGCACGACAAGCTGCAGTTCGTCGACGAGATCCGCTGGACCGATCTCGACTTCCTGCGCGATGGCGCCAGCGATACGCTGCGCATGCGCATCAAGGGCACGACCGACGAGATCGTGCTGCAGGATTTCCTCGCCACCATTCCGATCCTCGGCTTCATCAACGTCATCGAGGACATCCAGTTCGGCGACGGCACGGTCTGGACCGGATTCAAGCTGGCTCAGCATTACATCGACATCGCCAAGACCGCCGGCAACGACACGATCTACGGCTATGACGAGCTGTCCGACTCGATCGACGGCGACGCCGGCGACGACCGTCTGGTCGGCTTCGGCGGCAACGACGTCTATTACGTCGCGGTCGGGGAGGGCAACGACACCATCCTCGACAGCTCGGGCAACGACCAGGTCATTCTCTCCGGCATCGCCTCGACCGACGTCGACTTCTCCCGCACCGCGCTCGATCTGATCATCACGGTCCGCGCCACCGGCCAGCGCTTCGTGCTGGAAAACCAATATGTGCGCGACGATGGTCAGACCTACGCGGTCGAGAGCCTGGTCTTCACCGACCGCACGGTGTCGTTCCTCGACGTCAATCCGGAAGACATCGATCTCGTCGGGACCAATGGCGACGACGCCATCACCGGCTCGAATTTCTCCGAGACGCTCGACGGACGCGGCGGCAACGACACGCTGACCGGCGGCGACGGCGGCGACACCTACAAGTTCGACGCGGGCTACGGACAGGACGTCATCGTCGACCGCCGCGTGCGCGCGAGCTGGTCCGACCGGCGCGGCGTGCACGTGCCGGTCGATGATGTGGTGGAGTTCGGCGGCGGCATCACCCGCGACAACGTCGTCTTCACCAAGGACGGCAACGACCTCCTGATCTCGATCACCGGCCGTACCGACACGCTGCGCATCCGCAACCAGTTCCGCGAGGCCGAGGACGGCGTCGAGCTGTTCCGCTTCTTCGACGGATCGACCATCAAGATCTCGGACGTCGAGCAATTGCTCCAGATCGCGGGAGGCAACCGCGGCGACAACGTCATTACCGGCCTGCTCGAACAGGAGAACGTGCTGGACGGGCGCCAGGGCGACGACACGCTCTACGGCGGCAACCGCGCCGACACCTACGCGTTCTCGGCCGGTTACGGCTTCGATCGCATCATCGAGCGGCCGGACAATGCGGGCATCGTCGATCGCGTGGTGTTCGGCGCCTCCGTTCGCTTCGAGGACATCGTCGTCAGCCGCAATGGCAACGATCTCGTCATCGACCTCGGCAGCGGGCTCGATGTCCTGACCATCGTCAACGGTCTGTCGACCAGCCGCGTCGAGCAGTTCGAGTTCGCCGACGGGCGGATTCTGTCCATTGAAGCCATCATCGACCGCATGCTGACCGGCACCGCCGGCGACGATCATCTGATCGGATTCGACAGCCGCAACGACACGCTGTCGGGCGGGGCCGGCCAGGACGCGCTCGAGGGAGGCTTCGGCAACGATACCTACAAGTTCGGCATCGGTGACGGCAGCGACAGCGTTGATGACGCAGGCGGCGTCGACAAGATCGTGTTCGGCGAAGGCATCACCTCCGACCTCGTTCATTTCAGCAACATCGACGGCGATCTCTTGATCTCGATCGGCAACGGCACCGACCGGCTCGCCATCCTGTCCGGCTATAGCGCAAGGCCGGTCGAGAGTTTCGTCTTCGCCGACGGCACCACGCTGTCGATCGAGGATGTGCGGGGCATCATCCGCGACGGCCTGTCGAACGCCAGTCAGGACTTCGTCGATCTTAGAGAGTTGCCGGCCGCCAGCACGCTGCATCCGGGCGCTGGCCATGACCGCCTCATCCTGGCCCAGGACTCGCGCGTCGTCATCGGCGCCTCGGAAGGCATCGACAGCGTCGAGATGCCCGCTGGCGTGACCAGCGCGACCGTCGTGCTCGAGGCCTACGCCTCGAGCGATGCCATAGTCAGGCTCGTCGCGACCGACTCGACCGACCTCATCGTTTCCTTCTCGTCGGGCAGCCAGCTGATCGTCAAGGGCGCGCTCGGCAACGGCAGTCTGCCGAACATCGAATTCGCCAACGGCGTCACCTGGAACGGTGCGGCGCTGGTGCAGGCGGCCATTGCCGGGCAATCGAGCGCGGGAAGCGACATCATCGTCGGCAGCGGTCGCGCGGACGTCATCGCCGGAGGTGCCGGCGACGACCTCCTGAGCGGCGGGGGCGGTGACGACACCTACAACTTCACGCGCGGCGACGGCCGCGACGTGATCGACGACGCCTCCGGCAACGACACGCTCGCCATCACCGGCTACCGGCCCGACGAGCTGCGCGTCTCGCAGATCGACCCGGCGCGCAACGAGCTCGTGCTGTCCTTTGCCGATTCAACCGACCAGATCGTGCTGCGCTACGGCTGGGGCTGGAACGGCATCGACGCAGTTCGTTTCGGCGACGGCACATCGTTCACGCTCGACCAGCTCCGCGACATGGCGGCCGATTCCGGGACTTGGCAGGACGACCGCATCGTCGGCTCCGCGCGCAGCGAGACGTTCAGCGGCGGCACCGGCGATGACGTAATAATCGGTGGCGGCGGCGACGACGTCTACCGGTTCGGACGCGGCGACGGGCAGGATCGCATCGAGAGCAACGGCTCGAGCGACGGCAAGGGAACGCTCGTCTTCGGCGCCGGGATCGCGCTGGAGGACATCGTCGCGAGCCGGGATGCCGCTGGCAATATCGCGCTGTCGATCAACGGCACTGACGACCGCGTCACGCTGGTCGATCCCGCCGGCGACATCGATCCGGTCATCGCGAAGGTTGTCTTTGCCGACGGCCGCAGCCTCAGCTATCACACTCTGGCCGCCTCGATCGCATCGACCGACGGCGATGACCATATCATCGTTCCCTCCGATCTCGCCAATCCCGACATCGGCTCGACAATCTCCGGCGGCCTCGGCAATGACCATATCGAGGGCGGAAGGGGCGCCGACGTCATCACCGGCGGCAAGGGCTACGATCTCTCGGAAGGCGGCAGCGGCGCCGACCTCTATTATTTCGCGCGCGGCGACGGGCAGGACACGATCGCCGATGCCGAGACCAGCGACGCGTCCAAGGTCGACAAGGTCCATTTCGCCGCCGGTATCCTGCCGAGCGATATCCGCTTCCTCTCGGTCGGGCCGAACGACCTGGTGATCGGCCTCGTCGGCAGCGACGACCGTCTGACGCTCAAGGACATGTTCCGCGCCGGCAATAGCGCGACCAACTATGGGATCGAGCAGTTCGAATTCGCCGACGGCACGGTCTGGCAGCTCGCCGACATCGTCTCCCACGCAGCCGCGTCAACAGGGGCAGGCGCCGACGCGATCGATTTCGGTCCGCAGCTCGATGTCTCGATCACCCTCGACGGCGGCGCGGGCGACGATGTGCTCGCCGGCGGCATCGGCGACACCACCTACGTGTTCGGCCGCGGCTATGGCCGCGACACGATCCACGAGGCCGCGAACGCAACCGGCTCCAGCGACACGCTGCGCCTCAACAGCGGCATCCTGCCCAGCGACGTCGTCGTGGTCAGGGACGGCAATGATCTCGTGCTGCGCTTCGTCGGCAGCGACGACCGGTTGACGATCGTCGGCCAGGCCACGGCAAGCGCGCCGCCGATCGATGTCGTGCGGTTCAACGACGGCACGCAATGGAGCGCGGCGACGCTGCTCTCGCGCGCACTCACGCCCGATGCGGCCGAGCACGTGCTGCATCCGAGCAATTCGTCGTCCGATCCGTTCGCTGCACCGGTGTTCGCAGGCGCGGGCTCGGGCGGAGGCGGTGGAGGATCGCAGGGCTCCGCGACCATCGGCCTTGCCCGCTACGATGCCGTCTCGCGGCCGGTCACCGGCCTTGCCGTGGTCGGCTCCGCCAGCGAGCTCGGTAGCGGTACCTATCAATTGACCCCCGAAGCCGGCAGCAGATCCGGCGCGGTCTGGGGCAGCATCGACCTCGCACAGAACGTGGTCTGGACCACGAAGATGTTCTTCGGCGCCAACGAGGGCGGCGCCGACGGCTTGTCCTTCGCCGTCCAGAACAAGAGTGCGAGCGAGCTGACCGGATCGGGCGGCGGCGGCATGGGCGCGCTGGTCTCCGGCTCGTTCGGCATCATTTTCGACACCTGGGGACAGGCGACCGATTTCAGCCAGTTCGTCGTCAACGGCCAGACCGGCGACGACAATTTCGATCCCCGGCACGACTTCAGCCAGCTCGAGGACGCGGCCTGGCACGATGTCGTCATCAGCTGGGACGCGGCGAGCAAGACCTTCAGCTACAGCGTCGATGGCACGCTGATCGGGCGCAAGACCTACGATGTCGTCGGCAGCCTGTTCGGAGGCGATTCCGACGTCTGGTACGGCTTCGGCGCGGCGACGGGCGGTGCAACCAACGATCAGCGGGTCCAGATTCTCTCGGTCGCCACCCTGCAAGGGGCCGGCGCCGACCCGGCGACGGTCGGCACCATCGAGCAGATCGGCTCGGGCTTGTTCGCGCGCGAGCTCGCCGGTGCGGCCGCTCAAAACACCTATGACGTTTTCGTGCCGCTCTCGCGGTGGGGCGACCGCGTTGACGTCGTCACCAACTTCAAGAGCGGTGATGCCGGCGACAGTCTCGACATCGCCATTGCCGAGGGATTGTCCGGAACGTTGCTGGCGCGCGCGGTCGGCGCCGACACGCTGATCTATTTCGCCGAGCAGGGGACGCAGAGTTTTGCCGACGCCCGGCTGCTGTTGCGCCTGGACAACGTCTCGCCGGCCAGCCTCACCAGCGTCAATTTTGCCGGTGCCGCGTTCACCGTGGTTGCCAACCAGGCCTTGACCGCCAGCGGTGCAACGCCGGTCCAGGGCGGTTGGGGCGACGACACGATCAACGGCGACAACGCGGCCAACACGCTGTCCGGCGGGGCCGGCAACGACACCTTCGCGGATGCCCGCGACGGCAACGACACCCTGACCGGCGGGACCGGCAACGACTGGCTGCGCGGCGGCGGCGGCAACGACACCTATGTGTTCAACCGCGGCGACGGTCAGGACACCATCAGCGACTGGAATTACGGCACCGACACCATCCAGTTCGGGGCCGGCATCACGGCCACGGATGTCGTGGTGACGCAAGGCAACAGCGGCCAGGACCTCATCGTTACCGTCGCCGGAACCGGCGACAGGATCACGATCGAGCGCGGCCTCAGCGCCGATTTCAACCGGATCGAACAGCTGCGTTTCAGCGACGGCAGCACGCTCAGTTACACGCAGATGGTCGACCGATCGCTGACGCCAACGGCCGGCAACGACACGTTTGCGGGAGACCAGTTTGCCAACACGCTCTCGGGTGGAGTCGGCAACGATACGATCCTGGATGCCCGCGAAGGCGACGACACCCTCATTGGCGGGGTCGGTAACGATTGGCTGCGCGGTGGCAGCGGCAACGACACCTATGTCTTCAACCGGGGTGACGGTCAGGATACCATCAGCGATTGGAATTACGGCACCGACACGATCCAGCTCGGCGCCGGAATTACGGCCGCCGACGTGGTGGTGACGCAAGGCAACAGCGGCCAGGACCTCATTATCGCCATCGCGGGAACCGAAGACAAGATCACGATCGAGCGCGGCGTCAGCGCCGATTTCAACCGGATCGAGCTGCTGCGCTTCAGCGACGGTAGCACCCTCAGCTATGCGCAGCTGCTCGACCGCTCGCTGGCGCCGACCAGCGGCGACGACACGTTTGCCGGCGACCAGTTCGCCAACACGATCTCGGGGGGCGCCGGCAACGACACGATCCTCGATGGCCGCGACGGCGACGATATCCTGATCGGCGGCACCGGCAACGACTGGCTGCGCGGCGGCAACGGCAACGACACTTATGTGTTCAACCGGGGCGACGGCCAGGACATCATCAGCGACTGGAATTACGGCAACGACACGATTCTGTTCGGGGCCGGAATCACCGCCACCGACCTTTCGTTCGCGCGTGCCAGCAACGGTCAGGACCTGATCATTGCCATCGTGGGCACCGAGGACAGGATCACCATCCAGCGCGACCTCGATACGGACTGGAGCCGGGTCGAGCAGTTGCGCTTCGCCGACGGCAGCACGCTCGACTTCACAGGCATGCTCGCGCTGGCCGATGCCAACGACCGCAGTGGCCTGACCCAGATCGCGGCAGTCGTCGGCAACGGCATCGTCGGGACTAATGCCGCCGAATTGCTCAATGCGTCAACCTATACGACGGGCGCCATATTGGATGGTCGCGGCGGCTACGACCAGCTGACCGGCAGCGCCTATAACGACGTCCTGACTGGCGGCACCGGCAACGATTTGCTGGCCGGCGATGCCGGCGCGGACACCTATCGATTCTCGGCCGGCTTCGGCCAGGACACGATCCAGGAATACACGTCGAACGGCAGCAACAACGTCATCGTGTTCGATTCCTCGCTCTCGATCGATGATTTCGTCCTGGAAGCCGACGTCTTTACCGACGGCAACGGCAATTCCGATTTCAGTCAGGCCCGGCTGCGCTTTGCCGGCAGCGACGACCGGATCACGATCGCCGATCTCGATGCGATCCAGCAGATCCGCTTTGCCGACGGCACCGTGCTCGACAGGCAGCAGATGCTGGCCCGCGCGGTCAGCCTCTCCAGCAACGACCGCTCCTTCTCCCCGTCGGACATGCCGATTCCAAATCCTCTGATCGGATCGGCGAAGGACGACCTGATCGAAGGCCACGGCACCGACGACAATCTGCTCGGTGGCGGCGGCAACGATCGCATCTACGGCGGTGACGGCGCCGACATCCTGGCCGGCGGTGCCGGCAACGACCTCCTGTCTGGTGACGCGGGCGCCGACGTCTATCGGTTCTCGGCGGGCTTCGGTCACGACAGCATCTCCACGGGCGACGTCGGGCTCGACTGGATCGAATTCGATTCCAGCCTGACACCGGCCGATATCGAGGTGCTGCGCCCCTACGATCTCTACGAGGGCGGTGGCCTCACCGACGATCTGCTGGTGCACGTCAAAGGCACCGGGGACATCATCGAAGTCCGCTATACGCTGGCGACGGATCCCTACCAAAGCATTGCCGGCATCCGCTTCGCGGATGGGACGACCTGGACCCTGGACGACATCGTCAACGCCGCGGTGGGGACGCCGGGCATCCGCATCCAAGGCGCGGTCTCGGACGATACGCTGGTCGGCACCGCGGACAGCGATTTCCTTGCTGCAGGCGGTGGCAACGACACGCTGATCGGCGGCACGGGCAACGACGACCTCTGGGGTGCGGAAGGCGACGACGTCCTCGATGGCGGCGCAGGCCGGGATTCCCTGATCGGCGATGCCGGCTCAGACATCTATCGCTTCTCAAGCGGTTTCGGCAACGACTACGTCAGTGATTTCCGGGACGGAAGCTCGGCGAACGCGATCGTGTTCGATTCGACCATCACGGTCGCCGACATCGCGGTCTATTTCTCGCAGTCCGGCGACCTGATCCTGAGGTCGGTCAACTCGGACGATTCCATCACGATCGGCGGCGGCTATGTCGATGAAACCGTCGGCGTCGATGAAGTCCGTTTCGACGACGGGACGATCTGGACCCGTGACCAGCTCGTTGCGGCGGCGGTGGCACTGCCTGGCAGCCTCGTCCAGGGCGACGCGACCGATCAGACTCTGAACGGCACGGCCTTCGACGATGAAATCTACGGCGATGCCGGAAACGAAACCATCGTCGGCGGCGCCGGCAACGATGTCCTGCAAGGTGGTGACGGCGCCGACATCCTGATCGGCGGCGCCGGTCACGACGAAATGGACGGGGGATATGGCAACGACGTCTACCGCTTCTCGGCCGGATTTGGCTCGGACACGGTTTACGTCACCCCATATTACGCGGACGACACCGACGTCATCGAGTTCGACGCGACGATTGCCGCAGCGGATGTCCATCTCACGTTCGAAGGAGACGGTTACCCGCCGAGCATGCTGCTGACCATCGACGGCAGCACCGACCAGATCATGCTGAACGGGCTCCATGAGTCCACCGAGATCCACTTCGCAGACGGCACGATTTGGACGTATGACGACATGGCATCGCTTGCCGCGCCGTGGCCGGGTGTCCAGCTGCAGGGCGATCAGGGCACCGACATTCTCGGAACCAGTGGCTGGGACAAGCTCGAGGCCAATTACGGCGTCGCGTCCACCCTCGAGGGCTTTGCCGGCGACGACGTCCTCAACGGTTCTACCGGCGACGACATTCTCGAAGGTGGCACCGGCGACGACGAGATGCAAGGCAACCAGGGATCCGACACCTACCGCTTCTCGGCGGGCTTCGGTCAGGATCAGATCTACGAGTGGGGTTCCGAGGTCAACCACATCGTCTTCGACTCCTCGATCTCGTCCAGCGACATCATCATCGAGCACGAGGCCGGCTATAACGGCGACATTACCTATGCCGACGTGATCCTGCGCGTCGCGGGGACCGAGAACCGCATCATTTGGGGCGGCGGCTTCGGCTCTGCCGACTTCGACATCGCGTTTGCCGACGGCACGGTCTGGAATTCCAACGACATCAGGGCGCGCTGGAGCCTGATCGAGCATCCCTATCAAGGCGGCATTCCGATGGTCGGAGGTGCCACCAACGACAGCATCTACGGCTCGGTCGGCGCTGACGTCATCGAAGGGCGCGGCGGCAACGACTATCTGGACGGCAATTCCGGTGCCGACGTCCTAGTCGGAGGGACCGGGTCCGATCAGCTGTATGGTGGTCTCGGCGGCGATACCTATCGCTTCTCTGCCGGCTTTGGCGAGGACTGGATCCACGACTCCGTGTACGGCGCGGACGTAAACGTCATCGAGTTCGACGCGACGATCGACCCGACGCAGGTGAGCGTCCTGTCGGACGCCTCCGATCTCCAGGGCAATTATTATCTGTCCATTGCAGGCACCGAGGATCGCGTCTGGGTCTCGCGCTACGCCCACGACGCCGTGATCTCGCAGGTCCGTTTCGCCAATGGCACGGTGTGGAGCGCCGCCGACATCGAGGCGCGGCTGACCTATTCGAACCGGCCGACGCTCGTGAGTTCGGCCGGTGGCGCACAGATGGTCGGCACCGCCGGCAGCGACACCCTGACCGGCACGGCCGGGGCGGACGACATCAACGGCGGCGGATCGGTGCAATGGCAGCCGGTGGGCCCCAACCTGATCGTCAACGGCAGCTTCGAGCAGCTTGCCGCGGACGCCAGCCCGCAAAGCTGGGGCTATTCGGCAACGACGTTGCCGGGCTGGACCCGGGTCAACAGCACGCAGCCGGCGACCACACTCGGCATCGAGCAGATCACGTCAGGCTACAACGGTGTCACCGCAACCAACGGCAATTATTGGCTCGATCTCGACGGGACGGGCACCGGTGGCACTAACGTGCAGATCGCACAGGACGTGACCGGTCTCACCGAGGGCGAGACGCTGCTGGTGCAGTTCGACCACGCCAACCGGACCTGGGACTGGAATGGCTCGTTCGATGTGCTGTGGAACGGCACGGTGGTCGCGAGCTTCAACAATACCGGCACGACGATGGTGCGCTCCAGCGTGCTGGTGACGGCAGCCGCGGGCACCAACCAGCTCAGCTTCCGCGGCACCGGCAACCAGGACGGCGTCGGCGCCTCGCTCGACAATGTCAGCCTCACGCGGACGCAAGCGGTCGCGAGCACCGCGATCGGCAACGACGTGCTGTCCGGTCTCGATGGCGACGATCTCATCCGCGGTGGTGCCGGTGACGACGTGATCTCCGGGGGCAACGGCAGCGACACGCTCAACGGCAATGGCGGCAATGACACCATCAACGGCGATGCCGGCAACGATATCCTGATCGGCGGCAAGGGGAACGACACCTTGGTCGACGGCCAGGGTAACGACGTCTATCGCTTCGCGGCCGGCGACGGTCAGGACACCATCACCGACGCCAATGGAACCGACCAGATCGAATTCAGCGCCGGCATCGATCCGGCGGACGTCAGGGTCGCGCTGGTCGGAAACTCCTCGACGCTCGTCGTCACATTCCGCAATAGCGACGATCGCATCACCATCAACAACGGCTCGGTCACCGACGGCAGGGCCATCGAGAAGTTCATCTTTGCCAACGGCACCGTCTGGAACTTCGCCGACATCGCGGCACGATGGAAGACGCCGACGGCGGGCGCCGACATCGTCCTTGGCACCACCAATGGCGAGACTCTCGCGGGCGGGGCGGGCAACGACAGCCTGATCGCGTTCGGCGCAGCTACGCTGCTCGGCGAATCCGGCGACGATACCCTGACCGGAGCGAACGGCCCCGATATTCTGGTCGGCGGCACCGGCAACGACACGCTGCTGGGCGGGCAAGGTGACGACGTCTACCGTTGGGGCCGCGGCGACGGCAGCGATGCGCTCACCGACACCGGCGGTGCCGATCGGGTCGAGATCGGCGCCGGCGTTACGCCCGGCGACATCAAGGTCACCTCGCCCGACGGGCGCAGCTTCGTGCTGCGGATTCGCGACACGGGCGAGGAGCTCAAGCTCACCGATGTGATCGCCAATACCAACAATGTCATCGAAAGCATCGCCTTCACCGACGGCACCGTCTGGACGATGAACGATCTGAGGGATCAGTCATACATTGGCGAGGACGCTGCCGATACCATGGTCGGCACGAGCGACGCGAACCGCCTCGACGGGCGCGGCGGCAACGACAATCTCTCCGGGCTCGGCGGCAACGACGTGCTGCTCGGCGGCGCCGGTGACGACACGCTCAATGGCGGGATCGGAGACGACCGTCTGGTCGGCGGCCTGGGTAACGATGCGCTGTCCGGCGGCACCGGTGTCGATACCTACGTGTTCGCGGCCGGTGACGGCGACGACACGATCGCCGACGGCGGTGACGCAACGAGCGATACGTTGCGGATCGAAGGCTATAGCTTGTCGCAGATCCGCTTCGGCGCGCTCGGCCAGGATCTGGTCATCCGCTTCGCCGGGAGCGCGGATCGCATCGTCGTCCGCAACGGCCTCGGCAGCAACGCCGGCGATCTCGTCGACGCCTTCGAGATTGCGGCCGATGGAGTGACGCTGTCGCTCGCCGACGTGCGTGGTCGCCTGGCCGAGGACGTCGCCGTCACGGGCGAATTCCTGGCGGGGAGTGCCGCCGATGACGTGCTCACCGGCGGTACGGGCGACGACTACCTCAGGGGCGGCGAGGGAGCCGACATTCTGTCCGGCGGCGCCGGCAACGATCAGTTCGGCGACATCTCCGCCGATGGTTCCGTCGACACGCTGACCGGCGGCGCCGGTCGCGACACCTATTACTACTTGCCGGTCCGGCAGGGTGCGTCGCCCATCGTTGCCGACGTCATCACCGATTTCCAGGCGGGGGCCGGCGGCGACGTCATCCGCCTGATGACCAGCAATCCCAATCCGTTCGAGGGCGGCAGCATCTTCCTAGCGCAATCGGGCAGCGATGCGGTGGTCATGATGCGGGCGACGTCGGGGCCCGATCAGGAGCTGGTGCGCCTGCTAGGCGTCGATGCCACCACGCTGACCTCGGCCAATTTCGACGGCGTTCCGATCGCAATCGACAATTCGATCAGCATCAATGACGACGATGCCGGTCACGTCCTCAACGGCAGCGCGCTCGACGATCGCATTTTCGGCAATGGCGGTAACGACGCCATCAGCGGGTTCGCCGGCAATGACCGGCTGGCCGGCGGCGCCGATAACGATTTGATCGACGGCGGCCTCGGCAACGATTTGATCGCAGGCCAGGAAGGCAACGACCAGATCATCGGCGGCGGCGGCAGCGACATCATGTCCGGCGGCTCCGGCGACGACGTGATCACCGGTTACGGCGACGGCAGCTTCGCGACCGACACCGACGTGTTCGAGGGCGGCCAGGGCGACGACCAGCTGTTCGGCGGCATCGGCACGGACATCTACCGCTTCACGCGCGGCGACGGCCGCGACACCATCGCCGATCTCGGCGGCAGCGATCGCCTGGAATTCGCCGCGGGGATCGTGGCCGCCGACGTCAGCGTCGTGCAGATCGGCCGCGACGTCGAACTGCGCATCAACAACGAGGGTGGCCGGGTCCGCGTCACCGGCGCGCTCGACGGCGCCAGCGCCATCGAGACGATCGCCTTCGCGGACGGCACCAACTGGACCTGGAACGACGTGCTGACGCGATCCCTGCAAGGGTCGAGCGGCGACGATGCGCTCGCGGTTCCCGCAAGCTTCCAGGGCAACTCCATCACCCTCGACGGCAAGGCAGGCAACGACACGCTGCAAGGCAGCGCGGGAGCCGATACGCTGATCGGCGGCACCGGCAACGATGTGCTGCAGGGCGCGGGTGGCGACGATACCTATGTGTTCGCCCGCGGCGATGGCCAGGACGTCATTCTCGACAGCTCCGGCACCAACACGCTGAGCTTCGCGGCCGGCATCCTGGCGAGCGATATCCGCGTCGTGCGCGGCGCGGCCAATCTGGTGCTCGAAATCATCGGCACCGGTGACCGCGTCGATCTCGGCTCGCCGGCGACGCCGGGCATGGGCGTCTCGCGCGTCACCTTTACGGACGGCACGGTCTGGACCGCGTCGACCCTGGTCGCGCTGGCTCGCACCGCGACCGATGGCGACGACATCATTCGCGGCGACGAGCTCGACAATACGCTCGCTGGCGGTGTCGGCGACGATCTGCTGATCGGCAATGGCGGGGCTGACGACCTCGACGGCGGCATCGGCAACGATCGGCTCGAAGGCGGCACCGGCGACGACACCTATCGCTTCGCGGCCCATGGCGGCCACGACCGCATCTCCGATGCGGCCGGCACCGACACGCTGCTGCTGGCGGCGGATATCGTCCCCGACGACATCACGGTCTCGCAGAGCGAGGACGGGGCTGATTTTACGCTAATCGTGAAGTCGACCGGCGCGCGCATCACCATCGAAGGCGCGCTCGGCGCAGGCGGGATCGAAACGATCAGCTTTGCGGATGGCACGGTGTGGGGAACGTCCGATCTGATCGCGCGCGCGCCGAGCTTCGCCGACAACGTGCTCACCGGCGATGCCGGCAATAACGTCATGATCGGCGGTCTCGGCAACGATCATTTGTCCGGCGGTGCCGGCAACGACACCTACCGCTTTGCCCGCGGCGATGGCAGCGACGTCATCAACGACAAGGCCTCGTCTACGGCCGACCGGCTCGAGATCAGCGGCTACACCGCCGCGGAGATCAGCTTCCACCGCATCGCCGCCGACAGCGACGATGTCGCAATCCGCTTTGCCGGGACCACCGACCAGATCGTCATCGTCGATGCGCTCGCTGCCAACTCCGCCGGGGTCGAGACGATCGCGCTCGCCGACGGCACGCAGTACACCGTCGCCGATATGAAGCTGGCGATCCTCGCCAGCCTCACCACCGACGGCAACGACATCATCATCGGCACCGATGGCGCCGATACGCTGGTGGGAGGCAAGGGCAACGATCTCGTCGACGGAGGTTACGGCAACGACACCTATCTTTATCGCCGCGGCGATGGCGACGATCGGATCAACGCGGTCGGCAAGGGCACGGACGTGCTGAGCCTGACCGACTACAACGCCGCCGACGTGGTCTCCGCGGTCCGCGCCGGTCCCGACAGCAACGATCTCGTGCTCACCTTCGCAGGGACCGGTGATCGCGTGGTGCTGACCGACGCCCTCAGTCCGTCCAATAATCCGTCGTTCGGCCTGTCGGTGCGCTTCGCCGACGGCGCAGTCTGGAATCGCGACGCGATGCGCGCCCGCGCGCTGTCGGATATCGACGGCACTGGCAATGACAATGTCTACGGCTTCGACGGCAACGACACCTTTGCCGCGCGGGCAGGCAACGACCTGCTGTCGGGCGCAGCTGGCGACGATCTCTATCAGTTCGGGCGCGGGGCCGGCAGCGACACCATCGTCGATTCCGGAACGAGCGGCACCGACCGGATCCAGATCGCCGACTTCGCCTCGACGGATGCCCATGTCGAGCAGCTTTATCGCGGCTCGGATGCCGTCGTCATCCGCTTCACCGGCAACAGCGCCGACAGCCTGACGGTGTTCGATGCGCTTTCGACCGATGCCAAGGGCATCGAGAGCTACGTCTTCGCTGATGGCGTGGTCTGGACTAAGGAGACCCTGCGGGAGCTGCTGGGCAACCGTGCCCCGACGGCGCTCGGTGACGGCTTCTTCTCGGTCACCACCGGCGTCGAGCTCGTCATCAAGGCGAGCGATTTGCTGCGCAACGATTTCGACGCGGACGGCGATGCGCTGACGATCGTCGGCGTCGACGCGGGCGCTTCCGGCGTTGCCACCATCGATGCCCAGGGCAACATTCACTACACCGCGACCAACGGCTATTACGGCTCCGCCTCGATCAGCTACACGATTTCCGACGGCCACAACGGCTTCGCCACGGCTTCGGTCGATCTCAAGGTGCGGCCGGTCGCAACCGCCTATCCGGATACGGGCTTCACCGTCGCCGAGGACGGCTCGCTGGTGATCCGAGTCGAGCGGCTTTTGGCCAACGACCTCGACGGTGACCGCATGATCGTCGGCCAGGTCTATCAGGCCGTCAACGGGACGGTGGCGCTGGCCAGCGACGGCAACATCACCTTCACGCCCAATGCCGATTTCAACGGCACCGCCGAGTTCAGCTATGTCGCGAACACGCCCGAAGGCGGCCGGGCCGAGGCGAAGGTGACGATTCAGGTCACCGCGGTCAACGACGCGCCGGTGGCGCATGACGATACGATCGATGCGACGCTCGAAAGTACGGGCTTCACGCTCGATCCGAGCACGCTCAGTGCCAACGACACCGACATCGACCACGACGGCCTCACGGTGCAGTCGGTGATCTCCAACGCGGACGTCACCGTGGCGATCGGTGACGATGGCCTGATCCATGTGACGCCGCGCGCCTATTTCTGGGGCAGCGCTCACTTCGACTACGTCGTCGCAGACCCCAGCGGGGCGACCTCGACGGGCCGGGTCAACTTCACCGTTACGCCCGTCAACGATCCGCCGGAGCTGCACGACGATCGCTTCGAGACGACCGACAACGGCGATCCGATCCGCGAGGACAATCCGATCGTGATCGGGGCCGATCGGCTGCTCGCCAACGACATCGAGCACGACGGCGAGACGATGACGCTCACTGCCGTCCGCAACAGCCATGGCGGCAACGCCGTGCTGCTCGAGAACAACACCGTCCTGTTCACGCCCACGCCCAATTTCAACGGCGATGCCTGGTTCGAATATCAGGTGGACGACGGTCACGGCGGAACCGCGTGGGCCCGCGCGACGCTGGCCTATCAGGCGGTCAACGACCTGCCGGACGCCCGCAACGACAGCTACACCGATCAGACCCTGCCGTTCCTGCGCGGCACGGAAGACCATTCGATCGAGATCCCGATCATCGAGCTGCTCAAGAACGACAGCGATATCGAAGGCTTCGCGGTGCAGTTCGAGAGCGCCGGCAACGCGGTGCATGGGGATATCACCGTCACCGATCACGGCACGATCATCTTCACGCCCGATGCCGATTTCTGGGGCGAGGCGACGTTCAGCTACCTCGTCCGCGACAACGAAGGTGCGGTCGATGGCGCCACCGTCACGATGTGGTTCGAAAATGTCGGCGACGCCCCGCCGGTCGCGCATCGCGACGTCATCTATGTCAACGAAGATATCCCGACCGTCATTCCGATTGCGACGCTGCTCGCCAACGACACGGATGTGGACCGCGATCCGCTCCGCTTCCTGGGCTGGCGGCTGTCGACGGCGGGGGATGCGCTGGTGTTCGGGGGCGATGCGGGCCAGAAGCTGAACGGCACGATCGAGTTCGACGCCGACGGCAACCTCGTGTTCACGCCGAACCGGGACGCCAGCCAGAGCTCCGGTTTCGTCTACGGGGTGACCGATGATGCCGACGGCTCGGCCGAAGGCTATGTCGACATCATCATCGTCCCGAGCAACGACGATCCGACCGTCGGCCAGGACGAAGGCTTCATCACGCCGCTCGACGCGCCGCTGGTGCTGCGGGTTACGGATCTCTTGAAGAACGACTACGATATCGAGCAGGCCGATCACGACGGCGACGGCGTGATCGACGACGACCTCGACAACCCAAACCGCGCCCGCCCGGCCTTCGTCGGCGTCGACGGCGTCTATGATGCGGATGCGCTCGCGCTCGGCCAGCGCGTGCCGCGCGGCACCGCCGAGGTGGTCGACTGGAACGGTGAGAAGTTCATCATCGTGCACTTCCCGGACGGTTTTACCGGCCAAGTCGCAGTCGAGTACCGCATCGCCGACACCGATGGCGCGACCGACACCGGCTTTGCGATGGCGTCGGTGGCCGACAGCTATAACGGCCTTCTGCGCGGCACGGCGAAAGCCGATTACCTCGTCGGCACCGAGGGCGCGGATCTGATCCAGGCGCTCGGTGGCAACGATTTCGTGCTGGGCGGCGGCGGCAACGACAGCATCGAAGCCGGCAACGGCGACGATCAGATCGATGCAGGCGCGGGCGACGACTGGATTGACGCCGGCGACGGCGCCGATCGCATCACGGGCGGCGACGGCTATGATACCGTCACCTTTGAGAACTCCGACTTCCTCGTGCGTGCAGACCTCGAATCGCGTGTCGGCCAGGGCGGCTACGCGCAAGGCGACACCTATATCGGCATCGAGGCGCTGATCGGCTCGCAATATGCCGATCAGCTCGGCGGCGATGCCGCCGACAACCGGCTCGAAGGCCGCGACGGCAACGATCTCCTGGAGGGGCGCGCCGGCAACGACATCCTGCTCGGCGGCGCGGGCGACGACATCCTGAACGGCGGAGCAGGCGCCGATTTGCTCGACGGTGGCCTCGGCAACAACACGGCCGATTACAGCTTCGGTGCGACCGGCGTGTCGATCTCGCTGGCCTCAGGCACCGCCCATGGCGGCGACGCCGAGGGCGATGTTCTGACCGATATCCAGAACCTGACCGGTACCGATGTCGACGACACGCTGGAAGGCGATGCGCTCGCCAACATCCTGTCGGGCGGCCGCGGCGACGACATCCTGATCGGCAATGCCGGCGACGACACCTTGATCGGCGGCCGTGGCGCGGACCAGCTGATCGGCGGCGACGGCATCGATACGGCCGACTACACGCTGTCGACCGAAGGGGTCATCGTCGACATGGCCAACGGTGCCGCCGGCGGCGGCGACGCGCTCGGCGATACCTTCTCCGGGATCGAAATCGTCCAGGGCTCGTATCAGGACGATACGATCAGCGGCGACGCCGGCGACAACCGCATCCGCGGCGGACGTGGCGCTGATATCATCGACGGACGCGGCGGTTTCGACATCGCCGATTACAGCCGTGCCGACGAGGGCGTCGCGGTCAATCTGGCGACTGGCCTCGGCACCGCTGGCGAGGCGGCCGGCGACCAGCTCTCCTCGATCGAGATGCTCGTGGGCTCGCTCTGGAACGATCAGTTCACCGGCAGCGCCGGCGACGACAGGTTCCAGGGTCTTCGCGGCAACGATGCCATCGCCGGCGGGGCCGGCTCGGACACCTACCTGTTCGGCCTCGACGACGGCCAAGACGTCATCACCGAGCAGGGAGCGGAGACCGACACCGATCGCCTGGTGCTGTCGTCGGCGATCGCGCCGAAGGACGTCTCTGTCATCCGCGAGGGCAACGACCTCCTGCTCGAATTCGAGCGGCAGGACGGCTTCCTGATCGATACCGTGCGCGTCACCGATCATTTCCTCGGCGCCCAGAGCGGCATCGAGGAAGTCGTGTTCGCTAACGGCACGGTCTGGAATCGCGACCGGATCGATCAGCTGCAGCAGCTCGGCCGCCTCAACGCCGCCGACGATATCGTGCATCTCGGCGTCGAGGACGAGCCGGTCGTGATCGACCCGGCGACCCTGTTCGCCAACGATGGCGACAGCGCGGTCAATTTAACGCTCGCCGGTGTCGGCAACGCGGTGAACGGCACCGTGCGCGTGCGCGAGGACGGCAAGATCGAATTCCTGGGTGCGCAGAACTACAATGGCGATGCCTTCTTTAACTACACCGTCCGCGACCAGTTCGGCCGCGAATCCACGGCCCGGGTCGAGGTCGATCTTGCGGCAGTCAACGACGCGCCGACGGCGGTGGATGATGCGCTGGTCTACGGCGTCGAGGACCAGATCCTGCGGATCCGGATAGACACGCTGCTCGCTAACGATTTCGACGTCGACGGTGACGCCGATCTGGAAGGCCTGCACATCGTTTCGATCGCGCCGCTGACCAACACGTCCGGACAGGCGATCGACAGCTACAAGGACACCGACTACCGGTTCGAGGGCAGCAACGTCTCCGCCCGGCTGGATGGCGACTATATCCAGTTCAAGCTGCGCCCGGACTATTTCGGCGCGGCAGGCTTCGTCTACACGCTGGCCGATGCCAGCGACGCGACCTCGACCGCCAAGGTCGAAATCTCGATCTCGCCCGTCAACGACGCACCCCGCGATCGCGACACCTATCGCTGGATCCGTCTCGGCCAGGATACCACCGTTACGGTCGCCGATCTGATGGCGAACACGTACGACATCGAGGGCGACAGCTTCACCTTCGTCGGCCTGCATGGCGGTCTCGACAACAACCCCGCCAACAATGGCAGCCTGGTGTTCGACCAGGCGACCGGCACCATCACCTTCACGCCGGCCTCCCTCGGCCAGGCCAGCATCGAATATGACGTGATCGACGCGCGCGGCGCAGCGGCGACACTGACCTACGATTTCAAGGTCAAGCCGCTCAACGACGCGCCGAAGGCCTACAACGATTATGGCTACCGGACGCTCGAAGACCAGATCCTCGTGATCGATCCGGCGACGATCCTCGCCAACGACACCGACGAGAACGGCGACACGCTGGTTCTCGACAGCATCGCCCGGTTCGCCGATGGCGGTAAGGTGCGCCTGCGCGACGACGGCATGATCGAGTTCCGGCCGACGCCGGACTACAACGGCGCCGCCGGCTTCCAGTACACGATCAGCGACGGCCATGGCGGCACCGCAACCGCCTATGTCGCGATCACGGTGCTGCCGCGCAACGAAGCTCCGGTCGTGCGCAACGACTATGTCAGCGGCCTCGAAGACGGTCCGCTGTTCGTGATCCCCGGCGAGGCCTTCGGCAACGACATCGACGCGGACGGCGACGTGCTGTTCTTCAAGCGCTCGACTGTGCTCGGCGTGATCGACCACCGCTATCTCTCGGCCGGCTACGAGGTCAGCGCGGCCCTGGCCGACGGCTCGGCGCTGCCGTCCTGGCTGCAGTTCGATGCCGCCACCATGCGGTTTGCGGGGTCGCCGCCGGCCGGAATGGATCCGCTCTCCGTCGACGTCTGGCTGCGCGATCCCTCCAATGGACGGATCTTCAACACTCGCTTCGAGCTCACGGCAGGCGACATCTCGGGCGGCTTCGATGCCAGGACCGATGTCCTGAAGGGGTACGAGATCCGCTCCGCCTTCGCGGTCGATTACGAGTTCGACGCGTCCGATCTCGATGCGGACACGACCGTCGCGGCCACGCTCGCCGATGGCTCCGTGCTGCCGTCCTGGCTCAGCTTCAATGCCCAGACGCTGCAGTTCACGGGAACGCCGCCCGAGGGGACGACGGACCCGATCAGCGTCCAGCTCACCTTCACGCATCCGGCCGCGGGTGGCGGCAGCCCCAAGACCTTCACCGACAGCATGACGCTGGATCCGGCGACGCTGCCGGCCGGCGTCAGCTATGACAGCCAGATCGCGCTGCTCGACACCAGGAGCGGGACGGTTTCGGCCTCGATCATCGGCGGCCGCCCGTTGCCGGATTGGCTGTCCTTCGACGCCGCGACGCGCACGGTCAGCCTGAGCGGCTTCGCGCCGGATACGGATGCGCAGCTGGCGCGCCTGCAGGTCGTGTTCACGCCGACCCCGCGCGTGCTTCCCGACGGGACCTATGCGTCGAGCAATCGGGGCTTCACGCTGGAATTCGTCGTCGATCCGCACGGCGATCTCGCGAGCCAGATGACGGCGATCAACCAGGCGCTGGAAGGCGATTCCTATTTCGCCGGCCAGGGCCTGTTCGCGCTGGACCTGAAGGGCGCCGGTGCGATCACCGCGACGCGCGAGAGCGGCGCGCCGCTGCCGGACTGGCTGAGCTTCGATCCGGCGACCTTTACCTTCTCCGGCATGCCGCCGGCCAACTGGGTCGGCGCGCTGCCGGTCCGCCTCGATATCGCCGCCGGCAACGGCCATCCGGCGATGTCGATCATCACCGAAGCCGTGGTCGACGACACCTTCAAGATTTCGCCGTTCCCGATCTCCACGGTGGTCTCGCCCGAGCAGATCAACGTCACGGTTCCTACCGACTTCAACGGCACGGTTGTGCTGAGCTACGACGCGACGGACGAGAAGGGCGGCGTCTCCGGCACTCCGGCGCTGATCTTCTACGACGTGAAGCCGACGCGTGAGCGGCCGGACGCCGCGGTCGACAATCTGACGGGACGCGAGGGCCAGACCACACGCTTCGCGGTGGTCGACCTGCTGCGCAACGACTTCGATCGCGACCGCGACGCCTTGCGCATTCTGTCGCTTGGGCAGCCGGCCAATGGCTCGCTCGTCATCGAGCTCGCCCACGCCAATATCGCGCCGCCAGCCGGGCTCGGCCAGCTCGACGGTGCGGTCTGGAGCGCGACGCTGGCCGACGGCTCGGCGCTGCCGGATTGGCTCACCATCGACAGCGCGACCGGTGCGCTTTCGGGCGATGTGCCGCTGGCATTCGCTGTGAATCTCGACATTCGCTTCACGCGGACGCTCGGCGGCGACAGCCAGAGCGCAACCCTGAGCCAGCATTTCGACGGCAATGCCGGGGCCTTCGCCGTCTATACGCCGGCGGATGCCTTCTCTGGCGATGACGGCTTCAGCTATATCGTGACCGACGACCACGAAGGTCCTTCGACCGGCGCGGCCGTCGTGCATGTCGCCGCTGTCAACGATCCGCCGACCACGGTCGAAGATACGGTCGCGGCGATCGAGGACACGCCGCTGCTGATCGATCCGGCGACGCTGCTTGCCAACGACTACGACGTCGACAACAACCCGATCCGCTTCGTCGATGTCGCCAACGCGAGCCATGGCACCGTCAGCTTCGACGGCACCCACATCGTGTTCACGCCCGACCACAATTTCGAGGGTGTCGCCTCGTTCGAATACATCGTGACCGACGACACCAACGGCTCGAGCACGGGCAAGGTCAAGGTCAACGTCGCCTCGACCAACCGCGCGCCGATCGCGGCGAGCGACGTGTTCGCGACCGACGAGGACACGCCGCTCGAGTTCACGACGGCCGACCTTCTCGGCAACGACAGCGACGCCGATGGCGACACCATCACGTTCCAGTCGCTGTCACGCAGCGCCGGCAACGGCCGCATCATCGAGCTGCCCGATGGACGCTGGCAGTTCGTGCCGAACGAGAACATCAGCGGCGCGGTTAATTTCAGCTACACGGTCTCCGACGGCCGCAAGACCTCGACCGGTACCGTGACGTTCAACGTCGCCGCGGTGAACGATGCGCCGATCGCCAATCCGGATGGAGCCGGGACGGCCAACGATCCCCAGGGCGTGTTCAGGACGACCCAGGACCAGGCCATCACGATCGATTTCGCCGCGCTGATCGCCAACGACCGCGACGTCGAAGGCGACAGCTTCGAGATCGTCGAGGTGTTCGACGGCGACCAGGGCACGGTGATCCGCGTCGGCTCGACCGCGGTCTTCACGCCGAACGCCGGCTATATCGGCGATGCCGGCTTCCACTATCGCGTCACCGACAGCCATGGCGCTTCCAGCGTCGGCTTCGTGACGCTGCTGGTCGCGCCCAACGTGCCGCTGCCGATCCCGGTGTCGGATGTCGGCTTCGAGGTGCTCGAGGACGGCTTCATCGACATCGACCCCGCCGCCCTGATGGCGAACGACGTTGCGCCCGAGGGATCGACCCTGACCTTTGTCGGGCTCGAAGGTGCGGAGTTGCTCGCGAATGGAAAATATCGGGTCACGCCGGCCGCGAATTTCAACGGCGAGCTGGTGCTGCACTATTCCGTCAAGAACGAGCAGGATTTCGCGGTCTCGACGACCGTGACGATCAACGTATTGCCGGTCGCCGACGCCCCGGTCGCGCGCCCCGATACGCTCGACATGCGCGAGGATTCGCCGCTGACGCTGTTTGCGAGCCAGCTGCTGGCCAATGACAGCGATGCCGACCAGCAGGCGTTCGTGCTCACACGGATCGTGGCAACCTCGGGCGTGACGGTCGCCGATCTCGGCTTCGGTCAGCTTCGGATCACGCCGAATTCCGATTTCAACGGACCGGCATGGTTCGACTACGAGATCGAGGATTCCACCGGTCTGACCGCGACGACGCGGGTCAATATCAACGTAGCGGCGGTCAACGACGCGCCGGTTATCTCCGCGGTTCCCGTGCTCAAGGGAACGGAGGACCAGCACTTCAGCGTTGCCCTGCCGGCTGGCTTCGTTACCGACTTCGACGGTGACGCGCTGCTGGTCGAAATCCGAGGCAAGGGCGGCGCGGCGCTGCCGGCCTGGCTGACCTACGACCCGCAGACGCGGGTGCTGAGTGGCGATCCACCCGCCAATTTCAACGGCACGGTCCAGCTCGAGATCGCAGCATTCGATGGCACTGCTCAGACTGTGCGGGAGTTGCTGGTGTCGATCGCGCCGGCCAACGATGCACCGGTGCTATCGGTGCCGCTGGTCGACGTGTCTTCATCCGAGGATGCGCTGCTCTCGATCGAGATCCCGGCCGGCAGCTTCACCGACCCCAATGGCGAGCCGCTGACCTATTCGGCGACGCTGGCCGACGGCAGCGCGCTGCCGTCCTGGCTCGGCTTCGACGGTACGACTTTCACCGGCACGCCACCGGCGGATTTCAACGGCCATTTCGATGTCCTGGTGACAGCCAGCGACGGCGCACGCTCGGCGAGCGACGTCTTCCGCGTGACCATCACGCCGGTGAACGACGCGCCGGTGGCGACGCAGCCCTTGGCTGACGTGTCGTCGCCGGAAGATGCTCCGGTCTCGATCACGATCCCGACCGACAGTTTCGCGGATGTCGACGGCGATGCACTGGTCTATTCCGCGACGCTGGCCGACGGCAGCGCGCTGCCGTCCTGGCTCAGCTTCGACGGCACGACCTTCACCGGCACCCCGCCGGCGAACTACAACGGCGCGATCGACATCAAGGTCGTCGCCGGCGACGGTGCGCTTACGGCGAGCGATGTGTTCCGCCTGACGATCACACCTGCCAACGATGCGCCAGCGTTGGCGCAGCCGCTGGCCGATATCGTCTCGCCGAAAAACGTCCGCGTCACGATCTCGGTCCCGGCTGGCAGCTTCGCCGATCTCGATGGCGATGCGCTGGCACTGACGGCAACACTGGCCGACGGCAGCGCGTTGCCGTCGTGGCTGGCCTTCGATGGTGCGACCTTCACCGGCACGCCGCCCACCAACTACACCGGCGCGATCGACATCAAGGTCACGGCGAGCGACGGGTCGCTCACGGCGAGCGACGTATTCCGCCTGACGATCCCCTCGGTGAATAACGCGCCGGTGGTCTCGATCCCGCTGCCCGACGTCTCCTCGCCGGAAGACACCGCGGTGTCGGTGGCGATCCCGGCCGGCAGCTTCACCGACGTCAATGGCAACCGGCTGAGCTACACGGCGGTGCTGTCCAGCGGGGCCGCGTTGCCCTCCTGGCTGACCTTCGACGGCACCACCTTTACCGGCACGCCGCCGGCCAACTACAACGGCACGGTCAGCATCAAGGTCACGGTCAGTGACGGCGCGTTGTCGGCCAGCGACATCTTCGTGCTGACGATCACGCCCGTAAACGATGCGCCCGTGCTGGCAGTCCCTCTGTCCGACGTCAATTCGGCGGAGGACGCCGCGGTCTCGTACACGATCCCCACCGGCCGCTTCACCGATGTCGACGGAAATCCGTTGACCTATTCGGCCACGCTTGCGGACGGCAGCCCGCTGCCGTCCTGGCTAACGCTGACCGGCACCAAGTTTGCCGGCACGCCGCCGCTCAACTTCAACGGCGCCATCGACATCCGGGTCACCGCGAGCGACGGTACGCTCTCGGCCAGCGACGTCTTCACCCTGACGATCACGCCGAAGAACGATGCGCCGGTGCTGTCCGTGCCGTTGCCCGACGTGACGTCGCCGGAAGATACGGCGCTGTCGATCGCGCTTCCCGCCGGCAGCTTCACCGATGTCGACGGCGATACGCTGACCTACACCGCAACGCTCTCCACCGGCGCGGCGCTGCCGACTTGGCTGAGCTTCGACGGCACGACGTTCACCGGCACGCCGCCGGCGAATTACAACGGTACGATCAGCATCAAGGTCACCGCGCGCGACGGCGCATTGGCGGTCAGCGACAGTTTTGCACTGACCATTACGCCGGTGAACGACGCGCCCGTGGTTGCGGTGCCGCTGTCCGACGTCAATTCGGCGGAGGACACCGCGATCTCCTACACGATCCCGGCCGGCCGCTTCACTGATCCGGACGGCAACACGTTGACCTATTCGGCGACACTCGCGGATGGCAGCCCGCTACCGTCCTGGCTGACGCTGACCGGCACCAAGTTCACCGGCACCCCGCCGCTCAACTTCAACGGCGCCATCGACATCCAGGTCACCGCGAGCGACGGTTCGCTGTCGGCCAGCGACGTCTTTACGCTGAACATCACGCCGAAGAACGACGCGCCGGTGCTGGCCGTGCCGCTTCCTGACGTGTCGTCGCCGGAAGATACGCCGCTGGCGATCACGCTTCCTGCCGGCAGCTTCACCGATATCGACGGCGACACGCTGACCTACACGGCGACGCTCTCCACCGGCGCCGCGCTGCCGACCTGGCTGAGCTTCGACGGCACCACCTTCACCGGCACGCCCCCGGCGAACTACAACGGCACGCTCAGCATCAAGGTCACTGCCCGCGACGGTGCGCTGACGGCGAGCGACATCTTCGCGCTGACCATCACGCCGGTGAACGACGCGCCGGTGGTCTCGGTGCCGCTATCCGACGTCAATTCGGCGGAGGATGCAGCGGTCTCCTACACGATCCCGACCGGCCGCTTCACCGATCCTGATGGCAACACGCTGACCTATACCGCAACGTTGGCAGATGGCAGCCCGCTGCCGTCCTGGCTGACGCTGACGGGCGCCAGGTTTGCCGGCACTCCGCCGCTCAATTTCAACGGCGCGATCGACATCAAGGTCACCGCCAGCGACGGCACGCTCACGACCAGTGACGTCTTCACCCTGACGATCACGCCTGTCAACGACAAGCCGGTCGCGGCCAATGACGGTCCGTTCTCCGTTACCCATGGCGACACGCTCGCCATCGCGCGCGCAAGCCTGCTCGCCAACGACATCGATATCGACGGCGACAATCTGACCATTGTCTCTGTCGGCGCCCCGCCCAAGGGCACCGTCGTGATCGACGGGCAGGGCGTCAGCTACACGCCCGATTTCGGATACGAAGGGAACGACAGCTTCACCTATACGATCAGTGATGGTGTCGCGACAGCAACGGCCACCGTCAGCCTCACCATCTCGAACGCCTTCGAGGGCTGGGTTGTTGGGACCGCCGGCGTCGACACGCTGGTCGGCGATGCGATCGCTCTGAACAGCATCTACGGCGCCGGCGGAAACGACGTCATCACCGGGGGCGCTGTCGCGGACCGTCTGGCCGGCGGCATCGGCAACGACACGCTCAACGGCAATGACGGCGATGATTCGTTCTGGGGCATGGCCGGCAACGACACCATCAATGGCGGCAACGGCACTGACATCGCCTATTACAATGGTGTGATGTCGACCTATTCGATCGTCACGTCGGCGGGGTCGGTTCAGGTTACCGACAATTCCACCGCGAATGGCAGCGACGGCGTCGACACGCTCACGAGCATCGAAAGGCTCATCTTCCGCAACGGCGAGACGGTCACGCTGGCGGCGCCGATCATCCTCGATCTCGACGGCCTCGGGGTGGAAACCACAACCGCCAGCCAGTCCTCCGCGACGTTTGATATCGACGGCGACGGAACAGCCGACGACACCAGTTGGATCGGGACCACGGAAGCGTTCCTGTTCCTCGATCGCGACCGCAACAGAACCGTGAGCGGCATTTCGGAGTTGAGCTTTGCCGACGATGTGGCGGGTGCGCGCTCCGATCTCGAAGGCCTGCGCGCCTTCGACAGCAACCGCGACGGAATGCTTTCTGCCGACGACATTCGTTTCGGCGATTTCAACCTGTGGCAGGACCGCAACGGCGACGGTTCCGCGCAGGACGGGGAGGTCCTGTCGCTGTCAACCGCTGGTGTGCGCTCGATCAATCTGACGGCATCCGCGACGGATGCGTCCTGGGAGTTCGGCAGCACCGTGATCGTCAATCGCGGGAGCTACACCCGCACTGACGGGCGCACGATGGACTATGCCGATGCCGCATTGACGCGGGCGACGCAACCGCTCGCCACCGGCAGCGCCGCGAGCTCGGCCCAAACCCTGGCCTCCGCGCTCGAGATCCTGTCCGCGAATCCCGCGCCTTCGATTGGTGAGCAGTTCTGGCGCGCGATGGATGCGATGGCAGGGCCGGACAAGCCGAACGGAGCGGGTGCTGGGGCAGGCGCCGCCGGTCCGTCGCAGCCCGGCGCCGACGCTGACGGTTGGGCCGGACGCGCGGCGGGTGAGGGGACGACGGATCAGTCGTCCACGCTGCTCGCGCTGATGCGGCAGGAGATGTCGGCGTTCGGCAGCAATCCTGGTGCGGCCGATCTCGCTTGGCGCAAGGAGACTGCGGCGCATCCGACAGACTTCTTCGCCTGACGCAGCCCCCGACCGTCGATCCTGCGCAAGCGGGACTCACCGTTCACTCGGCGGCCGGGGTAACTCGCTGGCAGGCAATGGCTTGCTCTTCATCAGCTCCCGCAGGTGCTGGAAAGTCACGTAGAGCATCGGCACCAGGAAGATTCCGATCGAGCTTGCCGCGAGCATGCCCGCGAACACTGCCGTACCGACAGCCCTGCGGCTGAGCTCCGCGGCGCCGGTCGCGATCACGAGCGGCAGGAGACCAAGGATGAAGGCGACGGAGGTCATCATGACCGCGCGGAAGCGCATATGCGCGCCCTGGACCGCGGCGTCGTCGAGCGCCACGCCTGCCTCGCGTCGCTCCTTGGCGAATTCGACGATCAGAATGCCGTTCTTGGCGGCGAGCGCAATCAGCACCACCAGCCCGATCTGGCCGTAGAGGTCGAGATTGAGGCCTGCGAGATTGATGCCGACATAGGAGCCGAGCACGCCGACGACGACGGACAGCAGCACCGGGATCGGGATCACCGTGCTCTCATAGAGCGCCACCAGGAACAAATAGGCAAACAGCACGGCAAGCATCAGCACGATGCCGGTCTGGCCGGCGGCCTGCTGCTCCTGATAGGCGGTGCCGGTCCACGCAAAGCTGTAACCGTCAGGCAGTACGGCATTGGAGACATCGGCCATCGCAGCCATTGCGGTGCCTGAAGAGACCCCGGGCGCCGGGCTGCCGTTCACCGTCACCGAGCGGTAATTGTTGTAGCGGGTGATCACCTGGGGGCCAGTCACGATCCTGATCCCGGCCAGTGATCTGATCGGCACCATCTGCCCGGTGCTATTGCGCAGATAGATGCGCCAGATGTCCGAGATATCGCCGCGATCGAATGCTTCGCCCTGGACGTTGACCTGCCAGGTGCGGCCAAACCGGTTGAAATTGTTGACGTAGATGCCGCCGAGCGTCGCCTGCAGGGCGGTGAAGATGTCGCTGATCCCTACTCCGAGCGCCTGCGCCTTGCCACGGTCGATGTCGAGATGGATGGACGGATTGGTCGCGGTGAACGTGGAAAAGACCCGCGCCAGACGAGGATCGGCATTGGCGGCGCCGATCAGCGCGTTGGTGACGCTCGAGATCTCGGCCGGGCTCTGCCCTTCCAATGCCTGGAGCTGGTATTCGAAGCCGCCGCCGGTGGAGAGACCGATGATCGGTGGCAGGTTGAACGGCAGCACATTGGCCTGTCGGATCTGCGCGCCGACCGCGAAAGTCTGCCGGATCAGCGCTTGCGCGGAATTCGTTGCTGCCTTGCGATCGGCAAATGGCTTCAAGCGAGTGACGACGAGGGCGCTGTTCGATTCCGATGCGCCGTCGAGCAGGGAAAAGCCGACGATGGCCAGGACGTGGTCCACGGCCGGCAGCTGCTTGAGGACGGCTTCGACCTGCCGGGTGACCTCGCTGGTTCGCGCCACCGACGCACCGTCCGGCAGTTGGACCGAGGTAAAGAAGGCGCCCTGATCTTCCTCGGGCAGGAAACCCGTCGGCGTGATCAGCGACATGCCGAAGACGCCGGCGGCCAGCAGCGCGACGAACAGGAGAGAGAGGCCGGCCACGCGCACGAGACGCCGGACGCCGCTGCTGTAGCGGTCACGAATCCAATCGATTGAGCCGAGGACGCGGCCCATGATGCCGCGCCTGGGACCGGTGTGGCGCAGGAACAGCGCGCACAGGGCAGGTGACAGTGTCAGCGCGTTCAACGCCGAAATCATCATCGCGGCGCTGATCGTCACCGCGAACTGGCGAAATAGCGTTCCGGAAACGCCTGGAATGAATGCGATGGGTACGAAGACCGACAGCAGCACCAGGGTGATCGCGATGATCGGCGCGGTGATCTGCGTCATGGCCTTCTTGCTGGCCTCGGTGGAGGAAAGGGTGGGCTCCTCCTCCATCACCCGTTCGACGTTCTCGACGACGACGATGGCGTCGTCCACGACGATGCCGATCGCGAGCACCATCGCCAGCAGGGAGACCGTGTTGGCGGAATAGCCCAGCACCAGCAGGACGGCGAAAGTGCCAATCAGGCTCACGGGAACCGCGATCGCGGGGACCACCGTGGCCCGGAGATTGCCGAGGAAGAGGTACACCACGATCACGACCAGCACGAAGGCTTCGCCCAGCGTCTGCAGCACTTCCGCGATGGTGTCGCGGACGAAGCTCGTGGAATCGTATTGCACCAGGTAGCTCAGTCCGGTGGGGAAGTGCTGCGACAGCCGCTGCATCGTCGCCGCCACGGCCTGTGCGGTGGTCACCGCATTGGCGCCCGGCGCCAGATAAATCGCGACCGGAACGGCCGCGCGCCCGTCGATCCGCGCTTCGCTGTCGAGGTTCTGTGCGCCCATCTCGACGCGAGCAACGTCCTTCACCAGCAGGGACGAGCCGTCCGGGTTGGCACGCAGCACGATATCAGCGAATTGATCGACGGTTGCGAGCCTGCCCAGGGTTTGCACGTTGAACTGGAATTGCTGGTCATCGCTGATCGGCCGCGCCCCGATGCGGCCGACCGGGGCCTGGATGCTTTGCGTGCGAATTGCGGCAATGACATCCGACGGCGTGAGATTGAGGCTGGTAAGCCGCTGCGTGTCGAACCAGATCCGCATCGAGTAGTTCATCTTGGCGAACAGGTTGGCCTGGCCCACCCCCGGGGTGCTCGCGATCGCATCGAGTACGTTGATGATGGCGTAGTTCGTGATGAACAGCGGGTCCTGCTCGCCATTGGCGCTGTAAAGAACGAGGAATTGCAGGATCGACGAGGACCGTTTGCGGACCGTTACCCCCTGCTGCTGCACTTCGGTCGGCAACTGCGACAGCGCGCTCTGCACGCGGTTGTTGACATTGACGGTGTTGATGTCGGGGTTTGTGCCGAGCGCGAACGAAACCGTCAGCGTGTAGCTGCCGTCGCTGGCGCTGGTCGATTTCATGTAGAGCGCGCGGTCGACGCCGATGATCTGTGCCTCCAAGGGCTGGGCGACGCTGCTCTCGACGACGTCGGCGGACGCTCCCGGGAAGGTGCCGGAGACGGTGACCTGTGGGGGCACGATGTCCGGAAATTGTGCCACCGGGATCTGCATCAGCGCCAGCGCGCCGGCGATGGTGATGATGAAGGCGATCACCATCGCCAGCCGGGGACGATCGATGAAGACAGCGGACATCATGGCCTGTCACCCGCCCGGCCGGTCTTGCCGGAGGTGCTGGGAGCTGCTTGCGGGTTCGCACCGTCCGCAGCCTTCATGCTCGACAGGATCAGTGGACTTGCCGGCCCCGGCGAAACGACCTGGCCGGGGCGAATCCGCTGCAGGCCTTCGACGATCACCCTGTCGCCGGCCGCGAGTCCTGTGATGACCGCTGCGATGGTCGGGGTCGATTGTCCGAGCTGGATGCGGCGCTGCTCGGCCTTGTTGTCGGCGCCGACAACGAGAACATAGTCGCCCTGCTGGTCCGAGAGCACGGCGGAGCGCGGGATCGCCAGCACCTCGATCGGCTGAACGCCCTCCAGCACGACGGTCACGAACTCGCCGTCGGTCAGTTCGTGAACGGTGACGCCGGCCGCCGAGGACGTCCGCAGGATAGGATTGCCGATCTCGCCGCGTACGGTGATCGTGTCCGTGTTCTGAGCGATGGTGTTGTCGACGAAATTCAGCTTGCCGGACTGGCCGTACATCCGGCCGTCGGGCAGTCGCAGCCTGATGACGACGGCTTCCAGGCCGCCTCGCGGCCCGTATCGTTCCCGCAGTTCCAGTCCCTGGCGCAGCGGTACGGGGAAGGTGACGTACATCGGGTCCTGGCTGACGATGGTGGTCAGCACGCCCGAGCTTGGGCCGACGACGTTGCCCTCCGTCAATGCCGTGCGTCCGATCTTGCCGGCGATCGGTGCACTGATCCTGGTGTAGTCGAGATTGATCCGGGAGGCCTGGACCTGGGCTTGTGCGGCCTGGACCTGGGCTTCGAGACTGAGCTGGTTCGCGATGGCGGCGTCGTAAGTGGATTGTTGCCCGGCAGGGCCCCCGAGCAGGGTTCGCGCACGTTCCGTCGTCTGCTTGGCGTTGTCGAGAGTCGCTTGAAGCTGCGCTACCTGCGCCTGTTTCGAGGCGAGATCCGCTTCGAAGGGGCCCCGCTCCAGCCGGTAAAGCTCATCGCCCTTGCTGATCTCGGCGCCTTCCTCGAACAGGCGACGTTCCAGAAATGCGGTGACGCGCGCGACGACATTGACCCGATTGATCGCCTCGATCCGCCCGAGAAATTCACTGCTCTCGGTGATCGGTCGCCTGGTCGCCTCTACGACGCCGACCGCGGGTGGGCCCGGCGCGGCGGGTTGGGTCCGGGCCAGCCCGCCGGCGATGATCGTCAGCAGAGTTGTCGCCAGAAGCCTGACCGAGACGCCAGCAAGGGTCATTGTGCGCTCATTGCAACCGGGCTCGAGACCGGTCCGGTGGTTCACCGGCGCCTCGTTACTCCCGCGGTGTTCGATCGCTGCGCACGGGCTCGTCGTAACCCTTGCGGCGGCTATAGAACATCAGTGCGATCAGGCCGCAGCCGGACACCAGCATCAAGATGGCAGCTCCTGCCAGGATGGCGTTGCGATAAAACGGCATCGATGGCGTTTCCTGCCATACCGCCACGGAGTACCAGGTCGTCATAACGAGAAGCGCTGCGAGGATGGCTCCAAGAAGCCATTGATTGGTGTGGCGCACGATCGCCTCCATCGTCTGGTTGGGGTTGCTTGGCCTTCACAACCCATCGGCCGCCTGCGGATTGCGTAAGGGACCTAGCGCCACTGCCATCCGCAGCGACGACGACCGCGATGCCACCAGCAAACCCAGCGGCGCCTGCGCGGTCGCCGGCGGCCCCAGCCAGGATGAGGCGGCGGTCCCCATTGTGTCCGCGTCAGGAGATCCGACGGGCCGGCGGTCTGGCCGAGCACGGGGGCGATCGGCATCGCTTCCGCGACCGCAATGAAGCGAACGCCGATGGTGCCTATCGCCGCGGCAGCTACCGCATTTTTGGCAAGGCCAAGGAAAGCGCGACGGTTGGGGGTGTCCATCATCTTCTTCTCCTTAAGTTACGCAGCCCGCCGCACGGACTGAAGCGCGTATAGCAGCCAGGCAAGGCCGTGCGAGATCAGGTCGACGCCAAGCAGGAAACCGAGGATCCACAAGCTCATGGTGGGGAAGCTGAACAGGATCAGCGCGCCAGCGACCACCCCGAAGACGCCGGAGATCAGCATCATCCAACCGTTCTGGCTCCAATGAGCGAAGCTCAGTATGGATCGAATGACGCCTGAGGCGATCAGGATCGCGCCGAGGAAATAAGTGAGGATCAAAGCGCCGGAGGCGGGCTGGGTCAGCAGCACGAGCCCGAAGGCGACGTAGAGGGCGCCGAGCAGGATCTGCCACAGAAAGCCGCCCCATCCTTTGGTCCAGAGGGCGTGGGCGATCTCGAACGCGCCGGCCGCGATCGCCGTCAATCCGATCAGCTTCACGCTGATGATGGTCGCGAACGCCACATCGCTGAGAGCTGCGATACCGGCAGCGATCATGACGATGCCCAGCAGAGCGCAGACCCACAGGGGTGGAGGGCCCAGAGCTGCGATGCCGGGCCGGCTGTCATAGACTGTCATGCCACGCTCCTGATCTCCTGGTGATCGCCACCCCGACGCGACCGTAGCTTCGGAGCCGGAGCATCGACATCCGACGAAACCCTGAACGACCGTGCGGGAATGTTCGCATGGAGTCTCGGGAGGGCTCCCCGTGAGCGAACTACCGCCTGCCGCGCGGACCCAGAGTCAGGTTGGTCACGCCCGCCGCGAGATTGATTCCGATCGATCGCTCGATCGACAGCGGCTGCAACATCACGCTCCGGCGCGAGCCGCCAATCAGGACGTTGGCTCCGAGGCCGGGGCCGAATGCGATACTGCCGCTCGCGCCCACATAGTTTCCTCGCAGCGTAGCGGGGCCGATCCGCGAATTCTTGGCGAAGACGGCCCAGGAGAGAGAGCCCGCCGAGGTCACTCCCAGGTCGAGCCCAACGCGCCTGATGCGTCCCTCATAGATGTATTGTCGAGGGGGCCTGCGTGCATAGAAGAAAGTACAGCGCAGCGATTGCGCCGATCCAAGGACCAGGCCCACGCGCGGGGAGCTGAGGCACAACAGCCTGCCGACCCGGAATGTGTCGGCGCGGGCGGGGGAGGCGGCGCAGCAAAGCAACGCGCATCCGGCAACGCAAAGGAACCGCATCATTCGCATTCAAGCCTCCATCTGGTTTTTCATGGACGCGGCCGCAGGCCGGCGGTCCTGGCGAAGCCAGAAAGTGATGCCGAGGCCGATCAGCAGCACCGCGCCAAGCAGGAAGAAGAAGACAGATTGCTTCAGCCAGGATATCGCCGGGACGGTCACGCCCATCGCAAGGCCGAGAAACGAGATTTGTAGCGACAGAAGGCTGACGCCCGCGAGGAAGGTGCCGAGCGCGAGCAACGTCAGCAGCACCAAGCCGGTTGCCGGTGTCGGAAGCAATTGCTGCACCCCCGACATCAGCATGATGTTCATCGTGACCAGGACGGCGATCCAGTGCAGCGCCTGGGTCCAGATCAATCGGAGCTGGGCGTCCTTGCCTTGCGTCTCCGGCCATTTCGTGACGACGCAGACCGCTCCGATGGCGAGCGCCAGGAATTCCCAGTAGCCGACGAGAGGCTGGTGGGAGACGTTGGTATAGGCGACGCCCGCGACAGCGAGCACCAGCGCCACCACGTAAGGGAGCTGCTGCCACAGGAAATGAGCCATCCTGAATTGAGGTGGGGCAGGCTCCGTGCCCTCGTTCCGTTGTAGATCGATCTCGCTCATGGGCCATCCATTCATGATCTGTTGCTGCTGAAGGTCGGCTTGAGGTCGTCGCCGAGATAGTCCTCGACGTAGAATCGGATGATCGCGACACGGCCGATCGCGACCAGGGGCATGGCCATCGCAATGCCCAGGACGCCGAACAGCGCGCCAAGCATGACGATCGCGACCAGTGTCCAGGCAGGGGGGATCTCGACCGCCTGACGTTGGATCAGCGGGCCGATCACGTAGCCTTCGATCGACTGAATGATTGTGTAGATGAGCACGGCCCAGATCAGCAGCGAGCCGCCGAGCGGCATCGCGACCAGCGCGATCGGAACCGCCGCCACGATCGGTCCGAGATATGGAATGAAGTTCGACAAGCCCGCTTGCAGTCCAAGCACAAGTGGTCCCGGCAGCCCAACCAGATAGAGTGCGACCCAGACGCACACCGTCATGAGCACGATCCGGATGAGCTGTCCGATCAGCCACAGCCGCATCACGCTGCCCATCTCGTCCATCACCACTCTCGTTCGCGCGCGATAGGGTCGCTTCACCAGCATGACCAGGCTGTCGCGATGGCTGGTCGGATCGAAGGCGAAGAGGATTCCGAGGAATACGATGACGAGTGCGCCGGTCAGAAGGCTCGATGCTCCGCCGAGCAGGAATTGGGCGTGGCTGAGAAAGCGCCCCTGATCCGAGAATAGCCATTGCGCAAAGTCGCGGCCCCATTCCGGGCCGAGCAGATCTACGCCGTATGACAGCAGATGCTGCTGCAGGACGTCGATCTGGCTGTCCATGACCTTCAGCAGGAGGCGCGTCTGCTCCGGTAGCTTGCCGGCGCCCCATAGCAGTCCAAATGCCGACAGGGCCGAGAACAGCAGCAGGACCAGCGTCAGCCGCCAGGCGCGAGCGAGCGGAACGACCGGGGCGAGCGCCCTTGCGCAGGCATCGAGAAATGCGCCAAACAACACGCCTGCAAAGATGAGCAGGAGACTGGATACTGTCTGCCATGCCAGAAACAGGAAAACACAGGCGGCGAGCAGGCTGAGCCCGGTCGCGAGAACGCCGCGCCCGTCGTGCTCCGGCAGGCCGGTGGAATCGTCGTGTGGAAGGGGGTCGCGAAGCCGCCCCGGCCCTGTCCTGGAATCGCTCATGGATCGGTCCAATCGCGAGGGTGGATGATCGTTCGCGGCAGCTAGGTGCGAACGCGCCGGCTGCCAAAGTGCGGATGCTTTCCGCCGCGATGACGCCAGTAGCGGTGCTTGGTCGGATTGGTGTTGGTGTTGGGCGCCACGGTCTTCGGCGCCGATGCGCCGGTGCCCTTCGGCGCCAGCTCCTTGTCAGTCGTCTGGGCCAGCAACGGGGTTGGAGATCCGGCAGCCGCGACCAACCCGCCCAGGATCAGGGCGCCCAAGATGGCTCGAATGCTCATATTCGCCTCCATGCAGCCAGGGACAACGGCTCAAATCGAGATGGCTCCGGTGGACAGTGCGTAGACGCCGACACATGCGGCGACCGTGATCGCCGCAAAGAGGATTGCCTCCAATGGCCTGAACACCGCTTCTTTGCGTTCGCGCTTGGCGAGAAGGAACAGCAGCGTGCCGGGCGCATACAGGATCGACGACAGCAAGAGAAACGTCGGCCCGCCTGCGTAGATCATCGCGGCCGCGTAGACCGTCGCGACAGCCGAGCGGATCCAGTCGCCAACGCGGGTGCGCTCGCCGGCGCGGTAGGCCTCGCCGGTCCAGGCGAGCTTGAGACCGTAGGCCGCGACAAGGAAATACGGGATCAGCGTCATCGCGCTCGTCATCTTCAGGGCGAGCGTGAATGCATATTCCGCAAACCAGGTCACGAGGAGGAAAGTCTGGATGACGCAGTTGGTGAGCCAGAGCGCTCCGGCCGGGACCTTGTACGCGTTAACTGTTGCGAGAAAGGAGGGCATGGTGCGGTGGACCGCGGCGGAATGCAGCACCTCAGCTGCCAGGAGCGACCAGGACAGATAGTTGCCAAGGACCGAGATCAAGAGTGCGACGCTGACGAACATGCCGCCCCAGCGACCGACGATCGCTTCCATGACGCCGGCCATGGATGGCGTCGGCAGATCCGCCAGCTCCGGGCGTAGCAGCACGCCGTAGGACAGCAGTGTCACGAGAACGAGCAGGCTGAGCACCGTCAGAAAGCCGACGATGGTCGCGAATCCAACATCGTTTCGGCTACGGGCATAGCGGGAATAGACACTGGCGCCTTCAATCCCGACGAAGACGAACACGGTCAGCAGCATCGTGCCGCGAACCTGGGTGAGTACATTTGAATGCTCCGTCTGCTCCGCTCCCGTGAAATTCAAGGAGAAAAGTCTGCCGTCGAAGGCGATGGCGGCGGCTGCAATGAACAGAACGATCGGAATGATCTTCGCGTAGGTCGCAATCGTGTTGAGTGCGGCAGCGTTCTTGATTCCGCGCAGGAGCAGAACGTGCACTCCCCACAGCAGGACGGACGCCGAAGCGATCGCTACCGCAGTTGTGCCGTCACCAAAAACAGGAAAAAACTGTCCGAGTGTTGCCTTGATCAGGACGAGACAGGCGACATCTGCAAGGCAGCATCCGATCCAGTATCCTACGGCCGAAGCAAAGCCGATATACTCGCCGAACCCGGCCCTGGCGTAGGCATAGATGCCGGCATCGAGATCCGGTTTGCGATGTGACAAGGTCTGGAACACGAAAGCCAGCATCAGCATGCCGGTGCCCGCGATCACCCAGGCGATCATCGCGCCCAGCGCGCCCGTGGTCCGCCCGAAGGATGCGGGTAGCGCGAAAATGCCGGAGCCGACCATCGAGCCCACCACGAGTGCGATGAGCGCATTGCGCGAGAGCTTTTGATCGACCTCGTTCGTTGACGGAGCCATGACGGGATGGTCTTCCAATCCGCGACCGGCGGGACTGATGCCGGTCGATCCCGGCGAAGACCTTAAAGGCGGCTTTCCCGCTCGCACATCAGGGATTCTCTGTAGGGAGCACGGGCAGGAAATCGCCAGGCGGTTCTGCGCCGCCTTCAGGCCTTCGCCGTGGGGCTGGTCGCGCCTTCGCCGGGACCGGATGCCAGCCCGGGAACGGCAGCCAAAAGCACGATGCCGGAACGGCAGAATTCCCCGGCCTTCGCGAGCTCGGCCGCAATGCGTTGAGCATGCAGAACGGCCGTATCCTGATCCGCGTATTCGCACCCGGTCCCATCGGGCGTGAGGCCGTATTTGTCGACGATGTGGAAATAGAAGCGCATGTCAGCCGATTAGGCCGCGCCGCGATCATCTCCTAGTGACAAACGCGTAAGGCGCCCCCTCCAAAAGGAGGGGATGAGCGGCGGTTCCAGATTGCCCCTTTGTAATGATGGTCGCCGCGGATTGCAGGAAAATCGCAAGAGGCGACAAGGTGGTTTCCCCGCCGGCGTTCGGGTGATTGTCCGATGCCGCCCTGTGAGCCCGGGGGATAGCGTAGGTTCCTGTCAGCAAGCTCTGAGAGGAGACGAGCGATGTCAAATTACGATCAGGACCTGGCGGCCTCGCGTGCAGGTGGTGGTGGCACGATCGCGGTGGACACCGGACTGCGCGACTACATGCTGCGCATCTACAATTACATGACCGCCGGCGTCGGCCTGACCGCTGTCGTCGCGTGGCTGACCTATCAGCTGACCGGTCCCGCCTTGCTGCAGAGCCCGTTGATGTGGGTCTTCATTCTGGCGCCGCTTGGGCTGGTCTTCTTCATCGGTTCGCGCATCAATACGCTGTCGGTATCAACGGCGCGGCTTCTGTTCTTCATCTATGCCGCCCTGGTCGGCGTGTCGCTCTCGACGCTGTTCCACATCTACACCAGTGCGTCGATCGCACGCGTCTTCTTCATCGCGGCGGCGACCTTCGGGGCGCTCAGCGTGTTCGGCTACACCACACGGCGCGACCTGTCCGGTCTCGGCACCTTCCTGTTCATGGGGCTGATCGGCGTCATCGTTGCCAGCCTGGTCAACCTCTTCCTGCAGTCTTCCGGGTTGGACTGGCTGATCTCAGTCGTGGGCGTTAGCGTCTTTGCCGGTCTCACGGCCTACGACACGCAGCGGATCAAGGCGATGTACGACAGCAGAGATGATGAAACGTCAGCTGGCCGCAAGTCCGTGATTTCGGCGCTGTCGCTCTACCTCAACTTCATCAACCTGTTCATGATGCTGCTGCGGCTCGCCGGTGGTCGGCGCTGAGCGGGCCCGAGGCGGCCGTTCAGGCCGCCGGCCGTTCCGCCGCACTTGCGAGCGCGTCGCGCAGGGCCTGTTCCTTGCTGTCGTCCAGGGACGTCTTCAGCACGGTCCCCCCGGCGTCCTTGATCTCCTTCAGCACCTTGTCTGCCGTCATGTTCTTGATCAGGACGAACAAGGCGGCGTTGCCGGTGTGGAGCGATGCAGACAATTCCTTCATGAAGGCATCGTCGATGCCGAAATCGGACAGGGCGCCGCCAAGCGCGCCGGATGCCGCGCCGACGGCCACGCCGAGGATCGGATTGAGGAATATCACGCCGATCAGGAGGCCCCAGAAACTTCCCGTCATCGCGCCGATCGCCGTCGTGTTGACGAGTTGATTGAGCTTGATGCCGCCGGAATCCGTTTTCACGGCGATCACCGCGTCGCTGATTGTGATCAAATATTCCTTCTGCAGCTTGAGCAGCCGCTGACGCACTTCTTCGGCCTTCGCCTCGGATGGATATACGATGGCGACCAGATCGGACATGAAGACCTCCCATTGGAGCATAGCAAGGGCACCCGAGCAAGCTACCGCGCGAGCGCTGCCTCGGGGGATCGGAGAAAACCCTCGGCCTCGGTGGGGAATGTCCCGATGAGATACGAGACGCTAATGATTGCGTACCGAAGGGGTGGCGCACAGCGAAATCGCTCGCGCCGCCCGATCAATGATACCTGTGGCCATCAATTGCCGCCTTTAGCGGCGCGGGTTCGGGACGCAGGTCCCATGCCGCCCGCTCACCGACGCTCGGCACTGGGCTCGCGTGTCGTACATGCAGGTCAGCATTCCTTTGAACTTTCTGCACCACGCCAGATCCTGCGCCTGTCCTGGCGTCCACGAACCCGTGGCACCGAGCATAATGAAAACGGCGGTGGACAACAAAGCTAGCTTTCTCATTTCGGTTTCTCCTGTCGTTGAGCCAATCACGTGAAGCCCGGATCGCGGGCTCGTCGGACCAGCCGCTGCTTTGGCGAATGCACCGCACGCCGAGCAACGGCCGCAACTATAGCTTTATGCATTGTCCACGTACGTCGGATATCGGGTGATCGCCTGATCTCCGCTGCAGGAATCCTCCCGGCCGTGACGCCGGCTTGGTCGGTCACGATTACACCTGCAGATGCTCAGTAGATTTACCGATACAGGCGGAGATGAATTCTCCGCAAAATCATCAGCAGCGCGGATAGGTAGAGTTATGCGGCTGCGATCTCTGAATGCGACGCTTGTTGCAGGAGTTTCTGCGCTGCTGCTGGTCGCCTGCGAGAGAGAGGCAGCGACGGATTTGCTGCCGACGCCACCGCGTCCCGTCCGTACCATCACGGTCGAGAAACGGGATCAACGGACGCGTCTCACGTTTTCTGGGCGCATCGAAGCTGAAGACGAAGTGAGTCTGGCATTTCGAATTTCCGGACGGCTGCAATCGAGCGACATCCGGCTCGGTGATCGCGTTGAGACCGGCCAGCTCCTGGCGCAACTTGAAGCGCAGGACCAACTGAGCGCCTTGCGGCAGGCGCGGGCTGCCCTTGCCGCAGCCCAGGGCCAGCTCACTCAGGCGCGCAATCATTTCGATCGCCAGCAGACGCTATTGGCACAGGGATGGACAACGCGCGCCAATTTCGAGGCTGCAACCCAGGCGCAACAGACGGCGCAATCAAATGTCGAAATGGCCGAAGCTCAGTTGAATTTCGCCCACGACCAAGTCAGTTTCACCGAGCTGCGAGCCGACGCGCCCGGCAAGATCACCGCGACAGGGCCGGCGGCGGGCGAGGTCGTTCAGGCCGGGCAGATGATCGCGAGGATCGCGCGGCAGGATGGCCGCGACGCGGTCTTCGACGTCCCCGCTCAGATGATCAGATCGGCCCCCGCCGACGTGCGGATTACCGTCAGTCTGGCCGACGACCCGACGATCACGGCACAAGGCCGCATCCGTCAGATTGCCGCGCAAGCCGATCCGGTCACCCGCACCTTCGAGGTCAAGGTCGGCCTGACGGATCCGCCGGTGACCATGCGGCTCGGCGCGACCGTGAATGGACGTGTCGAGACCGGCTCCGGGCCCGTGATCGACATACCGGCAACTGCGCTGACGCGGATCAATCGGCAGCCCGCCGTCTGGATCGTCGATCCCGCGACGAACGTCGTGTCGGCACGGAACGTCGACGTCCTGCGCTTCGACCAGGCCGACGTGATCATCTCGCAGGGACTGGACGCAGGCGAGATCATCGTCACCGCCGGTGTTCAGGCCCTTCACCCCGGCCAGAAGGTGCGCTTGCTCGGGGCGGCGCCATGAGCGGGCTCAACCTTTCCAAATGGGCACTCAGGCACCGCTCGCTGGTGGTCTACGTCATGTTGGTCGCCGTGATCGGCGGCTACCTCGCCTATTTCCGCCTGGGCCGGAACGAGGATCCATCCTTCACCATCAAGACGATGGTCGTTCAGGCGGCCTGGCCGGGGGCGACGGCCGAAGAGACGATGAAGCAGGTAACGGAGCGGCTCGAGCGACAATTGCAAGAGACGCCCCATCTGGATTTCCTGCGCAGCTTCACCCGCGCGGGCCTGGTCACGATTTTCGTCAACCTGAAGGGAAGCGCGAACGCAAGGCAGGTTACCGATACCTGGTACGAGGTGAGGAAGAGCATCGGCGACATGCGCCACACGCTGCCCGCAGGAGTTGTCGGCCCTGGCTTCAACGACGACTTCGGCGACACCTTCGGCATCGTCTATGGCTTCACTAGCGACGGATTCACCCAGCGCGAGTTGCGTGATCGCGTCGAGGATATCCGTTCGCAATTGCTCCAGATCCCGGACGTATCGAAGATCGAGCTGTTGGGAGCACAGGACGAGGTGATCTTCGTCGAGTTCTCCAAGCAGGAGCTTGCGACTGTCGGCGTCGATCGGGCGGCCCTGCTCGCCGCGCTGCGATCGCAGAACATCGTTCGTCCTGCAGGCGCGATCCAGACGGGCGAGGAGATCATTTCCGTTCGGGTGTCCGGCGGCTTCCAGTCGGAGCGGGACATCGCCGGCGTCAATTTCGTCGCAGGCGGTCGCACCATCCGCCTGAGTGATATCGCGCAGGTGCGGCGCGGTCACGTGGACCCGCCGCAGCCGATGTTCCGGGTCAATGGTCAGCCGGCAATCGGGCTTGCCATCGCCATGCGCGATGGCGGCGACATTCTCGCGCTCGGCAGAAACATCAGGACAACGATGGCGGAGATCACGGCCAACCTGCCGATCGGGATCGAGCCGACGCTCGTCGCCGACCAGGCCGTCGTGGTCGGCAACGCGATCGGCGAATTCATGACCTCGCTGCTGCAGGCGATCGCCATCATCACGGTTGTCAGTTTCATCAGCCTTGGAATCCGCCCCGGCCTGATCATCGCGCTTGCCATCCCACTGACGCTGGCCATCGTGTTTCCGATCATGGAAATCGCCGGCATCGACATGCAGCGGATATCGCTGGGAGCGTTGATCATCGCGCTCGCGCTGTTGGTCGACGATGCGATGACGACCACGGACGCGACGCTGAACCGCCTGGCGCAAGGCGACAGCAAGGTCGACGCGGCGACATCCGCCTACCGGAGCCATGCCTTTGCCATGCTCGCGGGAACTCTGGTGACGATCGCCGGCTTCATTCCGGTCGGCTTCGCCGCGAGCTCGGCCGGCGAATATACCTTCTCGCTGTTTGCGGTGGTCGCGATCGCGCTTCTGGTGTCCTGGCTGGTTGCCGTGATCTTCACACCATTGCTGGGTGTGATCATTCTCGTTCCTCCGAAACGGCAGGCCACGGTGGCGCCCGGCAGGATCTTCCGCCTTTATCGGCACGTTCTGACTGCGGCGATGCATGCCAAATGGCTGACAATCGCGTTCTCGCTGGCGCTCTTCGTCGCGTCGATCGTCGCGTTTCCGCTGATACCCCAACAGTTCTTTCCATCGTCGGATCGGCCCGAACTGCTCGTGGATATCGGCCTGCCGCAGAATGCCTCGATCCTCGCGAGCGAGACGGCGGCGAAGCGGCTGGACGCGGCGTTGGCTGGCGATCCGGACGTCGCCCACTGGAGCACCAATGTCGGGCGCGGCGCGATCCGATTTTATCTTCCGCTCAACGTGGAGCTTCCGAACGATTCGTTCACGCAAGCGGTCGTCGTGGCCAAGGACGTTGCCGCGCGCGAGCGCCTGCGCCAGAAGCTGGAACGGCTTCTTGCGGAGGAGTTCCCGGCGGCCGTCGCCTCGGTTTCGTCGCTTGGCCTTGGTCCCCCTGTCGGATGGCCGCTGCAATATCGCGTGAGCGGGCCGGATGTGGAGCAGGTGCGGGGGATTGCGCTCGAGGTTGCCCAGATCCTGGCCTCCGATCCCAGGACCAAGGGCGTCAATTTCGATTGGATGGAGCCGCAGCGCCAGCTGCGCATTGACGTCGACCAGAATGAGGTCCGTCGTCTCGGATTGAGCTCGGAAGCCATATCAAGCGTGTTGAACACCGTGATATCCGGAGCGGTCGTGACCCAGGTCCGCGACGACATCTATCTGCTCGACGTCGTGGTCCGGGCCGTCGATGAGCAGCGTATCTCGCTATCCAGCCTGCGTACGCTCCAGGTGCCGCTGCCTGGCGGACGAACGGTGTTGCTCAGCCAGTTTGCGAGTTTCGGATATCACCAGGAGAATCCCCTGATCTGGCGGCGCGACCGCATTCCGACCCTCACGGTGCGCGCCGACATTGGCGGTGAAGCGCTGCCTGACGCCATGGTGGAGGCGCTGTCGCCGGCGATCGGAAAGCTGAGGAAGGCGTTGCCTGCATCGTACGACGTGGCGGTCGGCGGCACCGTGGAGGAAAGCCGGAAATCGCAGGCGTCCGTGCTCGCCGTGGTGCCCATGATGCTATTCGTCATGTTCACCATCCTGATGGTTCAGCTGCAGAGCTTTCCGCGGCTGTTGATGGTCGTGAGCGTGGCGCCGCTCAGCATGATCGGTGTTGTCGCCGCGCTTCTGCTTTCCGGCAAGCCGATGGGCTTCGTCACAATTCTCGGCGTGCTCGCCTTGCTCGGCATGATCAGCAAGAACGCCGTGATTTTGATCGGTCAGATCGATGCTGAACGCGCGGAGGGCAAGAGCCCCTGGGAGGCGGCGCTGGATGCCAGCAGCTCGCGCTTTCGTCCGATCATGCTGACGGCGGTGTCGACCGTGCTCGGCATGATCCCGATCGCTCCGACCGTGTTCTGGGGACCGATGGCCGTCGCGATCATGGGCGGCCTGCTGGTTGCGACCGTGCTGACGCTGGTGCTGTTGCCGACACTCTACGTGACCTGGTTCGGAGAAGAGGCAGTAGCCGAAGCTTCCGCTTCATCGTGAACACTCCGGCGAGGAGAATCCCGATCCTTGACTAGGTAATCACCCGATATTCCGGGCCAAGCTCGAGGCGCATGGTGCTAATCGGTGGGCAAGTCGATCGACGGGATGCAGCGCATGCTCTTGTCGCGAGGACTTCACATGACCGAGACTCCGTCAATCCAAAAGCTCTCGCTGTTCGCGTTGACCGCGATGGTGGTCGGCTCGATGGTCGGCTCGGGCATCTTCTCGTTGCCGAGAACCTTCGGCATCGCCACCGGGCCGTTCGGGGCCATCTTCGCCTGGTGCATCGCGGGCGGTGGCATGTACACCCTGGCGCGGGTGTTCCAGGCGCTGGCGGAACGAAAGCCCGAGCTCGATGCCGGCGTCTATGCCTATGCGAAGGCGGGGTTTGGCGACTATCCCGGTTTTCTTTCCGCATTCGGATACTGGATAGGCAGCTGCATCGGCAACGTCTCCTATTGGGTGCTGATCAAGTCGACGCTGGGCGCTTTTTTCCCGGTCTTCGGGGACGGGAACACCGTGATCGCGATTGTCGTCGCCTCGATCGGAATATGGCTGTTCCATTTCATGATTCTGCGCGGTGTGCAGCAGGCGGCCGCGATCAACACGATCGTGACGATCGCGAAGATCGTGCCGATCCTCGTCTTCATCGTCATCCTGATCGTCGGGTTCAAGGCGGACCTGTTTCAAGCGAATTTCTGGGGCGGAGAGGGCATGCCGGACACGAGTTTGTTCGAGCAAATTCGCGCGACCATGCTGGTCACCGTATTTGTCTTTCTCGGCATCGAAGGCGCCAGCGTCTATTCACGCTACGCCAAGGAACGCGCGCATGTCGGCACCGCGACCATCATGGGATTTGCGGTTGTGACGAGCTTGATGGTGCTCGTGACCATGCTGCCTTATGCTGTACTTCCCCGCGCCGAAATCGCCGGCATGCGGCAGCCGTCGATGGCGACGGTGCTGGAGGCGGTGGTCGGACATTGGGGCGCGATCTTCGTCAGCGTCGGGCTTCTGGTTTCGGTGCTGGGGGCCTATCTCGCCTGGTCGTTGATCTGCGCCGAGGTGCTGTCCGCCGCCGGTCGGACCAGGGACATGCCGGCCCTGTTCGGCACGGAAAATGCGAACAAGGTGCCGGCCGCCGCGCTTTGGCTCACCAATGCGATCGTTCAGCTCTTCGTCATCAGCACCTATTGGTCGCAGGATGCGTTTGCGCTGATGCTCAATCTGACGAGCGTGATGTCGCTGATTCCGTTCTTCCTCGTCGCAGCCTATGGACTTCTGCTCGCCAGGCGGGGCGCGGCCTATGAGAAGGACAGCCGCAACAGAACGCGGGACATGATCTTCGCCGGCATCGCCGTCGTCTACACCCTGTTCCTGATCTACGCCGCCGGGATGAAGTTTCTGCTGCTGTCCCTGATCCTCTACGCGCCTGGTACGGCCCTCTACTTCTGGGCGCGTCTGGAACAGAAGGCGAGGGTCTTTACGGCCGTCGAGTGGGCCATCTTCATCGCAGCAGCCGTAGGCGCGGCTGTCGGGATCCACGGATTGGCCACGGGCTATATCACGATCTAGACAAGGCAACTTCCGGGAGAACTCCCATGGCAAAGCAGGCGTCGGGCGGCTCGGTTTCCTTCGGGGTCCATTCGGAGGTCGGTCAACTCCGGAAGGTGATGGTCTGCTCACCCGGTCGCGCCCACCAGCGCCTCACGCCGTCCAATTGCGACACCCTGCTGTTCGACGATGTGCTGTGGGTCGAGAACGCCAAGCGCGATCACTTCGACTTCGTGCAGAAGATGCGCGACCGCGGTATCGAAGTGGTCGAGATGCACAATCTGCTGGCGGAGACGGTCGCGATCCCCGAGGCCAGGAAGTGGATTCTCGACAACCAGGTCGTTCCCGACCAGGTCGGCCTCGGCCTCGTCGATGAGTTACGGGGCTATCTGGAAAGCCTCAAGCCGCGCGATCTGGCCGAAACGCTGATTGGGGGCGTTTCGACCCATGACTTCCCGGACGCCCATGGGGGCGAGATGCTCAAGCTCGTTCGCGAGGCCGCCGGCATGACCGAGTATCTGCTGCCGCCGCTTCCCAACACGCTGTATACGCGGGACACGACCTGCTGGATCTACGGCGGGGTCACGCTGAACTCGCTCTACTGGCCGGCGCGGCACGAAGAGCCGATCCTTGCGACAGCCATCTACATGTTCCATCCGGATTTCGCCGGCAAGGTCAATGTCTGGTGGGGCGATCCGACACGGGACCATGGTCTTGCGACGCTGGAGGGCGGCGATGTGATGCCGATCGGCAAGGGCAACGTGCTGATCGGGTTGAGCGAGCGCACCTCGCGGCAGGCGATCAGCCAGGTCGCAGTGGCCCTGTTCAAGAAGAAGGCGGCGGAGCGTGTGATCGTGGCTGCGATGCCGAAGCTCCGTGCCGCGATGCATCTCGATACCGTCTTCACTTTCGCGGACAGGGATTGCGTCCTGCTGTATCCCGACATCGTCAACAGCATCGCGGCCTTTTCCTACCGGCCGGCCGACAATGCGGCCGGCCTCGAGCTGCGCCGAGATGAAAAGCCGTTCGTGGACGTCGTGGCCGAAGCCTTGGGCCTGAAGAAGTTGCGTGTGATCGAAACCGGGGGCAACGCCTATATGCGCGAGCGCACGCAATGGGACAGCGGTGCCAACCTGGTTTGCGCCTCTCCCGGTGTGGTGTTTGCCTATGACCGCAATACCTACACCAACACTCTGCTGCGCAAGGAAGGGATCGAGGTGATCACCATCGTCGGGGCAGAGCTCGGGCGAGGCCGCGGAGGCGGTCATTGCATGACCTGTCCGATCATCAGGGATCCGGCGGACTACTAGACCATGCGGATCGACTGAATTCGGTCGAGGCCGGCATGCCAGGGCGGCGCGCCGCTCCGGTTCCTCTTACACCTGCGCGATCGATTGGATCGAGCGTAGCAGTGGTTCCATGCATCTATTCCACGGCGGCGAGCAGACCCCCGGCAATTTTACGAAATGGCGATTCACCGATTCAATCACTGATTTTGAATCTTATCACTAACACGCCACAATCGTCGCTCAGGCTGAGGCGATTCCTGGTGCACGCAAAAGCCATCGAGGAACGCCATGCGCGGGTCGAGAGCTCTTCTGCCGGTCTTGGGATTGTTGGGAACCGGCACTGCATGGGCGGCGGACGTTGATGCAACCGACCTGAAGGCGAGCAGCGCCGTACCGTATTACTCCGTTCCGTCCTGGAGCGTCGTCGGGTCCGTTACGCCGAACTTCACCGACAATGCCTTGTTCAGCCGGGACAACCGCAAGTCGGATTTCTTCTATGAGCCCGACGTGAGCGTCAGGCTGGACGGGAACATCACGGATGACCTGTCGTACCGGCTCTATGCGCGCGCACAATATGACGCCTTTGCGCGAGAGAAGGACGGCAATGCCGCAGTGGCGCGGATGGGAGCGCGCCTGACGGAGAATTGGGACGGCTGGCGGTTCTCCGCCATCTACGAGCACCGATATGATTTCGACGGCGTCTATCGCGATCTCGCTTTCACGTCTGACGATGTGATGGGCTCGGTGACGCGCGACTTCCGCGTGAACAATGTGACATTCTCGCCGCTGTTGCTGTTGACCTACCGGTTTTCCGACCTTGCGGAAGCTCGCCGCTGGCGTTTCGATGCCTTGCTCGGCATTGAGGTCAAGCTCGATCCAAACTGGTCGATCGTGAGCACGCCGCTGTTCGAGGCCTTCTGGTTCACTGATGGGCTGAACAGGGGACGGCAGGATCAAATCTACTCCGCGGATATCGGCCTGAAGTATAACTTTGCCAGCAACGTGTCGCTTACGACGAGCGTGCTGTACGAATCACGAGAATCGAACGTAATGGTGCGGCGCTACAGGGACCTCAGGATCGGTCCCCGACTTGACTTTGCTTTTTGAGAGGTCCGCAAGATGATGTTGAGGCGTGCTCGGATGCTGATCGGGGTCATTGTCGGTTTGATGGCAGCGTCCGCCGCCGCTGCAGACCCGCGCGATTCTGCCGACCGGAGCCAGCGTCTTGATACCAATGCACTCAGGGACGATGCCGGCACACAGCGGCTACGGGTTCCGTCTCATCCGCTGGCGATCGCGCCGCCGCAGCCGCCTGCGCCAAACGCGAAGCAAGGAAAAAGAAGAGCAAGCCGAACACGAGCGGCGAGATGACCCGCTAGCACATCGCGTCTCAGCCATTGGTGCGATCGCCTCGACGCGATCGTGAAAGCGACTTGCTGCGCTTGAGTATCTGTTGTGTCATATTTGAATTGCAGCAGGATAATTCGGCAAGACTGCACATCAGCCCTCCCCCGATGCGAGATTTTATTCTGTCAGCAACACTACCTGGTGGTGTGATCAACCTGACGGTGTATACTCTGCCGACCCCAAGGGCGCGCGTCTCCTGATCCGTTGATGGATATCTCGCTCGGCGGGGGCAGGGAGGAAACTCTCGCCGTTCAGCTCCAATATATTGAGCTTCAGTGTGTTGGGCTTCAACGTCGGGCGTCGCCGCTGAATCAAATAGTGAGTGCGTACCGTGAAGTTACATAGCTCGCCCGCCTGTGAGTCGAGCGGAACCAGTGTCAAAGGGTGGTTGCGACTTGGCTCGGAAGAAACCTGCGAATGGTCGTACTGGGTCTTTTCACCCGATCTTCTTTTTGCGGCACGCCCTTCGTTTGGAGGGCACTTCGTGTATGAGGGGATCAATCCGGCGTTCGCGCTTCGCCTCGGTGTCCCGTCGGACGACATCCGGGACATGGACGTCTCCAACTGTCTCGGCAGGGACGACGCCAGGGCCGTCAGCGATGCTCTCCGCGCATGTCTCGCAGAAGGAACGGAAGTCAGGATTCGCCATCGCCTCGCGTTTGGCGGCCAGCGCCAAATCATGGAAACGACCGTCGTCCCGATCATGGACGCCGCGGCCGGTGGGGCGGTCCGGTTGATCGGCGGCCATCGCGTCGCGCGCATTGGACTTTTCGAAGACGACGCCGAACCATCGGACGCCGCGCAGGCGAGCGTCAATTTGCTGTCCATTCAGGAGGACATCCAGCAGCGGATCGCGTCCGATCTGCATGACTCGACGTGTCAGCATCTGATTGCCGCGAGCCTCGGTCTGATGCGGATCCGGCGGACCATGGGCGATCCCGTCGGAGCCGAGCGCCTCTGCGACGAGGTCGACGCGTCGATCGATGAGGCGCTCAGGGAAATTCGCGCTTTTGCCTACCTGTTGCATCCGCAGAATCTGACAGCCGAAGGGCTCAAGGCCACGATCGAGCATTATGCCGATGGATTCGCGGCGCGCACGTCGTTGCGGGTCACGACCAGGATCCTGGCCGACGTGGATCGATTGCCCTACGAGAAGCAGCGCTCATTGCTTCGGGTCGTTCAGGAAGCTCTCACGAACGTATTCCGCCATGCAAAGGCAACGGAAGTGCGCATCGTCATTGGCGGGACCAGCAGCCATTTTCGGCTGACCGTCAGCGACAACGGGCGCGGGCTTCAGGCCGGCCGCGCGAACCAGGCGGTATCGACCGGGGTCGGAATTCCAGCCATGAGAGCAAGACTCGAGCAGATCGGAGGTTCGCTGGAGATCCGCTCCGATCCGGCAAAGCATCGGTCCGGCACCATTCTGTGCGCGGTCTTTCCGCATGCGTTGGCCGCGACCAGGCGAAACCGGCGAAAGGACGCCACGATCATGGGGGTCCCCGCAGGCACCCATTGAGGGAAGAAAAACACTGACCGCCGGCGGCAGGCGGAAGCGAGTTCGTGTCCAGCCGCCGAGCAACGACACTGGAGTGCTCGCTATGAAGCGTTTTCTCATCGCTGATGACCACGAAGCTGTACGGTCGGGCTTGCGAGCGGTGCTCGAACAACGGGCGGATTGGGAAGTGGTCGCCGAGGCGAATGACGGCGGCAAGGCGCTGACAGCGGCAATCGAAAGCCGACCTCACGTGGCCATCGTCGATTTTTCCATGCCCCGAATGACCGGACTGGAGGTCGCGCGGCGGATCAAGGAATATCCGCTGCAGACCGAGGTTTTGATCTTTACGGTGCACAACTCCGGCCTACTCGCCCAGCAGGCATTTGAGGCCGGTGCCCGCGCTTTCCTGGTGAAATCGGATGCAAACCGATTGCTGCTGGCCGCCGTCGATTCTCTTTTGGCGCACAAGCGGTTCTGTACCGAAAGGTGCCGAAACGAGTTGAACGGGGGATCCGGCTGCCCTGCAGACCGGCACCCGGGGCTCACGCCGCGCGAGCAACTCGTTGTCAAACTGGTTGCCGAAGGCTACAGCAACAAGGGCATCAGTGCGATCCTCAACCTCAGTGTCAAGACCACTGAGGCTCATCGAGCCGCCGCCATGCGCAAGCTGGATGTGAGCTCGACTGCGGGCCTGGTCCGATACGCCGTCCGCGCGCAGTTGGTCGAGGCATGACCATACCTTGCTCGGGTTTGATGGTCGCGTCCGCGTCGGTACATTCGCCCGGCCGTCTCGGGGTTTTGCAGGATAATACCCCGGCGCGCGATCGGTATGATCGCCCGACTGTCCTGCTGCCGTTGATCTCCGCCGATTACCGTCGGGTAGGAGAACGATGCCGTGAAGCGCATCTTGATTGCGGATGATCATGAGGTCGTGCGTTCAGGGCTGCGCGCGATCATCGATACACGCTCCGACTGGATCGTTGTCGGCGAGGCAACGAATGGCGAGCAGGCCGTCGCCTTGGCTTTGGAAACCAAACCGGACATCGTGGTCGTCGATTATTCGATGCCCCTCATGAACGGGTTGGAGGTCAGTCGCCGATTGAAGTCGCTGCGCTTGCGCACTGAGGTTCTGATTCTGACGATGCATGAGAACGAAGAGCTGCTGACCGAAGCCATCCTGGCGGGTGTCCGTGGCTTCTTGTTCAAGTCGGATGCAAGGAAACATCTGCTGTCTGCCGTGGAAGCGCTGCTCGACCGCAGGCCGTATTTCACCAGCGTTTTGCTGGAGAAGCTGCTCCACGACTACCAGCTCAACAAGCTGAATAAGTCGGACATGCTGCTCACCTCGCGCGAGCAGAGCGTGGTCCAATTGATAGCGGAAGGACATACCAACCGGTCCATAAGCGTCATTTTGCAGTTGAGCGTGAAGACCGTCGAGACCCATCGCGCCTCGGCGATGCGCAAGCTGGGGATGTCGTCGACCGCCGAACTGGTCCGTTACGCCATCCGCAAGAAACTGGTGGCGCCCTGAGAGACTTCGCGGGCCTAACTTGCAACACCAGATTCCGTCACAGGACGGGGGGAGAGCGACCTCAACGACGCGCTCCATCAAATCGCGCAGCTTGGCGGCTTCCTGTTCGCCCAGAATGCAGATGGCTACATGGTCGCCGACATCGATTGGGAATCCCATCACGGGCACTACCGGGTGCGCATCGATGGCGAATGGGTGATGGTGCCTGACGGCGCCGTGGTCACACAGCCGGACAAGACCGGGGCGCACCGTGGTCTGGAAATACTATATCGACAGCCACCCCCGGGCTCGCTGGTTCATGCGGAAGACCATGATCTGAGATGCGGCCTCAGCGAGTGCGTGACCATTCTCGCTCCGGCGCCCTGCGCCTGACGGACCTCAGGCGCATTGGTAGGTTCAGTAATAGAATTAATATATTCGAGTGCTCCGCGTCGTGCCGCTCGCACGCAGGATTCTCGCTGATGGCGCCTTTGTGCTGGGGAATAGCCGATCCCGAGGCGGAAGCGGCGTTTCTGACCGAACATAGCCCGGGTCAATAGATCGCATCTACGTGCTTGACTAGTTCTGAAAAAGAACTGTAGGTTCGAGAACGAGACGGCCGAGCTCAACGGCCGCAGGGCTCACCGCGCGCACTGGCCAACACAATTTGGACAGCGAGGCGCGCAGTTCGCGCGGTACGTGGCCGAGCGGGCAGCCAGGTGACGCAACAAAACACAATGACGTGCCCGGATGGGTGCGCATCAGGGAGGACGAGCCATGTTGGCGAAATGGAAGAGCCTTGCGGTTCTGGCTATGCTTTTGAGCAGTCCGGCGCTTGCGGCTGACGAGCCCGGGGTGACCGCGACCGAGATCAAGATCGGCGGGGTATTCCCGTTCAGCGGGCCGGCCTCATCGATCGGTCTCGTCGGCAAGGGCCTCATCGCCTACATTCAATCGATAAATGACCGCGGCGGAATCAACGGTCGCAAGATCAACTATATCGCCTATGACGACGCCTACAGTCCTCCGAAGGCGGTGGAGCACGTCCGCAAGCTCGTCGAGAGCGATGAAGTGGCCTTTATGTTCGGCCAGCTCGGCACGCCCGGTCTTTCCGCGACGGCAAAATACCTGCGGGCGAAAGGCGTGCCCAGCATCGCCATCATCAGCGGCTCGTCCAAATTCACCGACGTCGCCAGTTACCCGCTGACCACGACGGGCCTCGTCAGCTACGACACCGAAGGAAAGATCTACGCCAAATATCTCACCAAGACGCTGCCGAACGCCAAATACGCGATCCTCTATCAGAACGACGATCTCGGCAAAGATTACGTCAATGCCTTCAAGGCCTTCCTCGGCAAGGACTACGATCGCAGGGTCGTCAGCGCGTCCTATGAGGTCACGGAGCCGACTGTCGATTCGCAGATCACAACCCTGAAGAGCTCGGGCGCCGAGGCCCTGATGATCGCGGGAACGCCGAAATTCGCTGCACAAGCGATCCGGCAAGCTTCTGTGATCGGCTGGAAAGCGACCGTGATCATCAACTTCCCGTCCGGTTCGGTCGGCGGCACGCTCGCGCCGGCTGGTCTCGACAAATCGGTCGGCGTGATCGTCGGGACGATCAACAAGGACGTCGTGGATCCGACCTGGAAGGACGATCCGGCCATGCAGGCTTATCGGGCGTTTCTCGACAAGTACCTGGCCGGCGTCGATATCACCAACGGCAGCTACCTCACCGGCTATCAGCAGGGCGTCCTGCTCGAGCAGATCCTGAAGCAATGCGGCAATGATCTGTCCCGCAAGAACGTGCTGGCCCAGGCCAAGAACCTCAAGGATTTCGTCGTCCCGACCGCGCTGCCCGGGATCAAGGTGAACACCAGCGAGTCCGAGAACATGATCTGGACGCAGATGCGGCTGCAGCGGTGGACCGGATCGACCTGGGAAGCCTTCAGCGAGGTGCTGGACGCCAGGTCCGAATGAATTCGCAACGGCCGGAGTAGCAGACGCGGCGTGAGCCGCGTCCGAGCCTGCTCTGCGCCGGCAAGCCGCCGGTGTGCACGACAGGAACGTACCGCGTGGGGCCGCCTTTCAGCAATTCGGGAGATCATTTTCGATGTCGACGACGGCACTGACGTTTGCACCACGTGAGGTTTCCATCGAGCGTCGAGCGGATGGCACACTTATCTTGAGTTCGCCGCTCGAGTGGAAGCCGTGCGATTGGCGCATCACTGATTTTCTTCCACATTGGGCTGAAGCCGTTCCGGATAGGGTTTTCCTGGCGCAGCGCAATGCGGAAGGCGGATGGGACGAGATGACTTATGGTGAGACATGGTCGCAGGTCCGGGCGGTCGGTCAAAGCCTGATCGACATGGGCGCAAAGCCAGCCGACAAGCTTGCGGTCCTGTCCGGAAACTCCATCGAAAACGCGGTGATCTCGTTTGCGGCGATGTCGATCGGGGTCGTTCTGGCGCCGATATCACCGAACTACACGCTGATGCCCGGGGGACTTGCACGCCTCAAGGACATCGCGGAAGTGCTGCGCCCGAGTTTCGTGTTCGTTCAGAGTGGCCGGGACTTTTCCGCTGGCCGCGCCATTCCCGAATTGGCAGCCGCGACCTGGATCAGCGTCGATGGTGCGCCGGAGACGGTGCCTTTCCGTACCCTGACGGGCAGAACCGGGAGCGACGGATTCGAACGCGCATCGCGTGAGGTCAATTGCGACGCGGTCGCGAAGATCCTCTTCACGTCCGGTTCGACCGGCTTTCCCAAGGGAGTGCTCAACACCCATCGGATGATGGCGAGCTCCCTGCAAATGGGGAGTCTGCTCGTGTCACCTCCGGCTGCGCCGGTGCAGGTTGAATGGCTGCCCTGGCATCACACGATGGGCAGCAACGTCATCCTTCACGGCATCCTCAAGAATGGCGGAACTCTCTACATCGACGATGGCCGGCCGCTGCCCCAGCTGTTTCACAAGACGGTCGCGAATCTCAAGGAGGTCTCGCCGACCGCCATGTTCAACGTTCCCGCCGGCTACAATCTCCTCTGTGACGCGGTCGAGAAAGATCCCGATCTGGGGGCCAGCGTGTTCAAGCGGATGGACCGATTGAGCTATGCCGGCGCGGCAATTTCGCAGGGCACGCTGGAAAAACTCTATCGATTGACATTCGCAGTCACCGGCCGGCGAATTCCCGTCATGTCGGGCTATGGCACGACCGAAACGGCGCCGACAATCGCCTCGACGCATTGGGCGACCGACCAGCCCGGAGAGATCGGTCTTCCCGCGCCAGGGTTGCAACTCAAGCTCATCCCGGTGACCGATACCTACGAGGCCAGGGTCAAGGGACCGAACGTCACGCCCGGCTATCTCGGAAGGCCGGATTTGACGGAAAAGGCCTTCGATGAGGAAGGGTTCTATCGCATCGGCGACACTGTCTCGTTTTTGAGCCCGGAGAAGCCGGAGCTTGGGCTGCGGTTTACGGGCAGAATTTCCGAGAACTTCAAGCTTGCAAACGGCACCTGGGTCTCGATTGGTAACATGCGCGCGGCAATCCTGGCCGCGACCCGTGGCGTCTTGCTCGACATCGTCGTTGCCGGCGAAAACCGCGAGGCATGTGCGCTGCTCTGCTGGTTGAATCCGACCGAGGCGTCGCGAATCTCGAACGGCCAAGCCGCAGATTTGACCTGCGATCCTCTCGTCATTCAGTTCCTGAAGGATCGTTTTCAGGCCTACAACGAGACCGTCGGAACCAGTGAAAGAATCTGTTCCTTCTCGCTGCTGAAGGATCCGCCATCAATGGCTGCGGGAGAAATCACCGACAAGGCCTACGTCAATCAGCGCGCGGTGCTGAAAGCTCGTTCCGAACAGGTCGAGCGGCTCTACGCCCGTGAGCCGGACCGCGATGTGGTCCTGGTGTAAGCGCAAATTCAGCGTTGCGGCAGCACGGCGCGTGCTATCGTCTCAAGCGGCGCGTGAGCGCGTCTTGGTCTTGCGGGTCTCCGATGCCGCGGCCGGCGCGCTTTTCTCCGGGAGACTGCGGGCGCCCGGCCCCGGGTGGGTATGAACCTCCTTGGCCGACAGTGGCTCGCCGCATTCGGAGCACACCATGACCGGATCGAAGTCCTTTCCGCATTTGCGGTGCTGGTGCAACAAGGGCCGGCCGCGCTCGTCAACCATGTGGGTGTCACCCCAATGCACGATCGCCATCATGATCGGATAGAGGTCGAGGCCCTTCTGGGTCAGGATGTATTCGTGGCGCTTGGGCGATTCCTGGTAGGGAATGCGGCGCAGGATGCCCTGCCGGACCAGCTTCTTCAGCCGTTCGGCGAGCAAGTGTCGCGTGATTCCGAGCGCCGACTGAAACCCCTCGAAGCGGCGCGTGCGCAGGAAGCATTCACGCAGGATCAGAAGCGTCCAGCGGTCGCCGATCACGCCGATGGTTCGCGCCATCGAGCACGGCTCTTCCTCGAGTTCTTTCCACTTCATCCATACACTCCAGTCGGGCCGGCAAAACCTTTTCCGAATCTTCACGGAGGCCGGTGCGGTCCCTTGCATTCTAGATAGGTACTAAATTCCAAACAATCCCCCTCCGGGTAGAGCAAACCAGCGAGGTTCGGGTAGATTTGACAGTTCTATTTTAGAACTGTAGGTTGGAGGAACTGAAGCTGGCGATCGGATCGCCAGGGCCCGCCATGCGATCTCCGGAGAAGCCGCGATGACCTTGAAGGTTGAATTCCAGTTCGATTTCGGTAGCCCGAACGCCTATCTGGCGGAGGTGGCCATTCCCGGCATTGAGCAGCGGACCGGCGTGAAATTCGCGTACGTCCCCGTTTTGCTCGGCGGAATCTACAAGGCGACCGGCAACATGTCGCCGTTCGACTCGCTTCGCGGGATCAAGAACAAGCCGGAATATCAGGCGCTCGAGACCCAGCGGTTCATCCGACGCCACAACATCACGAAATTTCGCCAGAATCCTTTCTTCCCGGTCAACACGCTGATGCTGATGCGCGGCGCTGTCGCCGCCCAGTTCGAGGGCGTGTTCGAGCCGTATTTTCGCGCCGCCTATCATCACATGTGGGAGGAGCCGAAGAAAATGGACGACCTCGAGATATTCCGCAGCGCGTTCGTCTCCTCGGGCCTCGATATCGATCGGCTGATGGCGCGTGCACAACAGGATGACGTCAAGAAACGGTTGATCGATCTGACCAATGACGCCGTCAGCCGGGGAGCATTTGGCTCCCCGACCTTCTTCGTTGGCAAGGAAATGTTCTTCGGCAAGGATCAGCTCCGCGACGTCGAGGAGTCCATCGTCGAGCAGACCAGACAGCCTGTTTCCAAGTCGGCCTGACGACGCCGACCGTTCGGGCGGAATGGCGAAAGCCACCCGCGGACCCAAACAAACAACAAGTCAGGGAGAATGCCCCATGCCCGGCCCACTTCACGGCGTTCGCGTGCTCGATTTGACCGGCGTGGTGTCGGGTCCGTTCGCGACGATGTTTCTGGCGGATCAGGGGGCCGACGTCCTGAAGATCGAGCCGATCGGCGGTGACATCACGCGCCGCAGCCGCGCCACCATCGACAAGGAGGGCGAGTTCTCCGCGCTGTTCATCTCCTCGAACCGCGGCAAGCGTTCGCTGTCGATCGACGTCAAGAGCGCGTCGGGACGCGAAGTGCTTGCTCGGCTGGTCGCGCGGGCCGATGTCCTCGTGCAGAATTTCCGGCCCGGGACCATGGAACGTCTCGGTCTCGGCGTTCAGGAACTGCGCCAGCGCCATCCGCGCCTGATCTACGTCTCCATCAGCGGGGTCGGCGATACCGGTCCGTATGTCAAGAAGCGCGTCTACGATCCCATCGTTCAGGGATTGTCGGGCTTCGCCGACATCCAGTCGCAGCCGGTGACGAACCGGCCGCAGATGATCCGCACCATCGTCTGTGACAAGACCACCGCCGTGTTCACCGCGCAGGCGGTGGCGGCGGCGCTCTATGCGCGTGAGAAGACGGGGCAGGGCGACCACATCCAGGTCGCGATGCTGGATGCGATGATCTCCTATCTCTGGCCGGAAGGCATGATGCAGTACACCGTGGTCGGTGCCGAGGCGGCTGCGGCCGATCCCAATGATCGGCCGGACCTGGTGTTCAAGACCAGCGACGGCTACATCACCGCAGGCACGATTTCCGATTCCGAGTGGCAGGGTTTCTGCCGTGCCTGTGGCGATCCCGAGCTCGCCAACGATGCTCGCTTTGCAACGCCGGCGGCCCGTTCCGTCAATGCCACCGCGCGGATCAACAAGATGGCGGAATATATCAGCCAGCATACGACGGCCGAGTGGCTGGAACGCCTGGATGCCGCGGACGTGCCCTGCGCGCCGATCCTGCGTCGGAGCGAGATCATTCACAACGAACAGGTCGTCGCGCGCGGCATCATTGCTGAATTCGATCAGCCGAAGGTCGGCCGGGTGCGGCAGCCGAAGCCGGCGGCCCGCTTCGAGGTCAACCAGGCCGCGATCGGCGGGCCGGCGCCCCGCGTCGGCGAGCACTCGCGCGAGGTGCTGCGCGATCTCGGCTATGACGACGGCGCCATCGACAAGATGATCGCCGAGCGCGCCCTGCGCGTGGCCGTGTAGGGCGATCGGTTCTCAGGCTTTCGCCGGCGCACCGGCAGGCGGAGCTACCGGCGCATTTGCCGCGACCGCTCGCTGATAGGCCTCCCGCCGCTGGATACGTTCGCGATAGGGCAGCGCATTCTCGCAAATGCCGACGCCGTAAGCGATGGCCCAGTCCAGGCACGTCGTCAGGAGGATGTCAGCGCTGCTGAAGCGCTCGCCCATGAGAAACGGCCGGCCGTCAGCCAGGGCGACTTCGACATGGCGCAACTGCCCGCGGAAATATTCCGCAGCCTGAGCGACGACCTCGGGCGCAACCCCATAGATGTGTCCCAGCGCGTCCGCCCGGTGTCGGCGCATGACGTAGAGGCTGGTCGAATCGAGCTCGGCCACGACGAAGAAGCACCATTCGAGCCACGCGGCGTAGTCGCGGGCGGCTTCCGGAATCAGCGAGCGGTCGGGCGTGGAATACATGCGCGATAGATAGGCGACGATTGCGGCGCTCTCACCGATGCTGAAGTCGCCATCCTGCAACAGCGGAATCTTCTGGCGGGGATTGAGCCTGGTATATTCAGCGGTCTTGGTCTCGCCGGTGCGTGGCCCGATCGGCTTGATCTTGTAGGAGAGGCCGAGTTCGTGCATCGCCCAGTGCGCACGGATGGTGCGGCTCGTGCCGGCGCCCCACAGCGTGAGATCGGGTGTCGCGCTCATCACCATTTCTCCACCGACGGACGAAGGTCGAGTTCGTGGGTCCAGCCGTCGCGACTCTGCTGGTGCGTGAACCAATAGGCGTCCGCGATGGAGGAGGTTTTCGTCAGGCTGTCCGGCGGGATCTCGCTTGCCTCGATCCCTTTTGCGGCTTTCATGCGCTGGTGGATGGCCTCGCTATCGACGCCGGCGTCGATGATGAGATGGACGACATGGATATTCTTCGGTCCGAGCTCGCGTGCCATGGCCTGGGCCACCGCGCGAAGTCCGAATTTTGCCGAGGAAAACGCGGCAAACCCCTGACCGCCGCGAACACTGGCCGTCGCGCCCGTAAAGAAGATCGTGCCGTGCCCGCGCGGCAGCATGACGCGCGCGGCTTCGCGGCCGACGAGGAATCCAGCGTAGCAGGCCAGCTCCCAGGCCTTGAAGAACAGCTTTTCCGTGGTGTCCAGGAGTGGCTTGTTGACGTTCGAGCCGGCATTGAAAAGGCAGACCTCGATCGGTCCGATATTGCCTTCGATATCGGAAAAGAGCTTTTGGACCTCGCCCTCCTGGCGCGCATCGACGCTGAAGGCGTGAATGCTATGTCCGGCGGCGGTCAGCTCATCCACTAGTCCTTGCGACTTGGCGGCGTCGCGCCGGCAGATGCAAACCGTGTAGCCACCCTTCGCAAAGCGCCGCGCGACGGCAGCGCCGATCGCATCGCCAGCGCCCACCAGGACCGCCACCCTGCGGTTCTCGACCATGGCCATTTCCTTCCTTCAGGTTCTTATTTGGAACGTATTGGTAATTGCTCCCGATGACCTTGTAAAGGACGCTCGGAATGGCAGGCATTCTGCCGGATCAACGACCGAGCGCGGGGACGAAAAATTAGCAATTGACGAGTTCTAAAAAAGAACGTTAGATCGGATTCACGAATGCGCTGCGGCAAGACATGCGCTCATCGTCCGGGAGGTTGGCAGTGGCAGCCCTTTTAGGCTCAATCGATCTGGCGGCCGGCCCGCATGCTCAAGGCCGGCGAAGGCCCCATTGGGCTGGGCGCTTCGGCCGCGGCGGAATAGCTTAGCAGATCCAACCTAACCGGGAGACGAGCCTTGCAAAAGAGAAACGCAACCGTGGCCGTGATCGGCGCCGGCGATTTCATCGGCGGCGAGATCGCCAAAAAGTTCGCCGCAGAGGGGTTCACGGTCTTCGCCGGCCGCCGTAACGGGGAAAAGCTGGCTCCGCTCGTGAGGGATATCGAGGCTGCCGGCGGCGAGATCCACGCCCGTTCGCTCGACGCTCGCAAGGAAGACGAAATTATCTCCTTCCTCAACGATGCGGACAAGCACGCGCCGCTCGAAGTCTGCATCTTCAACATCGGGGCGAACGTCAATTTCCCGATTCTGGAAACCACTGAGCGCGTTTTCCGCAAAGTCTGGGAAATGGCCTGCTATTCCGGCTTTCTGGCCGGTCGTGAGGCGGCCCGGCTCATGCTGCCGCGCGGGGGCGGCAATATCTTCTTTACCGGGGCGACCGCCTCGCTCCGCGGCGGCAGCGGTTATGCAGCTTTCGCAAGCGCCAAGTTTGGCCTTCGCGCGGTCGCGCAAGCCATGGCTCGCGAGCTTGGCCCGAAGAATATTCACGTCGCGCATCTCATCATCGATTCCGGCGTAGATACCGAGTGGGTTCGGCAACGGCGGCTGGAGGCTCTCGGGCCGAACGCGCTGGATGATCCGGATGCGTTGATGCCGCCGTCGTCCGTTGCCGCATCCTATTGGCAGCTCTACCAGCAGCCGAAGAGCGCGTGGACGTTCGAGCTCGAGATCCGACCCTTCGGCGAGAAGTGGTAGCGGACGGGCGCGATGGAGCTCAATCTTTCCAGCGAGGACGCTGCGTTTCGTGACGAGGTGCGCACCTTCATTGCGGAGAACTATCCGCAGGAAATGCGCGTTCCCAATCCGGAGACCGACCTGACCAAGGAGCAGTCGCTGCTCTGGCACCGGATCCTGCACAAGAAGGGCTGGATCGCGCCGCTCTGGCCCAGGGAGTATGGCGGCCCAGGCTGGTCGGTCACGCAGCGCTTCCTGTTCGAGCAGGAGACGTCTCGCGCAGGCACGCTGCCGCCGCTCGCCTTCAGCGTGACCATGGTCGGGCCGGTGATCTACACCTTCGGCAACGAGGCGCAGAAGAAGAAGTTTCTGCCGCGGATCCTGTCCGGCGAGGATTGGTGGTGCCAGGGCTATTCGGAGCCGGGCTCGGGGTCCGACCTTGCGACCGTCAGAACCAAGGCGGTGCGTGACGGCGACCACTATATCGTCAACGGCCACAAGACCTGGACCACGCTGGCGCAGCATGCCGACTGGATCTTCTGTCTGGTGCGCACAGATCCGAGCGCGAAGCCGCAATCCGGAATCTCCTTTCTGCTGATCGACATGAAGTCGCCTGGCGTCACCGTGCGGCCGATCATCACGATCGACGGCAGCCACGAAGTCAACGACGTCTTCCTCGAAAACGTCCGCGTGCCGGTCGAGAACCTGGTCGGCGAGGAGAACAAGGGCTGGACCTACGCCAAGTTCCTGCTCGGCAACGAGCGCACCAGCATGGCCGGCATCGGCCGCTCCACCCGCTACATCAACAAGCTGAAGCAGATCGTGAGGGCTGAGATCCCGGCGGACGATCCCGCGCATCTCGAATTCCTGCGGGACATTGCCCGCATCGAGCTCGACGTGCTGGCGCTGGAGGCGACGGAGCTGCGCGTCGTCGCCCAGATGGCGCGCGGCATAGACCCCGGCCCGGCGGCCTCGCTGTTCAAGATCCGCGGCACCGAGATCTTCCAGGCCATCACCGAGCTCACCCATCGCGCGATCGGGAATTACGGCCTGTCGATCCGCGAGCATCCGGTCAGCGCCAATCGTTTCATGCCCGGCCCCGATTACGGCCACACCGCGTCGGAGAAATATCTGAACGCGCGCAAGCTCAGCATCTACGGCGGATCCAACGAGATCCAGCGAAACATCATCGCCAAGGCCGTGCTCGGGCTCTAGCCACGGCGGATCGGGAGGATCGGATGGATATTCAGTTCACGGAAGAGCAGGAACTGCTGCGATCCAGCGTCCAGCGCCTGCTGCGCGACCAGTATGCTTTCGAGGCGCGCCGCAAGATCGTGGCGAGGGAAGAGGGTTTCAGCCGGAAGCAATGGGACGCTTTCGCCGAGCTCGGACTGCTGGCCGCGCCGTTCTCGGAGAATGCTGGCGGCCTCGGTGGCGGTCCGCTGTCGACCATGATCATCATGCATGAGTTCGGCCGCCACCTCGTCGTCGAGCCGTTTGTCGAGACGGTGGTGCTGGCCGGCGGCCTGATCGAGCAAACGGGCACGCCGGAGCAGCAGCAAAGCTTCATCCCGGGCATCGCCGACGGCTCGACAATCTGGACGCTGGCCTGGACGGAGAAGGCATCGCGCTTCGATTTTGCCAATGTCACGACGCGCGCGCGGCGCGAAGGGAGCGACTATGTTCTGAGCGGCGCGAAGACCGTGGTGAACGCCGCGCCCTGGGCCGACCATCTGATCGTCTCGGCGCGGACCGCCGGCGACGATCGCGACCGCGGCGGCGTCAGCCTGTTCGTGGTCGATCGCCGCACGACTGGTGTCGATCTCCAGAGCTTCAGGACCATCGATGGTCGGCGGGCAGCGGAGGTCAGCCTGCGCGACGTCCGCGGGCAATTGCTGGGAGGAGAGGGCGAGGGCGTTGCCGCGCTGGAAGTCTGCCGCGACCGCGCCATCGGCGCGCTCTGCGCGGAAACCGTCGGCGCCATCGCTGAGCTGAACGCGGCGACGCTGGACTATTCGAAGACCCGCAAGCAATTCGGCACCACGATCGGCTCCTTCCAGGTACTGCAGCATCGGATGGTCGACATGTTCATCGCCCATCAGGAGGCGCTCTCGCTGATGCAGCACCTGAACCTCAGCCTCAGCGCAGGCGATTCCGGCTTGTCGCGGCTTGCCTCCGGCGCCAAGTCGAAAATTGGCTACGCCGGCAAGTTCGTCGCCGACCAGGCGGTGCAGCTTCACGGCGGCATGGGAATGACCGACGAGCTCAACGTCGGGCACTATTTCAAGCGTATCTCCTCCATCAACATCCAGTTCGGCGATCCCGCGTTCCATGTGCTGCGCTATGCGCAGCTGGATGCGGCCGCGTAGAGAGAAGAGGCCAGCATGACGACCGAAGCAGTCATCGTTTCCACCGCAAGGACAGCCGTCGGCAAAGCCTATCGCGGCGCGCTCAATAATACCGACGGCCCGACCTTGGCCGGGCACGTGATGGCCGAAGCGGTGAAGCGCGCCGGCATCGCGCCAGGCGAGGTGGAAGACGTGGTCATGGGCTGCGCCATGCAGCAAGGCACCATGGTGATGAACGTGGCGCGCAAGGGCGCGATCCGCGCCGGCCTGCCCGTCACGGTCGCGGGCACCACGATCGACCGGCAATGCGCGTCCGGCCTGCAGGCCATCGCGGTGGCCGCGCGCTCGGTGATGCTTGACGGGGTCGAAGTCGCGATCGGCGGCGGCATCGAGTCGATCAGTCTCGTGCAGAACGAGCATATGAACAAATTCCACGCCGTCGACGACGAGCTGATGGCGATGAAGCCCGAAATGTACATGTCGATGCTCGATACCGCCGAGGTCGTCGCCGAGCGTTACAAAATCGGCCGCGACAAGCAGGACGAATACAGTCTGGAATGCCAGCGCCGCGTCGGCGCTGCGTTGCAGGCCGGCCGCTTCAACGACGAGATCGTGCCGTTCACGACCAGGATGGCGTTCGTCAACAAGGATACCAAGGCAGTTACCTACGAGCAGGTGACGCTCACCAAAGACGAGGGCCCGCGTCCCGAAACCACAGCCGAGGGCCTCGCCAAGATCAAGCCGGTGTTCGAGGGCAAGACGATCAGCGCGGGCAATGCAAGTCAGCTCTCGGACGGTGCCTCGGCCTGCGTGATCATGAGCGACAAGATTGCGGCGAAGAAGGGCCTCAAGCCCCTCGGCATCTTCCGCGGCTTCGTCGCCGCCGGTGTCGAGCCCGACGAGATGGGCGTTGGTCCGGTCGCCGCGATCCCGCGGCTGCTGAAGCGCCATAATCTGAAGATCGACGACATCGACCTCTGGGAACTGAACGAGGCTTACGCGGTGCAGGTGATCTATTGCCGCGACAAGCTCGGCATCGATCCGGACAAGCTCAACGTCAATGGCGGCTCGATCGCGATCGGCCATCCCTACGGCATGACCGGGTCGCGGCTCACCGGCCATCTCCTGATCGAGGGCCGGCGGCGCAAGGCGAAATACGGCGTAGTGACCATGTGCATCGGTGGCGGCATGGGCGCAGCCGGTCTGTTTGAAATCATCCACTGAGCGGCAACGCGGGAGATCATTCGTGAAGACAGCGATCACTGAACTGTTCGGCATCGAGCACCCGATCATCCAGGGCGGCATGCATTATGTCGGCTTCGCGGAAATGGCGGCGGCCGTGTCCAACGCGGGCGGGCTCGGCTTGATCACGGGCCTGACGCAGCGAACGCCGGAATTGCTAGCCAAGGAGATCGCGCGCTGCCGCGACATGACGGACAAGCCGTTCGGCGTGAACCTCACCTTCCTGCCGACCTTCAGCGCGCCACCCTATCCGGAATATATCGCGGCGATCAGGGAGGGCGGCGTCAGGATCGTCGAAACCGCCGGGCGCAGCCCCGAGCAGTACATGCCGGCCCTGAAGGCAGGCGGCATCAAAGTGATCCACAAATGCACATCGGTCCGGCATTCGCTGAAGGCCGAGCAGATCGGCTGCGATGCCGTCAGCGTCGACGGCTTCGAGTGCGGCGGTCATCCCGGCGAGGATGACATGCCGAACATGATTCTGTTGCCGCGCGCGGCCGAGGAACTGAAGATCCCGTTCATCGCTTCCGGCGGAATGGCGGACGCGCGCAGCCTTGTTGCGGCACTGGCGATGGGCGCTGCAGGCATGAACATGGGCACGCGCTTCATCGCCACCAAGGAAGCGCCGGTGCACGAGAACGTCAAGAAGGCGCTGGTCGCGGCGACGGAGCTCGACACCAGGCTCGTCATGCGCGCGCTACGCAACACAGAACGGGTCCTGAACAACAAGGGCGTCGAGCACCTGCTCGAGATCGAGCGCGAGAAGGGCAAAAGTCTCAAGATCGAAGACATCCATGACCAGGTGGCGGGCGTCTATCCCAAGGTGATGATCGACGGCGATATGAATGCGGGCGCCTGGAGCTGCGGCATGGTCGTCGGGCTCATTCACGACATTCCGACCGTGAAGGAGCTCATCGATCGCATCATGGCGGATGCCGAACGGCTGATCAGGGGACGGCTGACAGGATTCCTTGATGCCGACAGCGGAACCGCGCGGAAGGTCGCGTGAGACGGCGGGGAGCGGCGCCTTAGGCGCCGTTCCCCGTTCGCCGCTGCTACGCGGCCATGCGCAGCAGGTCGATGATGGCGGCTTCGTTCTTGAAGGGGCGCGGGTTGGCTTTGACGAAGCGATGGTTGATCGCGATCTTGCTGATCTGATCGAACTTGTCTTCACCGATACCGACGTCGGCGAGTCGTCCAGGCAGTCCAAGCCTTGCGGTGAAAGCCGCAAAGGCATCTGCGGCTTCGTCACCCGGAGCGCCCAAGGCCGTTGCCAGACGTTTCTGCGCATCCTCCGTAAACGGCTTGTTGTAGCGAAGCAGGCTGGGCATGATGACCGGCGTGCAATAGTAATGGGGAACGTCGAACGTCCCGCCAAGCACATGGCCAATGCCGTGACTTGCGCCCATGGGGACGCGGGCCTGCAGCCCGAAAGCCGCGAGCCACGAGCCATATTGTGACAAGCGGCGTGCCTCGAGGTCGTCAGGTTGTTGCAAGGTCTGGAGCATTCCCTCGCGCAACGTGCGGATGCCCGCCAGGACCACTTCGTCGGCCAAGGGAGTGCCGGCCGGTGAGCACAGTGCTTCGATGCCGTGATCCATCGAGCGTGTGCCCGATCCCATCCAGAGCTTTGTCGGCGTGTGAAGCGTGAGGGCAGGGTCGAGAATGATCGACACCGGCATCATCTGGGGATGAAAGAAGATCTGCTTCAGCTTCTGGCGCTCATCGGTGACGAGCGCTGCGGCATTGTATTCACCGCCATTCAGCGTCGACGGCACCGCGATCTGCCGAACTTTCGGCGAGCGAAAGGGGGATTGGCTCACGCCCGGCCCCATCGGAAAGGGATCGAAACCCGCTTCATCGCAGATATCATGCTCCATCGCCATGATGACGATCTTGGCGAGATCGACCGCGGAACCTCCGCCGACAGCCACGACGAGATCGGCTTGCGCTTCCTTCGCATGAAGGGCGACCTCGGCAGCCTGTTTGCGCGTGGTGTGCTGCGCAATTCCGTCGAAGGTGACTGCGTGTTTGTCGCCGAGCGTGCGCCGGATTTTTTCGATCTCGTCGGTCTTGGAGTTCAGGGTTCGACTGGCGAGGAGGAAGACGCGCTTTGCGTCAAGTCGCTCCGCCTCGTCGCAGATCGCTTCGGCAACGGCTTTGCCAAAAATGACCCGATCGATTGCCGGAAAGTTATGGACACCAGACCTGCGCATGTTTTCCTCCCACGGGACGCCCGACTACCGAGTTTTATATTATGATCATCATTTAAATTAGGAGCAGCCTTTCGGCAAGTTGGAGCTTTGCGATGCGCTGAAAATTAAATGGCGACGGTTGCCGTCGCCGATCAACGGCGTCTTCTATCGCGGTTCATGGGAGCGCTCTGCCAATATCAAGGCCTGCGTGTTTGCGATCAGGGGCCAGCACGCCGCAGTTCCAGGGGTCAAGCGTCCATAATTTTTTTCATCGTGGCCCGGTGCATTGAACGGGGCGTCAGACGATTTGAAAAGGCCGCCATCTTGTTCATTACGCCTGCGATCACCGTGGCCTTTCCTTGCATGAGCGCACGAATACCGGTCGTGGCGACCGGACGCGGCTTCATGGTGAGGAGTCGCAGCAAGCTTGAAGCGGTTGCGCCGGCTGCCGCATCGAAGCCCGTCGCGGTGTGCCCCGGGCAGAGACTGGTCACAACCACACCATGCGGGCGGAGTTCGTCGTGCAGGGCTTCGCCAAAGGCCAGCACATAAGCCTTGGTCGCTGCATAGGCCGCATAGCTCGGAACGGCCTGGAAGGCCAGGAGGCTGGCGATGAGAAGGATATGTCCGGATCGTCGCTGAGCCATGTCGCGGCCGAATAGATAGGTCAGCTCTGTGAGCGTCGTGATGTTGAGCTGGATCATGTTCGCGGTCTGCTCGATCGGCGTGTCCAAGAAATCGCCGTGCAAGCCGAAACCGGCATTGTTCACAAGGATGTCGATCGTCACCGACCTTGCGTCGAGACTGCTTTTCAGTCGGCTGGCCGCGCCCGGCGCGGCAAGATTGATCGCCTCGATCAGCACATCGACCCCGTATTTGCGGCGGAGATCGGAGGCAAGCTTCTCCATCGGCTCCTGCCGCCGGGCCGCCAAGACGAGATTGACTTTCTGCGCCGCCAGCAGATCTGCGAATTCAAGGCCGAGGCCGCTCGATGCCCCGGTGATCAGAGCCCATTTCCCGGCGAAGCTGTTCATGGCTTCTTTCGACATCGTTCTCGTCCTCATCTATTTGATCAGCGAATGGGGCTCGGCGACGTTCTCAATCAGAACGAGGGCCCATCGCTTCAAGCCGCAGCGGTGTCGCGAACCTGTTCGGCCGCGGCATCCAAAAGCGCCTGTGCCAGATCGGGGTCGTTGACGACGCGCGAGAGGGTCACTGCGCCGACCATCGTTGCGAGAATGGCCATCGCCTTGCCGCGTGAGGCCTCGTCGCCGGTCCCGGCGATGAAGCGGTCGAGCACGTCGAGATGCGCTTTGATTCCCGCTTCGAATTCCGCCTTGACCTCAGGGCCCTGGCGGGCGGCATCCGAGCCGAGCGCCACGATCGGGCAACCGTCCATTCTTTCTCCGCGATGGTCGCCGCTCAGGTAAAACGCGAGCACCGCGCCAAGCGGATCATCAGGATTCTGAGCGGCCGCATCCGACCATCGGCCGGACGCGCTCTCCAATGCGCGCTTGGACGCCTCAACCGCCAGATCCTCTTTTGATGCGAACTGCTTGTAGAAGGCGCCTTGGGTAAGGCCGGCGCCCTTCATCAGATCCTTGAGTCCGATGCCATCAAAGCCGCGCTCCCTGAAGAGGCGGCTCGCCACATTAATCACGGTTTGGCGGTTCTCGGCCGCCTGAGTGCGACTCACTCGCATCACGGATCTCCAGTTGGATTTCGCTCGACTTCTATATCTAATATAGAGTTCGACTGCAATCTATCAATCCGGAGCGGCTGGCTTTAGCCGCCAACGACCAAAAACCTCCGATTCCGGCGATCACGTTCCCGCTATCTCACTAAATTAGATTGCGATCGAAATCTAATCGGCTTATAGATTTCATACTAAATCTAATCCAAGGAGACGGTTATGAAGAGGGGTATTGCGGTGCTCGCCGGAATTCTGGTTCCGGCGGGGGTGGCGACCTTCGTTGCTCTTGCGGTTCCCGCCCATGAAGCCTCCGCGGTCATCGACCCCAGGCAGGAGCCCCCGGTGGTCCGTCTGGTGACGGCCACGCGGGTCAGCGGATCCGAGCGCGGTTTCACCGGGACGATCGGTGCGCGAGTGGAAAGCAATCTCGGCTTTCGCGTCGCCGGGAAGATCGTCGAACGGCTCGTGAATGTCGGCGAGCAGGTCAAATCCGGTCAACCGCTGATGCGGATCGACGAAACCGATCTGCGCCTTGCGGTCACAGCGAAGCGCAATGCGGTTGCCGCGGCGCGCGCGGCTGTCGTTCAGACTGACGCCGACGAGCGGCGCTACGCCAATCTGGTGAACGACGGATGGACCTCCAAACAGCGCTACGAGCAGGCGAAGGCCGCATCGGACACCGCCAAGGCGCAGCTTGCCGCGGCGGAAGCCGAAGCGGGGGTCGCCGAGAACCAGGCGACCTATTCCGTCCTTGTGGCGGACGCGGACGGAACGGTCACCCAAACGCTTGGTGAGCCCGGACAAGTCGTCTCCGCCGGCCAGGCGGTCGTTCGGCTGGCACAGGCCGGTCCTCGCGAAGCCGTGGTCGCGCTGCCCGAAACGATCCGGCCGGCGATCGGCTCGCTCGCCGATGCAAGCCTGTATGGCAGCGATGGGCGCCGCTTTTCCGCGCATCTTCGCCAATTGTCGGATTCCGCCGATCCCCAGACCCGCACCTATGAGGCGCGCTACGTGCTCGATGGCGAGGCCGCGGCGGCACCGCTTGGCGCGACGGTCACCATTCGGCTTGCAAGCCAGGATCAGCAGCCGGAAGTGCAGGTGCCGCTGGGAGCCGTGCTCGATAACGGGAGAACCACGGGCGTTTGGGTGTTCGAAAGCGCCACCTCGACCGTACGCCTGCAGCCCGTCAAGCTGCTGCGTGTGACCAGCGAGTCTGCCGTTGTCTCCGGATCGAAGTCCGGTGACCAGATTGTTTCCCTGGGCGCTCACCTCCTGCATGAGGGCGCTCGCGTCAGGCCTGCCTTGGAAACCAGGAGCAACTGATGCGCTTCAATCTTTCCGCGATCGCTGTTCGCGAACGGGCCGTCACCCTGTTCCTCATCCTTCTGCTCGCGGCGGCGGGCGCCTACGCCTTCATCAAGCTCGGGCGGGCCGAGGACCCGTCCTTCACCATCAAGACCCTGACGGTCACGACGGTTTGGCCGGGGGCGACGGCGCGCGAGATGCAGGACCAGGTCGCCGAGCCCCTGGAAAAGCGGATTCAGGAACTGACCTGGTATGACCGGGTGGAGACGACGACGCGGCCCGGTTATGCGTACATGACGGTGACGCTGAAGGACAGCACGCCGCCATCGAGCGTGCAGGAGGAATTCTATCAGGCCCGCAAGAAGCTGGGCGATGAAGCGCGCAAGCTGCCCTCTGGCGTGCTCGGTCCCTTCGTCAACGATGAATATTCGGACGTGAGCTTCGCCCTTTATGCGCTCAAGGCCAAGGGCATGCCGATGCGCGAGCTCGCCAGGCAGGCCGAAATCATTCGCCAGGATCTCCTGCACGTGCCCGGCGTCAAGAAGATCAACATCCTCGGTGAACGTCCCGAGCAGATCTTCATCGAGTTCTCCTATGCCAAGCTGGCAACGCTCGGCGTATCGGCCACGGATATCGTTGCCGCCTTGCAGCGGCAGAACACCGTCACACCCGCAGGCTCGATCGACACCAAGGGGCCGCAGGTCTTCATCCGGGTCGATGGCGCCTATGACAGCGTTCAGGCGATCGCCGACACCCCGATCGTCGCGGCAGGGCGGACGCTGAAACTCTCCGACATCGCCGAGGTCCGCCGGGGTTACGAGGATCCTCCCACTTACCTCATCCGACACCAGGGCGAGCCCGCCGTCATGCTGGCCGCGGTGATGCAAGAGGGCTGGGATGGCCTCGCGCTCGGCAAGGCGCTGGAAGCGAGGTCAGCGGCCATCTCTCTCTCATTGCCGCTCGGGATGACGCTGGCCAAGGTCAGCGACCAGGCCGTCAACATCACCTCGGCGGTCGACGAGTTCATGATGAAGTTCGCGATGGCGCTCGGCGTGGTGCTGCTGGTGAGCCTGCTCAGCCTCGGCTGGCGCGTCGGCATCGTTGTCGCGGCCGCCGTTCCTCTGACGCTCGCCGTCGTGTTCCTGATCATGCTGGAGACCGGTCGGTTCTTCGACCGCATCACGCTCGGCGCTCTCATTCTTGCGCTTGGTCTTCTCGTCGACGACGCCATCATCGCGATCGAGGTGATGGTGGTGAAGATGGAAGAGGGCATGGACCGCATCTCGGCGGCGGCTTATGCGTGGAGCCACACTGCGGCGCCGATGCTGTCGGGAACGCTGGTCACGGTCGCCGGATTCCTGCCGGTGGGATTCGCGCGCTCGACGGCGGGGGAATACGCCGGCAACATCTTCTGGGTCGTGGGATTCGCCCTCATCGTCTCCTGGGTCGTCGCTGTGGTCTTCACGCCCTATCTTGGCATCAAGATGCTGCCCGCGATCAAGCCGGTCGAAGGCGGCCACCACGCGATCTACGACACGCCCAACTATCGCCGTCTGCGCGGGCTGATCACCTTCGCCGTCCGCCACAAATTCGTGACCTGCAGCATCGTCGCCGTCGCCTTCGCGCTTTCCGTCGTCGGCATGGGTGGCGTCAAACAGCAGTTTTTCCCGACGTCCGATCGCCCCGAAGTGCTGGTGGAGATTCGTCTGCCGGAGGGCACCAGCATCGAGACGACGACCGCCACGGTCGGGAAGCTCGAGGGCTGGCTTGACCACCAGTCGGAGGCCAAGATTGTCACGAGCTATGTCGGTCAGGGCGCGCCGCGCTTCTTCTTCGCGATGGCGCCGGAGCTGCCCGATCCCGCCTTCGCCAAGATCGTCGTGCTGACACCGGACGCGGAGGCGCGCGAGGCGTTGAAGCACCGGCTCCGGCAGGCGGTGTCACGGGGCCTTGCACCTGAGGCCAACATACGCGTCACCCAGCTCGTGTTCGGACCCTATACGCCTTTCCCAGTGGAGTTCCGGGTCATGGGGCCCGACCCCGCGCAATTGTACGCGATCTCTCAAAAGGCTCTCGAAGTCATGCGTGGCGTCCCGGACGCGCGGCAGGCAAATCGGGATTGGGGCGATCGTACGCCTGTGCTCCGCTTCATCCCGGATCAGGATCGACTGAACCTGATCGGTCTTTCGCCGGCGGAGGTCGGCCGTCAGCTCCAGTTCCTGCTCACGGGCATCGCCGTGACGCAGGTCCGCGAGGATATCCGCAATGTCCCGATCGTGGCGCGCAGCGCCGGCCGCGAGCGGCTCGATCCGGCGCGTCTGGCGGATTTCTCGTTGACCAGTCGGGACGGCCGCGCGATACCGCTCGATCAGGTCGGCCATTCGGAAATCCGGCTCGAAGAGCCGATTATGAAGCGGCGCGATCGCACACCCCTTGTCACGATCCGCTCCGATATCAATGAGGCGACCCAGCCTCCGGAGGTCTCCAAGGAGATCAAGACGGCCCTGCAGCCGCTGATCGCATCGCTTCCGGCAGGCTATCGTATCGAGCTCGGCGGATCGATTGAGGAGGCCACCAAGGCAAACGACGCGTTGGGCAAAATCTTCCCGGCCATGATCGCCGCCATGCTGATCGTCATCATGCTGCAGGTGCGGTCGTTCTCGACGATGGCGATGGTCGTGCTGACGGGGCCGCTCGGCCTCGTCGGCGTCGTGCCGGCACTGCTCCTCTTTCACCAACCGTTCGGATTCAACGCAATCCTGGGCCTGATTGGCCTCGCGGGCATCCTGATGCGCAACACTCTGATCTTGACCGAACAGATCAAGGAGAACCTGGCCGCTGGCCTTGACGATTATCATGCCGTCATCGAGGCCACGGTGCAGCGCACGAGACCCGTGATCCTGACCGCGCTTGCTGCGGTGCTGGCCTTCATCGCGCTCACGCATTCCGTCTTTTGGGGATCGATGGCTTATACGCTGATCGGCGGCACCGCGGTCGGAACGGTCCTCATCCTGCTGTTCCTTCCCGCGCTCTATGCCACGTGGTTTCGGATCAAGCCGACCGCAGACGATATGCATGAGGCGTTGCACGAGAAGCCGGAATTGCAACCGGCATTGGCTGCCGAGTAAGGCTGCTTTGCTGCCTAAACGGCAAAAGGGGGCCGCGCGAGAGTGGTAGCGGCGGGTCCCGCTTGATTCGGATCAAGCCCGGGTTTCAGCTGGCGGACCAATATGACGCTTGTGCAACGCGACGCACGGTTTCTGCGGGGCGCAGCCAATTCATTCGGGCATTTGCGATGGGTCCATTCGACCATATGCCAGATCGGGACGTTCGGCTCGATGCCTGCAGGGGGATCGCGCTCTGGTTCGTCTTCATGAACCATATCCCCGGCAATATCTGCGGCTGGCTGACGTTGAGCCGCTATGGATTCAGCGACACCACCGAGATATTCATGTTTGTCTCGGGACTGACCTGCACGATGGCCTATGGACACGTGCTCCGGAGCGCCGGGACCTGGGCGATGATCAGTCACACGCTTCGCCGGAGCTGGGAGATCTACGCGGCATTTCTGTTGCTGACGCTTTTTCTCGTTGTTGTCGTTCATTGGATGGATGCCGATCTCGCCGACGAAACCAATGTCGCGATCGTCCTGCAGCAGCCGGGAGAAGCGCTGTCGCGCGCGGCGATCCTGCAATACCGGCCCGTCAATACGGACGTGCTGCCGACCTTCGCGCTTTTCCATCTGCTGTTTGCGCCGTGGCTCCTGCTATTGCTCCGATTTCCAAATGCCACTTTGACCGCTTCGGCGTTGCTGTACGGTCTGGTCCAGATTTACGGCTGGAACCTTCGGGGATGGCCGACGAACGACTGGTACTTCAACCCGCTCGCCTGGCAACTCCTCGTCACGCTCGGTGGATGGTGGACGGTGGAGGGACGTCGCCGGCTGGCCCCGGTCCTGACGTCGCGTCCCGTGATCCTGTTGGCGGCCGCCTACCTGATCTGGTCGCTGGCCGTCACGATGAGCTGGGTCAGTCCAGCCCTCGAGCTCGCGGTTCCTCACTTCCTGAAAGGCTTGATCTACCCGATCGACAAGTCCGGTCTTGATCCGCTGCGGGTTCTGCATTTCCTCGCGCTTGCGGTCTGTGTCGTCAATTTCGTGCCGGCGCATTGGGCGCCTCTGCGGTCGCGTGCCTTGTTGGCAGCCGTTCGTTGCGGCGAGAATTCGCTGGATGTCTATTGTGTGGGAGTTCTGCTGTCGCTTGCCGCATATTTCGTCTTGAGGACCGTATCCGGCGGCGTGCTTGCTCAGGTCATGGTCAGCGCCATCGGGGTCGCACTTCTCGTCGTCTTCGCAACCTTGTTTACCCGGTTCACCAGGCTTGCCGCGCCTCGAACAAAATTGCTCTGACCAGATCTCCTCGGCCCTGCCTGACGCTGGGGTGGCCGCTCGCGTTTGATCCGGATCAAGCCCCGATCCGGCCGGGCCCATTAACATGCAATTAGCGCAACGTAACACGCAGTTGCGCCCCAAGCGGCCATCGAGGTCCATTTCCCGGCGCCTCGGCGGCAGATTTTTCTCGGGATGACGACGTCGACCGAGCCGCGTGGGAACGCGGGAAAGATTTCATGCCCACCTATTATTTCGATATGAAGGACGGTGTGCCCGTCCGGGACAAGTCCGGACTGGAGCTGGTGAGCGACGGGGCCGCCATCGCCCACAGCAAGAGCCTGGCCGACAGGGTACGGAGAGAGAAGCCGAAAGGTCATCACGACCTCCGGATCGTCGTCATCGACGAGAGCGGCCGGGAAGTCCACCGCGAGCAGATCTATCCAAAGGCGACCTGACCATCGGCGAGGCGGCTTCGGCCGTCTAAGGAGCCGCGCTTCCGGTCGCGTGGCGTGCCCAATCGCGCATTGCTGTCGTCGTCGATGCGAATCCGGTCTTTAACGCAAGCGTTAGGAGTCTGAGATTGCCAGCCGCTTCGCGAGGTTCGCCGAAATCAGATACGCTACGGCGATGGCGATGATCGTCGAAAGCAGCCCAGCAGACAACGCGGTAAAGCCAAATGCGCGACCCCACGGACCTAGCGCGAGCGCTACGCCGGCAAGCAGGGCGCCGAAAGACGTCGCGATCAGGATGTTGTGGGGCCGGTTCGCACGCCACGGCAATTTGCGAGATCGGATCACGAAGATCACCAGGATCTGGGTCGCGATCGATTCCACGAACCAGCCGGTCTGAAACAGTGCCGCATCCGCGTCGAACAGCTTGAGGAGAACGGCGAAGGTAATGGCGTCGAACACGGACGACACCGTTCCCATGATGATGGTGAAGCGAAGGATGCTGGCCATGTTCCAGGCTTCGGGCCGGGCGATGTCTTCGCGATCGACGTCGTCGAAAGGGATGCCGATTTCGGAGAGATCGTAGATCAGGTTGTTCAAGAGGATCTGCAGCGGCAGCAGCGGCAGGAATGGAAGGACGATCGAGGCCAAGGCCATCGACAGCATGTTGCCGAAGTTCGAGCTCGTGCCCATCCGGACATATTTCAGGATGTTGGCAAAGGTCCTGCGGCCCTCGCGCACGCCGGCCGCCAGCACGGACAGGTCGGGCGCCAGCAGGATCATGTCGGCGGCCGCGCGGGCAACCTCGGTCGCGCCCGTGACGGATATGCCGACATGCGCTGCATGGATCGCGGGAGCATCATTGACGCCGTCTCCCATGAAGCCGACCACGTGGTTGCGGTGCCGGAGCGCGGCGACGATCCGCCGTTTCTGATCGGGATCGATCCGGGCAAACAGATCGAAATCATCGACCCGGGCGATGAGCGCGGCATCGGTGAGCTCTGAGATCTCGGCGCCGGTCATGATCCGATGCGATCTGAGGCCGACGGATCGCGCGACGTGCGCGACCACTGCGCCATGATCGCCCGACAGGATCTTGATGGTCACGCCGAGCGAGCCGAGCGCATCGATGGCCGAGGCTGCATCCTGCTTCGGCGGATCGGCGAACACACAGAAGCCGATCATGGTCAGATGGGTCTCGTCGCCGACGGCAATGGTCTGTTGGCTCGAGGGAATCGACCGGACGGCGACGGCAAGCAGCCGGAAGCCGTCGCCGGCATATCGGGCCTGAATGTCGGCCATCTTCTGTTGCCAGGCGGCATCGAGCGGATGAGCCAGACCATCGATCTCCACGGCCACGCAGCGCGACAGAATGGATTCCGGAGCCCCTTTGGCGATCAGCATGTGCTCGCCGTTCCGGATGGCGAGAACGGACAGGCACCGCCGCTCGAAGTCGAACGGCACTTCTGCAAGCCGGGCCCAGCCCTCGAGACCGTTCCGACTCGCTGACAGGATCGCGTCGTCGAGAGGGCTTCTGACGCCGGCCTGGAATGTGCTGTTGAGGCGCGCCAGGCTCAGGACGCGCTCGCTGGTCTGGTCCTGGGGATCAATATGCGCCGCCAGCGTGATCCTGGCTTCGGTGAGCGTGCCGGTCTTGTCGACGCAAAGCGTGTCCATCGCACCCAGATCGTGAATCGCGGACAGCCGCTTGACGATGACCTTCCGCTTCGCCATGCGCTGGGCGCCGCGGGCGAGGGTAACCGTCATCACCATCGGCAGCAGCTCGGGCGTCAGGCCGACGGCGAGCGCGATCGCGAACAGGAAGGACTCCATCGCGTTACGTTGCGCGACGAGATGAGCCATGAGTACGAAGAGCGTGAGGAAGAGCGTCAGCCGAAGGATCAGCAGTCCGAGCTTGCGGACGCCTTGTTCGAGCGCCGTTGGCGGTGCGTTGGCGGCCATTGCCGAGGCGATTGCGCCGAAGCGCGTCTGCCCTCCAGTCGTCACGACCAGCATCCTGCCGCTTCCGCCGACGGTGCTGGTTCCCGCGAACAGGGCGTTGGTGGCGTCCGCCGGCAACGAAGCGGAGCAGGTCTTGTCGGACTTGAAGGCCGGAAACGGCTCGCCCGTCATCAAGGCTTCGTTGACCTGCAGATCCTGCGCATCGAGCACGATGCCGTCGGCCGGTATCAAATCGCCGATCCGGAGTTTCACGACGTCTCCCGGGACGAGCGCAGTCACCGAGATCGTCATGTCCTTGCCGTCCCTGACGACGTCGGCCTGAATGGCGACCGATTCCCGCAACGCCTCGGCGGTGAGTTCGGCGCGATGCTCCTGGACGATATCGAGCGTGATCGACAGCGACAGCACGGTTGCGATAATGGCAAAGCTGCCGATGTCGCCGCTCAGTCCGGACAGGAGCGCAGCCGCCAGCAGCATGGCGATCAGCGGATTCCAGAGACGTTGGCCGAGCTTACGCAGAACCGACCGGCTTGGCGCGGCGTCGGCGCGGTTCGCTCCATGAATCGCCAGCCGCCGGGCCGCTTCGCCCTGCGACAGGCCATCCGGACCGGAGCCGAGCGCGCGACAGAGGTCCTGCTTTGGCGTTTGCCAGAATGCCGCGGCCAAAGCCTTGGCCGGGCTGGATTGTTCGATCATGGATGGGCTCGGCGGTCGCTGACATCTAGGTGAGACCAAGGTACCCGGCTGCGCGATCCGCGGATTGACGCAACGCAACCCAGTCCTTGCGCTGTCAGGAGGCGGACACCGACAGCAACGAGCCTCCCGCGCGGCCCGGCCGCATCATTTCTTCCGGCTGTCTCCCGACGGCGAAAATATCTGATTGGCGGGCGGCTGCCCGCCGGTCGGCACGCCGATGGCGATGAAGCCGCGACCCATCGAGCTATGACAGGCGTTGCAGCCCTCGGTGAGCATGCGCATCGAAGCGGCGAACTTGCGATCGTCTCCCGCCGCGACCGCGTCGGCGACCGAGAGCAGCGGCTCCTTCATCGTCGTCACGTTGCTGACGGGGATGGCCGGATAGAATATGGCAGCTTCCGCCAGGCTGTTCGTCAACTGCCTCAACTCGTACGCGGCCAGGTCCCAGTTCTTCGCCTTGCCGGCATACCATAGCTTGAGATGCTGGAGCTGTGCCATGCTCATGACCTCGACGAGACGGGGCGCATCCTGCTTTGCGTTCGGGGAGGGTGGAAAGCTGGATTGCGCAATCGCGGATGTGACCGCGCTCGCAGATATCGCCAGCACCACGCACCAATTCTTCAGCGTCATCCGACCATTCCTTGCCGATTGAACGTCCTGAATATCAGCGCCGCGGCCCGTGCTCTTGCGCTGCGTCAATCCTTCCAGGCCCCCAGCGTCGATGCCCGGTCCCATTGTCGTGAACGGCGCCGGAGTTTGCGCCTCGACAAAGTGGTCGTGACTGCAGCCGCTTACCGTTTCGAACGCTGACACGAAACTTCGTGTGCGACAGGAAACACACCGTGGTCGGAACAAGTCTCTGTAAATGGACCATCAGCTACTTCGCGGCCGCAATCGCATGGCTGCTGCTCGCGGAAGGGCTGATGGTCGCCGGGTTTGGTTTTCCGAACCACGACATCGGCGATCCGGACACGCTCGTCATCGTCCACATGGTCAGCATCGGCTGGTTGAGCACGGTGCTGTGCGGCGCACTGTTCCAATTTGTGCCGGTGCTGGTCGCACGGCCGCTCTATGCCGAGCGATGGACGTTGCCGGCTCTCGCGCTACTGACGCTGGGGCTGGTTGTCCTGCTCGCGGGCTTTCTTACGCTGGGCGGGCACCTCGACGGGCCGCGCTGGCTGCTGCCCGGTGGAGGTGGCCTGCTCATTGCCGGTTTCGCGCTGGTCGTTGCCAATCTCGGCATGACGCTGTGGTCGGCCCGTCCCCTGCCGGCACCGGCGCGGTTCGTCGCAGGCGGACTTGCCTGCCTCTGTGTCACGGCGGCCTTCGGCGGCCTGTTCTCGCTTGTGTTGTCCGGCACCGCCACCGGTGCGCAATGGCCTGACCTGTTGGTCTCGGGCGTTTCCATCCACGCGCTCGCCGGGCTTGGCGGATGGCTGACATTCACGGCCATGGGTGTCAGCTATCGCCTGCTTGCGATGTTCATGCTTGCGCACGACGGCGATGCACGGCTCGGCCGTCTGGCTTTGCGTGCCGGCATCGCCGCGATCGCTGTCGGGCTTGTTGGTGGCGCGCTCGCGCTTTGGCGCATGACGGGGCTGAATCTGGCGCTTCTGCTTGCGGGAGCGGCGGCGCTGCTGTCGTTCGCCGCCTACGGCCGTGACGTGCTCGGCCTCTACAGAACCCGCAAGCGTCGCGTGCTCGAGCTCAACACCCGCATGAGCCTTGTTGGGCTGGCGAGCCTCGTCGCCGCCGCAATCCTCAGTGTTGCGTTCGTCGCGACCGGCTCGTTTTCATCCCATGTCGGAGCGCTCGTCTTTCTCGTCGCGTTCGGCTGGCTCACCGGCCTGGTGCTCGCCAACCTCTACAAGATCGTGCCATTCCTGACCTGGCTCGAGACCTATGGTCCGGTGATGGGCAGAGTGCCGACGCCGCGCGTCCAGGATCTCGTCGCCGAGCGCCGCGCCTTGAAGTGGTTCGTCGTATTCTTTGCCGGGAGCTGGGCGGCGACGTTGATGCTGCTGATCGAGGCGCCACTCGGCTTCCGCGCCGCCGTGGCGGCGATGATGCTGGCGACACTCGGCTTGAGCGAGAAGTTCACCAGGGCCCGGCGGCTCGCCGATGTGGCGGAGCCGATGCGCCTGCCGACGGGAGCTGCCATGCCCCATCTTCTGGTCTCACGAAACTGAAAGGAGACTGCAATGACCGCATTCATCGACGTCGATGTCCGGCCGATCCTGCGTGCAGGCGGCGAGCCGTTCTCGATCATCATGGCGGCGCTCGAACGGCTCGAGCCCGGGGAGGGGCTGCGGCTCTATGCTCCCTTCAAGCCGGTTCCTCTGTTCGACGTCATGGCGAGCAAGGGCTTTGCATACCGCGAAGCCGAGCTCGAAGGCGGCGAATGGGAGATCCGGTTCTTGCCTTACGATGGCTCGGTCGAAGCGGCTGAACCAGCCTCCGCCGCGTCGAGCAACGGCGATTGGCCGGAGCCCGTGGTTCATCTTGACAATCGCGAGCTCGATCCGCCGGAGCCGATGGTCCGGATTCTGGCTGCCCTGGAGCAGCTCGCGCCCGGGCAGACGCTGTTCGCCTTGCTCGGCCGCGAACCGGTCTTCCTGTTTCGGGAGCTGGAGAGGCGCGGCCACCAATGGCGGGGCGGCTTCACGCCGCAGAAGGACGGCTATCAACTGACGGTGAGGGTGCCCGCATGACGATCGACAATGAGGATCTCGTGGGCCAGATCAGGCAGGCACTGAAGGTCGTGATCGATCCGGAGCTCGGCCACAACATCGTCGATCTCGGCTTCGTCTATGACGTCCAGGTCGACGACGGCGCCGCGCACATCACCATGACGGCGACGACACGCGGTTGCCCCGCTGCGTCGTTCCTCAAGGAGGGGGTGGCGAGCAGCGCGTGCCTCGTCCCGGGCGTGGATTCGGTCGACGTCACCATGACGTTCGAGCCGCCCTGGGCCCCCTCGATGATCTCGCCGGGTGTCAGGTCATCGCTCGGCTTTGCCGAGGTGAACTGAGCCGGTCAAGCGACCGCGGCTAGACGCCGTCGGAGCCCGGGCCGGACCAGATCTTGGCGGATACGCGCAGCTTCGTGAGGTCGAGCAAATTGATCGCCCGGGCGGCGATTTGGTCGATCACCTCGGCCAGCGACTGTGGCTTGAGATAAAAGGCCGGCATCGGCGGGGCAATGATCGCGCCGATCTCGGTCGCCTGCACCATGCTGCGCAAATGGCCGAGATGCAGCGGGCTCTCACGCACCAGCAAGACCAGCCGGCGCCGCTCCTTGAGCTGCACGTCGGCCGCGCGCGTCAGGAGATTGTCGAGCTGCCCCCAGGCGATCGCCGAGAGCGTGCGGATCGAGCAGGGTGCCACGATCATGCCCGCGACCGGATACGAGCCGCTGGCGATCGCGGCGCCGATGTCCGAATGAGAATGGTCGCGGAAGGCGAGCGCGCGCAGCCGCGCCAGTGCCTCGCTGCCCACTTCCTCGCCCAGCGTACGCTCGGCCGCGGCCGAGACCACGAGGTGCACCGCGTAGTGTGGATTGTCGGCCAGCAGCTCGACGATGCGCACGCCGATCGCGGTACCCGAGGCGCCGCTGATCCCGACGATGATGCCTTGCCGCCCGCTCATGTCAGGACCGGTGCGCGTGCGGCATGCCGGACAAGCCGAGGTTCGCCCACATCGCGTCGACACGTGCGACCACGGCGGGATCCATGGCCAGCGGAACGCCCCATTCGCGATCCGTCTCCGGTGGGATCTTGGTCGTGGCGTCGATGCCGAGCTTGCCGCCGAGGCCTGATTTCGGCGAGGCGAAGTCGAGATAGTCGATAGGCGTGTCGGTGAGCGTCACGAGATCGCGCGAAGCGTCGCTGCGCGTCGAGACAGCCCACATGACGGACTGCCAGTCGCGAATGTCGATGTCGTCGTCGACCACGATCAGAAGTTTCGTGTAGCTGAACTGCGGCAGCATCGACCACAGGCCGAGCATCAGCCGCCGCGCCTGGCCGGGATAGCGCTTCTTGATCGCCGCGACCGCGATCCGGTAGGAGCAGGCCTCCGGCGGCAGCCAGCAATCGGTCACCTCAGGGAATTGCTGACGGATCAGCGGAACGAACAGGCGATTGAGCGCCTCGCCGATCCGCGACGGCTCGTCCGGCGGCCGGCCCGTGAAGGTCGAGAGGTAGACGGGCTGCCGCCTGGTGGTGATCGCCGTCACGCGCATCACCGGGAATTCCTCGACGGAATTATAGTACCCGGTGTGATCGCCATACGGACCCTCGGGCGCGGTTTCGGTCGCGGAGACGAAGCCCTCGATGACGATCTCGGCCTCGGCCGGGATCGCGAGCGGGACGGTGAGGCATGGCGCGAGGTCGGGCCGCTCGCCGCGCAAGATGCCGGCGAAGCGCAGCTCCGACATCGTCTCGGGAAGCGGCAGCACCGCCGCCAGGATGGTGGCGGGGTCGGCTCCGATGACGATCGCGACCGGCATGTCGCGCCCGATCGCCTTCCATTGCTGGTGATGCCGGGCGCCGCCGCGATGCGCGAGCCAGCGGATGATGGCGCGGTCGCGGCCGAGCACCTGCATGCGGTAGACGCCGACATTCTCCTCCTGGTCGGCCGTCGCGGATTCCGGCGGCACGGTGATCACGAGCGGCCAGGTGATCAGCGGCGCCGGCTCGCCAGGCCAGCAGATCTGGACCGGCAATCGCGCGAGATCGATGTCGGGCCCCATCGTGACGCAATCCTGCACCGGCGCGCCTGCGCGCGTGCGCGGACGCGTCGCCAGCGCGGCGCGGGCGAGCTGAAGCTTGTCGAAGACATCCCTGATGCTGTTCGGCGGCCGCGGGGCGCGGAGCTCGGCCATCAGCGCGCCAAGCTCTTCGAGACGGTCGGGCGCGATCCCCATGCCCCATGCGATCCGCTCGACCGTCCCGAACAGATTGGTGAGGAGCGGCATCTCCGAGGGGCGGCCATCGGCCCTGACCGGCTGCTCGAACAATAATGCCGGTCCGTGTGCCCCAAGCACACGCCGGTGGATTTCCGTGATCTCGTGGACGACGGAGACCTTCTCGCGAATGCGTCGCAACTGCCCCCGGCTTTCGATGAAGCGCAGGAAGTCGGACAAGTCGCGAAAGCGCGGTACATCACGTTGCAACTGGACAAGCTCCCAAAAAATCACAGCTAGCCGTGTTGTTTTCGGTCTTCATTGTTCCCGCTCAAATACAGCGGCGTGCAATCCGTCCAGATGTGGGGCCATGAATGATCCGTCCGCCGCATCGCCCGGCCAATTGCCGACGATTCCGCCGCTCGTCGCAATTGCCATGCGTCCGCTACCTCTGCTGCCGTTGCAGTTCGCTCTTGGCGGCGTCCTGCAGCGGATCCACCGGCGCAATCCTGCAATGTTCGACCGGCTCGGCGATCACGCGCGCGCGCGGTTCGGGATCAAGCCGATCGATCTGCCCTTCGCCTTCGTGGTCGAGGCGAGGCCGCCGCGCCTGTCCGTCGTGCGCGAGCTGCCGAAAGACCTGGACGCGCGGATCTCCGCCTCGCTTGCCAATCTCCTGGCCCTGCTCGAAGGCAGGGTCGATGGCGATGCTCTGATGTTCTCGCGCGAGCTCGTCGTCGAGGGCGATGTCGAGGCGGTGCTGGCGTTGCGCAATGCGATCGACGACGCCCAGCTCGATCTCGCTACCGAAGTGTCCTCGTTGTTTGGCCCGCTGGGCGCGCCGGCGAGGCGCGCCCTCGAGGCCGCCCGTGGCCGTATGATCGGCTCATCCGGCCAAGGCGAGTCATCGAGATGATGGAACTGATCTGTCCCGCCGGAACGCCGGCTGCGCTGAAGAGCGCCATCGATGCCGGCGCCGACGCGATCTATTGCGGCTTCGCCGACGAGACCAATGCGCGCAACTTTCCGGGATTGAATTTCAGCCGCGACGAGATGCGCAAGAGCATCGCGCTCGCGCATGGCCGCGGCGCGCGGGTCCTGGTGGCCATCAACACCTTCCCGCGCGCCTCCGCCGTCGACATCTGGCATCGCGCGGTGGACGATGCGGTGAGCGCCGGAGCCGACGCGCTGATCCTCGCCGACATCGGCTTGATGGATTACACCGCGCGGCGCCATCCGAACCAGCGTCTGCACGTCTCGGTTCAGGCCGCCGCCGCGAACCCGGATGCCATCGCCTTCTACGCCGAAAATTTCGGGGCGCGGCGCGTCGTGCTGCCGCGTGTCCTGAGCGTGCCCGAGATTGCCGAGATCACCCGCGAGTCCGCCTGCGAGACCGAGGTCTTCGTGTTCGGCGGGCTCTGCGTGATGGCGGAGGGGCGCTGCTCGCTGTCGTCCTATGCGACCGGAAAGTCGCCGAACATGCAGGGCGTCTGCTCGCCGCCGAGCCACGTGACCTACGAACAGACCGCGGACGGGACGAAGTCGAGCTTGGGCGGCTTCACCATCAACCGGTTCGCCATGAGCGAGCCCGCGGGCTATCCGACGCTGTGCAAGGGCCGCTTCTCGACCGCGCAGGGCGCCGGTTACATCTTTGAGGATCCCGTCAGCCTAGATGCCACGACCTTGCTTCGGGGTTTGCGCGATGCCGGCGTCACCGCGCTCAAGATCGAGGGCCGCCAGCGCGGCCGCGCCTATGTCGAAAGCGTGGTGCGCCATTTCCGTCACGCGCTCGCGGCGCTGGAGAGCGGGAGCGAGGCGGACATCGCAAGCCTGAAGCCGTTCACAGAAGGGCAGGCCTCCACGCTCGGCGCCTATCGCAAGAATTGGCGCTAATCGTTTCGACTATGTGAGGTCCGGAAGATGCAACTCAGCCTCGGTCCAGTTTTGTACAATTGGGCGCCGGAACGCTGGCGCGACTTCTATTTCCGTATCGCCGACGAGGCGCCTGTCGATGTTGTCTCAGTCGGCGAGATCGTCTGCTCGAAACGATCGCCGTTCTTTGCAGACCATATCCCGGCCGTGGTCGAACGGCTGCAAAGCGCGGGCAAAGAGGTGCTGCTCGGCTCGCTGATCCTGGTCTCGCTGCGGCGCGAGCGCCGCCAGACCGAAGAGCTCGCTTCGGCCGAAGGCGCACTGGTCGAGGTGAATGATCTGACCTGTCTCAGGACGCTGGCGGGCCGGGCGCACGCCATCGGGCCCTTCGTCAACATCTACAACGAAGCCAGCGCGGCCTTTCACGACGCGCACGGGGCGAGGCGCATCTGTCTGCCGCCGGAATTGCCGCTAGCTTCGATCGCGGCAATTGCGAAGGCAGTCCCCGATGTCGTCACCGAGGTGTTCGCGTTCGGCAGGGTGCCGCTCGCCATCTCCGCGCGCTGCTATCACGCGCGCCTCCACAAGCTCGCCAAGGACAATTGTCGCTTCGTTTGCGAGAAGGATCCGGACGGTCTGCTGCTGAACACGCTGGAGCAGCAGGATTTCCTCACCGTCAACGGCGTGCAGACCCTGTCTCACAGCTGCGCCAATCTGCTGGGCGAGGCCGGCCTCCTGCGCGAGAGCAACGTTCGCTCGTTGCGCCTGTCGCCGCAGGATTGCGACATGGTCGAGATCGCCAGGATCTTTCGCGATGTGCTCGACGGCCGCGAGGATTTCGATGGCGGCAACCGCCGCCTTGCGGCGGCCTATCCCGGCGTGCCGTTCTCGAATGGGTTCCTGTGGGCCGAGCCAGGTCACCTCTATCGTCAGGCCCGATCAGGGGATGCGCAAGGCTCGGCGGCGTAAGAGGACAGAGCGATGCCGGTGCATCAGAAGCTCGTGGCCATTGCGGCCAGACGTCGGTGCGCTCTGTCACGCGCAACCTCGATCGGCTGCTGCGGTCCGGTGGTTGGCCCGATCGGCACGAAACGGACATTGTCGATCCCAATGAAGCGCAGGATGTCCCGCAAATAGGGCGTTGCCATGTCGATGCGGCCGCGATTCATGCCGGTGGCGAAGTCGCTGCCGCTGGCGAGAATCACCAGCGTCGGCCGGTCCTTCAGCAACGGGAGATAGCCCTGCGATGGGTCGAAGCGAAAGGTCAGCCCGGGCTGGACGACGATGTCGAACCATTGCTTGAGCTTGTAGGGGATGCCGAAATTCCACATCGGCGTCGAGATCAGCACGCGATCGGCGAGCGCGAAGCGGGTCGCCATTCGCTCGGCCTCGGCAAAGCTGTCACGCTCCGCGTCGTTGAAGGCCTGTCCGTTCATCCGTGCATATTTGGCCTCGACGATGGGACCTGCGAATTCCGGCATCCGCTCCCGCCAGAGGTCGACGACATCGATGTCCCAGTCCGGCCGGGCCTGACGGAAGCCGTCAAGGAAGACGCGCGCGCCGGCGCTCGAGACGGAGTCGGCGCGGGGCGAGCAGGACAGATGCAGGAGCTTGGCCACGGATCATCCCAACGCCCGGATGACGGCATCCGCCCGGGTGACGATGGCGACGTTCTGCATGGCGAAGTTGATCGAGGCGGCGTGCCAGTCCGCATTCATGGTCGAGCAGCAATCCTCCGGCACGATCATGAAGTAGCCTTTGTCGGCCCCGGTGCGGGCGGTGTGCTCCACCGACATGTTGGTCCAGGCGCCGGTGTTGATGATCATGTCGCGCCCGGTGGCCTTCAGGATCGTCTCCAGCCGTGTGCCCTCCCACGCGCTCATGCGCATCTTCTCGACGACGAAGTCGCCGGGCCGCGGCTCGAGACCGGAGACGGGCGCAGCGCCCCAGCTTCCGCGCACCATCGCCTTGCTGTCGACCAGCCCTTCGAACAGCGGCGCATTCAGCGTCACGCCGGGCGCGCCTGGCTCGACGACGAACCAGACATGGATGATGGCGACGCCTCGCGCGCGGGCGGTCTCCGCAAGGCGGCGGACATTCTCGACGACATGCTGCTGCTTGGCGTGGCCGGGCGCGCCTGATTCGGCGAAGGCGCCGCCGTCCATGATGACGTCGTTCTGCAGGTCCTGGATGATCATGGCGCAGCGCTGGGGATCGAGCCGCATCTCGCCGTCGGCGAGGATGGGCGCCTGCGGCACGACGCTTGCGGTCGCGCCGCCGCCGCTTCGCCGCCCGCTCATATAGGGCTCATGCCGCGGGCCGACCTTGGTCGGGATCGCATAGACCGAATGGGTCGAGGTCAGGTACAACGTGCGGAAATCCGGCCCGCCCCAGGCGAGGTTGGCGACCAGCTCGGCCACGCGCACCTTGCCGAGCAGCTCGCCGCGCGGCGAATAGACCCAGACGCCTCCGGGCGCGGTGACCCAGACATTGCCGTGCTGGTCGCACTTCATGCCGTCCGGCAGGCCCGGCTCCAGCTCGGACTTGATGCCGCTTGCGAACACCCGGGCATTCGCGAGCGAACCGTCGGCGTTGACGTCGAAGACGCGGATCAGCGCCTGCACGGTGTCGTTGACATAGAGCAGCCTCTCGTCCGGCGAGAAGCACAGCCCGTTCGGCTGGTCGAACAGGTTGCGCTCGACCACGAGCTTCGGCTCGCTGCCGGGGACGACGCGATAGACGCCCTGGAAGCCGAGCTGGCGCGGCCGCTCGACACCGTAGACCGGCATCCGGCCGTACCAGGGGTCCGAGAAATAGATCGCGCCGGACGAGTGCACGCAGACGTCGTTCGGGCTATTCAGCTCCTGCCCCTGGAAATGCGAAGCCAGCACCTCGCGCCGCCCGTCCGGCCGTTCGCGGACCAGTGACGAGGTCGCGTGCTCGCAGACGATGAGGTTGAGCTCGGCATCATAAGTCATGCCGTTGCATTTGTTCGAGGGACGCTTGACCTCGGCGACGCCGCGCCGCGCATCCCAGCGCCGGCGCACGTCGCCCGGCATGTCCGAGAACAGGAGGTAGTGATCGACCGGATGCCAGATCGGCCCTTCCGTGAAGTCGAAACCCGTGCCGACCTGCGCGACCGGGGCGTAGGGGTCGATCAGCGCCTCGAATTCGCTTCGCAAGGTGACGTGGGTCATCGGTCGATCCTCAAGCCGCGTTATGCCGGGAACCAGTTGCGTGCCGGCAGCGATTGCACGATAGGTCCGGGGACCTGGTCGTGCAGGCGTCCGACGACGTTGCCGCCCTCGATCTTGGCGGGACGGTCGTGCACCGGCAGCAGATAGCGCGAATTGCTCAGCAGCTTCTTGATCGAGGCCTTCTCCGCGCGCTTGCTGGTGCCGTGGTTGCCGGTGGTCCGCGGCTCCCAATCGTGGATCTCGTTGAACGGCGTCACGATCTGGTCGTTGAAGTCGTAGATCACGTCGCCGCAGATGGTGGCGATGCCATCGGCGGTCTCGACGATGACGTTCATCGAGCCCTCCGTATGGGCATTGGCGGCGTCGCAATAGACGCCGGGCATCAGCTCGATCGGACCGGTGATCTCCAAGTCGAGGAAGCGCAGCGCGCTCTTGGTGTGCAGCCGGTCGATCAAATGCTTGATGTCGGGCGCCGGATATTGCGGATGCATCAGGCCGGACACCGAATATTCGAGCTCCTTGCGGTTGAGCACGACGGTCGTGTTCATCGGGAACAGGTCGTCCTTGCCGGCATGGTCGATGTGCAGATGGGTGTGGCAGACGAAGCGGACGTCGCCCATGCGCACGCCGTGGCGCGCGAGCTGGTTCTCGATCATGTTCTCGTGGTACTGCAGCCCGCGCATGCCCAGCGTCTCCATGATCTGGTTGGAGCGGTATCCGGTGTCGACCACGACAGGATATTTCCCGCCGAGGATCAAAAAGCCGAGGGTGAGGACGCGGCGGGTGCGGCCGCAGTCGCGGCCGAGCACCAGAAAGCTCGATTCCAGCTCGATATCGCCGTAGTCCAGGATCTTGATCTCCAGCGCCATTCGTTGCCCTCCCTGATCTGTTTCTTGTCTGTCAAAGCCGGTAGACGCGCGTCGCGGTCGTCCTGAAGATGGCGTCCTGCTGCTCGGCGCTGAACGGCGCGGCGGCGGCGCGAAAAGCCTCAACGAGCTCGCGATAGCTGGTCCACAATTTCTCGATCGGAAAGTTGGAGCCGAACAGGCAGCGCTCGGCGCCGAAGATCGCGACAGTGTCTGCGAGCACGGCGGCGATGTGCGCGGGATCATTGCGATGGATGAAGGTGCCGAGCCCGGAAAGCTTGGAGACCACGTTGGGACAGGCCGCGAGCCGGGCCATGCCGGCACGCCAGGCCGCGCGTCCCGCGGGCGAGAGGTCTTCGAGCATCCCGGCGTGCTGGAGGATGAAGGTCACCCCGGGGCAGGCTTCGGCGAGCGCTGCGGCGTCCGGCATCTGCGGCGTGAAGACCTGAAGGTCGAAACTCCAGCCATAGTCGGCGAGGCGCGCGATGTTGCGCTGGATCATGGGATCGGCGCAAAGATCGGGGCGTGCGGCAAAGCGGTAGAGCGGATTCTCGTGCCAGTGTAGCTGCATGCGCACGCCGCGCACCAACGGGTAGCGCTTCAGGCGGTCGAGCTGCGGGTGGACGTCGTCCACGGCGAAATTGGCATAGGCGACGATCGCGTGCGGCCAGCCGTGTTCGTCCGCGGTCTGCTGCACCCAGGCGGCCTCGTCCTCAAAGCGGTCGTTGGCCCAGTTGGTCTGGACATAGACCGAGCGGGCGACACCGGTGCCTTTGAGGTCGTCGAGATATTCGGCGATCGGATAATCGCGCCGGATCGGCTCGTAAGGTCCGAAGATCCGCGGTTGCATCGGGCCGATCAGCCAGGGCAGGTCGGCCTGCCGCCAGATGTGATGATGGCCGTCGACAATATCGGTCACGCGGCTCTCCTTCGTCCCAGCGCCAGAATATGCGCGACGATCGACGCGCTCGATCCGCCATCTTCGAGGTCATCGACGAAGCGCTCGATGGCGATCAGCGCCTCGGTCTGCGGGCGGAAGCCGGGGCTCGTCGCCAGGGGCGTCAGCCAGCTCAGGCGCCAGGCCCGCCGCGACAGCTTTGCGACCGCATCGCGCAGCGCATCGGGTTCGCCGCGCTCCAGCCCGTCCGAGACGATCACGACAGCGGCGCCGCGGGCATAGCCGCCGAAGCGAGGCACGGCGAGGAAGGCCTGGAGCGCGTCGCCGAGGCGGGTGCCGCCGTCCCAGTCGCTGACCAGATGCGCGGCGGCGTTCATCGCCTGCTCGCGGCGCTTCAGCCGCAACGGGCGGGTGACGCGCGTCAGCCGCGTGCCGAAGGTGAACACCTCGACATTGGGCGCCGCCTGCACCAGCGCATGCGCGAGCTTCATGTTCTCCTCGGTGCGGCTTTTCATCGAACCGGAGACGTCGATCAGCAGCAGCATCTTGCGTGGGCGCTGCCGCCGCTTCATGTGACCGAGCCGCAGGATCTCGCCGTCGCTGCGGACAGAGTCGCGTAAAGTACGGCGCAG
>NZ_JXDL01000001.1:7032437-7043414 GCF_001590795.1 Bradyrhizobium sp. AT1
CCGTCTCGTCGTCCTCCCCCTCGTCGTCGCGCGCAATGGCCTCGCTGCCGCGGAAGTGCAGATCGAACAGCCGGTCGAAGGTCGCGCGGCGCTCGGGCGGCGGAGCCAGCGTCGCCAGGGCGGCTTGCCTGACGTGCTCGATGGTGCGCGGGCCGAGCAGCTCGATCGCGGCCAGGAACGTCGTGGTCTGCTCCGGCACCACGGCAAAGCCGTTCGCCCGCAGCAGCGGGACAAAGGCGACGAAGATGCGGGCGGCGCGCGGCAGCTGCGGTTCGGTGCTCATGCGGTCGCCTCCGCCAGCATGGCATCGAGCCGCGGCGAGATGAAATGCAGATCCTCCTCGTCCTTCAGCGCCACGCCGATCGACCGCTTGAACGCATCCGGCCAGCGTGCGCCGCCCTTGTTGAGGAGCGTCGCGGCCTCCGCCCAGTCGACGGCTTCGGCGATGCCTGGCGCCTTGCTGAGGGGCTCGCGCCGCAGCTTCTCCACGGCTGCGACGACGGCGCGGGCGGTGGCCTCGGCGACGCTGGAGGCGCGCATCATGATGATCCGCGCCTCGCGCTCCGCGGTCGGATAGTCGATCCAGTGATAGACGCAGCGGCGGCGCAGCGCCTCGTGCAGATCGCGCGTCCGGTTCGAGGTCAGCACGACGACGGGGCGTTCGGCCGCGCGCACCGTGCCGCGCTCCGGAATGGAGATTTGGAAGTCGGAGAGGAATTCGAGCAGGAAGGCCTCGAACTCCTGGTCGGCCCGGTCGATCTCGTCGATCAGGAGCACGGTGGAATCGGGCGCGCGCAGCGCGGCCAGCATGGGACGCTCGATCAGGAAGGTCTCGCCATAGATATCGATGCTCTCGTCGCCGGCCTGGCGGATTGCCAGCATCTGGCGCGGATAGTTCCACTCATAGAGCGCGGCAAAGGCGTCGATGCCCTCGTAGCATTGCAGGCGGATCAGGCGGCGGCCGAGCACGGCGGCGATCGCCTTGGCCGCCTCCGTCTTGCCGACACCGGGGGCGCCCTCCAGCAGCAGCGGCTTGCCGAGGGCGAGGCCGAGATAGGCCGATGTCGCAAGGCCCTCGTCGGCGAGGTAATAGGCCGCCCGCAGCGCCTTCTCCAGCGCCTCCGGGCTGTCGATGCCGACGATGTTGCTGCGAACCGCCACGGCCCAATCCTCTAACGCCGGGCCTGCGGCCGCGCGCCGCCCTGGCTCTTGATCGCGCGCAACACCTTTTCGGGCGTGATCGGGAGGTCGTCGATGCGGACGCCGACGGCGTTGAAGATCGCGTTTGCAACGGCCGGCAGAACCGGGTTGGCGCACATCTCGCCGGGGCCTTTTGCCCCGAAGGGACCATCGGGCGCGGGGCGTTCCAGCACCGCGATATCGTGCGGACAGATGTCGCCGGGACCTGGCATCAGATACTCGACGAAGTCGCGGGGCCGTGAACGGGGTCGGGATAATAGGGTTCCGGGGTCTCGTAGAGCGCGTGGCTGACGCCCATCCAGGCGCCGCCGACGAGCTGCTGCTCCACCAGACGCGGGTTGAGCGCGCGGCCGAGCTCATAGGCGGAGTCCATCCGTACCATCGCGACTTCGCCGGTCTCGTCGTCGACCTCGACCTCGGCGACGAGGCAGGCATGGGCGTAACAGGTCGCCGGCGACATCTCGCCGGTCTCCGGATCGACGTTGGAGAGCGGGACGAGAAAGATGCCGCGTCCCGAGATGGTCTTGCCTTGCTTGAATTGCGCGGCAATCGCGACGTCCTTGGTCGAGATCGAGCGGTGCGGCGCGCCCTTGACGTGGATGTTGCCGCGGCCGTCGGTTTCGAGATCGGCCGCGTTGACCTCCAGCTCCTCGGCCGCTGCCTCCATCATCACGCCGCGCGCCTCGCGGGCCGCGGCCATGACGGCGTTGCCGACGCGGTGGGTGCCGCGCGAGGCAAACGAGCCCATGCAGTGCGGACCGGTGTCGGAATCGGCGGTGTCGACATAGACGTCCTCGACGGGAACGCCCAGCGTCTCGGCGCAGATCTGCCGCGTCACCGATTTCATGCCCTGGCCGAGGTCGATCGACGACAGCGCCACCGTGAACTTGCCGCTCGGATTGGAGTGGACCAGCGCCTGGCTTGGATCGCCGCCGAGATTCATGCCGATGGGATAGTTGATCGACGCCATGCCGCGTCCACGATGCCTGGTCATCTCAGCGTCTCCTGGTGCCGAACACGGACGAGAACCGCGTCGCGCCGTGCGATGGTGCAGCCGGGCGCGGCGGGGGAGGCGGCGGCGCCGGCGGGGGCGGATCGCGCGGCGGTTCTCGCGTGACGGTTGGCGGCAGCCGGTCGTAGCTGGTGCGCTGCTGGACCGGCGCCGTCGGCCTCGCGCGCGAAGAATCCGTCGGCGTCGGCGGGATTGCGGCGCGGCTGCCGCCGCCGTCCTTGCGCGAGGACGCCCGTCTGAACTCGTCACGGATCGGCCATTTGGCTTTTTCGGCCGCGACCTGGACGCATTCGATCAGCGCGGTGTTCTTGGCCTCGCGCCGGTGCGCTTTCATGTCGCCGTCGCGATAGGCGTTGAGGATGCGAAACTCCATCGGGTCCATGCAGACGAGGTTCGCGAGCTTGTCCATCTGGCACTCGATGGCAAAGTCCATCGCCGTGACGCCGAAGCCGCGCATGGCGGTTGCAGGCGTGCGGTTGGTGAAGACGCAGTAGACGTCGCCATAGACGTTCGGGATGGTGTAGGGGCCCGGCAGATGCGCGGCGCATTTCACGGCGGCGTAGCTGGACAGCCTTGTATAGGCACCGCTGTCGAAATAGGCCCGGATCTTGCGGGCGACGATGCGGCCGTCGCGCATCACGCCGTCCTTGATGTAGATGCGTTCGGCACCGCGCGGCGGACCATATTGCATCTCCTCCTCGCGCCCGAACACGTAGCGGACGGGACGCCCGGTCAGCATGGCGCCGAGGATGGCGAGCGGCTCAGTCAGGGTGTCCACCTTGCCGCCGAAGCCGCCGCCGACGGTGCCGCCGATGAAGTGGAAGGTGTTGGACGGCACGTCCAAAATCTTGGCGCAGGTGTCGACCGAAAAGAACAGCGCCTGCGTCGAGGTATAGACGACGTAGCGGCCGTTGGTGTCAGGCGCGGCGATGGCACCGTTGGTCTCGGTCGGCGCGTGCTCGATCGGCGACATCTGGTAGCGCTGTTCCAGCACGTGGTCCGCGCCCGCGAGCGCCGCGTCGGCATCGCCGAAGCGCAGGCGCTGGTGGTCGTAGACGTCGTGGTAGATGAAGGCGTTCTTCGGATAGGTCTCGTTGACCACGGGCGCGCCGGGCTTGAGCGCATCCTCGACGTCGAACACGGCCGGCAGCGGTTCATAGTCGACCTTGACCTTCGCGATGGCCTCGAACGCCTCGCGCTCGCTGTCGGCAACGATGGCGAGGATCGGCTCGCCCTTGTAGCGGACCTTGTCGACCGCCAGCGACGGCTCGTCGTCCTTGCCGAAATTGATCAGGCTCAGAAGCGTGTTGAGATTGACCGGCACGTCGGTGCCGCGGATGATGCGACGCACGCCGGCCGACCGCTCGGCCTCGGTGGTGTCGATACGGCGCAGCCGTGCGTGGGCTTGTGTCGAGCGCACGACCTTCAGGTGCAGCATGCCCTGCAGCTTGTGGTCGTTGAAGTAGCTCGACGTGCCCGTGACATGGCCGAGCATGTCCTGACGCTGGGTGCCCTTGCCGATTTCCTTGAGGTTGTCGTCGCGCTCGTCGGCGAAGATGTCCTTGCGCAGTTCCAGCATGGTTGACCTCAGGCGCTGACCCGGCCGCCGGCGGCGGCGAGGATGGCATTGATGATCGGCTCGTAGCCGGTGCAGCGGCAGATGTTGCCGGAGATGGCCTCGATCACCTCGTCGCGGCTGGGCGACGGATTGCGGTCGAGCAGCGCCTTGGCGGCCATCAGCATCCCCGGTGTGCAATAGCCGCATTGGGCAGCAAAATTGTCGGCAAAGGCGCGTTGCAGCGGATGCAGATTCGGGCCCTGCTTCATGCCGTCGAGCGTCTCGACCGACCGGCCTGCGACCGTCTCGGCGAGCGTCAGGCAAGAGAGGTGGAGCTCGCCGTCGACCAGCACGCTGCACGTGCCGCAGCCGCCCTGGCCGCAGCCGAATTTCGGCGTCATGTCGCCGATCAGCTCGCGCAGCGCGACCAGCAGATTGGTGCCGCCGTCGACGAAGATCGCGACGTCGCGGCCGTTGTGGCGAAATTGCAGGGGGATCTTGGCCATGCTCTATTCCTGTCCCGACAGCAGGCGCCGCAGATGCACGCCTACGATCTCGCGGCGATACCAGGCGCTGCCGAGCGCGTTGTCGGATGGCGAGGTCCCTTCGGTGGCCGCGGATGCGGCGGCGGCGATGGTCGCAGCATCGAGCGAACGCCCTTCGAGCGCGCGCTCGGCGGCACGGGCGCGGATCTGGGTCGGCGCCATCGATCCCAGCGCGATCCGGGCGCCCGCGATCCGGCCGCCGCTGATCGGCAGATGCGCGGCCAGCGTGATGACCGAGCCGCCTTTCGGCTTGATGCGCGCGATCTTGCGATAGCGGAAGGCTTCGGCGCTGGCCGGCCGAGTGCAGGACACCGACAGCACCAACGTCCCGCTCTGCCGGTCGCGCGCCTGCAAGAACTCTTCGATCGGGACGTCGCGTGCGCCGAAGCCGCCGGCGACGGCCACCGTCGCATCGAGCGCCAGCAGCGCGACGGTGAAATCGCCATAGGGACTTGGCGCAAAGAGGTTGCCGCCGATTGTGCCCATGTTGCGCACGGCCGGGCCGCCGATCGAGCGGGCAGGAGCATGCAGGAAGGCGAGGTCGCGTTCGGCGAGAACGCGCGCAAAGGTGACGCCGGCACCGAGCGTGATGCGGGGGCCAGAAGCATCGATCCGGGTGAGAGCTTGATCCTGCGCGCGGACGATTGTCGAGACCGATACATCGCCCTCGTTCAGCGCGCGCATCACCAGCGTGCCTCCGCCGAGATAGCGCGCGCTGCGGTCCGAGGACAGCGCGCCCGCGGCTTCGCTGGCGCTCGTAAAAGTCTTCACTGTCACGGCCATCTATGCGGCCTCCTTCAGGTGCCGGCGGATCGCCTCGAAGCCTGCCTGATAGATGTCTTCGGCGACCATATGGGTAATACGGTCCTTGTCCTCGGGCTTGGTGGTGAAACGGGATTCCCAGTGCCAGAAAGTCCGGTCGCCGTCGGTCACCGGCAGCAGCCGGACATGAGCGACGTAGTTGAACATCGGCACCGGCGTATCGAGCAGGCAATAGCTGAAGGACTGTTCCAGGTCCGACAGCGCCAGCAATTGCTCGCGCAACTCGGAGCCGTCCTTCAGCTTGAACCGCCTGACGCAGCCGATCTTGTCGGACGACTGCGCACGCTCGATCGAGGAGGTCGCGACCGCCGGATGCCAGCGATCATGCCCGTTGAAATCGCGCAGCACCGCCCACGTCGCGTCGGTCGGCGCGTCCAGGATCGTGCTCTTGACGATATGCGGCACGGCTAGCCTCCGAACACGCGCTTGAGCGCGTCGAACCCGCCCTGGAACACGCCGCCGCCGATATTGCTGACGAGCTCGGTCTCCCGCTCCGGCGCGCAGTCGAACTCGGCGGTCCATTCCATGAAGGTCTGGTCGCCGTCGGTGACCGGCGTCAGCCGCAGGGTCGCGACGTAGTTCTCGACGCCCATTGGCGATTCCAGGATCGAATAGGTGCAGAACATGTCGTAGTCGGAGAGGCCGAGCAGCTTCTCGCGGATGCGGTCGCCGTTGCGCAGGCGGAAGTCGCGCACGCACCCGATCTTGTCCGAGGGCTCGCCGCCCTCGATGCGGCTTTCGGCGATCGCCGGATGCCAGTTCGGCAGGCCGTTGAAATCGCGCACCCGCGCCCAGACGCGGTCGTTGCGGGCGTTGACGACGGTGGAAACATAGACGCGAGCCATGGTGCGACCTCAGCTCTTCTTCCGCGGCCCGCGCTCGGCCGGTGGTTCGCCGCCTTCGGCCGCAGGCGGGGTGGCCGCCGGCTTGTCGCCGCCGCCACCTCCGCCGCTCTTGCGCGCGGACTCCTTGATGCCCTGCATGTCGCGGGCTTCGCGGATCAGGCCCGGCATCTTGGCAAGGCTGCCGCCCTCGACGCCGATATCCGCCAGGATGGAATCGATCAGCGGCGCCTGGACGCGGTAGCGCAGGGCGGAATCGATCACTTCGTCGGTGGCGCTGCGGCCGCCATTGCCGCCATTCCCGTTGCCGTTGAGGCCGTCGACTTGCAGGATGCGGATGCCCTCGATCTTCTCCATCGGCTTGACGCTCTCGCGCACGATGCCCTCGATCCGGTCGAGCAGCTTTCTGCGGAACAGCGAGTAGCGCGCCTGGTCGGTCAGCACGTTCTCGGCCTCGTTGAGCATCCGCTGCGCCTCGGCCTCGACGGCGGCGCGCACCCGCTCGGCCTCGGCTGCGATGCGGGTCTCTTCGGCCTGCTTCTCGGCGAGCATCACCTCGACGGTCCTGCGCCGCTTGGCGATCTCGCTCTCGCGCGCCGTGATGACGCGCTCGGTCGCTTCGGTCGCGCGCATCCGCGCTTCCTCGGCTGACGCCTTGGCGGCAGACTCTTCCAGCGACTTCAGGTGGATCGCGATCGCCTTCTCCATCAGGACGGTCTCGACCTCCTTCTCACGATTGACTTCGAGCTTGCGCAGCTCGCGCTCGCGGCCGACGCGAGCTTCATCCAGGCCCCGGTCGGATGCGATGCGGGCGCGCTCGACCTCCTCGCGGGAGGCGATCTCGGCCTCCTGCAGGGATTGCATGCGGGCGACCTCAAGCTGCTCGATGGCGCGGCGACGCTCGATGCGGGCCGCTTCCAGCGCCTGTTCGCGCGAGACGTCCGTGGTCTCGACCTCCTTGCGCGCGACGATCTCGGCCTGCCGGACCTGGCGGTCGGCATCGATCCGCTCGGACTTCTTGGTCGATAGCGCGATGACGCGGTCCTCGTCGGCGATCTCGATCGCCTTCTTCTGCTCGATGTTGAGCACCTCGCGCTTCTTCGAGGAGTTGATGCGCTCGGCCTCCAGCGCCAGATCGACGGTAATACGCTGGCGCTCGATGGCGTCGCGCCGCTTCAGCTCGGCTGCCTCCAGCACGCCGGTACGCTCGATTTCCAGCGCGCGGGTGTCGCGCTCGGCCTGGATGCGCTCGGCCGCAACCGCCTTCTCCTGGGCGATGCGGGCTGCCTCGATCGCCTCGCGGGAGGCGATGTCGGCTTCCTCGACGGCGCGGTTGCGGGCGATTTCCAGCGAGCGCACGCGCTCCTCCTGGGCGATGCGGCTGGCCTCGGTGGTCTCTCGCGCGGAGATGCCGGCGACGTCCAGCGCCTGGTTGCGCTCGATCTCCAGCTGCCGCGTGTTCTGCTCGGCGGCGATGCGCTCGGCGGCGAGCGTCCGCTCACGGACGATGCGGGCGGCTTCCACCGCGCGCTGTGCCTCGATCTCGGCCTCCTGGATGGTGCGTACCTGCTGGATCTCCAGGGCGCGAGTGCGCTCGTCGGAGGAGATGCGCTCGACATTGACGATCAGCGTCTGGGCGATGCGGGCCTTCTCGGTGGCCTCGCGGGCGGCGATCTCGGCCTCGTCGACGGCACGCGTGCGCTCGATCTCGCGGCGCCGCGTCTCCTCCTCGTTGGCAATACGGGCATCGGTGACGACGCGATCCTGCTGGATCCGCGCCTTCTCGATCGCCTCGCGGGCGGCGATCTCGGCTTCCTCGATCGTGCGCATGCGCTCGATCTCGCGCTGGCGCACCTCGCGCTCCGACGCAATCCGCGTGGTGTCGATCGAACGCTGGTTGGCGATCCTGGTCTTCTCGATCTCCTCCCGTGCCAGCAGCTCCTTCTCCTCGATGGTCCGCGTCCGCTCGATCTCCTTCTGGCGGGTTTCCCGCTCGGAGGCGATGCGGGCCTCGGCGATGGCCTGGTCATTGGCGATGCGGGCGCGCTCGATGGTCTCGCGGGCGGAGATCTGGGCCTGTTCGGCCTCGGTCTCGCGCAGTGCGCGCTCACGGGCGACTTCCGTGCGCTGGAGCGCGCGGCGCATCTCGATGTCGCGCTCCTGCTCCAGCCGCGCGGTCTCGCTCTCGCGCTCGATTTCGAGGGCCTGCCGCTCGGCCTCCAGATTGCGGGTACGGATCTTGATCATCGAGTCCTGCTCGATGTCGTTGCGCAGCTTTCGCCTGGCCTCGATGTCCTGCATCAGCTGGGTCAGGCCTTCGGCGTCGAACCGGTTCGACGGGTTGAAGAATTCGAGGTCGGTCTGGTCGAGATCGGTGATGGCGACGGATTCCAGCTCGAGGCCGTTCTGGGCGAGGGCCTCGGCCGCTTCGGTCTTGACGCGCGCGACATAGTCGCCGCGCCGCTCGTGCATCTCTTCCATGGTCATTTCGGAAGCAACCGAGCGGATCGCGGAGATGAACTTGCCGGCGAGCAGCGCATGCAACTGCCCGGGCTCCAGGGTGCGGCGGCCGAGCGTCGCCGCGGCGATCGAGACCGCTTCCCGGGTCGGCTGCACGCGGACATAGAAGTCGGCCTCGATGTCGACCCGCATGCGGTCACGGGTGATCACGGCATCCTGCCGGGAGCGGACGATGCCCATCGGCAGCACGTTCATGTTGACGGGCGTGTAATCGTGGATGAAGGGCAGCACGAAGGCGCCGCCGTTGATCACGACGCGCTCGCCGAGAAAACCGGTCCGGACGAACGAGGTCTCCTTGGAGGAGCGGTGGTACAGCCAGTTCACGATATAGACGCCGACCACGATCACGACGATCGCGACGATCAGCCAGAGGATCAATTCACCGACCAACATCCCCGACATCTTTTCCTCCCTCGAACCCTTCCGGCGTTATCGCGCGCCGATCGCCTTGAATTGACGTACCTGCTCCGTCAGCGCCCGTTCCACGGGCAGCCGCTCCATCGAGGACGCGCCGTAGAAGCCGTGGCAATGGCGGGTGTTCTTCATGATGAAATCGGCATCCGCGGGATCCGCGATCGGGCCGCCATGCGCCAGCACCAGGATATCCGGATTGACGCTAAGCGCGGCCGAGGCCCAGGTGTCGATCCGCGCCGGACAGTCCTTCAGCTTCGGCGCCGTCTGCGCCCCGATCGAGCCGCCGGTCGTCAGCCCCATGTGGCAGACGATGATATCGGCGCCGGCGATCGCCATCGCGGCAGCCTCCTTCTCGCTGAACACATAGGGCGTCGTCAGCATGTCCTTGTCGTGCGCCTTGGCGATCATGTCGATCTCGAGCGCATAGGACATGCCGGTCTCTTCGAGATTGGCGCGGAACGTGCCGTCGATCAGACCGACGGTCGGAAAGTTCTGCACGCCCGCGAAACCCAGCGCCTTGAGCTGATCCAGGAAGACGTCCATGTCGCGGAACGGATCGGTGCCGTTGACGCCCGCGAGCACCGGCGTCCTGGTAACCACGGGCAGCACTTCGCTCGCCATTTCGACCACGATGGCATTGGCATCACCGTACGCCATCAGGCCGGCGAGCGAGCCGCGGCCGGCCATGCGATAACGGCCGGAATTGTAGATGACGATGAGATCGACGCCGCCGGCTTCCTCGCACTTGGCTGACAGCCCGGTGCCGGCGCCACCGCCGACGATGGGCTCGCCGCGCTTCGCCATCTCGCGAAACCGTTTCAGCAGTGCTGCGCGTTCAAACCGGGCCATGGCTCACCTCGCTACTCTCCGCCGCGCGCCGGTGCGGCCGAACAGGGTTCGGAATGCACTGACGATGGCGGCGGCAAAGTCGGGATCGTTGATGTTCTTGGGGATGCGGATGAGCTGGCGGTTGCCGGTCTGCCGCACGGTGCGTTCCAGCGCGCGGAATAGCGCAGCGTCGGCATCGGGATCCCAGAACGGTTGGCCCCGCGCATCGAGCGCGGAGACGCCGGCCTCTGGCAGGAAGAAGCGCACGGGGCCGTCCATCTGGTTGAGCCGCTCGCCGATCCAGCGGCCTATCCGCTCGTTCTCCTCCACGGTCGTGCGCATCAGTGTGACTTGCGGATTGTGGACGTGGAACTTGCGACCGCGGTAGCGCTCGGGAATGGTGTCGGGCGCGCCGAAATTGACCATGTCGAGCGCACCGACCGAGCCGACATAAGGGATGCGCGTGCGGATGATCGCACCGAAGCGGTCCTCCGTTGCCGGAAACACGCCGCCCATCAGGAGATCGCAGATCTCGGTCGTGGTGAGGTCGATCACGCCGGCGAGTTGACCGGACTCGACGAGCTTCTCCATGGAACGGCCGCCGACGCCGGTGGCATGGAAGACCAGGCACTCGAAATCGTCACGCAGATCGGCGGCGATCTTCTGCACCGCGGGCGTCGTGACGCCGAACATGGTGATGCCGACCGACGGCAGGCCGCCGGACTCCCGCGCCGTTGCCGCGCGCGCATCGAGCCGCGCCTTGACCATGCCGGCGACCGCGTTGGCGCCATTGGCCAGCACCGCGCGCGAGATCGAGTTCAGTCCCTGCACGTCGGTGACCGAGTACATCATCGTGATATCCGCGGGGCCGACATAGGGCCCGACGTGACCGGACGCGACAGAGGAGATGATCAGCTTGGGCACGCCGATGGGGAGCGTGCGCATGCCCGGCGCGACCAGCGAGGCCGCGCCCGAGCCGCCGGCCGAGATCACGCCGGCGACGTTGCCCTGACGCCGCAGCCAATTGGCGAACGCATCGGCCATCGCCGTCACCGCGACGCCGCGATCCGGGCCGAACACGGCGGAGCCGCCGCGGCCGTGGTTCAGGGCGATCTCCTGCGCGGAGACATCGCAGCTGGAATGTTTGCCGCTGGTCGAGACGTCGACGAGGCGCGTGCGCAGGCCGCTTTCGGCGATGATGTCGCGGAGGAAGCGCAGCTCCACGCCCTTGGTGTC
>NZ_JXDL01000001.1:7044104-7069515 GCF_001590795.1 Bradyrhizobium sp. AT1
GCTTGCGCCGTCCCGTCTCGTCGAGCCGCGCGACCTGGGTCGCGAGTGTGCGCGCCGCCGCCTCGATGCGGGCGATCGGCACCGGCTGCGACCACCGCGTCGGCAGCGTCGGGTTGGAGATGTAGATGCGGATCGGCCCGTCGCGCCGTGGCGCCGGCGCCGGTTTCGCCTCGGGACCGGACGCGGGGGTCTCGATGTCAGGTTCCAGCTCGGCGTGAAGCCCGACGCCGAGCAAGCGCTGCTGCAGCTCGCGGTCGGCAGCGAGCCGCGCGGACTCGATGATGCGGTTGATGCGGCCGTTGACCATGATCGCGACGTTGCGCGAGATCGCCGTGGCGACGCCGATGTTCTGCTCGATCACGAGCACGGACATGTCGCCGTCTTCGCCAAGCCGCAGCAGCATCTCCTCGACCTGCGCGACAATGACGGGCGCGAGACCCTCGGTCGGCTCGTCCATGATCAGCAGATGCGGATTGGTGAGCAGCGCGCGCGAGATCGCCAGCATCTGCTGCTCGCCGCCGGAGAGCTGGCCGCCGCCGTGACCCTTGCGTTCGGCAAGGCGCGGGAAGGTGTCGTAGATGCGTTCGACGGTCCAGGCGCCCGAGCGCATTCCGCCGGCGAGCTGCAGATGTTCGTCGACGCTGAGCGAGCGCCAGAGCCGGCGGCCCTGCGGCACATAGCCGACACCGAGCCGGGCGATCTGGGCCGGCGGCCGCCGCGTGACGTCCTCGCCGCGAACCCGGATCGAACCGCCGCTCACGTTCACCAGCCCCATGATCGCCTTGCACAGCGTGGTCTTGCCCATGCCGTTGCGGCCGACGACGGAGAACACGCCGCTCTCCAGCGTCAGATCGACGCCTTGCAGCGCGTGCGAGTGCCCGTAATAGACATCGAGCCCGCGGACCTCGAGGGCGGCGGCGGAGCGGCGCGCCTCATTCATGGCCGCCTCCGAGGTAAAGCTCCTGCACTTCAGGGTCGGACTGGATCTCTTCCGGCAGGCCCTCCTTGAAGATGCGGCCGTTGTGCATCATCGTGACGCTCTCGACGACGCGGAGCGCCACGTCCATATCGTGCTCGATGATGATGTAGCCGATATGCGCCGGCAGCGAGGTCAGGATCTCGATCAGCTCGGCCCGTTCGGTCGGCGATAGGCCGGCGGCCGGCTCGTCGAACAGCACGAAGCGGGGGGCACCGGCGAGCGCCAGCGCAATCTCGAGCTGGCGCTGCTGGCCGTGCGCGAGCTCGGCCACGCGCTGGTCCTTCACGGCGGACAGATGCACGGCCTGCACGAGGTTGTCGGCCGCATGCATCAAGGCGTCGTTCTGCCCCGGGCGGAGGAACGAGAAGCGCCCGCGCGAGACGCCACGGCAGGCGAGATAGACGTTGTCCTGCACGGTGAGGCCGGGGAACAGCGCCGAGATCTGGTAGGTGCGGCGCAGCCCGCGGCGGATGCGTTCATACGGCGGGAAATGGGTGACGTCCTCGCCAAAGAACCGGATCGTGCCGGAGGAGGGCGGGAAGTCGCCCGTGATGCAGTTGAACAGCGTCGTCTTGCCGGCGCCGTTGGAGCCGAGCACGGCGCGCCGCTCGCCGGGACGCACGGTGATGGTGATGTCGGTCAGCGCCGCCAGTGCGCCGAACAGCCGCGTCACACCGCGCAGCTCCAGCGCGGCGCCGGCGCCGACGGCCGAGAGACGCTGCGCGACGCTATCCATGGCCGCGCCCTCCGCCAGCTCGGTTTGCAGACTTATGCTGGCTCTGGCGCCAGCGCTGCCACAGGCCGATGACGCCGTCCGAGGACCAGAACACGATGGCGAGGAAGCCGAGCCCGATCAGCAGGCGGAAGCGGTTGCCGTCGAGGCCGAGCCTGACCAGGAAGTCGAGCGCGAAGGTGCGCAGCAGCACGAAGATCAGCGCGCCGATGAAGGGGCCGATCGGGCGCGTGATACCTCCCACGACGGCGATGATGAGCACGTCGATGCAGGCCCCGACGCTGACCGAGCCCGGCGAGATCTGGCGGTAGTTCCAGACCTGGAGCACGCCGGCAAGTGCGGCCACGAAGGAGGCAAAGGCATAGGCGGCGATGCGGTGCGCATTGACGTTGAAGCCGAGGGCGGCCATGCGCCTGGGATTGTCGCGCACGCCCTGGAGGGCGAGGCCGAAGGGTGCGCGCGAGATGTATTCGACCGCGAAGTAGCAGAGCGCGGCGACCGCGAGCACGATGTAATAGAAGGGAATGTCGGCGCGCCAGTTGACGCCCCAGAAATGCGGGGTGGCCACGGTGTTGATGCCGGTATGGCCGTTGAAGATCGCCCAGTTCTGGTTGGTGAAATAGTAGAAGGCAGCGCCGATCGCGAGCGTGATCATGATGGTGTAGATGCCTTCGGTACGCACCGCGAGCGCACCGCCGAGCGTGCCGAAGGCGGTCGCCAGCGCCAGCGCCATGGGGACCGCGAGCCACCATGGCCAGCCCAGGCTGATATTGGCGTTGCCGCTGACGCCGAACACGGCGACCATGTAGGCCGAGAAGCCCGCGATGGTGAGCTGCATCAGGCTGACCATGCCGCCATAGCCGGCGAGGAACATCAGGCTGAGCGCCATGGTGCCGAGGATCAGCGTGGTCGCGAAGATCTCGATCAGGAAGAAGCCGCTCGCGATCAGCGGCATGATCAGGAGAATGGCGGCGACGACCCAGGCAGCGGGATTGTTGATCTCGGGCCATGTCCGCGCAGCGCGCTGCGTGGCGGTGGCGGGACGAACGGCAACGCGGGCATCGTGGGCGAGCGACATCTCAGCGCCTCGCCAACAGGCCTTGCGGCCGGATCGCCAGCACCAGCACCATGATCAGGAAGGTCACGACGATGGCATAGGTCGGTATGTAGACCGAGCCGAGCTGCTCGGCGAGACCGATGATCAGCGCGCCGAGCGCCGCGCCGGGGATCGAACCCATACCGCCCACGATCACGACGACGAGGGAGGCGAGCAGGAAGCGGATGTCCTCGCCGGGCGACAGCGACTGGAAGGTGCCGCCGACGACACCGGCAATGCCGGCAAGTCCCGCGCCGAATGCGAACACGGCGACGAAGACGAGCTGGATCCGGACGCCGGTCGCGGCGAGGATATCGCGGTCGTCGACGCCGGCGCGGATGATCATGCCGATGCGAGTGCGATTGAGCGCGAGCCACATCGCGACGCCGATGATCACGGACGCCGCGAAGATCACCAGCCGCACCATGGGGTATCTGAGATACACCGGCTCGCCCGAGGACTTGATCGCCGTGATCAGCGGCAGCTCAATGGGGCCGATCAGCCAGTTCGGCGTCTGGATCTGGTAGAAGTCGCCGCCGCAGGCCCACAGCATGAGGTCGGCGAACACGATCGAGAGCCCGATCGTCACCATGGTCTGCCTGAGATCCTGTCCCTCCATCCGGCGGAACACGATGACCTGGAGCAGGACGCCGACGAGAGCCGTGAGGATGAAAGCGACAATGAAGCTGAGCACCCAGGAGCCGGTCGCTGAGCTGATGGCGTAGCCGACATAGCCGCCGAACAGATAGAGCGAGCCGTGCGCGAGGTTGACGTTGCGCATCAAGCCGAAGATCAGCGTGAAGCCGCTGGCAACGAGGAAGTAGAGTCCCCCCAGCGTGATGCCGTTGAAGAGAGCGTTGAGGAAGACGCGCTTGCGCCCGATGGCTTCTTCGAGCCCCGGCGGCCAGACCGCGAAGATCAGCCAGAGCAGGACGGCAATCGCGATGATCGCGATCAGCGCCCAGGCCGGATGGCGTTCGACAAAGCGGCTCATGCGCAGCGCCTTCCAGGCCATGCCGCACGCCGAAGGTCGATCGAATGCAGGTCACACAGCCTTGCGTCGGCTGCTAGCCTCGCCATGAACGTGCGCTCCCGTCGGTCGCGATCCTCTTTCGGGATCGCGTTGCCGGCATCCTAGCGGGGCTGCGAGGGGAACGTTTGATCGTGAGTATCTTTTCGCGCGGGGCTCAGGCGCGCAAAATCTTGGCGGCGCGCCGATAATCGGTCGGCGCCATCCCGACATTGGCAGCGAAGAAGCGGGTGAAGCCGCTTTGCGAGGAGAAGCCGAGATCGAAGCCGATGTCGGCGATCGGCGTCTCGCTCGCCACCAGCGCTTCCAGCGCCTGTTCCATGATCAGCGTGTTGAGATAAAGGTTCGGCGTGACGCCGGTCTGGACCCGGAACAGCCGGTAGAAGTGCGGCCGCGACAGGCCGGATTCACGCGCGATGGCGTCGAGCTCGATCTCGGCCCCGGGGCTCTCCGACATCATCTTGATGCATTTGCGCACGCGGAAATCGGTGACGGAGCCGTCTGCGCGCGGATCGCGCGCGATCTCGGCCTGCTGCCAGCTTTCGTCGTAACAGATGTCGATCAGCCTCCGCAGTTCGGAATCCAGACTGGAGAGCGATGGTGCGCCGCAAACGAGCGCAGCGGTCCGCCTGATGTGCTTGTCGAGGGCGGGGGTGCGCTTGAACTGGGTGCGGCCGAAACGCAGCTGGTGGGTGCCGGAGGCATCGGGTGCAAACCATTCGGCATTGACGTAGAGCACGAAGAAGATCGCACCGCCGTCTGCGTCCGTGGGCAGGAAATTGTGCGGTTCCCAGGGATTGACCGCGACGACGGAGGTCTCGGTGAGATCGTAGTGCCCGTCGGACACATCGATGCATGCGGACATGCCGCCGACATGGAAGATCAAATGACCTTCGCGATGGGCGTGGATATTGAAAGGGCGGTTCAATTGATAAACCGTCGCCCGGCCGAAGCGGCCGTGGAAGACGGCGAGCGCGCGGCTCATGCCTTCCCCTCCCGAATGTTCTTGTCTTTTCGGCCAGCGTTCAACAACGCCGGCGAGATTGCAAGAGCGGAGAGCGACCGCGTCAGCAAGTCGCTCCCCGGTTGTCCGTTGCAGCCGTGATGCGTCAGTATTTCTTACATTCCGGTACGGTGCGGCTTGGCAGTCCGATCTTGGAGAACACGGCCGGATCATAGCCAAGCGTCTGGTTCACGTTCGGGATCACCTTCACCACCTTGCTGAACAGCGCGCCCTTGCCGTCGTCGACGACCTCGGTGACGAAGTTGGTGCCGATCGCCTGGCGGTTGGAGTCGAGCTTGATCTTGCCGTTCGGCGCGTCGATCTCGATCTTCGCCAGCGCAGCCTTGAACTTCGACTGATTGTTGCTGAGATCGCCATTGACCTCACGCAGGGCCAGAATCAGCGCCATCGTCGAGCCGTAATAATTGGTCGCGAGCAGCGACGGACTCGGGAAGCGCTTGTTGGGCGGGAAGGCGTCCTGATAGGCCTTCACGAATTTCTGCCAGCCCGGGTCCTCCCAGGTGTCGGCTTGGCCGCTGGCCGCGATGGTGCCGACCAGGGCGTTCTTGGCGTTGCCCTTGGAGGACAGAATGGTCTGGTCGATCATGATGGAGCCGCCCATCAGATGCGCCTTGCCGCCGGCCTGCTGATACTGGTTGAGGAAGTTGACGGCGTCCGCGCCGCCGAGGCCGAGATAGATCGCATCGACATCGTCGGGCAGGGCGGCGATGACTGAAGCAAAGTCCTTGGTGCCGAGCGGCACCCATTGCCGGTTGGTGACCTGTCCGCCGGCGCCGCAGAATTCGAGCACGAGGCCGAACACCTGCGTGTAGATGAAGGAATAGTCCTCGCCGACGGTCGCGATCTTGCGATACTTCTTCTCGTCATAGGCGTACTTGCCGAGGCCGACCTGCCACTGCGCGCCATCCATGTTGTACCGGAAGAAGTTCGGGGCAGGGTCGACATAGGTCGTTTCCTGCGCACCGGACGCCGCGTTGATGAAGGTCAGCTCGGGATGGGTCTTCGCGAAATTCTTCACCGCGATACCCTCGTCGCCGGAGAGCGGCGACAGCAGGATCTGTACCTTATCCTGTTCGATCAGTTTTCGTACGGCGCGCACGGCGGAGTCCGGCGTCGCGTCGGTGGAGGCGACGATGAATTCGAGCTCCTTGTCGCCGATCTTCTTGCCCAGCACGTTGAGCGCGGTCTGGTGGCCGCGCATGCCGTCCTCGCCGAGCACCGTGTAGGTGCCTTCGAGGGTCGCGGTCACGCCGACCTTGATCTTTTCCTGGGCGATCGCTGCGCTTGAAAGAAACAGGCTGCTCAGCGCGAGCAGTCCGACACTGCATTTCGACATTGTGCTCCTCCCTGTGTCGTCGATTTATGGCCGCGCCGAGCCGGCGCGGCGCCGCGTGTCTTTCGAAGGTCCGCGGCTTTGGAGAGAAGCTAGCCGAAGTCGCGCGCGGTGCATGCGTGAGCACCTCGCGCGGCTTGACGGGCAGTCTCATTTTTGAATGTTGCGGCGCAAATGGTTCCGCGGTGCAGCAGCGCGGGTCACAGGAACGCTTCCGGCGGGGCTCCGTTAGCGGAGCAGATTCCAGGAGCCGCTTCATGACCGATTATCCAAAGCCACCCTATCCGTCGCAGCAGCAACCGATGCCCGGTTCGACGCGGGCGATGCAGCCACGCCCCGATCATGGCGAAGAGAGTTACAAGGGCGCCGGGCGCCTGGCCGGGAAGAAGGCGCTCATCACCGGCGGCGACAGCGGCATCGGCCGTGCGGTCGCAATCGCCTATGCCCGGGAGGGCGCCGACATCGTCATCTCCTATTTGAACGAGGACGAGGATGCGGCCGAGGTCAAGGCGCTGGTGGAGCGGGAAGGGCGCAAGGTTGTCCTGATCCCCGGCGACATCTCTGAGCCCGAGCACTGCCGCTCCATCGTGCGTCGCACCGTCGAGGAGCTCGGCGGCATCGATATCCTCGTCAACAATGCGGCGCACCAGGCCACGTTCAAGGACATCGGAGACATCAGCGACGAGGAGTGGCAGCGCACGTTCGAGACCAACATCCACGCGATGTTCTATCTGACCAAGGCCGCCGTGCCTCACATGCGGCCGGGCGCTTCGATCATCAACACGGCGTCGGTGAACTCGGATATGCCGAACCCGACGCTGCTGGCCTACGCCACGACCAAGGGCGCCATCCAGAATTTCACGGGCGGACTTGCCCAGATGCTGGCGGAGAAGGGCATTCGGGTCAACGCCGTGGCCCCGGGGCCGATCTGGACGCCACTGATCCCCTCGACCATGTCGGAGGACAGGGTCAAGAATTTCGGCAAGCAGGTCCCGATGCAGCGCGCCGGCCAGCCGGCCGAGCTTGCAACCGCCTATGTCATGCTGGCCGATCCGCTCTCGAGCTACACTTCGGGGGCGACGCTGGCCGTCACCGGTGGAAAGCCGTTCATCTGACGAGAAACGTGGCGGCACCGGCAGGCCGGGCCGCCACGTCGCAATCGGCAGCTCTCGATCAGGCCGCGTTGCTGGCCTTGGCGTTGACGCCCTTGCGCAGCGCCACCGTGTTCAGCTTGGTGTTGGCGGCCTTCTCTTCGTTCAGATTGGTGGTGAGGAAGCGCACGATGTCGTCGTGGCCGAGCTCTTCGGCCCATGCGATCAGCGTGCCGTAGCGGCACATCTCGTAGTGCTCCACGGCCTGGGCGTTGGCGACGATCGCGGCATCGAGCACCGCCTTGTCCTCGATCTCACCGGCGGTCGCGTCGGCTTCCTTGATGAGGCCGTCGATGGCAGGGCATTGCGTGCCGCTGGGCTCCTTGCCGAGCTTGGCGAACACCTTGTCGAGCCGTTCGACCTGCTTCTTGGTCTCGTCCAGGTGAGCTTTCAGCCCGGTGACGAGATCCCTGTTGGTTGCCTTCCCGATCATCTCGGGCAGCGCCTTCAGGATCTGCTGCTCTGCGTAATAGATGTCCTGCAGCCCGTGCAGCAGCAGGTCTTCCATCGTTTTGATGTCCTTGGTGAAGAATCCCATAAATGATCACTCCTTTGATAATGATGACACGGGAACGCTGGACCGCCGCAGCTGTTCCATTCCGGTGTGCAGACCAGGAGAGCCGAATGAACGATGGGATTGATCATCTTGCGGGCCTGCTCGGGCGCGCGGCGATGGACGTGTGGGGCGACATGCCTCGCGACATCCAGGAGGCGCTGTTCGAGACGGCCATGAAGGGCCGCGCTACCGAGCGCGAGGAGCTCGCGCGGCTGCTGCACGAGCGGCATCCGCGCACGCTACATCCGGCCCGGCCGGGATGATGCAGGGAATCGGAACGATCGCGCCAGCTCACGATTGGTAAACTGAGTGGCGCGTCGCCCAATGGCTCGAATGAAGCCGCGGCAGGCGTCTCGCTCGACCGTTGAGCGCATCCGTGGGTCCATCGCCGTGACTGAGATCAACATCGGAAAATGGTACGACCCGATCTCGGAGCGGTGGATCGTGCCTCGCCAAACGCCGGGCATAGTCGGATATGCTCGATCCCGCGCCGAGAAGGCGCCGGAGGCGCACGAGCGGCGCGAGGCGCAGCGAATCTGGCAGCTGTTGGTCGATTGCTGCGCAGGTGAGTGACGCCCAACTCCGGCGCGCCTGTTAGGGGCGCCCGCTCCAAGCGCGCATCGTCATCGTGTGATCGGGCTATTCGCCGCGCGGGGCAGCCCAGCGTTTCCGTCAAGGCTGATCTCGACGACGTCAGGACCGGATCGGTATATTACCAGCCCGATTGCAGACCGGACCGGAACGAGGATCAGACGATGGACGATACGATTGGCTTCCCCGACCCCGGTCTCGACCTCTCGGACGGCTTCAAGCCGCACACCTCGCATTGGGGTGTGTTTTCCGCGCGCCAGGGCGCTGATGGCCTCGAGGTCAGGGCCTATGCGGGCGATCCCGATCCGAACGGCATCATCGACAATTTCCCCGGCGCGCTCCGCCACCAGGCGCGCATCGCCCAGCCGGCGATCCGCCGTGGCTGGCTAGAGCGCGGGCCCGGTCCCGACAATCGCCGCGGCCGCGACGAGTTCGTCTCGGTCAGCTGGGAGAAGGCCCTCGATCTGCTCGGCGACGAGCTCGGTCGCATCCGCGACACGCGCGGTCCCGGCGCCGTGTTTGGCGGCTCCTATGGCTGGTCGAGCGCCGGCCGCTTTCATCACGCCCAGAGCCAGGTGCACCGCTTCCTCAACATCGCGATGGGCGGCTATGTGCGCTCGGTCAATTCCTATTCCTCGGGCGCGTCGTCGGTGCTGCTGCCGCAAATCCTCGCCGGCTACGAAGACATCACCAAGCGCAACGTCACCTGGGAGCAGATCGCTGCCGACACCGACATCGTGCTGGCGTTCGGCGGCATGGCGCTGAAGAATTCCATGGTGGCCGGCGGCTCGATCAGCAAGCATGTCGAGCGCGGCGCCATGGCAGCGGCCCGCAAGCGCGGCTGCGAGTTCATCCTGGTCAGCCCGCTTCGCGAAGACCTGCCCGTCGAGGCCGGCGCGGAGTGGATGACCTGCGTGCCGGGCACCGATACCGCCTTGATGCTCGGCCTCGTCCATACGCTGGTCAGCGAAGGCTTGCACGATCAGGCCTTCCTCGATCGCTACACGGAAGGATGGCCGGTCTTCCTGCGTTATCTCATCGGCGAGAGCGACGGGCAGGCAAAGCATGCCGAATGGGCTGCCGCGATCTCAGGCGTCGATGCCGAGACGATCCGCACGCTCGCGCGCCGGCTGGCCGGAAAGCGCGCGCTGATCACCGTCTCGCATTCGCTGCAGCGGGCCGAGCATGGCGAGCAGCCGGTGTGGATGGGCATGGTGCTGGCAGCAGCGCTCGGCCAGATCGGCCTTCCCGGCGGCGGCTATGCCTATTCGCTCGGGGCGATCGGCTATTACGGCCGCCGCGTCAACGACGTGCCGGGACCGACGCTGGGGCAGGGCCGCAACGGCGTCGCCGATTTCATTCCGGTGGCGCGCATCGCCGATATGCTGCTCCAGCCCGGCAGCACCTATCGCTACAACGGCGAGACACGCACCTATCCCGATATCCGCATGGTCTATTGGGCCGGCGGCAATCCCTTCCATCATCACCAGGACATCAACCGCCTGCGCAAAGCCTTTGCGCAACTCGATACGTTCGTCGTGCACGAACTCGCCTGGACCGCCACCGCCCGTCATGCCGACATAGTGCTGCCCGCGACGATGACGCTCGAGCGCGAGGACATCGGCTATTCCAGCAACGACCCTCTGATGGTCGCGATGCACAAGGTCGCCGAGCCGTTTGGCCTTGCGCGCGACGACTATGACATCTTCGCCGATCTCGCCGATCGTCTCGGCGCGCGCGAGCCCTTCACTGAAGGACGCACCTCGCGGCAATGGCTGGAACATCTCTACGAGCCGACCCGCGCCTCGCTCGCGAAGCGTGGCCTGGAGGCCCCAAGCTTCGACGAATTCTGGACGCGCGGCAGCCTGGTGGTGCCGCAGCAGCCCGACGACGGCGGAAGGCTGCGCCGTTTTCGCGAAGACCCCGTCAATCATGCGCTGCCGACGCCGAGCGGCCGCATCGAGATCTATTCGCAGAAGATCGCAGGCCACGGCGATGCGGATTGTCCCGGACATCCGGTCTGGCTGGAGAAGACCGACATGCCGAAGCCCGGCGCGCCCTGTTTCCTCGTTGCCAACCAGCCGGTGACGCGGCTGCACAGCCAGCTCGATTTCGGCGGACATTCGCTTGGCTCGAAGCATCGCGGCCGCGAGGTCGCGCGGATGAACCCGGTTGACGCGAACGCGCGCGGCATTGGGGATGGCGACATCATCCGTCTGTTCAACGCGCGCGGCGCCTGCCTTGCCGCGGTCCACGTCACCGACGGCATCGCGCCTGGCGTGGTGCAGCTCCCGACCGGTGCCTGGTATGACCCGATGGATCCCGAGGACGAGGCGCCGCTCTGCGTTCACGGCAATCCCAACGTGCTGACCCGCGACGTCGGCACCTCGTCGCTGGCGCAGGGCTGCACCGGTCAGCTGACTGCGGTCGAGGTGGAGAAGTTCACCGGCAATCTGCCGCCGATCCGCGCGTTCGATCCGGTGTAGCGAGCGGCAGCGACCCAATTCGTCTCCGGGCACGGAGGACGCAATGGAGGCGCTTCGACCGCGCGCCGTTCGTCCTTGCTGGCGAGGCGCCAGCGCGCGGGAGACTCGCCGCTGATGCGCTTGAACACGGTCGAAAAATGCGCCTGCGTGCTGAAGCCCACGGCGAGCGCGATCTCCGCCAAGGGACGCTCGGTGGTCGCGAGCAGCGTCTTCGCATGCTCGGTCCGGTGGTGGAGCAGATATTCGCGGGGACGGTAGCCGGTCGCGGCGCGGAATTGTGCTGCAAAATGCATCCTGGACAGGCCGGCGACATTGGCGAGCTCGGACAGGCTGATGCCGCGGTCGTAGTGACCGGCGATGTATTGCTCGACGCGCCGCAGCCGCCATTTCGGCAGGGCATTGACCCTGACGCGCGGCAACTCCATGGCCGTGGGTTGGTTGTCTCCGGTGATGACCGGTGTCCGGCGAAGAATCTCGGAATTCCGTGCGCCGGCCGGACCGTCATGTGCCGCCTGCAAATTGTTCGACATCGCTTCGTCCTCTCCTGGCTTTGCCGCCGTTTGCGCGGCCCGGCGAACGCGCAAACCAATGCTCCATGCTCGAAGGATAGTCGTGAACCGGCCAGGACGCTCGTTAGGGGTAATGAGGATCTGTTAGATTTTGTGCGTCTGCGTCAGGTGCGACAGCCCGCCGCAGGAGCGCGTCGTTCGACGTCACAATCCGATTCAAATTTGAAGTGCGTCGGCGCTACTCGAACACAGCATCGAAAATCTCGACATCCATCAGCACGGGCTTGGCGATCACGGTTCCGTCCGGCTGCATCGCCTGAATGCGTCGAAGCGTCGGCACCACGATGCCGCCGAAATTGTCGTGTGCCCAGGAGGCGTCAGCGACGTTCATCCCGAACAGCTCGTGATCGGTGCGCCGCTGCAGGGCGCTCCCGTCGAAATAGAAGATCTGCTCGGACGCGAGCGTGATCAGATGCGGCGGAAATTGCGCGCGCAGCCGGCGCCAGGTTTCGGTGCCCTGCTGCCAAGGCGGCAGCTCCTCGGTCACGACATCGGGGTGAGCGAGCAGGAATGGAATCGTCAGATAGCTCCAGATCGCGACACCGCAGAAGAAAACGAGATGCAGCTCGTCCGCAAGCGGAGGCGGGCCCGCCTCGGCAAATGCGGAGACGGGGTTGCTCCAGGTCTGCAGCACCTCACCGTCCAGCTTCTCGATGGTGATCGCGTCGGGTTGGAAGCAGCCCGAGCGTTCGCCTCCGGTGATGCCGGTGAAGCGGAGCGATTGCGTCCGGGTCGAGCCTTCGGCGGTCACGTCCTTGAATTCCCGGGCATGTCCGGCGTCGGCGAACAATGTTCCGCCGATGGAAAGGTGGAGCGTGAAACGGCTCAAGCTGTTCCAGCGCGTCATTCCGCCGCTGGCATCGATCACATCTTCTAGAAGCGCCATGTCCCGCCATGTCCACCGAGCAATGTCTCCACCATGGCGGTGCCCATGCGGCTTGGCGTGTTAGAATGTGTTAGGACTTGCGAGCGGGGACTCGGGCGGTATCTCGTTGAAGATGCTCTCAATTCAGGCCGCTCGGCAGATTTGATGCGCCGATCTGACGGCGCGCCCTGCAAGGCCTCCTGGTCCCGCGCGACGGGCGGGCGAGCGGGCCGGGCGCGTCGACGCCGATCATAACAGAATCTTGCAACGTCTAACGCGCCAGATGCGCGCGATGCATCCACAATAACCTTCGAGTTGGATCGCACTTCCAGCGGGAGGCTATGATGTCCGGAATCGGCGCTCCGGCGAACGACGGTGTCGTTCGACCTCAATTGGATGGTCATCTCGACGAGCAGTGTCGCGATTGGGAGCCCGTGCTGCGGGAGTCCCACCATCGCATGAAAAGCACGCTGACGGAGAGCTCGACATGACTACTCTCGAAACTGATCCCGAACTCTCGACATCGCGCAGCGCCGACTGGAAGCTCGAAGTCGTCGTGATCCCCGTGTCCAATGTCGATCACGCCAAGGCGTTCTATGCGCGCCTTGGCTGGCGGCTGGATGCCGACTTCACTTCTGGAAATGATTGGCGTGTGGTCCAGTTCACCCCGCCTGGCTCGGCCTGCTCGGTGATCTTCGGAACCAATGTGACGGCCGCCGCACCCGGCTCGGTGCGAGGGTTGTACCTGATCGTCTCCGATCTGGAGGCCGCACGACGGGATCTGCTCGACCGCGGCGTCGAGGTCAGCGCGCCATTCCACGGTGCCGGCGATGTTCACGCCGGGCCGGACGAGCCGTATTTGTTCGGCAGTGTTCGGGTCAGTGGCGCCGACCCCAACCGCGGCAGCTACAGCTCGTTTGCCTCGTTCAGCGATCCCGATGGCAACGGCTGGCTGTTCCAGGAGGTGACAACGCGACTGCCGGGACGCATAGCAGGCGGGGCTACGACATTCGCTTCGCAGCCGGATCTGGCAGCCGCACTCCGCCGGGCGGCGGCCGCGCATGGCGAACATGAGCGGCGGACCGGTGGACATGATGAGAACTGGGCCGAATGGTACGCCGACTACATGGTGCGCGAGCAGGCCGGCCAACCGCTGCCGACCTGACGCTGCAGCGTTGATCGCCGCCACGCCAATGTCGCCTTGCTCCGCTACGGAGCTCGATACTGAAACCGCACAGGGAGAACTGACATGATCCGCAAGGCAACGGCCGTCTGGAAAGGCACCGGTCGCGATGGAACCGGCCATCTGACCAGCGAATCCGGCGTACTCGCTCAGACGCCCTATTCGTTCAAGACGCGTTTCGAGAATGAGAAGGGAACCAATCCCGAGGAGTTGATCGCGGCAGCCCATGCGGGTTGCTTTACGATGGCGCTGGCTTTCGGCCTGCAAATGGCGGGATTCACGCCGGACGAGCTCTCGACGGAAGCGGCCGTGACCCTCGAGCCCGAAGGCAAAGGTTTCAAGATCAGCAAATCCGCGCTGACCCTGCGTGCCAAGGTGCCGAACCTCGACGAGGCCGGTTTTGCCAAAATTGCCGGCGAAGCCGAGAAAAACTGCCCGGTGTCGAAGGTGCTCAACGCAGCGATCACGCTCGACGCCAAGCTGGCCTGAGGCGAGCATCGCGGTCCCACCGGCTCCAGCACGCGCGTGGGCACGTATCAACAGCATGGTTTTCGGCCGGGCGGCCGAGAGCCTATGTTACGGATATAGAACGGACCGGGCAATCAATCGGGAGCGGAGATATGACGACAGAGCGTGCAGTTTTGGCCGGAGGCTGCTTCTGGGGCATGCAGGATCTGATCCGTAAGCAGCCGGGCGTGATCTCCACCCGTGTCGGCTACACCGGTGGGCACGTCAAGAACGCCACCTACCGCAACCACGAAGGCCACGCCGAGGCCATCGAGATCATGTTCGATCCCGCAAGGACCAGCTTCCGGACCATGCTGGAGTTCTTCTTCCAGATCCACGATCCCACCACGCTCAATCGCCAGGGCAATGATCTCGGCACCAGCTATCGCTCTGCGATCTTCTACACGAGCGAGGAGCAGAAAAAGATCGCCGAAGACACCATCGCCGACGTCGAGGCTTCACGCCTTTGGCCGGGCAAGGTGGTGACCGAGGTGGCGCCCGCCGCCGAGTTCTGGGAAGCCGAGCCCGAGCATCAGGATTATCTCGAACGTTATCCGGACGGCTACACCTGCCACTTCATCCGGCCCGGCTGGAAGCTGCCGCGCCGCGCGGCTGCGGTCGGAGGCTAGATCGGGGCGCGGCCTGTCAGGGGCGCGATTGCGCCATCAGGTCGCGCGCCACGCGCATGTCGGCGATCTCAGAGCCCTCGGCAAACGCGCCGCAAGCCTTGTCGAGAGCCGCGTAAGCCTCTGCGCTGCGGCCAGCGCCCATCATGAGCCGTGCGAGGCTGGTCGCACAGCGCAGCTCCCAGAAGCGCGCGCCCTGCTGGGCCGCGACGTCGAGCGCCTCGCGAAAGCGCGCCTCGGCGCGCTCCGCGTGCGGCGTGCTTCTCAGCATCAATTCCCCCTCGATGCGGATCAGCTCCGGCAGATACCAGCGCTCCTGCCGGTCGTTGCAGCGGGCGAGGACGTCCGCGATCATTTCGAGGCCGCGGTCGATCTGGCCGGCCTCCAGCAGGCACGCGGCGAGCTCGCCGAGCAAGGGCAGAAAGCGCGGCAGGAAGCGCGCATCGCCGGCACGATCGAGTTCGTCGTGCAACAGCGGCAGGCCCGTCGCGATGTCGCCGCGCCTGGCCACGACCGCGGCGTTGAAGGCCCTCGCCCACAGGCCCCATGGCCGGATGGCGTGGCGCTCGGTGTGTTCGAGCAGCTCGGCGCCGTGGCGCGCCGCGACATCGAAATCGCCGGACCAGAACGCGATCGGGCAGGCGGCCTGCCCGAGCACGCTGCAGAAGGTCAGCGCGTGGCCGTTGGCGCGGCCTTCTTCGATATTCCTGGCGGCGAGCGCCCGGGCCTGATCGGCAAGGCCCTGAAGCCAGAGGATGCGGGCGCGGAAATATTGCGTCGATATCCTGAGGTCGAGCGGGAAGATCTTGGGCTTCGTTTCCAGCACGTGCAGTGAGGCGTTGACCCGGTCGATGCGCTGCCGCGCATCGTTCTGGTCTCCCAGATAATGCAGCGCGACCGCCATCAGGCGGTCGCCCAGCATGAGATCGGTGCTGTCGGATGATTTCATCGCGACGTCCGCAAAGCGATCGGCGAGCGCACGAGCCTTGCCGAATTGCCCGTTGTTGAACTGGTCGATGCACAAGCCCCAGAGCGCGCGCAGCCGGAAATCCTTGTCGTCGAGGCTCTCGGCCAGCTCGAGTGTCGTCTCGAGGATCGGGCGCGCCTCGCGTGCGCGGCCCTCGCCATACATCAGCGACCAGCCGAGCGCCGACAGCAGCTGCATGCGGATGCGGTCGTCGTCGCGGTCGTCTCCGAGCGCGGCCAGTGCCGTTTTGCAGCGCTCGCGGCATTCGGCGAACAGCGAAAGACGCACCCACAGGGGGACCGCGGCCGCGGTCAGCGCGATGCCGAGCCTCGCATCGCCGCCCGCCGCGAAGGCCCAGTCCAGCGCCGCGCGCACATTGTCCAGCTCGCCGCCATAGGTGCTCAGCCATGCCGGAAGCGGCGTCGAGGTGTCGGCCCCCGCACGTTCGAAGAAGTCGCGAAAATGCTCCGCATGGCGCCGCGCGAACGCCCCGTTTTCGCCGAGCTCGCTCAGCTTGCCGAGCGCATAGGTGCGCGTGGTGTCGAGCAGGCGATAGCGCAGCGCCCGCGAACCGGATGGCGAGATCAGCGATTTCGTGACCAGGCTGTCGATCGCCTCCAGCGTCTCCGAAGCGCTGAGGCCGTCGCCGGCCGCGACCGCGGCGGCCGCCTCCGGCGCGAACGGCCCGGCGAACACCGAGAGGCGCCGCAGTGTGGCGCTTTCCGCCGGAGGCAGCAGGTCGTAGCTCCAGTCGAGGGCCGCGGCGAGCGTCCGGTGCCGCGGGACGGCCGTGCGTCGCCCGCGCCATTGCAGCGAAAAGCGGCTGTCGAGCAGCGAGGCCGTGCCGGCGATGCCATACGCGTCGACCCGGCCCGCCGCGAGCTCGATCGCCAGCGCAATGCCGTCGAGCCGCCGGCAGATGCGCGCGACGAGTGGCGCATCTTCGGCGCTGAGCCGGAACGGTCCGGAGCTCTGCGCGATGCGCTCGACGAACAGCTGGGCGGCCGGGTAGGCCAGAACCTCGGCGGCATCGAGGCCCTCGCGCTCGGGCGGACAGTCGAGCGGAAACAGCCGGAAGATCCGCTCGCCTTCGCTTCGGAACGACTCCCGGCTGGTCGCGAGAACGCGAAGCTGCGGCGCTTCGCGAACGATGCGCTCCACGAGCGGCGTCAGCGCGTCCAGCACGTGCTCGCAGCTGTCGAAGATCAGCAGGGCCGGGGCGGTCTTCAGAAATGTCAGGATGGCCGGTGTCGGGTCCTCCGAGCTGACGGCCAGCCCGAGCACGGAGGCGATCGTGGTCGTGACGTGGCCGGCGTCGCGCAGCGGACCGAAATCGACGAAGAAAACCTGGCCGCCGAAATCCGCCGCGCGGCGATGCCCGACCGTGACGGCGACGGCGGTCTTGCCGATGCCGCCCGGGCCGACCACGCTCATGAACCGATAGTGGGTCAGGCCGTTCGAGATCTTCTCGATGACCTCCTCGCGGCCGACCATCTTCGCGAGTTGAGCGGGCAGGGAGCGGGGAGGGATGATGTCTTCGGACACTGAGGCGACCTGTGGGGCCGCTTCGGCGAACGGGGCGACGAAGCAATAGCCGCGGCCCGGCACGTTGAGGACATAACGGGCGGACTTGCCGGTATCGCCGAGCACCTTGCGCAAGGCTGCGACATGGAAGCGCAGGCTGCCCTCGTCGACGTTCACGTCGGCCCAGATGCGCTTCACCAGCTCCCTCTTGTCGACGACCTCCCCCGGGCGCTCGGCAAGCAGGATCAGAATATCGAGCGCGCGACCGCCGACATGAAGCGGCTCCCCCTCTTTCTCCAGGAGCCGGGACTTTGGAAACAGCCGAAATGGCCCGAATGAAACGACCGAGTCTTGGTTGTTATGAGCTGGCACGTGCCATTGCCCCCGCGACGGGAGTCAAAAGGTATTTTGTTGTGGTCTAGCAGAACGAGACGTCCAGTAAACTGGCCGAAAGCCGCATGGCTGACAGACCTGCGCGGATGGCTCGGGCCGGCTTCGACTCGTCCAGAAAATGCTTGAGACGGAATGGCTTAGGTCGGTATGGTCTGACGCTCATGCTTTGTGACGATGCCTGCCGACAGCGTCACCAGGCCCATCAACACGGCCAGCAGCCAGAACGCCATGGGCAATCCGCCAAGGCGGGCGACGAAGCCGACGCCGGCAGGCCCGATCAGGATCCCGGCATAGCCTGCGGTCGTGATCGCCGCGACCGCAAGCCCCGTCGGCATGACGGTTTGCCGCGCCGCGCGGCGGAAGAGCACCGGCACGAGGTTCGACGCGCCGAGCCCGATCAGCAGGAATCCGGCGATGGCGACCGCCGCAACCGGCGCCGTGAGCAGGACCACGAAACCGGCGATCGCAATCAGGCTGCCCCAGAGCAATGTCGCGCGGTCGCCGATACGCGCGACCACGGCGTCGCCGCCGAGCCGGCCCGCGGTCATCGCGATCGAGAACACGATATAGCCGGCGCCGCCTTGCGCCTCGGTGACGAGGCCTGCGCCGATGACGAGCAATGCGCCCCAATCGAGCATCGCGCCTTCGACCAGGAAAGTGATGGCGCCGAGTAGCGCCAGCAGCAGCACCGATCCGTGCGGCAGCACGAACAGCGGGCCCTCCTGCACCTGCACGGAGCGAAGCAGGCGCGGCCAGGTCACGACCATCGCGATCAGCATCAGGACGGAGCAGATCAGCGTGCAGGAGAGCGTGGCGAATTGCAGCGAGAGCAGCGCCGTCATCAGCGCCGATCCGGCAAAGCCCCCGATGCTGAACAGCGCATGGAAGCCCGACATCAGCGGCCGTCCCGCTGCGCGCTCCACCTCCACGGCGTGGATGTTCATGGCAACGTCGATCGAGCCGAGCGCGGCGCCGAATGCGAACAGTGCCAGCCCCAGCGTCGTGGGCGAGCTTGCGACGGCGAGCAGGGGCAGCACCAGCGCCAGACCAAAGCCGCCCGCAATGATGATCGGCCTGCTGCCATGGCGCGCGCTGATGATTCCCGTCAGCAGCATCGCGACGACCGAGCCGATGCCGAGGCTGAGCAGCAGCAATCCGAGCACGCCGTCGTCGACGCCGAGCCGCGTCTTCGCGAACGGCACCAGCGGCGCCCAGCACGCGATGCCGAAGCCGGCGACGAGGAAGGCAAGCCGGGTCGCAAGGCGCGTTGCCGGCCGGTCGGCAGAAGACATGGGAACTCCGGGGGGAAGCAGAGGCGGGACGCACGACAAGCCCGACGATTGTCACGACTTTATGTCGGAGGCGTTCGACGAATCGTCGCGGGCGGCCTTCACGAGCTGCAGGCGGACGCGCAGGCCCTTTGGCGCGTTGTCGAGCAGCTGAAGCGTTCCTCCATGTGCGGTCACGATCGCTAGCGCGATCGACAGGCCGAGGCCAAATCCCGAAGTCTCGTCCATGGTGCGCGCTTCCTCTCCGCGCACGAAGGGCTCCAGCATCGCCGCCTTCCGTTCGTCGGGAATGCCGGGCCCGTCGTCGCAGACGTCGATGACGAGCCGGTCCTCGACCGTCAACAACGCGACGACGATTTCGGTGCCGAAGCGCGTTGCGTTCCCGACGAGGTTGGTGACCGCGCGAATGATCTCGTCGGGCCGCAGGATGAAGGCGGCCCTGTCCGGGCCGGAATAGGTCACGGCAAATCCGCTGTCCGAAAACTGCTCGCAAACCATCTGAAGCAGCGCTGCGACGTCCACCAGCGTCGGCTTGGCCGGGCGTTCGCTGCGCAGGAGCGACAACACCGATTCCAGCATCGACTGCATCTGGTCGAGGTCCCGCACGGTCTGCGTGCGTTGTGCCGGATCCTCGATGTATTCCGAACGCAGCCGCAGGCGCGTGATCGGAGTGCGCAGATCATGGCTGATGGCCGCGAGCATGCGGGTTCTGTCGTTCATGAGTGCGGTGATGCGATCGCGCATCCGGTTCAGCGCTCTCGCCGCGGACCTGATCTCCTCCGGGCCGTTTTCGGGCAGCGGCGCCGAGGACCGGCTCACGCTGAAGTCCTCCGCCGCGCGCGCGAAGGCCGACAAAGGCGAGGAGAGCGCGCGGCCGGCCCAGACGCCCAGCAGCGTGAGGCTCGCCACGAGGAACAGCAGCGTCGAGGTCCAGAGGCCGCTGACGAAGGCCGGCATTTGGGGCGATCCGATCGAGGCTTCGAGCACGTCCTCGCCCGGAAGGTAGAACCAGGCGCGCTCGTCGTCCGCGCTGCTGCCGCGGATGAGCTCGGCCCTGACCCCAAGCCCGGAAGGAATGGTCAGAGATGTTCGCGTCGACTGCGGCGCGGCAGAGGCCGAGGCGCCGTCTCGCAATTGGAGCTTGAGCGCCGGAAAGGTTCGGCTGACGCTGTCGAGGACGAGCGCACGCTCGCCTTTCGGCGTGTTGGCGATGATCCGCACGATCAGCTCGATCTGCTCCAGCGGCGTGTCCGCCAGCAGCTTTGGCTTGTTGAGGAGAAAATACCCGGCGATCAGGACGTGGATCAGGACCAGCGATCCCAGGATCAAAGCGGCGATCTGGCCGCTGATCCGCCTGAAGCTGAAGAGCGCGACGATGTCGGCGGCGCGGCTCATGCTTGCTCCACCCTCGGGGTGAAGATGTACCCGCCGATGCGGACGGTCTTGATCACGGACGTGCCTTCCGTCCGGTCGAGCTTGCGGCGGAGCCGGCTGACCAGCACGTCGATGCTGCGGCCGAAGCTTGCACCGGCACGACCGCGCGTCATGCTGAGGAGGTTGTCGCGGGTGAGGATGCGGCCCGCCCGCTCGCAGAACGCTTGCAGCAGGTCGAACTCGGCGCTGGTCAGCGGCACCTGCGCGCCTTCGGGATCGCGCAGCTCGCGCAGGCGCAGGTCGATGGTCCAGCCCTGGAACGTGAGCCGCGCTGCGGCGGAGGCGGCGGTGAGGCCGCTCGCTTGCCGGCGCAGTACGGCGTTGATCCTGGCGAGGAGCTCGCGCGGGTTGAACGGCTTTGGCAGATAGTCGTCGGCGCCCATCTCGAGGCCGAGGATCCGGTCGAGATCCTCGCCCTTCGCGGTGAGGATGATGATCGGGGTCGTGGACTCCATCCTCAGCCGGCGGCAGAGGCTGAGGCCGTCCTCGCCCGGCAGCATCAGGTCGAGCACGATCAGGTCGACACGCCCGTGGGAGAGATGGCGGTCCATCTCCCTGCCGTTCGCGACCGCGTCGACCGATAAATTGTGATCGCGCAGATAACGCGAGATGAGGTCGCGCGTCTGCTTGTCGTCCTCGACGATCAGGACGTTCTGGGGGCCGTTGGTCATGGTTGAAATCGCATCGGGGTTGCCGATCGTTGGTCGATTTGCGGACGAATGTCTCGCCCGAAGAACTGCGGTCATGGTGCATCCTAAGGTCAGTCGCGGCTCAGTGCCACAACGGGATCGAGGAAGGCGGCGCGGCGGGCGGGGAAGAAGCCGAAGGCAACCCCGATGCCGGTCGAGGTCAGGAACGCCGCGCCGATCGAGAACGTCGAATAGCTCACCTCGAATCCGGGCACCGCGACGTTGATGGCGACGCCGAGCAGCATCGCGACGAGAATGCCGGCGATCCCGCCGATGGACGAGATCAGAGTCGCCTCCACCAGGAACTGTTGGAGAATGTCGCTGCGCCTGGCGCCGACCGCCATGCGCACGCCGATCTCGCCGATCCGTTCCGACACGGACACCAGCATGATGTTCATGACGCCGATGCCGCCGACGACCAGCGAGATCACCGCGATCGCCGCCACCAGGAACGCCAGCGTTTGTGTCGTGCTGGTGATGGTGCGGCGGATATCGTCGGTGTTGAGGATGACGAAATCCTTGGTGTTGTGCCGCTGCGTCAGCAGCGTGGTCACCGCGTCCTGCGCCAGGGCGGTCGAAACTTCGTCGCTGATCCGCAGGAGGATACTGCGCAGCGAACGGTCGCCGGTGAACTGGGCCTGCACGGTGGTGTAGGGCAGGTAGACCGACAGATTCTGGTTCGAGCCAAACCCGCCCTGTTGCTGGGCGATGACGCCAACGATGCGACAGGGGACCTTGCCGAGCCAGATCACGCGGCCGATCCCGGAGGTCTGGTCGTCGGCGAAGAAGGTCTTGCGGGTATTGTCGTCGATGACGGCCTGTCGCTCGATGTTGCGGATCGCGTCGGTATCGAACAGGCGTCCTTTCGCGAGCTTGGCGCCCTTGACCTGGAAATAACTCTCGCCGACGCCGTTCACCAGCACGTTGGACTCGTTGCCGCGATATCGCACCGTCGTGCTGGTGGAAACCGTCGGCGTGACCCCGGCAATGAAGTCCTGCCGGTCGAGCGCGCGGGCATCGCCCAGCACCAGCGTCTTGATCTTGCCGGCCCGCGCGTCGCCAAAATCCTTGCCCGGAAACACCTCGATCGTGTTGGTGCCGAGGCTCGAAATGTCGGACAGCACCTTGCGCTGGGACGCGTTGCCGAGCGCGACCACCGACGACACCGCGGCGATGCCGATGATGATGCCGAGCATGGTCAAAAAGGCGCGCAGCCGGTGCGCGGCCATCGCCACCAGCGCCATCCGCGAGGCTTCGCGCAGCCGCCGCAAGGCGCCGGACCAGCCGGGGACGTGGTCCCACGACGTACGGGATACGGCGACAGGCCGCTTCGGATTGTCCGTCGTTTCGGTGCGGCGATCGGAGACGATCTTGCCGTCCCGCAGCTCGATGATGCGCTCGGCCCGTGCGGCGACATCGGCATCGTGGGTGACGATGATGATCGTCCGCCCCTCGCTATGCAACTCCTTCAGGATCTTCAGCACCTCCTCGCCGCTGCGCCGGTCGAGTGCGCCGGTGGGCTCGTCCGCCAGGATGACCTCGGCGCCGTTGATCAGCGCGCGTGCGATCGAGACACGCTGCTGCTGGCCGCCCGATAGCTGGTTCGGGCGATGGCCGCGCCGGTCGTTGACGCCGAGCCTTGCGAGAAGCTGCTCTGCGCGCGTGCGGCGCTCGCGGGCCTTCATCCCGGCATAGATTGCCGGGATCTCGACGTTCTCGCCGGCCGAGAGGTCGCCGAGCAGGTGATAGCGCTGGAAGATGAAGCCGAAATGCTCCCGGCGCAGCGCCGCCAGCGCGTCGGCGTCGAGCTCGGAGGCGTTCTTGCCGGCGACGCGATAGCTGCCGGAGGTCGGACGGTCGAGACAGCCGAGGATGTTGAGCAGCGTCGATTTGCCCGATCCGGACGAGCCGATGATCGCCACCATCTCGCCGGGCTGGATGCCCAGCGAGACATCGTCGAGCGCGACCACGCTGGTGTCGCCGGCCGCGAACTCCCGCCGAACGTTCGCGAGGGCGATGATCGGATCGGCCATGTCAGGGACCTCCCGGCGGGCCGCCGGACATGCCGCGCGACGCGGTCTGCTCGCTGGCTTCTCCGGTGATGACCCGGTCGCCCTCATCGAGGCCGGACCTGATCTCGACCGTAGTGCGGTCGTTGAGTCCGGTCTTGACCTCGCGCTCGCGCACGTTACCCGACGCATCGAGGGTGCGGACGGTGCTGCGCCCGTCGGATTTCCGCATCAGCGCGAGCGCGGGGATGACCTTCACGCGCTTGGCCTCACCGGTGACAATGTGCACCTCGGCGGTCATGTAGGTCCGCAGCGAAAGCTCCTTGTTGGGGACGTTGAAGACGCCGATGTAATAGATGGCGGTGCTGGTGGAGCTCGATGAACTCGAACTCGTGCTTGAACTCGACGTGGTGGTCGAGGAGAAGCTGGCGTCGTTCTTGATCGACTCGGGTGCCGGCTCGATCTGCTCCAGACGGGCTTCATAGCGATGGTCCTGGTCGCCGAGGATGGTGAAATAGAGCGATTGCCCCGGCTTCACCTTGATGATGTCAGTCTCGGAGATCTCCGTCCGCACCGTCATGGTCTCGAGCTGGCCGAGCACGACGATGGTCGGCGCGGACTGGACCGCGTTGACCGTCTGTCCTTCCTGCGCCACGGTGGCGAGGACCGTGCCGTCGATCGGCGCGGTGATGCGGGTATATTCGAGGTTCACGCGCGCGGTCTCGACGCTGGCTTCCGCCCCGACGATCAAGGCTTCGAGGGCGGCGATCTGGGCGCGGGTCTGGCGCACCGTCGAATCCGCGCTGTCGAAATCGCTGCGCGAGGTGGCGCGTTGCGCCAACGTCGCCTGCTGGCGGGCGAGGTTCGCCTCGGCCAGAACCAGCGCGGCCTCCTTCTCGACCTTCTGCGCCCGGTAATTCTTCAGCGACGCCTCGGAGCTGCGCAGGTCGTTCTGCTTGGTGACGGGGTCGATCTGGGCGATGACATCACCGGCCTTGACTGCATCGCCGACACGGACGTTGAGGGCGGTGATCCGGCCCGAGACCTGCGCGCCGACCGCGGTCAGTCGCGCCGGCTTCAGCGTGCCGCTTGCGAGCACCTCCTCGCGCAGATCGCTGACGGTGACCGGCGCCGTGATGTAGGACTGCGCCTTGCTCGACGTTCCCGCAAAGCGCGTGGCCGCGACCACGCCGGTGGCCATGACGGCAACGATCGCCGCGGCGATCTTCAGGCGTTTGGCGGTGATGATCTCGGTCACTGCTGCGCCTCCCGCAAGTGAGGTCCCGTGTCGCTGTCCACGATGATCGGCGTCGATATGTCGACCGGATCGGACCAGCCGCCGCCGAGCGCCTTTGCCAGCGCGATGTAATCCTTGGCCGCCGATACCTTGCTCTGGATCAGGGAATCCTCGGCCGAATAGAGCGAGCGCTCGGCGTCCAGCACGTCGATGAAGCTGGCGCTGCCGGTCTCGAACAGCGATCGCGACAGCCGCGCGGCTTCGCGGTAGTTCCTGGCCGCTTCCGTCAGCTTGGTGGCACGCACGCGTTCGCGCGACAGCGAGACCAGGGCGTTCTCGACGTCCTCGAGCGCGGTGAGCAGGGTCGAATGGAACGTGGCGAATGCCTGGTCGCGTTGCGCCTCGGCAATCCTGACCGTAGCCAGCCGCTTGCCCGCGTCGAACACCGGTACGGTGATCGAGGGGCCGACCGACCAGCTCAGGCTCGAATATTTGGCGAGATCGCCGGCACGTATCGCGGAGGTGCCCACCGAGCCCGTCAATGACACCGCCGGATAGCGGTCGGCCTCGGCCTGGCCGATCTTGGCGGTCGCCTGCGCCAGCTTGCGCTCGGCACTGGCAACATCGGGACGGCTCTGGAGGAGGTCGGCGGGCAATCCCGTGGGCAAGGGCATGCGCGGCGCCGGCACAGGCGCGGACCGTGCCATCAACGAGGCGACGCCGTCGGGCGCTCGCCCGAGCAGGATTCCGAGCCGGTGAATGTCGGCCGCGAGCGCCGCCTGATAGGTTGGAACGTTGGCTTCCGTGCTCGCGGCTTGCGCGGTGGCCTTGGCGAGATCGACCGCGTTGCCGCTGCCGGCCTCGTATTTGCTACGGGTGAGCTTTTCGGTGTCGCGCTGCGAGACTGCGGTCCGCTGCGCCAGCGCGATCCGGGCCTGGTAGCCGCGCGCCTCTACATAATAGGCGGCGACGTCGCCGATCAGCGTGACGAGGCTGTCGCGCAGATCCTCCTCGGCGGATTGCGCACTGCGCACCGCGGCCTCGATGCCCCGCTGCGTGCCGCCGAACAGGTCGAGCTCCCAACTCGAATCGAAGCTGGCCTGGTGAAGCGAGTAGGGCGCGCTGTCGACGAGGACGGAA
>NZ_JXDL01000001.1:7070153-7157295 GCF_001590795.1 Bradyrhizobium sp. AT1
CCGGCACTGGTCTTGTTGTTCGTCACCGAGGCCGTGCCGCTGATGGACGGAAACAGGCCCGCCGTCGTCTGTTGCAGCGTGGCGCGTGCCTCGCGCACGACTGCCTTGGCCTTCGCGACGTCGGGGTTGGCTTCGACGGCTTCTTCGATCAGCCGGTTGAGCAGGGGATCGCGCAAGCGCAGCCACCAGCGATCAAGCTTGCCGGCCCCCCGATGCGAGACTGTCTTGGTGCTCCAGTGCGAGGGCAAGGCGGGCCCGGGCGGGCCGGCATAATCCGGGCCGACCGCACAGCCAGCCAGGACGCCCCCCAGCATCAGCGCAACGCAGCCCGATCCGGCGCGCGCCACGAGGCTGCGCAACGGCACGGGCTTTGGACGATGGGCCTCCTTGGCAGATGGCGGGGGACTTGCGAGGAACGGGTATGGCGGCATCAAATCGGTTGAAATCCATGGGCCTCGGCCCGGAGGAGATTCATGGTTCTCAGGGAATGGCGAGGGAACTGCCACTAGCCGGCCGATCGTGGCGTTTCGGCAGCCGCAATGTTGCTGAATGTAAACAGGTATTGCCGGAGGTCTCGGCGCCGCCGAAGAGCGGATGTCCCGGGACGACCTGTAGCCCGGATGGAGCGAAAGCGTAATCCGGGGCCGCCCGCCCGGCATCTGGCACCGTCCCGGATTGCGCTGCGCTCCATCCGGGCTACTGCACCTCGCCTGTGTCGCCCGCTGTCAATCCCTTCCGCTGAAAATATTCCACTTTACCGAAATTCGGTTTTAGCGTATGTGTCGCCCATCCCGGCTCACCAAGAGGGGCGATCTCGAGGTCGTCTTGATCGCGAGCCGGGCTTGCGGTGGACGCGGCAGCGTCGGCATGATGGCAGCGGGCAGGGCGGGTAGTCCCTGTGAGCCCGAGACCGCGTGCAGACGAGCGACGCTGAACGCGTACGGCAAAACCGTGTGGTCCTGGCCGTCGTTGCTACGGTCAAGTCGTTCGAAGATGCGCGCGAGCCCAACCGGGCAGACGGCATCATCCAATTCGGACGGCGAGGGAGGCCAAAGGAAAGTTCGGCTCCCGGGAGAGCACGGCATAAGCCGTCCGACCATCGCGCAGGGAAGGCCGTGTGATCGGCCACACCTGTATGCTGCTGTGCGGTTCTTTCTGCGTGTGCATTTCGCGCAGCGGACCGCGGGTGCGAGCCGGCACCCGGCCTTCCCTGTGCCCTCTTGGATCAGAGGGCAGAGAGATCAAGCAAAGCTCGGGCGATTCAAGCCGCGAGGCTGCAAAGCCATGTCTGGAAGCCGAGCTGCGTGCCACAAGCTCGATCTCGTAGGGTAGGCAAAGCGCAAGCGTGCCCACGCCCTGTTGCTTCTGGATGGAGATCGAGGGCACGGCGCCGTGCGCCTTTGCCCACGCTACGGCACCGCCGCTGGGATCTGCACTGGCGCACTGCAATGACGATGCGGAAGAAGCTGCGCTACACTCGGCTCACCACGAAATCGGTATTCTCTGCGCAAATCCCCCCAGATCCGAATCCGTGCTCAGCGGTTGGCGATCGAGTGGCCGGTTGTTGTTGCTGCGTGCGAACGAAGCGCCGGGGGGCAAGGCATAGTCGGTGAACTTGCGCTCGCCGGGAAGGACCTCGGTGCCGCCATCCAGCCACGACCGCTTGCTGACATAGATGCGCGTATGCGGGCCGGACTGATAGGAGCGGTTGGGGCCGCGCGGTCCGTATTCATAGACGGCGCTTTGTGTCGTCTGTTGGCGAACGCGTTTGCCGGTGGTCGCGGCATGCGCGGTCAGAGTCGAGAGGAGGAGGGCGGCCAGCGCCGTTCTGGTCATGACAAGCGCGCTCATCGGCAAATACCCCATGCGAGTTCCTGATGGCGCCGCCTCTCGCACTGGTCCCCGACCTTGTAAAGAATTCACACGTTACCGAATGTTGTCGAATATCCCTGCGAGCGCGCCAGGTGTGCGAAGGCGGCAACGTCGGTTGTTTGCCGGTGAACGGCCCCTGCAGACCGCCGCAGCCCATGCGCGTGTGCGGCGTGCGCGATCGACTGACCGCACGAAATTCAACGCGCAGAAACATGCGGTAATCTCAAAGCCACACCGCGGCCACAGCGCTCCCGTTTTCAGAGCACGTGAAGTGCTGCTGAGGTGTGGAATGTCGTTTTTGCGGGCCTGGCTGATCGTCGTGGCGGTGAGTGCTGTATCGATTGCAAGCTCGCTTGCGCTGTTGCCGCGGCCGGCGGCCGCGCAAGCGGTGGAGGCGATCGTCATCGAAGGCAATCGCCGGGTGGAGGCCGAGACGGTCCGCTCCTATTTCAGGCCCGGCCCCGGCGGGCGACTCGATCAATCCGCGGTCGACGACGGGCTGAAGGCGCTGATCGGGACCGGCCTGTTCCAGGACGTGAAGATCCATCAGGGCGGCGGCCGCATCGTGGTGTCGGTGGTCGAGAATGCCGTGATCGGCCGCATCGCCTTCGAGGGCAACAAGAAGATCAAGGACGAGCAGCTTTCGGCGGAAATCCAGTCCAAGCCGCGCGGGACCTTCTCGCGCGCGCTGGTGCAGTCCGACACGCTGCGCATCGCCGAAATCTACCGGCGCTCCGGCCGCTACGACGTCCGCGTCACGCCCGAGATCATCGAGCAGCCGAATAACCGCGTCGACCTCGTCTTCACGATCGAGGAGGGCGCCAAGACTTCGGTCAAGTCGGTCGAATTCGTCGGCAACAGCGCCTTTTCGGCCTCGCGCCTGCGCGACGTCATCAAGACGCATGAGAGCAATCTGCTCAGCTTCCTCGGCAGCAACGACATCTACGATCCCGATCGCGTCGAGGCCGACCGCGATCTGATCCGCCGCTTCTATCTCAAGAACGGTTACGCCGACGTCGAGGTGGTAGCCGCGCTGACTGAATACGACCCCGAGAAGAAGGGCTTCCTCGTCACTTTCAAGATCGAGGAAGGCGCGCAATATCGCGTCGGCTCCGTCGATTTCCGCTCCAGCATTGCCAATTTCGACACGGGCACGCTTCGCACCTATTCGCGCGTCGGTGCCGGCTCGCTCTACAACGTCGAATTGGTCGAGAAATCGGTCGAGGAGATGCAGATCGAGGCCTCGCGCCGCGGTTATGCCTTCGCCGTGGTCCGTCCCGGCGGCGACCGCAATTTCGAGGCGCATACCGTCTCCGTCGTGTTCAACATCGACGAAGGTCCGCGCACCTATGTCGAGCGCATCAATCTGCGCGGCAACACGCGCACGCGCGACTACGTAATCCGTCGCGAATTCGATCTCTCCGAGGGCGATGCCTACAACCGCGCGCTGGTCGACCGCGCCGAGCGGCGCCTGAAGAACCTCGACTATTTCAAGAGCGTCAAGATCGTCACCGAGCCGGGCTCCTCCAGCGATCGCGTCATCCTGGTCGTCGAGATGGAAGAGAAGTCGACCGGCGACTTCTCGATCTCCGGCGGCTATTCCACCACCGACGGCGCACTGGCGGAAGTCTCGATCTCCGAGCGCAACCTGCTCGGCCGCGGCCTGTTTGCCAAGGCATCGGTCAGCTATGGCCAATATTCGCGCGGCATATCGTTGTCGTTCGTCGAACCGTACCTGCTCGACTATCGGATGGCGCTGGGGTTCGACACCTATTGGAAGCAGCAGAAGTCGAACAGCTACACGAGCTACGGCGTCACGACTCTCGGCTTCTCGCCCCGCATCGGCCTCGCCTTGCGGGAGGACCTCTCGCTCCAGCTCCGCTATTCGCTCTATCAGCAGAGCATCACGCTCGCCAGCGCCTACAACAATTGCAACAACAACGCGTCGAACAGCTCGCTGGCCTTTAATCCGACGCCGGCCTACATCCAGAACGTGCTGGGCGGCGTGGACCCGACCAATTCCACGAGTTCGGGCGTCTATGGCTATGGCTGTTACGGCGACGGCGAGTCGAGCTTGCCGGTTCGCAAGGAGCTGGCCAATGGCGCGACCTGGACTTCGGCGCTCGGCTACACGCTGAGCTACAACACGCTCGACAACACCAAGAACCCGACGGACGGCTTGCTGGTCGAGTTCCGGCAGGATTTCGCGGGCGTCGGCGGCGACGTCACCTATCTGAAGACCGCGCTGGACACCAAATACTACACGCCGCTCGTCTCCGACATCGTCAGCGTGATCCATCTCCAGGGCGGCGTTCTCAGCAAGCTCGGCAACCAGGATCTGCGCATGCTCGATCACTTCCAGATGGGCCCGAGCCTGGTGCGCGGCTTCGCCTCGAACGGGATCGGTCCACGCGACATCACGTATTGGAGCTTGGGTGCCAGCGGCGATGCGCTCGGCGGCACCAAATATTGGGGTGCGTCCGCGGAATTGCAGATGCCGTTCTGGTTCCTGCCCAAGGAAGTCGGCCTCAAGGGCGCGGTCTACGCCGATGCCGGCTCGCTCTGGGGTTATCAGGGGCCGACCTCGTGGTCGGCCACGGGCGAGGTCAACACCAAGGCATGCCCGACCTGCGGCTTGCAATATGACGACGGCAAGGCGGTGCGATCGTCGGTCGGCGTCGGCCTGATCTGGGCCTCGCCGTTCGGACCGTTGCGCTTCGACTATGCGGTGCCGATCACGAAGGGCAAATACGACGTGGTCCAGGAGTTCAGGTTCGGAGGAGGGACGTCGTTTTAGCGCCCGAGGATCCGCCGGCAGGCATCGACGAAGACCTCCGCGCCGGTGACGATATCGGCATCGGCGGTGTTCTCGGTCCAGTGATGGCTGATGCCGCCGATCGACGGCACGAACAGCATCGCGGCGGGCATGATGGTCGCCAGCATCTGCGCATCGTGACCGGCCCCGCTGGGCATGCGAATGGACCGCCCACCAGCCAGCGCCTTGCTTGCGGCTTCGATCGCATCCTGAAAGCTTGGGTTCATCATGGCCGGCGCGCCGGTGCGCAGCTTCGTCACGGTGACGGTGCAGGGACCGTTCGCACTGGCATCATTCGCCATGGCCCGCAGCAGCTGCTCCAGCCGGGCAATGACGGCGGGATCGTCGTCGCGGATCTGGAACAGCATTTCGGCGCCGCCCGGAATGATGCTCGGCGCGCCCGGATCAAGCGTGATGCGCCCGGTGGTCCAGACCGTGCGCGGGCCGCAGGCGGCCGGAAAACGCTCGTCGATCGCGACGCAGAATTTGGCGAGCGCCAACCCAGCGTCCTTGCGCACGGCCATGCGCGTGGTGCCGGCATGGTTCTGCTCGCCGGCGAAATTGATCTGGTATTGCCAGATGCCGACGATCGAAGTCACGACACCGACCGCGAGCTTGCCGCTTTCGAGCGTGTCGCCCTGCTCGATATGCGCCTCGAGATATCCGACGTGGCGGCCCGGCTCGGCGGCGACGCGCGGCCGGCCGGCAAGCTCCATCTCGGCGAGGGCATCGCGCATGGTGCGCCCACTGGTGCGGTCGCGCGCGGCGTCGATGTCGGCCTCGGTCACCTGCCCGACATAGGAGCGCGAGCCGAGGAAATGGCCGAAATGTCCTTCCTCGTCGCACCATGCGGCAACTTCGATGGCGCCGTTCACCGAGGGATCGGCATTGAGCACGCGCGCGGCTTCCAGTGCGTAGACGACGCCGAGCGGGCCATCGAGCCAGCCGGCATAGTTCTGGCTCTCCAGATGCGAGCCGGCCAGCAGCTTGGGGCCGGGCTTGGCACTGGTGCCGAACACGTTGCCGATGCCGTCGATCGAAGCGGAGAGCCTTGCGTCGGGCAGCTTGCGCACGAGCCAGTCCAGCGAAAGCTTGTGCGGCTCGGAGAACGTCGGCTTGTGCACGCCGGTCTTGTAGGCGCCGATGGCGCGGAGCGCATTGAGATCGGCGAGAACGCGCTGGCCGTCGGCGCGCGAATTGGTGTCAGGCATGCTCAGTAACCTTCAGCGCCTCGGTGCGGATCTCCTCGACCAGCCGTTCCTTCAACTGGACGAATTCCGGCGTCGTCTTGATCTTGTAGGAGCGCGGATGCGGCAGGTCCACATTGATCTCGGCCTTGATGCGGCCGGGGCGCGCGCTCATGACGATGACGCGGCTGCCGAGGAAAATCGCTTCCTCGATGTCGTGAGTCACGAACAGCACGGTCTTCTGGTCGCGCTCCCAGATCCCGAGCAGCATCTCCTGCATCAGGGCGCGGGTCTGGTTGTCGAGCGCGCCGAACGGCTCGTCGAGCAGCAGGATTTTCGGATCGTTGGCGAGCGCGCGGGCGATCGCGGTGCGCTGCTGCATGCCGCCGGAGAGCTGCTTCGGCCAATGATTCTCGAAGCCGGACAACCCGACCTGGCGGATGAAGGCATCGGCGATCTTGTTCCGCTCCGCCTCGGACACGCCGCGCTCGCGCAGGCCGAACGCGATGTTCTCGCGCACGGTGAGCCAGGGAAACAGCGTGTAGGATTGGAACACCATGCCGCGATCGGCGCCGGGGCCCGTCACTTCGCGGCCGTCGAGCGTGACGCGCCCGCTGGTCGGGCGATCGAGCCCGGCGACGATGCGCAGCAGCGTGGACTTGCCGCAGCCGGACGGGCCGAGGATAGTGACGAAATCGTTGTTGCCGATGGTGAGGTCGGTCGGCTCCAGCGCCTTGGTCGGCGCGTTGCCGTGCCGCGCCGGGAAGGTGCGCGAGACCTGCTCGACCTTGAGGATCGTCATGCGAGCCTCCACGGAAACAGCCAGGCGTTGAAGGCCTTGAACATGAAGTCCGAGAGCAGGCCGATCAGCCCGATCACGATGATGCCGAAGATGATCTGCCCGGTGTTGAGCAGCGCCTGGCTGTCGGTGATCATGTGACCGATGCCCGAGGACGAGCCGATCAGCTCGGCGACGATGACATAGGTCCAGGCCCAGCCCAGCACCAGCCGCAGGATTTCCGCGATCTCGGGCGCGGAGGAGGGCAGCAGCACCCGGCGTATGATGCCGCGGTCGCTGGCGCCGAGCGTATAGGCGGCCTCGACCAGATCGCGCCGCGTGGCGCCGACGGTCACCGCGACCATCAAAATGACCTGGAACACCGAGCCGATGAAGATGACGAGCAGTTTTTGCAATTCGCCGATCCCGGCCCACAGGATCAGAAGCGGAATGAAGGCCGAGGCCGGCAAATAGCGCGCGAAGGAGACGAACGGCTCGAGGAACGCTTCGACCGGCTTGTAGGCGCCCATCAGCAGTCCGAGCGGAACCGCGATGATCGCGGCGAGCACAAAACCGCCGACGACGCGCCAGATCGTCATGCCGATGTCGTACAGGAAGCCCTGCTTGGTGATCAGGTCGACGCCCTCCTGCACCATGGTGAGCGGGTTGGCGAGGAACACTTTCGACACATGGCCGCCGAAGGTCGCCCACGACCACAAGGCAACGAACACGACGAAGAACGCAAGGCCGTAAGCCAAGCGCTGCTTCGATGTAACAGGGTCCAGGGGACGCATCGACGATCTATCCGGGCAGTGAACGAAATTGCCGGCCCCGCCGTGAGACGAGGCCGGCAGCTCCTGGGTGACTTACTTGATGAAGCTGGCGTCGTAGAGGTCTTCGACCTTCGGCGCGGCCTTGATGATGCCGATCTCGAGCAGCAGCTCGGCGGCCTCCTTGTTGAAGGTCAGGAAGTCGCCGGCGAAGAACTTCTGATTGGCGGCCTTGTCCTGCCAGCGCAGATATTTCGCCGAGTTGGCGAACTGCTCGCCGGTCTGCTTCACGTCGGAACCCATGATCTCATAGGCCTTGGCCTGGTCCTTGGCGATCATGTCGAGCGCCTCGAAATAGCTGTCGGCGAGGGCCTTGGCGGCCTTGGGATTCTCGGTCAGGAACTTGGGCGTGCAGCCAAAGGTGTCCATCACCATCGGGTAATCGAGCGTGGTGGCGATGATCTTGCCCTTGTCGGGCGCGGCGCGCACCGTCGACAGATACGGCTCATAGGTCATCGCGGCGTCGTTCTGGCCGGAGACGAAGGCCTGCGCCGCCGCCGCCGGCTCGAGGTTGACGACGGTGACGTCCTTCACGGTGAGGCCGTTCTTCTTGAGCATCCAGGCCAGCGCGAAATACGGCGACGTGCCCGGTGCGGACGCGGCGACGGTCTTGCCCTTGAGGTCCTTGATTGCCGCGACGTCGTTGCGCACGGCCATGCCGTCGGCGCCGAAGCTCTTGTCGAGCTGGAAGATCTGCTTGGTGGCAACGCCATTGGCGTTCCAGGAAATCCAGGTCTCGACCGTGGTCGCCGCGCACTGGATGTCGCCGGACGCGATCGCGAGGTGACGGTCCTTCTGTGGGATCTTCTTGATGGTGACGTCGAGCCCATTCTTCTTGAAGATCCCAGCCTCCTTCGCCAGCGTCAGCGGCGCGAAGCCGGTCCATCCGGAGATGCCGACGCCGACCTTGACGTCGTCGGCGAGCACGGGAGTGGCGGCCGCGATTGCAATGATTGTCGCGAAAATTGTCGAATTACGCATGATTGTCGTCCTCTGCCGATCGGTGGATTGACGTCCTGTTGGTCTCTTCATGAAGCGTTGCACGATTTGTGCCGATGCATCGTCTCAGCCTCCCTTGAATCGCGCGACAAGGCGGTGAGAATCTCCGGGATAGAGCAGGCGCACGGCGGTGATGGTGCGTGCGCTGCGCCAGGTGTAGCGGTCGATCACCAGGCATGGCGCGCCAACGGCAATCGCGAGTGCGGCCGCGGTGTGGTCGTCTGCAACAATGGCGCTGATCGTGTGCTCGGCTTCCGTCCATGGGACATGATGAAGCAGCCACGAGCCGGGGGGCTCGCGCGAGAAGTCCGCGGTTGCGGCATCCGGAACGGAGGACAGGTCAATCAGCCTGTCCTCGATGGCGAAGGGCACCTTGTCGGCGCTGTGCCGGCAGGTGATCGCGACCACCTTGCCGGCCTTCCGTACGCCGAGACGGTCTCGGTCGGCCGCGGTGGCGGTGCGCAGCTTGCGATGGATCAGCTCATAGCCGTACGCGCGACCGAGCGCGGTGATCTCGGCGCGGATGTCCGCGATCTTCAGCACGGCCGACTGATGTTGCGGACGGCGCACGAACGAGCCGGCACGGCGCCGCCGCTCGATCAAATCGGCCTGCGCCAGCTCCGACAGCGCCTTGTTCACGGTCATGCGCGAGCAGCCGTAGCGGGCGACCAGTTCGTGCTCGAACGGAATGCGATGCCCGGGCGGCCATTCCCCGGTCAGGATGCGCTTTTCGATGTCGGCGCGAATCCGCTTGTACAGCGTCGGCTTGTCGGCGGTCTCGGTCGCGAGGCTCATGTAACGAGCCTCCGCACCGCCGCGGTGAAGCGCTCGCGTGCGGCTTGGTGCAACTTGTGACGACCGCCCTCGACCACCTTGTGGCCGCCGGTCCAGACGCAATCGATCGCGCCGCTGCCCGCGGCAAAGATCCAGCCGTCGAGGACGGCATCGCCAGCGCGTCCAGCCAGCGAAGGATGTGCCGTGTCGAGCGTGACGATGTCTGCGCGCGCGCCCGGGGCGAGGCCGACTGCCGGATGCGCCAGCGCCTGGGCGCCCCCCGCGAGCGCGTGATCGAACAGCGTGCGTCCGGTCGAGCGGCCGGCGCCGGCCGAGAGCACATTGCGCTGGCGATGCTTGAGCCGCTGGCCGTATTCGAGTTGGCGCAGTTCGTCGGCAGCGCCGATCAGCACGTTGGAATCGGTGCCGACACCGAAAGCGCCGCCAGCGTCGAGAAACTCGCGCGCCGAAAAGATACCGTCGCCGAGGCTCGCTTCCGTGATCGGGCAGAGGCCGGCGACCGCGCCGCTCGCGGCGAATGCGACCACTTCCTCGTTCGTCATATGCGTCGCGTGGATGAGGCACCAGCGCCGGTCGACCGGCGCGTGTTCCAGCAGCCATTGCACCGGCCGTCGTCCCGACCAGGCCAGGCAATCCTCGACTTCCCTGACCTGCTCGGCGGCATGAATATGCACCGGCCCGCCTTCCGCCAGCGGAATGATTGCCGCAAGCTCGTCCGGCGTCACCGCGCGCAGGCTGTGCGGCGCGATGCCGATATTCGCGCCGGGCAACGTGCTGATCGCCTTGCGCGAGGCCGTCATCAGCGCGGCGAACTGATCGACCGAGCAAATGAAGCGGCGCTGGCCGTCGTGGGGCGCGGCGCCGCCGAACGAGCCGTGTGCATAGAAACTCGGCAGCAGCGTCAGGCCGATGCCGGAGGCCTCGGCGGCCTGCGCGATCCGCGCGGCCATCTCGGCGGGATCGGCATAGGGCGAGCCATCGCGGTCGTGATGCAGATAGTGGAATTCGCCGACGCGGGTAAAACCCAGCTCCAGCATCTCGACATAAAGGAGGGTGGCGACGGCGGCGACATCATCCGGCGTCATGGCGAGGGCGAAGCGGTACATCGTCTCGCGCCAGGTCCAGAACGTGTCGGTGCTGTCGCCGCGCAGTTCTGCAAGGCCCGCCATGCCGCGCTGGAAGGCATGGCTGTGCAGGCTCGCCAGTCCCGGCAGCGCGATGGCGTGGCGCTCGTCGCCGGCAGCCGGTGCCGCGCCCGGCGTCACCTCCGCGATCGCGCCGGCGGTGATCACCACCTGCACGTCATTGGCCCAGCCCGAAGGCAGGAGCGCGGAGGCGAAATGCAGTCGGGACATGATTGATGACACGCCGGCTGGACAGAACCGCCTTACGATTATATGTCTAGACATATAAGTCAAGCATCCCACACCAGGGGACAGTGGCATGGCAGAGCGCTTCGACCGGATCTGGCACAATGCCCGGCTCGCCACGATGCGGGCCGACCGCCCGGATCTCGGCGAGATCGAGCAGGGTGTCATCGCCGCGCGCGGCGGCCGTATCGTCTACGCCGGTGCAGAAGCAGATTTCCCGGCGGATGCGGACGCCATTGAGCGGATCGATTGCGAGAGACGCTGGACCACGCCGGGCCTCGTCGATTGCCACACCCATCTCGTCTATGGCGGCAACCGCGCGCACGAATTCGAGCTGCGGCTCAAGGGTGCGAGCTACGAGGAGATCGCACGCGCCGGCGGCGGCATCGTCTCGACGGTGGCCGCGACACGCAAGGCAAGCGAGGCCGAACTCGTCGCCAGCGCGCTGCCGCGGCTCGATGCACTGATCGGCGAGGGTGCCACCACCGTCGAGATCAAGTCCGGCTATGGCCTGGATACCGAGACAGAGATGCGGCAGCTCGCGGCCGCGCGCAGCATGGGTCGTCAGCGGCCGGTTGCGATCCGCACGTCGTTCCTCGGCGCGCATGCGCTGCCGGTGGAAGCGGATGGCGACAAGGATCGCTACATCGATCTCGTCTGCAACGAGATGCTGCCGGCCGTCGCGAAGGCTGGCCTCGCCGATGCCGTCGACGCCTTCATGGAAGGGATCGCGTTCTCGGCGGAGCAGACGGCGCGCGTGTTCGAGGCGGCGAGAGCGCTTGGGCTGCCTGTCAAGCTCCATGCCGACCAGCTGTCGAACCTCGGCGGCGCGGCGCTTGCCGCAAAATTCTCGGCGCTGTCGGCCGATCATCTCGAGCATACCGACGACGCCGGCGCCGCCGCGATGGCGAGGGCTGGCACCGTGGCCGTGCTGCTGCCCGGCGCGTTCTATTTCATCCGCGAGACGCAGAAGCCGCCGGTCGAAGCCTTCCGGAAGCACGGCGTGCACATGGCGCTCGCGACCGATTGCAATCCCGGCAGCTCGCCGCTGACCTCGTTGCTGCTCACCATGAACATGGGCGCGACGCTGTTCCGGATGACAGTTGCCGAATGCCTCGCCGGCGTCACCCGTGAAGGCGCGCGGGCGCTCGGCGTGCTCGCTGAAACCGGCACGCTGGAAGCCGGCAAATGGTGCGACCTCGCGATCTGGGACATCGAGCGGCCCGCCGAGCTTGTCTACCGCATCGGCTTCAATCCGCTGCATCGGCGGGTATGGAGGGGACAGTGACGGAGCAGGGCGCAGCGATCGTCGTCAAGCCGGGAACGGTCAGCCTCGACGATCTCGCGTGCGTGCTGGCGGGCGCGCCTGTCGTGCTCGATCCGTCGTTCTGGCCGCGGGTGGACGCGGCCGCGGAGATCGTCGCGAAGGCTGCGCAGGCCGATGTCCCTGTCTATGGCATCAACACCGGCTTTGGAAAACTGGCGTCGAAGCGGATTCCGCCCGACCAGACCGCGCTGCTCCAGCGCAACCTGATCGTGTCGCATTGCTGCGGCGTCGGTCAGCCCACACCCGAGCCGATCGTTCGCCTGATGATGGCGTTGAAGATCATCTCACTCGGCCGTGGCGCCTCCGGCGTGCGCCGCGCGGTGATCGAGCAGTTGCAGGCCATGCTGGCGCGCGGTGTCACCCCGCTGGTGCCGCAGCAGGGCTCGGTCGGCGCATCCGGCGATCTCGCGCCGCTCGCGCATATGACGGCGGTGATGATCGGCGAGGGACAGGCGATCGTCGACGGGACAATCGTGCCCGGCAACGAGGCGCTCGCCGCCGCAGGCCTCGCGCCGTTGACGCTCGGTCCCAAGGAAGGACTTGCGCTGATCAATGGCACGCAATTCTCGACCGCTTATGCCGTCGCTGGCGTCCTGCGCGCCTTCGGCCTGACGCGCGCCGCGCTCGTCACCGGCGCATTGTCGGTCGATGCCGCGATGGCGTCGACCGCACCATTCCGGCCCGAGATCCAGGCGCTACGCGGCCATCCCGGACAGATCGCCGCGGCCGTAACGCTGATGGCTCTGTTGGAGGGCAGCGACATCCGCCTGTCGCATCTCGAAGGCGACGAGCGTGTACAGGATCCCTATTGCCTGCGCTGCCAGCCGCAGGTCGCAGGCGCCGCGCTCGACCTGATCGCGCAGGCAGCGCGCACGCTGATCGTCGAGGCTAACGCCGTCACCGACAATCCGCTGGTGCTGGTCGAGACCGGCGAGATCGTCTCGGGCGGCAACTTCCACGCCGAGCCGGTGGCGTTTGCCGCCGATGCCATCGCGCTGGCGCTGTCGGAGATCGGTGCGATCAGCGAGCGGCGTATCGCGACGCTGGTGGATTCCGCGCTGAATTTCGGCCTGCCGCCGTTCTTGACGCCAGATCCCGGCATCAATTCCGGCTTTATGATCGCGGAGGTGACGGCCGCCGCGCTCTACGCCGAGAACAAGCAGCGGGCGCTCGCCTGCTCGATCGACTCGACGCCGACCAGCGCCAACCAGGAAGATCACGTCTCGATGGCGGCGCACGCTGCGCGGCGCTTGTCCGACATGGCCGACAATCTCGCCGCCATCCTCGGCATCGAGCTGCTGGTCGCTGCCCAAGGCATCACGCTGCGCGCGCCGCATGCAACCAGCGCGCCGCTCGTCGCTGTCATCGCGAGGCTTCGCGAGCAGGTGCCCGCACTCGGGGCCGACCGTTACATGGCCGGCGATCTCGCCAGGGCTGCTGCACTGATCGAGGCCGACGCACTGCCGACCGCCGCGATTGCCGCGCTCTCATCCGATCCGTTTCCAAAGCTTGACTGAAGGGTGTCCGCATGAACCGCCGACTGGACAACGACCGCACCATCCGCGCCCCTCGCGGCAGCGACATCAGCGCCAAGAGCTGGCTGACGGAAGCACCGCTGCGCATGCTGATGAACAATCTCGACCCCGATGTCGCGGAGCGCCCGAGCGAGCTCGTGGTTTATGGCGGCATCGGCCGCGCTGCGCGCGACTGGGAGAGTTTCGATCGGATCGTCGCAGCCTTGCGCAAGCTCGAAGCCGATCAGACGCTGCTGGTGCAGTCCGGCAAGCCGGTCGGCGTGTTCCGCACCCATGCGGATGCGCCGCGCGTGCTGATCGCGAATTCCAACATCGTGCCGCACTGGGCGACGCTCGATCATTTCAACGAGCTCGACCGCAAGGGCCTGATGATGTACGGCCAGATGACGGCGGGCTCCTGGATCTATATCGGCAGCCAAGGCATCGTGCAGGGCACCTATGAGACCTTCGTCGAGGTCGGCCGTCGCCACTATGGCGGCAGCCTTGCGGGGAAATGGATTTTGACGGCCGGTCTCGGCGGCATGGGCGGCGCGCAGCCGCTGGCCGCGACCATGGCGGGGGCTTCGATGCTCGCGGTCGAATGCCAGCCCAGCCGCATCGAGATGCGCCTGCGCACCGGCTATCTCGACCGCCAGGCCGCAACGCTCGACGAAGCACTCGCGATCATGGCGGAGGCCGCGAAGACCAAGAAGGCCGTCTCGGTCGGCCTGCTCGGCAATGCCGCCGAGATTTTCCCGGAGCTGGTGCGCCATGGCGTCAAGCCCGACATCGTAACCGACCAGACCAGCGCGCATGATCCGATCAACGGATACTTGCCGAAGGGCTGGACGCTCGCCGATTGGGAGGCCAAGCGCGCCTCCGATCCGAAAGCGGTCGAGCGTGCCTCGAAGATGTCGATGGTCGAGCACGTCCAGGCCATGCTGGATTTCCACGCGCAGGGCATTCCGACGCTCGACTATGGCAACAACATTCGCCAGATGGCGCAGGACATGGGCCTGAAGAACGCCTTCGATTTCCCCGGCTTTGTGCCCGCCTATATCCGTCCCCTGTTCTGCCGCGGCGTCGGGCCGTTTCGCTGGGCCGCGCTGTCGGGGGACCCTGAGGACATCTTCAAGACCGACGCCAAGGTCAAGGAGCTGATGCCCGACGACAAGCATCTGCACAACTGGCTCGACATGGCCAAGCAGCGCATCAAGTTTCAGGGCCTGCCGGCGCGGATCTGCTGGGTCGGGCTCGGCGATCGCCATCGCCTCGGCCTCGCCTTCAACGAGATGGTGGCGCGCGGCGAATTGAAGGCGCCGATCGTGATCGGCCGCGATCATCTCGATAGCGGCTCGGTGGCCAGCCCCAACCGCGAGACCGAGGCGATGAAAGACGGCTCGGACGCGGTGTCCGACTGGCCGTTGCTCAACGCGCTGCTCAATTGCGCCAGCGGCGCAACCTGGGTCTCGCTGCATCATGGCGGCGGCGTCGGCATCGGCTATTCTCAGCATGCCGGCATGGTGATCGTCGCCGACGGCACGCCTGAGGCTGCGAAGCGGATCGAGCGCGTGCTGTGGAACGATCCCGCCAGCGGCGTCATGCGCCATGCAGACGCGGGCTACGACATTGCGATCGACTGCGCCCGCGAGAAAGGGCTCGATCTGCCGAGCCTTGCGAAGTAGCTAGTCGCTTACCAGCAGCTTGGGCATCGTCGTCTTGGCGCCGTCCATGAAGGTCTGGACGGCGTCACGGACGATGGCGTCGAGATCGGGCGGGATCGGCGTCTCGTAGATGAACTTGCGGATGGCGAGATAGAAGATGCGGCCGTGCAGGCCCCAGAACAGCTCGGTCTCGCGCTCACTCAATGAGTGTGCCTTCGCGTCGGGCAGCTTCAACTCATGGCGCAGCTCGGCGGCCGCCGGCTCGATGATCTCGCGGCGGACGATATCGAGATAGCGGCCGGTGATGCCGAACGACTTCATGCCGGAGAAGACGAAGATCCGCACCCAATTGTACTCGAAGACGCGTTCGACATAGTCGAGATAGAAGCGCGTCAGCCGCGCTTCGAGTGAGAGTGAACGATCGCGGATCATCGGCGCCCAATCGGGCGACCAGCGGCTGAGATAGACCTCCTGGTAGACGCGCTCGATGAGCGCTTCCTTGCTCGGGAAGTGGCGATAGATCGCCGAATGGGTGATGCCCATGCGCTTTGCCAGTTCACGTGTCTGGCCTTCGAAGCCATGCTCCGCGAAGAAGCGGATCGCCTCGTCCACGATCGCGCGCTCGCGGTCGGCCGCGCGCATGTTGCGACGCTTTGGCGCGGACTTGCTGCCTGTCTCGATCTGCTTGCGGACCGTTCGCTTCGCCGTTTTCTGCGCTTTTCGGGCCATCTCGTCGCTGAATCAACGTACCGCTGCCTTCATAGCCCAAGCTGCTTTTGTGACCAAATGGTCATTTTCTGTTGACCAGCCCCGGGAGGCGTGTCAGGATTTTGAGACCAGATGGTTACAAATCTGGCATCCCGGCTGATGGGCCGGTGGATCTCGAGGAAACGGCAGTGAAGGCGAGGGCTTTCAGCTATTTTCGGGCGACGACGATCGACCAGGCGCTGGAGGCTCATGCACGCGCCCGCGACGACGCGCGCTTCATTGCCGGCGGCCAGAGCCTGGTGCCGGCGCTGTCGCTGCGGCTGCAGGCGCCGCGGCTCCTGATCGACATCACCCATATCGAGGAGCTGCGCGGCGTCAGGCGCGAAGGTGGCACTTTGCGCATCGGTGCGCTGACGCGCCATTGCGAGATGCTGAGCGAGCCGTTGATCGCCGAGTTCGCGCCGCTGCTGCATGCGGCGGCGCCGTTTGTCGCCCATCCCGCGATCCGCAACCGCGGCACCTTCGGCGGCAGCGTCGCGCTCGCCGATCCCGCGTCCGAATTTCCCGCGATGACGCTGGCGCTGGATGCCGAGATCGAGATTGCCGGCCCGTCTGGCCGCCGGCGCGTCAAAGCCGACGATTTTTTCATCGACCTGTTCGAGACCGCCTTGCAGCCTGGCGAGCTGATCACCGCAATTCACGTGCCGCTGTTCAAGGCCGATCAGCGCTTTGCCTTCGACGAGCTGGCGCGGCGGCGCGGGGATTATGCGCTGGTCGGTTGCGGCATCATGGCGACATGCACGGGCGACCGTGTCGACGATATCCGCATTTCGTTCTTCTCCGTCGGCAATACCCCGACGCGGGTGAGGGGGGCAGAAAACACCTTGCTCGGGGCGCGTCTCGATGCAGAGCGCATCGCCGCCGCGCAAGGCGTACTTGAAGGCGATCTCGCGCCGCCGGACAGCGACGAGGTGCCGCCTGCGATGCGACTGCATCTCGCCCGCGTGCTTCTGGGCCGCCTGCTCGGACGTCTCGGAGAGGGCGCATGAGCGGCTTCGACGAAACCCCGCTGGATGAGGCCGACGAGACTGTGCGGGTGCGCTTCGTCGTCAACGGCCGCAAGGTTGCCTGCGAGGTCGCGCCGCGTGACACGCTGGTCGATTGCCTGCGCGACAAGCTCGAGCTGACCGGCACGCATGCCGGTTGCGAGATGGGCGCCTGCGGCGCCTGCCTCGTGCAGATCGACGGCCGCGCCGTGCATTCCTGCCTGATGTATGCGGTGCAGGCCGATGGTGCGGCCATCAACACCATCGAGGGGCTCACCGAGAGCGGTGTGCTCGGCGATCTTCAGGCCGAATTCCACCGCCGCAACGCGCTGCAATGCGGCTTCTGCACGCCGGGCATGCTGGTCACCGCGCAGGAGCTGCTGTCGCGGATGACGCAGCCGAGCCGTGACGAGATCCGCGACGCGCTGTCGGGCAATTACTGTCGTTGCACCGGCTATGAGGCGATCGTCGATGCCATCGATGCCGTCGCCAAAGCGCGCAGCGAAGGCGGAGGCGGAGCATGAGCACACCGCTGACCTCGCTCGACCGTCCCAATTCCTACATCGGCCGCTCCGTGCCACGCCCGAACGCCAAGCGCTTGCTGGCCGGGCGGGGGCGCTATGTCAGCGATCTCAAGCTGCCGCGCATGCTCCATGCCGCGTTCCTGCGCAGCCCGCATGCGCATGCGAAAATCGGCTCGATCAATACTGAGCCGGCGCGCGGGGTCGAAGGCGTTCACCTCGTCGCCACCGGCGAGGATCTCGCCAAGCTCTGCACGCCGTGGACAGGAACGCTCGACCATTTCAAGGGCATGACCTCCGCGCCGCAATGGCCGCTGCCGCTGGATCGCGTGGTCTGGGCCGGGCAGGCCGTGGTCGCGGTCGTCGCCGAGAGCCGGGCGATCGCCGAAGATGCGCTGGAGCTGATCGAGATCGATTACGAAGACCTCCCCGTCGTCGTCGATATCGACAGCGCGCGCGTCGCGGGCGGTCCACTGGTCAATCCCGGCAGTGCCAACAACACCTGCTTCCGAAGTCAGCTCGACAGCGGCACTGTGGACGATGCCTTTGCGCATGCTGCACACGTCGTGGAAGAAGAATTCACGTTTGGCCGCCACACTGCGGTGACGCTCGAGCCGCGCGCGATCGTCGCGGATTACGATCCTGCCGCCGGCGCGCTCATCGTGCATCACGCCACGCAGACGCCGTATCAGTTTCAAGACCTCTATTCGCGCCATTACGGCATTCCGGAGGCCCGCGTCCGGGTGATCGCGACCGATATCGGCGGCTCGTTCGGGATGAAGCTGCATGTCTATCACGAGGACATGGCAGTGGTCGGCCTCTCGATCCTGCTCGGGCGGCCCGTGAAATTCGTTGCCGATCGCATGGAATCCTTCGTCTCCGACATCCACGCGCGCGACCATCGCGTCCGCGCCCGCATGGCGCTCGACGCCAAGGGCGAGATCCTGGCGATGGATGTGCTTGACCTCACCGCGATTGGCGCGTTCTCGACCTACCCGCGCACCAGCGTGGTCGAGGGCAACCAGGTGATCCGCCTGATCGGCGCGCCCTATCGCTTCAGGAACTACCGCGCTACGCTGGAGGTGATCTTCCAGAACAAGGTGCAGACCAGCCAGTACCGCGCCGTCGGCCATCCCATCGCTTGCGCCGTCACCGAGCGGCTGATGGACATGGCCGCAAGCAAGATCGGCCTCGATCCCTTCGCCATCCGCGCGCAGAACGTGATTCCAGACGATGCCTATCCGCAGACCTCACCGACCGGCTACCGCTTCGAGGCGCTGTCGCATCAGGCCTGTCTGAAGCGTCTGCATGAGATCATGGACTATGACGGCTTGCGCGCCGAGCAGGCCGATTTGCGCAAGCGCGGCATCTATCGCGGCATCGGGATTGCGGCCTTCGTCGAGATCACCAATCCCAGTCCCGCCTTCTATGGTGTCGGAGGTGCGCGCATCTCCTCGCAGGACGGCGCGATTCTCAGCCTGACGCCCTCCGGCGAAGTTCGTTGCATGATTTCGGTCACCGAGCAGGGGCAGGGCACTGAAGCTATCATCAGCCAGATCGTGGCCGATCAGCTCGGGGTCGCGCAGGAGCACGTCAAGGTCATCACCGGGGATACCGAGGTGACTCCGCATGGCGGCGCCACCTGGGCCTGCCGCGGCGCCGGCATCGGCGGCGAGACCGCGCTGCAGGCGACGCGCGCGCTCAAGCGCAACATCCTGGAGATCGCGGCGCTCATTCTGCAGGAGCAGCCCTCGGCGCTCGATATCATCGACGGCGAGGTCGTGGACGCCGCGACACGCAAGCCGCGCCTGCCGATCGCCGAGATCGCGCGCATCGCCTATTTCCGCTCCGACACGCTGCCGCCGGGCACGCAGGCGCAGCTCACCGTCAGCCATCATTTCGCGCCGCAAGGTTATCCGTTTGCTTTCACCAACGGCATCCAGGGCTGCGTGCTGGACGTCGATGTTGAGACCGGCCTCGTCAAGCTGCTGAAGCATTTCATCGTCGAGGATTGCGGTCGTGTCATCAATCCCATGCTGGTCGACGAGCAGCTCCGCGGCGGTATCGTGCAGGGGCTCGGCGCGGCGCTGTTCGAGGAGTGTCGTTACAGCGACACTGGCCAGCTCATGAACGGCTCGCTCGCCGACTATCTCGTGCCGATGCCGATGGAGATGCCCGACATCGTCATCGCACATGTCGAGACGCCGACGGCCGACACCGTGCTGGGCGCCAAGGGCGTCGGCGAGGCCGGCACCGCGGCGGCGTCCGCTTGCGTGCTCAACGCTGTCAACGATGCGCTCGCGCCGTTCGATGCCACGATCAATTCGATGCCGATTACGCCCGCAAAAGTCCTGAAAGCCCTGAAGCGCCTCTAGAAGAGACAATTGAAAAAGACATTGGAGGATATCATGCCCAAATCCGGTTCGACGTCGAAGATAACCCGCCGCACCGCGCTCGCCGGCCTCTCGGCCGGCGCGGCCCTGCTCGCCATGCCCAGGATCGGCCGCGCCGCCGACGAGACCATCCGCATCGGCTTTCCGACGCCGCTGACCGGCCCGTTCGCCGCGGAAGCGCGCGACCAGGTCAAATGCGCCGAGCTCGCGGTCAAGCTCGTCAACGACAAGGGCGGCATCGGCGGCCGCAAGGTCGAGCTCCTGGTACGTGACGACAAGCTCAATGCCGGCGAGGCCGCGACGCGCACCCTCGAGCTGATCGAGAAGGACAAGGTCCATGCCGTGGTCGGCGCGCTCTCCAGCGCCGTGCAGCTCGCGGTCAACGAGGTCACGCGCGCCCGTGGCGTGATCTACGTCTCGATCAGCCAGTCCGACACCATCAACGAGGCCAAGGATTTCAGCAAATACACCTTCCATGAGGCGCTCAATCCGCACATGACGACCGCAGCGGTGGCGCGGCAGACCCTGAAGAAGGGCATGAAGGTTGCCCATCTCGTCGCGGACTATGCCTATGGTCACGAGATGCTGCGCGGCTTCAAGCGTGCGCAGGCGGCGATCGGCGCGGACAATGTCGGCGAGATCCTGCATCCGTTCGGCGCTGCCGACTATTCCACCTTCATGCCGCGCCTGATGTCGATGCGGCCGGACGTGCTGTGCATCTCCAATTTCGGCCGCGATCAGGCCAATGCGATCAAGCAGGCGGTGGATTTCGGCGTCAAGCAGCAGATGAAGATCGTCGTGCCCGTCATCCTGCACAACCAGCGCCTCGCCGTCGGCCCCGACGTGTTCGAAGGCGTGGTCGGCGGCGCCAATTACTATTGGGGCCTGGAGGGGCAGAGCAAGTCGGCGGCCGCCTTCAACGCGGCGTTCAAGGCCGCCAACGGCGGCGCGATCCCGACCGATTACGGCGCCTACGGCTATTCCGGCGTCGGATCCCTGCTGGCCGCCATGCAGACGGCCGGCGGCACCGATACCGACAAGGTCGTCGATGCCCTGGAGAAGCTGCAATACGATCTGACCAAGGGCCCGCAGCATTACCGCAAATGCGACCATCAATCGGTGCAGTCGGTGCTGGTGCTGGAGTCCAAGAAGAAGTCGGCGATGGCGGGCGACAATGATCTGTTCGCCGTCCTCGCCAACGACACCGGCTCCGACGACATGCTGCGATCCTGCAGCGAGCTCGGCCACGCGACCTGAAGCCTGGCCGATGGACCTGTCGCTGATCATCATGCAGCTTCTCTCCGGGATCGCCCTTGGGGCGGTCCTGGTGATCACTGCGCTTGGACTGACGATCGTGTTCGGCATGCTCGGGGTCGTGAATTTCGCTCATGGCGCGCTGTTCATGATCGGGGCCTATGCGGGGCTGTATCTGGCCTCGCTCACCGGCAGCTTCTGGTGGGGGCTCCTGCTGGCGCCTATTCTGATCGGCGCCTTCGGCATGCTGATCGAGTTCGTCCTGATCCGCCGGCTCTATGGCCGTTCGATCGATGATCCGCTGTTGCTCACCTTCGGCCTCAGCTACGTCCTGGTCGAGGGCGTGCGCATCGTGTTCGGCAGCGACGGCATTCCGTTTCCAACCCCGCCGCAACTGATCGGCGTGCTTGATCTCGGCATCGGCTTCTTCCCGCGCTACCGCCTGTTCGTCATCGTGCTGGTCGCCGTGGTGCTGCTGGCGCTCTGGCTGGCACTGGAGAAGACCCGCGTTGGCCTGATCGTGCGTGCCGGTGCGCGCGATCCCGTCATCATGCAGGTGCTGGGTGTCGATATCGGCCGGGTGTGGCTTGCGATCTTCGGCCTCGGCGTCGGGCTCGCCGCGCTCGGTGGCGTGCTGGCAGGTCCCATGCGCAGCGTCAATCCGGAGATGGGCTCGCTGGTGCTGGCCGAAGCTTTTGTCGTCACCGTGATCGGCGGTCTCGGCTCGATCGTGGGCGCGGTGGTGGCCGGTCTGATGGTCGGCATCTCCATCAGCCTGGTGGCGCTGTTCGCTCCTGAAATGGCGACCATCGTGATGTTCGCGCTGATGGCGGTGGTGCTTTTGATCCGCCCGCAAGGCCTGTTCGGCGTCAGGGGGAGGACGGCATGAGCGGACCATCCAGCGGCGAGCTTCTCGCCAAGCCTGCGCCGGGCGGGCTCGGGCGGCTTCTCGACCACCGCGTGCTGCTCTCCATCGCGGTGCTGGCCATCTTGCCCTGGCTGCTGCCGTCCAAGGCGCTGGCGGTCAACGTCCTGATCTACGGCGTCGTGGTGATGGGCTACAATCTGCTGTTCGGCTACACCGGGCTGTTGTCGTTCGGCCAGGCGGCGTTCTTCGGTGCCGGCGCCTACTTCACCGGCATTGCAATCGGCCGCTACGGTGTGCCGTGGTTTGCCGCGGTCGCGATTGCCGTGCTGCTCAGTACCTGTCTTGCGGCTGTGATCGGCATTGTTTCGACGCGCACCCGCGGCATCTACTTCTCGATGGTGACGCTCGCTCTGGCGCAACTGGTCTACTACGTCGCGCTCCAGGCGTCGTCCTTCACCGGCGGCGAGAACGGCCTGCGCGGTTTCACCGTCGACCGCATCAGCCTGTTCGGCCTCCAGGTCAATTTCCTCGACCCCGTCAACAAATACTACGTGCTGATGGCCTTCGCGGGCTTGGCGATGTGGTTCCAGTCGCGCATTCTCAACTCGCCGTTCGGGGCGGTCATCGAGGCCATCCGCGAGAACGAGCAGCGCGCGCGGGCCTGCGGATACGATGTCGAGCGCAGCAAGCTGGTCGTGTTCATGCTGTCGGGCGCGATCTCTTCCCTCGGCGGCTGCATGCTGGCGCTGCATCTGTCGATCGTGCCGCTCGACATTCTGCACTACCAGACCTCGGGCATGATCGTGATGATGGTGCTGCTCGGCGGCGCCCGCAGCTTCTTCGGGCCCTTTGTCGGCGCGGCGAGCTTCCTGATCCTGGAGGATGTCATCTCGCTGTGGACGCCGCATTGGCAGATCTTCGTCGGCGCGATCTTCGTGCTGTTCGTGCTGTTCCTGCCCAAGGGCATCTGGGGCACGCTGTTGGATGCCATCGGCGTCGGAAAGGCGCGGCCATGAGCGGCGAGCTGCTTCGCGCCGAAGGGATCGGCAAGCGCTTCGGCGGCTTCGTCGCGCTCGAAGGCATCAGCGTGTCGTTCGCGGCCGGCCAGCTCACCTCGATCATCGGGCCGAACGGCGCCGGCAAGAGCACGTTCTTCAACATCCTCTCGGGCGCGCTGACGCCGAGCTCCGGCAAGCTGCATTTCAGGGGACGCAAGCTCAACGGCTTGCCGCAGCACCGCTTCGTGCATCAGGGCATCTCGCGCTCCTACCAGATCACGAACATCTTCCCCGATTTGTCCGTGCATGAGAACGTGCGCGTGGCAGTCCAGGCCCTCACCGTGAGCTACGACATCTGGCGGAATCGCGCCCGGCTGACCGAACTGCAGGCGCGAGCCGACGCGGCACTCGACGCGGTGGGCCTTCTCGGCAAGCGGAACGAACTCGCAAAGTTCCTGTCGCACGGCCAGCAGCGCGCGCTCGAGATCGCGATCGCGCTGGTCTCCGAGCCGGAATTGTTGCTGCTCGACGAGCCGACCGCCGGCATGGGACCGGAAGAGACTAAGGACATGGTCGCGCTGCTCGAGCGGCTCGCCGACAAGCGCACCGTGCTCCTGGTGGAGCACAAGATGAAGATGGTGCTGGGCCTGTCCAAGCGCGTCGTGGTGCTGCATCACGGCCGCCTGCTCGCGGACGGCGCGCCCGACGAGATCAGGAGCAATCCGGAAGTCCGCCGGGTCTATCTCGGACAGAGTGAAGGCTATGGCTGAGACCGCATTGCTCGAGATCGAGAACCTCCACGCCTGGTACGGCGCAAGCCATATCCTGCACGGCATCTCGCTGCACGTGAAGGAGGGCGAGGTGGTCGCCCTCGTCGGCCGCAACGGCGCCGGCAAGACCACGACCCTGCGGGCGATGATGGGCCTGATGCCGAAAGCGACGGGCCGCGTGCACTTTGCTGGCAGGGAGCTGCTGCCACTACGCGCCCATCAGCGCTTCCACCTGGGCCTTGCCTATGTGCCCGAGGAGCGCCGCATCGTCCCCGGCTTGTCCGTGCGCGAGAACCTGCGGCTCGGCCTGGTCGCGGCCGGCAGCGGCATCGAGGAACGCACGGCGATCGACGAGATTGCCGAGACCTTTCCGCGCCTGAAGGAACGCCTCGACCAGGAAGGCGTGACGCTCTCCGGCGGCGAGCAGCAGATGCTGGCGATCGCGCGCGCGCTGATCGCCAGGCCGAAGATGATCCTGTTGGATGAGCCCTCCGAGGGCATCATGCCGGTGCTCGTCGAGGAGATGGGCGTGCTGTTCCGCCGCCTGCGCGACGAGGGCAAGACCCTGCTGCTGGTGGAGCAGAACGTGGAATGGGCGCTGCGGCTGGCCGACCGCGCCGTCATCATCGACCAGGGTGAGGTCGTCCATCAAAGCAGCGCGGCGGCGCTGCTCGCAGACAAGGACATCCAGGAGCGCTACTGCGCGGTCTGACGTCAGGCCACGACTTTGGCCGCGGCGCCGGCGAGGCGAAGTTCTTCCTTCGCCAGATAATCGCCAATCGCGTCCCCCGGCATGGGCTTTGCGAAATAATAGCCCTGGATGAAGTCGCACCCGAGGCGGCGCAATGTGTCGAGCTGGGCACGTGTCTCGACGCCCTCGACGACGCAGGCGATCTCCATGTCGTCGCACAGGCCCGTGAGCGATTTGATGATCTTGTAGCTCACGGGATTGTCGTTGATGTCGGAAACGAAGCTGCGGTCGACCTTGATCTTGTCCAGCGGCAGCCGGTGCACGTGGCTCAGCGAGGAATAGCCGGTGCCGAAATCGTCGAGCGAAACGCCGCATCCCATCGCCTTCAGCGTCGCGATCGACTGCTGTGCGCGGATGAAGTCGAAAGTAACTGCGGTCTCGGTGATCTCGAAATCGATCCGGTGCGGAGACAGGCCGCTCTTCTCGATGATCGAGATCAGCGGCAGGATGCCCTCGGCGGCACAGACGTCGTGGGCGGACAGGTTGAACGACAGACGGATGTGATCGGGCCAGGTTCTGGCCGTCGCGAGCGCGCGCCTCAGCAGCGCCTGCGTGAGGGGACGGATCAGGCCGATGCGCTCGGCCGCCGGAATGAAGTCGGCCGGCGAGACCAGGCCAAGGCGGGAGCTGTGCCAGCGTGCCAGGACCTCGAAGCCCGCGGTGTGCTCGCTCATGGCATCGACGATCGGCTGGAACACCAGGTCCATCTCGGTGCTGAAATCGGCCGTGCGCAGCAAATTCTCGATGACGCCGCGGCTGCGGATCTCGGCCTCGAGCTCGCTCGAGAAGATCACGGTGCGGCCGCGCAGATGGCGCTTGGCATGATAGAGCGAGTAGTCGGCGCATTCGTAGAGCGCCTCCGACGTCGTCGCGGAGTACGGGAATAATGCGAAGCCGATCGAGCAGGACAGCCCGGTATGGGCGGTGTCGAGCTGGTAGGGCAGCCTGACCTGATCGCCGATGCGCTCGCCGAGCCGCATCAGGTCCGAATCCTCGGGGTCGCCGCACACGACGAGACCGAATTCGTCGCCGCCGAGCCGGGCCAACTCCACACGCTGCGGGCCAAAGCCCTCGCAAACCTCGCGAATGCGCCGGCCCGCTTCGATCAGGACGCGGTCGCCCACCGAGTGGCCGTAATTGTCGTTGATCGGCTTGAAGCCGTCGAGGTCGATGATCCCGACCGCGACCCGGACGTGCCGGCGCTCGGCGTCGGCAAAGGCGCTCGACAGCTCGGCGAAGAAGCGGCGGCGGTTCGGCAGCTCGGTGAGGGAATCCAGATTGGCAAGGCGGAAGTTCTCGTCCGAGAGCGCCTGCGTCGCGGCCTGCTGTGCGAGCAGCGACTTGCGGCTGGCGACGAGGTCGGCGAAGTCGCGATAGTAGATGGTCAGCACCGTCACCATCGCGCCGGTGACCAGCAAATTGTTGACGGCCATCGCCTCTAGCGTCGGCTCGCCCGTGGCGAAGTAGAACACCACATAGGGTACGTCGACGACCAGGGTCACGATCAGTGCGGACGAACGCAGATGCATCAGCGAGAAGATGCAGCCGATCACGGTCACCGCCATGTAGAAGGCAACCTGGCTCTTGGCAAAGGGATCGCCGTAGGGATAGAGCGCAAACGACCAGGCGGTGAAGCCCGCTGCGATCGGTGCCGCGATCCAGTTGGTGAGACGCAGACTGCGCAGGATGTCGGCGTCGTTGCGTACGACGTGGCGCTGCCGCAGCCACCAGAAGGTCCGATAGCCCGCCACTGCGATCAGTGCGCCCGGCACGATCATGCTGAGCGAGGCGGGCGCCAGCGGAACATAGGTATAGGCGACAGCGATCGTGTTGGTGATCAGGATGAAGTAGAGCAGCGGGATCTGCTTGGAGAAGGCTTCGAACTGCGCGCGCGTGAGCTCAGGATTGTCGACCGGGACCCGGAACAGATCCACGACGGCGGCGAGATGAGACTTGAATCTGGCGACAGGCATTGCAATACGAGCCCTGGATATCTTCAAAAACGCAAGCGATCTTGCACGGCGGGGGTAAAGGGCGCGTTAGATCGATCCCCTCGTCGCGGGTTGCGCGCGGCCACAGATGCTCCGGCCTGGTGCTCCAGTGAGGCCACGTTAAGCATAAGCCGCGGAAGAAGCCCGCGGTTTGGTTGCAAACGGCCGTAATAGGTGCAGCTACGTTCTGCTAACCATGTGAGAGAGCGCAACGTATTGCCGCACCGCCGATGTGAGAGCTGCTCGTCGAAAATGCTCCGACAGGCCGGGCGCATAGCTCGCACGCTCAGCCGGTTCGACGAACGGATTCGGTGCGCCGTTCGACAACGGCGGCGCGGCGGCTGGAAGCCGGAGCGCCTAGCGCCCGATCGTCACGCCGGCGGTCGAGCGCATGGCGTCCCCGAGGCTCGTCGCGTTCTTGTCGTCGAGTACGTCTCGCGTCAGCACGGTGGTCTGACCGGGCGTGTTGAGGACCGTCTCGCCGCGCGAGGAGGACAGCCGGTCGGCCTTGTAGGGTGCGGCCGGATCGGTGGCGGAGCCTGTCGCGTGCGGTTGGCGCGACCGCTTGCCGGGCGCCGCAACGGCGGCTTGCGAGACATAGAGGGCGGTGATCACGACCAGCAGCAACGAGCTTGCGCGCATATGCGATCTCCCTTGTCGGGATATCAGCCTAGCACATCAGGACAGCGATCGCGGAAGAAAGGATCAGGCGAGTGCGGCCTGGCGTTCCAGCGCCGGCTCGCGGGACCGCTCGACTTTCGAGGGCTCGGCGAGCCGCGTGAAACTGCGATGGCTCGCCTGCGCGGGGGCCTCGACGATGACGCCCTCACAGACGATCTGTCCGCCGAGCATCTTGAATTCCAGCTTGTCGTAGCGCGGCATCGTCTCGCCGGGCGCGGGCGGCAGCAGGCCGATGCTGCCCTGGATGTTCAGCGTGGCTTCGCCGGTGCCGTGCAGCCGAGGATTCCACATCCTGATCCCGCTTTCCGTCCAGCGCTGCCGGATCAGCGCGGTGCGATCGGCAGGTTCCGTGGGTCTGGCGCGAACTTTCGGCGGGCTGCGGATTTCCGGAGCAGGCGACACGAGCGCCGGACCGATGTGGGTGATGACGCTGGCCGCATCAGTGGAATTTTGCTCCGCGACCACCGCCGCTACGGGCGCCGCAATATCCGCAGCTGCCGGCTCGATGGCCACCGCATCGTCCGGCAAGGAATCGCCGGCGAAATGAGTCTCGGAGGCAGGCTCGACCAGAAGTTCGGCATCGCCAGAGGTGACGCACGGCGCATCGAGGATCGGCTCAACATCAACAGCGACGCCGGGAGGCCGATCGTCGTCTACGATGAGGGCATTGGCCCCAAGCGGATCAGGCTCGACATCGACGGCCGACGGCGATGTCTCCACCGTGACAATGGCCTTGGCCTCGATCGGGAATGGATCGTTGTCAATGACGACTTCGGCGGCGTCGACCGGTTCGTCGATCGCGACCCGCATTGCATCGAAGGGCTCAACCTCTGTCGAGGCCTCCGCAACCGGGCCGCTGCTGATGGCGGGCTCGGACGCGGTTTCGATCTCGACGGCCGAAGCCTCCTCCTCGACGACCGGCGCGATGTGGGGCGGCGTATCCCGGGAGACATCGTCGCCGACGACCGCGTCGGTTGGTGCTGCCGGCGGGCTCTCCGAGATGACGGAGATCGCGGAATCATCCTGGGTCGAACGAGCTTCGCTTTCGGCTTCGTCGCGCCGCGAAGTCGTGCCGATGTCGGCAACTTGAGTCGAAGCGGCTTCCGCGACAACGACTTCGGCGACAGCGGCTTCAGCGATGATGGGCGAGACGTCAGCGGTGACCGGCGTGACGTCGATGCTGCCGCCATCCGGCACAGGCCGAAGCCGGGTGAATGCCCATTTCACCGCGGGGATGCGGCGCAGCAACGATATCAGTCTCGAAAGCACTAGGAGTTGTCCAAGAAGTCCTCGACGTGAGGCAATCGCTGATTCGCCAGCAATGTGAAAAACTGCCCCGGCCGTCACACCCCTGTCAATCTAGGTGAGACCAATTGCAGAACATCCGCGCATTCGGCGCGTGCGACGTGTCAGCCATCACGGCGACGCGGTCATCGTCGTAGAGGCCACGGTTTGGCCGAACCAGCGTGACCGCGACCACAGTACAGCCGCGCCGAAGCAGGCACGCTCCTTCCGAAGCGGTAGGAGAGGGAAGTGATCCACAAGATTTGTCTTGCTGCGGCCTTCGCCGCATCCATGGGCGTGCCGGCGTTTGCCGACGATCTCACGCCTAAAATCGCCGCTCACCTCATTCCGCCCAATCCGGAGATCCACATCTCCTGGACCAGTCCTGCATCCGATCCCGAGGGCCGCGCGATCGAGGTGGTCTGCGGCGAGGTCACGGTTCGCAATCCCCGGGGCTTTTCGACATCGACGTTCGCCTATGTCATCGACGACGACAAGCTCTGGCTGGCGTGGAAGATCGATTGGATGAAGGAGCCGGAGTCACAGGGCGTCCGCCGCGTGATGAGATATTGTCCCGGTCGTTGATCGACCCCTGTCGGACCGTGGAGGGGACGACGTCCCCTCCCGGTATCCGCGAACTTTTCGACTATTTGCCGGAGCCGGCACCGCCGCCAGCCTGGCTGCCCATATTGTTGGTGTTGGTGTTGTTGGTGTTGGTGCCGCCGGCCGAGGGTTGCTGCGCACCCTTGCTGTCGGCGGCTTCGTTCTGCATGTTCGACGAACGTCCGGTCGTCATGCCTTTGGTAGCGGGACCTCGCGATGACGGGCCGACGTCGCCCTGGCCGGAGGCGCCTGGAGCGGGTTGTGTCTGCGCGACGGCGCCACCGGTCGCCAGCGCCATGATGCATGCGGATGCCAAGATGAGCTTCTTCATGGGATTCTCCTTGACTTTACATGCCCAGACAATCCGCCTGCGTCAGCGACGTTCCTGTCGCGTTGCAGCCGTCCGTTCAACTCTATGCGGCCTAACGTCGGGGTTCCCGTTGTCATCGGCAGGGGCTATGCAGGACCGTCATTGTTGGTCAGGGAACGACGCATGAGGAAGATTGCCGCCGTCGGAGCGCTTCTGCTCTGGTCTACCATCGCATTCGCGCAGGATCGCACCATCACGGTCGCCTCGACCACCTCGACGGAACAATCGGGCCTGTTCGGCCATCTGCTGCCGCTGTTCACCAAGGCCGAAGGCATTGGCGTGAAGGTCGTCGCCGTCGGCACCGGCCAGGCGCTGGATATCGGGCGGCGCGGCGATGCCGATGTGGTGTTCGTCCATGACAGGCCCGCCGAAGACAAGTTCATGTCGGAAGGGCAGGGCGTCAAGCGCTTCGACGTCATGTACAACGATTTCGTCATCGTCGGTCCGAAGAGCGATCCTGCAAAAATCGCCGGTGGCAAGGACGTTGCGGACGCGCTGCGCAAGATCGCAGCGGCGAAGGCACCGTTCATTTCGCGCGGCGACAAGTCCGGCACGCACGCAGCCGAGCTGAGGCTGTGGAAAGAGGCCGGTGTCGATCTCAGTGCCGGCAAGGACAATTGGTATCGCGAGATCGGCCAGGGCATGGGCCCGGCGTTGAACATGGCCTCCTCGTCGAACGCCTATCTACTGTCGGACCGCGGCACCTGGCTGTCCTTCAAGAACCGCGGCGAGCTTGCTATCCTGACCGAGGGTGACAAGCGGCTCTTCAACCAATACGGCGTCATGCTGGTGAATCCCGAGAAGCACCCCAACGTGAAGGCCAAGGACGGTCAGGCCTTTATCGAGTGGCTCGTCTCGTCTCGGGGGCAGGAGGCGATCGCCGGCTACAAGGTCGGCGGCGAGCAGCTATTTTTCCCCAACGCGTCCCACTAGCAGGAAGGCGATTGTCGACACCGCCACGCTGAGCGCGAGCAGGATCAGCCCCAGCCCGAGCGCCAGCGGCAGGTCGCCCTTGCTGGTCTCCAGCGCGATCGCGGTCGTCATCGTGCGCGTGAAGCCGCGGATGTTGCCGCCGACGATCATGATGGCGCCGACTTCGGCGATGGCGCGCCCGAACGCCGCGAGAAAGGCCGTCAGCAGCGAGGTTCGGCCGAGTGCGAACAGCAGCGCCATGCTCCGGAAGGCCGACAGGCCGTCGATCCGGGCCAGATCGCCATATTCCGCCCACAGCAGGCTCGCGGGCCGGTGCACCAGCGCCACCACGATCGGGGTGGCCAGCAGCGTCTGCGCGATCACCATGGCAGCCGGCGTGAACAGCAGTCCGGCTGCCCCAAGCGGGCCGGACCGCGATAGCAGGAGATAGAGCGCGAGTCCGACCACGACCGGCGGAAGGCCGAGGAGCGCGTTGGTCAGGACGATGACGACCTGTCGCCCGCGGAAACGGGTAATCGCGAGCATGGCGCCGAGCGGCGCGCCGATCACGAGCGCGATGAAGCTTGCGGTCAGGCTGACTCGCACCGACAGGGCGACGACGCCGAGCAGCTCGGCGTCGGCTTCGCCGATGAGCGTGAAGGCGGCAGCGATGGATTGCGAGAAGTCGTTCATCCAGGTCTGGACGTCGGCGCCGGCCGCAATGCCTCGGGGGCGTCGGGGTCGGGACTGCGAAGGCGTTTCACGTAAGATTTCCTGCGAGTATCCTGGTGCAAGGCAGCGGCGCGGTCGCGTTGGTCTGGCACCTCGTGGCTTCGCCTGCCGCCGGGAAGGGGTTTCCCGGCAGCAGGCCGATCACAGAATACTCACATGGAGCGGTTTGGAAACCGGATTTAACCGGGCCGCATTCGGCCTCAGCGCTTGACGGTGGCCGAAGCCGAAACCGTCGAGGCTGCTCCAATGCTTTCCCGCCAATAACGTTCGATCTGGTCGATCAAGGCAGGTGGAAGCGGGACGTAGTTGAGCGTCTCGGCCTGGGACTTGCCGTTCTGGAGTGCCCAGCGAACGAAGTCGATGGCGGCGGCGGAACGCTCCGGATATTTGGGGCCCTTCGGCATCAGCACGAAGGTCGTCGCCGTGATCGGATAGGCATCTTCGCCGGGTGCGTTTGTGAGCACGAGGTGAAAATCCTTCTCCGCCTTCCAGTCCGCGCTGGAGGCCGCGGCCTGAAAGGACGCGGCGTCGGGGACGACGAAATTGCCGGCGCTGTTCTGCACGATTCCGAAGGAAATCCGGTCCAGCCGTTGCAGCGCGTAGGTGTATTCGAGATAGCCGATCGCGCCGGGAATGAGACTGACGAGCGAAGCGACGCCGTCATTGCCCTTGCCGCCGAGGCCAAGCGGCCACTCGACCGAGGTGCCTTCGCCCACGCGCGATCTCCATTGCGGGCTGACTTTCGAGAGATAGTTCGACCAGTTGAACGTCGTGCCGGAGCCGTCGACACGATGGATCACCGTGATCGGCGCGTTCGGCAATCTGATCTCGGGGTTGATCGCGCCGATCGCCGGATCGTTCCAGGATTTGATCCTGCCGAGATAGATGTCCGCGAGCATCTGTCCGGTGAAGCGGATCTGGCCGGGCTTGACGCCGTCGATATTGACCACGGGAACGACGCCCCCGATCACGATCGGGAATTGCATCAAGCCGAGCTTGTCCAACTCGTTGGGATCGAGCGGCATGTCGCTTGCGCCGAAATCGACGGCCTCTTTCTTGACCAAGCCGATGCCGATGCTCGAGCCGACCGCTTGATAGTTGACGGCGTTGCCCGTCTTCGCCCTATAGGCGTCGGTCCATTTCGCCATCACCGGCGAGACGAAGGTTGAGCCCGCCCCTTTGGTCTCGGCTGCCGAGCCTTGAGTTGACAGGCCTTGGGTTGCGACGAGCAGGGCGGTGAAGATAATTGGAAGTGCAATATGTTTGTTCATATGCGCAGAGCTAACAGCTGGGGCACGAGGCCGATGTGGTCCATGTCACAACCCGATCGCGAGGCGTTCGCGCTGGCCATGGCGCACCGGTTACAGCACACCGTCAGCGGTCGCCGCGTCATCCGATTGGTGTAGATCTCAGGCGATCCGGGCCGCTCCCCGCAGTCCCTGCGCCGGGCAAGGACCATGCGCCGAATTCGGCGCGGATTGCCCTCGAAGGCGCCAAATTCAGGTCTTTTCGCGCTTCGAGGCGGCTTTATTCCGGCCATGGATGCTTTAAGGAAGGGGCAGGATCAGGTCGCAGCCGCCCGGTGGCGGTGCTAGACCCTGGTGCAGGAACAATGGGCCGTGCCGTCCCGGCGCGAGCCGCAAGGATGAAGGATATGAGGCAATGATCCAGACCGTTGGCATCATCGGGGCAGGGACCATGGGAAACGGCATCGCGCAGATCTGCGCGGCAGCCGGGCTCTCGGTTGTGATGGTCGACATTTCCGATGCGGCGGTGAACCGCGGGATTTCGACCGTCGGCGGCAGCCTCGAGCGCCTGGTCAAGAAGGAGAAGATGTCGGCGGCCGATCGTGATGCGACGCTCAAGCGCATCACCGGCACCACCGACCGGGCGAAGCTAGCCGATTGCGATCTCGTCATCGAGGCCGCGACCGAGAACGAGGAGCTCAAGGTCAAGATCCTGAAGGATCTCTGCGCAACGCTCTCGCCGCGTACGCTGGTCGCGACCAATACCTCGTCGATCTCGATCACCAAGCTCGCTGCCGCGACCGACCGTCCCGACCGCTTCATCGGCATGCACTTCTTCAACCCGGTGCCGGTGATGGCGCTGCTGGAGCTGATCCGCGGCCTGCAGACCTCGGACGACACTCACGCCAAGGCGCTCGATTTCGCCCAGCGCGTCGGCAAGGTGGCGATCACGGCGAAGAACAGCCCTGGCTTTGCAGTCAACCGCATCCTGTGCCCGATGATCAACGAGGCCATCTTCGCGCTCCAGGAGGGGATCGCGACGGCGGAAGAGATCGACGCCGGCATGAAGCTCGGCTGCAACCATCCGATTGGACCGCTGGCACTGGCGGATCTCGTCGGGCTCGACACCATGCTTTCGGTGATGGAGGTCTTTTACAAGGGCTTCAACGACCCCAAATATCGGCCAGCGCCGCTGCTGAAGGAGATGGTCGATGCCGGCCATCTCGGTCGCAAGACCGGGCAGGGCTTTTACTCTTACGGCGCCTGATCAGGGCGTCGGCGGCGGGCCCTGGTCCGCCGCCGGATTCCGCACTTTGCGCTGCGACAAAGACGACGCGCGCAATTGGCTCGACAATGTTGAACGGGCGGCTTGCGGAACAACGGAACGGATAACGTAGGACATGTCGGATCGACTGAAGGCCGAGCGGGAAGCTGCGGCCGCGCGGCGGAACCTGTTGACCCAGGATGCGATCGAGCGCACCGGAATCACCGAGGAGATGATCGGGGAACTCGTCACCCGCTTCTACGGACGCGTGCGCGAAGATACCCTGCTGGGGCCGGTGTTCGGCGTCGTGCAAAACTGGGACGAGCATCTCGCCAAGCTCAAAGATTTCTGGTCCTCGGTCGTGCTGATGAGCGGCCGCTATCACGGCTCGCCGATGCGGGCGCATCTGCCCCTGAGCCTGGTGGGTGGCCATTTCGACCGCTGGCTCGATCTGTTCGAGCAGACTGCGCGCGAGGTCTGCCCGCCGCCGGCCGCCAGCCTGTTCATCGACAAGGCGCGCCGCATCGCCGACAGTTTCGAGATGGCGTCGGCGACCGTCGCCGGCTCGATCGCCGCGCCGCGTCACGTGCTGAGGCCCTGACGCCTGCAGAGTGTGCAAACGTATCGCGGTGCGTTTTTGCGCAGCGCGATCGATAGAGCGCTGCACCAATTCCGACATCATCGGTCTGATCTGCAAAATCATCATGCCGATCGCGCGGCATGACGTTGATTTTGCGAAAACGCGTTTGAATGCGTTCATTCTCATTCAATCAACGCGAGTGAAGCCATATTGATGCACTGCGGCGCCAATTCTCCGCCTTGTTTTCGGCAGAGTTCCAGCGCCTGCTTGTGGGCATGTCCCGCGCATCGTTCACGACCGACCTCTCATCGTCCGAGAACTCCACGGAACCAAACGCCGACGCGTGCTGTGAGCAGACGCGGCGAACCGTGCTGCTCGGCGCGCTCGCCACCACGGCATGCCTCGGTTGTCCCCCGCCCGCGCGGGCGGGCGAGGGCGAGGATCCGCCTGGCTCGGACGAGCGGCCGCAGAAGGGCGATGTGCTCGTCTTCTCCGAAGGCGACAAGGAAGGAAAACTGATCACCGCGGCCGACCTGCCGGCCGGCGGACCGCCGGTGCATGCCTGGCCGAAGGACCCCAAGACATCGGTGGTGCGCAGCGCCTCCCGGCTCAACGAGATCCTGATCATCCGGCTCGATCCGGCGGAGCTCGACGACAAGACACGCGAGCGCGCCGTCGACGGCATCATCGCTTATTCGGCGATCTGCGCCCATGCCGGCTGTCCCGTCACCGCCTGGGTGAAGAGCGATGTCGGCGACAAGGAGGTGTTCAAATGCATGTGTCACAACTCCGAATACGATCCTCGTGCGGGCGCACAGGTCGTGTTCGGACCGGCGCCGCGACGGCTCGCGGCGCTGCCGCTCGCGCTCGCTGACGGCTCGCTCAGCGTCGCCGGCAATTTCATCGGAAAGGTAGGTGGCGCGCAGCCAGGATGACGGACGGTGCGGGCCCCGCGCCCGCGTCACGAAAGGTCGTATCCGCCGACGGGCGGACGACGGGACGAACGACAAGAATTCAACACAAGAATTCAAACGGATGAAAAAGGGGAACGTCCATGAACACTTCCATGACCAGGAAGCAATTCTACCTGTCCGGCTTCGTCGCCTTCACCTGCCTTGTTTCGACCGCCGCTGCGGCTGGCCCGATCGAGAGCTACACGCCGGTCACCGCGCAGCGGCTGGAGAATCCGGAGCCAAGCAATTGGATGCTCTATCGGCGCACCTATGACGGCCACGGTTACAGCCCGCTCGAGCAGATCAACACCTCCAACGTCAAGAACCTCACGCCGGTCTGGACTTTTGCCACCGGCGTCGTCGAAGGCCACGAGGCGCCGCCGATCGTCAACAACGGCGTGATGTTCGTGGCGACCCCGATGGGGCAGGTGATCGCCCTGAATGCCAAGACCGGCGACGAATATTGGCGCTACAAGCGGCAGCTCCCCGACGATCTGTTCCAGCTGCACCCGACCAGCCGCGGTGTCGGTCTGTGGGAGGACAAGCTCTTCCTCGCCACCACGGACGACCACGTCGTCGCGCTCGATGCCAAGACCGGCAAGGTGGTGTGGGACACCAAGGTGCAGGACTACAAGAAGGGCCAGTACATGACCCTGATGCCGTTGATCGTCGACGGCAAGGTCATCGTCGGCGGCTCCGGCGGCGAGTTCGGCGTGCGCGGCTATGTCGCCGCCTACGACGCCAAGGACGGCAAGGAGCTATGGCGGACCTTCACCATTCCCGGCGAAGGCGAACCGGGCCATGAAACCTGGCAGGGCGACGACTGGAAGAACGGCGGCGGCTCGGCCTGGATGACCGGCAATTACGACAAGGAGACCAAGACGATCTATTGGGGCGTCGGCAACGCCGCGCCATGGCCCGGCGAGACCCATCCCGGCGACAATCTCTACACCTCCTCGGTGCTCGCGCTCGATCCCAACACCGGCAAGATCAAGACCCATCATCAATATCACCAGAACGATTCCTGGGACTGGGATGAGGTCGAGGCGCCGATGCTGATCGACCTGCAGCGCGACGGCAAGAACATCAAGAGCCTGGTCCATCCGGGCCGCGATGCGATCTTCTGGGTGCTCGAGCGCACGCCGACCAAGATCAACTATGTCGCCGGCTGGCCGTTCGTCTCCACCGACGTCTGGAAGGGTATCGAACCCGAGAGCGGCAAGCCGATCGTCGATCCCGCGCACAAGCCGGTGATCGGCAAGCGCGTCGAGTTCTGTCCGTCGCTATGGGGCGGCAAGGACTGGCCGTCGGCGGCCTACAGCCAGAAGACCGGCCTCGTCTACGTGCCCGCCAACGAGAATTTCTGCGGCGGGTTCACCGGCGAGAAAGTCGCGCTCAAGCCGGGCGAGCTCTGGCTCGGCACCAAGCCGGAGGACATCGGCCTGAAGGTGAAGCCGGGCGCGGATCATTTCGGCGAGCTGCAGGCTTGGGATCCTTCGACGGGCAAGAAGGTGTGGCAGCACAACTTCCCGAAATCGCAGCTGTTCGGCTCGGTGACGGCGACCGCGGGCGATCTCATCTTCGTCGGCGGCACCAATGATCGCAACTTCCGCGCCTTCAATGCCAAGACCGGCGAGCTGCTGTGGGAGCAGAAGACCAACTCCGGCATCATGGGCATGCCGGTGTCCTATGAGATCGACGGCACGCAGTACATCGCGATCCAGTCGGGTTGGGGCGTGGACGCGCAGCGCATCCAGGATGCACTGGTGACCAACAACATCGGCATCGAAGCCAACGTGCCGCAAGGCGGCGTCATCTGGGTGTTCGCGCTCAAGAAGTAGCTCCGCGGGCGGATCGAAGACAGCGGAGTAGCAGGGGGGTGGTGAATGCGGCGGACGGCAACGTCCGCCGCATTTTTGTGATGGACGGCCCGCGGACTCTTCGTCATGCCCGGGCTCGTCCCGGGCATCCACGCTCTTCGGGTCGCGGCAAAGATCGTGGATGGCCGGGACAAGCCCGGCCATGACTGCGTGAAGGACCAGAAGGTCTATTTCCCCTGGCGGTCGACCTTGTCCTTTTCCTTCTGGTTCATTTCCTGAACCTTCGGATCGGGATTGTGCTGCCCAGTTGTCTGTGTGGTCGAGGCGGGCGGGGCGCTGGCGTTTGGCAGTGAGGTCTGGTCCGGCGTGCCTGGGCGCGTTGCCGTGGTTGGCGGCGTTGTGCTGCTTTGGGCGAATGCGCCTGAGGCCGTCAAAAGAAAGGCGCTCGACAGCGAGACTGCGAGCGCCCTTGAGATGTTGGTCATCGATCTGCTCCTGTCAGATCGATGGAAACGGCGCGAGACGCCTGGTGTTCCGTCTCGCGCTTCAGTTTCGCCTCAAGCCTCCAATTGCTTGCCGATCGGAAGCGAGCGGATGCGCTTTCCCGTCGCGGCGAAGATCGCATTGATCAGCGCCGGCGCGAATGGCGGCACGCCGGGCTCGCCGACGCCGCTCGGCGGCGTGTCGGGACCGGGCGGCACGATATAGACGTTGGTCACAACAGGAGATTCGTCGATCCTGACGACCTGGAAGTCGTCAAAATTCTTCTGCTGCACCTTGCCGTCCTTGAAGCTGATCTCGCCGTATTTGGCGAGGCTCAGCCCCATGATCGCGGCGCCCTCGATCTGCGAGGCGATGCGTTCGGGGTTGACATAGGTGCCGCAGTCGATGGCGGTATCGACCCGCGGGACTGTCAGCTTGCCCTTGTCGTCGACGGCCACCTCGACGATGGTCGCGATGTAGCTGACGAAGCTGCGGTGCACGGCAATGCCAAGACCGTGGCCCTTCGGCACCTTTCGACCCCATTCGCCCTTCTCGGCGACCAGCTCGACCACCTTGCGCAGGCGCGCGGTGTCGATCGGGTAGCTGTCCTGGGGCTCGCCATAGTTCCAGAGGTCCTTCACCGCCGGCTTGACGATCCGCGGGCTGCCGATCAGCTCGAGCAGCATGTCTTTCTGGTCGCGCCCCGTCGCCTGCGCGATCTCGCCGACCATCGACTGCACCGCGAAGGCACGCGGGATGTTGGAGACCGAGCGGAACCAGCCGATGCGGGTATGCGCGGCGGCTTCCGGATTCTCGCAGGAGATGTTTGCGATCTCGAACGGCATGTCCGCGAGGCCCATGCCGATCTCGAACGGCGCCTGGTGCACCGTGCCGGCCGCAAACGTCGAGGCGATGCTGGGGGCCACGCTGCGATGGCGCCAAGCGATCACCTTGCCGCTCTTGTCGAGGCCGGCCTCGATGCGCTCGACCGAGACCGTGTGCAGGAACCCGTTGTGGATGTCGTCCTCCCGCGTCCACTGCACCTTCACCGGCGCACCGAGCTCCTTGGAGAGCAGGGCGGCCTCGAGCGCAAAGTCGCATTTCGACTTGCGGCCGAAACCGCCGCCGAGCAGCGTCACGTTGACGGTGACGTTGCCCTCGGGAATGCCGAGCGTCTTGGCGACGTCGTCGCGGGTGCCGCCCGGGCTCTGTACCGGCGCCCAGATCTCGGCCTTGTCGCCCTTGACGTCGGCGACCGCCACCGGTGGCTCCATGCTGACATGGGCAAGATGCGGGATGTAGTACTCGCCGACGATCACCTTGTCGGCACCCTTCAGCGCAGCATCCGCGTCGCCCTCCTTGCGCACGACGAGGCCCGGCTTGCGCGAGGCTTCCTCGAGCTCCTTGCGATAGGCGACCGAATCGTACTTGGCGTTGGCGCCGTCGTCCCAGACCAGCTTCAGCGCATCGCGGCCCTTGATCGCCGCGCCAGTGTTGCGCGCGATCACGGCAACGCCGCCGAGCGGTTGGAACTTTGACGGCCACGGCCAGCCCTGAACCTTCATCACTTTCTCGACGCCGGGGACCTTCAGCGCCGCGTCCGGATCGAACGAGACGAGCGTGCCGCCGGTCACCGGTGGGCGCGCGATCACGGCATATTTCATGCCTGGCAACCGCACGTCGGCGCCGTAACGCGCCTTGCCGGTAGTGATGTCGTGGAGATCGACGATGCCGACCTGGCCCTTGGTGAGATAGCGGAAGTCTTTGGGGTCCTTCAGCTTGAGGCCTTCGATTGCAGGCACCGATTCCTTGGCGGCATCGGCGGCGAGCTCGCCGAAGCCCAGCTTGCGGCCGCTGGCGCTATGGACGACCTCGTGATTGACGGCCTTGACCTCGGTCGCCGGCACGCCCCAGCGCTTGGCCGCGGCCTGCTCCAGCATAGTGCGGGCGGCGGCGCCGATCTGGCGCATCGGGATCAGATAATGCCGCGTGCTGCGCGAGCCGTCGGTGTCCTGGTTGCCGAACTTGACCTCGTCGCCATGGGCCTGCTGCACCTTGACCCTGGACCAGTCGGCTTCCATCTCCTCGGCCACGATCAGCGGCAGGCTGGTGCGCACGCCGGTGCCCATCTCGGAACGGTGTCCGATGATGGTGACAATGCCATCGGGGGCGACCGAAACGAACACGCGGGGATCGACCACGACGCCGTGCGGCATCTTGCCGGCACCGGTTTCATAGGCGAGCGCCTGGCGCGACATCACGGGGGCGGCGAGCACGAAGCCGCCCGTGACGCCGAGTCCCTTCAGGATGCTGCGGCGCGAGATCTTCTCGACCCTGACGTGCTTCTCGAAACCGCGAAGCTTGCGGGGATTGTCGATGAAATTCATGTCACACTCCCGTCGATGCGAGATGGACCGCGTTCTCGATGCGTTGATAGCAACCGCAGCGGCAGATGTTGCCGGACATCGCCTCGCGGATCTGGTCATGCGAGGGCTTCGGGTTGTCCATCAGAAGTGCCGCGGCCTGCATGATCTGGCCGGCTTGGCAGAAGCCGCATTGCGGCACGTTGACCTGGCGCCAGGCCTTTTGCACCGGATGGTCGCCGTTCGGATGCAGCCCCTCGATCGTCGTGACCTCGCGTCCGGAGACGTCCTTCACCGACGTGATGCAGGCGCGCACGGCCTCCTTGTCGACGATGACGGTGCAGGCGCCACACAGGGCCTGACCGCAGCCGTATTTGGTGCCGGTCAGCCCGGCTTCGTCACGCAGGAACCAGAGTAGCGGGAGATCCGGGTCGCCGTCCCAGCTCTGTTCCTGGCCGTTGATCTTCACCTTGATCATGATCATCCCTCGCTCTTCATAAGCATGCCAAATTCAAAACGTGCCGACGCCCATCGGCGCAATGCCGGTTGCGTCGTGTCGTTCACATTTCGCCCGCGGCCCTGCACGGGCAGATCCCGGCAGGAGGCAGGAACGTGAATCTCGATTGTCCGGATGTGTTCGATACCTCCCGTTTTGTTCTTAATTGATTGTATTCCGCGCGGCATCGTGACGGCGCGACCGTAACAGAGATCGCGCCGGCCCGGCGTTCACAGCCGGGTGTTCTCACCGGGAAAAGATTGCATCGATGGTTTGTCAAAAGCAGGGCGCGTCATCGCGCCGCGTGGGCCGCGCGTTTGCAAAATAGGAGCTGCCACGAAAAAAAGCTTCGTCCGACAGAATGACTGCGCGGACGAAGCAGGATGCCTCAGTCGAGGGAGGGAGAAACGCAGGGCCGGAACTTCAGGATGGAAGTTGGCGGCGCTGCGCAGTCATTCAGAGACCAGGACTGAGGGAGCTCATCACCCTCGTGGACACGTAGATCGCAGAGGCGGCGGCATCGCCGCGATCGTCCCGGGAGCCGGGCCGTCCGGCCCGCTGGCACGGATCGAGGCCAGCGAGCGGACGGGGTTCGGCGAAGGTCTGGCGGCCTTGCTCAGGCAGCCTTCAAGCGGCCCTACTCAAGCCGCCTTGGCTTTGGCGACGTGGGTCGCGATCGCGTCCATCAGCGCCGGTGACAGGCAATCATAGGGCTCGAGCCCGATTTCCTTCAGCCGCGAGCGGATGCCCGCCATCTGCTCCGGCTTCACGCCCGCTTCGATCACCGAGGAGACGAAGGCGGCGAATTGCGGCGCCTGCGAGCCCTGCTCCTGGAACAGCTCGGGATGGATGAAGTCGAGACCGTAGAACGGGTGGCCCGTGTTCTCGATGCGGCCGTACATGTGCGTGCCGCAAGCCTTGCAGGCATGGCGCTGGATCACCGCGGAGGGATCGACGATCTGGAGCTTGTCGCCGTTCTCGAGCACAGTGACGTTCTGGCGCGGCACCACGGCGACGACGGAGAACGTCGCGCCTTGCGGCTTCCAGCATTTGGTGCAGCCGCAGGCGTGATTATGGGCGACGTCGCCCTTGATGCCGACCTTGACCTGGTGGTCCTTGCATTTGCAGGCCAGCGTGCCGCCGGCAAAGCTGCCGCTGCCCTGTTTGAGGCCGTTGTCGATCGAGGGATGGAGTGCAACAGTCATGGGTCGATCCTCCTTGGGGTGACGCTTTCGAGTTAGTACACGACGACTGAACGGATGGATTTGCCCTCGTGCATGAGGTCAAAGCCCTTGTTGATCTCCTCGAGCTTGAGCACGTGGGTGATCATCGGATCGATCTGGATCTTTCCGTTCATGTACCAGTCGACGATCTTTGGCACGTCGGTGCGGCCGCGCGCACCGCCGAAGGCCGTGCCGCGCCAGTTGCGTCCGGTGACGAGCTGGAACGGGCGGGTGGCGATCTCCTTGCCGGACTCGGCAACACCGATGATGATCGAGGTGCCCCAGCCGCGATGGCAGGCTTCCAGCGCCTGGCGCATCACCGTGGTGTTGCCGGTGCAATCGAACGTGTAGTCGGCGCCGCCGTCGGTGAGGCCGACGAGATGCTGGACGATGTCGCCGGTGACCTTCTTGGGATTGACGAACTCGGTCATGCCGAACCTGCGGCCCCAATCTTCCTTGGCATCGTTGATGTCGACGCCGATGATCTTGTCGGCGCCGGCCATCTTGGCGCCCTGGATCACGTTGAGGCCGATGCCGCCGAGACCGAACACGACCACGTTGGAGCCCGGCGTGACCTTCGCGGTGTTGACGACGGCGCCGACGCCGGTGGTAACGCCGCAGCCGATGTAGCAGCTCTTGTCGAAGGGGGCGTCCTCGCGGATCTTGGCGACCGCGATCTCCGGCAGCACGGTGAAGTTCGAGAAGGTCGAGCAGCCCATGTAGTGGTAGACCGGCTTGCCCTTGTAGGAGAAGCGGCTGGTGCCGTCGGGCATCACGCCCTTGCCTTGCGTCGCGCGAATCGCGGTGCAGAGGTTGGTCTTCTGGCTGAGGCAGCTTTTGCACTGCCGGCATTCGGGCGTGTAGAGCGGGATGACATGGTCACCCGGCTTCACCGAGGTCACGCCGGGGCCGATCTCGCGGACGATGCCTGCACCCTCATGGCCCAGGATCGATGGGAAAATTCCCTCGCTGTCGAAGCCGTCGAGCGTATAGGCATCGGTATGGCAGATGCCGGTGGCCTTGATCTCGACAAGGACTTCGCCGGCCTTCGGGCCTTCCAGATCGAGCTCGACGATCTCAAGCGGCTTCTTGGCCTCGAAAGCGACGGCGGCACGTGTCTTCATCGTAAACTCCTCAGATTCTCATCGGGCGCCAAGAATTCGTCTCGGCAATCCCAGTAACGTTCATTTCTTGCCCATGCAGGCGTCTTCGGCCTTGGTGTAGGCTTCCGTCTTCGCCTCCTTGTTGGCCGGGCGCTGGCGGCCCCAGGCTTCGGTGGAGCGGGCCCGCAGATAGACGTAGAGATCGTCCATGTAGCAGGCGACGTTCGGGTTGTCGCCGAACGCCGGCATGACGTTCTCCTGCGCCGTCGAGACGTTCTTGCGACCGGAGGCGACCACGCCGAGGAAGTCGCCATAGCTCATCGTCTTGACGGAATCCTTGAGCGCCGGCGCATAGGTGGAGCCCATGCCGTCGGGCCCATGGCAGACGTGGCAGTCGGAGTGGTAGCGGCGGTATCCGGAATAGGTGAACCAGTCCACGGTGCCGTCGGCCGAAATCTTGTAGGTCGGCGTTCCCTCCTTATCGAGCCACTTTCCGTCGTCTTCCTTCTTCACGGCGGTCGGGTCGCCCGGACCGTCCGCGACCGCAATTCCTCCGGACGCAACAAAGATCGTCGCAGCAATGAGAGAGCAGATTTTACGCAAGAGATTTATCCTCGAAGGTGCCCGGGGGAGACGAGCCGGCGCGTGGGGTTGATCCACGCGCCGGAGCGATGCTGATGGGCCTAGTTCGGCAGCGAGAACACGGTCAGCGTGCCGCCGAGCGCCGTGTAGTTGCTGAGGGCCGCGTAGCCACCGACTGCGCCGAGGCCTGCGGTCGGATCGGTCAGACCTGCCGCCAGACCGATGCCAGCCCAGCCGCCGACGCCGGAGAGCACTGCGACATACTGCTTGCCGCCGTTCTCATAGGTCGTGACGTTGCCGATGATGCCGGAGGGAGTCTTGAACTTGTAGAGCTCCTTGCCGGTCTTGGCATCGACCGCCTTCAGGTAGCCTTCGAGCGTGCCGTAGAACACCACGTTGCCGGCGGTCGCGAGCGCACCCGACCAGACCGAGAACTGCTCCTTGTTCGACCAGACGATCTTGCCGGTCTTGCCGTCCCAGGCGATGAAATTGCCCATGTGGCTTTCACCCTGCGGCGGATACATCGACAGCGTCGCACCCACATAGGGCTGACCCGCGGTGTAGCTCACCTTGAACGGCTCGTAGTCCATGCAGACGTGGTTGGTCGGAACGTAGAACAGCTGCGTGTCCGGCGAGTAGGCTGCCGGCTGCTCGTCCTTGGTGCCGAGCGCGGCCGGGCAGATGCCCTTCACGTTGTGGTCTTCGCCCGCCTTGTCGGTCGAAGCTGCGTCGAGCACCTTCGGACGACCATAGGTCGGCGAGTTCTTGTCCATGTCGACGCCGGAGGTCCAGTTCACCTTCGGATCGTACTTTTCGGCGACCAGCAGCTCGCCGGTGGCGCGATCGAGCGTATAGCCGAGGCCGTTACGATCGAAATGCGTCAGCAGCTTGCGGGGCTGGCCGTTGATCGCCTGATCCGAGAGGATCATCTCGTTGACGCCGTCATAGTCCCACTCGTCGTGAGGCGTCATCTGATAGACCCACTTGGCCATGCCGGTATCCGGGTTGCGTGCCCAGATCGTCATCGACCATTTGTTGTCGCCGGGACGCTGCTTCGGATTCCAGGTCGAGGGGTTGCCCGATCCGTAATAGACGAGGTTCAGTTCGGGATCGTAGGAGATCCAGCCCCAGGTGGCGCCGCCGCCGATCTTCCACTGATCGCCTTGCCAGGTCTTGAGGCTCGAGTCCTTGCCGACCGGCTTGCCGAGCGCGGTGGTCTTCTCGGCGTCGACCAGGATCTGGTTGTCCGGCCCTTCCGAATAGCCGCGCCATGCCAGCTTGCCGGTCTTGATATCGTAGGCCGACATATGAGCCTGGACGCCGAATTCGCCGCCGGAGATGCCGATCAGCACCTTGTCCTTGATGACCATGGGCGCGGACGTGCCGGTCTCGCCCTTGCTGGGGTCGCCGTTCTTGGCGGTCCATGCGACCTGACCGGTCTTGACATCGAGCGCGACGAGGGTGGTGTCGGCCTGATGCAGGAAGATCTTGCCGTCGCCGTAGGCCAGACCACGGTTGACCGTGTCGCAGCACATCACGGGGATGACGTTCGGATCCTGCTTCGGCTCGTACTTCCAGACGATCTTGTTCTCCTGAGAAAGGTCAATGGCGTAGACCTTGTTCGGGAACGGGGTGTGGACGTACATCATGTTGCCGATGATCAGCGGGCCGCCTTCGTGGCCGCGCAGCACGCCTGTCGAGAAGGTCCAGGCAACCTGGAGCTTGCCTACGTTCTGTGCGTTGATCTGGTTGAGCTTGGAATAGCGGGTATTGGCATAGTCGCCGGTCGGCATCACCCAGTCTTTCGGGTTCTGCGACATCTTGATCAGCTCGTCATTGGCCGATGCGCTCCCGACGGCGAGAGCCGCCGCTGAGCCAAGAAAGGTCGCCAGTAGCACCTTGCGCATAGTCATTCCTCCGTTGGTCTCGTTTATTGTTTCCGAAGTATCACTGATTCACCGGGCTTCTCGTCCGGCGTCTGCTCGTGCAGGGCGGTCACGATTGCGACCAGAAACGATGCTGTGCTGTTTCCTCCTCCTGATGAGAGCCACGGGTCCACGTGCAGGAGCGGCCCGTTCTTGTTGTTCCTGCCGCAATCCCTAACGACTTCGCCATCGGGAAACTTGCCCAAGAGGGAAGCTGCTTTGCTCGACAGCGCACGGAGGAAAAGATTTTGATTTTGCAGTAGCGAATTCAGCGGCTTCCGCGCGCCATGACAGCCGCTTTCAACGCTCAGGTTCCCCTTGACGGCGCTGCAACTAAGGCGGAGGATTAACTTTCAAGGGTGGCGATGGAACGATGGCGCTCGTGCCAAGAGACCGCTCAAAATCGAGGTAAACGTCACGCAATCACGGCTGAGGGCTCCAGCAAGCGCTGGTCGCGATTCGCGTCGAATCTCCGGATCAAACCAGTGGCTGGATTAATGTCCGACACCATTCACACGCTTTCGACGACCGGTATGACGCCGAAGCGCCAGATCCAGAGCTGGATCGACGGGCTGACGAGCCTGTGCGGGCATTTCGACGTCGACCCGCTGGAGGCGTCCTCGCTCGAAGGCCGCATCGACTACACGAGCGTCTCGCGCCTGAAGCTCTGCCAGATCGAGGTGAGCCAGCACCGCATCGCGCACACGCTGGCGCGCGCCAAGGCCAATGAACACCCCTACATCAAGATCCATTTCCAGACCTACGGCGTGTCCTATTTCGAGCAGGAAGGCCGTCACATCGAGATCAACCCCGGCGATATCATCGCCTATGACGTCTCCTGCCCGCATTCGATCATCAGCCCGGCCTTCACGCGACACGACGTGGTGATCGTGCCGAAGGCACTGCTGCGAGACCGCGGATTCCCCTCGCAGCGGATGCCCGCCTGCAAGCTGACGGCGAAGACCGGCACGGGCCGGATCGCGCACGATTTCGTCCATGCCACCTTCGACGAGGCGGCCAAGCTGTCGGCGAACAGCGCGGTCGGCGTCGCCGATTCGCTGATCGACCTGTTGCTGCTGCCGCTGCGCGAAGCCGACACGATGTTCGACCGCGTCGGGCCCGAAGCGATGTATGTGCGCGCGCAGTTCTTCATCCGCGAGCACCTGCGCGATCCCGATCTGTGCATCGACCAGATCTCGACCGAGCTCGGCTGCTCCAAGCGTTATCTGCACATGTTGTTCTCGGAGCGTGGCACCACGGTGAGCGACTACATCTGGCAGGCGCGCTTGCAGAACTGCCGCCAGGAACTCGAGGCTCACGCCGGCAAGACCATCACCGACGTCGCGTTCTCCTGGGGCTTCTCCAGCTCATCGCATTTCAGCCGGGTGTTCCGGAAATACTTTGGCGTGGTGCCGTCCTCGATCCACAAGGCGCAGCAAGGCGTCGCGAGTTCGGGCGAGCATTAGGCAGGTACGGAAGTCGCCCTGGCGATCAAGCCGCTCCGGCGATCGCGCCGTTCCGGCGATCGAATGCCGGTCACGCAGATGCCGCAACGTAGGGAATGCTGACCAGCAGAGCGGCAAGCAACGCGGCATTGCAGAGCATTCCGCTCCAATGCAGCCGCCGCAGCCGACCCGCGGCATCGGTATCGCCGGCTTTGCCGGCGTTGAGCTGCTCGTCCATCCGCTGCATGAACCAGCGGCGTCCGCCGATCGCGAGAGCTGCAAGCAGGCCGACGCCGATCGCGGCGAGCGGGCGGCCGTCGAGCAGCAATGCCAGTGTCGCGATGATTCCGGCAACGCGCATCACCAGAAAATGGGCGTTGAACATTCCGCGCAGCAACTGGGCGACGGGCTGAATATCGAGCCTCACCAGCAGGAAGGCGGGTGAGGCCAGCGTGAAATAGCCCATCGGAAACAGCAGAATGACCATAACGGCGACGGCGACTGCATCCGGTGTCATGCGATCGGCCCTTGTTGTCCGCAGAGGTGCGCAATCATAGCGGGAAAATGCGCGTCCGACACTAGGCTTTGGTCGGATTCCGGGACGGGGAGGGCGGCCCGGCACGCCGGCCGCCGCTCCGAAGCTCTAGGCCGGCTCGAGGCCGAGTGATTTCGCACTCTCGATCCAGATCGGCAGTTCGCGCTGATACAGCGCGTTGGTCTCCTTGAAGCTAATCGCGGGCTCGAGCACGAAGGTCGCCAGCACCTCCTTCACTTTCGGATCGTTGTTGGCGGCGACACACAGCTCCGCCAGGCGGTCGACGACCCCTTGCGGCGTCGCCCTGGGCACGGCCCACCCCGAAAAGCCGCTGACGGTGAAGAATTTCGAGGTCGCGCCCTGCTCGGGAAGGGTCTTGATCGCGGGGATCGCGTCGACCTTCTTCGAATGCACCGCGAACACGGTGCCGCGGTCGCTTTGCAGGACCGACTGTGCTGCCGTGTAGCTTCCCATCGCGGCATCGAGCGTGCCCTCCAGCATCCCCGTCCACATCGGGGCCTCGCCGCGGTAATGGACCGGCTCGATGTTGAGGCCGTATTGCTTGTTGAGCTCGTTGATCGTCATGTGCGGGGCCGAGCCCGCGCTATAGGTGCCGAAATTCACCTTGCCGCTCTTGCGCGCGAAGGCGACGAAATCCTCCAGCGTCTTGACCCCGGTCTTGGGGTTCGCCACCAGCAACAGGCCGGCACCCGGAATGACGCTGACGAGCGTCAGATCCTTGTCCATGTCGTAGCCGGGATTCTTCATCACCACGCGGTTCATGATGTAGGTGGTGGAGATCGAGCACAGCATGGTGTGGCCGTCGGGCTCGGCGCGGGCGACCTCCGCCGTGCCGATCGCGCCGGACGCGCCGGGCTTGTTCTCGACCACCACGGTCTTGCCGACCTGCTTGGAGATGAATTCGCCGTAGGCGCGCGCGAGCAGGTCGGTCTGCCCGCCGGCGGGATAGCTGCAGATCATGCGGATCTGCCGCGACGGCCAGCCGGCTTGCGCCGAGGCGCTACGCGAGACGAAAGGCATCGCGAGGGCGCCGGCCCCAGTGGCGATGAAGTGGCGGCGATCGATTGTCTTGGACATGATTCTCTCCCGGTTCCCCGCAGGGTACTGCACCAGGCTGGCGCTGCCATCGGCGTCAGGCGAGACAGATTGGCGCATTCGCTACGGCGTCGGTCTGGGATGCGGGAGCAGAGTTCGTGCACCGGGCGCGGCGCAGCGCTCCTTCAGCCGCGTATCACTGCGTGCCGCACCGCGTCCGGGACACGAGACCTACCGCTGGATGATCTTGGTCCAGACGTCGCCCAGGATCGCGGGCTCGCGCGGCGGCAGGTAGGTGAGGCCGGACTGCCGGCCGAATTCGGCGATCCTGCCCTCGGCCGCGAGTCCGCTCAGCGCTTTGTTGACGGCCTCGATCAGCGCGGCATCGCTGGCGAGCCCGACATAACCGCGATTGGCGCCGATCGGATAGTAATAGCCGGACGCCGTGAGCGCCGTGTCGGGGTGCGCGGCGCGATGGGCGTCGAAGCGGGCGAGGTCGATCAGCGTCGCATCATGGTCGCCACGCTGCAGCGCGCCGAGCAGATCGTCGCGGCCGGGGACGAGATGGGTGATGTTGTCGATCAGCCGTCCCTTGTCGAAGGTCATCAGAATGGCATCGCCGAGCGAGCCGCTCTCGATGACCAGACGAAGCCCGGTGAGATCACCGATGTCGCCGATCTTGCGGCCGCGTGCCTTCGGCCCGAGCACCACCGTCATCGGCGAATAGACGTAAGGCTGGCTCGGGGCAAGCACGCCGAGCGCGACGCGGCGCCGCCGGTCGTCGCGTGTGGCCCCGGCGAAGTCCGGGAGGCGCGCCGTCTTCATGCCGGGGGCGACCAGCGAATCCTGCGTCAGCGCGTAGCCGCCGACCAGCGCGCAGCGCCCGTCGGAGAGCAGTGCGTTGGCCTCGAGCTGTGGGCTGGAATCCTCGTCCAGCTTGCTCTCGAACCACTGGATCGCCAGCGCCCGTCCGAGCCGCTCAGCCACGGCCTGCGCCAGCAGCACGTCGAAGCCGGCATCGGGCTTGCCGCGGTGATGCATCGAGAGCGGCGGCCGGTCCTCGTCGAGACAGATCTTCAGGGGATCGTCGGCCGCAAGCGCGACCGACGCCATGGTCGACAGAACGGCCGCAACGCTCCACGCAACGTGCCGGCCCCTCATGGCTTCCTCCGGCTGGAGATGAAGGCCCAGAGATCGCCGATCTGGTCGTCGCTGAGGATGTCGCCCCAGGGCGGCATCCTGTTGTTCTTGCCGTTCTTCACCGTCGTGACGAAGCGTGTCTTGTCGTCGGGGAAGACGCGCAGATCCGGCGTGATGGTGCCGGAGTTCATCAGGTTCGGGCCGTGGCAGTGCGAGCATTTCTCGGCATAGGTCGACTTGCCGTGGTCGATCTGCGCCTGCATGGGATTGGCGGTGGGCTCGTCGGCGGCACGAACGGTCGCCGCAAGCGCGACCGTCAGCGCCAGGGCGGCGGCGAAGATCGCCGCCGTCCCGTGAGACATTTCTCTCAGCATCATGCCGTGGATTACTGCTTGACCGCAAAGACCCACAGCGAGCCGCCGGGCGGTACCTTGGCAAGCCGCTCGTCGCCGGAGAACAGCGAATAGACGCCGCCATAGCCCGATGTCACCGCGACATATTGCACGCCATCCTGCTGCCAGGTCACCGGCTGGCCCTCGATCCCGGACCCGGTCTGGAATTGCCAGAGCTTCTTGCCGGTGTCGGCGTCGAAGGCCTCGAACTCGCCGGTCAGGGCGCCCGAGAACACGACGCCGCCCGCGGTCGATAGCACGCCCGAGAAGCGTGGAATGTCGCTCGGCGCCTCCCATTTCGCCTTGCCGGTCATCGGGTCGATCGCCTTGAGGTAACCGCGCGGGCCGTCGCCGAACTCCCAGGGATCGGTCAGGTCCATGCCGAGATACCATTCACCCTGCTTGAAGGTGACGGGTTCGGCCTTGTACTTGCCGCCGAAGTTGAGCGTGTTGGCGTAGGCGAGACCGGTCTGCGGATTGAACGACATCGGCTCCCAGTTCTTGCCGCCGAGGATCGACGGATAGACCGTGACCTTCTTGCCTTCACGCGCCTCCTTGGCGACATCGGTCTCGATCGGCTTGCCGGTCTTCATGTCGACGCCGGTTGCCCAATTGACCTTCACGTAAGGGTTGGCCGCCAGCAGCTTGCCGTTGGTGCGGTCGAGCACGTAGAAGAAGCCGTTGCGGTTGGCATTCATCAGTGTCTTGGTCGGCTTGCCCTCGACATTCATGTCGGCGAGCACCATCTCGGCCACCGCATCATAGTCGAACGGATTGTTCGGCGAGAATTGGTAGTGCCACTTGATCTTGCCGGTCTTGGGGTCCATCGCCAGCACCGAACAGGTGTAGAGATTGTCGCCGGGGCGCACCGCCGCGTTGAACGGTCCGGGATTGCCGATACCCCAATAGATCGTGTTCAGCTCGGGATCGTAGGAGCCGGTGATCCAGGTCGATCCGCCGCCGAGCTTCCAGGTGTCGCCCTTCCAGGTATCGCCGCCGGGCTCCTCCGGCGAGGGGATCGAATGGGTTCGCCACAGGTGCTTGCCCGTTGCGGGATCCCAGCCGTCGATGAAACCGCGGGTGCCGAACTCGGCGCCGGAGACGCCGGTGATGACCACGCCGTCCGCGACCAGCGGCGCGATCGTCATCGAATAGCCTTCCTTGATGTCGGCGGCCTTCTGCCGCCACAGCTCCTTGCCGGTCTTGGCGTCGAGCGCGATCACGTTGGCGTCGAGGGTGGTGCGGAAGACCTTGCCATCCAGCAGCGCGGCGCCGCGGTTGATGATACCGCAGCAGACGATGCGGGGTGTTTCGGCGGGATATTCGACCTTGGTTTTCCAGATCTGCTTGCCGGTCTTGGCGTCGACCGCCATGGTCGCGTTGTGCGAGGTCACGTAGATCACGCCCTGGTACACCAGCGGCTGCGATTCCTCGCTGCGATCGTCGTTGAAGGAGTAATTCCAGACCGGGACGAGGTTCTTGACGGTGTCCTTGTTGATCTGGTTCAGCGTCGAGAAGCGCTGCAGATTGTAGCCCATCCCGTAATTGAGAACGTTCGATGTATCAGTCGCGCCCTTGACCAGCTGCTCGGTGGTCTGTGCGCTTGCACAAGTCGATGCAAGCATGACGAGGCTCGCGGCCATCGCAAAGCGTTTCATCCGTTCCTCCCAATATGCGCGCCTTTTGACGCTGCGGGAGCAACACTCCGTCGGAAACCAAAACGCGTCAATACGAAAGTCGCATGCGTCGTGCTGATATCGTTGAACGCAGGTGATGGTCACCTGACGGAAACCTGACGGCAGCGAGTCCACTTGCGCGGAGACGCTGAGAAAATTCCGTGCCGCGAAGCAGCTCTGGACTGGCGTGAGGCCGCGAGAGGGTTCGGTTCCCGGGTTGTCGCGCGCGCAAGTTGCAATTTCGGACTTGAACCGGCGGCCTCTTGTGGACTTATGTCGTTTCCGTCCCGCCCGAACCAGGGCTCATCGTCTCGGAGGTCTTTGATGATTTCGCCTCGCTCAGTTGCGCTCGCGCTCACGATTGCATTGCTATCCGGTCCGGCATGGTCGGCCTCCGGCAATGCGGTCAAACTGTTCGATACCGACAATGACGGCACGCTCGATCTTGCCGAAGTGAAGAAGGCGGGGGCGGCACTGTTCGCCAAGCTCGATCCCGATCATGACGGCACGCTCGATGCGCGCGAATTGCGCGGACGGCTTTCGGCGAAAGAGCTCGCTGCCGCCGATCCCGACCGCGACGGCACCCTGACGCTCGACGAATATCTGTCCGTGGTCGAGCAGCGCTTCAATGCAGCCAATCCCGACAAGGATGGAACGCTGGATGCGAAGGAACTGAATGCGCGCGCCGGCCGTGCGCTGCTGCGATTGTTGCGGTGAGCCCAAGCGTAACAGACGTGACGAGGGCGGCTCTTGCGCGCATTTCCACCCCGGCATTCGGAACATCAGGCAGCTCGGCCTGTTCTCCTCGCAATGTCCTGTCAGGCGCCGGGGCAGCGCCGCGGGAGAAGAGGAGATGCCGATGAACCCGAAACGTTCCGTTCTTGCCGCTTGCGCGATCCTGACGTTGAGCGCCGGCGTTGCTATCGCCGGCCCGTGCAACACGGGCAGCGCCAGCACTGACAAGGATGCCGGCTCCGGTCCGGTGACCGTAGGCTCGGCGCAATCGCACGCGTCCGGCTCTGCGGGCGACAGCAGCCAGCATCCGCCGACCAGCACGATGAATCGTGCGAGCGGCGAAACCCCGGCGTCATCCGAAGATGCGCAGCGGCAGATGCAGAGCGAGCCGACGGCCGCTCAGCGGGCCGAAGGTGCCAAGCCGAATGCCGCAACGGCCGACAAGGGCTGCTGACGGCGCGGCGCCGTCGGTGGCGATTCGACGCGCGGTGCGTCGCACAAGGCAGCCTGTTGCACGTCGTGTTTGACCAAGAGAGAACTGGCTTTGCCCCAGAGAGAAATGCGCTCGCGAAGAATCGACACGGACCCGCTCGACAGACGAATCGAGGCTTGAACTGCATTTGAGGCAGCCCTAGGTTTTGCGCCGCGCGATGTCGCGCTCAATACTTGGGGAGACCCCGAATGGCTTGGAAAGCTCCGAAGATCGTGGAAGTGTCGGTCGGCATGGAAATCAACATGTACGCCTGCGCTTCGCGCAAGTAAGTCTGACGACCTGCCGCGGCTTCGATGGCAAACGCCGTCGAAGCCGTGGTAGTGTCGGGAATGCGCGCGAGAGCCACCAGCTTCTGGACCATTGCTGCCTGCACGGTCGCGCTTTTGCCCGTATGCGTCAGCGCCGAAGAAGGCTTCGACACCGAGCACATCTTCGGCTTCATGATCGGCACCGATGTCGGCAATCCCGGCGAGCGCGAGCTTCAGACTCAGACGACAGGGCGCTTCGGCAAAGGTGGCGGCACTTATCGCGCCCTGGAGCACGAAGTCGAGATCGAGATCGTGCCGCTGCCGAACTTCCGCATCGAGCTCGGCGGCGTCGCCAGCCTGCACGACATCACCGGCGTCCCTGACATCGACGACCGCCGCCAATTCAACTTCCAGGGGGCGTCGCTCGACCTGCGTTATCGCCTGCTCGACCGCGAGCGCGCGCCGTTCGGCCTCACCATCGCCGCCGAGCTTCATGGCGACCGCATCGACGAGACCAGCGGCGCGAAAGGGCGGATGTACGGCACCGAGTTCGCGCTGGCCATCGACCGCGAGCTGATCCCGAACTTCGCCATCGGCGCACTCAATTTGATCTATCAGCCCGAATGGGCGCGCTTCGAGGTGGCGGGTGTGTCCGAGAAGAGTTCGACCATCGGCGCGGCGTTTGCCGGCCTGGTGCGCGTGCGGCCCAATGTGCTGCTCGGCGGCGAGCTGCGATACTTCCGGCAATATGAAGGCATTGGGCTCGGGGAGTTTTCAGGCCAGGCCCTGTTCGTCGGGCCGACGGCCTATGTCCAGCTGTCCGAGCGTTCCCGGCTCACCCTGAGCTGGAGCATGCAGGCTTGGGGCCGTCCGGCCGGGTCATCCGCAAATCTCGATCTCGTCAACTTCGAGCGCCATCAGGCCCGGATGATTTTCGGGGTCAACTTTTAGTCCGGCCAGTCACCGCGACGGAGGGGTTCCCGCTCCCGGCAAGTTGAAACTTCCATCTCCGTGGACCGTAACCTTTCATGCTAATCTGAATCGCCCCCGCAAGAGGATCCCGGCATGAACCCGATCGACTTGGTGGTGACTGTATGTGCGGTGCTCTCGCCTGCGACCTGCGAAGAGCAGCATCTGATGTTCAACTATGGCGGGTCGCCGCGGCAATGCGCGATGGCCGCGCCGCCCTATATCGCGCAATGGGTCGGTGATCATCCGAAGTGGCAGGCCGTGAAATGGCGCTGCGAATATCCGCACCCGAACGACAAGGCGTAACGCGGCTCGCTATTTGGTGCAGTCCTTCAAATCCTTGTCGGCGATCGAGAATATCCCATCGGCCTTGATCTCGATGTCGCGGACGACGCATTGGCGTCCGTTGGGATAGCCGACCTTGGCATCGTAGCGGCCGGGCTCGACACCGGTGATCCGCAACCGCTCGTCGTGGTCGACCTCCTTGTCCTTGTCGTTCAGGCACTGGTTCGGGCCCCACTCGGTCTTGCCGGCGGGCGAGAGCTGGAAGCCGGAGATCGTCTCAGCCGTCAGGTTCCAGAGCCTGATGCCCTTGCCCTTGGTCTGCGCCAGCGCGACGCCCGGCAGCGCAACCAAGAGGATGCCGATCGCAATCAGCCTACGCCGCATGAGTTAAGCCTCCCTCGTCAACGTTTGGTCCAGTTGACCACGAGTTTTCATTGCGATTCAAGCTGCAACGCTGCGAGCTCCGCCCTGATCCTGCCGAGTTCGGCCTCGCTGCGCATCGCGCGTGGAACGGCAATCGGGACTTCCTGCACGATGCGCGCGGGCCGCGGCGACAGGAAGAACAGGCGGTCGCCGAGCCGGATTGCATCGTCGAGACTGTGCGTGACGAGCAGCGTCATCATCGGACGGCTCGCCACCAGCGTCGCGATCTCATCGCGCAGGCGGCCGGCGAGCGCGTCGTCGAGCGAGGCGAGGGGCTCGTCGAGTACCAGGAGATCGGGCTCGACGGCGAAGGCGCGGGCGAGCGCGACGCGCCGGGCAAGGCCGAGCGACAGCTCGCCGGGAAAATGGTTGCGATGCGCGTCCAGCTCCAGAATCCTGAACAGCTCCGACAACTTCGCCTCGCTCACGTCAGGCGCGGCCAGCCGCACATTTTGCTCGACCGAGCGCCACGGCAGCAGCCGCGGCTCCTGGAACACCATGCCGATCCGCGCCTGCGGTGGACGCGCGATATGGCCCCTGAAATCGCCATCGAGCCCGAGGATGATGCGCAGCATGGTGCTCTTGCCGCAGCCTGAGGGGCCGATGAGCACGCCGACCTCGCCGGATTGAAGCGCGAATTTGAGCGGCGCGAGCACCTCGTGCGTTCCGCCCGCGGTACTCCTGAACGTCTTGCCGGTGATGTCGATCTCAAGCCGCACGGGGCCGCCACCGTGTTGCGCGGGCTTCGAACGGCTGCACCAGCAGGGTTTCGATCACGAGCACGACCGCGGCGAAGGTCAGCGAATAGGCCAAGAGCCGCGGCGTGTCGAACAGCTGAAAGGCGACGCCGATCTCGAAGCCGACGCCGTTCGGACGCCCCAGGAGCTCGGCGACCAGCACGATCTTCCAGACCAGCGACAGCCCGGAGCGGGCGGAGGCTGCGATATAGGGCGCAAGCTGCGGCAGCACGACATGGCGGAACGCGCGCCAGCGCGGCATCGCGAACACGCTCGCCATCTCGTCGAGCGAGCGGTCGAGCGCGCGGGTGCCCTCGCGCAAGGTGACGACCGCGGTCGGCAGCTTGTTGATGGCGATCGCCGCGATCGCGGCGGTCTCGGTCAGTCCGGCCCAGATATAGGCCAGCACGATCACGACCAGCGCCGGCAGATTGAGCAGCAGGATCAGCCAGGGATCGCCGAGCTTGTCCGCGAGCCTGACCCGTCCCATCAAATAGCCGATGGCGCTGCCGAGCGACATCGCCAGCACGAAGGCGAGGGTCACGCGCGCCAGCGTCGCGCCGAGATGCAGGAACAGCGCGCCGGTTGATGCTTCCGCGATCATCACCTCGAGTACGGCCGGCGGGGAGGGCAGCTTTGCGCCGCCGACGAACAGCGCGGCAATCCACCAGATCACGAGGAACAGGGCGAACGACAGAAGACGCAGCACCTCAGTCTCCAGGCACGGCGTGATAGAACGTGCCGGGATCGAGCTCGGCCGCGGGGCCGACGAGGTCGCGGCCACCAGTCTCGGCCAGTACGCGATACAGCACGCGCGCGTCCTGTTCCTCTTCAGTGATGCTCCGTCGCGGAATACCGTCGCGATAGCGCTCGCGATAGGTCTTGAGCAGGGTGGCATCGGCCGTGCCGGTGAGGGGCGCGATCTTGTCCCAGGCAGCATCCGAGGTCACCAGCAGTTGCTTGGCCTTGCGGGTTATCGCGATGAAGCGCGCCACCGCGTCCTTGTGGCTCGCCGCCCAGCTCTCGTCGAAGACATAGCCGACAGCGGAGACCGCGCCTTTGGCGCCGAGCTTCGGCAGAATCTCCTCGATGCCGGCGAGGCGGCGAAAACCCTTGGCCTCGAGCTGGGCACAGAAGTTCCAGAAATTGAGGCTCGCCTCCATCTCGCCGTCGAGCGCCTTGGCGGCGATCAGGGGCGGGGCGCCGTAGACGATGGTCGCCTCCGACTTCAGGTCGATGCCGTCCTGCTTCATGCGCGCCTGGAGCAGCAGCCAGCTCTTGTCGATCGCTCCGCCCGCGACCGCGAGCTTGCGCCCCTTCAGGTCCGCGAGCGTCTTGATCGGCGAGGATGCGGGTACCATCACCGCGCCGAGCGCACTGGAATAGGGGTAGAAGGTGAGCTTGGCGCCGAGCGCCCGCTCGCGCGACACCCAGAGCCAGTCCGACAGGATGATGTCGGCGCTGCCCGCGCGCATCGCGATCTTGCCGGCCTCGGTGCTCGCGAGCTCGCTGACCTCCAGCGAAAGGTCTGCCTCCTTGTCGAGACCGCTCGCGCGGATCGCGGCCAGCTCCCAGGAGAATGTCCCGGTCTTCTGCACCGCCAGGCGGATGGTGTCCGCGGCACGGCCTGGTGCGGTCAATGTCAGCGCCAGCGTCGTCGCGAGCGCCAATGTTCGGCCAAGTGCCCTTATCACACCACGTGCTCTCATCACCTTGTGAGCCGTTTCCTCTGACTGAGTGCTTTTCAGGACAATACGCATAGCATAGCTTTGGCCGCAACCCGCGGGAGGATGCGCATGAAATGGGCCGGACAGCTACGACCGATTGTCGCCGCATGGACGGTGCTGGCGGCGACCGCATGCGCGGCGCGAGCCGAGGAGGCCAATGATTATCCCACGGCGGCGCGTGCGGAATATGTCTATGGCTGCATGAAGGCCAATGGCGAGAGCCGGCAGTCGATCGAGCAATGTTCCTGCTCAATCGACGTGGTGGCCTCGATCGTCCCCTATGAGCGCTATGTGACCGCAGAGACCGCGCTCAGCATGTCGCAGGTGCGCGGCAATCTCGGCGTTCAGTTCCGCACCTCGGAGCAGGCGAACACGGCGGTGAATGATTTGCGCCGCGCGCAGGCGGAAGCTGAAGTGAGGTGTTTTTGAAGATTTCTTCCTTCTCCCCTTGCGGGAGAAGGTGGCGCGAAGCGCCGGATGAGGGGTATCTCTCCGCGAGCCCATATGTGGAGAGATACCCCTCACCCGTCTCGCCGCTGCGCGGCGAGCCACCCTCTCCCACAAGGGGAGAGGGAATCAGAGCAAGCGTCACGACTTAAGTCCCCGGCTTCTCCACATCCCACTCGTTTCGGAACACGTGTCCCTCCGTGTCCTTCGCCTCCGCGCGAAAGCGCTTGGCGCCGTTGGAGACGTAGGTGAAGCGCAGATTGGGATCTTCCGAGATCGAGATGCCGCCTTCCATCGACAGCACGGGGCTGTCGTCCTGCGTCAGCTTCAGCTGGTTGACGAAGAAGGCCGGAATATAGAGCTGCGTGACCTGGTCCATCTGCAGGCCGGAATTGTTGGGATGGCCGATCATGATCTGCGCTTCGCGGATGCGGCTCGCCGGCGCCTCCTCGCGCGCGAACTGCCGGTAGCGCATCTGGCCGAGCCGGCTGTTGGCTTCCTCGACATTCTTGCCCGCGGGCGCGGAGCAGCCACCCGAGGCCTTCACATAGACTTTCGAGACATAGAGCTGACCGTCGCTGAGCTCAGCCACGGCGTGAACGTCGGTGTAATTGTTGACGCGCACGCGAGTCGATATCTCTGTGACATTGGCATCAGCCCCGAGCTCGAACTTCGCCGCCATCGGCGCCGGGTTGCGGTCGATCACGAGCGTGATCGAACGGATCCGGCGGCTGTCTGCCGGCGACAACTTGCTGCGCAGGGTGACCGGCACGATCGCCGCGTCCTCGGCGCGATACGGCATCTCGATGCCGATGACGGCACTGCCGTCATTCATCGGACGATTATTGAAGATGTCCTGCACCAGGCCCGGCCAGGGATCGTAGGCCTCTTCAGCGCGCGCCGGCACGGCGAAGGCGATGCCGAGCAGGGCAGCGATCACAGGCAGGCGGCGTGTCCATCCCGTCATGGTCATGATCCTCCGAGTCAGCGAAGCTGATCTCGTCCTGGAGTCGGCGAAGCTGATCTGCCGTTGATGATAGCGCGCCCGCTACTCCCATTCAATTTCCGAAAATGCTGCGGTTGCGTTGCGGGCGTTGTAATCGCCGAACAGCTCCCAGCGCGGTCGCTCTTCAGCCGCCGCCTTCTCGGCGGCGGCCCGGAGCGGCTCGCCGTTCTTGTTCAACGCGCGCACGTCGGACAGCAGCGTTGACAGGTAGCGCCGCTCGTCGGCCAGGGCGGCAGGCCAATCGCTCACGGGGCCGTGACCGGGGACGACCCGTTGCGCCGGGATCGCCTCCAAAGCCTTTAGCGTGTCGAGCCAGCCGCGGATGCTGCCGTCCATGACTGGAATGTGGCGGAGAAAGACGAGGTCGCCCGCGAACAGGGTCTTGGTCGTCTCGTCGTACACAGTCAGATCGCTATCGCTGTGCCCGGTCCGCCAGGGGCGCAAGGTAAGCCGACGCGAGCCGAGATCGAGCGTCATCGTGTCCGAAACCAGGAGGGTCGGCGGAATGATCTTCACGGGATCGATCAACTCGCTGCCCATGATCCGGCGAAAATTGTCGAGATAATAGGGCCCGCGCGTCGCCAGCGCCTGTGGCAGCTTGCTGTGGCCGACGAAGGTCGTGTCTCCGTGCGCGAAAGCGGCATTGCCGAAAACATGGTCGGGATGGCCGTGGGTGTTGATGACATAGCGGATCGGCTTGGGTGTGCGGGTCCGCACCGCGGCGAGCAGGGCCTCGCCTTCGCGTAAGCTGCCGCCGGTGTCGATGACCGCCACGGCCTCGTCGCCGACGATGAAGCCGACATTGGCGATGTCGCCCTCGTTCTCGCGGGTCATCAGGGCAATGGTCCCGGAGTGTACGAAGATTCCGGGTGCGACTTCGCTCACAGGCAATTCGGCCGTTCCGGCCCGTGCTAACGTTGCGGTCCCCAGCAGGGACAAAGCTGCGATCACTCGAGCGATGCGAGACACTTTTCCGCCTCAGTTCAAAGGATTGCTTGCGTTGCACTGCAACAAAGCAAAGCCGGCAAAGTCTGGCAAAATATGGCGCGCCATGCGTTGCATGGATAGCATTCAAACAAAACGAGGAGGAAGCACGATGACGGAGGCCGGACGACATCGTCGCTGGTTGATTTCAATGTGGGTCCTGGTTGCGTCCTGCGCGCTCGGCGACGTCGCCGTGGCGCAGACCAATGACAGCGGCGACCTCTCGTTTGAACTGGTCGACCCGAACGTGCTGCGCGTCTGCGCCGATCCGCGCAATCTGCCGTTCTCGAACGAGAAGGGCGAGGGCTTCGAGAACAAGCTCGCCGAGTTCATCGCTGACAAGCTCAAGAAGAAGCTCGACTATGTCTTCTTCCCGCAGGCCACCGGCTTCGTGCGGATGACGCTGGGCGCGCATCGCTGCGACGTCATCATGGGTTTCCCGCAAGGCGATGACGTCGTGCAGGGCACCAACCCCTATTACCGCACGAGCTATGCGCTGGTCGCCAAGGCAGGCAGCGGGCTCGAGGAGGTCGATACGCTCGAAGATGCGAAGTTGAAGGGCAAGCATGTCGGCATCGTCGCGGGAACGCCGCCGGCGACCAACATGGCCATTGCCGGCCTGATGAGCGATGCAAAGCCCTATCCGTTGATGATCGACACGCGCTACGACAATTCGGCGCAGGCCATGATCGACGACCTCGCTGCCGGCAAGATCGACGCCGGCGTGCTGTGGGGACCGATGGCCGGCTATTATGCGAAGAAGGTCGGCTCGCTTCACGTCACGCCGCTGGTGAAGGAAACCACGGGGCCGAAGCTGGTCTATCGCATCGGCATGGGCGTGCGTCCCGCCGACCAGAACTGGAAGCGCCAGCTCAACAAGTTGATCCAGGAGAACCAGGCCGAGATCAACAAGATCCTGGTCGACTTCGGCGTCCCGCTGCTCGACGAGAGCGACAAGCCGCTCGGCGCGGAGACGGCCAAGAAGACGCCATGAGGCGGCGCCTTGCCGTTGCGCTCGTCGCCGCCGCCTTCGCGGTGCCGGCGGTCGCGCAGCAGCAGGAACCGTTCGAGCCCGAGGGGTATCGGGCCGACAATTATCGCGCGCCGGTGCCGGAGACGCTTGCCGGCGCGCGCGTGCTCACCACGGCGGAGGCCGAAGCGATCTGGCGGGCCGGAAGCGGTGCGTTCATCGACGTGCTGCCGCGCCCGCCGAAGCCGAAGAACCTGCCCGCAGGCACGGTGTGGCGCGATGCGCCGCGCCGGAACATCCCGGGCAGCATGTGGCTGCCGGATACCGGCTACGGCTCTTTGCCGCAGGCCATGGACGATTACCTCCAGCGCGGGCTCGCCCGTGCCTCGGGCGGCGACAAGGCCAAGCTGCTGGTAATCTACTGCCTCGCCGATTGCTGGATGTCCTGGAACGCCGCCAAGCGCGCGCTGGCTTACGGCTATCCCAACATCGCCTGGTACCCCGACGGCACTGACGGCTGGGAGCGCGCCAAGCTGCCGACCGAGGAGGCGCAGCCGGAGCCGCGGCCGGAGCAGTGAACGATTTGATTGGCCGCGCTACGCAGCGGTGTCCCGGACAAGCCGTAACGCGTGAGCGTTGCGGCGCAGAGCCGGGATCCAGAAGCCGCGAGCTCGTCTGCGACATGGGCCTCGGCTCTGCGGTGCAACGCTGAAGGGCGCTGCACCGCGTCCGGGGCACAAGGAGAGAGACGCATTCTGGCGGGACCAAAGCGGCGAGGCGGACGCCCAACACTTACTGCTTCTGCAACTTCGTCAGCGTGCCGGTGCCGTTATTGTCGGTTGCAGAATAGTTCACCCGGTCGCCGGCATGAACGGCGTCCAGCATGGCGGCGTCCTTGGCCTTGTACTCCTGGAGCGCGCCGGCAGGGCTGCCAGCGCTGGCGCCGACCGTGCCCTTTTGCGTCTGCTGAATCGAGATCGTGCCGTTGAGCCGGTCGATCCGCGTGACCATCCCGGTCAAGTCGTCAGCAAAAGCGCCGGTCGCGAGCATGCTGAGGGCCGCAGCGCCCGCATAGATAAATCCAGTGGTTCCCATCGAGGCCTCCCGACGTCTTGGAGTTCACTTCGACAAGCCATCCTAGATCGATTTGGTTCCGGCAGATAGAAGGGCAAAGGTTAACCGGGGTCGATACGGGAACCCGTCGAGGGCCGCCGGGGAGCCAGGCTCTATTCCATTTCCTGCTGGATCACGCGGCCGAGCGCAAACAGGCGCTGGTCGATCGTGGTGGGAACCTCGCAGACGAATCGCACCACCTTGTTGCGGTCCTCGAAGATGCGGGTCTTCCAGATCAGCTCGTTGCCGAGCGCCTCGACCTTGGCCTCGTCACGCGGGGTGGCGCCCTGCAGCGCCTGAAGTTGAATCGTTTCCTCGCGGATCTTGTCGGCGGCCTCGCGCTGCTTGCGGCTGACGCGCTCGAGCCCGTTCATCACCTGGGAGCGCTGCGCGTTGAGCGTGTCGAACAGCCCGGCGAACAGCAGCTTTGCGTTGGTGGTCTTGTCGGTGGGCGAGGCGGCCAAAAAGTCTTTCACCGATTTCTCGGCTTCGTCGATCGGCGTCTTGCGCGCCGACAGTTTGGCGACCAGCGCGGTGATCTTCGCGTCGTCCTTCCACTTGGTCTCGGCGTCGTCGAGCGCAGGCCCGGCCCACACCGCGGCGAGCGAGATCTCCGGCACCTTGGCTTGCGTGCAGGGCCAGTTGGGGTAGCGCGGATCCGCCGCGCGCACCGCCGTGCCCGACAGCGCGAGCGCCACAACAGCCATGGCCAGAACCTTCATCCTTCGCCTCCTGCGGGCCCCCGTCGCGCCAGCCCGCGCGAGGGATCATAGGCCCAAATCGCGCCGATCATGAAGACGATTGTGCAGCTTGCTACCACGGCCAGCGAGATCCAGTTGATCTGTCCGTAGAGTGCAAAACGGATCAGCTCGACCGCATGGGTGAACGGATTGGCTTCGCAGAGATAGTACAAATAAGGACTGCCTTCCTGCACCCGCCACAGTGGATAGAGCGCGGAGGAGGCGAAGAACATCGGGAAGATGACGAAGTTCATGACGCCGGCGAAGTTTTCCAGCTGCTTGATGCCGGAGGAGATCAGCATGCCGAGCGAGCCCAGCATCAGTCCGGACAGGATCAGCGCGGGCAGCACGGTGAGATAGCCCGATGACGGCGGGGTGATGTCCCAGAACCAGGCGATCAGCAGGAACGCATAGACCTGGAGCAGCGACACCGCGGTGCCCGCCAGCAGCTTGCAGAACAACAGGAAGCCGCGCGGCAGCGGGCTCACCAGCAGCGTGCGCATGTTGCCCATCTCGCGGTCGTAGACCATCGACAGCGAGGATTGCATGCCGTTGAAGAGCTGGATCATCGCCATCAGCCCGGGCGCGATATAGACCTCGTAGAGGATGTAGGTCTCGTAGGGCGGGATAATGGAGATGCCGAGCACCTGGCGGAAGCCGGCGGCGAAGATGAAGAGCCACACCAGCGGCCGCACCAGCGCCGAGACGAAGCGCTCGCGCTGATGCAGGAAGCGCAGCCCCTCGCGCCAGACGATGCCGGTGAGGCAGGTCATGTACTCCGCGAACGAGAAGCCACGCGAGGCGTCACGCGTCGTGATGCTGCTCATGCGCCGCCGCCTCCCGGCATGGTTTGCGCGCCGGTCAGGCGCATGAAGGCGGTGTTGACGTCCTGCGCGCCGGCGTCGGTGACGACGCGGCTCATCGGACCCCGCGCCAGCACCTTGCCCTGGTGCAGCACCACGAGGTCGTCGCTGGGCAGGATCTCGTCGAACAGATGCGTGGCCCATAGCACGCCGATGCCTTGCTCGGTCACGAGCTGGCGAACTTGACTGATGATGTCGGCGCGCGCCTTGACGTCGAGGCCGACCGTCGGCTCGTCGAGCAGCAGCAGTCGCGGCCGGTGCAGCAAGGCGCGCGCGATCTCCAGCCGCCGCATCTGCCCGCCCGAGAGATCGCGCACCTTGCTGCCGGCGCGGTCGGAGAGCCCGATACGGCCGAGCAATTCGGCGCTGCGTGCGGCGGCCTCGCGCCGGCTGATGCCGTGCAGCGCGGCGTGATAGAGCAGGTTCTGCGTCAACGACAGGTCGAGATCGAGCGTGCGCGGCTGGAACACCACGCCGAGCAGCCGTAGCGCCTCGCCGGGACTCTTGCCGATGTCATGGCCGAAAATGCCGACACGGCCGGACTGGATGCCGAACAGGCGCGTGATCAGCGAGAACAGCGTGCTCTTGCCGGCGCCGTTGAGGCCGAGCAGGGCGGTAAAGCTCGCCGGCTGTACGTTGAACGAGACGTCGATCAGCGCCCGGCGCGGCCCGTAGGCATGGCTGACACCGTCGATCGACAGCGCGGGCACCGCGGCCGCGTCGAGCCGTGGCGCCTCCTGTGGTTCGGGACTCGGGGCAGGGCTGGTCATGGCGCGATCGTGATGCCCCAGGGCAATTCGCCGACCTGAATGGTCTTGATCACCTTCTGCGCGGCGACGTCGATGACGGAGACGTCGTTCGACACACCATTGGTGGTCAGCAGATATTTTTCATCCGGCGTGAACGCCATGTGCCAGACCCGCTGCCCGACCAGCAGATATTTCGTCACCTTGCGCGAGGCGACGTCGACCACGGCGATGCGGTTGGCCGGGCCGAGCGCGACGAAGGCGGTCTTGTCGTCCTTGGTCATGCCGATGCCGACCGGCTGGATCGCCTCTTTCCGCAGGCCCGGAATTTCGAATGTGACCTTGCCGATCACCTCGTGCTTTTTCGGGTCGATCACCGAAACGGTGCCGCCGATTTCGGACGACACCCACACTTCGGACGCATCGTGCTTGAACTCGGCAAAGCGCGGCCGGGCGTCGACCAGCACGTTGGCGACGATCTGGCGCGAGGACGTGTCGATGAAATGCGCCATGTTGGTGGTTTCGGACGTGTTGATCAGCGTCTTGCCGTCGGGGCTGATGGTCATGCCCTCGGGCTCGACGCCGACCTGGATGTCGCCGAGCCGGGAGCGCTTCTCGAGGTCGATCACGGTGACCGTATTGTCGTTCTCGTTGGCGACATAGAGAATTTTTCCCGCCGCATCCTGGGCGAACAATTCCGGATCCGGTCCGGAGGGCAGGCTGTCCACCACGCTCTGCGTCTTGGCGTCGATCACCTGGATGGTGTCGTCGTCCCCGACCGCGACCATCACGAACTTTCCGTCGCGCGTGAAGTCGATGCCGCGCGGGCGCTGGCCGACCTTGATGGTCTTGGTCACCGTCCAGCTGTCGGTGTCGATCACCGTCACCGTATTGCTCTTCTCGTTCGAGACATAGGCGATGAAGGCATGCGCGGGCGCTGCCGCGAGCGCAAGAGTCAGCAGCGACGCTGCTCCCAGCATGCGTGATATCTGCCCGCGGGCGGTCTTCACCTCCCCCGCAAGCGGGGGAGGGGGCGCACCGTCTCTGCCGGGAATCCGTCGCGTCACATCGCTCACTTCAGCTTGCATTTGCTCTCCGGACGATCATAGCCGAGCGTGTCGAGCTCGGAGACCTGGTGCAAAAATCCCTCTTGCGGCGACACCGACACCACCATGCGGCCGTCGACCAGCAGGATCGGCTGGCGCAACTGAAGGTTCCAATCGCGCAGGGTCAGTCGCGTGCCCTTGAAGGCGGCGACCGAGAAGTCCGGGCCCTTGATGAAGTCGGTGACTTTCTTGACGTCGCCGGAATTGGTGCGCGAAGTGGCTTCGCCAATCATGCGGGCGGCGGTCCAGGCCTGCATGTCGAGCGCCGTCATGCGCCGCGAGTTCAGCTTCATGAAGCGGTTCTGCATCTGGATCGCGCCCCATTGGTCCTGTGATGCGTCCCAGCTGCGCGGCACGAGCCCGGCCGAGCCCGCAACGGGCCGCGGATCCCAGGTACGATAGGGCAGGTAGGCGCCGAACACCTCGCTCTCGTCGGCGGCGACCAGCACGTCATAGGCCGGCGCGCCTTGCGTGAACACCGGCATCTGGCGCTGGATCAGCGTCACGCCGCTGTCGGTGCGCCGCGCCCCGCCTTTGTCCTCGAAGGTCTTCTCCTGCACGATCTTGGCGCCGAAGCGGGTGGCGGTGCGCCGGAGCGCGTCTGCGAACAATTTGTCCTCGTCGTGCGAGCCGACCACCAGCAGCCAGCGCGACCACTTCTTCCAGACGAGGTATTGGCCGAGGGCATCGGCCAGCATCGCGCGCGTCGGCGCGGTGTGGATCACGTTGCCGCGGCAATCGGCCTCGCGCAGCCGCTCGTCGATCGCCCCCGCATTGAACAGAAGCGTGCCACGGTCGCGCAGGGCGTCGGAGACTTTCAGCAGCGCATCGGCGGGCAGGTCGGTGATGATGAAGCCGTTCTTCTCCGCAAGCGCGGTTGCGGCCTGCACCGGATCCTCGCCCTCTTTGATGCGGCGCTCCTCCAGCGTAAAGCGCTGGCCGAGGAATTTGCCGGTGGTGTTGTTGTCCTCGATCGCGAGGCGCGCGCCGGCGACGCCGTCATTCTCCGCTGGCTGATCGACCAGCGACAGCGTCGATCGGGCGCCAGTGACGCCGAGATAGCCGACACCGATCAGGGCAGGCTCCGCCGCGAGCGCGCTCGTCGCGGCAAGAGCAAAGCCGATCAGACCGGCCAACCATCGGATCATGTTTCCTCCGAGCGATCTCCCCGGCTTGACCGCAGGTGGAGAATTGTCTCTGCTTCAAGCATGACCAATTTGTCAGGGCATGCAACCCCGCATTTCGTCCCCGCGCGCACGCGAGGTGGAATCACGATCATGCGAGCGTTGCTGATGATTGCCGCTTTGCTATTGACGCCGTCGATCGCACGCGCCGATCCGCCGAAGCTCGCCGTGTTCGATTTCGAGCTGATCGACACCAGCCTGCCCGGCGAGTTCTACGGCTCGAGGCCCGAAGAAGCGCGACTCCTGCTCATCAGCGAGCAGCTGCGCAAGGAATTGACGGAGTCCGGCAGGTTCCAGGTGCTCGACATCGCGCCGGTCAGGGACGCGGCCCGTCACGCCAATTTGCAGGCCTGCGGCGGCTGCGATCTCAAGCTCGCCGGGCAGCTGGGAGCAGACCTCGAGATCACCGGCATGGTGCAGAAGGTTTCGAACCTGATCATCAACCTCAACATCTATCTGCGCGACGTGAAGACCGGCGCGATGATCATGGCCGCCAGCGCCGACATGCGCGGCAATACCGACGAAGCCTGGACGCGCACGATGAGCTATCTGATCCGCAACAGGTCGCTGGCGCCGAATTACGGCAAGCGGGAGTAGGGGATTTACTCACCGCGATGGCGGTGCACCCTCGCCCCTTGTGGGAGAGGGTGGATTCGCGAAGCGAAGCCGGGTGAGGGGTTCTCTCCGCGAGTCCAACCCTTACCGAATTTGCGGATAGATACCCCTCATCCGGCGCTTCGCGCCACCTTCGCCCACAAGGGGCGAAGGGAAGGGCAGCAAGGGCCACTCAGCCCTTCAGCTTCTCCGCATGCCAGTGCAGGTGATCGCCCATGAAGGTCGAGATGAAGTAGTAGCTGTGGTCGTAGCCTGCCTGCCGCCGCAGCGTCAGCGGGATGCCCGCTTTGGTGCAGGCGGCTTCGAGCAGCTCCGGCTTCAGCTGCTCCTTCAGGAAATTGTCGGCCTCGCCGACGTCGATCAGGAAGCTTGAAAACTTCGCGCCGTCCTCGATCAGCGCCACCGTGTCGTGGCCGCGCCAGGCGTCCTTGTTCGGACCGAGATAGCCGGTGAGCGCCTTGATGCCCCAGGGCACCAGCGAGGGCGCCACGATCGGGGCGAACGCGCTCGCGGCGCGATAGCGGTGCGGGTTGCGCAGCGCCACTGTCAGCGCGCCGTGACCGCCCATGGAATGGCCCATCACCGATTGCCGCTTGGCATCGACGGGAAAATTTCCCGCGACCAGCTTCGGCAGCTCGTCGGTGACATAGCTCCACATCCGGTAATTGCGTGCGAACGGCTCTTGCGTCGCATCGACATAGAAACCGGCACCTAAGCCGAAATCATAGGCGTTGTTGGCATCGCCGGGCACGTCGGCCCCGCGCGGCGAGGTGTCGGGCGCGACGAAGATCAGCCCGAGTTCGGCGCAGGCCTTGCGGAATTCGCCCTTCTCGGTGACGTTGGCATGGGTGCAGGTGAGGCCGGAGAGATACCAGACCACCGGCAGCTTGGCGCCCTCGGCATGCGGGGGCACATAGACCGAGAACACCATGTCGGTTCCAGTCGCCTGGCTGGCATGGCGATAGACCCCCTGCACACCGCCGTAGGACTTGTTCGTCGAGACAGTCTGAATCGTCATGCCTTCACTCCGTGGCATCTCACCACATCAATATTGCAACGCTTGTGTGACCGAAATTTGTGGCGTCGTCAGGCGACACCGCTGTCGATCGCCAGCCGCACCAGCTCGACCGAGGTCTTCACCCCGAGCTTCTGGCGCATGATGGACGAGGTGTTGGCGACCGTCTTGTAGGACGATTGCACCAGCCAGGCGATTTCGGACAGGCTCTTTCCCGCGCTGAGCAGCCGCAGGATCTCCATCTCGCGCGCGTTCAGCTTCGACAGCGGACTTTGCGCCAGGGTCGGCCCTGCAAAGGCAATGCTGCGGGCGATCGCGCTCGGCAAGTAAGTGCCGCCGCCGCCGACGGCGCGGATCGCCTCGACGAGGTCGTCGGGATCGCCGGTCTTGGAGACGTAGCCCTTGGCGCCGCATTCGATCGCCCGCGCGGCGAAGGCCGGGTCGTCGTTCATGCTGAACATGATGATGCGGGCCTCGGGCGCGCGCTCGAGGATGCGGCGTGCCAGCTCGAAGCCGGAGACGGTCGGCAGATTGATGTCGATGATGCAGAGGTCGGGGCGCTCGACGATGAAGACGCATTCGCCGTCTTCGGCGTCGGCGGCCTCCAGGATCTCGATCTCGCCCTCGTCGGCCAGCACGGCGCGGCAGCCGGAGGCGACAATGGGATGATCGTCGACGATCAGTATGCGCATAGGCGTTTCCTTGTGACAGCGTCGGCCTGTTTCGCGCCCGGCCGGGATTGCTGTACGCTTTCGATTAGATATCCGCAGCTTCCCCTCTGTCAACGTCATCGGGCAGGCGCGGGCCAAACCTTCGCGAGGCACGAGCGATACCCATGTGGCAAAATCTATCCTTGCGCGGGCGCATCAACCTGTTGCTGGCGCTGCTGCTGGCCCTGGGGCTCGCCGTCAATATCGGCCGCCAGGTCGCGGAGGCGGGTCCCCGGGTGCAGGCCGAGGACCAGAGCGTCATCCGGCTCGCGCGCGAATTCATCGAGATGATCGTGGCCGATCTCAACGAAGCCCCCGATCCGGATGCCAGGCTGAACCAGATCGCGCGCGACCTCAGCCGCCTGCGCCATGTCAGCATCACGTTGCGGGATGCTGGCGGCAATCCGCAGACGCCGCCCCGGCTCGACACTGACGCCGATACGCGCGGGCCGCCGGCCTGGTTCGTCAGCCTGGTTCACCCCGAGCAGACCGCGGTGAGCGTGCCGGTCTCGATCCACGGCAGGCCCGGCTCGCTCCTGATCACCTCGCACCCCGATGACGAGATCGCCGAGATCTGGGACGGCATCGTGACCCAGCTCGAGGTCGGCTCGGTGATCGCGCTGGCGCTGTTTTTCTTGATGATGAGTGTGGTCGGCCGGGCGCTGGCGCCGCTGCAATCGCTGGCGGAGGCCATGGGGAAGCTCGAAGGCGGACATTACGAAGCCCGTGTCACGCCGGGCGGCGCGCCCGAGCTCGCCGTGATCTGCACCAAGCTCAATCACCTTGCCGCAACGCTTCACGAGGCGGTCGAGGACAAGCGGCGCCTCGCCGAGCGGGCGGTGTCGCTCCAGGACATCGAGCGCAAGGAGATCGCGCGCGAGCTCCACGACGAGTTCGGGCCGTACCTGTTCTCGCTGCGCGCGCATGCCGGCGCGCTGGCGAAGCAGGCGGATGGCCGCGTCCCGAGTGCGGAGGCCGTGCGAAAACATGGCAGCGCCATGCTGGAGCAGATCAATGCGCTACAGCAGTTCAATCGCCGCGTGCTGGAGCGCCTTCGCCCGGTCGGCCTCGCCGAGCTCGGCCTGCGCCAGGCGCTGGAATCGCTGTCGCGGCTGTGGCGGGAATCGCATCCCGATGTCGCGATCAAGACGTCGATCTCCCCCGCGCTGGGCGCGACGGGCGAGACCGCCGATCTCACCATCTATCGCATCGTGCAGGAGGCGCTCACCAACGTGTTCCGCCACGCTGGCGCGACCTCGGTCGACGTCGTCATCGAACCGGCGGAGCAGGTGGCGCAGGATGGCCGCACCTGCGCCCGGGTGCGGGTCAGCGACAACGGCCGCGGCATGGAGCCGGGCCAGAAGCTCGGCTTCGGGCTCGTCGGCATGCGGGAGCGGATTCTGGCGCTGGGCGGCACGCTCGACGTCGTCTCCGGTGCCGGCGGCCTGACCGTGGAAGCGCTGGTTCCGACCGCGGCCGCCTGATCGCGCCCGAGACGATCGGGAAGAAGTCCCGATTTGGTCGGGAAAACGGGAGCGGATATTGCCCGACCTTTTGTGGCTGGCGCACCCATGGCGGCCGAATACACTCGTCGCGACCAACAGGCGAAAATCAAAACAGCCGGTGGTCACGGATGGGAAGGCGGGGATGGGCAAGGTTGTTTCGTTCAGGCGTCGTTTGTTGATGGCCTCGGTGTCGACCGGTCTCGTGTCCGGGGTGGTGTTCGCGAGCCCCGCGGTGGCCGCGCCGGACCAGGAGACCAACGTCCAGAATCTGCCGCCGGTCGAAGTGACGGTGCAGCCGCCGGCGGCGGCGCGACATAGCGCGCCGACGCGGCCGGTCGCGCGCATTGGCGCTGCGTCGTCCGCCGCGCCGAGGACGCGGCTTTACGTGTTCCCGACCTCGCCGGGCATCGGCAGGGGTCTCGATGTCGACAAGGTTCCGTCGGCGATCAACGCCGTCGATCCCGGCCAGATCAAGCGCACGGGCTCGCTGAACGTCACCGACGCGCTGCGCGACAACATCGCCGGCGTCAACATCACCGAGGTCACCGGCAATCCGTTCCAGCCGGACGTCGAATTCCGCGGCTTCGTCGCTTCGCCCGTGACGGGCACGCCGCAAGGCCTTGCCGTGTATCAGAACGGCGTCCGCATCAACGAAGCCTTCTCGGATGCCGTCAACTGGGACCTGATCCCGACCGCCGCGATCAGGTCGGTGACGCTGGTCACCAACAATCCCGCCTTCGGCCTCAACGCATTGGGCGGGGCGATCAATCTGCAAATGAAGGACGGCTTTACCTATCAGGGCGCCGAGATCGACGTGATGGGCGGCTCGTTCGGCCGTATCCAGGGCTCGGCGCAATGGGGCAAGCAGGTCGACAAGAACTACGGCGTCTATGCCGCGCTCGAAGGCCTGCGCGACAACGGCTTCCGCAATTTCTCGCAATCGACCGTGCGGCGCTTCTACGGCGATGTCGGCTACAAGGCGGGCGACAGCGAATTCCACGCCAATATGGGCGTCGCCAAGAACGATTTCGGCGCCAGTGCCACCGTGCCGGCCGAGTTGCTCGATAAATATTGGGGTGCGACCTACACCACGCCGCAGACCACGTCCAACCGCGTCGGCTATCTCAATCTGACCGGCAAGGTCGATGCAACGCCGACCTGGACGCTCGAAGGCGCTGCGCATGTGCGCAGGTACGAGCAGAAGCTCGTCGACGGCAATCCGACCGACGTGCAGGAATGCGCCGCGCTGGGGCTATTGTGCTTCGGCGACGATGCGACGAGCGCGAATGGCACGAACGGCGCGCAGCTCGTCAATCCGTATCCGCTCGGAACCATCCTCGGCGAGATCGACCGGAGCACGATACGTTCGACCAGTTTCGGCGTGTCAGGACAGGCCACCAACACCGATCAATTGCTCGGTCACGACAACCGCTTCGTGATGGGCGCGAGCTATGACGCCAGTGTCACGCGTTACAATGCGACAGCCGAGATCGGCTCCATGGGAGAAAACTACGTCGTCAGCGGCAGTGGCCTCTTCTTGGGGCCCACCGGCACGGTAGATACCGGATTTACCGGTCCTGTCTCGCTGCGGACCGTCAATCAATATAACGGCCTCTACGCGATGGACACGTTCAACGTCACCGATGCCTTCGCCCTCACCGGCGGCGGCCGTTTCAACGTGGCGCGCATCTCGCTGGAGGACCAGCTCGGGACCGACCTCAACGGCGACCACACCTTCACCCGCTTCAATCCGGTGATCGGGGGCACCTACAAGATTACCCCGGAGCTGACCGCCTATGCCGGCTATTCCGAGGCCAACCGCGTGCCGACGCCGCTCGAGCTCGGCTGCTCCGATCCGGCCCGCCCCTGTCTGATCGCGGCGTTCCTGGTCTCCGATCCGCCGCTCAAGCAGGTGGTGTCCAAGACCGTCGAGGCCGGCTTCCGTGGCACCAAGGAGCTGAACATCGGCACCCTCGGCTGGAAGATCGGCGGCTTCCGCGCCACCAATTACGACGACATCGTCGCGGTGCCCGTGGTCGGGCGGACCGGCTTCGGCTATTTCTCCAACGTTGGCCGGACCCGCCGGCAGGGTCTCGAGGCGGAAGTCAACATCAAGTCGCCGACGCTCCAGTTCCAGGCAAGCTACGCCTTCGTCGACGCGCGCTATCTCGATCCTCTCGAGCTCGGCTCGGAAAGCCCGTTTGCCGATGGCAACGGCAACATCCAAGTTTCTCCCGGCAACCAGCTCCCCGCGATCCCGCGTCACCGCGTCAAGGTCGGCATCGACTATGCCGTGACCGACGTCTGGAAGGTCGGCGGCAATGCGCTCTACGTCTCCAGCCAATATCTGGTCGGCGACGAGTCGAACCAGTTCGCGAAGCTGCCGTCCTATACGGTGTTCAATCTCCACACGTCCTACCAGGTGGCGAAGAACATCCAGCTCTATGGCAAAGTCGACAACATTTTCGACAAGCGCTACGCGACCTACGGACAGTTCTTCGACACGGGAGCCTTGCCCAACTTCACCAACGGCGGCAACGACTTCACGGACCCGCGCTCGCTCAGCCCGGCCCGGCCGCGCGCGTTCTATGCGGGGATGCGGGTGACGTTCTAGACACGGGCGGTCGGTCAGGCGAGCTGCCTGAAAGTATCGGCATCCGAGAGCCAAGGCCGCGCCCATTGCTCTGCGGGAGGGCTCGCTGAGCTTGCAGAATATTCCGTCTCCGGCATGATGGCTCCGGAGGCCTGCTTTGCCGTGTCGTTGAAGAATCCGGATGCCGTCGCTGCGATCGTTTCAGCGCTTCGATACGTCTATGGTGACGAGATCGCGCGACTTATGCTCGTCGAGGGCATGAGCCTCGCCGATCTGATCGACGCGATGTTTTCCGCGCCGCTGCCGCACCGCGAGGCCGTTCGAGACATCACCGACGCATTGGACGATTTCGTCATTTCACCGGACCTGGGTCTGATGTGGCACCTCAGATACGTCTATGGAGACGAGCCCGGCTCCCTGCACGTCGTGGACCTGGAGATCGCGACGCCAAACGGCACGCTGGCAAGCAAGGACGTCTGGCTTCGTCTGGCCTCTTAGAGGAACGGCGCGCCGCGCGGACTTTACCAATCTGAAACCATGTCAAATGATCCGAAAAGTTTAACGAAACCTCCCGGTCCTCTCCGCGTCAGTTTGTCGGAGGGCCCGTGTGATGACAGAGCACCAGTTGAGAGAGCAGGAATGCCAGATCGCGCGTTATCGGCGTTTGGAGCGGGAGGTCACCGATCCGCTCGCCGCGTGTCTGCTTCATGGCATCGTCGAGGATCTCGAAGCCGAGCTGCGCAAGCAATTGCCGGAGTGGCACCGGCCGCGTGATTAACGCTTTCTTAGCGCTCATCGTGCCGATGATCGCGCGGGAATGTCAGGGGAGACTGCTCCCATGCTGAAAGACGGGACGTACGCGGCGTGGTACAAGACGCCGCTCGATCAGGGGACTGGGATCGTCCACGTCGCGGACGGACAGATTTGGGGCCGCGACAGCCTGATGACCTATCACGGCTCGTGTCAGGTCGATGGAGACCGCTTCACCGCCACCGTGTCGACGAAGCGTCATACCGACGGACGGCTGACGGTGTTCGGCGTGGAAGACGAGCTCACGCTGGACATCGAGGGAAATTGCCCCGGCAAGATCGCGACCTACACCGCGACGGCAAAGCAAGTGCCGGGAATGGTTCTCCAGGGAACGCTCATTCTCACCGAACAGCAGCCGCCCGCGCGTGACCGGGCCGAGCCGCGCCCGGCGTTCAACCCCGACAAGCTGCCAAAATTGCCGAAGCGCTCGCGTTGAACGCGTAAGCTGACCGCATCCCTATGTCGCGCCCCAGGCCGCGCGATTCTGCATCCGGCTCCCTCACAAGCCCGCTTCTCAAACCGCCCTGGACTCGCCATTGTGCGCCCGCAACAATTCGGAAGCGGAGCAGCATCAATGTCGGACAAGGTCTCGCGCCGCCGGTTCGCGAAAATCGCGGGGCTGTCCGCAGCCGGCCTGACCGGTCCGCTCGACGCGGCAAAGGCGAAGCCGGCATCGCCGCCGCGCGCCGGCTTTCCGGCCGGCTTCGTCTGGGGCACGGCGACCTCGTCCTACCAGGTCGAGGGCGCGGTCGACGAGGACGGGCGAGGGGCCTCGATCTGGGACAAGTTCGTGCGCATCCCCGGCAAGATCGAGGACGGCACCACTGGCGACCGCGCCAACGAGCATTATCACCGCTACAAAGAGGACATCGCGCTGATCAAGGCGCTCGGCTGCAAGGCCTACCGTTTCTCAGTGGCCTGGCCGCGGCTGTTTCCGGACGGTGATGGCAAGCCCAATCCGAAAGGGCTCGACTTCTACAACCGGCTGGTCGATGAGCTCCTGAAGAACGGCATCGAGCCTTGGCTGACGCTCTATCACTGGGACCTGCCGCAAGCGCTGCAGGATCGCTTCGGCGGCTGGCGCTCGACCGAGACCTGCAAGATCTTCGGCGACTACGCGGCCTATGTCGCGACCCATCTCACCGACCGTGTCAAGAACGTGTTCACGCTGAACGAGACCGGCCGCTTCGTCTATTTCGGCTACGGTATCGGCATCGATGCGCCGGGCCAGACGCTCCCGCAAGCCGACGTCAACCAGATCAGGCACAACACCGCGCTGGCGCACGGGCTCGCGGTGCAGGCGGTGCGCGCCCATGGCCGCCGCGGCACCAGGGTGGGACCGGCCGAGAACATCGATGCCTGCGCGCCCGCGATCGATACGCCGGAGAACGTTCGCGCCGCCGAGATCGCGCTGCGCGAGATGAACGCCAGCTATCTCAACGTCATCATGACGGGCCGTTACACCGACGCGTTCCTGAAATACGCCGGCGCCAACGCGCCGAAATACACCGATGCGGAGCTGAAGATCATCTCGTCGCCGGTCGATTTCCTCGGCCTCAACATCTACGCGCCGCAGAACTATGTGGTGGCCTCCGACCAGGGTGCGGGATTCATGCCGCTGCCGATCCCGAAATCGTTCCCGCACATGAATTCGGACTGGCTGCGCGTCGGGCCGGAGACGCTCTATTGGGTGCCGAAGCTGGCGGCCAAGATCTGGAAGACGGATGCGATCTATATCAGCGAGAACGGCGCCTCCGGCGATGACGTGGTCACGCACGACGGCAAGATCTACGATACCGACCGCATCATGTATCTGCGCAACTATCTCGCCCAGCTGCAGCGCGCCACCACCGAGGGCGTGCCGGTGCGCGGCTATTTCCTCTGGAGCCTGATGGACAATTTCGAGTGGGTGTACGGACTGAACAAGCGCTTCGGGCTGTACCATGTCAATTTCGACACCCAGGTCCGCACGCCCAAGCTCAGCGCCAGCTTCTACCGCAACGTGATTGCGAGGAACGCGGCGGGGGCGTGATGGCAAATGGCGACCTTATGGAACGAGATTTCACCGGCGCCACTTCTTTAGCGTTTGTCCGGTGCATCATGTTGGAGCTCCTCGCCGACCCTTATTTCTCGATGTATTGATCAACCCGCCACGGCGAAGAACAATGAAACTCGACACTAGCGACTACATATTCCTTGCCGTCTTCATCATCTTGTATTCTGGCTATCTTGTTGCAAGAAGACGCTATCCCAACATTGAAGTGCCGCCGGTCGCTCCATTTTGGTTTTCGGTTTTTTGCTTGGTAGTTGCCGTGGCATTCAGAATTGGAATCGATTTTATCGATGTTCTTGAGCCCGGAGTTGATCGCGCAATGGTTGACTTCTATCTGTTAGCGATCACTTTTATCACCTATGTTGCTGCTGCTGGTTCGGCACTCGCGTCATTCAACACTCTGTATAATGTCCGGCCTCCACGTGTGCTTCCACGATGGAGGGGCGGTGCTGTACGTTTGCTCGACGCAATAATGCCATTGAAGATAGCTCCAGGCGATCCGTCCATAAAACACACAATCGGGACAGCTCTTATTTCGTATGCACTAATCATTTATACGTTTGCTCTGCTATTTGAGGTGTCCTGTCGTATTGATCCGAAGGCTTTTAATCAGGCTCTCGACCTAGCCGATGCTCTGTATTTTAGTATCGTGACGATTGCGACAGTTGGCTATGGTGATATTGCGCCGGTCGCTAAGGGGGCTCGTCTGCTTGTAAGTGTGGAGATCATCCTGGGCGTAACGTACCAGATCTTCTTCTTCTCTATTCTTGCGACGATTGCTCGGATATCGACAGTGGAAGACTGTCGACCAGAATAGAGAAGTTGATTTGGTGGCTGTTCTGCCACTTATCTGGCCGCCCCAACGGGTTAGGGTAACGGCCTCGTCGCACGCGTCATCGGGAAGAACGTCGCAGGGGCGTAGCAGCTGTATGGCTATCCGTATCTTTCCGCTGCGTGCGAGGACCGCAGGGAGCGCGCCCCGCATTGACTCTCCCGTCCGGCTTATCCAAAACCGTCCTCAACGACCCACAACAAGAGGACAACGCCAATGACCGACGCACTGATCATCGATGCCTGCCGCACCCCGCGCGGCGTCGGCAAAGCCGGCAAGGGAGCGCTCTCCGGCATTCATCCGCAACAGCTCGGCGCAACCGTGCTGCGCGCGCTCGCGGACCGCACCGGCATCGATACCGCCGACGTCGACGACATCGTCTGGGGCTGCAGCGCCCAGGTCGCGACCCAAAGCGGCGATCTCGGGCGGATGTCGGCGCTCGATGCCGGCTATGACGTGCGCGCCAGCGCCGTGACGCTGGACCGGTTTTGTGGAAGCGGCATCACCAGCGTCAACATGGCCGCATCCTCGATCATGGCGGGCGTGGAAGACCTCGTCATCGCCGGCGGCTGCGAGATGATGTCGATGGAGGGGCGTCGCGGCTCGGGTCCGATGATGATGGACAACGGCAATCTGCACCTGCGGGCAAGGCATCCGCAGTCGCATCAGGGCGTCTGCGCGGACGCGATCGCGACGATGGAAGGCATCACGCGGCGGGACGTCGACGCGCTCGGGCTGGAGAGCCAGAAGCGCGCCGCGCATGCGATCGCGAACGGCCACTTCAGGAAGAGCCTCGTGCCGGTTCATCGCGAGGACGGCAGTCTCGCGCTCGATCACGAGGAGTATCCGCGGCCGCAGACCACGATGGAGGGGCTCAGCAGCCTGAAGCCGGCCTTCCCCGCGATCGCCGATTACGCGCTCGACGACAAGGGCACGACCTATCGCGGCCTGATCCTGCAGAAATATCCCGATCTCGACATCGACTTCATGCACCACGCCGGCAACTCGTCCGGCGTCGTCGACGGCGCCGCCGCGATCCTGTTGGCCTCGCCCGCCTACGCCAAGGCGCACGGCCTCAAAGCCCGCGCCCGCGTCGTCGCGATGGCGAATATGGGGGACTCGCCGACCCTGATGCTGAACGCGCCGGTGCCGGCGACGAAGAAGGTGCTGGCGAAGGCGGGCCTCTCCATCGACGACATCGACCTGTTCGAGATCAACGAGGCGTTCGCAGTGGTGGCGGAAAAATATATCCGCGACCTCAAGCTCGACCGCGCCAAGGTCAACGTCAACGGCGGCTCGATCGCGCTCGGCCATCCCATCGGCGCCACCGGCTCGATCCTGATCGGCACCGTGCTCGACGAGCTCGAACGGCGCGATCTCAAGCGCGGTCTCGTCACCATGTGCGCCGCCGGCGGCATGGCGCCTGCCATCATCATCGAGCGCGTCTGACCGGTCGCCCGTCACTTTCTCCCTGTTTTTACGGGAAGGAAGACCGCCGACATGCGATCCGACCCTTATTTTTCAGGGTGAAACAAGACCGGCCTTTCACAAAGAGGCCGGTCTTCGCTTGTCGAAAGCGGCGAATCAGTTCTAGCAAGATGTCGTGCGGGCCTTTGAAACAAGGCAAAATCCGCTGCTCAAGGCTCCTTCCGCACTGGAAGCAGCTAAAATGCAGGGTTTTTTGCCACAGAGGGGCAAAAAGCCCGTAAAATCGCGACAAAACTGTGCAGAAGGCTATAGGCCTTCGCCGGTTGGTCTAATATGCAGCCGTCACGAATCAGAGGAGACACGATGGCCACTCAAATGTCCAAATCGCAATTGATCGAAAAGATTGCGACCGCTACCGAGCTTTCCAAGCGCGACGTCAAGAACGTCATGGAGACGCTGACCGACGTCGGTCACAAGGAGCTCAAGAAGAACGGCCTGTTCCTGGTGCCGGGCTTCGCCAAGTTCGTCGTCATCAAGAAGCCCGCGACCAAGGCGCGCAAGGGCACCAACCCGTTCACGGGCGAAGAGATGATGTTCAAGGCCAAGCCGGCCCGCAAGATCGTCCGCGCCCGCCCGGTCAAGGCCGCCAAGGACGCCGTGGGCTAACCACGCAAAGGCCCCCTCGGTTAGAGGGGGCCTTTTGTTTGGGGCAGCCGCGAGGGCTGAGACGGAGGGCTCAACCCTTGCGGCGCTTCACCCGGACCGGGATCGGCTGAAGCCGCGGTTCGGGTCCTGCCAGCGCATCGCGCACCCGATCGATGGCACGATCGAGCAGCTGGCGCAGCCGCTGCGTCTTCCGCGGTCGCTTCGCGTCTTCCAGCAGTTTCTTCATCGCTTTCACTCCGCCGCCTCGACCTTGACGTCGGCTTTGGCTGCCGCCGGCTCGAGCGCTGCGGCGATGGCTTCGTCGACGCGCTCCAGCCAGATGAATTCGAGGTTGTCCCGCGCGCTCTTCGGGATGTCGTCATAGTCCCGCTTGTTGCGCGCCGGCAGCATCACCCGCTTCAGGCCGGCAGCGGCGGCAGCCACCACCTTCTCCTTGATGCCGCCGACCGGCAGCACCAGGCCGCGCAGCGAGATCTCGCCGGTCATCGCGGTGTCGCTCCTCACCGTGCGATTGGTGAGCAGCGAGGTCAGCGCCGTGAACATCGCAACGCCCGCGCTCGGTCCGTCCTTCGGGGTTGCCCCCGCCGGCACGTGAACGTGGATGTCGCTCTTCTCGAACGCCTGCGGATCGATGCCGAGCTGCGAGGCCTTGCTCTTCACCAGCGTCATCGCCGCCTGCACGCTCTCGCGCATGACGTCGCCGAGCTGGCCGGTCAGGATCATCCCGCCTTTGCCGGGCACCTTTGACGCCTCGATGAACAGGATGTCGCCGCCGACCGGCGTCCAGGCAAGGCCGGTGGCCACGCCCGGAATGCTGGTGCGCTGCGCGATCTCGCCTTCGAAGCGCGGCTGGCCGAGCACCGTGCCGATGTCCTTCGCCGTGATCACGACCTTCGCGGCCGTGCCCTCGGCGACCTGCACCGCGGCATGGCGGAACAGCTTGCCGATCTCGCGCTCGAGGTTACGCACGCCGGCCTCGCGGGTGTAGCCCTTGACGACCAGCTTCAGCGCCTCCGGCTCGATCTCGGCCTGTTCGGCCGAGAGGCCGTTGGCCTCGAGCTGCCGCCGCACCAGATAGCGCTTCGCGATCTCCAGCTTCTCGTCCTCGGTGTAACCGGCAAGGCTGATCAGCTCCATGCGGTCGAGCAGCGGACCCGGGATCTGGTCCAGCATGTTGGCGGTCGCGATGAAGACGACTCGCGACAGGTCGAAGGGCACGCCCAGGTAATTGTCCCGGAACGTCCCGTTCTGCTCGGGGTCGAGCACCTCCAGCATGGCGGCCGAGGGATCGCCCTGCACGCCGCGGCCCATCTTGTCGATCTCGTCCAGCATCATGACGCAGTTGCGGGCACCCGCCTTCTTGATGCCCTGGATGATGTTGCCGGGCAGCGCGCCGATATAGGTGCGCCGGTGGCCGCGGATTTCGGCCTCGTCATGCACGCCGCCGAGGCTGACGCGCACGAAGGGGCGATCCATCGCGCGCGCGATGGATTGTCCGAGCGAGGTCTTGCCGACGCCGGGCGGACCGACGAAGCACAGGATCGGGGCCTTGCCCTGCGGGGCCAGCTTGCGCACCGCCAGATATTCGATGATCCGGGTCTTGATCTTCTCCAGGCCGAAATGGTCGGCATCCAGGATGGCGCGCGCCGCCTTGATGTCGATCGGCTTTTCCGCGGGCAACGCCCAGGGCAGCTCGATCAGCCAATCGAGATAGGTGCGGACCATGCCGGCTTCGCCGGCAGCCTCCGGCATGCGCTCGTAGCGACGCAGCTCCTTCTTGGCGTGCGCGTCGGCCTCGGGCGGCATGTTGGCCTTGGCAATGGCAGCCGTCAACTCGGCGACCTCGGCCGCCTTGCCGTCGCCTTCGCCGAGCTGGCGCTGAATGGTCGCCATCTGCTCGCGCAGGATCGCCTCGCGCTGCCGCTCGTCGAAGGAGGCCTTGGTCTTCTGGCCGATCTCGTTGGAGATGCGCAGCACCTCCAGCCGCTCGGCCAGATGCTTGGACACCTTCTCGACGCGCAAAGCGAGGTCGATGGTCTCCAGCACCTCCTGCTTATCCTGCGGCTTGATGTCCATGAACGAGGTCGCCAGATCCGCCAGCGCGCCGGGCGCACTGGTGCCCTGGAACATCGCGGCCAGCTCGGGCGGCGCCTGCGGCAACAGCTCGATCGCCTCGATCGCCTGGCGCTGCAGGTTCAAGGCGCGCGCCTCGATCTCCGGCGAGGTCGTGGTCGGCTCGGGGATCTGCTGGAAACGAGCGACAGGGAACGGCGTCCCCGGCAGGAAGTCGAGGATGCGCGCGCGCTGCACGCCCTGGCAGACGATGTGATGGGTGCCATCGGGCGCGGTGATGTAGCGCACGATGTTGGCGATGGTCGCGACCCGGTAGAGGTCGTCCGCTCCGGGCTCCTCGGTCTCGGGGCTGCGCTGCAGGACGATGCCGACCGGCCGCTGCTCGCGCAGCGCCTGCTGCGCGGCGGCGATGGACTTGGCACGGCCGATCGTGATCGGCGCGATGGCGCCGGGGAATAGCACCATCTCGCGCACGGGGATGATGATCAGCGCGTCGTCAGGGATCTTCACGTCGTTATTGGTCTGTTCGTTGTTCATCTGTTCGGTGGCCATGATCGACCTCAGGATTTGGCAAGGCGCAGCGCGACGCAGCCGTCCATCACGAAGCGGCTGATGGCGTAGCGGCCGAGGGGCAATGCAATGCGGCGCTCAAAACGCCCCTGCGGCAGCTCGAGCCGGTGGATGCGGGCGTTGCGGAGCTCCGGGGGCAGGGTGCGCTGGCCGGAAACGACGAGCACGCCGTCATGGATGACAGTCTCGACATTGTCCGGATTGACGCCGGGAAGCGCCACCAGGATCAGAAGCTCGTGCTCGGTCTCGAGCACGTCGATCGGCGGCTCCCAGCAGGCTTCCTGGCGGCCGAACTGCTGGCGCAGCCGGTCGGCGCGGGTCAGCGAGTCCAGGGCTTCGGACAGCATCCAGTCGAGGGGATTTTTCGGTTGCATGATGCGGGGCTCGGGGGTGGGGAAGCCTGCATATGGGGCTGGTTCCCCGGAAATCCAGTGCGCCGGCGCTGGCGTGCCATGCGCCGCCGTGCGATTGAAAAACAAACGCCGCGGCCCGGGCCGCGGCGTTCCATCGTGGGGTCGCGCAGGGCGTCAGGCCGCCGCGCGGTACTCTTCTTCGGCCTCGAGGTTGATCACGGACGTCGCGAGCTCGGTCAGCGTGTGATCGGTCGCCTCTTCCTCGTCCAGCGTCGCCTGCAGCAGCCTTGCGGCGTCCTGCATGCCGAGCTCCTCGGCCCAGGTGCGCAAGGTGCCGTAGCGGGAGATCTCGTAATGCTCGACCGCCTGGGCGGCCGCGAGCAGTCCCGCATCGAGCGCCGGGGCGCCCTTGAAGTCCTTCATGATCTCGGCACCTTCGTCGGTGATGCCGTTGATGGCCTCGCAGGGCTTGCCGCGCGCCGGCTTGCCCAGCATCTTGAAGATCTGCTCCAGCCGCTTCACCTGGCCCTGGGTCTCGCGCAGGTGCTTGTTGAAGGCGGCGGCCAGCTCCTTCGATTGCGCGGCCTTCGCCATCTTGGGCAGGGTCTTGATGATCTTGTTCTCGGCGAAATAGATGTCCTTCAGCGTTTCCAGAAACAGGTCGCTGAGCATCTTGGGTGCCTGACGCGGCCGGCGCGTCGCGGCCTTCTTGGTGGTGCGTTTCTTTGCTTTAGCCATACATCCTCCTCATGAGGTGACACGGGAAGGCCTCGCCTTCCTCAATCCTCAGGCGATCAAAACCGCTTCATGAACGAAAGTTCCAAACAGCAGCCGGCGCGTGCGGCAGCTCGCTCAGGTCGGGCGCTTGTAGGGATCTTCCTGGCGCTGTCGGGCCTCGGTGTTGCGATCGAGCTGCGCCCGCTCGCTGCCACGCAGGCGGCCGGCCTTCAGCACGCCATAGGCGAGGACCCCGCCGAGCACGAAGGCTCCGATGAACCAGAGCCAGAGCAGGTTGGCCGAGAGCTGGCCGAGGAGCATTCCAATTCCACTGTCGCCCATTGTCGTCTCCGGTGATTTCCAAAGCGGCTTTGCTGGGCTAAGTCAGCCCGGCCGCCATCGTTCCTGCGTCCAAGGACCGCGCTAAGGACCACGCCGACCATGCTCGACTTCGCCTTGTCAGCCTTCGTGACGCTGTTGCTGGTGGTCGATCCGGTCGGCCTTGCGCCGGCCTTTCTGGCCGCCACCGGCGGCATGTCCGACAAGGTCAAGCGCACGATCGCATTGCGGGCGCCGCTGATCGCGGCCTCGATCCTGGTGGTGATCGCGCTGGCCGGAAACTGGCTGCTGCGGCAGCTCGGGATCGGCATCCCCGCCTTCCAGATCGCCGGCGGGCTGCTGCTGTTCGGCGTGTCCTACCAGATGATCTTCGGCGATCGTCCGCATCGTGAGGCCCGCGAGGCCGACAAGGCGACGTCCGAACACGCGTCCGACGTCGCGGTGTTTCCCCTGGCTATTCCCATGATGGCCGGCCCCGGCGCGATCGCGACCACGCTGCTGCTTTCCGGCGATGCCGGTTATGGGCCGAGGCTCGCGATCATCATCGCGGTCGTCGTTTCGGTCTGCCTGCTCTGCATGCTGTGCTTCGTCTCGGCTCAGCTGATCGCGCGCACGCTCGGGCGCACCGGAAATGCCGTGCTCTCGCGCGTCCTCGGCATGCTGCTCGCCGCCTATTCCGTGCAGTTCGTGATCAACGGGATTGCGGCCGTCCGGACCAGCCTGTCATAAGGCTGCGATATCAGCGAATCCGTTGATTTTGGCGCCCATTTCGTGGTTTGGCAGAGGGGCGACAAGGTGGCACCGGGTCCCGGCCGCTTTCGCTTGCACTGCCATGTTGCTTTGACGTACTTCCGGTTCAACAAGACCATCGTCAGGAAATCGGGATGTCGATGACTGCGGACGAGCTCGCCAAGCGACAGGCCATCATCGACGCTTGCCGCCGCATGAACGCGCTCGGCATCAACCAGGGCACCTCGGGCAATATCTCTGTCCGGCATGTGGACGGGCTCTTGGTCACGCCGACCAGCGTGCCCTATGAGGCCATGACGCCGGACCAGATCGTCTTCATGGCCATGGACGGCACGCATGCGCCAGATCAGAAGCCGTCGAGCGAATGGCGCTTCCATCGCGACATCCTGAAGTCGCGGCCCGACGTCGACGCGGTGGTGCATGCTCATCCGACCTATTGCACCATCCTGGCGATCATGGGCATGGAGATTCCGCCGGTGCACTACATGATCGCGGCGGCCGGCGGCGACAGTATCCGCTGCGCGCCCTATGCGACGTTCGGAACCGCGGAGCTGTCCGACCATGCGGTGCGTGCGCTGGAGGGGCGGCTCGCCTGCCTGCTCGACCATCACGGCATGATCGCGATTGGCAAGACCTTGGACAAGGCGATGTGGCTGGCCGTCGAGGTCGAGACGCTGGCGCGGCAATATCACGGCTGCCTCCAGATCGGGAAACCGCCGCTGCTCGGTAGCGACGAGATCGAGCGGGTCCGTCAGCGCATGGCCGGCTACGGCCTGTCGGAAGGTTAGGGCGGGCGGTGTTCGCGCGGATCAGACATCTCACCGATCGCAAGGGCTCTAACCGCGTCATGGTTCGGCTGCGCGCGTTGTTGCGCAGCAACGAGTTCTATCTCATCCCCCTCGCGCTGGTGATCGGCACGCTGGCCGGCGCCATCGTGACGCTGATGGCCGAGATCGCGCAGATCGCCCATATGGTCATCTACGGCATTCCGGTCGACGTCCGGCTCTCTGCCAACGCCCGGGTCAGTCCCTGGGCGGCGCTGCTCGCGCCCGCGCTCGGCGGGCTTGCGCTCGGCATCATGGAATGGTCGCGGCGGCGCATGAAGATCTCGAGCGCGGTCGACCCGATCGAGGCGAACGCGCTGCGCGGCGGCAATCTGTCGATGCGCGACAGCGTGGTGGTGTCGAGCCAGACGCTGATCTCCAACGGCTGCGGCGCCTCGGTCGGCCTCGAAGCGGGCTATACCCAGATCGGCTCGGGGATCGCCTCGCTGTTCGGCAAATTCTTCAATCTGCGCCGCAACGATCTGCGCCTGATGGTCGGTTGCGGCGCCGCCGCGGCGATCGCGGCGGCGTTCGGCGCGCCGATTACCGGCGCCTTCTATGCCTGCGAGCTGATCGTCGGCGTCTATTCGGTCGGCAGCGCGGCGCCGATCCTGGCGGCCTCGCTGGCGGGCGCGTTGACCGCGCAATGGCTCGGCGGCGCGCCGTACTCGCTGGAGATACCGAAGGTCAGCGCCGTCGGCGTCGAGCAATACCTGGCCCTGATCGGGCTCGCCCTCGTCACCAGCGGCGTCGGCATCGCCGTGATGCGCTCCTCGCCGATGTTCGAGCGGCTGTTCAAATGGATGCCGGTCTGGCTGCGACCGGTGATCGGCGGCCTCATCGTCGGCGGTTTCGCCATCGTCACGCCGCAGGTGCTGGCGGCCGGCCACGGCGCCATGGTGCTCGATCTGTTTCACGACATGACGATCGGCCTGATCGCGCTGATCATCGCCTTGAAGGTGACGGCCTGCCTGATCTCGCTCGCCTCGGGCTTCCGCGGCGGCCTGTTCTTCGCCTCGCTGTTCGTCGGCAGCCTGATCGGCAAGTTCTTTGCCGCGGTGCTGCTCCTGATCAGCCCGAATTTCGTGATCGATCCGCTGGTCGCGATGTTGACGGGCATGGCGACGCTCGGCGTCGCCATCGTCGGCGGCCCGCTCACCATGTCGTTCCTGGTGCTCGAGATGACCCGCAACGTCGACGTCACCGCCGTGGTGCTGGCCGGCTGCATCGTCACCTCGATCTGCGTCCGCTTCATGTTCGGCCATTCCTTCTCGACCTGGCGCCTGCATCTGCGCGGCGAGACCATCCGCAGCGCCAATGACGTCGGCTGGCTGCGTAATCTCACCGTGGAGCGCTTGATGCGCTCCGATGTCGGCAAGGTGCCCTCGACCACGACGATCGCCGCCGTCCGCCGCGAATTCGCGCTGGGCTCGCGTCCGGGCGTGGTTATCGTCAACAATGCCGACGAATATGTCGGCCTCGTCCTGCTGCCCGATCTGTTCTCCAGCGACCTCGACACCATCGCCGACGACATCCAGGTGATCGAGCTCGCCCGTCTGATCGACATCGTGCTGATCCCGGAAATGAACGTGAAGTCGGCGATGGCGGTGTTCGACGAGGCCGAAGCCGAGATGCTGGCGGTGGTGGATTCCACCGACAGCCGCAAGGTGGTCGGTTTCCTCACCGAAAACTTCGCCCGCCGCCGCTATGTCGAGGAGATCGACAAGGCGACGCGCGGGGTGTTGGGGGCATTGTCGTAGGCGCTGCCTATCGGCCGGGTTGGGGTGGGGACGCGACGAGGCAGGCCACGATGCGCCGGACCATCGGCAGCACCACGAGCAGTGTCGGGAAGGCCACCAGCCAGGACAGCGCCCAGGCCCCTGGCCACGTCGCCAGGAACGCCGGCGTTGCTCCTAAGCTCCGGAGCGTCGAAATGACCGACACAACGGCCGTCATGAGGATGGACAGCACGAATGGCATCACGATCGGCGCATAGCGCGCCGGCAGTTTGCGAACCGCAATCATCTGGTTTCTCTTGGGAAAAGGACGCGTCGATCACGTTGAACCCTGCAAATGGCATCGATCCCGACGGCGTCGGTTGATGCGTTGGTTCACGTAAAACGCTTACGGCGACCGAAAAACGGTGCGGCTGTTCATTATCCGCTCAGGTTCGATGGTTCAAGCTGCGATCTGGTCGTTTGGTTTATAATCGTTCAAAGCGTGGCAGATTGCCGCGAACGTGAAACCATCTCAATGGTTGGCGCGTTACAAACTGTTTGCTTACTTATTTTTTTGGCCGAGAACAGAGGAAGATCAAGATGAGTGATGGACCGATGAAATCCGCAGCCGGCCGCAACACGGTCCTGGCGGCGTTCGCAAGCGTGGCGCTGCTCGCAACCTCGGTGTCGCCCTCGGCCGCGGCGGAGCCGGTATCCGCAAAGCCTGTCACGGCCGGGCAGGGCTCCTCCGACGTCACCGATTTCAGCGCGGCCCGGCGCCGCTACTATCGACGCGGCCCGAATGCGGCAGGTCTTGCCTTCATGGGCGCCGCGGCGGGTATCATCGGCGGGGTGATCGCGGAGCAGCGGCGCCGCGACTACTACGAGAACCGCTATTATTACGGCTCGCGTCCTTACTACGGCGGTCCGGGCTATTACGGCGGTGGCGGCTATTACGGCGGCGGCAGTCCCTTCTATTACGATCCGGGATACTGAGCGGCTGTTTTCAACGCGGCCCTGGAAAGGGTTGCGCGAAAGGGCGGTGCTTTTGCGCCGCCCTTTTTTGTTGCATCGGTACCTTTGTAGCCCGGATGGAGCGCGGCGCAATCCGGGGCCGCTCGCCCGGCATTTGGCATCCTCCCGGATTGCGCTGCGCTCCATCCGGGCTACGGCACCGTGCCTGTGTCGGCCTCTGTCAATCCCTCCGGCCGAAAATATTCCACTTTACCGAAATTCGGTTTCGGCGTATGTGTGTCGTCCATCCCGGCTCACCAAGAGGGGCGATCTCGTCGTCGTCTTGATCGCGAGCCGGGGTTGCGGTGGACGCGGCAGCGTCGGCACGATGGGCGCGGGCAGGGCGGGTAGTCCCTGTGAGCCCGAGGCTTCGTGCGGACGACGGCGCTGCTAGGTTCGTCTCGTCTGTAAGTTTCCGGTTCCGTGTACAGGGCCGGGAATACTGCGGGCGACATGGCGGGCCGT
>NZ_JXDL01000001.1:7158218-7201486 GCF_001590795.1 Bradyrhizobium sp. AT1
CCGACCATCGCGCAGGGAAGGCCGAGTGATCGGCGTCACCTGTATGCTGCTGTGCGGTTCTTCCTGCGTGTGCATTTCGCGCAGCGGACCGCGGGTGCCAGTCGGCACCCGGCCTTCCCTGTGCCCTCTTGGATTTGAGGGTGCGAAGATGAAGCAAAGCTCGGGCAAACAAGCCGCGAGAACGACAAGGCATGTCTGCAGCCATACACAAGGTGTCATCGCCCGCGAACGCGGACGATCCAGTATTCCAGAGGCGGCAGTGATAGAGCCGAGAAGCCGCAGCGTACTGGATTCCCCGCCTTCGCGGGGAATGACAGTCTGGTTGGAGAAGCAAGCTGCCACGCCTCACACCGTCATTGCAATGACGTGGAGAGAGCGCGCATCCCACCTCACTCACGTGCCCCGGACGCAACGCAGCGCTCTCCCGGCGATGCGAAGCATCGTCCGGAAGCGGTGCGCTGCGGCTTGTCCGGGACACGAGTGCGCGACGGGCAATCCGATGCGAAGTCTGCCGGCACGTGCCGATCAAATATTCGGCAGTCATGCCCGCTGGCGCCGATGGACTTGCCCGCGGCAATCCGGTTCAATGGGCCAATCGAGTTTCCAGGCGACAATGATGTCGAGATATCTGCTGGTCCTGCTGCTGATGGCCTCGCCGGCGGTCGCGCAAGTCAAGATGACGCCGAAGACCAATGCGGCGCACCCCGATCCCTGTGCCCCGATCGGCCGTACCGCGGATGGCAAGCTGGTCTACTCGATGAAATGCGAGACCCTGCCGGCACCGCCCGCACCGCCGCCGCAGGCGGAGCTGAAGGAGGCGCCGCCGCCCGCCGCCGAAGTGGAACCGGAGACGCGGCGGAGCGGCATTTTCGGCTGGTCCTACGACCGCAGGTGATGCGCCGCGCCACTTGCGCGAAACCGTCGGGAGTGCTCTTTGCTTGAGAGTGTTCCGCGGGCCACCGGCCCCGATCCAGAGAGATGAGGATGGGCAAACTCGTTATCCGCGCGGGTGATTTCACCTTCGACGCCCGCTTCGAGGAGCAACTGGCCCCCAAGACCGTCGCCGCCTTCCGCCCGGCGCTGCCGTTCGAGAGCCACATCATCCATGTGCGCTGGAGCGGCGAGGGCGTGTGGATGCCGCTCGGCGATCGCGATTTCGGCGTCGGTTACGAGAACCACACCAGCTACCCTGCGCCCGGTCAGATCATCCTTTATCCCGGCGGCATCAGCGAGACCGAGATCCTACTCGCTTACGGCAGCGTGCATTTCGCGAGCAAGATGGGCCAGCTCGCCGGCAACCATTTCATCACGCTGACCTCGGGCCTGGAGAATCTCGCGACCCTGGGTAAGAGCGTGCTGTGGAATGGCGCGCTGCCGATTCGTTTCGAGGAAGTCTGAGTGACCGACACAAGCTACCCGCGCGATCTCCGTGGTTACGGCCGCAACCCGCCGCACCCGCAATGGCCCGGCGATGCCAAGGTCGCCGTGCAGTTCGTCGTCAATTTCGAGGAAGGCGGCGAGAACAACATTTTGCACGGCGACCGCGCCTCGGAAGCCTTCCTGTCCGACGTGCTCGGGGCGCAGCCCTGGCCGGGCCAGCGCCATGCCAATATCGAATCGATGTTCGAATATGGCTCGCGCGCCGGCTTCTGGCGGCTGTGGCGGATGTTCAGCGCGCGCAACTGGCCGACCACCGTGTTCGGCGTCGCCACCGCGCTCAAGCGCAACCCCGAGATCGTCGCGGCGATGAAGGAGGCTGGCTGGGATATCGCCAGCCACAGCCTGAAATGGATCGAGCACAAGGACATGAGCGAGGCGCAGGAGCGCGCCGAGATCGCCGAGGCGATCCGCGTCCACACTGAAGCCACCGGCTCGCGTCCGCTCGGCTGGTACACCGGGCGCTCCTCGATCAACACCAACCGTCTCTTGATGGAGGAAGGCGGCTTCCTCTATCTCTGCGACTCCTATGCCGATGATCTGCCCTATTGGATCAAGGGCGCGAGCGGCAAGCAGCTCATCATTCCCTATACGCTCGATGCCAACGACATGCGCTTCATCAATCCGCAGGGCTTTGCCGAAGGCGAGCAGTTCTTCACTTACCTCAAAGACGCCTTCGACGTGCTCTATGCCGAAGGCGAGAGCGCACCGAAGATGATGTCGGTCGGCCTGCACTGCCGCCTCGCCGGCCGGCCCGGCCGCGCCGCCGGCTTGATCCGCTTCCTGGACTATATCGGCAAGCACGAGCGCGTCTGGGTGCCGACGCGATTGCAGATCGCACAGCACTGGCATGACAAGCATGCGCATCTCGCGACTGATGCGTTCGAGATCGGTTGAGAACGATGACACAAATCTCGCTCGCAGATCTCAACGCAGCAAGCCAAGCCGATTTCGTCGCGGCGCTCGCCAATGTCGTCGAATACTCGCCGTGGATCGCGGAGAAGCTTGCCGGGCAGCGGCCATTCGCCGGGATCAACCAGTTGCACGCAGCGCTGATGGCGGCGATCCAGAGCGCCGAGCCGGACGCGCAACTGGCGCTGATCCGGGCGCACCCTGATCTCGCCAACAAGACCCAGCGCGCGGCGGGGCTGACGGCAGAATCGACCGACGAGCAGAACGGGGCCGGGCTCGACCGATTGTCGGAGGCCGAATACGCGGCATTCGAACGCGTCAACACCGCCTATCGCGACAAGTTCGGCTTCCCCTATATCGTCTGCGTGCGCCGTCACACCAAGGATTCCGTGCTGCGCGATTTCGAGATCCGGTTGCGCAACATCGCCAAGACCGAGACGCGGCGCGCGATCGAGGAAATCGGCCGCATCTCCGCGCTGCGGCTCGATCAGCTCGTCACCGCCGACGACAAGTTGAAGGTGCACGGCCGGCTGTCGACGCATGTGCTCGACAATCACATCGGCAAGCCTGCGCCGGGGATTCCGGTCGAACTCGTCGAGCTCGCCGCGCTCGGCGAGAGCCGCGTGATCGCGCGCGCCATCACCAACGCGGACGGTCGCACCGACCAGCCGCTGATCGGCGGCCGCCCGCTGCCGATCGGCCGCTACGAGCTCAAATTCAGCGTTGCCAAGTACTACGCCGAACGCAACGTGCCGCTGTCCGACCCGCCCTTCCTCGACGAAATTCCGCTACGCTTCGCGATCAGCGAGCCGGAGGGCCACTACCACGTGCCGCTGTTGGTCACGCCGTGGAGCTATTCGACCTATCGCGGCAGCTAGTCGCCGAACTTATCGTGCAGCGCCGGAAACAGCCGGTCCGGCTTGAACGGCGGCGCGGTGAAGCGGATGCCGGTGGCGTTTGCAATCGCGTTGCCGAGCGCGGCAGCGACCGGATTGTACGGGCTCTCGCTCATCGACTTCGCCCCCAGCGGCCCGATCGTGTCGGACGTGTCGGCGAAGTACACCTCCGTGCGCGGCACGTCGGCGAAGGAGGGCAGGTGGTAGTCGCGGAATTTCGGGTTGGTGACGCGCCCCTCGGCATCGATCACCATCTCCTCGTAGAGCGCGGCACCGATCGCCTGCGCGACGCCGCCTTCGACTTGGCCACGGCACTGCATGGGATTGGCGACAATTCCGGCGTCCGCCGCCTGCACGCTCCTGAGAATCCTGAGCTCGCCCGTGCCCTTGTTCACGGCGATACGAAAGCCCTGGACGTTGAAGCCGACCGACCGCGGCGTGCCCGCGGAATTGCCGCTGCCCGCGAACGGCTGACCGCGTTCGCGCGCGAGCTTCGCCAGCTCCGTAAAATTCATGCGCCGGACGCCGCTGACGACGGCGTTGTCCTCGAGCACGCAAGTCCCGACGTCACACAGCCACGCAGCGGCGGCCGCCGCCTTCAGCTCGTCCGCAAGCTGCATGGAAGCCGCATGGGTCGCCTTGCCGGCGACGAAGGTGCCGGCGCTGCCATAGGCGCCGGTGTCGTGCCCGCCGTGGGCCGTGTCGGATTGGCGCAAATGGATTCTGTCGACGGTGGTCGCCAGCGTGTTCGCGGCAATCTGCCGGTGCACGGTGCTGGTGCCGTTGCCGAACTCGGCGGTGCCGACGGTGAGGTCGAAGCCGTCCTCGCTGAGCGCGATCGTGGCGTCGGCGAAATGGCCGGCCGGCGGCGCGGAGTCGATCATGGTGAGGGCGATACCGTCGCCGATCAGCCAGTCCGGCGAAAGCTCCGGCTGAGGGACGTCGGCCTGCATGGCGCGCTCGACGAGGTCGAGGCACTGGTCGAGGCCGTAGGAGCCGTAGAGCACGTCGTGAAATTCGGATGGCGGCGGCGACAGCATGGGATCGCCCTCCCTCACGATGTTGCGCCGGCGCATCTCGTAGGGGCTGATGCCGAGCTGCCTGGCCAGCTCGTCGATCGCAGCTTCGATCGCGATCAGGGTCTGGGGCAGGCCGTAGCCGCGAAACGCGCCCGCCGGGACCGTGTTGGTGTAGACGGCGTAGCCGTCGACCCGCTTGTTCGGGCAATTGTAGACGGCGATCGATTCGGACAGCGAATGAAACATCACGGGTCCGGCGTGATTGCCGTAGGCGCCGGTGTTGGAGAGCACGTCGAGCTGGAGCGCGGTGAGTTTGCCGCTGGCATCGGCGCCGGCCTTGATGTGCACCCGCATCGGATGCCGCGTCGAGGTCGCGACGAACTGCTCCTCGCGGGTGAACTCCAGCTTCACGGGACGTCCGGTCTTGAGCGCGGCAAGCGCCAGTATGTCCTCGACGAACATCTCCTGCTTGCCGCCAAAGCCGCCGCCGACGCGCTCGCAGAACACGCGGACTTTGTCGATCGGAAGCTCAAAGATATCAGACAGCGCGCGGCGGGTCAGGAACGGCACCTGCGTCGAGGTGCGCACGTTGAGCACGCCTGCCTCATCGCGCCAGGCGAGGCCGCCATGGGTCTCCAGCGCCGCATGCTGCACGCGATGGCTGTGGAAGGTGGCCTCATAGGTGACGGCGGAGGTCGCGAGCGCCGCCGCGACGTCGCCGAACTCGCCATGCGTCTCCGCCGCGAGGTTGCGCTGGGGATCGGCCATGCGGTTCGCGGTGGTGCGGTCGGGGTGAATGATCGGCGCGCCCGGCGTCATCGCCAACTCCGGATCAATCAGGGCAGGCAAAATCTCGTAGTCGACCTTGAGCCGCCGGCACGCCTCCTCGGCCGCGGCTTCGCTTTCGGCCACGACCGCGGCGATCCTCTGTCCGATGAAGCGGACGACGTCATCGAGAACGCGGGTGTCCTCGGGGTCCATCCAGTCCTTTTCGTGCCGCGCGGTCGAGATCAGGATCGAAGGTGCGTCTTCATGTGTCAGCACCGCGTGCACGCCGGGAACGTTCAGCGCGTCCGATGCGTCGATCGCCACGATCCTGGCGTGGGCATGAGGCGAGCGCGCAAGCTTGACGTGAAGCAGGCCGTCGATCGCGGCGTCGAAAGTGTAGCGTGCCTTGCCGCGCACGACGTCCGGGCCCGCCGGCGCCGGCAGGCTGCGGCCGAAGGCAGCGCCGGCCTCGACGCTCGCCTCGACATTGGTCCTGCCGAGCAATGCGTCCTCGATCGCGCCATAGCCGGTGCAGCGGCAGATATTCCCCTTCAGCGCCGACCCGAGATCGGTGCGCTGGGCCTGGTTGAGCGAAGCGCAGGTCAGGATCATGCCGGCGGTGCAGAAGCCGCACTGAAAACCCTGAGCGTCGAGGAAGGCCTGCTGCATCGGGTGCGTGCCGTGGTCGCCGCCGAGACCCTCGATCGTGGTGACGGCCCGGCCCTCGGCGCGAAATGCCGGAATCAGACAGCTGTGCACCGGTTCGCCGTCGAGCAGCACGGTGCAGGCACCGCAATCGCCGGCGTCGCAGCCCTTTTTCACGCCGAAATGGCCGAGCTCGCGCAGGAACGTGCGCAGACACTGGCCGGCGCGCGGCTGCTGCGCAAATGTGTTGCCGTTGACCTCGAAGCTCATGACGGCATTGTCTCCAGCAACTCGCGGCGAATCTCCTCGGCAAGTCGGAACGTCATGTGCTTGCGCCAGAACGGCCGGCCGTGGATGTCGGTGTGGTACAGCTCGTCCGTGACTTGCTGTGCGATCGCGTCGCGCAGCGCGTTCGCGTCCGGGGCTTTGCCGAAGGACAGCTGGATCGGCCGCACAGTCGATGCGGTGACGGTCAGGTTCAGCGTGCCGTCGACGTCAAGGCTGCCGATCAGCAGCGCCGCCGAGCGGCCGACTGGCGCCAGCGAGATCTGGCGAAACGCCGTGCGGCGTTTCAACGCGGAAATGGGAATGTCGATCTGGCGGAGCAGGTCGCCCGGCGTCAGGCGATTGCGCTGGTTACCGGTGACGAACTCGGCGACGGGGATCCGCTGCTCGCCGCCGCCGGCCTTCCAGATGGTGCAGACGCCGTCGAGCGCTGATGTGAGCGAGATCATCGGTCCCGCCGGCAGCGACATGCAGAGATTGCCGCCGATGGTCGCTGTTTTCCAGATCTTGAACGAGGCAAGGAAGGCGCGGCAGCACTGGTTGATCAGCGGCGCGGCGAGCCAGTCTGGCGGGCAGGTGAGACCATCGAGCTCTGCGATGGTGCAGGTGGCGGCGATCGAGAGATGGCTGTCGGTGATCGTCAGCGCCGGCCATTTCAAATCGGTGAGATCGATCAGCCGCGTCAGGTGCGCTTGCGGCTCGGAGAGCAGCCAGGTGCCGCCCGCGAGCCAAGCATCACCTGCGGTCCAGACCGGCAGCTGCATGCGCGTTTGCGGATGGGCGACCGCTGTGATGGTATTCAAATCCATGGCTGCGCCAACGCTTCCGTCGGTGAATCGTACAGACGAGTCTTGCAAGACCGGAGCCAAGTCGCAACAAACAAGTCGTGGCGCGAAGGTGTCCGGGCCGGCGTTTATCTGGCTGGCCTGTCAGCGGATGTGAAGGAGAAGCGGGACATGGGCGACACAAAGCCGATCTGGATCAGGGATCCCCTGGCCATCCTCGCCGATGGCGCTACGCGCGGGGTCGTGGTGAAGGATGGTCGGATCGTCGAGCTGGTGCCGGCCGGCGGCACGCCTGCGACGGCGGACGTGGCGGTGTTCGATGCGGCCGAACATGTCGTGCTGCCGGGCCTCATCAACACCCATCATCACTTCTACCAGACCCTGACGCGGGCGCTGCCGGCGGCGATGGACCGCGAGCTGTTCCCTTGGCTGCAGGCGCTCTATCCGGTCTGGGCGAAACTGACGCCTGAAGCGCTCGAGCTCGGCGTCACCGTGGCGATGTCGGAGCTGTTGCTGTCGGGCTGCACCACCACGACCGATCATCATTACGTCTTCCCGGCAGGCCTCGAGGACGCCGTCGATGTCGAGGTCGGCGTTGCAAATCGGCTGGGCGTGCGCGTGTTGCTGACGCGCGGCTCGATGAACCTGTCGCAGCGCAACGGCGGCCTGCCGCCTGACAGCGTCGTGCAGGACGAGGACACGATCCTCGCCGACAGCGCGCGCGTGGTGGCCAAGCATCACCAGCGCGGCGCGGATGCGATGGTGCAGATCGCGCTGGCGCCGTGCTCGCCGTTCTCGGTGACGACGTCGCTGATGCGCGCCACCGCCGATCTCGCCGGCAAGCTCGACGTGCGCCTGCACACCCATCTCGCCGAGACCGAGGACGAGAACAAATTCTGCGAGCAGATGTATGGCTGCCGTCCGCTCGACTATCTCGAGCAGTGCGGCTGGCTCAATGCACGGACCTGGCTCGCCCACGGCATTTTCTTCAATGCTGACGAGATGAAGCGGATCGGCAAGGCCGGGACGACCATCAGCCATTGCGCGTGCAGCAATCAGTTGCTGGCGTCCGGCTGCTGCCCGGTCTGCGAGATGGAGGAAGCCGGTGTCGGCATCGGGCTCGGTGTCGACGGCTCGGCCTCGAACGACGGTTCGAACCTGATGCAGGAGGTCCGCGCCGCCTTCCTGCTGCAACGGGCGCGCTACGGGGTAACCAAGGTTAGCCACAAGGATGCGCTGCGCTGGGCCACCAAGGGGTCGGCGGCCTGCGTCGGCCGTCCGGAACTCGGCGAGATCGCGGTCGGCAAGGCTGCGGACCTCGCGCTGTTCAAGCTCGACGAATTGCGCTTCTCCGGCCACGGCGATCCCCTGGCCGCACTGGTGCTGTGCGGGGCGCATCGGGCCGACCGGGTCATGGTGGCCGGACGATGGGCCGTGATCGACGGTGCGATCCCGGGCCAGGACGTCGCCGACCTTATCCGCCGCCATAGCTCGGCGGCGCGGGCCATGCAGGCCGGATAGGGAGAGAATTGAAAGAGGGGGCGACCACAAGTGCCGGGTGCTTCTGGCCACCCCCTCCGAACCTCCTCCGGGAGGAGCAGGTGATTTGGGTAAAGCAAGAAGCGTGCTACTTGCCCGGAAGCTTGTCGTCGATGCCCTTGACGTAGAAATTCATGCCGAGGATTTGCCCGTCGTCGAGGTGATCGCCGCCCTTGCATTCCACCGGCTTGCCGTCCTGCCCAACGATCGGGCACTTGAACGGATGCAGCTTGCCCGCGGTGATCGCCGCCTGGGCATCCTCCGCCATTTTCTTCACCTCGTCGGGCATGTTGGTATAGGGCGCCATCGCGAACATGTGGCTGTCGAGGCCGCCCCAGCTGTCCTCGGACTTCCAGGTTCCCGCGAGCTCGGCCTTGACGCGCTCGATGTAGTAGGGGCCCCAGGTGTCGAGGATCGAGGTGAGCTGGGTCTTGGGTCCGAACTTGATCATCTCGGAATCCTGGCCGAAAGCCAGCTTGCCGCGTTCGCTGGCGATCTGCATCGCGGCAGGCGAATCCGTGTGCTGCATGATGACGTCGGCGCCCTGGTCGATCAGCGCCTTGGCGGCGTCGGCTTCCTTGCCGGGATCGAACCAGGTGTTGGCCCAGATGATCTTGACCTTGATATTCGGGTTGATGGTCTGCGCCGCCAGCATCGTCGCATTGATGCCGGAGACGACCTCCGGAATCGGAAACGAGCCGATATAGCCGAGCACGCCTGACTTCGACATCTTGGCCGCGATCAAGCCTTGAATGTAGCGGCCCTGATACCATCTGGCCGAATAGGTCGACATGTTCGGGTTGCGCTTGTAGCCGGTGGCGTGCTCGAAATGTACGTTCGGATATTTCTTGGCGACCTTCAGCGTCGGGTCCATGTAGCCGAACGACGTCGTGAAGATCAGCTTGTTGCCCGCGCGGACCAGCTGCTCTATGGAACGCTCGGCGTCGGGGCCTTCGGGCACGTTCTCGAGATAAGTGGTCTCGATCTTGTCGCCCAATTCCTTCACCAGCGCCTGGCGCGCCAGATCGTGTTGATAGGTCCACCCCAAGTCGCCGATCGGACCCAGATAGATGAAGCCGACCTTGAGCTTGTCGGCGGCGGAGGCCGCATCGACGCTTCCGGCAAGCAAGAGTCCGGCGGCCAGCGCAAGAAACGATTTCCTCATCATCGATCTCCAAACATCAGGGGAAAGCCACGATCCGCAACGCGTGCGCCCCATCGCGCGCGTCGCGAGAATGAAGTTCAGCGGTCGGGAACGAACACGGTGCCGAGCGCGGCCGGTGCGGTCGAGCCGCCGCTGCGCGCGCGGGAAAGCAGAACCAGAACGATGATGGTCGCGAGATAAGGCAGCGCCGACATGAATTGCGAGGGAATGCCGACGCCCCAGCCTTGCGCGTGCAGCTGCAGGATCGTCACTGCGCCGAACAGATAGGCGCCGACCACGAGCCGGCCCGGTCGCCAGGACGAGAACACCACCAGTGCCAGCGCGATCCAGCCGCGGCCCGCGGTCATGCCGGGGATGAAGAACGGCGTATAGGCGAGCGGCAAATAGGCCCCGGCAAGTCCGGCGCAGGCGCCGCCGAACATTACGGCGAAGGTGCGGATGCGCAGCACGGGATAGCCGAGCGCGTGCGCGGAAACATGGTTGTCGCCGCAGGCGCGCAGGATCAGTCCCGCCCGCGTGCGGTACAGGAACCACCAGACGCCGAGGACGAGGGCAATGGAGACATAGACGAAGCCGTCCTCGCCGAACAGCACGCGGCCGACCAGCGGAATGTCGGTGAGGCCCGGAATGAAGAGATGAACCGCAGGCGTGATGCGTTCGCCGACGAACCCCGCTCCGATCAGGCCGGACAGTCCGACGCCGAGAATGGTCAGCGCGAGACCGGTCGCGACCTGGTTGACCGCGAGTCCGAGCGCCATCAATGCAAAGATCAACGACATCATCGTGCCTGCGACGATGCCGAACAGCGCGCCGATGAAAATCGAGCCGGTGAGCCAGGCGCCGGCAAAGCCGCAGGCCGCGCCGACGATCATCATGCCCTCGACGCCGAGGTTGAGTACGCCGGAGCGTTCGGTGACGAGCTCGCCGGTCGCGGCGATCAGCAGCGGCGTCGAGGCGGCGAGCACCGAAAGGATGATGGCCTCAACCAGCTCCACGGGTCACCTGTCGGTTCGGGAAGACCAGCTTGAAGCGGTAGAGGATCAGGGAATCGCAGGCGAGCACGTAGAACAGCAAAATGCCCTGAAACACCTTGGTGACGTCCAACGGGATCTTCATCGCGATCTGGGCCTGCTCGCCGCCGATAAAGGTCAGTGCGAGAAAAAGGCCTGCAATTAATATTCCAAGCGGGTTCAGCCGGCCAAGGAAGGCAACGATGATCGCCGTAAAACCGTAGCCAGGTGAGATGCCGGGCTGGAGGTGTCCGACCGGACCCGCGACCTCGATGACGCCGGCAAGGCCCGCGAGCGCCCCCGAGACCGCGAAGGTCAGGATGACCAGCTGGTTGGCGTTGAAGCCGCCGAACCGGGCCGCACGGGGCGCGGCGCCGACGACGCGGATCTCGAACCCCTTGATGGTGCGAGCGAGCAGGATGGCGGCCGCGGCGACGACGAGCAGCGCGATGATGGAGCCGAGATGCAGCCGGCCGCCTTCGATCAGCAGCGGCACTGTCGCCACCGGGTCGAACTCCGCCGTGGTCGGGAAGTTGAAGCCGTGCGGATCGCGCCATGGCCCGCGCACGAGATAATCGAGGAAGAGGTCGGCGACATAGACCAGCATCAGGCTGGTCAGGATCTCGCTGGCGCCGAACTTCACCTTGCAGATCGCGGGGATCAAGGCATAGAGCGCGCCTGCTGCTGCGGCGAGCACGAGCATGGCAGGCAGCACCCAGGCGCCGGCGTCGGTGCCTTGCGTCCTCACCGCGATCCAGCTTCCGGCCACCGCGCCGATCAGGAATTGACCTTCGGCGCCGATATTCCAGGCGTTGGCGAGGTAGCACAGCGACAGTCCGATCGCGATCATCACCAACGGCGTCGCCTTCACCGCGATCTCCTGCAGTGAATAGCCGTCGGTCAAGGGCGCGATGAAATAGGCGTGCAGCGCGAGCAGCGGATTCTTGCCGAGGATCGCGAACAGGATGACCATGGTCAGAATCGTGAGGCCGATCGCGATCAGCGGGGAGACCAGCGCGATCGTGCCAGAGCGCTCGGCGCGCTTCTCAAGCACCAACTGCATGCGCGGCCTCCTTCGGCTCCAGGCTGCTGCCGCCCATCAGCAGGCCGAGCCTTTCGCGGGTCGCCTCGCTGGTGGCGAGCGGCGCCGATAGTTTGCCGTGGAACATCACCGCGATGCGGTCGGCGATCTCGGTGAGTTCGTCCAGATCCTGGCTGGTCACGAGCACGGCGGCGCCCGCGGCTGCGAGATCGAGCAGCGCCTGGCGAATGACGGCGGCGGCACCGGCGTCGACGCCCCAGGTCGGCTGGTTCACCACCAGCACCGCGGGATTGCGCAGGATTTCGCGTCCGACGATGAATTTTTGCAAATTGCCGCCGGACAGCGATGCAGCCTCCGGATCGCGCTTGGCCTTGCGCACGTCGAACGTCTCAGTCGCCCGGTCGACGGTATCAAGCGTGGCGGCGGCATTGATGAAGCCGCGATGGACCATGCCGCTCGCGGCGTGTCCGGTGAGCAGCGCGTTCTCCGACAGCTTCATGCGCGGCGCGGTGCCATGGCCGAGCCGCTCCTCCGGCACGAAGGCGGCACCCAGCTTGCGCCGTTGCGTGATCGAGAGATGGCCGGCGGCGATGCCTTCGATCACCACCGTGCCCGGGTCCTTCGACAACCGCTCACCGGATAGCGCAGCGAACAATTCGTCCTGGCCGTTGCCGGCAACTCCGGCGATGCCCAGGATCTCGCCGCCCTTCAGCTCGAACGAGATGTGCTCTAGCCGTACGCCGTGTGCTTCGCCCGGCGCGAGTGAGAGATCGTTGACGACGAGCCGCGGCACGGTGGTCTTCCGGCCGGATGCCGCCTTCACCTCCTTGATCTCGCCGCCGACCATCATGCGCGCGAGCGAGGCGGCGGTCTCGAGCCCGGGATTGCAGGTCGCGACCTTCCTGCCGCCGCGCAGGATCGTGGCGGTATCGCAAAGCCGCTTCACCTCTTCGAGCTTGTGGCTGATGTAGAGGACGGCGCGGCCTTCCGCCTTGAGGCGCTCCAGCACGACGAAGAGTTGATCGGCCTCCTGCGGCGTCAACACCGCGGTCGGCTCGTCGAGGATCAGGAATTTCGGCTCCTGCATCAGTGCGCGGACGATCTCGATGCGCTGGCGCTCGCCGACCGATAGTTGCCAGACCTCGCGCCGGGGGTCGAGAGGAAGGCCGTAAGTCTTCGATACCCGCTCCAATCGCGCCGACATGTCCTTGAAGGACTCCTTGCCGTCGAGGCCGAGCGCGACGTTCTCGGCGACGGTGAGGTTGTCGAACAGCGAGAAATGCTGGAACACCATGCCGATGCCGCGGCGGCGCGCGTCCGAGGGACCGGACAGAGTGATTCGTTCGCCCCGCCAGCGAATCTCGCCAGCGCTGGGTTGGATCAGGCCGTAGATCGCCTTCACCAGCGTCGACTTGCCGGCGCCGTTCTCGCCGAGCAATGCGTGGATTTCGCCGGACCGGATATCGATGTCGATGGAATCGTTGGCGAGGAAATCGCCATAGCGTTTGGTGAGTCCGATCGTCCGCAGCAGCGGGGACTCGCCGGAATTCAGGCTGTCAATTGTCGAATCCAACATTCGCTGACGCGCTTGCATGGTGAAGTGCCCCAATAGTGAGCCAGTTTGAACCGCGGCGTAAGGTGTGAAAATGCGTCATCCCTTGCTCAACGCGTTGGCAGGCACCGGGTGGTGGGTGCAGCGCGCGGCTTCCGTGGACGCCTGTTGCAGATTTGTGACGGTCCAAGCCAAATCGGAACCCGCTAAGCAGACTTGACGTCGCAGTGAGCAGAATAGCGCCACCGCGCCCATGCACTGCGGCTCGCCCCACCACCGGCTGCCGACCCATCGCTCTCGCAAGCTCCGTTCGGCAAAAAAGAAAAGGGAAATCAAGCAGAAATGTCCGGCAATGGACGGCCTCGCCCGGCCCTATGTCCCGCGGTGGTGGCGCGCAAGAACCTTCCGGATTCCGCGATGAAGCGTCGCCTCGTGCCGAAACAAGCGGCATGGCCTGAAAAAAGTTGAGGCTTCTCACTCCCGGTGATCGGCGCAACTGTCGCACCCAAGGGCGTTCATTGACGTGTGCAAACTCGGGGGTATTCAGGATGTCGTTTCGTTACACGGCAATGGCAGCAGCGGCGCTGTCACTTGCTACGCTGGCCACCGGTGGCCAGGCTTACGCGGCGGACTTGCCGGTCAAAGCTGCCAAGAAAGCGTCGGAGCTTCCGTTCTTCCTGGTGATCGATAACCGCGTCACCTTCTCGTACATCTTCAACGCCTCTCAACCCGGTGCGTGGTCGTTCCGGCCGGATGGGTCGATCGACAGCAAGACCACCAAGCAGGTGTACTCATTCACCCATTTCGACGCCTGGGCGTATGGCACGAACTTCTTCACCATCTCCATGTTCAAGTCCGACCACAATGACCCGGCCGGGCCGTGCACGAATGCGGGGACGATCTTCGGTGCGCCGGCGACGTGCGCGGGTGCGACCGAAATCTACGGGCTGTTCCGCTCGACCTTCGGCTGGAATGAACTCTTCAACACCAAGGCGTTCAGTGCGGGACCGCTGCACAATATCTCGTTCGAGGTCGGCATGGATGCCAATACCGAGAACAGGTATTTCGGCGCCGCCAAGCGTGACGTCGTCGGCGGCCTGCAGTTTGCGTTTGATCTGCCCTACAAGGGTTACATCAACGTCGCGCCGCTGGTGTATTGGGAGTTCGCCAATCACAACGCGTTCAGCCAGTGCGGATTGTTCGGTCCGGGCGTTCCCGGCGTGACCTGCATCGCGGATGGCAACACCTCGTTCAAGCCGACCTGGGCCGTCGAGATCAACTACTACATGGACCTCGGTTTCCTGCCGCCGAACATGCAATATTTCTCGATCAGCGGTCGCGCCGGCTGGTACGGCAAGAAGGGGACCGACACCGAACCGCTTCCCTACAGCCCGGCGAACGGCGTCTACAATACGGCAGTGGAGTTGAATTCGGAGCCGATCCGCTTGACCTTCGATGCTTCGAAGGCCGTCTGGGGTGACAAGTACTCGCACTTTGTGGACGTCTGGGTGGCTTACCGCTACTGGCAGAACAAGTTCGGTCTCGATCACAACCTCGCCGTCGGTTGCACCACGGCCGTCGGTGGCCGGACGGTGAGCACGGGGTCGTGCACCGAGTCCTCGCTCTACTCCGGTATCACCGTGAAGTTCTGATCGCCACCGCTCGGCAGTCGTAGGGTGGATTAGCTGCAGGCGTAATCCACCTACTTCGGCTGGCGAGCCTGGAAGCCTGGTGGGTTACGCCGGCGGACTGCGCTCCGCGCAGCCGCCAGCTAACCCTGTTACTGATTGGAGTTGGTGTTTACCTCGTCCACGCGCCGTCGTGCAGCGCTTCGGCTTCGTCCTCGAGCAGCGGGCCAATGACCTCGGTCGGTCGCTGGCCGCTGGCAAAGACCTCGCGGCACGGCAGGTCGAGCGTCGGATTCTCCGGATGGTTGCCGGTGATGCCGCGCAAGCGATGCTCGCTGAGACCGTAGACGACGCGGCCGATGCCGGCCCAGTAGATCGCACCGGCGCACATCGCGCAGGGCTCCGCGGAGGAATACAGCGTCGCTGTTGCCAGCACATCGCGGCCGAGTGTGCGGCAGGCCTGGGTGGCCGCGAGACGTTCGGCATGCGCGGTGCCGTCGTGATCCGGCATGTAGCCGTTCTCGGCCTCGATCAGCACCTTGTCGCCCGCGACGACGATGCAGCCGAACGGATGATTGCCATGGGTGATGGAGCGCCGGGCAACGTCGAAGGAGAGGCGCAGAAAGCGCTCGTCGCGTTCGGATGCGCCACTCATCGCCGCTCCCTGGTCAGTACCCCGCCACGCGCCAGCCGACCGCAGCGTCGCCTGTCGTGTTTCATAAACGAATTCGGGTGAACTCACTACCGGCCGATCGAAGATTGTCGTCGCCGGGGCTGGTTGAAGACGCCTCGCCGGAGGCCGGCACGTCATCTGGACGAAACACGAATCAGCCATGCTTTGGATGGTGGCCGCACCATCGGAGTTGGCCTGGCCCACATATGAATAGCGATATCTCGTTGCCCTCACATCGCGGAAACCGGTTCTATCAAGGCGTGGCTGCGACGTTTTTCGCCAACGCGCTCCAGGCGGTCAATTTTCTTGGGGATCGATTCCTGAGAGAATCGCATCATTCGTTGTCGGCCATCGAGGATCTTTACCGGCACTCGATGGACAGCGCCTTTTCGGTCACCGAGGCTTTCCTCGTCACGGGCGCACCACACGCATCGGCCTATTATCCCCGCGACTTCGCCTGGTTTTATCCTGATGTCCTCGACCCCGAAACCATCATGGATGCACAAGACGCGGTGCGGCGGGCCCGGCTGCTCGACAAGAGCATCCGTTTGCTGCTGGAGGCTGTTCGCGCCGGCGTCGTCACGACGACCATCGTGCCGGCGGGGCGGGGCCGATATCTCGGCGTGAACTACTTCTCGCGTCCGTCGGACACGCTGCTCGGCATTTTGGCCGGCCTGCAGCAGATGATCTCCGCCGACCAGAGGGCGCCGTCCTATCTGGCAATGTCGCAATGCGCGCATGCCGGCCGCCTGCTGCTGGCCGAATATGGCGGTGACCTGAAGCGTGCGATCCTGCAGCTTGCAAGCGAGCTCGAGCCGCTCGACGACGGCGGCAGCAGGTATCTGCTGTGTGACGCGCATGCACCTCGCTCCGCCGCGACGGATACTCGTGCCGAGCGCCGGCGTTTCGTGACCAATGCCTGTGTCCATACGACCTTCGCGTGGAGCGTACAGCTCGGACTCGTCGACGAGAATGAGCTGAAGCGGTTGCTGGGGCGCGACCTTGCGCAGTACAAGAAGGACCTGCTCCGCCTGTTCGGCAGGGACGGATATGTCAGGCATTCCCTGGATGGCCCGGTGAGCTCGCCGGCGTCTTCGGTTGCGCTGGATTTCGTCAGCGTGCATCGCGGCTTCTGGGATCTGAACGATGCGAGCGAGCGGGCATTGTTCGCCGCCACGGCGGATCTGATCATAGCGGAGCCGCGCTTTCGCATCCCCCGCACGTTCCACTTCCTGGTGTCCGCGGACAATCCGCGCAACAAGATGATCCACAAGATTGCGGCTCCCGCCTATCAGGGGCGTTCCTCCTGGCCGACGTTCAACGTCGAATTTGCGGATCGCATGTTGGATTATGACGAACTCTCGGGGAGCGATACCTACCGTTCCTGCGCGCAAGGGATATTGAAGGACATTCGTACCGCGACCGAGCTCCACGGCGGATATCAGGAGCTGATCTCCGAGCAGGGTCTGAAATATCGCACCTGGGCCTACAAGGGCGCGGTGGCTCACTCCTGGTTTCCGCGCTTCCTGTCAGTCTGGAGAAGGGCGTATGGATCGCCGCTTCTCCAGTGGAATGACTGACTCGCGCGGTGACGTGGCGCCGAGGGAAGGGCGCCGATGATCGGCGCGAACTTCACGCCACGAGATCCAGCAGCCGGCACGATCCGCGCACGAGCACCTTGCGCCCGGCCGGCGTCATCGCGGGTACGCCGTCATTGACGACGACGAGGCCGAGTTCGACGAGGCCTTCGATGAGATAGGACTTCGAGAGGCGACCGTTCGACGGCGGGTTGCGAAGTGTGCGCAGAGCTTCCCATTGGTCCGGCGCAAGTTCGAAGTCGAAATCGTTGCTCATGTTGCCTCAAGTGATCGTACCGTTGGCGCCTCTGTTAGCGACGCCGCATGAAGACCGTGCGACGACAATGAGTCGGGAATTCGGTGAGCTGTTTAGAACATCTCTTCACAAATTGCGGCACTTCGTTGCGACGCGAGACATAGATCGTTCAATCGCGAAGATCGTCCCGCGCAGCGATCACTAATTGATGATCGGCAGTTGATGTTGCGCTGCAAGCTACTGCAGTGCACGGGAAGTATCGCTGTCCCATTCTGCGACGCGATAGGCACAGAAACCATGAGACGAAATGTTCGTGACTCTGCTACGTTGATTCGCGGGGAATGACTTCACATGGCAGGAGTGGAGTGCATGAACAGGCTGGTTGAAATTCGCAGTCAGGAATCCCTGTGCCGGGAGCGCGCGGCGCTCGATTTTAATCGCCGGCTGTTCTGGCTTGCGCAAGCCGAGGAATGGGAGCAGCGCGCGCTCGACGAAATCGCCTATCACTTCCGGGAGTGTAACGTCGGTCAGGCGGAGCTTGCGCGAAACTGACGTTTCGCTCGACTGAGGATGGCCGCGAGCGAGACCTACTGATAAGTCGCCACGATGTCGGATACGGCGCGCTCGAGCTGTTGCGCGGTGGCGCATTGACGCACGACCGTGCAAAAGGTCGCGTAGCGGGGCATCTCGGAATCGCCAAAGCCCCAGGCGAGGCGTCCTTCGGGATTGAGCCAGACCAGGCGCTTCGAGCGCTCGGAGATGCGGCGCAGGATGTCGGCGCGGGGATCGAGATTGTTGCTGCGGGCGTCTCCGAGCACGATCACCGTGGTCTGCGGCGTCAGCGTACTCATGAACTCCTTCTCGAAATCGACCAGCGAGGAGCCGTAGTCGGACGAGCCGAAGCCGACCTTGGACATGATCTCGGCCATCGCCTCTTCCGGCGAGTTCTTCTTCAGGATCTCGCTGACCTCGATCAGGTGCGAGGAGAAGGCAAAGGAGCGGACGTCGTCGACCACCTCGTGCAATGAGTGGATCAGCAGCAGGAAAAAATCGGAGACCTGGGCGACCGAGCCCGAAACGTCGCAGAGTGCTACGATCTTCGGCCGGTCACGATGCTTGCGCTTCCATGCGGTCAGGAACGGCACGCCGCCCCAGGCCGCATTGCGGCGGAGCGTGCGGCGGACGTCGAGATGGCCGCGGCGCTGACGCTTGCGCGGCTTGGAGTAGCGCTCGCGCAGGCGGCGCGCGATCTGGCGGATCAGCGCGCGCATCTCGGCGACCTGGCGACGCTCGATGCGGGCGAGCGGGGCGTTGCGCAAGATCTCGTTGCGAAGATTTTCGGCCTCCTCGCGGGCGTAGAGCGCGAGGCCTTGCGAGACGGTGTCGCGCACCGCCTCGCGCAAGGCGTCGAGCGCGGCGCGCAGTCGCTCCGCAAGGGCAGGATTGGTCGCGGTCAGCTGGTCGAGATCGTCGCGCAGGCGCTGGAGGCCCATGGCGTCGAGGATGCGGCTGGAGAAGATGCCGCGCTGGGTGGAGTAGCGGATATCCGACAGTGAGGCGGCCCCGGAGGCACTGGCAATGGCGGCTGCGATTGCATTGCGGTCCTGCGACAGCAGCATCTGCGCAAGCGGACCCAACTCCTGCGGAGGTTGGCCTTCACCCGTTTCGGCGGCCGCCGCAGACGAGGGCGGCGGATCCGCATCCTGCGAAGCGTTCTCGCTGCTCGCCTCGGGCTGGTCTTGCGGCGGCTCGGGCTGGCTGAAGAACAGGTCAAAACAGTCGCCGAGTGCGAGCTTTTCGTCCTGGGATTTGGCGAGCGTCAGCAGCAGTGAATCGCGCAGGATGGCCCGGTCGGAAAAGCCGACCTGCTTGACCGCGCGCATCGCATCGATGCTCTCCGCAGGCGAGACGTGGACGCCCACACCGCGCGCCGCCCGAAAGAAACGATGGAGATTCTCGCGCATCGGCGTCAACCGAAGACGTTGGACCGTGCCGCCTTGGCAATGAAGGTCGTCAGCTGCGGCGATGCGGCCTCGATATCGGCTTCGTATTTCAGGAGCACGTTGAGCGTGTCCTTGACGATGTCAGTGTCGAGCTCGGAAGCCTGGAGCAGCACCAGGACGCGCGCCCAGTCGATGGTCTCGCTGACCGAGGGCAGCTTCTTCAGATCGAGCGAGCGGATCTCGTGGATGAATCCGACCATCTGCCGGCGCAGCGTCTGCGAGATACCGGGCACGCGGCTTTCGACGATGCGCTCTTCGAGCCGCTGCTCGGGGAAGCCGATATGCAGATGCAGGCAACGCCGCTTCAGGGCGTCGCCGAGGTCGCGTTCGCTGTTGGAGGTGAGGATCACCGTCGGCGGCGTGATCGCAGAGACGGTGCCGAGCTCGGGGATCGTGACCTGGAAGTCGGACAGGATCTCCAGCAGCAGCGACTCGAACTCGGCGTCCGACTTGTCGATCTCGTCGATCAGCAGCACGCAGCCGCCGGGCTGCTCCAGCGCCTGGAGCAGGGGACGCGGCTCGACGAATTCCTTGGAGAAGAACACGTCGCCGAAATCGTGCAACTGGTTAAGTGCGGCATGCAGCGTCTGCGCACCGCCAAGGACTTCGCCGAGCTTGTCCTTGAGGATCTGCGTATAGAGGAGCTGCTTGGCATATTTCCACTCGTACAGCGCCTTGGCCTCGTCGAGGCCCTCATAGCATTGCAGGCGGATCATCTTCATGCCGCGCCAGGCCGCGATCGCCTTGGCAAGCTCGGTCTTGCCGACGCCCGCAGGGCCCTCGACCAGGATCGGCTTCTCGATCTGCTGCGACAAATAGACGGCGGTCGCGATCTGCCGGCTCGCGATGTAGCCCTGCGCGGCGAGGCCGCTCTGCACTGCCTCGATCGAGGTCGAGGCCTTCTGATCAGCCACGAAAAGGCGCTCCCAAAGGTCTTGCTTGAGGCTTGTTCTGCCTGCGTTCCCGGCAAAGAACAAGCCTCGTTTGGGAGGCATCAGACCCGCGTGAACGGCGTTTTTCCGCTGAACGCAAATAGTTGAGCGGTTCGCCGCTCGCGCAATCAGTGCCGCAGCAGCTCCGGCTTGCGGATGGTTTGTCTGACTTCGGCGCCGCAATCGGCGCATTCATAGACGAAGTCGATCTTGGCAAGGCTCCAATGCGGCTCGACCTCTCGCACATACATCGGCAGAAACCCCATGCAGGTGGGGCAATTCACGGGCGCGATTTCGACATCCTGATGATGCTGTACATAAGCTGGCATCTCGGTTCTCCTTCGCAGGCGACCACCAAACCCCGTGCCGAAACTACTGCCGGTCGCGTCAGGCGCGTCATTAACTCTGTCGAACGGAGATGGAACGGCGGAGGTTTGTCGCGCGCTGTGACATTCTTGTTACGTGTCCGCACTGTAACTGGCGGACTGAATGCCTATTTCTGCGGCCAATCCGACTCTTCGGATCCTCAACCAACGATAAGGGAGCAAATACCCATGACGCATGCCATTCGTTTTCACAAGACCGGCGGTCCGGAAGTCCTGGTCTGGGAGGAGGTCAGCGTCGGCAAGCCGGGTCCTGGCGAGGCGCGCATCCGCCACACCGCCGTCGGCCTCAACTTCGTCGACATCTACAACCGCTCGGGCCTGTACCCGGCGCAACTGCCGAGCGGGCTCGGCAGCGAGGCGGCTGGCGTGGTCGAGGAAGTCGGGCCCGGTGTCACCGATCTGAAGCCGGGTGATCGTGTCGCTTATGGCGCCTCGCCGCTCGGTGCCTATTCCGAGGCGCGGCTGATTCCCGCCGACCGCCTGCTGAAGTTGCCCGACGGCGTCGACGACAAGACCGCGGCGGCGATGATGCTCAAGGGGCTCACCACACAATATCTGATCCGGCAGACCTATCGGGTGAAGGCCGGCGACACCATCCTGCTGCATGCCGCGGCCGGCGGCGTCGGTCTGATCCTGGGGCAGTGGGCCAAGCATCTCGGCGCGACCGTGATCGGCACCGTCAGCAACGACGAAAAAGCCAAGCTCGCCAAGGCGCATGGCTGCGACCACGTCATCATCTACACGCGCGAGGACTTCGTGAAGCGGGTCGATGAGATCACCGGCGGCAAGAAGGTGCCGGTGGTTTACGACTCCGTCGGCAAGGACACGTTCCTAAAGTCGCTGGATTGCCTCGCGCCGCTCGGCGTCGCCGCGCTGTTCGGTCAATCCTCCGGCGCGGTCGAGCCGCTCAATCTCGGCCTGCTGGCCCAGAAGGGCTCGCTCTACGTCACCCGCCCGACGCTGTTCACCTACGCTGCCAAGCGGGAAAACCTGGTGGCGATGGCGAACGAGCTGTTCGACGTCGTCAAATCCGGTGCGGTCAAGATCGAGGTGCACCAGACCTATCCGTTGAAGGACGCCGCCAAGGCGCATGCCGATCTCGCCGCGCGCAAGACCACGGGATCGACCGTCCTTCTGGTGTGATGTCCGGCCGGACGGCGGCGCGGGCGGTCTGGCCCGCGTCACGTCCGTTCGTGCTTGCGCAGATCATGCGTGTGATCGAGACGGACCGCCTGGAGGTCGACCTCTTCAGGCGAGATCTGGGGAAGAGCCGCCTCGGTCAGGATGGCCTCGGTGACGTCTTCCACCGAATTCCCGTCAACTTCGTGGATGAACGAAACGTTCCGGTATTCACCTGAGGCGATGCGGGAGATGACCTCTCGCCGCGTGATCTCAGGGTCGACGATTGCCTCGCGGCCCCGCCGTCCATAGTCGATCATCACGACCAAATATTGCATGAAAACGACCCTGCCGCGTCCCTTTGCGGGCACGCGGCAGAGTATTTCCGAAAAACGGAATCGAGTCAAGCCGTATTTCTAAAAAATCGAAATCAACGGGGCGGAGCCCTTACTTCCCTTTCTTGCGGGGGCGCGCCGATTTCGCGCGCAGCCGCTCGAGCTGCCCTTTGGGCATCGACAGGCAGATCTCCCCGACCCAGTCCAGCTTGACGCCGACGATCGGCTTGGCATTGAAGCTGGTGAGATTGACGACGGATGGGCTCTTGCCCCGCTCGATGGTCTTCAGATAGCGCTCGCCGGTCTTGAGCCGGACCACGGCCTCTTCGCCGTAGAAGCTCGACAGCGGATGGCGCTGGTCCTTGTAGACCACGATGACGTCGCCGCTCTCGTATTTGGGCAGCATCGAATCGCCGACGATCTCGAAGGCGACGGTTTCTTCCATGATCGGGAAAGGCAGCGCGATGTCGCCGAGCCCCTCCGGCGGAACCTGCTCGAAATCGGGCTCGATGACGGCCCCGGCGCCGACGCGACCCATGATTGGCGCAAGATTGAGCTCGAGATATTCCATGATCGGAATGATTTCCGAGGCCTTCACCAGGCGTTCACCGCCGAGGATCTCCGAGACCGCGCCGGGCCGCACGCCCATGGCCGCCGCCAGGCCGCCTTTGCTCTTGCCCGTCTTCTCCAGGCCCCGTTCGATCATTGCAACGTCCAACATGGTGATTCCCTCGCTTGCGCACCGTCCCGCTCTTGTAATCCGAAATTCGGAATTGTTGCAATTATGAATATCAGAATTATTGCTTGACTTGCGCTTCGGAATACCGGAATGTGCGTGTCGCCTCCCGGTCATGCGATCGGGGGAGGCGCATCACAGGGCAGCAACATGGAACCGGGCCATTGGCCGTCGGAGCATTCCGACGCGCTTCGCGACTATTTTCGCATGGGCATGTCTTATGCGGAGATCGGACGACAGATTAACGCAAGGTTTGGAACGGCTTACACGCGCAGTGCGGTGATCGGCCGCGCCAAGCGGCTCCGGCTCGTCATACCGGAATGGATCGCGAGCCCGTCGCTCGCGCCGTATCTGCAGGGTGAGGCTCCGGTTTCGCCGCGCCGCGCGGTGTTACCGAACCTGAATGTGCCGCCGAAGTCCGCAATGAAGCCTGCGGTGGCAGTGAAGTTGCGCTGCGTCGGCGTTCAGCCGCGCCTGATCCAATTGGTCGAGCTCGAGCCGGCCGACTGCCGCTATCCCTATGGGGGCGACAAGGACGGGGAGGGGATCGCCTTCTGTGGGCATCCCTGCCAGCAGGGCTCCAGCTATTGCGCGCCACATGCGCGCCTGACCCGCCGCTCCGGTGCTGCGTCCGTCCGCGTCCCCGGTCCGGTCGTGCTGAAGCTGGTCTCGGCCGCCTGAGTTCGTCGGCCCCGTTCCATCGTTAATCTTGCAAGGAGTATTTGAGTGGCACGTGTCCGACGCAACAGATCCTACAAATTGGCGCGAATTTACGACCGGCGGTCCCGCGAGGTGCCGTTCAATGGCGAGGTGGCGGAGGTCGAGGTCGACAATCCGCTGGCGCTCGATGTCGGAGAGAAGATCCTGGCCATCCGGTCGATCCGCGGCGACCCGCTGGGCCGGCTGCACGCGCACCACCAGATCGACGAGGCGCAATACCGCGGCGGGCGCGCCTTTCAGAACGATTGGGAGAGAGCGGAGCGGGGTCCTCAGGCGATAGACCCAACCCGGGAATATGTCGATGGGACGCGCACGCGCGAGCCCGTCACCGACAGCCAGCGCCAAGCGGTGTTGCGGCTGAACCGGGTCGAGCGCGAACTCGGCACCGACGGCGCCGCGCTGGCATATGACGTGCTGATATTGGGCTTGACCATGGATCAGATCGGGGAGCGTCGCGCCGTTCGGACACAGCGCTGGAACGATTATTTTGCGCGGCGCTTTCGCGAATGCCTGGACCGGCTGGCGCTGGTCTACGGCTTTGCGACGGAAACGGGGGCGCAACGGGCAGAGCGGCGCAGATGAAGACGGCACGCCGGCGGCCTCGGCTTCCGGCGTGCCATTCTTTTGCCTAGGGGTGCGGTACGATCTGGTACGGCGTCGTGTAGGGCTCGACCCGGAGCGAGGCGTTGGCCAGGAGCCCGATCTTCGCCGTCGGCGCCTGCTGCAATTCACCGCTCGGGCCGCGATGCACGTTGTATTGCCAGACCGTGAGATCGCCCTTCTGCGCCAGTGCGTGCGCGACCGCGCTCGCATCGTTGCCGCCGAGCGCCTGGAGCTCCTCAGTCGATAACCCGACGACGATCTCGTCCTTGACGGTGATGATCTTGAACAGGTTCATCTTGGTCTCCTGCGCCCATGCGCCTTGTATCGAGAGGGTGAAAAGCGCGGCCGCGGCGCCCTTGATGAGATCGCAGCGAGAAAGCATGCCGTCGTCCTTTGGTGCTGACGCGCGCCCGAATCGAAGAATTGTCAGCCATGGCGCCGTCGTCTGCGTGGCCGTGTCGCAACGGCTTGGTCGTTCGCTCATGGACAAAAGTTCATGAGCAAAAGACATTTCCGGACCAGTGAATCCCAAGGCGGCAGTCGTGCCGCGATCAGGACGCTGGAGATCGGCTGTGGGATCGAGCGTCATTCCGCCGCTGATACAACCGCCGGGCGCGGGCGCAACAATTGCGTGTATGCGCTGGTGGGGCGCTCATTCGCAGCCAACGTCCGTTCATATCGGAAACATCCCGAAACGTTGCGCCGATTGACAGCGGCCGGGGCCGTGTGCGTGATTGATGCCGCTTCTTGACGCAGGTGGGTGACTGCGGTCGATATTCCTGTTATCCGGAATTGCCATGGTACGATGCAGACGAAGCATCGCTGCAGCCATCGTTGGACTTGCCGGGCGGGTTGTTCTTTGACATAGTTGCAACCCTCTGGTTGAGCCCGTTGTTTGGGCATGTCGTTCAGCGTGCCAACGGGGCGGGCCCGCCACCCGGTCCGGAGCTCGTCGCGATACGGTCCCGTTGTGGCGTCTTGTCGTGGTGTTCGATTTCTGAGTGGGTCACGAAGGCCGATGCTTGTCATAGGTGCGAGATGAAAAACCTCAATTTCGCCGGTGAACTGCACCTCAAGCTCGGTGTGCCCGCAAGCGGCACGGTCGAAAGTCTGCGCCTGCTCCGTGCGTTCCTGAAGCTCGCGCCTCGACAGCGTTTCGAGGTCATCAAGCTGGTGGAAGACCTCGCCACCGAAGAAGCTCTTCCCGAGCACCCCTTGTCCTGAGCCGGGCTGCGCGCCGTCTCTTTCGCTCTCCCGCTTCGTTCTGCCGCCGGAGCCGGACCCTCCGCGGACGTTTCCCCGAGGCTGGCGCTGGAAGGCGATCCGGCAAGTGTGGTATTCAGACGGGAAAACAGAGGGAGTGCGACCATGATCGAACCGAAGCTCGAAGTTCCGGCCGAACTGCGCGACCTGGCCGAGAAGACAATTGACCAGGCGGAAAAAGCATTCGGCATGTTTTTCGAAGCCGCCACCAAATCGATATCGTCCGTTCCAGGGGCAGGGACGGAGGTGTCGAAGCAGGCGCTGGTTTTCACCGAGCAGAACATGAAGTCGGCCTTCGAGCATGCGCGCAAGCTGGTTCATGCCACCGACCTCCAGGAAGCGATGCGAATCCAGTCCGACTTCCTGCGCAGCCAGTTCACCAGCGCCGGAGATCACATGCGCCAGATGACCGGCAGTCTCATGCAGCCGGGCAAGGGCAAGTCCTGATTCTCAGGGCTGTGCACAGCGTGCCCATAAATTGAACTTGCATGGCTTGGCGATCCGCACTTCGATGTTGAAGCGGATCCATGCCGGGCCACCGAATGACCTCATTCGCCGTCTGGCATCCCTTCTGCTGATCCCTGTCGGTCCTCCGGCAGGGATTTGCATTTGTGGCAGATGTGGTGCGTGACGCGCCTCCGCATTGTGCCGAGGGGGCCCTTCGGGGCCGGATCATGCTCTAACGCAGCGATGCGATGTAGGCCGCGATGTCGCCGGCTTCGGTCCGGCTCAGGGGGAAATTCGGCATCTTCGGATGCGGATCGAGCAGGAAGAAGGCGAGCCTCTCCGGGCTGAAGTCCGGCCTGCGCGCAACGGAGGCAAAGGAGGGAACGTCGGCACTGGCCTGGGTCTGGCCGTTCGCGACGACATGGCAGCTTGCGCACCAGCGCTTGGCGAGGTCGGCACCGTGATCGGCATCGGCGGCGAGTGCGGACGATGTGCCGAGGCTCGAGGTTACGGCAAGCAGCAGGCAGATTCGTCTCAAATGCTGGTGCATAGGGTAACCTTCATGCATTCGTTGGCGGCGCCACGCTTATCCGCAGCACGATCCCGGAAATTGCGAGAGATCAATGCGGGCGATGATCGACCGCAGCAGCTTGCGGATCGAACGATAGAGATGCCGTACGGGAGCCGGCATCCTCGCAGCGGACAGACCTTTCGTATCAAGACTTTCAGTATAATGCGACACGTGCGTCTCCGAGGCCATAGGGCTCTTCTATCCCGCCGCGCCGGAGCCGCCTTGATCTGTCGCAAAGCATTGCCGGCTAATAGTCGCCCGGATTCATGATCATCGGGCTTTTGGTGTCAGCCGGCGCGAGCGCGCTGCTGGCGCTGTCACGCAGGAAGCGGTCGAGCGTTTCCTGGATCTTCTCCTTGACCGAGTTGGGGCCGCGATCACTCATCTCCGTGTGCTGCGCGCCGGTGTGGACGATGTCGATACCACGTGCTTTTGCCTCTTCCGGCGTCGGCAGCACGCCGGGATCGGTCACGAAATGCGGGTCCTTCGACCTGAACGACAGGATCTTCAGGCCGTCGCTGAGCACGAAGGGCACCCTGAGATTGTCGAGAGTAATCACCTTCGACACCAATTCCGGATGCTGGTGGGCGACATACATCGAGACATCGCCGCCGTTGGAATGGCCGACAAGGGTGATGTGGTCGTAATCGACGTTCTCCTGCCGCTTCTTCAGTTCGCTCAGCACGAAAAGAATGTTGGCCTCACAGCGGATATAGACGTCACGCCGGCCGACATATTGCTGACCGACATGGGTCATCAACGGCGGATCGCTCGGCAGATCCTGCTGGATGCTGACAACCAGATAGCCGCGCGCGGCGAGCACGTTGGCGAGGAAGGAATATTCGGTGGCCTTGACGGTGTTGCCGTTGCTGATGATGGCGACGGGGAGCTTCCAGAGGCCGAGATTGGCCTTGGTCTCGTAGTCACGCCGGACGGCCATCTCGACGGCGATCGGCCGCTGGCGCGAGGCGTCGAACAGCGCCACAGCCTCATGGCGGATCGCGAACCGGCTGACGAGGAAATACTCCCCGACGCCGAGAGCGCACAGAAACGCCAGAATTGCAAACACCCTCTTCATGGTTTCGTCCCAAATCACATTCGGCTGAACATGGTCATTGGGAACTCCCGGATCGAGCGATCGTGAGCAGGTTACGGGATTAAATTTAGGCAAGCCTTTGAACAGGCGGCAAGACGGCTGCAGGCCGGGGCCATTGCGCGAACGGCGGGGCGGCTCGTCTAGAGACAGCCGCCCTTGCCGCGTTCGGGGCAGAGCCGGAATGCGCTCGACAGCGTGAACAGGAAGCGCGGACTGCGGCGCTCGTTGTCCGGCGCCCGATAGCTCAAGGGCACGGCGACGCCGAGATCCGCCTGGAGATCGTCCGGCAGGAAGAAGCGCACACCCGCGCCGGCCGACGTGAGCGACAGGCCCTCGCTCAGCCGGTAACCGTCGTTCCAGACGGCGCCGGCGTCGCCAAAGGCGTAGAGCTGATAGCCGGTCCAGTAGCGGAAACTGAGCTTCTGGTCGAAGCGCAGTTCGAGCGAGCCGGCAAGGCCGTTGTCGCCGCTGATCTCGGCTGCGCCATAGCCCCGGCCGAAGGCCGCGCCGCCGAGATAGAATTGCTGCGAGGTGAACAGCGGCCGCGACGCCGTCTGGCTCGCCGCGGCGAGCTTGAGCGACCAGGCATCGTTGAGTGTCTGGTAGCGCGTGAACCAGAGGTTCAGCACCGAGAAGTTCGACGAGGCGCCATCGCGTGACAACAGATCGTCGTCGACATGCGAGGCGCCGAAGATGTCGAGGCCCTGGCGGTATGTCAGCGTTGCGAAATTGGTGCCGCCGAATTGATCCTGCAGCCTGTAGTCGGCGGTCAGGCTCGCGGTCCTGATGTGGTCGTTGTACCAGGGGCCGTAACGATCGTGCTCCGACACGTTGCTGAAGGTCGTCGCCGCAGTCAGCGTGAGCGTGGAGGATTGCGATTGCAGCGGAACGATGCTCGCGCGCAGCTCGAAGGCCTCGGTCGTCGTGATGTCGTTGTCGAGGCGGCGGGCATCGCCCGGCCGGACCGCGCTGTACAGCACCGAGCCGCCAAGGCGCAAACCATCGACCCCGACCGGCGCGTCGTAAGACAGGCGCGTGAAGCCGAGCTGGCGCGGATCGTTGGCTATCGTCGACAGGTTGACCGCCAGCGTATCGCCCGGCGCGAGATAGGAGTTGAACGCGCCGGTGGCATAGGTCTGCCATGGGCCGACCGACGACGATCCGAGATTGTCCAGTCCGAGCGAGGAGAAGACGTGCCAGGTCTTCAAATAGACGGTGAGACGGAAGCGGCCGGAGGCGCCGCCGATCTCTTCGAGCGCGGTGTCGGCGATCCGGACCCCCGGCCTGCCATTGATGAGGAAGAGCTGGCGTTCGAGCGTCGGCAGGCGCGACGGCTGCTCGGCCAGAACCGGCCCGAGCATCGGCCTGACGCCGAACTGCTCGGCGCCGTCGCCCTTCAGCTCGACCTGCACGATGGCGCCTTCGATCACCTGGATCCGGACCTGACCGTCGGCAACGTCCTGCGGCGGCACGATCGCCCGGCTCAGATGGAAACCGTCGGCGCGGTAGAGATCGCTGATCGCGCCTGCGATCCCGGCGAGATCCGCCTGCGAGACCTTCTTGCCGAGATACGGTTGATAGACCGCGGCAATGCGATCGGGAGCGACGGCGTGAGCGCCGCTGACGCTGACGCCGCGCAGCACGAATTGCGGCCTTGTATCGCCGCCCGTGTTGGGCTGGCCGACCGTGGGCAGCCGGACCGGAGGGCGGTTCAGCGTTTCCCGCTCGGTTTGGTTTTCAAAGTATTTCTCGGGCTGGCGCGGATCGAAGCCCGGCTGGTTCGCCTGCTGTGCGAACGCCTGGGAAACTTCAGCAAAAATCGGTGCCAACAATACCAACGCGGTAATGAGGTGCCGCTTCCTACCGCGCGCGGGGACTCTTTCCCCGTGATTCCACGGAGAAATTGCCATGCGGCGGTAAGGCTTCGTTAGGCGCATGATTTTTCATAGTTTTTTATGGTCAATGATTGGTTAATCCGGTCCCTCCGCTGGCCGCTTCCCGCTAATTCTATCTTGAGTGATTTCGGATACCCCTCAGGCTTGGCTGTCACGCGGACTGAGGGTTGTCATGTTGGGCAAAATTGGAATGCGGCGCGCTTTGCTGGCAGCGCTGATCCTGGGAATGGCCACCGGCGCATCTGCCGCGGATGACGGAGCCTGGTCGGTCAGCAAGTCCTCGGGCGAGGTCTGGCTTGCGACGAGCGGCGCGCAGCAGGTGTCGCTGAGCCAGGACGGCGCGCTGAAACCGGGAGACACCATTCGCACCGGGCGCAACGGTCGCGTTCTGCTCGTCCGCGGTGAGGAAACGATCCTGATCTCTCCCAACTCCGTGGTCGGCTTGCCGGCGGAGAAGAAGGACGGGCTCTCGACCACCATCATGCAACAGGCGGGCTCGATCCTGCTCGAGGTCGAGAAGCGTAACGTCAAGCATTTCGAGGTCGAGACGCCCTATCTCGCCGCCGTGGTCAAGGGAACGCAGTTCAGCGTCACGGTGGCGGCTGGCAGCACCAAGGTCGGCGTTGTCCGCGGCCAGGTCGAGGTCTCCGACTTCAGGACGGGGCAGATTGCCCAGGTCATGCCGGGGCAGGCGGCCACCGTCTCCGAGCACGGCAAGCCCGGTCTCAGCCTGAGCGGCGCGGGGACGTTCAACGCGATCGAGCAGGGCAAGCCGCGCGCTCCGACGATCGAGCGCATCCCGGTGCCGAAGTCCGGCCTGACGGCGCCGCGCAATGCCGCGAACGGCCACGCGATCCACGCGCTTGGCCCGATCGACAAGGGGACCAAGGCGGCGGGCGCTCCGAAGCCGACGCATCAGGCGGCAGGGCATCATGGTCCCAAAGCCGGTGTCGTGCGCATCTCGAGCTCGCTGGGCGAGGTCAAGCTGAACGTCCATAAGGTCACGCGCGGTCTCGCTCATGGCGCGGTGGCTCCCGGCCAGGTGCGCAACGCGAACGCCAACGCTTCTACCGCGACGGTCTGGAGCGACAGCACGACCGGCACGCCCGCGTCCAACAGCTCCGTCCAGACTGCGGTGACGACCAGCGGTGCCGCACCGGCCGGCAGCGGCGCGTCGAGCGCAGGTGTGATCGCTGCGGCGACAGCCGGCGCATCCAGCGACAGCCCCGGCGCCAGCAACGGAAATGGCGGTGGCAACGGCAATAATGGCAACAACGGCAATGCCGGCAATAGCGGCAACAACGGTAACGGCAACAATGGCGCCACCGGCAACGGCAGGGGCAACAACGGCAATGGCAATGGGAACGGCGGCGGTAATGGCAGCAACGGCCATGGTCACGCCTACGGCAGACGCTGAGGCGGTTTCGCTGGGGGAATGAAGGGCGCGCCTGCAGAAGCGGGCGCACGGGAGGATCGGAGTGAAACGTTATCGGCCGCATATTCTCGTTGTGATCGCGCTTGCGATCGTGCTGTCCACGGGATGGCATGGTGCGCTTCGCAATGCGCTCACCGATCTGCGGTTTGCCTGGCAATCGCGTGACGCCAGCGGCAGCGTCGTCGTGGTGGCTATCGACGCACCGTCGATCGAGAAAATCGGGGTGTGGCCCTGGCCGCGACGGCTGCACGCGGAACTGCTGCACGGGCTTGCGGCGGCGGGAGCCGCGGACATTGCCTTCGACGTCGACTTCAGCACGCCGTCCGATGCGGCGTCCGACGAGTCCTTTCTCAAGGCGCTTCGCGAGGTCGGCGGCTCGACGGTCCTGCCGTCCTTCAAGCAGCCGACGCCAAATGGCGGCGCGGCCCACATCAATCGCCCCTTGAAGCCGTTCAGCAACCAGTCGTGGCCGGCGGTCGTCAACGTCGCTGTCGAATCCGACGGACTCGTGCGCCGCTATCCATTCGGCGAGAAGCTCGGCGATGCCTTGATACCGTCGATGGCGGTGGTGCTGGCCGGGAAAGACGCCAATCGGCGGCCGCCCTTCCTGATCGATTTCAGCATTCGGGCCGCCTCCATTCCCGTCGTCTCCTATGTCGATGTGCTGCACGGCGATGCCGCCGCTGTCGGCAAGCTTCGAGACAAGAAGGTCATCGTCGGCGCCACCGCGCTCGAGCTCGGCGACCGCTTCAGCGTTCCCAACGGCAGGATCGTCTCGGGGCCAGTCCTCCAGGCGCTTGCCGCCGAATCGATCCTTCAGGGCCGGATGCTGCGCTGGACGTCCGATATCGGCATGATCCTGGGCCTGGGCGTGATCTGCCTGTTGATGATGTATTCCTGGCGCCGCGTCGCGCCGGGAATTCGCGTCGCTGTCCTCATCGCCTCCGGGGCCGCCATCGAACTGGTCGCAGCCCTGGTGCAGGCAAGATGGCCCCTGGTCATCGACACCTCGCTATTCCACATCGCGATCATCGCCTATCTGACCGCGATCGCGCTGGACGAGATCGATTTCCGTAGCCTCCTCGGACGCATCGCCGAGAGCCGCTTCCACCGCATCGCGATGTCGCTTGGCGACGGCCTCGTTTGCACCGACGAGGATCACCGGATCACGGTCTGGAATCCCGGCGCGAGTGCGATCTTCGGCTACATGCCGGCCGAGATGATCGGCCGCCCCTTCGAAACGCTGTGCGCCGCGCCGGCGGACGGCAACGCAAGACCGTCCATGCACGACGCCGCGCGCCAGGCGCTCCTGGTTCCGGGCGGGGCGGTCGTCGTGGAATTCGAGGGCCGGCGCAAGAATGGCGAAACCTTCCCCGTCGAGGCGAGCTTCTCGGGTTGGCAGGGCACGGATGGCTTTCAGTATGGCGCGATCCTGCGCGACATCTCGGTGCGCAAACGCGAGGCCGAACGCGTCAAATATCTTGCCGAGCACGACGCGCTGACCGGTCTTGCCAATCGCAACACGCTGCATGCCGGACTGGTCGGCATGATCGCGGATGCGGAGCGACAACCTCGCGAGGTCGCGCTGCTCGTGATCGGGCTCGACGGCTTCCAGCAAATCAACGACATGCTTGGACATTCGGCCGGGGACCTCGTGCTGCGGGCCGTCGCCGAGCGACTCCGGATCGAAGCCGGTGGCAAGGCGGTCGTTGCCCGGCTCAGCGGCGACGAATTCGCCATCGCGCTCGACTGTGCAGAGGCCGGTGAGCCGATCGCGGCCTTGGCCGAGCGGATCGCGTCTGCGTTCGAAGCGCCGCTCGCGACGGGCACGCGGCAGCACCGCGTCAGGATCAGCATCGGAGTTGCCGTCTATCCCGAGGGCGGACACAACGCCGACGATCTCCTTGGCAATGGCCATCTCGCGCTGAGCCGTGCCAAGGCGACGCGGCGGGGCGGCCATGTGCTGTTCGAGGCTGCGATCAGGCAGGAGCTGGAGAACCGGCTGACGCTGGAGAGCGAACTGGCGCTTGCCGCCGATCGCGGTGAGTTCGAACTGTTCTACCAGCCCCAGGTTCGCCTGATCGACGGCAGCCTGGTCGGGGCCGAGGCGCTCATCCGATGGCGGCATCCCGTGCGCGGCTACGTGTCGCCGGGAGAGTTCATGCCGGTGGTCAACTCTTCGGCCCTGTCCGAGCGGATCGCGAACTGGGTGATGGAGACCGCCTGTCGTCAGGCCCGTCACTGGGAGCTGTCGGGCAACGGCGTGCGCGTCGCGATCAACCTCTCGCCCTCGCAGCTTCACTCCGGCGATCTCGCCCATTCGGTTGCGGCGCTGCTCACATCGACGGGGCTTGCGCCGGCGTTGCTCGAGATCGAGGTCACCGAGGACATCCTGCTCCATGACGAAGCCCGCGTGCTCGACATGTTCAAGCGGATCCAGCAGCTGGGCGTCCGCGTCCTGTTCGACGATTTCGGCACGGGCTATGCGAGCCTGAGCTATCTGAAGAAGTTTCCGCTGGATGGGCTCAAGGTCGACCGCTCCTTCGTGTCCGGCCTGCTCTCGAATTCCGACGACGCGGCGATCGTCGGCTCGACCATCGGTCTCAGCAAGCAGCTCGGCCTCACGGTCGTGGCCGAGGGCATCGAGGATCGCGCCACCGCCGACTTCCTGGTCAGCATGGGATGCGAGGAAGGGCAGGGATATTTCTTCGGCCGTCCGATGCCTGCCGCGGAATTCGAGAAGCGATTCCTGGCGGCCGACCTCGTCGCAGTCGACGCTGCCTGAGCAGGACGGCCGCGTTGCCTATCGCCGCCGCGCGACCGCGACGCCGAAGAGGAAAGCGACGAACAGGGCGGCGAGCGGCGCTTCGCGCGTGATCGCCGAGACTGTTGCGAGAGTTCCGCCGGGCTTGCGCGATTCCTCAATCGTAGAGGTCACACGGCCGACCGCTGCGTGCAGGCCGCCTGCGACTTCACCGATCGTACGGGAGACATCGGCTGCCGCATCGATGGCACGCTCGGCCACGCCGGGTTGGGAAGGGGACTGCGGTATCTCGGTGCTCAAGCGCGCGACTCCAAACCTTGTGATGGAGGCCGACACCTTTGGCTATCCGCGCGAGCGCTCGTTTAGAACAGCGGGTCTGACGACCTTTGGCTATCCGCGAGAGGCGCCGTGGTTGACGGCGGGTGCCGGCCTTGAATGAGCAATTCAGCGCACGTGCTTTTGTTCCGAGGTGATCCTCCGACAGCGAAAGTATCCGGGAAACGACGGGTGCGAATCTCTGTTAGGCTTGCGATGCCTTATGAAGCGAGGAGCCAGCCGTGACCGATCAAGCCCTGACGGATCGACGCCGGCGCATCGCCTTGCTCGGGGCTCCCATCGACATGGGCGCATCGCAGCGCGGCACCTTGATGGGTCCTGCGGCACTGCGGACCGCGGGCCTTGCGACACTGCTCGAAAGCCTGGATTTCGAGGTTGTCGACTACGGCGATCTTTCCGTGACCGAGCTCTCAGACCTCACCGACAAGCCGCCGGAAAAGGCCAATCACTACCGCGAGATCCAGCGCTGGACGCGCGTGCTGAGCCAACGAGGCCATGAGATCGCGAAAACCGGCGCTCTGCCGATCTTCCTCGGCGGCGATCACACGCTGTCGATGGGATCGGTCAATGCGATGGCGCGTCATTGGCAGGAGCGTGGCCGGGAGCTGTTCGTGCTCTGGCTCGACGCCCACGCTGACTACAACACGCCGGAGACGACGATCACCGCGAACATGCACGGCATGTCGGCCGCGTTCCTGTGTGGCGAGCCCGGCCTCGACGGCCTGCTCGGCGACGATCCGCGCGCGTCGATCCAGCCGGATAGGCTCGACCTGTTCGGCGCGCGTTCGATCGACAAGCTGGAAAAGGAGCTGATGCGCGCACGCCGGATCAGGGTCGTCGACATGCGCCAGATCGACGAGTTCGGCGTCGCCGTGTTGATCCGGCGGGTCATCGAACGGGTCAAGGCGAGCAACGGCGTGCTGCATGTCAGCTTCGACGTCGATTTCCTCGATCCCTGCGTGGCCCCGGGCGTCGGCACCACGGTGCCGGGTGGGGCGACCTATCGCGAGGCACACCTGATCATGGAGCTGTTGCACGATTCCGGCATGGTCGGATCGGTCGACATCGTCGAGCTCAATCCCTTCCTGGACGAACGCGGCCGGACGGCGCGCACCGCGGTCGAACTGATCGGCAGCTTGTTCGGCCAGCAGATCACCGACCGACCGACGCCGAGCAACGCGATCGCTCCGGGCGAGTGAAGCGCTGACGAAGACGATGAGCTTGATCTGGCGAAGGCGTCCAGCCTGTCGCTTCGCCGCTGCTGTCCCGGCGGTGGTTTTGGATCGCTCGGCGGCGGATGGCGGCTCGCGCTTTCTACATCCGGGCAGGAACCTTCCCGCATTTGCCAAGTTTTCCCGATGCCCTTCCCCAAGGGTGACCCCCGATGGCCCCAGCTCCGATGCCCCCAATATCCGGTGGGCTGGGGCCTTTTTCCTATCCGGAGAGACCGGTTATTGATCATGAACGCTGATCCCAGAACGTAGGCTTAAACCATGAAATGGATGCTTGTGGTCCTCGTGGGTGGCGTCGCGCCCGTCAATACCGATCTCGTGTTCGACAAGTTCAGCGATTGCCTTTCCGCCGAGGAGCAGATGCGGCAGCATTACTCCGACGCGTTCGATGCCTGGGATCGTTTGGCCGCGACACGAATAGACCGGCGTAGGGACTACAAGAAGGCTCGCGATCTCGAAGCGAAGAGATTGCTGAGCAATGTCGGCACCTGTGTGCCGCATGGCGGGGGAGATCAAGCTGTGCCCGCGGAGCAGCCCAAACCGTCCGCCGCACCTTCGCAGCAACCTGCTGCGCCAGCGCAATCGCCGCGACCCTAGCGAAACGCCGGCGCCACCGACAAAGGCCGCACTCATCCGGAGCGCGGCCTTCGCGGCTCAGGTCAAGTCAGCTCACCAGTGATTGTGGTGGTGCCAACGGTGGCGCATGACCGGATAGGATCCGCTGTAATAGGCGTAAGCAGGGCGCACCACGCGGCGGTAGCGGTAGCCGTAAGATACAGGCTGCGTGTAATAGGTGGCCGTGGTGTATCCGCCACCCCAGCCATACGGCGCATCGTCATAGTAAGCGTATGGACCGCCATAATAACCGGCCCGATAATAGCCACCGCCGTAGCCAGGACAGTAGCCGTAGCCAGGCCCCCAGCCATATGTCGAGGAGGCGATCCCGCCGATCACGGCGCCTGCGACAAGACCGCCGGCAATGCCCGGTCCCCAGCCCCGCCAGTGGGCCTCAGCGGGAGACGTCGCAGCGATCGAGCTTAGACCAAGAGCGCCGGCCATCAGGGCCGACATTGCGATTTTCTTCATCGAGAAACCTTTTCACATGGCTTAGCTTCCGTGCCCATGTAACGGGATAAATAAGCAATGGTTGCAAAATCGCGGACCGTCATTCGTCGTGGTGACAGCAGAAAATCTGACGTGTGATCAGATCTCGCGCAGGCGACCTCAGCGGTTCGACTAAAGATATTCGGGAAAAACTGGAAACATGGAAGATGCTGTAGGTTGGCAGGCCGGATACAGGTGTGTGGAGAGCATCATCGTGGACGACCCCGTCTTGAAGAACGCCGCCGACACCGCCTGGAGGGTATACCGGGCGCGGCATCCCGACGTCGATCCGTTCGACAGCCGGCGATGCCTGCTGGAACGCCATTTGCTCAGGAGGAGGGAAGAGCGCGAGAGCGATGCCGAAGAACTCGCAAGCTTCGGGATCGCCTATCTGCACCGGCTTCCCAGCGACGGATGTTGACGGGCATGAGAATGCTCGTCGCGCGGGTCGCCCGCGCAAGCACAAGACCGAGCTGGACGCTGCTCGCGATTTCGTTTCTCATCTCGGCGATCATCGTGATCGCCCTGCGCATTGTGTTTGAGAGTTAGTTGGGACCGTACCGTTGAGCGGTGGTTCGGATTGCGCCAGAGGCTAGCGCGAGGGGCTGCAGTCCATGAGCTTGATCCGACCGGCGGCGTCAAACGCCAAAACCGCGCTCATGACGCCCGTGCCGGTGAGGTAGGAGATCACGGTTCCGCGGTCTGAAGGATTGAGATCGTCCAACGTGGTCGCGGGATATTTTCGGAGGTGCTCGATCCAATAGGCCCGAAGGGCCTCACGGCCGGTGATGGTTTGAACGCCGGAGCAGCCGCAGTGCACCACGGCATCGTCGGCATGGAGCTCCAGGATCGTTTCGATATCGCCGGCGCGATAGGCATCAAGCCAGTCGACCGCCACAGCCATCGGGTCAAAAGAGACGTTTGTCATCATAGCCGTCCAACTGATTTTCACCGAGGAACCAAATCCACTAGACTTATTTTATTATCCCGCCCGGCCGCGGCCATATGCCGAAGGATATAGAGCCGGTGCGAGGGAGACCTATGTTGGACGCGTCCGCCAGGCCGGGGATTGTCAAACCCGTTCGGCTTGTGATTGTCGATCGGCAACCGATCGTGCTGCAGGGACTGAAGTCGATATTGGGGACGCAGCAGGACTTCGACGTCGTCGCGTCCGCCAGCGATGGGACGAGCTGCCTCGAAGCTCTCAGGAATTTAGCGCCCGACGTCGCGCTTATCGCCGACAACCTGCCGGACCTGACGGCATCCGACATCCTTGCGTTCGTAAAAGCCGAGAAGCTTTCCACACGCCTTGTGTTCTTCACCGAGTCCGATGGCAACGACGATCTGACCGCGGCGATCGCTGCCGGCGCCTGCAGCGCAATTTCGAAATATGTTGCTCCTGGAGCCATGCTGCAATCACTGCGTCTGATGGCGAAGAGCGGCGTGTCGCTGGAGCCATCCGATCTCTCGCCGGCCGGCAAGGAAGCTGATGGCGGCGCCCTTATCGAAAAGATGCTGGAGCTGTTGACGCCTCGGGAACGCCAGATTGCCCGGTTGGTCTCCAATGGAATGTCGAACAAGGAAATCGCGCGCCGTCTCGATGTGTCCCAGGGGACAATCAAAGTTCACCTGCACAACATCTTTCAGAAGCTCGAGATCACCAATAGAACGGTGCTCGCGACCATCTCATGGCTGCAACGCACCTCCGGCTTCGGTGCGCTCGCGCTGGGCATTCTGGCCTTCGCAATTGCGGATGAGCTCAAGGCCTCGGAAGCCGACCACATCCTTGCGGATGATGATAGCCGCGATCGGATGGACGAGCACTCCGGATTTGAGGTCTGGAAAAAAGCGATCCTGCAGCATCTCATCGTCTCGAAGTCGGGCGAGACCTCTCCGTTCGCCGAGAGGGACTTGCTTGCCAAGGCAAGCCAAGACGCGAACCCGGCCGCGGCAATGGAAGCGCTACGCGCAGCGGAGCAATTCCTGGGCGCGAAGCCGTGGAAAGAGGGTGGTGCAATCGGATCGGGCACGCCAAGCCTGGCAGCACTCCTGCCGCGAGGAAGCAATGACCTTCGGACCGGAAGTAACTCACCCGGGGAGCATTACCTTCCGCGGCCTGTTTCCGATCAGATGTCGATTCACGCAGGCTATGGCGCTTTCGCCGCTCTCGCGGGGGCATTGATCTACGAACTGAGCGATGCTCAGCACGCCGCGCAGGCGCACGAACCGGATCAGGCTTCGATCGACAGCTTCCTGGCCGGCATCGGAGACAATGCGACCACCCAACTGGCGGCGGTCACGCCTGTCGATGCCAATTACGCCGGCAAGGCAGCGGCGGATCTTCTTCCGCACGATGTCGCTTTGCATTCCGCCTTTGTGATCCCCGCGAATAGCGGCCCGCAAGAAGGCGTTCAGGCTCAGGCGGCCCCGGACGCCGCGGGTCACAACTTCCAAACCCCTTTTGGCGTACTGGGCTCTGGTCACGTTTCCAGCCCGGATGGACATGGCCGCGACCAGCTGCTGGGGGGCAGCGGCGCAGAAATTGTTGATCGCTCTCCGACAGATTCCACGCCATCATCTTCCGATTCCGTTCTGGATGTCGCATCCGGGCCGGGCCGGCTCAATCTTGCGGCTTTCGGGGCACTTGCCTGGCTGCATCTGACGGCGGCAGCCAAATCCATCCCGCCGCATACCCTCGCCTGGATCTATGATCCCGCAAGCAATCAGACGATCGTCTATGTGAATCCAACCGACCGCATCCTCGATGTGGGGGATCGCGGCCTGCTCGAAATCCATATGCAGGGAATTGTATCCGTTGCGGAGGCGGATTTCGTTCAGGCATCGGAAGGCGCCGCTGTCGCGGTTACGCTGGAGCAACTCGAACAAGCGCTGGTCTTGACCGCCGCAACCGATGAGACGGTTCCGGGGGCGAACAGCAGCGATGCGAGTGAGGATTCGCTCGAGGCGTTCGTTTGGAGCGCTTCCGCCGATGCCGGTTTGGGTTTTCGATTCGCGCATGTTCGAACTGGCTCCGGGACGGCGGCTAAGTCCGATGCCTCCAGCAGCGATACGGCGGATGCAACAGAGGAGAGTGCTGGTGCGTCCGGTGTGCCGGCTTACGGATCATCGGTCGCGCCCGATCATGGTGCGGCGCCTCCGGCCGCGGAAAACCTCTCCTGGAAGAATGCCCTGACGAATCCGAATACTGGGGCTTCGTCGACGACGCAGAGCGAGATGGTCCAACCGGACTTCAACACCGCCGACAGCACGGGCCACGGTAACTCCGAGCACCGTCCAGAGCCAGGTTCGGCAAAAGTTGAGACGGAGTCAAAGCCCGGCAAGAGCGCCGCGGATGACCATCAGGCGCCCGAAAGCCCGCCAGGAAAAACGAAGGCGGCAGAGTCCGGCGGCGCCGAGCATGGCAAGTCGGACCGCGCGGCTTCCGAGAAGGGAGCGCATGCGGGCGAGAACGCCCTGCCTCCCGGTCACACGGAGCACGGCCACGCACAGCATGGCGCGGAGCCTGGGTCTGCGAAGGCGTTGGACGCAGAGATGGCCGAAGCCACATCCAAACCCGGCAACGGTGACCATGCGCACCATTCCCAGGCTTCGGACAATCCCCCAGGGGCCGCGAAGACGGTCGCGTCCGGCGGGGCCGGGCACAGCAATTCGGTCGACGTGGCTTCCGACAAAGCAGCGGAAGCAGGCGGGAGCGCCGCGCCTCCCGGCAACATGAACCGCGGCGACCCGCAGCAGGCTGCGCATTCCGGTGCAAACCCGTCGGACACCGCGCAGCCGGCGAAAGCTGCGTTCGAGCTTGGCGCGGCCCATCAGCAACACATGTTCCGTTTCGATGGCGAGGTCGTTCCTCCCACGCTCGTCGCCTTCGCCGAGCCCAGAGAAATTCATAAACCACACGCTGCCCTTGGTCAGGAAGATGGCCACGGGGTGATCGTCGAGATGGCCGCTCCTGTCCCGGAGGAGCACGCAGCGCAGCACGTCAATCCGCATCACGGCGTTTTGCCGGGGGCCCATGATCTCCTGATTTGAAGCTTCGCATTGTCTGGCAATGGAATGCTGCACGCGGGCGCCGCCCGATGTCGATCACGGACGTTGGAACCAAGCTGTTGGCACCGGGAACCGGAGGGGCGCTTTTGAATTATCCATTGATAGGGAAATAGCGGATCCTGTGATGACAAGTGGTCGCTTTAACAATTCGATCTCTAACGCCCTCCGCCATCCCGGCGTGATCGCGCTCATCGTGGCGGGCGTGACGATCGCGGCCATGCTGATCGTCGACCATGGCCCGTGGAATCGCGCGAAGACCCAACCGGCTCATGTCGCGATGTATGCGACCACGGGCGACGCGGCGCGGGCCGCTGGCGCGGTCGTGCTTCCGACCAGACCGAAGTCGCCGATCGAGCCGGCGCGGCCGGGGCCGAAGACGTCGCCGACCGTCAATCCCGTCACGCCTTAGCCTCATCAGCCTCTCGCGGCCAAGCTTGAGAAGTCCCTGCTCGTCTGCGGGGGGAAGATCCGTAGAATCCGGTGGGGATAGCCATGATCTTTCCTGGGATCGTCGCGAAATCGCGCCAGGTTCTGACGCTTTTGGCCACAATCGGACCCGACCTTCCGGCCATGAAATTTCTCGCCGTGATTTCGATTCTGGCGCTGCTCACGATGAGCGGAGCCGCCATTTCCGATCAGCTTCTGACGGCCGAGCGGCGCGTCGCGCACGCCGTGCAATAGCGCGGCGGGCGAAGGCGCTTCGTGTCTTTGGGGGACAGCAATGCTTTCGATAGATCAGTTCTTGCGCTTCATCAGCGTGCCGGCCGTATTCGCGGCCTTCATCATCGCCTCGCAGATCTCGGCGGCGCTGTCGCCGGCCTAGCCTCAGCCCATCAGCGACGAGCCCAGCAAGGCGAGAACGGCCAGCGCCATCAGCGCGGTGCCGAGCCAGCCCAGCGCGATCAGCCATGACCGGGCGCGGAAGCGGCCCATGATCGCGCGGCTCGAGACGATCAGCATCATCATTGCCATGATGGGGACGGCGACGATGCCGTTGAGCACCGCACTCCAGACCAGCATGTGGATGGAGTCTATTCCGGTGAAGCCGAGGCCGAAGCCGATGATGGTTGCCGCAGCGATGATGGTGTAGAAGCCGACCGCCTCGTCGGGCTTGGCCTCCAACGTGGCATGCCAGCCGAAGATCTCCGCGACGCCATAGGCGGCCGAGCCCGCCAGCACGGGGATCGCGAGCAGGCCCGTGCCGATGATGCCGGTCGCAAACAGCGCGAAGGTGAAGTTCCCGGCGAGCGGCCGCAGCGCTTCGGCCGCCTCGGTCGCCGAACTGATCCTGGTGACGCCGTTGGCGTGCAGTACGGAGGCGGTGGTCAGGATGATGAAAAAGGCGATGCCGTTGGAGAGCAGCATTCCTGAGAGCGTGTCGGTCTTGATGCGGTCGAGCTCGTGCGTGCCGCCGCGCTTGAGCTCACGGAGCGGCTTGTCGCGCTTGCCCTGGTTCATCTCCTCGACCTCCTGCGAGGCCTGCCAGAAGAACAGATAAGGGCTGATCGTGGTGCCGAGCACGGCGACCACCATCATCAGATAATCGGCGTTGACATCGGCCTTCGGCCACACCGCGGCGAGCAGCGCCGTGCTCCAGGGAATCTTGACGGTGAAGGCGGTCGCGACATAGGCGAACAGCGCCAGCGTGAGGAATTTCAGCACCGGCGAATAGCGGCGATAGGGCAGAAATACCTGCAGGATGGTGGAGCCCGCCGCGAAGATCAGCGCGTGCTCGTGGTTGAGCCCGCCGATGACAAGCGAGAGCGCCTCGGCCATCGCGGCGATGTCGGCGGCGATGTTGAAGGTGTTGGCGGCCACCAGCATGGCGACGAGGCCCAGCACCGCCCAGCGCGGCGCGACCTTCATGACATTGGCGGCGAGTCCCTTGCCGGTGACGCGGCCGATCTGCGCGCTTACGAGCTGGATGGCGATCATGAACGGCGTGGTCAGAAACACCGTCCACAAGAGCCCATAGCCGAATTGCGCGCCGGCTTGCGAATAGGTCGCGATGCCCGAGGGATCGTCGTCGGCAGCGCCGGTGATCAGGCCCGGTCCCAGCCTTTGCAGCAGCGTCGGCGCGGATTTCGTCGGGGTGAGGGCGTCGTCGCTCATGGAAGGGGAGACCTCGATCGGGGCGGTGTTCAAAGCAAAAGCCAGGCAGGGAACATAAGTTCCTTACCGCCGGGAAGATCTGGCAGTTTCTGAAAATACTAATTCATCTTGACTGGCGGGCAAAACACCTGTAGATTGCCATCATCGCAAGTCGTCTCGAATGCTCCGGTGGGACCGGAGCGCGGTCTCGAGCGCAGAGATGGATATCTTGCGAGCCGCCGCTACTTGACGCTGACGAACATGCCCCAGGCGGCGGCCAGCGCCGCGCCGGAAAAGACGATCAGAGGATTGTCGCAGAACGCACCGCCATAGCTGCACATGGTGACGCCGAGCGAGCCGATCTCGTGATGGCTCGCGGAGTAGAACAGTCCCGACAGCACCAGCAATGCAGCGGCGACGAAGTACATGGGCGATCTCTCCATGGCTCTCCCGATGACGTCCGCGCAAGGAGAGCAAGCGACATGCTTGAACATGGCGAGAAGAGCTTTCATTCCGCCGAATCCGATGCGTCGGATTTGACTAAATCTGCCGCGAAATTCCTGTTTGTCCCGGCGCGGCAAGGTGGCTCGTTCGCGCTCACGGCAAAAAAAGGCCCCGCATTGCGGGGCCTTCCGTGTCGGGTTTGACGGGGCCTATCGCCGCGTGCCCGCGCCGTAGAGCTCACGCTCGCGGCCGATGTCTTCCGGAGACAGCGGCGGGCTCGCGGCATCGAAGTCGCTCCAGCCGGACTTCTGCCAGGCCGCGCTGCGATCCTGCAGGTTCACGGCGCGCTCGTTGAGAAGCGCATCGAGACGCGCGCGGTCCTGGTCGGGCACCCGCGCGGAGACCAGCGTGCCGCCGCGGCGAACGCCCTCGGCATAGCGCGAGGCGTCTTCCTTGGAGATGCCGGCTTGCGTGAGGGCGCCGACGATTCCGCCGGTGG
>NZ_JXDL01000001.1:7202133-7300867 GCF_001590795.1 Bradyrhizobium sp. AT1
ACCGAGGCCGGGAATCGCGAGCAGGCCGAGGCCGGCGAGAAGGCCCGCGGCGCCGCCGAGGCCCGCGCCGATTCCGGCACCGGTGCCGGCGCCTTCAGCGCGATCGTCGACGCCGTCGCGATCACGATCGACCTTGCCGGAGCGTGAGCCGTACCAATTGTCGGAATTGTTGGCGACGATGCTGATGTCGGAGTGCGGCACGCCGGCTCCTTCGAGCCGGGTCACGGCGCGCTCGGCGTCGGCATAGGTGTCGTAAAGGCGGGAAATGGTGGTTGTCATGTGCATGTTTCCTTACTTGGCGGGGTTCACGTTGCCCTGGAAGTCCAGGCTGACGTCGGTCTTGCTGCCGGCCTTGTCGGCCTTGCCGCGCCAGACGCCCTGGTCGTCCTTGTGCAGGCCGGAGACGTTGGAGTAACCGGCGCCCTCGATCCGCGACTTCGCCTGTCCCTCGGTGAAGCTGTTGCGGCCCTCGACCGGCTTGTTCGAATTGTTGTGGTCCGAGCTGTTGACCGCGTTGTTGCCCGGCCCGCTTTGCGCGGGTTGCGACTGGGCGCTTGCGGGCACGGCTCCGAGCATCAGCACGGTTGCGGCTAGTAAGGTAAGACGTCTCATTTTTTGTTCTCCGGCGGTGAATGTGCCGGCGACAACAAGTGAGATTCGAAATGGTTGCTTTGGCAGAAGCTGCAGAGTGCGGCAGCCTCGCAATAAGCGCGCCTCGGTGAGATCCAAATCGACGTTGCGTTCGTAACAGATCCGCGCGCTCGACACTCATGTGCCGTAACCGAACCTTCTTCTGACTTCCGCGACTCATGGAACAACTGTCCACTTTGGTACTTAGGAACCTGTCTTTCACGCCGGGGCCGTCATGACCGAGAAGAACGAAGCAGCGCAGCTTCCGTCCGGCCGCCCGCAGGCCGGCCCACCCTGTCCGAAGTGCAGCACGCCGGCGCGGTTCGTCACATCCGTGCTGGACGTCAAGCGAGACAGGCAAGTCATGGTCTTTCGGTGCGACCCATGCGGGGACGAGATCTGGAGCTAGCAACGTCGCCGAACACCGCGCGCCAATCGGGCGCGCGCCGAGTTTATTCAGGGCAAAGCATCATTTGATAGGGCAGGGCGCGATCGCCGGCGGACAATAGGTGCAGGCGCGCGTGTTTGAGTCGGCGCGCCGGCGGCCTCGGCATTTTCGCTCCTCACGTCCAACCCCGGAGATGTCTGAGGCCGCTGCCGCGTTCGAAGCTTCAAGCAGACGAGAACTCAAGTCCATCATGCAATCCCGCTACCCGCTGTTGAAGAAGTGGACGGCAGAGGAGCATGAGCGGCTGAAGGCCCTCGCCGAGGCGGGGCGGCGGCCCGACGAAATTGCCCGCGAACTGAACCGGAGCGAAGCGGCGGTGCGGGTGCGCGCCTGGCAGCATGGCATCGTGCTCCGGCTGGTCACGTCGAAGCGCGGCAAATAGCTTTCAATTGCGGGTCACTTCGCCGTGGCGACTTCGGCATGGGTCGTTGCCGGCTGCCAGGGGGCGGGAAGGATGACGCGGATCGGGCGTGCGTCGGCTGTGCTCTGAACGGCAGGCTTGGCTTCGTCCTTGGCAGGCTCGGCCAGCGCCACGGACACCAAGGCGATCAGCATCGCGAGCGACGTCGTCACAAGTCTCACATCCAGCATCGCAGCCTCCATTTGCGCGTCAACGCGGCAGGCGGCGGTTGGTTCAGGCCAAGTGACCGGGAACAAGTGGCAATATTCTTGGTTTGAGGAAGACAGATCCGGAGCACCGGACTGCTGGAGGAGGACAATATGAACATCAAGACCATCATTGCCGCTGCCGTGCTGACGTCGTTTGCCGCGCCCGCGTTCGCGCAGGCGTTCTATGTGGTGCAAGACGTCAAAACCAAGAAGTGCACGATCACGGAATCGAAGCCGACCACCACCGAGACGACGGTCGTCAGCGGTGACACCGTGTACAAGACCCGGTCCGAGGCCGAGGCCGGCATGAAGACCGTCAAGGTCTGCACCACGAACTAAGGAGAGGAACGATGCCCGTACTTCTGCTCTGGGCCGTGCCGGCCGTGATCGTTCTCGGCGGTGGCGTCTATCTGATCGGCCACATGCACTGAGACGACAATCGGCATCGTGGGCTCACGGTGCCGGACTTTCGAGGGAGGCCGCGCAAGCGGCAAAAAGCCCGCGTGGAGCGATCCGCGCGGGCTTTTGACGTCCCGGTTTGCTGCCCGGGAAAAACAGGAAAGGCCGGCTCGGCTCACCCCGCGAGCGACACGTCGATGCGCTCGAATCCGCGCACCGTCGGCAGCGACATGAAGCCAGGCTTGGCGAAATGATAGCCTTGAAACAGCGCGATGCCGGCAGCGCGCAGGACGGTGAGCTCGGCCTCGTTCTCGACGCCCTCGGCCAGCACCGTGATGTCGAGCTCGCGCGCGATTTGCGCCACGCCTGCGATGATGACCTGCTTGGGCCTGCTGAGATGGATGTCGCGCAATAGCTCCATGTCGATCTTGATCAGATTCGGCTGCAGCCGGGCGAGCAGGCCGAGGCCGGCATAGCCGGCGCCGAAATCATCCAGTGCCGTCCAGAAGCCGAGCGCCTTGTAGGCGCGCACGATGTTCTCGACATGGGCGGGATCGCTCATCCGCTCGTTCTCGGTAAACTCGAACATCAGATTGGAGGCCGGGAAATTGGCGCGGCGCGCGGCCTCGAGCGATTTCTGGATGCAGGCGCGCGGCTCATACACGGCGTTCGGCATGAAGTTGATGGAGAGTCGCGTGTGCGGATCGGCAAACAGCCGGCCGGCGGTTTCGATCGCCATGACGCGGGCGGCCTGGTCGAAGCGGTAGAGCTGGGCGTCGGTGAGCTGGCTGAGCACGCTGTGCGCGCTCTCGCCGTTCGGGCCGCGCACCAGCGCCTCATAGCCCCAGACCCTGTTCTCGCTGACGTCGACGATCGGCTGGAACGCCATCCTGAATTCGAACGGCAACTCCGTCCCGTCGGCACATCCCGCGCACTTCACGACCATCTCTAAAACTCCCTCAGGCCCTTCACCTGGCGGGACGTTATGGAGAGGGCGTTAAGGAACAGCGAAGCGTGGCCGAGGTCCGCCGGCAGGGCGTTTCCCATGTTCAATTGTGGACACAAGCAAGCCGTCCATCGCCGTCAGGCCCCGACGAAACACGCCTGAAACAGAGCTGAAACCCGATTGTCCTGAACTCCGCGTCCCCACGCCTCGACCAACGAAGCGAAAAGGAGATCATCATGATCCAGATCGGTTCGAAGGAAGAAGTCGCGTTTCTGCTGGCGCTGTTCGGCACCCACACCCAGCCGGTGAAGCGGCCGAAGCCGAAATCGCAGCAACGCTGAGAGGCTCGAAAGCCATGCCCGGTTTGGCCGAATGCCAGAGCCTGCTCAGGCTCCTGATCGCCCGGGGCGATCCCAAGGCCATCCCGCTCGCCAAAGGCGCCATCGACCAGTATCTGAACACGGCGCCGGTGAGCTGCCGCGGGCGCGGCCTGCGCGTGCTCCAGCGCGACGCGCTCGACCAGCATGATGTCGCGGTCGGCGTGCAGCGCTCGTTCGCCGAGACGGTGGACGCTTATATCGCGTGCAAGCTCGCGGAAGAGTAGCGCCCGGCGGGCAACAGATGTGGTCGTCGACCTGCGCGCCGTGTTCCCTGAACTCGTTGGTCCAAAAGAATTTTTCGATGGACGAGCAACCTTTGCCCCCTCCCGGGCCTCTTAGGGGTAAAGGAATACGCACATGGCGCGATATTACTTCGACTTATGCGACCAGCACGGAGCCGCGCTCGACGAAGAGGGGCTGGAGCTGTCCAACGTGCGCGCGGTCCAGGCCGAGGCGGCCAAGTCGGTCGGCGACATGGCGCGCGAGGCCATCGCTTCCGCACCGGCGACCGGCAGACCGCAGAGGATGGCGATCGAGGTTCGCAATGCCGGCGGGCCAGTCATGCAGGTGACATTCAGCTTCGCGATCGAGACGTTCAACACACGAACGCCTTCCGGCGATCATTGACGCGTCAGCGTCGGCCGGGATTGCTGCTGCGGTGGCGGCCAAGATTGCCCGGACTCGAGCACCGCGATCTTGCGCCCGAGCTGCCAGACCTCCACCTTGCCGTGCCGCGTGAACTGCCGTGCGAAACTGAGAGCGGACTCGTCGGTCGGGGCCTCGAACGCTTCGGCGGAGCGGAAGACGCCATCCTCGCCGACGAGATAAGCGCGATATTGCTGGCTCATGTCGGCGCCCTCAGGCCGGGCGAGCGCAGCCAGGCATCGATCTGCATGGCGGTCTCGTCCTGCCGCGCCCGGCGCAGCAGCATCTCGCGGCGGCGCCCCGGCGACAGCGCGCGGGCTTCCTCGCGGCAGCGCGTCGCTTCGTCGGCGAGACGTTGGGTGAGAGTTCGGGTCTGTTTGAAACGGCGACGCGTCAGCATGGCGCATGTCCCTTGTTCAAGTGGGGCGGGAGCGCGAACCGGCGTTCTCATCACCGATCTCGTGCCACGGGCCTTGCAGTGATGGGTCAAGGCTAGGCCCGGCGCGGCGCAGAGTCTGTATCTTTTGATACGTACGCAGATTAAATCTTGGCGTGTAAGTTCAGTGGTATGAGCCACTTACTCAACTTGAGTGAGTAGGGACGAAAGTCCGCACTGAGCCAAAGCGAGCTCAGTTCGTTGACATGACATCACCGGCCGAAGGCTTTGTCCGTTGGCGTCGGCACCGATGAGTGCTTCCGCCTGCAAAGCGAAGGGAGCACACCGATGCCGGTGTATCCGTCCGTGCCAGCCGGTCATGCGCAGGCGGACATCATGCGAGAGCTGATGCGCAAGGCCCGCGAACTGCTGCAGCAGCCGCCGCCCGATACGTTTCTCGGACGCAGCACCCACGAGCCCTTTGCGGATCCGCCTAGCGGCGTGCTCTGGCTTGCAAAGCGAAGAGAGCTTCAAGAACGCCGTTGACGATGTTCTTGTTATGTTCTATGTAAAACGTATCTCAACCTCCGGCTGAAGCGGCCGCGTGCCGGTTGCAGCCTGGATTTTTGCGGATCTGTTGATGAGTAGCTCGCTTCTTTCTTTGGTCTTGTTGGACAACCCGGCGACGCCGGACATGTCAGCGGTCGCCGAGATCCTTCACGCCCGGCATCCGGAGTTGGCGCGGGAGCCGAGGGACGACGCAGCTGCGTGGCAGGCTCAAGCAAACTCGCCGCTCATCCGCTGCGGCAATGCGCTCGTTGCGGTCATGTCAATGCCGGCACCTATTCCACACGACGAGGGACTGTGGGCGCGCGCCGCTTCGACGTGGCCGGAGGGCAAAGCGGTGGCCGCCCGGCATCGCGGTCATCTGATCGTGTCGATGCTCGGAAAAGGTGAGCAGCCGCTTCAAGCCGCGCGCGTCACGACCGCCGTCATCGGTGCGCTGATTGCGACGATGCCCGAGTGCTGCGGCGTTGCGTGGGCCGGCCGTGTGGCACGGCCCGCCGATCTCTGGCTCGAGGCGTCCCGCGATTGCTTCGCGCCGTATCCCAACTATCCCTTCGGCCTGTGGGTCGACACTCTTCCGTTCCGTTCAGGTGCGAAGATCGGCGCCGTCACGATGGGGCTATCCGCGTTCGTCGGTCGCGAGATCGAATTCGTGACCGGCAAGCTGACGCTTTCGGCATTGTTCGACAAAGTGACCGGGCTTGCTGTGTATTTGATCGAGCATGGTAGCGTCGTGAAGGACGGCGATACGATCGGGGCGAGTGCGAGCGAGCGCATCCAGGTGCGTTACAAGAATTCTGATGCGTTTGGCGGGCTGCCGGTGTTTTACTGTACCGACGATTCCGTATAGGTGAGCGACATCGGCACACAGCGCCCGACAGGGCAAAGCTTCGTAGACGAGTGAAGACTGATGGTTGGTTCTCCCCCAAAGCGGCGCCAGATCAAGGCAAAGGAGCGAAAGTTCTGTGTCGTCGGCATTGGCGGTTTCCGCACCGCGCCGGCATGTGAGATAGAAAACCTCGCAGCTTTGACGGGCGGACGCCAAGTCCTCATTCCGCCGCGGGAGCGGGGCTTCGTGCCCTTCCCTGAACCACCGCGGCTTGTCGTCGACAAATCTCTCGGCCGTGCTCCCGCGGACTGGGAGCTCTTTCACGACTACCGGCTCGTTTCCGAGCGGATGAAGAATCTTCTCGAGAGATTGGACCCGAAGGGCGTTTGTTTCGTCAGATGCGAGACCCGATACCAGGATGGCCCTACGGCGCCACCTTATTGGCTTTGTGATATTGTCAGGGTTCTCGATGCTGTGGACGAAGCGAAATCGGTTCTTGAGATCAAGTATCCCACGCCCGATCGCAAGGTTTACAATTTGAGCAAGACAAGCAGCCTCATCTTCAAAGAGGATAGCGTCGGCGCGGCTCACGTCTTCAGGCTTCGCTTCTATCCCATGGTCGTCTGCGATCAAGTGCTGAAGGATGCGTGTAAGGAGGCGGGCATCAAGGGCATTGGATTCACCGACGCGACGAAGTATTGACGTCGTGCGCTTCGGTCGCCGATCTCGAAGTCATTCGTCGAGAAGTCCTGCTAGAATGCTTGCTCGTTGACACGTCGGGCAAAACACCGGCAGAGTGGCATCATTGAGATGTATTTGAATGATGCTCGCGGCGCGCTGCGGGCTTTATTTTTGTGGTCGGTACTCTGCATGGAGTCATCACAACGACGACGCAGTTCAATCGCGTCTCATGATTCGAGGGCAATGTACGTCTGGTGAACCAGCGAGAGACGCGAAAGCGCCGCTATGACGCAAAGAGGTGGCGAGTTTGTGTGGTAGTGGGCTGGAGTTGCCGTTCGGATGAAAGAACTGAGGGACTCATTTTCACAGGGACCCAGACAACTGGCAGCATAGAAGATGAGCAATGAACAGCCGAAGCAGGACAAACGCTCCTCGTTGCAGAAGCGAAAATTCTACAGAATGGACTTCTATCGAACCGGCAACCCCTGTGATTTCCAAATTACGAACGACCCTTCTTCGCTAGAGCCGGGACACTTGTCGGATTTCGCGGGGCCGACGCCACGCGTCACATTCAACCCGCGAAGGCGTCGGCCTCGAGATTGTGAACTCTGGTATTCGTTCTGGCTTATCTCTGACCGGGCTAAGACCGTGTTTGAGGCCGTCGACCCCGAGGCTTTTTCCTTTGTTGTCTGCGACGTGCATGTTCCAAATGGGGTCTGGGACGGACCTCGCTACTGGTTCTGCGACGTGCGTCGCTCTCTCGACGCACTGGATGAGGAGCGATCGCGGTTGACCATCGGTATTTGCAACGATCCGATCTACCGAGACTTCGGTCAAAAGTACTACGATTTTTTCGGAGATGTTGAACTCGTTTTCAAGGACGAGCTGGTTGGCGATGCGCACGCGTTTCGAATGGCGTACGCCAGACAATGTGTCATTTTTGACCAAGCGATGAAAGATGCCTGGAAGGCAGCAGGCCTCAGGGGCATGTTGTTCGAAGAAGTTTCCTATCTCCCTCTGATCGCGTCCGGACGAATTTGACGAGCTCTCCGCCGATTAATGGTCGGCCGAGTCATAGCGTCTGTTAGTGGTGGAGACGCTTCCCACGCACAAGTCAGACGGAGCCACGCCTGAAATCTCTGCCACCCGGTCTCGCTCGTCGTTGGGAGGGTGGAGGTTGGTTCGGCCGAGCTGATCCTCGCCGGACATCACTTGAGCACGCCTGAACGGCGATATCCCGCGACTCTCACCAGTTTCTGTTCAGCCTCGTAACCACCCGGACCGGCGAGCCCGGTTGGCGACTGTGTGACTCGCACGCAGTGGCTGAACTGCGTCCGAGATTTGGCGAGCTCTCGCGAAAATCAATCAACTCAACTCACCAAGAGCCATCGAGCATCGGGGCCATATGTCGATTTTTGCCTTTCACCACATGATCCCGCAACAGTTCGCCGATCATGAAGCGTTTCGCGGCATCGATAAACAGACATTCGGAGTCTACTCCCTCGCAAATGGAATCTATCTTCCGGTGACTCATCAGCTCGCCGCGGAAATGGGAGTATCGGCGCACCCGGGAGGGCACATGCCGCTCTACTACGGTGCCATCGAATGCGTCCTTGATCGAATCGCCAATATCCCCGAGCCGGACGTTCGCGAGGCGAAGATCAGAACGCTCATGGATGCGATGCGCATTGGCTTCGATAACGGTGATCTCTACACAAACGTGCCCATTGGGAAGACAATGGAGGAAGTCAAAAAGGGTATCAATGACGTCATCAAAGCCAGCGAGGAATATGTTAAGGGTTATCCGGATTCACTTCAAAGGATCAGGGACAAAGAACAGACGGGCTCGCAGACCGGACAAGATCATCTACCGCTATGGTCTGCAATACTAAGCAACCCGCGAAGAGAAGAACTGACGATCGAGGCAATCAGGAGCAATCCAAATCTCAATATCACGTCAGGCAATAAACATCTGCGCGGAACGCCCTTCGCCAAGTTTGCGCCTGTCGATGATGATTTTCGCGTCCCGCCAACGACTTCTGTCAACCCGGCCGACATTCCCTCGTCGCCGCCCTTCTTCCCGCCTTTTCTCGGATGGCTTAACGAGCCAGAAGGACTCACCCGGAGTGATCCCCGCTTCATGGGCCTATTGCCGCCAAGTTCCGCGCCAAATCCGGATGAGCGGCGGCTTGGACAACTGCCTCCCAGCATAGCTATGCCGCCGCCACCACAGGTCTTGCAATTCAACTCCGAAACAGGCGACCTGCTTAAGTTCTCGGATGGATCGCTCTTGACGGGTCCGGATCCGCATAACATGCCACGCGATCCGGCAGATCGGCCGGCTGTTTTGGGTGGCATGTCATTGTTCGCGGCAGCAATGGCAGCACCCGCGTTGCTGCCCCTGTTGCCGGCTCTCGCTCCGATTGCGGCTTTAGGGTTACTAGGCGCAACGGCGGCTCGTGGAGAGCCTGCTGGCGGCGAGAAGGACAGACTATCTCGACCAGGCCCGAATGATATGCCCAGTGCCGGCAACGGTAGCCTTGCGACGGGAAGTGGCCCAGCTGCATCGCAAGCCGCGGGCCGGCCGCTCGATCAGGCTCCGACAACTGCGGACGTCTTCGACGATCGGTTTGGACACTGGACCGTAACGCCGAGCGGCATCACACCAGACCTGTCAGGAAATGCGCAGAATCCACCCATTGCAGGAGCCGCCAAGCTTGAGGACGTCCAGCATCTCAGCGGCGTGAACGCATCGAATGCCGACAGCGCGTTTGCGTCGGGAAGCACGTCGGTTCCGCACTTTCCTCCCGCAGATTTCAACGACCGGTATGGTGGTTGGAGAGTGCAGATGGGCGCAAGTCAGCGGCAGTCGAGCAAGCCGATCGGTGTGTTTGCCGACGAACCGAGCTACCTTATTCCGCCGCCGATCTTCGGGGTGGATGGTTCCAGAAGTTCGAGCAACGACGCTGAAGAGTGGTTCTCGCGCTGGATACGGCCGTTGCTTCCACCACAGTGACGAGTTTCGGTTCAAGATCGTTCGTTTGACTCGTCGGGCAAAGCACCGGCAGGAATGTCATCCTCGGAAAAACTCGATAAAGCCCGCGGGGCGCCGAGGGCTTTATCTTAAGCGAAGTGCGCGCACTACGCTGCAACCGGCCCGAACCACCTCGTCAGCGCCTCCTCGAGCCCTTGCCGGCTCTCGCCTCCCACCCAGGCCACATGCCCGTCGGGTCGCACCAGCACGGCGCCCGGCGCAGCAACCCGCCCGACGACCGGAAGCTCCCACACGCCATCATAGTCCGCATCGACGACATCGACGCGATCCGCCCAATGCGCCGCGTCGATGTCGCCGCGCTTGCCGAAATTGAGCAGCACGCCGCGCGCGCGATGCAGCAGCGTGAACAGGGGCAGCTTCCGCCCCTCGATCGTCAGATCGAGATCGGGCATGCGCCGGCCGAGCAGCGCGTGGCCTTCGCCGAGATCGTAGGCGATGTCGAGCCCGCTCATCATCGCGCCGAAGCGCCGGCGCGGCTCGTCCATGGCGAGCAGCTCGGCGAGCGCCTCGCGCGCGGCCTTGCGCCCCTCGTCGCCGCGGCGGAGCAGGGCGATCTGCGCCATGGTGTTCTTCAGCACGCGCGCGGCCACCGGATGGCGCTCGGCATGGTAGCTGTCGAGCAGGCTCTCGGGCGCGATGCCCTTCACCACCTGCGCCAGCTTCCAGCCGAGATTGACGGCGTCGTGCACACCGAGGTTGAGGCCCTGTCCGCCGACGGAATGATGGATGTGCGCGGCATCGCCGGCGAGCAGCACGCGGCCCTTGCGATAGGACACGGCCTGCCGGGCCGCATCGGTGAAGCGCGAGATCCAGGCGTGGTTGGTAGCGCCGAAATCGGTGCCGTAGACGGCGACGAGCGCGTCGCTGAGATCGCGCAAGGTGGGCGCGCCGGCGCGATCGAGCGTGGCTTCCGTCACGACGACCAGCACGCGGCCGCTCTCGGTCTGGCTGAGGCCGTGAAAGCCGAGCGCGTCGTGACGCAGGCCGAATGCCGGCGCCTCGCGCATCTCGACTTCGGCCATCAAATTGCTCAGCGTCGGATCCGAGCCGGGGAAGTCGATGCCTGCGCTCTTGCGCACCAGGCTGCGCCCGCCGTCGCAGCCGACGAGATAGTTTGCACGCAGCGTCGGGCCGCCAGAGAGCGTCACGTCGACGCCGGTTTTGCCTTGCGTAAAACCCGTGACCTCACGGTTGCGATAGACGGGGACCGCGAGCTCTTCGATCCAATCGGCCAGGATCTGCTCGATGCGGCTCTGTCGCAGCTTCAGCCCGTAATTGTGCCGCGTGGGGAGATCGCTGATGTCGAGCCTGGTCCAGGCAAAGCCGGCGAGCTGAAGGATCTCGCCTTCGCGCAGGAAGCGGTCCGCGACGCCGCGCTGATCGAGGATCTCGAGCGTGCGCGCGTGCAAGCCGCCGGCGCGCGTCTCGAGGATCGCCTGATCCGGGCGCCGCTCGACGATTGCGACATCGACGCCGGCGAGCGCGAGCTCGGCGGCCAGCATCAGCCCGGTCGGGCCGCCGCCGGCGATGACGACGGCATGGTCGGTCTGGTTGTGCGGGCCGGCGCTTGACGCGCGGCGTGAACGGGACGTCGGAAGCAGGACAGGCATGTTGACCCCTCGGCTTGTCATGGGTCGGGGGTTCTACGGCAGGAACGGGGACTTGAAGCAAGCCGCTTGCGCACCACATATCGAGTTGGGAGGAAGAACTCCTTCGTCCGCGTTTCGCCGCGTTGACACGTCGGGCAAAACACCGGCATAGTGGCATCATCGAAGAGTTTGGTTCAGCCCGCGCGGAGCGATCCGCGGCGGGTTTTGTTTTTTGCCGGCGGAGGTTCAGCAGACGCCGGCGGTTCGCTGCAGGATGTCGGCGAGTTCCTCGAACGAGAATGGCTTCCTGATCATCGGCAGGCCGCCGCGCCGCGGCTCGCGGCCGGAGAGTTGCAGGATCTTCAGCTCCGGCTTGCGCCGTCGCGCGAGCTCGGCCAGCTCATGACCGTCCATGCCGGGCATGTTGATGTCAGTGATGAGGATGGAGATCTTCTGGTTTTGCCTGAGACGGTCGAGCGCGTCCGCGCCGCTGGGGGCGCTGATCACCTCGCAGCCGAGCTCTTCCAGCATGGCCACGACCACCTCGAGGACGGCGGGATCGTCGTCTACAATCAGGACAGTGTGGCTCATCGCTAGTTCCTTCCGACTGGGACCAACGTGTCGGTCGCAGGGGAAGTTCCTTCCGACCTAATCGTCCTTCGACAAATCGCCTGGCTTGGTGGGAAGGTCGATAGTGCCGCCATCGCCGTGCACGAGGTCGCGGTCGCTGTCTTCGGTTTGGCCGGCATCTTCAATGATCGCGACCTGCAGATCGCGCTCCTTGTCGCTGCGGGGCTTTGTGTCGCGGCGCGCTGTCTGTCGAGATGTCCTGGGCATCGTGGTGGTCCTCCGAATCCACTAACGCCTGTTGAGCGCGTTCGTTCGTTTGACTCGTCGGGCAAAACACCGGCATGATGGCATCATCGAGACGAGTTTGGTTCACCCGCGCGGACATCATCCGCTGCGGGTTTTTTCGTCTCGATTGCAGAATCGGACGGCGGCGGCGCATTGCGGCCACGCACTCGTCAAACCTGGAGCGCCGATCGGCGCGCCGCCGTCCGAACCAATGCTGGCCGTGCACGCGCGAACGTGCCGGCCCGCGGCGCAGGGCCCATTGTCCGCGCCGCTGCGGTCTCCGGAAGACACGGAGATAGGGTTCGCGCCCGAAACGATCGCGCCTCGCCTGGCGCGATCTGCCGCGCATTTTCTTGTCTGGGAGGGACGATGACCGCCTATCTGATATCGCTCGCGCTCGCGGGCCTGGTCGCAATCGTGTTGTGGGAGATGGTGTCATGAATGACGAAATCGCAGGCGAGCTTGCAAGCGAGCCGGTCCGACCGCCGGCTACCAGGACGTCGCCCAGGGCGCACCCGCCCGCCGAAATCCGCTCGCTGGCCCGTGGCCATACCAAGGCGGCCCTGAAGGTGCTCGTCGGCATCATGCGCAACGACAGTGCGACGCCGGCTGTGCGCCTCTCGGCGGCCAACGCCGTCCTCGATCGCGGCTGGGGCAAGTCGGCGCAACCGATCGAGAGCGGCGAAGAGGGCGCGGAAACGATCCACCGGGTCGAGCGCGTCATCGTGCTTCCGCACGACGCCGCCGGCGGTGGAGAACGAGGGTGAGGGGTGAACTATAGAACCTCACCAGAGATAGGAATGGCGCCTTTCATGAAATTCTGCACAATCGCGGCCTTGAATCGTCGGAATTGTTCGTGATTCAGGCGAGGCTGTCCGACTTTGCGGAGGGGCCAACGTGGATGAAGGAGAGCCGCGGTCACAGCGACGGCCGCTGACAACGGGATCCCAGCGGTTCACGGATGAGATATCAACGTCGGCAGGACTGCTGATCACGCCAGCCAAGCGCGGGAGCAATCAGTCCGCGGAGATCGATCATGGACACTGAGTCATTCTTCGAGGCGCTCCCTGCGATTAACAATTACTCGACTGTCGCTTCAATCGTATGCGTGCTTCCAACATACTTTCTCCGTCTTCCGCCTGCGACTTATAGAATCGTCCTGTCCCTGGGCATCATCTTCGGCCTTTCGATGTCGGCGGTTGTAATGGCAGCGGTCTTTTGGCCGCATCCGCATCAATTCGATAGGTTGTTTATCGTCCTTTTGCTCATTTATTTTTCGCCGCTTGTCGTGGTCCTTATCGCGATCCTTGTACGCATTCACCGCATAACCCGTGTTGGCTTATGGAGCTCGGTGGTTCTGGCTTGCGTCATCCTCGATTGGGCAGGAATCTCTTTTCTTTTCTTCTCTCTTTCGTAGAGCCCACTCAACAAAGTTGAGCCCCAGACCTAACAAGAAGATTGAGAGACCGCGATGGCCAGCAAGCTTCCGTCATATGCCCAAGACCAATTGACTCTGGTCGGAATGATGACTTCTCAGATCACCGCTGCGGCGGCGAGGTACGGAGTGTCAGCCGAAGCGATCGCTGGCGCTTTAGCTCAAGAGCTATCTGACCAGACAACCTCTCTGAAGAATTACGGAAAGAAGGCTGGCTCTACGGCTTACGCACATACATTCCTAAATGGGATGTTCCTCGAGGGGATGGCAAGGAACCCCTTTCACCCCACGCAAGGAGCCTCGGATAGTATTCTGGATTGGTACAACGCCGATCCGAATGCGATGACGGTCGGACAGGATCTTGAAAAGAAGGTCAGAAATCCTCTGCTTATCGATTATGGTCCTGCCGGAATGAAATTTCAGAACGCCATTCGGGCAGTTCTCGAGAACCCGGATGATCCCGCCTTCGCGCCATATGCGAAGGACCTTTATTCGGTCGGTGTTGCTTTGCAGAAGGGCAGCGACCAAGCTCTCATGGCGTCAACCATCGGCGCATATTTGCGTGAAGGCGTCCGGAATTACCAATCCAACATGAGCGTCCAGGGCGATCCGACGACCGGGGTGAACGCTTGGAAACGTTTGGATCCATCCACCCGAAATGCATTGCTCGTTCAATTCTACAAGCAAGGTCCGACGCCGACACGCGTGTTGAGAAATGCGATGATCGCCGCGCAGAACGGCATCCCTTATACTCCCCGCGTGGGGGTTGATGGCGCTGGTGCAACCTATCTTGCAAACGAACCGGCTATCATCCAGGCGTTGGCGGATGGGCCCGCCAGCTTTGCCCATCGGTGGAATGCAGCCGACGATCGTGCGGGACTTGCCGCCTACCAGCGGTCGGTCAGCAGTCCTCCAAGCGGATTTATCGATCCTGCAGCCTCTGCTGGCGCGCAAGGGCAAGTTGATCTCAATCCTGGCTTTCCGGCCTACCTCCCGGAGCATTTGCGGTATTTGCAAGAGGCAGATCGCGTGCCTCGAACCCGTCGCGAAGACGTGCGGGTCTTGACCAGGATGCCAACCAGGGAATCGGATCGATCCGTGTTCGACTCGAGCGGTGGTGTTTCGGTGCCCTTTGTTTCTCCTGAAGCGTCGTTTCCACTCTCACCGCAAAGTGACTTCGAAGGACGGTTCGGACCGCGGCCGACATCTGCCGGCGGCGTCCTGGCTGGAGTCTATCAGGCTCCGCAAAGCCCACCCGACACCGCGAACAGCGAAGACTGGTCTGCAATGTGGCGCAGGCGTACCGGCCTGCCTTAGGGCGAGCTAGCGCGCATGAAGCACGGCGTAATTGGGCATCTCGAATTGAACTGGGATTGCTCCTTTGACACGTCGGGCAAAACACCGGCAGAATGACATCATCGAAAGAGTTTGGTTCAGCCCGCGCCGGGAGCATTCCGCCGCGGGTTTTTCATTTCGGTGATCCCTGGTTCCTGCTCGGCTTGCCGGCCCGGTTCTACCCGGCATAGGCGCGCTGCACCTGGTCGCTGCAATAGGACAGCTTTCGGCCATCGCCGGTGAAGTGTCCGTCCTTGATGATCCACAGAACGACCGTCTTGTCGTCGATCTTCTTGAACATCAGGTTCTCGTGGTCCAGAGTGGTGTCTACATTCTGTACGCTGACGGCGTTCGGGTCAGGAGCCGCCTGCAAGGCGCAATCGGCGCCGATCCTGACGGTGTCGGGAAGCTGAACCCGCGTCTGTTCGATCTTGCAGATGTTTGAGGCCGTCGTGATCGACTTTTCGGAGAACGTAACGATCGTGTCGTTGAACTTCGCGCAGCGCTCCTCGAAGTTGGGGCCGGCCGCCGCGTAGACGCCGTCCCGCGGGTGAGCGTCTTTCAGAGCTTGCTCCAAGTCGGTCTTCTGCTTCGCGTCCGCCTTGGCTCTCAGCGTGGCTTCTGCAAGCGCGCGCTGCGTCTTCAGAGGGCAGTAGGCCTCACGCCAGGGAGCGTCCTTGAGCTTTCCGTTCAGGCTCTTCTGAACGGAGATTGTCACATCGTCGATCTTCTTGACGAACATGACTTCGTTGAATTTCCTGTTCTCCCAGTCGGGATCGCGAGGGTTGACGTTCTGCGCCAGGTTGTAGTCATTGCAGACCATTTCGACCTTCAGTGAGTCCGGGCCAAGATCGGTGATCTTCTTGACGCCGCAGCCCCATTCATATCCGCTGACCGACTTCTCGCGAAGATTGATCGTAAGGCCACCGCCTTCGTCGCAGGATGCCCGAAATGTCTTGCCCGGCTCGGCATAAACGCCGGCTTTGGGGCGCCATTTATCGAAGGCGTTTCTGGCGGCTTCCTGAGCGTACGCGGCTGGCCCGGGGCATGGCAACAGAAGCGCGGCAAGCATCAACATCAAGGTGAAGAGTTTCGTCCGATTCTGATTCAAGAAACCACCCTGCACAAGAGTTGACGTTGGGCTTGTCCGATGTCGTCAATGTCAGAATAGTAGATCGCCCATAGGTTGAGCAAGCGACGCGTTTTGGCTCGACTTAGTGGCTTCGGTGCATTCGATGAAGTGGAGATCGATATGTCCTGGGAAGATGCGTTGCGACGAATGTTGCACGCGGGACGCTTCGTTTTCGTCTTCTCCAACAAGCGAGTTCGACGAGCGGTATAAGACCTGGACTTCGGCTCCCGGACGCGGTGTCTTTGCCGGCTTCGATCAGGCACTGCAACGACAATCCCATACCCCCGACTCCGAAGACTGGTCCGCGATGTGGCGCAGGCGCATCGGCCTGCCCTAGGCCGAGCGAGCGTAGCCATTGTCCATCCTGAAAATTCCGACGGCGAAGATCTTCGAGCCTTTGCTGAAACCTGCGCGCTACAAGGGCGTCTATGGCGGACGCGGCTCTGGGAAATCGCATTTCTTCGGCGAGCTCCTGGTCGAGACCTGCCAGGCCGAGCGCGGCACGCTCGCGGTTTGCATTCGCGAGGCGCAGCGCACGCTGGCGCAATCGTCCAAGCGTCTGATCGAAGGCAAGATCGCGAGCCTTCGCCTCGGCCACGGCTTCAAGCTGTTCAGCGACAAGATCGAGACGCCCGGTGACGGGCTCATCATCTTCCGTGGACTTCAGGATCACACCGCCGAGTCGATCAAATCGCTGGAAGGCTTTCGCATCGCCTGGATCGACGAGGCGCAATCCCTCAGCGCACGCAGCCTCGCGCTGCTGCGGCCGACGATCCGTGCCAAGGATTCCGAGCTCTGGGCGAGCTGGAATCCGCGGCGCAAGAGCGATGCGATCGACGATTTTCTGCGCGGGCGCAAGCCCGACGGTGCCGTCATCGTCAAGGCGAACTGGCGCGACAATCCCTGGTTTCCTGACGTGCTCGAGGAGGAGCGGCTGTTGGATCAGAAGCTCTACCCCGAGCGTTACGATCACATCTGGGAGGGCGAGTATGCCCGCGCCTTCGAGGGCGCCTATTTCGCCGCGCTGCTGTCGGAGGCGCGTGCGCAGGGGCGGATCGGAAAGGTCTCCGCCGATCCCCTGCTGCCGCTGCGCGCCTTCATCGACATCGGCGGCGCCGGCGCCGCGGCGGATGCCTTCACGATGTGGATCGTGCAATGGGTCGGTAGCGAGCTTAGGGCGGATTTTCTACACCTGCGCCGCTGGCGGAAAAGCGTGGAACAAGCACAGAACTACACGTTCAAGGCCGTGATCACCGTGGTTGCCACAGGATTGATGGGAGCCATTTGGCTGGGCGTCAAGGTCGCACTGGGCAAGTGAGCCTTCTTCGATGACCGCGTCATCGCACGACGGTACGCGTCTATCTTTCGCCGATGAGTATGCCATGTACAAAATCCGTATCGTTGATGCGTCTGATGATGACGTTGCCGACACCCTGGCCGATCTGCACCAATCGACGTTCTTCGGTGCCGCGGCAATGCCCCGGTTCGATCTTGGTGCGTGGTGGCTCGCTTATCGCGGTGATGACGCGGTCGCTTTTGCCGGTGTGGTGCCTTCCACGCATATTCGAAATTGCGGTTATGTCTCCAGGGTTGGAGTCTTGCGGCGGCATTGGGGACACGGGCTGCAAATCAGGCTGATGCGAGCCATCGAGGCACAAGGGCGGCGCATGGGATGGGACAATGTCGTTTCGGATACGACGGACAACCCCGTGTCTGCCAACAATTTCATCCAGGCAGGCTATCGGCTCTACGAGCCCGAGGTCCCCTGGGCCTGGTCGCATACACTCTATTGGCGAAAGTGGCTGCGCTAAGGGCCACGTGGCGTTTCCCGTGATGCGGAACGCAGCCTGCGATGGCTCATAGGGGCGCGGCGGAGCCTGTCTACGCTGGTCATCGGGAAGCCCGGCAGCCCGATGGCTGCCGGGCTTCTTTTGCATTTTGGGCCGATGCGAGCGAGGCTCTTGCGAAGTTGGCGGCGCCGGGCTTTAAGTTTGCTCTTGCAGGAAATTCGGCGGCCACAAGCCGATGTTAAGGGAGCGCCATCGATGCCCAACAAGCCTCAATTGCCGGAACGTTCGCCGCGGACGGGAGGGCTCACTGCGCTCGATGGCCTCTTGGTCATCGATTTCACGCGTGTCGTCGCCGGCCCGGCCTGCACGCAGACACTTGCCGATTTTGGCGCGCACGTCATCAAGATCGAGAATCCTGACGGCGGCGACGACACGCGCGCCTATGAGCACGCCGAAATTGGCGGCGAAAGCGCGGCCTATCTGAGCCTGAACCGCAACAAGCGTGGCATTGCGCTCGATCTTTCGGTGCCGGAGGCCCGCGAGATTGCGCTGGATCTGATCCGCAAGGCTGATGTGGTCGTGGAAAATTTTTCAAGCGGAGTCATGAAGAGGTTTGGGCTCGACTATGAGGCGGTCGCGCCGCTCAACCCACGGCTGGTCTATTGCTCGATCTCCGCCTACGGACGCTCCGGACCGTTCGCCTCGCGCCCCGGCTTCGATCCCATCACGCAAGCGGAGAGCGGCTTCATGTCCCTCAACGGATTTGCCGATGGCCCGGCGGTTCGTACCGGCCCGCCCATCGTGGACATGGCGACGGGGATGTCTGCCTGTAACGCCATCCTGCTGGCGCTGCTCGCACGGGACCGGCTCGGGCGCGGGCAGCATGTCGAAGTTGCGCTGTTCGACGTCGCGATGGGGATGACCGGCTTCTACGGCATGGCTTATCTCATCAACGGGGAAAATCCCGGCCGGTTCGGCAATTCGCCGAGCGGCTCTCCCACCGTCGGTGTCTACGAGGCCTCGGATGGGCCGCTCTACATGGCCTGCGCCAACGATCGGCTCTATCGCCGGCTTGTCGTCGAGGTGCTGAACCGGCCAGATCTCATTACCGATCCGCAGTTCGCCACGCGCAAGGCCCGTTCCGAGAACAAGGAGCTCTTGCGCGCAGCCATCGCGGAGGTCTTTGCCGGCGATACGCTCGAGAATTGGATGGCGAAAATGAAGCAGGCCAATATTCCGGTTGGCTATCTCCGGACGGTGGAGGAGGGATTCAACGCGCCCGAAGCGCGCGAGCGCCATCGCTTGAACCGGATTCCGCACCGTACCGCCGAATGGGTGCCCAACATCGAGCCGCCGATTACCATGAGCCTGACCGGTGCGGTCGATCCCGTTGCTGCCCCGCTGTTAGGCGAGCATACCGAGGACGTCTTGCGCGATATTCTCGGTTATGATGAGCGCCGGATCGCGGAGTTTACACGGAAGGGTATCTTTGGCGCGGGCAAGCCCCCGACGGGCTAGGCCCGCGCGGTCACTCTCCATGACGCCCAGGCTGCGCCGGCACGCTGATCGACGCCAGCCGCATTGGCTTGATTTGGCGAAGGGGCGGCCGCATAAATACGCGAAGTGAGGGACACGAATGGCGCCTGGTCGAAAGCCGAGCATGGGGCAGCCCACCGGGGCGGAAGCCGGCGAACGCGCCCATGCGGACATGATCGCGAAGGCTCGGGCTCTGTTGCCGCGACTACGCGAGCGGGCGGCGCGAACGGAGGAGCTGCGACATCTTCCGCCGGAGACCGAACGGGATCTGCACGATGCCGGCCTGTTTCGGATGCTGCAACCGGCACGGATTGGTGGCACCGAGCTTGACTATGTCGCCCTCGTCGACTGCGCGGAGCTGCTCGGACAAGCGGACGCATCGGTAGCCTGGAATCTCGCCAATCTGGCGAGCCATCACTGGATGCTCGGCATGTTCGAGCAGAAGGCTCAGGATCTGGTCTGGGGTCGTGATCCGGACGCGCTGATCGCATCCTCGTTCATTTTCCCTGCCGGACGCGCCACGAGAGTTGAGGGCGGATACCAGCTGCGCGGGAGCTGGCCGTTCTCCTCAGGCGTTGCCTCCTGCGAATGGAACATGCTGGCAAGCGTGGTCTACTCTGACGACGAGGCAGACGGCATCGAGTATCGCATCTTTCTGCTGCCAAAAGGCGACTACAAGGTCCTGGACACCTGGAATGTCGCGGGACTGCGCGGGACGGGGTCTTGCGACGTGGAGGTCAGGGACGCCTTCGTGGCGGACCATATGACGGTCGCCGTCGGCGATCTCTCAGGCGGCCCGACACCGGGAAGCAGGACCAATCCAAATCCGCTGTATGCACTCCCCGTATTCTCACTGTTCCCGTACGTCCTCTCCGGCGTCGCGCTGGGGAATGCGCAGGCCTGCCTCGACGATTACACGGAGGTCGCACGTCATCGTATTTCGACCTACAACCGCGCCAAGTTGAGCGATTTTCAGAGCACTCAGATCAAGATCGCGGAGGCCTCGGCGAAGATCGACGCCGCGCGCCTGATCATGCGGTCGGCATGCCTCGATGCCATGCAGGACGCGCGGCGCGGACACATTCCTGATATGGCAACCAAGACCCGATATCGGCGCGACGGATCGTTCTCCGTGAACTTGTGTACGGACGCGGTCTCGATGCTGTTTGCCGCGAGCGGGGCACGCGGTCTGTTCACGACCGGTGTGTTGCAGCGGCAATTCCGCGATGCCCATGCCATCAACTCGCATCTCGCATTCAACTTCGATGCGGCGGGGACCAATTATGGACGCGTGGCGCTGGGCCTGCCGTCCGAAAATCTCACGCTGTGAGGCCGGCTGATGAATGATCTGCCGAAGCACCCGGCCGCTCCTGATCCAGCCAACGAGTTCGCGAGTGACAGCTCGTCGATCGATCCCCGAGACTTCCGCAACGCGCTCGGAACCTATGCAACGGGCGTGACGATCATCACAGCCGCGGCGCCTGACGGCAAGCCTTACGGTCTGACATGTAATTCGTTCGCCTCCGTTTCGCTGAATCCTCCGCTGGTGCTGTGGAGCCTCGTCGTCTATTCCTCGAGCCTGACCATTTTCCAGAACGCCAGCCATTTCACGGTCAACGTGCTCGGCGCGTCGCAGCAGGCTCTTGCGAGCAAGTTCGCGAAGTCCTCGGATGACAAATTCACCGGCGTGGACTGGACCCCCGGCCTCGGCAAGGCGCCGGTGCTCGCCGAGAGCGTTGCCAACTTTCAGTGCCGCTCGGTGAATCGCTATTATGGCGGCGACCACGTGATCTTTCTCGGCGCGGTCGAGGCCTATACCTACAATGCGCAGGAGCCGCTGCTGTTCGCGCGCGGCGCGTTCGGCCGTTTTCTCGCGGACGACGAGCGCAAGAAGGCACCCTAGCGTGCTTCAGGTCGCGCTCGACGACCTAGCGCTCCGCCGCCGACAGTTTGTAGATCTCCAACGCGTCCGCGTCCGCACCGCGTGCGGCCTTGGCCAACCTGAACAGTTGTCCTGCAAGCGAGGCCATCGGCACCGGCGTCGACGTTGCCTGCGCAACATCGGCGACCGTATCGAGATCCTTGAGCATCGTGGCAATGTGGCCAAGGGGTGGTGAGTGTATCCCTTGGGCCATCCGCGGCACGAAGAGCTGAAGCGGAATGGAATCCGCGAAGCCGCCGGCCAGTGCTTCGGGCAGCCGTTTGGCATCGATTCCTGCGTTGACCGCGAGGCGCGTGGCTTCCGCGAGCACGGCCATCGTGCATCCCACGATCACCTGATTGCACAGCTTTGTGGTCTGGCCGGCGCCGGTCGGGCCCATGTGGGTGAATCTGCGCGCCATGGACAGGATGTACGGCCGCACCCTTTCGATATCAGCAGCTTCTCCGCCGGCCATGATCGCAAGCGTGCCTTCCTCGGCTCCCTTCGTGCCGCCGGAAACCGGTGCATCGATCCAACTAGCGCCATTGGCGTCCTTCAGTCGCTTTGCGAGATCGCGTGCCGCGTCAGGATGGATCGACGAAAAGTCGACGACAAGCTTGCCGGTGCCGGCAGCCGCTCCCAGTCCTTCGGGTCCGAAGATTACCTCCTCGACTGCTTTTGCATCCGTCACGCACATGAATGCGATATCCGAATTGGCCAGGAGCGCGCGAGGCGTGTCGGCGCGTTTGGCGCCGGCCTCGACCAGCGGAGCCACCTTGCCCTCCGAACGGTTCCAGACCGTCACCTGATAGCCAGCCTCGAGCAGGCGCCGGCTCATCGGCGCCCCCATCAGCCCCAGGCCAAGATAGCCCAGTCGCTCGGCGCCTTGCGGGTTTGCCTTGCTCACATCAGCCATAGGTTGCCTCCTTCTGTCGCTGCGCGACGCCGCCTTACCATACATTGCGCATCAGCCGGCAAAACCGCCCCGTTCGCATGGCTTGCCTGATTGTTTGAACCATGAAACATTTAGGGCGGTCGGGTTGGGTGGCGCCCTTCGGCGCCGGAGCAGCGGAGTGGGCACGATGCGAACCGTTTCGAAGTGGATCCTTGCTTTGGGGGCGGCGGCGGCCGTGAGCACGGGGGCGAGCGCTGCATGGGCGCAGCAGACGATCCGCGTCGGCTGGACCATTCCGGCCGAAGAATCCAAGTACTGGATGATGCGCCGCCCGGCTGAATTTCCCAATCTCGGCAAGGCCTACAACATCGAATGGACCCAGTTTCAGGGCACTGCGCCGATGACGCAGGCTCTGGCCGCTGGCGCGCTGGACTGCGCAACGCAGGCGCCGCTGTCGCTTGCCAATGGTGTGGTCGGCGGAAATCTCAAAGCCTACATCGTCGCGCAGCACGTGTTCGAGAAGCCCGGCGGCTTCTCGGTCTATTGGGCGGTCAAGGATGACTCACCCATCAAGACAATCGCCGACCTCAAGGGCAAGACGGTCGGCATTTCCGTGATCGGCGGCGGCACGCAAGGTCCGTTCAATCTGCTGCTGAAGCAGAATGGCGTCGATCCCGCCAAGGACATCAAGCTGGTCGAGGTCGGTTTCGCGGTCTCCGAGGATGCGCTGCGACAGGGCCGCGTCGATGCGGTCAACATGAACCAGCCGTTCGCCGCGCGCGCGGAAGCGAAGGGCGGCACGAGAAAGCTGTTCTCCCTGTCGGAAGCCATGCCGAATATCGTGCATATCCTGGAAGCCTGCCGCGCCGATTTCGTCGACAAGAACCCTGAGGTGGTCAAGGCTTATGTCCGGGATATCACCTCGGGCATGAAGAAGGCGCTGGCGAACCGCGAGGAAACACTCAAGGTCGTCAACGAAGTGCTCAAGGCGCCGATTCCGGTGCTCGAGACCTACCTGCTCAAGGACAACGATTTCGGCCGTGATCCAGGCGCGGCGCCGAACTTCCCGGCGATCCAGAAGATGCTGGACATCTACGCCGAGACCGGAATGCTGCCGAAACTGGATGTCGCGCAGTTCAAGCATCCGACGATCGTCGCCCCGCTGCAATAGCGAGCGAACGACCCGAACGAGAGGCTCGCGGTATCCGGCACGAAGACGAACGCATGAAGAAACTGCGATCACGGGTGACGACCGACGGCCTCGACCGGGCGCCGCATCGGGCCTTCATGCGCGCCATGGGGCTCGACGACGCTGCGATTGCGAAGCCGATGGTGGGTGTCGTCAGCATGAAGGGCGAGCAGACACCCTGCAACATGACCCACGACTTCCAGGTGGCTGCGGCCAAAACCGGAATCGAGGAAGCCGGCGGCACGCCGCGCGAATTCTCGACCGTATCGGTCTCCGACGGCATCAGCATGAACCACGAGGGCATGAAGTTCTCGCTGTTTTCGCGCGAATTGATTGCCGACTCGATCGAGGCTGTCGTCCATGGGCTGGCCTACGACGCGCTGATCGGATACGGCGGGTGCGACAAGACGCTTCCGGGCGTGATGATGGGCATGGTTCGCTGCAACGTGCCGTCCATCTTCATCTATGGCGGCAGCTCGCTGCCGGGGCGCGTGGACGGGCGCACACTGACGGTGCTCGATTCCTATGAGGCTGTCGGCAGCTTCATGACCGGCGAGATCGACGGCGCCACGCTGGAGCGGATCGAACGGGCCTGCCTGCCGACGATCGGCGCCTGCGCTGGCCAATTCACCGCGAACACCATGGGCATGGTCTCGGAGGCGATGGGACTGACCATTCCCAACGTCTCGATGGTGCCCGGTGTCTATGCCGAGCGCGCGCAGATTTCGCGACGCGCCGGACGCCTGATCATGGAGATGCTCGCGCGCGGCGGGCCGCTGCCGCGCGACATCGTGACGCGGAAATCCCTCGAGAATGGCGCGGCGATCGTTGCGGCGACGGGCGGCTCCACCAACGCCGCGCTACATCTGCCGGCGATCGCGAACGAGGCCGGCATTGCATTCACGATCGACGATGTGGGCAAGGTCTTTGCCAGAACGCCGCTGATCGGAAATCTGCGGCCCGGCGGCAAATACACGGCAAAGGACGTCTACGATATCGGCGGCGCCGCTGTAATCATTCGAGAGCTGATCGCGAGCGGCCATATTGATGGTAGCTGCATCACCATCACTGGCCGTACGCTTGCTGAAGAATACGGCGCGGCCAATGCGCCGGACGGAGAGGTGGTTCACGCGTCTCGTGCGCCGATCATGCCTGACGGCGGCGTGGCGGTGCTGAAGGGCAACCTCTGTCCTGATGGCGCGGTGATCAAGGTCGCCGGCCTGAAGAGCCAATTCTTCGAAGGCGTCGCGCGCGTGTTCGAAGACGAGGAAGCGTGCGTCAAAGCGGTTCGGGATCGCACTTACAAGGCAGGTGAAGTGCTCGTGATCCGCAACGAGGGCCCGGTCGGCGGCCCTGGCATGCGTGAGATGCTCGGTGTCACAGCGCTGATCTATGGGCAGGGCATGGGCGAAAAGGTGGCGCTGATCACCGACGGTCGGTTCTCCGGCGCGACGCGCGGCATGTGCATAGGTTACGTGTCCCCGGAAGCATTTGTCGGCGGTCCGTTGGCGCTGGTTCGCGACGGCGACAGGATCCGGATCGACGCCGCTAACCGACGGATGGACGTCCTGCTCGATGAGCAGGAACTCGTCGCACGGCGCCGCGATTGGAAGCAGCGTCCGCCGCGGCATCGGGCCGGCGCGCTTGCAAAATATGCGCGACTGGTTGGGCAGGCGCCCGGCGGAGCCGTGACCCACGAAGGTCCGGCGGAATGGCCGTGGTTCGAATGAGGCATCGCGCGCCTGCGAAAATGTTCGTTTGTCTGGCAGGCTTCTTGCTAAGCCCGTGCTACACAGTAAGGCGAGCGACGGAATGACGGCAGTGCCTGCAAGATCGAGCGAACGGGTGAGACCGGTGACATCACGAGAGCCGGCTTCTGCGATCATCGAGATCGACCGCGTTTCGCAGGTCTTTCAGACCTCGGCGCGCAAGGACCACATTGCGCTTTCGGACATCTCGCTGACGATCGAGGAGGGCGCCTTCGTCTCTATCCTCGGTCCGTCCGGCTGCGGCAAGTCGACTCTGCTCTATATCGTCGGCGGTTTTGTCAGCCCCACCAGCGGTGCGGCGAGAATGAAAGGCCAGGCCATCACGGGTCCCGGTCCCGACCGAGGCCCAGTCTTCCAGGAATTCGCACTGTTTCCGTGGAAGACCGTGCTCGGCAATGTGATGTACGGCCCGCGTCAGCAAGGCGTGCGCTCGACCGAGGCGGAAGCCCAGAGCCGGGCGTTGATCGAGATGGTCGGGCTCAAGGGCTATGAGAATTTCTACCCGAAGGAGCTGTCTGGCGGCATGAAGCAGCGCGTCGCGCTGGCGCGGACGCTTGCTTACCATCCCGAAGTGCTCTTGATGGACGAGCCGTTCGGCGCGCTCGATGCCCATACGCGAACCCGCCTCCAGAACGATCTTTTGAACATCTGGGAACGCGATCGCAAGACGGTGCTGTTCGTCACCCACTCGGTCGACGAAGCCGTCTTCCTCTCCGACAAAGTCGTGATGATGTCGAAATCTCCCGGCCGCATCCGCGAGGTCATCGACATCGATCTGCCGCGGCCGCGCCGTCGCAGCGAGCTGTTGCTCGACCCGCGCTATCAGAAATATGTCGTCGATATCGAGCGCATGTTCGATGAAAGCGACGAAGCCGGGTTCGCCTTATGATGTCCACGGCCGCCTTGACCAGACGCGCCGCTCCGGTGCTCGCCTGTCTCGGGTTGCTGGCGGCGTGGCAGGTTGCCTCGCTTGCGCTGAAGAATGACAGCTTCCCGACGGCGATCGAGGCGATCCGTGCAATCCCGGACATTCTCGGCGACAAGGAGTCCCTCATCAACATCCTGGCCTCGCTGCGCCGCATGGCGCTCGGGTTTGGTGCCGCGGTGCTGATCTCGATTCCGCTGGGCCTGTTGATGGGCCGCAGCCGGAGCGTTGCAGCCTTCTTCAATCCGCTCCTGATGGTAATCTATCCGGTGCCAAAAGCCGCGTTGATGCCGATCATCATGCTTTGGCTGGGCGTCGGCGACATCACCAAGACGTTGGTGATCTTCCTCGGCGTCAGCCTTCCCGTGATCTATCACAGCTTCGAGGGTGCCAAGGCCGTCGAAGAGAAGATGCTGTGGTCGGGTGCCGCGATGGGGCTGTCGCCGGCACAGCGTCTGGTCCGGATCGTGCTGCCCGCGGCGCTGCCGGAAATCCTGACCGGATGCCGCACGGGGCTGGTGCTGGCGCTGATCACGATGATCACAAGCGAGATGATCGCGCGCCAGTCCGGCGCCGGCAACATCCTGTTCAATGCGCTCGACATGGGCCAATACGACACCGTGTTCGCAATGATCATCATCGTGGGCGCCATGGGAATTTGCTTCGATACGATTTTCGAGAAGGTTCGGGCCCGGCTGGTGCGCTGGTCCGAGCCGCAGTTCGATCTTCCGCTGAGCTTCTCGTGATGGCGCGCTTTCTCTCCCCAAACGTCCTTCTCGGAATCGCCCCGATTGCGCTGGTCATCGCGTTGTGGCAGGGGCTGGTGTCGTTCGGCTTTGCGCCCGCGGTCTTGCTGCCGCCGCCGGGTTTCGTCTTAAGCCGGCTGCTGCAGCAGCTCGCGTCTTGGACATTCCAGCAGGAGATCGCGGCGACCCTCATCCGGCTGTTTGCCGGGTTCGCCATTGCGGTCGTTCTCGGCGTCAGCATCGGGATTGCCGCCGCGGCAAGCCCCACGATCAATGCCGTGGTGAGGCCGATCGTCCGCGTCCTGGCTCCACTGCCCAAGGTTGCGCTGTATCCGGCGCTCCTGCTCCTGCTTGGATTTGGTCACGGTTCGAAAATCACCCTGGTAACTGCGGACGCGCTGTTTCCCATTCTGCTCTCGACTTACTACGGTGCGTCGACCGTCGAGCAGAAGCTGATCTGGTCGGCCATGGCAGCGGGAACACCGCGGTATGAGATCCTTTTCAAGGTCGTGCTGCCGGCCGCGATGCCGTCGATCCTGACCGGGTGCCGGATCGGACTTGTCATTTCCTGCATCGTGGTGTTTCTGGCCGAAATGATCACGTCGACGGACGGATTGGGGCACGCGCTCGTGACCGCGGCGCGGACTTTTCAGGCCGTCGATATGTTCGTGCCGCTGATCACGATCGCGCTGTTGGGGTTGATCCTGAACGCCCTGTTGGGCGCGTTGCGATCATACCTCTTGCGAGGCTTTCCAGAAGCCTGATCTGAACGACCAAGAAACAAGACCGGGAGTGTGCCATGCTGGCTGATCGCATCGAGGCAAAATGGATCGACGCATTTTGCGAGATCTTTGAGCGGTGCGCCGTCAAGGCCGGCGATACCGCGGCGATCCTCTCGGAGACGCAGTCGCGCGCGCTGAATGTGCATCTGGCGGAACTCGCGCTGCTGCGCATGGGTGCGCGGCCGTTTCATGTGGTGATGCCGACGCCGCGTAACCGGAATATCGTCCCGGTTCGTTCGACGGGGGCGAGCGAGGCGATCCAAAGGCTGGGTCCGGTCATCACCGCGCTGCAGCAGGCCGGCTTCGTGGTCGATTGCACCATCGAAGGACTGATGCATGCGGTGGAAACGCCGGAGATCCTGAAGGCCGGCGCGCGCATCCTGGTGATCTCCAACGAGCATCCCGAAGCGCTGGAGCGCATGGTGCCGGACTCCGCGCTGGAGAAGCGCGTTCGGGCCGCGGCGAAGATGCTGCGTGGGACCAAGCGGATGCGGGTGACCTCGAAGGCCGGCACGGCGCTCGACGTCGACATGGTCGGTGCTTCCACGGTCGGCGTGTGGGGCTGGACCGACAAGCCCGGCACGCTGGCCCACTGGCCCGGCGGCATCGTCGTCAGCTTCCCCAAGAGCGGGACCATCAACGGCACGCTGGTGATGGCGCCAGGCGACATCAATCTCACGTTCAAGCGCTATCTGGCGTCGGCAGTGAAGATGACGTTGAAGGACGACTATGTCGTCGAGCTGGAAGGCGAGGGGACGGATGCCGCGATGATGCGCGCCTACCTTGCCGCCTGGGGCGACCGCGAGGCCTATGCGGTCTCGCATGTCGGCTTCGGTATGAACCCTGGCGCGCGCTACGAAGCGCTGTCGATGTACGACCAGCGCGACACCAACGGGACGGAGATCCGTGCCGTCTCCGGCAATTTCCTGTTCTCGACCGGCGCCAACGAATTCGCCGGCCGCTACACGGCGGGGCATTTCGATCTGCCGATGATGGGAACGACGATCGAGCTCGATGGCGTTGCCGTGGTCCGGGAGGGCGTGCTCCAGGATGTCTTCGGCTAGTTGCGGTCAAGCACCGGCGGGCGGGCCAGCTCGAAGTGGCGGAGCAGGTCGACCATGGCCTGGAGCCGCTTGACGCGGTAGGCATCGACGTCCATCCCTGAGTAATCCAGGAATCCGGCGCCCGTGCGCAGGCCGATCCGGCCCTCATGCATATTGCGGGAAATAACATCGGGAGCACGATAGCGGTCGCTGCCAAGCGCGCCCTCGAGATAACGACTGGCGTAATACAGGATATCGCCGCCACCCCAATCGATGAATTCGAGCAGGCCGAGCACGGCGTAGCGGAAGCCAAAGCCGTAGCGGATCGCCTTGTCGATCTCCTCCGCGCTGGCGACGCCTTCCTCGACCATGCGAGCGGCCTCGTTCATCGCCAGCGCCTGGATGCGTGGGACGATGAAGCCGGGCGTCGCCGCGCAGACAACCGGGACCTTGCCGATGCCTTCGAGCAGAGTTTTGACCTCGTCGACGATGGCAGGATCGGTGGCTTTGCCGGGCGAAACCTCGACCAGGGGAATCAAATAGGCCGGATTGAGCCAGTGCACGTTGAGGAAGCGGCTTGGGTTCACGATCGCGCCGGAGAGATCGTCGACGAGGATCGTCGACGTCGTCGATGCGATGATCGTGTCAGGGCTGACCTGCTTTGAAGCCGCCCCCAGCACCTCGCGCTTGAGCTCGACGACTTCGGGAACCCCTTCGAAGACCATTCCGGCTTCTGCCAATGCTGCGCCGCTCTCGCTCGCTGGCACCACCGTCACCCGCGCGATCAGCGGATCGACATCTGCGTCGGTCAGCAGTCCCAGCTTCGACAGGCTGGCGAAGGTCTTCCTGACCTCTCCGAGCGCGTCCGCTTCCAGCCTGGCAAAGTCCTCCGTGGAGCGCGCCTTGACGTCGATCATCGTGACCCGGTGCCCCGCATAGGCGAACGCGACGGCGATGCCGCGGCCCATGCGGCCAGCGCCGAGACAAGCGATATTGGCGCGATCGGTCATCGGTCAGAATCCATTGCGAAGCAGCGTCTGCAATTCAGCTTTGCCGAGATTGTCGAGCCCCAGCGTCTTGAGGGTCCGGCCGCCCTGCGAAAAATCCTCGCCGCAGACTGCTCCGCCGATCGATAAAAACGCCTTGGCCAATGGGGTGGCCACGCCAGCCAGGCCGGCGACGGACACCAGCAGCGACAACCCAAGCCGCAGGTCCTCACGCATATAGCGGTGCTCGGTCAACACGATCCGTTCGCGCCAATCGCCGGAATCGGTCAACCGGTCATGCGAGCCGCGGCCGTACATCCAGATCTCGCCTTCCCTGGCGTAATGATGAGCGAGCGGAAAATGCGGCGCGCAATAGCCGAGCGCTTCGCGCACTGCGATCCGCTCGGCGTCGAGCGCGTCCGTGACCTGCCGGATCGCCGCTTGCGTGCCTTCCTTGTGGATGTCCCAGCGCTCGAAATGCTCGATCGGGCCTGCATTCATCACGATCAGCGGCGGATGGATGATCGGTCCGGCATTCATCAGCGCGCCGGACAATGCGTCTCCGCACGGCTCGATTGCATCGGGAAAGGCGCGTCCGATCACGTCGAGCGCACGGGGCGCCTGGTCGAGCGGGAACACGCCGACCGGAAGCCGCTTGGCACGGATGGTGATCGCCACCTCGAACGGTCCATGCTTGCGGGTGAGCCAGGGCAGCGTGCCGGTTTCGGCAAAGCTCGCCGTTGCATGGTTGCCCGCATCCCGCGCCGCCTGGGCGAAGATCATCGAGCCGAATGTCGCCGGCGGCAAGAAGACGACCTGACCATCCCGCAGATGCGGGGCGAGCAGGTGAGCGATATCCGCTTGCGCGAAGGCAGGAGCCGGACACACGATCAGCTCGGTGCCGTCGACGGCCTCGGCCATATCGTTCGTGACCAGCGCGAGCTTCACGTCGTGGCGGCCGTTGTGATCCTTCACCAGGATGCCCGAGCCGGCCGCACGATGTGCCGCGACCTGTGCGGCATCGCGGCGCCAAAGCCGCACCTCATGCCCCGACAGGGCAAAATCGCCCGCGGCCGCGAAGGAGCCGTTGCCCCCACCCAGAACTGCGATCTTCAAGACGCTTCTCCTTGCGCGCGGGACTGCGCATCGAGTTGCTTCAGCAGGAAGTGCTGGACCTTGCCTAGCGCCGTGCGCGGCAGGTCGGTGACGAAGACGATATCGCGCGGCACCTTGTAGCGGGCCAGCTGCGCCTGGATGTGCGTTCTGAGCTCATCCGCCTCGAGCCGGGCGCCGGATCGGAGGATCACATAGGCGATCGGGACCTCGTCCCACCGTGGGTCGGGTCGTCCGATCACGGCGCACTCGCTGACGTCGGGATGTTCGAGCAGGACGCGCTCGACCTCGGCCGGGTAGACGTTCTCGCCGCCGGAAATGATCATGTTCTTCTTGCGGTCGCGCACCCAGAAATAGCCGTCGGCGTCGCACAGGCCGATGTCGCCGGTGCGATACCAGCCGTCGCGCAATGCCTCGCGCGTGGCGGTCTCGTTGCCCCAATATTCGAAGAACACGTTGGGGCCACGCACCGCGATCTCGCCCGGTGTGCCCGCGGGCACCTCGCCGCCGGAATGGTCGACCACCCTGGCTTCGCAGCACAGGCCGGCAAGGCCGGTCGATCCCGGACGCGACAGATCGCCGCCGAGCCGCGTGTAGATGGCGATCGGGCAGGTCTCAGTCGATCCGTAGACCTGGAGCACTGGGACATCTCGTGCGACGAAGCGCTCGATCAGGTGCGGTGGGACGATGGTCGACCCGGTGGCGACGGCTTTGAGTGATGAAAGATCAGTGGCTGTCCAGGCCGGATGCTCGCTCACCGCCTGGATGATGGCAGGCACCATTACGGTGAGCGTCGGCCGCTCTTGTTCTATGGTCGCAAGCGCGGCATCCGGCGTGAAGCGCGCGTGCACCGTAACGGTCGCGCCCAGCTGCAGCGCGGGCGTGGTCTGGATGTTGAGACCGCCGACGTGGAAGAACGGCAGCACGGTCAGAACATGATCGTCCGACGTCATGTTGTGCATGTGTTGGCTCATGACGCCGTTCCAGAACAGCGCCTCCTGGCGGAGCACCGCGCCTTTCGGCCGTCCGGTCGTCCCAGATGTGTAGACGATCAGCAGAGGACATGAGAGATCCGTGTGCGGGTTCCGGCTGGTGCCGTCACTGCGCGTCAGCAGTCCTTCAAACGTCGTGCCGCGAGGCGGTGCAAAGTCGAGGCCGACAACGGACGTCCCCAGTGCGAGCTCGGAAAGGACGTCCGCAAATGCTTGTTCGAGCACCAGCACCTTGGCGCCTGCATCGGTGAGAATGAAGAGCTGTTCGGCGACGGCGAGCCGCCAGTTCAGCGGCACCAGCATCGCCCCCAGCCGCGCGCAAGCGTAGAGCAGAACCAGATAATCCGGCCGGTTCAGACTGAGGATCGCCACGCGATCGCCACGGCCGACGCCGAACTCCTGCTTCAACGCCGTTGAGGTCCGTTCGATGCGCGCGGCGAACGCCGCATAGCTCAGCCGTTCGCCTTCGAAGACAATGGCCGTCTTGTCTGGCGAAAACGCCGCGTTGCGATCGATCAGACTGCAGAGATCCACCGTCAGTCGTCCGTCTCACCGGCCTCGTACAGCGCCTCGCGCCCAATGCGGTCCAGGCATAGCTCGGCCGTCCAGGGCAGCATCAGCGAGCCGCAGCGGCTGTCGCGATAGATCCGCTCCAGCGGCAGCGAGCGGAGCATGGCCTGGCCGCCGCAGGTGCGGATCGCGAGCGCCGCGAGCTCATTGGCGCCCTCCATCACTGAGTATTGCGCGGCATAGGCCCGCAACACCTGTTCCTTGCTAGGATTGGCGCAGGCCTCGGTGACGGCCTGGAACCAGATCCCCTTGATCTGTTCGAGCTTGATCTGCATCTGCGCGACCGCGATCTGCTTGGTCGGATACATCCGCCGCTTGACGGGCGGCATGCCCGGCACCTCGCCGCGCAGATAGCGCACGGTGAAGTCATAAGCGGCTTGTGCGAGGCCCATATAGGTCGGCGACAGCGTCAGGAACATGTGCGGCCAGCGCATCGCGGCCTGGAAGTAGACGCCGCGCGGCATCAGCGCGGAATCCTCCGGCACGAATACGTCTTTGAACAGCAGCGTGCGAGAAACCGTCCCACGCATCCCGAGCGGGTCCCAGTCACCGACGACGGAGACGCCTTCCGATTTGGCCGATATCGCGAGATAAAGGGTGTTGCGGCGAGATGCTTTCTCGCCTTCCTCGATCTCGGTGCAGAGCACGCCGTAATAGTCGGCGTGTCCGGAGAGCGATGCAAAGATCTTCTTGCCGTTGACGATCCAGCCACCCTCGACCGGCTTTGCTTCCGTGCCGAAGGCAACGCCACCTGCGGCCGCAGCGCCACCCTCGGAGAAGGGTTGTGAATAAATCGCGCCGTCTTCGACGATGCGCTTGTAATGGACAGCCCGTCGCCGCTCGTGCTCGGCGCGGGTGTCCGCGTCCATGTCTAGGTCGTCGGCGAGCGGGCCCGACCATAGGGTCGAGCAGACGTGCATGTTCCAGGTCAGCGCGGTCGCGCCGCAATAGCGGCCGATCTCGGCGGCCGCCAACGCATAGGTCTGGTAGTTCGCGCCGAGCCCGCCGTGCTTCTTGGGAACGGCAATGCCGAGGAGGCCGACGCGATGCAGGTCGCGATAATTCTCGGTCGGAAAGATCGCCTCGCGGTCGTAGGTGGCGGCGCGATCGGCAAACACGCTCTGCCCGATTTCGCGAGCGCGGGCAATGATGCCGGCCTGCTCCTCGCTCAGGCGGAATGCGACGGGGTCGAAGATCGGTGCATCCAGCGCGACCTTGCCGGTCGTGCCGATCGTCTTGCTGACTTGCATGGTCATCGCGCAGTCACCTTACGATTTGGTCGTGACGGAATTCAGGAAGCGGCCGAGCGCCTCGTCGAAGGCATCAGGACGCTCGAGATTGGCGAGATGGCCGACGTGGGCGAGCTCGACATATTCTGCCCTCGGAATGTAGGTCGCCGTCTTTGCCATCATCGGCGCGGGCGCGTTGTTGTCCTTGGACCCCGATAGCAACAATGTCGGAACCGAGATGTCCTTGAGCGTGCTGCGTTGGTCGAAGCCGATCAAGGCGAGCATCATGGCGCGATAGCTGGCTTCAGGCACGCTCGCCATGCATTCGCGCGCAAGCTCCATCCCCTCCGGGTCCGGATCGTCGCCGACCAGCTCCTTCACAAGCGAGGGCGCCAATGACTTCATCGTCTCGCCGCGATCGAGCGGGCCGAGCCGCGCTGCGATGAACGATTTCTGCCAATCGCCATCGGCCTTGCCGAAAGCGGGGCTGGTCTGCGCCAGCACGACCGCGCGTGCCAATTTCGGGGATTGCGCCAGCCATTTCTGGACGATCATGCCGCCGATGGAGTGACCGACGAGAATGGGTCTGGTTGCACCGAGTTGCTCGATGAATTGTTGGAGCGCCTCTGCCAGGGCAGTGATGCTGACGCTGGCGAGCGGTGCCGAACCGCCGTAGCCCGGCATGTCCCAAGCGATCGCGTGGAAGTGGTCGCCGAATGTAGCAAGCTGCCGCCGCCAGGCGCGCGCCGCGCCGCCGATGCCATGCAGGAAGATCAAAGGGATCGCGTTCGGATCGCCCGCGGCTTCGTAGGCGAAGCGTCCGTCCTTTGTTATCATTGTCACAGGCTGCGACACGCGACATCCTTCTGCTGGGCCTGTTGATGCTAACAGGCCTTTCGGCGATGGGAAGCAATAATTTTATACTTAAAGCAATTTCCGGGCCGGGTTTCGTGCTGCGGCATTCGCGAGCGGTGAGCGGCGCCTTTATTGCAAAAATTTGAAGGTTAAAATATATCGGATGCACGTTCCGCAGATCTGAGGGAGCCCGCGCATGTCCGGATTGCCGCATTCGCCGCACGCGCTGGTGACCGGTGGCGGTCGCGGCATTGGCCGCGCGATCGCGGCGGCTCTCGTCGACGCCGGCGCCACCGTGACGATCGTCGGCCGCAATGGTGCGGTCCTTGACGAGGCCGTCAAGGCGGGCAACGCGCATTTTGGCGCTGTCGCCGACGTCGCGAACGAGGCCGCTCTCAAATCCGCCATCGCCGAGGCCCATGCGCGCAAGCCGATTGATATTCTGATCGCGAATGCGGGCAGCGCTGAATCTGCGCCATTCGCAAAATCGGACAGCGCCCTGTTCACGCGCATGATGGACATCAACTTCATGGGCGTGGTCCATGCCATCCACGGCGTGCTGCCGGGCATGAAGGATCGCCCTTATGGCCGCATCGTCGTGATTGCGTCGACCGCGGGGCTCAAAGGCTATGCCTATGTCAGCGCGTATACGGCAGCCAAGCACGCAGCCGTTGGTCTGGTTCGTTCACTTGCCCTCGAGCTGGCGGGCAGCAACGTGACCGTGAATGCGGTGTGCCCGGGCTTCACTGACACCGACCTCGTCGCCGGCAGTATCGACAACATCATGAAGAAGACGGGGCGAAGTCGTGAGCAGGCTATCGCCGAGCTTGCCAAGCACAACCCGCAGGGACGCCTGATCTCGCCAGAAGAGGTGGCGGACGCCGTGCTTTGGCTGTGCGGGCAGGGAGCCGGCGCCATCACCGGACAGGCCATCGCAGTCGCAGGCGGCGAAATCTAGCGGCGCAGAACAAAGACACCAAGGAGATCGCATGAGCAGACCAGTCAATCCCGTCACCGTGCCGCTCGCGGACTATTCGCCGCAGCACTTCTTGCTGGCCGTGGTCGACGGCGTTGCCACCGTGACGCTCAATCGGCCCGAACGAAAGAATCCGCTGACATTCGAGAGCTATCGGGAGCTCACCGACTTCTTCCGCGCCTGCGCGTTTGACGACGAGGTCAAGTCCATCGTCGTCACCGGCGCCGGTGGTAATTTCTCGTCCGGCGGGGATGTATTCGAGATCATTGGCCCGTTGGTGAAGATGGATACCAAGGGGCTGACCGCCTTCACGCGGATGACCGGCGACCTCGTCAAGGCGATGCGGGCCTGCCCGCAGCCGATCGTGGCGGCCGTCGAGGGCATCTGCGCCGGGGCCGGTGCGATCGTCGCCATGGCCTCCGACATGCGCCTTGCCGCGAGCGGGGCCAAGGTGGCCTTTCTCTTCAATAAGGTGGGGCTGGCGGGCTGCGACATGGGCGCCTGCGCGATCCTGCCGCGGATCATCGGGCAGTCCCGCGCCTCCGAGTTGCTCTACACCGGCCGTTTCATGACCGCGGAGGAGGGCGAGCGCTGGGGCTTTTTCAGCCGTATCGTCACCCCCGAGCAGGTGCTGCCCCAGGCGCAGCTGCTGGCCAAGCAGATCGCGCAAGGGCCGACCTTCGCCAACACCATGACCAAGCGGATGCTGGCCATGGAATGGGCGATGTCGGTGGAGGAGGCGATCGAAGCGGAGGCTGTTGCCCAGGCCCTGTGCATGACGACGGCCGATTTCGCGCGTGCCTTCGAGGCCTTCGCGAACAAGGTCAAGCCGGTCTTCAGGGGCGATTAAGCCGGCTTTTCGGCTGGCCTCGCCTGCAACGGGGACTTGCGCGAAATTATTTTAGGCTTAAAATAGTTTTCGTGGCCGGTTGAATTGGCGAGGCTCCCATGAAAGTCGCGATCATCGGTGGTGGACCTGCGGGTCTCTACGCTGCGATCCTGCTCAAAAAGCAGCGCCCCGGCGCCGACATCACCGTGTATGAGCGCAACCGGGCCGACGACACGTTCGGCTTCGGCGTGGTGTTCTCCGATGCCACGCTGGACAATTTTGAAAAGCACGATCTGCCGAGCTATCGCCGCATCACCCAGGAGTTCGCGTACTGGGACGATATCGCCGTGCATTTCCGCGGCACGGTGCATCGGGTCGGCGGTAACGGCTTTTGCGGCTGCTCGCGGCAGAAGTTGCTGCTGATCTTGCAGGAGCGGGCGCGCGAGCTTGGCGTCGTCCTGCATTTCGAAGCCGACGTGGACGATGAATCCCGCTTCGCTGATGCCGATCTCATCCTGCTCGCGGACGGCATCAACAGCCGCTTTCGCGAAAAGTATGTCGAGCACTTCCAGCCGGAAGTCGATCTGCGCACCAACAAATTCGCCTGGATGGGCTCGACCAGGCCGCTCGACGCCTTCACCTTCATCTTCCAGGAGACCGAGTGGGGTCCGTTCATCGCCCACGCCTATCAATACGAGGCCGGACACTCGACCTGGATTTTCGAGACCGATCCCCAGACCTTCGAGCGGGCAGGACTGACCGGGCTGAACGAGACGCAGTCCGCCGCGCGGATGTCCGAGATTTTTGGCTGGTTTCTCGATGGGCACAAGCTGCTCACCAACCGCTCGATGTGGCGCAATTTCCCGATGATCCGCAGCAAGCGCTGGGTCAAGGACAATATGGTGCTGCTTGGCGATGCCAAGGCAAGCGCGCATTTTTCGATCGGCTCCGGCACCAAGCTCGCTATGGAGGACGCCATTGCGCTTGCCGAAGCGATGGAAAAAGCTCCCAGCATCAAGGCGGCGCTCGATGTCTACGAGCACGGCCGCCGCGAGGAGGTCGAGAAGACCCAGCACGCCGCCGACGTCTCGCTGGTCTGGTTCGAGCACGTCGATCGCTTCTGGGATTTCGACCCGGTGCAGTTCGCCTTCGGGGTGATGACGCGCTCGAAGGCGATCACCTATGATAATCTCAAACTGCGCGCGCCCGATTTCGTGGCCGAAGTCGAGAAGTCATTTGCCAAACAGGTTCGCGACAACGGCTTCGACGTCGATACACAAAAGCCGGCGGTGCCGCTGTTCCAGCCGTTCCGGCTGCGCGAGATGGAGATTGCCAACCGCGCCGTGATGTCACCGATGTGCATGTACTCGGCGAAGGAAGGCGTGCCGACCGACTTCCACCTTGTCCACTACGGCTCGCGTGCGGTCGGCGGTGCCGGCCTGATCTTCACGGAGATGACCTGTGTCAGCCGCGAGGCCCGCATCACGCCCGGCTGCGCGGGCCTGTGGAACGACGAGCAGGAGGCCGCCTGGCGGCGCATCGTGGATTTCGTCCACGGCAATTCGGCTGCCAAGATCTGCCTGCAACTCGGCCACGCCGGCCGCAAGGGTGCGACCAAGCTGATGTGGGACGGCATCGATCGTCCGCTGGACGAAGGCGGTTGGGACGTGGTCTCGGCTTCCCCGCTGCCCTATTTCCCCGACAGCCAAGTGCCGCGCGAGCTCGACCGCGCCGGCATGAACACGGTGAGGGACGCTTTCGTTGCGGCGGCCGAGCGCGGCGAGCGCTGCGGCTTCGACATGCTGGAGCTGCACTGCGCCCACGGCTATCTGCTCGCAAGCTTCATTTCGCCACTGACGAACACCCGGACCGACGCGTATGGCGGCTCGCTCGAAAACCGTCTGCGGTTCCCGCTCGAGATCTTCGAAGCGCTCCGCGCGGTGTGGCCATCGCACAAGCCGATGTCGGTGCGCATCTCCGCGACCGATTGGGCGGAAGGTGGAATCAATGGCGACGACGCGGTGACAATCGCGCGCGCCTTTGCTGAGGCGGGTGTCGATCTCGTCGACGTCTCGACCGGCCAGACCGTGCGGGATGCGCAGCCGATCTACGGCCGCATGTTCCAGACGCCGTTCTCGGATCAGGTCCGCAACGAGGCGCGCGTGGCCACGATGTGCGTCGGCAACATCACGACAGCGGACCAGGCCAACACCATCCTGGCCGCCGGCCGGGCAGACCTCGTCGCCCTCGGCCGGCCGCATCTGGTCGATCCGTTCTTCACCATGAAGGCGGCGGCCTGGTACGGGGCGGAGAACGCGTTCTGCCCGCCGCAATATCTGCCCGGAAAGGATCAGATCTTCCGCAACAGCGTGCGCGACCGGCTGGACCTGGACGAGCTGCGAATTAAGGCTAAGCCCAAGACCCGGGCCGAGCTCAAGGCGGAGGCGACAAAGCCGCTTGCGGCGGAGTGACCGCCCGTGCGACGTTAACCCATTGCCTGTGTTTCGAGTGGAGTAAGGGCGATGAAGGCGATTATCGTCGGTGGCGGTATCGGTGGTCTCACCACGGCATTGATGCTGCGCTCGCGCGGCCTCGACTGTGAGATCTTCGAGCAGGCCGACACCATTCGGGAGCTCGGGGTCGGCATCAACACGCTGCCGCATGCCATGCGGGAGCTCGCCGGATTGGGCTTGCTTCAGAAGCTCGACGACGTCGCGATCCGTACGGATCAGCTCTATTATCTCAATCGCCACGGCCAGGAGGTCTGGCGCGAAGCCCGCGGCATCGACGCCGGCCACGACGTGCCGCAATTCTCGATCCATCGTGGCCGTCTCCAGAGCGTCATCCATCGTGCCGTCGAGGAGCGGCTTGGAGCGGACGCCATTCACACCGGCTGCCGGCTCGGCGCCTTCACGCAGGACGAGGGCGGCGTCACCGCTTACTTCTTCGATCGCGCCGGCGCGCATATCCACACCGCGCGCGGTGATATCCTGATCGGTGCCGACGGCATCCATTCCCGCGTTCGCGATACGCTGTTCCCGAACGAGGGGCCGCCATGCTGGAACGGCCTGATGCTGTGGCGCGGTGCGCGCGACTGGCCGCTGTTTTTGACCGGGAAGTCGATGATTGTGGCCGGTGGCCTCCATGCCAAGGTGGTGATCTATCCGATCGCGGAAGGATCGAGCCCGGCGAGCCGCCTGACCAATTGGGCCGTGCTGGTGAAGGTCGGCGAGGGCAATGCGCCGCCGCCACGGAAAGAAGACTGGTCGCGGCCGGGCCGCCGCGAAGAGTTGATGCCCCATGTCGCGCGCTTCTCAATTCCCCATATCGACGTCAAGAGCCTGATCTCGGCCACGCCAGAATTCTACGAATATCCGACCTGCGACCGCGATCCCTTGCCCTATTGGTCATCCGGACGCGTGACGCTGCTCGGGGATGCCGCACATCCCATGTATCCGGTCGGCTCCAATGGCGCCTCGCAGGCCATCCTCGATGCGCGCTGCCTTGCCGATGCGTTGGTGCGCGCCGAGCATCCGCGCCAGGCGTTGCTCGAATACGAGAAGAAGCGCCTGCCGATGACGGCCGATATCGTGCGTTCCAACCGGCGCGGCGGTCCCGAGGGCGTCATCGATGCCGTCGAGCAGCTCGCCCCTGATGGTTTCGACAATGTCGACAACGTGCTGAGCTATTCCCAGCGCGAGGCCATCGTGCGCGGCTATGCCACCAAGGCGGGCTTTGCCGCCGTCCCGGGCCTTGCGGCCGTGCGGGCCTGAGCAGCCGCTAGCCGGCGCCGGGAGGCGGCGGCAGGAAGTGGATGTTGAACTCGGCCGCCATTGCCACCACGTCCTCCGGCTTCTGCTCCTTCATGTTGTGAAGGCCCCAGAACAGGTCGAACAGTTTTTTGGTCGGTGAGACCCAGAACAGCACTTTTGCGGTCCGCTCCGACTTGTTGAAGATGCCGTGCGGCACACCCATGCCGAGGCGGATCAGGTCGCCGGCGGTTGCCTGCGCCTCCGAATTGCCCAGCACGAAATCGAGCTTGCCCTCCAGCATATAGAGATACTCATCCTGGTCGGGATGGATGTGCGGCGGCACGAACGTGCCGGGCGGCAAGGTCGCATGCCATGAGAAGCTGTGCTCGGTCTTGCTCTTCGGCACGTAGGTCTGGCCGAGGATGTTCCAGGAAATCCCCTGAATGCCCTCATTGGCGCGCGTGATGCCGGTGATTTCACTGCTCATTGAAGTCCTCCCTTAACGCGACGCGCGGCTTTAGTTCGCCGCCTTGCAATCCTTGGCGTAGCGGTCGCCATAGTTCTCGAACACCTTCTGCACGATCTCGGTCTGGAACTTGCCGTCGGGACGCTTGGCGACCTTGGTCAGGTAAAAATCCTGGATCGGATAGCCGTTGGTGTTGAACTTGAAGGCGCCGCGCAGGGAGGTGAAGTCGGCTTTCTTCAGCGCGCCCCGGACGGCGTCCTTGTCCGAGAGGTCGCCCTTCACGGCCTTAACCGCGCTGTCGATCAGCATCGCAGCGTCATAGGCCTGGAAGGCGTAGGTGCCGGGCACGACGTTGTAGGCGGCTTCATAGGAAGCGACGAACTTCTTGTTCTGGGGATTGTCGAGATTGGGCGCCCAGTTGGCGCCGCCGAACATGCCGACGGCTGCATCCTGCTGCGCCGGCAGGGTCGATTCATCCACCGTGAATGCCGAGAGCACCGGGATGCTGTCGGCAAGGCCGGCCTGCCGGTATTGCTTGACGAGATTGACGCCGAGGCCGCCCGGCATGAACGTGAACAGAGCATCGGGCTTCTGCGAGGAAATCTTGGACAGCTCCGGCTGGAAATCCAGCGTGTTCAGCGGCATGTAGGATTCTTCTACGATCTCGCCCTTGTAGTCGAGCTTGAAGCCCGCCACCGAATCCTTGCCGGCCTGATAGTTCGGCACCATCAGGTACATCCGCTTGTAGCCCCGATCCTGCGCGACCTTGCCGAGGATCTCGTGCACCTGGTCGTTCTGATACGAGGTCACGTAGAAGAACGGATTACAGTCCTTGCCGGCGAACGTCGACGGACCCGCGTTGGGGCTGATCAGGAAAGTTTTCGATTCCGTCACCGGCCGGTGGATCGCCTGCAGGATGTTGGAGAAGATCGGGCCGATCACGAAATCGACTTTGTCGCGCTCCAGAAGCCCCTTGACCTTGGTCACCGCCGCATCCGGCTTGAGTTCATCGTCGACCACGACGACCTCGACATCGCGGCCGCCCATCTTGCTGCCGAGATCCTTCACCGCCAGCGCAAAGCCGTCGCGAACCTGTTGGCCGAGCGCGGCTGCGGGCCCCGACAGGGTCACGATCACGCCCAGCTTGATCTTCTCCTCGGCGAGGGCAGGGGTCACCGCGGTGCCGAGCAGCACGGCGGCTGCGGCCAAGGTCATTTGCGTCTTCATGATCTGTCCCTCGTGACTGTCGGCGAGCGTTGCAGGCCGCGTACTCCAATCCAAGCTTATGCCGATGATGGCCGCCGCGGCAAGCAAGCTCAAGGCGTCGCCATCCGAGCGGTCAGCATGCATGCAAGCGGCGCGCCAATTGTTTGAAGCCTAAAGAAATTCACATGCGGTCGATTGTTGCAGCTTTGGACTTGCGGCCGGCTCCGATTTATTTGAAGCTCAAAATGTTGGGGGAATCCGTGCCGGCGCCAATGCCCGCCGAGAGTGACTGCACCGCGATGCTCGATTCCGAGACCAAGGCCGTCGAAACTCCGGAAGATCATGCCGAAGAGCTTCGGCTGTGGTTGCGCCTCCTGACCTGCACGACCCTGATCGAGGGCGAGGTCCGTGGCCGGCTGCGGCAGCGGTTCGACGTCACGCTGCCCCGTTTCGATCTGATGGCGCAGCTCGACAAGGTGCCTGATGGCATGACGCTGTCGGATGTCTCCAAGCGCATGATGGTGTCGAACGGCAATGTCACCGGTCTCGTCGAACGCCTCGTTGAGTCCGGCCATCTCGACCGCCGTACTTCGGAGACGGATCGCAGAGTCCAGGTGATCCGCCTCACGAAACTCGGTCGCGCCGAGTTCCGCAAGATGGCCGCGGAGCACGAGACCTGGATAGCCGATCTGTTCGCCGATCTCTCGCCGAAGGATGTGCGCGAATTGATGCGGTTGCTCGCCAAGACCAAAGCGTCGGCGCAGAAGTCGGCCGCGCGCCGCCGGCCGTAAGGGCGGACCGGCCGCCCAATCCCTTTTGCCGCCGGAAAAAGCACCGGATGCCCAAAATCCGCTATTGCGCCGAATTGTTTTAAGCCTAAAATGTTTTCCAGATCGTGCTGCCGGGTGCAATCCATGCTGAAAGGAGCGTGCGATGGCCAACGCCGCCAAGGTTCAAGTGACGGGCTCCCATGACGGCAACGCCGCGACGGCCCATGTCGATAAGTTTGCGCAGCAGCATCTGCCGCCGCGCGAGCTGTGGCCCGAATTCATCTTCACGCGGCCGGAGCTGAACTATCCACCCCGATTGAATTGCGTGAGCTACTTCCTCGACCGCTGGGTCGAGCAGGGCCATGGCGATGCGCCCTGCGTCATCAGCCCCTCCGTCAGCTATACCTACCGCGAGCTGCAAGCTCTGGTGAACCGCATCGCCAATGTGCTCGTCGGCAAGCTTGGTCTCGTCGCCGGCGGCCGTGTGCTGCTGCGCTCCGCCAACAATCCGATGATGGTTGCGACCTATCTCGCAGTGATCAAGGCCGGCGGCATCGTGGTGGCCACCATGCCGCTGCTCCGCGCCAAGGAGCTGTCGTACCCGATCCAGAAAGCGGAGATCGCGCTCGCACTGTGCGACGGCAAGCTTGCCGAGGAGATGGAGAGAGCGAAAGCTGCGGCGCCTAAGCTGAAGCGGGTTGTCTATTGGGGCAACGGCGCGGCGGACTCGCTCGAAGCGCTCATTGCCGATGCGAGCGCGGAGTTCAGGGCCGTCGATACCGCCTCTGATGACGTCTGCCTGATCGCCTTCACGTCCGGCACGACAGGCGATCCCAAGGGCACCATGCATTTCCATCGCGACATGCTCGCGGTCTGCGACGGCTATGCGCGCAACATCCTGCGGGCCGAGCAGAAAGACCGCTTCGTCGGTTCGGCGCCGCTCGCCTTCACTTTCGGCTTCGGCGGCGTGCTGTTTCCGATGCATATCGGCGCCTCCTTTGTCGTGCTGGAGAAGACGACGCCGGACGACATTTTGACGGCGATCGAGCAATACAAGACCACCGTCTGTTTCACCGCGCCCACGGCGTATCGCGCCATGAGCGGCAAGCTCGCCGGCCGCGACATCTCTTCGCTGCGCAAATGCGTCTCCGCCGGCGAGACGCTACCCAAGCCGACCTTCGACGCCTGGCTCAAGGCCACCGGCATCAAGCTGATGGATGGCATCGGCTCGACCGAGCTGCTGCACATCTTCATCAGCGCGACGGAAGACGAAATTCGTCCGGGTGCGACGGGCAAGCCCGTGCCGGGTTATGAGGCCAAGATCGTCGATGACGACGGCCGTGATGTGCCGCCCGGCACGATGGGCAAGCTTGCGGTACGCGGGCCGACCGGCTGCCGCTACCTCGCCGACGAGCGCCAGCGCAAATACGTCCAGAATGGCTGGAATATCACCGGCGATACCTATCTGATGGATAGCGACGGCTATTTCTGGTACCAGTCGCGCTCCGACGACATGATCGTGTCGGCCGGCTACAATATCGCTGGCACCGACGTCGAGGCGGCGCTGCTCACGCATCCGGCGGTCGCCGAGTGCGGCGTGGTCGGCGCCCCGGACGAGGCGCGCGGCATGATCGTGAAGGCCTATGTCGTCGCGGCGCCCGGCGTGACACCGGATGCAAAGCTCGTGGCCGAGTTGCAGGAGCATGTCAAACGCGAGATCGCGCCGTATAAATATCCGCGCGCCATCCAGTTCGTGACGCAACTGCCGAAGACCGAGACGGGAAAATTGAAGCGCTTTGCCCTGCGGCAACTGGCGCAGGCCGCGGTGACGTCCTCGGGCGTCGCGGCGGAATAAGAAGGATGGAGAATTGTCCGTGACGACGCCGAAAGGCCCGCAGCTCGCGGTGCTGCCGACCGCAGCCGAGGATGACACCCGCTCACAGGTGCAGGTGCTTCAGCCGTCGGGCTGGCCGACGCCGAAGGGGTATGCCAACGGCATGGCTGCCGAAGGGCGCATCGTCGTAACGGGTGGTGTGATCGGCTGGGATGCCGAGGAGCGTCTCGCCGATGGATTCGTCGCGCAGGTGCAGCAGACCCTGAGCAACATCGCCGCAATCCTCACAGAGGCCGGCGCGCGGCCCGAGCACCTCGTGCGGCTGACCTGGTACGTCGTCGACATGGACGAGTACCTGTCCAACCTGAAGGAGCTCGGCAAGATCTACCGAGCGATTTTCGGGGCGCATTACCCTGCGATGGCATTGGTCCAGGTGGTGCGCCTCGTCGAGAAGGCGGCGCGCGTCGAGATCGAGGCCACCGCCGTCATTCCGCGCTGACGGGCGTCAGCTTGCCTTGGAGAGCTCGTCGTCTTCGGGCGAGTTCAGGTAGATGCCCGACATGGTGTCGACCCAGCACAAATGGTCGTGCACCTTCTTCACGCCCTCCACGTTCTCGGCTGCGACGATCGCGGCCTGCCGCGTGCGCTCCTCGGTGATGACGCCGCTGAGGTGGACGATGCCGTCGCGGACGATGACGTTCAGCCCGAACGGACACCAGTCGTTCTTCTCCATGTTGTCGATGATGCGGCTGCGAATGTGGTCGTCGTCCGCCGTTGGATCCTGCACGTCGCGGGCGAGCCCTGCCACTGCCTGCAGCAGGTTGGCGCGCGAAACGATCCCGACGACCTTGTCGCCACGCACGACCGGCAGCCGCTTCACGTTGTTGCGCTCCATGAGGTCGACGATCTCGGCGAGCGCCGTATCTTCCGTGATGGTGACGGGCGTGTCGGTCATCACCTCCGAAACCTTGCGGCCGTGCTCGTGGACGAAGTCGCTGGCGGATTTGCCCGGACCGAGGATGAACCGCAGCCAGCGACCGCGCTTGCGTCCGGTGCCGATTTCGCTGCGGCGGATGAAATCCCCTTCGGAGACGACACCGACGAGCTTGCCGGTTTGGTCGACCACCGTGAGGCCGCTGACATGCCGCTTCAGCATGATGTTCGCCGCCTCGACGATGCTGGTGTCGGGGGTGACCGAGATGACCGACCGGGTCATGATCTGGTGGGCGCGCATGGGTAACTCCGCTGGCTTTGTCGAATTTCAATGCGCGAAAACTAGCCCGGCCGCCGAGCGACGGCTTGACTCAGGTCAATCGGGCGAAGCCGTCCACTCCAATGAAGCAATTGTGATCCTGGCCCGGATTTGATGCAGCTCAACGCTTATGCACGGCCGCGCCATATCCTGGCGCCCACGTCAAACAGAAGCCCTCGGGAACATTGAGCCATGAGCGTCGTGCAGATATTTCCACGAGCCGAGGAGCCGGCGGTGCAGGCTCTCCCCGTCGATCCCACAGCAGCCTCGCTGGCGGGCTTCGAAAAGCGTCCGGAGACGCCAGCTGCGGCCGCCCCGTTGCCTGCATCGGAGCCATATCCGCTCGACCGCGCGTTCCACGCGACGCTGGCGCGGTTCACGGGTGGCATTTCGCCGCTGGCCTTGTCGCTCGCCTGGCTCGACTGGGGGACGCATCTCGCTGCCGCGCCGCAGCGCCAGATGGAGCTTTCCCGCAACATCCTGCGCGACACCGGCCGGTTGGCCGAAGCGGCCGCGCACGCGGCGTCACCGGAGCAGAAGCCGTGGTCCGTGATCCAGCCGCAGGGGCGGGATCGCCGTTTCAGCGGACCGCAATGGGAAACCGCGCCGTTCAATCTGCTGGCGCAGGGGTTCTTGCTCTCCGAGCGCTGGTGGCACGATGCCGCGACCGGCGTGCGCGGCGTGTCGCACGCCAATGAAGCCATCGTCGAGTTCTCGATGCGCCAGATGCTGGACATGCTGGCGCCGTCGAATTTCGCGGCGACCAATCCGAAGGTGCTGGAGAAGGCGTTCCAGAGCGGCGGAGAAAACTTCGTCTTCGGCTGGCAGAATTGGTGCAGCGACCTGACGCGCCTGCTCTCCAACTCGAAGCCTGCGGGCGGCGAGCAGTTCGTGGTCGGCAAGACGGTGGCAGCTTCGCCCGGCAAGGTCGTCTATCGCAACGAGTTGATCGAGCTGATTCAGTATTCTCCGACCACCGCGCAGGTGCGACCCGAACCGATCCTGATCGTGCCGGCCTGGATCATGAAGTACTACATCCTGGATCTCTCGCCGCACAACTCGCTGGTCAAATATCTGACAGGTCAGGGCTTCACCGTGTTCGCGATCTCCTGGCGCAATCCGGATGCGAGGGACCGCGATCTCGCTTTCGACGATTATCGGAGGCTGGGCGTCATGGCGGCGCTGGATATGATCGGACTGGTCATGCCGGGTCGGAAGACCCATGCGCTCGGCTATTGTCTGGGCGGAACGTTGCTGTCGATCGCTGCCGCCGCGATGGAGCGCGACGGTGACGACCGTTTCGGCACCGTCACACTTCTTGCGGCGCAGACCGATTTCACGGAGGCCGGAGAGCTGACGCTCTTCATCAACGAGAGTCAGGTCGCCTTTCTCGAAGACATGATGTGGCAGCGGGGCTATCTCGACACGACGCAGATGGCCGGCGCCTTCCAGCTGCTGCGCTCCAACGAATTGATCTGGTCGCGGTTGTCACACGACTATCTGATGGGCGAGGGCGCGCCGCTGAACGATCTGATGGCCTGGAACGCGGACGCAACGCGGCTGCCCTATCGCATGCATTCGGAATATCTGCGAAAGCTGTTCCTCGATAACGATCTCGCCGAGGGGCGCTATCACGTCGGCGGCAGGAGCGTTTCGTTGTCCGATATTCACGCGCCGATGTTCGTGGTCGGCACGCTCGCCGATCACGTCGCGCCGTGGCGATCCGTCTATAAGATCCACTACCAGGTCGACGCTGACGTGACGTTCCTGTTGACCAGCGGCGGCCACAATGCCGGCGTCGTCGCGCCCCCGGAGGAGCCGGGCCACAGCTATCAGGTGCTGACCAAAGCCGAGGACGCGCCTTTCGTTGGTGCAGACGAATGGCTGAAGCTGGCGCCGCACGTTGAAGGGTCGTGGTGGCCGGAATGGGCCAATTGGCTGGCGGCGCGCTCCGGTGCGCCCTGCGATCCGCCGCACATCGGAATCGGAGAATCTTCCGGCCTGCCTGATGCGCCAGGGGATTACGTCCACACCTAAGCTTCCGGCTCGGAACTCGGTGTGAGGTCCGCGGAGCGGAAGGGTTTGGTCTTGTCCAGTTTCCGGTAGGCCGCCGAGGCCGTCCGCAACAGCTTCTTTTCCCGCTTGCGGTTGAGGAAGCGATTGCTCGCATCGAGGCCGGCGCCGTTCAACGACGCTGCCAGCGCTTGTCCTCGAGCATCGTCGTTCAATTGTCCGAGCGACCGTTGCGCCTTGCGCAATTTCTTCAGGATGGACTTCTGTTTCGTCAGTGAGTCCCCGGCAAACAGGTCCTGGAGCGACTCGATGGAATAGGTCATCCGCTTGTTGAGAAGCCGCAGCTTGTGGCGTTTCTCGACGTCGAGCTTGCGCAGTTTTCGTGCTTTCTTGAGCAGCTTGGTCTCCCACGCCGTCAGCCGCACCGTCGCGTGATCGACGAGCGTGCAGCGGCGCAATCGAATGGCTTCCTTGCTACGCCGGGTCGACCAGGGACCGCTCTCGATCCAGCTCGAGGTCTGCTCGACAAGGCGGCGATACCGCGCGGATTGCAGTGCGCGCGCCAGCAGGCGGTGGCTTTCGGCGCGCTTTTCATCCCAATGCTGGAGCTCGGCAACGACGGCGAGCTCGTCGCCTGTCTCGGCGACGACCCGCTCGATCGCCACGTCGAGGTCCCGCACCATGCCGAGCTGGCTGTTGAGCCATTTCAGCTCGGCCCAGACATTCGGACGCAGCGTGTCGTCGACCATCGGCGAGAAGAAGCGGATGGCGGTGCGCAGATGCGTCAATGCGATTCGGATCTGGTGCAGCGCGTCTGGGTCGCCGCGGCAAGTCCCGTCGTGCTGGGCGAGGACGGCATCGAGGTGACGGCGCGCAATGAGCCGGAACGCGGTGTCGCAGGCCATGCCGGGGCTGAGGCGGACGGGCAGAGCATTGCGCCGCGTGGCCGGCTTGACGCGAGCGGCCGTCGAGGACGTGCTAGGTCGTGCCATCTTTGCCCGCGCCAATCAGGTTGCCCTATTCGCTTTCAGCGATCGCGTCCCGGCAGCGTTGGAGCGTCTGCTCCTGTGTCCCGGATGCATCGATGGTCGCCCAACCGACGTGGCCGATATTATAGTGCTCTTGCAGCGCGGCAACCTCTTGCGTGGCGTCGGAGGCGTCTCCCCGTCGGCTTCGGATCCGCATCTGCCGGGTCGCAAGGTCGGCAACGAGGAACAGGCCGTTCAGCGGCACGTTGCTCTCGCGCGCCAGTGCTGCGATCGCGTCCCGTTCGTCCTCCCGGGCGAATACGCCGTCGATGATCGCCGAATGGCCCTGCGCCAGCACCCGCCGGGCAAGCTGGGCCAGCGTGTCGTAGACGCGGGCCGCGTGTTCTGGCGTGTAGGCCGACGGCGGCAAGCGGTGGGTGTCCTCCACGCCGAACATCTGCTTGCGGACGAGGTCGCTGCGCAGCAACACGGCTCCCGGCAGCGGTGCGATGACCGGCGCAAGCCCTTGCGCCAAAACCGTCTTGCCGGTGCCCGACAATCCGCCCACCGCAATCAGGCGCGGCGCAGGAGGGTGGATCAGCGCCCTGGCAAGGTCAAAATAACGCCGCGCCTGGTCCAGGATGCCGGCGTCATCGGAATGCGGCGGCTTCAGCCGCGCCAGCGCAACCTGGGCACGGATCGCTGCCCGGATGGACATCAACAGCGGCAGCGCCGAGAGCGCGTCGAAATTGTCGGCCGGCGTTGCGGCGAGATAGCGATTCAGGACCAGGTTGGCCGCGACCGGTTGGTCATGATGCAGCAAGTCCATCAGCGTGAATGCGAGATCGTACAGCACATCGACGGTTGCCATCTGCGCATCGAACTCGATGGCGTCGAACAGGACGGGCCGGTCCTCGATCACAACGATGTTTGCGAGATGCAGATCGCCGTGGCAACGGCGCACGAAGCCTTTCGCGCCGCGCTCTGCGAGCAGGGGACGAACACGCAGGAATGCTTCGTGTGAGGCTTTTGCGAGCTCTTCGATGTCTCTCGCGTCGAAATGGCCGCCGGCTCGCAGACCGCCACTGTTGCCGTCGATCAGGGCGGGGACTGAGGCGACCCATGCCATGCCATCGGCGCGGGGCGCCGCGCCGTGGGAAGCCACGATCGCGTCGGCGGCAGCCGAAGCGAGTCTCGTATCGAGCGGGCCGGCCTTTGCCAGATGATCCAGCGTCCTGCTTTCGTCGAAGCGCGACATGGCCACCGCATATTCGATCGGCCGGCCGGGACCGTCGACTTGCACCGATCCGTCCGGCTCTTCCGTGATCGCCACGACGCGATGATAGATTTGCGGCGCCAGCGGCCGGTTGATCCGGATCTCCTCCTCGCAGGCGGCTTTGCGCTTCTCCAGCGTCGAATAATCGAGGAAGGGAAATCGCACGGCACGCTTGATTTTCAACGCGCGCTTGCCGTCGAGGAACACCGCGGCGCCATGCGTATCGATCCGCGTCACGCCGGGATGACCGGTCAATGTCCGAAAGATCCGCTCCTGAGTCGTCGTTTCATCTGTCATGGGAACGGGCATCCGAAAGCACCATCACGGCGTCAGCACGGCTGCGCCGAGAACCTGACCGGCCCGCAGCATGTTCAGCACCTCGTTGGCCTGATCGAGCGGGAATGCCGTCGTTTCCGCGTGCACGCCAGCTTGTGGAGCGATCTTGAGGAAATCGAGGCCATCCTGCCGGGTCAGATTGGCGACCGAGACCAGCTGCCGTTCCTGCCAGAGCAAATCATACGGAAAGCCTGGAATGTCGGTCATGTGGATGCCGGCGCACACGACGCGGCCGCCCTTGCGGACCGCGCGCAGCGCGGCCGGGACTAGCTCGCCGGCTGGCGCGTAGATGATGGCGGCGTCGAGCGGCTCGTCGGGCACCTCGTCAGAGGGCCCCGTCCAGACGGCCCCGAGACGACGTGCAAAGTCCTGTGCAGCGGTGTCGCTACGTCGCGTGAACGCATACACGGATCGTCCCTGCCAAATCGCAACCTGCGCAATGATGTGGCCGGCCGCGCCAAAGCCATAGAGGCCGAGCCGGTCGGCGGGACCGGCCAGCACCAGCGAGCGCCAGCCGATCAGCCCCGCGCACAGCAGTGGAGCAATCTCCACGTCGTTGCCGGCCTCACCGAGGGGAAAGGCGTAGCGCGCGTCGGCGATGGTGTGGGTCGCGTAGCCGCCGTCGCGCGTGTAGCCCGTGAACAGCGGTGCGTCACACAGGTTTTCCATGCCCTCACGACAGAAGCGGCATCGTCCGCAGGTGAAACCGAGCCAGGGAATGCCGACGCGATCACCGGGCGCATGCGTCGTGACATTCAGACCCACCAGATCGACCCGACCGACAATCTCGTGGCCAGGCACGATTGGGTAGCGAATATCGGGTAGCTCGTCGTCGACGAGATGAAGATCGGTCCGGCATACCCCGCAGGCGCTGATCTTCACTCGGAGCTGACCCTCGCCGGGTATCGGGTCGGGCCGCTCCACCATCTGGAGCCGCGTTCGCGGGGCCGGCAACACCATCGCACGCATGAGCTTCTCCGGGGCCAACCGCTCCGACTGAATTATCCATAGAATGATTGGACGACCAGTCCTTGACGTCGGTCAACGCCTGTTTCCGGCCGACCGGACCGAGTTCCCTTGGCTTGACGAGGATCAAGCCTCTCGACGAAAGCCGGCCTATTGTGGCGGCCAAGGAGAATCCCGATGCCCATCAAGGATGTCTTTCTGCCGCTTGTCGGCCAGCCGCGCGGGCCGGCCCTGGTTGCGATCGAGAAATGTGTGGCCGTCGCCGCCGCCCTCGGCGCCAGGATCACCGCGTTGGCGCTCGAGGAAGAGGTCTATGAGCGGCCGAAGGTGATGCTGCCCTACAATCGCGATTCCGCGGAGGCTGCTAGCTCGCGTGAGGCGGCCGACGTGCAGCAGCTGCTGAACGCCTTCACCCATGCGGCGTCCCGCGCGAACGTTCGCGCCCAGAGCCGAACGGGCAAGGTGCCGGCAGACCAGATCGCGGCGGTCCTGGCCGAGCACGCCCGTTTCAGCGATCTGACCCTGTTTCCCGTGAAGCCGCACGACAGCCGAACGGAGAGCTTTGTCGAAGCTTTCCTGTTCGAATCCGGGCGGCCGCTGTTGCTTTGTCCGGAGCAGCATGCGGAGCAGTTGCGGCCGGAGTTCGAGAACGTCATGGTCGCCTGGGATCACTCCGCCCGTGCGGCGCGAGCGGTCGGCGACGCGCTGCCGGTTCTGCAGGCGGCGGCCTCTGTCCGCGTGGTGACCGTGGCGGATGACAAGACCGAAGCGATCGTGCAATCCGGAACCGCTTTCGTCGATCATTTGCGGGAACACGGCGTTCCCGCCTCGTTCGAAACGACCAAAGGCAGCGGCAGCTCAATCGGCAAGGTCCTGGGAAACTGGGCGAATTCCCACGGCATGGATGTGATCGTGATGGGTGCCTATCACCATTCGCGCCTGAACGAGATCGTGTGGGGCGGTGTGACAAAGACCGTCATTGGCCAGCCACCATGCTGGGTTATGATCTCCCACTAGGCGCGTTACTTTCCAGCCTGATCGTCAACCATCGGAACCGTCGCTGACCGGGCGCATTTGCTTTCATGTCAACCTATCGTCTGAACAATCTGCTGGCGCCGCGTTCAGTCGCGCTCGTCGGCGCGAGCGCGCGTCCGGTCTCGGTCGGACGTGCCGTTCTGGAGAACATTCACAAGACCGGATTCAAGGGGCGGTTCGGCCTCGTCAATCCGCGCCATGCCGAAATCGGCGGCGTTGCCGCGGTGAAGAGTCTGGACCGGTTGGACTTCGTGCCCGAGCTCGTGGTCATCACGGCGCCGGCGCGTGAGATTCCGGACATCATCGATCAGGCCGGGCGTCGTGGCTCGGCGGGCGCCTTGATCGTCTCGGCCGGGCTCGGCTACGGACCGGGATCTCTGCACGAGGCCGCAATCGTGGCGGCCCGCAAATACGGCATGCGGCTGATCGGACCGAACTGCCTCGGCATCATGATGCCCGGCGTCAGCCTCAATGCCAGCTTTGCCGCGCATATGCCGGGGGCGGGCAGCCTCGCGCTGATCTCGCAATCGGGCGCGATCGCTGCCGGCATGGTCGACTGGGCTGCGCAGCGCGGCGTCGGCTTCTCCGGCATCGTGTCGATTGGCGATCAAATCGACGTCGATATTGCCGATCTGCTCGATTATTTCGCAATGGATCACAAGACGCGCGCGATCCTGCTCTACATCGAGTCCATCAAGGATGCGCGCAAGTTCATGTCGGCGGCGCGTGCCGCCGCGCGCGTGAAACCTGTCGTCGTGGTGAAATCCGGTCGCATGGCGCAGGGTGCGAAAGCCGCGGCCACGCATACCGGCGCGCTCGCCGGCGCCGACGCGGTCTATGACGCGGCGTTTCGCCGCGCGGGTGTCCTGCGGGTCTCCGACCTGCGTGAGCTGTTCGATTGTGCCGAGACACTCGGCCGCGTCGAATCGCCGACGGGAAAGCGTCTCGCCATCCTGACCAATGGCGGCGGCATCGGCGTGCTCGCCGTCGATCGATTGGTCGAACTCGGCGGAATTCCGGCGACCCTCTCGCCGGAGGTGCGCAAGACGCTCGATGCGGTTCTGCCGCCGACCTGGTCCGGTGCAAATCCCGTCGACATCGTCGGCGACGCTGACGCATCGCGCTACGCGGCGGCTTTGGAGGTGCTGCTGGCCGATCGTGACAATGATGCAGTCCTGGTCCTCAACGTGCAAACGGCGATCGCCTCGGCCGCCGCGATCGCCACGACCGTGACGGAGCTCGTCGCCAAGTATCGAAAAGAGCACCGCAGCTGGGCGAAGCCTGTATTGGCAGCCTGGGTTGGAGCCGATCAGCACATCATTCAGGCACTCTCCAGCGCCGGTGTGCCGAACTATCCGACCGAGGACGATGCCGTCCGCGGCTTCATGTATCTGGTCCGGCACCGCGAAGTGGTGGAGGAGTTGAGCCAGGTTCCTCCCGCGATGCCCGACACGTTCGTTCCGGATGCCCGGGGCGCGAGGCAGGTCGTCACCGCCGCGATCGCGGACGGTCGTGAGTGGCTCGAGCCTGTCGAGATCAAAAACCTGCTCGAAGCCTACGACATCGCGATGGTGCCGACCTATGCGGCATCCGATGTCGAGCAGGCGGTTGGCTATGCAAACGAGATCTTCGCACAGGGTGGCACCGTCGTGCTGAAGATCATGTCGCGGGACATCACCCACAAATCCGATGTCGGCGGTGTCGTTCTCAATCTGACCACGCCTGAAGCCGTGCGAGGGGCTGCCGCGAACATTCTTGCGCGGGCGAAGAAGCTGCGTCCGGAGGCGCGTATCGGCGGCGTCATCGTCCAGGCGATGGTCGTCAAGGCGAAGGCGCGCGAGCTGATCCTGGGCCTCGCCGATGATCCCACGTTCGGCACCGTCGTCGTGTTCGGTCGCGGAGGCACGGCGGTGGAAATCATCAACGACAAGGCGCTGGCGCTGCCGCCACTGGATTTGCAGCTCGCTCGCGACCTGATCGATCGCACGCGTGTATCGCGGCTGCTAAAGGCCTATCGTGACGTGCCGGCGGTCAAGCAAGACGCCGTCGCCATGGTGCTGGTCAAGCTGGCGCAGATGGCGGCCGATATTCCCGAGATCCGCGAATTCGACATCAATCCGCTGCTGGCGGACGAAACCGGCGTGACCGCAGTCGACGCCCGCGTCGCGGTCGGGCCGCCGCAACGGAAGTTCGCCGGCTCCGGCCCGGCCAATTTCGCCGTTCGCGCCTATCCCTCGCAATGGGAGCGCCGCCTCAAGGTCAAGGACGACTGGCGCATCTTCGTGCGGCCCATGCGCCCCGAGGACGAGCCGACCATCCACGAATTCCTGCGCCACGTCACGGCGCACGACCTTCGCCTGCGTTTCTTCGCACCGATGAAGGAGTTCACCCACGAGTTCATCGCGCGCCTGACCCAGCTCGACTATGCGCGCGCGATGGCCTTCATTGCCTTCGACGAGGCTACTGGCGAAATGGTCGGCGTGGTCCGGCTGCATTCGGATTCGATCTACGAGAGCGGCGAATACGCCATCCTGCTACGGTCCGATCTCAAGGGCAGGGGGCTCGGCTGGGCCCTCATGCAGTTGATCATCGACTACGCGCGGTCGGAAGGTCTGAAGGTCATATCGGGCGACGTGCTCAAGGAGAACGCCGTGATGCTCGAGATGTGCCGCGACCTCGGCTTCGAGGTCAAGCCTGATCCGTCCGAGCCTGATATCTGCGACGTCAAATTGAAGCTCTGACGAGCGCGCTTCAAGAGCGCGCTTCAGCCGAACTCGTCGCGGCGGATGTCTTCGCGGATGCCTTGGCGGTCGTCCGCAAGTTCCGAATGATGATGGCGATCAAGGGCACCAGCACCGGCACGATCGTGCTGAGCGGATGATGCACCGCGCCTGACACCTGGGCCTGGAACGCGCGCGCCTCGACTTGAAGGGCTTCGATGGAGGTGTCGTGAATTTCGTTGGCAAGCTCGATGTCGCGGCCTGACGGAGCCCGGCCGGCGATCGCGAAGAGTGCGGCCGCGATGGCGAAATTGACGGCGCCGAGGATGGCGGCCGCGGCAATCGCGCTCCAGATCTGGACCAGCGCGAAATAGGCGGACAGCTCCAGCATCAGAAGTCCGAACGCCGCGATCAGCGCCGCAAACGCCCGCAAGCCGAGGCCGATCAGCAGATGGCGCAGCCTGATGTCCGCGATGATCCTGTCGGTGCGCCACAGCGCGCGCAGGTGTTTGACCACATTCTCGGTATTCACTTAGTGTCTCCTCAGCATGAAGCCGACAACGACGCCGAGCGCGAAGGCGGAGGCGAGCGATGTGATCGGGCGGTCCGCAATGAGCCCCTGAAGCTGCTCTTGCTCTTCGTCGACGGTGTCGCCGAGTTCGCTCAACGCGGCCCGGATCTGATCGGCGAGCGCTTCGGCGCGATCCTTCGAACTCTCGAACATCTCCTCGCCGGCGGTGCTCAGCAAGCGTGTGACATCGACCTTCAGCGCCCGCAATTCTTCGCTCATCCTGTCACTGTTGAACATGGACTTGATATCCCCGTTGAATGCAAGCAAGCCTAGGACCCGCACACGTGATTGCGCTTGATTTGCGTCAATCGGCGGGCGCGGTCCGGGGCTTGAGACAGGTCAAGCCGGCGGCCATATGCTGACCTAGAAATGCCGTCTGAATGGGGACCGATTGTCCCGATGAGGTGGAAGCGTGAACCACGAACCGCTGTTGCTCGCAACGCCGTCCGGCGATGCGCTGAACTTGCGCCCCGAAGGGCCCTGGACCGCCGCGAATGTGGTCACGCTCGAGACATTGTCCCGGTCGGTCGGTGCAGACGTCGATCGCTCGCGCGTCGTCACCCTGGACATGTCGGGCGTCAGCGCGCTCGACACGCTCGGCGCCTGGGTCCTGGAAAAACTGTCGCGCAGGGCTGCATCAGCAGGCAGATCGACCGAATTCGTCGGTGTCGCCGATCATTTCAGCGGGCTGATGGACGAGGTACGTCAGGTCAACCGCCACACGCCGGCCCCGACGGCTGCGCCCAATCCGGTGCTGGCGAGGCTGGGCGACCTCGGCAAATCCACGGTCGGGGCGCGGGAGGACATCACGATCTTCCTCCAGATGCTCGGCGCATTGTTCATGGCGGTGGTCGGCGTGCTGCGCCGGCCGCGGTCGCTGCGGCTGACGTCGCTGGTGTATCAGCTCTACCGCATCGGGTGGCAGGCGATTCCCATCGTTGCACTGATCACCTTCCTGATCGGCGCCATCATCGCGCAGCAGGGCTTCTTTCACTTCCGCAGATTCGGCGCGGAGTCCTACACCGTCGACATGGTCGGCATTCTGGTGCTTCGTGAGCTCGGCGTGCTGATCGTTGCCATCATGGTCGCCGGCCGGTCGGGCAGCGCCTACACCGCCGAGCTCGGCTCGATGAAGATGCGCGAGGAGATCGACGCGCTCTCGACCATGGGGCTCGATCCGGTCGAGATCCTGATCCTGCCGCGCGTTGCGGCCCTGGTCATTGCGCTGCCGATCCTCACCTTCATCGGATCGATCGCCGCGCTCTATGGCGGCGGCCTCGTCGCGCAGTTCTATGGCGACATGGGGCCTGCGATCTACATCGCGCGTCTGCACGAGGCCATCACCGTCACCCATTTCGAGGTGGGCATCCTGAAGGCGCCGTTCATGGCGTTGGTCATAGGGATCGTGGCCTGCAGCGAGGGATTGCGCGTCAAGGGCAGCGCAGAGTCGCTCGGGCGGCAGACCACGACGTCAGTGGTGAAGTCGATTTTCCTGGTGATCGTGCTCGACGGCCTGTTCGCGATCTTCTTCGCCTCGATCGGAATGTGACGATGGATGCACCGCAAGACCAGTTCGCGATCCGCGTCCGTGATCTCGTGGTCGGTTTCGGCCGCCAGACCGTGCTCGACCATCTGTCGCTCGACGTCCGCCGGGGCGAGATCCTCGGGTTGGTAGGGGCGTCCGGCGGCGGCAAGTCGGTGCTGATGCGGACCATCATCGGCCTCATCAAGGGGCAGAGCGGGACCATCGAAGTCATGGGGCAGCCCATCGGCGGCCACGGCCGCGGCGCAGCCACGACATGGGGCATCCTGTTCCAGCAGGGCGCGCTGTTCTCCTCGCTGACGGTCCGCCAGAACGTCCAGTTTCCTTTGCGTGAAAATCTCGTCCTGTCGCAAGAGCTGATGGACGAGATCGCGATCGCCAAGCTCGAAATGGTGGGCTTGCGTGCCCAGGATGCGGACAAATATCCGGCGGAGCTGTCCGGCGGCATGACCAAGCGCGTGGCGCTGGCGCGCGCGCTCGCGCTCGATCCGCCGATCCTGTTCCTGGACGAGCCGACCTCCGGCCTCGATCCGATCGCCGCCGGTGATTTCGACGCGCTGATCACGACGCTGCAAAAGACGCTGGGGCTGACCGTGTTCATGGTGACCCACGACCTGGCGAGCCTGACCACGGTCTGCGACCGCGTCGCCGCGCTCGCCGACGGCAAGATCGTCGCGATCGGCCCGATGCGCGAATTGCTGCAATCCGAGCATCCATGGGTGCGCGCCTATTTCCACGGCAAGCGCTCGCAGATGCTGCAACACGAAATGAGATGAGACATGGAAACCCGCGCTCCCTACGTGCTGATCGGCAGTTTCGTGCTGGCCGCGATCCTGGCGGTGTTTGGCTTCGTCTATTGGCTGAACAACACCGGCGGCATCGGGCCGCGCACGAACTACCACGTGCAATTCCAAGGGCCGGTCCCTGGCCTCCTGGTCGGCGCTGGCGTGCTGTTCAACGGCATCCGAGTCGGAGAAGTGACCCAGCTCGGGCTCGCGCTTGATAATCCGCGCTTCGTCAACGCGACGATCTCGGTTGCCGCCGCCACGCCGGTGCGTTCCGACACCAAGGTCGGTCTGGAATTCCAGGGCCTGACCGGTGTGCCGGTGGTGACGTTGGAGGGCGGGGTGATCACGGCCAAGTCCGGCGAGCCGCCGTCTTTGATCGCGGAAGCCGGTGCCGGTCAAAGCATGACGCAGGCGGCGCGCGATGCACTGCGCCGGGTCGACACGGTGCTCGAGGACAATTCCGGCCCGCTGAAGGACACCATCGCCAATCTCAAGACGTTCTCCGACGGGCTCGCGCGCAACACCGGCAAGATCGACGGCATTCTGGCCGGCCTGGAGAAGATGACTGGCGGTGGCACACCTGCGCCGAAGGTCACCTACGATCTGCACACGCCGCAGAACCTCGGCCCGGCCGCCAAGACGCTCTCGGCGTCACTGGCCATCCCCGAGCCAAGCGCGGTCGCGATGCTGCAGACCCAGCGCATGCTGTTCTCACCCAGCGGGGACAGGCCGGGTTTTGCCGATTTCCTCTGGGCCGACAGCATTCCGAAATTGCTCCAGGCGCGCCTGATCGACAGCTTTGAGAATTACGACATCGCCCACGCCCCCTTGCGCACGTCGGATCTCGGTCAGGCGGATTATCAGCTGCTGATCGACATCCGGCGCTTCCGGATCGCCACGGAGGGCGAGCCACGGGTCGAGATCGGACTGTCGGCGCGGATCGTCGACAAGAACGGCAAGGTGGTTGCCTCGCGCCTGGTCGAGACCAGCGAGAAGCTCGACAAGGTCGAGCCGGCCGCTTCGGTCGCCGCCTTCGACGCGGCTTTTGCCCGCATCGCCAAAGAGCTGATCGGGTGGACCGTGCAGGCGGTGTGACGCCGTCTATTCCAGCGTCTTCAGGTAGGACAGAAGGTCGTGGATCTGGTCCGGACTGAGCTCGAAGGCCGGCATGTCGGCGTGACCAGTGTAGATCCCTTCGGCCAGCGCCTCACCGAGGCTCTCGATCGGATAACGCCGATGCAGGGTGCGCAGCGGGGGCGCGGCCTCGAGCGGGCTGCGGGAGGCGCGGTCGATCGCGTGGCAGCGTGCGCAATTGGCCCGTGCGAAGGCCTTGCCGCGCTGTTCGGCACTCGGGGCCGCCAGCGCGGGTGTCATCAGAAGCAGCGCAATCAGGCCGTGACGCAGGGCGCCTTGCAGCATGGAAAAGATCCCGTCGAATTCTGGACGCAGAATAAAGAATAAGATGGGGATGCCACTCAAATTTGATCTGAGTCAATTGGCTTTGGCGCAGTGCAGTAAAATGCAGCCGCGTGGCGGGCTCGGCCGGGGGGCGGAGCTGGACCGACGCTGGGAGCGGTGGATGAAGCCTTCCGTGGTCACGATCGAGCCGAGTGGGCATTTTTGCGACGATTGCGCCGTGCGCGGAGCGGCGGTGTGTTCGTCGCTGGATGCGGCCGAGCTCAGGGAATTCGAGCATCTCGGACGCCGCGTTCATTTTGACTCCGGCGAGACCGTGTTTTCCGAGGAGGACATCACCACCTCGTTCTACAACGTCCTCGAAGGCGTCATGCGGCTGTACAAGCTGCTGCCCGACGGCCGACGGCAGATCGTGGGCTTTGCCTTGCCCGGCGATTTCCTGGGGATGAATTTGTCCGGCCGGCATAATTTTTCCGCGGACGCGATCGGCGCGGTGACCGTGTGCCAGTTCGCGAAAGCGCCGTTCGGCCGCTTCATCGAAGACCGGCCGCAGCTGCTGAGGCGGATCAACGAGCTCGCCATTCGCGAATTGAGCCAGGCACGCGACCATATGGTCCTGCTCGGCCGCCGCTCGGCCGACGAGAAGGTCGCGACCTTTCTGCTCGGCTGGCGTGAACGGCTGGTCGGGCGCAACGGGTTGTCCGACACGGTTCCGCTTCCGATGAGCCGTCAGGACATCGCGGACTATCTCGGCCTCACCATCGAAACCGTCAGCCGCACCTTCACCAAGCTGGAGCGCCACGGGGTGATCGAGATCATCCATGGCGGCATCAGCCTGCTCGATCCTGCGCGCGCTGAGGCGCTGGCCGCAGCGTGACGGTCTGTCCCCACGTTTTTGATCTCGATCAATGACGCCGGCCACCCGCGGCAAATAATGCCCCAAACTATCGGGAGGGGATCATGCCTGCTGACGCGTTGCTGGTGACCGTTGTCGTCGTCGCGATCTTCGTGACATTTGCCGCGGCCTTGGCTTGGGCTGACCGGCAAACCAGCTCAGGCCGCCTCGATCCGGATTCCAAGCGCTGAAGTTCTCGAGGTCCTGATCCGCACAGACAGGCCGACCGCCAACGCTCGGGCGGCTCCGCCGTTCGCCCAGCGTCTCAACGCAATCGCGGCTTGCGTCGCTTGCAACTCTGCAGCGATCAGAACGCATTGGCGCATCCTTCGGATGCCGACTTCCGGCTCAACCGCGGCTTTTTCGCGGCATTTGCCTCAAACCGCGCGCGTGCTTTCCGGTTGAAAAGCCTGATAACGTTGACTACGCAGGAACCCCAGTGCCTCGTAGTCTTAGGAGCCCCGCGGCGTGCCTCAGGACAAGACCGGCGACCCCCGACAGTCGGCGGGCAACAAACTATCGGTCCTGCGCAAGCACCCGATCTTCGCGGATCTGGAGCCGGAGGCGCTCGATCAGCTCTGCCGCTACGCCAAGCACACCACCGTGAAGCGCGGCGCCACGATCGCCGCCAAGGGCGATCCCGGCAACAATCTGTTCGCGGTGATCACGGGGACGGTGAAGATCTCCTCCTCGTCGCCCGATGGACGGAACGCCATTCTCAATCTGATCGGTCCCGGAGAAATCTTCGGCGAGATCGCGGTGCTCGACGGCGCTCCCAGGTCGGCCGATGCGACCGCCAACACCAATTGCGAGCTCTACATCATCGATCGCCGGGACTTCCTGCCGTTCGTGAAGAGCCAGCCCGCGCTGGCGATGAAATTCATCGAGCTGCTTTGCGCGCGTCTGCGCTGGACCAGCCAGCAGGTCGAGCAGGTGATCCTGCAAAATCTGCCGGGCCGGCTGGCGAGCGCTCTGCTCGGTCTCACCGAGGAGCGCAAGTTCGACTCGGGTAGCGGCACGCTCGCCATCACGCAGCAGGAGATCAGCGAGATGGTGGGGATGACGCGCGAGAGCATCAACAAGCAATTGCGCGCCTGGGCCGGCCGCAACTGGGTTCGCCTCGAGCACGGCGCCATCGTCGTGCTGGATACGGACGCGCTGCGCGAACTCGCCGAGAGCGGCCTCGACGGCGAGTGATGCCTCAGGCCTGATCGTCGATGATGGCGACGGCGCGGGTCCAGCCGGCGGAGGCGCGTTCGATCTTCACCGGGAAGCATGAGACCGTGAACCCGGCCGCGGGCAATTGGTCGAGATTGTGCAGCTTCTCGAGATGGCAATAGCCGATGTGCCGTCCCGCCTTGTGGCCTTCCCAGATCAGGCCGGCGTCTTTTGTCTCGGCATATTTCTTCGCGGTGTAGACGAACGGCGCGTCCCAGCTCCAGCCGTCAGTGCCGGTGAGCCGCACGCCGCGTTCGAGCAGGTACATGGTGGCTTCATAGCCCATGCCGCAGCCGGAATTGACGTATTCGGCCTTACCGAATTTCGCGCCGGCGCTGGTGTTGACGACGACGATTTCCAGCGGCGACAGCGTGTGCCCGATGCGTCTCAGCTCCTTCTCGACGTCGTCGGCGCTCGCCACGTAGCCATCGGGCAGGTGCCGGAAGTCGAGCTTCACGCCGGGCTGAAAGCACCATTCCAGCGGCACCTCGTCGATCGTCCATGACCGCTCGCCGCGGTTCATGGTCGGATGGAAGTGCCGGGGCGCGTCGAGATGCGTGCCGTTATGGGTCGACAGCGAGACCTGCTCGACGGCCCAGCCCTGACCGTCCGGCAGATCCTGCGCCTTGAGGCCGTCGAAGAACTGCAGCATCCGGGGCAGGCCCTGCTGGTGATCGATATACTGGATCGTCGGGTGATTGCCGGGCGGATCGGACGTCACGTCGTTTCGAAGCGGCACGGAGATATCGATCAGCTTCCGCGGCATGGGCATTCCCTCAACTTGGACCGCTGTTTCGAATATCTTGATGGGCCTGCATTGGTGGCGTCAAGTCACGTGGCGGCGACGTCTGCCAGCCCCCATACCCGCCATAAAGCGAATTGCGTCGAAAATTGATCGATGCAACTCTTGCATCGATCGATGCTGGAATTGGCTTGGACAGAGAATGCCGGCCGCCCTAGGGACGACTTGGTCCTTGACTTCACTCTTGAAGTGGAGCGACCCAAGGCGGCCCGCAGCCTGCCCGACAACGACATAATCAACCCCGGAGGAAGCCCAGATGAAGACACTGACCGGTATCATCACAGCCGTTGCGCTGGCGCTCTCAGCGCCCGTGGCGACCGCACGCGATTTCCGCTCCGCCGACATCCATCCCGCCGATTATCCGACCGTCGAGGCCGTCAAGTTCATGGGCAAGCAGCTCGCGACGGCGAGCGGCGGCAAGCTCGGCGTCAAGGTGTTTCCCAACGGCGCCCTGGGCTCCGAGAAGGACACCATCGAGCAGCTCAAGATCGGCGCGCTCGACATGATGCGGATCAACGCATCGCCCCTGAACAATTTCGTGCCGGAGACCATCGCTTTGTGCCTGCCCTTCGTCTTCCGCGACACGCAGCACATGCGCACCGTGCTCGACGGCCCGATCGGCGACGAGATCCTGGCGGCCATGGAGCCCGCGGGCCTGGTGGGCCTTGCCTATTACGATAGTGGCGCGCGGTCGATCTACACCGTCAAGGCACCGGTCAAGTCGCTTGCCGATCTCAAGGGCCTGAAGATCCGCGTCCAGCAGTCCGATTTGTGGGTCGGCATGATCCAGAGCTTGGGGGCCAACCCGACGCCGATGCCGTATGGCGAGGTCTATACCGCGCTCAAGACCGGCCTCGTCGATGCGGCCGAGAACAACTGGCCGTCCTACGAATCCTCGCGCCATTTCGAGGCCGCCAAGTTCTACAACATCACCGAGCACTCGCTTGCGCCCGAAGTTCTCGTGATGTCGAAAAAAGTCTGGGACACGCTGAGCAAGGAGGACCAGGCCATGGTCCGCAAGGCGGCCAAGGAATCGGTGCCGGTCATGCGCAAGCTCTGGGACGAGCGTGAGCAGGCCTCCCGCAAGACGGTCGAGGCGGCCGGCGTTCAGGTCGTGACGATCGCCAACAAGGCGGAGTTCGTCGACGCGATGAAGCCGGTGTACGACAAGTTCGCCGGTGACGAGAAGTTGAAGGGGCTCGTCAAGCGTATCCAGGACACGAAGTAATAAAACATCGGAGCGGGTCCGGCGTCACCGCGAGGTGACATCGGACCTCGCGGGGAGGCGCGGAATGACAGATCCACACGTCGCAGATCACGAACAGGACGCCGGACGCCCGTCCACCGCCTTGCTGTCGCGGATCAACGCGCCGGTTGCGCGCGCCGGCATGTATCTGTCCGTGACCGGCCTGCTCGTCATCGTCACCATCGTGTTTTATCAGGTGTTCGGGCGTTACGTGCTCAATTCCAGCCCAACCTGGACCGAGAACCTCGCACTGGTCCTCATCCTCTACGTCACCCTGATCGGCGCCGCCGTCGGCGTGCGCGATGCCGGACATATCGGCATGGATAGTCTCCTGGTGATGCTCCCGGATCACGCGCGCGAGAAGATCGAACTCCTGATCCACGTCCTGGTCGCCATCTTCGGCGTTGCGATGGCCTATAACGGCTGGATCCTCGGGGTGTCGGTCGGAACTGTGAAGATCCCCAATCTCGGTCTTCCCGAAATCATCCGCTACGTGCCGCTGATCGCCTCCGGCGTCCTGATCGTGTCCTTTTCGATCGAGCACATCATCGCACTCCTGCGCGGCGAAGAGGTCGTCCCCTCATGGAACTGATCATCCTCGGCGCCACCTTCTTCGGCTTCCTGATTCTCGGCGTTCCCGTTGCCTTCGCCATCGGCCTGTCGGCGATCTGCACCATCCTCTACGAAGGCCTGCCGGTTGCCGTCATCTTCCAGCAGATGATGTCGGGGATGAACATCTTCTCCTTCCTCGCGATTCCCTTCTTCGTCTTCAGCGGCGAGCTGATGCTGCATGGCGGCGTTGCCGACAAGATCGTGCAGCTCGCGAAGAATCTCGTCGGGCACATCCGCGGCGGCCTCGGCATGTCGAACGTGGTCGCCTGCACGCTGTTCGGCGGCGTCTCAGGATCGCCCGTGGCCGACGTGTCGGCGATGGGCGCGGTGATGATCCCGATGATGAAAAAGGAAGGCTTTGACACCGACTACGCCGTCAACGTCACCACCCACGCTTCGCTGGTGGGAGCCTTGATGCCGACCAGCCACAACATGATCATCTATGCACTCGCGGCCGGCGGCAAAGTCTCGATCGGCGCGCTGATCGCGGCCGGCCTCCTTCCGGCGATGGTGCTGATGGTCTGCATGCTCGTCGCTGCCTACGCGGTTGCGGTGAAGCGCGGCTATCCCGCTGGCAAGTTCCCGGGCTGGGCCGAGGTGTTCCGCTCGTTCGCGGCGGCGCTGCCCGGCCTCCTGATCGTCGGCATCATCCTGACGGGCATCCTCTCCGGCGTGTTCACGGCGACGGAATCCGCCGCCGTCGCGGTCACCTATACGATCCTGCTGACCTTCTTCATCTACCGCACCATGACGCTGCCGAACTTCCTGCGCGCGGCCGCCAAGGCGGTGAAGACGACGGGCGTGGTGCTGCTGCTGATCGGCGTCTCCACCATGTTCCAGTACCTGATGGGGCTGTACGAGGTGGCTGACTTTGCCGGCGACCTGATGAGCAAGGTGTCCTCGCAGCCCTGGATCATCTTCCTGCTGATCAACGTCATCCTGTTCGTGCTCGGCACCTTCATGGACATGGCCGCGACCATCCTGATCTGCACGCCGATCTTCCTGCCGATCGCGATGAAGGCGGGGATGGATCCGGTGCAGTTCGGCATGCTGATGCTGATCAACTGCGCGCTCGGGCTGAACACGCCCCCGGTCGGAACCACCCAGTTCGTCGGCTGCGCCATCGGCGGCATTTCGGTCGGCGCGGTGATGCGCACCATCCTGCCTTTCTATGCTGCCTTGATCGCAGCTCTGATGTTCGTGACCTACGTGCCTGCGTTCTCGCTGTGGCTGCCCCGCCTGCTGATGGGCTACAAGGGCTAACAGCACCAGGAGAAGTTATCAGTGACGGACTATCGCAAGCTCTTCGATCTCACCGGCAAAACCGCAGTCGTCCTCGGCGCCGCATCCGGCATCGGAAAATCGTCGGCCGAGGCCCTTGCCGGGTTGGGGGCCCGTGTCATCTGCGCCGATCGCGCGCTTGACGCGGCGGAGGCGACCGCCGCCGGCATTCGCGACAAGGGCTGCTGGGCCGAAGCCGCGAGCTGCGACGCCGCGAGCGCCGCGGATGTCAACGCGCTCGCCAAGACGGTGATGCAGAAGTTTTCACGGCTCGACATCGCCGTGACGACGCCCGGTCTCAACATCCGCAAGACCATCCTCGACTATACCGAGGAGGATCTCGATCGCGTCCTGAGCCTCAACGTCAAGGGCACCGTCTTTTTCTTCCAGGCCTTCGGCCGCATCATGGTCGCGCAGAAGGGCGGCAGCATCATTGCCTGCTCCTCGGTGCGCGCCGTGACCATCGAGCCGGGCCTCGGCGTCTACGGCTCGACCAAGGCGGCGATCGGCCTCCTGGTGAAGGGCTTCGCCTCCGAGGTCGGCCATGCCGGCGTCCGCGTCAACGCCATCGCGCCGAGCATCGCCGAGACCGCGCTGACCGGTCCGTTCAAGCAGCGTCCCGACATCTACAATCTCTATGCCGGCCACACCGTGTTCAATCGCTGGAGCAGCGCCGACGAGGTTGCCACGGCCGTCGCCTATCTCGCCTCGGATGCCGCGAGCTATGTCAGCGGCAGCACGCTGTTCGTCGATGGCGGCTGGACCGCCGTCGACGGTCCGCCGACCGGTCTCACCCAACTGCACAAATAGGCGGCCGTCTAGCCGGCGAAGCCCGCACTCTGGCGCAGCTCTCTGTGATCTGCGTCAGTCAGCAGCGCGATCAGCGCTGCCGCCTCCTTTGGATGTGCGGCGCGCACGGTCACGCCGGCCGTGTACATGGTCACGAGCTCGCAGCCCGGCGGCAGTGACCCCGACAGCACAATGCCGTCGGTCGCGATGATCTCGGTCGCCTGGGTGCATCCGATCGGCCGCGTCGCGGTCGAATTCGCAAGCTCGCGCATCGCCGTTGCGCCGTTCGGGAATATCTTGAGGCGCGATGCGACTTCGTAGGCGATGCCGAGCTGGTCCAGCACTTTTGTGACGTGCTGGCCTGCGGTCGAGGCCTTGGTGTCGGGGACGTAGATCGCGTCGGCGGAGCGTAACACGTCTCGCAAATCAGTCTCGGTCTTCACCGTCACCTTGGGATCGCGGCTGCGGACAGCCAGAGCAGTCTCGACCCGGCCGACATCCGTGATCGAGGAGGGGACAACGAGCTTCTCCTCGGCAAGTTTCGCAAGGAGAGCCTGCGTCAGGATTACGAGATCGGCAGCCGTTCCCGCGCGCAGCTTGTCGGCCATGATACCGACCGCGCCGAATTCGCCGTCGATGCCAGCGCCGGTCTGCGCCTTGAAGGCCTCGGCGAGGCCGCGCACCAGGCCTTGCGCCGCGCCGCCGCTCAAAAGGGTCACTGTCGTCACGATGCGAGCTCCATGGCTGCAATGATCCTGTCGCGCGTGATCGGCAGGTCACGCACGCGCACACCGAGGTAATCGTAGACTGCATTGGCGATCGCCGCTGTCACGGGGCCGTGGGCGGCCTCGCCGGCGCCGACCGGCTCGATCTCCGGCCGCTGGATGATCTCGACGTCGACGGCCGGCACCTCGCTGAAGGTCAGGATTGGATAGTCGGTCCAGGACGTCGAAGTGATGCGCGACCGGTCGAAGCGGACCCGCTCCTTCAGCACCCAGCTCGTCGCCTGGATCGCGCCGCCCTCGATCTGGTTGGTCACACCGTCCGGATTGATGGCCTCGCCGACATCGACCGCGAGCGTCAGCCGCCTGACTCGGATATCGTCGGCGCCCTCGATCTCTGCGATGGCAGCGCAATAGGCGCCCGTGTTCTTGTAGCGGGCGAAGCCGACGCCTTGGCCGATGCCGGCGCGCTTCTGCGGCTTCCAACCGGCACGTCGCGCTGCGGCGCGGATGACATCTCGCGCTCGTTCGTCGCGCAGATGCCGCAGGCGGAATGCGATCGGGTCTTCGCCGCGCAAGGCCGCGATTTCGTCGAGCAGGGACTCGATGGCGAACACGTTGCCTTGTCCGCCCAGCGTCCGCAGCGCCGAGGTCCGCACCGGCATGGTCAGCAGCCGGTGGCTCGTGATCGTCCAGGCAGGAAAATCATAGAGCGGAACGGAGTTGCGGTCGCCGCCGCCGCCATTCGCGGCCGGCGGGTTGGTCGAGATCATGCGCGGGTAGGGATTTGCGATTTCGGTTGCGGCCAGCAATGCCGGCTGTGCCGCCCGCCCGGGCCGTGCAGCGTGGCCGTTGCTCCAGATCGCGTGGCGCCAGCCGACGATCTCGTTGTCCGCATCGAGATCGGCCTCGATCTCGATCGCCATTGCCGCGCCAAACGGCGCATGGGACATCTCGTCGTGGCGCGACCACTGGACCCGCAAGGGACGGCGATCGGCCGCTCTCGCCAGCAACGCGGCATCGAGCGCGACGTCATCGGCGGCGTTGTGTCCATAGCAGCCGGCGCCCTCCATGTGCTCGACCACAATGTTCTCCGGCGGCAATTTGAGCACGATCGCGAGATCGGCGCGGAGCAGATAGACGCCCTGGCTGTGGGTCCAGACGTGGACACGCTCACCGTCCCATTGCGCCATCGCGCAGGACGGCGCGATCGAGGCATGGGCGATGTAGGGGCGGGTATATTGCCGACGCAGGGTTTGGGCGGGCTTGCGCGCCCGCGCCGCCATCCTGGTGTCGATCATTGAGGTCTCGACCGGCTGGCTCCTGAGAAAGCCGGCCAGGTCGTCTTCATCGGGTAGCGGCTCGCCGGCCGACCATGTCGCGCCCTTGCGCAGGGCTTTCAACGCGGCGTCCGCCGCCGCCTCGCTGTCGGCGACCACGCCGGAAAAGCCGCCATCACGCACGATCGCAACGAGACCGGGGACGGCGCGTGCAGCTTCCTCATCGAGCGCGATCAGTTTGGCGCCCGAGATTTGCGGCCGCAGCACGCGGCCGTGCAGCAGTCCCGGGAGCGTGAGGTCGTGGATGAAACGCGGCCGCGCGAACACCTTGTCGGGAATATCCACGCGCTGGACCGATTGGCCAGCCACAACGCGCTTGGCGATGCTCTTCGCGCGCGTCTCCGCGGTGGCATCGTGGTCGAGCGAAACGTCTCCAGCCAGCTCCCAATAGCTGATCCTGACATTGCCAGGGCCCGAGATCGTGCCGTCATCCACATCGAGCAGCGAGACATCGACGTCGAGGCGTTCCGATGCCACGCGAAGGAAGCGCTGGCGCACCTCGGCGCAGGCGTGCCGGAGCGCGCGGCCGGATTGCTGGATCGACAGGCTGCCGGAGGTGACGCCTTCGTTCGGGCTCATCGCCGTCGAGGCGCGGATCATCTCGATCCTGGAGATATCGACGTCGAGCTCGTCCGCCGCGATCTGCGCCAACGCCGTGACGATGCCCTGGCCGATCTCGACCTTGCCGGGCGAAATCGCGACACGGTCGCCATCGGTGAATTTCACCCATGACGATAGTTTTGGATTGGCCGCAAGGCTGACCGGCAGTTTCGGGGCAGAGGATGGCATGCTCATGACTCTGCCATCTCCGTCGCCGCACGCAGCACGGCGCGGACCACGCGGTTGTGCGATCCGCACCGGCACAGATTGCGATCCAGTGCTTCTCTGACCTCGGCCTCCGTCGGTGCCGGGTTGCGCTTCAGCAACGCCGCGGCGCTGACGAGGATCCCGGAGACGCAATAGCCGCACTGCATCGCCTGTTCGGAGATGAAGGCGCGCTGCAGCGGATGTGGCTGCTCTGCCGTGCCGAGGCCTTCGACAGTGACGACGTCCTTATCTGCGACCGACCATAACGGCATGTCGCAGGAGGCCATCGCACGATCGCCAACCATGACGTAGCAGGAGCCGCATTCGTTCGCGCCGCAGCCGAAATGCGCTCCGGTGGCACCGAGCCGGCTGCGGAGCACGTCGAGCAGGGTCTGATCGGGACCGGCATCGACGGCCGTCGCCGCACCGTTGAGGCGGAACTGAATGGTTGGCATGCTCGCTCTGCGGCCTCAGGACTTGTCGAATTTCTTGACGACGTCGGCCCATTTTTCGATGTCGCCCCGCAGGAACTTGTCGAACTGGTCCGGCGTCATCGACATGGGCACGGCGCCTTGTTCCGTCCAGAGCTTGATGATGTCGGGCCGCTTCACCATTGCGTTGACGGCCGTATTGAGCTTGTCGATGACGGGCTTCGGCGTGCCGGCAGGCGCCATCAAGCCGAGCCAGATCGTCGCCTCATAGCCGGGAACGCCCGCCTCGATCGCCGTCGGCAGATTCGCCAGCACGGTCGAGCGCTGCTTGCCGGTGGTGGCGAGCGCGCGCACCTGGTTCTCGGCGACGTTCGGCGCCATCGCCGGCACCGCGTCGATCATCATCTGAACCTGTCCGCCGATCACGCCGCTGCGGGCCTCACCGCTGTTGCGATAGGGCACATGCACGACATCGATACCGGCCATGGCTTTGAACAGCTCGCCGGCCATGTGATAGGGCGTGCCCTGGCCGGAGGAGGCGTAGTTCAGCTTGCCCGGTTGCGCCTTGGCGAGCGCGATGAACTCGGCAAGAGTCTTCGCCGGGACTTGCGGATTCACCACGATGACGAGATCGGAATAGTTCACCGGCGCGATCGGCGCGAGGTCGCGCATCAGCTCGTATTTGCGTTTGTCCGGCGTCAGAAGCGATTCATTCGCGGTCTGGGTGTTGGACATCATCAATAGCGTGTAGCCGTCGGCCGGCGACTTCGCAGCTTCCACGGTGCCGATGACACCGCCGGCGCCGGTGCGGTTCTCGATCACGAAGGGCTGGCCAAGACTCTCCTGCAGCACGTTGCCGATCAGCCGTGCCGCGACATCGGCCGGTCCGCCGGCGCCGAAGGGCACGACGATGCGGACCGCGTGCGTGGGATAATCCTGTGCGAGTGAGGCGGGCGCGGAGAACGCGGCGAGCAGGCCGGCAGCCAGTGCCAGCATGAAGCTTCGGGCCGTCATGCCCACCTCCCTGATGTCGTTCTTGTTGGCCGGCACTGTAGCGGCAGGGACTGCGGACTGTCGACGCCTTACAAAACCGGCCGGGCCGGGAATATCGAGCGGCTTTCGGTGTGATGGCCCCGCCTTTCGCAGGCGCGGTAGGAACCGCTGGCGCATGCGCCTTGAGCAATTCGCATGGGAAATGCCGGCAAAATGCTCTCGGCTGGCTGGTATTTTGGTGTTACGAACTGAGACATGAACCAGCACGCCAAGATCGACACCAAGATCGAAATCCGCCATTCGACCTGTCCGCACGATTGCCCCTCGGCCTGTGCCCTCGATGTCGAGGTGGTCGAAGGCCGCAGCATCGGCCGCGTCCGCGGTTCGAAAAAGCAGACCTACACGGCCGGTGTCGTCTGCGCCAAGGTCGCCCGCTACGCCGAGCGCATCCATCACTCTGAGCGGGTGACGTTTCCGATGCGCCGCATTGGGTCCAAGGGCTCGGGGCAATTCGCGCGAATCTCCTGGGACGAGGCGCTAGACGAGATCGCGGAACGTTTCAACGCGGCGGAGCGCGAGTTCGGCGCGGAATCGATCTGGCCTTATTACTACGCCGGCACGATGGGCCTCGTGATGCGTGACGGCCTCAACCGCCTGACGCATGTGAAGAAATATTCGCGCTTCTATCAGACGATCTGCGCCAATGTCGCGCGCATCGGCTTTGCGATCGGCACCGGCAAGATCGCCGGCGTCGATCCGCGCGAGATGGCGCTGTCCGATCTCGTCGTGATCTGGGGCACCAATCCCGTCAACACCCAGGTCAACGTGATGACGCATGCCGCGCGTGCCCGCAAGGAGCGCGGCGCGAAGATCGCTGCGGTCGACATCTACGACAACGACACGATGAAGCAGGCCGACATCAAGATCATCCTGCGGCCGGGCACCGACGGCGCGTTCGCTTGCGGCGTGATGCACGTGCTGTTCCGCGACGGCTATGCCGACCGCGCCTATATGGACCAATACACCGATTGCCCTGCCGAGCTCGAGGCGCATCTTGAGACGCGCACGCCGGAATGGGCCTCCGCCATCTGCGGCGTGCCGGTGGCGGAGATCGAGGCCTTTGCCAAGGCCGTCGGCGAGACCAAGCGGACCTTCTTCCGCTTTGGCTACGGCTTTACGCGCAGCCGCAATGGTGCGACGCAGATGCATGCGGCCAATAGCATTCCCGCAGTGACCGGTGCCTGGCAATACGAAGGCGGCGGCGCCTTCTTCAACAATTACGCGCTCTGGCATTTCAACGAATCCATCATCGAGGGGCACGAGGCCATCGACCCGAGTGTCCGCGCGCTCGATCAGTCCAAGATCGGCCGTATCCTCACCGGCGATGCCGAGGCGTTGTGCGGCAAGGGGCCGGTCAAGGCGCTGCTGATCCAGAACACCAACCCGATGACGGTGGCGCCGGAGCAGGCGCTGGTGCGGCAGGGTTTTGCGCGCGAGGATCTGTTCGTCGCCGTGCACGAGCAGTTCATGACCGAGACGGCGCAAATGGCCGACATCGTGCTACCGGCGACCATGTTCATGGAGCATGACGATCTCTATTACGGCGGCGGTCACCAGCACATCTCGGTCGGGCCGAAGCTGATCGACCCGCCCGGCGAATGCCGCTCCAACCATGAAGTCCTGCAAGCGCTGGCGCCGCGGCTTGGTGCGAAGCACCGGGGTTTCGAGATGACGCCGCGCGAATTGATCGACGCGACGCTGAAGCTGAGCAATCACGGCGACATCGCCGGCCTCGAAGCCGACATCTGGCGCGACCTGCAACCGGATTTCCGCACCTCGCATTATCTCGACGGCTTCGCGCATGCCGACGGCAAATTCCACTTCAGGGCGGATTGGGCCCATCCGCCGTTCGGCGTGACGATGGGCGATGTCGACAACATGCCTGCTCTGCCGGACCACTGGGCGGTGATTGAGCACGCCGACCGGGCCCATCCGTTCCGGCTTGCGACCAGCCCTTCGCGCAGCTTCCTCAACACCACCTTCAACGAGACGCCGTCCTCGCAGGCGCGCGAGGGCAAGGCGAGCGTGATGATCCATCCCATGGATGCTGCCGCGCTCGACATTGCCGACGGCGACGCGGTGACGCTCGGCAATACCCGCGGCGAGACCACGCTGGTTGCCACGCTGTTCGACGGCGTGCGGCGCGGCGTGCTGATCGCGGAATCCGTTCATCCCAGCAAGAACCATATCGGCGGGCGGGGCATCAACATGCTGACGGGCGCCGAAGCCGTCGCGCCGATCGGCGGGGCCGCCTTCCACGACAACAAGGTCTGGATCAGGAAAGCCTCCGCCGCTCAGGGCACGCATTCCGTGACGCCGTAGCCCGCGAACTCCTTCGCAATGTCTGGGTTCATGGACTTCGCCTGCGCGATATCGGTGGCGCCGTCGCCGCCGCTTTTGCGCCTGGCGACGCCCCGGCCGAACAGCGACGATGACGAGCGCGGGTTACGCTGGATCGCGTCGTCGTAGTCCTTGATCGCCTCTGCGGTCCGGCCGAGCTTGAGGTTGACCAGACCGCGGCTGTCGAGCGCATCGCTCAATCCGGGATTGATCTGGAGCGCCAGATTGCAGTCGGCCAGCGCGCCCTGCAGGTCGCCGGTCGCCGCGCGCGTCCAGCAGCGGTTGTTGAGCGCCTGTGCATCCCTGGGATTCCCGCGGATCACCACGTCGAAATCCTGCATGGCGAGCGCATAGGCCCGCTTGATCGCATAGACCTGGCCGCGCTTGTAGCGAGAGACGACATCATTGGCGTTCGCTGCGATCTTGCGGCTGAGATCGGCGATGACCGAATCCTTGGCAAGAATGTCCGCGCTCGGGGGCGGCTCCGCCTGCGGCGCCTCGCATACCGGCTTCTGCGGCTCCGGTTTCTGAGGCTCCGGCTTGGTCGGATCGCCGCCCGCGTTGTCGGTCGGCCTGGTCACCGAACCCCCGAACGAGAATTCCGTGGTCAGCGAGGACGACAGCCACGGCACCTGTTCGCGGTTGGTGGCGGCGACCACGCCGTTCTTGGTGTTGGTCAGGGCCTGCTCGGCGCTGATGCTCGGCGCGCGCATCTCGCGCAGCAGCTCGGCGACGAACAGGCCATGATCGGTCTTGCCGCCGGCCGTGACCGCGCCGAGCGCCGCGGAATAGAGCACGAGCGAATTGCTCGGCGCGATCGCGGGGGCTAGGCCAGCCGAATAGCGGCGGAAGCGCCGCTCGAACGGGTTGCGGCGCGAGGCGTCGATCAGCGCGATCTTGATCGCGGCGCCGCGCGTGTTCATCTCGGCGAGGATGGCGTCGAGGCTGAAGCCGTCGCGCGCCACGTCCGGCTCGGTCCAGATCTGCGCGTCGACCGGAAGCAAATAGGTTTGCCGGTTGGACTGGATGGCAAAGCCGTCGAAGAAGATCAGCGCCACCGCGCCGCGGTCGATGCGGGCATAGAAGCGATCCAGCGCCTGCCGCATGGTGTCGGCCGTCAGATTGCTCTGGCGATCGACGACGAAGCCGTCGCGCTTCAATTCTTCAGTGACGTCCTGGGTATCGTTGGCGACGTCATTCAGCACGAATTCGTTGTCGGGATATCTCGCGTTGCCGATCACCAGCGCGAGCTTGGCGGCGTCGGCCGCGCGGCTTGCAGGTGCTGCGCTCGTCACGAGCAAGCCTGCCAGCAACATCGTCATCGCAGTGCGCATGAAATGGCTCATCGGTGATCAAAATCTCCAGTCAGGATAGCGGCCGTCACCGCTAATTCAATCGCCAAGCCAATTTGCGCCCACACGCTATGGTGACGGGGCGTTGCAGATTGCCCTTGCACGCGCGGCCCGTCCTGCCGCAAATGGCGGCAAAACGGAAGGCAAGGAAGCGAGCGTACCATGACCGACACCACAGCCGTCATCACCGAGAAGCGCGGGCAGGCGTTCTGGATCACCATCAACCGGCCGGAGAAACGCAACGCATTGAACGGCGAGGTCATCGCCGGCATCACCAAGGGCTATCGCGACGCGCATGACGACAAGGACGTCCGCGTCATCGTGCTGACGGGTGCGGGCGACAAGGCGTTCTGCGCTGGCGCCGATTTGCAGAATTCCGGCGCCGCTTTCGCGATGGATCATTCCAAACCAAATGTCGACTATGCCGATCTGTTACGTTTGTCACAGAACGCCACCAAACCGGCAATTGCGCGGGTCGGCGGCGTCTGCATGGCCGGCGGCATGGGCCTTCTGTGCATGACCGACATGGCTGTTGCGGCCGATCAGGTCGTCTTTGGTCTGCCGGAGGTGAAGGTCGGGGTGTTCCCGATGCAGGTGCTGAGCCTGTTGCAGAACATCGCGCCGCCGCGCCTCGTCAACGAATGGGCGCTCACCGGCGAGCCGTTCGACGCCAGGGCTGCGCAGGGCGCGGGCCTTCTCAACTACGTGGTGCCCGCGGCCGAGCTCGATGCCAAGGTCGACTGGCTGATCGGCCGCATCGTCGACAAATCCCCGACCGCGATCCGCCGCGGCAAATATGCGATGCGCGCCATCGCCGCGATGTCGTTCGACGAGAGCATCGCCTACACTGAAAGCCAGATCGCGCTGCTCGCGATGACCGAGGACGCCAAGGAGGGCCTGAAGGCGTTCAGCGAGAAGCGGAAGCCGGTCTGGACGGGGAGGTGAGCGGGACCTGATCTCGTGTCCCGGACGCGCTGCAACGCGTCAGCGTTGCTGCGCAGAGCCGGGATCCAGAGCTGCAGCGGAATATCCGGCGAGATGGGCCCCGGCTCTGCAGCGCACCGCTGAAGAAGCGCTGCGCTGCGTCCGGGGCACGAGAGTGGGCTCACCAGCTCCATTCGATTTTCAAAGAGAATGCAGCCCCACTCTCCACCGTCATTCCGGGCTCGCGCTTCGCGCGCCCCGGAATGACGAGCGCTACCCCGCGTTCGCTTTCAGTCCCGCCGCCTGGATACCCGCGACCGCGCAGGCCTCGTCATTGTCGGAGGTGTCGCCGGAGACGCCGACCGCGCCGAGCAGCGTCGTGCCATCCATGATCAGCACGCCGCCGGGCACCGGGACCAGGGCGCCCTTGGCAATCGTGTTCACCGCGTCGATGAAATAGGCCTGCTCCTGCGCGCGCTGGAACAGGGCGCGCGAGCCCATGCCCATCGCGAGTGCGCCATAGGCCTTGCCGTGAGCGATCTCGGCGCGCATCAGGCTGGTGCCGTCCTGGGCCGCGGCGAGCTTGAGCACGCCGCGGGCGTCGAGGATGGTGACGACCAGCGGCTTCAGCTTCAGCTCGTTGGATTTTGCGAAGGCGGCGTCGAGGATCTTGCGGGCGGTGTCGAGGGTGAGGTCAGCCATGGCTGGTTTCCTTTGCAGCGGTTGAGGTGGAATTTCCTTCGGCGCGATCGAGGCTCATCGCCAGCACGCGTGCGACGTGAAGCGCCTCGCGCTTCGTGCCGTCATGGATCTGATGCCGGCAAGAGGTGCCGTCGGCAACAACGAGTGTGTTCTGGTCGGCGCGCCGCACGGCGGGCAGCAGCGACAGCTCGGCCATCTCGATCGAGGCGTCATAGGTGTCCGCGCCATAGCCGAAGGCGCCGGCCATGCCGCAACAGCTCGATTCGATGGTCTCGACCTCAAGGCCGGGAACAAGGCGCAGCACCTGCTCGACCGGCTTGAAGGCGCCGAAGGATTTTTGATGGCAATGGCCATGCACCATCGCCTTGTCGGCGACGACGCCGAGCGGCAATTGCAGTCGGTCCGCCTCGGCTTCGCGCACCAAAAATTCCTCGAAGGTCAACGCGTGCGCGCCGACCGCCTTGGCGTCGTTGTCCTTGCGCAGCGAGGCGAGCTCGTCGCGCAGCGTCAACAGGCAGCTCGGCTCGAGACCGACGATCGGCACGCCGCGCGCGGCAAAGGGGGCGAATGCGGCCACAAGTCGGTCGAGCTCGGCCTTGGCTTCGTCGACGAGACCGGCAGACAGGAAGGTGCGTCCGCAGCACAGAGGACGGCTGCCGCTCACGGGCTGCGGCAGGTGCACGCGATAGCCGCCCGCCGTCAGCACCCGCAGCGCGGCATCGAGGTTTTCGCGCTCATAGATGCGATTGAAGGTGTCGGCGAACAGAACGACCTCGCGGCCGCTCTCCGGACCGACGCTGCCCGGCGGCGGCACGAACACATCGCTGCGAAAGGCGGGCAGGGCGCGCCGTGCGCTGATGCCGGCAAAGCGCTCGAACAGGTTTCGCAGCAGCGGGCTGCGGTTGCGCAAATTCGCCAGCGGCGCGAAGCGCGCGGCAAGGCCGGCATAGCGCGGCAGATACCCGACCAGACGATCGCGCAGCGTCAGGCCGTGGGAGGCGGCGCGCGCGGCAAGCACCTCGATCTTCATCTTGGCCATGTCGACGCCGGTCGGGCACTCATGGCGGCAGGCCTTGCAGGAGACGCACAGTTTGAGCGTCTCCATCATCTCGTCGGAGGAAAGCGCATCGGGGCCGAGCTGGCCGGAGATCGCGAGCCGCAAGGTGTTGGCCCGTCCTCGGGTGACATCCTTCTCGTTGCGCGTGGCGCGGTAGGACGGGCACATCACGCCGCCCTCGAGCTTGCGGCAGGCGCCGTTGTTGTTGCACATCTCGACCGCGCCCTGGAAGCCGCCGCCGGCGCCGGGATAGGCCGACCAGTCGAGTTTTGTCGTGAGCTCACCGACGCGATAATCCGGCTTGAAGCGAAACAGCGAGCGGTCGTCCATTTTGGGCGCATCGACGATCTTGCCGGGATTGAGCACGCCCTCAGGATCGAAGCGCTGCTTCACTTCCTTAAAGTCCGCAACGAGCCGCTCGCCGAACATCGTCTCGTGGAATTCCGAGCGCACCAGGCCGTCGCCATGCTCGCCGGAATGCGAGCCCTTGTATTCGCGCACCAGCGCGAACGCCTCCTCGGCGATGGCGCGCATCGCCTTGACGTCTTTCTCCAGCTTCAAATTCAGCACCGGGCGCACATGCAGGCAGCCCTCGGAGGCGTGCGCGTACATCGTGCCGCTGGTGCCGTGCTTGGCGAACACCTCGTTCAGGCGCTGCGTGTAGTCGGCCAGATGCGGCAGCGGCACGGCGCAATCCTCGACGAAGGAGACCGGCTTGCCCTCCTGCTTCATCGACATCATGACGTTGAGGCCGGCGGCGCGGAAATCGGCGATGCCGCCCTGCAGCGCGGGCTCTGTGATTTCGACCACGCCGCCCCATTTGCGCGGCTCGTTGTTCCAGCCGAAGCCGAGATCCCCCATCAGCTCGGAGAGCTGCTTCAGGCGCACCAGATTATCCGCCTGGTCATCCTCGGCGAACTCGACCACCAGCACGGCGTCCGGATCGCCCTTGATCGCCGCATTGATGATCGGCTTGAACATCGCGATGTCGCGGCCGAGCGCGAGCATGGTGCGGTCGACCAGCTCGACCGCGATCGGCTTCAGCTTGACCAGATGCTGGGCCGCATCCATCGCCTCGTAGAAACTGCCAAAATGGCAGACGCCCAGCGCCTTGTTGCGGATCACCGGCCACAGCTTCAGCTCGACCTTGGTGGTGAAGGCGAGGGTGCCTTCCGAGCCGACCAGCAGATGCGCCATGTTGTTGCGCGCATTGCGCGGCACCAGCGCATCCAGATTGTAGCCGCCGACGCGGCGCTGCACCTTTGGGAAGCGCGCTGCGATTTCTTCAGCCTCGCGCGCGCCGAGATCGAGCATGTCGCGGAACAGGGGGCGCACGCTCTCGCTCGCGTCGAGATCAGAGAGATCGTGCGAGACCTCACCAAAACGGCTCAGCGTGCCGTCGGCCAGCGCCGCCTCCATCGACAGCGTGTTGTCGCGCATTGTGCCGTAACGAAGCGAGCGGCCGCCGCAGGAATTGTTGCCGGCCATGCCGCCGATGGTGGCGCGCGAGGCCGTGGAGACGTCGACGGGAAACCAAAGGCCGTGCTTTTTGAGCTGGCGGTTGAGATCGTCGAGCACGATGCCGGGCTCGACGACGCAGGTGCGGCCCTCGACGTCGAGCGACAGGATGCGGTTGAGGTGTTTTGAGAGATCGACCACGAGCCCGTCATTGACGGTCTGGCCGCATTGCGAGGTGCCGCCGCCGCGCGGCGTGACCTTGACGCCCTCGCCGCGGGCGATCGCCAGCGCGCGCAGGGCCTCGTCCATGGTCTTCGGGACCACCACGCCTGACGGCACGATCTGGTAGAACGAGGCGTCGGTGGCGTAGCGGCCACGGCTGAAGCGGTCGAACAGGACGTCGCCGGTGATTTCTCGGGCCAGACGCGCCGCCAGACGGTCCGTTTCGACCGATTCCGGTGATTTCCCAGCCACTTCCGCCGCCATGATCCGCCTTCGCCCTGTTTGCCGGCACCGTCTTGCCTCCCGTCACGGCCCTTGGCAAGCGAGCCCTGCTTCTTGTGCATTGACGGACCCCGCCGGGCGAGGGACAAGCCCGGCGAATAGTGATATGCGAGCGGCTCGCGGAGCCCCGAATTCGGGCCCTCCGAGACCAAGGCCGACACAAGCTTCAAAGACCGGGAAGGACGCCGATGACCGTGCATACTGGAAGGCATTTCCTACAGATTCCAGGACCGACCAATGTGCCCGACCGGGTGCTGCGGGCGATGGACATGCCGACGCTGGACCATCGCGGTCCGGAGTTCGCTGAGCTCGGTTTCGCCGTCCTTGCCGCGATGCAGCGGGTGTTCCGGACCAAGCAGCCCGTGATCATCTTCCCCTCATCCGGCACCGGCGCCTGGGAAGCGGCGATGGTCAATGTGTTCTCGCCCGGCGACAAGCTCCTGATGTGCGAGACCGGCCAGTTCGCCGTGCTGTGGCGCGGCATCGCCGACAAGTTCAAGCTCGACGTCGATTTCATCCCGAGCGACTGGCGCCACGGCGCCGACCTCGCCGAGATCGAGAAGCGTCTGGTCGCCGACAAGCAGCACGCCATCAAGGCGGTCTGCGTCGTCCACAACGAGACCTCGACCGGTTGCGTGACGCCGCCGCTGGAGGTGCGCAAGCTGCTCGACCGCGTCAAGCATCCGGCGCTGCTGATGGTCGACACCATCTCCGGCCTCGGCTCGATGGAATATGAGCACGATGCCTGGGGCATCGACGTCTCCGTTGCCGGTTCGCAGAAGGGCCTGATGCTGCCGCCCGGCCTCGGCTTCAACGCCGTCTCCGAAAAGGCGCTGGCCGTGGCGAAAGCCAATCCCGGCATGCGCTCCTATTGGGACTGGCAGGAGGTGATCAGCTTCAACAAGCTCGGCACCTTCCCCTATACGCCGGCGACGAACCTGCTCTACGGGCTGCGCGAAGCCGTGAAGATGCTGGAAGAGGAGGGCCTCGAGAACGTCTGGTCCCGCCACAAGCGCCACAGCGCCGCGACGCGCGCCGCGGTCAAGGTCTGGGGCCTGGAGACGCAGTGCTCCGATCCCGCTGCGCACTCGCCGGCGCTGACCGGCGTGCGCGTGCCAGATGGACACGACGCCGACGCGTTCCGCAAGGTCGTGCTGGAAGCCTTCGACATGTCGCTCGGCACCGGCCTGAACAAGGTCAAGGGCAAGGTGTTCCGCATCGGCCATATCGGCCATTTCAACGATCTGATGCTGATGGGCACGCTCGCCGGCGTCGAGATGGGCCTCGATCTTGCAAAGATTCCGCACCGGAGCGGCGGCGTGCTGGCGGCCATGGACGTCCTCAAGGGGCGCGACGCGGTGCCGATGACCAAGGCGCAAGTGGCCTGAGCTAACCTGGAAGAGAAGTGAGCGCGCGATGAACGCACCGACGACGACCAACGAAGACCTGCTCTACTCCGTCACGGACGGCATCGCGCGGATCACCTTCAACCGCCCGCAGGCGCGCAATGCCATGACCTTCGCCATGTATGACCGCATGGCGGAGATCTGCACCGAGATCAACGCCGATCGCTCGATCAAGGCGCTCATCCTGACCGGCGCCGGCGACAAGGCGTTCGCCTCCGGCACCGACATCTCGCAATTCCGTGCGTTCAAGACCGCGCAGGACGCGCTCGACTACGAGGCGCGCATCGACCGCGTGCTCGGCACGCTCGAGCAGTGCCGCGTGCCCGTGATCGCGGCCATCGCCGGCGCCTGCACCGGTGGCGGCGCCGGCATTGCCGCCTGCTGCGACCTGCGGATCGGCACCGAGACGACGCGGATGGGTTTCCCGATCGCGCGCACGCTCGGCAACTGCCTGTCGATGTCCAACATCAGCCGCGTCGTCGCGCTGGTCGGTCCCGCCCGCACCAAGGACATGATCTTCAAGGCGCGCCTCGTCGAGGCGCAGGAAGCGCTGGCGCTCGGCCTGCTCACCGAAATCGTGCCTGATGTCGAGACGCTGCAGCGTCGCGCCGACGAGACCGCCAAGCTCGTCGCCAGCCACGCGCCGCTGACGCTGGAGGCGACCAAGGAAGCGGTGCGCCGCATCCGGCGCACGCTGTCGCGCGAGGAAGGCGAGGACCTGATCCTGAAGGCCTATATGAGCGAGGATTTCCGCGAGGGCATGGACGCCTTCCTCAACAAGCGCACGCCGGTCTGGAAGGGCAAGTAGGCCGCGCTACCCCAACAGGAAGCAAACGACAGCCCAGAGCGACGCCGGCGCCGCCCTGTCAGGGTGATCCCGGGCGTTTTCGGACAGTGGCAGGCGGGGAAGTAGCGCCTGCTCCACTCACCAGCTGTATTTGAACACGCCCTTGCCGGAATAGCTGGTGACGTTGCCGGAGAACTCGCCGTCGAAGGTGGTGGCGATCGAGAAGCCGCTCAGCCATTTCATCTCGGCGCTGCCGCTGACGAGCGCGGAATCGGCATCGACCCTGGCGCCGTTCACGACGAAGCTGGTGCCCGGCAGGGTCTGGAACAGCGCGGTGACGGCGCGGTTCGGGTTGTAATCGTGCGCCCAGGCGGCGCGGCCGCGCAAGGTCAACACGCCGTTCTGCATCGCGTAGGACTTGTCGGTGCGCAGGCCGAGCTCGGAACGGGTATCGGTCAGCGATTGCGAGGCGTAGTTCAGCGCGAACAGGCCGCCGCCGTTGAGGCTGACTTCGGAGTAGTTGGGTAGGTTGAAATTGGTCACCTGCGCCGCCGCATAGGGCGTGATGCCGATCAGCGGCGTCGCGAAGCGATAGCCGCCCTCGAAGCGAGCCGAGAACGTGTCGGCCTTGAAGCGGCCCTGGAGCTGGTCGAGCCCGGCAAGCGCCACGGCGCGGTTGGTGGTGACGTCGTGCCAGCCATAGGCGAGCGCGGCCGAGACGTAGGCCGGCCCGAAATTGTGCCGGCCATAGACGCCGGCCTGGAATAAATCGGCCGAGCCCGAGCCCATCGCATTGGCGAGCGAGTAGTTCAGCCCGCCGCCGCCGAGCGCGAAGCCGACCAGCGTGTCCACCGAGAGGCGGTAGTCGGCACCGGCTGCGCCGCCCCAGACCCGCGCGGTCAGGTCCTGCGAGCCGACCTGCGCATTGCCGCCGACCTCGGCCGAGCCGCCATAGCCGGCGGCCCAGACGCTCCAGCGGCTGCTTGGCTGCGCGGACAACAACGAGGGCGCTTTTCTCGCCATCGCATAAGCCTCGCGCTCGCGCGCATCGGCCGGACGCATGGTCGCGAAGGCGGAAGCGTCATCGCTCTCGGCAAATTGTGCGACACTGCCCGCCTTGGCGAAGCCGCCGCTGCGCCCGACGACGGTCGGGTCGAGCATCAGGTTCAGGAACTGGCCGTCGGCATTGATCGCGGACTGGATGATCCCGGTGCCGAGCTCGCCCGAAGCGGTGGTCAGCCCCGCCGGGCCCAGCGCGGCGAAGGCCGCTGGAATGCCGCCGCTGCTGTTGAAGAAATTGGTCAGCGTGTTGGCGACGTTCTGCTGGTTGACGTTGAGGCCGCTCGCCGGTGTGAAATTGAGGCCGATGTTGAGGTAGGCAGTCAGGGCGTCGTAGCTCAGCGTCGCATTGACCGTTGGCATGTTGGAGACGACGGTCGGATTAAAGGTAGTGCCGACGAGGCCGCCCGCCGCGTAGAAGATCGCGTACTGCTTCTTCAGCGTGCCGGTCCCGAAATTCGCGCGCACCGTCGCGCCGCCGAGGTCGCCCGTGCCGTTGGCCTGGGTCAGACTGGCACTGGCCGAGGAGACCTGGACCAGATAGGTCGACGCCGCGGTAAAGGTGACGTTTCCGGCGACGCTGAGCGTGCCGTACGGGTTTACCGCATTGCCCGGGGCAAGGGTTCCGCCGTTTACCCCGATGCCGGCGACCGCGCCAATGCCGGCGAGCGTGCCGCCCGTATTCACGCTGACTGGGCTATTCAGGAGCGAGCCGTCCACCACCAGCGTGCCGCCGGCGACGGTGGTAAAGCCACTGTAGGTACTCGCGCCCGTAAGGGTTTCCGTGCCGCCGGTAATCGTGAGCCCGGCGCTGCCGCCGCTTTCGTCGATGACACCGGCGAAGGTGCCGTTGCCGGCCGTGATCGTCAGCGTATTGACGCCGAGATGGACATTGCCGGACCCCGACAACGACTTGATTGAGGTGCCCGCGTTGAGGCCCGCGATGTCGAACGTGCCGTTGACCACAGCGCCGCTCGAGGTCGCGATGCTGCCGTCGGTGCCCCCGGAGTTGACGAGGTCCAGCTCGCCGAGGGCCTGGATCGTGGTCGCTCCGGTATAGGTGTTGACGCCTCCGAGCGCCTGAACGGCGCCGGCGGCGATGACGACGCTGCCGCCCGTGCCGCCGCCGATGCCGCCGTCCTGGATCACGCCGCCGAAGGTGCTGCCGGACGTGATCGTCAGCGTCTTGGAGCCCAGCGCGACGATGCCGCTGCCGCCGGGGGAGCCCAGACCGCGAACCGACGTGCCGGATGTGGTCTGCGAGATGTCGAGCGTGGCGTTCGGCGCGCTGAACGAGACGAATGCCGAACTCGCGATCGAGCCAGCCCCCTTCAGCGCCAAGGTGCCGCCGGCATCGATCTGGGTGGCGTTCGAATAAGTGTTTACACCTGAGAGCGTCTGTGTGCCGCTGAAAACCTCGAGTCCGCCGGTGCCCTGGATCACGCCCGCAAATTCGGTCGAGGCATTGGTCAACACCAGCCCGTTGCCGCCCAAATTGACGACGCCGGAAGAGCTGCCGGCAAGCGTTGTGATGGCGTTGAACGGAACGGCGGCCGCGGAAATATCGAACGTCGCATCCACCGTGACGACGCTGGACGACGCGATGCTGCCGAAGCCGGAGATCGCCAGCGTCCCGGCCGAGATCGTCGTCGCGCCGCTATAGGTGTTGGTGCCGGTCAGCGTCAGCGTGCCGGTGCCGACCTTGGTCAGCCCGCCGCCGGCGCCGGAAATCACGCCGTCGACCTGGGTCGAGGTGTTGAGGCTGCCGGTGGTGAGCGTGTTGGCGCCGAGAACGTAATTGCCGGCGCCTTCGATCGAGCCGGACGTCATCCCGCCGCTGGTGAGGCCCGAGATGTCGACGGTGCCGCCGGCATTCGTGATGAACGTGGCGCTGCCGCCGGTCGCCGACCCGCTGAAATTCGTCGTTGCGCCGTTATTGGTGGTGATGGTGGCGCTGCCTGCGTTGGCGGAGCCGTCGAAGTTCACGGTTCCGTCGTTGATGATGGACGAGGTCGCGGCGGTGGTGGTGTTGTGGAAGTTCAGCATGCCGCCGGCGCCGTTGTTGATCGTCGCCGTGCCGGCCGAGGCGTTGGTGAAGAAATCGATTTGGCCGGTGGCATTGTTGGTGATCTGGGCGCTGCCGGCGGAGGCCGAATCCTCGAACGTGACGAAGCCGCTGTTGACGAGGCGCGCCGATCCGGCCGTGCTGTCCTGGATGAAGTTGACGTTGCCGCCGACGTCGTTCGTGATGATCACGATCCCGGCGCCGCCGCTCGCGGTGCTGCTGTTCTGGAACACCAGGTTGTTGCCCGAGGTGACCACGAAATTCTGGTTATTGACCGTGTCGCTGTTGATGATGCCCGTTGCGTTGACGATGAACGGGTTGCCGATCGTGAACGTGTAGGCCTGCGCGGTACCCCCGAACTGGATCGTGCCGATGCTGATGACACCGTTATTGTTGTCGACCGCCGTGCTTCCGATGGTGCTGAGGATCGCGGTCCCATCGGGCACGCTCGGGTTCGATGTCCAATTGGTCGGATCGGTCCAATCCGAGGAACCGCCGGTCCAGGTGCCGTCCACGGCATGCGCGGCGACGACGCCGAGCGCCGTGGTGGCGAGGAGCGTCGCCAGGGAGCGGCGCACGACAGAACGCAGCCCGTATCCGATCCGCCCTCCTGCCATTGTCGGTCCAGCCATCCGATCGTCTCAAATCAGCAAAGAAATCATCGCAAACATGCAACCGGGGCGCGTACCGAGGCCCGGCGCCCACGCCATGATCTCATGGCGCAGGAACGCGCTGCAATGAACGGGCATCCATGCGCGCCTGGCCCCTGTCCGTTTCGCTTGCATTTTTCGATCATCGTGGCTCTCGGGCAACATATTTGTCCGTTCCCGCGCCATCATCGCTTGTCGGAGAATCGGTGCACCGGACCAGCTACATGTTTACGCGGGAAGAGAGGCTTATGTAGGCGAGATGCGCGAGAGCATCGATGATGCACGTGTAGGTCTGACGGGAGCTGGCTATTTCGCCGTCCCAACAAAGTATCCTTCTGCCCCGCCGTCCTTGTTGAATCTTGGGCAGACGCAAAAGCCTCCCGGTGAGCTTCGAGTTGGACAGATGACGTCTGGTGTTCCCGCCGGCAGTTCGGAGGCATTCACGAGGCAATGCGATTTGGGTTTTGGATCTTGCGGCACGCCCTTGGCGAAGACGGCCGTACCAGCACCGACCAACATTAAGGCAACCAGGGCGTCCTGTAGGAAGCTCATACATAGTCCTTACGGCAGCAAGCACGGCATCTTACGGCATCGACGAGCTGAATTACCCTGCCCTGCAACAATCCATCCAGAGGCCGCTGCGCAAGTACGACCGCTCTATGATCGAAAATAACTGCCTGGACTTGCAGCGCATTGCTTGCGAATGCATGGCTCGCGATAACTCCTGCGATCTCCTAGTTCATGGCGTTTCAACATTGAGAGCCGCTTCGGTGGACCTGCCCGATCTCCAGAACTATTTGGACGACCACAACAAGGAAGTTCACTCCGGTTCGGAGCGGGGCCTTGTGCTCTTTGCATTTCCTACCTGGACCACCTTCTTAAAGAGCTACTTTCAAGCCTCCTGCCTGCAACGGAAAGGAGCCGAATTCCTTCTCTTCGAGGATCATCGCCGCGCACAAGTCGGCCTGATCACGGACTGTGAGAAGGTCAAGGTTGAAGCGATGCGCCGGCTGCGCAACTCGCTCGCCACGAGTTCGGAGTCTCCCTTCGTGGGCTAGATCATCTGGCGATGTGGGAGGACGTGATTAATGGCTATTCCCTGAACGGAATACCTCAACACCAAATCTCAGCCGCCGGCAAGGCTAGCTTGTTAGCGAACACTATGGGCGCGAACCCAATCAGCAGGGGCAACAGCCCGCCTCGCTTGAGTTGACAATCAGCAAAAGCCAAAAAGCCCAGTTCGGGTAGCACCGCCCAAACGCGTCAGCGATGATACGATGATTTTGAACCTATCTCGGTCCCGGAGGACTCACTCTACTACGGACGTGAGGGACGCAAGCCATGACTACGATCGATATCGTCGGCTGGGCTTTATTGGCAGCGGTGCTAGCGGCTACGCTGAGCGCGACGAAAAAGCCTTCGGCGTGAGCCAGAAGCCGTTGACGTTCAGCCAGGACAAACTCCCGCGTTACCAAGGGAGATTGGCGATCGCGTAGGCGGCAAACGCCAGGAGCGCGATCCAAACCAACGACAAGCACCAATTTCTGATTGCAGGATTCGAGCCGTATGCCCTCGCGGCACGGCTGACTGTAATAAGCTCCACCATACCCCCCTCCCAAATCGTTGGTTCGTGCCATCAAACTTCAAAATGGGAATCACACCCACGTGCGTCGTCCTAAGAGTATCCCATTCGCCCGCAGGTTGATGTACCCAATCCGCAACACCCAGTCACCGCCTTCAGGGTAGATCCCTTTTGCTGTAGACACTTACGGGGAACCAAATGCACATTATGGTGCAAAGAAGAGGACAGTGTTGCCATGCAGTACCTAGGGAAAGCCGCTCGACGATGGCAGCAGTTCCGCTTTGCAGGTAACGAAAGGCTTTGGTGGCCAGAAGGTCCTCGATAATTGATTGTTTTTCATATGGAGGAGCGCGAATGCTCAAGGAGAACTGGCGCGTAATTTTGGTGACGCTCCTTGGGGCCAATCTTGTTTTCATGGCCCTTCTACAGCTGCAAAGGCTTGAAATCTGGCGGACTGAACAGAGCTATTTCGATCGGATCCAGCAACCCTCGACCGAACGGTTTGATTTCTTGGCCAAGGAGCTGCTTGAGGCCAAGAAGAGCGAGACGCTGTATCTGGACCTCATTTACCGGAAACTGGTCGAAATGAATCGTCGCATGACCAGGCTCGAAAAGGCCGCCGAAGAAGCGCCACTCGATCCCGCAGAAACAAAAGCAATTGAGGCAGAGGCGGACGCGATGAAGGCCACAGTCGAACGAGGCTCTACCGGCAAGCACTAGCCGTCTCGCGACGCTTTGTCTCGATAGTGGCATGCCTGAGCCCCTACGTGCACATCCGTCTGATCTGCTGCGACGATCGACCTCACCCGTCGTGCTCAATAATAGTGCTTAAGCGTTCCCGGCCGGAATCGCTTTGAGAAGCTCCTTCAGCGCTTTGCCATTGCGAAGCTGCTCAACGACCCAGATCCTGGATCTCTATCACGTTACGTTCCTGCAGGACCGCACGGACTTGATCAGTATGCTGCGGCGATCATCCGTCCGTCGAGAGGTTCTGATTCATATCCTCCGCTACCGCGACCAAGGACTCTACAGTCTGCACCGCAATGCTCCAGCTAAGATACGAGGTGAGATCGCTGTGGAGCTCCGTGTCGATTTTCCTCATTGCCTAAACGATACCGCAAACCAATATTTGGCAGAGCCTTGTCTTCATGCCTCGCGCCGATAAGAATTCCGCCGCGTCTGTGTCTTGCAGATTTCTCGGTAGCTCGTCGCTTCGTCTATGAGACGCATCGTGCATGAGCGCTCGAACTGCTCGGCGATAATTTGGGCGCGATTAGCGATATTGAGTTGAGTAGCCTTTAAGACTTTAGCGTGTTGAGCCCGCGCAAAGACATCACAGACCTTTTGGAGAAAGCTCGGCGCGTACCCAAATATCTTAACGCCCTGTTGGGTACGGAACTCGATCTGTTTAGCTAGCACCAAGAGGTCTCCATGGGCAAAAGGCTTCAGATTTTGCGCTGTCAAGAAGGCGGGGAGATTGGCGCCGTTCCTGTGATATTGACGTCTTTTGGCTGGCCGAATGCGACCAAGGCCGGCCATGAAGCCATGTTGAGTAATTACACGCTGACCGTTGTCGAGGACGGCAACCTCGATTTCGATGTCTCCAAAACGGAGGGCACCTTGATGCGTCGCCTGCGGCAAGTTCCTCGCCCAACGCGCCTTGGCCGCCTTCCGAGCAATCTCCCGTCGCTCGTCACTTGATAGGGCGGCCGCTCTTGCAGCGCCGCCAGCGGCTCTGGCGGGAACTCCCCACTGGACTTTCCACCGCGTTCTCCGCCGCCCGTAGTCGAGATCTAAACGTACTTTTCCACGCGTATTCATACTTCACGAATATGGTTAGATCAGAAAATTGCAAGCGCCGCGTTGTAGCAAAAAATGGCTTGGTGACGCGCAGCTGTTTTACGCGGCGAGCAACCCCGGATCGTTTAACACGATCTTCACACGTTCCGGCGACGAGCACTGCCAGGCTGCTGTACAGAATGCCTTCAGCATCATGTCCTTGCACTTAATTTGTGGAACCGGACGGAATGTGGCCGCGAGAGCCTGCGCGACGCTGAGTGCTTGATAGATATTCCGCTCCTGGTAGAGCTTCGGACCAAGGACGCTTCCCAGTAGTCCGCCCCAGAAGCTGTGCTTGTGCGAACGGACTAAGACCCCCTTCTTGCCCACGGAGATCCAGCAGGCGTCTCCGCTGTCCAATATGATCGTCGCATCGTGACCAAATTTTTCGTTGATGTAAATCAGGCGCGGCATCACTCGTCACTCTTTGCTCTTTTGCATTTTCGGAAATTTCGCTTAATCGAAGCGCCTCTTCCTCTGATGGACCGGATCAGGGCCATTGATTACTCTTCTTGAGCCGGTGAGCACTAGCGGATCGCTTGTAGCTCAGTTGCGCGAGCATTGTCCCATATCGGATCTCATTCCAAAGTCATAACGGGGATGACGTCGGATGGCTTGAACTCGGCTGGATTCGCCCGCACAATGGCGCAGAATTCAGCTCTGAATTTCCAATTCAAACAAGAACATAGGGAAGACGCCCGTGGGACATGGAATGAAGGCCGCGATCGCGCTGACAGTCGCGCTTTGCGGCACGCCGGCATTTGCCGGCTGGGAGCCGGCAAAGCCGGTCGAGATCGTGGTCGCCGCGGGCGCGGGCGGCGCCTCCGACCAGATGGCGCGGATGATGCAGGCCGCGATCCAGAAGAACAATCTGATGAAGCAGCCGATCGTCGTCTCGCTCAAGGGCGGCGCCTCGGGTGCGGAAGCGCTGATGTACATGAAGTCCAGCGAGGGCGATCCGAACAAGGTGCTGATCGCCTACTCGCTGATCTACATGCTGCCGTTGTCGGCGAAGATCCCGTTCAACTGGCGTGAGCTGACCCCGGTTTCGGTGGTCGCGCTCGACCAGTTCGTGCTCTGGGACAACAGCGCGGGCCCCAAGACGGTGAAGGAGTTCGTCGCGGCCGCGAAGGCCGCGAGCGCGCCTTTCAAGATGGGCGGCACCGGCTCCAAGCGCGAGGATCACGTGCTGACCGTCTTCCTGGAGCAGAAGACCGGTGCGAAATTCTCCTATCTGCCCTACAAGTCCGGCGGTGAGGCCGCGACCCAGCTGGTCGGCAACCATACCGAGGCCAACGTCAATAACCCCAGCGAAAATCTTGAAGTCTGGCGCGCGGGCCAGGTGCGGCCGCTCTGCGTGTTCGACAAGGAGCGCATCTCCTACACCAGCAAGGTGACGGAGACCCAGTCCTGGGCAGACATCCCGACCTGCAAGGAAGAGGGCGTCGACGTGCAATATCTGATGCTGCGCGCGATGTTCCTGCCCGGCAAGGTCACGCCGGAGCAGCAGGCGTTCTATGTCGATCTGTTCCACAAGGTGACGCAGACGGCGGAATACAAGGACTACATGGAGAAGCAAGCGCTGAAGCCGATCTTCCTCACCGGCAAGGACATGGTGCAGTTCCTCGAGGAGGATGATGCGCAGAACAAGTCGCTGATGACGGAAGCCGGGTTCGTCGCGAAGTAGCCGTCTCCCTCTTCTCCCTCTCCCCGTTCTTGCTGGGAGAGGGCAGGGGTGAGGGGTTCTCTCCACGAGTCTGGACTCGTGGAGAGAACCCCCGACCCGGCGCTTCGCGCCGACCTCTCCCCGTAAGCACGGGGAAAGGTGAGTAATTTCCAGACGTGCATCAGAGCTCATGTCCCAAACAGATCTTGAAATCGTCGTCGACGATCCGACCGCGCCTGAAGACAACTCGCCCTCCGTCGCCTCCTCCGGCACGGTCGAGATCGTCGTCTGTTTGCTGCTGCTCGCGCTGGCGGTCACGCTCGGCACCGACAATTGGCGCACCGGCGCGTCCTGGGATTCGACCGGGCCCGAACCCGGATATTTCCCGTTCTATCTCTCGGTGATCCTCGGCGGCGGCAGCCTCTACGGGCTGGTCGTGGCGCTGCTGGCACGTCGCACGGTGTCTGACACCTTCGTCACGCGCGCACAGGCCCGCCGCGTGCTGGCGGTGTTCGTGCCGACGCTGCTGTTCTGTCTCGTGACACAGTTCCTCGGCCTCTATGTCGCGAGCTTCCTGCTGATCTCCGGCTTCATGCGCTTCGTCGGCAAGATCGCGCTGTGGAAGTCGCTGCTCACCGCCTTCCTGTTCACGGCGATCATGTTCGTCACCTTCGACATCGCCTTTGACGTCATCATGCCGAAAGGGCCGCTCGAAGCGGCCTTCGGCCGCTAGGCGGTTTCGCGATGGAAGCTTTCGGTCTCCTGCTTCACGGCTTTGCCGTCCTGCTGACGGGAAAGACGCTCGTCCTGATGATGGTCGGGTTGGTGCTCGGCATTTTTGTCGGCGTGCTGCCCGGGCTCGGCGGCCCCAACGGCGTTGCCATCCTGCTGCCGCTCACCTTCACAATGGATCCGACCTCGGCGATCGTGATGCTGTCCTGCATCTATTGGGGCGCGCTGTTCGGCGGTGCGATCACCTCGATCCTGTTCAACATCCCGGGCGAAGCCTGGTCGGTCGCGACCACCTTCGACGGCTATCCAATGGCGCAGCAGGGCAGGGCGGCGGAGGCGCTGACCGCGGCGTTCACCTCCTCCTTCATCGGCTCGCTGGTCGCGGTGCTCCTGATCACCTTCCTTGCACCGATGATCTCGTCCTTTGCGCTGAAGTTCGGCCCGCCCGAGTTCTTCGCCGTCTATCTGCTCACCTTCTGCTCCTTCGTCGGATTGGGGCGCGAGGCCAAGCACAAGACGGTCATCTCGATGTCGCTGGGGCTGCTGCTCGCCGGCATCGGCATGGACACGGTGTCGGGCAATCTGCGCATGACCTTCGGCTCGCCGGAACTGCTCCGCGGCATCAACTTCCTGGTTGCCGTCATCGGCCTGTTCGGCATCAGCGAGATCCTGTTGACGATGGAGGAGCGGCTGGCGCTACGCGGACATGCGGCGAGCATTTCGTTGCGCGTCGTGCTCGGCGTCTGGAAGGACCTGCCGAAATATTGGGTGACGCTGCTGCGCTCCTCCTTCATCGGCTGCTGGCTCGGCATTACTCCGGGCGGCGCCATCGCGGCCTCCTTCATGGGCTACAACCTCGCCAAGCGCTTCGCCAAGGATCCCGAGAGCTTCGGCAAGGGCCGCATCGAAGGCGTGTTCGCGCCGGAGACGGCGGCGCATGCCTCCGGCACCGCGGCGCTGTTGCCGATGCTGGCGCTCGGCATTCCAGGCTCCGGCACCGCGGCGATCCTGCTCGGCGGGCTGATGGTGTGGGGGCTCAACCCAGGGCCGCTACTGTTCGTCGAGCACAAGGATTTCGTCTGGGGCCTGATCGCCTCGATGTATCTCGGCAACGTCGTCGGCCTCGTGCTGGTGCTGACGACGGTGCCGATCTTCGCCTCGATCCTGCGCGTGCCGTTCGCTGCAGTGGCGCCGATGATCGTGGTGTCCTGCGCGATCGGCGCCTATGCGATCCAGAACGCGATGTTCGACATCTGGCTGATGCTCGGCTTCGGCGTGGTCGGCTACGTCTTCAAGAAGATCGGCATTCCCTTGGCGCCGTTCACCCTCGCGCTCGTGCTCGGCAACCGCGCCGAGGATGCCTTCCGTCTGTCGATGATCGGCTCCGGCGGGAACCTCGGGGTGTTCTGGTCGAACGGCCTGGTCGGCTTCATCACGACGCTGGCGATTGTCCTGTTGTTCTGGCCGGTGATCGACAGCATGCTCGCCCGCGTCGGACTGACGCAGCGCGGCGGGGCGGTTCAACGCAGGGGTGCATAGTCCTTTTAGGTCAAAGGGATAGGGTTGTCGCTGGTGTCCTGATACGTCGCGTGAGGCAGCTCCAATTGTTGCTGAATGTTGCAATCGCGGCACAACCCTTGGGCGCGAGGCAGTGTATATTTCCAATCACAACATCGTGCGAGGGGGAGATCTCCATGAAGCGGATCGTGATTGGTATGGCGGCGGCAATGTCGCTGTTCGCGACGGGTGCAATGGCTGCCGATCTCGCGGCCCGGCCTTACGTGAAGGCCCCGGTGATGGACCCGGTCTGGAGCTGGACCGGCTGGTACGTCGGCGTCAACGGCGGCTATAGCTGGGGTCGCTCGCGGACTGATGTGACCTATAACAACTCGGCGACCGGTGCGGTGATCGTGCCGCCGGCCGGTTCTGTTACCAGCGCCTCGTTCGACATGAACGGCGGAGTCGCGGGTGGCCAGGCCGGCTACAACTGGCAGAACGCCAACTGGGTGTACGGCATCGAGGGCGACCTGCAGTGGTCCGGTGAAAGAGGAAGCGCCGGCTTCAACTGCGCCCCCTCCAGCCTCGCAGGCGGCGCCTGTCTGCCGGGCCTGACCTTCCTTCCCCCGGGTTCCGCTGCCGGAACGTCGCTGACGATCGACCAACATCTTCAGTGGTTCGGCACGGTCCGCGGCCGAATCGGCATCCTCGCGACCCCGAAGGTGCTGTTCTACGGCACCGGCGGTCTGGCCTTCGGCGAGATCAAGACCACCGGCACCCTGTTTGGCTTCACCCCGGCGGGCGTTGCAATTGCCTCGATCGGCTCGACCTCGACGACGCGTGCTGGCTGGACCGTCGGCGCCGGCGTCGAAGGCAAGATCACCCAGAACTGGAGCGCCAAGCTCGAATATCTCTACATGGATCTCGGCCGCTTCTCGTCCGGTCCGTTCACGCTCGCGCCTGCTGCCGCGATCGCGGCCACCGGATCGTCGCGCTTCACCGATCACATCCTGCGCGCAGGCATCAACTACCAGTTCGGCGGCCCGGTGGTCGCCAGGTATTGAGCTCAACAGAGCGTCAAACTAGGAAGCAAAGCCCGGCTCGCGCCGGGCTTTGTCGTTTCCGGCTCGCCCCTTTGCCAGAGCATCGCGACGGTGGTGGCGCCGATGATCGTGGTGTTTTGCGCTACCGGCGCCTACGCGATCCAGAACGCGATGGTCCATATGTCCCTATGCTCTCGGCTTTGGCGGGGTTGGCTACGTCGTCAAGAAGATCGGCATTCCGCTTATGGTGCGCGGGGCAGAGAAAAGATCGGTGGTTCTGTTCTCGTTCGCTATAGCCACCGCAAAAGCCAACTTTGTGTTACGAGGGGGCTCGACAGGCCGCGATAAGATCACTTGGTCGCAAATTGTGTAGATGGGCACATACGACGTATGCCATTGCGCGATGAGCTTGCCACAAGTGTGACATGAGAACTGCCCCATCTCGGGCCTTAGGGAGGCTCTTATGGAACGCACATATACGGCCTGGCATACCGGGCAGATTATGTGAAAGGTATTTTGATCGGCCATGGTACCTTCGCCCTAACTCGAAAGGGCGTAGTTTAGGATATTAGTGGTCACTAAAGCGGTCAATGTCCGCCGCTGTTCCCGACGCTTCGATCTCGTTCTTCCGGCCTCACATCGACTTTTCGCGGAATTCCATAGTTCATTGGGTACCAGGCTCCGCTAGGCCTAGGAAAAGGCTTTGCTTGGTGAAAGAGTGCGAGGCACACGATCGGTGCGCCGCTTCTTCATTAGCATATTGCCGTTTGACACGCGGGCTTGGTTTTATAGCATTGGACGGCGCAACTCCCAGTTCCGCCCGAAAGTCCGCCGGCTCGGCTATTCCCCAAGAGTTGCCCCAAGGGGGTCGGCGGACTGAGGTGGTCGTAGATGGTCCCCGTTCAGCAACCTATCTGATGCTTCCAACGAGCATCGTTGTCTGCAAAACAGTCTCCTTGCCGATGAGTTTGCAGTTTTGCAGGGCTCGAACTTACGGGTCTGGCTTCGCCCGAAACGAAAAGTAGATGAAATAGGAGGTTGTCCGTTTTGGACCTGGAGAGACTCCATTCCTTATTAAATGACCAACCGAAAAGTGCGGCTGACTGCTGGCCGAAATCAATGGAAACTTCTCGCAAGTGCCGCAATCATTCCGGCAAATGCGAGTTGCGAACCTACACCAAATAATCCCGTCAACACGCGCTTTGAGTGTATCCACCAATGAAAGCGTTGGAGGGCATGAAGTAGGCCACGGGGGTAAAGGGTGTGGACGAACTGCAGCGCGTCTGGCAACATTGCGGCGAAGGCGCCAATCGCAATCGTCCAAATCGATCCTTCCGTTGCAAACATCCAAAGCGCCAGGCCGAGTCCAGCGCACGCATCAATTCCGATAATTGCAAAATCCATCAGGGTCGCGCTGCTGAAGGGCAGGCGGCGATTGTTAGCACCTTTGCCTAGAGTTATTGAGCGAAGTGGATAGTCCCAGTGCGGAATTGCATCGATGGCAAAATGGCTCGCGAACCCAGCGATTGCCGCGGCTGCCGGCTGAGATGGAAGTAGGCTGGCGACCGCGCCGCCGACAACTGCATGTGTGCTCAAAATCATCTGATCATCTATAAGGCGCCCGGATGTTTGGCGGAGGCAACAACCACATGGTTTAGCTTGATCTCATCGTTGCAGTCTTAGGTTGCTGCGACTTGGCCCAAAACAGATCACTCTTTCCACCCATCGCGGCCACCGAATACTGTACGGGACCGGCCTTCCGACCAATTGTCCCTTCGCAGTCCCCGGCTTGCTGCGTCCTATAATGACTTTCGGAGAATAATTGCGGGCTCGACGGCTTCTGCACCTTAATGTTATTTACATTCGACTCAGCTGGGTGCTCGGCATGCGGGAAGCTTCATCTCGATCGAGGCGTTTGGCGTACGGTATCAGGATAGTTTGGGGCGCCGCTGCAGTCGCGGCAAGCCTAGTTACTTCTTCTTGCGTGAGCTCTGACGACATCTCTTCCAAATCCAAAAGTGCAGCTGGTGCTCCGTGGGCCCGAGATCTGAACGTGCCGCCGCCTAGCCGACCGCCAGTACGCAGACCTGACTAGCTACTACTCCGCCGCGAATAGCAGCCAAAGGATTACCTATTGGCTTGCTTGTTCGCTGGCGTTGGCTCAAGGGCAGATTTCTCGGTCTCGCGCCGCCCGGTTCCGTAAAACAAAAAGAGGGACAGGATGCGTTTGCGTGGGGAGGCTTTCGCATGAGGCCATCACCAGTTTACAATACTACACCAAATGCTTCGGTTATCCGAGCCAGTTTAGCCAACAGATTCACGCAAACAGAGCTTACAATGAGAGTAGATCGTTTTCGCTTTTGGGTTTTCGGAGGTCTGTTCAGCCTGATAGACTATTGGAAAGCTAAGCGTCTGCCCCTTGTGTGTCCCAGCTGTCTTGAGCCGCCGACAAGCGCCACCTTGGTGCGGGGACAAAGGCTAATGGGCGAGAAGCAGCTGCGTTGCGAGGCGTGCGGTGCAGCCAACGACATTGCAGGATGGCGACTTGCCGCGGAGTATCAGAAGAGAGGCGACCCCTTCCCGTTTCTGGCCGGAAATTGAACCGTATTGCATCAGATCAATCGGAGCGAGTTTTCGCCGGGGCCAACTGAGTTAGCTTCCATGCTCCGCCCGAAACTGCAGCGTTTGCACAGCCGAGAGCACCAGCCATCCTCAAGTAGGCGGCGTGTCGCGTTAAGATACGCTTGGGCCTGTAGTGCATCTTTAGATTGCTCGGACTCTTCTCAGGTTTGAAATCTCGTCCGCGTCGAAGCCGAATTCCTTCAGCACCTCTTCGGTCTGTTCGCCGAATTCCGGCGGCCGCGCCACTATCCTGCTCGGCGTCCGCGAGAGTGTCACAGGCTGGCTAACCAGGCGGATCTGGCGGCCCTCGTCGTTCGGCACGTCCTGGGCGATGCCGAGATGCTTGACCTGCGCATCCTCGAACATCTCGTCGATGGCATAGATCGGCCCGCAGGGCACGCCGGCCTCGTTAAGCTCGCGCACCCAGGTCTCGGTCGACTTAGTCATGGTGCGCTTCTCGATCTCGGCGTTGAGCGCGTCGCGGTTCTTGGAGCGGGCAGGGGCGGTCGCGTAGTCGGGATGGCTGTAGAGCTCCGGTGCGCCGATCGCCTGCGCGCAGCGCTCCCAGATCCGTCCCCCCGTCGTGGCGATGTTGATGTAGCCGTCGGAGGTCTTGAACACGCCGGTTGGAATGCTGGTCGGGTGGTTGTTGCCGGCCTGCTTGGCGACCTCCTTTTCCATCAGCCAGCGCGCCGCCTGGAAGTCGAGCATGAAGATCTGGGCCTGGAGCAGCGAGGTCTGCACCCACTGGCCCTTGCCCGAGACCTCGCGCTCGAGCAGCGCGGTGAGGATGCCCATGGCGCAGAACAGGCCCGCCGTCAGGTCCGCGACGGGAACGCCGACCCGCATCGGGCCTTCGCCCGGCGCCCCCGTGATCGACATCAGCCCGCCCATGCCTTGCGCGATCTGATCGAAGCCGGGCCGCTTGTGATAGGGGCCGTCCTGGCCGAAGCCGGAGATGCTGCCATAGACGATGCGTGGGTTGATTGCGGCGAGACTCTCGTAATCGATGCCGAGCTTCTTCTTCACGTCGGGCCGGAAATTCTCGACCACCACGTCGGCCTTGACGGCGAGGCGCTTGAACACGGCTAGCCCGCGCTCGTCCTTCAGGTTCAGCGTCATGGCCCGCTTGTTGCGGTGCAAATTCTGGAAGTCGGAACCGCGCCGGGGCCCGCCCGGCTGCTCGCCGCCGGCATCCTCGGTCAGCGCGTCGATCTTGACGACATTCGCCCCCCCAGTCCGCCAGTTGCCGCACGCAGGTCGGCCCGGAGCGGACGCGGGTCAGATCGAGCACGGTGAAGCGCGACAGGGCTTCCGAGGCATGCGGAAAAGGCATTTTGAATGGCTCCGGGACGAGATTACCAGCCTACCATAGAGCCGAAAGATCACGCGACAACCCGCCCCGGGCGCCGATGCCGCCTGCCGAAATGCCATGCCTGAGGGGTCAGCGCCACAGGCGTTTCAACTCCGCGCGGGCCTGTTCTGCCAAGGGATCATCGCCATGGCGCGCGATGAAGAGCTCAAAGGCCTCCTGCGTTCCCTTGCGACGGGCGGCCTCGTATTCCTCTGCCACGGCGACGGCGGGATCGCGGGCCATCGGCATGGCGGGCGCGTGCCCCGCCTTGCCGCTGTCGTCCGCCTTGGCCTTCTGCACCATGGCAGGCAGTCCTCCGACAGGTTGATGGGCCAGTCCGGCGAGCGCGATCAGGGCGCCAAACAGGCCGGCCGGGAGTGAACGTCGTAGCATGAAACCCCTGCAAATTACGGGTGCTTCGGGCGCAGGCCGCTGTTTGCGCGCCCGTATGATTACGGGATTTGTTGGCTAACACGGTCTTATGGAAGGGGCGAGAACGCCGCCGCCCAATTTAAACCAAACGTTTAACTCTCAAGCTAGAATCATGCGCTTTCGTCCCGAATCGCACACGATGCGTTGCTCTGGAGAGTCCATTGGCTACCGCCGTTAATGTCAGTGCCACCAACAACGCCGAGATCGACGGCCTGCTGTCCGGTGCCAAATGGTCTGGCACGATCACTTACAGTTTTCCCGACGCAACGAGCGACTACGCCAATCCCTATAGCGGCGGCAACGGCGAGCCGACGACGTCGGGCTTTGCCCCGGTGCCCACGCCGATCCAGGCGGCGATCAATTACGCGATTGGGCTGATCCTCAGCTACACCAACGCCGACATCCAGTACGCGGGCACGAACGGCGCCGACATCATGATCGCGCAGTCGCCGGCAGCCAGTCCGACCGCCTACGCCTACTATCCCGGCAATTACGCGCCCGGCGGCGACATCTGGTTCGGCACTCAGTACAATTTCTCGCTGGCCAAGCTCGGCAATTATTACTTCACCACCGCGCTGCACGAGCTCGGCCATGCCGTCGGCCTCAAGCACAGCCAGGAGGCCGGAGGGCCCGCCAACGTCGCGGTGCCCAGCGCCCACGACGACAGCGAATACACCGTCATGAGCTATCGCAGCTATGTCGGCGGTTCGACCACGTCCGGCTACACCAACGAAGCGTACGGATATTCGCAGACCTATATGGCCAACGATATCCTCGCGCTGCAGACCATGTACGGCGCGGACTACGCGACCCAGAGCAGCAACACCGTCTACACCTGGAATGCGACCACCGGGCAGGAGTTCATCAACGGCGTCGGGCAGCTCGCGCCGGGCGGCGGCGTCGGCGGCTCGGCCAACCGCATCTACGAGACGGTCTGGGACGGCGGCGGCGTCGATACCTACGACCTCTCGAACTACACGACGAATTTGAGCATCAACCTCAATCCCGGTGCCTCGTCGGTGTTCTCCTCGACGCAGCTGGCCTATCTCGGCGACGGCCATTACGCCTCGGGCAATGTCTACAACGCCTATCTCTACAACGGCGACGCACGCTCCTACATCGACAACGCGATCGGCGGATCCGGCAACGACACTATCGTCGGCAACGCCATCACCAATACGTTGAACGGCGGCGGCGGCAACGACACGATCACGGGCGGTGGAGGGAACGATACCATCAATGGTGGTTCAGGTACGGACATCGCGGTGTATTCCGGCAACCGGGCCAATTACACGATTTCGTACAATGCCACGACGCAGACCTTCACCCTGGTCGACCTGCGCAATGGTTCTCCTGAGGGCGCTGATATCGACACGGGTATCGAGTACTTCCAATTCGCCGACGGTACCATCGCAAGCTCCAGCCTGATGACAAGCGTGATGGAGGCCTTTGGCGCGACCAGCCTGATCCAGATGGGGACCAATTATTACTTAGGGGG
>NZ_JXDL01000001.1:7301367-7302026 GCF_001590795.1 Bradyrhizobium sp. AT1
TTCCGGACCGGTCCTGAAATACAACGGGGTGGCCGTTACGAGCGGCCAGTTCGCGCCTTGGGTGCCGATCGGGGCCGAGCAGACGGCGAGCGGATTTGATTTTGCGTGGAAGATACCAGGGACCGACAACTACACAGTGTGGAGTACGGACGCGAATGGGAATTATCTGACCAACCTGACGCAAATAGTCTCGGGTAGCAGCAGTGCACTCGAGAACCTCGAGACTGTATTTCACCAGGACCTCAATGGAGACGGTACGGTCGGGATTCCTTCGACAACGATCGAGGCGTTTGGCGCGACCAGCCTGACTCAGATCGGCTCAAATTATTACTTGGGCAGCTCTGGCCCAATCCTGAAGTACAATGGAGTTGCCGTCACGAGCGGCCAATTCTCACCGTGGGTGCCGATCGGGGCAGAGCAAACCGCGAGCGGATTTGATTTTGCCTGGAAGACCCCGGGGGCCGACAACTACACGGTGTGGAGTACGGATGCGAATGGGAACTATCTGACAAACCTGACTCAAATCGTGTCCGGCAGCAGTAGTGCGCTCGAAAATCTCGAGATTGACTTACATCAGGACCTCAATGGAGACGGTACGGTCGGGATTCCTTCGACAACGATCGAGGCGTTTGGCGCAACCAACCTGACTCAGATCGGCT
>NZ_JXDL01000001.1:7302964-7317586 GCF_001590795.1 Bradyrhizobium sp. AT1
CAAATTATTACTTGGGAAGTTCCGGACCGGTCCTGAAATACAACGGGGTGGCCGTTACGAGCGGCCAGTTCGCGCCTTGGGTGCCGATCGGCGCCGAGCAGACGGCGAGCGGATTTGATTTTGCCTGGAAGACCCCGGGTGCCGACAACTACACAGTGTGGAGTACGGACGCGAATGGGAATTATTTGACGAATCTGACGCAAATCGTGTCTGGTGGCAACGCCACTCTTGAGCTATTGGAGGCTACCTTTCATCAGGATCTCAACGGAAACGGTAAGGTAGGCGCAGGTGGTGAGAGCGGACTCGCTACAGCTTTAGCTCAATCCCAGGTTTGCTTGAGCCCCTTGGAGGAAAGTGGTGAAGCCAAAATTGCCTCAGAAATCTTCGCTTATCAACATCATGCGATTTGGTAGCTCGTTGAGCTCAGGTCTCGTACCGGGCTTCATGTGGGAATGCGTGGTATGTGATTTGTTGTGAGGGTCGAAGGCAGAGAGGGGACGGGTGGTGAGGGATGTAGCTAACCAGATATGTCTGGCTCTCCTGCTTTGCGCCAATATTGTCGCTGTGTTGGCGCACGTCTGGCTTGGGACTGGGTCGCTCTTCACGGGTATCTATCTAGCTATTGTTACAGGGTTCCTTATCCTGTTTGGACGTTGGCGCTCACTCGTATTCGCTGATCTTCTTTGGCTTTCTCTTTGCGGGCTTTTTGGTCTGTCCGCAATCCAGCACCCACCGGCTGTGCCGGAAGCCGCGCTGTTCACGCTTGCTCTCGCCGCCTACGCGGTCTCTCGCGGGCTACCTGGAGCAATGCAGAAACGAAGCTTTTTATTGATCCTCGTCATGATGGTCGCGCTGGGCACTATTCTAACACTTTTCGCCTTCAACAGCGAAGCTTCTAAGGTCCACGGACGACCGTTGATTTTTGGTCAGTACGATCATCCGTTGGTTGTGTTTGCACTCTTGCTTGGCTTGTTGCTGTTTGCGTTTGCCTGCTCGGCTATCAAAATCGGATTGGTCGCGCCGATTTGCGTTGTTCCGATTGCGATCTTCGCTGCGGCTCAAGTGCGATTTGTTTTCATCGCACTTCTCGGCGCGCTTGTCCTCGGCGCGATCATTGCGCCTCCAGAGCAGCGTCGCCGTTTCGCGGCAATTGTTGGGCTTGTGGCTTTGTCGGTTCTCGGCGGCGCATTATTTAAGCTAGACTCAACAGTTATGTACGCCAAGTATGCCGTTGAAAGTCTACAACCGCAGCAAGATCCAGTGCCAGCCGTCGGCTGCGCGCTCGTCAATCTTAACAACTCGCTCGATATCCGTCGGCATGTTTATATAGAGGCCTTGGCGGAGCTTCCTGAAGCGGGCGTGACCGGCATTGGACTTGGCCGATTTGAAAAACGATCGTGCGTCTCCTCTCAAGTCCACAATACGATTCTTCAAGCCGCGGTTGAGCTTGGGATACCTGCCAGCCTGGTTCTGGTCAGCCTCATTGTTGTAATTTGGACCCGACTGTACTCGTCTGCGAGACAAGGTCGCCAAGCGCTTTTTGCACTTTGCTTCCTTACATTCGCCCTCTTGCTCTCGATGGTGTACGGCACACTCAGCAGTGCCGGCTTCCTTTTCGTGGCACTTGGTTATGGAGTGGCCGCGTCGGCCGCGCGGGAGATTTCTCAGTTTGATTTGGTTCCGATTTCCCAAACTGGCTCGATGTCCTGAAAACCTCGTCTGGTCGACTGACTCGGCGTAATGTTCGCTCAATCGCAAACCTCTTGATTTACCGAGATTTTTGAGAATATAAGCGCTTCGCGTGTGGGGGGCGAGCGTTATCGATATGAACAGGAAGCTTTGATGATTAGATTTGGCCTGCTCGGATGCGGTCGGATTGCCAAGCGCCACTCTGACTTGCTCGGCGGCAATCACATCAAGGGCGCCCGTCTCGTGGCCGTTTGCGATCCTATTCGGGCACGCGCAGATGCTCTTGCATCCAAATTCAACGTCGGGGCGCATTATGACATTGCAGACTTTCTTGGGCGGAAGGATATCGATGCCGTTGCCGTCTTGACCCCGAGCGGGCTGCACCCCGAACATGCAACTGCGTGTGCAAGGGCGGGAAAGCACGTAGTAGTCGAGAAGCCCATGGCTCTTCGCCTTCAGGACGCGGACGAAATGATCCGCGCGTGCGACGAGGCCGGGGTAAAGCTCTTTGTCGTCAAGCAAAATCGGTTCAACGTGCCAATCGTCAAGGCGCGAGAAGCCCTGGATGCCGGTCGGTTCGGGCGGCTCGTGTTAGGGACCGTTCGCGTGCGTTGGTGCCGTGACCAAGCCTATTACGACCAGGACCCCTGGCGCGGCACTTGGGCCTATGATGGCGGTGTGCTCACCAACCAGGCGAGCCACCACATCGATATGTTGGAGTGGTTCTTCGGTGACGTAGTCAGCGTCCAGGCGCGGAGCACGACAGCGTTGGTCAAGATCGAGACCGAAGATACGGCCGTCGCAACCTTGAAGTTTCGTAATGGCGCACTAGGAATTATCGAGGCGACGACCGCAGTGCGGCCGGCCGATCTCGAAGGCTCGCTCTCCATCCTAGGCGAAAAGGGGGCCGTGGAGGTCGGCGGCTTTGCAATGAACAAAATCCGCCATTGGCGCTTCCTCGACGAACTGCCTTCGGATAAGGAGGTTATCGAAAAATTCTCGGTCAACCCGCCGAATGTCTACGGCTTTGGCCATCAAGCCTATTATGAGCACGTCGTCGAATGCCTTGTCGGTCGTGGCGCAGCGCTTGTCGACGGGCTTCAAGGACGTAAGAGTCTGGAATTGATCACCGCGCTTTACGAATCCATCGAAACGGGAAGGGATGTGTCCATTCACTTCTCCCCGAGAATGAGCCGTCTGGGCCAGCGGGCAAGCGATGATGTCTAGTCAGCTGACAACGATAGGCATCATAACGTACGACTTCCAGCACTTAAAGACGGAACAGCTCGTTACAGGTCTCCTGCTGCGGAATAGGCTGGGAGCGTCCCGAGAGGTTGAGATCAAATTATTCGCGCTGCCGTTTTCGCCGCGGCCCGAGCGCGAGGTACTGTTTAAGCACCGGCCCGACCAATCAGCCGCGGCAGTCACCCGGGACCTTGCTCGCGCATACAACATTGAGTTCATACCGTGCACTTACAATGAGATGCCCGACTTGGCGGACTATTATCTCATTGCCGGAGCGGGCATCCTCTCTCCCGCCGCGATCGGTCGAAAGAAAATCGTTAATGCTCATCCCGGCATCATTCCTGCCGCAAGAGGTTTGGATGCCTTCAAATGGAGTATATTTCATGGGGTTCCGCTCGGCATAACTTTGCATTTCGTCGATGCCGATGTTGATTCTGGCGACGTGATCGCCATCGTGGAGACGCCAGTCTTGCCTGAGGACGACATTTTCACCCTGGCGCGCAGGCACTACGAACTAGAAATCGAAATGCTGGTTGACTTTCGGGCTCTTTTGCAAGTGGGGGGCGCAGATAGCAAGGGATACCCTGAACGACCCGCGCGAATGCGTATGCCAAGGGCTCTGGAGAAGGACATGCTTGAACGCTTTGAAACGTACAAGGAGGAGTTCAGCGTAGCCTCGCTGTCTCGCTGGAGACAGCACCGGGTCGACACCGCGCGAGTAGGTTAAGCTCGGGCGAGAGCCGGTTGTTCTTCCTCACTTGATTCTGTTTAGACTCGGAGTCGAATCTGATGTCAGTCCCGTTTGCGGACCTGCAGCTACAATATCAAACTATCAAGGGAGCAATCGACGATGCGATCGCAGCCGTCATTCGCGACAATGCGTTCATTCGCGGGAGCTACGTCGATCGTTTCGAGCGCGATTTCGCAAGCGCGGTGTCGGTAGAGCACTGTGTCTCTTGTGCCAATGGAACGGACGCGCTCTATCTTGTGATGGCGGCGCTGAATGTTCGCCCGGGCGATGAGGTGATTACCACAGCGCATTCCTGGATCTCGACGGCAGCGATGATCACGCATGCCGGTGCAACAGTGAAGTTCTGCGACACCGACGGAGCGACCTTCACGATCGACCCGGCTGCGGTTGAGGCCGCCATTACCCCGCGGACCGTCGGCATCATTCCGGTCCATCTCTACGGGCAGCCTGCTGACATGGCCGCGATCATGGCTATTGCGGAGAAGCACCGCCTCTGGGTTATCGAGGACTGCGCGCAGGCTCATCTCGCCCAGTTCGACGGCCAGGCAGTCGGAACCTTCGGCGCTGCGGCGACCTATTCGTTCTATCCCGGAAAGAATCTGGGAGCGATGGGTGATGCAGGCGCGGTAGTTACAAAGGATCCTGAACTCGCCGAACGGATTGCCATGCTGGCGCGACACGGAGGATTGGTCAAGCACCAGCATCATATCGAGGGGATCAATAGTCGGCTCGACGGATTGCAGGCTGCGATCCTCTCGGCAAAGCTACCCCACCTCGTCGGGTGGACCAAAGCGCGTCAGGAGGCGGCGAAGCGCTACGACAGTGCTCTCAGTCAGATCGAAGCCATCGAGATCCCTCAAGTGGTCTCGGGCCGGGATCACGTCTATCATCTTTACACAATCAAGCATCCGAAGCGTGACGAATTGGCCGCCTACCTCGCGTCAAAAGGAATACAGACAGCCGTCAACTATCCGACTGCGCTGCCGTTTCTGCCGGCTTATAGTCGTTTCGGTCATCGTCCGGAAGATTTCCCACATGCATTTCGGGACCAGAGCCGGATTCTGTCCCTGCCGATGTTCGCCGAGATAACTGCGGCTCAGCAGCAGGATGTCGTTGAAGGGATCCGGTCATTCCGGTGATGGAGCGACTGGCTCACGTGGCGCGATGAAGCAGGGCGACGGCTCGAAGCGGCTGGTCGGAAATTCGATCTGGAACGTTGCGGCGTTCATCGTCGGCGCAGCGTTGAATCTGATGATTCTGCCCTTTGCCGTGCACCGGCTCGGTGTGCCCGCTTTTGGTGTGGCTTCCCTGGTGGTGGCCTGTGTGGCCCCGGCTGTGATGTTCAGTAGCGCCTTGTCGTTGTCGACCTCACGGGAATTGGCTCACGGGCTCTCACTCGAGCAGATAGGTGACTCGCGCAGGCTGTTTGCGACAGCGATGTTCATGGCGCTCGTGGTCGGCCTCTTGCTGTCGTTCGTGCTTGCCTTTGCCGGTCCGCAGCTGGCGCGTCTGGCTTTCAACTTGCCCGGCAAAACTGGGGAGGATCTCGGCACCACGTTCGCTTTTGGCGCAAGCGGCTGGCTTTGCCAGTGCCTGATGTCGGTTCCTCTCGCGCTCCTGATCGCACGGCAGGACTATGCGCGAATCTCAGCCGCCGCCATTCTCGGCACAGTGGTTACAACCGGATCAATGCTGGTCCTGCTGCCCGACCGGCCACTGCCCTCGACCTTCATGGCTTGTCAGGCAGCGGGCTTGATGGCGAACTTTGCAGCAGTCCTTGTGCTGGCTCTTCTATCCGCGAGCCATTGGATGACATGGCCGGCTCTGCACCGTGAACCCATTCGCCGGATCTTGCACGTCGGCTCCTGGCAAGTGGCAGCCCAAGGCGGAGCGTTGATCGCGTCACAGGCCGACCGTTATTTGCTCGGAATCATGTTGGCGCCTCAGTTCGTTGGATTTTACTCAGTTGCTCAGCGGCTCGAAGAAGCCGTCTACATCGGCATCCTTAAAGTTGGCGAGATCTTGTTTCCCTTCTTCAGCGGGATCCAGAAGGAAACCTCTGAGCGCAAAGCGGAGCTGGTCTTTCGCTCCTCGTGGATCCTGAATTTGCTTGCTGCGAGCGCGCTCGGCGCGATCGTTCCTGCTGCTGGCCCTCTGCTGACGTTATGGGCAGGCCCGGAGCTGGCTTCGGGTGCGCGTCATGTGCTGATCGTCCTGTCGATCGGCGGCATGCTTGGCTGCAGCGTGAATGTGTTTGCATTCTTTCTGCTGGCGCAAGGCCGTTCCAAGTCGACAGCGCTGATTTCCCTGGTGACAGCGTTTTTCACTTTGGCAACCAGCGCTCTTGCGCTTCCTTATTTCGGATGGTCTGCGGCCGGGTGGAGCTCATGTATTGGCGTCGTGGCCCAGAATGTTGCGACCGCTCTCTTGCTCAAGTCGACCTTCAGGCGGGTTTCTATTTGGTCGCGGTTCGCGCATCTCGTGGCGTCGCCGCTGCTCGTCGGCATAGGAGCAGCGCTCTTGTTGGGGCAACTGATAAGATTGGATGGATTTGATGTGCAAGCAAGCTGGCCCCTTGTCGGCGGCCTCTATTGCGTCTCCGCCATTGCGATCTTTACAGCAGTGGCGGCGGCGTCCCAATTCGGCCCTTACCGCGCCAGTTGCCGCGAAGATCTACGTGTCATTGCACTAAGGGCCTTTGTGTGGTTACGGTGATGAGCTGGCGTTAAGGGCCGCAGGAGAGCGCGGAGACCTGCGCGGCGTCGAGAATTTCCGCTCCCCATATGGGTTACCTGGACTGATGTGTGGCATAGCTGGGATCGTCGATTTCGGAGGCAGGCCGGTCGCGGCGGACGAACTTGGCAGGCTCACTGACTTGCTTTCGCACCGCGGCCCGGACGGCGCGGGTGCCTGGTTTAGTACGGACCGCGCTGTCGCATTAGGCCATCGGCGGCTGGCGATTATCGACGTCAGTGACCGCGGCTCGCAACCGATGCTGTCCAGCGATGGACGATATGCGATCGTTTTCAATGGCGAGATCTATAATTTTCTCGAGTTGCGCCGTGAGCTCGAAAACGCAGGCGCGGTTTTTCACAGCGATTCGGACACGGAAGTGATTCTCGTGGCCTGGAAAGCCTGGGGCGAAGCCATGCTGCAGAAATTCAACGGCATGTGGGCTCTCGCGATCTACGACTCAGCCACGCGAGAGCTCTTTCTTGCGCGCGATCGCTTCGGCGTGAAGCCGCTGCTCTATGCAAGGTCGGGGTCGCGGTTCGTGTTTTCGTCAGAGCAGCGCGCCCTGGTTCGAAGCAAGCTCGTTGACGGCGCTCTTGATGCCGACGTCGCCCGGCGGCTGATGGTCGACCCCTTCGGCGTCGAAGCAAGCACGCGGACATTGTGGCGCGAAGTCAGTCGCCTCCAGGCCGGACACTGCATGTGGTTGCGGGGAGGGCGCCTCGAGATCAAGCGCTGGTGGCGTACGGTCGATCATCTTCCCGAGGTCCCGACAACCCAGCCGGAGCGTATCGAGCGATTTCGCGAATTGTTCATGGATTCGGTGGCGCTTCGCATGCGCAGTGACGTGCCGATCGGCACGTGCCTGTCTGGTGGCTTCGACTCTTCGGCCGTGGCGTGCGCCATGGCAGCGCACGAGAAAAGCGGGCTTGGTCCGCGGGACAATGTGTCTTGGCGTCACGCCTTCGTTGCGACTTTTCCGGGCTCATCCAACGACGAACGGCCGATGGCCGAGGAAGCAGCGCGTTGGGCCGGCATTTCTCCGACCATGCTCGAGATCGGGAACAAGGATGCGTTGCACGAGATCGATCGTATCATCGACGACAATGACGACGTGTATATCAGTCTGCCTAGCGCAGTCTGGCTGATCTATCGTGAGCTCCGCCGGCACAACGTCACTGTTTCGCTCGACGGCCACGGCGCCGACGAGCTGATGGGCGCTTATCTGCAGCAGGGGCGATCCACTGCTTTCAAGCTCCGGAATGCCATCACGGCGGCGACGCTGCATTCGCAACTTGCAAGACGGGCAGCGGATATCTCACGCGCCGCGATACTGGCGCGGCAGGGACGATATTTCCTGAGAGGCGGCCTACGCGCGCTCCCGAAGCCGTTCGACCTTGCAGCAGAGGGCGACAGGCTACCGTCGAGCTGGGGTCCGCTCAACCGCCGGCTTTATCGCATGTTTCACAGTACCGTTTTGCCGACCATCTTGCGGAACTTCGACCGCCTCTCGATGGCGCATGGCATCGAGGTGAGGATGCCGTTCATGGATTGGCGGCTTGTAACCTACACCATGGCGTTGCCTGACGAGAGTAAATGGTCGCAAGGCTACACCAAGATGGTGGCGCGCCAGGCGATGGCGGGAACGATGCCTGAGGCGATCCGGATGGGCCGACGCAAGGTCGGCTTCAACTCGCCAATGCCAGAATGGCTCAACGGGCCCTTGGCGCCTTGGGTCAATTGCCTGCTCGACAGCAAAGTTCCGATGTTTTCTGAGCTGGTCGATGAATCGCGACTGCGCTCTGCAGTCGAGCGTCACGCCAGCCGCAAATCGTGGAGCTGGGAATCGACCGGGCATATCTGGCCATACTTGAATATGAAGTGGGCCCTTGCGAAGGCTGCCTGACCAATGCGTGTATTTCAGAATAGCGGGATCTACGCATCTTACCTGCCCTACCTCAACCAGCTCGCGAAATCAGCAAGAAGCTTCGAGGAACGGCGAGACGTCTTCCTTGCCGACCGTTTCGGCGCACTGCATTTTTTAAAGCCTGTCATCGACGGTGAAAACACCGCGTTTTTCACCAACGGCGACGACGAGGTTATGCAACGGTTGTGGGCGCGAGAGAACGGGCTCGCGAGCAACACCAGTTTCGAGGACATTCTTCTCGCCCAGATCGAGCAGCATAGAACCGAGGTTTTCTATAATCTCGATCCGGTGCGCTTTCCGAGTACCTTCGTTCGCAAACTGCCTGGATGTGTCCGAACGACCCTTTGTTGGCGCGCTGCTCCCTCGGGCAGCGCCGACCTGACAGCCTATGGCGCGGTGCTTGGCAACTTTCCGTCTATTCTCGCAGCCTGGCGGAACAAGGGTTGCCGCGCCGAACTGTTCTTCCCGGCGCTCGATCCGGTCATGAGCGAGTATGGCCACGGCGAGCGGCCGATCGACGTTCTCTTCGTCGGCGGCTACTCGCGGCATCATTCCGCGCGGGCCAAGACGCTGGAGCAGGTCGCGGCTCTTTCCAGTGCATATGAGGTTGCATTCCACCTGGATTCGTCGCGTCTTACTCGGTTGGCCGAATCCAAGCTCGGCCGATTACTTCCTGGTCTCGGGAAGCACAGACGACCACCGGCGGTAGCTATGATCGCCCGCCCGCCGGTATTCGGGCGGCGCTTTTACGAGCTTCTTGGGGCCTCCAAGATCGCGCTCAACGGTGCAATCGACATGGCTGGGACTGACCGTGGAAACATGCGGTGTTTCGAGGCGATGGGCTGCGGAGCGCTTCTGGTCTCTGACGACGGGAATTACCCGCCCGGTATGACTCCGGGCGTGACAATCGAGACCTATGGAGCAGCCGAGCTTGCTGCGCCGACGATTTCGCAGGCCCTGGCAAACTGGCCTCGATTGGCTGAGATCGCAGCGCACGGTCGAGACGAATTGAACCGCACTTACACAAAGCCGCGTCAATGGCGTGACTTCGTCGATCTGGTAGGAAGTATATAGCCGGATAGGCGGTTCGAACCCGCACCGAGCGGCTCATGTCGCCGGTTCCCCTTGCATGATATTATACGATGCTGTTCAAGCAGGCGGGCGATAACCACAGGGAACGGGCACATCATGCTCCTCCCGATCATCGCCAAACAGGAGAGACGGATGCACCTGGACAGTGCCCTATTCAAGGCGAAAGAGCTGCTGGACGCCACGCTGCTGCCGGTACATGCCTTGAGAGGCTGTCCACCGTGGAGCCTTGGGTACTATACGCGGAAAAAGCGAGCCATTGTGGAGGCAATCGATCAGAACATGGTTCGCCCGAATGCTGCACTTCCTGCGAGTTTCGGCATCGGGCTGGATGAGCGCGTGGTGGAGTATCCTTGGCTGTTTTCGTGCCTTAGGGCCGCCGGTCCGCTTGGAAAAGTGTTGGACGCGGGTTCGACCCTCAATCACGAGTATATTCTGAGCCGGGATCCTCTCGACAGGGCAGATCTGACCCTGATGACCTTGGCGCCGGAAAAGCGGTGCTATTGGCACAAGGGCTACTCTTACGTTTTCGGAGATTTCCGCGAAAGCCCATTTCGGGACGCGCTGTTCGACGCGCTGATTTCCATCTCGACGCTCGAACACGTTGGACTGGACAACACGTTGTTGTACACCCAAGATCGCAGCAAGGCCGAGAGCGATCAGTTCGGATTTTCAGCCGCAATGTCTGAATTCAGGCGCATCGTCCGGCCGGGTGGTCGCTGCTTCATCACTGTTCCTTATGGCCGACATGAGGATTTCGGCTGGTTTCAGTTGTTCGATGCCCGCATGCTGGACCGGCTCATCAATGCGTTCGGTCCGTCCGCCTATCAGGTCGAGTTCTTCAGCTACCGCCAGCAGGGCTGGGAAAGAGCAACGCAGGCCGCCGTCGAGAACGCGACCGCATTCGATCCTCACAGCGGACGGGGGCGGACAGACGACAAGGCCGGGTGTGCGCGTGCGATCGCCTGCATCCAGATGACCAGATGAATCTCGATCACCTGTTGCAACGGCTGCTGGGACGACCGACTTGCGAGCTCGGCGTCGGCGCTCGCCTTCTGAGCACTGCGAGGATCCGGAACATCCGACGCGATGCGAGATTGATCCGCGTCGGCGAGCACAGCATTATCCGCGGTGAACTGCTGACGTTCGCTCACGGCGGCCGCATCGAGATCGGCTCATGGTGCTACGTCGGCGAAGGCGCGCGCATCTGGTCGGGGGGAGCGATATCTCTCGGTGATCGTGTGCTGGTTGCCCATGGAGCGAACTTGTTCGACAATCTTACGCATCCGATCGACCACCATGCCCGACACAAGCAGATCAGGGAGATCTTCACGACCGGCCATCCTGCTGACATCGACCTGGACGACCGGCCCATATCGATCGGAGACGATGCCTGGGTGGGAGCGGGTGCGTATGTTCTTCGAGGCGTTCAAATTGGCGCGCGCGCGATAGTCGGTGCGGGCGCGGTGGTCACCAAGGATGTCGCGGCGGACACCATCGTCGCTGGCAATCCGGCTGTTCTGGTTGGACGGGTGGACGAAACTTATGGGTAGTTCAACCGACCGTATCGACTTGCGCGGCTGCAAGGGGGCCCCATGAGCGTATGGGTCACAGGCGGAAATGGCTTCATCGGGCGTCATCTGATCGCTCAACTTGCTCGAGACGGTGAGCGCGTGTATGGCGTCGGCCATGGAGCGATCGACGATACGGATCGGCGGAGACTCGGGCTGACGGACTGGATCAACGGCGAGATCAACGCGCCCAATCTGGATAGCCTTGTTCAGCGTGGAGGCATCCCAGGCGCGATCCTTCACCTGGCCGGCGGTTCATCGGTGGCGCGCTCGATCGAGCAGCCCTACGAGGACTTCTCCCGCACCGTCGGCGCGACAGCGGGCCTGCTGGAATGGCTGCGCCATTCCTCACGCGAGTGCCGGCTGGTCGTGGTCTCCAGTGCCGCCGTTTACGGTACGCATCATACCGGCGCGATTTCGGAGCAAGCCGCTACGCAGCCGATGTCGCCTTATGGTCATCATAAGCTGATCATGGAGCAGCTTTGCCGCAGCTACGCGGATTCGTTCGGGATTCGTGCCACCATCGTACGATTGTTTTCAGTCTACGGTCCCGCGCTGCGCAAACAGCTGTTGTGGGATCTCTGCGTGCGACTCGGGCAAGGCCAGCGCGAACTCGTGCTCGGTGGCACCGGCAATGAGGCGCGTGACTGGACCGATGTGCGGGATGTCGTTCGACTGCTTGCGTGGCTCGCGCAAGCTGATGATGTGCCCCTGCTTTTGAATGGCGGCAGCGGCGTGCCGACCAGCGTTGTCGAGATCGCCAATATGATCACAAAAGCCTGGGGTGGAGATATCGCTGTTCGTTTCTCGGGCCTTGTTCGTGCGGGTGATCCCTTCAGCTTGATCGCTGACCCAGGGCGGCTCGCCGCTATACCATTCAGCTGGCAGATCCCGGTCCAGGACGGCATTGCCCAGTATGTCAGCTGGTTCAAGGGGCAAGCCCATTGAGCGATGCCCGCCCCATCCGGCTCGCCTTCACCTTGATTTCTCGCAAGGCTTGGGCGGGAGGCTTCAATTATCAACTCAATCTTTTCCATGCGCTGGCGAAGTACTGCCCGGGCGCCATTAGACCCGTAGTGTTCGCGGGCGAGGCTCACGATGCCGGCGAACTCGCGATCATCCAGAAGGTCCCGAATGCCGAGACTGTTTGCTCGGCGCATTTCGATCGTCCCGCGCTGACATCGTTGATGCCGACTATGTTCGCCCAGGATCGCGGCGCGATCTCAAGTTTTCGGAGCCATAAGATCGATGCGGTCTGGGAGAACGCCCGCTTCTTCGGATGGAAGTCGCCCTATCCGACCGTGGCCTGGATTCCCGACTTCCAGCATCGGCAGCTGCCGAAACTGTTCTCGAACAAGGCGAGACGGCGGCGTGAGCTGGGATTTCAGCTGCAGGTCCTGTCCGGCCGCACCATCGTCCTGAGCAGCCACAGCGCCGAGCGCGATTGCCTTGCCTACTATCCGCGCACAAAGGGCCGAACCGCCGTTGTAAAGTTTGCGAGCGAGCCTTCGGCCGAGCTGCTCAAGCTCGATCCTGTGGAGGTGCTTCGGAAGTACGATCTGCCGAGAACTTATTTCTACGTCCCCAATCAGTTCTGGCGACACAAGAACCACAGGATCGTTCTGGACGCGCTTGCCTTGCTTGCGCAGCGCGGCGTCCGTCCGGTGGTCGCGGCGTCTGGCGGGGGCGATCCGCATGAACCAGAGTATCTGGAGCAAATCCTGCGCGAGGCGGCAGATCGCGGTCTGGCGCAGCAGTTCCGATATCTCGGCATGATCCCGCTCGGCGATGTCTACGCTCTTCTGCGTGCTTGTGCTGCCTTGATCAATCCGTCGCGCTTCGAGGGTTGGAGTACCACGGTCGAGGAAGCAAAGTCTTTCGACGTTCCGATGATACTGTCCGACATCGACGTGCACCGTGAACAGGCGGAACAGCGCGCGCGTTATTTCGGTACCGATGATGCCGCCTCGCTCGCTGCTCTTCTGCAGGATTTCGAGCAACCTGTTTTCGTCGTGCGTGCGATAAACGATCAACTCGGCCAGCGCGTGCGAGAGTTTGCCGAGAGCTTTGTCTCGACCATTAAGCAAGCCGTCCGAACTCATCCGCACTGATCGGTACCCCTGGGAGTGCGCAACGCCATGAATCGACCGATCGTTCTCGTCACCGGCGCAACCGGATTTATCGGACGCAATCTCGTCCCCTTGCTCGATAGCAGCGGTTATCGTGCGCGCCGCGCGTTACGCGACGGACGTGCCGGGGAGGACGACGTCGTGGTCGGTTCGATCGGACCGGCCACCGATTGGGACGCCGCGCTTGCGGGCGTGGACGCGGTGATCCATCTGGCCGCGCGCGTGCACCACCCCAATGAAGAGCATGCCGGTGAACTCTATAACGCGGTCAATACGGAAGGCACGATGCAATTAGCCCACGCGGCCGCGCGAGCCCAGGTATCGAAGTTCGTGTTCCTGAGCACGATCCTAGTCAACGGAAGCTCGACGGACGGGCGAGGACAATTCACGTCGCTCGACGCAGTGGTGCCGCGCGGCGTCTACGGACAGTCCAAGGCGGCTGCGGAGACTGCCCTGCAGCGCTTGGCAAGTGAATCTAGGATGCGAATAGCTGTGGTGCGCCCACCACTGGTATACGGAAGCGATGCACGAGGCAATTTCCGTTACCTCGTGGGTGCGATCAGGCGGCGAATCCCCCTTCCACTTGGTCTTGTCAACAATAAGCGGGCATTCATCAGCGTGCAGAACCTTGCTTCCTTTGTCGCGCATTTGGTCGCTTTTGAAGGGGGCCCCGGGTATCAGGTTTATCTAGTCGCCGACGACGAGCAGATTTCGACCGCAGCTTTCGTTCGTCGGATTGGCGAGGCCATGAACAAGCCGGCCATCCTTCTGCCAATCCCTACTCCGGTGTTGGCGGTCGCCCTCCGGGCGACTCGGCCGGAACTGCGCCACAGCCTGCTGGGCTCCATGGAGCTCGACACCTCCGCCGCCCTGTCGACCGGCTGGAGACCGCCGTTCAGCATGACCGAGGGATTGAAGCTGGCGGTGGGCACATCAGCCTTGTAAGCCGGCAGCCACTTAGCTGCGCGCCGGGGAAATCTTTGTGCGTCGCTCATCGTTGCTCCGACAGGTCCGGGTTGCGCAACAATTCGTCGATCAGCGCCGCATAGGCGTTCATCGCGGTCGTGCTGTCGAATCGCTCGGCCGTCTTCACCGCCCGCGCAGCGACGCCGCCGTCCTCGTCAGCGGAGGCCGTGCGGATCGCCGCGGCGAGCTGATCGGCGCGGCCCGGCGTCACGACCCAGCCGAGCCCGTTCTCGACCACGGTCAAGGCGGCCTCTGCCTCCGGCTCGGACACCAGCACCACGGGACGGCCGACCGCCAGCAGGTTGTAGAACCGGCTCGGCACCGACACTCCCGCGACGTCCTTGCGGTACGGAATGATCCAGAGGTCGGCGGACGTCAAAAGCGCCTCGAGCTCGGAATCCTCGACCCGCCCGACAAAGGAGACGTTGGAGAGGTTCGCGGCCGCCTGCAATTGCTTCAGCCGCTCGAAGCCGATGCCCCAGCCCGACAGCAGGAAGTGAATGTCCGTGTCGTCCTTCAGAA
>NZ_JXDL01000001.1:7319312-7343142 GCF_001590795.1 Bradyrhizobium sp. AT1
GGATGTCGGCGATCCGTCCCTCGACCTCAGCGGCCGCGCCTCGCGCGGCGAGTGCCTCCGTGATGGCGTAGAGCGCCGGCTCGGAGTTTTCCACGATCAGGAGCCGCGCGGCACCGAAGGCGACGACGCGCTCGCAGATCTCCGACCCGATCGAGCCGCCGCCGCCGGTGACGATCACCGCCTTGCCGTTGATTAGCGCTTCCAGGCGCGCATAGTCGATCGTCTCGCTCGGCCGCAGCAGGAGGTCCTCGACCGCGACGGCCGTGAGCCGCGGTGTATCACCGCTCTCGAGCGAGGGCATCCGGTTCACGATCACACCCAGCTTGCGCGCCCGCATCAGGATCGATTCCGGACGCGCTTCCGGCTCGAATGCCGACGGCGTCATGACGAGGCGCGCGATCGGCTTGTTGCGCTTGGCGAAGTCGGCGACGACGTCCTCGACGTCGTCGATGCCGCCCAGCACCGGCACGTTGCGGATGAACTGGCCTCGATCCGAGATCGACGGCGACAGCACGCCGACCGGCCAGATGCGCTTGATCGCTCCGCTCTCGATGCCGCGCAGGAGCACCTCGGCATCCGCGGCCCGGCCGATCAGCAGCGTCGGCGCGGCCTCGTCGCCCCTGGCGTGACGCCGCACCCGCGTATAGCGGAAGTAGCGGTAGGCCATCCGTGACGCGCTAAGGAAGGAGATCTCGAGGAACCAATAGAGGACGATCGTCACCTTGCCGAGGAAGAAGGCGCCGCGGACGTTGGGGGCGACGAAGATGTAGTCGAGCACGAGCAGGGCGACCGTCAGCACGGTCGCGACGCGGATGATGTTCAGCGCGTCAGGCAGCGAGATGAAGCGCCATTTCGTCGTGGTCAGGTTGAAGATGAAGAACACGACGACGCTGAAAGCGAGGAAGTAGGGCAGGATCTGGAACAGCAACGGCAAGCGGTCGAAGAAGCCGTCGCCACCCTCGAATCGCAGATAGAAGGCGGCAAAAAGCGCCGCCGCGGTCGCCAGCAGGTCGTGGAGCGCGATCAGGAAATTGCGCAAGGTGAGATGCGAAAGACGCGTCATCAGATCGCTCACCCCGGATTTCGTGTCTCTGCAGCAAAGCGAATGCCACTGTTAGTTTCTGACGTCCACTCCGGCGCGAATGGTTTGACCAACGGTGATTTCCTCAGGATGGAATACGCTCCATCACGATCATCATTCGAAACCCAATTTGCCGGCGAATAATGCTTGGTACGCGGTCCTCGAGGGCAATGAAAGCTCGCGTGAATTTCGCGGGCATGAGTGTCCAAGGCTGAAATCCACCGCTCAGCGGATACGCAAACAGGCTGAGCCAGTCGACGCTGCGTACACGCAAACGCGGGACCAACTGCTCAACTCGCTCACGCGTGGCTGGCCGCGCAAACAGCAGCGTGGGAATGGCTTGGTTGGAATCGAAGGGGTCTCGGTCCGGATTTATCGCTACAGGTTGGAAGGGATCGACGCCCATTTCGACCGGCTCTTCGTGAAAATGGGTATAAAAGTGGCGGGCGACGGGCGTCATGGCGGGTTCTATCATTGCAAGCCGCCCGCCGGGTTGCAAAACTCGCGCGGCTTCCTCTAGAAATTCGAGCGGGCGCTCGAGGTGATGCAAGACGTCGAGCATCACGGCACCGGCAAAGATGCCATCCCGAAACGGTAGGCAATGCGCATCTGCGACGACGTCGATACCTGGAAAGCGCAGGACGTCCATCGAGATGACGTCCTTTCGGGATTCCTTCAGATGCGCGGTCCCGCCGCCGATATCGAGAAGTCGCCCCTCCGGACACGCCACCATGAGGCGCCGGTGATAATCATGATAGAGTAGCCTCAGCGTTTCCTTTCGCTGCCATATGGCGCGGTGCAGAGCCTGACGTTCGTCGAGAGGAGCATCGGCGACGGCGGTGTTGGTCATCAGATGGCCTTCAATTTTCGATACGCGAACAGCACCATCTTGAGCAGCAGCCAACCGTCGCGAAAACGCGATATCTGCGTCTCGCCGAAGGTGCGCGCCTTGTAGTGGACTGGGGTCTCAATCATCTTCAGATTTTGCTTTGCTGCGCCGAAGATCAGATCGAAGTCGCCGAACGGGTCGAAGTTGCCGAAATAGGATCGCTCCCGAATCAAGGCCTCATAGTGATCTCGGCGCAGCACTTTCGTGCCGCAAAGCGTATCGGTCAGGCGCGTATTCACGAGGTAGCTGAAAATGTAGGCAAATGTCCGGTTAGCGAGAAAATTCAGGCGACGCATCGCTTCGTCTTCCATAGGATAGACTAGGCGCGTTCCATTTACGAAATCGGCCTTCCCTATTTCGATGATCGAGTGATATCTCGGCAACTCCTCAGGGGGCATAGTGAGGTCCGCATCGAGGATCATCAGCACGTCGCCAGTGGCATGGGCAAAGCCCTTGCGGACGGCATCACCCTTACCTTTGCCCTCCTGCTTCATCACCTTGATCTGCCACTGATCCTTGTACTTCTCGCGAACGCGCTCGCATTCCTCGAAAGTGCCGTCTACCGAATTGCCCTCGACGAAGATGATCTCCTGCTGTGATCCGAACCGGGGCATTCGCGTGATTGCGCTCTCGATATTGCCTCTCTCATTGCGGCAGGGAATGACTATGCTAGCCGACAGTTTGCGGTCGGGGAATTGCCGGATTGGCCGTCCGACAAGGTAAGTGCGCAGGCAAAGGCGCCTGATTCCAGGGAGCGGCGCGATGAAGCGGTTGACGAAGGTGCCGAGGCCTAAAAGCTTGCGAGGCAGGAGCTGGCGCTGCTCGTGTCGAATGACCTCGAAGTCTGCGAGATCCATTAGGTTGAGGAAGTCGGCGGTGGCGAAGTAGTTGATCGGTGGTTGCTTGCTCTTTAGCTTCAGGATCTCGCCGATCTTGAGGACGGGCTCCCACAAATGCGAATAGTAGGAAATCACAAGGCGCGTCTCGGGCGAGCACAATCTGTGCACCATCCGCAGCGTTTCGTCGATTCTTTCGAACATGCCTATGGTATCGGAAACCACGATGTAGTCGAAGGGGCCCTCGATCGCGCTTAGCGTGTTCGCATCCTCCACATCGCCGACGATGAAGTTCAGATTGGGGAACTGCGATTTCGCGCGCTCGATCGCGCCGGTGCTGAAATCGATGCCGACCCCATAGCCCGGTTCAAGTGCCGCAAGCAAGTCGCCGCAACCGCAGCCAAGTTCTAGTACGCGCTTCTGGCGGGGGATCAGGAACCGCACAAACGCGCGATCTTCGTCGTAATAGGCGGAATTGACCGTGCGCCAATAAGCCTGCTCGCCGATCGTTTCCTCGGTATGCTGCAGGAAATTAAGTTTCCGGGGGCTAGGCGTCTGCTTCGCATCGATGACGTCGCGTGTACACATGATGATGGCGCTTCCTGGCGAGCACTAGTCCTCAGTCGGCTGCTAACTATTCGGCTCGGCGCAAGAGGACGAACACCGTGCGGAGCTCGATCAGCGTGTCGCCATCTTGATACCGGACCGATTTCGGTCCGAGTAGGTCGACATTGGCGGCCGCCTTGACAGCTTCCGCCGTCGGAAAATAGCTCTTGTCGATCACGTACGCCCCCACCTCCTCGCTGACGAGGGCTTCGACAAAGCTGTTGGTTGTCCCTCGCCTATCGCTTACATAAGCCTTAGTCAACGGCTCGACACCCGCGTAAGTCAGTATGAATCCCTCGCCATATTCGCGGAATGGCACTCTGTAAGCGTAGTCCAAGACTTTCTTCTGACGCGCGTTCAATTTGGCGATCTCGTCCTTGTCAAGCAGGGCTGCGTTGGTGCGCTCTGTCCGGTCGACTAAGTACAGATGCAATCGCTGCACTACGGGAAAGGCCATTAATAAGAGGGCGGCCGACACCAGCAGGAGCTTGATCCGCGACGGGCGCCGCCTGATCAGAAGCTGGTATGCGACAACGCAGCCCGGCAGCGTCGCGGAAACCCCCGCAGAATAGTGGAAGTCGTAGTGCTTGAAGACAAATAACGCCGATAGCGCTGCTGCCGTGCCGCAGCCGACCCCTACCGTGAGCTCGGGCCGTGGCTGGCGACTCCTAAGGAGAAGGGTGCCCGCAATTATGAGCAGACCCACGCCTGCCAGTAGTGCGAGCGGAAGGGCAAAGGCTCGGTGGGATGGGATGGAATAAACCGCCTTCAGGATCTCTTCTAGGTTCGCCAATGTTTGGTCGCCGGCTCCATAAAGGCCCGATCTGAAGGCGACTGAACGATGAAAGAGGAGAAGCGCGCGGAACTCATCCCAACCGATAACGATATAGCCAACCAGACAAACGAGTCCAACGAAAGCCACGACGAACATGGCAAGGCTTCTGACAAGTATGGCTATGCGTTTCAGCGGAAACCCATACTGCGCGAACATAGATGCGCAAAGAGCCGCGGGCACGTAGATGTATGAGAGTTTGTTGAGATAAGCGACCGCGCTGACCGCGGCAGCAATTGCGATTGTTCTCGTTGTGCCCCGCTCGTCACGTGAAATCTGGAACAGGCTGAGCAGGAACAGGACGTTGATGACCAACGCGAAGGCTTCGTTGCTCGGCGAGAGAAAGTTGGTGATCGTGGCCGGGGTCGACAACAACCAGACGGCGAGACTGAGCACGATTACCGAGGAGGGCAGGAGTGGATAGGTTATCCGGACGAACAGATACACTCCACAGGCACCGACGAAGGAGGTCAACGCAATCGCGCACAACTGGTAAGTGCGAACCTGATCTAGGACACTGTTGAAGAAATCGAGTGGGTTGGATGCAAATGGATGTCCGCTTAGCGCTAGGGCCAACCAGCTTGTGTAGTAAAAGGGAAGGCCGGGATGGTTGGTCAGTCCGATTGCTGGGTACATGTGGTGGTGGCCGAGGCGAAACGCGAGGTTGAATGCGTTCGCAAGACCAAGAGGCTCATAATCGTTGCCCAGCCAAAATGAAATAGGGTACAGCAGGGCCAAAGAAACTGGTAGGAGGAAGAATAGGCTGGCTAGGGTGAGCGACAGGCTCGCGGAGCTAAACTTCATTAACGATGGTATCCCGTGTAGGGGTGATGTGTGGCCCGAAACCGCTGGTTGTAGGTTGGATTTTACTGAGATTGGTAAGGCACGCAACAATGTTTCAGAGGCTACTGCGGGATCTCGCCGTCAAGTTGTTCGGGATTGTGGGCGAGGCGGGCTTCAAATCTAGTCTTTTTCGCCGTGTGTTTCTGACGCTCTATTCTGGATACAAGCAGTACCTGGAAGCCGGGGCAATCGACGAGCTGAAGCAGTTCGTTGCGGAGGGCTCCGTCGTGATCGATGTGGGTGCAAATGTCGGCTTCTTCTCTCGGCGTTTCGCAACCTGGGTCGGCCCTCGGGGGAAGGTCATCCTGCTTGAGCCGGAGGAGCACAATTTCAAAGCCTTACAGTCGATGATCGAGAGAAGCGGCTTCATCGGGCGCACTCGCCTTATGAAGGCCGCTGCTGCGGAGAGGACCGGGAAAGCTCTTTTCAAGGTCAATCCACGGCATCCGGGAGATCACAAGCTGTCGGCAGACGGCACCGGCGTTGCGGTCGATACCGTGCGTCTAGATGAACTAGTGGTGGACAAGCACAAAGACAGGCCTGGCCTCGTTAAGATCGATGTCCAAGGTGCCGAGCTTGCCGTGCTACGCGGCGCGCCGGACATTCTGCGTCAGGCAGGTCCGGCTCTATTCGTTGAGCTGGACGAGAATGGACTTCGGAAGTTCGGAGCTTCTGTCAAGGACATTCTCGACTACCTGGATGGCTTCGGATACGCTGCGTTTTGGCTGGAGAAGGGCGGTAGGCGCACGTCGGCGACCGACAACGACATTGCGGCGCGAATCGTCGAATTCGGCTATGTTGATGTGCTTTTTCTGCTTGTGAATAGCGTGGGCGCCAGCCAGCAAAGTCCGGGAGACGGCAACTCACGACAGGTTCCCAGCGCCTGTTGACAGTCTTGACCGAGAACGGTCACAAGTCCAAAAGGCGCCTTGGGCGCAAAGCTCTCGATCGAGTGAGCGCGCCGATTCCAGGAAATTGACAGGAACGCGGCTTCTCATGAGTAACCGTATCGCTCTAATCACCGGCGTGACCGGCCAGGATGGCGCCTATCTTGCCGAGTACCTGCTGTCGCTCGGCTATATTGTGCACGGCATCAAGCGGCGCTCTTCCTCCTTCAACACGGCGCGGGTCGATCACTTGTATCAGGATCCGCATGTCGGCGACGTGCCGTTCCAAATGCACTATGGCGACATGACGGATTCGAGCAATCTGATCCGACTGGTGCAGCAAATTCGCCCGACGGAGATCTACAATCTCGCCGCCCAGAGCCACGTCGCCGTCAGCTTCGAGAGTCCTGAATATACCGCTAACGCGGATGCGATCGGCGTGCTACGGCTTCTGGAGGCGATCCGCATCCTCGGCATGGAGAAAGAGACGCGGTTCTATCAGGCCTCGACTTCCGAGCTCTACGGCCTCGTGCAGGAGATCCCGCAGAAGGAGACCACGCCGTTCTATCCGCGCTCGCCCTATGGCGTCGCGAAGCTCTACGGCTATTGGATCACGGTGAACTACCGCGAAGCCTACGGCATGTTCGCTTCCAACGGAATACTGTTCAACCACGAGAGCCCGATCCGCGGCGAGACCTTCGTCACTCGCAAGATCACCCGCAGCGTCTCGCGGATCGAGGTTGGACTGGAACAGACACTCTATCTCGGCAATCTCGAGGCCAAGCGCGACTGGGGCCATGCCAGGGATTACGTCGAGGGCATGCACATGATCCTGCAGGCCGACGAGCCCGACGATTTCGTGCTCGCCACCGGCGAGACGCGCTCGGTGCGCGAGATGGTGGAGCGGTCCTTCGCTCATGTCGGCCGCCGCATCGAATGGCGTGGGAAGGGCGTCGACGAGACCGGCGTCGATGCCATCAGCGGCAAGACGGTGGTGAAGATTGATCCGACCTATTTCCGCCCAACCGAGGTCGATCTGCTCGTTGGAGATGCAAGCAAGGCGCAGAAGGTACTCGGCTGGAACCCGAGGCGGAGTTTTGCGCAACTCGTCGACGAGATGATGACCGGCGATCTGGCCGAGGCCAAACGGGAAGCGGCTCATGGCAAGCGTACCGTTTGAGCTGAAGGGCAAACGGGTCTACGTCGCCGGCCATCGCGGCATGGTCGGCAGCGCGATCGTGCGCCGGCTGGCGCGGGAGGATGTGAATCTCGTCACCGTCGAGCGTCGCGAACTCGATCTCTGCAACCAGGCGCAAGTGTTCGACTGGTTCGCGAAGGTGCGACCGCAGGTGATCTTCCTCGCCGCCGCCAAGGTCGGCGGCATCGTCGCCAACAACACGTTGCGCGCCGAGTTCATCTACGACAATATCGCGATCGCCACCAATGTGATCCATGCTGCGCATATGCACCATGCCGAAAAGTTGATGTTCCTCGGCTCGTCCTGCATCTATCCGAAGCTGGCGCCGCAGCCGCTGCGGGAAGACTCGATGCTGACGGGTCCGCTGGAGCCGACCAACGAGCCCTATGCTATCGCGAAGATCGCTGGCATCAAGATGGCGGAAGCCTATCGCAGCCAGTATGGCAGCGACTTCGTCAGCGTGATGCCGACCAACCTCTACGGGCCCGGCGACAATTATCATCCTGAATTGAGCCACGTCGTTGCCGCGCTCATCCGCCGCTTCCATGAAGCCAAGCTGTCGGACGCAAAGACCGTCGAGGTCTGGGGCACCGGCACGCCGCTGCGCGAGTTCCTCTATGTCGACGATATGGCGGATGCCTGCGTGTACCTCATGAAGACCTACTCCGGCGCCGGGTTGGTCAATATCGGTACCGGAAAGGACATCGCCGTTGCTGAGTTCGCTCGACTCGTCGCGGACATCGTCGATTACAACGGTGAGATCGCTTTTGACACTACGAGGCCAGACGGCACGCCGCGCAAGCTACTCGATGTCAGCTGCCTCGAAGGGCTCGGCTGGCGCGCGAAGACCTCCCTCACGGAAGGTCTGAAGCAAGCGTACGCAGCATATCTGTCGCTCGGGTGATGGAGCGGTTACTCCCGCTTAATCCATCGTGAGCAGTCCACGGGAGCCGTTATCGCTTTTGAAGGTGAGCACTCCGAAGACTATCTGATCAGATCCTCCGATACTCTTATACTTGGACGGTGTGTGCGTCGTCTGCAAAAGCAGGGATGGCGCTCGCGCTGGCTTGCTTCGATCACTTTATTGATGTCATCGGTCAAAGCTTTGTTCACGTTCGCCGCCCCGCAGCAAGGCGGTTCTATGCACGCCGCGGTTTGAGGACCGTCTGGCTGAGTGCTGCAGAGCATTGAATTCTTTAATCAGCAGCAGGCGCCGAACCTGCGCTCCGTTCAGAAGTGATTCAAATAGCGAGAGGATCTCTCGCGCCTGGACGTAAACCTCCATACTGACGGCGTGTTGATCGAAACCGTACAATCGGAGACGCGCCTCAATATCAATCGCCGCAGTTGGGTCCAGTTGCCAATCCAGAGCGTTATTGATGGTGTAGATTTCGGCTACATCCTGGAAATCTGGGGCAATGCCTGCCAGATCCACGCGGCGAAGCGTCATCTCTACGGCCTTTTGGCGATACGTGCTCAAGAGCCTGTGCCGCAAGACCCGGTAGCGCTGCATCTCCCAAGAGAGTTCTGCGACGTCGATTGCGAGCAGCCACTCGATGGCAGATTTGGGATCGAGGTCGCGGAAGATTGCGGCTTGAAGGGCCTTATAGTGGTCGATGTTCTCTCCAGGTAGAAGTTGGGGCGGAGGACATAACGCTTCGTATTGAGGCGGCAAGATGCTCGCCGGATGCGGTTTACGTAGATCGACCGGACCATTCATTGACCTTGCGCCTCCAATGGCGGACGCGGCGGGAGAGCGACCGGTGGGCCTTCCGTCAGATGGATGGGGCTAGCCTCCCAAAGCTCCTTCGCGATCTGAAGGGGTACAATTTGTAGATTGGTCCACCAAGCTCTTTCATTTCCGTGTCGGTGCAGGGATTGGTGGTGAGATCGGCAGAGCGGCACCGTGAACTCGTCGCTGACCTTGCGTCCCAAGGATCGTGGCTGGGCGAACTTGAGGTGATGCGCATCGGCGGGGGTCTTCTGGCAGACGAGGCACCCCTGGCTGCGGATGAAGGCGAGGTGATCCTTGCTCCGTCTTCGAGTCGGCTCCTTCGGGAAGGCGAGGCCGGCCTGTTCTTGCCGAGCTGAGTCAGCAGCCACATCGATGTTGCTGGACGCCGTCGTAGGGCCTTCATCGGGAGAAACGGATGTGGAGGGCGCAGGCTGCTGGACCGCGGAATGGATGTCGGTCAAAGGGGTATTCCCGATCCGCCTCTGATACGCGGCTTCAAGAACGCGGGCATCCGCCTCCACGAGAGTGTTCTTGAGGGGGAGGCTGATCTTGGTCCAAGCGAGCAGTCCATCGTCCTCCTTCTGGGCGGATAGCTGGCCCAGGAGCTGATCCAGGAGCACGGCGGAGCGTTCGGGCGGCAATACCGCGGGCCGGTTCAGGACGCCGCCAGGCGGCCTCCTTTTCGGCCCTGACGCGGCCTGCGGCTCCGGGGCAGCCAGCGGCTCCGTGACGACGTCAGGGGCGTCCAAATCGTCCTCCCCGGCGATCCCGACCAGGGCAAACAGGGCATACCTGCGCGCATAGGTCAGCGCGGAGCCCATCCGGTGCGGCGTTTCGACCTCCTTGGCGGCGCAGACCGGAAGGTCCGAGGAGATCCATTCCCCCGAGGCGTGGGCGAGCAGGGTGGTGAGGTGGATCTGACCGGTCGGCTGCTCGATCCGGGTGGTCTGGATAGTGGCGATCTCCTGCTGGCTCAGCGTCTTTCGCACGATGTCCAGGCCGCTCGCGAGGGAGGCGTAGCGGAAGGTCCGGTCATCCTCCCGGGGGAAGGGTGACCGGATCACGGCTGTTAGAGTTTTTTCCGGGTTGGTGAGTTCGGCCTGGGCCCGGGCGAGAGCGGCAGCGATGGTCCCGATGCTCTCACTGGACTGATGCATGAGATACCTCCGCCGCCGCCTGGACTTCAAAGCTGACCGCGCCGGACTTGGAACGCTTGGCCCTGATGCCATGGCCCGCGGCCTCCTTAGCGTCTTCCGGCATCAGCTTCTTAAGATCGGCCTTGGCAGTTTCGTGCTCGCCATGCGCTCCTCGAGTCCGAAGGTAGGTCGCCGCCAGCTCCGCCCATTGGTTGGAAGTGGACATGTCGACGACCTTGACCGCCTCCAGCCTCGGGCGCTGCGTTTCGATGTTGAACAGGGCAGGGCGTTCACCGCTCTGGACGCACCGCCAGAACTTTTTTTCGGCGGTGAGGAGAAGATGCTGGTACAGCGGGTCGGCGTGAAGCTTGATCTCGACCCATTTGCCGCCGCCGGTGATGATAGAGAGAACCGCGCTGCGGGATGCGGTGACCCACATGTTGTGCTGCAGCTGAGCCATATGTTTCTCGGCTGCGGCTTCCTCGGTGAAGGCCCAGGGCAGCATGAACTTGGCTTCGAAGACGGCCCCGTTTTGCTCGACAGTCCCGTCCAGCGTCGCCGCCATCCATTTGTGGACGGGATGGCGAACACGCTTTTGGATATCCTTGACAGTGTGCCCGCTCGCGCGCTGATACCAGGCGCGGTTCAAGACCTCGGTCACGGTGCCGAGCTGGACAATCAGATTGTCCGAGAGATCTTGCGGCTCCGCTTCGCCGCGCTTTTCGCGCCAAAGCCGGATGAGACTTTCTTGATCATCTCCCATGATGATGCGGGCGTCCGAGCCACCGATAAAATGGCGACGGTCGTTCGGGTTGAACCTAATGATATGGTTTGGCGCGTCTGTGCCATTCGTTTGAAGCGTCACCGGTATCTCCTACGCAAGAGCAAGCGGCGTTACATGCCGCACTGCCCGAAGCCCCGCGTTCGCGAGGCGAGATACCGGCGCTACAATCGGCGTTGGCGCCCGGCCGACTCAGTAACGCTCCAATCGCGGGTGAAGGCCAGTCCTTTTTGCAGCAACATTGTTGCTCGTTTTAGCGGCAGGAATGGCTCTTGTTTTCACGCGCTTAGGGCAAGTGCGAGAGGGGCGGCCGACTATCAAATCGACAAAACGAAGCCAATTTACGCATGAACAGCAAAGAGCTAACTGCATAAGAGGGGCGGCGCAGAGAGCGAACTGTCGAACCGCCGGAGATGTTGAAACCAAGCAGTATTTGTCGGAAGATCGCCGGGTATCCTTTCAACTTGGGCCAGTGAGATTTGAAGCGTCCGGCAGTATTTTTTGATCGTGATGGCGTCCTCAATGAGGACGACGGCTACGCTTTCGATCCGGACAAGATCCGGTGGGTGGAAGGAGCCCAACAGGCCGTCAAAGCGGTCAATGACGCCGGGTATCTTGCGTTTGTCGTGACGAACCAATCAGGAATTGCGAGGGGGTTTTACGAGGAGCGGCATGTTCACAATTTGCACGACTGGATGTCACGTGAGCTTGCGATAGCTGGTGCGCATATCGATGCGTTCGAATTTTGCCCACACCACCCCGATGGCTTGATTGAGCGTTACCGTGTCCTCTGCAGTTGCCGTAAGCCGCAACCGGGCATGATTAGAGCTCTGCTTGAGCGGTACGCGGTGAATATCGATGCTAGCTTTTTGATCGGCGACAAGCAGAGCGACCTTGCTGCGGCGCAAGCGGCCGGAATAGCAGCCTATCTGTTTGATGGATCAAACCTCCACAGGTTCATTGCTCCGTTGTTGACGGATCCATCCTGTCCTCCGGATCAATCACGGTTGCTTCGCGGAGGCGTGGGAACGGAGGATTGAGGCCCTGGACTTCGCGACCAAGGGAGCGATCGATTGCCAGGTTGAGAGATCAAGGAGGCAAGTTGGCGTCAAAGCGACAAATCGAAGCCAACCACGCAAACGCTGCGAAGAGTACTGGCCCGCAAACAAGCGCTGGGAAAGCAACATCGAGCCGCAATGCCTATCGGCATGGTTTATCGCGTTGGGACGAAGCCGCTGGTTCTGGTCTCGCCGGCTTCGATGTAGTCCTTGCAGAGGAATTCAAAGGCGCTGATATGGAAACCGCGCTTCAAGATCTGGCTCAAGCCAGGGGTCGACAGGATCGCCTGCGGGCTCTTAGAATGGGTCTGATCTTAGCAGTGATTGAGGGCACTGAACCAACGCAATTGAGATATCTGTCGAGCTTGGAGCGGTATGAGAAGGCAGCCCTATCGCGGCAACGGCGGGCGCTCAAACGCGTGAAGCGGAGTGACAGATGAGGACTATAAGCCGGGTGGGAAACCATCGAAGCGGGAAACTCAACAGTGGGACTCATGCCGAGGAGCATCGCGCCGATTGGGCGGCGGAAGTAGCGCCGCTAGTATTCAAATTCTTGGAGACTGTATGAACTACATTTTCCCCTTGCTGGCTGTCGCCATCACCATCGGTCTTTTTGTGCTCTACGCGATGGTGCGGCAGCACTTGCGTCGTTCCCGGCCCACCGATGAGGTTCCTCACTGGCCGGACTCGAGCCTGAGATAGGCGACTTAGCAACTCGAGGCTGCATTTCGGTAGGCGATCACCGACGAGCGGCTATCAGTGGCCACGCCAAGGCGCATCGAAAAAACCGAAATTTAGCTTGCGCCGTCGGGCAAAACAGTGGTCTATGGGGTGCTGGTCCAGTCGCAAATGGAGTCCAGCCAATGGCCGACGAATGCAAGGCTCTGTCCGATCTGCCGGAAGTAGCCAAGCTTAATGGAGAATTCCGAAAGAACTACGGGAAGCTTCTTGGAGCTTTCTTGTATCTGCGGTCGATCAGCGCCGCCCGTGGACGGTCATGGTTTTGGACCGGCTTGCTTTCAGCCGTTTGCTCTGCGGCATTGGTGGTTGGGAAAGCATGGCGTGAGCTATAAGTCGCAAGTACCGTGACAGGCTTGAAAGATTGGCGGTCCTATGGATTAGGACAGAATTGCTGATTGTACCTTGAACTTGATCCGGCTACAGCTCGCCATTTTGAATGGGAGTGTGGTCGGGGGGGAGTGCTGTCGCGGACGCGAGGGGCACCATGTCAAGAGCTCTTGTCGTACACAGGGATCGTTTGCTCCAGTCGCAAACAACAAATCGCGCGGCGCAATATGTCCGCATGTCTACAGACCATCAACAGTACTCTATCGAAAATCAGGCGGCAGTGATTGCCACGTATGCGGAACTCCACAACTTGACGATCGTTCGTACTTACCGCGATGAGGGTGAGAGCGGTCTGAAGATTGACAATAGGAAAGGTCTTATCCAGCTGATCGACGACGTTCGGTCGGACCGGGCGGACTTTGGTTATCTGTTGATCTTTGACGTCAGTCGTTGGGGGCGCTTTCAAGATGTAGATGAGAGCGCGCATTATGAGTTCATTTGCCGAAAGGCTGGAGTGAAGGTCGCCTATTGCGCAGAGCAGTTTGACAATGACGGCAGTTTGCTTTCCAGCATTATGAAAAACATCAAAAGGGTTATGGCGGCCGAATTTAGCCGAGAGCTTTCTGGGCGGGTACACGCAGCATCGGTCCGCATCGCAAGCAAGGGCTTCCGAATGGGCGGTCGGGAGCCGTTTGGGTTGGTACGGGAGGTTGTGGACGCCAAATGCCGGCCCAAGGGGACTCTCAAAGCGGGTGAGCACAAATTCTTGTCAACAGACCGAGTGAGACTAGCTCCGGGACCAAAGGACAAAGTCGAAGTCGTCCAATGGGTTTTCGATGAGTATCTTCGGGGAAGCTCCCAAGAGTCGATTGCGCGAGAGCTTAACAGGCGGGGGGTCTTGACCAATAAGGGCGGGCTTTGGTGCCAGAGTTCGATAGGCAAGCTGCTACGGCGGGAGGAGTATATCGGCAACCTCATCTACAATCGTCAGTCTGAAAAACTCGGCGCCAAGAGAATGAGCAATCCGACAGACCTTTGGGTCAGAAGCGATGGCGCGATCAAAGCAATAGTTGACCGTGGTGTTTTCAAGCGCGTCAACAGGGCGCTGGAGCAGCGCTTTGTGCGCATATCGGAAGAAGAAATGCTCGTTCGCCTTCGGAAACTTCTGATGAAGAAAGGGAAATTGAGCGCCTCTATAATTGATGCTGCTTTGGGGCTGCCGTCTCTAGCAACTTATCTAAGACACTTTGGCCCTATGCGTAATCTGTACCGTATGATCGGTTATGTCAGCAATCAGAGCTACTGGGATAAGCTTGATACGCACAAGAGGATGATGGAAGTTCAGCTAGGCAACGCGGCGCTTCTTCAGGAGGCTCTCAGGAAGGCGGGTCGGTGCGTCACGCTCGATCTGGCGGCCCAGTGTTTGCGAGTAAATGATGCCGTCAAGATCTGTTTCCGAATAGCCACTTGTCGGAAATATGTCACCATCCCACCTAAATGGAAGCTGGTTCGCCGCGTTCGATGGCCTGCGGGATGGGTTGTGGCGCTAAGGCTCAATGAGAACAATGATGAAGTGCTGGATTACGTATTGATGCCGTCAACGTCGTTATTGTTTCAGGGAGAACGGTTCTGGTTCTCCGAAGCATCGCGCGCATCTAGCAAGATCGAACGATTTGGCTCCTTTGACGAGCTGTCCCAGGTTCTCGTCGCGCGTATTGACAATGGGTCGCCACTAGTCCGGACCAAACGCGTAAGAGCGGTCAGCTGCGAAGCGGAAAGTCGAGGAAAGCCGTAGAGCAACGGGTGAATATCTGCGTCGGTCGCCTCGCCGGACAAGCTTAGTCTCAAAATAATAGTCAGCCACGTAGCCGCCTACCGCTGGTCAAATGGGAAGTGGCTAGGGCGCTCATCCGGCCCAGACATGAAGCCCAACGCATAAGCGAGCGCTTCTCAATGCGTTGCGACTGGTTTTGGCCTGCGAGAGTCAGGTGAGCGCTGGGGGTCAAACCACCCCGCCAAAGTCGATGCCTTCTTTGGCGAGCTGTTCAGCTTCCTCGGCCGATGCGGCAGGCTTCGTATCCAGATAGGGATGCTCAGAGGCCGGCAGGATGGTGCGGATGTTCTGGCCATCCGCCCGCGTGATGCGGGCAACCCAACCTCTTTGGCCGTGCTCAACTCGCTGGATGTGGTACTGCTTGTACGTAATCATGACTCTCGAACGCAACTGACTTTGAGGCTAGCCTCCATTTAGCCAGAGTGATGCCGCCGCACAATAGGCAGTCTTAAAATCAAGTTAAGATCGCCCCTGAACCGGCGCCCCGTCGGATACTAAAGTCCAAAGAAAAGCCCGCCGGCTTCGGAGCCAGCGGGGAGTTAACTGAGATTGCGACCGGATTTGTGGTCGCCCGCGAGCGTACCACAGCGGATCGCCAGCGTGAATGGGCGGAACTTACCCGTTCGCAAGCGGGCCATGCAGAGGTCCGCAGCCGCCGTCTGGCCGCTGGGAGATTGGCCCCTTTGCATCTAGGGTTGAGGGTTCGCCAGCCCCCGAGCCGGGCGGCGTCCACTGATCAAGGGCCATGTGACAAGCAATCATCGGATCCTTCTCTTGGCCTCAGCCAGACCCTAATTGGTTCATAGCACTATTGGCCAGTTCTCGGCCGCCAAGTCTAAGCACTGCTGTGTGGATCGAAATGCTCCACCACTTTGCAGGGCCTCTATGTCGAAGCCGCACCGCTGAAAACGTGAAAATGCTAGTCATGATCGCGGCCCGCGGAGGCAAAGTCACGTGCGGCTAGCTCCAATTCAATATCAGTGATCCGTTCGAAGATGCGAGCGGCGATCCTCTCTGACTCCTGGACCGTCAGCGATCGGATTCCGATCGAGGCCAGTTCGTCTCTCAGGATTTTTGCAACTATCGATTTGGCGCCCATAATACCCGGTCCTAAAGCGAGCATCAAAGCTCAGCCAAGGCGCTAGCACAAGTTCTTAGGAGGCCGTTGATGTGAGCGCCGCTTAGGGGCCCGTCTGGGTCTGGACCGCGCCGCTTTCGGCTCCTTGGTCTGGGGCGCCGGTGTGGCTTGGGAGGTCGGGCGTGTTCTAATAAGCCGGCGCGTAATCGCTTGAATGAGGCCGGCGGTCGTTTTGAAGCGCATAATTCCCCGCCGCATCCGCACTGCTTCGGAAAAGCGAATCGTGCGTTTCACTTTGCCGTCGGTCGGCAACAGTACGTAGTCCAGGACTGTCTTGTTGTGCTCGGCGAGCCGGATGGCAGCTATCCAGCCGTCAGGGAGGCACGCCTCGCGTTCGATGCTCCAGTACGGTGCATGAGTTGGCTTCTGGCCGGGGGTCCAACGAGCAGCCCTAACCGAAAGACAGGCGGTTCCATTCACGCGGAGGCAATTGCTCCAGCCGCCCGGACTGATACGTCCGCCTGCCGCTTTGATCGCGGTTGCAGCCTGTTCGACGAGTTTCGACCTTAACTCAGACCAGACAGGCCGCGAGTCGAGGAAATCGTAATTCCGCTTCGGGGTATAGCCGAGCAACCGATATAGATTTCGAAGGTTGCCGAAGTGCGTTTGGCAGGTCACGGAGCAGGGGAGCCCCGGGGTTCGATCGATGATGGCGGGTGTCAGACGGCCTTCTCTGAGAAGGGTCTTGCGCAAGCGGACAAGCATCTCCTCCTCGGTTAGATCGACGCGTCGCTCTTCGATGATCTTTCTGACGTTGAAGAAGACCTCGCGATCGACGATGGGTTCGATGCAGCCCTCGCTTCTGATCCATTGTTCAGGGGGATTTATCACGGCGGGCTGCCGTAGCTTTTGGGACTTTCGGTTGAAGATGAGGTTTCCGATATAGCTTTCGTTTCTAAGAATAACGCCCACCGCGGCGCGGGTCCACGGCGCGCCTGTGCTCGAGAGGAGTCCTTTCCGATTGAGCTCCCAAGCTATTGCAGTTTCAGACCTAACCTCCAAGAATCTTTGGAATATCCACTTCACGACTGCGGTTTCGTTTGGATCGCCTGGCCTTACGCGAATGTGGTCCGTAAGGATGTACTTCCGATCACCCTTCTTCATCACTCCTCTTGTTTGCATCTTTTCATCGACGAGCTCCCGTACCAGCGCGTAGCCGGCACGGCCACAAGGCTTGTAGCCGAGCCGCGCAAAGCGACATTGACCGGCGTAGACCTTTGCTGAAAGTTCGCGGCTGTATTCGGCCGCCATCACTCGCTTGATGTTCTTGACGATGCTCGCAAGCATGCTCCCATCGTTTTCGAATTGCTCGGCGCAATAGGCAACCTTGATGCCAGCACGTCTACAAACGAACTCATAGTGCGCGCTTTCGTCAACGTCCTGGAACCGACCCCATCGGCTGACGTCGTAGACCAGGAGATGGCCGAAATCGGTCTGGTTGCTCTCGACATCCTTAAGCAATTGAAGCAGACCGGCCCTGTTCTTGATGAGCAGTCCGCTCTCGCCCTCGTCCTTGTAGGTGCGAACCAGCGTGAAGTTGTGGGCGTGCGCGTAAGCGGCGATGACGGCGGCCTGATTTTGAATCGAGTATTGTTGGCGGTCGGTTGACATGCGGACATATTGAGCTGCCCGAACACCGAGGAGCGCTTTTGGCAGATGAGCTTTGTGAACGATGAGCGCATTACCCATTCTTCACCTCATCCCGAACGCAGGCGACGGAGATATAGAACTCCTCCGGATTTGACTCTTCAAGACGGATCTTCTGAGGCGCGCTGTCCGCGTTGGCGCGGTTGCGAAAAGGTGGGTGCTAGCGGTCCGCCGTGATCATTCGGCCGAGCAGCATAACAGCGTCGTGAAGCCGGTCCGCATCATAGATGAGTTGCTCGATGCCCATGGAGAGCTGAACGGCTTCCTCAAGGCTACCAGCCTCCGCACATGCCTCCGCGGCTTTGGCGATTTGCCGAGCTTGCTTCAGTTTGACCTGCATCTCCGCGAAACAGGCTTTGACGACCGGTGCAATTGATTTTGTATCCATATCGGCCCGCTGCTTGGTTGGTAAACCACGCACGCTCTGATCTGTCGGGAAGTCCAGTGGATTTCGCGCAATCTTTTGGCTCAATGTGGGCGTGTTGGAGCACAAAAAGATCCGGGCCGCCGAAGCGCAGCCTTGGCGCGGGCTGCCTAACTTGTCCTGGTTCGCAGGAGGCGGCGCAGCAGTTTGATTGGGTCAGCCCCCAAAGCTTCGGCAATGACGATAAACTCAATCACGTCCAAACGGCGTTCCCCGCCCTCGTACTTTGCGACAAAGGATTGCGGTTTCCTCAGCTTTTTAGCCAAGGTTTGCTGACGTATGCCCGCCTATGCCGCGCTGCGACAAGAAGGGCAATCAGGCGGCCATATTCGGCGGATTTGAGGGACTTTTCCATGGCCGCCGGGGCTGTTGATTCGGCGGCAGTCAATTTGATCCCGTAATGGGATTATCCCAAAATAGGATTAACCGTGAGGTGCGAAGCTGGGCGTCAGGTGCGTTGTGCGCTGGACTTGCAGGGCGAGCGGAGCGCTTATGCAGGCATCGCTCAAGACAAAGGAGTTTTACAGTGTTGCTTGAACTAAATCAGAATCCCCTGACGCCCCATTCTAGCGCCTCCAGCGTTCGGGAGCAGGCGCTCTTCCATCTGTTGCTTGGCGAGCTCATGGCCGCGCGCTGGCGGCAGGGCCGGCACGACATAGAGGTCCTGAAGAGCGAGGTCGATCGGAGCGGTTACGATATCGTACTGGAAGCCAATGGGGTCCTCCGGCACATCCAGCTGAAGTCGAGCTTTTTTGGCTCCGCTGTCCGCCACGTGACCGTCAGCACCCGGTTGCTTGAAAAGCCCAGTGGCTGTGTCATTTGGCTTGAGGTCGACCAGCGCACACTGGCCTTCGAGCGCTACTTCTGGTTCGGCGGCCAGCCGGGGGAGCGGCTGCCGGATCTGGGCTCGAAGGTCAGCCGTCATACGCGTGGGAACAGCAGCGGGCAGAAGCCCGAACGTCCCATGCACCGTGACCTCGGCAAGTCCTGTTTTTCGACTTTGAGTGGAGCGGACGAGTTGCTCGTCAAGTTGTTCGGGTAGGTTTACCTTCAACGACACTGATATCGTATAGCTGAAGGAGCTCGTCTGTATTCCAGATCTTCTCCGGAACGATGATTGGCTTACCGACCACCGCGGGGTCGTTCTGATCGACCAGCTCGCCGGCTCGTTCCAAGAGGCGCCAGATATTGCGCCACGCGCTCTTGTTGCCATGAAGAGCCGCACTGTAGTTCTTCAGCAGGATGGCCTCGGCAAAGGGTACCTTTTGTCGACGGCCATCTATGGTGAGTGTCACGCGCTCCATCGCAACCCGTTTAAAGATGGCGATCACGCTTTCCTTCGATGATCCATTCTGCTGTCTCATTCAATCACCTCTAGCTTGTCGTGTCGGCTTCAACGGCGAGTTGGGGTTCTAATCGGTAGTCCGAACCCGCTTCACAATGATCGGACCTGCGTACTTTGGAGTCGCTCTCAGAATAAGTCGGGATCGTTCCATGAGGTCGATAAACCTCTTAAACTCGCTCGGATCCCCCTCCATCGCATTGTGAAGAATGCGGCGGACCATTAATTCTCTTCGAGAGATGGTGCGCCCATCCTTTGTTCTTTGGACGCCATCAAGGAGCTCATTGAGGCTGATCCCACAGGGCCGCTTCGGCCGCCCCTTCGGATTTCCTGACGTTCCCTTTTGAAACTGCGCATGTTTCGGTGGGCATTTATAACCGATCAGGTAACCCGACGGAGCTTCGTCGGCTTCAAGAGAAGGGACTGAAGTATTGTCTTCTTCCATATGTCCTCGCGCAGGTTTGGAGCCCGAGCGAGGAGTAGCATCAACAGCCGGAGAGAGCGCTCACGACAATTGCGCAATGATGTTCGAGGTCGAGGGCAATGCTCAAGTGAGCCCTTGAGCTTGCATGGACGTTCAAGCCGCTCTGATCTCCGCAAGCTCCTCAAAAGTCTCCTGCATGGGATAGAGCGAGGCCTTCTTTCCGGTGTACTGCTCCCAGCGCCGCACCGCGACATCGACGTAAGCGGGGTCAAGCTCGATCGCCCGGGCAACGCGGCCGGTCTTTTCGGCCGCGATCAGAATCGTTCCGCTGCCACAGAAGGGGTCAAGGACAATCTGGCCCCGCTTGGAGCAATCCTTGATGGCATCGGCCACCATGGCCACCGGCTTCACCGTCGGGTGCAGCTTCAGCTCCTCGAGGCGCCCCGCCTTCATACTGGTTGCGCCCTCATAGTCCCAGACGTTGGTCCGGTAGCGCCCGTGCTGACCGAGTTCGAAAGTATTGGTATGTGCGTCCGATCCGTTCTTCCAGACGAATACCAGCTCATGCTTGGAGCGATAGAACGATCCCATACCAGCGTTGGTCTTGTTCCAGACGCAGAGGTTCTTGAGCTCCGCGTAATGCTTATCGCCCGCATTCAACATTTCCCGCATATGCCGCCAATCCATGCAGATCTGATGGATCGAGCCGTCCTTCGAGTAGTAGCAAAGCAGCCGGAAGGTCTTTGAGAGGAACGTGGTGAATTCCTCCTCGCTCATTTCCCCGGAAGCCATGGCAAATTCACGATGCTTGATAGCGCCCAGCCCCGAGACATTACCGCCAATGCGAACGTTGTAAGGTGGATCGGTGAAAATGAAGTTGGCCCGCTCGCGATCCATGAGGGTGTCGTAGACCGCGCGGTCGGTCGCATCCCCACAGAAAAGGACGTGCTTTCCCAGCCGCCACATGTCTCCGAGCCGGCTGACGGGCGGACCTTCACCGCACTCCGGGATCCGGTTCTCCGGCTGCTCGCTTTCGTCGTCGAAGTTCTCGATAATGCAATCGACCTCGGCAGCCTCGAAGCCCGTCAGATCGAGGTCGAATCCCACGTCTGCGAGCTGCTTAAGCTCGATCGCAAGGATTGCATTATCCCAGCCGGCCTTTTCAGCGAGGCGATTGTCCGCAAGAACATAGGCCCGCTTGTCGGTCTCGCTCAGGTGGGAAAGGCGAACGCAGGGGACCGTCTGAAGATTCAGCAGGTTTGCAGCTGCAAGACGTCCATGGCCTGCGATGACCTGGCCTTCATCATCGATCAGAATGGGGTTGTTAAACCCGAACCGTTCGATGCTCTGTACGATCTGCTTGACCTGCTTCGCCGAATGGGTGCGGGCATTGCCGGCATAGGACTTTAAAGTGTCAATTGACAGCTGCTCGATCTGCAAAGGTTCTCTCCCGAATTGAGTTCGCTTGAGGCGGAATGCCCCGGGAGGTTTTTGCAGATCGAGCCTCGAATTGCGCTCACGGAAAATCAGGAATTGCAGGTCGCAGGATGATGCGGAAACTGGCGCTCGATCTCCGCATCGAAGTCCTCGGAATCTCTGCGGTCCACCTCGGAGAGACTGCGGCGCTTCCACGTGGTGTGCTTATTCGCGAGGGTCCTCCCATCGATATTCTTGAGGCGCTTCCGGGCCCAATGCGCCAAGTGCCCGTACGCCCGCCCGCTGATAGCGACATGATCGGCGGTGCGCTGCTTTGCCACGTGACGTGCCTTAAGCCGCCGGCACAGCCACGGATAGATCCGGTCGACCTGCTCGAGCGTAAAGTCCTCAAGTGCTGGGTGGTTGGGAGGGCGGCCGCGGCGCTTCTTGGAGGGAGGTTCGTGCCGGACCAGCCATGGCGGATCGTTGCGAAGGTGCTGCTGATCGAACGGAATGCCCATGCTCATTTTCTCCTTGCGGCTTGTTGGCGTGGAGAAATGCTAGCCCAAGATGAAGCTTCCGCGCAGAGCGGCTCGCCGCGGTGGTAAACGCTCAAAATCCGATATTGCGGATTCGGAGGGCTATGGGGGTAGCGGGCGAGTTCAGTTGGCGAATGTAGAGGCCTCCTATTGGATTTTCGGAGTTCGTCACAAGGCCGTGACAAGTGCTGGTCCAAGATCTCGGCAAGAAGCACCCCAGGCGGTCAAGCGTGGTCGACCTTCTGCTCAGCTGCTCCGGCTAAGGGGAGATCGGGGAGGCGTCGTGCGCATCAAGGCCGTGGGTGCCGGATCGCTTCCCTGCTTCAGCTCGACATATTCGCTGTTCTTTGAGCAAGAATTCGCTGATCGCAGTTTGAAATTCCCTGTTATTTTCTATCCCGCGTCTCGCCGGAGGCGCACAAGTCCCGGAAATCTCGGGGTTTTTGCGCGGATCTACGGTTAAACGAGGATCAGCTTTTGCAAATATTCGCTGTTACTGGAGCAAGGTCGACTACCGCTCGTCCGCGATCACCTTGCCATCGTTCGGGAGCGCGCCGGGACCGAGCAGTTCGACCGCGCCGCCGAGCTTCGTCACGGCACGCAAGGTGCCGGCGATCTCTTCGCGCAACGCCTCACTCGCGGCCGCCGTCTCCGCCTTCAGTGTCATCGCGTCGGTCTCGCCTTGCCGCGTGACGACCAGACGCAGTCTTCCGAGCTCGGAATGCCGCTTGCCGATCTCGGCAACCTGCTCGGGACGGACGAACATGCCCTTGACCTTCGTGGTCTGGTCGGCGCGGCCCATCCAGCCCTTGATGCGCATGTTGGTCCGACCGCAGCGGCTAGTGCCCGGCAGTGCTGCGGTGAGATCACCGAGAGCGAGCCGGATCCAGGGATGATGCGGGTCAAGCGAGGTCACCACGATCTCGCCGACGTCGCCGGGCGCCACGGGATCGCCGGTGCCGGGCTTGACGATCTCCAGGATCAGGTCCTCGTTCACGACCATACCTTCGCGCGCCTCGGTCTCGAAAGCGATGAGGCCGAGATCGGCAGTGCCGAAGGCCTGATAGGCGTCGATCCCGCGCGCCTTGATCTCGGCCTGGAGCGAGGGCGGGAACGCCGCGCCCGAAACCACCGCGCGCTTGATCGAGGAGACGTCGCGGCCGGCGCTTGCCGCGGCATCAAGCAGGATCTTCAGGAAATCCGGCGTGCCGCTGTAGCCGACCGGCCGGTAGGCCTCGATCAGCTCGAATTGCTGTTCCGTGTTGCCGGGGCCGGCCGGGATCACCGCGCAGCCGAGCGCGCGCGCCGAGGCATCGAAGATGAAGCCCCCGGGGGTGAGGTGGTAGCTGAAGGTGTTGAGGACGACGTCGTCGGGGCGGAACCCTGCCGCGAACAGCGCCCGTGCACCGCGCCAGGGGTCGGCCTGCCGTCCCTCCGGCTCGAAGATCGGGCCGGGGGAGGTAAAGAGGCGGGCGAACGAGCCGGGGGCTGCCGTCACGAAGCCTCCGAAGGGCGCAGACGCCTTGTGCAGGGCGGGCAGTTCCGACTTGCGCAACACCGGCAGGCCTGCCAGGGCCGTCCTGGAGGTCACGGTGGCGGGATCGAGGCCTCTGAGCCGCTCGGCATAGGCCGGGGCGGCCATCGCGGCTCGCAGCACCTCCGGCAGGCAGGAGAACAGGTCGGCCTCGCGCGCTGCTGGCTCACGCGTCTCGCGGGCGTCGTAATGGGCGGTCATGGCTGTTCTTTCCGTGTTCGCATCCGTTGCGCGCCGCCACCGGCATGGGTATCAGACCGCCATTGACGCGGCCGAGAGGGGACCCGATGGCGGACGTAGAAAACATTGCGGCGGACGAGGCTGCCGATGTCGTCGCGCGCCTGAAGGGCCGCATGATCGACGAGGCGCTGCCGCTGTGGTCGACCGTCGGCTGGGATCAGGCCACGGGCGGCTTCATCGACCGGCTGCACCGCGACGGTACTGCGGATGCGGCCGCGCCGCGGCGCGTGTTCGTGCAGGCCCGCCAGATCTGGTGCTACGCCAAGGCGGCGCAGATGGGCTGGTATCCCGAAGGGCGCGCCATCGCGCTGAAGGGACTGGAGCATCTTCTGGCGAAAGCCA
>NZ_JXDL01000001.1:7343786-7355994 GCF_001590795.1 Bradyrhizobium sp. AT1
CGCGACGCCTATGACCACGCCTTCATCCTGTTCGCGCTCGCCACCGTCTATGCGCTCGACCAGGACGCGCAGGTTCGTGCCGAGATCGACGCGCTGCTCGCTTTCCTCGACGGCCACCTGCGCTCGCCGCACGGGGGCGTGCACGAAGGCCTTCCGGTCTCGCTGCCGCGCCGGCAGAACCCGCACATGCATCTGTTCGAGGCGATGATCGCGTGCTTCGAGGCGACTCACGATCTGTCGTTCCAGAACCGTGCCGGCGAATTCTTCGCGCTGTTCCTGGCCAATCTCTACGACAAGCAGAAGCGCATCCTGACGGAGTATTTCGAGGAGGACTGGTCCAAGATCGAGCCGGTCAGCGTCGAGCCGGGCCACCAGGCGGAATGGGTCTGGCTGCTGAAGGGGTTCGAACGCATCACGGGCTGTCCGACCGGACAGCGGCGCGCTGAACTGCTGGCGACCGCGCTGCGCTATCGCGACGAGGCCACGGGCTGCCTGATCGACGAGGGAGATGACAGCGGAAACATCCGCCGCAGCACGCGGCGGCTGTGGCCGCAGACCGAGGTCGCGAAGGCGTGGATCGCGCAGGCCGAGTCCGGCGAGGCCGGCGCGGCCGACGAGGCGCGGACGGCGTTGGTGCGGCTGGAACGGCATTATCTCAGCCATCCCGTGCGGGGTGGCTGGTACGACCAGTTCGATCGCGACGGCAAATCGCTGGTCGACACCATTCCTGCGTCGTCGTTCTATCATGTTCTCTGCGCGGTCACGGAAGCTGACCAGGTCCTCGGCTGAGAATTAGAGCCAGCGCTTGCGCCGCTTGAAGCTCTTGAGGTTCTTGAAGCTCTTGCGCTGGTCGCCGGCGCCGCCGAGGTAGAATTCCTTGACGTCCTCGTTGTCGCGCAACTCGTCGGCGGTGCCGTCGAGCACGACCTTGCCCTGCTCCATGATGTAGCCGTGGCTCGCCACCGACAGCGCGGCGCGCGCGTTCTGCTCGACCAGCAGGATGGTGACGCCGAGGTCGCGGTTGATCTTCTGGATGATCGCGAACACCTCTTTCACCAGCAGCGGCGACAGGCCCATCGACGGCTCGTCCATCAGGATCATCTTCGGGCGCGCCATCAGCGCGCGGCCGATCGCGAGCATCTGCTGCTCGCCGCCGGAGAGATAGCCGGCCAAACCCGTACGCTCCTTCAGGCGCGGGAAATAGGTGAAGACCATATCGAGGTCGGCATCGACCTCGCGGTCCCTGCGGGTGAAGGCACCGAGCTTGAGGTTCTCCAGCGACGTCATGTCGGCGACGATGCGCCGGCCCTCCATCACCTGGAAGATGCCTCGGCGGACGATCTTGTCGGGGTCGATGCCGTTGATCCGTTGGTTCTCGAACACGATTTCGCCGCGCGTGACCTCGCCGTCCTCAGTCTTGAGCAACCCCGAGATCGCCTTCAGCGTCGTCGATTTGCCCGCGCCGTTTGCGCCCAGCAGCGCCACGATTGCGCCCTTGGGCACCTCCAGGCTGAGGCCGCGCAGCACCAGGATGACGTCGTCATAGACGACCTCGATGTTGCGCACGGCGAGGAGAGGGGCGGGTACTACGGCGGTCGGCTTGGTGCGGGATGCTTCGAGAGTGTCGGTCATGTCGTGTGCCGCCAATTTGATACGATCGTCATGCCCGGGCTTGTCCCGGGCATCCACGTACTTCGTGCCGTGAGCTCAGACGTGGATGGCCGGGACAAGCCCGGCCATGACGTCCGAGTTTGCGTTACCAGCCCAGCAATTCCGGCTTGCGCGGCAGCTCGACGGTCTTGACCTTCTCGAGCTTGATCGTGCCCTTGGCCATGAGATCGTTGAGGTCGCCGTCGGTCGCGCCCGAGATCTTGGTGCGATAGAGATCGACCTTCAGCGTGCCGCGATGGTCCTTGTCGGTCCAGGTCGAGGGATTGCAGACGCCTTCCATTCCGGCCGGCACCCAGTCCTTCTTCTGGTAAAAGCCCTTGGCGACGTTGTCTCCGGTGGCGCCGCCGTTCTTGGCAGCCCAGTCGATCGCTTCCTTCATGTACAGCGCCGAACAGACGGCGGCGACGTAGTGCACCGGACGATAAACCTTGCCGGTCGGGTCGGACATCTTCGAGATCTCCATCACCGTCTTCATGCCGGGCGCATCGCCGCCCCAGCTCACCGCGGTGCGCAAGGGGAAGATCACGCCGTTGGCGGCATCTCCGGCCGTCTTGGCGGCGTTCTCGTCCATGCCCCAGACATTGCCCATGAACTGGATCTCGACGCCGGCGGTCTTGCAGGCCTTCATCACCGAGATGTTCGAGGCGGCGGTGTTGCCGAGATAGGCGTAGTTGGCGCCCGAGGATTTCAGGCTGAGGCATTGCGCGCTGTAGTCGCCCGGCGCGAGCGCGAACACCAGCGGCGGCAGCACCTCGAAGCCGAGCTCCTGCGCCATCGCTTCACCGGCGGCTTTCGGCGCGTTCGGATAGGGATGGTTGGCGCCCATGTGCACGAATTTCGGCTTGCCGGACTTGCCCTTGGCCTTCCAGTCTTCGGCCGCCCACATCAGCATCGCGCGCAACGAGTCCGAATAGCTCGGACCGTAAAAGAAATTGTAAGGAGCGGGCTTGGCCTTGCCGCTGACGCCTTCGGGATCGGTGAGGGCGGCGGCATAGGAGCCGGACATGTCGGGGATCTTGTCCTGGGCGAGGAAGCCGGTCAGCGCCTCGGTGTCGGCGGTGCCCCAGCCCATGATCGCGGCGACCTTGCTGTCCGGCGCCGACCACTTCTTGTAGAGCGCGATCGCGCGCGGCACCTGGTAGCCATAGTCGTTGGTGTCGACGTTGAGCTGCTTGCCGCCGGCGCCGCCGTTCTTGTTGACCCAGGCGAAGGTGTCGGCGACGGCCTGGCCATAGGGCGTGCCGACGTCGGAGGTGCCGCCGGAATAGTCGGCGAGGTGCCCGATCGCGATCTGCGCCTGCGCGCCGGCCGAGTATGCGGCGATCGCGATGGCGAGCGATGCGGTGCTCAAAAGGGATTTCATCGTCATGGGTCGGGTCCTCCTGCTTATTGTTTAAGTGAAGTTGCCCGCGCTCAATGCGAGAACGGGTAGAGTTTCCAGTACGCTTTGATCTGCCGCCAGCGATGCGCGAGCCCGTCGGGTTCGAACATCAGGAATGCGATGATGATCACCCCGATCGCGATCTCGCGCAGGAAGGTGATGTTGGTGTTGAGCGACAGCGCCTTGTCGATCGCGCCGCCCTTCAGATACAGGCTGATGAATTCCATGGACTCCGGCAGCAGCACCACGAAGGCGGTGCCCATCAGCGTGCCCATGATCGAGCCGGTGCCGCCGATGATGATCATGGCCAGGAACAGGATCGAGCGCTCGATGCCGAAACCTTCCTGGGAGACCACGAGTTGGTAATGCGCGTAGAGCGCGCCGGCGATGCCGGCGAAGAAGGCGGCGAGCCCGAACGACAGCGTGCGGTATTTGGTCAGGTTGATGCCCATGATCTCGGCGGAGAGATAATGGTCGCGGATCGCCACCAGCGCGCGGCCGTCGCGGGTGCGCATCAGATTGGTGACGAGGATGTAGCTCAAGAGCACATAGGCCAGCACGACGTAGAAATATTGTTTGTCGCCGCGCAGGGTGTAGCCGAAGATCGAGAACGGGTTTGCGCTCGCCGGCACCGAGCCGCCCGTGAACCACTCGGCGCGGGAGAAGAAGTCGAGCAGAATATATTGCGCGGCCAGCGTCGCGATGACGAGGTACAGCCCCTTCAGCCGCGCCGCCGGGATGCCGAAGATCAGGCCGACCAGCGCGGTGACGACGCCCGCGAGCGGGATCGCGAAGAATACGGGGATCGGCGCATTGTTGGAGATGTAGGCCGAGGTGAAAGCGCCGAGCAGGAAGAACGCGGCGTGCCCGATCGAGATCTGGCCGGTGAAGCCGACCAGGATGTTGAGGCCGAGCGCGGCGATCGAGAAGATGCCGATCTGGATCAGGATGCTGAGCCAGTAGCCGCCAAGGAATTGCGGCACGAGGCACAGCGCGAGCACGCCGGCGATCGCAAAGTTGCGGCTGGTCGTGGTCGGAAAGATCGTGGTGTCCGCCGCATAAGAGGTGCGGAAATCACCAGCAGGAATGAGGGCAGGGCCGGCCATGGGTCAGATCCGCTCGATGTCATGGGTGCCGAACAGCCCGTAGGGCTTGATCATCAGCACGATGATGAGGACGTAGAACGGCGCGATCTCGTAGAGATTGCCCCAGTGCAGATACTCGCTGTCGACATATTGCGCGATGTTCTCCAGCAGCCCGATGATGATGCCGCCGAGCACGGCGCCGCCGACGGAATCGAGACCGCCGAGGATCGCCGCCGGGAACACCTTGATGCCGTAGGCGGCAAGACCCGAGGAGACGCCGTTCACCACCGCGACCACGACGCCCGCGACCGCCGAGACCGTGGCCGAGATCGCCCAGGCCATCGCAAACACGCTTTTCACGGAAATGCCGAGCGATTGCGCGACCTGCTGGTTGAACGCGGTGGCGCGCATCGCAAGGCCGTATTTGGAGGCGCGGAAGAACCAAGCCATGCCGATCATCATGGCGACCGAGACCACGAGGCTCATGACGTAGACGGTCTGGATCTGGAGACCGAGCAGGCTGACCGACTGGCTCTCGAACACGCGCGGGAACGGCTGCGGATTGACGCCGAACATCCATTTCAGCGTCGCCTGCAGCACGGTGGAGAGGCCGATCGTCACCATGATCACGGAAATGATGGGCTCGCCGATCATCGGGCGCAGGATGAGCACCTGGATCGCGATGCCGAACACGAACATGAACACCAGCGTCATCGGCATGCCGATCCAGAACGGCACCTGGTATTTCGCCAGCAATGCCCAGCACACCCAGGCGCCGACCAGCAGCAGCTCGCCTTGCGCGAAATTGACGACCTGCGTCGCCTTGTAGATCAGCACGAACGACATCGCGACCACGCCATAGAGCGTGCCGACCACGAGGCCGTTGACCAGGAGCTGGATGAGGAAGGCAGTGTTCATATTGGTTGACCCAGCTCGTCACTGCCGGGCTTGACCCGGCAATCCATCGATGTGGAAAGCTCATTGTTCGGGAGAGGATGGATGCGCGGGTCAAGCCGGCGCATGACGACCTTTTGTTTCACTCCGCCGCCTCCGCCATATGCCCGTGCACTCCCAGATCCACCACGCGGAGCGTCGTGCGCACCCTTTGCGTGGTGCCGTCCTGGAAGCGGATCACGGTGTCGACGGGGATGTCGGCATCGCCGCGGTAGATCGCGTCGATGATCCCGGCGTATTTCTCGTTGATGACGCTACGGCGCACCTTTCTCGTGCGGGTGAGCTCGCCGTCGTCGGCGTCTAACTCCTTGTAGAGCAGCAGGAAGCGCGAGATGCGCTGGGCCGGCGGCAGCGTGGCGTTGACTGTCTCGACTTCCTTCTGCAGCAGCTTGTAGACCTCAGGCCGCGAGGCGAGGTCGCTATATGTGGTGAAGGAGAGGCGGTTCTTCTCCGCCCATTTCGAGATGATGGAGTAGCGGATGCAGATCATCGCCGCGAGCGCATCGCGGCCGGCGCCGAGCACCACGGCTTCGGCGATATAGGGGGAGAATTTCAGCTTGTTCTCGATGAACTGCGGCGAGAAGCGCTCGCCGCGCGAGGTCTCGGCGAGGTCCTTGATGCGGTCGATGACGACAAGCTGCTGGTTGGCGTTGAAATAGCCGGCATCGCCCGACAGCATCCAGCCGTCCCTGATGTCGGCGACGCTGGCCTCGGGATTCTTGTAATAGCCGAGGAACATGTTGGGGTGGCGCACCACGATCTCGCCGACGCCGTGGACGTCGGCATTGTCGATGCGGATCTCGACCTTGTCGGACATCGGTACGCCGGTGGTGTCAGGATCGACCTTGCCCTCGGGGTGCAGCGTGTAGGCGCCGAGCAGCTCGGTCTGGCCGTACAGCGTGCGCAGCGGCACGCCCATGGCCTGGAAGAACTTGAAGGTCTCCGGGCCCAGCGCCGCGCCGCCCGTCGCAGCCGAGCGCAGGCGGGTAAAGCCCAGGCGGTCGCGGAGCGCGCGGAACAGGATCGCGTCGGCATAGCCCGAGCGCTTGCCCTGTTCGAGCGCGGCGAGGCCGGTCTTCATACCGACGTCGAACAGGCGCTGCTTGAAGGGGGTGGCGTCCATCACCTTGGCGCGGACGTCGGCGGCGATGGATTCCCAGACGCGGGGCGCGAACAGCACGAACGTCGGCGCGATTTCCCGCAGATCGTTCATCATCGTTTCCGGCTCTTCGACGAAGTTGATCTTCATCCGGCACAGCAGGCCTTTGCCGAGCACGTAGACCTGCTCCATGATCCACGGCAGCGGCAGCACCGAAACGTATTCGTCGTCCGGCCCCTTGGGGTCGAAGGCGAGATAGGTCGCGCAGTGGCCGAGCACGCGGCCGGCGGCCAGCATCGCGAGCTTGGGATGGGACGTGGTGCCCGATGTGGTGCAGAGGATCGCGACGTCCTCACCCTTGGTGGCATCGACCAGCCTGTCGTAAAGCTCCGGCTCCCGCGCCGCACGTGCGCGGCCGAGTTCGGCGAACGCCTCCGCCGACATCAGCCTGGGGTCGTCGTATTTCCGCATCCCGCGTGGATCGGAATAGATGATGTGCTTCAGCTTCGGTGCGCGCTCGGCGAGGGTGAGCAGCTTGTCGACCTGCTCCTCGTCCTCGGCGAAGACAAGCCGCGCCTCGCCATAGTTGAGCAGATAGGAGGCCTCCTCGTCGAGCACGTCGCGATAAAGTCCGAGGCTGAGGCCGCCAATGGCGTGCGTTGCCACCTCCGCCGCCACCCAGTCCGGCCTGTTGTCGCCGATGATGCCGACGACATCGCCGCGGCCGAGGCCCATTTCGAGAAGACCGAGCGCGAAGTCGCGCACGCGTGTCTGGTAGTCGTTCCAGGTGAACAGCCGCCAGAGCCCGAGATCCTTCTCGCGCAAGGCGATCTCGTTGCCATGCTCCTTGGCGTTGAGCCGGAGCATCTTCGGATAGGTATCGGCCTGCGCGACGCGGCCCGCGTAATCCATCATGCCGCGCTCTCCTGCGCCGGCGGTGCATCGTCGGGATCGACCAGCACCTCGTCTTCTTCACCAAGATAGGCGCGCCTGACATGGGGATCGGCGAGCACGGTCGCCGGATCGCCCTCGGCGATCTTCTTGCCGAAATCAAGCACCATGACGCGATGGGAGATGTCCATCACCACGCCCATGTCGTGCTCGATCATCACCACCGTCATCCCGAACTCCTCGTTGAGGTCGACGATGTAGCGAGCCATGTCCTCCTTCTCCTCGAAGTTCATGCCGGCCATCGGCTCGTCGAGGAGAATGAGGCGCGGCTCCAGCGCCATGGCGCGGGCGAGCTCCACGCGCTTGCGCAGGCCGTAGGAAAGGGTGCCGGCTTGCGCTTTCCGCACCGATTGCAGGTCGAGGAAGTCGATGATTTCCTCGACTTTGCGGCGGTGCTCGAGCTCCTCCTTGCGCGCGCCGGTGAGCCAGTACAGCGAGCCCGTGAGGAAATTGTTCTTCAGCAGGTGATGACGCCCGACCATGATGTTGTCGAGCACGCTCATATGGTGGAACAGTGCGAGATTCTGGAAGGTGCGGCCGATACCGAGCGAGGCCCGCGCATTCGGAGTGAGGCCGGTGATGTCGCGGCCCCGGTAGAAAAGATGGCCTTCGGTCGGCTTGTAGCGACCGGAAATACAGTTCACGATCGAGGTCTTGCCGGCGCCGTTGGGCCCGATGATCGAGAACAGCTCGCCCTCTCTGATGGCGAAGCCGACGTCGGTCAGCGCTCGGACGCCGCCGAATCGCAAGGACACGCCGCGCACTTCAAGACTGGTAGCCACCAAACGAAACCCTCCCGGTGATGGCGCTTTTTAGCGGCGCTCTTCGTCCGTTCTGTCGGGCGATCCTAGTACGGCGGTGCTGGTGAGGCCATGCAGCAGATGGTCTCGACCGGAGCCGCACCACTCTCGTTCCCGTTTGGGATCAAAAGCCGCATCACCCGAGGTGGTCCTCAATAGGGGAAAGCGCTATTTTGAAATGTCTCCCGGCTGACAATTCTGCGACAAAGTTTGCCGGGCGACAGTGGCCTTCATCTTTCGTCGGATGGCGGCCGAAATCATCATGTTGCATTGCAGCAGAAGGCGGAGCGACCAAACGGTGCGGCTGGCGGCGAGATCATGATTTCAGAAGATCATCTGAAGCGCGTCGCCGCCTGGTCGCGCGAGCTCACGCAAGCGGAGATCGAGGTCGCGCGCGCCGGAATCACGGAGCGGTCATACGGCACCGGCGAGACCGTGTTCATGCGCGGCGACATTTTCGCCTATTGGGCTGGCATGGTGGGCGGTCTTGCCCGCATGGGCGGGGTCTCCAGGGACGGCAAGGAGACCAGCCTGGCCGGGCTGACGGCGGGAGCCTGGTTCGGCGAGGGCAGCGTGCTCAAGAACGAGCCGCGCCGCTATGACGTGGTGGCGCTGCGCGACAGCCGCGTCGCCCTGATGGAACGCAGCGCCTTCATGTGGCTGTTCGAGAACAGCGTCGGCTTCAACCGCTTTCTGGTGCGTCAGCTCAATGAGCGGCTCGGCCAGTTCATCGGCATGCTCGAGGTCAACCGCACGCTGGATGCCACCGCGCGCCTTGCCCGCAGCATCGCCTCGCTGTTCAACCCGGTCCTCTACCCGGAATCGACCGCGCATCTGGAGATCACCCAGGAGGAGATCGGCGCGCTCTCGGGCATGTCCCGCCAGAACGCCAACCGCGCGCTGAACCGGCTGGAGAAGGAGGGCCTGCTGCGGCTGGAATATGGCGGCGTCACCATCCTCAATGTCGAGCGGCTGCGCGGATACGGGGATTAAGAGTAGCCGTCAGCGCGCATTGGCGGGTGCGTGCGCCGGCCAGAGGTCGGCGCGCCAGCGGATCGCGATCGCCAGCATCGCGATGATCCCCGAGGCGGCATAAAGCGAGCCGGTTGCGGAATAGCCGATCACGTCGATCAGGCTGCCGGCGGCAAGCAATCCGATCGGCAGGCCATAGATCACCATCATGCGCACGCCCATGACACGGCCGCGCAGATGCGCGCTTGCCGTGCGCATCAGGATCACGGCCGCCGAGATCATCGACATGCTCTGCGCGATCCCGGCGAGAACGAGGCAGGCCATCGCCACCGGCATGGTCCTGATCTCGACGAACACCAGCAGCATGGCGTACCAGGCCAGCGTCGCGCCGATCAGAAGCCGGGCGATCCGCACGCCGCTGACGAGGCTGAGTGTGATCGAGCCGATGAGCGAGCCGACGGCGAAGCTCGCCGAGAGATAGCCGAGGCCGGTCTGGTCGGTCTGAAAGATTTCGCGCGCGATATAGGGGAGTAGTCCGCCCGTGAAAGGAAAGGCGGTGAGATTGGCCAGAAAGGCGACGCACAGCGCAGCGCGCATTCCCGGGCCGTTCCAGGCGTAGACGATCCCCTCCTTGAGGTCGCCGAACAATCGCGAAATGGCGCGGCTGTCCGCGGGAAGGTCGCTCGTGGTGACGATCCTTTTCGGCCGGGTCAGGCAGAGCATGAGAAGCGCGGCCACGAAGTAGAGACAGGCGATCGCCACATAGACGAAGCCAATGCCGAGGAGCGCAAACAGCCCGGCGCCCGTCAACGCCCCGGCGATGCGGGCGCTGTCCTGGGTCGTGCGCGCAACGCTGATGGCGCCCACCAGCTGCTCGGCCGGCATGATCTCGGCGAGCAGCGCGCCACGGACACCGAGATCCGAGGGGCGAATCAGGCCCATGATCGCGACGATGATCATGACGTTCAGCGGCGACAGATGACCGGTCAGCGCCAGAACCATGATGGTCGACGACAGCACCGTATAGGCAAGGCGCATCACGACCAGAAGATCGCGATGGCCCATCCGGTCGCCGATCATGCCGAACACCGGCGCGACCAGCGTCCCGACGAATTGGAGAGAGGCAAGCACGGTGAGCAGCAGCACCGAGCCGGTCTCGACCAGGATGTACCAGCCGAGCACCAGCGTCTCGACCTCGAACGCCCAGGAGGTGAGCAGGTCGGACGGCCACTGGAAGCGATAGTTGCGGATGCGGAATGGCGCCAGCGCAGAAGGTCGTGCGGTTGTGCTCAAGGCGCGATGGCGCGTGTCACGGCGATTCCCTGGCCCGTGTGGTTTCTTTTCATTTCCGGCACCGTAGGGCCGAGGGCGCACGTGTCAATCAGAGCCGCCGCATGCCGCTCCCGCGCTCAGCTCTTACCTGGTCGTTGCCGGCTTCCGCTCTGCCAGCGCCGTGGCCATCGCCGAAATCAGCGGCCGCATGAAATAGGCTTCGTCCGCCGGCGAGACGTCGGTGCGCAGGCCGTGCGCGGCGAGCTCGCCTGACACGGCCGGGCCGACCGACGCAATCAGGGTTCGTTCGAGGCCGGCGCGCAGCTTGGCCTCGCTGCCATTCGTCTTCGCTGCCTCGATCAGGCGGCGGACCTGGCCGAGATTGGTCAGCGCGAGAGCATCGATCCGTCCCGCGGCCATGTCGTCGATCGCGGTGACGATGTTGGCATCCGCGGCCCTGGAATCGTAGACATAGGGCAGCACGGTATCGACCGCCGCGCCTTGCGCGGCGAGCGCGCCGGTCAGCTCGCTGTGGTCCTTGTCCGGATAGAGCTGCAGGCCGAGGCGCCGTCCCTGAAGGTCGAGCTTGCCCAGCATCTCGATCACGCCCTCGGTGGTGGGCTTCTCCGTCGTCTGCTGCGCCTCCAGACCGATCTCGCGCAGTGCCTTGCCCGGCTTTGGGCCACGGGTGAATGTCCGCGTCTTGGCCAGCGCCGCGACAAGGGCGGCGTCAAGCCCGCGGGCGCGGGCCAGCTTCATGATCCGCCGCAGGCCTTCGCCGGTCATCAGCACGAGATCATCGAGGGGCTTGTCGATGGCGCGGCGGATCCAGGCCTCGACCGGGGCCGGGTCCGGCGCATCGTGAATGGTAAACATCGGGCATTGCACGACCTCGGCGCCTTGTTCGGCCAGAAGTTTTGAGAACTGCGCCTCCTCGCGTGTCTCCAGGATCAGGATGCGGGTGCCGTTCAGACGGTCGGCCATGGGCGTACTCCGGTCATTCAATCGCAATCGTCCGTTCATCCTGACTCTGCGCTCGGGATTGGCGCAAGGCCAGCGTCGGTGCTAGAGCAGGCGCAAATCGCGAACAGTTCCGCTGCCCAAACCTTCATCAGAGCCAAGTCCGTTCATCAACATGCCCGATCATCAATATGTCCTGACCCTGTCCTGTCCGGATCGCCCCGGCATCGTCTCGGCGGTCTCGACCTTCCTTGCCCACAACGGACAGAACATCCTCGATGCCCAGCAGTTCGACGACATCGAGACCAAGAAGTTCTTCATGCGCGTGGTGTTCACCGCGGCCGATCTTGCCGTGGAACTGTCGGCGCTGCAGACCGGCTTTGCGGCGATCGCCGAGCGGTTCGGCATGGACTGGCAGATGCGCGACCGCGCCGCGCATCGCAAGGTGATGCTGCTGGTGTCGAAGTCGGATCACTGCCTGGTCGACATCCTCTATCGCTGGCGTACCGGCGAATTGCCGATGACGCTGACTGCGATCGTCTCCAATCACCCGCGCGAGGTCTATGGCGGACTGGATTTCGGCGGCATCCCGTTCCACCATCTGCCTGTTACCAAGGAGACCAAGCGCGAGCAGGAGGACCAGATCATGGACCTCGTCGGCAACACGAAGACCGATCTCGTCGTGCTCGCCCGCTACATGCAGATCCTGTCGGATGATCTGTCGGCAAAGCTGTCGGGGCGATGCATCAACATCCACCATTCATTTCTGCCGGGATTCAAGGGCGCAAAGCCCTATCACCAGGCTCATGAGCGCGGGGTGAAGCTGATCGGCGCCACCGCGCATTACGTCACGCGCGATCTCGACGAGGGTCCGATCATCGACCAGGACGTCGAGCGCATCAGCCATCGCGACACGCCCGAGGATCTCGTCCGCAAGGGCCGCGACATCGAGCGCCGCGTGCTCGCCCGCGCGATCCGCTACCATCTCGACGATCGCGTCATCCTCAACGGCCGCAAGACCGTGGTGTTCGTGGATTGAGTTGTTCACCTCTCCCCGCGTGCG
>NZ_JXDL01000001.1:7356800-7387899 GCF_001590795.1 Bradyrhizobium sp. AT1
GAATTCGAGCAAAGCTCGAATTCGGGTGAGGGGGCTCTCCGCGAGTCCAACTCTGACCGTCCTTGTGGAGAATCTCCCTCCCCCCAACCCTCTCCCCGCAAGCGGGGCGAGGGGGCGCGCGCCCCCTTAGCGCACCGCGCCAGCCGACGTCGTCCCCGTCGCGCCCTTCTGGGCCTGCTCTTCCTTCTCGCGGTCCGCTGCCGGCAGCAGCCGCTTGCGTTCGCGCTCTTTCATGTAGGCGTCGTATTGCGGGGTGCCCGGACGCGGCGGGGCATCGGCCGGCAGGCCGCCGGCCCATTGCGGGATGGTATCTCCCATGCCCGCCGAGAGTTTTTCATTGACCGTGCCGCAGCCTGCAAGGCTGGAAGCGAGCAGAGCGAGGGCGGCGATCGGAAGCGAACGGGAGCGCATGGACTTCTTTTGGGTCATGCCCGGTCGGGCCTGGGTTAGGAGCGCCGGACAGGCGTCGGCGGACGAAGCATAGCTCTCAACCAGTAAAATTGGCCTATTCAACGATCGACCAGAATGTATACATAATAGGTATTATAGTAGGCATATTTTACTCTTGAAGGCTCACTTCGAGCTGATACGGTATACATTACGTCCTTCTGCCGATGCTCGTGTACGACTCTGGGAGAGGCTTCACCACGGAGCAGTGCGATGTCCAGATTCTGCAAGTGAGAGGCGGAATCGTCCATCCACTGCATCGTGCGGCCTTCTTACAATTGTGTGTCCGCGAGCCATCGCCATCGGTCAAAGGCTTTTTCGTTGACAGGACCAGTTTATTTGTACAATCGTACAAATCTTTCCCTCCGGCAGATCACGCGGCTTGCGCCGAATGGTCGCCCAACGTCCGATTGACAACGGGGTTGCAGAGGACGCCATGTGGCCGCACGGCATGGCTTGTCCGAGAGTGAAGCGCGGCAAGGACCGGGCACTCGGTCCGGCTCACAAGAAGTCAGGAATCAAGGGGAGGGACATCTGATGTTCGAACGCAAAATTCTTTCATGCGCCGCGGCAGCGGCCGCCATCGCGGGCCTCGCGGCCGTCGCGCCTGCCAAGGCCGAGGACAGCGTCAAGGTCGGCCTGATCCTGCCGATGACCGGCGGCCAGGCCTCGACCGGCAAGCAGATCGAAAACGCAATCAAGCTGTACATGCAGCAGAAGGGCGATACCGTCGCCGGCAAGAAGATCGAGATCATCCTCAAGGACGACGGCGCGGTGCCGGACAAGACCAAGACGGCGGCGCAGGAGCTGATCGTCAACGACAAGGTCAACTTCATCGCCGGCTTCGGCGTGACGCCGGCCGCGCTCGCCGCCGCGCCGCTCGCAACGCAGGCCAAGATCCCCGAAGTCGTGATGGCGGCCGGCACCTCGATCATCACCGAGCGCTCGCCTTACATCGTGCGCACCAGCTTCACGCTGGCGCAGTCCTCGACCATCATCGGCGACTGGGCCGTCAAGAACGGCATCAAGAAGGTGGCGACGCTGACCTCGGACTACGCTCCGGGCAATGACGCGCTGAACTTCTTCAAGCAGCACTTCACCGCCGGCGGCGGCGAGGTGGTCGAAGAAGTCAAGACGCCGCTCGCCAATCCCGATTTCGCGCCGTTCTTGCAGCGCATGAAGGATGCCAAACCCGATGCGATCTTCGTGTTCGTGCCGGCCGGCCAGGGCGGCAACTTCATGAAGCAATATGCCGAGCGTGGCCTGGACAAGGCCGGCATCAAGGTGATTGGGCCGGGCGACGTCACCGACGACGACCTCCTCAACAACATGGGCGACGCCGTGCTCGGCACGGTGACCGCGCATCTCTACTCCGCGGCGCACCCCTCGCAGATGAACAAGGATTTCGTCGCAGCCTACAAGAAGGCGTTCGGCAATCGTCCGGGCTTCATGGCGGTGAGCGGCTATGACGGCATCCACCTCATCTACGAAGCGCTGAAGAAGACCAATGGCGATACCAATGGCGACAAGCTGATCGAGGCGATGAAAGGTGAGAAGTGGGAAAGCCCGCGCGGCCCGATCTCGATCGACCCCGAGACGCGCGACATCGTGCAGAACATCTACATCCGCAAGGTCGAGAAGGTCGACGGCGAACTCTACAACGTCGAGTTCGCGACCTTCGAGGCGGTCAAGGATCTCGGCAAGACCAAGAAGTGACGCGCGGCGAAAGCGCGTCATCCCGGAGCGCGCTTAGCGCGCATCCGGAATCTCTCACCGGCGCTCACCGTCATGCCCGGGCTTGACCCGGGCATCCACGCGGGAGCCGGGACAAGAACGTGGATGGCCGGGACGAGCCCGGCCATGACGCCCCAATCAAGCTGAGACAATGACTTCAATCCTCACCAACCTGTTCGATGGCGTTGCTTACGGCATGCTGCTGTTCGTGCTCGCCTGCGGGCTTGCGGTCACGCTCGGATTGATGAACTTCGTCAATCTCGCCCATGGTGCCTTCGCCATGGCCGGCGGCTATGTCTGCATGGTGCTGGTCAACCGGATGGGCTGGCCGTTCTTTGCAGCGTTGCCGCTCGCTTTCGTCTCGTCAGCCGCGATTGGCATCGTGCTCGAACGCACCCTCTACCGCCACCTCTATACGCGCAGCCATCTCGATCAGGTGCTGTTCACGATCGGCCTGACCTTCATGTCGGTCGCGGCGGTCGACTACATCCAGGGCTCCTCGCGGGTCTTCATCAATCTGCCTGCCGCGCTTCAGGGGCAGTTCGACCTGTTCGGCGTCGGTATCGGCCGTTACCGGCTGATGATCATCGTGATCTGCGGCCTGCTCACCATCGGCCTGCAGATGGTGCTGGCCAAGACGCGTTTCGGCAGCCGATTGCGCGCCGCCGTCGATGATCCCCGCGCCGCGAGCGGTCTCGGTATCAACGTGCCGCAGGTGTTCGCATTTACATTCGCATTCGGCTGCGGGCTTGCCGGCCTCGGCGGTGCGCTGAGCGCCGAGATTCTCGGCCTCGATCCGTATTTCCCCCTGAAGTTCATGATCTACTTCCTGATCGTGGTCACCGTCGGCGGCTCCTCCTCGATAACCGGGCCGTTCCTGGCCTCCCTCCTGCTCGGCATCGGCGACGTCGCCGGCAAATATTACGTGCCGAAGATGGGACCCTTCGTGATCTACACCATGATGATCGTGATCCTGATCTGGCGCCCGAACGGCCTGTTCGGCCGCACGGCCGCACGTTGAGTTCGCCGATGAGCGCTGCTTCCGACGTCGGTTATCACGCTCAGCGCCAGGCGCGCTGGCACTACGGCGAGGTCGCCTTCTGGCTTGTCGTGCTGGCTTGCGGCTTTGTCTTTCCCTCGCGTTATCTGATCATGACCGACATCCTGCGGCTCGCGTTGTTCGCGATGTCGCTCGATCTCATCCTCGGTTATGCCGGCATCGTCTCGCTCGGTCACGCCGCCTTCTTCGGCGTCGGCGCCTATGCCGCAGGACTTCTCGCGCTGCATGGCATCGTCAACGAGCCCGTGCTCGCTTTGATCGCCGCCGGCCTTGCCGCGATGGTGCTAGGCTTTGCCACCAGCTTCCTGGTGATCCGCGGCGTTGATCTGACCCGCCTGATGGTGACGCTTGGCATCGCACTGCTGCTGGAAGCGCTCGCCGAACGCTTCTCCAACATCACGGGCGGCACCGACGGCCTGCAAGGCATCGAGATGCAGCCGATCCTCGGCCAGATCCCGTTCGACATGTTCGGCAAGGCCGGCTTCTTCTATTCGCTGACGGTGCTGTTCCTGCTGTTCCTGTTCGCCCGCCGCGTCGTGCATTCGCCGTTCGGCCTGTCTCTGCGCGCGATCAAGAACAATCCGCTGCGGGCAGCGGCGATCGGCATCCCCGTCAACCGCCGCCTGATCGCGATCTACACGCTAGCCGCATTCTATGCCGGCATCGCGGGCGCGCTGTTCACCCAGACCACCGCGATTGCCTCGCTCGACGTGTTCGCCTTCGAACGTTCCGCCGACCTCATGCTGGTTCTCGTCATCGGCGGCACCGGCTATCTCTATGGCGGTCTGATCGGCGCGGTGATCTTCCGTATGCTGCAGGAGCTGTTCTCCACCATCACCCCGCAATATTGGCAGTTCTGGATCGGCCTCGTGCTGGTCGTGATCGTGCTGGTTGGCCGTCAGCGCCTGCACCGCTGGGTGCTGTATGTGCCCAACCTCGTCATCAAGCAGGTTGCTGGCCGCAAGGCCGTCGTCGCCGTGCCGGAGAGCGATGCATGACCATCGCGCTCGAAACCCAAAATCTCGAAAAGCAGTTCGGCGGCCTGCGCGTCACCCGCGATCTGTCCTTGAAGATCGAGCAGGGCGCCCGCCACGCGCTGATCGGCCCGAACGGCGCCGGCAAGACCACGGTGATCAACCAGCTCACCGGCGTGCTCAAGCCGAACTCGGGCCGCATCCTGCTCGAAGGCCAGGACATCACCGATTTGCCCGTGCACAAGCGGGTGCTGCGCGGCCTGTCGCGCACCTTCCAGATCAACCAGCTCTATCCCGATCTCACGCCGCTGGAGACCATCGGCCTCGCCGTTTCCGAGCGTCTCGGCCATGGCGGCGACTGGTGGCGGCGGATGGGCACGCGCAGCGACGTCAATGGCGAGATCGCCGATCTGCTTTCGCGCTTCCATCTGCTCGACGTCATGAACGAACAGACCGTGACGCTGCCCTACGGCAAGCAGCGCCTGCTCGAGATCGCGGTCGCGATCGCGGCCAAGCCGCGTGTGCTGCTGCTCGACGAGCCCGCTGCCGGCGTGCCCGAGAGCGAGCGCCACGACATCCTCGCGGTCGTCGGCAGCCTGCCGCGCGACGTCACCGTGCTCCTGATCGAGCACGACATGGACCTCGTGTTCTCCTTCGCCGACCGCATCTCGGTGCTGGTCTCCGGCGCGCTGCTCACCGAGGGGCCGCCCGAGCAGGTCGCGCGCGATCCGCAAGTGAAGGCCGTCTATCTCGGCGAGGAGGCGGTCAATGTCTGACCTGCTCGCGATCGATCAGCTGCGCGCCGGCTATGGCGAGGCGGTAGTGCTGCCCAAGATGAGCTTGCGCCTCGCCGAGGGGCAGGTGCTGGCGCTGCTCGGCCGCAACGGCACCGGCAAGACCACGCTGATCAATTCGATCGTCGGCGTCACCCGCCGCTTCTCCGGCAGCGTGGTGCTCGCCGGCACCGATGTCACTTCGCTCCGGCCCGACCAGCGGGCGCGCGCCGGCATCGGCTGGGTGCCGCAGGAGCGCAATATCTTTCGCTCACTCACCGTGGAAGAGAACATGACCGCGGTGGCGCAGCCCGGTCCATGGACGGTCGAGAAGGTCTACGAGATGTTCCCGCGGCTGAAGGAACGCCGCAGCAATTTTGGCAACCAGCTCTCCGGCGGCGAGCAGCAGATGCTGGCCATCGGCCGCGCGCTCACCCTCAACCCGAAAGTGCTGTTGCTGGACGAGCCGACCGAGGGCCTTGCCCCGATCATCGTCGAAGAGCTCTTGAAAGCGATCGGCAGCATCACGCGGGCAGGCGGCATCTGCTCCATCATCGTCGAGCAGAATGCCCAAAAGATTCTGGGGCTGGCCGATCGCGTTGTGATATTGGAACGCGGAACGATCGTCCACGACGCTCCGAGCGCCGCGCTGAAAACCGACCCTTCAGTCCTGGAACGCCATCTCGGTGTTGCCGGGGCGGCGGCTCACTAAACTAAATGTCCAGGGAGTAAGACATGCAGCGAACCAAAGCCCCCTTCCGCGCCGACGAGGTCGGCAGCCTCTTGCGTCCGGCCAAGATCAAGGAAGCCCGCACCCGGCTCGAGAAGGGCGAGATCTCGGCCGACGATCTGCGCAAGATCGAGGACATGGAGATCGAGAAGGTCGTGCACAAGCAGGCCTCGCTCGGCCTCAAGCTCGCGACCGACGGCGAATTCCGCCGCTCCTGGTGGCATTTCGATTTCCTGGCCAAGCTGACCGGCTGCGAGCTGTTTCATCCCGACGCCGGCATCCAGTTCGCGGGCGTGCAGACGCGCCACGACGCGGTGCGCGTGATTGACAAGCTCGACTTCCCCGCCGACCACCCGATGCTCGACCACTTCCGCTTCCTGAAGAAGGTCGCCGACCAAGCCCACGTCACCGCCAAGATGACGATACCGTCGCCGGCGGTGCTGCACTTCCGCGGCGGCCGCAAGTCGATCTCCAAGGAGGTCTATCCCGATCTCGAGGCGTTCTACGAAGACCTCGGCAAGACCTATCGCAAGGCGGTGAAGGCGTTCTACGACGCCGGCTGCCGTTACCTCCAGTTCGACGACACCGTCTGGGCTTATCTCTGCTCGCAGGAGGAATTGCAGAAGGCGCGCGAGCGCGGCGACAATCCGGACGGCCTGCAGCAGATCTATGCGCGCATCATCAACTACGCGCTGGCGGAGAAGCCGGCCGACATGGTGGTGACGACCCACGTCTGCCGAGGCAATTTCCGCTCGACCTGGATCTCCTCAGGCGGTTACGAGCCCGTGGCCGAGACCATGCTCGCCGGCACCAATTACGACGGCTACTTCCTCGAATACGACTCTGACCGTGCCGGCGGCTTCGAGCCGCTGCGCTTCCTGCCCAAGGGCAACAAGGTCGTCGTGGTCGGCGTCATCACCTCCAAGTTCGGCGAGCTCGAGAAAAAGGACGACATCAAGCGCCGCCTGGAGGAAGCATCGAAGTTCGCGCCGCTGGAGCAGCTCGCGCTGTCCCCGCAATGCGGCTTTGCCTCGACGGAAGAGGGCAACATCCTCTCCGAGGAAGAGCAATGGGCCAAGCTCAGCCTCGCGGTCGAGATCGCGAAGGAAGTGTGGGGCAACTGAGCCCCGCAACCAGCCTTGCTGGTGTCCCGGACGCGCTGCAACGCCCTTGCGTTGCTGCGCAGAGCCGGGACCCATGCTGCTAGCTCTGTTCTTTGGAGATCTGGGCCCCGGCTCTGCAGCGCACCGCTAAAGAAGCGCTGCGCTGCGTCCGGGGCGCGAGACTGTCTCACTTCTCCGCCAGTTAAACCTCGCCCAGCAGCGAGGAGTTCGACCACGGCACCTGCTTGCTCTTGGTGCTCGACACCACTTCCGCCCGCACACGCGTCAGCATCTGCTGCACCTCCAGCCCCGGCGTGCCGATATGACGGGACAGCGCGGCGGAGAACGGCGAATTGGCGCCTTCGCCGTCGAGCGCGACCTGCCCCGGCGCGGTGGCGAACGCGATCAGCGTGCCGGCTCCCAGTGTTGCGCCGCTACCGAGGCTCGTCGGCGCCGCGAGGCCCGAGGCGCCCTCGATGCCGCGATTGGTGCCGGCCGATGCCACCTGCTGCGCCATCGGATTGTTGCGGCAGGCATCGAAGATCAAAATGTTGGTGCGAACCTGGTCGTCGAGACCGGCCATGATCGTGTCCATGTCGATCATCGCTTCGGTCATGTTTGCGCCAGGCTTGAGCGCGACGTCGACGGGAATGAGATAGTTGCGGCCGTCGACCTGCACGCCGTGGCCGGCATAATAGACCACCGCGACCTGCGCCCGGGCCGCTTCGCGCAGGAAGTCGCGCGTCATCTTCTGCATCGCTGCACGGTCCAGATCGATGCCCTCCGACACGGTGAAGCCGATGTCGCGCAGGCTCCTGGCGACGGCACGCGCGTCGTTGGCCGGATTGGGCAGCGCCTTGACATGCGCATAGGCGCCGTTGCCGATGATCAGCGCCATGCGCACGCCGCGAGCGGCCGAAGCGGGCGCGGGAGCAGGTGCCGCGCCGGTCTGCTGCGGGGCAGGCGCGGTCGCCGGCTGCGCCGTGGGTGAGGGCGCATCGCGTGGCACCGGCGCGCCCGCGTCCGTCACCAGCGACAGCCGCACCTTCGCGGTGGCCTGATTGGCCTTGCTGCCGGCGTCGGACGCCACGATCGCGAGCGTCGCGTTGTAGTCATCGCGCGCGCGGGCGTAGTCACCCTGGGCTTCGTAGGCCAGCGCGCGATGGGTGTAGCCCGAGATGAGCACGCTGTTCGGCGGTGTCATGATGTTGACCGGCGGCTTGTCCTTGGCGAGCCGGATCGCTTCGCTGCCGTCGGCGATGGCGCGATCGAGATCGCCCTTGGCGCGCCAGATCGCCGTGCGATTGATCAGCGGCTGCGGCAGCGAGGGATCGAGCCGGATCGCCTGGTTGATGTCGGCGAGCGCACCGTCGAGATCGCCGAGCGCCTGTTTCGAGATGCCGCGGTTCTGGAACGAGAAGGCCGATTTCGGATCGGCCTTGATCGCCATGTCGTAGTCGGCGATGGCCTTGGCGTAGTCGTGCTTGCCACGCCAGGCGTTGCCGCGATTGTGGAAGATGGTGCCGCTGGGCGGTCCGAGCTTCAGCGCATCGTCGAAATCGCTGATCGCGATCTCGTAGTCGCCCTTGTCGTAATAGGCCGATCCCCTGAGATTGTACGCCGCCTGGCTCGGCTGCAGCCGGATCGCTTCGGTGGCATCCGTGATGACTCTGGAATAATCGCCCTTCTTGTTCCAGCCCACCGCGCGCCAGAAATGGATCGTCGCAAGCTGCTCGCCCCGAAACACCTTCAACGCGATGATCTTGTTGCAGGCATCGATCATCTTGTCCGCGGGCGTCGTGTCGGTGGTGCAGAGCGGCCCAAGCTGGTTGCGCGCCTGCGGAAGCGCGGGCGCGGAGCATAGGGTTGCGGCGAGCAGAGTGAGCGCGACGAGCAGGCGGCGCATGGCGATGGCCCCGTCAGAGGAGAAGCGCCTGTTTGTTGCCCGGCGGGCGGCCGGGGTTCATCGGCCCGCGGTGGCGCGACAGGGCGGGAGAAGCCTCGATCCGCTATTCCCTCGGTGGGCAGATTTTGCTACGGAAGCGCGTCCCACTCCGTCTGCCCACCGAATTCCCACCCATGAAAAATGACGAAATCCTGAGCCAGATCACGGAGTTCTGCCGCAAGGCGGACATGGCGGAATCGACGTTCGGCCGGCGTGCGGTGAACGATGGGAAGCTGGTGCATCGCCTGCGCGAGGGCAAGCGCATCACCATCGACACGCTGGAGCGCATCCAGGCCTATATGGCGGCCTCGATGGCCGGCGGCGTGCCGCCGCCGCGGGGGCTTCAGGTGCCGCCCGAAAAGCGCGACCCGCGCGGCAATTTCCGCTTCTTCGAGAATCGCCAGAAATACCTGCTGTTCGTCCATACCTGCAGCGAGAAGCGGGTGGTCGCCGACCGGGTCGCGCTGGAGCTCGCCTCGATCCATCCGCGCCCGCCGGCCCTGCGCATCTTCGACGCCGGCGTTGGCGACGGCACGGTGCTGGCCCGGGTGCTGCGCGCGACGCACCAGCGCTATCCCCACATGCCGTTCTACGTCGCCGGCAAGGAGCTCAGCCTCGAGGACCTGCGCCTGACGCTGGAGAAGGTGCCGGACCGCATTTTCGAGCATCCGGCATCGGTGTTCGTCTTCACCAACATGTTCTACTCGGAGGCGCCCTGGCTGACGCCGGCATCGCCCGCGGCGGCGGCCGCGACCGTCTGGCACGAGGTCCCGCTGCGGGGCGCCTCGTCGGGCGAGTTCGAGCAGCAGATCGCAGAGCTCCGGCCGTTCCTGGAGCAGAACTGGCGCGCCGCGATCAGCCCACGCACGGCCATGCCGCTCTATGAGCGGCCCGTCGTCCTCGTGCTCTACCGCGAGGATCACAGGTTCCTGCTGGATTCGACCATTCCCCGGCCGGGCCAGACCGAAGCCAATTTCGACCTCGTCATCGCCTCCCAGCCCTACCGGGCCCTGTCTTCGGTCAATTTCCGGGCCAAGCGCATCATCGCACCGCTGGCGCGGGCGCTTCGGCCGGGCGGGCGGCTGATCGGTATCCACTCCCATGGCCAGGATCCGGGCATGGAAATGATCCAGGCGATCTGGCCGGGAGAAAATCCTTTCTCGGTCAGCCGTCATGAGCTACTGCGTGCGGTTAAGTATGAACTTGGATCGGTGGGCCGCGACTTAAATTTTAATGCTTACGCGGATAACCGTTCGATCTTCAGGTATGATATGGAAGCGCTGCCCAACGAGGTCACCGGGACGATCGGAACCTCGACGGCCTTTGCAGCGTGGAATGCGGCGGTGTATGTCGCTCAGATTGAGGACGACCGGTTGACGGAAATGACTCAAAACGGCCGCACTCTGGATGCCGCCAGGGACGTGCTGCGAAAGTACAATGGGCTCTGGTTTCTCGACGAATCCTACGTCATCTCGCGTCGGCGTGATTGACATCATCAAAAGTAAACATCGCAAACGCCCGCCGGTTTAGCGGCGGAACAAGGGGTTACTGATGCGCGCGTCCTATCTCTTCACCAGCGAGTCCGTGTCCGAGGGTCATCCGGACAAGGTGTGCGACCGGATTTCCGACGAGATCGTCGATCTGTTCTACCGCGAAGGGCCCAAGGCCGGCATCGACCCCTGGCAGATCCGTGCCGCCTGCGAGACGCTCGCGACCACCAACAAGGTGGTGATCGCCGGCGAGACCCGCGGTCCGAAGTCGGTGACCAACGAGCAGATCGAGGGCGTCGTCCGCGGCGCGATCAAGGACATCGGCTACGAGCAGGAAGGCTTCCACTGGAAGACCTGCGACATCGAGATCCTCCTGCATCCGCAGTCGGCCGACATCGCCCAGGGCGTCGATGCGCTGCAGCCGGGTGAGGTCAAGGAAGAAGGCGCGGGCGACCAGGGCATCATGTTCGGTTACGCCACCAACGAGACGCCCGATCTGATGCCGGCGCCGATCTTCTACGCCCACAAGATCCTGCGGCTGATTTCCGAAGCCCGTCACTCCGGTAAGGAGAAGGTGCTCGGTCCGGACTCCAAGAGCCAGGTCACCGTGCAGTACGAGAACGGCAAGCCGGTCGGCGTGCGCGAGATCGTGGTCTCGCACCAGCATCTGGTCGAAGACATCTCGTCCAAGCAGATCCGCGACATCGTCGAGCCCTATGTGCGCGAGGCGCTGCCGAAGGACTGGATCACGCCGAAGACGATCTGGCACATCAACCCCACCGGCAAGTTCTTCATCGGCGGTCCCGATGGCGATTCCGGCTTGACCGGCCGCAAAATCATCGTTGACACCTATGGTGGCGCGGCCCCGCATGGCGGCGGCGCGTTCTCCGGCAAGGATCCGACCAAGGTCGACCGCTCGGCGGCCTATGCCGCGCGTTACGTCGCCAAGAACATCGTCGCTGCCGGTCTTGCCGACCGCTGCACACTGCAGCTCGCCTACGCCATCGGCGTGGCGCGTCCGCTGTCGATCTACATCGACACCCACGGCACCGGTAAGGTGCCGGAGGAGCAGCTCGAGAAGGCGGCGGCGGAGGCGATGGATCTGACGCCCCGGGGCATCCGCAGCCATCTCGATCTCAACCGCCCGATCTACGCGCGCACCTCGGCCTACGGCCATTTCGGCCGCACGCCCGACAACGAGGGCGGCTTCTCCTGGGAGAAGACCGACCTCGTCGAGCAGCTCAAGCGCGCGCTCTAAGTCACTTGCGTCATTCCGGGGCGCCGCAACAGCGGCGAACCCGGAATCTCGAACTGCTGCATTCCTGCATCGCTCGCGTCTCGAGCGTCCGGAATGACGAGCCCAAACAAACAGGAACCTCCAATGAACGCGAAGCCCGGCTTCACCGATTACATCGTCAAGGACATCTCGCTCGCCGATTTCGGCCGCAAGGAACTCTCGCTGGCCGAGACCGAGATGCCCGGCCTGATGGCCACCCGCGAAGAGTACGGCCCGAAGCAGCCGCTGAAGGGCGCCCGCATCGCCGGCTCGCTGCACATGACGATCCAGACCGGCGTGCTGATCGAGACGCTGGCCGCCCTCGGCGCCGACATCCGCTGGGTCTCCTGCAACATCTATTCGACTCAGGACCACGCCGCCGCCGCGATCGCGGCCGCCGGCATTCCCGTCTTCGCCGTCAAGGGCGAGACGCTGACCGAGTACTGGGACTACACCGCAAAACTGTTCGACTGGCACGGCGGCGGTCACCCGAACATGATCCTCGACGACGGCGGTGACGCCACCATGTACGTCCATCTCGGCCTGCGCGCCGAGAAGGGCGATACCGCCTTCCTCGACAAGCCCGGTTCGGAAGAAGAGGAAGTCTTCTTCGCGCTGCTGAAGAAGCAGCTCAAGGAGAAGCCGAAGGGCTACTTCGCCGCGATTGCCGAGAGCATCAAGGGCGTCTCCGAAGAGACCACCACGGGCGTGCATCGTCTCTACGACATGCAGAAGGCCGGCACCCTGCTGTGGCCCGCCATCAACGTCAACGACAGCGTCACCAAGTCGAAGTTCGACAACCTCTATGGCTGCCGTGAATCGCTGGTCGACGGCATCCGCCGCGGCACCGACGTGATGATGTCGGGCAAGGTCGCGATGGTCGCCGGCTTCGGCGACGTCGGCAAGGGCTCGGCCGCCTCGCTGCGCCAGGCCGGCTGCCGCGTCATGGTGTCAGAAGTCGATCCGATCTGCGCGCTGCAGGCCGCGATGGAAGGCTACGAAGTCGTGACCATGGAAGACGCGGCGCCCCGCGCCGACATCTTCGTCACCGCCACCGGCAACAAGGACATCATCACCATCGAGCACATGCGCGCGATGAAGGATCGCGCCATCGTCTGCAACATCGGTCACTTCGATAACGAGATCCAGATTGCCGGTCTGCGTAACCTGAAGTGGACCAACGTCAAGCCGCAGGTCGACGAGATCGAGTTCCCCGACAAGCATCGCATCATCCTGCTGTCGGAGGGCCGCCTGGTGAACCTCGGCAACGCGATGGGCCATCCGTCCTTCGTGATGTCGGCGTCCTTCACCAACCAGACGCTGGCCCAGATCGAGCTGTTCGCCAACAACAAGGACGGCAAGTACAAGAAGGAAGTCTACGTGCTGCCGAAGTCGCTCGACGAGAAGGTCGCGCGCCTGCACCTCGCCAAGATCGGCGTCAAGCTCACCGAGCTGCGCAAGGACCAGGCCGACTACATCGGCGTGAAGCAGGAAGGCCCGTACAAGAGCGACCACTACCGCTACTGATCCGGCGCGTCCGCCAGAAACGCAAGAAGCCCCGGAGCAATCCGGGGCTTCTTTGTTTCTGGTGCCTGAGAGTGCGGCGGCCGCCTCGCGCGCCGAGACTACGCGGCGACGACCTTGATCGTCGTCCTGAATACGTCCTTGTTCGGATTGGCGACGGCGATGGTGAGCTCGCCAGTATTGTGTACATCTTCTTCGAGCAGGGTGATCTTTCCCTCGGTTGCGCTCAACCTCTTGAAAGCCCGGTCCTTGCCGTTGACGGTTGCCTTCGTCTCGGTCAGGAAGCCGCTTCCGGTGACAGTCAGCTCCTCCAACTTTCCTTGCGTCAGCTTGGCCGGGGCAACCTTGAGCTCGACCTCTCTCGCGTTGAGAGGGTTGTCGCGGTCTATCGGCTTCCTCATCGCAAAAACCGCGTCGAAGACGGCGCCCAGCTTGTCGGTTGCCTGCTTGGAGAACATCCCCGCCAGGGCTGCGAAAGCGGCCATCCCGTAGGGATTCAACTGCAGGGTGGAATTGGCGGGCACCGACTGTGCCGCAGACCCGTTCGAAAGAGTTGGAAGGAGAAGGCCGCCCCGAACGATGAAGTAGAAGAGCACAGCAAGCGTCATTCCGATCGGCACGCGCAAGATCATGAACCACAGCCAATTCGTGCTCAGCTGGCGATTGCCGACGTAATCTCCGAACGACGTCATGGTGTGTGTGAGGCTGCCGAGTGCCCCGGCGACCATCACGGTAAAGAGCATCTGCTTGTCGGGCTCCCAGGAATGGCGCGAAAAGAAGATGTGAAAGTCCTTGAATGCGTGACCGCTGCCTTGTGGACCGCCGGATTCGAGGATGGGCCAAGTCGCGATCAGCAAATAGAAGAACAGCACCGTTATGATCAGGTAGAGCGCTCCCATGACGTTGACGGCGTGATTGGAGGGCGGCGTGATTAATTCAGCCTTGACGTCGCCGGCGGCGGCGTCAGCGCTACGATCTGCCATGACAACCTCAATGCAAATGAATTGAAAGAGTAGCCTGAAATTGATCGCGTTATAGTAGATGTAAAAGTTGGGTGCAACTACGCGCGCCGTTGCTGCGGCTAACCGGCGCGCCGGTCCTTGCATTCCTGCCCTTGCAAGATGTCTGCCGCAGCGCACTCAACGGGGCGGCCAGCGCCTTTATGGATTGACTGGTTGTATCCTGGGCCGGACAATCCGCCGCGGCGGAGGAAACCATGCAACAAGAACATTTCGACGTCCTCATCGTCGGTGCCGGGCTATCAGGTATCGGTGCGGGCTATCATTTGCAGGCCAAGTGCCCGGGCAAGAGCTACGTCATCCTGGAGGGCCGCGACTGTATCGGCGGCACCTGGGATCTGTTCCGCTACCCCGGCATCCGCTCCGACAGCGACATGTTCACGCTCGGCTATTCCTTCAAGCCGTGGACCGATCCGAAGGCGATCGCCGACGGGCCGCAGATCCTGAACTATGTGCGCGAGACCGCGACCGAGAACGGCATCGACAAGCACATCCGCTTCCGCCACCGCGTCAAGCGCGCCTCGTGGTCGACGCCGGACGCGCGCTGGACGGTGGAATCCGAGCGCATCACGGGCGAGGGCGCGAGCGAGCTCGTGCGCTTCACCTGCAATTTCTTGTTCATGTGCTCGGGCTATTACAAATACGAGGCGGGCTACACGCCGGAGTTCAGGGGCGCCGGGGATTTCGCCGGCCGCATCGTGCACCCCCAGAAATGGACCGAGGACATCGACTATGCGGGCAAGCGCGTGGTCGTGATCGGCTCGGGCGCAACGGCGGTGACGCTGGTGCCGGAGCTCGCCAAGAAGGCGGCGCAGGTCACCATGCTGCAGCGCTCGCCGACCTATGTGGTGTCGCGTCCGGCGCAGGATCCCGTCGCCAACAAGCTGCGCCGCAATCTGCCGGCCCGGCTCGCCTATCATCTGATCCGCTGGCGTAACGTGATGTGGGGGATGTTCTTCTTCCAGCTCAGCCGGCGCCGGCCGGACAAGGTGAAGAACCTGATCCTTGGCGGCGTCCGCATGGCGCTCGGCCCCGACTACGACGTCGCGACCCATTTCACGCCGCGCTACAATCCCTGGGACCAGCGGCTGTGTCTGGTGCCCGACGGCGATCTCTTCAAGGCGATCCGCGAGCAGCGCGCCTCCGTCGTCACCAGCGAGATCGACACGTTTACGCGCGACGGTATTCGCCTGAAGGACGGAAGCGAGCTTGCGGCCGACATCATCGTGACCGCGACCGGGCTGGTGCTCCAGGTCGTCGGCGGCCTGGAGGTCAGTGTCGACGGGCGCGCCGTCGATTTCGCCAATACGCTGACCTACAAGGGCATGATGTATGCCGACGTGCCCAACATGGCCTCGGCCTTCGGCTACACCAACGCGTCCTGGACGCTGAAATGCGATCTCACCTGCGAATATGTTTGCCGTCTCATCAACTACATGGACCGGCACAATTTCCGCCAGTGCATGCCGCACAATGACGACCCCGAGATCACCGCGCAGCCCTCGCTCGATTTCACCTCGGGCTATGTGCAGCGCTCGGTGGCCAAGATGCCGAAGCAGGGCTCGAAGCAGCCGTGGCGGCTGTACCAGAACTACGCGCTCGACATCGTCACCCTGCGCTTCGGCCGGATCGACGATGGCGTGATGCGATACTCCTGATCGAGCCGTCGTTACCGGGCAAGATGGCAATGCGTCGTTTTGCGTATACGGCCGCCGGGCTGAATCGGCCAAGCTGTCGGACGGTTAACGCCGGATTTACGGATGAGTCCTAGCCTGTCTCGGCCGGGGTGACTCGCAAGGCCGAGGTAAGCCCAATGGAAGCCCAGAGAATCGCCGTCGACGCCGTCGTCGCGCTGACCGATTGCGACCGCGATGCCGTCATCGCCTTCATCCGCCGTCTTTATCTCGCCGGCGTCACGGATCCCAAGCGCCTGACCTTCAAGGGCCTTCAGGCGCTGTCGCGGGCGTAATTTGGCCGATCGGCCGCCCCCCGGTTCCCTCGTTTGCTCTCCCCAGTGTGAACGGCAACCTGCCGCTGAGTGTCTTGTCGCACCCGTTCGGCGGGAGTAGATCACGTCCCCGGCTGGGTTCACTGGGGAACGGGGAAATGTTGAAACAGCTTTTTGCGCCGCAACTTGTCATTCTTTATGTGCTGGCGGCCTCGACGATTTACGTCCACTTCCGCGGCAAGCAGCGGTTGCGCTTCGCGCGCCAGCTCGGCGATCACTCGACCTATCTCGCGCCTTACAATGTGCTGATGTATGCGGGCTCGGCGGTGCCGAACAAGCCGGTGATCCCGGTCGAGCAGTTTCCGGAGCTGAAGCCGCTCAGCGAGAACTGGGAGACCATCCGCGACGAGGCCGTGCGCCTGTTCGACGAGGGATTTATCCGCGCGGCCGCCAAGAACAACGACTGGGGCTTTTACTCGTTCTTCAAGAGCGGGTGGAAGCGCTTTTACCTGAAATGGTACGACGACTTCCTGCCGTCGGCGAACACGCTGTGCCCGAAGACGGTCGAGCTGCTCAAGTCGATCCCGAGCGTGCACGGCGCGATGTTCGCGATGCTGCCGCCGGGCGGCAAGCTCGGCGCGCACCGCGACCCCTTCGCGGGCTCTCTGCGTTACCATCTCGGCCTGGTCACGCCGAACTCGAACAAATGCCGCATCCTGGTCGACGGCGTCGAATGCGTCTGGCGCGACGGCGAGGCCTTCATGTTCGACGAGACCTTCATCCACAGCGCCGAGAATGCGACCGACGTCAACCGCATCATCCTGTTCTGCGACGTCGAGCGTCCGATGAAGTACGGCTTCATGACCGCGATCAACCGCTGGGTCAGCCATCACATCGTCAAGGCGTCGGCGACCCAGAACGTCGAGGGCGAGAATGTCGGCGTCCTCAACAAGGTGTTCGGCAAGCTCTACGAGATCCATCTCGCCAGCCGCAAGGTCAAGGAGTGGAATCGCAACGTCTACTACACGCTGAAGTACTCGCTGACAGCGCTGATCCTCGGGCTGATCGTGTGGTCGGCGGTACGCTGATCGACACACTTCGCGCTTAGATCGAAAAGCCCCGGGGTTCACCGGGGCTTTCTTAGTTTTGAATGAATTGACGCCGACGAAGAACGATCTAAGGTTGTCTTCGAGAGCATCATCGAAGTTGCCTGGGAGAGACTATTGCATATGAAGCTTTTGTGTTTGGCTCTATCGGTGGTGATAACGCTAGTTCCGGCGAACCTCGCAATCTCTCAAACCGGCAATGCTTCGTCCCAGACGAGCGGTACACCGAAAAATCCTGTTCCAGCTCAAGTGGCCAAGGACTGCGCGGACAAGATCATGGCCAAGGTTACGGAGAGCAAGATGAAGCTCAAGATCGTCGGCTCGTTTTCCGAGTGGACCTTTTCGAGCCCCCTCGCAAGGGCGGTCCACAAGGGAAAGGTCGCTGTGATTGGCGCTCCTTCTGCATCGAGTGGATTTCTGGGTTCCTGGAAGGGCTATGTCGGCTGCAAATACGATATCCAAGATAAGGTCATCGTATTTAAAGAGGTGGTTTGGCCCGCCGGATTTCCGCAGCGGTTGGAGAGGCTGCCGGGCGATCCGCAGTGAGGCCGCCTTAGTAGTGCATCAAGCTTCGCTAAGTTGCCCACGCTTCTTTGCCTTCATCCTGCACCTACGCTACGAGTTGAACGCCAGCTGTGTCGTGGACCGCCGCTAGGATGTAGCGCGTGGCCGCTTGCGAAAGCCATCGCAGGCCAATTCTGGCGCTGATGGTGAGCGGGCAAGCGCATCCCAGAGCTTAGAGCCAGATCCGCAGCTCGCTCGAAGGAAGCGGGACAAACCATCAGGGCAAGAAACGCCGTTCCCCAGCTTGACCTACTGTTGCGTAGAGAGCAAAACGGCAGCGAAGCGGGCCGTTAGCATTTCTAGTGATGATGCCCGTGTCCTCCGGAGCCAGTGGGGCGCTGATAACCTCGCAGCTCCGCATATCGCTGCATCTGGCTCTGATCGAGCAAGGCCGCGGTCGATAGATGATATTTGAGGTGGCTCTCGCGGAGCTGCCCCTGCGTTTCGGAAATGGCCGCAATACTCGTCTTGAGCGCTTCCGATGTGATCGCGCGGGAGGAGAAAAGGTCTTCCAGCGCTCTCTCTTGTTCGACGAGCTTGTGACCCAGCGGAACGGTCTCCTGTTTCATGGCATCGAACAGCCGCCGGACCTCGACGCGCTGATCGGCGGTCAAGTCGAGGCGATCACCAAGCTCGAGCACGTGGCTGGGACCCGGATATCCATTGAGCTCCGCAGCGAGAGCCAAACCCATCCCGCGCCCGGCGCGAAGATCGTCGATCTGCTGCTGCGACAGCGTCTTAATGGGGCGCCCTTCAAGCCCAGCATAGGGTTGGCTGGATTGTGCGCTGGCTGCGCTGAAGGTGAGGAGAAGGGAGGCCGCAAGCAGTAGGAGGCGGTTCATGAATCTGGCTCCGTCAAATCGAGCCGGCCGATGCCGAAGCATCGGACCCGGCTGCGAGTTATCCCTATCGCGATCGAGTGATCCCGGAGTGCAAATCTTGCTGGATGGTCCGGCTCATGGCAACAAAGATCGCCGTGATGAATTGCCCAATGTGGAGCAGGTGATGGCCTCCTTGCCAGCCGCGAATGCCGAGATCGCCAAGTTCTTCCTGGCCTGGCTGGATACTTTTTCGGGCTATGTCCGCGAGGTCGACTATGCCTCGGCAAGGCCGCTCTTCCATCCTGACGTGCTGGCCTTCGGCACCCATAACGATGTCATCCCCGGCCTCGATCAATGGGTCACGACGCAATGGGACAATGTCTGGCCGAAGACGGCCGACTTCCGTTTCGTGCTCGATCAGGCCTCGATCCTGGCATCGCCCGACGGCACGATGGCCACGGTGATCGCGCCGTGGACCAGCACGGGCTATCATCCCGACGGCAGGACGTTTCCGCGTCCGGGACGCGCGACCATGGTGTTTGCGAGGAACGGCGACGGCTGGCTGTGCGTGCATTCGCACATGTCGCTGAACCGCGGGGTGCCGCAGGCCAGCCACGCCAACCGGCCGGTGAAGGCCTGGTGAAAAGCAATTGGTGAAAAACAAAAAGGCCCCGGACGTGTCCGGGGCCCTCTGATTTCAGGTCGCCGTAAGCCTTACTCTGGCTGACCGATGCTCACCTTCAGCGTGCCGACGCCGTCGACGCCGCATTCGAGCTTGTCACCGGGCTGGAGCTGGGACACGCCGGCCGGGGTGCCGGTCATGATGATGTCGCCGGCCGCGAGCTTCACCTGCTGCGACAGCTGCCAGATGATCTCGGGCACGTTCCAGATCAGCTCGGTGAGATCGCCCTTCTGAGCTTCCTTGCCGTTGACCGTGAGCCAGATCTTGCCCTTGGCGGGATGGCCGATCTTCGAGGCCGGCTGAATCGCGGAGCAGGGGGCGGAGCCGTCGAACGACTTGCCGATCTCCCACGGACGCTCCTTCTTGCGCGAGGCGATCTGGAGGTCGCGGCGGGTGAGGTCGATGCCGACGGCGTAGCCATAGACGTGGTCGAGCGCCTTGTCGGCGGGGATGTTGAGGCCGCCGCTCTTCATCGCGACGATCAGCTCGACCTCGTGATGCAGATCCTTGGTCAGCGGCGGATAGGGAATGGTGGCACCGTCGGGCACCAGCATGTCGGCATGCTTGGCGAAGAAGAACGGCGGGGCGCGCTCGTCATTGCCCATCTCGCGGATGTGCTCGAGATAATTGCGGCCGACGCACCAGATGCGGCGGACCGGATAGCGGCCGCTCTCGCCCACGACGGGAAGCGAAGCCTGGGGCGGAAGCGGGATGACGTAGGAGGCGGCGTTCATGCGGGTCTCGCTGCTCTTGAGGTGGAACGAACTCTATGCGGTTGCGCTGATCGGCGCCAGAGCGCCGGAATCGTGATGCTGCAGGCGGAAGAACGAGGCGTAGCGGCCGCCGCGGCGGAGCAGCTCGTCATGCCGGCCCTGCTCGACGATCTCGCCGCCCTCGACCACCAGGATGGCATCGGCATGCATGATGGTGTGCAGGCGATGCGCGATCACGATGGTGGTGCGGTCCCGGCAGAGATGCTCGATCGCCTCCTGCACCTGCCGCTCGGACTCCGAATCCAGCGCGGCGGTGGCTTCGTCCAGCAGGATGATCGGCGCGTTCTTGATCAGTGCGCGCGCCACCGCGATGCGCTGGCGCTGGCCGCCGGACAGCTGCGTGCCGTGCTCGCCGACCGGCGTGTCGTAGCCGAGCGGGAAGCTCATGATGAAGTCGTGCGCGCAGGCCGCCTTCGCCGCCTCGATGATCTCGTCCTCGCTTGCGCCCGGCTTGCCGAAGGCGATGTTGTTGCGGATGGTGTCGCGGAACAGATAGACGTCCTGGCCGACATAAGCGGTCTGCGACCGCAGCGATTTGCGCGAGACCGCGCCGATCGACTGGCCGTCGATCACGATGTCCCCTTGCGTCACCTCATGGAAGCGCAGCAGCAGCGCGAGCACGGTCGATTTGCCGCCGCCGGAGGGCCCGACCAGCGCGGTGACCTTGCCGGGCTCGGCAACGAAGCTCATGCGGTTGAGCACGGTCTCGCCGCTGCGGTAGGAGAAGCTGACGTCACGCAGCTCGATCCGCGCATCGGTGAGCTTCAGCGCCGGCTTGTCGTCGTCGGAGCGCTCGCTGGCCGGGCTGTCGACGACCTCCAGCAGCATGCGGGCGCCGACGAGCTGGCTGTTCAAATCGATGTTGAGCCGCGCCAGCCGCTTGGCCGGCTCGGTCGCCATCAGGAACGCGGTCATGAAGGAGAAGAACGCGCCGGGCGTGGCGTTGAGCGCGACCACGCTGTAGCCGCCGTACATCAGGCAGCCCGCGACCGCGAAGCCGCCGAGCATCTCCATCAGCGGGTTGGAGCGGTTGGCGACGCGCGCCATCTTGTTGGCATTGCGCTCGACGATCGCGATGTTCTCGTCGATGCGCTTCTGCATGGTGTCTTCGAGCGTGAAAGCCTTCACCGTGCGAATGCCCTGCAGCGATTCCTGCATGGTCTCCATGATGTCGGCGGTGCCGGTGAACTGGTTGAAGGCGAGGCCCTTGATGCGCTTGACCAGCTTGCGCAGCACCAGCATCGCAGGCGGCACCACGACGAGGCCGATGAACGACATCACGGGGTCCTGCCACACCATCACCCCGATCATGGCGAGCAGCATCAACAGGTCGCGCCCGATGGCGTTGACCAGCATGTTGAGCACGTCGGTGATCGATTTGGCGCCGGCCGTCAGCCGTGCCAGGAATTCGGAGGAATGCCGCTCGGAGAAGAAGCCGACGCTCTCGCGCATCAGCTTTGCGAACAGCTGGCGCTGGTTGGTGGCGAGGATGGCGTTCGAGATCTTGGTGAGGATCACCATGTGGCCGTAAGTCGCCACGCCCTTGATGAAGAGCAGCAGCACCGTGATCCCCGAGAACATCGCGATGCCCGGGATGTTTTTATCGACATAGGCCTGGTTGATGACCTGGCCCAGCACATAGGTTGCGATGGCGGTCGCGCCCGCGGCGACCGCCATCAGCGCGAAGGCGACGAGGTAGCGCCGCCAGTAGACGATGCCCTGTTCGGTGACGAGGCGACGAATCAGGGTCGCTGCCGCATAGGGATCGTCGGTGATTTTCTTTGGAAACTGCGCCATCCGGTGTCCATTGACGGCGCAGGACAAAGCCTGCCCGCGCGTCAGGGATCGATGGGCCTCTGTGCCCGCTCAAGCCGGGCTTTTCAAGCCCAATTAAGGGCTTGCGTCGGACGGGAATCTAGGCCGAGGCGGCGTGGCGGAGCTCGCCATGGCGCTCGTGGAACAGCTTGTCCTCCCACGCCAGCGCATGGGCGGCGATGGTCTCGAGGTCCTCGTATTGCGGCCTCCAGTCGAGCAGGCTGCGGATGCGGCTGGTGTCGGCGACCATGGTCATGATGTCGCCCGGCCGGCGCGGGGCGTATTGTACGGCGAAGCTGCGCCCCGAGACCCGCCTCACGGCGTCGATCGTCTCCAGCACCGAATAGCCGCGGCCGTAGCCGCAATTGAGCGTCGTCGAGGCGCCGCCATTGCGCAAATAGGCGAGAGCCGAGCGATGCGCCTGCGACAGGTCGGTGACGTGGATGAAGTCGCGGATGCAGCTGCCGTCGGGGGTCGGATAATCGGTGCCGAACACGTCGATCTTGGCGCGCTGGCCGGTTGCGGCTTCCACCGCGATCTTGAGCAGATGCGTGGCGCCGGCGGTGGCAAGACCGATGCGGGCCTGCGGGTCGGCGCCGGCGACGTTGAAATAGCGCAAGGTCACGTACTGCATGCCGTAGGCGGCGGCGACGTCGTGCAGCATGATCTCGGTCATCAGCTTCGACGAGCCGTAAGGCGACAGCGGCCGCGTCGGCGCGTGTTCGGGGACCGGCACCTGATCCGGATTGCCGTAGACGGCGGCGGTCGAGGAGAAGATGAAGCGATTGATGCCGCGCTTCACTGCGACGTTGAGCAGGTTGCGCGCGGTCATGAAGTTGTTGCGGTAATAGCCGAGCGGATCACGCATCGAGTCCGGCACGACCACCGAGCCCGCGAAATGGATGATGCTCTCGATGTCGTGCTGGGCGATCACGCCTTCGAGCAGGTTCTCGTCGCCGGCATCGCCAATGAACAGCGGCACGCCCTCAGGCAGATAAGCGGAGAAACCGGTCGAGAGATCGTCGATCACGACGACATCCTCGCCGGCTTCCGCCAGCGCGAGGACCGTGTGACTTCCGATATAGCCGGCGCCGCCGGTGACTAGCACAGTCATGATCTCACCCGTCTTCGATCAACGCGCAAAGCTAGCGCTTGCGTGGTGAAGAGGGGGTATCGGCAGCCCTGAACTGGTCACTATGCTTAATGTTGCGTATAGGGGGCCTGTGAAACGGAGCGTGACGTGGCGAATTCCCCCGGCGATCTCGAAGTGATCGTGCCAAATCTGCACAGGCGCTATTCCGGGGTCACTGCGACCAACCGGATGGTGGCGCCGCGTCTGGCGAAGCTGTACCGCGCCGCCTGGTTCGGATCCGATGCGCCCGCGGGCATCGCGCGCCTGACCGTGACCGATTTCCTAAAGCTATGGCGCCGCAAGGCGCCCTTGATCTGGCACGCGCGGCGCAACAACGAGATGATCGCAGGCGTGGTGCTGCGCGCGCTCGGCTGGCCGCTGAAACTCGTGTTCACCTCGGCGGCACAGCGGCACCACAGCTGGATCACGCGCTGGCTGATCCGGCGCATGGACGCGATCATTGCGACGTCGGATCTCTCGGCTGCCTTCCTGAAGGTGAAAGCGACGGTGATCCCGCACGGCGTCGACACCGACGTTTACGCGCCGCCGGCAGATCGCGCCGCCGCCTTCGCGGAAGCCGCGCTGCCGGGCCGCTACGCCATCGGCTGCTTCGGCCGCGTGCGGACGCAGAAGGGCACCGATCTGTTCGTCGATGCGATGTGCCGCCTGTTGCCGCACCATCCGGATTTCACCGCCGTGATCGTCGGTCAGGTCACGGCCGAGCAGACGCCCTTTGCGAATGATCTGAAGAAGCGGATCGAGGCCGCCGGCCTGCAATCGCGCATCGTCATCACCGGCGAGTTGCCGATCGAAGACGTGCAGCGCTGGTATCAGCGGCTGACGATCTACGCCTTCACCTCGCGCAACGAAGGTTTTGGCCTGACGCTGATCGAAGCAATGGCGGCGGGCAGCGCGCTGGTCGCCGCGCGCGCCGGCGCGGCCGAGCTCGTGGTCGAGGATGGGTTAAGCGGCGTGCTGATCCCGACCGGCGATGCCGATGCGCTAGCTGCGGCACTGGAGCCGCTGATGCGCGACGTCGCTGCGGCCACAGTGATGGGCGAACGGGGGCGGGCGCGGGTGCTCGCGAAGTTCAGCCTCGATGCGGAAGCGGCGCGGATCGGGGAGGTCTATCGCCCGCTGCTTTGACGAGCTGCTGTCGTCCACAAACAAAAGTTGCGAAAACAACCCCATGCACAGTAGGCGGCCGTAAGGAAATCAATGGGTTGGCGACAGCACTGAGCTGCGGATTTATGCCGTTGGTGCCAGAGTTTTGTTCCCGTTTTGGGAATTTTGCATTGATCCCGAATTGGGAACATGCTATGGCTATGAACGTAATAGCTCGAAGGGCGCTCAAGGTCTTTTGGGAGCGATACCCCCAAGCGGAAACTCCCTTGGGCACCTGGTACGAAATCGTGTCCAAGGGTGACTGGAGCGGCCCCGCAGACCTGAAGAGAGCGTTTGGAAGCAACATCGACTTTGTTGGCGACAACAGAGCCGTCTTCGACATTGGCGGCAACAAGTATCGCCTTGTGGTTCACTTCTCCTACAAGTTCAAAACAGCTCTCATCAAGTTTGTCGGCACGCACGCAGAGTACGACGGAATAGACGCGGAGACCGTGTGATGATGGACGTAAGGCCGCTTCGCAACGAAAAGGATTACGATTGGGCTATCGGTGAAGTATCCCGCTATTTCGAGGCCGAGCCCGCTCCCGGCACGCCTGACGGTGATCGCTTCGAAGTTTTGTCCTCACTCATCAAGGCGTACGAGGATAATCACTTCGCGACCACTCAGGGCGATCCCATCGACGTTCTCCATTTCGCAATTGAGTCCATGGGGCGCTCGCAGACAGAATTGGCGGCTCTGATCGGACGCAATCGGGCGTCCGAAGTCTTGAATCGCGTCCGTCCACTGACGCTGGATATGATCCGGACCATCAGCAAGGAATGGAGCATTCCCATTGGCGCTTTGACAGCTCCATATGAGCTGGCACGTGCACATGCCTGATCGTGCTGGCGCAGCGGCGATGCGGATCGCGTTCGCCAGCGACGCTCAGTTCTCCGCCTTCGCCCCCGCCCCAGCCAGCACCCGCTGCGCAATCGCCACCACCTCGCTCGCTGCGATATTCCGCATGCATCTGTGGTCGTTCATCTTGCAGATCGTGCTCTGACAGGGCTGGCAGGACAGCGCTTCCTTGTCCTGCACCACGGTCGCGGCGAGGCCGTTGAGGGGGGCCCAGAGATAGGGGCTGGTCGGGCCGAAGATGCCCATGGTGGGCGTGCCGAGCGCGGCCGCAATGTGCATCAGGCCTGAGTCGTTGGAGATGGCGACACCGGCGGCGGCCATGGCCAGCACGCCGTTGCGCAAGTCGTTGCCGGTGAGGTCGCGCACATCAGGGCCGCCGGCCGCGACGATCTCCTGGGCGAGGCCCTTTTCCCCGGGGCCGCCGACCACCCAGACCTCCAGCCCGCGCTCGACCAGGAGCCGGGCGGCTTCCGGATAGGACGTCCAGCGCTTTGAGACGCCCACCGAGCCCGGGGCGAGCGCCACCGCGGCTGCGGCGCCGAGACCGTTGGCCTGCCGCCAGCGGACGATGTCCTCGGCGGGAACGCGGAGCTGCGGCACCGGCCATTCCGGGGGCAGGGGGGCACCCTCGGGCTGGGCTAGGGCGGCGTTCTTGTCGATGAAACGGGGCAGCTTCTTCTCGCCCCAGCGCCAGCGGTTGAGGAGACCAAACCGGAACTCGCCGACAAAGCCGACCCGCTCAGGGATACCGGCCAGGGCGGGCGCGATGGCCGCCTTCCAGGTGCGCGGCAGCACCAGGGCGGTGCCATAGTTCCGCTCGCGCAGCAGCTTCCCCAGGGCGAGCTGACGGCGCACGGCGAGGCGGCCGCGCGGCAGGTCCCAGACAATGCCCTGCCGCACGCCGGGCATGTAATCGACCAAGGGGGCGCACAGCGACGTGGTGAGGAGATCGACCGGCCGGTTCGGCCAGCGCTGCTTCAGGACCCGTACGACGGTGTGATTCCGGACGAAATCGCCGATCCACATATAGGGAATGATCAGAATCGGGCGGGTGTCGCTCCGGTCCGCATCTCCACTAAGTTGTGAATTTTGATTCATTCGTTAAATGGGGCCGCAATGATTTCGGCGGTTCGGTAGCCGCTCCGAGCCTGCAGGTAAAGCGGGCAAACCGCTCAATCCCAAAACCGCTTACACTTTGCCGGCTCATGCGCTAGGGCAGGACCGGGCCGCAAAAATCGGGCAGGGATTTCGGAATGTTGCTGGTGACCGGCGGGGCCGGTTTTATCGGGTCGAATGTCGTGGCCGCGCTCAATGATTCGGGCCGCAGCGACGTCGTGGTTTGCGATTTTCTCGGCAACGAGGGCAAGTGGCGGAATCTCGCCAAGCGCCAGCTTGTGGATATCGTCCCGCCGGCCGAGCTGGCCGACTGGCTGAAGGGCCGCAAGCTGGAGGCCGTGATCCATCTCGGGGCGATTTCCGCGACCACCGCGACCGACGGCGACCTCGTGTTCGAGACCAATTTCCGCCTGTCGATGCGTCTCCTCGACTGGTGCACGGCGGGCGCGGTGCCGTTCATTTACGCCTCCTCGGCCGCGACCTATGGCGACGGCGAGACGGGTTTCGACGACGATGCTTCGCTGCCGGCCCTGAAAAAGCTCCGACCGATGAATCTCTACGGCTGGAGCAAGCACATGTTCGATCTCGCGATCGCCGAGCGCCTCGCGCGCGGCGAGAAGCTGCCGCCGCAATGGGTAGGCCTGAAATTCTTCAACGTGTTCGGCCCCAACGAATACCACAAGGGCACGATGATGAGCGTGCTGGCGCGCCGCTTCGACGACGTCAAGGCCGGCCGTGTCGTGCAATTGTTCAAGTCGCATCGCGAGGGCATCGCCGACGGGGATCAGCGCCGCGATTTCATCTATGTCGACGACGTCGTGCGCGTCGTGCTGTGGCTGCTCGCGACGCCGTCGGTGTCCGGCCTCTTCAACGTCGGAACCGGCAAGGCGCGCAGCTTCCGGGATCTGATGCTGGCCGCCTATGCGGCGCTCGGCGCCAAGCCCAACATCGAATACATCGACATGCCGGAGCAGATCCGCGGGGCCTATCAATATTTTACTCAGAGCGAGGTCGATCGGCTGCACCGCGCCGGCTATAACGGCGGCTTCACGACGCTCGAGGACGCGGTGAAGGCCTATGTCGGGGATTACCTCGACAGGCCCGACCGCTTCCGCTGAGGCCATTTGACCATGCCGACGCCCATTCTCGATTTCGACGCCCTCGCGAAGGCCATCTCAGGCCGCACCGTGCTGTGCATCGGCGACATCATGCTGGACGAGTTCGTCTATGGCGAGGTGTCGCGGATCTCGCCGGAAGCGCCGACGCCCGTCATCGCGGCCCAGCGCAGCGAGATCCACATCGGCGGCGCCGGCAATGTCGCGCGCAACGTCGCGTCCCTCGGCGCACGCTGCATCTTCGTGGGCCTCGTCGGCGAGGACGATGCCGGCGTGCGGCTCAAGGCGGCGTTGGGTGAGCTCACTGCGATCGAAAGCGTGCTGGTGCGCGATTCCTCGCGGCCGACCACGCGAAAAGTTCGCTTTGTCTCCGAGCATTTTTCCACGCACATGCTGCGTGCGGATTGGGAGCAGGCGCTGCCTGCCTCCGATGAGATCGAGACGAAGCTGATCGAGGCGATCCTGCCGCAAATCGCGCGCGCCGACCTCGTGCTGCTGTCCGACTACGCCAAAGGCGTGCTGACGGCACGCGTGATCCGCCACACCATCGACGCGGCGCGAAAGCTCGGCAAGCCCGTGATCGTCGATCCCAAGAGCCTCAACTGGGCGATCTATCGCGGCGCCACGCTGCTCACGCCCAACCGCAAGGAATTTTCCGAGGCGACGCGCAGCCGCGCCGACACGCTGCAGAGCATCGTCGATGCCAGCGAGGACGTGATGCGGCTCGCCGATTGCGAGGCGATCCTGGTCACCCAGGGCGAGCACGGCATGACGCTGGTGCCGCGGGGCGGCGAGGCCGTTCATGTTCCGGCTTTTCCGGTGAAAGTGCGCGACGTCTCCGGCGCCGGTGACACCGTCGCCGCCGCGCTCGCAGTGTCGCTGGCGACCGGCACGGACTGGGATACGGCGCTGCGCATGGCCAGCGCGGCGGCCGCCGTCGCCGTCGGCAAGCAAGGCACCGCCAGCGTGAGTGCGGCCGAGCTGCGCCGCAAGATCCTGCCGCATGCGACGCTCGCGGCCGAGGAGAAGATCGTGCTCGAGCCTGAGATGCTCGAGGCACGGCTCGCCGAATGGAACCGGCAGGGCCAGCGCGTCGGCTTCACCAACGGCTGTTTCGATATTCTGCATCCCGGCCACGTCAAGGTACTGACCGCGGCGCGCGCGGCCTGCGATCGCTTGATCGTCGGCCTCAACAGCGACGCCTCGGTGCGGCGGCTGAAGGGCGCCGATCGCCCCGTCCAGGACGAACGTGCGCGCGCGGAGGTGCTCGCTGCGCTCGAGGCGGTCGATCTCGTCGTCATCTTCGAGGAGGACACGCCGATCGACCTGATCAGGCGGATCAAGCCCGGCGTGCTGGTGAAGGGCGGCGACTACACTCGCGAGCAGGTGGTCGGCCACGAGGTCGTCGAGGAAGCGGGCGGGTGGTCGTGCTGGTCGACATCCTCCAGGGCTTCAGCACGACGGCGCTGGTGCATCGCGCCCGGGGAGGCGACAAGTGACCGCGCTCGCACGCGAAACGACCGGCCAGATGTTGCTTCGCCGTCTGCGCAGCCCCGCGGCCTGGAGCGAGACCGTCGACATATTCGCGGTCCTGACCGCGGCCTCGCTGCCCTGGTCGACCTCGCTAACGGGGATCTTCAACGCGCTGATGCTGCTTTGCATGGTGCCGTTCCTCGATGTCCGTGCATTCCTGCAATCGCTGAAGCGTCCGATTTGCATGGCGCCGATCGCGCTGGTCCTGCTTGCGCTGCTGGGGACACTCTGGTCGGACGCGACCTGGGGCGCGCGCTTCTATGCAGTCAATCCGACCGCGAAGCTGCTCGTGCTGCCGGTCCTGCTCTATCATTTCGAGCGATCGCAGCGCGGCCATTGGATATTCATCGCCTTCCTGGTGTCCTGCGCCCTGCTGTCGGTGATGTCCTGGCTGGTCGCCTTCTATCCGAATCTTGCGCTCAAGGTCGATCCGCCCGAACGCGGCATCTTCGTCAAGAACTACATCGACCAGAGCCAGGAATTCGCGCTTTGCGCCGTCGCGCTCGCCTATCCGATCGTGACGCTGCTGCGCGAGAAGCGATACTGGTTCGCCGGACTGCTGACGGCGCTGGCGCTGAGCTTCTTCGTCAACATGGTCTTCGTGGTGGTGTCGCGCACCGCGCTCGTCACCATTCCGATCATGTTCGGCGTGTTCGCGCTGCTTCATCTCAAATGGCGCAGCATCGCGCTGATCTTTGCCGCTTTGCTCGCCGGCGCCGTTCTCGCCTGGCAGACCTCGCCGCAATTGCGCTCTACCGCCGAGAGATTTGGCAGCGACTACACGCGTTATGCGGAACGGGGCGAGCCGAGCTCGCTCGGCCTGCGGCTCGAATTCTGGCGGAAGTCGCTCGGCTTCTTCGCGCAGGCGCCGATCATGGGCCACGGCACCGGCTCGACGCGCGGATTGTTCGAGCGCGTCGCGACGCCCAGCGGTCAATACCAGGCATCCGCCGAAGTGATAGGCAACCCGCATAACCAGACCCTCAACGTTGCCGTGCAATGGGGCGCGATCGGCATCGGCGTTCTCTACGCGATCTGGATCCTGCATCTGCTGTTGTTTCGCGGCGACGGGCTGGTCAAGTGGATCGGGCTTCTGGTGGTGGTGCAGAACGTCTTCACTTCGCTGTTCAACTCCCATCTGTTCGACTTCCACGAGGGCTGGATGTACGTCATCGGCGTCGGCGTTGCCGGCGGCATGGTGCTCCGGGCACAACAGGGCGAGGCGAAGATGGGGGAAGCCGGTTCCTGAGCGGCCGCGCGGCTGGCAAGTCTGGTCCAGATGGGCTATCAGCGCGGTCAGGTTGCATCTAACTGGGTTTTCATCGGTCGGCGGATGACGCGTCTTTCGCATCTTACCTTGCGCAATTTCCTGATCGCGCTCCACGACCTGCTGGCGACCGCGGCGGCGCTTTTTGCCGCCTTCTATCTGCGATTCGAGGGTGGCGACGGCTTCTTCGACCGCTTGCCGCTGCTGTTCCAGATCCTGCCCTACTTCCTCGCCTTCAGCGTGGTCGTGTTCTTCATCTTCAACCTGACCACGACGAAATGGCGCTTTATCTCGCTGCCTGACGCGCTGAACATCATCCGCGTCGCGACCGTGCTGACGGTTGCCCTGCTCGTGCTCGACTACATCTTCGTCGCCCCCAACGTCCGCGGCGCCTTCTTCCTCGGGAAGGTGACGATCGTCCTTTATTGGTTCCTCGAGATCTCCTTTCTCAGCGCGCTGCGCATGGCCTATCGCTACTTCCGCTATACGCGGGTGCGACGTCACGCCAGAGGCGAGGATGCAGCGCCGACGCTGCTGATCGGGCGGGCCGCGGATGCCGAGGTGCTGCTTCGCGGCATCGAGAGCGGAGCGATCAAGCGCATCTGGCCGGTCGGGGTGTTGTCGCCATCGAGCGCGGATCGCGGCCAGTTCATCCGGAACGTGCCCGTGTTGGGCGTCATCGACGACGTCGAGGACGTCATCGCCGACTTCGCCAAGCGCAACAAGCCGATCGCACGCCTCGTCATGACGCCGTCGGCATTCGAGCCGGAAGCGCACCCGGAATCGATCCTGATGCGGGCGCGCAAGCTGGGTGTGATCGTCAACCGGATGCCCTCGCTCGAGAGCGGCGACACGCCGCGGCTCACCGCCGTCGCGGTCGAGGATTTGCTGCTGCGGCCGAGCGAGACGATCGATTATGCCCGCCTGGAAGCTCTGATCAAAGGCAAGGCGGTGATCGTCACCGGCGGCGGCGGCTCGATCGGTTCCGAGATCTGCGAGCGCGTCGTTGCCTTCGGCGCCGCGCGGCTCCTGATCGTGGAAAACTCGGAGCCGGCGCTCTACGCCATCACGGAAGCGCTCGCCGCGCGAGGCGCGACCGCCGAGATCGAAGGGCGGATCGCCGACATTC
>NZ_JXDL01000001.1:7389544-7398034 GCF_001590795.1 Bradyrhizobium sp. AT1
TGCTGAAGGACGACACGGACATTCACTTCCTGCTGTCGGGCTGGGGTATCGGCTTCGAGCGGCTGAAGCAATTGCAGGCGGCCGCGAACCTCTCCAACATCTCCTTTGTCGGGCGGGTCGAGGATTCCGAGCTCGAGGCGCTTTTGACGTCCGCCGACCTCTGGATCATTCCGTACCGCAAGGACGTCGCGGGAGTGTCGGTGCCGAGCCGCTTCTACAACCTGCTGGCGGTCGGCCGTCCCGTGGTGCTGGTGTCCGAGCCGGAGGCAGAGGCCGCCTTGACCGTGGTCGAGAACGGGCTCGGCTGGGTCGTGACGCCGGGCCGCGCCGATCAGCTCGCCGCGGCGATCCGCACGGCGTCCGCTGACGAGGACGGCGGCATCGCTGCGCGCGCGGTGAAGACGGCCGAGCGATTCAACAGCACGACCGCGATGAACGCCTATGCGGCGCTGATCGACGAATTGTTGCGCAACCCGGACCTGTCGGAGCAACGATGAGCGAGAAGAAACCGGTCGTGCTGGTGACGGGAGCGAGCGGTTTCGTCGGACGTCACGTCGTGCCGTCGCTGGCGCGCGAGGGATGGTCGGTCCGCCGCGCGGTCCGCACTCCGGAAGGGATCGACGACGAGGTCGTGATCGAGACGATCGGTCCCGACACCGATTGGCAGGCCGCACTGGACGGCGTCGATGCGGTCGTCCATCTCGCCGCGCGCGTGCATCACAAGAACGAGGAGCACGCGGTCCAGCTCTACCGCAACGTCAACATCGCCGGCACGCTGCATCTTGCGCGCTGCGCGGCGACGGCCGGCGTGCGCCAGTTCATCTTCGTCAGCACCGTGCTCGTGCACGGCCGCAGCAACGAGGGCCGCGCCCCCTTCGGCGAGAACGACATTCTGACGCCGCGCGGCCTCTACGGCATGTCCAAGGCCGCGGCCGAGGCCGGCTTGAGAACGCTGGCGCGCGACAACGACATGAAGATCTCGGTGATCCGTCCGCCGCTGGTCTATGGCGCGGGCGCCAAGGGCAATTTCGCGCTGTTGACGCGCGCGGTCGCGCTCGGGCTGCCGCTGCCTTTTGCGGCGATCCACAACCAGCGCGCCTTCCTTGCCGTGCAGAACCTGGCGTCGTTCATCCTGCACCGGCTGGGTCACCCCGATCCCGCCAGCAATTTCGAGATATTCCTCGTGGCCGACAGGGAGCAGGTCTCGACGCCGGAATTCGTCTCGCGTCTGGCCGAGGCGTCCGGCAAGAGGCCGCGGATGTTCAGCGTGCCGCCGGGCGTGCTCGGCACGCTGCTTGGCGCGATGGGCCGGCAGGATACCCATGACAGCCTGATCGGCTCGCTCGAGCTCGACATCTCCAAGGCGCTCGCGACCGGCTGGCAGCCGCAGATCTCCCTCGACCAGGGCTTGCGGCTGGCGCTGTCGGCTCAGGATGCCTGAGCGCGGGAGAAGCGTCGCAGCAGGAAACCGACCGCGGCCGCGCCTGCGAGCACGGACAGGATCGTCATCCCGGTCGATCCCGCGCGAACAGTGGCGATGGCGAGCAACGCCAACAGGAGATTGAGCGCGAACACCTCGCCGGTCACTCGCAGGACCGTAAACCCGTTGTCGGTGGCGCGCTGATAGAAATGCGTGCGGTGCGCCGACTAGAACGGCTCGCGCCTGATGATGCGCCGAAACAGCGTGATGGTGGAATCAGCAAGGTAATAGGCCGGCAGCAGCAGCGCCGCGGCGGGTTGTCCGCGCCAGGCGAGCTCGAGCAGGCACCAGCCCAGCAGAAGTCCGATCGGCAGGCTGCCGACATCGCCCAGGAACACCTTCGCGACCGGCTTGTTGAACGGCGCAAAGCCGAGCATGGCCCCGCACAGCGCCATTGCGATGAACGTCACCGGCCGCGAGAGGTCGCCGAACAGCCCGAGCAGCAGCAGCGCGGCCGTGACCGGCACGACCTCAGCCACCGTCATCAGGTCGAGCCCGTCCATGAAGTTGACGAGGTTCACGAACCAGACACCGGCGAGCAGGATCAGGCCTCGCTCCAGCGCCAGCGGCAGCGCCGGCACGATGCGGGCATCGTCAGGCGCGGTGAACACCACAGCGCCGACGCAGGCGGCTTGCAGTGCGAGCCGCACCAGCACTGGCAGCGAAACGATGTCGTCGGCGAACCCGACCAACGCGATGACAATGGTGGCCATGATCAGTGCCGGCGGAATCGCAAAATTAACCCAGGCCGCCGACGCCAATGCGACGATCAGCGTCGCCGCGATCACCGCTATGCCGGCGCCCTGCGGCGTCGGGATGCGATGGGAGGAACGCGCATTCGGCCGGGCCAACGCGTAGCGCTGGAGCAGGGGGCGGCTGATCCAGGTGATCAGCGCCGAGATCAGCGCGGCGATCGCAGCGGCGAGCAGCGCGGCCACGATCGTCGGCATGGTCACTCCGGGACTCCGAGCTGCGCCGAGCCTTGCGCGGCTTTCTCCGCGCTGAGGATCCAGACCAAGCCGCCGAACGCGCCGACGATGAAGAACACGGCGCCGTACAGCAGCGAGACGTTGACGCCCTCATTGGCGGCAAGTCCGGCGAAGCCGAACGCCAGGCCCATCGTGGCCTCGCGCACGCCCCAGCCGGCGATCGAGATCGGCATCATCGTGATCAGCATCACGGGCGGCACGAGCAGGAAGACGTCGCTGAAGCGAACCGGGGCCGCGATCGATTGCACCACGCACCAGGCGATGACGACTGCGAGCACGTGAACGAGGATCGACAGGATCGCGATGATCGGCCCGCTTCTCCGGCTGAAGATCACGCGGTTGGCGATCACCGCGCAGGCGTGAAGATGATGCGTGGCCCACCAGGTTTTCAGCCAGCGCCATTTCAGCGCGCCGAAGATCAGGAAGCCGACGCCGCCGGCGAGCGCCAGGAGGTCGATGAGCAGCAGCGCCGAGCGCCCGTGCGCATCGGTGATGAGGGCGTAGCTCCAGGGCAGGCTGGCGACGATGAGAACCGCGAGCGCGATCAGTCCGATCGCGCGGTCGACGAAGATCGAGTAGGTCGCCGCACGCCAGCCGGCCCCGGCGCGTGCAACGAGCCACAGCCGGACCGCGTCGCCACCGATCGCCGACGGCAGGGTCTGGTTGAAGAAGGAGCCGATCACGTTGTAGCGCATCGCCCGGCCGAGCTCGAGCGGCGCGCCGCAGGCAGCGCTGATCTCGCGCCATCGCAGCACGCCGACGAAGATCTGCAGGAACGTGATCGCGATCGCCAGGCCGATCCAGAACAGGCTGGTGACGGTGAAGCGCGAAAACAGCTCGGATAGATCGACCTTGCGCAGCGCCAGGTAGAGCAGCGCCGCGGAAATCAGGATTTTGGCCGTCGACAGCAGGATTCGGCGCATCTCGTCCGCATGTACAGGGTTTGCGAAGATTTGAGGCAACCCGACGCGAACGTCGAATTCGGCCGCTTTGGTATGGTTTTGGCGCCGATCTTGCAATAGCTCTCGTTAAGACCCGTCGTTAAGGACGCCTAGAGGAGTCCTCACAGGCAGCGGTCAGCCTATTGCGACCCGATCAAAGTGACGGCTAAACAGGAGCGGCTCGGATCCCAGGGAACAGGATGACCAATCAGGCGATTTTGGTTACCGGCGCGGCCGGCTTCATCGGCTTTCACGTCGCCCGGCAGCTCCTGAGCGAAGGCCACGCCGTCGTCGGGCTCGACAATATTAACAACTATTACGATCCGGCGCTGAAGCGGGCGCGGCTGGCGCTGCTGCAGGTCGACCCCCGCTTCTCCTTGGTCGAGGCGGATCTCGCCGACCGAGAGACGATGGCGGCGCTGTTCAGGCAACACCGTTTTGCCAAAGTCGTGCATCTCGCAGCGCAGGCCGGCGTGCGCTACTCGATCGAGCAGCCGCACGCCTACGCCGAGTCCAATCTCGTCGGCTTTCTCAACGTGCTCGAAGGCTGCCGCAACAACGGCTGCCGCCATCTCGTCTACGCCTCGTCATCCTCCGTTTATGGCGCCAACACAAAAATGCCATTTGCGGTTGCGGACCGCACCGATCATCCCGTCAGCTTCTACGCTGCGACCAAGAAGGCGAACGAGGTGATGGCGCAATCCTACAGCCATCTCTATCGCCTGCCGGTCACGGGCTTGCGCTTCTTTACCATCTACGGGCCATGGGGACGGCCCGACATGGCCATGTTTCTGTTCGCGAGCGCCATTATGGCGGGCAAGCCGATCCGGCTGTTTAACCATGGCCAGATGCGCCGCGACTTCACCTATATTGATGATGTGACGCGTGTCGTATCCAAGCTGATCGATCTTGTGCCCGCGGACGATCCTTCTGCCGCAAATGCGCCGTTTAAACTCTACAATGTCGGCAATCACCACCCGGAGGAACTGATGCACGTCGTCGGTCTTCTGGAGCGGGAGCTGGGCCGGACGGCGATCAAAGAATTGCTGCCGATGCAGCCGGGAGATGTGCTGGAAACGTTCGCGGATGTCGAGGATTTGATGCGCGACACCGGCTTTGCACCGTCAACGCCGATCGCGCATGGGGTCCATAATTTTGTCACCTGGTATCGGGACTACTTCAAGGTTTGAGATGACGATGGACAAACGCATAATCCCCCTGATCATGTGCGGCGGTGCCGGCACGCGGCTGTGGCCGGCTTCGCGCGAGGTGCGGCCCAAACAGTTCCTGCCGCTGTTCGGCACGCGCTCGACCTTCCAGGACACGCTGCTGCGCGTCTCCGATCCCTCCCTGTTCGACCGGCCGATCGTCATCACCAACGCGTCCTATCGCTTCATGGTGCTGGAGCAGCTCGCCGAGATTGGCATCGAGGCCGACGTCATTCTCGAGCCGATGCGGCGCGATTCCGGCCCTGCGATCGCGGCCGGCGCGGTGTTCGCGCAGAACCGCGCCAAGGAGGCCATCGTGCTCGCGCTCGCCGCCGATCACGTGGTGCAGGACAATGCCGCCTTCGTCGCCGCCTGCCGCGAGGGCCTCACCGCCGCGAGCGCCGGGCGCATCGTTACCTTCGGCGTCAAGCCGGAGCGGCCGGCGACCGAATACGGCTACATCAATCCGGGCGAGGTGATCTCCGGCGAGGTGCATGCGGTCGCGCGCTTCGTCGAGAAGCCGGACGCGGTGAAGGCCTCCGACTACGTCAATTCGGGCTATCTCTGGAACAGCGGCAACTTCATGTTCCCGGCGAGCGTGCTGCTCGACGAATACCGCAAGGTCGATGCGGCAAGCGTCGAGGCCGTCACGAACGCGGTCAACAATGCCGGCCGGGATCTCGGCTTCGTCACGCTGGAGCCGGAAGCGTTCGGCGCGGCGAAGGCGATCTCGATCGACTATGCCGTGATGGAGAAGACCGCGCGGGCAGCCGTCGTGCCGGTCTCCTGCGGCTGGTCCGATGTGGGCTCCTGGCACGCGGTGTGGGAGCTCTCGGACAAGGACGCGCAGGGCAATGCCGCGCACGGTGCCGCCGTGTTCGAGGATTCCCGCAATTGCAACGTCACGACCGACCAGGCGCTGGTCGCGCTCGAAGGCGTCGACGATCTCGTCGTGGTCGCAACCGCGGATGCGGTGCTGGTCTCGCGCCAGAAGGATGCCAACGGGCTGAAGCGTCTCGTCACCAAGCTGAAGACGGTCGCGCCGAAAGTCACTGAGGAACATCTCAAGGTGCATCGGCCCTGGGGCAGCTATCAGTCCGTCGACAATGGCGAGCGTCACCAGGTCAAGCGCATTGTGGTGAAGCCGGGCGGGCGGCTGTCGCTGCAGAAGCACCATCATCGCGCCGAGCACTGGATCGTGGTGCGCGGTACCGCGCAGGTCACCGTCGACGAGACCGTGAAGATGGTGCACGAGAACGAGTCGATCTACATTCCGATGGGCGCCGTCCACCGCATGGAGAACCCCGGTAAAATCATGCTGGAACTGATCGAGGTCCAGACCGGAAGCTATCTCGGGGAAGACGACATCATCCGGATTGAAGACGACTATCAAAGGTCGTAACCAGCAAACTCCGAATCACGTGACCCGGGCCCAACAGGCGATATTTTTCGGCTTAAGGCCCGGGGAACGTGTAACTTTTTGAATCAAATCGTGTCCGGCCCGCCAGGGCGGCATTCGCCACAAATGTGGCGTCCGTGCTAGAAGCGCGCCGGGGATTTGCGTTGAATCGGGGTTTGCTCACATGAGTTCCAAAGGATCTGCACCGGCAAAGGCCGGCTTGCGCGTTGGCGTCATTGGTGCCGGCGTGATGGGCAGCAACCATGCGCGCGTGCTTAGCGGTCTGCCTGGCGTCAACCTCATCGGTGTCGTGGATCCTTCGCCGGCGCATCGCACGCGCGCGACCGAACTTGCCAATTGCGCAAGCTTCGAGACGCTCGACGAGTTGTTCGCGGCGGGCGTCGATGCCGTCACCATCGCTGCTCCCACCCATCTGCATCACGAGGTCGCGCTCGCCTGCATCGCCAAGAACATCCACGTCTTGGTCGAGAAGCCGATCGCCTCCACCGTCCAAGAGGGCCGCGAGATCGTCACCGCCGCGCAGAAGGCCGGCGTCACGCTGATGGTCGGCCATGTCGAGCGCTTCAATCCGGCGGTCGCCGCCGTCAAGCAGGCGATCGCGGGCGAGGACATTCTCTCCATCGCGATCACCCGTGTCGGCCCGTTCCCGCCGCGCATGTCCAATGTCGGCGTCGTCATCGACCTCGCCGTCCACGACATCGATCTGATCCGCTGGTTCACCGAATCCGACATCGTCGAAGTGCAGCCGCAGCTGTCGAGCGCGGTCGCCGAGCGCGAGGATATCGCGCTGCTGCAGTTCCGCACCGCCAATGGCGTGCTCGCCCACATCAACACCAACTGGCTGACGCCGTTCAAGGCGCGCAGCGTCACGGTCGCGACGCGCGGCAAATACGTGATGGGCGATCTGCTGACGCGCCAGGTCACCGAGTGCTTCGGCTTCAAGCCCGACGGCAGCTACTCGATGCGGCATCTCCCGGTCGGCCATGACGAGCCGCTTCGCGCCGAGCTGATCGCGTTCCTCAAGGCCGTGCGCAACGGCGAAACACCGGCGGTCACCGGCGATGAAGGCGTCGCCAGCCTCGAGATCGCGACGCAGTGCCTCGAGACGCCGTCGCGGCCCGCGGCCAAATCGCCCGCTCTCAAGGGGCCGCGCCGCGTCGCCGGCTGAACCCTCCATGTCGACCGCTCAAAACCCGCAAGGCGTCATGAACCAGCATCTGCGTTCCGAACCCATTCCCTTCATCGACGTCGCCTCGCAGCGCCGCCGGCTCGGCGCCTCGCTCGATGCCGCCGTCAAGCGCGTGATGGACCACTGCCAGTTCGTCAACGGGCCTGAGGTGTTCGAGCTCGAGAAGCAGCTCGCGGCCTACGCGGGCGCCAAGCATGTGATCGGCTGCGCCAGCGGCACCGACGCGATCCTGATGGTGATGATGGCGAAGAATGTTGGGCCCGGCGATGCCGTGCTGTGCCCGTCCTTCACCTTCATCGCGACCGCCTCGCCGGTGGCGCGGACCGGTGCGACGCCGGTTTATGTCGACGTCGACGAGACCACCTTCAACATGAGCCCGGAATCGCTCAAGCGCGGCATCGCGACGGCGCGCAAGGCCGGCCTCAAACCGGTGGCGGTGATCCCGGTCGACCTGTTCGGCCAGCCCGCCGATCACGATGCCATCGCAGAGATCGCCAAGGCCGAGGGCCTGTTCGTGCTCGACGACGCCGCGCAAGGGTTCGGCGCCAGCTACAAGGGCCGCAAGCTCGGCACTTTCGGGCTCGCCACCGCGACCAGCTTCTTTCCGGCAAAACCGCTCGGCTGCTTCGGCGACGGCGGCGCGATCTTCACCGACGACGACGAGCTCGCGGCGACACTGCGCAGCATCCGCGTGCACGGGCAGGGCGTCGACAAATACGACAACGTCCGCCTCGGCCTGACCGGCCGGCTCGACACCATGCAGGCCGCGGTCCTGATCGAGAAGCTGAAGATCTTCGACGACGAGATTGCCGCCCGCAACCGGGTTGCCGAACGCTACGCGCGTGGGCTTGGCAACGTCGTCACCGTGCCGCGCCTTTCGCCGGGCAACACCTCGGTCTGGGCGCAGTACACGATCCGCCTCCCCAAGGGCACCGACCGCGACGGCTTCGCTGCTGCGCTCAAAGCCCAGGGCGTGCCGACCGCGATCTATTACGGCAAGTCGATGCACCAGCAGACCGCCTACAAGCAATATCCGGTGGCCGAGGGTGGCTTGCCGGGTTGCGAGAGCCTGTCGCAGGACGTCATCAGCCTGCCGATGCACGCTTACCTGACCGAAGCCGATCAGGAGCGCGTGATCGCTGCCGTGCGCGGCGCGCTGGCGGGGTGATTTCTTTCCCTCTCCCCTTGTGGGAGAGGGTGGATCGCCGCGTAGCGGCGAGACGGGTGAGGGGTCTCTCTCCGCACGGAATGCGCGGAGAGAGA
>NZ_JXDL01000001.1:7399097-7418426 GCF_001590795.1 Bradyrhizobium sp. AT1
ATCTCGGGCTTCCTGCAATATTTCCTGCTTGCCGGCGATCTCGCGCGCCACGGCGGCCTGCCGCGCTTTGCGCCATTGAAGCTCGACGAAGACGTCCGCGGCTTTTTCAAAGCGCTGGGACCTGCGACACTTGGCTCCATGGGGACGCAGGTCGCGCTGTTCGCCGACACCATCATCGCGACTTTCCTGCCCGCGGGCGCGCTGTCGGCGCTGTACTATGCCGACCGCCTCAACCAGCTGCCGATCGGCGTGATCGGCATCGCCATCGGCACCGTGCTGCTGCCGGAGATGTCGCGGCGGATCACGGCCAACGACCTCGACGGCGCGATGAAGGCGCAGCGCCGCGCCTTCGATTTCACGCTGCTGTTCTCGATCCCGTTCGTCGCGGCCTTCCTTACCGTGCCCGACGAGATCATGCGCGCGCTGTTCGCCCGCGGCGCATTCTCCAAAGCCGATGCGGTCGCCGCGGGCAGCACACTCGCGGCTTATGCGATCGGCCTGATCCCCTTCGTGCTGATCCGTAGCGCGGTCGCGACCTTCTATGCGCGCAAGGATACGGCAACGCCGGTGCGGGCGTCCCTGACCGGCATCGCCGTCAACGTCGCGCTGAAGGTCGCCTTGATGGGATCGCTGGCCCAGATCGGCCTTGCGCTTGCCACCGCTGTCGGCGTCTGGACCAATCTGTTGCTGGTGCTGTTCTTCGCCGTGCGGCGCGGCTTTCTCGTTCTGGACCGAGCCTGGCTGATGTCGCTCGGCAAATTCCTGCTGACGGGCATCATCCTCGCGATGGCGTTCTGGCTGATCGCGCGCTTCAGCGGTCCCTCGTTAGGCTCGATGCATTTCCGTGACGAGGTGACGCTGGTGTTGCTCGCCGCCGGCGGCACCATCGTCTATGCGCTCGCGATCCTTGCGCTGTTCGGCCGCAGCTGGCTAGTGTCGCTGGTGCGCGGTTAGGCGCGGTCGCAAGCTTTTTCAAAATCCCGTCCGCGTCCGCCCGAACCCGGGTCGGATCGGAGCGCGCGTAAGCCAGTCTTGATGTGGGTCAAACTGCCGGCGGGCGAAGTGGCTAGGAGTAGGGGCTTGCTGGCCAGCGTCGGAGCAGGACATGGTAAAATCTGCTGTGAAATGTTTGATCATTACCGGTCTTGCCGCTGGTTTCGCCGCAGTGGTTCAGGCCGAAGATTTCGACGTCGGCAAGTCGGAATTTCAGGCGTCGTGCGCGAGTTGCCACGGTGCGGATGCCAGAGGCAAGGGACCGGTGAGCGGCCAGTTGAAGACAGCGCCTGCCGATCTGACGATGCTGGCCAAGAACAACAACGGCGTGTTTCCCACGAACACCATCTATGAAGTCATCGATGGGATGAAGACAATTCCCGCTCACGGCACGCGTGAGATGCCGATTTGGGGAGAACGATTCAATCCCATCATCAACTTGCCTCACTACGTCGATCCGTCCTATTGGCAGAAGGCTGGACCGGAGCAGAGCCCGGAGGTCGTCGTGCGAAAACGTATCCTCTCCGTCGTCGATTATCTCGGCCGTATTCAGCAACAGTAGCTGCCGGCACGTATCGAGTTCGCTTGCCTGTCCTGCTGCAGCGCCTCCCCGCGGAAGATGATCCGAGGGCTTTGCGGGTGCATCCGCCAAACGAGGCGCTCGCCTGAAGGATGTAGGCAGCCCCTCCACATCTCTTGATTTTGCGCGATTGCCGTGCTATTCGCAGCTCATGACCAAATGCTCGCGCACCGTCAACCGCAATCACATGACCCGCTTCGGCCGGGCCGTGGGAGGAGTCGTGCGCTAGGATTTCGACGACATCTTTTCCACCAGGCCCCGCCGGCATCGGACGGGGCCTTTTTTGTGGCCACGCTCCCTGCCGGCTCAACAGCAGGAGCATCCGATGCCACCCCAATTGACGAACATATCACCCGGGATAGAGGGCGATGCCGCAACGCGCGGTCTCAATCTCTCCATCGTGCAAGCGAAGAGCGCGGTCGACCAGGCGTTGGCAGCACGCCTCAAGGCATCGGCCGCGGCTCTGGAAAGCGCTTTGTACGACAAGAATGCCACCGGATCCGCGACGCGAAGCGTTTTCGGTCTGCTCATGCAGTATTGGGATGCGTTTTTGCAGAGGCGCGGACGATCACAAGTCAGCCTCCATGATCTGAACGACCGGGAGCTGATGGATATCGGTTTGACGCGCGGTGAGATCGACTGCATCGCACCGGGACGTGCGATCGATGCGCTCAGGGATCGAACAAGGTATCTGTTGAACCGCGGTGGGATGTAGGTGATCAACCATCGGAGAGGGCATGCGCTTTGCGAACAAGCGGCGGTCAGCATGGCCGCTTGTTCGAGCATGCATGCACGGCAGGTGAGTTCGGCAACTATCGTGCCACGGTCGGGATCGATCTTCACCGAGAAATGACCGAGCTGCGACCTTTCCGTCTCGTCGCCTCTGACAGGGGTAGCATGCCGACCCTTCGAGGGTGGGGCGTGCCCAATCCCCGTTTGCCTTGCCAGTTTTTCCACGGCAATATGCCCGGCAAAACAACCATGGAACGGGAAGATAAAATGGCGGCTCCCATCAAGTTCGGCGTTGGCCAAAGCGTGCTGCGCAAGGAGGATGACGCGCTCATCCGCGGCAAGGGCCGCTATACCGACGATTATGCGCCGCAGGCTGCGCTGCGCTGCCTGATGCTGCGCTCGCCGCATGCGCATGCCAAATACACCATCGATGCGAGCCGCGCGCGCGGGCTGCCCGGTGTCGCACTGATCCTGACCGCCGATGATGTCGCAGACCTCGGCAATCTGCCGTGCCTGTTCAATCTCGAGACCGATCCGTTCACCGGTCCGCCATATCCGATCCTTGCCAAGGACGAGGTTCGCCATGTCGGCGATTCCATCGCCTTCGTGGTCGCCGAGACCATCAACCAGGCCCGCGACGCGATCGAGGCGATTGAGGTCAAATGGTCGCCGCTGCCGGCGGTCACCGGCGTCGTCAACGCCGTCAAGAAAGGCGCGCCGCAGGTCTGGCCCGACAAGGCCGGAAACGTGCTGTTCGACGTCTCGATCGGCGACAAGAAGGCGACGGAAGCGGCCTTCGCCAAGGCGCATGCGGTCGCCGAAATCTCGATCGTCAATCCGCGCGTGGTCGCGAGCTTCATGGAGACGCGCGCGGCGGTGTGCGAATACGACGCCAAGCGCGACCATCTGACGCTGACGATCGGCAGCCAGGGCAGCCATCGCCTGCGCGACATTCTCTGCCAGAACGTGCTCAACATCCCCACCGACAAGATGCGGGTGATTTGCCCCGACGTCGGCGGCGGCTTCGGCACGAAGCTGTTCCCGTATCGCGAATACGCCCTGGTGGCGGTCGCGGCCAAGAAGCTCAAGAAGACGGTGAAATGGGCGGCCGATCGCACCGAGCATTTCATGGGCGACGCGCAGGGCCGCGACAACGTCACCACCGCCAAGATGGCGCTGGCTGAAGACGGCAAGTTCCTCGCGATGGACTGCGACCTGATGGGCGACATGGGCGCCTATCTGTCGACCTTCGGACCCTACATCCCGCATGGCGGCGCTGGTATGCTGCCGGGCCTCTACGATATCCAGGCCTTCCACTGCCGGGTGCGGACCGTCTTCACCCACAGCGTGCCTGTCGATGCCTATCGCGGCGCAGGCCGTCCTGAAGCCGCCTATGTGATCGAGCGCCTCGTCGACGCGTGCGCGCGAAAACTCGACATGACGCCGGATGCCATCCGCCGCAAGAACTTCATTCCGCCGAAGGCGCTGCCCTACAAGACGGCCACGGGCAAGGTCTATGATTCCGGCGACTTCGCCGCGCATCTCAAGCGCGCGATGGAGATCGCCGAGTGGAAGGACTTTCCCAAGCGCGCCAAGGCGGCCAAGAAGGGCGGCCTGATCCGCGGCATCGGGCTTGCGAGCTATGTCGAGATCTGCGGCGTGATGGGTGAGGAGACGGCCAACGTCCGCCTCGATCCCAACGGCGACGTCACCGTCCTGATCGGCACGCAGTCGAGCGGGCAGGGCCACCAGACCGCCTACGCCCAGATCGTCGCCGAGCAGTTCGGCGTCGCGCCGGAGCGGGTCCATGTCCGCCAGGGCGACACCGACGAGATCAAGACCGGCCTCGGTACCGGCGGCTCGGCCTCTATCCCCTCGGGCGGCGTCAGCGTCGAGCGCGCCACGCGCGAACTCGGGGAAAAGCTGAAGGAGATCGCGGCGCAGGCGCTGGAGGCCGGCGCCGGCGACCTCGAGATCTCGGAGGGCGTGGTGCGCATCGCCGGCACCGACCGTTCGATCTCGTTCGCCGACCTCGCCAAGCGGCCGGGCGCCGATCCGTCGAAGCTGAATGGCAGCGCGACCTTTGCCAGCGCCGACGGCACCTATCCCAACGGCACCCATGTCGCGGAGGTCGAGATCGATCCGGCCACCGGTATCATCAAGATCGTCAACTACGTGATCGTCGACGATTTCGGCAAGACCCTCAATCCGCTGCTCTTGGCCGGCCAGGTGCATGGCGGCGCCATGCAGGGCATCGGCCAGGCGCTGATGGAGCAGGTGGTCTATGGCGCCACCGACGGCCAGCTCATCACCGCGACCTTCATGGACTATGCGCTGCCGCGGGCGGCGGACGGGCCGGCCTTCGTGTTCGAGACCGCCAACGTCCCCTGCAAGACCAATCCGATGGGCGTGAAGGGGGCGGGCGAGGCCGGCGCGATCGGCTCCTGTCCGGCTATCGTCAACGCCATCGTCGATGCGCTCTGGCGCGAATACAAGATCGACCACATCGACATGCCGGCGACCCCCGAGCGGGTGTGGGTCGCGATCAGCGAGCACCATCGCCGTCACAGCCTGTAAATCCAAACAAACGCGGAACGCGTGTTGCGGGCTCAGCCAAACGATCCGGAGTGCGACGATTTTTCGTCGCGCTCTGGATGGAATGAAATCTGCCAATCGGGGTTGGCCCAATGTGGGGTCAGCACGATCCTGTCTCAGCGAAAGGGATTTTGCGAATGAAGCGAGTATTGGTTGTTGGGGGCGCGCTGCTGCTCGGCATGGGCGCGGTTTGGGCGCAGCAGGACACCGTCAAGGAAGTCCAGACCCTCATGAAGGGCAACGGCAAGAATGCCGGCGCGATGTCGGCAATGGTCAAAGGCGAGAAGCCCTACGACCAGGCGACCGTGGACAGCGCACTGGCGCAGTTCGAAGATACCGCCAAGAAGCTGCCGAACCTGTTTCCGGCCAGCGCCAAGGGCGTGAAGCTGGACGGCGATTATTCGACCTCGCCGAAGGTCTGGGAGGACAAGGCCGGCTTCGACGCCAAGATCGCAAGCTTCGCCAAGGTCGTCGGGGAAGCCAAGGGCAAGATCAAGGATCTGGATTCGCTCAAGGCGAACATGCCGGCCATCGGCAAGGAATGCGGCGGCTGCCACGAGACGTTCCGCGTCAAGAACGGCTGAGGCTGAAGATCTTCGTAGCCCGGATGGAGCGAAGCGAAATCCGGGAAGGTCCAACCAAGCTGAAAGTCTGTCCCGGATTGCGCTTCGCTCCATCCGGGCTACAGGAATCGATCAAAGGGCGGTTGCGAGAGCAGCCGCCCTTTTTCTATTTGCAAGGTCTGACGGGGCGCCGTTCGAGCAGTTATCTTCGCAGCAACTGCCGTGGCGTTGACGTGAGTCGGCTCATCTTTCCCGATTGTTCATGACGTCGGGAGTTCCAACGCCCGGCGAGCATCTCAATCAACAGCGAGACATGCCATGGTCAAACCGTTTCCGTCCAAGACCCACATCGGCAATCACATGCTGCACCCCGAAACGCTGATGCTGACCTATGGCTATGATCCGCAACTGTCGGAAGGCGCGATCAAGCCGCCGGTGTTTCTGACCTCCACCTTCGTATTCAAGACGGCCGACGACGGGCAGGACTTTTTCGATTACGTTGCCGGCCGGCGCGAGCCTCCGGAAGGCATGGGCGCGGGCCTGGTCTATTCGCGCTTCAATCATCCCAACAGCGAGATCGTCGAGGACAGGCTCTCGATCTACGAGCGCACCGAGAGTTGCGCGCTGTTCTCGTCCGGCATGGCGGCGATCTCCACCACGATCCTCGCTTTCGTCCGCCCCGGCGACGTCATCCTGCACTCCCAGCCGCTCTATGGCGGGACCGAAACGCTGCTAACGAACACGCTGGCGCGGCTGTCGATCGGCGCCGTCGGCTTTGCCGACGGGATCGACGAAGCCGGCGTCAAGCGGGCCGCGGAAGAGGCAATGGCCAAGGGCCGCGTTTCGATGATCCTGATCGAGACCCCGGCCAATCCGACCAACGGCCTGGTCGACGTCGCCATGATCCGCCGCATCGCCGATGCGATCGGCAAGGCGCAGGGACACACACCGATCATCGCTTGCGACAACACGCTGCTCGGCCCGGTGTTTCAGCGGCCGATCGAGCACGGCGCGGACCTGTCGCTGTATTCGCTGACGAAATATGTCGGCGGTCATTCCGACCTGATCGCGGGGGCAGCGCTCGGCTCGAAGGCGATCATGAAGGGCATCAAGGCGTTGCGCGGCGCCATCGGCACCCAGCTCGATCCGCATTCGTGCTGGATGATCAACCGCTCGCTCGAGACGTTGAGCCTGCGCATGGAGAAGGCCAACAGCAATGCGCGCCTTGTCGCGGACTTCCTGCGCGATCATGCCAAGGTCGCCAAGGTGCACTATCTCGGCCACCATGAGGAGGCTTCGCCCGCGGGCCGCGTGTTCGCGCGGCAATGCCTTGGGGCAGGCTCGACCTTCTCGTTCGATATTGTCGGCGGCAAGGAGGCCGCCGTGAAATTCCTCAACGCGCTGCAGATCCTCAAGCTCGCGGTGAGCCTCGGCGGCACCGAGTCGCTCGCGAGCCTGCCCGCGACCATGACCCATTCCGGCGTTCCCGCCGACATCCGCCAGAAAATCGGCGTGCTCGATTCCACGATCCGGCTGTCGATCGGCATCGAGAATCCGTCGGACCTGATCGCCGACCTCACGCAGGCGCTGAACGCGGCTTAGAGTGCGAACGGAATAGAAAAGGCCGGGCGCCCCTCCTGCGCCCGGCCTTTTGCGACGAAGTCATCTTGGAGGCTTACTTCGTCACTTGACCGCGGATCTCGCCGCCCGGGTTGGCCGCGGTGTGGATGTTGACGTAGAGCTTGCCGCCGAGCAGATCGGCGGCCTGCGCGTCGGTCAGCGTCGCTTCGCCCTTCACGGGGCTGGCGGTCGCATTCGGGATCGCGATCGCGACGCCGGCGTTCTTGCCGGCCTCCGCGGGGCCGTGGAAATGGGCGGCGGTGGCAGGGCCGGACAGCCCGGAATAGGTAACCGTCCAGGACAGCTTCTTGCTGGCGGCATCATAGTCCAGGTCGGCGGTTCCGGTGCCGCTGCTGGTCGTTGCGGGCACCTCGGACTTGCCGTCGAGCGTTGCTTTCAGCTTTTCGGCGCTGGCCGGAGCGGCGAAGGCAACGGCAGCGAGCGCTAAGGCGGCAATGACGGTTTTGTTCATATGATGGTCTCCCTGCTGAACCCGTTGGGGCTGCAAACTTCCAACAGCCGGCGTTTCAGTTTATTCCCGTTTCCGGCCAGGGCGGGCTAAATTCTTCGTGGCTGGAGCCGCGACGACATCGGTCTTAGGTTCGCCGCGACAAGTGAATGGATCGGAATGCTGCAACGAACAATTCTGGCAGGGCTGCTCGCGCTGGTCGCTGCCGCGGGCGTCTATTGGTGGCTCAGCGCGCCCAAGGTCGCAGCCGCAGGCCCTGCGCCGGTCCGCGTGGCGAACCTTGCCAACGGCGAGGTGATGTTCAACGCCGGGGGCTGCGCGTCCTGCCATGCCACGCCCAACCAGCCCGATCGGGTCAGGCTCGGCGGCGGCGTCGCGATCAAGTCGCCGTTCGGAACGTTCTACGCGCCGAACATCTCGCCCGATCCCAACGACGGCATCGGCAAATGGACGGACGCCGACTTCGTCAATGCGGTGATGCACGGCGTGTCGCCCGGCGGGCAGCATTATTTCCCCGCCTTTCCTTATACGTCCTATCAGCACGCGAGGCGCGAGGACGTGCTCGATCTCTTTGCTTATCTGAAGACGCTGCCGCCCGTGGCCGGCAGGGTGCGCGACCACGACATGAGCTTTCCCTTCAATATCCGGCGCAATGTCGGCATCTGGAAATTCCTGTTTCTGGACGACAAGCCGCTCGTTGCCGACGGGACGAAGTCGCCGCAATGGAATCGCGGCGCCTATCTCGTCAACAGTTTTGGCCATTGCGCCGAATGCCATAGCCCGCGCAACGCGCTCGGCGGCATCATCGCGGGCCAGCGCTTTGCCGGCGGGCCCAATCCGGAAGGCGAGGGCTGGGTGCCCAACATCACCCAGAAGCGCCTCGGCGAGTGGAGCGTGAAGGATATCGCCTATTTCCTCAAGAACGGCGAATTGCCCGATGGCGACAGCGTCGGCGGCGCGATGACGCGTGTGATCAAGAACACTTCGCAATTGTCCGACGAGGATCTTGCGGCGATGGCGGACTATCTCAAATCGCTGCCGCCGGTGGACGGTCCGCCGCGACCCAAGCGCAAGGAAGCTGGCGGCTGAAGCCGCGCCTTTCCCGATTGACAGGCGAGGATTGCGCCCGGCATCCTTTGTCCGCCGGTCGGGAATTGGAAGTGCGTCACGATGAGTTGTCCACTCTTTGCGCGATTGCGGCTGATCATGCCGATGTGTGATCTTGCCGGGCCGGACGACGCTGGCCTCAACGCTCAACCGTTCGGTTGAGATGACGGCGAAACTTCCGACCGCGCTGAACCCGCGCTTCCTCATGCTGTTCCAGGCCGCGCTCGGAGAGGGGCAGGGTGCGATCGACGCCTACCGGGCCTGGCGCGCCTCCGAGCGGCTCGATGCGGCGGACGAGGTTGTCTACCGCACCATGCCGCTGCTGGTCGCCACCGCCGACCGGGCGGGCATCGTCGATGCCGACACGAAGCGGATGCGCGGCGTCGTCAAGCACGTCTGGCTGTCCAACGCGACACGGGTCCGCGACGTCGTCGAGGCCTGTGCGGCGCTGAAGGCTGCCGGCATTGCCGCGCTGCTGATCAAGGGCGGCGCGCTGTTCGCGCGCGATGCGAGCTACATGGCCAAGCGCATGACCGGAGATTACGATCTCCTGGTTCGCCGCGCCGACGCGCCGCGCGCGATCGAGGTGCTGCGGCAGGCCGCGTTCCGCAGCCACGGCATGCGGGTCGAGTTGTTTTCCGAGTCCGATTTCGACCGCGACATCCATGCGGTCGCGATGTCGCGGGCCGGCCTCAGCCGCGCCATCGACCTGCACTGGCGCGCGCTGTTCTGGCTCGACGACGAGAGCTTTACCGATGAGCTGTTTCGCACCGCCGAGCCGGCGAGCCTGCTGACGCATGAGGTGCTGATCCCCGGCCTTGCCGAGCATCTCGCCATCGCGGCGATGCGGCCGGAGCCTGCGGACCAGAAGGAGATGGTATTCCGCGCGCTCGAGGTCGTGCATGTCTTGCAGCACGCCGGCGCCGAGGTTGATTGGGACCGCTTTCGCGCCATCGTGACGCGGTACAACGGCAGCCTGTTCGCGGCGCAATTGCTCGACGTCGTCGCACGGGAGCTGCCGAAACTGGTGCCGGAGGGGCTGGTGGAGCAGCTGTGGGCCTACGCGCCACCCGGAAAATCCATCGAGATCGCAATCCGCACCATACCGCGCGCCCGGCGCACGCAATGGCAGCAATTCGGGGTCGCCTTCCTCACCTCGTTGCGTGCGCAGTTCAAGGCGCCGTTCGGCTTCCTGGATTGGCTGAAGCTGCCGAGGGCCGCCGCGGCCGCGTTCGATGCCAGTCTCGTGCATTTTCCTCTCTTTCGGAACGCGATGCTGAAGCGGGTCTGGCAGCAGGCCGCAAGCGCGACGCCTCCGCTGCGCGGGAAGGGCGTCTGGTTCGGGCAGGGCTTCTCGATACCGGAGGACGAGGGCCGGTGGACCGACCGTCAGTTCGCCGTCATCGCGGTGCCGGTCGAGGGGCCATCGCAGGCCTTCGCCTCCGTCGAACTCGCGGTGGTGCCGTTCCTGCCGCCGGGTGCGGACAGCTTCCGCTTTGCGGCCTATGGCGGCGCCGGCGAGGTCTTGCAGGTTGCCGCGGGCCGCAACGATCCGATGCCGTTCAAGCTGGCGGTCAAGGCGGCGATCGTCGGTCAAGACCGGCGGAAGATCGTCGTCGCGCTGCGCATGCTCGATACCGGGCGCCCGATGGATATCGGCCATTCGATCGACCATCGCCTGCTCGGACTGTTCGTGACATCAGTGTCGATCGATGGCGCGCCGGTCTTCACTCCTGGCGGCGTTGCGCCTTGATGGCCTGGCGTAGCGCCATCAGCGTCTGAAGGTTCTGCGCCTCGGTATTGGTGCGGCCGCCATTGCCGAGATGCAGCCGGCGGCGGACGACGATCTCGTCGACATGCGCGATCTTCAGCCCGTTCTGTTTGGCGCGGCCGAGCCAGGCGATGAAGAAGGTCGCGGGCAGGCTTTCGTCGAATGGGCCGATGCGGTCCAGCGCGGCGCGGCGGACCAGCATGCATTGCTTGAGCTCGCCCGGCATGATCTCGACCGCCGGCTGAAGGCGCGCGCGTTGCGCCTCCGGCACGTCGGGGCTGACGAATTGCTGCACCTTGCCGAACGCGGCTTCGATATCGTCGTCGCGCGCCAGCAGCGCCAGCTGCATCGACAGCTTGTGCGCGGTCCAGAGATCGTCGGCGTCGCAGAAGCCGATCAGCTCGCCACGCGCCATCGCGAGGCCCTTGTTGACGGCGGCGGCCTGGCCGCTGTTGGCCTGGCTCATCGCGATGATGCGGTCACCGAAGCGGCCGACAACGCCGCGCGTGCCGTCGGTCGAGCCGTCGTCGACCACGATGAGCTCGAAGGGCGGGACGGTCTGGCCGAGCACGCTCTCGATCGCCTCGGCGATATAGGCCTCGGCATTGTAGGCGGCGATGATCGCGGAGACGCGCATGCGGCCTCACAACCGGTCGAGCTGGTGGGCGAATGCGGCGGGAATCTCCATCGGCTGGGTGCCGGTGTCGGCGAAGAACACCGGTGCGAGCCCGGCGATCCGCGCCACCTTGTCGGCGATCTCGTTCGGCCATCCCGGCAGCTCATAGGCCGTGGTCGGCAGCAGCGCGCGAAATGCGTCCGACTGGCGCGCCGGCGTGAACGCGGGCGTGACGGCGCCGCGTCGGCGCGGAATGAAGGTCGCACGCAACCGGCCACCGCCGATGCGATCGCCGAGATCGGCAAGGCTCAACTCGTGGCGCGGCTCGCCGTTGAAGTCGGAGACTGCGCTGGTCTTACCGATGAAGTTCCGAAAGGTCTCGACGAGGGCAGGGCGCAGCCGGGCCGAGCAGAACAGCGGCTCAATCCGTCCGCTCTGGCTGTCGACCGCGACGAAATCGTCGCCGGCATAGCGCCAGCCGGCTTTCGCGCAGGCCAGGGCCGCGGTGGTCTTGCCGCTGTGCCCTTCGCCCGCGAGCAGCGTGAAGCCTGCGCGGCTTCCCACGGCCGCGCCATGGACCGCGCACCAGGGCGTCTCGTGCATCAAGGCGTGGATTAGCGAGATCGCCGGCCGGCTGCGGATCCAGGGCGGCGCTTCGCCCGTCGGCAGCCACGCGATGCCGCGCTTCGCCGTGAGGTCGATCGCGAACAGCACAGGAATGACGGCCGGCTGCCACACCGAATAGATGCCGTCCTCTATCAACAGGCGCGGCTTCTCGGCGGCTTCCGGCACCAGCCCGGAGAGATCATGGTGATCCCCGGTGATGAAGCGCAGGTCGAGATCGACGGTCTCGGGCGCGCTCTGGATGTAGGCCGGCAGGAACGTATCGGCCAATTCCCGCGAGGCGAAGCCGAGGCGCAAGCCGAACGGGCCGCAGCGGGCCTGCGCTTCGATCGGCACTTCCGAGCTGGCGAAGACCGCCGCGATCTCCTGCCGGATGCGATGGCTAGCCGTCATGAGGCTCGCGCAGCGGCCAGCCTTCCTCGCCGGCGTCATGCACGGGATCCATCAGCAACAGCTCCCGCAGATTGTCGAAGCGCTGGAATTCCGGGGTGACGAACGCGCCCGATAGCACCGGTGCCCAGGTCTCGAGGCGCGCATCGGCGGTGCCTTCGGCGATGAGGCCCTCCGCGAGCATGCTGTCCGTGAAAGCCTGCACGGCTTGCGCGATGGAGGCCGGATCGTCGCCGGTCGTATCGGCCAAGGCGCGCGCGATCTCCTCAACCGTTCGGTTGGCTTTGAGGCCGAGCCAGATTTGCGCGGCACTGCCGTCGAGGTTGTAATAGACGCCGTTCTGATAGTTGGCGAGCACCACTTCACTGTCGAATTGCTGGCTGATCAGCTGCGGCACCGTGGTGGTGAGGGCCATGGTCTGCTCGGTACTCGATTTCAATTCCGAACACGACGCTAACACAGGCCGCCGGCTGCGCAACCGGGGCGGATTGCGTCAATTCCAGGCAATCAGCTGGCGCCAAACGCCTTGAACGTGATGATGGTGAGGGTGTCCTGGATACCCGGCAGCACCTGCACCTTCTCGTTCACGAAATGGCCGATGTCGGTGTCCTTGTCGACGTAGAACTTCACAAGGAGGTCGTATTGACCGGCCGTCGAGTAGATCTCGGAAGCGATCTCGGCTTCGGCAAGCGCATTGGCGACCGTATAGGACTGGCCGAGCTTGCATTTGATCTGGACGAAGAAAGGAACCATCGCGGGCACTCCGAAAGCGTATCTGGCGGCTAATAGGCCAAAACCGGCACGGTTTAGCAAGCGGACTTGCCGGCCGCCAGACGCCGGTCGGGCATTCAGGACGTCACGACCGTCGCGGCGAATGCGTCTCGCAGCCGCCGGGCGAGCTCAACCTTGCGATAGGGCTTGGTCAGCACGATCGCCTGCGCATGCGCGCGGCCCTGCTCGACCAGGGTCTCCAGCGCGTAGCCCGAGGTGAACAGGACCGGCAGACCGGGGCGAATCCGCCGCGCCTGGTCGGCGAGCTCCCAGCCGTTCATGCCGCCCGGCATCACGATATCGGTGAACAGCATGTCGATGCTGGAGTCGGTGCGCAGCTGCTGCAAGGCCTCCTTGCCGTTGACCGCGGCGATCACGCGATATCCGAGCGCCTCCACCCTGCGAATGACGGAGGAGCGGACGAACGGATCGTCCTCGGCGATCAGGATGGTCTCGTATCCGCGGGGCGCTGCGTCCTCGCCATCGGGGAGGTCGGCCTGCGATTGTCCGGTGTCCGCGTGCGGCAGGTAGATCCGGACCGTCGTCCCAAGGCCTGTCTCGCTGTAGATCGAGACATGGCCGCCTGATTGCTTCGCAAAGCCATAGACCATGCTGAGACCGAGGCCCGAGCCCTTGCCGACTTCCTTGGTGGTGAAGAACGGCTCGAAGGCGCGTGCGATGATGTCGGGTGTCATGCCTTCGCCGTCGTCGGTGACCGAGATCAACGCATAGGCGCCGGCTGCGACCTCGGGGTGAATAGCGCCATAATCCTCGTCGATCGCGGTCAGCTCCGTGCTCAGCGTCAAATGTCCTCCTGCCGGCATGGCATCCTGCGCGTTGAGCGCGAGATTGAGCACGGCGGATTCGAGCTGGGTGCGATCGGCAAACGCCACGATCATGCCGGGGCCGGAGCTGGTCCTGATCTCGATGTCTTCACGCAAGGTGCGCTTGAGCAGCTTGAACATGGACTCGAGCAGGCCGCGGCAATCGACCATCTGGGGCTGCAGCAGCTGGCGGCGGCTGAACGCGAGCAGACGCTGCGTCAGCTCGGCGCCCCGTTCGCCCGACTGGCAGATGTCGTCGGCAAAGCGCCGCAGGTCGGGCCGGGCCTTGAGCTGCTCGCTCAGATGCTCGGCGTTGCCGATGATGACGGTGAGCAGATTGTTGAAGTCGTGCGCGATACCGCCGGAGAGCTGACCGACCGTCTCCATCTTCTGCGCCTGTTGAAGCTGCTGCTCGGTCAGCTTGCGCGCGGTCAGGTCGTGGACGATGCCGACGAAGATCAATTCGCCATCCTGCTGCGCCTGACCGACCGACACGTCCATTGGAAAGGTCGATCCGTCCTTGCGCAAGCCAATGGCCTCGCCGGCGGTCGTGAAATGGCCGGCGTGGCTGCCGGGCGCAGCGCCCGCCTCGGGCATCAGCATCCCGACGTTGCGGCCCGTCACCTCGTCGGCAGAGTAGCCGAACAGGCGCTCGCAGGCCGGATTGAACAGCAGGATACGGTCCTCCGCATCCAAGAGGATGACGCCGTCGACCGCGGTCTCGACGATTGCGGTGAGGCGCGCCACGCTCTCGCGCATCGCGCGTTGCGCGTCCCTGACTTGCTGGAGCAGCAGCGTGGCATCCCGGGACTTGATTTCCTCCTCCTCGAGCGCGGCCTGGACCTGCCGCAGCTCGAACGGCGAGGGGATCGTCAGGATCTTCGGCAGCAGCGGCCAGAGCGCGCCCGCCGTGACCACGGATGCCACCGCGGTCGCCGCCTTGACGATGCCCTCGATGCCATAAATCGGAACCCAAAGCGTGTAGATCGACAGCACATGGGTCAGGCCGCACGCCATGATGAAGATCGCGAAGGCCCAGTAGACCCAGCCGAATTTGAGGTCGCGTCGCTTGGTGACCAGTATAGCGAGGGCAAAGGGAATCGAGAAATAGGCGGCGGCGATGCAGGCGTCGGCGACGACGTGAAGCCAGATCAGCTCAGGCTCCCACAACAGGCAGATGCCGTGCGGCGAAAGCATGGACGAGTCGAGGAGACGTTCAAAAAAGGCCCACATCGTTCCACCCCAAGATTCCGTTCCAGGCGGCTTGCGGGCCGGGGCGGCCCGCAGCATCGGTGTCGCTGAACACCAACTGACGTCTCACTCATCGGCGAAGCAGTTCGCGACTATACCAAGGGTCCGGCGCGGTTGCATTTTCAATGCCCGCACCATTGCCGTGCCGGGGCCCCGCCGCGTCCACCTGATTCGAGGTGCGCGCCACGGTACCCGCGAATCACGGTCGGCCGCGGCCTGGCGGCGCTTGCCGCTGTTCCACGGTCGCGCTAGGACAGGTCATGGCGGTGTCCGTATCCAGCACATGTGTCCGACGATGACGACCCCGGTCGCGTTCACCATCGCCGGTTCCGATTCGAGCGGGGGCGCCGGCATCCAGGCCGACCTGAAGACGTTTGCCGCGCTCGGCGTCTATGGCGCTTCCGCCATCACGGCGCTGACGGCTCAGAACACCCGAGGCGTCACCGGCATCCACGCCGTGCCGGCCGACTTCGTCACCGCACAGATCGATGCCGTGTTTGCCGATCTCGAGGTCGGTGCCGTCAAGATTGGCATGGTGGCCCAGGTCGCCAGTATCGATGCGATCGCGGCGGCGCTGTCGCGCTGGAAACCGGGGCACGTGGTGCTCGATCCCGTGATGGTGGCGACGTCGGGTGACCGTCTGCTGGCGTCCGAAGCCGTCGACGCCCTGCGCACCAGGCTGATCCCGCTGGCGTCCGTGATCACGCCCAATCTGCCCGAGGCCGCGGCGCTGCTCGACGAGCCGGTCGCGGCAAGCGAGGCCGAGATCGAAAAGCAGGGGCGGCGCCTGCTGGCGCTCGGCTGCCGTGCCGTCCTGATCAAGGGCGGGCACGGCGAGGGCGCGGAGAGCACCGACTATCTCGTCGATGCCGGCAACACGTTGGCGCTCGCCGCGCCTCGCGTGGCGACCCGCAACACTCACGGCACCGGCTGCTCACTCTCCTCGGCGGTCGCGGCGGGCCTTGCCAAGGGGGAGGATCTGGAAACCGCCGTACGCAATGCCAAGGCCTGGATCAGCGCGGCGATCGGCGCCGCCGACCGCTTCGCCGTCGGCCACGGCCACGGCCCGATCCATCATTTCCATCGGTTCTACTGACGCGGACCGTCCGCGAAGCGCGGCCGTTTACGGTTCAGCACAAGCGGTGCGGCCCCTTCACCCTCCAGGGGAGCGTAGAGTCAACCAGTCCCCTCTGCCATGCCGTGTCGCCAGATTGTCGCATGCGGCTGATATTCGCGGGGTGGGCGAGGCAAGGCGTGATTCGTATCTGAGGGTGCCTCAAGGGTTCAATCGGTCATCCCCCTGTCACGGGACATTGTTACAGGCTGGCGCATGGGAAGTTACGATGTGAGTGACGAGAGCCCGGAGCGGCGCTTTCGCACGTTGTTCATCTCCGACGTTCATCTCGGAGCCCGCGGTTCTCAAGCCGATCTTCTGCTCGACTTCCTGCGCTACCATGATGCCGACACGATCTATCTCGTGGGCGACATCGTCGACGGCTGGGCGCTGAAATCGAGCTGGAACTGGCCGCAATCGCACAACGATCTCGTGCAGAAGCTGCTGCGCAAGGCGCGCAAGGGCGCCAAGATCCTCTACATCCCCGGCAATCACGACGAGTTCCTGCGCAACTATTACGGCACGCATTTCGGCGGCATCGACGTGGTCGAGAACACCGTGCACACCGGCGTGGACGGCAAGCGCTATCTCGTCATCCACGGCGACATCTTCGATCTCGTGGTGCAGAACGCGCGCTGGCTCGCCCATCTCGGCGACAAGGCCTACGACTTCGCGATCCAGATGAATCGCTTCGTCAACTTCTTCCGGCGTCTGTTCAAGGTGCCCTATTGGTCGCTGTCGCAATGGGCCAAGCAGAAGGTCAAGAACGCCGTCAACTATATCGGCGCGTTCGAGCAGGCGCTGGCCGCCGAGGCGCGGCGCCACGACGCCGACGGCGTGATCTGCGGCCACATCCACTACGCCGTGATCCGCGACGAAGGCGGCATTCGCTACATGAATTGCGGCGATTGGGTCGAGAGCTGCACCGCGCTCGTCGAGCACGACGACGGTCATTTCGAGATCATCACCTGGGCGGATCATTTGCAGAAGCCGGCGACCGTTCCGCAGGTCGCAGCCAGAGCTGCATAGAAGAGGTCGCCCGATGCGCATCCTGGTCGCGACCGACGCCTGGCACCCGCAAGTCAACGGTGTGGTTCGGACGCTGACCAAGCTCGCTGATGCTGCCGAGACGCTCGGTGTCGAATTCACGTTCCTGACGCCGCAATCGTTTCGCACCTTCGCGATGCCGAGCTATCGCGACGTGCGGCTGGCGATGCCGCGCCCGGCGCGCATCGCGAAGCTGATTGAGGAAGCGCTGCCCGACAGCATCCACATTGCGACGGAGGGGCCGATCGGCCTGATGGTCCGCCGCCATTGCCGCCAGCGCAAGCTGCCGTTCACGACCAGCTTCCACACCCGCTTTCCTGAATATGTCCGCGCCCGCGTGCCGGTTCCGGGCTCGCTGATCTGGCGGGCGCTACGCCGTTTCCATGCACCCAGCCGCGCCGTGATGGCGGCGACGCCCGCGCTGGCCCGCGAACTGACCGAGCGCGGCTTCGACAATGTCGTGCTATGGCCGCGCGGCGTCGACACCGGCCTGTTCCATCCCCGTGCCATCGACCTCTGCCTGCCGGCGCCGGTGTTCCTGTCGGTCGGGCGCGTCGCAGTGGAGAAGAATCTCGAGGCCTTCCTCAATCTCGATCTGCCCGGCAACAAGGTGATCGTCGGCGACGGCCCGGCGCGCGCCTCGCTCGAGGAGGCCTATCCCGATGCGATCTTCCTGGGCGAAAAGCACGGCGAGGATCTGGCGGATATCTATGCGGCTGCCGACGTGTTCGTGTTCCCCAGCAAGACCGACACGTTCGGTTTGGTCCTGCTGGAGGCCCTCGCGAGCGGTCTGCCGGTTGCGGCCTTCCCGGTGAAGGGCCCCCGCGACGTGATCGGCGATGCCCCGGTCGGTGCGCTCGATCACGACCTGCGCAACGCCTGCTTCGCGGCGCTCGGCATTTCCCGGCAGGACTGCGTCGAATTCGCCGCCAATCACACCTGGGAAGCCTCGGCGCGGGTTTTTATCGACAGCATTTTGGCGGCCGGCGCCGTGCTGCCGGGCCGGACCGGCGCGGAACAGCCCCGCTTCGTGGCCTGAGCAGGTCATGCGCGCAGGTGTCTTGTGATGTCTTGCCGTAAAGGTGTCTTGCCCGGTCCTCCCGGGCCGCGATAACATTCCGCTATGACCGAACAGCTCCTCCCGATCGGCCCTGCCGATATCGATGCCGCCGCGCGCGTGATCGCGCCCTACGCCATCCGCACTCCGCTGTTGTCCTTTCCCGTGCTCAACGAGCGCGTCGGTGCGAAAGTGTTCTTGAAGCCGGAGATGCTCCAGCGCACCGGCTCCTTCAAGTTCCGCGGCGCCTTCAACAAGGTGTTCTCGATCCCGCAGGACAAGCGCGCCGGCGGTGTCGTCGCGTTCTCCTCCGGCAACCACGCCCAGGGCGTGGCTGCAGCGGCAAAGATCCTCGATATGCAGGCGACCATCGTGATGCCGGCGGACGCGCCGCTGTCGAAGCGGGAGCGCACCAAATCCTACGGCGCCGAGGTCGTGCTCTATGATCGCGACAAGGACGACCGTGAGGCGATCTCGCGCGGCATCGCCGAGAAGCGCGGCGCAACGCTGGTCAGGCCTTATGACGATCCGTTCGTGATCGCAGGGCAGGGCACCGCCGGCCGCGAGATCGCGGAAGACATGGCAGCGCTCGGCCTCAGCCCGGACATCGTGGTGGCCCCGGCCTCCGGCGGCGGCCTGATTGCAGGCGTGGCGACCGCGGTGAAGGCGCGCTATCCGCTGGCCGAAATCGTGGTGGCCGAACCCGAGGCGTTCGACGACCACGGCATTTCATTGAGCGCAGGCCATCGCGAGCCGCACGGGCCCGCCGGCCGCACCATCTGCGATGCGCTGATGGCCCTGATCCCCGGCGAGATGACGTTTGCGATCAACAGCAAACTCTTGGCGCGTGGTGTCACGGCGTCGGACAAGGAAGTCGGCGCCGCCGTCGCGTTCGCCTATCGCGAGCTCAAGCTCGTGGTCGAGCCGGGCGGCGCAGTCGGTCTCGCCGCGCTGCTCGCCGGCCGCCTCGACGTCACCGGCAAGAACGTCGTCATCGTGCTCTCCGGCGGCAACGTCGATGCGGATCTGTTCGCCGAGCTGGTGGCCTAGCTGTCATTCCGGGGATCGCGCGCCTCGCGGCGCATCTTGGAACGATAAGAGCCGACATGACGAAGGGGCAGAGCGTCGCCGCTCTGCCCCTTCTTGTCGTGACTATTCGGAGAACTCTCCGCTTGCTCGGTGCAACCTCTCCCGCTTGCGGGGGA
>NZ_JXDL01000001.1:7419312-7432206 GCF_001590795.1 Bradyrhizobium sp. AT1
TCCCCCGCAAGCGGGGGAGGGAGCGCACCGTCTTCTCCCCGCGATCAGTGCATGAAGCCGCGATGGTTGTTGCCGCCGCCGCTCATGCTCGGCGCCTGGTTCATCGACTGCCGGAAGTTGTTGCCGCTGTTGACCGTGCGGGCCGGCATCGTGTTGAGCTGCGGGCGCTTGTTCTGCACGTTGTTCTGCACCTGCACCTTGTTCACCGGGTTGTTGTTGATCTTCACACCGTTGTTGACGCGGATCGGGTTGTTCTGAGTCTGGACCACCGGCCTCACGTCGACTTTCGTGCCGCCCTTGCCGACATTCACCGGCATGCTCACGATCTTGCCCGGGTTGCCGTTGCCATTGCCGCCATCCGGCTTGCTGTTGGTCGCAGGCAGGGTCACGATCTTGCCGCTTCCGCCATTGGCGTTGGTGGTGTTGGCCGGCGCGGGCAGGGTCACGATCTTGCCCGGGGTCTGCGACGGCGTGCCGTTCTGCTGGTTGTTGTTGCCCGCCGGCAGATTGACGATCTGGCCGCCATTGCCGGGCTTGCCGATCACGTTGTTGTCGCCCAGCTTCTGCACGACCGGCAGATTGCCGTTGATCTGGCCACCATTGTTGCCCTGCTGCAGCGGCATGTATTTGGGCTGGCCGAGATTGCCGATCTTGAAGGTCGGGGCAATGTTCTGCGGCGCCAGGAACTTGGTCGCCTGCATCAGGGGGATCTGCTTCGGCTGCGCCTGCAGCTTCAGCGCGATCTGCGCATAGGGGCTGTTGCCGTAGCTGTCATAGAAGGTCTTGTAGGCGACCGGCGAGTTCACGAGTACCGCCTTGTGCCAGGCCTGCGAGAGCAGGATGTTGTTGAGCAGCCAGCGGACGTGGTCGCACAGCGGGTCGTGCGGATACATCTGGATGAACTCCTGATAGTATTCCGGCCGGCCCTCGGACACGACGTAGTCATACGCCTGGCGCGTCGAGCGGCTGGGCAAGTTGGAGGCCATCTGCACGATGGGCGCTTTGACCGGCGCGCGGTTCGCGGCGACCGCGGTGTCGCCGAAGAAGGTGAAGTCGCTCGTGAGCGAGGAGCTCTCCCACGGAATCTGAGCGCCGCTGGTGGTCTGGTTCACCTGCAGGCGCACGCGCTTGAACAGCTGCTCGATCGGAACGTTGGGCTCGCGCGCGGCGTTCAGGAAGGCTTGCGTATACGGGCTGTGGCCGCCGGTGCCGTCGAGCGCCTCAGTGCCGGGCGCGGTCGAGTAACCCACGATCGAGCCGTTCGGCGCATCGACGATGGCAAGGCCGCGGCCGGCGTCGTTGACATCAGGGAACGGATTGTTGCGGCAGGCATCGAGGATGACGATGCGCATGCGGCTCGGGATCGTCTCCAGCGTCGACATCACGTCGACGAGCCGCACCGAATTGTTGACGAGTTCGGTGGGGCTCGCAACCTTCGCATCGACCGGAACGAGATAGTTCTCGCCGGCGAGCTGCACGCCGTGGCCGGCGTAATAGACCATCGCCACGGTATTGGGGCCGCGCGAAGCGACTTTTGCGGAAAAGTCCTGCACCACGCGCAGCATGTCGTTCTGGGTCAGGTCGGTGGCGGCGACGACCTCGAAGCCGGCGGAGTTCAGGAACTGCGCCATCGATTGCGCGTCGTTGTCGGGATTGGCGAGCTGCGGCGCGTTCTGGTAGTTCGAATTGCCGATCACCAGCGCCACCCGCTGCTCCGGGCCCTGCAGCACGGTGGGGGCCGGCTCGACCGGGGCGACTTGCGCGGAAACGGGCCCGCAGGCGAAGCCGAACAGGCTTCCCACCAGGCTGGCAGTCATCAGCAGAGGCTTGAGGCGGAACATGGCGTGCTCCTTTGGCACTGATCTCGATACGAGATTGGTTGCGGGGGAGCCTGGCCGCGTTCGAGGCTGAGGTCCGTGATCCCTCTCACCATGGTAGGCAGCGTGATCTGAATCACGCTCGGAACCTGCTATGGTGAACGAACGCTGAGAGGAACCGCCATCACATGCTGAAATCGATCGATCCGATCCTGACGCCTGACCTGCTCTGGCTGCTGGCCTCCATGGGCCACGGCGACGACCTCGTGGTCGTCGATGCCAACCACCCGGCCACGCACATCGCCCGCTCGACATCGTCGCAGCGCCTGATCCAGTTGCCGGGCATGACGATGGAGACGGCGGTCCGTGCCATCATGTCGGTCTATCCGCTCGACGATTTCGATCCCGATCCCGTGCGCGTGATGATGCCGGTCGACGATCCCGATCGCGTGCCCGAAGTGCAGCATGCGGTGCTGGCCGAGATCGCGCGCGCCGCCGGCCGCGCGGTCAGTCCCGGCAAGCTCTCACGTTCGGATTTTTATCGCGCGGCGGCGGCGGGTTTCGGCGTCGTGCAGGTTGGCGACAGCAGGGGCTATGGCTGCTTCCTGATCCGAAAGGGCGTGATCAGCTAGCCGGCTTGGTGCATCAGCTCCGAGGGCCAGCCGATGCGGACGAGGAGGCCGTCGGGGCCGTTGATACCGACTTCATACATGCCCCATTCGCGGTGACGCAGCACGCCGCCGGGCCTGATGATGAGATCGTCCACGCGCGCGGCAATGGCCTCCACCTCGGGCGTGCGAATGAACACGCCGAAGGGATTATGCTCGGGCACGCGCCATGGGCCATCGCCGGCCTGCGTGAGATGCACCTCGCTACCCCAGCCTCGCATGATGACGTAACCTTCATCGCCGCCTGTGCGCGCGAAGCCGAGACGTTCCCAGAAGGGAATCGCGGCGGGAAGATCGTTGCTGGGAAGGATCGCAAAAGCGCCGACGTGCGGGCTCTCAGGCATTCGGTCACTCCGGTACATTCAAGCCGTCCGCACAGCGTTTGCGCTGCGCGTTGCAAGTCTATCCGCAGCGCTTGATTGGCAGAAGCGGCGAAACGTCCCGCACTCGAATTTGAATGGTCTTCGCGCCAACGACTGTCTATGTTCGCGCCATGTCCCGCCTTATGTGTCTATCTGTTGCCATCATCCTGTCGCTGCTGCCGGTCGTCGCGTCCGCTGCGTCAACTCAAAAGCGCCCAAAGCAGGCCTGGCAAGGTTACGGCTTCCTGCCGGGCTATCGCCAGCCCTTGAGCAACAGCATTCCGCTCTACAAGCAGAAGGACGCGATGCGCCGAATGTCGCGCGCCGACCGCCGCCATTGGTACATCGATCCGGTCCCGCAATATTACCGCTGGGACGGCGAGTGGCACTATTTTGGCCGCCCCGGCTTCAACGGCGGCCGCTACAACGGCGGCAGCTTCGGCCCGTGCTGGACGCGCACGCCGATCGGCGCGGTGTGGAATTGCGGGTGATCAAGTAAAAACGCGCGCTGTCTCAGCACGTCATTGCGAGCGCAGCGAAGCGATCCAGAGTCTTTCCGCGGAGGGATTCTGGATTGCTTCGCTGCGCTCGCAAGGACGATGCCGAAAGAGCGCGTATCAATACTCGCTCTCGTGCCCCGGACGCAGCGCAGCGCTTCTTCAGCGGTGCGCTGCGTCCGGGGCCCATGTTGCAGCAGAACTCGTGGCTTCTGGGTCCCGGATCTGCGCTTCGCTTGTCCGGGACACGAAGTACGCGGCGACCTTACGAGAAGAACGCGATCTTTTCGGCCTGGGTCATGCGGCGGATCGGCGCGAGGGGGTCGTTGGCGGGCGCGCGGGGCTTCTGCAGAATGCCGCTGGCGAGGATGGTCGCGCCGAGCGAGGCCTCGGTCATGGATGAGGCCAGTGGCGAGGGCATCGGCGGCAGCGTCGCGGTTGGGGCTGCGGCGAATGTCGCCGTTGCCGCCATGGCCGGGGCCTGCTGCTCCATCACTTCGGCGGCGGCTTCCGCAATAGTGTCGGTGAGGCGCGCGAGCGAGTCCATCGCGATCGGCGCGTCCGCGGCGGGCTCTTCCACGACGGGGGCGACGACTGGCTGAGATGCGAGCAGCTCCGCAGCGAGCGGCGCTGCAGCTTCCGCGGTCATCGGCTCCGGAACGGTCGCCTGAAGCTCGGCTTCTGCAATGATCTCGTCGAATTCCGGATCGGGTGCGGCCATCTCCAGCGCGATGGCCTCGAGCAGGGCGTCGTCCTCGGCTTGCGCGGCAGCGTCCAGCGCGAAGGCATCTGTCGCATCGCAGGCGGCGGGCGGCTCAAACGAGACGTCTTCACGCAGGACATGCTCAGGCGCGGCATGCTCCGGCGCGACCTGATCGCGCGCGATATCTTGAACAGCCATCTCGCTTTCGACGGCGATCGGGCTTTCGTCCGCGATCTCCGCCGCGGCGGTCGTATCCAACGCTTGCTCGTCGCGTGCCTGCTCGGCAGTAATGGACGCCTCGGCGACAGCCTCTGGCATGGTGGCGTCCGGCTCGGGAACTGCCGCGACGTCCTGCGGCTCCGTAAAAGCCACGGGGGCTTCGCTGGCCATTGCGGCGGGCGCGGTTTCGGCAGGCGGCGTGTCAGCGGCGGATGCTTCCTGCACCGGCGCGGGAGACGCTGCCTGCGGCGTTGCGCCGCCGTCGGTCTGCTCGACCCGATCCTTCAGCAGATCGAAGGCGATCTTGAGCTCGACGCGGGGATCGATGGTGGAGGCCTGTCCGCAGGCGGCCTCGATCGAGGCGAGCTGCGAATCAATGAGGTCGCAGATTCGCCCGTCGGCGCCGATCTCGCGCCAGCGCCAGGAGATCTCCTTGATGATGCGCACCCCGCGCGGGATCGGCGCGAGGCTCGCTTCGATCGCCGCGGGGTCGAACGCGGCAAGCGCGATGGTCTCGGCTTCGCGGATCGCGCGGCGGATTTCGACCAGCGCTTCGGGCAGGCGGTCTTCGACGACGGGTTGTCGCTGCGCCGCAAGGGTTTCTTCGATCTTCGCGACCGCGTCCAGCACCATGCGGGTGTCGGCATTGCGGTTGCGCTTGGCATATTCGCCCAGGAACCAGCGGCCGCGCGCCGTCTCCATGAAGGCTTCGCGGATCGCGTCGTAATCCTGCTCGTTCGGCTCGGCCGCGCGGGCAGACATAGGCGAGAGGGCGAATGCTTCGTTGGCCATGGCGATCTCGTCGCGCAAATCAGTGCGCGTTACTGTAACGATCACCACGATATCGTCCGAATCGCAATTGGTTTGATGCCGCCCGAATCACAAATCCCCACGCAAGCCGCCGTGAAGCGGCGATTCGCCGTGCGCCTTGCCCTGTTTTACTCGGCTATCTTCGCGGTCTCGGGCACGCATATGCCGTTCTTCCCGCTCTGGCTGAAGGCGATCGGCATCGACGCGGCCTGGATCGGCCTCATCACCGCGCTGCCGGCGATCACGCGCTTCACCACGTTGCCGCAAGTGACCGCCTTTGCTGAAAAGCGACAGGCCATCCGCGCCGCCATGATGGTGTCGGTACTGGCGACGGCGATCGGCTTTACGGCGATCGGCCTGCAGCAGCAGCCTCTGGCGCTGTTCCTGATCTACGCGTTGACCTGCATGATGTGGACGCCGACGATGCCGTTGACCGATGCCTACGCGCTGCGCGGCGTCGCCCGCTACGGGCTCGATTACGGACCGTTGCGGCTGTGGGGCTCGGCGGCCTTCGCCGCCGGCTCGCTCGCCTGCGGCTATCTTGTCGACAGCATCGCGCAGCGCGACCTGATCTGGGTCATCGTCGCATGGGCCGTCGTTGCGGTCGCAGCCGGCCTGTTGCTTCAGCCGCTCGACGATGTCAGGCGACGGCCCGCCGAGACGCATGCCGGCAAAGCCTTGCTGCGTGACGGCGGCTTCTGGGCCGTGATCGCCGCGGCCGCGCTGATCCAGGGCAGTCACATCGCCTTCTACGCCTTCTCCGCCATCAGCTGGCAGCTTCATGGTCTCGGAGGGCTGACGATCGCGGGGCTGTGGACGCTGGGCGTGATCGCGGAGATCGTCGTGTTCGCGCTGTCGCCGCGCTTCTCGATGCATCCATCCACGATGATGGCGATCGGGGGGATCATTGCCGTTGTGCGCTGGATCGTCACCGCCAGCGAGCCGCCGCTCGCGCTGCTCGCGATCGCCCAACTCGGCCACGGCTTCAGCTTCGGCATGACCATCCTCGGCACCATGAGCCTGTTGGTGCAGCGCGTGCCCTCGCATCAGATCGCGCGCGGGCAGGGCTATTATGCCGCCTGCAACGGCCTCTTGGGTGCTGCGACCTCGATCGCGTCAGGCGCGATCTACGCCCGCATCGGCGAGGGCCTGTATTACCTCATGGCCGCAATGGCCGCGGCCGGCGCAGTTCTGATCTGGTCGGCGCGGCACCGGCTGAAGGCTCAGCCCCAGAGCGAGGCATCCGGCGGATAGATCAGGCTGTCGTCATAACGCAGGCCGTGGTCGCGGTCGCGTGCCAGCAACAGCGGGCCATCGAGATCGACGAAGCGCGCTTGTGGCGTCACCAGCATCGCCGGGGCCATCGACAGCGATGTCGCGACCATGCAGCCGATCATGATCTCGAAGCCGAGCGCCTGCGCAGCGTCCGCCATCGCGAGCGCCTCGGTGAGTCCGCCGCTCTTGTCGAGCTTGATGTTCACGGCGTCGTAGCGGCCGCGCAAGGGAGCAAGCGAGGCGCGGTCGTGCACGCTCTCGTCGGCGCAGACCGCGAGCGGCCGCCTGATCCGCGCCAGGGCCTCGTCCTGGCCCGCCGGCAGCGGCTGCTCCACCAGGGTGACACCGACGGCGGCGCAGGCGGCAAGGTTGGCTTCCAGATTGGCCTCGGTCCAGGCCTCGTTGGCATCGACGATCAGTTCGGACTCGGGCGCGGCCTTGCGCACCGCGGCGATGCGCTGCGGATCGCCGTCGCCGCCGAGCTTGATCTTGAGCAGCGGCCGGTGCGCCGCCCTGGCGGTCGCCGCGGCCATGGCCTCGGGGGTGCCTAACGAAATCGTGTAGGCCGTGGTGCGCTCGCCCGGCACGGGGCGCTCGAGCAGGTTCCAGGCCCGTTCGCCCGCCGCCTTGGCCTCGAGGTCGATCAGGGCGCAATCCAGCGCGTTGCGGGCCGCACCGGGCGCCATGGCGGCCTGGAGCGCCTGCCGCGTCAGCCCGCCCGCGACCGCCTTCTGCATGGCCTGGATCGCCGCGAGCGTCGCCTCCGGGGTCTCGCCATAGCGGGGATAGGGCACGCACTCGCCGCGGCCGGTCAGCCCGTCCCGGCTGACCTCCGCCACGACGGTCACGGCCTCGGTTTTGGCGCCCCGGCTGATGGTAAAGCTGCCCGCGATCGGGAAGCGCTCGATTCGCGCCGCCAGGGAAGCAAATTTCATGGAAGTCATTTTGAACTCTGGCGAAATCTGAACCTGCTAGTTACCTCTAGCAACTAACATTAACCACTTGGGGATACCTTCTCTGGGTAAGGGCGCGTGCGCAACTCTCTGATTTTCTCCGCCCCGGTACGGGAGCGGACATCTTGAACAGCGATCCGAAGCTGGAACGGATTGCCAAAGGCAACGCGCTGGCACTTTGCGCCACTGGGACCTGGACCGCGAGCTTCGCGCCGGTCCTGGAACGGATGGTGGCTGACGCCGAGAAGCTGGCCGGCGGCCCCCAGAGCATCTTCATCGACGTCTCCGAAGTCGCCAAGCTCGACACCTTCGGCGCCTGGCTGATCGAGCGGCTGCGCCGCAACCTGACCACGGGGCCCGTCGAGGCGCAGATCGCGGGGCTCTCCGCCAATTATTCCAGCCTGGTCGACGAGGTGCGGCGGGTGAGGGCGACCGCGGTGGTCGACTCCAGCGCGATCACCATCACCGGCATGCTGGAGCAGATCGGCCGGGCCGTGGCCGGCGTCGGCGGGACGATCGCGGGCCTGGTCGACATGCTCGGTGCCGTGCTCGCGGCCTGGTTTCGCGTTCTGATCCATCCTCGCTCGCTCCGCCTGACCTCGACCGTGCATCACATGGAGCAGGTCTGCTGGCGCGCGGTGCCGATCATCGTGCTGATCACCTTCCTGATCGGCTGCATCATCGCCCAGCAAGGCATCTTCCATTTCCGCAGATTCGGCGCCGACATCTTCGTGGTCGACATGCTCGGCGTGCTGGTGCTGCGCGAGATCGGCGTGCTGCTGGTCGCGATCATGGTCGCGGGACGCTCGGGCAGCGCCTACACCGCGGAGCTCGGCTCGATGAAGATGCGCGAGGAGATCGACGCGCTGCGCACCATGGGGTTCGACCCCATCGAGGTTTTGGTGCTGCCGCGCATGATGGCGCTGGTGCTGGCGCTGCCAATCCTGGCTTTCCTCGGTGCGATGGCCGCGCTCTATGGCGGCGGTCTCGTTGCATGGCTCTATGGCGGGGTCGAACCGGAGGCCTTCCTGCTGCGCCTGCGCGACGCCATCTCGATCGACCATTTCATCGTCGGCATCGTCAAGGCCCCGGTCATGGCCGCCGTGATCGGCATCGTCGCCTGCGTCGAAGGGCTTGCGGTGCAGGGCAGCGCGGAATCGCTGGGCCAGCACACCACCGCCTCGGTGGTGAAGGGCATCTTCTTCGTCATCGTCATGGACGGCGTCTTCGCCATCTTCTTCGCCTCGATCGGGATGTGACGATGGCAGAAGCTCAAGGCGAGATGCAAAACCCCATCATCCGCGTCCGCGACGTCACCGTGCAGTTCGGCTCGACGCGCGTGCTCGACGGCCTCGACCTCGACGTCAAGCGTGGCGAGATCCTGGGATTTGTCGGCCCCTCGGGCGCAGGCAAGTCGGTGCTGACGCGCACCATCATCGGCCTCGTGCCGAAGGTCGCCGGCTCCATCGAAGTGTTCGGCGTCGATCTGGATGCCTCCAATACCTCGCAGCGTCGCAATGTCGAGCGGCGCTGGGGCGTCCTGTTCCAGCAGGGCGCGTTGTTCTCCTCGCTGACGGTGCGGCAGAACATCCAGTTTCCGATGCGCGAATATTTGCGCGTCTCGCAGCGGCTGATGGACGAGATCACCTTGGCCAAGCTCGCCATGGTCGGCCTCAAGCCGGAGGTCGCCGAACGTTTTCCGTCGGAACTCTCGGGCGGCATGATCAAGCGCGTGGCGCTGGCGCGCGCGCTGTCGCTCGATCCGGACCTCGTCTTCCTGGACGAGCCGACCTCGGGCCTCGACCCGATCGGCGCCGGCGACTTCGACGAGCTGGTCCGGACGCTCCAGCGCACTTTGGGGCTGACGGTTTTCATGGTAACCCACGACCTCGACAGCCTTTACACAGCATGCGACCGCATCGCCGTTTTAGGGAACGGTAAGATCATTGCGGCAGGGTCGATCGCCGACATGCAGGCCTCGCAGCATCCCTGGTTGAGGCAATATTTCCATGGCAAACGCGCCCGCGCGGTGATGAGTTGAGTAGCCGGAGCACCTGATGGAAACGCGGGCGAACTACGTCTTGATCGGATCGTTCACGCTGGCGGTAATCGCCGCGGCGATCGGCTTCGTGCTGTGGTTCCAGTCGCTGCACACCACCAAGCAGCGCAGCCCCTTGCGCGTCGTGTTCGAGGGCCCGGCAGCGGGTCTGCGCAATGGCGGCAGTGTCAATTTCAACGGTATCCGGGTGGGCGAGGTGGTCTCGGTGAAACTGGACAACCCGCGGCGGGTTGTCGCACTCGCCATGATCGAGAACAACGCTCCGATCCGCAAGGACACCCTGGTCGGCCTTGAATTCCAGGGCCTCACGGGTGTCGCCGCGATCTCGCTCAAGGGCGGCGACGAGGCCGCGCCCCAGCCGCCGCTCGACCAGGACGGCATTCCGACGCTGACCGCCGACCCCAACAAGCTGCAGGACGTCACCGAGGCGATCCGCGGCACGCTGCAGAACATCAACAAGATCGTCGCCGACAATCAGGAATCGGTGAAGAACTCGCTGAAGAACCTGGAGACCTTCACGAGCTCCCTGGCGCGCAACTCCGAAAAGATCGACGTCATCATGGGCAAGGTCGACGGCGTCATGCTGAAGGCCGACAATCTCATGCTCGGTCTCAACACGCTCGCCGGAGGCAAGGACGGCGGCGAGCTGTTCCAGGCGGTGAAGTCGATCCGCGAGCTCGCCGACGATTTCGACAAGCGCTCCGGCGCGCTGATGGCCGACGGCCGCCGCACCCTCGGCGACATCAGCCGCGCCGTGAACAATTTCGATCGCAACCCGACCCGCGTGCTGTTCGGCGCCAGCAACAGCGCGCCGGCCGCCCCGCCGCCCGAACCGCCGAGGCCAGGGCCTGGTCCTGCGCCGAGGCGGCAATAGGCGGTAGTTTGTGTCCCGGACAAGCGGCAACGCGCGAGCGTTGCCGCGCAGAGCCGGGACCCAGCAGGCAACACGGCACACGTTGAGAGGTGGGCCCCGGCTCTGCAGCGCACCGCCGAAGAAGCGCTGCGCTGCGTCCGGGGCACGAGAGCGCGGATGACGCACCCAAACAAAAACGGAGGCCGCGAGGCCTCCGTTTTCTCATTCGCGATTGGCTTGCCGCTTACCCCAACCGACCCGCCGCATGCGCCAGCAGCGTGTACACCAGACCCGTCTCCGAGGTCAGGTGGCTGCGCAGCTCCTGCGGGCCGCGGCCGTCGCGGGCGACTTCGTCGAGCAGGCGCTCGAACTCGGCGACGTAGCGGTCGACCGTGCCCTTGAAGTTGCGGTCGGCGCGGTACTTGCGGGCGACCTCGTCGAAGGCCTTCTGGCCGGCGGGCGTGTAGAGGCGCTTGGTGAAGGCCTTGTTCTCGCCGCGCTGGTAGCGGTCCCACATCTCGGCCGCGAGGTTGCGGTCCATCAGCCGGCCGATGTCGAGCGACAGCGATTCCAGCGGATTGCTGCTGGCTTGCGGAGCCTGCGGCTGCTGCGCCGGGGAGCGGCCACGGGAAGCCTGACCGGTCGGCGCGCCCTGATTGGCGTCGGTCCGGTTGAGCAGGTCCGACAGCCAGCCGTCACGACCCTGGTCGTTGCCCGCGGGCGCGACCGGCGGCGCTTCGGTGCGGCGCGTGGTCGGCATGCCGAGGTCCGGCGGCGGCAGCGTAGAGGCGCTGCCGGTGTCGCGCATGCGCGTCTCGGCGGCGCGAGCGCCCGCAACGGCCATGATCGGCTCTTCCTGGCGCTGGACGGCGACGGAGGCGCGGCCCGTCGTGGTGACGTCGAGGCCGCGGCCGTGCTGGGCCACGATGCGGTTGAGCTCGGCGAGCGCCTCGATCTGGTCGACGATCACCTTGCGCATCTGCGCCGTGCTCTCGGCGGCCTCCTGCGGCATCTCGAGCACGCCGCGGCGCAGCTCGTTGCGGGTGGCTTCGAGCTCATTGTGCATCTCGAAGGCCATCTGCTTCATGCTGGAGACGAGGTTGGTGAACTTCTCGGTCGACTGCTTGAACATCGCATCCGCCTCGTCCGTGGTCTGGCGGTAGATGTCGTGCATCGCCTCGATGGTCTGGCGGTGCTCCTCTTCGGACGCCACGCGCACCGCCTCGAACTGGCGGGTGATCGCGGCGGAGCCGGCGCCGGCGGTCTCGGCGACGACGCGAGCGATGTCGCGGGCGCGCTCTTCGGCGGCCGCCAGCGATTCGTCGAGCAGGCCGGTGAAGCGCGACAGCCGCTGGTCGAGATCGGCCGTACGCAGGTCGATCGTGGTGACGAGCGATTCCAGCGCCTGCTTGCGCTCGGCAAGCGAGGCGGTGGTGTTCTTGTTGCTCTGCTCGACGACCTGCGCGGCGTCGACCAGCGCCTTGCCGTGCGCGTCGAACTGGGTCGACAGCTCGCCGAGATCCTTCAGCGCCTTGGTGGTCTTGCTGTTGAAGACGTTGAGCTGCTCTTCCAGGTTCTGCGTCGCCGCGCCGTTGCGCGAGGTGACGTCGTTCATCGCCGAGACGAAGTCGGCGACGCGCGTCACCAGCGCCCGCTCGAGCGAGTTGAGGTTGTCGTGCGCACCGGTCAGCACCTCCTGGAGCAGGATGTTGCCTTCGCGCAGACGTTCGAACAGCGCCACCGTGTCGGTGCGCAGGATCTTGCTGGTCTCCTGCATCTCGGTGACGGCCGCGATCGAGACCTGGCGCGACTGGTCGATCGCGGAACGCGAGGCCTGCTCGAGGTCCTTGAGCGACTTGCCGACCGCGCTGGTGGCGATCTCGCTCGCCGCGTTGATGGTGCGCGCGACTTCCGAGCCGTTGCCCATCATGGTCTGCGAGAAGGCCTGGCCGCGCGTCTCGATCGACTTCAGCGCGTCCGAGGTGACGCGGTCGATGTCGAGCGTGAGCTGGCTGGTCTTCGAGCCGATCGCATCGACCAGCGCACCGCGCTTGGCGTCGATCATGTTTGACAGACGGTCGGCCTGCTGCTGCACATAGGTGACGATCTCGTCGGTCTTGCCGGTCATGGCCTGGCCGAAGCTGGAGCTGGCGGCGAGCACCGAACGCTCGACGTCGGACGAGCTCGACTTGACCCGCGAGCTTGCCTCGTTGGAGGCCGTGATCAGCGCGTTCTGGGCGTTGAGCGCGCTGGTCTGGATGTCGTTGGTCGCGTTCGCGGTGGCCGCGCTCAGCGTGCGCTCGATCTCGGTCGAGATCGTGCGGATCTGGCTCGCGGCATCCGCCGAGGTCGAGGTCAGCGAGGTCTGGGCTTCGCGTGCGCTGTTGAGGATGGTCGAGGCGGTGTCGGCGCCGACCGCGGTCAGCGTGCGCTCGATGTCCGTGGTCAGCGACTTGATCTGGCTTGCCGCGTCGGTCGAGGCGGAGATCAGCGAGCCCTGGGCCTCGCGGACGCCGCTGGTGAGCGCCTCGATGGTGGCGCCGCCGGCGGTTGCCAGCGCGCGCTGCATCTCGGCCGCGAGCGAACGGACCTGGCTGGTCTGCTCGGCCGAGACCGTGAGCAGGGTGCTCTGGGCGTCGCGGGCGCTGGTGGTGATGGTCTCGGCGGTCGACTGGCCG
>NZ_JXDL01000001.1:7432787-7433624 GCF_001590795.1 Bradyrhizobium sp. AT1
GTTCCGGCCACCAGGATGTTCTGGGCCTCGCGCGCGCCGCTGGTGAGGACCTCGGCGGTCGAGGTGCCGGCCATCGTCAGCGAACGCTGCACGTCGGAGGACAGCGCCTTGATCTGGTTGGCGGTCTCGCTCGAGGCCGCGATCAGCGCGCTCTGCGCATCGCGGGCGCCTGCGGTGATCGATTCCGCCGTGGTGGAGCCGGCCAGCGACAGCGAGCGCTGCACGTCGGCGGTGAGCGTCTTGACGTGGTTGGCCGCGTCCGAGGACGCCGTGACGAGGGTGGTCTGCACCTCGCGGGCGCCGGCCAGGATCGAGGCCGCCGTGGCAGAGCCTGCCGCCGACAGCGTGCGTTCGACGTCGGCCGCGAGCCCCTTGATCTGGTTGGAGGCGTCGCCCGACGCCGCGATCAGAGTCGACTGCGCTTCGCGGGCGCTGGTCAGGATCGAGTTCGCCGCACCGGTACCGACCGCGGTCAGCGCCTGCTCGACCTCGGCCGAGGTCATCTTGAGCTGGGCGTTGACGTCGGAGGACACCGTCATCAGCGACTGCTGAGCGGTGCGCGCACCGGTCTGGATCGTCTCGCTGGTGTTGACGACGAGGTTGGTGAGCGAGCGCTCGGCGTCCTCGACATGCGAGCGGATCGCAGTCGAGATCATCTCGGCGCGGGACATCATGTCCTCGCTGGCCTGGCGGCCGCTGCTCTCGATGCGGCCGGCGACGGCCTCGACGCGCGAGCCGAGCAGGTCCTCGAACTGCGCCACGCGCACGTCGATGTCGCTGGCGACCGAGCCGACCTTGGTCTCGATGGCCTGATGGATCTCCTGGAAGCGCGCCGTG
>NZ_JXDL01000001.1:7434023-7459244 GCF_001590795.1 Bradyrhizobium sp. AT1
CGTGTCGGTCAGGTGCATCGAGCGGCCGTCGATGATCTCGGTGACGCCGGTGATGCGGCGGTCGACAGCCTCGATCGCCTGCGCGGTGCCGTCGGTGAGCGTCGAGGTCAGGAGGGTCAGGCGCGTGTCGATCGACTGCACGGCCTGCGATGCGCCGTTGGTCACCGCGGTGGTGAGATAGGTGAGGCGGGAGTCGATCGACTCGAGCGCCTGCGTCGCGCCGCCGGTGAGCGTCGTGGTGAGGTGGGTCAGCCTCGTGTCGATCGACTGGATGGTCTGGGATGCGCCATCCGTCAGCGTGCTCGTGAGGTGGGTGAGGCGGGAGTCGATCGACTGGATCGCCTGCGTGGCACCGTCCGTCAGTGTCGTTGCCAGCGTGTCGAGGCGGCTGTCGACGGTCTCGGTGACTGACCTCGCGCGGGTGTCGAACGACTGTTCGAGCGCGCTGACGCGACCTCCGAGCTGCTCGTCGAAGGTCTTGATGTGGCCTTCGATCGTGGAGTCGAGGCTGGAGATCTTGCCGTTCAGCGAGGCGTCGAGATTGCTGACGCGTTCGCCGATCGTGGTCTCGAACTGCACAAGACGCTGGTCGAGCACGGCCGTGATCTCGCCGCCGTTGGCGGTGAAGCGGGTGTCGAAATTGTCGACATAGGTCTTCAGCGACTCATGGATGTCCTGCGTGCGCTGGCCCATGCGCTCGACGATCTCGCCGCCGAAGGTCTTCACGGTGCGGTCGAACTCGGAGATGTGGCGGGTGATCAGGGCGCCCAGCGTGCCGGAATCGCGGGCGAACTTCTCGACCAGCTCGGTGCCCTGGTTCCGCACCAGCTCGTCGAACGCGCTCATCTGCAGCGACAGCGAGTCGTGCGCGGTCTCGGTCTGGCTGACCACCTTGGCGACGAGGCTGTTGACGGTGGCGTCGAGCGCTTCGCTCGCCTTGTCGCCGCTCGTCATGATCTGGCCGGCGAGGCGGTTGCCGGCGTCGTCGATCTTGGCGGAGATGTCGTTGGAGCGCAGCTCGAGCTCGAGCAGCAGCGAGTCCGAGGAGTTCTTCAGGCTGTCGTGCACCTGCTCGGTGCGCTCGGAAATGCCGTCGACGATGGCGGCGGAGCGCTGCTCGAATTCGCCGGTGATGCGGTCGATGCGCTCGTTCAGCATCTCGTGGACGCGGTCGGCGAGGTCGACGAACTCGTCGTGGACGTGGCCGGTCTTGAAGTTGAGGCTGGTGGTCAGCCGCTCGCTGGCGTCGAGCACGGCGCGCGTGGTCTCGTTGCTGGCTTCCTCGAGGCGGTCGAGCAGGTCGCCGCCGCGCTCGCCGAGCGCCAGGATCATGTTGTCGCCGGCATTGCTCAGCGCGCTGGTGATGTGGGCGCCGCGCTCTTCCAGCGCGCCGGTGATGGACTTGGCCACCTCGTCGACGCGCGAGGCGATCGCGTCCGAGATCAGCGCGATGTCGTGGCGCAGATCGATCTGCACGCCGGAGATGGCGCTGCGGACCTGCTCGGCCTGGCCGACCAGGTTGTCACGTTGATGCGCGATGTCCTGGAGCAGGGCACGGATGCGCACTTCGTTGTCGCTATAGGCGCGCTCCAGCGCGGCGACCTCGTTGGCGACCAGCGTCTCCAGCTCGCCGGCGCGCGCGATCGCGCGTTCGATGCCGTCGCCCATCGCCGCGACCTCGCGGCGGATGGCCTGGCCGACGGTGACCATGGAATCGGAGGCCGAGCCCTCGGGCTCGGAGAAGCGGATCGCGACCTGCGCCATCGCCTGCGCGATCATGCGCATTTCCTGGCCGCGCCAGACCAGGCTCGCGAGGAAGTAGAACAGCATGATCGGCGCGAAGAACATCGCGATCAGGCCGGCGATGACGAGCACGCCGCCGCTCTGGCCCATGGCGGCCTGGATCGAGGGCAGGAAGCCGAATGTCAGCGCGGCGCAGGCGGCGAGCCAGACGCCGGCGAAGATGGTGGCAAAGGTGTAGACGCTGCGGGCAGGGCGGCCCTTCTGAAGCGCCTGGAGCAACTGGCCGATGGTCTCGCGGTCGTCATTGGCGGCCCGGCGCGCGGTGCGCGGCTCCTCGATCGGGTCGAACACGGTGGTCCGTTCGTTGGCGGCAGGGCGCGGCTCGAAGCTCGGCTCGTCGAAGCTCGGGGGCGGCGGCGGCGCTGCCTCGTTGCGCATCGAAGCGTTGCGGCTGGTGTCCGCAGCCGTGTCGCTGATGTTGAGGGCTTCCTGGATCGCAGAAAGCGCAACTTCTGTGGGGTCTTTGACCTTTTTCGGAGTGTTTGCCATGTTCAGTCCGAGCCCTCGTTACTTGTACGCGTCCCCCCGCGAGCCCTGCGCGCTACGCAAGCCCACAGACCGGATCATGCCGCTCGCGCGGATCTCCGAGCCGTCCCCACCCGGACGGCTTGTCCGCCAATTTCCGCAACATCCTATTGGCAGAGCGTCGCGAATGAAATGCCCGCGATTAAGACATTCTTAATCATCGTTAACAGGATCGCGCCCTAACGCCTTAGCAATAAATGGAATTCTCCACCGCGCGTGGCCGATTGCGGCAACTTTTCGTCAATAAACGGGCAGATCTGCGTCAAACAGCCCAAACATTTCGTTAACCATTTCCATGCTTGGGTGAGGTGAAACTCACCGCCGAACCGGCGGAACCGTCGCGCGATGCCGGGGCCTGCGCCATGACGCCTGAACTGCAACGGATGGACTGGATGCCCTCGCCCCCGCTTGCACCCATCGACACCCCGCTCGACCTCGACCACCTCTCCCGGATGACGCTCGGCGACGCCGAGCTGGAGCAGGAAGTGCTGGCCATGTTCGCCGAGCAGGCGGTCCGCCTGATGGCGGCGATGGCGACCCTGCCGGCCGAGGCCGCTGCACTGGCCCACAAGCTCAAGGGCTCGGCCCGCGGGATCGGTGCTTTTGCGGTGGCCGATGCTGCGGCCAGCCTCGAGACCGCGATCCAGTCCGGCCACAACCAGCGCCACGCCTTCGCCGCGCTGAAGGAGGCGGTGACCGAGGCCCGCGCCGCCATCGAGGCGATCCTGAAGCCTTGAGGCCAGGCGGGCGAGCCGGACTCTAGTCTCTTGTTTTGACGCATTTTCTTGCCGCAAAGCGGGATTCACTTCGCAGCAAAACCCTATGGCGCCGGGCTTATCGACCCGTTATAGGACAGCCCGGACCCTCCTTCATTCCCAGCACCGCGGCAGCACGAGCACACATGGCCAAGATTCACTTTGTCGACCACAAGGGCGAAACCCGCACGGTGGAAATCGAGAACGGCGCAACCGTGATGGAAGCCGCGATCCGCAACAGCATTCCCGGCGTCGAGGCCGAATGCGGCGGCGCCTGCGCCTGCGCAACCTGCCACGTCTATGTCGACGAAGCCTGGCGCGAGAAGGTCGGCAGCCCGACTCCAATGGAGGAGGACATGCTCGATTTCGGTTTCGACGTGCGCCCGAATTCGCGCCTGTCCTGCCAGATCAAGGTCTCCGACGAGCTCGACGGTCTCGTCGTGACGACGCCGGAACGGCAAGCCTGATCCTGGCGAGCCCGATTCCGACGCGTCTGTTTCGACGCGCCTGCCCTTCTGGATGAACTATAGGTTCGGCGGCGCGACCTCGATGCCGCGCTTGTGCCAGGGTCTGAGCTTCTCGATCACTTCGGCAGTCAGCGGCGCTGGGCGCCGCGTCGACTCGTCGAGCATGACGCCGACCGACGTCGCCGAGGCGATGCACTTTCCTTGCGAGAACACGACCTGCTCGAAGGTCACCGACGTCCGTCCCAGCTTCACCACGCCGAGGCCGAGCTCGATCGTGTTCGGCCAGTGCAGCTCGGCGCGGAAATGCATGTCGAGCCGCACCATGATCCAGGCGAGCCCCGGCGGCGTCAGCCCGTATTCCGGAAGCTTCATCAGCGTGACACGGCCGGTCTCGAAATAGGTGGCGTAGACCGCGTTGTTGACGTGCTGGTTGGGGTCGAGATCGCCGAAGCGGACGTTGTCGCTGAGGCGGTAGGGGTAGTCCTCCAGGCGCGGCGTCGTATCGAGGCGGCTTGGTGCGTTCACCGATTGATCTCCGTCATATCCTTGCCGGTTACAGCTCAGTTATCCTGCTCCGGCAAGTGGGCGCGGCTGCGGGGCGCTCCCGCTTTTATGCCTTCCCTGATCCATCCCCGTTGGCTAGACAGGCAGGGTCACCTCTGCCCAAGGGCGCCGTCCAACAGATAACGACAGATAAAGAGACGACATGAGCGACGCGATCAAAACCGATGTGCTGATTATTGGCGCCGGCCCCTGCGGTCTGTTCGCCGCCTTCGAGCTTGGCCTTCTCGACATGAAGGCGCATTTCGTCGACATCCTCGACAAGGTCGGCGGCCAGTGCGCCGAGCTCTATCCGGAAAAGCCGATCTACGACATTCCCGGCATTCCGCAGGTGTCGGGGCAGGGCCTCACCGACGCGCTGATGGAGCAGATCAAGCCGTTCCATCCGACCTTCCATCTCGGCGAGATGGTCGAGACCGTCGAGAAGATCGGCGATCCCCTGTTTCGCTGCACCACGGATGCGGGCAAGGTGTTCGAATGCAAGGTGCTGGTGATCGCGGCCGGCGGCGGCTCGTTCCAGCCCAAGCGTCCGCCGGTGCCGGGCATCGAGGCCTATGAAGGCACGTCGGTGCATTACGCCGTGCGCAAGATGGAAACGTTCCGCGACAAGAACGTGCTGGTCGTCGGCGGCGGCGATTCCGCGCTCGACTGGACCCTCAATCTGCATCCGATCGCCAAGCGTATCACGCTGCTGCATCGGCGCGACGAGTTTCGCGCCGCGCCCCACAGCGTCGAGCAGATGCGCGCGCTGGTGGCCGCCGGCAAGATGGATCTCCGGCTCGGCCAGGTCACCGCTCTCTCCGGTGCTGACGGCAAGCTCGCCGGCGCCACCATCAAGGGCAACGACAACAGCATCACGGAAGTCGCCTGCGACACCATGCTGCCGTTCTTCGGACTGACGATGAAGCTCGGTCCGGTCGCCAACTGGGGCATTGCGCTGGAGAACAATCTGGTGCCGGTCGAGACGTCCGCGTTCGAGACCAACGTCCCCGGCATCTTCGCGATCGGCGACATCAACACCTATCCCGGCAAGATCAAGCTGATCCTGTGCGGCTTCCATGAGGGCGCGCTGATGTCGCAAAAAGCCCATCGCTACGTCTATCCGGAGAAGCGGCTCGTGTTCCAGTACACGACCTCGTCCTCCAGCCTGCAAAAGAAGCTCGGTGTCAACTGAAGACAGCCGAGCGGCACGCGGTGCCCCATGTTTCTGGTGCTGGAACAGTTCGCGAAATCGCCGTAGTCTGCGGCCATTCCGGTCGTGGACTAACAAGGTGATCTAATGCGGAATTCTTCCAGCCTTCGGCTGCTCCCCTTCCTCGCGCTGGCATTGTCGCTGGCGGCGGTGACACCGTCCGCGGCGCAGACCGCCGAGCCCACGGCGGCGGGCCTCTGGCAGAAGGTCGAAGACGGCAAGACGGTCGGATGGTTTCTCTTCATCGACCATAGCGGCATCTTCGAAGGCGTGATCGCAAAGACCTTCCCGCGGCCCGGTGACGATCCGAACGAGATCTGCAGCAAGTGCACCGACGATCGCAAGAACGCGCCGGTGCTCGGCATCTCCTTCGTCCGCAACATGAAGCGCGAAGGATTGAAGTACGAAGGCGGCAACGTGCTCAATCCGCGCGACGGCCAGATCTGGAAGGCCAACATGAAGGTCAGCCCCGACGGCCAGACCCTGACCCTGCGCGGTTATCTCGGCATCTCGCTGCTCGGCAAGGACGAGACCTGGACGCGCCTGCCGGACGCCAACATCGCCCAGGTCGATCCCGCCATCGTCGCAAAATATCTGCCCGCGCAGGCTGCGCCCACCAAGCCGCCGGCACCCGCGGCGAAGAAGAGCGGCGGCGGGATGATGGCGCCGGCACCGAGGCAATAGGCTGGGTCTGCATTTTCTCGAAAGTCGTCCCGTCTGCGTCGGATTTTGATCCTACGCCGTATCCGTCGAAAGGCGCATGCCATTGCGCCTGGCGACAGTAGTTCCCCGGAATGCGCGCTGGCAGTGGATTTGCATAGCTGTCGTCAGGCTGCTGGGGAACGAGTCGCCGGCATCGCGCCCGCTCAAGGCGCGGACAACGGATGACATTGCCCGTCCCCCGCACGGATAATTTTGATCGCGGGACGACAAAATGAGATCTCTAGGATTGTGCGCGGCAACGCTGCTGGGTGTGACGGCGCTTCTGGCATTCCCGGCTCAGGCGCGCGACGACGGGCGCTACGCCAACTCGCCGTTAAAGTCCTGGTTCGAAAGCCTGCACAGCGAATTCGGCCAGTGCTGCACCGACGCCGACGGCTACGTCATTGCAGATGTCGATTGGGAGTCCGATCGTGGACGCTACCGCGTCCGCATCGACGAGGAGTGGGTCGTGGTGCCCGACGGTGCCGTCATCACCGTGCCGAACAAGATCGGCCGCACCATGGTGTGGAAGCACTATATCGACGGTCATCCGCGCGTGCGCTGCTTCATGCCGGGCAGCATGACCTGAAAACGCTGACGGCGCCCGCATCGTGTGCAGGCGCCGCAAGCGATGTGGAAGGCTTAGCGTGCCTCGCTGTCCGAGCCAGCGCTCGCAAGCCGCTTGACGCGGGGCGACAGCACCGAGACCTGGGCAGGCGAGGCGGGCATGCCGGCGACGATCATCGCGGGCGCGGTCGACTGCTCCTCGACGCCGGCGCCGCCGAGCACCTGCACCTGCACCGCAGAGATCGGCAACGACTTCACTTCGTAAGAGGGAAGCTCACCGGCGAAGGCACCGGCCGAGCTCGCAATCACGGCGCTGGCGATGGCAATCATTGTGAGAACACGCATTGGAAAATCTCCGTTGAAGATGTCAATCGGAGGTTTGGTCGTGGCGATGCCGGAGCAGGTTCGCCCGCATACGAACATTCCCGTTGCCTCCGGCGCACATATTGGTTGCTTGATGCGAAAGGACGAAACGAGGAAGAAGCTTTTCGCGCCAATGTTTCCGGACGGTTTCGTGGATCGGCGATGCCCCTCGCTTACGGCCCTTGCAGATCGAGCTGCGCGGCCTTGACCGGCGCGGTGGCTGCGGGAAAGCGCAAGCTCATGGTCGTGCCGCGGCCGGGCACGGAGGAGATGACCAGCTCGCCGCCATGCGCGGCCATGATCTCGCGGACGATCGACAGGCCGAGGCCCGCGCCCTTGCAGGCAGCGTTGCCGGTCTGAAACGGTTCGGTCAGCCCGTGTTCGGCGCCATCGGGCAGGCCTGCGCCGTCATCGTCTATAGAGATGCCATCGCGGCTGAGCGTGGCGACGATGCGCCGCGCGCCATGGGCGTGGATGAGCGCGTTGCCGACCAGATTGGCGAGCGCACTGCGAATCGCGGCGTCCACGCCTTGCACCATCAGCGGACCTTTCCCGTCCTTCTCCAGCGCGAGCTCGATGCCGGCGTCCAGCGCAGAGGGACCGAAATCGGCAAGCACCTCGATCGTGATCTGAGCGAGATCGATCGGCCGCTTCTCGACCGCGTGATTCTGCAGCCGGGCGAGGTCGAGCATGGCGGAAACCAGTGAAGTCAGGCGCCTGACGTCGCGCACCAGTTCGGCCCTCAGGGCAGGCTCGGGGACGTCCTCGATCTTCGCGCGCAGCAGCGTGAGCGGCGTACGCAGTTGATGGGCGGCGTTGCCGAGAAAGCGGCGTTGCATCCTGATATAGGCGTCGATCTCGCCGAAGGCGCGGTTCAGCGCCTCGACCAGCGGCTTCAGCTCCGAGGGGACCTCGGACAAGGATATCAAGCCTTGCGGCGCCGACGGATCGATCGCGAGGGCGCGCCGCGCGACCCGCTCGATGCCACGTGAGACGAATCGTGCGGCAAGCGCGGAGCCGATCGCAACGGTCGCCGCAAAGGCCAGCGCCACGAGGATGATCGAAGAGACCCTGCGGAGGAGAAAGGTCCTTGCAATCCGGCCAAAACGGACCTGAGGCTCGCCGACCATCATCGCGAGCCGCAACGAGCCCCGTTGTACGGCGGAGAGACAGAAAGTGCTGTTCTGGTCGAGCGTGCTGAAGACGGACGAACCGACGGGCCCGTGGTAGGGAAACACGAAGGGGAGGGCGGGCCGATGTTCGCTGCCGTACTCGCTGAGCAGGTCGCCCGCGGACACGACGTACCAGAGGTTTGGGCTGTCCGCCTTCAACTCCTCGAGGGCGGGAGTCGAACGGACCGTCAGTTTCTGCCCTTCGATGACCGTGGCGCGATCGAGAACGGCAGCCACGACCTGACAGGATCTGAATTCGCGTTCCTCGGTCGGATACCGCCAGATGAAGATACCCATCATGATCAGGAAGATCGTCGTCGCGGCGATGCCGAGCGACAACGCAAAGGTCCGGGCGATCGACTTCATCGCGGCGTTGCCAGCCGCAGGATGTAGCCGATGCCGCGCATGCTGCGGATCTCGACGTCGCCGCCGAGCTCGGCGAGCTTCTTCCTCAGCCGCGACACCTGCGCTTCGAGCGTGTTGGACTCGATCTCGTCGTCGAAGCCGTAGATCTCCTCGATCAGGGCGGAGCGCGTGATGACGCGGTCGCGCCGCATCAGCAGTGCGCCGAGGATCAGCGCCTCGCGCCGCCGCAGCAGGATTTTGGTGTCGGCGACCACCGCCTCGTTGCTGCCGAGATGCAGCTCGACATTGCCGAGCGACAGCACCGAAGGCGCGAGCAACCGCGGCCGCCGCAACACCGCACGCACCCGCGCAAGCAGCTCCTGCGGCTCGAACGGTTTGCCGAGATAGTCGTCGGCGCCGCCGTTGAGGCCATCGACGACATCCTCCGTGGCGTCCTTGGACGTCAGCATGATGATCGCGGGACGCTCCGACGACTGGCTCAGCGTCGTCACCACCTGGAGTGCATCGCCGTCGGGCAGCATGCGGTCGACGATCGCGAGATCATATTTGAAATTGTCGAGCGCCTGCCGGGCATCGGCAATCGAGCCGACGAGGTCGACGATCCCGTGCAATTGCCCGAGCAGGCGGCTGACATAAGCGCCGATCTGCGGTTCGTCTTCGATCACGAGGGAACGCACGCGGGTCGTCCTTGACTCTGCTGGGCAAAAAAATCCCGAGCGTGACGCTCCCTGGCCGAAATCTGGTGTCTCGGCTCGTGCGCAGGGTTCCCATAAAGGCAGCGAGCTTGGCGAATAAAAGGCAGACGCGAGCGGGTTGACCGTTGCCGCCGGCCAAAGTTTGGGCGCGTGAGCGCGTCCCGGCAATGTTCGGGCAATGTTGGTTCAGTGGCGCCGTACCCGGCGCAAGCCGGGAAAGGATTGAGCTTGCGGCTTCGCCTTGCAATCTTGGGGCAATTTTGCCGGCCCACATGCTGGGGCTCCGAACCACAACAATTGACCAGCCCAGCAAGGCCGGTCCGGGGCCCGTAATGAAGCATTTCGACGAAGCCGCTCTCCGCCTCAAGGTGAATGCGCGGCGCACGACCGCCCTCCTTGCCGCACTCGGCGTGGTCGTGACGATCCCTCAGCCGGCATCGGCGCAGACCGCGGTCACGCTGCCGGCGCCGCCGTTCGAGTTGCCGATGCTGCCGTCGCCTTCCGGAAACTGGACGGTCATGGTCGGCATCGGCGGACAGTACATGCCTGACTTCGTCGGATCGAAGAACGGCAAGTTCATGCCGATCCCGATCTTCGCGATTCGCCGCTCCGGATCGATCGACCAGTTTCGCGGACCGCGCGACAGCGCCAGCATCGCGCTGCTCGACGTCGGCAATTTTCGCGCGGGACCTGCCTTCAAATATGTCGCCTCGCGCAAGGCCGATAAATATGCCGAGCTGACCGGGCTTGGCGACGTCAAGGCCGCTTATGAGCTCGGCGGCTTCGTCGAATATTATCCCGTCGACTGGCTCCGCCTGCGCAGCGAACTGCGCCAGGGCATTGGCGGTCATACCGGCGTGGTCGCCGACATCTCGGCCGACGTCATCGTGCCGCTGATTCAAAGACTCACGATCTCGGCCGGTCCGCGCTTCACCTGGAAGAGCACCAACGCGACCGCGCCATATTTCGGCGTCGATGCCGCGCAGGCGCTGGCGTCGGGGTTGGCGAGGTACGATGCCAAGGGTGGCGCGCACTCGGTCGGCTTCGGCAGCCAGATCTCCTACCGCATCGATCCGCAATGGGAGGTCCATGCCTATGTCGAGTACGAGAAGCTGCTCGGCGACGCCGCGGACAGCCCGCTGGTAAAGCTGCGGGGATCGTCGAACCAGACGACGGTCGGGCTCGGTGCGTCCTACTCGTTCGACTTCAGGATTCGATAGCTCGCCATGCGCCGCACTGCATTTCTATGGATTGGCCTGGCGGCCGCCTGCGTCGCTCTCGGCGCCGCCGCGGCGTTCGAGACGCGCGCGAGCCGTATCCAGGCAATCAAGACCATCGGCATCGTCTCGGCGATCGGCGACGAGATGAGCCTGACGCAGGCCGGATTGACGGGCCTTGGCAATAGCGCGCAAAGCGTCTCGATCAGCGCATGGGGGCTGGATGAACTGATCGTCCAGCAGACGACGAGGCTGCTCGCCGGACGCTATCGCGTGCAGCCGGTGACTTACAGGCGCGCAGCATTCGCTGCGATCAGGGACTCCGTGGTTACGCCCGTCAATCTGCTGCGCAGCGATCCCTTCAAGGAGCTGGTTCGCAGCGATATCACTCCGCAGGGGCTGGACGCCTATATCGTCATCACCCGGGCAAGATCGAAACTCGGAAACGGACGCAGCGTCGAAGGCGTCGGCTTCGCCGAATACCGGACGCTGCTCGCGAACTACGGCCTGATCCACGCGCTGTACGAAGTGCGCCTCATCGAGGGCAAGTCGTTCGACGTGATCGAGAAGAGGGCGGCCGCGCCGCTCGACAACACCGGGACCGTGCGTATCGGAGGCCCGAGCGGCCAGGTCGACGACACCTTCGACGTCCCGGCCGCAAATGAACGGTTGCGCGCGGCGATTGCGGACCTGATCACGCGCAGCCTGCCGGTCACGCTGGGCGACATGCACCTGATCGATGGTCAGTGAGGCCTTCGCTGGCCTCAGGTCACCGGCGCCGGATTGAACAGCGTGAGATCGTTGTGGATGCCCCAGCGGTCGGACCAGGGTTTGGTGCGGCCGGAGGCGACGTCGAGGATCAGGCGGAACAGGTCCCAGCCGCATTCCTCGATGGTCTTCTCGCCGGTGGCGATGCTGCCTGAATCGAAGTCGATGAGGTCCTTCCAACGCCGCGCAAGCTCGCTGCGGGTCGCGACCTTGATCACGGGCGCCGCCGCAAGCCCATAGGGCGTGCCGCGGCCGGTGGTGAACACCTGCAGCGTCATGCCGGAGGCGAGCTGGAGCGTGCCGCAGATGAAGTCGGAGGCGGGGGTTGCCGCGAACAGCATGCCCTTCTGCGTCGCCTTCTCGCCGGGCGACAGCACACCGGTGATCGCGGATGATCCGGACTTGACGATCGAGCCCAACGACTTCTCGACGATGTTAGCGAGGCCGCCCTTCTTGTTGCCGGGCGTGGTGTTGGCGCTGCGGTCGGCGCCGCCGCGGGCGAGGTAAGAATCGTACCAGGCCATTTCGCGCACCAGCGCGCGGCCGACGTCCTCGTTGATGGCGCGGCGCGTGAGCAGCTGGATGGCGTCGCGCACCTCGGTCACTTCCGAGAACATCACGGTGGCGCCGGCGCGCACCAGCAGGTCCGCGGCAAAGCCGACGGCGGGATTGGCGGTGACGCCGGAGAACGCGTCGCTGCCGCCGCATTGCAGGCCGATGACGAGATCGGCGGCGGGACAGGTCTCGCGGGTGCGCTTGTTGAGGATTTTCAGGCGGGCCTCCGCCTGCTTCATGATCGCATCGACGATCGCGCCAAAGCCGTCGAAGGCTTCGTCCTGCATGCGCACGATGGCGTCGCTGACGCCTTCCGGCACCAGCCGCTCGGGCGCGAGCTTTTCGCATCCCAAGCTGATCACCAGAATCTCGCCGCCGAAATTCGGATTGAGCGCGATGTTCTGCAACGTGCGGATCGGCACCACCGCGTCGGGGGCGTTGATGGCGACACCGCAGCCATAGGCATGCGTCAGCGGCACGACGTCGTCGACATTGGGGTACTTCGGCAACAGCTCGGCGCGGATGCGCTTCACCGCATATTCCATCGTGCCCTTGACGCATTGCACGGAGGAGGAGATGCCCAGAATGTTTTTCGTGCCGACCGAGCCGTCCGGATTGCGGTAACCCTCAAACGTAAAGCCTTCAAGCGGCGGCAGCGGGGCGGGGACGGCGGTGGAGATCTCGAGCTTGTCGAGGTCGGGGGCCTCCGGCATCCGGATGCGCGCCTCGTCCACCCATTCTCCGGCCAGGATCGGCGACAGCGCATAGCCGATGATCTCGCCGTAGCGGACGATCGGCGCGCCTTCTGCGATGTCGACCAGCGCGGTCTTGTGCCCCTGCGGCACGAAGGCGCGCAGCGTCAGTCCATCGGCAAAGCGGGAGCCGGCGGGAAGCCCGAAATCATTGACCACGATCGCGACATTGTCGCGCTCGTTGAGCTTGATGTAGCGGGGCTGCTCTTTCGCTGCGACGTCCTGGTCCATTGCGGGCTCCGCCCTTGTAGGGCGGGTTAGCCGAAGGCGTAACCCGCCGCTTCTCTCAACGCTCGGAAACAAGAGGCGGGTTACGCTGGCGCTAACCCGCCCTACGCTATTAGCCCGGGAACGTATAGGCCGTCTTCACCGTGGTGTAGAACTCGCGTGCGTAGGAGCCCTGCTCGCGGGCGCCGTAGCTCGAGCCCTTCCGGCCGCCGAACGGCACGTGATAGTCGACGCCGGCGGTCGGCAGGTTGACCATCACCATGCCGGACTCGCTGTTGCGCTTGTAGTGCGAGGCGTATTTCAGGCTGGTGGTGCAGATTCCGGAGGCGAGGCCGAACTCGGTGTCGTTGGAGATTGCCAGCGCCTCTTCGTAGTTCTTGGCGCGGATGACAGCGGCGACCGGTCCGAAGATTTCCTCACGCGCGATGCGCATGTTGTTGTTGGCTTCGGTGAACAGCGCGGGCTGCAGATAGTGGCCGGGGTTCTCGCGCTTGAGCAGCTCGCCGCCGAAGGCGAGCTTGGCGCCCTCGTCCTTGCCGATCTTGATGTAGCGCAGGTCCTGGTCGAGCTGGCTCTGGTCGACCACGGGGCCGATATGCACGCCGGCCTTGAGCGCGTCGTCCACCGACAGGCTGTTGAGGCGCTCGGCCACCGCCGCGACGAAGCGGTCGTGGATGCCTTCGGTGACGATCAGGCGGGAGGAGGCCGTGCAGCGCTGGCCGGTCGAGAAATAGGCGCCGTTGACGGCGACCTCGACGGCGGTCTTCAGGTCCGCGTCATCGAGCACGACCAGCGGATTTTTGCCACCCATCTCGAGCTGGAATTTCTTCATGGGGTTCGAGAGCACGCAGGCCTGCGCGATCTTGCGCCCCGTCTGCACCGAGCCGGTGAAGGAGATCGCGGCCACATCCGGGTGCTCGAGCAGGGTCTGGCCGACCACCGAGCCGGAGCCGACCACGAGGTTGAATACGCCGGCGGGAATGCCCGAGCGGGTGATGATCTCGGCGAGCGCATGCCCGGAGCCTGGCACCAGTTCGGCCGGCTTGAACACGACGGTGTTGCCGTAGCAAAGCGCCGGGGCGATCTTCCAGGCGGGGATCGCGATCGGGAAATTCCAGGGCGTGATCATGCCGACGACGCCGACGGGCTCACGCGTGAGCTCGACGTCGAGGCCGGGACGCACCGAGGCGCCCTTCTCGCCGATGAGGCGGAGTGCTTCACCGGCGAAGAATGCAAAGATCTGGCCGGCACGGGCGACCTCGCCGATGCCCTCGGGGAGGGTCTTGCCTTCCTCGCGGGCGAGCAGGCGGCCGAGCTCTTCCTTGCGGGCGAGGATTTCCAGCGAAATCTTGTTGAGCGCATCGAAGCGCGCCTGCGGCGTCGACTGCGACCAGGCGGGGAAGGCGGCCTTGGCGGCGGCGATCGCCTTCTCGGTCTGCGCCTTGTCGGCCTTGGCGTATTCGCCGACGACGTCGTTGGTGTTGGAGGGATTGATGTTCCTGGTGACGCCGGAGCCGTCGACCCATTCGCCGCCGATGAAGTTTTTCAGGATCGCAGTCATCTCATTCCTCCAGAGGAAGTTTCATTTTTAGTCGGGCGTGATCCTCGCGGAAAACCGGTGTCCACTTTTCCGGGATCACGCCCTAGCGAACGAGGCAGGGACGTTTGTCGTCGAAGGTCCAGCCGGGGATCAGGTCCTGCATGGCAATAGCGTCATCCCGGGCACCAAGTCCATGCTGCTTGTAGAGGTCATGCGCCGCATCGATGGCCGCCCTGTCGATTTCGATACCTAGGCCCGGCCGGTCGGGCACGGCGATCCTGCCTCCCTTGATCTGAAGCGGCTCCCTGGTCAGCGCCTGGCCGTCCTGCCAGATCCAATGGGTGTCGATCGCGGTGACCTTGCCGGGCGCGGCGGCACCGACATGGGTGAACATGGCCAGCGAAATGTCGAAATGGTTGTTGGAGTGCGAGCCCCAGGTCAGGCCGTTGTCGCGGCAGGTCTGGGCGACGCGCACCGAGCCCTGCATGGTCCAGAAATGGGGATCGGCCAACGGAATGTCCACGGCGCCCAGGCGCAGCGCATGGGACAGCTGCCGCCAGTCGGTCGCGATCATGTTGGTTGCGGTCGGCAGCCCCGTGGCGCGGCGGAACTCGGCCATGATCTCACGGCCGGAGAAGCCGGCCTCCGCGCCGCAGGGGTCCTCGGCATAGGCGAGAATGCCGTGCATGCCCTTGCAAAGCCTGATCGCCTCGTCGAGCGACCAGGCGCCGTTGGGGTCGAGCGTCACGCGCGCGTTCGGGAAGCGCTTCGCGATGGCCGTGACAGCCTCGATCTCCTGCTCGCCGCGCAGCACGCCGCCCTTCAGCTTGAAGTCGGCGAAGCCGTAATGGTCGTGGGTGGCTTCCGCGAGCCGCACCACCGTCTCCGGCGTCATCGCCTCCTGATGGCGCAGGTTGAACCACTCCGGCTTGCCGGTCTCGCCCGCGACGTAGTCCAGCCTGCTCTTGCGGCGGTCGCCGACGAAGAAGAGATAGCCGAGCGTCTCGACGCTGCTGCGCTGCAGGCCTTCGCCGAGCAGGGCGGCGACCGGAAGGTTGAGATGCTGGCCGAGCAGATCGAGCAGCGCGGATTCGATCGCCGTGACCGCGTGGATCATCACGCGGAGATCGAACGTCTGCTTGCCGCGGCCGCCGGCGTCGCGGTCGGCGAAAGCGGTGCGGACATCGGCGAGGATGTTGTTCATCGCGCCGACGGTCTTGCCGATCACGAGGTCGCGGGCGTCCTGCAGGGTCTGCCAGATCTTCTGTCCGCCCGGCACCTCGCCGACGCCGGTGTGGCCGGCATTGTCGGTGAGGATGACGATGTTGCGGGTGAAGAACGGAGCGTGCGCACCGCTGAGATTGAGGAGCATGCTGTCGCGGCCCGCGACCGGGATCACCTGCATCGCCGTGACGATTGGTGCGCCGGAAATATCAGTTTGGGCCATCGCACGCTCCTCGCTGCTGCCGTCCTATTCTGCCGCCTGTTGTGTCGATCGGATGGCGGGCAGATTCTTCACCAGGGCGGCGACTTCCGCGATCTCCTGCTCGGTGAGGTCGGTCAGCGGCGGGCGGACCGGGCCGGAATCGCGGCCAATCACCTTCATGCCGGCCTTGATGATCGAGACCGCATAGCCCTTCTTGCGGTTGCGGATCGCGATCAGCGGCAGGATGAAATCCTTCAGGCCCGCCTGGATCGTGGCGTGGTCGCGCTTGCGCACGGCCGCGTAGAAATTGGTGGCGAACTCGGGCACGAAGTTGAACACGGCCGACGAATAGGTCGTCACGCCCATGTCGAGATAGGGCAGGGCGAAGGTCTCCGCGGTCGGCAGGCCGCCGACATAGGTGAGGCGGTCGCCGAGCTTGGTGTAGACGCGGGTCATCAGCTCGATGTCGCCGATGCCGTCCTTGTAGCCGACGAGGTTCGGGCAGCGCTCGGCAAGGCGGGCGAGCGTGTCGGGCTGCAGGATGGCGTTGTCGCGGTTGTAGACGATGACGCCGATCTTCACAGAAGCGCAGACCGCCTCGACATGGGCGGCAAGGCCCTCCTGCTCGGCATGGGTGAGATAGGGCGGCAGCAACAACAGACCGTCGGCGCCGGCCTTTTCCGCGCCGATCGCGATCTCGCGCGCGATCGCCGTGCCGTAGCCGGTGCCGGCGAGCACGGGCACGCGGCCCTTGGTCTCGTCGACGGCAACCTTCACGACTTCAGGAACTTCGGTCGGCGTCAGCGAGAAGAACTCGCCGGTGCCACCGGCGGCGAACAGGCCGGCGACGTCGTAGCCGCACAGCCAGTCCATGTTGGCGCGGTAGGTCGCCTCGTCGAAGGAGTAGTCAGCCTTGAACGGCGTGACGGGAAAGGACAGGAGGCCGGATCCGATCTTCTGGGCCATTTCCTGCGGGGTCATCTTGCTCACGGGCGCTGTTCCCTTCGTGCGTGTTGTGGAGGACGCGGGCCTCGATGCCTGCGCGTCCATGCGCCGTGGTTTAGGAGACCGTTCGATGCGGGTCCAAGCTAAAGCCTATATCGACCGATGCGGATTGAGCATCAATCCTCCGCCACCTCCGCGGAGGACAATTCACCGGCGATCTTGACCAGGGCCGATAGCAGCGGATTCTCGTCGTCGCGGCGCCAGACCATGAACAGCTCGACCGGCACGCGGCCCCGCAGCTTCAACGGGCGCAGCCGGACGTCGGAGATCTTCAGGCCCGCGGCCGCGGCCGGCACGATGGCGAGGCCGAGGCCGGCGCGGACCATGGCGAGGATCGAATGGATCTGGCTGAGATGCTGGACATAGCGCGGCAGCACGTCGGCGCGGGTGAATTGCGCCACCAGCAGGTCGTGGAAGTAGCGGCTCTCATAGGGCGAATACATCACGAAGGGCTGGTCGTCGAAATCCTTGATGGTGATGCTGTCGACGTTGGCGAGCGGATGCTTTTTCGGGATCGCGGCGAGCAGGGGCTCGGCGACGACGCGGCGGCTGGTGAGCTCGGGCCGCGCGATGGGCGGCCGCAACAGGCCGGCGTCGATCTGGCCGGAAGTCAGCGCCTCGAACTGGTCGCCCGACACCATCTCCTTCAGCGAAAAATCCACCTCCGGCAGCTTGGCGCGACAAGCCGCGACGAGCTCGGGCAGGAAGCCGTAGGCCGCGGCCGCGGTGAAGCCGATCTTCAGCGAGCCGGTCTTGCCGAGCGCGATGCGGCGGGCGACCTGCGAGGCGCTCTCCGCCAGCTTGAGGATGCGGCGCGCCTCCGGCAGGAAGCTGCGCCCGGCCGGGGTCAGGCGCACCGAGCGGCTGGTACGCTCCAAGAGCGGCGCATCGATGATGTGCTCGAGCACCTGGATCTGCCGCGATAGCGGCGGCTGGGTCATGTTCAGCCGCGCGGCGGCGCGGCCGAAATGCAGTTCTTCCGCCACCGTGACGAAACAGCGGAGCTGGTTGAGGTCGAACATCGATACATGCCTTAGATGAATAAGGCGTTTCCCCGGCACTTCTAGCATCGATCACCCCCAAAAACAAAGACGGCGGCTTTTGAGGGCCGCCGTTGAGTTGCCTGGTCAAGCTCCCATGGGAGCCCTCAGGAGGAGCGTTTGAGCGTCACCCGCTCGATCTTGCCGACGATGACGAGATAGGCGAACGCCGCCACCAGCGCGTTGAGGCCGACGAACACCAGTGCGCCGTTGAACGAGCCGGTCGCGGCCAGGATGTAGCCGATCACGATCGGGGTGGTGATCGAGGAGAGGTTGCCAAAGGTGTTGAACAGGCCGCCGGAGACGCCGCCGGCTTCCTTCGGCGAGGTGTCGGAGACGACCGCCCAGCCGAGCGCACCGATGCCCTTGCCGAAGAAGGCGAGCGCCATGAAGCCGACCACCAGCGCCTGTCCGTCGACATAGTTGCAGGCGATGATCGACATCGACAGCAGCATGCCGCCGACGATCGGGATCTTGCGGGCCATGGTCAGCGAGCCCGTCTTGCGCAGGATCGCGTCCGAGATGATGCCGCCGAGAACGCCGCCGATGAAGCCGCACAGCGCCGGCAGGGTCGCGACGAAGCCGGCCTGCAGGATCGACAGGCCGCGCTCCTTGACGAGATAGACCGGGAACCAGGTCAGGAAGAAATAGGTCAGAGTGTTGATGCAGTACTGGCCGAGATAGACGCCGAGCATCATGCGGTTGGAGAGCAGCTGGCGGATATGGTCCCAGCCGGAGCCGGCCTCGGGCGCACGCCCGCGCGGCAGATCGTCCTTGGGCGCGTCGAGATCGACCAGCGCGCCGCCCTCCTTGATGTAGTCGAACTCGGCCTCGTTGATCGAAGGATGCTCCTTCGGGCCGTAGATGGTCTTGATCCAGACGAGGCCCATGACGATGCCGAGCGCGCCCATCACGAAGAACACGAAGCGCCAGCCGTAGGAGTGCGCGATCCAGCCCATCAGCGGCGCGAAGATCACCGTGGCGAAATACTGTCCGGAGTTGAAGAACGCCGACGCGGTGCCGCGCTCATTGCCGGGAAACCAGGCCGCGACGATGCGGGCATTCGCCGGGAATGACGGCGCTTCCGCGACGCCGACCAGGAGGCGCAGCGCGAACAGCACGACGACGGCCGTGCCGGCGCTGAGGAAGCCAACCCAGCCCTGCATCAGCGTGAACAGCGACCAGATGATGATGCTGAAAGCATAGACGAGGCGCGAGCCGTAGCGGTCGAGCAGCCAACCGCCGGGCACCTGCGCCACGACATAGGACCAGCCGAATGCCGAGAAGATCCAGCCCATGGCAACGGGATCGAGATGCAGCTCCTTGGAGAGCGCGGGACCTGCGATCGACAGCGTGGCGCGGTCGGCATAATTGACGGTCGTGACCAGGAACAACATGGTCACGATGAACAGCCTGACGCGAGACCTCCTCACGTCCGCTGCGGACACCACTGCGCTCATCGGCGCCTCCTTAGAACTTGAACATTTCCTCAAGGCGAGTCCTAGAGGCGCGTGCGCCGGAGTGTCCAAGTTCAAGGGGGTATCGATCGATGCCGTTTTTGGATCGATGGAACGGCAGGTGAGGGGAACGATTGCGTGGAGGTTGCGAATGCGCTCACAGCGCACTCCATGGTCATTCCCCGCGCAGGCGGGGAATCCAGCACGCCGCGGCGTCTCGATTCAATTGCAGCTGTCACGGATTACTGGATCGTCCGCCTGCGCGGACGATGACATTGAGTTTGCGAAGGCAGCGTTGCTTACTGCTGCGCGCTCGGCAACAGCTGTGGCAGCAGCCCGCGCGTCACGCCCGGCGGCACGGCATCGAGGCCGAGCACGGCACTCGCGGCCGGCAGCGCCGCATCGGCCATCGCCGCATGCCCCTCGGCGCTCGGATGGACCGCGCCGCCATAGACGGCGGAGAGCACGCCCCAGGTGGCGTCGTGGATGTCGGTCGGCTGGCTCGCCGCCGGCAACCCTTGCGGATAGGTCATCGCGGCGAAATAGCTGTCATTGGCGTCGCGGATCCAGCGTGCGCGGGGCAGGTAGGCGCGATATTCCGAGGCGCCGCGGCCGCACAGCATCGGCTGGCTCGCCGCGCTCACGATGTCAGGATTGAAGCTCTGGCCGTTCTCGGCAAAGCAGCTGCGGTCGAATTCGGGATCAGTGCCCGAATGGGCACAGAAGCCGTGATCGGCGAACGCGGCCTGATGCGCATCGACGAAAGTCATGCGGTCGGCCTCGGGATCGCGGCACAGCGCGCCGCGGGTGCAGGTGGCGAGCCCCTTCAGCTGCGGCAGGAATTCGGTGTCGACGAAGGTCGAGACGCGGGCAAGACGCTGCGGATCGGCGTTGAAGGACGGATGGATATCGAAGCCGCCCCGGCCGCCGCGGCAGGGCACGCCGCCATCGGCAAGCGCGGGATTGGCGTAGGAGACATAGACGACGTGCGAGAGGTCGCCGCCGACCAGCGGCTTGAGGGCCTCGCGCAGCTTGACGAAATTCTGCGGCAGCTCGCGCGCCAGCGCATCGCGGGAATCGTCGACGCTTGCCATCACGCCGGAGCGGCGGAACAGCGCCCGCTCGGTTGCGGTGTCGACGATGACGTCGGCGACGAGGCCGGAGAAATAGACGTCGTTGGCGCCGACGGAGAGCAGCACGAGATCGAGCGTACGATCGGGCTGGCGTTTCTTCGCCGCGGTGAGCGCTTCGCGCAGCTCGGCGACTTGCGCGTTCACGCTGGTGTTGCAGACGCCGGTCTTGCCGGGCGGGCATTCGCGGGCGCGTTGCGAGCCCAAGAGCCCGTCGCCGATGCTGGCGCCGGTACAGGCGAGCGGCAGATAAGTCACCGCGATGTGGGTGTAGCGCACCGCGAGCGCCAGCGCGGTGCGGGTCTGGTAGCTGTAGAGTGAGCGGTGGCAGGGCGAATTGAACCAGAGCGCGCTGTAGCGCTGCCAGTTCGCGAGCGTATCCGGCGCCTCGCAGGCGCGGCCGCCCTTGTAACCGTGACGGCTCGGCCGGTAGTACTGGCCGCCGGCCGCGGTGCCGAGATAGGAGCGGAAGCAGAAGCCTTCGTCGGACAGCGCCAGCGGTCTGTCCGGATTGCCTTCGCCCGAGGCAATGCTGTCCCCGAGGCCGGCGATGAAGATGTCGCGGACCTGGATCTCGGTCTGGACGCGCTGGGTCGGATCGGAGCCGGAGGAGACGTCGACGGTCGCGACCGTCTGCTTGCCGTAGCGGACCCGCAAATTGACCGGCTCGGCGCAGTCGAAGGTCGATTGTTGCGGGCCGTCGCCGTCGTCGAACGACCAGGCGCAGGTGGCGCCGACCGGCACCGCGCCAGCGAGGCGCACGGTGACCGGATGGTCGATCGGGGTGAGGTAGTTTTCCTTGGTGTTGTCGCGGTTGCAGGGCTGGTTGACCCGGCCCTGGAGGTCGATGCAGAGGCGGTTCACCATGTTGCGGGCCCAGCCGCGGCCTTCGCTCTGCAGCTCCAGCGATTGCTCGGCGGCGAGGATGTTGCGGTTACGCGCGTTCTCGACATGGAGCAGGAAGTCGCGCTCCTCGCGGAACAGCCGGAAGCGGTTACGCACCTCCCAGCTGATCTGCAGGGTGCCGGCGTCCTGAGCGGCGGCGCGCTCCGGCGGCAAAACCGTCAAAAGTCCGGCCAGCAGCACGGCGCCGGCGGAAAGGGTACGAAGCAATACAGGGACCATGGCACGCGTCTTCAACGGCAAAGTTGAGGCGGAAATAAGAGAGCATTGCTCCGCCGCCCGCAACCCTTTGTCTGGACGCTCGCGCCTTACCGCTTGTTGGCCTGCCGCAGCGCCCGCTCGCGCTCCATCGGCGTCACCTGCTTGGGCAGATTGGCCTGCGCGCAGGCCTCGGCCAGCCGCCGCCGCTCCTGCCAGGGCTCGACCACGTTCATCCAGAGCTCGCGGGTGCCCATGATGGAGATGGCGAGGCCGAACGGGATCACGAAATAGAGAATGCGGAACACCAGCAGCGTGGCCAGCAGCTGCTCGCGGCCGAAATCGGGCAGCGCCAGCAGCATGGCCGCGTCGAACACGCCGATCGAGCCGGGGGCGTGGCTGGCGAAGCCGAGCAGGGTCGCCAGGATGAACACCACGGCGAGCGACATGAAGTCGATCGGCGGATTGGCCGGCATCAGGAGGTACATCGCGGTGGCGCAGAAGCCGAGATCGACCACGCCGATCAGGATCTGGACCAGCGTCAGCGGCGCCGACGGCAGCACCACCTTCCAGCCCTTCTGGCCGAGCTCGCGGCGCTTCTCGCCCATCATCAGCCAGACCAGATAGGCGCCGATCGAGGCCAGGCCGCCAAGGGCGATCAGCCGGTTGATCGACGACGGCAACTGATCCATCGACGAGGCGGCATCCGGATGGATCGCCATGCCGATCGAGAGCACGAAGATGTTACCGAGCCAGAAGGTCAGGCCCGAGAGGAAGCAGATCTTGGCGACGTCGATCGCGTTCAGCCCATAGTCCGAATAGATCCGGAAGCGGATCGCACCGCCGGTGAAGACGGTGGCGCCGATGTTGTGGCCGATCGAATAGGACGTGAAGCTGGAGAGCGCCGCGATGCGATAGGGCACGTGCTTCTTGCCGATCGTTCGCAGTGCAAAAAAATCGTAGAAGGTCAGCGTACAAAACGCGAAGAAGACGCAGATCGCCGCGAGCCCGATGCTTCCGCGGGGAATCTCGGTCAACGCGGTCAGGATGACCCCGGTATCGATGCCCTTGAGGGTCCGTACCAGCGAGGTGATCGCGAAGGCGATGATGAAGATGCTCGCGGCAACTCCAAGTCGTCGCCAGCCGATCCATCTCTTGAACCCGCGCTTCAGCGCTGGCAGCAGTCCGTGCATTCATCCTCCCGGCGGGGGGCAAAGACCGTCCGGGCCAGGCATTGGCCGGTCGGGTGCGATGATGGCCAAAGACAGGCATCGATCGCTAGGCATGATCCAGATCATTTAAGGCATAAACAGCGGCTTGTGCAGCCCTTGACAACAATAGGTTCTGCGCCGGACCGGCCCCTTTGTCATACGCGGTTCACATCGGAAGGCGCGTTAAGCATATGAGTCGTGAAATCGGCCGGCTCGCGCATTGAGATCATCTCAGATCCCGGCGACGTCCGTATTGTTCCAGCGCAAGCCGTATCGGCTTTTTTGGAACGTCGATGCCGCGCGCTCGTTGGGCCCCCATCAGCAACCGAACATGGCGGAATAAGCGGCTTTTTGTGCAAGGCCGCTGCCTTCGTGTTCCAGAACCGGAAAGAGGACGGAACGATGGGACTGTTCACAAAGGACATCAAGACCATGAACGACCTGTTCGTGCACCAGCTCCAGGACATCTATTATGCCGAGCAGCAATTGACCAAGGCGCTGCCGAAAATGGCAAGCAAGGCCACCGATCCGCAGTTGAAACAGGGCTTTTTGACGCACCTGGAGGAAACCAAGCAGCACGTCGCTCGCCTCGAGGAAGTGTTCAAGATGCATGGCGTCCCCGTGAAGGCTGTCGATTGCCCGGCCATTGACGGCATCATCGAGGAAGCCGACGAGACCGCCGGCGAGGTCGCCGACAAGGCGGTACTCGATGCCGCTCTGATCAACGCGGCGCAGGCCGCCGAACATTACGAGATCGTGCGCTATGGCAGCCTGATCGCCTGGGCCAAGCAGCTCGGCCGCAACGACTGCGCCAGCGTGCTCGCCAAGACGCTGGAGGAAGAGAAGGCGACCGATATGAAGCTGACGAAACTCGCCGAGAGCAAGGTGAACCTGCGCGCGGCGAGCTAACCGGTCAGAGCGCAGCCTTGCGAGAACGCCGCGCGGATGCGCGGCGTTTTCATTTTTGCATCCTCATTCGCGATGATTGGTGAGGCGCAGCATGCGAGCGCGCAGCGAAGCGTCAGCCGCGGCGCAACGCGAAATGCGCGCCGCAGAACGCCATCACGGCACCGAGGCACAGCGCGGCGAGCCCGGCCAGCACGCCCGAGACGGTCGGGATCGGGCTCGGCGCCGAGGCGGCCTGGCCCGCGCCTGCGAGCAGCAACACGCCGACCGCGATCAGGAACTGGCGCATCCGCTGCGGGATCTGGCCGGAGACGGCGCTCTGCATCAGGCTCGCCGTGAAATAGCCGCCTGAGAATCCGACCGTGGCAATCAGCCACCACGCGATCGCCGCGCCCGCGGGGATGAACTCATGCGTGTCGAAGCGCCAGAGACCGCCGAGGTCGAGCCCGTAGCGCGCGCCCAGCATGTGCACCGCGAGCGCCAGCAGCACGCCTGATATCATTGCGGCGCCGAGAATCAGGCGGCGCGGAAAAAAGGTCGTCTCAGCCATGCCTCGCTTGTAGGATGGGCGAGGGCGATCACGCAAGCGGATCGCGGGCGGATGGCGCGGACGGGATCGATTGTCTGGATGCAAGGGTCGGAGGCCGAGGTCGCGGCAGTCACGAGCTATGCCTACAAGGCGTCGCTGATCGGCTCGGCGCATCGCTTCGCGCTGACGGAGGAGGGCTTGTCCTGGCACATCGGCGGGCGCTCGGGTCTGTGGCGTTATGACGAGATCAGCGCGATCCGGTTGTCGTTCCGTCCGGTGTCGATGCAGCAGCACCGCTTTCGCGCCGATGTCACGCACAGCAGCGGCCGCCGTATCGCGATCCTGTCGACGAGCTGGCAGACTGCGGCGCTGATGGCGCCGCAGGACAACGGCTTTCGCGCCTTCATCGTCGAATTGCACGCGCGGATGGCCAAGGCCGGCAGCCGCGCAGCGCTCACCGCCGGGCTCGGCCGCACGGCCTATGCGGCGGTGCTGGCATTCCTCGCGGTGCTGACGGTGGCGATGACGGGCCTGTTGATCCGTGCGCTTGTCATCGGCGAGTTCGCCGGCGCGCTGTTCATTCTCGGCTTTGCCGCGCTGTTCGCCTGGCAGGTCGGCGGCTTCGTCCGGCGCAACCAGCCGCGAAGCTATGGCTTCGATCAATTGCCCCGATCCTTGCTGCCATAGCCCGATCGCTACTCCGTGGAATCGAAATCCTCTTCCTTGGTGCCGAGCAGCGACACGATGGTGCGCAGGCCGGAATCGAGCTGCTCGAAGGTCGGCGGGGCGAGGGCGAGGCGCACCGCGTTCGGGGCATGACCGTGGGCGATGGCGAAGGTGGAGGACGGCGTCAGCGCGATGCCGCGCCGGGCCGCGGCCGCAACGAAGGTCTGCGAGCGCCAGTGCGGCGGCAGCGTCAGCCAGAGATGATAGGAGCGCGGGTCGGCGGCGAGCTGGTAGCCGGCGAGCAATCTTGCCGCGGTCTGCTGGCGGCGCGCGGCGTCGATGCGTTTCAGGCGCGTGAGCTCGGCGACGGTGCCGTCGGCCATCAGCCGCTGCCCGGACGCCAGCGCATGGCCGGAGGCGATCCAGCCGCCGGTGCGCACCGCGCTCATCACGCTCTCGCGCAAGTGCGGCGGCGCCACGAGGATGCCGAGCGCAAGGCCCGGGGCGACTTTCTTGGACAGG
>NZ_JXDL01000001.1:7459914-7469457 GCF_001590795.1 Bradyrhizobium sp. AT1
CGAGAGCTGCCAGCGGCGTGTCGTCGGCGAGGAAGCCGTACACCGCGTCCTCGATGATGGTGAGATCGAGCTTCTCGGCAACGCGCATGATGTCGGCGCGCCGCGTCGCGTTCATGGTGACGCCGAGCGGATTCTGGATGATGGGCTGCAGATACAACGCCGACAGGTGCGACTCGCGATGCGCCTTCTGGATCGCATCGGGACGCGCGCCGAATTCGTCCATGGGAATCGGGACCAGCGTGATGCCGAGCCGCGCCGCGATGCTCTTGACGTAAGGATAGGTCAGCGCCTCGACGCCGCAGCGGCCGCCGGTGGGGACGAGCGCCGCAAGCGCGGCGGCGAGCGATTGCTTGCCGTTGGCGGTGAAGACGATCTGCTCGGCCTGCGGCGCGAAATCCTTGCGCGCGAGATAGGCAGCGGCGGCATTGCGCGCGCTCTTGGTGCCGGTGCTGGTCGAGACGCGCAGCGCCGATTCGAGCGCGTCGACGCGCTCGAGCCCCGCAAGGCTCTTGGCGATCATCGCCCATTGCTGGGGCAATAGCGGATAATTGACCTCGAAATCGATCCGAGCATCGCGCGGCTCGCTGAGCGCCTCGACCTCGCGCCTGATGTCGCCGGAGATGAAGGTGCCGCGGCCGACCTCGCCGACGACGAGGCCGCGACGGAGCAATTCCGTATAAACACGGCTCGCGGTCGAGACGGCGATGCCCCGGTCATAGGCAAAATTGCGCTGCGGCGGCAGCCGATCGCCGGGCCTTAACGTGCCGTTAGAGATATCCGAGGCAATGGCATCGGCAAGCTTCACGTACTCGAACTTGGACATTATTGCACCGAGAGCAATGTTTCACTTGCTCCGAGTAGTGTACTGGAGCATTTAAGTTCCATCAAGGTCCGCGATTGAGCCGAGGTGAGCGAGAGCAATCCGACGGCAAATGAGGTGCAGATGCTCGCAAGCGTCCGCGCCAACGGCATTTGCTTCGCCGCGCGGAACGACTAGGCCGGAGAAGAAGAATGACCACGATTTCACAAACTGCCGGGCGGAGTTTACGCCCATCCTCGTCGAGCGGATTTTTTGCAACGCTCGCCAATGCTGTCTACGCGCTGTTCGACCGCCTGGAGCACCGCTCCGCCGTCAAGACGCTGAACGAGCTCGACGACCGCGCCCTGCGCGACATCGGCATCACGCGCAGCCAGATCGAGGACGCGGTGTACGGGCAGTTCAAGGCCGAACTGACGCGGTATCTGTGAGGCAGGTGTCCCGGACGCGCTGCAGCGTTCTTACGCTGCTGCGCAGAGCCGGGACCCAGCAGGCTGCGGCACTCGCTGCGACGTGGGCCCCGGCTCTGCAGCGCACCGCTGAAGAAGCGCTGCGCTGCGTCCGGGGCACGAGACCATCGTTTAAACACCGTCATTGCGAGCGCAGCGACTTGTCCGCCGAAGCCTCTTGGCGAAGGCGGAAGCAATCCAGAATCGTTCCGCACCGACACTATCCGTCCCCTCATCCTGAGGTGCGAGGCGTGCGATGCGAATGCATCGCATGCGGAGCCTCGAAGGATGAACGGCCGAGCTGGTGCAGCCGGGCTGTCGCCCTTCGAGGGCCGCCGAAGAAGCGGCCACCTCAGGGTGACGGTCTGAGACGTTGCAATGCGGTAACATTTCGATATTCGCATGGCGCCCGCAGACACGGCTTCGCATTCTCGCGGCTCATCTCGCCCGAGCTTTGCTTCGTCGCCTTGCCCTTGATTGAACAAGGGCGCAGGGAAGGCCGGGAGCCGGTTGGCTCCCGTGGACCGCTATGCCAAGGGCAGACTGCGTGTGCTGCGCATAGCGGAGAACAGGGCAACCGGAGACATCCCGGCCTTCCCTGCGCGGTGGTTTGACGGCTTATGGCGTGCTCTCCCCGGGAGCGTTGCACTATTGCCCCGTCGCCTTGCGGATGACCGATGTGTGGCCCGGTCGGACCGCACATCGCCACAAGACTTGACGCCAGACTGCGGGCGCCAGGACCACACGATTTTGCCGTACGCCGATCACACCGGTCGTGTGCGCGATGGCCTCGCTCACGGTTGCCCGCCCTGCAAAACCCTTCGCGCCGATGCGATCTGCGTCCACCGCCACCCGGTCCGCGTTCGTGACGATCGCGATACGCCCCTTGTCCTTGGGCCGGGTTGCCGCGACACATACGTCATTTCCGAAATTCGGTAAAGGGGAATATTTTTTGGCGGTGGGATTGACCGATCAATTGGGTGTTTCGCCCGTCGGGCAACACAAGGGAATGGGGCCTTTCAGCCAGGTGGAGTGCGGGGCAATCCCGGCGAGCGGCATGCGCCACAAGTAAAGACGCCGCCCGCTTGAAATAAAGCGCAGGCGGCGGCTGATCAGCCCCGGGAGGGTGAGAGTAAAATCCCGATACCAATGGGTCTCCACGCGGAAGGCGAAGGTTCAGCGTGTCATGGAGACCTAAAGCGGCGCCCTGAGTCCCGGCGAGGTCAGCCACTTGTTGACCTCTCCCGCAACGTCGATCTGCCGCGCTTTGCGCAGGAGCTCCGTGCGGCGGATGCCAGGGGCCATCCCTTTGGCCTGCTGGCGAAGGTTGAGTGCTTCTCGGGCCAGGCGATACTCGAATGTCGATGATGATTCTGGGATTTGTCGAGCCAAGGTTTGATGCTCCGCTTGGGGAAAGCGGAAGCGCACTTGGCGTTCACACCACCGATAGATGCTCCGGGCCGCTCGGTGGTAGCGAGACAATGTGCCTTTGGCGACCAGATAGCGAGCGCTTTATTTCGTTTCGCGCCGGAACTATCTGAAAGCGGCGCGTCGTTTGCGCCGTCAGCGGCTGCTCGACTGCCTGTCGCTCTTTGCTTTGTCGTCTGCTGGCTCTCCGATTTTGGAGCGCGACGATCGGAAGAGCCCGCGGTCAGTGAAGCTCAGCAACCGCGGCAAATATTCTTCAGCTTCGCGGCAGTTCGGGCCTCTTCTGCAAGAAATGGATCCTTGTAGCCTGACGACGAGCCATTGCTGGATTCGGCGGGCTTTGCTGTTTTTGGAGGAAATGCAGCATCATAGCAGGACAGCCGGGCGCTGGTGCTTTCGATTGCACGGCAGTTTGGCTCCGCGGCAGAAGCTGCCGGCGTGGATGTGCCGAGGGCCACTGCCAGCAAGAGCGCTGTCGCCCAAGTGCCCGTAATCCAAGTGCCCGCAATCCACGTGCCCGTAATCCAAGTGCCCGTTCGAGCCGTCGTCATCCTGAGCACCCGCATCTCTATTTGGCTCTGCTCGCCCGCGTCGGACGTTCGCCGGTCCAGGCCGGAAGAGCGTCCCATTCGGACCACCGCATCCTGCGCTCCTCGTCGCCGACTCTCACGAAGACAAAGGGTGCGTCGTCCCGGCCCGTTTTCGAACCCACGAAAACCGCCGGCACGCCGTAGGCATCCCTGATGATTGCTGTGTTTGCCATTCCCGCCTCCGGTCTCGTCTCGCGCCTCTGCGCGAGTCCTGGCTCAAGTGCCGCGCCCACGTTTTGGCGCAGGGCGGCCGAACTGACCTGCCGCTACAGAACGGCCGCGATCGCGATCAGCAGCACGAGGAAAATAGGCACCAATAAAGGTGGTACGAGCCACTCACGAATGTCGAATTTGACCGAATCGGACATCTGACCGCCTTCTGTCGGGAGGAGGCGGGAGCGCGATGCTCTCAGTCACCGATAACAGCCAGGAAGCGCGCGGTGATGCCAGCCTTGTAGCATCCACCTTGCCAATTAGCGAGATCAATCTCGTTCGTTGCGTGCAATCGACCCGGGCGAGCGGCTCATACCAGTTCATCAGTCCACACCTTGAAGCTGACGAGCTCGCCAGGTCCGAAAATATGAACAATCGGAACATCCGCCGCATCGCGGCCCTGAGCGATCAGGACACGGCCGATGCGCGGCGTGTTGTTGCGTGCATCGAAGGTGTACCAGCGACCGCCAAGGTAGGCATCGAACCAACCTGCAAAGTCGCCGGGCGCATGCGGCGGCGGAATTCCGATGTCGCCGAGATAGCCGGTGCAGTAGCGCGCTGGAATGTTCATGCAGCGGCAGAACGCAATGGCGAGATGCGCATAGTCGCGGCAGACGCCCTTCCGCTCGTTGAAGACCTCCCATGCCGTCATGGTCGCCCGCGCGTGCTCGTATCCGAACGCGATGTGATGGTGAACGAAATCGCAGATCGCCTGGACGCGCGACCAGCCGGGCGCCGTTTTATCGAACAGCTTCCACGCGATGTCGGAAAGCCGATCTGTTTCGCAATACCTGCTGCCGAGCAGATAGAGGAGGGTCTCCGATGGAAGATCCTCGACTGCGTGCTGCACGGCCGAAGGCGCGACCACGTCGGGCAAGCCGCTGTCGCGCACCGTTCCGTCGGCAGACAGGCGCATGCGGCCCGGAGGAGCAACGAGCCGGCTGCACCAGTTCCCGAAGCTGTCGCGGTAGGGCGCGATCGGCACGGAAGGCGAGGTGATGAGGTGATCGGGTACGACAATATCGGATGCCCGCGTGAAATGCGTTCCGACCATCGCGATCAATGGCGTGACTTGCGGGAAGTCGTAGATCATCTCAAAACCGACACGGATTTGCATGCTTGGGCCTCGGCTTCATTGCACTGACCGGAAGCGGCCGGTGAGATTGGTCGTGTAGGCTCGAAATCCGGTCGGCATCGCAGCAACAGCCGCCTGCCTCGTCGAAGAGCAAATGGCGACGCGCCGGTCGAATGCAATGGAGGGAGCGTCGCCTGCCGGCATTTGCGGCACTAACGCCTAATGCAAGGTCGCGGCAGCGGCTTCGTCGATGGCCGCCATCAAGTCGGGCGTCGCGGATTGATGGACCATATGACCGACGCCGGCGATCCGGCGCAGCTTGCTCTGCTTGATCTCGCCGTGGAGCCTGACCGATTGCTCTTCGGTGTCGATCAGGCGGTCGTCCTCGCCCCCGATGATGATCGTCGGCATATCGAGCTCTCCATAGGTTTTCGCGGCGACGAAGGCGGCGGGGACCATCAAGGCTGCTTCCGCGGCGCTGGCACGCATCTGTGCCGGCCGCACAGCCATGGCCTTGGGAAAGTCGGCGAACTTCTCGGGGACCGCGCGCGGGCCGAACAGCTTCCGCAACATCACGGGCCACATCAGCCGCCCGAAGATCGGGGAGATGGTGTAACTCATGACATCGCCGAGTCCCGGCATTGCAGGCGCAAGAGAGGCCGCGGCGTCGCTGCGGGCGGTCGGGAAATAATATCCCGACGCCAGCACCAAGGCTTCGACCAGCGAAGGGTGCCTGATCGCCAGCGCGACTGCGACTGACGCTCCCCAGGAGTGTCCGAGGACGATCGCGCGTTGCACGCCGAGACGGCCGAGCGCGTCCTTGAACAGGTCCGCCTGCGCCTCGGGAGTCCAGACCGCATTGCGGGGCCGCAAGCTATGTCCAAATCCCGGGCGGTCGAAGACGATGACCCGATAGTTTTCGGCGGCCAGATCGATCAAGCCACTCGACTCGAAGTCCTGGATCATGCTGCCGTTGCCGTGAAACAGGACCAGCGGCCGGCCGTTGCCGCGCTCCACATAGTGCAGACGCACGCCGTTGACCGCGATGAACCGTCCTTTCGGCGGATTGTCGCGTTGTGCCTTCCTGGCAAGCTGGCGATTGACGAGAGCTGTCCCCAGAAGCACCGCTCCAACTCCGGCAACAGCGGCGAGCGCGGGATATTGCCTTGCGGCGCTGAGCCAGGTGGAGACGAGCGAAGGGGAGCGTGTGCGCAGCAAGGCCATTGGCAGTACCTCATAGGGGTCTGCACGATGCCTCAGGGCAAAATGAGAAATGTTGCAGGTAGGTCAAACGGGGGCGTCGCGCGTTTGTTCCTGCGCGACGCCCGAATCTGATCGTTCTTCTTGTGACGGCTTTCACTCTTAGGCAAAGCGCCGCACGTGCACGCGGGCAAGTTAGCGCCAGTCTGTTGCGAGCCCAGATGCCTAGCCCGGGCCCGGTGTCTCGTCCTTCTTCGGCGATCGCAACGCCAAGGGGGAGAGCCAATCATCCATATGTGCCGCCATCTCGGCCTGCCGGGCCCTTTTCGTTGCAGCTTCCCGCAACGGGCCATGCGGTAGCAGCTTCGCTTCCTCTTTTAGCTTTGTAGCCTCTTCCAGGAGGCGCTCATTGAGCGATTTTGTGTGTTTGAACCGGTGACGCTGCATCTGGTGTTCCTTTCCGTGAGGGCGGGAGCGCGATCAGGCGTTCTCATCACCGATGATAGCCGAGAGCCGAGCGGCGATAACCGTGAACGTTCCAACCGCGGAACTGTTCCGTCCCATCATGCTCTACGAACTCGCCGCTGGTGTAGCACACGACGTGCCGGCGCGGAGCCGAGGAAAATGGGTGCGCATCGCCGATGCGAGGTCATCCCAAGGACAGCCATAAGCTCGATCATCTTCGGAGCTCTCGGGCTTGCGGGGAGGCCGTGTCGCGGCGCTGCGCCGGCGCCGATGCCGGACGTCAGGGCCTGGCAGGTGCGCCCCGACGTCGCGCAAGAGCAGCGAGACGCGCGCCACCGCCTGCTTCACGATGAACAGGATCGTCGCGCCGCGGCTCAGCATGCCGACCAGGATGAGGACAGAGAAGACGTCGATATAGGCGAGGAAATCGCCGACCAGCATGAGCTCCGGCGGAATCGGGATCCTGTGGTAGTAGGCTACGACCATGATCGCGATTGGGATCAAGGCTATGACCTTCCGCACCGTGAGTCTGTCCAGCAGTGCTGCCAGTTGGACGACCAGCACCTCCCATAGTCCATCGCCGATGGCGAGCGGGATCTCGTAGGTCCATCGTCGCCACCATTGCTTCATGGCATTGCTCTGAGCTCGGTGTCTGGCCGCGGCCTTGTAGCCCGGATGGAGCGCAGCGCAATCCGGGTGCTCGCCCAAACGCACAAAGGTCCCGGATTACGCTGCGCTCCATCCGGGCTACAATTTCCGGCCGTCAGTGCCTCACCACCAGCACCGAGCATTTGGCGTAGCGCACGACGTGGCCCGCATTCGAGCCGAGGAAATAGGTGCGCATGGCCGGCCGGTGCGAGGTCATCACGATCAGATCGGCCTTCATGTGCACGGCCTCCTCCAGGATCTCGTGGTAGATGCCGCCCTGGCGCACCACGCTGGAGATCCGCGCCGGCTCGATGCCGGATTCGCGCGCCACGATGGCGAGCGCTTGTTCCGAGGTCTGGCGCTGCTGCTCGTCGAAATCGGCCGGCACGTATTCGGCCAGCATCACCGGCGTCATCGGCAGCACGTTGAGCAGGCGGACCGTGCCGCTCCAGGTCTGCGACAGCGTGGCCGCGGTCGCGATCGCCGGCTTGGCGAGGTCGGTGTCGGCGAGGTCGATGGGCACGAGGATGGACTTGAACATCTGCGCCTCCAAATCTTCCGGTCACTAGGTCTTGCCGGCCCGTCGCGCGGTCATCCCGAGCGAAGCAGCCTGGGGCTCGTGAACAGCACCAGCTTGCCGCGGCGGTAGGCCACGTCACCCCAATCCTTGACGTCAAAGTCGAAGATCGCAAGTCCCGCGGTGGGCAGATTGTCGGCGAGCGCCCTGGCGCCATCAGGATCGCCGCTGCCCATCAGCATCAGCGCGGCCTCGTGCATGCCGGGATTATGGGCAACCAGCAGCAATTGCTTCGGGTCGGCCGGGGCGGTTGCGGTGCGAATGGACTCCAGGATCTGCGCGGGATCGGCACCGTAGAGTTCCGGCAGGATCTCGACCTGCGGCGTCGGGACGCGGTCCTTCATCGCCTCCCAGGCGACCTCCCAGGTCTGCCGGGCCCGGACGGCGTGCGACACCAGCACGGTATCGGGGAAGGGCGGATGGGCGGCGATCCAGTCGCCGATCTGAGCGGCATCCCTGTGGCCGCGGTCGTCGAGCCGGCGGTCCTGGTCGCGGCCGCTCGGCGCGTCGGTCTCGGTCTTGGCGTGACGCAGCAGCATCAAACGGCGCATGGCATTCTCGAATCGTTCCACGTCCAGGATAATCTACAGGCGCCGGTTGAGGACAAGGTGACAGGCGCCCGGTTGGCATAAAACGCGCTGAGATCAGAACGAATCGTCATCGCGCTTCAGGTCGTTGTTTTGAGCGTGATCCCCGCGCAAACGGATTTTGCGTTTGTCGCGAGGGAAAACCGCTGCACACTTTTCCGGATCATGCTCTAAGAAACGACATGAGCGAGACTTTCACAAGCGTGTCCCAGGAAGAAGCCGGCTTTCGCGACCGCACGCGGCTGTCGTTCGACCTCGACGCCGACATCTGCGTCATCGGTGCGGGACTGGCCGGACTCACCATCGCGCTGGAGGCGGCCCGGCTCGGGGCCAGTGTCGCGGTGCTCGAGGGCCGCCACATCGGCTGGAACGCGTCCGGCAACCAGCTCGGCACCGTCATGCCGGGCTTTGCGCTGCCGCTCACCGATCTGATCGAGCGCATCGGCTTCGAGGACGCGCGTGAATTGTGGACGCTGTCGAAGGAGGGCGCCGAGTTCGTCCGGACCAATGCCACCGAACAGAACATGCCGGGAATAGCTCCCAGCGACGGCGTGCTGGAGGTCTCCAACGTCGATGCCGGCGACCGGCTGATCAGCCGGTTGCAGATGCTGAACGAGGATTTCGACACCGAGGTCGAGGGCTGGCAGGCCGATCGCGTCCGCGAGGTGCTCAAGACCGGTCGTTACTTCCACGGCGTGTACTATCCCCGAGCGTTCCAGGTCGACGGCCGCAAATATGTCCATGGCCTGGCGGCGCTGGCACGGCGGGCAGGCGCCCGCATCTTCGAGGACACGCCGGTCGTCAGCATCGATCATTCCGGCATCCGCAAACGCATCGTCACGCCCTCGGCGCGGCTGCGCGCGACCCATATCGTGCTCGCAGGCAACATTCATCTCGGCGCGCCCTTGCGGCGCCTGTCGGAGACGCTGCTGCCGGTCTGGCGCTATGCCGGCATCACCGCGCCGCTCGGCGAGCGCGTGCACGAGATCATCGCCTTCAAGGGATCGGTGATGGATTCCGACGGTGTCGACCATTTCCGCGTCGTCGACGGCGACCGCCTGATGTGGGAGAGCCCGGAGACCACCTGGGCCGCGCGGCCGCAGCGCTTTGCGGGCGCCGTCAGGCGGCGGATCCGCACGATCTTTCCGGCGCTCGGCAATGTCGAGATCACCGAGTCGTTCGGCGGCGCCACCGGCCAGACCGTGCACGGCATGCCGCAGATCGGCCAGTTGCGCAAAGGCCTGTGGGTGGCGAGCGGGTTCGGCCGGCAGGGCATGAACACGTCGGCCATGGCCGGGCAGATGATCGCGCGCAGTATTTTGTGGGGCGATGAGCGCTGGAAGCTGTTCTCGCCGTTCGAGCTGGTCTGGGCAGGCGGTGCCACGGGGCGGGTCGCGGGCCAGCTGGTCGGGATCTGGAGCAGGGCGAGTTCCGCGGCCGCAGGCTCGCTCGCCCGTTACCGCGAACGGGCCAGGGTCAAGGACAGGGAGCGCG
>NZ_JXDL01000001.1:7470351-7483672 GCF_001590795.1 Bradyrhizobium sp. AT1
GAACGTGTAACGTCCGCCGTTAAAGCCCGTATCTCAGGGCGTGGAGCTCCCGCACGGAGAATGAGATGTTTGACCGCCGCATGCTGTTGACGACTGCCGCCGGCCTGTTCGGCCTTGCGGCCTTCCGCTGGCTGAGAGGAACCCCGGCCGAGGCCGGCGAGAAGGTCGCGGAAAAGTTCGAGATCACCAAGACGGAGGCCGAATGGCGCGCGCAGCTCACGCCGCAGCAATATGAGATCCTGCGCAACCACGGCACCGAGCGGCCGGGCTCCAGCCCGCTGCTGAAAGAGCACCGCAAGGGCACCTTCGCCTGCGCCGGCTGCGACCTGCCGCTGTTCGCCTCCGAGACCAAATTCGAGAGCGGCACCGGCTGGCCGAGCTTCTACCAGCCGATCGAGGGCAATGTCGGCAAGACCGAGGACCGCGCCTACGGCATGGTTCGTACCGAGGTGCATTGCCGGCGCTGCGGCGGCCATCTCGGCCACGTCTTCGACGACGGTCCGAAGCCGACCGGATTGCGATATTGCATCGACGGTTTCGGGCTGGTCTTCCACCCCGCGGCGGCGTCGGCGACGTAAGGAAGTCCCGGCAATTGTTGCCGGTCCCGGCAATTGTGCCCCGGTCGTCAGGCCGGGGCTTTTTCATTAAGTCATTGATTTCTTAGAGATACCCGCATTGGCATGGCCTTTGCGACTGTCTCCCCCGACTGCGGCCATGGTCGACCGGCCGCCGAGATCGGATTTGGAGACAAAGTTATGGGTATCTTCGATGCAATGAACACCTCGGTGGGTGGCCTGCAGGCGCAGTCCTACGCGCTGCAGAACATTTCCGGCAACATCGCGAACTCATCCACCACCGGTTACAAGGGCATCGGCACCAGCTTCGTCGATCTCATTCCCGACTCCTCGGTTCCGAGCAAGCAGGTCGCGGGCGGCGTGACGGCCAACGCCAAGGCCACCATTACCACGCAGGGTACGATCTCGGGCTCCACCGTCGCCACCAACATGGCGATCACCGGCGACGGCTTCTTCTCGATCCAGAAGGCGACCGGCATCGTCGACAACGTGCCGGTGTTCAGCGGCGTCACCTATTACACCCGCCGCGGCGACTTCCAGCTCAATGCCAACGGCAATTTGGTCAACGGCGCCGGCTATTATTTGATGGGCGTCACGGTGGACCCCAAGACCGGCAACCCGACCGGCAACGTGGCGAACGTCCTCAAATTCCAGAACAACTTCATTCCCGCCCAGGCCACCACTTCGATCCAGTACGCCGCGAACCTTCCGACGCAGCCGAACACGGCGGCGAGCTCGACCGCCGCGACCGGGACGCTGCTGGCTGCCGGCGGCCTCAACCCATCGGATTTCGCCGCCAACCCGCTACCGGTCGGCACGCCGCCCGCGCCCTACACCAACAACACCGCTTCGGGTGCCGCGGCCACGGGCAACCTCCGCTCGCCCTATTCGTCGACGACGAACACCGGATCGGTCGCTCTTCAGAACAATTCGTCGGCGGTGGCATCGACGACGACATCGCTGGATAATACCGTCGGCACGCATCTCGCATCGAGCATCCTCACCGCGTTGAGCGGTCAGACGCTGACCATCAACGGCAGCAACACGATCACCTTCAACGCCGGCAACACCGTCACGCTCGGCACCAACTCGACCATCGGTCTGGGCGCCGGCACGCCTGCGACGGTCCAGGACATTCTGACCGCAATTCAGAACGCGGCCGGCCCCGGCGTCACCGCGTCCCTCAACGCGAGCGGCAACATCGTGATCTCGAGCGGCACCACCACGGACGTGGCGGTGAACAGCGGCACCGCGGCCACGGCGCTCGGTATCACCAGCGTGACGCGCGGCGGCAACGTGCTGTCATCGCCTGCGATCTCCGGGGCGACGCTGTTGAGCGGCAGCGCGACGGCCGGCGGCGCCCAGGTTCTCTCCTCGGGTTTTTCGGCGGGCCCGCCTGCCGACACCATCACCGTCAACGGCCAGACGCTGACATTCATGGCTTCGGGCGCGAGCGGTCCGAACCAGATCAACGTCACCGACAACATCACGACTCTGCTCAGCAAGATCGATGCGCTCTCCGGCGCCACCGGCTCGTCCGTCAGCACCAGCGGCGTGATCACGTTGAACACGGGCACCGTGTCCAACCTGTCGGTGTCCAGCTCCAACAGCGCGGCCTTCGCCGCGCTCGGCTTTACCTCCACCATCACCAAGAACCGTAACGGCGGCGGCACCGCGGGCACCGGCGGCGTGATCGGCAACGACATCGCGACCTTCACCAAGGAGTCGATCAGCGGCGGCGCGGTGACGGCCTACAACGCGGCCGGTACGCCGGTGAACCTGCAATTGCGCTGGGCCAAGACCGACAGTGCCTCGCTGGGCGCAGGCCACACCGACAGCTGGAATTTGTTCTACCAGACCGATCCGAATGCGACCGGCACCACGGTCGGCTGGGTCAATACGGGCCAGGCCTTCACCTTCGCTTCCGACGGCTCGTTGACCACGCCGAGCGGCTCCGGCATCACCATCAACAATGTCAGCGTCAGCGGCCAGTCGCTCGGCTCCGTCGCCTTCAACATCTCGAGCGGCGGCCTGACGCAATATGCCAGCACGTCGGGCGCCGTGACCATCAACACCATCACGCAGAACGGCTACGCCGCGGGCCAGTTGCGGTCGGTCGCGGTCAACAACAGCGGCCTCGTGGTCGGCACCTTCTCGAACGGCCAGAACCTCAACCTCGCCCAAGTCTCGCTGTCGCACTTCAACGGCACCAACTATTTGAAGGCGATGGATGGTGGCGCGTATGCAGCGACCGAACAGTCTGGCGCCGCGATCGACGGCGCATCGGGAAGCATCAGCGGTTCTTCGCTGGAAGGCTCCAACACCGACATCGCCGACGAATTCACCAAGCTGATCGTGACCCAGCAGGCCTATTCGGCCAACACCAAGGTGATCACGACCGCGAATTCGATGGTGCAGGACCTTCTGAACGTGTTGCGCTGATCGGCGCGTAACGTAACCAAAGGCGGCTAGTCACATGGGTTTGAGTTCAGCCCTCGCCAGCGCGATGAGCGGTCTGCGTGCCAACCAGGCCGCGCTCTCGATCGTCTCCTCGAACGTCGCGAATTCGCAGACGCCGGGTTACGTCGTCCAGAGCCCGAACCAGATCGAGGTCTCCACCGGCGATTTCGGCTCGACGGCGATGACGACCGGCGTCAGCCGGGAGCTCGACACCTTCGTGCTGAACCAGCTGCGCACCGAGACCGGCGGCGGCGGTTACGCCGACCAGATGGCCAACATCCTGAAGCAGCTTCAGAGTGTCTATGGCACGCCCGGCAACAGCGGCACGCTCGAAACCGCGCTGAACAACTTCACCACGGCGCTGCAGGCGCTGTCGACCAGCTCGGGCGCGTCGTCGGCGCAAACGGTTGCCATCGGCGCGGCGCAGGCGCTGGCCACGCAGCTCAACGTCACCACCAAGGGCATCCAGTCGCTGCGCTCCAACGTCGAGCAGGATCTCGGCACCTCGGCGCAGGCCGCGAACGCTGCCATGCAGCAGGTCGCGACCATCAATTCCAAGCTGCAGGGCCTGTCGGCCAACGACCCCTCGGCCGCGACTCTGATGGACCAGCGCGACCAGGCCATCAACACGCTGTCGAAATATGTCGACGTCCGCGTCACCACCGACGGATCGAACCAGGCCAACCTCTACACCACGACGGGCATCCAGCTGGTCGGTGCCGGGCTCGCCTCGCAATTCACTTTTGCTTCCGCCGGCGCGATGTCCGCGACCTCGCTCTACAACATCGATCCGGCCAAGTCGGGCGTCGGCGCGCTCAACATCGTGCTGCCGAACGGCTCGAAGGTCGACGTCGTCGCCAACAACGTGGTCTCGTCGGGCCAGATCGCGGCCGATCTGAAGCTGCGCGACCAGACGCTGGTGCAGGCCCAGAACCAGATCGACCAGCTCGCCGCGACGATGTCGAGCGCATTGTCCGACAAGACCACGGCCGGCAGCGCCGTCTCGGGTCCGCCCGCCGGCTTCGACATCGACCTCGGCGGTGCGTTGCCGGGCAACACCGCCACCTTCACTTACACCGACACGGCCACCAACACCCAGCGCCAGATCACGTTGGTGAACGTGACCGATCCGGCGGCGTTGCCGCTGCAGAATGCGACCAACGCCAACCCGATGCAGATCGGCGTGAACTTTTCCGGCGGCATGGGCGCGATCGCCTCGGCGCTCAACACCGCGCTTTCGACTTCGCACCTCAGCTTCTCCGCGGCGCCAGCGCCGGCGAGCGCCACGACGCTGCGGATCACGGACGACAATTCCGGGCTCGCCAAGGTCAATTCGGCCTCGATCAGCAAGACGATCTCGTCGCTGACCTCGGGCAGTCCGCAACTGGCCGTGTTCACCGACGGCGGGCAGGCGCTCTACACCGGCGCGATCACGTCGTCGGGCTCGCAGCTGACTGGCCTTGCCGGACGCATCAAGGTGAACACGCAGCTGGCCGCCGACCCGACCAGGATGTCGGTCTACAGCACGTCGCCAGTAACGCCGGCGGGCGACACCACGCGTTCGGACTATCTCTACGCGCAGCTCACCTCGGCGGTGTTCTCCTATTCGCCGACGACCGGCCTCGGCTCGGCCAACCAGCCCTTCAGCGGCAGCGTCTCGAACTATTTGCAGCAGTTCCTGAGCATCCAGGCCAACGCCTCGACCCAGGCCACCCAGCTCCAGCAGGGCCAGAGCGTCGTGGTCTCGACGCTGCAGGCCAAGTTCGACTCGACCGCCAAGGTCAACCTCGACTCCGAGATGTCGAACCTGATCCAGCTCCAGAATGCCTATGCCGCCAACGCTCACGTCATGTCGGTGGTGCAGAGCATGATGAACACGTTGATCCAGGCTCAAGTGTAAGCAGTAACAGGGCTCTGAAACATGTCGATCAGCAGCATCAACTACTCCTCGTCGGTTCTCGGCGCGCAGATCCGCAACATCAATCAGCAGCTCACCGACCTGTCGACGCAGCTCTCGACCGGCAAGCTGTCGCAGAACTATTCCGGGATGGGCACCAACGAGGGCTTTGCGATCGCGGGGCGCGCGCAGCTCTCCAACATCGCCGCCTATACCGACACCATCACCAACGTCAATGTCAGCATCAACCTCGCCAACACCGCGTTGCAGTCGCTGACCAAGATCCGCAGCACGGTACAGACGGGCGCCGCCAATACCGCGCAGGATCTCAACGTCAACGGCCAGACGATCGCGCAGAACACCGCCGCCGCGCAGTTCGGTTCGATGGTCGGCGTGCTCAACACGCAGACCGGCAACCGCTATCTGTTCTCCGGAACCGCCGTCAACACGCAGCCGGTCGCGAATGCCGGCGACATCATCAACGGCACCACGACGCAGGCGGGCTTCAAGACCGTGATGGCGGAGCGCCAGGCCGCCGATCTCGGCGCTGGCGGCACGGGCCGTCTGGTGCAGACGCAGCCGACGCCGAGCTCGATCCAGGTCTCGGAAGACGTCGCGGGCTCACCCTTCGGCCTCAAGATCAAGGCGGTGTCCTCGACGCTCACGGGCGCGACCGTCACCGGCCCGAGCGGCTCGCCGGTGTCGTTCTCGGTCGACCTCAACGGCGTCAACCCGAGCAATGGCGACAAGCTCAGCGTTCAGTTCACGCTGCCGGACGGCACGACCGAGCAGATCGACCTGACCGCATCCACGGCGACGCCGACGCCGCTCGGCAGCTTTGCGATCGATGCGAGCACCCCGGTCAACCCGACCAACACCGCGAACAACCTCAACACGGCGCTGAACACCGCGATCACCAAGCTCGCCAACACCTCGCTGGTGGCGGCCTCCGCGATCGTCGCCGGCGACAATTTCTTCAATACCGCCAGCTCTGCGATCGGCACGCCGGTCAACAACCAGGCGGCGCCGCCGGCACCCGTCAGCGGCGCGACGGCACTGTCCGGGGCTAGCCCCTCGGATTCGATCTCGCCGGGCTTCGTCGCCGGCGACACCATCACCGTCAACGGCACCACGCTGACCTTCGTGACCTCGGGCGCGACGGGCAACCAGCTCAACGTCACCGACAGCGTCCAGAGCCTGCTCGGCAAGATCGACCAGATCACGGGAACGTCGAAGCCCTCGACGGTCCACGGCGGCTCGATCACGATCAACACCGACGATGCGGCCGGCCTGAATATCACCAGCTCGAATACGGGGGCGCTGGGCTCGCTTGGTTTTGCCTCGACACCCGTGACCGCCACGCAGCCGCCGCTGCGCGTCGGGACCTCGCCGGCGAGCTCGGCGACGACGCTGGTCAACGGCTCGGCCACCACCGTGAAATGGTACCAGGGCAATGACGGGCCCGGCTCGGCGCGCTCCACCGCGATGGCGCGGGTCGACGATTCCGTCGCGGTGCAATATGGCGCCCAGGCCAATGAGGATGCGATCCGCCGGCAATTGCAGGCGATCGCGGTGTTCGGGACCTTCTCGACCTCGCCGACCGGCCAGTATTCGGGCGGTCAGGTCTCCGCGCTGAGCCAGCGGGTGACGCAGGCGCTGACGCAGCAGCCCGGCCAGCAGCGCATCGAGGACATCCAGACCGACATCGCGATGGCCCAGAACACGATGAAGGATGCGAGTACGCGCCAGACCCAGGCCAAGGCGCAGCTCCAGACCATTATCGACCAGGCTGAATCGGCTTCGCCGGACCAGGTCGCGAGCGAGATCCTGGCGCTGCAGAACGCGCTGCAGGCGTCCTACCAGGTGACCTCGAACCTGGCGCAGCTCTCGCTCGTCAAGTTCCTGTAAGGCTGCGTTAAGACGCCGTTAACCATGCCTCTTTACCTCTTGGTGAGGATTGGAGCGGGGCGGAGCTGCCGATGTCGGACAAGATGCAACTGGTGGTGGCGACGCCGTGTTTCGGCGGGCAGGTGTCGAGCATCTATGCGAGCTCGATCTTCGCGCTGCAGCGCGCCGTGCACGGCATGTCCAATCTCGAGCTCAAGGTGCTGCTGCGCGACGGCGACGCGCTGATCACCCGCGCGCGGGCCAATCTGGTCGCGATGTTCCTGGACGATCCCAATGCGACCCATTTCCTGTTCGTCGACGCCGACATCGGCTTCAAGCCGGAGCAGGTGTTCCGGTTGATCGAATGCGGCGCCGACGTCGTTGCCGGCTGCTATCCGATCAAGCGGGTCAACTGGGACAAGGCGGCGCGGGCGATCCAGTCCGGCCGGGCCGACGTGCCGGCCGCTTCGCTGGATTACGTGCTGGAGATCGAGGATCCCGACCGCATCGTCGTGGTCAACGGCTTTACCCGCGTACGCTGGGCGGGCACTGGCTTCCTGATGATACGGCGTCATGTGCTGGAGGCGATGTGCCGCCATCCGGACTATGCGAGCCTGCAATTCTTCCGCGAGCACTCGCACGATACGCTTGTCGCCAGCCAGAACCGCTTTGCGCTGTTCGAATGCATGATCGATCCGGCGACCGGCACATATCTCTCCGAGGACTTCGCCTTCTGCAAGCGCTGGACCGATATCGGCGGTGAGATCTGGGCCGATATCCAGAGCTCGCTCGATCACGTCGGGCCGTCGGTGTTCCACGGCGATATCGCCTCGCAGTTCGCAGCCGCGCCCGCGTCGGCGGCAGATGCCGCGGCGTGAGCCTGCCGGGATGAGCGCCGGCGCATCCCGCTTGTCAGACCCGGACCGCGCCTCCGACGGTTCGCGTTACCGCCTGCGCGATCTCTTCACACCATTGGACACACTGCTCGTCTCTGGCGGAGATCCGCGGCTGGCGCTCGATCCGACCGACCGCGTCAATGGCTATGGCTGCGCGGCCTCGCCGGAGCCGGAGATCTGGAATTTCGCTTCCTCGACGGCATCGACGATCTCGCAGGCGGCTTATGACCGTGCCGCGCTGGCGCGCGAAGAGCTGATGCACAAATGCCTGTTCGACGAGGTCGAGATCGCCTTCGATGCGCGCTGCGAGGACATGCGGGACGAACTGCGCGGCCATCTCCAGCTTCAGCCGCGCGTCGACGTCGTGTTCTCGCCCTCCGGCACGGATTCCCAGCTCCACGCCTTGTTCCTGGCGCGCGCGGTGCTGAGAGCGCCGCCGGTGTCGATCGTGGTCGGCGCCGACCAGACTGGAAGCGGGACGATCCATACCGCCCGCGGGCATCATTTCAGCTCCATGACGGCGAGCGGCTTTGCGGTTCGCAAGGACGGTGCGGTCGCAGGGCTCGCCGGCGCTAGCCTGGCGTTGCCGCTGCTCGAGACCGCGCCCGGAATTGCGATGCGTGCGGACGCCGATGCAGCGGTGCTGCATGCGGTCGAGACCACGATCGCGCAGGGCGCGCCGGTGCTGCTCCAGATCTTGGATGCCTCGAAGCTCGGCTGGCGAGCACCGAGCGCGGCCTGCCTCGATGAGATCGCAAGGCGCTGGCCGCGCAAGGTCCAGATCGTCGTCGACGCCTGTCAGGCCCGGCTCGGCCGCCGCCGGCTGCGCTCTTATCTCGACCGCGGCTACATGGTGCTGATGTCAGGCTCGAAGTTTTTCGGTGGGCCCGCCTTCAGCGGCGCGCTGCTGGTGCCGAAGGGCCTGTCGCGATCGCTCGACCGCGTCGAGGGGATCGCGCCCGGCATCTTCGACTATGCCGGCCGTTGCGATTGGCCGATGGGCTGGACGGCGCTGCGTTCGCGCTTCGACCGCCGGCCGAACTTCGGTCAATGGCTGCGCTGGGAGGCGGCGCTCGCCGAGATCGGCAGCTACTACGCCGTGCCGGGAGCTTTCCGCGCCAGGGTGCTGGCCGAACTTGCCGCCGGCATCGACAGCATGATCGCGTTGTCGCCTTCGCTTCGCGCCGTTCCCGCGACCAGGACGGCCGGCATGGATGACGAGGAATTTGCACAAACCACGATCTTTCCGTTCATGCTGCTGCGCGGCGGCAAACCGGTTTCGACCGCCGAGACCAGCGCCGTTCATCGGGCGATGGCGCGTGACATGAACGAGGAGATCAATGGCAGCGCGGCGGACCGGCAGATCGCCGCGCAGCGCTGCCTGATCGGCCAGCCGGTCCGTTTGGAGCGGCAGGACGAGGCCACGCAGGCCGTGCTGCGCCTCTGCGTCGGCGCCCGGCTCGTGACCGAGGCTTGGTCGCCTGATACGGCCGAGGCGCAACGCAATGTGCAGCGCCTGCTCGATCGCATCGCCCATGTCCTGGTAAAGATCGAGCTCCTGCTTGACCGTGGCGCAGTTGCGGCCGGGCCGGTAAACTCCGCGTTCGAGGTGTGAGATGCAGCATCCGGTTTCCGCGCCGCTTCGCATGACCGCTGCGAACTATGCCGATCGCATCGGCTTTGCGCAGCTGACGCGCCGGGCCTTCGAAGGTGTCGACCTGCATCCGTTGCGCGACCAGATGCTGGCGCGGATCGCGGCGGGGACCGCGCTGGCGGGCGAAGCGCTGGATCTGTCGTTGATCACCCAGCTTCTCGGCGACAAGGATCAGGGGCTCGCGATCCAGTCGGAGGTGCTCTCCTTCCATCAATTGTTTCGCACGCCGAGCGCTGCTCCGAAACCGGGCCTGCGCGTGCTCGCGCTGGCCGCCGACATCGACATGGGCGGCAACACGCCGATCGATTTTCTGCTCGAAGGCTCCGACATCGAGCTGTTGACGCTCTACGTGGTGAAGGGCGTTGGCCTGCCGGAGAATCTGCCCGAGCATGACGTTGCCATCGTGGTCGCCTCCGATTCCGAGGAATGCCGTGAGGCGCTCGCCTTGATCGAGAAGGCCGCGCCGCACTGGCCGCGGCCGCTCCTCAATCGTCCCGATCGTATCGGCAATCTCGATCGCGACAAGCTGCATCGGCTGCTCGCCGGCGTCCCGGGCCTCGACATTCCCGCGACCATCCACGCGACGTGCGCGCAATTGTCCGATCTCTCCACAGGACAGATCGCGGGCCGGGACATTGCGGATGAATTGCGCTTTCCGATGATCGCGCGGCCGCGCGGCTCGCATGCCGGCGTCGGACTCGTCAAGCTCGACGATGTGGCGGCACTCGCAGCCTATCTTTCCGAACGGGACGAGCAGGATTTCTTCGTTGCGCGCTTCGTCGACTATGTGAACGCGGATGGGCTTTATCGCAAATATCGTCTCGCGATGGTGGACGGCAAAGCCTATGCCTGCCACATGGCGATCGCCGACCGCTGGGATATCTGGTATCTCAACGCCTACATGGCGTTCAGCGAGGAGAAGCGCGCGGAAGAGGCGCTCTTCATGCGCGACTTCGATCATGCCTTCGCGGCGCGTCACAAGCGCGCGCTCGACGAGATGTGCCACCGCGTCGGCCTCGATTATTTCATCGTCGATTGCGCCGAAAACCAGCAGGGCGAGCTGCTGGTGTTCGAAGCCGACAACACCGCCGTCGTGCACAACATGGATTCGCCGGACGTGTTTCCGTACAAGCCGCCGCAGATGCGCAAGATCTTCGCGGCGTTCTCGGCGATGCTGTCGCGGCATGCAAGGGCCGGCGAGGGGAGTGCAACATGAACGAGATCATCCGCAACGCGCCAAGCACCACTGCGCACGCTTCGCTCGACCCGGAGGACTGGAACGCATTTCGCGCGCTCGCCCATCGCATGCTGGACGAGACGATCGACGGCATCGCCAATGTTCGGACGCGCCCCGTCTGGCAGCCAATCCCTGACGACGTCCGCGCTTCATTCAAGGCCGACGTGCCGCGCGAGGCAGGCGACCTCGCTGAGGTCTATCGCGAGTTCGCCGAGCACGTCGCGCCCTATGCGACCGGCAACGTCCATCCCGGCTTCATGGGATGGGTGCATGGCGGCGGCACCGCGGTCGGCATGCTTGCGGAGATGCTCGCAGCCGGCCTCAACGCCAATCTCGGTGGGCGCGACCACATGCCGATCGAGGTCGAGCGCCAGGTCGTCGACTGGATGCGCCGCCTGTTCGCTTTTCCTGACAGCGCGAGCGGCATCTTCGTCACGGGCACGTCGATGGCCAATCTGATGGCGGTGCTGGTGGCGCGCAGCGCTGCGCTCGGCACGCTGGCGCGGCAATACGGCATCGGCAATGACGGCGCGCTGCTCACGGCCTATACGTCGCAGGCCGCGCATGGCTGCGTCTCCCGGGCGATGGACATTGCCGGGCTCGGCACCGATGCGTTGCGCAAGATCGGCGTCGATGCCGATCATCGCATCGACGTCGCCGCGCTGCGCGCGCAGATCGCCGTCGATCGTGAGGTCGGCTTCAAGCCGTTCCTGGTCGTCGCGTCTGCCGGCACGGTGGACATTGGTGCGATCGACGATCTCAAGGCCATTGCACAGCTGTGCCGCGAGGAGGGAATCTGGTTTCACGTCGACGGTGCTTTCGGCGCGCTCGCGATCTTCTCGCCCGAGCTCGCGCCGCTGCTCGGCGGTATCGAGCTCGCCGATTCCATTGCACTCGATTTCCACAAATGGGGGCAGGTGCCCTATGATGCCGGCTTCCTGCTGGTGCGCGACGGCGAGCAGCATCGGCAGGCCTTCGCGCAGCCCGCGGCCTATCTGCGCCGCGAGGCGAGAGGCCTTGCGGCGGGGGCGGTCTGGCCCTGCGATCTCGGCCCCGATCTGTCGCGCGGCTTCCGTGCGCTGAAGACGTGGTTCACGCTGAAGACGTTCGGCACCGACCGGCTCGGTGCGACGATCGCGCGAAGCTGCGCGTTGGCGAAGTATCTCGAAACGCGCGTGCTGGCCGAACCGCGATTGGAATTGCTGGCGCCGGTCAACCTCAACATCGTCTGTTTCCGCTACCGTGCCATTGACGCGGTCAATCGCGAGATCGTCGCCGACATCCAGGAGTCCGGAATAGCGGCACCGTCGAGCACGATGCTGGACGGCAAGTTCGCGATCCGCGCCGCGATCGTCAACCACCGCACTGAGGCGGCGGACATCGATGCGCTGGTCGCGGCGGTGCTGGAGTTTGGCGCGCGGCGGTGCGGCGACGGCGTGATCGAGGTCGAGGCGCCGCCACTCGCGGCGCACTAGAACTGGTGCGTCCCTGAAACGACAACGGCCCCGGAGATGATCCGGGGCCGTCGTCGTCTGCGGGACTGTGTCGTTGGTCAGGCGGCGGAGCTCACGTCGTCCTTGTCCGCGTCCGTCTTGGGATGGGTGGCCTCGAACTGGCTCCGCAGCTTCTCTTCATAGGCGATCAGCTTGCGGGCATCCTTCAGCGCCCGGTAGAGGTCGCCGTTCAAGATGTTGTTGTTGATGGCCTCGATGATCGGCCATGCGCTCGGCACCGCGGTGACGATGTCACGCACGAGGTTGAAGTAGGTGCCGTGCTGTGTCTGCGGATCCGGCGAGATGTACATGAGCTGCACGGCCAGATAGACGAGCTTGGCCGGCGTATCGGCGGTCTCCGGCGTGAGGATGTCGCGCTCGCGCAGGATCGGCACGTTGTCGCCGTCGATCAGGAGGCGGGCGCGCTGGTCCGTGTTGGTAATCACGCAGTTACCGACGATGATACGTTCGTGCGGTCTGAGCTCGACCTTGAGGGCCATGCCTGTTCTCCATCAACGCTTTCGTAACCGAGCGTTCGTTGCGGCCTCTGAAGACGTGATTCTCGCTCGCAATTAGTTAACGAGCTGTAAATCCGCACCATTTGCGCTGAAAAACTCAATGTTTTCAAAGGCGGATTCGTGTGGCGGCGCAACGATGCGGGGCGCCTCTTTGGCCGAATCACGCGCGCCCCGGCAAAAGCGCGGGTTTCATTTCATGTTTCGTTAGAGGTCTCGGCGCCACGGTCCGCCGTCGCTGGATCACTCGCGATCCAAGCAGACGTGTAACAGTAGCGTCGTTTACCAGAAAGGTAACAGAGTTATGTCAGGCATCGTCCTCTCCGCATCGGTTCGCCAGAACCTGCTCTCCCTCCAGTCCACCGCTGATCTTCTCGCCACCACGCAGAACCGTCTGTCGACCGGCAAGAGCGTCAACTCGGCCCTGGACAATCCCACCAACTTCTTCACCGCCCAGTCGCTCGACAACCGCGCCAGCGACATCAACAACCTGCTCGACGGCATCGCCAACGGCGTGCAAGTGCTGCAGGCCGCCAACACCGGCATCACCTCGCTGCAGAAGCTGATCGACAGCGCCAAGTCGATCGCCAACCAGGCACTGCAGACCACGGTCGGTTACTCCACCAAGTCCAACGTCTCCGCCACCATCGCCGGTGCGACGGCCGCCGACCTGCGCGGCACGACGAGCTATGCCAGCGCCACCGCAT
>NZ_JXDL01000001.1:7484434-7486276 GCF_001590795.1 Bradyrhizobium sp. AT1
CAGGCCGGCACGGTTAATGACGTCTTGAAGGCGATCGACCTTGCCACCGGCGTGCAGACCGCGACGATCAACGCCAACGGCACCGCGACGCTTGCGACGGCCACCGGCCAGACCAACTCGTCGATCAATGCTTCCGGTGCGCTCAAGCTCTCGACCGGCGTCAATGCCGATCTGTCGATCACCGGCACCGGCAACGCGCTGAACGTGCTCGGCCTCGCCGGCAACACCGGAACCTCGACCGCCTTCACCGCGGCTCGTACCTCCGGCATCGGCGGCATCAGCGGCAAGACCCTGACCTTCTCCTCCTTCAACGGCGGCACCGCGGTTGACGTCACCTTCGGCGACGGCACCAACGGCACGGTCAAGACGCTCGATCAGCTCAACACCAAGCTGCAGGCCAACAACCTGTCCGCAACGATCGACGCCAACGGCCTGCTGACGGTCTCGACCACCAACGACTACGCGTCCTCGACCATCGGATCGAGCGCGGCGGGTGGTGCGATCGGCGGCACGCTCACTTCGGCGCTGACGTTCTCGACGGCTTCCAGCCCCGTCCAGGACACGGTTGCCCAGACCTCCCGTGCCAACCTGGTCTCCCAGTACAACAACATCCTGAACCAGATCGACACGACCTCGCAGGACTCCTCGTTCAACGGTGTCAACCTGTTGAACGGCGACCAGCTCAAGCTGGTGTTCGACGAGACCGGCAAGTCGAACCTGAGCATCACGGGTGTGACCTACAACTCCAAGGGTCTGGGCCTTGCTGCGCTGACCAGCGGTGTCGACTTCATCGACAACTCCGCGACCAACAAGGTGCTGTCGAACCTGAACGCCGCGTCGAGCACGCTGCGCTCGGAGGCCTCGAGCCTCGGTTCGAACCTCTCGGTGGTGCAGGTTCGTCAGGACTTCAACAAGAGCCTGATCAACGTGCTGCAGACCGGCTCGTCGAACCTGACGCTGGCCGACACCAACACCGAAGCGGCCAACAGCCAGGCGCTGTCGACCCGCCAGTCGATCGCGGTCTCCGCGCTGTCGCTGGCCAACCAGTCGCAGCAGAGCGTGCTGCAGCTGCTCCGCTAAGTCGCGGACGACATCGCAAGCAAGATCCGGCGGCGGGGCTTCGGCCCCGCCGCTTTCTTTTTGCGTCGGCATCGGGATGCCGTTTGGCAATCTCGAATGATGCGTTCGAGTCCAGCGAATTGCTCACTCTGAGTTATGGTTGACAAGTGGCAAACGCGTCGCCGCTGCACCAAAAAACATCATGTGATCATGACGATACGACGAGGCGCGGTCCGGCTCCGATTGCGCACATGGTGAATCCGCGGAGGGACTGGAGCGACACGCTTCATGCTTTGTTAGCCCACAACGTTCACCGTCCCGGCATCGATTAATCCTAATCGAAGTTTTTGTTGCGTTGCGTACCAGAAGGGTAACACTCAATGTCCGGTATCGTTCTCTCTTCGTCGGTTCGTCAGAACCTGCTTTCTCTCCAGTCCACCGCTGATCTTCTCGCCACCACTCAGAGCCGCCTTTCGACCGGCAAGAGCGTCAACTCGGCTCTGGACAATCCCACCAACTTCTTCACCGCCCAGTCGCTCGACAACCGCGCCAGCGACATCAACAACCTGCTCGACGGCATCGCCAACGGCGTGCAGGTGCTGCAGGCTGCCAACACCGGCATCACCTCGCTGCAGAAGCTGATCGACAGCGCGAAGTCGATCGCCAACCAGGCGCTGCAGACCACGGTCGGCTACTCCACCAAGTCCAACGTCTCCACCACGATCTCGGGTGCGACCGCGGCCGACCTGCGCGGCACGACTTCGTTCGCCAGCGCCACCGCAT
>NZ_JXDL01000001.1:7486792-7515445 GCF_001590795.1 Bradyrhizobium sp. AT1
CAGGCCGGCACGGTCAACGACGTCTTGAAGGCGATCGACCTTGCCACCGGCGTGCAGACCGCGACGATCAATGCCAACGGCACCGCGACGCTTGCGACCGCCACCGGCCAGACCAACTCGTCGATCAACGCCTCCGGCCAGCTCAAGATCTCGACCGGCGTCAATGCCGATCTGTCGATCACCGGCACCGGTAACGCGCTGAACGTGCTCGGCTTCGCCGGCAACACCGGGACCTCGACCGCCTTCACCGCGGCGCGCACTTCCGGCGTTGGCGGCCTCACCGGCAAGACCCTGACCTTCTCCTCCTTCAACGGCGGCACGGCGGTCAATGTCACCTTCGGCGACGGCACCAACGGCACGACCAAGACGCTCGATCAGCTCAACACCAAGCTGCAGGCCAACAACCTGACGGCGACGATCGACGCCAACGGTCTGCTGACGGTCTCGACCACCAACGACTACGCGTCCTCGACCATCGGTTCGACCGCGGCGGGTGGTGCGATCGGCGGTACGCTGACGTCGGCGCTGACCTTCTCGACGGCTTCCAGCCCCGTCCAGGACACGGTTGCACAGACCTCCCGTGCCAACCTGGTCAACCAGTACAACAACATCCTCCAGCAGATCGACTCGACCGCCCAGGACTCCTCGTTCAACGGCGTCAACCTGCTGAATGGTGACCAGCTCAAGCTGGTGTTCGACGAGACTGCCAAGTCGAGCCTCAGCATCACCGGCGTGACCTACAACTCCAAGGGTCTGGGCCTTGCTGCGCTGACCGGCGGTGTCGACTTCATCGACAACGCCGCCACCAACAAGGTGCTGACCAACCTGAACTCGGCCTCCAGCACGCTGCGCTCGGAAGCTTCGAGCCTCGGCTCGAACCTGACGATCGTGCAGGTTCGTCAGGACTTCAACAAGAACCTGATCAACGTGCTGCAGACCGGCTCGTCGAACCTGACCCTGGCCGACACCAACGTCGAGGCGGCCAACAGCCAGGCGCTGTCGACCCGCCAGTCGATCGCGGTCTCCGCGCTGTCGCTGGCCAACCAGTCGCAGCAGAGCGTGCTGCAGCTGCTCCGCTAAGTCGCGGACGACATCGCAAGCAAGATCCGGCGGCGGGGCTTCGGCCCCGCCGCTTTCTTTTTGCTTGCTGGCCGAAGTTCGGGAGGGAGGAGACGCTCGAAAAGTAACCAGCGGTTATGGTTAATGGAGCGTAAGCGCCAGGAATCGCCAATGATTTCAGGTGGATTCCGAACCGCGTGCGTGCCGTCGGCTCGCTTATGGTGAACCGGCGCTTATGCGGACCGCACGTCTTTCACCCTTTGTTAGCCACGTCACGGCACGCTGGCCACGTCACTCGATCCAGAAGCGATCGAACGAAGACGCGTAAGCCAGAAGGGTAAGAGTCATGTCCGTTGTTCTCTCTGCGTCGGTTCGTCAGAACCTGCTCTCTCTCCAGTCCACCGCCGACCTCCTCGCCACCACACAGAACCGTCTGTCGACCGGCAAGAGCGTCAACTCGGCTCTGGACAATCCCACCAACTTCTTCACCGCCCAGTCGCTCGACAACCGCGCCAGCGACATCAACAACCTGCTCGACAGCATCGCCAACGGCGTGCAGGTGCTGCAGGCCGCCAACACCGGCCTGACCTCGCTGCAGAAGCTGATCGACAGCGCGAAGTCGATCGCCAACCAGGCGCTGCAGACCACGGTCGGCTACTCCACCAAGTCCAACGTCTCCACCACGATCTCGGGTGCGACCGCGGCCGACCTGCGCGGCACGACGAGCTTCGCCAGCGCCACCGCATCCAGCAACGTGCTGTATAGCGGCGCGGCCGGCGGCACCACCGCGGCGACCGGCACTACGACGCTCGGCGCCAGCATCGGCGTCTTCGCGAGCACTGGTGCAACGACCGGCGCCGCCGGTAGCACGACGTTGGAAGGCACCATCACCCTGATCGCCACCAACGGCACGAGCGCCAGCGGCCTGGCCGGCAACGCCCAGCCCGCCGACGGCGATACCCTGACCGTGAACGGCAAGACCATCACCTTCCGCGCCGGCACCGCGCCGGCCTCGACTGCTGTTCCCTCCGGTTCGGGCGTCAGCGGCCATCTCGTCACCGACGGCAGCGGCAACACCACCGTCTATCTCGGTAGCACCGGCGCGCCGGCATCGCTTGCGACCGTCGACGATCTGTTGAGCGCGATCGATCTGGCCAGCGGCGTGAAGACGGTCTCCATCACCTCGGGTGCTGCGACGATCACCTTCAGCGCCAGCCAGCCAGGTGGTGCTGCTGGCGTCTCGACCGTCGCTGGCGGCGCCGTCACGCTGAGGAGCTCGACGGGCGCGGATCTGAGCATCACCGGCAAGGCCGACCTGCTCAAGGCACTCACCCTGACGACGTCGACCGGTGCAGGTAACGCTACCCTCGAGGTCCCCCGGACCACGAGCGCGGCCTCGCTGGGTGCGGAGATCGCGGACGGCTCGACCCTGAACGTCGACGGTCACGTCATCACCTTCAAGAACGCGCCGATCCCGGGTTCGACCGGTGCTCCGAGCGTTCCGAGCGGTTATGGTGCGAGCGGCAACGTCCTCACCGACGGCAACGGCAACTCGACGGTCTATCTGCAAGCCGGTACGGTCAATGACGTGCTGAAGGCGATCGACTTGGCCACTGGTGTGCAGACCGCGACGATCAACGCCAACGGCACCGCGACGCTCGCCACCGCAACGGGCCAGTCGAACTCGACGATCAACTCGTCCGGTCAGCTCAAGCTCGCGACCGGCGTTAACGCAGATCTGTCGATCACCGGCACCGGCAACGCGTTGAACGTGTTCGGCCTCGCCGGCAACACTGGCAACGCGACCGCCTTCACCGCGGCGCGCACCTCCGGGATCGGCGGCATCGCCGGCAAGACCTTGACCTTCTCCTCCTTCAACGGCGGCACGGCGGTCAACGTCACCTTCGGCGACGGCACCAACGGCACGGTCAAGACGCTCGATCAGCTCAACACCAAGCTACAGGCCAACAACCTGTCTGCAACGATCGACGCCAACGGCTTGTTGACCATCACCGCGTCCAACGACTACGCGTCCTCGACCATCGGCTCGACGACCGCCGGCGGTGCGATCGGCGGCACGCTAACTTCGGCGCTGACATTCTCGACGGCTTCGAATCCCGTCCAGGATGGCGTCGCCCAGACGGCCCGTGCGAACCTGGTGTCTCAGTACAACAACATCCTGAACCAGATCGACACGACTTCGCAGGACTCCTCGTTCAACGGCGTCAACCTCTTGAACGGCGACCAGCTCAAGCTGGTGTTCGACGAGACCGGCAAGTCGAGCCTGAACATCACCGGCGTGACCTACAACTCCAAGGGTCTGGGCCTCGCCTCGCTGACCGTCGGCGTCGACTTCATCGACAACGCCGCCGCCAACCGGGTGCTGACCAATTTGAACGCCGCGTCGAGCACGCTGCGCTCGGAGGCCTCGAGCCTCGGCTCGAACCTCTCGGTCGTTCAGATCCGTCAGGACTTCAACAAGAACCTGATCAACGTGCTGCAGACCGGCTCGTCCAACCTGACCCTGGCCGACACCAACGTCGAAGCGGCCAACAGCCAGGCGTTGTCGACCCGCCAGTCCATCGCGGTCTCCGCGCTGTCGCTGGCCAATACCTCGCAGCAGAGCGTGCTGCAATTACTCAGGTAATAAGCGACTGAAATCACTGCGGAAAATCGAGCGGCGGGGCCATTTGCCCCGCCGCTCTTTTTGCATTTGGAGGCGGGGCAGGGCGTTCACCGGCCATTAACCCTATCCTTTAAACCGGCGTTAACCATACTTTAAAGGACACCTCCTAAAACTGGACAAAAGCCCGCTTTGCAGACCGCGCGGCCGATTCGTATCCGGTTCAAGAGGAAGACTCGCCAATGTCCAACATCGTTCTCTCGGCGTCCGTTCGCCAGAACCTGTTGTCGCTGCAGTCGACGGCCGACTTGCTGGCCACGACGCAGGAGCGGCTGTCGACCGGCAAGAAGGTCAACACCGCGCTCGACAATCCCACCAACTTCTTCACCGCTCAAGGATTGGACAACCGGGCGAGCGACATCAGCAATTTGCTCGACGGCATCAACAACGGTGTGCAGGTGCTGCAGGCCGCCAACACCGGCATCACTTCGCTGCAGAAGCTGATCGACAGCGCGAAATCGATCGCGAACCAGGCGCTGCAGACCACGGTCGGCTACTCCACCAAGTCCAACGTCTCCACCACGATTCCCGGCGCGACGCCCGCCGACCTTCGCGGCACGACCTCCTATGCGAGCGCGACGGCCAAGAGCAACGTGCTCTATACCGGTGCTGCCGGCGGCGTGACGCCGGTCACGGGAACTGCCGCACTCGGCGCCTCGCTGGGCTCGAGCGCCGGCACGGTGGTCGGATTTGCCGCGACCGCGGCTGACGGCACGACCGTGCTCAGCGGCACCGCCACGCTCGTCGGCACCACCGCGTCCACCACCTTCGGGGCCGCGCCCGCCGACGGCGATACCATCACCGTGAACGGCAAGACCATCACCTTCCGCACCGGTATTGCCCCGAGCACGCAGCCGACCGGCTGGGGCCTCGACGCCAGCGGCCACATCGCCACGGACGGCAACGGCAATTCGATCGTCTACGAGGGAACGCCGACTGCGCCCGGTGCGACCATCAACGACGTCCTCACCGCGATCGACCTCGCCAGCGGCGTCAAGACTGCGACCATCAGCGCGAGCGCGGCGACCATCGCTATCAGCGGCGCGGCCGGACCCGTCGGCACGCTCCAGACGGCATCATCCATCTCGGGCGGCGGCCAGATCACGCTGAAGAGCTCGACCGGCGCCGATCTCAGCCTGACTGGCAAGGCCGACTTCCTCAACAAGCTCGGTCTGACTGCGGCCACCGGCGCGGGCAATGCGAGCGTCACTGCGAACCGGTCGACGACCGCCGGCTCGCTCGGCACTCTCGTCCAGGACGGCTCGACGCTGAACATCGACGGTCACACCATCACCTTCAAGAACGCGCAGACGCCGCAATCGGCGGCGAGCGTGGCCACCGGCTACGGCGTCAGCGGCAACGTCGTCACCGACGGCAACGGCAACTCGACCGTCTATCTCCAGAGCGCGACGTTGACCGACCTGCTCAACTCGATCGACCTTGCCACCGGCGTCAAGACGGCCGGCATCTTCAACGGCGCGGCGACGCTGTCGACCACCGCGGGCCAGATCCCCTCGTCGGTCAACAGCAGCGGCCAGCTCGCGCTCTCCACCGGCATCAATGCCGACTTGTCGATCACCGGCACCGGCAATGCGCTCAGCGCCTTCGGCCTCAGCGGCAATACGGGAACGGCGACCGCCTTCACCGCGGCGCGCACCTCGGGTGTCGGCGGTGTCAGCGGCAAGACGCTGACCTTCTCGTCCTTCAACGGCGGCACGCCGGTGAACGTCACCTTCGGCGACGGCACCAATGGCACCGTCAAGACGCTCGATCAGCTCAATGTGCAGCTGCAGGCCAACCACCTGACGGCGACGATCGATGCCAACGGCGTGCTGACGGTCACCACCGTCAACGAATACGCGTCCTCGACTCTCGGTTCGACTGCCGCGGGCGGCGCGGTCGGTGGCACGCTCACCGGCGTGCTCGCCTTCACCACCGCGCAGCCCCCGGTCCAGGACCCGGTCGCGCAGACGGCGCGTTCGAGCCTGGTCAGCCAGTTCAACAACATCCTGGCGCAGATCGACACGACGTCGCAGGACTCGTCCTTCAACGGCATCAACCTGCTGAACGGCGACACGCTGAAGCTGGTGTTCAACGAGAACGGCAGCTCCACGCTCGGCATCAACGGCGTCGTGTTCAACGCGGCCGGCCTCGGCCTCAGCAATCTCGTTCCCGGCACGGACTTCATCGACAACGGCGCCACCAACAAGGTGCTGGCCAGCCTGAATGCCGCCTCGAGCAGGCTGCGCTCGGAAGGCTCCTCGCTCGGCTCGAACCTCTCGATCGTGCAGGTGCGTCAGGACTTCTCCAAGAACCTGATCAACGTGCTGCAGACCGGCTCGTCCAATTTGACGCTCGCCGACACCAACGAGGAAGCGGCCAACAGCCAGGCGCTGTCGACCCGCCAGTCGATCGCGGTCTCCGCGCTGTCGCTGGCCAACCAGTCGCAGCAGAGCGTGCTGCAGCTGCTCCGCTAATCCAGCAGCGCAGGCTCGCTACTCGAGATTTCGCGGCGGGGCTAACGCTCCGCCGTTCTTTTGAGGGAGATCGCTAAGACAAGATTAGCTGAGATCGACACGCATCGCGCGAAGCGCGTTTACATCGTGCGTGCGTGGATCTAGCGTTGTGCCGACGAGGAGCTCCGTGACCCGTAATTATCCGGAGTGCCTCCAAGCACATCATGTAAGCAAATCTTAAGCGGTGCTGCCTAGGGTTGGGAAAGAAATCCTTAAGCGCTTACAACGCGCTAGGTAACCTCCAGGGTGTGATTGATGTCGAATTCCGCTGCCTCGGCTTATGCGCGTGTTGCAACGACCACCGCATCTCCTCGCGACATCGAGGCGCAGACCCTGCTCAAGGCCGCGAACAAGCTCCAGGACGCCGTGAACAACGCCGATCCGCTCAGCGAGCAGACCATGCAGGCCCTGATGTTCAACCGCAAGCTCTGGACCATCTTTCTGAGCGAGGCGATGCGCGACAACAATCCGCAGCCGATCGACGTTCGGCAGAAGATCGCCAATATCAGCGTGTTCGTGCTGAGCCAGACCGCCGCGCTGCAGATGAGCCCGCAGTTCGATCACTTCCGTCCGCTGATCGAGATCAACCGCAACATCGCTGCGGGTCTGTCCGGGCGGCCCTGACGGGGACTCCCGGCGGCCGGCATCGCGAGCAATTTGGTTGCATCAACCGAACAGGGCTCGTCGAACGGCGCCGCCGTCACCGCGGCGACATCTCGCAACGTTGGCAGGGCCGATCAGGATTTCTTTCGGGAATGAGAAATCCGCGCTGACCGGTGCCGGTCAGACGCAGAGCGGAGCATCGTCGGCGATCGCCGACCGTCAGGCGCTGACATCCGTGCTGAGCGGACGCGAAGGTTCGGACTTCATGTCCAATGCATGGAAATAGGCTCGCCGGCGCAGCATTGCTTCGTCGGGGAACTGGTTGACCACCGCGTCGGTCCTGTCGTTGACGACCTGGAAGACGAAGGATGCCGCCGCCTGGTCGAACACCACCTGACGTGAGACGTTCTCGTGGTTCGGCAAACTGCTGCGCAGGGGCGCGCTGCTATCGCTCGCGGCGACCGTCTGGTTCACCGGAAGATCAGTTTGCACGGCCTCGTTCGCCGCCGCATTGGACGTCGTTACGATCTGCACGGGGGCCGGGATCCCCACCGGCCTGATGCTGAAATCTGTACTCATGGCAGCCTCCTGGTTGCCTAGCGTGAGTCAAATCCCAACCCTCCTAATAACGCAACCATGGAACACCAGAACTGAAGACCCGGTAAGGAAACGTGCCTAACCGCGCGACGCTATCGTCGCGCGGTTTTTCGTAAAATTGTTGCTTGTTTTCGTATGCGCTCAGAGCGAGCGGCTGACCGCGAGCGGGGTGATGTGGCGAGGACCCGGCGCTGCGCGGCGGCCTGCGGCCGTATAGGTGTTCGGCACGTTGCGCTTCTGGATCTCGGCATTGACGCCGCGCACGACGCTTTCGGAGACCGCGTGCGCGGTCGCGAGCACGGTGAGGTTGACCTGGAGCATGGCGCGGAACGCATCGTGGTGGCGATGCAGCGTCGAGAGCAGCTCCGGCGCGGATTTCGCAAGTTGTGGCTGGTTCGCCTTCAACTGGCTGACGGCACCGACGTAGTTTCGCGACAGCTCCTGCTTCTTGCTCTCGAGCGTCATCGCCTCCCGGACCTTGCCGGCGCGAACGAGCTCGGTCTCGCGCTCGATCAGGGCGAGCAGGGCGTTCATCGCATCCATCAGGTCTTCGGCGAGCTTGCGCGCTTCCGCGCTGCCGGGCGCGGTGGCCGGGCGTTGCGCTTGCATCGGCTGACGTGAGGCGTTGAACTGGTTCATCTCGTTGGACCTTATGCCGTACGAAGAGTGGTTTTCGCCTGCTGCATGATCAAGGTACGGTAGACGTCGCGCGCGATGCCGACGCCGCCGGCATTGGCGAAGTTCTTGGAATATTGGTCGGTCAGCATCGAGCGCCACACGCCGGTGCCCGGCGTGTCGCCGAACGGGCCTTCGCCCTTCAGGCCCGAGGTCATCTGCGCGAACATGCTGTTGAGGAACATCGCCTCGAAATCGGTGGCGGTCTTCTGCGCCTTGGCCTGCTGCTTCGGCGAGACCTTCTGCAGCGCGGCCGCGAGGTCGAAATCGGGCCGGCCGTTGCGGCTCTCGACCGAAAATGCCGAGGAGGTGGCGAGGCGCGGGGTGTTGATTGCGTTCGTCTGCATCACATCACCTCGATGTCGGCTTCGATCGCGCCGGCGGCCTTGATCGCCTGGAGAATGCTGATCATGTCGCGCGGGCCGATGCCGAGGCCGTTGAGGCCGTCGACGAGCTGCTGGAGCGAGACGCCGTCCTTGACGACGGCCAGCTTCTTGCCGTCCTCGGTGACGGTGACGCTGCTGCGCGGCGCGACCACGGTGCGGCCGCGCGACAGCGGGTTGGGCTGGCTCACTTGCGGGCTCTCGGAGATGGTGACGGTGAGGTTGCCCTGCGCCACCGCGACGGTGGCGACGCGGACGTCGCGGCCCATCACGATGATGCCGCTGCGCTCGTCGATGATGATCTTGGCGGCGAGATCGGGATCGACCTGGAGCTGCTCGATCTCGGTGAGAAAGGCGACGACGTTGCCCTTGAACTCCGGCGGGACCGACAACTGCACCGTGGAGGGGTCGATCGGCTCGGCGGTCTTGACGCCGAGATAGTCGTTGATCGCGGCGGCGATGCGCTTGGCGGTGGTGAAGTCGGCGTTGCGTAGCGCCAGGCGCACGTTCGGCAGTCGATTGAGCGCGAACTCGATCTCGCGTTCGATGATGGCGCCGTTGGCGATGCGTCCGACGGTCGGGACGCCGCGGACGATCTTGGCCGCCTCGCCCTCGGCCTGGAAGCCGGAGATCGCGAGCGAGCCCTGCGCGACCGCGTAGACGTTGCCGTCGGCGCCGAGCAGGGGAGTGACGAGCAGGGTGCCGCCCTGGAGGTTCTTGGCATCGCCGAGCGCGGAGACGGTGACGTCCATGCGCGTGCCCTGGGTAGCGAAGGCCGGCAAATTGCCGGTGACCATCACGGCGGCGACGTTGCCGGTGCGGATGGTGGCGCCGCGGATGTTGACGCCCATGCGCTCGAGCATCGCCTGCAGCGACTGCTTGGTGAAGGGGATGTTGTTGAGGGTGTCGCCGGTGCCGTTGAGGCCGACGACGAGGCCGTAGCCGATGAGCTGGTTCTGCCGCACGCCCTCGATGTTGGCGAGGTCCTTGATGCGCGAGGTCGCAGCCGCCGGCGCGACCGAGAGCGCCAGCGCCGATAGCGCAGCGCAGGCCACCCCGACAATCCTCACCCAACGAACGCCCGACATCTTCTGCTCCCCAAGGCTCCTGAAAAGGCTCCTCAAATCTCGGACCAACCCCAACACTCCCATGTCGAGCTGGTCCGACGCTGTCCTTGCGAGGGCTGTGCCAAACCGGGGTGATAGGGGTAGGGCGCTGAATAGGTTGAATAAATCTGTTTCGACTGATGTCAGCCGGCGTTCGCCCTGAGGAGCGAAACTGCCGGCTGTCGGCAGATTTTGCCGGGCTGTTTACGCCCCGTTAACCATAAGACGGCGAAGGTGACGGCATCGATCACCCGGATTCCCTCCGATGCGCATCTACGGACCGAACGGCACCACGCTTGGAACGCCGGCCAGTCAGGCCAGGCGGACCGGCTCAGGCACCTTCGTGCTGCCCGATACCTCGTCGGCGCAGGAGACGCGGAGCGCTGCCGCACCGAAGGCCGCCGCCAATATCGACGGCCTGCTGGCCCTGCAAGGCGTCGAGGAGGATCCGGTCGAGCGTCGCAAGCGTTCCGTCGCGCGGGGCAGGACTGCGCTCGATGTGCTCGACGATCTCAAGATGGGTCTGTTGTCCGGCAATCTCGATGCCTCGACCGTGATGCGCTTGCGGGACGCTGCGGCCAACCTGAAATCGTCCTCGGGCGATCCTGGCCTTGATTCATTGCTCTCCGAGATCGAGCTGCGCGTCGAGGTCGAACTGGCCAAGGCCGGGCAGGCGTAACCTCACACGCTCACTACGCCGCTTCCTCCTTCTGCTGCGCGTCGTAGCGGCGCTGGGCGGCGAGAACGTCCTTCAGATTTTGCTCGGCCCAATCGCGCAGCGGATCGACCGCGCCGGCGAGCGTCAGCCCGAGCTGCGTGATCGAATACTCCACGGTGACCGGCACCGTCGCGATGGCGTGGCGCTTGAGCAGCCCGTCGCGTTCGAGCGATTTGAGCACCTGGCTCAGCATCTTCTGCGAAATGCCTTCGATCGTGCGGCGCAACTGATTGAACCGCATCGGCTCCTCGCGGAGCAGCAAGAGGATCAGCACCGCCCATTTGTCGCCGATCCGATCGAGGATCTGGCGGGTGGGACAGTTGGCGGCATAGACGTCGGGTTTCATCGTCGGTCCTTGGAATCCGTTCTCGTCGCTGACGGTACGCATCGAGGTTACCCCTGTGTAATCAGGTAAGCACAAAGTGCTCTCTTAACACCAGCGCTCATTGCGATATCTAGTGTCCATTAGTTACCACAGTCGCAAAGGAGCCTTCCATGAAAATCGCAGTCGCCGGAGCCTCGGGCCGGGCAGGGTCAGAGATCACCAAGGAACTCTCGCGCCGCGGCCATGCGGTCACCGCCATCGCCCGCAACCCCGAGAAGATCGCAGCCCTGCCGAACGTCACGCCGACCAAGGGAGACGTGCTCGACCAGGCGGGTCTCGCCAAGCTGTGGGCCGGGCACGACGTCGCCGTGAGTTCCGTGCACTTCCTCGCCAGCGACGCGCTCAAGCTGATCGGTGCGGCGAAGGACGCCAAGGTTGGCCGCTATCTCGTCGTCGGCGGCGCCGGCAGCCTCGAGGTCGCGCCAGGCGTGAAGCTGGTCACGACCCCCAGTTTTCCGGCCCAATACAAGGCGGAAGCCGAGGCAGGCTCGGCCTTCCTCGACCTGTTGCGGCAGGACAAGGAGCTGAACTGGACCTTCATTTCGCCGTCGGCGCTGTTCGTCGAGGGGGAACGCACGGGCAAGTTCCGGCTCGGGACCGATCAGCTTCTCGCAGATGCGAACGGCAAGAGCTGGATCAGTTTCGCCGACTACGCCATTGCGCTCGCCGACGAAATCGAGCGTCCGGCGCATCTGAAGCAGCGTTTCACGGTCGGATACTAGGCCTTCGGCCGCCCCCCGGGCCCTCCAGGATAAACCTTCCTGTGCAAGGGCTTGGGGGTGCCGGCCAGGCCTTCAGGGAAAGATTGTCTGTCACAGGAGGCCGCTATATAACGCCCCGCTCAACGGACCCCGTTTCCGTTGCGAGTCGTTGCTTAGACAGATAGGCCGCCCTTGGAAAAGTTGAAAAACTACCGACCGACCGAAAAAGAGCCTTTCATGAACGACCGGCAGAAGGAGTACTTCCGTTTGAAGCTCCTCGCCTGGAAGGATGAGATCCTCAAAGAGTCCAAACTCACCCTGCAGGCCCTGCAGGAGGAGAACGTGAACCACCCCGATCTTGCCGATCGGGCATCGTCCGAAACCGACCGCGCCATCGAACTCCGCGCCCGCGACCGCCAGCGCAAGTTGATCGCCAAGATCGACGCCGCGCTCCAGCGTATCGAGGACAACACCTACGGCTATTGCGAGGACACCGGCGAGCCGATCTCGTTGAAGCGGCTCGAAGCCCGGCCCATCGCGACGCTTTCGGTGGAGGCGCAGGAGCGCCACGAGAAACGCGAGAAGGTCTATCGCGACGAATAGAGTCCGAGCCGCAGAGATGCGGCTCTTTGTTTTTGCACGCATGGCGCCGCTTGGCGCCGTGATCGGCATTTGTCTGCCGCCTGCAGCTGCGCATCATCGGCGCACGACCGTGATCGCGAAAAGTGAATCGCGATCAACGGGCTAGACTCGATTCCTCCGACCTCACGTGAGTTCGGATGAGAATCGACGTTAACTTCAGGTGCGGGCGGTTTTGCGAGTCGCATCAACGAGATCGGCTCGGATGCTGAGACACTGATCCAGCTGCATCAAGCATCGCTGCAATCAGGCCTGTTGCGACGCCACGAGGCGTGCATCTCCATAAAGCCTGGACCAACTCAATATTTCCTTAAACGCGGGCAACAGGCCGTAGGCCGCATCCGTCAGCTCGTATTCCACACGCAGCGGCTTCTCCGCGAAGGCGGTCCGCGACACCAGGCCGTCCTGCTCGAGCTCGCGCAGCTGCGTGGTCAGCATGTGCTGGGTGATGCCGCCGATCGACCGTCGCAGGGCGCCGAACCGAACCGCGCCGTTCATCAGCGCGAACAGGATCTCCAGTTTCCACTTGCCGCCAAGGGCATGGATGGCCCGCTTGAAATCCGCGAGCAGGGCGGGGTCGGGGCTGCAATCGCAGTCGTCGTCGCAAGGGCTGGTCAGGTTTTCCATACCGGTCTCGAAATCCATTCTACTTGTCCGCAAGCAGATAGTGACCAGATGCGGCCCTGAGCAGGGTGGCGGAACCAATTCGCCGGCCCGCACATCGAGGGGAATTTGGCAATGAGCACTGTTCTGGTCACCGGCGGGTCCGGCTTCGTCGGCGTCCATGTCGTCCTGCAGCTTCTGGCCGCCGGCCACAGCGTGCGGACGACGGTGCGCCGGCCGGACCGGCAAGCCGATGTGCTGGCGATGCTCCGCGAGGGCGGCGGGGCCTCGCCCGAAAGTGTCTCCTTCTTTACGGCGGACCTCACGGGAGACGAAGGGTGGAACGAAGCCGTTGCGGGTTGTGACTACGTGCTTCACGTCGCTTCGCCGCTGTCGACCAGCGTTCCTAAGGACGAGAACGAGATGATCATCCCGGCCCGCGACGGCACGCTGCGGGTGCTGCGCGCCGCGCGGGAGGCCGGCGTCAGGCGCGTCGTCGTCACCTCGTCGCTGGGTGCGATCGGCTACGGCCATCCGCCGCGCGCAAAGCCGTTCGACGAGGCCGACTGGACCAATCTCGATGGTGTCGACGTGCAGCCCTACATCAAGTCCAAGACGCTGGCCGAGCGGGCGGCCTGGGATTTCATCGCGCGCGAGGGAGGCGGGCTGGAATTGTCCGTCGTCAATCCCGCCGGCATTTTCGGTCCCGTGCTGGGGCCGGATTTCTCCGGCTCGATCGAAATCGTCAAATCGTTGCTCGACGGCGCCATGCCGGCAGTGCCGCGGGTCTATTTCGGCGTGGTCGACGTGCGCGATGTGGCAGAGCTGCATCTGCGGGCGATGACGGCGCCCGAGGCCAAAGGCGAGCGCTTCATCGCGGTCTCGGGTGAGACGATGTCGATCCTCGATATTGCCAGGGTGCTGCGGCGGGAACTCGGGCCGGCCGCGCGCCGGGTTCCGCGGCTCCAGGCGCCGGACTGGCTGGTGCGGTTGGCCGCAAATCGGATTCCGTTGCTGCGTGCGGTCGTGCCGATGCTCGGCAAGGTCCGGCATTCCACCAGTGCCAAGGCGAGGTCGCTGCTCGGCTGGCAGGCCCGTTCCAACGAGGAAGCCATCCTCGCGACCGCCGAAAGCCTGATCCGCCTCGGTCTCGTCAAGGGCTGAGGGCCGGCTTGAACGGTCCTTTGGCCCGCGCTTGTCAGGCCCGGGTGGGAATGCTGAAGTGCCGTCCACGATTGCGTAGCGTGGGAGGCGGCGCCGATGGACAAGATTCTCGAAGCCGCCAAGGCGATCGCTCTGGCGCGCCGTAACCATGCGCCGCTCGCGGCGCTGGAACGTCCGCCCGTTGATGAAGCCGAGGGCTATCAGGTCCAGCGCGCGCTGCATGACCTGCTGCTGGCGCATGCCGGGCCGCTGGTCGGCTACAAGATCGGCTGCACCAGCCAGGTGATGCAGGACTATATCGGGATCCAGCACCCCTGCGGCGGTGGCGTGTTCCAGAAGGGCGTGCACGACAGCGGCGTGAAGCTGGCGGCCTCCAACTATGTCCGGGTCGGCGTCGAATGCGAGATCGCGGTCCGGCTGAAGCGCGACCTCGCCCCCGGCGAGGCGCCATTCACGGCCGAATGGGTCGGCGAGGCGGTCGATGCCTATCATCCCGCGATCGAGATCGTCGACGACCGCTACGTGAAGTGGGAGACCATGGGCGCCCCGACCTTGATCGCCGACGATTTCTTCGCGGCCGGCTGCGTGCTGGCCCCGTCGGTTTCGCGCTCGTCGGTGCCGGACCTGAAGGCGGTCAAGGGCCGCGCGATTCTCAACGGCGAAGAAGTCAGCCACGGCACCGGCGCCGACGTGCTCGGCCATCCCCACAACGCGCTCGCCTGGCTCGCCAACCATCTCGCCGCCGACGGCAAGGGTCTTCACGCCGGGCAGCTCGTGCTGACGGGCAGCCTGGTCAAGACGCTGTGGCTGAAGGCTGGCGACAAGGTGCGGATGGAGCTGGACGGGCTGGGCGTGGTCGAGGCGGAGTTTACGTAAGGGGGAGGGTCTCAGCCGTCATTGCGAGCGAAGCGAAGCAATCCAGGAATGTCTCCGCGGCGGCAGTCTGGATTGCTTCGTCGCAAGAGCTCCTCGCAATGACGGGAGAGGCGGAGTCGCTTTTTCCATTGAAACCCCACTCGTGGACACGCCTTCGCATCCTCGCGGCAGCTTCCGCCCGAGCTTTGCAATCGTCTTGCCCTCCTGAAGATCAAGAAGGCGCAGGGAAGGCCGGGCGCCGGCTGGCACCCGAAGTCCCGCGTGTGCGAAAAGAGCGCGCACGGGGTGGACGACAGGTGATGCCGGTCGCCCGGCCTTCCCTGCGCGATGGTTTTCACGGTGTCCTTCGTGCTCTCCTCGGGGAGCGTTGCACTATTGCCCCCGTCGCCTTGCGGCTGCTTGATGCGCGCGCCGGTTGGCCGCCACATCACCGCAAGATTTGACGCCAGAACCTCGGGCGTCGGGACCACACGACTTCTCCGTCCGCGTACGTCCCCGCTGGGTTCTCCACGGCTGGCGTGCGCTCACCGTCGAGGCCATGCGAAGACGCTGTCAGCGCCGTGTCGTATCGCGCCTGCCGCTGCTCACGGTTTCCCGCCCTGCAAGCGACCATCGCGCGCCGACGCCGTCGCGGCCACCGCATCCCATCCCGCGTTCCGTGACGATCGCGATACGCCCTCTTGTGGAATGGAACAGAACGGGAACATAATGAGGTGGCCGGAGCCTGTCAACAAGAATTTCTACAATCCGAATATTCTGAAATTGAAAATTGGTAACGAATATGGTACCAAAGGTTAAGATCGAGGAATACATCGTCAATGATCGGAGCCCTTTCCGCGATTGGCTCGAACGACTTGATCCGCAGGCGCGCGCGATGATCGCAGTTGCGATCGAGCGGCTGGCCGATGGCAACAAGTCGAACGTCAAGTCCATCGGAGAGGGCGCTGCCGAATTGAAGATCAACCGTGGGCCGGGCTACCGGGTCTATTTTGGGTGGCATGGCAACTTGTTGGTCATTCTCTTGGGAGGCGGAACCAAGCAGAGACAGCAAGACGACATCGATGCGGCGCTGCGCCGCTGGCGTGAGTACAAGTCGAGAGCACGGTCGGGGAGAAGATGATGCCATTGACCCGGAGTTTTCGTGACACGGTCCGCGCGATGGCCGAGCGCGATCCTGCTTTTCGCGAGGCGCTGTTCCTGGAGGCGATGCAGGGCCTGTTGCAGGGGGACGTTGACTATGGCCGTACGGCGCTGCGGACCTACATCAATGCCACCATCGGTTTTGAGCGCTTGAGCGAAGTGCTGGACCGCCCGCCGAAAAGCCTGATGCGGATGTTCGGGCCCAGTGGCAATCCGACGGCGGAAAACCTGTTGGCGGTGATCCACGCGCTGCAGAAGGAGACCGGTGTGCATCTGGAGATACGCGCCGTTGCGAACGCGGCGTGAGGTGACGCTATCGTTCACCGCCGTTACGTGCGGAGCCTTTTGGGATGGGCCAGCGTATCCCGACGTTCTAGAATTGACCAATGTCCTATTCTCGGCATTCACGTTTCAGGTCGATTTTAGTTGTGGTAAGGGGGCTCTACACGCAAATTGGGCCGAAATCCTTCGCCTGAGAATCTCACCGGTAGTTTGTTGAGGCTTCAATCTGATGTTTCCCGACATTGCCAACGTACTATGCATACGTGATGCTTTATGGAGACATAGGGCCCTTGGAAATGCCTCTATTATGATTGGCGCGGGCTTCAGTCGCAATGCAGATCCCGTCTCCTCAACCTCCCGGCAAATGCCTAACTGGTACCAGATGGCGACCGCCCTCTGCGAGCCGCTGTATCCGCTGGATTCTCATCGTAGGCAAAAGGCCTTAGAGGAAGCGGGGGCCACCAGCGGCTTTCTTCGCTTGGCCCAAGAGTATGAAGTCGCGTTTGGTGCGAGCTCGCTTAGTCACAAGATTCGCGATCTGGTTCCTGATACGGACTATCGTCCGAGTGATCTGCACAAGCGCTTGCTTCGACTACCTTGGGCGGACGTATTTAGTACGAATTGGGATACCCTCTTGGAAAGAGCGTGCAGCGATGTCTTTGAGCGCAGCTACGATATAGTACGTACGGTTGGTGATATTCCATTCACGGCTCGTCCGCGCATTGTAAAGCTTCACGGAAGCTTTCCAGGGCACCAGCCGTTCGTATTCACTGAAGAGGATTATCGGACTTACCCTACGAAGTTCTCGCCATTCGTAAATTTAGTTCAGCAATCGATGATGGAAACTATCTTCTGTCTCATTGGCTTTTCAGGCGACGATCCAAATTTTCTTCACTGGTCGGGTTGGGTAAGGGATCACCTGGGTCCGAGCGGGCCGAAGATTTATCTTGTTGGTTGGTTGGAGTTATCTGTTCATCGCCGTCGAATGCTCGAAGCGCGTAACGTTATGCCCGTCGACCTTTCGGCGCTACCGAGCGCAATAGGCTGGCCCGAAGACCTCCGACACCGATATGCCAGCGAGTGGTTTATCGCGGCCTTGGAGGCTGGTAGGCCTTATAGCGCCGCGAGTTGGCCCGCGGCGGGAGCCGCTCCAGCGGCCAATCCTGACTACCTCGGATCAATTCCGTTAAACCCAGCGGAGCAGCCTAGAGAAGATTTCATTGGGCCCTCTTGGGACAAGCCTAAGTCTGATCGTGAAGATGCGTTGCGTGCCACTATAGGGATTTGGGCACACAACCGGCGCCTCTATCCTGGATGGTTGATTGCCCCGGAACGCGTCAGAAACGTGCTTTGGCATCGTATTGGTAACTGGCTTTCCGAATTTGCCCTGTTATCCGGCATGTCTCTCGCGGATAAGCTTAGAGGATTGGCTGAGCTCGCATGGGGGATGAGCTGCGCTCTGCTGCCCTTTCCCCCTGATCAGGAAGATCTAGCGTTCGAGGTGCTGTCTGCGCTTGATCAGCCTGGAGACAAAAATCAAAGCGCTAAGATCGAAGGCAACAAAGGATGGCCTGGCAAGTTCGGGGCGACGAAGATGCTAGCTCTTGCGCTAGCGCGTAATGCTCGTCGAGCCGGTGATCGCGCGAAGTTTGAGCATGCATTGAATTTTACTACACCATTGCGTGCTCACGATTCAGAGCTGCGTAATGCGGTCATTTATGAGGAATGTCTTTGGCATGCTGCAATTGGTGACTTGCCGCAATTGCTTCGGCGTCTGGACGAATGGATGCCGGCTGAGGGGGAGGGAATTTGGAGTCTGCGGAAAGCAGGACTCCTCGCCGAAATGCATGAGAGCACACGTGCCTGCGCTCTACTTGAAGAAACTTTGACGCAAATCCGCCGAGGCAGACGAAGGGATGTGGACGATCTTGTCTCGCTTTCACTCGAAAGCTGGGCGCTTTTTCTTGGTCTGGCCTTCACAAATCGGATACGCCGGTACACTCCTTCGCTACCTAAAGGCATTCCCGAGCCTTTTGAGCGATGGCGTGCTCTGGGAATCGTAGATTGCGATGCTTTCAGTGAATATCGGAGTTTAACCCGAATATTGGAGGTAGATCGACCTCCCCCAACAGAAGTTACCAAAACTCGGGCATTCGATCTTGGTCATGTCAGTACCACCCATCATCTTGCTAGCACGCCCTCGGAGACTGTGGTTGCTGCCTATCAGATGGTGATGCTTGCCGAGGCCACGGGGATACCGGCTGTCGCAAGTCACATGAAGCTCTTTGACGATGGTCTGAGATTGTCGACGCGAACGCTGGTAGCTACTGAGCCGTGGCTCGCCAGTCAACTTGCAGTTCGTATTGGATACGATGATAAGCTGACGGATGAGGTCTTTAGTCGGGTTAACATAGCTCGTTTTCCACGCGATTTGGTCCCGATGCTTAAGGATTCTCTGATGAGGCGAATTTCTTTCGGACTAGCGCTCATCGGTACGCATGAAAATAAGGGCAGGGACGGCACCTCGATCGTCAATTCTTCTTTGGAAATCTTGTCGCGAGTAGCAGTGCGGTTGGCGCAATCAGAATTGATCGTCCTGTTTGATCAAGCGTCGGCGTATTATTTGTCTTCGAAGTTTCGTCAGCAGTCCCTGTTGCTCGGACGTTCTCTCGCACATCTGTTTGAACGGGTATTTGAGTCTCTTTCTCGAGGCTCACTAGCGGAGTTGTTGCCTCGACTGTTCGCGCTTCCCTTGCCGCACGAGAGGGGATCAGAAGTCGATGCTAGGAACTGGCCCGATCCTGTCGGGCTTCTTCCGGAATGGTGCGAGCCGCCTGCGCTCCAAGATCCGCGTTCCCCGCTGTGGGAAGCGATTATCTCTCGTCTGCTGGCGGCAGCGAAAGGGCCCGATAGCGTTGATCGCGGCGCTGCTGTCCTGCGCCTCTTGAAATTGTTGCGTTGGAATTTCTTGAACGAGCAGGAGTGCCGTCAATTCGGTGAGGCTTTGTGGGCGCCTGAGCTTTGCAACACGATGGGACTTCCGGAGCATACGAACCTGAGGACATGGGTTCTATTAGTCCTGCCCGAGCCAAGCGAGGGGAAGGCGCGAGAAGCTGTGACCCGGGTCGTCGGCACATTAGCGAAAGAAGGAGCAAAGTTGCATAGCCGGCTAGAGCAGATTGGAGAGCTCTTGCATCAGGCTAATCGTCTGAACATGCCCATCGAACTTTCCGCTGCAATCAAGAGTGACTTAGTTGATCTGGTAGGAAGGTGGGCCGAACATCGCCCATCTGCCAAGGATCGTTTCGCTCGCATGATGAACCGAGACGATGTGCTCGAAACTAACGCATTAGCCGGAGTTGTCGAGATTCTATCCCGTGTTGAAGTGGAGGACGACATAGTTCAGCGTATTTGGGACAAGTCGGTTGACATGGATACTCAGGATGAGGGGCCGTACGCGTTTGCCATTTATCCATTCTTGGCGCGGCGCTGGCCGACAAAAAAGCCTGATCTGTTAGATCGACTGCGACAGGCATTAGTTTCCGACAAAGAGGAACGTGTGAACTCTGCCGTTCACGGATTGTATTCCTGGCTGGCGCGAGAGCCTATCGACCAGCCTGGAGATGAAGATCTTGAGGCGCTGGTCAGGGAGATTGGTATAGCAATTGCGGCTCGAAGACATGTTCTTCTTGTGTCGGGCTTAGGTTTGGCGGAGTGGATATTCCGCGAAGGTCCGAGCCGACTTCGCAATCTTATTGTTCGCGATTGCGATCACGGGTTAGTTGCGTTGCTTGATGAGGCAAGCTATGCGCGCTCAGATCAGTCGTTCGATGTGCCAGCTGTGCGCGCGGGGTGCATTAAGTTGGCCTCATCGATGATTGCCGCTGGACACGCCGATTCGCGAGGCGCGCAGAGTTGGCTGGAGGAGTCGAAAACCGATCCCTTGCCCGAGGTGCGCAATGCGCGGGACCGGCGAGGCGTTTGAAGCAGCCAAAGGAAGATGAAGTTAAGGCAGGACGGCTCTTGCGGAGGCACATTCTCACGCTGCGCGCAAAGGTTCTTCGATTTGGCCGCTCTTTCCCGGTGCCACCTATCATCCACAAAATACATGCGGCCCTCGCCAGGGGAGCTAGCGAGGGCCGCGTAGTACATCGTCGTTCGCGCCTAGGTTCGCGAACACGATGTGGGAGCTCGGGAGAAGCTTAGAAGGGCAGCAGCACGTCCATGACTTGCTGGCCGTAGCGCGGCTGCTGCACGTCCATGATCTGGCCGCGGCCGCCATAAGCGATGCGGGCCTGCGCGATCTTGGTTGAATCGATGGTGTTGTCGCTCTGGATGTCCTCGGGGCGGACGATGCCGGCGACCACGAGCTCGCGGATCTCGTAATTGACGCGGATCTCCTGCTTGCCCTCGACCACGAGATTGCCGTTCGGCAGCACCTGCGTGACCACCGCGGCGACGTTGGTCTGCAGGGCTTCCGTGCGGTTGACCGAGCCCTTGCCGTCGCTGGAGGCGGAGGAGTCCGCGGTCAGGATGCGACCGGGCAGCACCTTCTGCGCCTGCGCGCCGAGGGTCTTGGCGCCGATGAAGTCGGTGATCCCCGAATCTTCCGAATTGGTGCGGCTGCGCTGGGTCTCGTTGGCGATGTTGGCCTTGTCCGTGATGTTGACGGTCACGGTCAGGAGGTCGCCGACCTGGCGGGCGCGCTGGTCCTTGAAGAAGGCGCGGCTGCCGTTGCGCCACAGCGAATTCGGATTGTAGGAGGCGACTTCCGGCTTCGGCATCGGCATCTGCACCGGCTTGTAGCCGGGCTGCGTCGTCGGATTGTCGATCGCCGATAGCTTCGGCTGCTCGCCGATCTGGGACAGGCGGTCGATCGAGGAGCAGCCGCCCAGCGCACAGGAAGCCAGCAGCAGGGCGGAGATCGCGATGCGACGAAGACGGGAAGCCGAACTGAAAGCGGACATGACGAACTCTTACTTGGCTTGAGCTTGCGAGACGCGAGCTTGCGGGATCTGGGCTTCTGCGATCTGGGCGGGCGAGGCGGGGGCCTGTACCAGGTTCCGCAGGAGTGCTGCGGTATCGACGGGGGCGGGCGCCTCGTCGCGCTTGAGTGAGGAGGTCTGATCGACCGCGGGCGCCATCGGCGCGGATTGGCTCGCGCCCTGGATCGTCACCTGGCCGCGAGCGGTGACCGTTCCGGTCAGCGTGCGCTTGGATTGCAGATTGAGGACGCTGACGGTGTCGCCCTCGGCGCCGCTCTCGATCGCCTTGCCGCGCGTGGTGAGGTAGAGGCCGGGCGCCTGGAATATGACGGTCACGGCCTGGTCGCGCACCACGAATTCGGGCTTGACGATGTCGGCGGAACGAAGCGGCGTGCCTGCGCGCATCGCGCGGCGCAGCTGCATGCCGACGCTGCGCTCGCGCGAGGCCGGCTCGCCGGTCACCTCGGCCTTCGGCCGGCGCTCCAGCGCGACGTCGGAGGCCTTCAGCGTATCGGTCCGGTCGATGTCGCGCGTCAGCACGGCCACTTCCACCGTCTCGATCGCGGTGCCGGAGAAGCGCAGCTTGGTCGGGGCCGGATTGGCGTCGTTGGCGATCTCGAAAGCGATGTCGAAACGGCCGCTGCGCGCGTCGTAGCGGGTCGCGACCGGCTGCAGCGCGCCGGTGTTGGAGGCATCCAGCCGCATCTCGGCGACGCCGCGGTCGAAGGTGACGGTGATGTTGGCGGCGTCCCCGAGGCCGAAGCGACGCTCGAGCGCGGAGGCGACCGCGGTTTCCAGGTCCTTGCTCGCGAGCGTGCGGGCGAGGCGGGTGACCTGGACCTCCTTGATGTCGCCGGTCATCACGCCGATCACCTGCTTGGCGCGGAGCACCGACAGCACCTGTCCGACCGTCAGCGTCCCGGTGGTGCCGAGATCGGGCGAGCGGTAGACCGGGACCAGCGCGGCCGATCCGGCATTGTCGATGAGATCGCCGACCCGCACCACGTCCGAGGTCACGGTGATGTTCGCACGCAGCGTCGGCGAGGCGATGAAATCGTCCGCGGCCGCGGCCGGCAAGGCCAGCGCGACAAGGGCGGAGAGGGTGGCGAGGGCGGTGCGGATCATCGTCATTGCTTCAGTGTCATTGCTTCAGGCTTGGCTTCAGACTTGGCTTCAGGCTTGGCCTCAGCGGAACAGCGCCGTGGTCGATTGCATCATCTGGTCGGCGGCGCTGATCACCTTGGCGTTCATCTCGTAGGCGCGCTGCGCGGCGATCAGGTCGCTCATCTCCGAGACGACGTCGACATTGGCCTGCTCCAGGCTGCCTTGCGTGATCTTGCCGTAGCCCTCGGCGTTCGCGGTGCCGTCCTGCGGCGGGCCGGACGACGGGGTCTCGGTGAACTGATTGCTGCCGACCGGCTGCAGGCCGGCCTTGTTGATGAAGCGCGTCACGCCGATCTGGCCGACGATCGAGGAGGTCGACGAACCCGGCAGCGTCACCGAGACCTGGCCCTGCTCGCTCACGGTGATGCCGGAGGCGTTTTGCGGGATCGTGATCGTCGGCTGCACCGGGTTGCCCTGGGCGGTTACGACGCGGCCCTGATTGTCCATCTGGAAAGTGCCGTCGCGGGTGTACTGGTAGGTTCCGTCGGGCATCAGGATCTTGAAGAAACCTTCGCCGGACATCGCGAGGTCGAGATCGTTGCCGGTCTGCGACAGGGTGCCCTGCGTCATGCTGCGCGGCGTGCCGACGGTCTTGACGCCGCCGCCGATGTCGACGCCGACGGGCACGATCGTGCCCTGGTCCGAGGCCTGCGCGCCGACGCGGCGGACGTGCTCGTAGATCAGGTCCTGGAACGCCGCGGTCTGCTTCTTGAAGCCGGTGGTGCGCAGGTTGGCGATGTTGTTGGAGATCACCTGAACGTTGAGTTCCTGTGCCGCCATTCCGGTCGCTGCGGTGTGAAGCGCCTGCATCTCAGTTCTCCCTCAATCAGGCCGGAACGTCGGCGAGCTTTTCGATCGCCGATTTGTGGAGGTCGCTCTGCTGCTGCAGCAGATTGGCGATGGCGGTGTAGCTGCGCATGACTTCGACCATGCGGGTCATCTCGCCGACCGAATTCACGTTCGACTTCTCGATGTAGCCCTGCTCGACGGTGGACTTGGTGGCGGGCTGCTGGATCGCGGAGCCGGTGTCATAGAGATTGGCGCCGAGCTTGGTCAGCTTGGCCGGATCGTCGAACGACACCATCTTGATCTTGCCGCGGATCGAGTCGGTCTTGGCGGTGCCCTCGAGCACCGTGATGGTGCCGTCGGGAGCGATGTTGATGTCGTGGTCGGTCGGCTGGAAGGTGATCGGGCCGCCGGTGCCGAGCACGAGGCTGCCGTCGGAGTTGACGAGCTGGCCGGTCGCGTTGAGCGAGAACTTGCCGTCGCGGGTGTAGCGCTCGCCGCCATTGACCTGCACGGCGAAATAGGCGTCGCCGCTGATCGCCATGTCGAGCGGGTTCTTGGTCATCTCCATCGGCCCCGGGCCGACGTCGCGGAAGGTGCCGCGGTCCTGCACGTAGGAGACCCGGCGGTCGGCGCCGATGAAATTGTCCTCACGCGCGTTCGAGTTGAGAAACTCCTCGAACAGCGAATGGTCGGCCTTGAAGCCGTTGGTGTTGGCATTGGCGATGTTGTTGGCGACGACATCCATCTGCCGTTCCAACGTCATCTGCCGTGACAAGCCGATCAGAAGCGCGTTCTGCATCGGAAATCTCCCCTGAGGGGGATCTGCCATTTCGCTCTCCCAAGCGCCTTGGCGGACCCCGTGAACGAGACCGTCGGGTTCTCCCAAACCGTTCGGCTCAGCCCTTCCTCAGCGAAAGCCGTGCCAACCTGGAAAGTTGGGTAATTTCAATGCTTTGCCAATTTTCGAGGGGTGCGGGAGGGCGGCAGAAAGGTTCTGTTAGCCATGTCTGCCCGGCAGATTTTTCCTAGCGGAAGCCCAATCGAAAGATTCCGTTAACCATTATTACCGTAGCGTTTGCCATGACAAGGAGCGCGTTGCGCCGGGGCATTTGTATCGCGTCACCGTCTTGAGGCTTCGCTCTTTCGACCCCTTTTAGAGATCCGGGCGCGGCGATCATGGCAGAGAATGAAGCGGAAGGCGGCGCGGCCGCTGAAGGCGCGGAAGCCGCTCCGCCGAAGAACAAGCTGAAGCTCATCATCATGGCCGTCGGCCTGCTCGCCGTCCTCGGCGGCGGTGCTGCAACCTGGTTCTTCTTCTTCCGTCACGGCGACGACGAGCATCATGCCGAAGTCGCCCCTCCGCCGAAGCCACCGTCCTTCGTCGACGTCCCCGACATCATGGTCAACCTCGCCGGCGCGCCGGGCGAGCGCGTGCAATATCTGCGGCTGAAGATCGTGCTGGAGCTGAAGGAAGAGAAGCAGATCGAGGCGATCAAGCCGACGATGCCGCGCGTCACCGACATCTTCCAGACCTATGTGCGCGAGCTGCGCCCCTCCGACCTCAACGGGTCTGCCGGCATCTTCCGCCTCAAGGAGGAGCTGACCAAGCGTGTCAACGCGGCGGTCGCCCCGGTCCAGGTCAGCGCGGTGCTGTTCAAGGAAGTCGTGATCCAGTGAGCGCTTGCGGAAGGTGATGGGCTAGCGTCATGGCCGGCAACGAGCAAATGGACCAGGATGCGATTGCCGCCCAATGGGAGGCGTCGCTCGATTCCGAGGATCCCGCGGAGGCCGCGAAGGCTGCCGCAGAAAACGAATTGTCGGAGACCATGGCCCTGCAATGGGCGGCCATGGTCGAGGACGGCAGCCGCGATCTCGGCAGCGGCAAGAACTCCGGCGAGCGGGTGCTGTCGCAGGAGGAGATCGACAATCTCCTCGGCTTCACCGTCGGCGACGTCGCGCTCGACGACCATTCCGGCATTCGCGCCATCATCGATTCGGCGATGGTCTCCTACGAGCGTCTGCCGATGCTCGAAATCGTCTTCGACCGCCTGGTGCGGTTGCTGACGACGAGCTTGCGCAATTTCACCTCCGACAACGTCGAAGTCTCGCTCGACCGCATCACCTCGGTGCGTTTCGGCGACTACATGAACTCGATCCCGCTGCCCGCCGTCCTCACCGTCTTCAAGGCGGAAGAGTGGGACAATTTCGGCATGGCGGTGGTCGATTCCAGCCTGATCTATTCCATGATCGACGTGCTGCTCGGCGGCCGCCGCGGCACCAGCCAGCTCCGCATCGAGGGGCGGCCCTACACCACGATCGAGACCGAGCTGGTCAAGCGGCTGGTCGAGGTGGTCATGGCCGACGCCGAGCAGGCGTTCCGGCCGCTGTCGCCGGTGACCTTCACGATCGACCGGCTCGAGACCAATCCGCGTTTCGCCGCGATCAGCCGTCCCGCCAACGCCGCGATCCTGGTGCGCCTGCGCATCGACATGGAAGACCGCGGCGGCAACATCGAGCTCTTGCTGCCTTATGCGACCATCGAACCGATCCGGGGCGTCCTGCTCCAGATGTTCATGGGCGAGAAGTTCGGCCGCGACCCGGTCTGGGAAGGCCATTTCGCCACCGAGATCAACCAGGCCGAGATCGCCGTCGACGCCGTGCTCTACGAGGCCGACATTCCGCTCAAGCAGCTGATGCGGCTCAAGGTCGGCGACACGCTGCCGCTGGACATGCGCGCGGACGCCAACGTCACGGTGCGCTGCGGCGACGTCACGCTGACCGAGGGGCGGATGGGCCGGGTCGGCGACCGCGTCGCGATCCGCGTGACGAAACCCTTGCGCAAGCCAAGTACGACACTTGCGATGTTCGAGAAAGTTGACGAGCAGAACAAGATGATGGAGGCCCCATGAACCACTCCCTGGGAATGGCGATCGAGACGCTGGTGGCTATCCTGCTGATGCTGACCATCTTCTACTGCGTCATGCTCAACAAGCGGCTGACGCGGCTGAAGGCGGACGAGCATTCGCTGAAGGCCGTGATCGGCGAGCTGATCACCGCGACGGAGATCGCCGAGCGCGCGATCGGCGGGCTGAAGCTCGCCGTGCGCGACGTCAACGAGAACCTCGGCAGCCAGCTCGCCGCGGCGACGCAGATGTCGGACCAGCTCTACAAGCAGCTCGGCGAAGCCGACAACGTGGTGCGGCGGCTGTCCAAGATCGCGATCGCCGCGCGCCCCATGACCAGTCCGGAAACGGTCGCCGCGCCCGCGGCCAAGCCGTCGACGGCGAAGGCGGTAGCGGCGGCAGCCGAAGCCTTCTCCGAGCGCCGACGATCCAACGGGCTTGCCGCATGAAGCCCTTGCCGCATGAAGTCAGGGTATGAAATCGTTTCGTAACATCCGCGTCATCCCGGTCGTCCTGGTTGCCGTCGCGGGCCTCGCCACGCTGAAGATCGCGGGCCTCGTGATCAATGGCGGCTATGTGTTCGACTACAAGCCGAACCAGGCCAAGAAATCCTGGGCGCAGGAGAATCTGAACTTCCCGACCGGGCGCGAGGAGCCGGAGATCATCACCGGGTCGACCCATGGCGCGCCGAAGGAGGCGCCCAAGCCGGCCGCGCCCGAGACCAAGCCGGAAGGCACCGTGGTCAAGATCGAAGAGGGCCAGCCGCAAGTCTCGGCTTCCGAGCGCGCGATCCTCGAACGGTTGCAGGCGCGCCGCCAGGAGATCGAGGCCCGCCAGCGTGAGATCGACATCCGCGAGAGCCTGCTCAAATCGGCCGAGAAGCGCATCGAAGGCAAGGTCGAGGAGATGAAGGCGGTGGAAACCCGCATCTCCGCGACGCAGGCCGAGCAGAAGGCCGCCGAAGCCCAGCGCATGAAGGGCCTCGTCACCATGTATGAAGGCATGAAGCCCAAGGACGCCGCGCGGGTGTTCGACCGGCTGGAGATGGGCGTGCTGATCGAGATCGCCTCGGCGATCGCGCCACGGAAGATGTCGGACATCATGGGGCTGATGTCGCCGGAGGCCGCCGAGAAGCTGACGGTCGAGATGGCCCGCCGGGCCAATGGCGGCGGCGATCAGTCGGCCTCGGCCGCGGAACTGCCGAAGATCGACGGCAAGCCGACGCAAAAGCCGAATTGAGGGCTCATACTTAAGAAGTCCTTAATTGGCAAAACCTTACAGTCGAGGGCAGGGGCCGGCATCAGTGCCGCCGTGGACCGTCGCAACGGAAGACATGCCGCCAATGGCGCGAGAGGCTGCCGATGGATTGTGGTCGCGAGCCCGCGCAATGGCGCCGGGGCTGTCGCGTCATGTCCGAAAAGCCGGAGTGCTGGCGGTCTGCCTGCTGGTCGGCTGGGGTGCGCCCGCCCGCGCGGCCGATGCCGTCAGGGGCGAGGCAAGCTTTTCGGCCGGTGGCGGCTTTGCCCGTCTCGTCATCAAGCTCGGCGAGGATGTTCCCTCCGAGGTGACGACCGCGGGCTCCATCCTCATCATCCGCTTCGACCGGCCCGTCGACGTTCCCGTCGACCGCGTGCCGGAAGGCGCGCCCGATTACGTCAACTCCGCGCGCCGCGATCCCGATGGCGGCGCCATCCGCCTGTCGCTGGCGCGGCGCGTCACCGTCAACACCATGAATGCCGGCGAGCGCACCTTCGTCGACCTGCTGCCGGAGGGCTGGAAGGGGCCTCCGCCGAGCCTGCCCATGGACGTGGTCAAGGAGCTCGCCGAGCGCGCACGTGTGGCCGAGCGCGCACTGCGCGCCCAGCGTGCCGCGGCGGAGAGCAAGAAGCGTCCGCAGATCCGCGTGCGCGCCTCGGTGCAGCCGACCTTCGTGCGCTTCGTGTTCGAGATGCCCGACGGCGTCGGCGTCTCCTCCGTGCTCAACGAGCAGAAGCTCACGCTCGCTTTCAACGCCAACCTCAATTTCGATCTGGCGGACGCGGTCGTCGCGGCGCCGCCGAACGTCGCCTCGATCAAGCAGAAGGCCGACATCGACCAGACCAATGTCGAGATCGCGCTGATCGGCGATTCCGACGTGCATTCGTTCCGCGACGAGAAGAACTACGTCGTCGACGTCTCCTTCCAGCCCGACAAGGGCAAGGCGGCGGTAACGCCCGAGGCGGCGATCACGCAGATGAAGCCCGCCGGCCACGGACCTCAGCCTGCGCCCGACAAGCCTGCGGCCGAGAAGCCGAAGGACGCCCATCGCGAGATCGCGCCGCCGACCTCGGAGACGATCGCGCGCGAAGCCAAAATCGACGTGAAGCCCGAAGCGCCCGCGGCGATGCCGCCCGCTGAAGCGCCGAAGCCGGCGCCTGCGATGGAGGCTGCGCACGCTCCGGAGCCGCCCAAGGAGGCCGTGAAGGAGGCCGTGAAGGAAGCCGCGAAGCCGGCGCCGGCTGTCGTCGAAGCCGCGCCAGCCAAGCCCGCGCCTGCTGAAGCGCCGAAAGAGGCCGCCAAGGAGCCGGTCAAGGAAGGCGCCAAGGAAGCCACCAAGGAAGCCACAAAGTCCGCACCCGCCGAGGCGCCGGCGGCGCCGCAGCCGAGCATCGCCAGCGTCGACGCGCGCCGCGACAGCGACGG
>NZ_JXDL01000002.1 GCF_001590795.1 Bradyrhizobium sp. AT1
GGGTGAGGGCTTTCTCCTCTTGGGATAGTCCCATTGCGGAGACACCCTCTCCCCGACCCTCTCCCGCAAGCGGGAGAGGGAGCGCACTTCCGCTGTTGCAGCACGCTCTAGAAATTCGGGCCGAGTGCGATCTTCGTGATCGTGCCGTTCCGGACACCGATGCGCCATTCCGCCGAGCCGTTGGCGAACTGCGCGATGTAGATGTCGCTGTCGAGCGCGGTGACCCCGCGGAAGGAGACCGCACGCAACGCGCCGAGCCGCGCCAGGATCGCCTGGTCGAACGGCAATTGCTGACGCGTGATGTCGGCCACTTCCGACGTCATGTGCTCGTAGTCGGGCTGGCCCCTGCCGAGATCCTCGATATAGCGGCGCAGCATCTCCTCGCCATTGGCGATCGGAACGGCGCGGCGTGCGGCCCGGCCCGGGCGCGCGCCGATATTTGCGGCTTCGACATTGTGGAAGCGGGTCTGGCGACCCGGCACCACGATCTCGAGACAGCGCCCCGATTTGTCAGCGATCATCCAGGGATTGTTCACGGTGGTGGTGGTGAGCCATGTCATGTTGGGCTTGACGATCTGCGCCTTGCGATTGCCGTCCGCATCGAGATTGAAAACCTGGATATCGTCGTCCATCTCGTTATAGAGCATGATCCTGATCGGCGAGGTGCCGGCGCGGCCGCGAACGTTGGCCTCCTGCGCGCAAGGCACGATGCCGCCGAGTTCCTCATTGCCATCGGCGCGGAAGAACACGTCGCCCGCCTTGCCGTCCGGCTCGATCATCAGGCGAAATTCCGCACTGCCGTTCTCGAACTTCACGCCGTAGATGTCGTAGCCGCCGGGGCCCACGCCGCGGAAGAAGATCGACTCCACCGCGCCGAGCGCCACGAACGTCGCTTGCATTTCGGCGAGATAGCGGTGGATCTTGGCCGCGAGCGGCGCGCTCATGCGATCATAGTCCGGCGTGCCGCGGCGCAGGCCTTCGATGCCGCTCAGGATCATCTCCTTGCTGCCGGCCGCCGGCACCTGCTCCCTGAACCTGTCGGAGACCTTCGCGAGGCGGCGCGCGAAATCCGCCTCGACGGCCTGAGCCACCGCCGCATCGACACGGGCCGCAAGGCGGGCGCCGAACACCGCGCTCTGCAGCAGCACGCGCGACACCTTCGCCTGCTCGTCGCGCAGGAAGATCACCAGATGGTCGCCGCGGAACGAGAAGGCATCAGTGCCCTCGGCGAGCACCTGCGTTGCGCCCTGGCCGGTCTCCTGCAACCAGAGACGCTCGCCGTCGCGGCGCACGGTGAGCACGCGGTTCGGCGCCAGCCTGTACCAGCCGACATATTGGTCGAGCGGCGCTGCCTCCGCGGCCGACGTCGGCATCTCGGCGACCCGGACCGCGCGCACGTCGCGGCCGTTCATGCGCAGCTTCAGCTCGGAAGAGCGGCGCTCCGCATCGAGCGCGAACGTGACCTCGCCCGTCGAGGCCGCGTAGGACGCGGTGCCGTCAGCTCCGATCATCAGAGGCAATCTGCGCTGGCCGGTGAGCTGGCCGTAGAGGTCGTCACCCTCACGGAAGATGGCGAACACCGAGGCCGGCCCCATGGCGTAGAAATTGACGAATGGGCGGTAGTGCTGGGCGGGCACGTCCGCGACATCCGCGGCGACAGGCGCCGCCTCCGGCGTGCGATAGGCAATCATGCCGGCGGACACGATCACGACCGGAACGATCGCGGCAGCGATCCACAATCGCTTGCGCCGGCTGATCGCGGCGGGCATCGCGGCCATCGCGATGATGCGCTCGACGCGGGCACGCACGGTCGAGGCGCGCGCCATCGCGAGCTCGACCGGCCGCGGCTTCACGGTGCTGGCGAAATCGAGCAGGATCTCCGCGTAGGACAGCCGGTCGTCGATGATCTCGATCGCCTCGGCGTCGCTGATGATCTCGGCGAGCTCGGCGAGGCGCGCCAGCTGCCACCATGAGAACGGGCTGAACCAGAACACCGCGCGATTGAGCGACGCGAGCAGGAGGACGTAGAAGTCGCGATTGGCGACATGTGCGCCTTCATGCGCGAGCACCGCGAGGCGCTTCTTGGCGTCCCAGCCGGCAAATTGCGGCGGCACCAGAATGGTCGAGCCGAAGGTGACGGGGCCGCCGATGTCGCGGCTGACGCGCACATTGGTGCCGATCATCTGCGTGCCGCGAAGCGGCTTTGCCGCGCGCGCCAGCCGCCAGGTCAGGCACAGACCGATCGCGAGTCGCAGCAACAACAGGCCGGCGATGCCGGCATAGACGATGGTGGCGATCAGCCACCAATTGATCGACAGCCCGCTCTTGGGCAATGGCGGTGCGGCGACCATGTCGGACGCGACTGATAGCGCGGGCTGCGGCGACTCCAGCATCGCGATGTCGGCCGGCAGAAAATCGTTCGGCAAGGAGACCGGCAAAGGCAGCCGGCTGATCGTGAGCGTCGGCCAGTGCATCACGAAGGGCATGGCCAGCGAGGCCAGCAGCACGACGACCCAGGCCGTCATGTGAACGTGCGGATTGCGCACGCGAAACAGGTTGAGACCGATCCAGACGACGCCTCCCAGCACAAGGGAGCGCAGTGCCGCCTCCGCCAGAGTTGCGATCATTCTTTCTTCACTCCCCTCGCCTTCTTCGCCTTGGCCACCTGGTCGGCCAGCGTGCGCAATTGCTGCTGGTCGAGCATCTTGTTGTCCACCATGCCGACGAGGACTTCCTCGATCGAACCGTTGCAGAACCAGTCGACGATGCGCTGCACCGCCTTGGCCGCAACCCGCGAGCGCTCTTCGGCAGCGTGGTAGACATAGGTGCGTCCGTCCACGGTGTGGTTGGCATAGCCCTTTTCTTCCAGCCGGCGCAGCACCGTGCGCACCGTCGATTCCTTCAGCCGCCGCGACAGACTTTCACGCACGATTTCGGCCGTGACGGGACCATGGGCCCAAACCAATTGCATGACCTCGTGCTCGAGGTCGCCCAGCTCGGGCAAACGATCGTCCATGGCATCTGACCTTGCGGCTTGAGTTCTTCTTGTAACGCTACAGACTGTCGCACATAGGGACGCGCAGCACAACGGCGATTCCACCTGAGATGGTGGCGCGGGCTGACCTAAAGCATGATGGTAAGGTTCGAATGTCGCCGCGAGGAAGGTGTGCTCCCTCCCCCGCTTGCGGGGGAGGGTTGGGGAGAGGGTATCTCCGCGTTGGGACTGTCGAGAATTTGCCGAATAGGTCCCTGCGCGGAGAGAGC
>NZ_JXDL01000003.1 GCF_001590795.1 Bradyrhizobium sp. AT1
TTTCCTCGGCGGCGGGCAGGGCGGCCTCTCGGTCGATCTCAACTCGCAGTCGGTCGACACCAATTACGTCTTCGGCGGCGTCTACAGCCGGTTCGAATGGGCTTCGCAATTCTTCGACTTCACCATCCAGGGCGGCAATGCCGACAACAAATCGCGCCGCCTGGTGCTGAACAATGCCGCGGTCGGCGGCATGGAGACGGCGACTGCTAGTTACAGCGGTTGGTATGTCAGTCCCGAGATTGCCTACGGCTATCGTCTGAGCGTTGGCAACGGCTACGTGCTGACGCCGACGGCGCGGCTGCGCTACGTCGCCGGCCGGTTCGACGGCTACAGCGAGACGGGGTCGGCGCAAGGATTATCCGTCGGCGGTCGCACGCTGCAGGATTTTGAGGAGCGCGGCGAGGTTGACCTCTCGCGCGTCACCAGCCTCGCCGACGGCGAGCTCAAGGCCAACGTCCATGGCGGCGTGATCGCGCTCCAGCGCGCGGGCGACACCACCATTAACACGGTGCTGCTCGGCCAGAACCTGTCGTTCGTCACGCCGGGCAGCCGCAGCACGGTGGGTGCCGTCGCCGGCTTCGGTTTCGACTACCGCACCAGCCGCAACGTCTCCGTGTTCGGCGCGGTCGAGGGCGTGATGATGTCCGACCAGAGCCGCACCGGCACGGCCAAGGGCGGCGTTCGCGTCGCGTTCTGAGCGCGAGTGCACACTGTTCTATGGCGTTCATGCAACAGGCCTTCCGGATTGTGCGCCAGTTCGTTTCCGGCAAAGCCGCGGACGTTTCTCTCCAAGCCGGCAGGAACCCGCGTGCCTACGCTGCCGATCGAAGAATCATGCGTTTCGATCTCCGTCCCGCCCTTGCCGCGGACAGCGAGGGATGACGCTTCCGGCTTGTGAAATCGTCTGGGGATATAGAGATGCTGGGAAGGAATTGGTCCGCCGCGCAACGCAGCCGCCTCCTGCGCTGGGGATCGACCACCGCGCTTACGCTTGCGCTGATGCCATCAGTCTTCGGCGGCCGCGCCGAGGCGGCCTGTACGCCTCCGTCTCCGGTCAGCGGCGCCATCGTGACTTGCACGGGAACGACGACCGACGCGAACGGGACGACCGGCTACGGGACCGCCACGGACAGCGGCAACACGATCAACATCTCTGCGGGGGCCAGCGTCATCGGCACCCATATCGGTATCGAGCAGAGCATGGGTACGGTCAACAATGCCGGCTCGATTCTCACCGATGTAACGAACGGTCAAATCGGGATAGCCGCGCTCAACGGCGTGGATCTGTACAACGCGAGCACCGGCCGCGTCGATGCGCGCGGTGCGAACAGTGTCGCAATCAGCGCTCTCGCTGGGACAGTCAACCTTGAGAATGCCGGCACGATCGTGGCATTCGGCACGGACGCCACCGCGATCTCGGCGAAGACGGTCAACGTCACCAACTCGGACACCATCTACGGCGATCGGTTCGGGATCAGCGCGACCGATATCACGGTCACGAACAACAGCGGGGGTCGTATCTTCGTCGGCGGATCGAACGGTTTCGCGATCGTTGCCACCAACAACGTCTTGATCAACAATGCCGGCATCATTTCCGCGCCTGGCACCGCCGAAACGGGGATATCTGGCAACGTCGTGACGATTGCAAGCAATACCGGCCGCATTGCAGGCTCTCGCGCCGCGATCTCCGCCAGCACGTCGACCGCCGTCAAGAACAGCGCCAGCGGGCTGATCGAGGCCACCGGCACGAACGGCATTGCGGTTTTTGTGGGCGGCGGTACGGCGACGGTGGCCAATGCCGGCGAAATCTCCGCAAAGGTCACCAACGGCGCGGCCATCGAAGCAGACGCAGTGCTGGTGTCGGAAAATACGGGTCTGATCTCCGGCGGCACACGTGGCATTACGGCGAACACGACAACCGTCTCCAACAATGAGGGCGGCGTGATCTCGGCGATCGACGCCAACGGCAAGGCCATCCAGGCGGCCACTGCGACGATTGCCAATGCCGGACAAATATCGGCATTGGCGACCGGAGGTGTCGGCATCGACGCCGACACCGTGAATGTCACGGCCAACACCGGCCTGATTTCGGGCGAAAGCTTCGCCATCCGCTCGACGACAGGCGCGGTTACCGTGAACAACAATGCAGGCGGCACGATCCTGGGCACGAGCTTGGGTGCCGTCGCGATCACTGCGGGTCCGAACGCCAGCGTGTTCAATGCAGGCACGATCAAGGGGGGAATCGGCGGCGGAATCGGAATCCGCGCCACCGGTACGGCGACCGTCGAGAACGCAGCGGGTGGATTGATTTCCGCTGGCCAGTTTGCGGTCAGAGGAGACCACGTCAAGGTCAGCAATGCCGGCATCATGGAGTCGACCCTCGGTGGGGCCGCCATCGATGCGCAGTCCGCGGACGTTCGCAATTCCGGCACGCTGAGGTCGGCGGCTGGCAGTGCGGTTCAAGTCTTCGGCGATCTCACCTTGAGCAACTCGGGCACCATCCAGGGTGCGCCGACAGCTCCAGCGGTCTACGCCTTGGGGCAGGCGCAAATCGTCAATGCGGGGACCGTCTCGGGGCGATTCGGCATCCAGACCTTTGGCAGTCTCAACTTGACCAACGCTGCGGGAGGCGTCGTTTCGGGCAGCGTTCATGGCATCGTTTCGCAGGGGGCCCTCGTCGTTACCAACGCGGGTGCCATCTCGGGAGCTGCAGGCGCCGGGCTCGGAGGGAATACCTCCACGACTGTATTCAACACCGGCGTCATCTCCGGTAGCACCGGCATCACCTCGGGCGGTGCCGCAAACGTCACGAACGCGGGCACGATCACCGGAACGGGCGGCACCGCGATTTTGCTGTCGAGCGGGGCCGATACGTTGACGCTACTGCCTGGCTCGAAGATCAACGGCGTGGTGGATTTCGAATTCGGTGCTGACGTCGTCAACGTCAACCTCATAGCGCCGGCGACGAGAGTGTCGTCGCTGACCAGCGTCCAGCTTCCAACCTTCGTCAACTTCGAGGGCACCGTCAACACCATCACGTCGGGCGGCAGCTTCAACGGCCCCTCGGTCGTCTCCGGCACCACGCTCGCCACGCTCGATCCGACCGCATTGGCGCAGACCGACCGCACGCTGATGGACTTCACCGGCGGCGTCTCCTCACTGGTGCAGGGCCGCCTCAGCGGCGGCGCGGGGCCGGCCGGCAGCAACATGATGGCGATGG
>NZ_JXDL01000004.1 GCF_001590795.1 Bradyrhizobium sp. AT1
CGGCGTTCCGCCGCGGCGATACCGTCTGGCTGGTGTTCGACACGCCGAAGCCGATCGACGTCGAGGCGATCCGCGCCAAGGGCGGCGCGATGATCGGCGAGGTCGGCCGCGTGCCGCTGGACAAGGGGCAGGCGGTGCGCATCCGTCTCACCCGCCCGCTGGTCTACTCGCTGGCGAGCGAAGAGGTCGGCAAGGAGACCAACTGGCTGTTGACGCTGGCCGATAAGATCCAGACGACGCCGCTGCCGCTGATGATGTCGCGCAACATCACAGACCCCGCGCTCGCCAACATCGCGATCCCCTTCGCCAATCCGGGCGTCCTGCACAAGCTCACCGATCCCGACGCCGGCGACACCCTCTATGTCGTCACGGCACAGCGGCCGGTGCGCGGCTTCATCAAGCGGCAGGACCTCGTCGACCTCTCGCTGCTGGAATCCGCGCACGGCATCGCGGTCCGGCCGAACTCCGACGAGGTCGGCGTCGAGGTCGGCGCCGACAAGGTGATCCTCGGCAAGAAAGGTGGGCTGACGCTGTCGCCGGTTGACATCTCGGCCGAGCGGGCGCCGACCGCGGTGCGCCCGGTGTTCAGCCCCGAAGGCTGGCGCAAGGGCCAGTCGGAAAACTTCATGGCGCGCCAGAGCGAGCTGATCACGGCGATCTCCAACGTCGAGCCGGCGCTGCGCTCGCTGCCGCGGCTCGACCTCGCGCAGTTCTACATGTCGCGCGCGATGTATCACGAGGCCAAGGCCGTGACCGAATTGATGTTGAGCGATCCGCTCAACAAGGAGGAGAGCGGCGCGCTGATCATGCATGCGATCGCCAGCATCCTGATCGGCCGGCCGGCGCAGGGCCTGAAGGACCTCGCCAATCCCGTGATCGGCAACAGTCACGACTCCCAGCTCTGGAAGGCGCTCGCCTATGCGCGCCAGGGCAAATGGGCGGACGCGCGCGAGAAGTTCAAGAACGTCGAATTCGCCATCGCCTCGCTGCCGCTCGACATCCAGCGCATCGTGACGATGGACGCGATGCGGGCCTCGCTCGAGGTGAAGGACTATGCCGGCGCCTCCAAGCGCCGCAGCGAACTCGAAGTGGTCGGTGTCCCGCCCGAGGCGGCGCCCGGCTTCGCCGTGCTGCGCGGCCGGCTCGCCGAGGCGCTCGGCCACGACAAGGACGCGCTCGACGATTACAAGCTCGCGGCCGCCTCGAGCGATCGGCCGGCTGCGGCCGAGGCCAAGCAGCTCGAGGTCGCGTTGCGGCAGAAACGCGACGAGATCGGCAAGGAAGACGCGCTGCGCGAGCTCGAGACCCTGTCGATGACCTGGCGCGGCGACTCGATCGAGGTCAAGACGCTGCAGATGCTGTCGCAGATGTATGCCGAGAGCGGGCGCTACCGCGACGCGCTCACCGCGGCGCGCACCGCGACGAGGCTGCAGCCGAACGCCGAAGCCTCGCGTCAGGCACAGGACCTCGCCTCCGAGCTGTTCACGAAGATCTTCCTGGGACCGAAGGGCGACGAGCTGCCGCCGGTGGAGGCGCTCGGGATGTTCTACGAGTTCCGCGAGCTGACGCCGATCGGCCGGCGCGGCGACGAACTGATCCGCCGTCTCGCCGACCGTCTCGCATCGATCGATCTGCTCGACCAGGCCGCCGAGCTGTTGCAATACCAGGTCGATCACCGCCTCGAAGGCGCCGCGCGCGCCCAGGTCGCCGCGCGTCTGTCCATGATCTATCTCGCCAACCGCAAGCCCGACATGGCGATCACCGCGCTACGCGCGAGCCGCATCAGCGATCTCTCCGGCGAGCTCAGGCAGCAGCGCCTGCTGCTGGAGGCGCGCGCGCAGAGCGACGTCGGCCGTCACGACCTCGCGCTCGACATCGTCTCCAACGTCTCCGGGCGCGAGGTGCTCCGCCTGCGCTCCGACATCTTCTGGGCGGCCCGGCGCTGGCGCGAATCCGCCGAGCAGATCGAACTCTATTACGGCGAGCGTTTTCGCGACTTCAAGCCGCTGAACACGGTGGAGAAGAGCGACATCATCCGCGCCGCCGTCGGCTATGCGCTCGCCGACGACTCGATCGGCCTGTCGCGCTTTCGCGAGAAATACGCGCCGCTGATGAGCGAGAGCGCCGACCGTCTCGCCTTCGACATCGCGAGCAAGCCGGCCGCGGCCTCCAGCGCCGAATTCGCCGAGATCGCCAAGCTGGCAGCCAGCGTCGACACGCTCGACGGCTTCCTGCGCGAGATGAAGCAGCGCTTCCCCGACGCCACCGCCCGCGCCCCCGGCTCGCCGCAAGCCAAGGACGAGAGCGACCACACCGGCTCGCTGCCGACGATCCCGGTGGTGCGGCAGATCAAGATGACGCGGTAGAAACTCTCGTTCCGCGCGAAGCCCTCACCCCCCGTAACTCTGCACCAAGCTCCCCGCCACCAGCGACCAGCCGTCGACCAGCACGAAGAAGATCAGCTTGAACGGCAGCGAGATAGTCGCTGGCGGCAGCATCATCATGCCCATCGACATCAGGACCGAGGCGACGACGAGGTCGATGATCAGGAAGGGCAGGAATAACAGGAAGCCGATCTCGAAGGCGCGCTTCAGCTCGGAGATCATGAAGGCGGGGACGAGGATGCGGAGGGCGAGGTCGTCGGGAGTGGCCGGCGGCGGCTCGCCCGAGAGATCGAGGAACAGCTTGAGGTCCTTTTCGCGCACGTTCTTCTGCATGAAGCCGCGCAAGGGCACGGAGGCGCGCTGCAGTGCGTCCTCGACGCCGATCTGGTTGGCGACGAGCGGACGGATGCCGTCGTCGTAGGATTTCTGCAGCACCGGCCCCATCACGAAGAAGGTGAGGAACATCGCGAGCGCGATGATCACCGAGTTCGGCGGCGCGGTCGCCGTGCCCATCGCGGTGCGCAGCAGCGACAGCACGACCACGATGCGCGTGAACGACGTCATCATGATCAGGATCGACGGCGCGATCGACAGCACGGTGAGCAGCGCGATGAGCTGGATCGCGCGCTCGGTGACGCCGCCCCCGCCGGCGCCGCCGCCGCCGAGGTTGATGCTGATGTCCTGCGCATGCGCAAGGCTTGCGAGCGAAGCCGCGCCGAACAGGACAGAAAGGAAAAGAACTCTACGCGGGAGGGACGGCAGCCTCACGAAGACGGCTTCGGACGGCCGAGCAGGGAGGCCATCTCGTCTTCGAGATTTTCAAA
>NZ_JXDL01000005.1 GCF_001590795.1 Bradyrhizobium sp. AT1
GGTGCAGCCGAACGGAAGCGCCCGCGCCGGTCGAGGCGCGCCGTGCGCCCATGCAGGAGCTGCGCTCGACCGCGACCGCGCCGGTCTCGGCCAATCACGACGCGCTCGGCGGCTCGCCGCTCGATCCGCGCCTGACTTTCGCGAGCTTCGTCGTCGGCCGCTCCAACACGCTGGCCCATGCGGCCGCGCGTCAGGTCGCGGAAGGCCGCCGCGGCGACCCCGTCATGTTCAACCCGCTCTACATTCACGCGGGCGTCGGCCTCGGCAAGACGCATCTGCTCCAGGCGGTGACCTGGGCCGGCAATTCCGGCAATGAGCGCAAGGTGCTGTACCTGACGGCAGAAAAATTCATGTACGGCTTCGTTGCCGCGCTGAAGACGCAGACGGCGCTGGCCTTCAAGGAAGCGCTGCGCGGCATCGACGTGCTCGTTATCGACGATCTCCAGTTCCTGCAGGGCAAATCGACCCAGGCCGAGTTCTGTCACACGCTGAACGCGCTGATCGATGCCGGCCGCCAGGTCGTGATCGCAGCCGACCGGCCGCCGTCCGACCTCGAAAGCCTCGATGACCGCGTGCGTTCGCGGCTCGCCGGCGGCCTCGTGGTCGAGATGGGCTCGCTCGGCGAGGAGCTGCGCCACGGCATTCTCAAGTCGCGCGTCGCGGCCGCCCGCGCCCATCACGCGACCTTCGAAGTGCCGGAGGAGGTGCTGCATTATCTGGCGCGCACCATCACCCACAACGGCCGCGACCTCGAAGGCGCGATCAACCGTCTGCTTGCGCACTCCAAGCTCAACAACCGGCCGGTGACGCTGGAGATGGCCGAGCACGAGGTGCGCGACCTGGTCCGGCCGCAGGAGCCGAAGCGGATCAAGATCGAGGACATCCAGCGCGTGGTGGCGCGGCAGTATAATGTCAGCCGCTCCGACCTGCTCTCCTCGCGCCGTACCGCCAACGTGGTCCGCCCGCGCCAGGTCGCGATGTATCTCGCCAAGACGCTGACCCTGCGCTCGCTCCCGGAGATCGGCCGCCGCTTCGGCGGGCGCGACCACACCACGGTGCTGCACGCCGTGCGCAAGATCGAGGCCCTGGTCTCCAAGGACACCGCGCTGTCGGAGGAAGTGGAGTCGCTGAAGCGCCAGCTTCAGGAATAAACGCCTAGGGCGCTCCTGCCATTCTGCCGCCGCCCCGGCTTCGCCCGGGCGGCGGTTTTCGTTTGGGCGGTAAACCGTGGGAATCGCGCGGAACTGCCCCCCAATCCCTTGAAACTGGGGGCCATTCAAGCCACCTTGCGCGACCCTGACGGCTTTGGTCATATCGGCTGGATGATCCGGCTTTCCGGGGTCTTCAGTGCCGTGGTGCGCGTCCCGCCGCCCGGCCTTCTCAAATTTGTGTTTCCTTGGGGATCGGGCGAGTAGTGCAATGAAGGTTACGGTCGAACGCGCGCAACTCCTGAAGTCGCTGGGCCATGTCCATCGCGTGGTCGAGCGCCGCAACACGATTCCGATCCTCGGCAACGTGCTGGTCCGCGCCGAGAACGCCAAACTGTCGCTGAAGGCGACCGACCTCGACCTCGAGGTGACGGAGACGCTGCCGGCGGAGACTGCGACCGCGGGCTCCACCACCGTGCCGGCGCATATGTTCTACGACATCGTGCGCAAGCTGCCCGACGGTTCGCAGATCGTGCTGGAGGCCGACGGCGACCGCGCCGTGCTGGCGATCCGCGCCGGCCGCTCGCGCTTCACGCTGCAGACCCTGCCGGAGAACGATTTCCCGGATCTGGCCGCCGGCGACATGTCGCATTCCTTCTCGCTCGCCGCCAAGGACGTCAAGCGGCTGATCGACCGCACCCAGTTCGCGATCTCGACGGAAGAGACGCGCTATTATCTCAACGGCATCTATCTGCACGCCGCCGGCACGCCCAAGGCCGCGACCCTGCGCGGCGTCGCCACCGACGGTCACCGCCTCGCCCAGCTCGATCTGGTGCAGCCCAAGGGCGCCGAGGGCATGCCCGGCGTGATCGTGCCGCGCAAGACCGTCGGCGAGGTGCAGCGCCTGATCGAGGACACCGACGCCGAGATGACGATCGAGCTGTCGCAGGCCAAGATCCGCTTCACGATCGGCAATGTGGTGCTGACCTCGAAGCTGATCGACGGCACCTTCCCCGATTACGGCCGCGTCATCCCGCAAGGCAACGACAAGGAGCTCGTCGTCGACAAGAAGGATTTCGAGAACGCGGTCGACCGCGTCTCGACGATCTCCAGCGAGCGCGGACGTGCGGTGAAGCTGTCGCTGTCGCCGGGCAAGCTGGTGCTGTCGGTGACCAATCCGGATTCCGGCAGCGCGACCGAAGAGCTCGAGGTCGAATACGCCTCCGATGCCCTCGATATCGGCTTCAACTCCCGCTATCTGCTCGACATCGCCGCCCAGATCGAAGGCGACGTCGCCGTCCTCAAGCTCGCCGACCCCGGCTCGCCGACGCTCGTGCAGGACAAGGAGGACAAGAGCGCTCTGTACGTGCTGATGCCGATGCGGGTGTGAGAGTGAGGCAGCGGCTTCCCCTCTCAACGAAAGCGCGATGCACGTTGCTGTGCCCTCTCCCCTTGTGGGAGAGGGCAGCTCCGCCGGCGGATAAAAACTCAGTCGGGTGAGGGGTTGGTGCCGCAGGATCCGTCCCATCGGCCAGTCCCCAAACATCTCCGCCAATTTGCGAAGGGTATGCGGCACGCGCCGACAGATGCGGAAGCGGCGATGTGGCGCCTGCTCAGAGACCGCCGCATGTCGGCATACAAGTTTCGCCGGCAGGTCCCATTCGGAAACTACATCCTCGACTTCGTCTGTTTCGACAAGCGTCTCGTGATCGAAATCGACGGAAGCCAGCATGCAGAATCGCGAAGCGATGCGGATCGCGACGCAGCTCTATTTACTGAAGGCTTTGCCATCGCGCGCTATTGGAACAATGACGTGCTTCAGCAGTCCACTTCCGTATTGGAGGATATCCTTGCAAAGCTTGCCGGGCGGTAAGATACCCCTCACCCGTCGCCTCACTGCGTGAGGCGCCACCCTCCCCCACAAGG
>NZ_JXDL01000006.1 GCF_001590795.1 Bradyrhizobium sp. AT1
GCCATTGGGAATCGGCCGCGCCTGCACCGCGACCAAGTGGCCGTCGATGGTGCCCTGCCAGACCGGATCGCCCGGCTTCCACGGCGACTGCAACAGATGCGCATTGCCGGGCTTGCCGGCGGCATCGACGAAACGCACCGCGATCGCATCGCCCTCGCGTCCGACCTCGAGCTGGATCTCCTGGCGATCGAGCCAGACCGCACGGCGGCGCTCGCGCTGCACGACACGGCCGCCCATCTGGCCGGAGATCTGCCGCTTGCGCTCGCCCAGCACGTGATCGATGACGGCGCCAACCGCGGCGATGCGCCGCGCGACCTCTCCTTCGGGCACGCGCACCGCAAAGCCCTTGGGGAATTCCTCGGCGATGAAGCCGGTCGAGAGCCGGCCCTCGCGCCAGCGCGGATGATGCATCAAGGCCGAGAGGAACGGGATGTTGTGGCGGATGCCGTCGACATAGAACGAATCCAGCGCGGTCGCCTGCGCCTCGATCGCCGCGGCGCGCGACGGCGCATGCGTCACGAGTTTTGCGATCATCGGATCGTAATGGATCGAGATCTCGCCGCCCTCCTGCACGCCGGTGTCGTTGCGGATGGTGATGCCGTCGTGGCTGGCTTCCGCCGGCGGGCGATACTTCACCAGGCGCCCGATCGAGGGCAGGAAGTTGCGGAACGGATCTTCGGCATAGAGACGCGACTCCACGGCCCAGCCGGTCAGCGTGACGTCCTTCTGCGTCAGCGCGAGCTTCTCGCCGCTCGCAACGCGGATCATCTGCTCGACGAGGTCGACACCGGTGACGAGCTCGGTGACGGGATGCTCAACCTGCAGACGCGTGTTCATCTCCAGGAAGTAGAAGCTCTTGTCTTGCCCTGCGACGAACTCGACGGTGCCGGCGGAATCGTAGTTCACGGCTTTCGCCAGCGCGACCGCCTGCTCGCCCATCTTGCGGCGGGTGGCTTCGTCGAGCAGCGGCGACGGCGCCTCCTCGATGACCTTCTGGTTGCGGCGCTGGATCGAGCATTCGCGCTCGCCGAGATAGATGACGTTGCCGTGCTTGTCGCCCAGCACCTGGATCTCGATATGGCGGGGATCGACGATGAACTTCTCGACGAAGACGCGGTCGTCGCCGAACGAGGCCTTGGCCTCCGCCTTGGCGAGGTTGAAACCTTCGGCGACCTCGGCGGTCGAATGCGCGATGCGCATGCCCTTGCCTCCACCTCCGGCGGAGGCCTTGATCATGACGGGATAGCCGATCTCGTCGGCGATCTTCACCGCGTGCCTGTCATCCTCGATCACGCCGAGATAGCCGGGCACGGTCGAGACCTTGGCCTTGGCGGCGGCCTTCTTGGATTCGATCTTGTCGCCCATCGCCGCGATGGCGCCGGGGTTCGGGCCGATGAACACGATGCCGGCCGCCTCCAGCGCGCGCGGAAACGCCTCGCGCTCGGACAGGAAGCCGTAGCCGGGATGCACGGCCTCGGCGCCGGTCTTGCGGCAGGCCTCGACGATCTTCTCGATCACCAGATAGCTCTCGGCCGCGGCCGGCGGGCCGATCAGCACCGCTTCGTCGGCCATCTCGACATGGAGGGCGTCGCGGTCGGCTTCGGAATAGACCGCGACCGTCTCAATTCCCATCTTGCGAGCGGTCTTGATGACCCGGCAGGCGATTTCGCCGCGATTGGCGATCAGGATTTTCTTGAACACTGCGATCTCACAACGGAAAATTGTCGTGCTTTTTCAAAGGCATCTCGACCTTCTTGTCCTTCAGCATCGCCAGCGCCCGCGCGATCCGCTTCCTCGTCGAGTGCGGCATGATAACGTCGTCGATGTAGCCGCGCTCGGCGGCGATGAAGGGGGACAGGAAGCGGTCTTCGTATTCCTTGGTGCGCGCGGCGATCTTGTCGGGGTCGCCGATGTCGCTGCGGAAGATGATCTCGACCGCGCCCTTGGCGCCCATCACCGCGATCTGGGCGGTCGGCCAGGCGTAGTTCATGTCGGCGCCGATCTCTTTCGACGCCATGACGTCGAAGGCGCCGCCATAGGCCTTGCGGGTGATGATGGTGACCAGCGGCACGGTGCACTGGGAATAGGCGAACAGCAGCTTGGCGCCGTGCTTGATCAGGCCGCCATATTCCTGCGCGGTGCCCGGCAGGAAGCCCGGCACGTCGGCGAAGGTGACGATCGGGATGTTGAAGGCATCACAAAAGCGAACAAAGCGCGCGGCCTTGCGAGAGGCATCGCTGTCGAGCACGCCGGCCAGCACCATCGGCTGGTTGGCGACGAAGCCCACCGTGCGGCCCGCGATGCGGCCAAAGCCCGT
>NZ_JXDL01000007.1 GCF_001590795.1 Bradyrhizobium sp. AT1
AGGCCGCGGTCGAGCGCCCGCACCGCGTGGCGGCGCTGCATCCGCGCCCGATCAGCCGGGCGCGCGTCCCCGAGGGCGAGGCAAAGCAGACCGCGTCGCATGGCCTCGCCAGCTTCTATTCCGATACGGAGACCGCGAGCGGCGAGCGGTTCGACAAGAACGAGTTGACCGCGGCGCATCCCACCCTGCCATTCGGCACCAAGCTCCGCGTCACCGATACCAATTCCGGCCGTTTCGTCACGGTCAGGGTCAACGATCGCGGGCCCTATGTTCGCGGGCGTGTGGTCGACATCTCGCCGTCCGCGGCCGAGGCGCTCGGCATGGTCGACAAGGGCATCACCAACGTCCGCCTCGAGGTCGTGCAATAGCGCGCTCATCAAGACGAGGCGGCACGCTTAACCGGCTGTTAGCGGCTTCTCAAGCACCATGGCTGTCCAGACAATTTGGGGCTGTTGGGGAGACGGACGCTTGACCACGATCCAGTATCTCGAAGATCAGGCCGCGCGCGCCGAGCGTCTCGCCAAACGGATCACGGATACCCTGACGATCGAGAAGCTCCTGACCTTTGCCGGCGACCGCCGCCGCGAGATCGAGGTCATCGCCGGTAAACAGCGCGCCTAACCCCGGGATCCATGTCCTGAGCGCATTCGCCCTCGCTGCGAGGCGCGGAACTTCTCGCCTCCTCCTGCGTCATGACAGTGATTGAAGAGGAGGACACCATGGGTTTTGGACGAGGTGCTTTGCTTTGGTTGCTTGGCGTGCCGCTGCCGATCGTTCTGCTGCTGGCATTGTTCTGGCACCACTAAGGGTGCCACAGGAAAAGCGCCGCGGAAGCGGCGCTTTTTTGTTGGCTGCGATCTGAACGAGTTGGTGCGAGGACTCGCGATCAGCTGTGGCTCTCGACGAAGTCGCTGAGATAATCGGGCATCGTCATGCCGTCGATATCGCAGCGGGCCCGGATTTCGCCGGCGACGATGGTCGAGATGTCCTTCATCCAATGTTCGAGCGTGTTGAACGAAATCACCTTGATGGGGTCGTAGAAGCAGCCGGCGACGAGCTCGCCGATCGTGGCTTCGAGATCGTTCCGTTCAATCCGGATCTCCGTCGCCTCGTCGAGGCGATCGATCACCACGAATAGGGTTTGATCCGCGCCATAGGGCACGACAGGGGATGGCACGCCAGCTTCGCGCATGTGAGACACTCACGCCTTGGCTTCCGATCTCCGGACAACGGGAAAAACCGGACAAAGGTTCCTGCGCCCACGCGGCTTCCGCGGCAATCAGAGAAATTCTCTCCAGCGCGACAGCTCGATGACGTGCTCGGGCGAGAGAATGCCCGTCACGAGCGGCGGCTGTGCCAGTGTGCGGATCTCATAGAGATGCCGGGTCGCCGCCGGCTTCTGCATGAACGCGGTGATGCATTCGTCGAGCGTGCCTTCGATCACCTGATAAGGCTCCCGATCGGGCTGACGCTGATTGGCGAGCGACGGCCATTTATTCAGGACGGCAGGCGCACTGAAATCGACCTTAGACTCTGCAACCACATCCCCCATCACACGCCCTCACGCAAAAAATGCCCCAGCACGCGGTGTCGCGTGCCGGGGCTTACACCTGTCGCTGCATCTCAATGCCACGCCGCCATAACGCGGCAGCCGGGAAAAGGTTCCCGGCCTGTCGTTGTCAGCTCGCGGCCGCGGCGATCCTGTGCCCCGGGCTGACCTGGCCCTGGCTGTGCTCGTCGCGACTGACCTTCGGCGGCAGCCCGGCAAAGCGCCGCAAGGCTTCCGCCATCTGCACCCGGCCCGGCGCGCCTGTTATCACCACATCGACCATCGTGAAGGACGAGTGGAAATGGCCGTGCGCCTTCAGCTGTTCGACCGGGACGCCCGCGGCCGCCATCGCCTCGGCATAGGCGACGCCTTCGTCCCGCAGGGGATCGAACTCGCAGGTCGTCACGAACGCGGGCGGCAAGCCGGCGACCTTGCCGCGCAGCGGCGAGACGCGCGGATCGGTGCGGTCGGCCGGCGAGCAGTAGAGGTCCCAGAACCAGTACATCAGCCCGCGCGTCAGGAAATAGCCTGTCGCATTGTCGTTGTAGGATGCACGATCGAAGCTGCAGTCGGTGACCGGGCAGATCAGGAGCTGGCCGGCGATCTCGGGCCCGCCGCGATCGCGCGCGAGCTGGCAGGTAACGGCGGCGACGTTTCCGCCGGCGCTCCAGCCCGCGACCAGCACCGGGCCCGCCTTGCCGCCGAGGTCGGTGGCGTGCTAGGCGATCCAGCGG
>NZ_JXDL01000008.1 GCF_001590795.1 Bradyrhizobium sp. AT1
ATGCACCTCGACGCCGATCAGCGCAGCGAGCTCGACCATTTCCTGTGACAGGCCGCCGGCGCCGGCCCGCGTCGACAGCAGCGCATCGTCCAGCAGCCGGATCATGTCGTCGATGTCGGCGACCGCCCGTTGGCGCTCGGCATCGTCGGCGATGTGCTCGACCCGTAGCCGCAGCCGGGTCGCGAACGTCCTGACGTCATGGGCGATGCCCCCGACCAGCGTCATGCGTGCACGCAACATCTCGGCGAGGCGGCCTTGCAGGCGGTTGAACGCGGCGATGACGGCGCGGATTTCCGGCGCGCTGCGGCGGGCGTCCGGCAGCGTCGGAGGATCGGCCGACAGATCGACCCGATCGACCGCCGCGGCGAGCTGCGCCAGCGGTCGCGTCTCGCGCTGCATGACGATCAGCGCCAGCAGCGCCACGATCGAGCCGAACAGGCCGGCGCCAAAGCCGACGGGCAGGCCGAACGGGGTCACCGGCAGGCGGGTATAGGCATCGATGATGAGAAGATCGCCGCCGCGCAGTCCGATGCGGAATTCGACGGCATTGGCCATCAGCCGTGCGAGACGGGGAAACAGACGGCTGGCGCGATGATCGGGCGGAGATACGATCTCCACCGCGCGGCCCGCAAGGCCGGCCGCATAGGTCTCGCGCAACTGTGCCTGCTGCGGCGGCGTCTCGCCGGCAACCGGCGTGCCCGACGGTACGATCCGCGCCATGAATTGCGGCGACGACACCGCATCGAGAACGGCCTGCCGCGCGTCGCCGGACGTACGCTCGAGCAGCGTTGCCAGCGCATCGAGCCGCGCCGGCGAAGGCCGCGTCAGCTCGTTCTCGTGCACCGTGGTCCGATAGAAGATCGCCAGGACGACGGTGACCACCACCGTGAATCCGACCAGTCCGATCAGAGCCAGCCGGGCGGCGAGCGTCACGCGCAGCATCACGACACCTGCTTCACGGTCGCGGTGAAGAGATAGCCGCCATTGCGCACCGTCGTGATCAGGTTGGAGCCGGGACTGGCGCCGTCGAGCTTCTTGCGCAGCCGCGAGATCAGCATGTCCACGGTGCGGTCGAACGGTTCGGCCGAACGTCCACGGGTCCAGTCGAGGATCTGGTCGCGGGTCAGCACCCGGCGCGGGCGCTGCACGAAGCAGCCGAGCAGATCGAACTCCGCGCTGGTCAATTGCAGCGCCGCGATCGGGTCCTCGACGGTCTCGACGCTGCGCGAATCGAGATCGATGACGAAGCGGTCGAACGCGAAGCGCCGGACCAGCGGCTTTGCCGGTGCTCCGCCGGCACGACGGAGGATGGCACGGACGCGCGCCAGCAGCTCGCGCGGCCCGAACGGCTTCGTCAGATAATCGTCGGCGCCCATTTCGAGACCGACGACACGATCGATCTCGTCGCTCTTGGCGGTGAGCATCAGGATCGGAAGCGAATCGTCCGCCCGCAAGCGACGACAGATCGAAAGCCCGTCCTCGCCCGGCAACATCAGATCGAGGATGACGAGGTCGGGCCGCAGGCGCTGGAGCATCTGGTCCATCGCCTTGCCGTCGGCGACGCAGGCGACATCGAACCCCTCGCGCCGCATGAAGTCGGCGACGAGGCGGCTGATCTCAGGGTCGTCCTCCACCATGAGAATCGTGGCTGCTTGCGTGTTCATGACCGCATTGTGGGCAATGGCCGGCGTCAAGCAAGGGCGCGGGCCCTCTTGTTACATAGTGTTACACGAGGCCGACAAAGCCATAACAATCGTTTCGTGCCCGCAATGTGCCGCAGACGCGGCCCGACCAGTCTCCCCCTTGGCTCCCGCTTACGGCAGCCCCCACAAGGAGACGACGACTATGACCAAGTTCTTCCTGACCTCACTCGTCATCGGCACCCTCTCGGTTGCCGCGGCAGCCGATGCCAATGCCTGGACGCGGTCGGCGACGGCGAGCGGGCCGCGCGGCACCTCGAGCGTCGCCGTGCGCGGCAGCTGCGCCAATGGCAGCTGCACGCGCAGCGCCACACGCACCGGTCCTG